>NZ_JBQYMB010000001.1:4800000-7865000 GCF_052682275.1 Paraburkholderia sp. D1E
TTAACCAACTTCGTATCAATGGATATGCAGCAAAATCGAACCGAGGCTGATTCTCGTTTTAAAAAAATGGCCAAAAACGCGCAGGTGAGCCTGTTTTTTTTGGTTTTAGTTTTGGTCGCAACATTTGTATCGAGAGCTGTTTTCATTCACAAAATTGGCGCAAATTTTATCGGGTTAGCGACTACGATTGTAAACATTGTGGGGTTTTTAAATCTCGCAGAAATGGGTTTTGCGTCTGTCGTTGCATTTGCTCTCTATGGTCCGATCATGACAAAAATAGATCCGAGATTTCGGCTATTGTGAATGTATTTGCGTACATTTATCGCCGAATCGGTTTTGTAGTGATGGGCGTTGGAGTTGTTGTCGGTGTTTTCATTCCATATTTTTTCCGATCGTCAGGCTTCTCTACGGGCACGATTATCGCAACTTATTTTATTTACCTGTCGACAACTATAATAGGATTTTTCTTTAATTATCGTGAAATATTATTGGTTGCAGATCAAAAAAATTACGTCAAAATTAGTATCTTCAATAGCCTAAAGCTCTTGAAGTTGGGCGTGCAGGTAGTTGCCGTTTTATATTTTGACCAAAAAATATTTTGGTGGTTAGGGCTCGAGTTGATTTCGCTGGTTGCTTATGTGAATTTCCTGAACATAAAAATATCGCGTGTTTATCCGTGGCTCGATGTAGACGTAAGTTCCGGAAAAATCTGTCGCGACTATCTGGTTATATATAAAAAATCAAAACAGGCCTTTGTGCACAAACTTGCGGCTGTTGTTCTTCAACAGACAAGCCCGATATTTGTATTTATATTTTTGAATTTGCAGGTTGTTACAAAATATACCAACTACACGATCATAATAACGGCACTTACTTCTGTGATTGCTGCGCTATTCGATAGTACCAACGCAGGCGTTGGGAATTTAGTTGCGGCACGGAATTTAAAGCGAACCTTTGGCGTCTACTGGGAGCTTCAAGTGTCACGTTTTTGGCTTGCAGGTGTTGCAACTTTCACCTTGTTCAGCACCGTTGATTTATTCATAAGCGCGTGGGTCGGTGAGGCATATATTTTGCCGAAATCAGTAGTTACCATGTTGGCGGCTGGGTTCTTTATTACAGTAGCGAGAAAGACGACCGATGAGTTTATTTCTGCATCCGGTCTATATCACGACACAGCGGCTCCACTTGCTGAAGCTATCATAAATATCTCGGCAACGATCATATTGGGCAAGATGTATGGAGTTTTAGGAATTGCGACGGGCTCGGTTTTTAGCCTGTTGATTATCGTCGGCGTGTGGAAACCTATATTTCTGCATAAGGAAGCGTTAGGTGGGAAAGTTCATGTCTATTTTTTTAAGACTGCTGGTTTTTTGCTAATACTTCTATTCTTGCATTTTTAACAAATAGAATCGGAATATTGAGATTTGAGTCGCAGCGGATGCTGGATTTTGTGGTCGTGTCGATTCAGCGTTGCGTCGTATTTGGTGGCATTTGATTTTCTCTATTTTTTATCATTTTCAATGATATGCGGGTATTGGGTCGGCGATTTCGGCACCATGTTTCCTTGAAGCGAGGGTAGCATTATGTCTGGCAAAAGAATATCGATATCAATAATAGTTCCTATTTTCAATATTCAAGCGTATCTAAGGGAGTGCCTGGAAAGCATAAAATCGCAAACCTTTCCGGATTTCGAAGGTGATCCTGATAAATGATGGTAGCACCGATAAATCTCCAGAACATTGAAGGAATTTTGCGAACTTGATAATCGGTTCAAGATTTTTAATAAAAAAAATGAAGGCCTGGCCCGAGCAAGGCAAGACGGATTTGAGAGTGGCTTGTGGCGAATATATTTTTAATTATACGGGGATGATTTATTGTTGATGACGCTTGAAAACTTATATCGAAGAGCTGGCGAGAGTGATGCCGACATTGTGGGAGGGAGTCATCAGCGGGGACGCAGTGAGTCGAGGTCTTGAATTGGTAGCTCGGGCTGAGGAAGTTTTGACGCGCGCCGGATTTCTGAACATGATGTTTTCGGAAAATTATTTCTACGTCTGGCGTAATTGATTCGAAGGACCTTGCTTTGTCCGGAGCCAAGTGTTTATGAAGGTATTACATACGGCGAGGATACCGTTCTTACCATAATCTCGTTTCTCTGCTGCAGATGCAGCGACGCAGAACGAAGCGGTGCCGGGTGGTTGTGAGGTTGACGACACGCGGTGCGGTTTTTGGTAGTGAATGCGAAATCGATCTTTAAAAATTAACAGCCGATAAGTGTGGGCGCTTGATGCGCGACGCGGCGGTGGGTCCTTCGGGGCCTGCTGCAAAAGCGAAAGTATCAAGTCTCACACTAGTATTAAAGGAAGGTTTTCCTGCTGGGGTGGAAACACGGCGGCAGGATGATCATTCGTCAGTACGTTGAGTGAGCGACCGGGTTCGAAAGAGCCCGAAAAACAGTAACAGGTTTGAACTGAAGAGTTTGATCCTGGCTCAGATTGAACGCTGGCGGCATGCCTTACACATGCAAGTCGAACGGCAGCACGGGGGTAACCCTGGTGGCGAGTGGCGAACGGGTGAGTAATACATCGGAACGTGTCCTGTAGTGGGGGATAGCCCGGCGAAAGCCGGATTAATACCGCATACGCTCTACGGAGGAAAGGGGGGGATCTTAGGACCTCTCGCTACAGGGGCGGCCGATGGCAGATTAGCTAGTTGGTGGGGTAAAGGCCTACCAAGGCGACGATCTGTAGCTGGTCTGAGAGGACGACCAGCCACACTGGGACTGAGACACGGCCCAGACTCCTACGGGAGGCAGCAGTGGGGAATTTTGGACAATGGGGGCAACCCTGATCCAGCAATGCCGCGTGTGTGAAGAAGGCCTTCGGGTTGTAAAGCACTTTTGTCCGGAAAGAAAACTTCTGCCCTAATACGGCGGGAGGATGACGGTACCGGAAGAATAAGCACCGGCTAACTACGTGCCAGCAGCCGCGGTAATACGTAGGGTGCAAGCGTTAATCGGAATTACTGGGCGTAAAGCGTGCGCAGGCGGTCCGCTAAGACAGATGTGAAATCCCCGGGCTTAACCTGGGAACTGCATTTGTGACTGGCGGGCTAGAGTATGGCAGAGGGGGGTAGAATTCCACGTGTAGCAGTGAAATGCGTAGAGATGTGGAGGAATACCGATGGCGAAGGCAGCCCCCTGGGCCAATACTGACGCTCATGCACGAAAGCGTGGGGAGCAAACAGGATTAGATACCCTGGTAGTCCACGCCCTAAACGATGTCAACTAGTTGTCGGGTCTTCATTGACTTGGTAACGAAGCTAACGCGTGAAGTTGACCGCCTGGGGAGTACGGTCGCAAGATTAAAACTCAAAGGAATTGACGGGGACCCGCACAAGCGGTGGATGATGTGGATTAATTCGATGCAACGCGAAAAACCTTACCTACCCTTGACATGTATGGAACCTGGCTGAAAGGTCGGGGTGCCCGAAAGGGAGCCATAACACAGGTGCTGCATGGCTGTCGTCAGCTCGTGTCGTGAGATGTTGGGTTAAGTCCCGCAACGAGCGCAACCCTTGTCCCTAGTTGCTACGCAAGAGCACTCTAGGGAGACTGCCGGTGACAAACCGGAGGAAGGTGGGGATGACGTCAAGTCCTCATGGCCCTTATGGGTAGGGCTTCACACGTCATACAATGGTCGGAACAGAGGGTCGCCAACCCGCGAGGGGGAGCCAATCCCAGAAAACCGATCGTAGTCCGGATCGCACTCTGCAACTCGAGTGCGTGAAGCTGGAATCGCTAGTAATCGCGGATCAGCATGCCGCGGTGAATACGTTCCCGGGTCTTGTACACACCGCCCGTCACACCATGGGAGTGGGTTTTACCAGAAGTGGCTAGTCTAACCGCAAGGAGGACGGTCACCACGGTAGGATTCATGACTGGGGTGAAGTCGTAACAAGGTAGCCGTATCGGAAGGTGCGGCTGGATCACCTCCTTTCTCGAGCTAGACGTGTCAAAGCGTTGAGCGCTCACGCTTATCGGCTGTGAAATCAGGACAGATACGCAGACAGACTCAGGGGTCTGTAGCTCAGTTGGTTAGAGCACCGTCTTGATAAGGCGGGGGTCGATGGTTCGAATCCATCCAGACCCACCACTGTTTCTGCGGTGGCTGCAGCTAACCGGTGAGGACCCCGGGGCGAACAGGTTGCGTGATCTGTATGACTGGGGGATTAGCTCAGCTGGGAGAGCACCTGCTTTGCAAGCAGGGGGTCGTCGGTTCGATCCCGTCATCCTCCACCAATCTTCAATGCCTAGCGTTCGGTATTTACCGAGCTTTATGCATTGGCGATTGAGCCAGTCAGAGTGATATGAAGCAGAGCTTTATATCGGCTGTCGTTCTTTAACAATCAGGAAGAAGTAGTAAAGAGATTCACGAAAGCGTGTCTAGAGATGGGCATGTGAGTAGGTGAATCAGGGTTGTGATTGTATCAATGTATGAAAAGGGAAATCGAAAGATTGCTCTTGGAATACGGCGCAACACGAATACTCAACCTGTAGCGACTGTGACGAAACACTTCATCCCCCGTGGATGCAGTGCGAGACACACCCGTTATAGGGTCAAGCGAACAAGTGCATGTGGTGGATGCCTTGGCGATCACAGGCGATGAAGGACGCGGTAGCCTGCGAAAAGCGGGGGGGAGCTGGCAAACGAGCTTTGATCCCCCGATGTCCGAATGGGGAAACCCACCTCTATTGAGGTATCCATGGCTGAATACATAGGCCATGAGAAGCGAACGCGGTGAACTGAAACATCTAAGTAACCGCAGGAAAAGAAATCAACCGAGATTCCCAGAGTAGTGGCGAGCGAAATGGGACCAGCCTGTACTCTTTATCTTCATTGTTAGTCGAAGGCTCTGGAAAGTGCCGCCATAGCAGGTGATAGCCCTGTAGACGAAAACAGCGAGGAAGAACTGGGTGTACGACAAGTAGGGCGGGACACGTGAAATCCTGTCTGAAGATGGGGGGACCATCCTCCAAGGCTAAATACTCGTGATCGACCGATAGTGAACCAGTACCGTGAGGGAAAGGCGAAAAGAACCCCGGGAGGGGAGTGAAATAGATCCTGAAACCGCATGCATACAAACAGTAGGAGCCTCCTTGTGGGGTGACTGCGTACCTTTTGTATAATGGGTCAGCGACTTACATTCAGTGGCAAGCTTAACCGATTAGGGAAGGCGTAGCGAAAGCGAGTCCGAACAGGGCGTTCAGTCGCTGGGTGTAGACCCGAAACCAGGTGATCTATCCATGGCCAGGATGAAGGTGCGGTAACACGTACTGGAGGTCCGAACCCACTAACGTTGAAAAGTTAGGGGATGAGCTGTGGATAGGGGTGAAAGGCTAAACAAACCTGGAAATAGCTGGTTCTCTCCGAAAACTATTTAGGTAGTGCCTCGTGTATCACCTTCGGGGGTAGAGCACTGTCATGGTTGTGGGGTCCATTGCGGATTACTACGCCATAGCAAACTCCGAATACCGAAGAGTGCAATCACGGGAGACAGACATCGGGTGCTAACGTCCGGTGTCAAGAGGGAAACAACCCAGACCGCCAGCTAAGGTCCCCAAATATTGCTAAGTGGGAAACGAAGTGGGAAGGCTAAAACAGTCAGGAGGTTGGCTTAGAAGCAGCCATCCTTTAAAGAAAGCGTAATAGCTCACTGATCGAGTCGTCCTGCGCGGAAGATGTAACGGGGCTAAGCAATATACCGAAGCTGCGGATGCACATTTATGTGCATGGTAGGAGAGCGTTCCGTAAGCCTGCGAAGGTGCATTGAAAAGTGCGCTGGAGGTATCGGAAGTGCGAATGCTGACATGAGTAGCGATAAAGGGGGTGAAAGGCCCCCTCGCCGTAAGCCCAAGGTTTCCTACGCAACGTTCATCGGCGTAGGGTGAGTCGGCCCCTAAGGCGAGGCAGAAATGCGTAGCTGATGGGAAGCAGGTTAATATTCCTGCACCATTGTTAAATGCGATGGGGGGACGGATCGCGGAAGGTTGTCCGGGTGTTGGAAGTCCCGGTTCCTGTGTTGGAGAAGGCGCTCAGGCAAATCCGGGCGCGCAATTCAAGGGCATGGGACGAGCCGCTTAGGCGGTGAAGCAACTGGAAGTGGTTCCAAGAAAAGCCTCTAAGCTTCAGTTTAACAAGACCGTACCGCAAACCGACACAGGTGGGCGAGATGAGTATTCTAAGGCGCTTGAGAGAACTCGGGAGAAGGAACTCGGCAAATTGGTACCGTAACTTCGGGATAAGGTACGCCCCTGTAGCTTGATGCGCCTGCGCGCAAAGGGTGAAGGGGTTGCAATAAACTGGTGGCTGCGACTGTTTAATAAAAACACAGCACTCTGCAAACACGAAAGTGGACGTATAGGGTGTGACGCCTGCCCGGTGCCGGAAGATTAAATGATGGGGTGCAAGCTCTTGATTGAAGTCCCGGTAAACGGCGGCCGTAACTATAACGGTCCTAAGGTAGCGAAATTCCTTGTCGGGTAAGTTCCGACCTGCACGAATGGCGTAACGATGGCCACACTGTCTCCTCCCGAGACTCAGCGAAGTTGAAGTGTTTGTGATGATGCAATCTCCCCGCGGCTAGACGGAAAGACCCCATGAACCTTTACTGTAGCTTTGCATTGGACTTTGAACCGATCTGTGTAGGATAGGTGGGAGGCTATGAAGCGTGGACGCCAGTCTGCGTGGAGCCGTCCTTGAAATACCACCCTGGTTTGTTTGAGGTTCTAACCTTGGCCCGTGATCCGGGTCGGGGACAGTGCATGGTAGGCAGTTTGACTGGGGCGGTCTCCTCCCAAAGTGTAACGGAGGAGTACGAAGGTACGCTAGGTACGGTCGGAAATCGTGCTGATAGTGCAATGGCATAAGCGTGCTTAACTGCGAGACCGACAAGTCGAGCAGGTGCGAAAGCAGGTCATAGTGATCCGGTGGTTCTGTATGGAAGGGCCATCGCTCAACGGATAAAAGGTACTCTGGGGATAACAGGCTGATACCGCCCAAGAGTTCATATCGACGGCGGTGTTTGGCACCTCGATGTCGGCTCATCTCATCCTGGGGCTGTAGCCGGTCCCAAGGGTATGGCTGTTCGCCATTTAAAGAGGTACGTGAGCTGGGTTTAAAACGTCGTGAGACAGTTTGGTCCCTATCTGCCGTGGGCGCTGGATATTTGAAGGGGGCTGCTCCTAGTACGAGAGGACCGGAGTGGACGAACCTCTGGTGTACCGGTTGTCACGCCAGTGGCATCGCCGGGTAGCTATGTTCGGAAGAGATAACCGCTGAAAGCATCTAAGCGGGAAACTCGCCTTAAGATGAGATATCCCCGGGGCTTCGAGCCCCTTGAAGGGTCGTTCAAGACCAGGACGTTGATAGGTCAGGTGTGGAAGCGCAGTAATGCGTTAAGCTAACTGATACTAATTGCCCGTAAGGCTTGATCCTATAACAGGTGTGTTTTGCGTGATGAGTTAGCACTTCAGTGCTTACTCAGGACCACCCCCGAAGGGGGCAGGGACACACGACGCACGGTTGAGATCAGTGTTGTGCCAGAAACAACACAACTCCCGCTGGTGAGCATCACCAGAAACTACTTCTTCCAGATTGGCTGTATTGCTCCCCGAGCAGTACGGCAACAAGTCATGCCTGATGACCATAGCGAGTCGGTCCCACCCCTTCCCATCCCGAACAGGACCGTGAAACGACTCCACGCCGATGATAGTGCGGATTCCCGTGTGAAAGTAGGTAATCGTCAGGCTCCCCTGCAGTAACAGAAACCCCACCCCTCAACGGTGGGGTTTCTGCGTTTACCGCAGCGCTGGAGTCACTATATAAGTGAGAGCTATGAGTTTGGAACGGTCAGTCAAGCCTTGACAGCAGGCGGTTGTTCCCTCATAATCATCAGTTCTCTGCGGAGGGGTGCCCGAGTGGCTAAAGGGGGCAGACTGTAAATCTGTTGGCTTACGCCTACGTTGGTTCGAATCCAACCTCCTCCACCAGAATGCAAGTTGTAGCAGTAGTTGGGAATCCATGGATCCTTGCGGGTGTAGCTCAATGGTAGAGCAGAAGCCTTCCAAGCTTACGACGAGGGTTCGATTCCCTTCACCCGCTCCAGCAACAAAGAAGTAGCGCCCATGTGGCTCAGTGGTAGAGCACTCCCTTGGTAAGGGAGAGGTCGGCAGTTCGATCCTGCCCATGGGCACCAGAAGTACTCGGTGATTGTTTGCGCGCGGCGCAACGTACGGATAAATCCTCTTAGGAGTCGAAAATGGCCAAGGGTAAGTTTGAGCGGACCAAGCCGCACGTGAACGTCGGCACGATCGGTCACGTTGACCACGGCAAGACCACGCTGACGGCAGCGATCACGACGGTTCTGACCAAGAAGTTTGGCGGCGAAGCGAAAGCATACGACCAGATCGACGCGGCGCCGGAAGAAAAGGCACGTGGTATCACGATCAACACGGCGCACGTCGAGTACGAAACGGCTAACCGCCACTACGCACACGTCGATTGCCCGGGCCACGCTGACTATGTGAAGAACATGATCACGGGCGCAGCGCAGATGGACGGCGCGATCCTGGTGTGCTCGGCCGCAGACGGCCCGATGCCGCAAACGCGTGAGCACATCCTGCTGGCGCGTCAGGTTGGCGTTCCGTACATCATCGTGTTCCTGAACAAGTGCGACATGGTGGACGACGCTGAGCTGCTGGAGCTCGTCGAGATGGAAGTTCGTGAACTTCTGTCGAAGTACGACTTCCCGGGCGACGACACGCCGATCATCAAGGGTTCGGCCAAGCTGGCGCTGGAAGGCGACACGGGCGAGCTGGGCGAAGTGGCGATCATGAATCTGGCCGACGCGCTGGACACGTACATCCCGACGCCGGAGCGCGCAGTTGACGGTGCGTTCCTGATGCCGGTGGAAGACGTGTTCTCGATCTCGGGTCGCGGCACGGTGGTGACGGGTCGCGTTGAGCGCGGCGTCGTGAAGGTCGGCGAAGAAATCGAAATCGTGGGTATCAAGCCGACGGTGAAGACGACCTGCACGGGCGTGGAAATGTTCCGCAAGCTGCTCGACCAGGGTCAGGCAGGCGACAACGTGGGTATCCTGCTGCGCGGCACGAAGCGTGAAGACGTGGAGCGTGGTCAGGTTCTGGCGAAGCCGGGCTCGATCAACCCGCACACGCACTTCACGGCTGAAGTGTATGTGCTGAGCAAGGACGAAGGCGGCCGCCACACGCCGTTCTTCAACAACTATCGTCCGCAGTTCTACTTCCGTACGACGGACGTGACGGGCTCGATCGAGTTGCCGAAGGACAAGGAAATGGTTATGCCGGGCGACAACGTGTCGATCACGGTGAAGCTGATCAACCCGATCGCGATGGAAGAAGGTCTGCGCTTCGCAATTCGCGAAGGCGGCCGTACGGTCGGTGCTGGTGTCGTTGCCAAGATTCTCGAGTAACGCCAGATAGTTCTCGTTAATCGGTAGTTTCGGGGTTGGCGGCGTCGTCAACCCCAAAATGGTTTAGGGGTATAGCTCAACTGGCAGAGCGTCGGTCTCCAAAACCGAAGGTTGGGGGTTCGATTCCCTCTGCCCCTGCCAACTCACGCGTCGTATATGACGCTTCGTTAAGGTGTTATGGCGAATCCTTCCGTCGAAACTGTAAATACATCCGGCGACAAGCTGATGCTCGTCGCTGGCGTATTGTTGGTCTTGGCCGGGTTCGTGGGGTTCTTCTGGCTCAGCGGCCAGGAATGGTACGTCCGCGGAGCCGCCTTGGCTGTTGGCGCTATCGCGGGTGTTGCAGTCGGTCTTCTCTCCGCGCCTGGCAAGGGTTTCATCGCTTTCGCCAAAGACTCGTACAAAGAAGTTCGTAAGGTTGTCTGGCCGACTCGTAAAGAGGCCACCCAGACAACACTCGTAGTGTTCGGCTTCGTGTTCGTGATGGCGATCTTTCTTTGGATTAGCGATAAATCCATCGAATGGGCGATTTTCTCGGTGATTCTGGGTTGGAAATGATATGAGTGATACTCCGGCATCCCCGAGCGGCAAACGTTGGTACGTGGTGCACGCCTACTCCGGCATGGAGAAGAGCGTGCAACGTGCGCTTCAGGAGCGCATTGAACGTGCTGGCATGCAAGACCAATTTGGTCAGATCCTTGTTCCGACTGAAGAAGTGGTCGAGGTGAAAGGCGGTCACAAATCGGTGACCGAGCGTCGTTTCTTCCCGGGCTATGTCCTTGTGGAAATGGAAATGACGGACGAAACGTGGCACCTCGTGAAGAACACGGCAAAGGTGACGGGTTTCGTCGGTGGGGCGCGTAATCGTCCGAGTCCGATTTCCCCGCGGGAAGTCGAGAAGATCATGTCGCAAATGCAGGAAGGCGTGGAAAAGCCGCGTCCGAAGACCCTGTTCGAAGTAGGCGAGATGGTTCGGGTGAAGGACGGTCCGTTCACGGATTTCAACGGCAGCGTCGAAGAAGTGAACTACGAAAAGTCGCGCGTCCGTGTTTCCGTTACAATCTTTGGCCGCGCAACGCCGGTCGAGCTGGAATTCGGCCAGGTCGAAAAGTTGTAATCCAGAATTCTACGGGGCACACCAATCGGTGCGTCCCGTATTTCGCGCTTACGGTCCGCGTAATGGCCGTTGAGGAGCGTAAGTAGTCTGTTTTCCGGCGAACGCGCGCTACTACTCACTGAATGTCCGCTTGTACCACGGCGGCGTTCCTAAGAGGTTTTCAAAATGGCAAAGAAAATCATCGGCTTTATCAAGCTGCAGATTCCTGCAGGTAAAGCCAACCCGTCGCCGCCGGTCGGTCCGGCACTGGGCCAGCGCGGCCTGAACATCATGGAGTTCTGCAAGGCGTTTAACGCGCAGACTCAAGCTATGGAACCGGGTCTGCCGATTCCGGTCGTGATCACCGCGTTCGCGGACAAGAGCTTCACGTTCGTTCTGAAGACGCCGCCGGCTACGGTTCTGATCAAGAAGGCAGCGAAGATCGACAAGGGTTCGGCCAAGCCGCATACCGATAAGGTCGGCAAGATCACTCGCGCTCAAGCTGAAGATATCGCCAAGGCCAAGATGCCTGATCTGACGGCGGCTGATCTGGACGCAGCGGTTCGTACAATCGCTGGTAGCGCCCGCTCGATGGGCATCACCGTGGAGGGCGTGTAAATGGCTAAGCTTTCAAAGCGTCTGCAAGCATTTGCAGCCAAGGTTGATCGTCAAAAGCTGTACGCGGTCGACGAAGCTCTGTCGCTCGTGAAGGAATGCGCAAGCGCGAAGTTCGACGAGTCGATCGACGTTGCAGTGCAACTCGGCATCGACGCGAAGAAGTCGGACCAAGTGGTTCGCGGTTCGGTCGTACTGCCGGCTGGTACTGGTAAGTCGGTTCGTGTGGCCGTGTTCGCACAAGGTGAAAAGGCCGAGCAAGCTCGTGCAGCTGGCGCAGAAATCGTCGGGATGGAAGACTTGGCTGAACAAGTCAAGGCTGGCAAGCTGGACTTCGATATTGTGATCGCTTCGCCGGACACGATGCGCGTTGTCGGTACGCTCGGTCAGATTCTCGGCCCGCGCGGCCTGATGCCTAACCCGAAGGTTGGCACGGTTACGCCGGACGTCGCGACTGCCGTCAAGAACGCCAAGGCTGGCCAGGTGCAATTCCGTGTCGACAAGGGCGGTATCATCCACGCCACGATCGGCCGTGCTTCGTTCGAGCCGACGGCTCTGCGTAGCAACCTGAACGCTCTGGTCGACGCGCTGCAAAAGGCGAAGCCGGCAACGAGCAAGGGTGTGTACCTGCGTAAAGTTGCGCTGTCGAGCACGATGGGTGTTGGCGTTCGCGTCGACCAGGCATCGATCGCAGCACAGTAATAAATTCATCGCCTCGATGTGAGTCGAGGCGGTTTTATGGGCTTTGGGCGGTCGCAAGATGGCAGTTTGCATCGTGCGGCCGGTTGTCAAAGACCGTTGGCGGGAACGCAGCAGGTAGGCGGTCCCTTAATGTAAAGCCAACGCAGATGGCGAACCCGAAAAGGTTTTGTAGTGATGAAGCCGTTGGATGTCCGCAGAAATGTGGGGATCGGGCGGTCGAAATACTCCTGACTGGTCGGACGCCGTTATTGAACGCGGTACACAAGGCGCACGCTGCGTGTATCGAATCTGGAGGTTAACCGTGCCACTCAATAAAGAAAGCAAGCAGGCCGTCGTCGCTGAGGTTGCCGCGCAAGTCGCGAAAGCCCAGACCGTGGTTCTGGCTGAGTATCGTGGGATCACGGTTGGCGATCTGACCAAGCTGCGCGCGAAAGCGCGTGAGCAACAGGTTTACCTTCGTGTGTTGAAGAACACGCTGGCGCGTCGCGCTGTTGAAGGTACCCCGTTTGCTTCTTTGGCAGAGCAGATGACCGGTCCCCTGATCTACGGCATCTCGGAAGATGCCATTGCTGCTGCTAAGGTCGTCAACGACTTCGGCAAAAGCAATGACAAGTTGATCATCAAGGCTGGTTCCTACGAAGGCAAGGTGATGGACAAGGCTGGCGTGCAAGCGCTGGCAAACATCCCGAGCCGCGAAGAACTGCTCTCCAAGCTGTTGTACGTTATGCAAGCACCTGTTTCCGGCTTTGCGCGCGCTCTGGCCGCGCTGGCAGAAAAGAAACAAGGCGAAGAAGCTGCTGCGTAACGCACTTCAGTCGAGCGTGATTGATCGCTGGCTGTATCCGAATTCAATTTAGGAGTATTTCAAATGGCAATCGCAAAAGATGACATCCTCGAGGCAGTAAGCTCGATGTCGGTTCTGGAACTGAACGAGCTGGTTAAGGCGTTCGAAGAAAAGTTTGGCGTGTCGGCAGCTGCTGTTGCAGTGGCAGGCCCGGCAGGCGCAGCTGCAGCTGTCGCTGAAGAGCAAACCGAATTCACTGTCAACCTGACGGAAGTCGGTGCGAACAAGGTTTCGGTCATTAAGGCTGTTCGTGAACTGACGGGTCTCGGCCTGAAGGAAGCGAAGGACTTGGTTGACGGTGCACCGAAGCCTGTTAAGGAATCGGTACCGAAGGCTGCTGCTGAAGAAGCCAAGAAGAAGTTGGAAGAAGCCGGCGCGAAGGCTGAAATCAAGTAAGTTTCGGCGCGTTGTGCGAAGGCTGGCGGTTTTCCACCGCCGGCCTTTTTGTGCTTTGTGGGGACCACGTTTTTGCCAGCCGATTTCGGCAAGAACAGGGGCCCCAGAGGCCAAAGAGAATCGTCTATCGGCAGTATTGACCGGTGTTTCTCTTTGTCTTCTGAAGCGACTGCAGAAGGCAAGTTTGGTCGGGTAGCGGGCAACACAGGCATCCGCTGCCGTCAGCCAGCGGTTGGTAGCGGCCAACCACCAAGCTTCTAGGCTCGTTCAGGCCATCGGACGGCCATCGGGTCTCAGTCGGTGAACACTCGGGTTGTCTCATCAAGGTATCCTGCCTCGACAACAATGCCCGCCGTGATTCGGAGATCGTATGCAATATTCCTTCACCGAGAAGAAGCGCATTCGCAAGAGTTTTGCGAAGCGCCCCATCGTTCACCAAGTACCTTTCCTGCTGGCTACCCAGCTTGAATCATTCAGCACGTTTCTGCAAGCAGACACGTCGTCCACGCAGCGCAAGCCGGAAGGCCTGCAGGCTGCGTTTACATCCGTTTTCCCGATTGTTTCGCACAACGGGTTCGCACGTCTGGAGTTCGTCAGCTACATGCTGTCGCCGCCGGCATTCAACATCAAGGAATGTCAGCAGCGCGGTTTGACTTACTGCTCGGCACTGCGCGCGAAAGTGCGTCTGGTGCTGCTCGACAAGGAGTCGCCGAGCAAGCCGGTCGTCAAGGAAGTGAAGGAACAAGAAGTGTATATGGGCGAAATTCCGCTCATGACGCCGACTGGTTCGTTCGTGATCAACGGCACGGAACGTGTGATCGTTTCGCAGCTGCACCGTTCGCCGGGCGTGTTCTTCGAACACGACAAGGGCAAGACGCACAGCTCGGGCAAGCTCCTGTTCTCGGCACGTATCATTCCTTACCGCGGTTCGTGGCTCGACTTCGAATTCGATCCGAAGGACGTGCTGTACTTCCGCGTCGACCGCCGCCGCAAGATGCCGGTCACGATCCTGCTGAAGGCGATTGGCCTGACGCCGGAACAGATCCTCGCAAACTTCTTCGTGTTCGACAATTTCACGCTGATGCCGGAAGGCGCGCAGATGGAATTCGTGCCGGAGCGTCTGCGTGGTGAAGTCGCACGTTTCGATATTACGGATCGTGACGGCAGCGTGATCGTCCAGAAGGACAAGCGGATCAACGCCAAGCATATTCGCGATCTCGACAACGCGAAGACGAAATTCATCTCGGTTCCGGAAGACTATCTGCTCGGCCGCGTGCTGGCGAAGAACGTCGTCGACGGCGACACGGGTGAAGTCATCGCTAACGCGAACGACGAAATCACCGAAACCGTCCTCGAGAAGCTCCGCGAATCGAAGATCAAAGACATCCAGACGCTCTACACGAACGATCTGGATCAAGGTCCGTACATCTCGTCGACGCTGCGTATCGACGAAACCGCGGACAAGATGGCCGCTCGCATCGCGATCTACCGCATGATGCGTCCGGGCGAACCGCCGACCGAAGAAGCAGTCGAGGCGCTATTCAACCGTCTGTTCTACAGCGAAGACGCATACGACCTCTCCAAGGTGGGTCGTATGAAGTTCAACCGCCGTGTCGGTCGCGACGAAATCGTCGGTCCGATGACGCTGCAAGACGACGACATCCTCGCAACGATCAAGATCCTGGTCGAACTGCGCAACGGCAAGGGCGAAGTGGACGATATCGACCACTTGGGCAATCGTCGTGTGCGTTGCGTCGGCGAACTGGCGGAAAACCAGTTCCGCGCAGGTCTCGTGCGTGTGGAACGTGCTGTGAAGGAACGCCTCGGCCAGGCCGAAAGCGAAAACCTGATGCCGCACGACCTGATCAACTCGAAGCCGATTTCGTCGGCGATTCGCGAGTTCTTTGGTTCGTCGCAGCTGTCGCAGTTTATGGACCAGACCAACCCGCTGTCGGAAATCACCCACAAGCGCCGTGTTTCGGCACTTGGCCCGGGCGGTTTGACGCGTGAGCGCGCTGGTTTTGAAGTCCGCGACGTGCACCCGACTCACTACGGTCGTGTGTGCCCGATTGAAACGCCGGAAGGTCCGAACATCGGCCTGATCAACTCGCTCGCACTGTACGCGCACCTGAACGAATACGGCTTCCTCGAAACGCCGTATCGCAAGGTTGTGGACAGCAAGGTGACCGATCAGATCGACTATCTGTCGGCGATCGAAGAAGGCCGTTACGTGATCGCTCAGGCGAACGCGGCGGTGGCTGCTGACGGCTCGCTGACCGACGAACTGGTGTCGTCGCGTGAAGCAGGCGAAACGCTGATGGTTACGCCGGACCGCATCCAGTACATGGACGTGGCGCCGTCGCAGATCGTGTCGGTGGCAGCATCGCTGATTCCGTTCCTCGAGCACGATGACGCGAACCGCGCATTGATGGGTTCGAACATGCAGCGTCAGGCTGTGCCGTGTCTGCGTCCTGAAAAGGCCGTGGTTGGTACGGGTATCGAACGCACGGTGGCAGTCGACTCGGGTACGACGGTTCAGGCATTCCGCGGTGGTGTGGTCGATTACGTCGACGCAGGCCGTATGGTGATCCGCGTGAACGACGATGAAGCCGTTGCTGGCGACGTCGGCGTGGACATCTACAACCTGATCAAGTACACGCGTTCGAACCAGAACACGAACATCAACCAGCGCCCGATCGTGAAGGTCGGCGATATCGTGTCGCGCGGCGACGTGCTGGCTGACGGTGCATCGACCGACCTCGGCGAACTGGCTCTCGGCCAGAACATGCTGGTCGCGTTCATGCCGTGGAACGGCTACAACTTCGAAGATTCGATTTTGATCTCGGAGAAGGTGGTTGCTGACGACCGTTACACGTCGATCCACATTGAAGAACTGAACGTCGTAGCTCGCGATACGAAGCTCGGACCGGAAGAAATCACGCGCGACATCTCGAACCTGGCTGAAGTGCAACTCGGCCGTCTCGATGAATCGGGCATCGTCTATATCGGCGCGGAAGTCGAAGCAGGCGACGTGCTGGTCGGTAAGGTCACGCCGAAGGGCGAAACCCAGCTGACGCCGGAAGAAAAGCTGCTGCGCGCGATCTTCGGTGAGAAGGCTTCGGACGTGAAGGACACGTCGCTGCGCGTGCCGTCAGGCATGAGCGGCACCGTGATCGACGTGCAAGTGTTCACGCGTGAAGGCATTCAGCGCGACAAGCGTGCGCAACAGATCATCGACGATGAACTGAAGCGTTATCGCCTCGACCTGAACGACCAGCTGCGTATCGTGGAAGGCGATGCATTCCAGCGTCTCGCACGTATGCTGACCGGCAAGGTCGCGAACGGCGGACCGAAGAAGCTCGCGAAGGGTACCAAGATCGACCAGGCTTACCTGGAAGATCTCGACCACTACCACTGGTTCGATATCCGCCTCGCGGACGAAGAAGCAGCGGCACAGCTCGAAGCGATCAAGGACTCGATCGAACAGAAGCGTCACCAGTTCGATCTGGCGTTCGAAGAAAAGCGCAAGAAGCTCACGCAAGGCGACGAACTGCCGCCGGGCGTGCTGAAGATGGTCAAGGTGTATCTGGCTGTGAAGCGTCGTCTGCAGCCTGGCGACAAGATGGCCGGCCGTCACGGTAACAAGGGTGTGGTGTCGAAGATCGTTCCGATCGAAGACATGCCGTACATGGCCGATGGCCGTCCGGCTGACGTCGTGCTGAATCCGCTCGGCGTGCCGTCGCGGATGAACGTGGGTCAGGTTCTCGAAGTACATCTGGGTTGGGCCGCGAAGGGTCTCGGCTGGCGTATCGCCGAAATGCTGCAGCGTCAGGCGAAGATCGTTGAACTGCGCGAATTCCTGACCAAGATCTACAACGAGTCGGGCCGTGCTGAAGAGCTGGACAGCTTCACAGACGACGAAATCGTCGAACTGGCGAAGAACCTGCGCGAAGGCGTGCCGTTTGCAACGCCGGTGTTCGACGGTGCGACGGAAGAAGAAATGTCGCGCGCGCTGGATCTGGCATTCCCGGACGACATCGCTAAGAATCTCGGCATGACGCCGTCGAAGAACCAGGTGCGTCTGTATGACGGCCGCACGGGTGAGATGTTCGAACGCACGGTGACTGTCGGCTACATGCACTACCTGAAGCTGCACCACTTGGTCGACGACAAGATGCACGCACGTTCCACGGGCCCGTACTCGCTCGTGACGCAGCAGCCGTTGGGCGGTAAGGCGCAGTTTGGTGGCCAGCGTTTTGGTGAAATGGAAGTGTGGGCGCTCGAAGCGTACGGCGCATCGTACGTGTTGCAAGAAATGCTGACGGTGAAGTCGGATGACGTGGCGGGCCGGACCAAGGTGTATGAGAACCTGGTCAAGGGTGATCACGTGATCGACGCTGGCATGCCGGAATCCTTCAACGTGCTCGTGAAGGAAATCCGCTCGCTCGGTATCGATATCGACCTCGACCGCAACTAATCGGACTACGGAGAGAAAGCAATGAAAGCTCTGCTCGATCTATTCAAGCAAGTCCAACAGCCTGAAGTTTTTGACGCGATCAAGATCGGTCTGGCCTCGCCAGACAAGATCCGTTCGTGGTCGTTCGGTGAAGTTAAGAAGCCGGAAACCATCAACTACCGGACGTTCAAGCCGGAACGCGATGGTCTGTTCTGCGCGAAGATCTTCGGGCCGATCAAAGACTACGAATGCCTTTGCGGCAAGTACAAGCGCCTGAAGCATCGTGGCGTGATCTGTGAAAAGTGCGGCGTCGAAGTGACGCTCGCGAAGGTGCGTCGCGAACGGATGGGCCACATTGAGTTGGCCTCGCCGGTCGCTCACATCTGGTTCCTGAAGTCGCTGCCGTCGCGTCTGGGCATGGTGCTCGACATGACGCTGCGCGACATCGAACGCGTGCTGTACTTCGAAGCATACGTGGTGATCGACCCGGGCATGACGCCGCTGAAAGCGCGGCAGATCATGACCGAAGAGGATTACTACAACAAGGTCGAAGAGTACGGTGACGAATTCCGTGCCGAGATGGGCGCGGAAGGCGTTCGCGAACTGCTGCGCGCGATCAACATCGACGAACAGGTCGAGATGCTGCGCACTGAACTCAAGAACACGGGTTCGGAAGCGAAGATCAAGAAGTACGCGAAGCGCCTGAAGGTGCTCGAGGCTTTCCAACGTTCGGGCATCAAGCCGGACTGGATGGTGCTCGAAGTGCTGCCGGTGCTGCCGCCGGAACTGCGTCCGCTGGTGCCGCTGGATGGCGGCCGTTTCGCGACGTCGGACCTGAACGACCTGTATCGCCGCGTGATCAACCGTAACAACCGGTTGAAGCGTCTGCTCGAATTGAAGGCGCCTGAAATCATCGTCCGCAACGAAAAGCGGATGCTGCAGGAAGCTGTCGATTCGCTGCTCGACAACGGTCGTCGCGGTAAGGCAATGACCGGCGCGAACAAGCGTCCGCTGAAGTCGCTCGCTGACATGATCAAGGGTAAGGGCGGTCGTTTCCGTCAGAACTTGCTCGGTAAGCGCGTTGACTACTCCGGTCGTTCGGTGATCGTGGTCGGCCCGACGCTCAAGCTGCATCAGTGCGGTCTGCCGAAGCTGATGGCGCTCGAACTGTTCAAGCCGTTCATCTTCAACAAGCTGGAAGTGATGGGTGTTGCTACCACCATCAAGGCTGCGAAGAAGGAAGTCGAGAATCAGACAGCCGTGGTGTGGGACATCCTCGAAGAGGTGATCCGCGAGCATCCGGTCATGCTGAACCGTGCGCCGACGCTGCACCGCCTTGGCATTCAGGCTTTCGAGCCGGTGCTGATCGAAGGTAAGGCTATCCAGCTGCACCCGCTCGTTTGCGCGGCGTTCAACGCCGACTTCGACGGTGACCAGATGGCTGTGCACGTGCCGCTGTCGCTTGAAGCGCAGATGGAAGCGCGTACGCTGATGCTGGCGTCGAACAACATCCTGTTCCCGGCCAACGGCGATCCGTCGATCGTGCCCTCGCAGGATATCGTGCTCGGCCTGTACTACGCGTCGCGTGAAGCTGTGAATGCCAAGGGCGAAGGCCTGACGTTCACCGGCGTGTCGGAAGCACTGCGCGCTTACGAGAACAAGGAAGTCGAGCTGGCCTCGCGCGTCAACGTGCGGATCACGGAAATGGTCCATAACGAAGACACGTCGGAAGGCGCGCCGAAGTTCGTGCCGAAGATTACGCTGTATCCGACGACCGTTGGCCGTTCGATCCTGTCGGAAATTCTGCCGCCGGGTCTGCCGTTCTCGGTGCTGAACAAGCCGCTGAAGAAGAAGGAAATTTCGCGTCTGATCAACACCGCATTCCGCAAGTGCGGTCTGCGTGAGACGGTGATTTTTGCCGACCAGCTGATGCAGATGGGTTTCCGTCTGGCCACGCGCGCCGGTATTTCGATTTGCGTCGACGACATGCTCGTGCCGCCGCAAAAAGAACAGATCGTCGGCGATGCTGCGAAGAAGGTGAAGGAATACGACCGTCAGTACATGTCGGGTCTCGTCACGTCGCAAGAGCGCTACAACAACGTGGTCGACATCTGGTCGGCAACGTCGGAAGCGGTCGGCAAGGCGATGATGGAACAGCTGTCGACGGAACCGGTGGTCGATCGCGACGGCAACGAAACGCGTCAGGAATCGTTCAACTCCATCTACATGATGGCGGACTCGGGTGCTCGTGGTTCCGCAGTTCAGATTCGTCAGCTGGCCGGTATGCGTGGACTGATGGCGAAGCCGGACGGCTCGATCATCGAGACGCCGATTACGGCGAACTTCCGTGAAGGCCTGAACGTGTTGCAGTACTTCATCTCGACCCACGGTGCACGTAAGGGTCTGGCTGATACGGCACTGAAGACGGCCAACTCGGGTTACCTGACGCGTCGCCTGGTCGACGTGACGCAGGATCTGGTGGTGGTCGAGGACGATTGCGGTACGTCCAACGGCGTCGCCATGAAGGCGTTGGTCGAAGGCGGTGAAGTCGTCGAAGCACTGCGTGACCGTATCCTCGGTCGCGTGACGGTGGCTGACGTCGTCAATCCTGAATCGCAGGAAACGCTGTACGAAACGGGCACGTTGCTCGACGAAGACGCGGTCGAAGAAATCGAACGCCTCGGCATCGACGAAGTGCGCGTGCGTACGCCGCTTACTTGCGAAACGCGTTACGGTCTGTGCGCAGCCTGCTATGGCCGCGACCTGGGTCGTGGCTCGTCGGTCAACGTTGGCGAAGCAGTCGGTGTGATCGCTGCTCAGTCGATCGGTGAACCGGGCACGCAGCTCACGATGCGTACGTTCCACATCGGTGGTGCGGCGTCGCGTGCGGCAGTGGCTTCGTCGGTTGAAGCCAAGTCGAACGGTACGGTGCGTTTCACTGCGACCATGCGTTACGTTACCAACGCGAAGGGCGAGCAGATCGTCATTTCGCGTTCGGGCGAAGCCATGATCACCGACGACCACGGCCGCGAGCGTGAACGTCACAAGGTGCCGTACGGCGCGACGCTGTTGCAACTGGACGGTGCGCAGATCAAGGCCGGCACGCAACTGGCGACGTGGGATCCGATGACGCGTCCGATCATCACCGAGTACGGTGGTATGGTGAAGTTCGAAAACGTCGAAGAAGGCGTGACGGTTGCCAAGCAGATCGACGATGTGACGGGTCTCTCGACGCTGGTCGTGATCGACGTGAAGCGCCGCGGTTCGCAAGCGTCGAAGACGGTGCGTCCGCAGGTCAAGCTGCTCGACGCGAACGGCGAAGAAGTCAAGATCCCGAACACCGAGCACTCGGTGCAGATCGGCTTCCAGGTCGGTGCTCTGATCACCGTGAAGGACGGTCAGCAAGTGCAGGTCGGTGAAGTGCTGGCACGTATCCCGGTTGAATCGCAAAAGACTCGCGACATTACCGGTGGTCTGCCGCGTGTGGCCGAACTGTTCGAAGCGCGCTCGCCGAAGGACGCCGGTATTCTGGCGGAAGTCACGGGCACGACGTCGTTCGGTAAGGACACGAAGGGCAAGCAGCGTCTCGTTATCACGGACCTCGAAGGCAATCAGCACGAGTTCCTGATCGCGAAGGAAAAGCAGGTTCTGGTGCACGATGGTCAGGTCGTCAACAAGGGCGAAATGATTGTCGACGGGCCGGCTGATCCGCACGACATCCTGCGTTTGCAGGGCGTCGAAGCGCTGGCGCGCTACATCGTGGACGAAGTGCAGGACGTGTATCGTCTGCAGGGCGTGAAGATCAATGACAAGCACATTGAAGTGATCGTCCGTCAGATGCTGCGCCGTGTGCAGATCGTCGATAACGGTGACACGCGCTTCATCATGGGCGAACAGGTCGAGCGCTCGGATATGCTCGACGAGAACGACCGGATGGCTGCGGAAGACAAGATCCCGGCAACCTACGACAACGTGCTGCTCGGTATCACGAAGGCATCGCTGTCGACCGATTCGTTCATCTCCGCGGCGTCGTTCCAGGAAACGACTCGCGTGCTGACCGAAGCAGCGATCATGGGCAAGCGCGACGATTTGCGCGGGCTGAAGGAAAACGTGATCGTTGGTCGTCTGATTCCGGCTGGTACGGGTCTCGCGTTCCACAAGGCACGCAAGAGCAAGGAACTGTCCGACCGCGAGCGTTTCGATCAGATCGCAGCGGAAGAGTCGTTCGAATTCGGTACGCCGGAAACTCCGGCCGCCGAACAGCAGCACTCAGGCGAGTGAGTCCCGGCGGCGCAAGCCGCTCGGGCTCACCAGCCAGCGAAGCCGCTCAGTTTCGACTGAGCGGCTTTTTTTATGCGCCTCATTTTTGTGCGGTTTTGTGGATTCGAAGGCCAAACGGCTAACGTTTGTGCAAAGCGCGGGCGCAGCACGAATCGGTTGGTAAAATTCGTGTCACCGGCATTACGCTGCTTCTCTCAAATTCTCATGTCCCGTCCGCTCGAAATCCTCAACGAAGTCTTCGGTTACCCCGCGTTCAGAGGACAGCAGGGCGAAATTGTCGAGCACGTCGCCGGCGGCGGCGATTGTCTCGTGCTGATGCCGACGGGCGGCGGCAAGTCGTTGTGTTATCAGATCCCATCACTGGTGCGGCGCGAAGCTGGATGCGGAGCGGGGATTGTGGTGTCCCCGCTGATCGCATTGATGCAGGACCAGGTCGCCGCGCTCACGGAAGTCGGTGTGCGCGCCGCGTACCTGAACTCGACGCTGTCGAGCGCGGAAGCGATGGCGACCGAGCGCGCGTTGCGCGAAGGCGAAATCGATCTGTTGTACGTGGCACCGGAACGGTTGATGACGCCCCGTTTCCAGGAACTGCTCGAGCGCACGCGCATCGGCCTGTTCGCAATCGACGAAGCGCATTGCGTATCGCAATGGGGTCACGATTTCCGTCCTGAATACATTCAGCTGTCGGTGCTGCACGAGCGCTTTCCGAACGTGCCGCGCATCGCGCTCACCGCGACCGCCGACGCGATCACACGCGATGAAATCATCCACCGTCTCGCGCTTGATGACGCGCGCATCTTCGTTTCGAGTTTTGATCGGCCCAATATCCGTTACCGCATCGTCGAGAAAGACAATGCGCGCGCTCAACTGCTCGACTTCATTCGCGCCGAACATTCGAGGCCAGACGGAACGACCGACGCCGGCGTGGTGTATTGCCTGTCGCGGCGCAAGGTCGAAGAAACGGCCGAGTGGTTGAAAGAGAAAGGCATGCGTGCGTTGCCTTACCACGCCGGCATGGAGTTCGAAATCCGCCAGAAGCATCAGGAGATGTTTCAGCGCGAGGAAGGCATTGTGATGTGCGCGACGATCGCCTTTGGTATGGGTATCGACAAGCCGGACGTGCGATTTGTGGCTCACCTTGATTTGCCGAAGAGCGTTGAAGGCTACTATCAGGAAACCGGTCGCGCCGGCCGCGACGGCATGCCCGCCAATGCCTGGATGGCATACGGTCTTGGCGACGTCGTGCAGCAGCGCAAGATGATTGACGAGTCCGACGCCGACGATGCGCATAAGCGTGTTCAGACAGGCAAGCTCGACGCTTTACTTGGCCTGTGCGAAGCGGCGACCTGCCGCCGGGTGCGGTTGCTCGCGTATTTCGGAGAATCGAGCAAGCCTTGCGGCAACTGTGACAACTGCATCGAACCGCCCGACACATGGGACGCGACGCGCGAAGCGCAGATGGCGCTGTCCTGCGTATTCCGCGCGCAGCGGGCGAGCGGCTTTCATTTCGGCGCCGGGCACTTGATTGACATTCTCCGCGGCAACCGCAGCGAGAAGATCCTGCAACGTGGCCACGAAAAGTTGACCACGTTCGGAGTCGGCGCCGCGCTCGGCGAGCCCGAGTGGCGCGCTATCTTCCGTCAGCTCGTCGCATTCGGCTACCTCACCGTCGACCACGAAGGTTTCGGCTCGCTGGTACTGACTGAGGCTGCAAAAGCCGTGCTGAAGAGCGAGCAGAATGTCACGATGCGCCGCTATGTGAAGCCCACGCGTACACGTCAGTCGTCCAGTCGCACAAGCGAGCGGGCCGACCCGACGATCGGTATGGGCCCGCGCGAGCGTGCCCGCTGGGAGCGCCTGCGCACCTGGCGCACGGAGACGGCGAAGAGCGATGGCGTGCCGGCCTATGTCATCTTCCACGACGCCACGCTGGCGGAAATTGCCCGCAACGGTCCCGATTCCATCGAGGATTTGCGTGGTATTCCTGGCATGGGTGCGCGCAAACTCGACCGTTTCGGCGACGAATTGCTGGAAGTTGTCGCCGCCGACTGAGACCCGGCGAGCGCTGTTTGAGGTCGGCAGGCGTGCGAAACATTGCAACCTGTTGACTCGCTTAGCATTTTCAGAATATTATGCTAGGTTCCGGTTCTTGGAATGCCTGTGCGCGAAGTGAATTCGTGCGCTGACACCTTGGTCCGGGAGTTCGATGCGCAATCGTTTCTGCTTTGCCCGGAAACAGATGCGTCGATTTTGTTCAATTTCAGGAATAAACAATGCCAACCATCAATCAACTGGTTCGCAAAGGCCGCGCGTCGGAAACGACGAAGAGCAAGAGCCCGGCTTTGCAGGACTGCCCCCAGCGGCGTGGCGTGTGCACCCGTGTGTACACCACGACGCCTAAGAAGCCGAACTCGGCACTTCGTAAGGTTGCCAAGGTGCGCCTGACGAACGGCTTCGAAGTCATTTCGTACATCGGTGGTGAAGGCCACAACCTGCAGGAACACTCGGTCGTGCTGATTCGCGGCGGCCGTGTTAAGGACTTGCCGGGTGTGCGTTACCACATGGTTCGCGGCTCGCTGGATACCCAGGGCGTCAAGGATCGTAAGCAAGCTCGCTCGAAGTACGGCGCGAAGCGTGCCAAGGCTGGCAAGTAATTAGCCGGTCAATGTAGTTTCAGGTCGCCTGTAAAGGCGGTAATAGCGGTGGTGCCGGAATCGCCGGTGCTGTCGAGTAAGTGGTCACCCGACCAGGCTGGTAAGTCGTTAGGGATGAATCGGGTTAGTTGGTGGCCGCGGGGCTGATAAACAGCTCCAACTGAAAAGTAAAGGAAGAAACATGCCGCGTCGTCGCGAAGTCCCCAAGCGGGAAGTGTTGCCGGATCCGAAGTTCGGTAACGTAGATGTAGCTAAGTTCATGAACGTGCTGATGCTCTCCGGCAAGAAGTCGGTTGCTGAGCGCATTGTGTACGGCGCTTTCGAACAGATCCAGACCAAGGGTGGCAAGGACCCGCTGGAAGTGTTCACGGTAGCGCTCAACAACGTCAAGCCGGTGGTCGAAGTTAAGAGCCGCCGCGTTGGTGGTGCGAACTATCAGGTTCCGGTCGAAGTGCGTCCGTCGCGTCGTATGGCATTGGCGATGCGTTGGTTGCGTGAAGCCGCGAAGAAGCGCAGCGAGAAGTCGATGGCCCTGCGTCTGGCAGGTGAACTCTCCGAAGCGGCCGAAGGCCGTGGCGGCGCGATGAAGAAGCGCGACGAAGTTCACCGGATGGCAGAAGCCAACAAGGCGTTCTCGCACTTCCGTTTCTAAGCTTCCCGAACCCGGGTTTAGCAGAAAAACGGAAAGAAATTCCGGGCGGGTGCGCTTACAAAGCGCCTCGCCCGTTTGTGTTACAGCGCGATGGGTATTTTCTCGCATCGCGTCATCCCAATTGAGGATTAAAGTGGCTCGCAAGACACCTATCGAGCGCTACCGTAACATCGGTATTAGCGCTCACATCGACGCCGGCAAAACGACGACGACCGAGCGCATCCTGTTCTACACCGGCGTGAACCACAAGATTGGTGAAGTTCACGACGGCGCTGCCACCATGGACTGGATGGAGCAGGAGCAGGAACGCGGCATTACGATCACGTCCGCTGCTACCACGGCATTCTGGAAAGGCATGGCCGGCGACCGTGCTGAGCACCGCATCAACATCATCGACACCCCGGGCCACGTTGACTTCACGATTGAAGTTGAGCGCTCGATGCGCGTGCTCGACGGTGCATGCATGGTGTACTGCGCAGTGGGCGGCGTGCAGCCGCAGTCGGAAACCGTGTGGCGTCAAGCTAACAAGTACAAGGTTCCCCGTCTCGCGTTCATCAACAAGATGGACCGTACCGGCGCGAACTTCTTCAAGGTTTACGACCAGCTCAAGCTGCGTCTGAAGGCGAACCCGGTTCCGGTCGTTGTACCTATCGGCGCAGAAGAAACGTTTACGGGCGTGGTCGATCTGCTGAAGATGAAGGCGATCATTTGGGACGAAGCGTCCCAAGGCACGAAGTTCTCGTACGAAGAAATCCCGGCTGAGCTCCTCGACACGTGCAATGAATGGCGCGAGAAGATGGTCGAAGCGGCGGCAGAGTCGAACGAAGACCTGATGAACAAGTACCTCGAGTCGGGCGAACTGACGGAAGCGGAAATCATCAAGGGTCTGCGCGACCGTACGATCGCGTGCGAAATCCAGCCGATGCTGTGTGGTACCGCGTTCAAGAACAAGGGTGTGCAACGGATGCTGGACGCCGTGCTCGACTTCCTGCCGTCGCCGATCGACATTCCGCCGGTTACGGGTGAACTCGAAAACGGTGAAAAGGCCGAGCGTCGCGCAGCTGACGACGAGAAGTTCTCGTCCCTCGCGTTCAAGATCATGACCGACCCGTTTGTCGGCCAGTTGATCTTCTTCCGTGTGTACTCGGGTACGACGAAGTCGGGCGACACGCTGCTGAACGCGACCAAGGACAAGAAGGAACGTCTCGGTCGTATTCTGTTGATGCACGCAAACCAGCGTGAAGAAATCAAGGAAGTGCACGCAGGCGACATCGCTGCTGCAGTTGGCTTGAAAGACGCGACCACGGGTGACACGCTGTGCGATCCGCTGCACCCGATCGTGCTTGAACGCATGATTTTCCCGGAGCCGGTGATTTCGCAGGCTGTTGAGCCGAAGACGAAGCCCGACCAGGAAAAGATGGGTCTGGCGCTGAATCGTCTGGCTCAGGAAGATCCGTCGTTCCGCGTTCAAACAGACGAAGAATCGGGTCAAACCATTATTTCGGGTATGGGCGAGCTCCACCTCGAAATTCTGGTCGACCGGATGAAGCGTGAATTCGGCGTCGAAGCAACGGTCGGCAAGCCGCAGGTTGCTTACCGCGAAACGATCCGCGGCAAAGCGGAAGACGTCGACGGCAAGTTCGTCAAGCAGTCGGGTGGTCGCGGCCAGTACGGTCACGCGGTCATCACGCTCGAGCCGAATGAGCAAGGCAAGGGCTACGAGTTCCTGGACGAGATCAAGGGTGGTGTGATTCCGCGTGAATACATCCCGGCAGTCGACAAGGGTATCCAGGAAACGCTGAAGGCTGGCGTGCTGGCAGGCTTCCCGGTCGTTGACGTGAAGGTTCACTTGACGTTCGGTTCGTACCACGATGTTGACTCGAACGAAAATGCGTTCCGCATGGCCGGTTCGATGGCGTTCAAGGAAGCAATGCGCAAGGCTCAGCCGGTCATCCTCGAACCGATGATGGCCGTCGAAGTCGAAACGCCGGAAGACTACATGGGCAACGTGATGGGCGATCTGTCGGGCCGTCGCGGTATTGTTCAGGGCATGGAAGACATGATCGGCGGCGGCAAAATCGTTCGCGCTGAAGTTCCGCTGTCGGAAATGTTCGGCTACTCGACTTCGCTGCGTTCGCTGAGCCAAGGCCGTGCAACGTACACGATGGAGTTCAAGCACTACTCCGAAGCACCGCGCAACGTGTCTGAAGCGATCATCAACGCGAAGTCGAAGTAATCGCGCGGCAAGTCATTCAACGATTAACTTTTTGAAAGAAGAGAAACATGGCTAAAGGTAAATTCGAACGGACCAAGCCGCACGTGAACGTCGGCACGATCGGTCACGTTGACCACGGCAAGACCACGCTGACGGCAGCGATCACGACGGTTCTGACCAAGAAGTTTGGCGGCGAAGCGAAAGCATACGACCAGATCGACGCGGCGCCGGAAGAAAAGGCACGTGGTATCACGATCAACACGGCGCACGTCGAGTACGAAACGGCTAACCGCCACTACGCACACGTCGATTGCCCGGGCCACGCTGACTATGTGAAGAACATGATCACGGGCGCAGCGCAGATGGACGGCGCGATCCTGGTGTGCTCGGCCGCAGACGGCCCGATGCCGCAAACGCGTGAGCACATCCTGCTGGCGCGTCAGGTTGGCGTTCCGTACATCATCGTGTTCCTGAACAAGTGCGACATGGTGGACGACGCTGAGCTGCTGGAGCTCGTCGAGATGGAAGTTCGTGAACTTCTGTCGAAGTACGACTTCCCGGGCGACGACACGCCGATCATCAAGGGTTCGGCCAAGCTGGCGCTGGAAGGCGACACGGGCGAGCTGGGCGAAGTGGCGATCATGAATCTGGCCGACGCGCTGGACACGTACATCCCGACGCCGGAGCGCGCAGTTGACGGTGCGTTCCTGATGCCGGTGGAAGACGTGTTCTCGATCTCGGGTCGCGGCACGGTGGTGACGGGTCGCGTTGAGCGCGGCGTCGTGAAGGTCGGCGAAGAAATCGAAATCGTGGGTATCAAGCCGACGGTGAAGACGACCTGCACGGGCGTGGAAATGTTCCGCAAGCTGCTCGACCAGGGTCAGGCAGGCGACAACGTGGGTATCCTGCTGCGCGGCACGAAGCGTGAAGACGTGGAGCGTGGTCAGGTTCTGGCGAAGCCGGGCTCGATCAACCCGCACACGCACTTCACGGCTGAAGTGTATGTGCTGAGCAAGGACGAAGGCGGCCGCCACACGCCGTTCTTCAACAACTATCGTCCGCAGTTCTACTTCCGTACGACGGACGTGACGGGCTCGATCGAGTTGCCGAAGGACAAGGAAATGGTTATGCCGGGCGACAACGTGTCGATCACGGTGAAGCTGATCAACCCGATCGCGATGGAAGAAGGTCTGCGCTTCGCAATTCGCGAAGGCGGCCGTACGGTCGGTGCTGGTGTCGTTGCCAAGATTCTCGAGTAAAATCGGGGGTTGAAGTTGCAATAAGTGGTGCCCGGAGCCGGGCGCCGCCCCATGGCGGGTGTCCGGCTCTACGTTCTTTTGCTATCTGGCGGCGCAATACCGCCTCGCTCTTTCCAAGGAATTGTCATGCCGAATCAAAAAATCCGCATTCGCCTGAAGGCTTTCGACTATCGCTTGATCGATCAATCGGCAGCAGAAATCGTCGACACGGCAAAGCGGACGGGCGCAATCGTTCGTGGTCCGGTGCCGCTGCCGACCCGCATTCAACGTTTCGACATCCTGCGTTCGCCGCACGTCAACAAGACGTCGCGCGATCAGCTCGAAATCCGTACGCATCAACGCCTGATGGACATCGTCGATCCGACGGACAAGACCGTTGACGCACTGATGAAGCTGGACCTGCCGGCTGGCGTGGACGTGGAAATCAAGCTGCAATAAGGCTTCCAGAGGTTGTCCGAAGTGCTGGACAACGCTAAGTCATTGATTGCTTGCGCAAAACGAAAAGCCTCGCTATAATGCAAGGCTTTTCGCGCATTTGCGCAAAAAAGTCGGTGTGCTGCAGCATGAATTCATGCCCGAAACGGCACCGGCATTTTGTAAATTAGCCCCGACCAATCGCAGTCGGGAATGGAGAAAACGATGAGCCTTGGACTCGTAGGTCGCAAGGTTGGCATGACCCGTATCTTCACGGCAGAAGGGGATTCGATTCCCGTTACCGTGCTGGACGTGTCCGACAACCGCGTGACGCAGATCAAGACTGTTGAAACCGACGGCTACACCGCCGTGCAGGTTGCATTCGGTACGCGCCGTGCATCGCGTGTGACGAAGCCGTTGGCCGGTCATCTCGCCAAAGCCGGTGTTCAAGCCGGTGAAATCCTCAAAGAATTCCAGATCGATGCTGCCAAGGCTGCCGAGTTGTCGAGCGGCACCGTGGTCGGTCCCGATCTGTTCGAAGTAGGCCAGAAGGTCGACGTGCAAGGCGTGTCGATCGGTAAGGGCTACGCCGGTACCATCAAGCGTTACAACTTCGCATCCGGCCGTGCATCGCACGGTAACTCGCGCTCGCACAACGTGCCGGGTTCGATCGGTATGGCGCAGGATCCGGGTCGTGTTTTCCCGGGTAAGCGCATGACCGGTCACATGGGTGACGATACGGTAACCGTGCAAAACCTCGAAATCGCTCGTATCGACGCTGACCGCAAGCTGTTGCTGGTCAAGGGCGCCGTTCCGGGTGCGAAGGGTGGCAAGGTATTCGTTACGCCGGCCGTGAAGACGCGTGCCGTGAAAGGAGCGAAATAATGGAACTTAAGCTCCTGAATGCCAATGGTCAGGAAGGTGCAGGCGTTAGCGCGTCGGACGTAGTGTTCGGTCGCGATTACAACGAAGCCCTGATTCACCAGGTAGTGGTGGCGTATCAAGCGAATGCCCGTAGCGGTAACCGCGCGCAGAAGGACCGTGAGCAAGTCAAGCACACGACCAAGAAGCCGTGGCGCCAGAAGGGTACGGGCCGTGCCCGTGCCGGTATGTCGTCGAGCCCGTTGTGGCGCGGCGGTGGCCGGATCTTCCCGAATTCGCCGGAAGAAAACTTTTCGCACAAGGTCAACAAGAAGATGCATCGCGCAGGTCTCTGCTCGATCTTCTCGCAGCTGGCCCGCGAAGGCCGCATCTCGGTGGTCGACGAGCTGACGCTCGAAGCGCCGAAGACGAAGCTGCTGGCCGAAAAATTCAAGGCGATGGGTCTCGACTCCGTGCTGGTGATTACCGACACGGTTGACGAAAACCTGTACCTCGCGTCGCGCAATCTCGCCCATGTGGCAGTTGTCGAGCCGCGTTACGCCGACCCGCTGTCGCTGATCTACTTCAAGAAGATCCTGATCACGAAGGCTGCGGTCGCCCAGATCGAGGAGTTGCTGTCATGAGCGAGATTCGCAAGAACGATCATCGTTTGATGCAGGTCCTGCTCGCGCCGGTGATCTCCGAAAAGGCGACGCTGGTGGCCGACAAGAACGAACAAGTTGTGTTCGAAGTCGCGCCCGATGCCACGAAGCAGGAAGTGAAAGCTGCAGTCGAGCTGCTGTTCAAGGTGGAAGTCAATTCCGTCAACGTGCTGGTCTCGAAGGGCAAAGCCAAGCGCTTTGGCCGCTTCATGGGCAAGCGCAAGGACGTGAAGAAGGCGTACGTCTGCCTGAAGCCCGGCCAGGAAATCAACTTTGAAGCGGAGGCCAAGTAATCATGGCAATCGTTAAAGTTAAACCGACTTCGCCGGGTCGCCGTGCGATGGTCAAAGTGGTCAACAAGGATCTGCATAAGGGCAAGCCGTTTGCACCGCTGCTCGATTCGCAATCCTCGACCGCTGGCCGTAACAACAATGGCCACATCACCACGCGTCATAAGGGTGGTGGTCACAAGCATCACTATCGTGTCGTCGATTTCCGTCGCACGAAGGATGGCATTCCGGCTAAGGTCGAACGTCTCGAGTACGATCCGAACCGTAGCGCGAACATCGCGCTGGTTCTGTACGCAGACGGCGAGCGCAAGTACATCATCGCTCCGAAGGGCGTGGCGGTTGGTCAGCAACTGATGTCGGGTTCGGAAGCTCCGATCCGCGCAGGTAACACGCTGCCGATTCGCAACATTCCGGTCGGTACGACGATTCACTGCATCGAAATGCTGCCGGGCAAGGGCGCGCAAATGGCGCGTTCGGCTGGCACATCGGCGATGTTGCTGGCTCGTGAAGGCATCTACGCACAGGTCCGCCTGCGCTCAGGTGAAATCCGCCGCGTTCACGTTGAATGCCGCGCGACGATTGGTGAAGTTGGCAACGAAGAGCATAGCCTCCGTCAAATCGGTAAGGCTGGCGCGAATCGCTGGCGCGGTATCCGCCCGACGGTGCGTGGCGTTGCAATGAACCCGGTCGATCACCCGCACGGTGGTGGTGAAGGCAAGACGGCTGCAGGTCGCGATCCGGTGAGCCCGTGGGGCACGCCTGCTAAGGGTTATCGCACCCGCAGCAATAAGCGCACGACGAGCATGATCGTCCAGCGCCGTCACAAGCGTTAAGGAGTAGGCAATGGCACGTTCTGTAAAAAAAGGTCCGTTCTGCGACGCCCATTTGCTGAAGAAAGTTGAGTCGGCAGCCGCTGCGCGTGACAAGAAGCCGATCAAAACCTGGTCGCGTCGTTCGACAATTTTGCCGGATTTCATCGGTCTGACGATTGCTGTGCATAACGGCCGTCAACACGTCCCGGTGTACATCTCGGAAAACATGGTCGGCCACAAGCTTGGCGAGTTTGCATTGACCCGGACGTTCAAGGGTCATGCAGCCGACAAGAAGGCTAAGAAATAAGGGGCTCATGATGGAAGTGAAAGCAATTCATCGCGGTGCCCGCATCTCGGCGCAGAAAACGCGCCTTGTGGCTGACCAGATCCGCGGTTTGCCGGTCGACAAGGCGTTGAACGTTCTGACGTTCTCGCCGAAGAAGGCTGCGGGAATCGTGAAAAAGGTCGTGCTGTCGGCGATCGCGAATGCGGAGCACAACGAAGGCGCCGATATCGACGAGCTCAAAGTAACGAGCATCATGGTCGACAAGGCTGCATCGCTCAAGCGTTTTACCGCGCGCGCTAAAGGCCGTGGTAACCGCATCGAGAAGCAATCCTGTCACATCACTGTGACGGTCGGGAATTAAGGGGTCATACGATGGGACAGAAAATTCATCCGACTGGCTTCCGTTTGGCCGTCAGCCGCAATTGGGCGTCGCGTTGGTACGCGAACAACAACAATTTCGCGGCGATGTTGCAGGAAGACATCGGTGTTCGTGAATACCTGAAGAAGAAGCTGAAAAACGCTTCGGTTGGTCGCGTCGTTATCGAGCGTCCGGCGAAAAACGCGCGTATCACGATTTATAGTTCGCGTCCGGGTGTCGTCATCGGTAAGAAGGGCGAGGATATCGAGCTGCTGAAGTCGGAACTGCAACGCCGCATGGGCGTTCCGGTCCACGTCAACATCGAAGAAATCCGCAAGCCGGAAACCGATGCGCAACTGATCGCTGACTCGATCACGCAACAACTCGAGCGCCGGATTATGTTCCGCCGCGCGATGAAGCGTGCGATGCAAAACGCAATGCGTCTGGGTGCTCAAGGCATCAAGATCATGAGCGCTGGCCGCCTGAACGGTATCGAAATCGCTCGTACGGAATGGTATCGCGAAGGTCGCGTGCCCCTTCATACGCTGCGTGCTGATATCGACTACGCGACTTCGGAAGCGAAGACGACGTACGGCATCATCGGCGTGAAGGTGTGGGTCTACAAGGGCGACACGCTTGGCCGCAACGACGCACCGGTGGTTGAAGAAGTCGCCGAAGAAAAGCGTCCGCGCCGCAACGCACGTCCGGGTGGCGATCGCCGTCCGCGTCGCGATGGTGAAGGTGGTGGCCCGGCAGGTGCACGCCGTGGCGCTCCTCGTCGTGCTGGCGGTGCCGGCGACGGCGGGAAGACTGGAGAATAACGATGCTGCAACCGAAACGCAGAAAGTATCGCAAAGAGCAGAAGGGTCGTAACACCGGTATCGCTACCCGCGGCAACGCGGTGTCGTTCGGTGAGTTCGGCCTGAAGGCTATCGGTCGTGGTCGCTTGACCGCGCGCCAGATTGAAGCGGCACGTCGTGCAATGACGCGTCACATCAAGCGTGGTGGCCGCATCTGGATCCGCATCTTCCCGGACAAGCCGATCTCGCACAAGCCGGCTGAAGTACGTATGGGTAACGGCAAAGGTAACCCTGAGTACTACGTCGCGGAGATTCAACCGGGCAAGATGCTGTACGAAATGGACGGCGTAACCGAAGAGCTGGCACGCGAAGCGTTCCGTCTGGCTGCAGCTAAGCTGCCGCTTAAGACAACGTTTATCGTGCGTCAGCTCGGCGCCTAAGGAGTAAATGATGAAGGCTTCCGAACTTCACCAGAAAGATCAGGCCGCGCTCAACAAGGAGCTGTCGGACCTGTTGAAGGCGCAATTCGGCCTGCGCATGCAACTCGCGACCCAGCAGCTCACGAACACGAGCCAGCTGAAGAAGGTTCGTCGCGACATCGCACGTGTGCGGACCGTCCTGACTGAGAAGGCGAACCAGAAATGAACGATAGCGTAAAAACCTCGCTCAAGCGGACGCTGGTCGGCAAGGTCGTCAGCAACAAGATGGACAAGACGGTCACCGTGCTGGTTGAGCACCGCGTGAAGCACCCGATCTACGGCAAGTACGTTGTGCGTTCGAAGAAGTACCACGCGCACGACGATGCGAACACGTACAACGAGGGCGACCTCGTTGAAATCCAGGAAACGCGTCCGATTTCGAAGACGAAAGCTTGGGTTGTGGCTCGCCTGCTCGAGGCTGCTCGCGTCATCTGACGCCGCAAAGTTATAGAAGTAGTTGAAGTCGCAGTAAGTTTCGCTTGCAAGACCGAGATTATTTGTTATAATCTCGGTCTTCCCTCTTTTATGGGAGCCCCGTCGCGGGCGAAGTTGGTGGGGGAAGCGGTTCAGGCGCCAGTCTGTTCCGAAGGATTCACCGGATTGCGATGGCGGGTTTCGTTTGCCGTCGCTGCTGTTCATACCCAAGCAGCCGATTGGCTGACGGGACCAAGACTGACCGGGTACGCCATGGTGGTGTGACCGGATTAAGTTGGGATAGATAAACCATGATCCAGACCGAAACTCGGCTTGAAGTGGCCGACAACACGGGTGCGCGTGAAGTCATGTGCATCAAGGTGCTCGGCGGCTCGAAGCGTCGTTATGCCAGCATTGGCGACATCATCAAGGTGACCGTCAAAGAAGCAACGCCGCGCGGGCGCGTAAAGAAAGGCGAAATTTATAACGCCGTGGTGGTTCGCACCGCCAAGGGCGTGCGCCGTCAGGACGGCTCGCTGATCAAGTTCGATGGCAATGCGGCAGTGCTGTTGAATGCCAAGCTCGAACCTATTGGCACCCGTATTTTCGGGCCTGTTACGCGCGAGTTGCGCAGCGAACGATTCATGAAGATCGTTTCGTTGGCACCTGAAGTGCTGTAAGGAGTCGCGATGAACAAGATTCGCAAAGGTGACGAAGTTATCGTCATCACCGGCAAAGATAAGGGCAAGCGCGGCATCGTGCTGTCCGTTGGCGAAGACAAAGTCATTGTCGAGGGTATCAACCTCGTCAAGAAGCACGTCAAGCCGAACCCGATGAAGGGTACGACGGGCGGTGTGGAAGCCAAGACGATGCCGCTGCAAATTTCGAACGTCGCATTGGTCGACGCGAATGGCAAGGCGTCGCGTGTAGGCATCAAGGTCGAAGGGGACAAGAAGGTTCGTTTCCTTAAGACGACCGGTGCTGTGCTGAGCGCCTGACGCAGCGGAGTAAAAAAATGGCTCGTTTGCAAGAGTTTTACAAAGAAAAGGTTGTACCCGGCCTCACTGAGAAGTTCGGTTACAAGTCCGTGATGGAAGTGCCGCGCATCACCAAGATCACCCTGAACATGGGCCTTGGCGAAGCGGTTGCTGACAAGAAGATCATCGAAAACGCCGTTGGCGACCTGACGAAGATCGCAGGCCAGAAGCCGGTGATCACGAAGGCACGCAAGGCAATCGCTGGCTTCAAGATCCGTCAGGGCTATCCGATCGGTGCAATGGTCACGTTGCGTGGTCAGGCAATGTACGAATTTCTGGACCGTTTCGTGACGGTTGCGCTCCCCCGTGTGCGTGACTTCCGTGGCGTGTCGGGTCGTGCGTTCGATGGTCGCGGCAACTACAACATCGGTGTGAAAGAGCAGATCATTTTCCCCGAAATCGACTATGACAAGATCGACGCACTGCGTGGGCTGAACATCAGCATCACGACAACTGCGAAGACCGACGACGAAGCAAAGGCTCTGCTCGCCAGCTTCAAGTTCCCGTTCAGAAACTGAGGTTACCGTGGCTAAACTGGCACTGATCGAACGTGAAAAGAAGCGTGCTCGCCTGGCTGCTAAGTACGCTCCCAAGCGTGCTGAGCTGAAAGCGATCATCGGCGATATGAGCAAGTCGGACGAAGAGCATTACGTAGCACGTCTGGAACTGCAACAACTGCCGCGCAACTCTAACCCGACCCGTAAGCGCAATCGTTGTGCAATTACCGGTCGCCCACGTGGCACGTTCCGTAAATTCGGGCTGGCGCGTAACAAGATTCGCGAAATCGCGTTCCGCGGCGAGATCCCTGGCCTGACCAAGGCGAGCTGGTAATAGGAGAAACGTAAATGAGCATGAGTGATCCTATCGCCGATATGCTGACTCGCATCCGCAATGCGCAGATGGTTGAGAAAGTTTCGGTGACAATGCCCTCGTCGAAAGTCAAGGTTGCGATTGCGCAGGTCCTTAAGGACGAAGGCTATATCGATGATTTCGCAGTGAAGTCCGAAGGTGCGAAGTCTGAATTGAACATCGTGTTGAAGTACTACGCTGGCCGTCCGGTGATCGAGCGCATTGAACGCGTTTCGAAGCCTGGTCTGCGTGTGTACCGCGGCCGTAACGACATCCCCGTGGTCATGAATGGCCTCGGCGTGGCAATCGTGTCGACGCCGAAGGGCGTGATGACGGACCGCAAGGCGCGTGCAACGGGCGTTGGCGGCGAAGTCATCTGCTACGTCGCTTAAGGCCGAAAGGAGAGAAACATGTCTCGAGTAGGTAAAAGCCCGATCGCGCTGCAAGGCGCAGAAGTGGCCCTGAGCGACGAACGCATTACCGTCAAGGGCCCGCTGGGTACGATTTCGCAGGCTGCAAACAGCCTCGTGAAGGTGGTGAACGACAACGGCACGCTGAAATTCGAGCCGGTGGGCGAAAGCCGCGAAGCGAATGCGATGTCGGGCACGATGCGCGCACTTGTTGCGAACATGGTGAACGGCGTGACGAAGGGTTTCGAGCGCAAGCTGACGCTGGTTGGCGTCGGTTACCGCGCACAGGCGCAAGGCGACAAGCTGAACCTGTCGCTGGGTTTCTCGCACCCCGTGGTGCACCAGATGCCGGAAGGCGTCAAGGCTGAAACCCCGACGCAAACCGAAATCGTGATCAAGGGGATCAATAAGCAACAAGTTGGCCAAGTCGCTGCAGAAGTGCGCGGCTATCGCCCGCCGGAGCCCTACAAGGGCAAGGGTGTGCGTTACGCCAACGAGGTTGTGATCCTCAAAGAAACGAAGAAGAAGTAAGGGTGCGCAATCATGGATAAGACTCAATCTCGCCTGCGCCGCGCTCGTCAGACGCGTATCAAGATCACTGAGCTGCAGGTCGCGCGTCTCGCCGTGCATCGCACGAACACGCACATCTATGCGCAAGTGTTCTCGCCGTGTGGCACCAAGGTGCTCGCTAGCGCGTCGACGCTCGAAGCCGAAGTGCGTGCGCAATTGGCTGATCAGACGGGCAAGGGCGGCAACGTCGCTGCTGCGACCCTGATCGGTAAGCGCATTGCAGAAAAGGCTAAGGCTGCCGGCATCGAATCCGTCGCCTTTGACCGTTCAGGTTTCCGTTACCATGGCCGCGTGAAAGCGCTGGCTGATGCGGCACGCGAAGCCGGACTCAAGTTCTAAGGGAAGAATTCGTCATGGCAAAGATGCAAGCGAAAGTTCAGGCTGACGAACGCGACGACGGCCTTCGTGAAAAAATGATTTCGGTCAACCGCGTGACCAAGGTCGTGAAGGGTGGCCGGATTCTCGGTTTCGCCGCACTGACCGTGGTTGGCGACGGTGATGGCCGCATCGGCATGGGCAAGGGCAAAGCGAAGGAAGTTCCGGTTGCTGTTCAAAAGGCAATGGAACAAGCTCGCCGCAACATGTTCAAGGTGCCGCTGAAGAACGGTACGTTGCAACACGAAGTGCACGGTAAGCACGGCGCATCCGCAGTCCTCCTCGCTCCGGCGAAGGACGGTACGGGCGTGATCGCTGGCGGCCCGATGCGCGCAGTGTTCGACGTGATGGGCGTGCAAAACGTGGTTGCTAAGAGCCACGGTTCGACGAACCCGTACAACCTCGTTCGTGCAACCCTCGACGGTCTGCGCAAGCAGTCGACGCCGGGTGATATCGCGGCGAAGCGCGGCAAGTCCGTCGAAGATATTCTGGGCTAAGGTGGACACCATGTCTGATAAAACTGTCAAGGTCCAGCTCGTCAAGAGCCTGATCGGCACTCGTGAAACGCACCGTGCAACGGTGCGTGGCTTGGGCCTGCGCCGACTCAACTCGGTTAGCGAGTTACAGGACACGCCGGCTGTGCGCGGCATGATCAACAAGGTTTCGTACCTCGTTAAGGTCATCAGCTAAGCGGCTGACCAGGACTCAAGGAGTTGATAATGGAATTGAATAACCTGAAGCCGGCTGAAGGCTCGAAGCACGCTAAGCGTCGCGTCGGCCGTGGTATCGGCTCCGGTCTGGGCAAGACTGCTGGCCGTGGTCACAAAGGTCAGAAGTCGCGTTCGGGCGGCTTTCACAAGGTTGGCTTCGAAGGCGGTCAAATGCCGCTGCAGCGTCGCCTGCCGAAGCGTGGCTTCACCTCGCTGACGAAGGAATTCGTTGGTGAAGTGCGTCTCTCTGATCTGGAAAAGCTGCCGGTCGACGAAATCGATCTGTTGGCTCTGAAGCAAGCCGGCCTGCTCGGCGAGCTGATCAAGAGTGCCAAGATCATCGCGACGGGCGAGCTGAAGCGCAAGGTCGTTGTGAAGGGTCTGGGTGCGACGAAGGGTGCGCGTGCTGCTATTGAAGCAGCAGGCGGCTCTTTTGCCGAGTAACGAGCAAGTTATTTGCCGTCACTAGCATTTGCATCGGAGAAGGTACTTGGCTAACAGTCCGAGTCTCGCAAAACCCGGTCGCAGCGCGGCGAAATTTGGCGATCTGCGTCGGCGTGCAGTGTTCCTGCTGCTGGCGTTGGTCGTCTACCGTATCGGCGCGCACATTCCGGTGCCGGGTATTGACCCGGACCAACTGGCAAAGTTGTTCCAAAGCCAGTCGGGCGGCATCCTTGGCATGTTCAACATGTTCTCGGGTGGCGCGCTTTCGCGGTTCACGATTTTTGCGCTTGGGATCATGCCGTACATTTCGGCGTCGATCATCATGCAGTTGCTGGCGATTGTCTCGCCGCAACTGGAAGCGCTGAAAAAGGAAGGGCAGGCGGGTCAACGGAAGATTACGCAGTACACGCGTATCTTTACGGTCCTGCTGGCGACGTTCCAGGCGTTCGGCATTGCCGTCGCACTGGAAAATCAGCCGGGCCTGGTGATCGATCCGGGAATGGTATTTCGGTTGACGACGGTCGTGACGCTGGTGACCGGCACGATGTTCCTGATGTGGCTGGGTGAGCAGATCACGGAACGCGGGCTTGGCAACGGTATCTCGATCATCATTTTCGGCGGTATTGCGGCGGGTTTCCCGAACGCAATCGGTGGTCTTTTCGAATTGGTGCGAACCGGCTCGATGAGCATCATCTCGGCGATTATCGTGGTCGCGCTGATTGCCGGTGTGACGTATCTGGTGGTGTTCATTGAACGCGGCCAGCGCAAGATTCTTGTGAATTACGCCAAGCGGCAAGTCGGTAACAAGATTTACGGCGGTCAGTCTTCGCATTTGCCGCTGAAGTTGAATATGTCGGGCGTGATTCCGCCGATCTTTGCATCGTCGATCATTCTCTTCCCGGCAACCATCCTGAACTGGTTTAGTTCGGGGTCGCGTGCCAGCTGGTTCGCAGACACGTTGCATAACGTGGCCGAAGCTCTTAAGCCCGGTCAACCCGTGTACGTGTTGCTGTACGCGTTGGCGATCGTCTTCTTCTGCTTCTTCTACACCGCACTGGTGTTCAACAGCAGGGAAACGGCCGACAACCTGAAAAAGAGTGGCGCTTTCGTCCCAGGCATCCGCCCGGGCGATCAAACCGCGCGGTACATCGACCGCATCCTGACGCGTCTGACGCTGGCTGGTGCGATCTACATCGTGTTTGTTTGTCTGCTGCCTGAATTTTTGGTACTGCGCTGGAACGTGCCGTTTTATTTTGGTGGAACGTCGCTGCTGATCATTGTCGTCGTCACAATGGATTTCATGGCGCAGGTGCAGTCGTACGTTATGTCGCAACAGTATGAATCGCTGCTGAAGAAAGCTAATTTCAAAGGCGGCGGCGTCCCGATGCGTTGAAAGGACTTATGGCCAAAGACGATGTTATCCAGATGCAGGGTGAAGTCATCGAAAACCTGCCTAACGCTACCTTTAGGGTGAAGCTGGAAAACGGCCATGTCGTATTGGGACACATATCCGGCAAGATGCGGATGCACTACATCCGAATCTTGCCGGGCGACAAGGTAACGGTTGAATTGACGCCTTACGATCTGTCGCGTGCGCGGATCGTGTTCCGGGCGAAGTGATTTGAAAAAAGGGTAATATCATGAAAGTGATGGCATCGGTTAAGCGCATTTGCCGCAATTGCAAGATCATCAAGCGCAAAGGCGTTGTGCGCGTGATTTGCAGCTCTGATCCGCGCCACAAACAGCGTCAAGGCTGAACGCCGCGCTTTTTGCTGCGCTTTTTGTTTGAGGAAAAACAATGGCTCGTATCGCAGGGGTTAACATCCCGAATCACCAGCATACCGAAATCGGCCTGACGGCTATTTACGGTGTAGGCCGCACGCGCTCGCGCGACATTTGCGTCGCTGCTGGTGTGGCATTTTCGAAGAAGGTCAAGGACCTGAACGACGCAGACCTCGAAAAGCTGCGTGAAGAAGTCGGCAAGTTCATCGTTGAAGGCGATCTGCGCCGTGAAACGACGATGAACATTAAGCGCCTGATGGATCTCGGCTGCTACCGTGGCGTGCGTCATCGCAAGGGCTTGCCCCTGCGTGGCCAACGCACGCGTACGAATGCCCGTACGCGCAAGGGTCCGCGTCGTGCAGCGCAATCGCTGAAGAAGTAAGCGGAACTGACAGTTACAGGAAAACGTAATGGCTAAGGCTTCGAACAACTCCGCGGCGCAACGCGTTCGCAAGAAGGTCAAGAAGAACGTCGCCGAGGGCGTGGTTCACGTTCACGCGTCGTTCAACAACACCATCATCACGATCACCGATCGTCAAGGCAATGCACTTGCTTGGGCAACGTCGGGTGGTCAGGGCTTCAAGGGTTCGCGTAAATCGACCCCGTTTGCAGCTCAGGTGGCGGCCGAATCGGCTGGCCGCGTGGCGATGGAATACGGCGTGAAGAACCTCGAAGTGCGGATCAAGGGCCCCGGTCCTGGCCGTGAATCGGCGGTGCGCGCGTTGCATGGTCTTGGTATCAAGATCACCGCGATCTCCGACGTGACGCCGGTCCCGCACAACGGCTGCCGTCCGCCGAAGCGTCGTCGTATCTAAGACGCTGTTTTCGCTAGCGCCTGTTGCCGCCGGGGTTGTAAGCCGGCGACCACAGGCTGCTTGCGCTATTGAATTGACTAAGCCCACCGTTCGACCCAAAGGGCTCGGACTAGCGCGAATGCATGCATTCGTGTGATTAATCATAGAAGGAATCAACGTGGCACGTTATATCGGCCCTAAGGCCAAGCTGTCCCGCCGTGAAGGCACTGACCTCTTCCTGAAGAGCGCCCGTCGTTCGCTCGCCGACAAGTGCAAACTTGACAGCAAGCCTGGCCAACACGGCCGCACGTCGGGTGCACGTACGTCCGACTACGGCACGCAGCTGCGCGAAAAGCAAAAAGTGAAGCGCATCTATGGCGTCCTCGAGCGTCAATTCCGCCGTTACTTCGCTGAAGCCGACCGCCTGAAGGGCAACACGGGTGAAAACCTGCTGCAATTGCTCGAATCGCGTCTCGACAACGTCGTGTATCGCATGGGCTTCGGCTCGACGCGTGCTGAAGCGCGTCAGCTCGTGAGCCACAAGGCGATCACGGTGAACGGCGTTGTGTCGAACATTCCGTCGATGCAAGTGAAGGCGGGCGACGTCGTCGCAGTGCGCGAACAAAAGAAGAAGCAGGCGCGTATTCTCGAAGCGCTGTCGCTGGCTGAGCAAGGTGGTCTGCCGAGTTGGGTCGCCGTCGATTCGAAGAAGTTCGAAGGCACGTTCAAGCAGAAGCCGGAACGCAGCGACATCGCTGGCGATATCAACGAAAGCCTGATCGTCGAATTGTATTCGCGGTAATCGGATTAATGGCCGGGGCACCCCGATTGCGTTGCGCAAGGGGGCGTCTCGGCTGTTTATTTTCAGGTTGTTACCGGTCAGCCTTATCGGTGTAACGAGCCGAGGGTATTGAAAAGGAAAACCTATGCAAACCAGTTTGTTGAAGCCCAAGATCATCGCAGTTGAATCGCTTGGTGAGAGCCACGCGAAAGTGGTCATGGAACCGTTTGAACGCGGTTACGGCCACACCTTGGGTAACGCGCTTCGGCGCGTGCTGCTGTCGTCAATGATCGGCTACGCGCCGACCGAAGTGACGATCGCAGGCGTCGTACATGAGTATTCGACGCTCGACGGTGTGCAAGAGGATGTGGTCAACCTGTTGTTGAACCTGAAGGGCGTGGTGTTCAAGCTGCATAACCGTGACGAAGTGACGGTTACGCTGCGCAAGGAAGGCGAAGGCGTTGTCACCGCTGGCGACATCGAACTCGCGCACGATTGCGAAGTGATCAACCCGGATCACGTGATTGCGCATCTGTCGAAGGGCGGTAAGCTCGACGTGCAGATCAAGGTCGAAAAGGGCCGTGGTTATGTACCGGGTAACGTGCGTCGTTACGGCGAAGAGTCGGCCAAGATCATCGGCCGTATCGTGCTGGACGCGTCGTTCTCGCCGGTTCGCCGCGTGAGCTATGCCGTGGAAAGCGCGCGCGTCGAACAACGTACCGACCTCGACAAACTCGTGATGAACATCGAGACCAACGGTGTGATCTCACCGGAAGAAGCGATCCGTCAATCGGCGCGTATTCTGGTTGATCAACTGTCGGTGTTCGCTGCACTGGAAGGCACCGAAGCAACGGCGGAAGCTCCGTCGCGTGCGCCGCAGATCGATCCGATCCTGCTGCGTCCGGTTGATGATCTCGAACTGACGGTTCGTTCCGCGAACTGCCTGAAGGCCGAGAACATTTACTACATCGGCGACCTGATCCAGCGCACGGAAAACGAGTTGCTCAAGACCCCGAATCTGGGGCGCAAGTCGTTGAACGAAATCAAGGAAGTACTGGCGTCGCGTGGTTTGACGCTCGGCATGAAACTCGAAAACTGGCCGCCGGCAGGATTGGACAAGTAAGTCGAGAAGTAATCTCGGGATAAGACCCACCGCTGCACTGGCAAAGATGCGGATTTTCCTTTAAAATCCGCGTCTTGTCTTTTTTCACTACCGGCCCGCGCACTCGCTACCGTTGGGAAGCCGATGGAAGATCGAGCGCGATAGAAGAGCTGGACCAAAACTTTGAATCAAAGGAATTAACATGCGTCACCGTCATGGTTTGCGGAAACTGAACCGCACGAGCAGCCACCGTCTGGCAATGCTCCGTAACATGTCCAACTCGTTGATCGAGCACGAAGTCATCAAGACGACGCTGCCGAAGGCGAAAGAACTCCGTAAAGTCGTCGAGCCGCTGATCACGCTCGGCAAGAAGCCGTCGCTGGCAAATCGTCGTCTGGCGTTCAACCGCCTGCGCGATCGTGACTCGGTCACGAAGCTGTTCGAAGTTCTCGGCCCGCGTTACGCTACCCGTCCGGGCGGCTACCTGCGCGTCCTGAAGTTCGGCTTCCGCGTCGGCGACAACGCACCGATGGCACTGGTCGAATTGCTGGACCGTCCGGAAGTCGAAGAAGTTGAAGTGCAAGAAGCTGAGTAAGCTTTTTAGCATCGAAGAAAAAGCCAGGCACCAAGCCTGGCTTTTTTGTTTGTAGCGGCGGATTTCATCGCTGCAACTCAAATGCAGCGGCTAAATGCCGCATCCTCGCCGCGGGTGCCTCAGCGGCATCGCAAGGCTAGGTGATACGATATCGGCACTTGAATCGTGCCTGTCCGGAGCCTTTGTGAGCGTGAATGTGACCTTGATTCTGACGACGGTACCTGATGCGGCCGTTGCTCAGAAGCTCGCCGCGGACGCGTTGGCCGCGCGCTTATGCGCCTGCGTCACGCAATTGGGCGCTGTGCAGTCCAGCTATCACTGGCAGTGCGCGATCGAAGTGGCGCAGGAGATTCAGTTACTGTTCAAGACAAGCGGCGCACGCGCGCTGGAACTCGAGCAGTACATTCAGGCGCACCATCCCTACGACACGCCGGAAATCCTCTCGTGGCAAGCTACGGCATCCGCCGCGTACGGCCAGTGGGTCACTGCTGAAACCCAACGCCCTCTCCATGTTTAACGGCTCCAACCGACGCGCACGCAATGCACTGCGCACAGTCCTTTTACTGCTTGGCTGCCTGATCTTTGCGCAGCTCGGCACGCTTGCTCGCGCTGCGGACGACTTCCTCGATCCCGCCGTCGCGTTCAAATTCAGCGCGACCGAAAAACCGGGCGAAGTCGACGTCACATACAAGATCGCGGACGGTTACTACATGTACCGCGAGCGCTTCGCGTTCGCGACCCGTAACGGTACGGCGACGATCGGCGAAGCACAATTGCCGGCAGGCCACGTCAAGTTCGATCAGACCTTCAACAAGAACGTCGAAACCTATCGCAATGAGCTGACGATCCGTATTCCCGTCAAGCAGGCGTCTGGGCCGTTCGATCTCGCTGTCACGTCTCAAGGCTGCGCCGATGCCGGCATCTGCTACCCGCCGATGGAGCGCGTGTACCGCGTGAGCGGTGAGGCGTTGCAGCCGGCCGCCGCTGCCACCACGCAGCAATCCGCGGCGGCCGGTGCGTCGTGGTATGAACGCGCCACCAGCGCCGACTATGCGCAGTCGCTACTGCAAGGCGGCGGCTTCTTCGCAATCATCGGGCTCTATTTCGTGGCCGGCGCCGTGCTCAGTCTGCTGCCGTGCTCGTATCCGATGATTCCCATCCTCTCCGCGATCATCATCGGCGAAGGCGCGCGGGTGACGCGTGCCCGCGGCTTTGCATTGTCGCTGGCGTACGTGATCGGTATGGCGCTCGTGTACACGGCGCTTGGCATTGCGGCGGCGCTCGTTGGCCAGAGTCTCGGCGCGTGGCTGCAGAACCCGTGGGTGCTCGGGACGTTCGGCGTACTGTTGACTGTTTTTGCGCTGGCCCTGATCGCGGGCTTCGATATCGCGTTGCCGCAGCGCTGGCAGGAGGGCGTGTCGCGTGCATCGAGCGGGCGTTCCGGCGGCAAGTTTGCCGCGGTGGCCGTCATGGGCGCGCTCTCCGCGTTAGTGGTGGGCGCCTGCATGACCGCGCCGCTCTTTGCCGTGCTGGCCTTCATCGCGCATACGGGCGACGCGTTGCTCGGCGGCGCGGCGCTGTTCTCGATGGGACTCGGTCTCGGCGTGCCGCTCCTGATCATCGGTCTTGGCGCCGGTACCTTGCTGCCGCGCGCCGGTGCATGGATGGATGGCGTCAAGGTGTTTTTTGGCGTGGTGCTGCTTGCGGCGGCCCTGTGGATCGTCTGGCCGGTGCTCGGCGCGACACCGACAATGCTGTTGAGCGCGTTGTGGTTGCTGATCGCCGCAGCTGGACTCGGTCTTTTCTCGGCGCCGGCTGTGAACGCTTCAGTGTGGCGTCGGCTCGGCCGTGGTATCGGTGCGGCGCTGGCAATCTGGGCTGCGGTGCTGCTGGTGGGCCTGGCTGCGGGCTCCTCCGATCCGCTGCGTCCGCTGGCTGTCCTGGCCGCGCGCGCTGGTGGTGAGGCTAGCGTGGCAAACGCCTCCAATACGCCGAATGCAGCGCCACAGAGCGACCTGACGTTCGCCTCGGTTCGTTCCTCGACCGAGCTCGACGAGGCCGTCAAAACGGCCGCACAACCCGCTATGCTTGATTTTTATGCAGACTGGTGCGTGAGCTGCAAAGAAATGGAGAAATTCACATTCAGCGATCCGCGTGTCAAGGCGAAGTTGAAGCAGATGAACCTACTGCGCGCCGACGTCACTGCGAATAACGCCGACGATCAAATGCTCCTCAAGCGTTTCAGCCTGTTCGGGCCGCCTGGCATCATCTTCTTCGATCAAGGCGGCAAGGAGGTGTTGCGCGTCGTCGGATACGAGTCCGCTGACAAGTTTTTGCGCAGCCTCGATCGCGCGAGTGCGCCCGGGGCGTAACCGGTGGTCCGGTTCTGCTGCAGGGGTTGCATAAAAAAACGGAGGCGGGACTGAAAAGTCCGCCTCCGTTTTTTCTCGAGCATTCAGACTGACGCCGCTCGCCAAGGCAAGGCGTCGGTCAAATCACTTCTGCGAGCGCAGAATTCGCGCGGCATCCAGCGCGAAGTAGGTCAGCACGCCATCCGCGCCTGCCCGCTTGAATGCCAGCAGCGATTCCATCATCGCCTTGTCGTGATCGAGCCAGCCGTTCTGTGCGGCGGCCTTGAGCATCGCGTATTCGCCGCTCACCTGATAGACGTAAGTCGGGAACTTGAACTCGTCTTTCACGCGACGCACGATGTCCAGATACGGCATACCCGGCTTGACCATCACCATATCTGCGCCTTCCTCGATGTCCGCTTGCACTTCGCGCAGCGCTTCGTCCGAATTGGCTGGATCCATCTGGTAGGTCATCTTGTTGCTCTTGCCGAGGTTCGTTGCGGAACCAACAGCGTCGCGGAACGGGCCGTAAAACGCCGACGCGAACTTGGCCGCGTAAGCCATGATGCGCGTGTGGACATGATCCTCGCTCTCGAGCATTTCGCGGATCGCGCCGATGCGGCCGTCCATCATGTCCGAGGGCGCGACGATATCGACGCCCGCTTCAGCCTGCGCGCGCGCCTGTTCGACGAGGATATCGACGGTCTCGTCGTTGATCACATAGCCGTTTTCGTCGAGTACGCCATCCTGGCCGTGGCTCGTGTACGGATCGAGCGCGACGTCCGTAAGCACGCCAAGGTCGGGAAAGTTCTTTTTCAGTTCGCGAACCGCGCGCGGGATCAGGCCGGCTGCGTTGGTCGCTTCGCGGCCATCAGGCGTCTTCAAGGACGGTTCGATTGCGGGAAAAAGCGACAGCACCGGCACGCCCAACTCGATGCATTGCTCGGCCACGCCCATCAGCAGATCCACCGACACGCGCTCGACGCCCGGCATCGACGGTACGGCTTGCCGCACGTTGGTGCCTTCGACGATGAACACGGGATAGATCAGATCGTTGGTGGTGAGAATGTTTTCTCGCATCAGACGGCGCGAGAAGTCGTCACGGCGCATGCGGCGGGGACGGTAGTGCGGGTAGAAGCTCATAAACGAATCGAAGAAACGTGGATGTGTGGAGTGGACAAGTAACGCCTGCCTCCGCTCCCGGAAACTTTTCGAGACAATGGTATATCATACCGATCGAGCAAGGCGCCCTGCGCTGACCTCCCCGCTTCTCCTCCCTGAGCGGGTGCCTGTCGTTTGTTTCGATTAGGCTGTTTGACCCGCCGTTAAAGCGGCGGGTTTTTTTATGGGCGGACGAAAAGGCGCTTTTGCCTTGGCTTGTACAAGCCGCGCGGTTACTGCGGGGCGTCTGTTTCGCCCTTTGTGTCGGGGATCAGCCAGCTTTCGATCAGCTCATGTGCTTCCTCGATGCCGACGCGTTTGAGCGCCGAGAACAGCTGTGCGGTCAACTCGCCCTGATAGCCGGCGGTGCGATATTCAGCCAAACCCTTCTGCGTTGCACGCAAGGCGTTGATGCTTTCCTGGCGCGTCAATTTGTCGCACTTGGTTAGCAGCGTATGAATCGGCTTGCCGGTTGGCGCGAACCACTCGATCATCCGCCGGTCCAGATCCGTCAGCGGGCGGCGCGAGTCCATCATCAGGATCATGCCGCGCAGTTGCGAGCGCGACTGCAGGTAGGTTGAGAGCAGCGCTTCCCAATGGGCCTTGGCTGCACCCGGCACTTCCGCATAACCGTAGCCCGGCAGGTCGACCAGGTGCGCAGTCGGCTCGTCCGCCTTTCCCACCGAGAAGTAATTGATGTGCTGCGTGCGGCCAGGCGTCTTACTGGCGAACGCGAGGCGCTTCTGATTGCACAGAATATTGATAGCCGTCGACTTGCCCGCATTTGAGCGTCCGGCAAAGCAGATCTCAGGTTGCGCGGTGGCCGGCAGATCACGCAGATGATTGACTGTCGTGAAAAAGCGGGATTGGTGGAGCAGGAAGGACATGATCAGGCCAGGATTCGAGACGCCGGGGAACCCGGAGTGGGGACGGGTCAAGCCCGACTGGCGTCTTAGCGATTAGCGAGTTATTGTACAATACGATGGTTTACTGAAAACCTGAGGGGGCCAGCCCGCGTGCCTTGGCGGCTCTTTGCGGTCACTCAGTCGCTGTCGTATCTTGCAAAACCTCTAAAATCCCACAAGACGAGACAGGGTGTGCGAATGAATCGACTGTGCAAGGCTCTGATGGTGTTTCAAGTAGCGGCAGGTCTTTCAGGTTTGGCAATTCAGGCACGAGCAGCAGATCCGGCAAAGCCGGACGTCAATCGGGGGCAGGCAATCGCAGTGCAGGTTTGCGCGTCATGTCACGGTGCAGACGGCAATAGTGCCGGCGGTGCCTATCCGAAGCTGGCGGGCCAGCATCCAGAGTACATCGTCAAACAGCTCATGGATTTCAAGACGCAGCCTGGCGCCAAACAGCCCGCGCGCAACAATGCGATCATGGCGGGCATGGCCGCGGCGCTGTCCGATCAGGACGTGGTCAACGTGGCTGCCTATTTTTCGACGCAGACCCCGAAGCCAGGCTACGCGCATAACAAAGATACCGTGCCGCTCGGTCAGAAGATTTATCGCGGCGGCATTGCGGACAAGGGTGTGCCGGCGTGCGCAAGCTGCCACGGGCCGACCGGCCAGGGGATTCCGTCGCAGTATCCGCGTCTGTCGGGGCAGTGGGCCGAATACACGGTGGCGCAGTTGACCGCGTTCACACAAGGTCCCGGCGCACGTAATAACAATGAGGCGATGCATGCAATTGCGACGCGTCTATCGGACAGTGAGATCAAGGCTGTAGCTGATTACATCGCGGGCTTGCACTAAGATAGAGCCCCCTCAGGGAACCTGTCGCTTCGCGTCAGGCCCCCTGAGGGGGCGAGAAAACCTGGGGCGGCCCGGCGTTTTCTCACGAGTGAGTCCGCACACAAGTGCAACTGGCCCCGCGAGGCCGGTGCAAAACAAGAAAAGGGTGGGGGCGTCGTGCCTACGACAGCCCTTCACCCTTTTTTGCTGTTCAGTCGGAGTATGAATGAGCGTCACCACGTCGGGTTTGCAGTCGAAGTCAGGCAATCGCACCACGCGCAGCGTCATCGAAGTATTGAGTTCGATGCGTTTCGCCATCGCGCTGCTCGTGATTCTGTCGATCGCCAGCATCATCGGCACCGTCCTCACGCAGGACGACCCCTATCCAACTACGTCAATCAGTTCGGCCCGTTCTGGGCGGACATCTTCCGCTCGCTGAGTCTGTACACGGTGTACAGCTCGTGGTGGTTCATGCTGATTCTCGGCTTCCTGATGGTGTCGGTGTCGCTGTGCGTGATCCGCAATGCGCCAAAAATGGTCGCGGACGCCAAGAGCTGGAAGGACAAGGTTCGCGAAGGCAGCTTGCGCGCGTTTCATCACAAGGGCGAGTTCGCGGTGCACGGCACGCGCGCGGAGACCTCGGCGGTGCTTGCGCGGCTCTCGGCCAAGTTCGGCTACAAGTTCGTCACACGTGAGTCGGACGGTGCCACGCTGATTGCCGCCAAGCGCGGCGCGTTGACCAAATTCGGCTACATCTCCGCGCACATTGCGATCGTGGTGATCTGTCTGGGTGGTCTGCTCGATAGCAATCTGCCGATCAAGCTGCAAATGTGGCTGTTCGATAAGTCGCCGATCCGCGCCAACACGGTCATCAACGACATTCCGCCTGAACATCGCATGTCGCAATCGAACCCGACTTTCCGCGGTTATGCGTGGGTGCCGGAGGGGCAGCATGTATCGACGGCGATCCTTAACCAGCCGGACGGCTCGCTGATCCAGGACCTGCCGTTCTCGATCGAGCTCAACAAGTTCATCGTCGACTATTACTCGACCGGCATGCCGAAACTGTTCGCGAGCGACATCGTCGTGGTCGACCATAAGACCGGCGCACGCGTGCCGGCGCGGGTCGAAGTGAACAAGCCATTCACCTACGACGGCGTGTCGATTTATCAGTCGAGCTTCCAGGATGGCGGCTCGCAGATGCAGATGACCGCGTACCCGATGTCCGGCGCGAGTGCGAAGACCGCGCCGTTCGGCGGCACGATCGGCGGCAATGCGCCGTTGAGCACGGCCTCGCCGCTGGCGGATGGCCAGACCGTTGAATTCACCGATTTCCGCGCGATCAACGTCGAAAACGTCTCAAACGGCAGCGGCCAGACCGATGCCCGTGGCGTCGCTGCACATCGAACACTGAAAGAAGCGTTCGACGAGCGCCTCGGCTCGGGCGCGAAGACCTCGAAACCGCTCGATCTGCATAACGTCGGCCCGTCGGTTCAGTACAAGGTGCGTGACAAGGACGGCCAGGCGCGCGAGTACAACAACTACATGCTGCCGGTGGACGTAGCCGGCGAAAAGATGTTCCTCGCCGGCATGCGCCTGAATCCGGACGACCCGTTCCGCTACTTGCGTATTCCCGCCGACACCGGCGGTACCGTCAAGGAGTGGATGAACCTGCGCGCCACGCTTGAGAATCCGGCCACGCGCGCAACGGCCGCCCACCGCTTCGCGCTGCGCTCGGTGCCGGGTTCGAATACCGAACTGCAACAGCATCTGGAAGAAAGCGCCTTGCGTGTCCTGACCCTGTTTGCCGGTGCGGACAACAGTATCAAGATGCCGAATGGCCAGACGGTCGGCGGCTTCCAGGCAATTGCCGGTTTCATCGACCATTCGGTGCCTAAGGGCGAGCAGGAAAAGGCCGCTGGTCTGCTCCTGCGTATGCTGGAAGGCGCGACCTGGGACCTGTGGCAACTGTCGCGTGAGCAGCTGGGCGAACCGGATGCGCAGGCCAGCGCGGACGCCAGCCGTTTCATCCAAAGCTCGATCAATGCGATATCCGACAGCTTTTTGTATGGATCGCCGGTCTACTTGCAGCTCGACTCCTTCAAGCAGGTGCAAGCTTCGGTATTTCAGTTGACGCGCGCGCCGGGCAAAAAAGTCGTGTATCTTGGCAGCCTGCTTCTCGTGTTAGGCATCTTTTCGATGTTCTACGTCCGCGAACGGCGCCTCTGGTTCTGGCTCAAAGATACCGATCACGGCACGAATGTCGTGATGGCGATGTCGAGTGCGCGCAAAACGCTCGATTTTGAAAAGGAGTTCGTCCAAACGCGCGACGCTGTAGGCGCCGCGCTGGGCGCCAAACTCACAGAAGCATCCGACGCCGCCGGCGCCTCCGACAAACCCGGCAATGCCGGCGCGCCGTCCGCAAGCTCACAAGATTCGACCCGGTAAGATCATGGACTTGACTCAGGTTTCCTCATCCTCCTCTTCGTCAGCCTCGCGGCCCCCCAGGGCGTTTGCGAGCGAGACACTCAACGTCGCGCAGTATGACGAGCGGCCGTTTCTGAAACGGCTCGGTGTCGTCGACTGGCTGTTCGCCATCGTGCTGGTTGCGGGCGCGGGGTTCGCGCTGTCGCGCTATCACCCGTTCATGAATTACTACGACAAACTGGTGCTGTGCTGCGCCGTGCCGGTGTTCATCGTACTGGGCTGGCGCTGGAAGCCGGTGCGTCCGCTGATGGTGGCCATCGCCGCGCTGTCGCTGCTGGCGATCCAGATCTATCACGGCGATCTGACGCGCGCGGACAGTGCGTTCTTTCTCAAGTATTTCCTGTCGAGCCAGTCTGCGATTCTGTGGATGAGCGCGCTCTTCGTGTTCGCCACCGTCTTTTACTGGATCGGCCTGCTGTCGCGTTCGCCGACCGGCGCCGCGATCGGTTCGAAAATGACGTGGGCCGCGGTGGTGATGGGCTTCGTCGGTTTGATGGTGCGCTGGTACGAGTCGTACCTGATCGGCGCAGACGTCGGTCATATTCCAATCTCGAACCTGTACGAAGTGTTCGTGCTGTTCAGCCTGATCACCGCGCTGTTCTATCTGTACTACGAGCAGCACTACAACACGCGTGCGCTCGGCGCATTCGTGCTGCTGGTGATCGGCGCGGCGGTCGGTTTCCTGATGTGGTATTCGGTTGCTCGTGACGCACAGCAGATCCAGCCGCTGGTTCCCGCACTGCAAAGCTGGTGGATGAAGATCCACGTGCCGGCTAACTTCATTGGCTACGGGAGCTTCGCGCTGTCGGCCATGGTCGGCGTTGCGTATCTGGCGAAGGAGCGCGGTGTGCTGGCAGACCGTCTGCCGCCGCTCGATGTGCTCGACGACCTGATGTACAAGTCGATCGCCGTCGGTTTCGCGTTCTTCACGATCGCGACGATCCTCGGCGCGCTGTGGGCCGCTGAAGCATGGGGCGGTTACTGGAGCTGGGACCCGAAGGAAACGTGGGCGCTGATCGTCTGGCTGAACTACGCGGCATGGCTCCATATGCGTTTGATGAAGGGTCTGCGCGGCGCGGTCGCCGCCTGGTGGGCGCTGACCGGCCTGCTGGTAACGACCTTTGCATTCCTCGGCGTCAATATGTTCCTGTCGGGGCTGCATAGCTACGGCAAGCTGTAAGATCTGCCGTTCCGAGCCGACTAAGAACCGCCGTGTGCTTCGCACCGGCGGTTTTTTTACGTCTGGCGGAATATTCGCTGCATCCAGGGTGTTCGTTAGAGCAGTAGCTAGGGATGGCTGGGCGAGTGGCTAAACGAGCCGATCATCAATATGGCCCCGTAAGGTGGACAACCCGATGGGCCGGCAAGGAGTAGCACGATGTGGATCAAGCGAAGCGGCAGAATTCAACTCATCGGCGATGACATCGCACGAAGCGAAATCACGCCACAGCGTGTCTTCGAGAACCGGCGGCGCGTGTTGCAGGCTGCGGGCGCGTTAGCGCTCGGCAGTCTGATCGGCGTGAATGGCGAAGCGCTGGCAGCGTATTCATCGCCGGATCCGAAGGCGCAGAAGCTTGTGGCGAAGACCAATGCGAAGTTCGTCGCGCTCGACAAGATCACGCCGTACAAGGACATCACCACGTACAACAATTACTACGAATTCGGCACTGACAAAGCGGATCCCGCGCATAACGCCGGTACATTGCGGCCGCATCCGTGGAAAGTGAGTGTGGAGGGTGAAATCAAGAACCCGAAGGTGTACGACATCGACGAATTGCTGAAGCTCGCGCCACTCGAGGAGCGCGTGTACCGGTTGCGTTGCGTCGAAGGCTGGTCGATGGTGATTCCGTGGATCGGCGTGCCGCTCTCGGAGTTGATCAAACGCGTGCAGCCGACCGGCAACGCCAGATACGTGCAATTCATCACGCTCGCCGATCCGTCGCAAATGCCTGGTCTGTCGACGCCGGTACTCGACTGGCCCTACACCGAAGGTCTGCGGATGGACGAGGCAATGAATCCTCTGACACTGTTGACGATGGGCCTCTACGGTCAGGTGTTGCCGAATCAGAATGGCGCGCCGATCCGCGTGGTGGTGCCGTGGAAATATGGCTTCAAGAGCGCGAAGTCGCTGGTGAAAATCCGCTTTCTCGACAAGCAGCCGCCGACCAGCTGGAATACTTACGCGTCAAACGAATACGGTTTCTATTCGAACGTGAATCCGAACGTCGATCACCCGCGCTGGAGCCAGGCCACCGAGCGGCGCATTGGTGAAGACGGCTTTTTCACGCCCAAGCGTAAAACATTGATGTTCAATGGCTACGGTGATCAGGTCGCATCGCTGTATCAGGGCATGGACCTGAAGAAGAATTTTTGAGCGGCGCGATCATGCCTTCCGATACGCAACCTGTTACTCAAACCGAACGCAAAGCGCCGCGAACAGCGCAGCCCTCGACCATGGCGAAACGCCCCGCAGGCGGCGCGCGCTGGATCGGGCCGGCCAAGATCGCGGTGTTTATCGCGGCGTGGTATCCGCTCGCGCGCATCGTGCTGTTTGGCGTGACCGATCGGCTCGGCGCGAATCCGATCGAGTTTATTACGCGCTCGACGGGTCTGTGGACGCTTGTCTTTCTTTGCATCACGTTGGCTGTGACGCCGTTGCGTCGACTGACAGGCATCACCGCATTGGCCCGTTTTCGCCGGATGCTCGGCCTCTACGTATTTTTCTACGCGACGCTGCATTTCACCACTTACCTGTGGTTCGACAAGTGGTTCGATGTCGCCGCGATTCTCAAGGACATCGGCAAGCGGCCGTTCATCACTGTGGGCTTCGCTGCATTTGTGTTGCTGATCGCGTTAGCCGTTACGTCGCCGCGCGCGATGGTGCGCAAACTTGGACGCCGCTGGCAGACGCTGCATCGTGCGATCTATGCGATCGGCGCGCTCGCGATCCTGCACTTCTGGTGGATGAAGGCGGGCAAGCACGATCTGGTCTTGCCGAAGATCTACGGCGCGATCATGGTCGCGTTGTTAGGGTGGCGTTTGCTCGTATGGCTGCGCGAGCGGAGGTTAAAAACACGCTGACCGCCAGGTACGGCGCACAAATAGAAAAAGGCGATGCCGGTGGCATCGCCTTTTTATGCTGCTTAGGCTCCGGACGTTTACGCCGGCAAGATCGTTTCGCCCGCAAACAGCTGTTTGATCTCTTCGCGAGCGCGAACTACATGCGCCTGTGTACCATCAACCATCACCTCGGCCGCGCGCGGACGGGTGTTGTAGTTTGAGCTCATCACGAAGCCATACGCGCCAGCCGAGCGAATCGCCAGCAGATCACCCGGTTCGACCGCCAGCAGACGCTCACGACCCAGCCAGTCGCCACTTTCGCAAACCGGTCCGACCACGTCGTACACGTGAGCGGGCACGTCGCGCTTAACGACCGCCTCGATTGCGTGATACGCCTCGTACATCGCGGGACGTGCGAGATCGGTCATCGCGGCATCCACGATGGCGAAGTTCTTTTCCGCGCCTGGCTTCAGAAACTCGACGCGCGTGAGCAGCACGCCGGCATTGCCGACCAGCGAACGGCCCGGTTCGAAATACACCTCGCGATGTCCGTGACCGCGCGCTTCGATGCGATCCAGCACAGTGCGCACGAAGTCGCCGATTTCCGGCGGGGTTTCGTCGTCGTACGTAATGCCGAGACCGCCGCCTACGTCGATATGGCGAATCTTCACGCCGTCCTGCTCGATCTGTTCGACCAGTTCGAGAACCTTGTCGACCGCGTCGAGATACGGCGAGACTTCAGTAATCTGCGAGCCGATATGACAGTCAATGCCGACCACGTCGAGATGCGTCATTGCCGCGGCGGCTTGATACGTAGCGCGTGCATCTTCGAACGCGACGCCGAACTTGTTCGACTTCAGGCCGGTGGAAATATACGGATGCGTTTTCGCGTCGACATCCGGATTCACGCGCAGTGAGACAGGTGCTTTTTTGCCCATTTCCGCCGCAACCGCATTCAGGCGGTCGAGCTCAGGAATCGATTCGACGTTGAAGCATTTGACGCCCGCCGCGAGTGCCTGACGCATTTCGTCCGCGTGCTTGCCGACGCCGGAAAACACGGTGTTTTCCGCTTTGCCGCCCGCGGCCAGCACGCGCGCGAGTTCGCCACCCGACACGATGTCGAAGCCGGCGCCGAGGCGCGCGAATACGTTCAGCACCGCGAGATTGCTATTGGCCTTGACAGCGACGTGTACGGTCGCGCGGCGGCCGGCGCAGGCGCCTGCGTAGGCATTCCACGCTTCGGTGAGCGCGGCGCGCGAATAGACGTACAGCGGCGTACCGAACTGCTCGGCGAGTGAGACGGCGGACACGCCTTCGGCGTGCAACACGCCGTCGACGTAGTCAAATGCGGATCGAGTCATGCGAAAGTCTTATTGAACGGGAGTGGCGGCGGAGGCAGGTTGCGCAGGTGTAGCAGCGGATGCGGCAGACGCGGGCGGCGCGGCGAGTTCGCTTTCCGGCGACAACGAGAGCGGCGCGCCCGACGTATCCGGTACTTCACCCATTGGGGCGGTGGTTTCCGCGCCTGGTTTCACTTCAGCCGGTGATGCTGACGGCGGCGGCGGTTGCGTGCGAGTGACCGGCTTGGCCGGTAGCGGCGGAACGGTGGGCAAATAGAGCGAACCACGTTGCCCGCAGCCGGCAAGTGCACAACCTGCGAGAATGGCTAAACCCGCTACAATCGCGCGGCCGGGCGCCGCCGCGCGCATCCGAGATACGACTCGCATGACTGTCCCTGAATAAATAATCGATGGAGTTTAGCATGTCCGATAGTGATTACCTGACCCGCGCGGAAGCCGCGCTAGCCGCCATCGAACGCGCGCTCGACGACACGGAAGCCGACATCGAACTCGAGCGCAGCGGCAATGTCCTGACCCTCGAATTCGAGAACCGCACGAAGATCATCGTCAACCTGCAACCACCGATGAGCGAGATCTGGATCGCCGCGAAAGCGGGTGGCTTTCACTTCCGTTTCATCGATGGCGAGTGGCGCGATACGCGCAGCGGCACGGAATTTTTCGCCGCGCTGTCGGAATACGCGACGCAGCAGGCTGGTGAGCCGGTTCACTTCGAGGCGTAAATTGACGGACTTAGGCGTCTCTTTCGAGACGCCTCGCCTAGTGCCCGCGGAACAGATTCATGATGTCCTGTTTCTCCTGTTCGCCGACTTGCTGCGGCGCTGCCGCGGACGCGCCGCTCGCGTCGGCATCCAGCGCCGCCTGACTGATACCGACTGTCGCGACGAAACCGTGTCCTGGCGTGAAGTCGTCGAAATACAATTCTGAACCGAGTTCGGTCACGCCGTCCGGCATCGGCATCTTGTAGTCCGGTACGCCTTTGAGCGCGCGCGCCATGTATTCGACCCACACCGGCAACGCGAGGCCGCCACCGGTTTCCTTGTCGCCGAGACTGCGCGGGTTGTCGTAGCCGATCCATGCGATGGCGGTGAGCGTGTGCTGATAGCCGGCGAACCATGCATCCCGCGAATCGTTGGTTGTGCCGGTCTTGCCACCGAGATCGGTACGCTTCAGCACGTTGGTCTTCGCACCCGTGCCACGTTGCGCGACGCTTTGTAGCAGGCTGTTCATCACATACGCATTGCGTGGCTCGATCGCGTGCGGCGCACTCTGCGCGGCCACCAGCGGTTGCGCGTGCGCCACGACGATTCCGCGCTGATCGGTAACTTCGGCGATCAGATACGGATTGATGCGATAACCGCCGTTGGCAAATACCGAGAATGCACCCGCCATCTGCAAGGGCGTGACGAGACCCGCGCCGAGCGCCATCGGCAGATAAGCCGGATGACGATCCGCATCGAAGCCGAAACGCGTGATGTATTGCTGCGCGTACTTGGTGCCGATCTGGTTCAGGATGCGAATCGACACGAGGTTCTTCGACTTCTGCAGTGCGGTACGCATGGTCATCGGACCGTCGAAACCACCGCCGTAGTTCTTGGGTTCCCACGCCTGACCACCCGTCTCCGCCGCGCTGAAAAAGAGCGGCGCGTCATTGATCACTGTGGCCGGTCCGAGTCCCTTTTCCAGCGACGCCGAATAGATGAACGGTTTGAAGCTCGAACCCGGCTGGCGCCACGCCTGCGTCACGTGGTTGAACTTGTTCTTGTTGAAGTCGAAGCCACCGACTAGCGCGCGAATCGCGCCATCTTGCGGCACGACTGAAACGAATGCGCCTTCCACTTGCGGCAACTGGGTGATCGACCAGTTGCCGTCGTCATCCTTCACGAGGCGAATGATCGCACCGGGCCGCACGCGTTGATTCGGCTGCGCACGTGTGCCGAGCGCGAACTGCGCGAAGCGCAGGCCGTCGCCCTGAATGGTCGCGACGTTGCCGTCGATGAAGGTGGCTTGCACCTGCTTCGGGCTCGCCGCCGTCACCACCGCGGCGATGAGTTCGCCGTTGTCGGGGTGCTCGAGCAGCGCGTCGTCGATGTCCTGTTCGCGGTCGTCCGCATCGGAAGGCAAATCGATGAACGCTTCCGGGCCGCGATAGCCGTGGCGCCGTTCGTAGTCCATCAGACCCTTGCGCAGAGCCCGGTAAGCGACATCCTGATCGGCCGAGTCGATAGTGGTCACGACATTCAGGCCGCGCGTGTACGCCTCTTCGCGATACTGCGCGTACATCATCTGCCGGACCATTTCCGCGACGTATTCCGCGTGCACGCTGAACTCCTTGCCCGCGCCCTTGACGACCAGTGGCTGCTTGCTTGCTTCCTCGTATTGTTCCTGAGTGATGTAGTGCAATTCGTACATGCGCTGCAGGATGTATTCCTGACGGATCTTCGCGCGTTTTGGATTGACCACCGGGTTATACGCGGACGGTGCCTTTGGCAGGCCCGCCAGCATGGCCGATTCCGCCAGAGTCAAATCCTTCAGATCTTTCCCGAAGTACACCCGCGCCGCGCTTGCGAAGCCATATGCGCGCTGACCGAGATAGATCTGATTCATGTACACCTCGAGAATCTGATCTTTCGTCAGCTTCGACTCGATCTTGTACGCGAGCAGCATCTCGTAAATCTTACGCGTGTAGGTCTTCTCACTCGAAAGGAAGAAATTGCGCGCCACCTGCATGGTGATCGTGCTGGCGCCTTGCGTGGCGTGACCATTGGTCAGTGCGACGAAGCCGGCGCGCGCAATGCCTGTCAGGTCGACACCGCCGTGATCGTAGAAGCGCGCGTCTTCGATCGCCAGCACGGCTTTCTTCAGGCTGTCAGGCACGTCCTGGATATGGACGATGTCACGCCGCTCTTCACCGAATTCGCCGATCAACACGTGGTCGGCCGTATAGATGCGCAATGGCACCTTCGGCCGGTAGTCGGTCAGCGCATCGAGCGACGGCAGGTTCGGCGTTGCTACCACCAGCGCATAACCGAGCACCAGCAGCACGCACAGGATGCCCGCGACGATAAGACCCACAAAGCCGATGATGAGCTTGAGCCACAAGGGGCGCTTGCGCTTCTGCGGCGCAGGCGGCGGGGACGTAGGAGACGTGGATTGCATATGGGCACCAAAAAACAGTCCCGTGATTATAGCCGCCTCGCTTTTCAGCTTTCGGCATGCTTACTGACAGTTCTTGACAAGTCGGCGTGCCGCGCAGGAATGACTTCACTGTAGACGCTTTGATGGCGTGCGGGGCGCACGTCGCGCAACGTTAGCCATTCGGCTGAGTGTCGCGCGACGGCGCGGCTACGCACAATTCTTCCTCGTTACTCGCGTTCGAATGGTTCGCCGCGTGAGTCTGAGGGAGGGCGTGATGACGTTCAAAAATTCGTGGCTTCAAGGTGTGCAACTCGGGGCGCAGCGTTTTGCTGCGGGAATCGATGTGGGTTCGCAGGCAGTGCGCCTGGTCGTGGTGAGTCAGCATTCGCGCACACGTGCGCTACATATCGAATACGCGTGCACTGTGCCGCTTGGCGCCGGTGCAATGGCCGGCACGGAGATCGCCGACCGGCATGCGGTGGCGCGCGCGTTGCGCGACGCATTCGCCGATCTGCCGCACGCGTGTGCGACGCAGGCGTTGCGATGCGCGATGGCGCTGCCCGCCTCGGCCACGTTGACAACTACAGTGCCATTTACACAACTCGCCGCGCTGAGCGGTTGCCGGGACGACGGTGGTCATGAACTCGCCGAACTCGAGCCAGCGGTGATGAGCGAAGTCGAGCGTATAGCAGGTCTCGAGCGACATGCATTGGCTGTCGACTGGTTCGTCGACGAAACGCGTTCGCCGATTCGTTCGGTGACGATCGCCGCAACAGCACGCCAGCATCTCGAAGCGCGTATCGAATGCGCAGCGACCGCCGGTATCTCGCTCACCGTGGTTGATGGCGAGCCGCATGCGGCTTTGCGCGCAATGCGTTACGCGGCGAGCCACGAAATCGATCCGCACGAGCCCTATGTCGCGCTGTGGATTGGCGCGGACGGCGTGTACGGCTGGCGCCTCGTCGACGATTGCCTGGCCGGTGAAATGCGCTACCCGGCGCCCGAGCACACCGATCTCGCCGACGCGTTGCGCGATCTCGTCCACGGCCCCGTACTCGATTGCGCGTTGTTGAGCGGCGAGGTCGATTTGCTCGACGGCGTGGGTTTCTCGATTGCGGATATAGCCGACGTATTGGGCTGCACTGTGCTGCCGTTCGAATGTGCGGCGCTTGGCGGGTTCGCGCGTCAATTGCACGATCCGTTGCTGCACGAGCCTGCCGCCGCAGTCGCATTCGGACTTGCACTGCGCGGGGTGCTCGAATGATGCGCGGCCTGCGTTCCTGTCTGGATGCGGCGGCCCCGAACACGCGAGCGTTTACGCGTGGCGCGGGCCTCGCACGGCCGTGGCTCGGCGGCTTCAATCTGCTGCCGTACAGGCAGCGCAATGCGCGGCTCGCGCGCGGGCGGCGTTTGTTTGAATGGGTTGCCGCCGCGCTCACCGGTTTTGCGGCTGTGCTCGCGATAGTTGGGTGGCAGGCATTCGAAAAGGCACAGATCGATTCGCGGCGTGCATCGATCGAACAATCGCTCACGCAACTGGCCATGCCGCTCGCGGAGCACGCCAGATTACTGCGGACGCAAGACGAACAACGCAAAGGCGCGGCGCGTGCGATGACCTTGTCCGGACCGCTTACGCATTTGCGCGATCTGCTGGATGCGTTGAGTTTTGAACCCGGTGATGGCGTGGTGTTGCAGCAATTGCGCCAGCGCGAGCATGAGACAGAGTTGCTCGCAACCTCGCGCGGACATATCGCGTCGGCCGAGTGGCTCAAACGCCTGAGCGCGATCCACGGCGTGACGGGCGCGGAGGTGAGCGATCTGCATCGCTCGACACCGCGCAGCAATGCCGTTGCGGCGGCCGGCGTTACCGGCCCTATCGAATTTGGAGCACACCTGCGCTGGGACCCGTCGCCGCAGAAAACGGCCCACACGTCCGGCTTTGCGGCGCAGCGTCCCATGAAGTCTGAACAATCAGGAGGTGCGAAATGAGTACGACTTTTGTCGAGTTCGGCGGCGCGACAAACGCGCGGCCTTCTTTTTCCCAGTGGACGAAGCGTGCGCGCTTGCCCTTCGCGGCATGGAGTCGTCGGCGCCGTTGGGTGGTCGCCGTGCTGATCGCTGCGGTGGTATTCGGACTGGGCGTGCACGGCTGGGTTGTGGCCGATCTCGGTGGGGTCGAGGCAAGCCGTACGGCATTGGAGGCGGCCACGCAGCATCTCGCGGATGCGCGCCGTGCGCTGGCGCAATTGCCCACGCTGCGCCGGCAAGTTGCCGCTACGCCGGGCGCGCGGTTGTCAGCGTCATGGACCTCTGCGGACGATGTGCGCATCGTGTCCGAACTCGCGGCTCAGAATAACGTCTCCTTGCTTTCCGTAGAGCCGGGCGCCGCGAGCGGTTCGGGCGCCGAAGGCATGCGTCCTATACGGCTCACTGCGCACACCGATTTCGTACACCTGATGGCATTCCTGCGCGGCCTGTCGGATCTGCCGGTGCTAATCGTTCCCATCGACGTGATGGTGAACCGCGATGGCGCTTCGTTAGCGGTGAGGGCAACGCTGCATGTATTCAGCGCGCTGAGACCGGTGCTTTCAACTGCCACTGCGGATGCGTTTGCCGACGATAGTCTCGACTCGGACGACGAAGAAGACGTCGTGTTCTTCGACCCATTCTCGCTTCCGCAGATACTCGCGTCCGGCGAGCAGCAGCCTGACGCTTCGCAACTGCGGCTGGTCGGTTTGCTGCACGATCGCACACGCGGGCTGGCTTTGCTCGATACGCCAGATGGCGCGACCACTGTCGTGTCGGGGCAGCAACTCGGTATCGAGCGCGTTACGCGGCTCGACGCACTCAGCATCACGCTGGCCAACGGCGGCGCGACTCGCACGCTGGCACTGACGGAGGCGTCCTGATGAGGCTGATGAAGCCGTTCGGTCTTGCTGCGTCGCGCGTCGGCGTTCGTGTGTGTTTTGGTCTTGGTGTGTGCCGTGGTCTGTTTGGATGCGTGCGTGGAGGCCCGCTTCACAGTCCGGTCCGCGGTACGCGTCACAGGAGGCTTCATAGCCTGATACGCGGCCTCGTCGCTGGCATGGTGATAAGCGCCGGTATCGTGCGTGCTTCGACCGCACCGCTGCCGCCGCTGCCCGCATATATGCCGCTCGACGACGCCATTGCGCCGCTTGATGCTCGACACGATGTGCCGCCGCTGCCGCGTGGCATCGCTGCCGAATTACCCAACCCATTCCACGACGATTCCGCCGACGAGCCCGGCATGTCGAGAGCGGCGGCAACCGCCGGCATCGGACGCTCCGACGACCTGGCTGGCGACGCAGACGGTTCAGTGCCGCTACGGAGGCAATCGGCAGCCTCCGCGCGCGATGACGTCACCGGAACTTCTGCGCTCGAAGGGCCGCCGGTGCCGCTGCCTCCGCTTGCGCGCCTGAGCGACGCGCCGAAAACGCCTGCAGACGCCAAACTCGCCGCCGACGACAAACCGATCTCGCTTAATTTCCAGCGCGCCGAACTCGGCGCAGTGCTCAACGCGTTCGCCCAGTTCACTGGACTGAACATCGTCGCCAGCGAGAGAGTACGCGGCGCCGTGTCACTGCGACTCGACAAGGTGCCGTGGCGTACCGCATTCGATACCTTGCTCGACGTCAACGGGCTGGCGATGGAGCGTCACGGCAACGTGATCTGGGTCGCGCCGATTGCGGATCTGGCCACGCGTGAGCGGCAGCGTTTCGAAGCGCATGCCCGGGCGGCCGATCTTGAGCCGCTCGCGAGCCGCACGTTCGAACTGCACTACGCGCGCGCCGAGGATGTGCGGCGCCTGCTGACCGGCGCCGGAAACCAGCGCGTGCTATCCAAACGCGGCGCCGCGACAGCCGATCCGCGCACCAACCTGCTGTTCGTCACAGATCTCGAAGGACGCCTCGCGCAAATCACGGCGTTGCTTGCCTCCGTCGACCGGCCGACCCGTCAGGTATTGATCGAAGCGCGTATCGTCGAGGGCGAGCATGGGTTTTCGCGCAATCTCGGCATGCGGCTTTCCATGGCGGCCGCCAACGCTGACGGCACTGCCCGTGGCTTGACGGGTGGCAAGGACGGCGCCGTGTACGATCTGTCGGCGCGGCCGATTTCCGGTTTCGACGCCGCCACTGCCGGCCTGACCTTGTTCGCAGCCGGGGCGACGCGGCTCCTGAACATCGAACTGAGCGCGCTGGAGGCCGAAGGGCGCGGTGAAATCGTCTCAAGCCCCCGGGTTGTGACGGCGGACCGGATGAAAGCGGTCGTCGAGCAGGGCACCGAGTTGCCCTATCAGGCGAAAGTCGGGCAGGGCGTGTCAGGCGTGCAGTTTCGCCGCGCCACGCTCAAACTGGAGGTCGAGCCGCAAATCATGCCGGACGGCCGCGTGGTGCTGGACCTCGACGTCGCCAAAGACAGCGTCGGCGAGCAGACCGACGCCGGGCCCGCAATCAACACTAAACACGTGCAAACGCGCGTCGAAGTCGAGGATGGTGGTACGGTGTCGATCGGCGGAATTTACGCGACCGACGACCGGGACGATGTGACGCGGGTGCCGGTCCTGGGCAAAATACCGGTTCTAGGCGCGCTTTTTCGCCATCGGGCCCATCGGGACCAGCGCAGTGAACTGGCAGTTTTCATCACGCCGCGCGTCGTTCAGACAAATTAGGGGCACGCTGCCGCCGCTGCCCAGCAGCGGCCTGCAGGCTCGACAAGGCAGCCGCTTTGCCAGTAAGCTGCGGCACGAACCATACCGGATTAGCCAGAGGACACCGTTGCAAGCGCGGGACGCACACGCCAATGTATTTTTTGTAGGGCTCATGGGGGCAGGCAAAACCACCGTGGGCCGGGCCATTGCGCGCCGTCTCGATCGCCCGTTCTTCGATTCCGATCACGAAATCGAGGTGCGCACGGGCGCGCGCATCCCGGTGATCTTCGAGCTGGAAGGCGAAGCGGGCTTTCGCGATCGCGAGGCGCACGTGATTTCCGACCTGACCGGACGCGACAATATCGTGCTGGCCACGGGCGGCGGCGCGGTGTTGCGGCCGGAAAACCGCGAAGCGCTGCAAAATCGGGGCGTGGTGATCTATTTGCGCGCCAATCCCCATGATCTGTGGCTACGCACCCGGCGCGACAAGAACCGCCCGCTTTTGCAGACTGAAGACCCCAAAGCGCGCCTCGAGGCGCTCTACGAAGTACGCGATCCGCTATACCGGGAATGCGCGCACTTTGTGATCGAAACTGGCCGGCCTTCGGTCAACGGACTCGTCAATATGGTTCTGATGCAGCTCGAGATGGCCGGCGTCGCCAAACATCCTGCTTCATAATGGACCGTATGATTACCGTCAATGTCGAACTGGGCGAGCGCGCCTACCCCATCCATATCGGTGCCGATCTGATCGGCCAGACCGCGTTGTTCGCGCCGCATATCGCAGGCAGCTCGGTCACGATCGTCACGAACACCACGGTCGATCCGCTCTACGGCGACCAGCTGCGCGCGGCACTTGCACCGCTCGGCAAGCAAGTCTCCACGGTTGTTCTGCCGGACGGTGAAGCGTACAAGAACCTCGAAACGCTGAATCTGATTTTCGACGCGCTGCTGGGCTCGCGCGCCGATCGCAAGACCACGCTGATCGCCTTGGGCGGCGGCGTGATTGGCGACATGACGGGGTTTGCCGCGGCCTGCTACATGCGCGGCGTGCCGTTTATCCAGGTGCCGACCACTTTGCTGTCGCAGGTCGATTCGTCGGTGGGCGGCAAGACGGGCATCAACCATCCGCTCGGCAAGAACATGATCGGCGCGTTCTACCAGCCGCAGACCGTGATCGCCGACATCGGCGCGTTGCGCACGCTGCCGGCGCGCGAACTGGCCGCGGGCGTAGCTGAAGTAATCAAGACCGGCGCGATTGCCGATGCCGGTTTCTTCGGCTGGATCGAAGCAAATATCGAGGCGCTCAATCGCTGCGAGCCGGACGTGTTGGCCGAGGCGGTCAAGCGCTCGTGCGAGATCAAAGCGTCGGTCGTGGCGCAAGACGAGCGCGAAGGCGGGCTGCGCGCGATCCTCAATTTTGGCCATACCTTCGGCCATGCGATCGAAGCCGGACTCGGCTACGGTGAGTGGTTGCACGGCGAGGCGGTTGGCTGCGGGATGGTGATGGCGGCGGACCTGTCCGTGCGCATGGGCTACCTCGACGAAGCGGCCCGCAAGCGCCTCGTCGACGTGATCGTTGCCGCGCATCTGCCCACCCGGGCGCCCGCGCTCGGCGATTCGCGTTATGTCGAACTGATGCGGGTCGACAAGAAGGCGGAAGCCGGCGCGATCAAATTCATTCTGCTGAAGCGTTTCGGTGAGACGCTGATCACCCAGGCGCCCGACGCCGAGGTGCACGCCACGCTGGCCGCTGCCGTTTAGAAACGACAAGGCACTGCAGCAAAGCTCTGTGCACCAGCGTCATGAGGCGCCCCCATGTTTCGGAGAATCCGGTGACTGACAGGCGCAGCGACGATGTAAAGCATGGCCCGGCAGGCACGCCCGTGAGCGGCGTGCCGTCGCAGGACGCACTCGAAGCGCATCTCGCGCCATATGCCGCATATTCCTCTCAATCGCGCGGCCGCCGCTATCCTGAAGCCGCGCCCAGCGCGCGCACGGAATTCCAGCGTGACCGTGATCGCATTGTCCACTCGACGGCGTTCCGCCGACTTGAATACAAAACGCAGGTATTCGTGAATCACGAGGGCGATCTGTTTCGCACGCGACTCACCCATAGCCTGGAAGTCGCGCAGATTGCCCGGTCCGTCGCTCGCAATCTGCGGGTCAACGAAGACCTCGTCGAAGCCATTTCGCTTGCGCACGATCTTGGCCATACGCCGTTCGGCCACGCGGGCCAGGATGCGCTGAACGAATGTATGCGCGAACATGGCGGCTTCGAGCACAACCTGCAAAGCCTCGCGGTGGTCGACGATCTGGAAGAGCACTACGGCGCGTTCAATGGCCTGAACCTCTGCTTCGAAACGCGGGAAGGCATTCTTAAGCACTGCTCGCGCGAGAATGCGCGGCGGCTCGGCGCGCTCGGCGAGCGTTTTCTGGATGGGCGGCAGCCTTCCATCGAGGCGCAGATTGCCAATGTCGCCGATGAGATCGCGTACAACAATCACGATGTCGACGACGGTTTGCGCTCGGGCTTGCTCACCGTGGCGCAGCTTGCTGAAGTGGAGCTATGGCAGACGCACTACGCGGCGGCACGTGGCGATTTCCCGGAAATCGAAGGGCGCCGGCTGATTCACGAGACCGTGCGCCGCATTATCAATACGCTGATCGTCGACTTGATCGATACGACCGCGCTCAATCTTGCCCGGCACGCGCCAGACTCGGTGGACGCGGTGCGTGCCGCGCCACCGCTGGTCGCGCATAGCGAAGCGATCGCCGCGCAGGCAGCGGCGCTCAAGCGTTTTCTATTCAAGAACCTGTACCGCCACTATCGCGTCATGCGTATGGCTAACAAGGCGCGCCGCGTGGTGGCCGGCCTGTTCGACGCGTTCACGGAAGATTCGCGGCTATTGCCACCCAGCTATCAGTCCACGGACGCGTCGTTGCAACCGCGCCTGATTGCCCACTACATCGCGGGTATGACGGATCGATATGCAGTGAAGGAGTATCAGCGGCTGTTCGTGATCGACGACAACTGACCCAATTGGCGCCAGCGGGTGTTGTTGCTCGATAAGCGCGGCGCAAACCGGCGCCCGCGTGGGGGCAAGGCTGGGTGAGCATCGGCAGCCGCGGGCGAACGTTGATGCAGGACCGCGCGCTAGCAGACGCCGGCACTGAAATCCAATGCCGGCGCAATTCCATTTCCGCAATCAAAGCGGCCGGCGCGGCGCCCCGTCTCGCCGTTCAGTGCAGCCGGCTCAGCACAATCCGCCTAGCGCAGCCGCGACGCGAACAGCGCGCCCGCGATCAGCGCAACGCCGCCGACGATCGCGATTGTCTGCCACGGGTTTTCGTGCACATAGTCGTCGGCATCGGAGATTGCCACTTCGGCGCGTTCACCCATGGCTTCGCGGGTGTCGTTCAAGCGGGCACGCGCGGTGTCGAGCTGCTTGCGCAATTTGCCGCGCAGCGCCACGGCGTCAGCCTGGGTCCCGTCTGCCAGGGTGGACTCCAGCTCCGACATCAGGTGGCGCAGTTCACCTGCGATATCTTCGGCCGCATGGCGGCTATGGCGAGCGATACGCCGCGCACGGCGGCTGGTGGTCGTCCAGGATTCGCCGAGGGCGTCTCGTGTGTTCGGAAGTGCTGTCATGGTCGCTCCGTCGATGAGGGTGAAAAGATCCCACGCTGTCACACAGACACGTTGCCACGCGGGAAACACCTTGGGGACGCAACTTCGGTGCCAAACCGGCAGCCCCTATGCACCGTGGCGCCGATGCACATTCCTCAGCAGATATTGCACGGGCCGACCCGATAGCGGGTCAAATTTACAAACACCCCCGCCTGCCCGCTGCGTGACTGACTTCCGCACGTCGCGAACCGTCTCTCGAAGCGAGCCCAAAATAAAAAACGCCGCCATTTGATATATGACAGCGTTGTCCAAGCCACGAAAATTCGACTACCCTAACTTAACGGCCCCAATTTCGTGACGCGTTAGAAACGGTAACCGATGTTGACGTAGGTAACGATCGGGTTCAGCTTGATCTTGGTTTGCGATTGCACATTCAGCGTTCCGACCGGCGTGCTTGCAGCGGTGTTCAGCTTGGCGGTTGTGCTGAGCGGCAGGTACGAAATCGAGACGCCCGCGAACCAATGCTGGTTGAACGCATAGGTGAAACCCGCATTAAACACCGGCTCCCACGAACTATCCGTAGTGACACTGGTCGGACCATGCAGGACGTTTGCTTCGAATGCGCTGTTGGTGATCCTTTCGTCGGAGAACCAGATGCGGCTCACACCAACGCCGAGATACGGGCGGAACGTGGCGGTCGGAGCGTTGAAGTAGTACTTGAACAGCAGAGTCGGGCTCCACTGTTTTGCCTGACCGAGCTTGCCGAATTGTTCGAGGCTACCCGTGCCGTTCAGGTCGAACGAAGGCGGATAGCCGATCACGAATTCGGTGGCGATGTGATCGGTGATGAAGTAGCCGGCGGTCAGGCCGATAGTATCGGCCGAACTCAGTGATGCGCCGGTGTTGGGTTCGGTGATGTTGGTCGGGCTGCCGCCTATGCTTGTCACTCTCAACGGGTCGCTGCTCGATTGAGGCGCAAGATGGAACCAGCCTGTCGTGACGTAAAAGCTGCCGGCCGATTGCGCGTGCGCTGCTGTGCTCATGCAGGCTAGCGCCGCGATCCCCGTTACGGCCTGTTTTAATTTCATATGTGCTCCTCCAGAAAAGGCCCGCTCATTATGACTACAACGTTTGAAACAAACCATACGCGGCGGTTAGAGCTTTCTCCCTAGGCTCCGCGCGGTTTCTGGCTTAGCCGTGCTGCGCCGAACCCCGGGCGCGCACGGTTCTTCGGACCTTCGGGTATGTACCAACGCGACTATTGGATACTCCAGCATGGCACGGCTTGCACGTCTCTATGTCCCTGACCAGCCGCAGCACGTCATCCTCCGTGGACTCGATCAGCAGCCCGCATTTGTCGACGACCAGGACTACGAGCTTTTCATCGACTGTTTGAAAGCGGCTTCACGCGACCATCACTTGTCCATCCACGCGTATGCGTTGATGCCGGGCTCAGTCCAACTGCTCGTCACGCCCACTGAGGAGTCGAGCCTGCCGAAGGCCATGCAGGCAGTGGGGCGCCGCTACGTTGCGCACTTCAACCGGCGTTATGCGCGCCGCGGCACACTGTGGGAGGGTCGCTACCGTGCCACGGTAATCGAAGGCGAGCGGTATTTCCTGCTGGCGAGCCGCGTTGTCGAGATGTCGCCGGTGCGCGCCGGGCTGGTGAGCGCGCCGGAGGACTACCGCTGGTCGAGTTATCGCCATCACATCGGCCTGACGCTCGACAGCCTGATTACCGACCATCCGTTGTACTGGTCGCTCGGCAATACGCCATTCGAACGGCAGCGCGCTTACCGTGAACTGTGCGAGCAGCCGCTCGACGAACGCGAAGCCAGTCAGCTTCAGCAGGCCACCCTGAAAGGCTGGGTTCTGGGCAGCGATACCTACCGCGAATGGGCGGCGCGTGCCGCCAACCGGCGCGTTTCTCCGTTGCCGCGTGGGCGGCCGCGCAAGGTGCGCGAAACGCCACAGACGCAATAAAGCGTTTCACATCAAAGGGCCGCACCCGGAACGGCATCTTCGTATGCCGTTTTCTTTTGCACCTTTATGATATGACACTAATAAAAAACTCCCGCAATGCACCAACTTGATAATTAGGGATCGATCATCACGTTTTATTTGCTATTCCATTGATTCGTCGCGTATATTCCGAATTCCGGCGGATTTTGATACGCGTAGCATCAAGCGTGCTGAGTCGCCGACGCGGTTGCGGTGCGAGCTGCGGCAATAGAAAAACGGTTTAACGGCCTGTCCGGCCCCTCACAGACGGTGTCCCCATGAACGACCACCAGCAACCGACTCACCCGGTTCCCGCCGCGCAGGGTCTGTACGACCCGCAAAACGAACATGACGCCTGCGGCGTCGGTTTCGTTGCCCATATCAAGGGCAAGAAAAGCCACGAGATCATCGAGCAAGGCCTGAAGATTCTCGAAAACCTCGACCACCGGGGCGCCGTCGGCGCCGATCCGCTGATGGGCGACGGCGCGGGCATCCTGATCCAGATCCCGGACGGTTTCTATCGTGAGGAAATGGCCAAGCAGGGCGTGGTGCTGCCCCCGAACGGCGAGTACGGCGTCGGCATGGTCTTCCTGCCGAAAGAACACGCATCGCGTCTCGCATGCGAACAGGAGCTGGAACGGACGGTGAAGGCCGAAGGCCAGGTCGTGCTGGGCTGGCGCGACGTGCCGGTCGACCACACCATGCCGATTTCGCCCACCGTCAAGGCGAGCGAGCCGCTGATCCGTCAGATCTTTATCGGCCGCGGCAAGGACATCATGGTGACCGACGCGCTCGAGCGGAAGCTGTATGTGATCCGCAAGACCGCGAGCCACCGTATCCAGGCGCTCAAGCTCCAGCACGGCAAGGAATACTTCGTGCCGTCCATGTCGGCGCGCACGGTCGTCTATAAGGGTCTGCTGCTGGCAGGCCAGGTCGGCGTGTATTACCGCGACCTGCAGGACGAGCGCACGGTGTCGGCGCTGGCGTTGGTGCACCAACGCTTCTCGACCAACACGTTCCCGGCGTGGGAACTGGCTCACCCGTACCGCATGATTGCCCACAACGGTGAAATCAACACGGTGAAGGGCAACGTCAACTGGCTGAACGCCCGTACCGGCGCGATCGCCTCGCACGTACTCGGCGACGACCTGCCGAAGCTGTGGCCGCTGATCTACCCGGGCCAATCCGACACCGCCTCGTTCGACAACTGTCTCGAACTGCTGGTGATGGCTGGCTACCCGCTCGTCCATGCAATGATGATGATGATCCCGGAAGCCTGGGAACAGCACACGCTGATGGACGAGAACCGCCGCGCGTTCTACGAATACCACGCCGCGATGATGGAGCCGTGGGACGGCCCCGCTGCGATCGCCTTTACCGACGGCCGCCAGATCGGCGCGACGCTCGACCGTAACGGCCTGCGTCCGGCACGCTACATCATTACCGACGACGAACTCGTCATCATGGCGTCGGAAGCGGGCACGTTGGTGATTCCCGAGTCGAAGATCGTCAAGAAGTGGCGTCTGCAGCCGGGCAAGATGTTCCTGATCGACATGGAGCACGGCCGCATCATCGACGACAAGGAACTGAAGGACAACCTTGCCAACGCCAAGCCATACAAGAGCTGGATCGACGCGGTCCGGATCAAGCTCGACGAAATCGAGCCGAAGGCCGAAGACGTCGCGACGGAACGCCGCGAACCCGCTGCCTTGCTGGATCGTCAGCAGGCGTTCGGCTACACGCAGGAAGACCTCAAGTTCCTGATGGCGCCGATGGCGCAAGCCGGCGAAGAAGCCGTCGGTTCGATGGGCAACGACTCGCCGCTGGCGGTCATGTCCAACAAGAACAAGACGCTCTATCACTACTTCAAGCAGCTGTTCGCGCAAGTCACGAACCCGCCGATCGACCCCATCCGTGAAAACATGGTGATGTCGCTGGTGTCGTTCGTCGGTCCGAAGCCGAACCTGCTGGACACGAACAACATCAACCCGCCGATGCGTCTCGAAGTGTCGCAGCCGGTGCTCGACTTCAAGGACATCGCAAAGATCCGCGAGATCGATCAGTACACGGGCGGCAAGTTCAGCTCGTACGAACTGAACATCTGCTATCCGGTGGCGTGGGGCAAGGAAGGTATCGAGGCGCGTCTGGCTTCGCTGTGCGCGGAAGCCGTGGATGCGGTCAAGTCCGGCTACAACATGCTGATCGTGTCGGACCGCAAGACCGACCGCGACAATGTCGCGATCCCGGCATTGCTGGCCACCGCCGCGATCCATACGCACCTCGTCCAGCACGGTCTGCGCACGAGCGCGGGCCTGGTTGTGGAAACCGGCTCGGCGCGTGAAACGCACCACTTCGCGTTGCTCGCGGGCTACGGCGCGGAAGCCGTGCACCCGTACCTCGCAATGGAAACGCTCAGCCAGCTCGCTGCGGGCCTGAAGGGTGACCTGTCACCGGAAAAGGCGGTCTACAACTTTACCAAGGCAGTCGGCAAGGGCCTGCAGAAGGTCATGTCGAAGATGGGCATTTCGACCTACATGTCGTACACCGGCGCGCAAATTTTCGAAGCCGTCGGTCTGGCTGAAGATCTGGTGTCGAAGTACTTCAAGGGCACCTCGTCGAAGGTCGGCGGTATCGGCCTGTTCGACGTCGCGGAAGAAGCGATCCGTCTGCATCGCGACGCGTTCGGCGACAACCCGGTGCTCGCGAACATGCTCGACGCGGGTGGCGAGTATGCGTACCGCGTGCGTGGCGAAGAACACATGTGGACGCCGGATGCGATCGCCAAGCTGCAGCACTCGGCACGTAGCAACTCGTACCAGACGTATAAGGAATACGCGCATCTGATCAACGATCAGACCAAGCGTCACATGACGTTCCGCGGCCTGTTCGAATTCAAGTTCGATCCGACCAGGGCGATCCCGCTCGACGAAGTCGAATCGGCGAAAGATATCGTCAAGCGTTTCGCTACCGGCGCCATGTCGCTGGGCTCGATTTCGACCGAAGCCCACGCCACGCTGGCTGTCGCGATGAACCGCATCGGCGGTAAGTCGAACACCGGCGAAGGCGGCGAGGACGTGAACCGTTATCGCAACGAACTGCGCGGCATTCCAATCAAGAACGGCGACACGATGAAGTCGCTGATCGGTGACGAGGTCGTTGTCGACATTCCGCTGAAGGACGGCGATTCGCTGCGCTCGAAGATCAAGCAGGTGGCATCGGGCCGTTTCGGCGTGACGGCGGAATATCTCGCGTCGGCCGATCAGATCCAGATCAAGATGGCGCAAGGCGCAAAGCCGGGCGAAGGCGGTCAGTTGCCGGGCCACAAGGTGTCGGAATACATCGGCAAGCTGCGTTACTCGGTGCCGGGTGTTGGCCTGATTTCGCCGCCGCCGCACCATGACATCTACTCGATTGAAGATCTGGCGCAACTGATTCACGATCTGAAGAACGCCAACTCGGCGGCGAGCATTTCGGTGAAGCTGGTGTCGGAATCGGGCGTCGGTACGGTTGCTGCCGGTGTTGCCAAGGCGAAGGCCGATCACGTCGTGATCGCCGGCCATGACGGCGGCACGGGTGCGTCGCCGCTGTCGTCGGTGAAGCATGCCGGCACGCCGTGGGAACTGGGTCTCGCTGAAACGCAGCAAACGCTGGTGCTGAACCAGCTGCGCGGGCGCATCCGGGTGCAGGCCGACGGTCAGATGAAAACCGGCCGCGACGTCGTGATCGGCGCGCTGCTGGGTGCGGACGAGTTCGGCTTCGCGACGGCGCCGCTCGTCGTCGAAGGCTGCATCATGATGCGCAAGTGCCACCTGAACACCTGCCCGGTCGGCGTCGCGACGCAAGATCCGGTGCTGCGTGCGAAGTTCCAGGGCCAGCCGGAACACGTCGTCAACTTCTTCTTCTTCGTTGCGGAAGAAGCGCGCGAAATCATGGCGCAACTGGGCATCCGCAAGTTCGAAGATCTGATCGGCCACGCCGAACTGCTCGACATGAAGAAGGGCGTCGAACACTGGAAGGCGAAGGGTCTCGACTTCTCGCGCGTGTTCTATCAGCCGCAGGTTTCGGCTGAAGTCGCACGCAAGCACGTCGACGTGCAGGACCACGGTCTCGAGAAGGCGCTGGATCACGTGCTGATCGAGAAGTCGAAGGCCGCGATCGAGAAGGGCGAGCACGTCTCGTTCATCCAGCCGGTGCGCAACGTGAACCGTACGGTCGGTGCGATGCTGTCCGGCACGATCGCGAAGAAGTACGGCCACGACGGCCTGCCTGACGACACGATTCACATCCAGTTGAAGGGCACCGCGGGCCAGAGCTTCGGCGCGTTCCTCGCGAGAGGCGTCACGCTGGATCTGGTCGGCGATGGTAACGACTACGTCGGCAAGGGTCTCTCGGGTGGGCGCATCATCATTCGTCCGACCAACGATTTCCGCGGCAAGTCGGAAGAAAACATCATCTGTGGCAACACGGTGATGTATGGCGCGATCGAAGGCGAAGCGTTCTTCCGCGGCGTCGCCGGCGAGCGCTTCTGCGTGCGTAACTCCGGTGCGACGGCGGTTGTCGAAGGTACCGGCGACCACGGTTGCGAATACATGACGGGCGGCACGGTTGTCGTGCTCGGCGAAACGGGTCGTAACTTCGCGGCGGGCATGTCGGGCGGTATCGCTTACGTGTACGACCCGGACAGCACGTTTGCCGGCAAGTGCAACAAGTCGATGGTCGCGCTCGATCCGGTGCTGCAACAGGCCGAACAGGAACGCACGGTCGACAAGGGCTTGTGGCACAGCGGCGCAACCGATGAAGCCCTGCTGAAGGGGCTCATCGAACGTCACTTCCAGTTCACGGGTTCGCCGCGTGCAAAGGCGCTGCTCGAAAACTGGGATGCGTCGCGCCGTCAATTCGTGAAGGTGTTCCCGACCGAATACAAGCGCGCGCTGGGCGAGATGGCAGCGAAGAAGGCGAACAAGGAAGTGCTCGCAGCCTGAGTTGTCGCAAGCAACTTTGCTGATCATCAGCGCAGAAGACGTCACATTTAGCCGTACCCGCCGCCTCTCGATTATTCGACGTGCGGCGGGTGTAGATCACCTCACCTGATACAGATAGAGAAGAGAACCACATGGGCAAGGCAACCGGTTTTCTCGAGTTCGAGCGCCGCCACGAGGCGTACGAAGCTCCGCTCACGCGTGTGAAGCATTACAAGGAATTCGTTGCGGCACTGACCGACGACGAAGCGAAGATCCAGGGTGCGCGTTGCATGGACTGCGGTATTCCGTTCTGCAACAACGGCTGCCCGGTGAACAACATCATCCCGGACTTCAACGACCTGGTGTTCCACCAGGACTGGAAGACTGCGATTGAAGTGCTGCACTCGACGAACAACTTCCCCGAGTTCACGGGCCGCATCTGCCCGGCGCCGTGCGAAGCGGCGTGCACGCTCGGCATCAACGACGACGCGGTCGGCATCAAATCGATCGAACACGCGATCATCGACAAAGCGTGGACCGAAGGTTGGGTTGCGCCGCTGCCGCCGAAGCACAAGACCGGCAAGAAGGTCGCGGTGGTCGGTTCTGGCCCCGCCGGCTTGGCCGTCGCGCAGCAACTCGGGCGTGCGGGGCACGATGTAACCGTGTTCGAAAAGAATGACCGTATCGGCGGCTTGCTGCGTTACGGCATTCCTGACTTCAAGCTGGAAAAGTGGCTGATCGATCGCCGCATGCGCCAGATGGAAGCCGAAGGTGTCACGTTCCGCGCTAACGTGTTCATCGGCCGTGCGGATTCGCTGCCGGCACACATCGGTAATACGGCGAAGGAAACGATCACCCCGGCCGAGCTGAAAGAACAGTTCGACGCGGTGGTGATCGCCGGCGGTTCTGAAACGCCGCGTGATCTGCCGGTGCCGGGCCGTGAGCTGGAAGGCATCCACTACGCGATGGAATTCCTGCCGCAGCAGAACAAGGTCAACGCCGGCGACAAGGTCGTGAACCAGCTGCTCGCCAAGGGCAAGCACGTGGTCGTGATCGGTGGCGGCGATACGGGTTCGGACTGCGTCGGTACGTCGAACCGTCATGGCGCGAAGAGCGTCACGCAATTCGAACTGCTGCCGCAACCGCCGGAAGAAGAGAACAAGCCGCTCGTGTGGCCGTACTGGCCGATCAAGCTGCGCACGTCGTCGTCACATGACGAAGGCTGCTCGCGCGATTGGGCGGTTGCGACCAAGCGCCTCGAAGGCAAGAACGGCAAGGTCGAGAAGCTGATCGCCGCGCGCGTCGAATGGAAGGACGGCAAGATGCAGGAAGTGCCGAACTCGGAATTCGAAATGAAGGCCGATCTGGTGCTGCTCGCGATGGGCTTCACGCAACCGGTGTCGCCGGTGCTCGAAGCGTTTGGCGTCGATAAGGACAACCGCGGCAACGTGCGTGCTGCGACCGAAGGCGACAAGGCGTATTACACGTCGGTGGACAAGGTCTTCACCGCGGGCGATATGCGTCGTGGTCAGTCGCTGGTGGTGTGGGCGATTCGCGAAGGCCGTCAGTGCGCACGTTCGGTCGACGCGTTCCTGATGGGTCATTCGGAACTGCCGCGCTAACGTCTCAGGTTGGTTTGCGCCTGTTGGCGCAGAAACCAGCTAATACTTGCAGGACGAGGTGGAGACGACAAAGCGGTACATAAGCAGTACACCAAAGCGGTAGAAAACAAAGCCGGGCACCTGGAAGGGTGACCCGGCTTTTTAACGTCTGCCCGCGGTCATTTCCGATAGCGCGCCAGCGTCAGTCCGTCGAGATCGATCTCCGGCTTGTGATGCGTAATCAAATCCGCGACCACGCGGCCCGAACCCATCGACATTGCCCAACCCGTTGAACCGTGCCCGACGTTCAGCCAGAGATTGTCCACGCCGGACGGACCGAGTAACGGCGCGCCATCGGGCGTCATAGGACGGCGGCCCACCCAGAAGTGCGCGGAAGTCGGATTGGCCGCGTGCGGAAACCAGTCGCTGAGCACTTTCATCAGCGTTTGCAAGGCCTGCTCGCGCAGGGTTGTCTGGTGATTGCCGAGTTCCGCGGTGCCGGCCACGCGCAGGTTGGTGCCGAAGCGCGTGATCGCCGTTTTCAGCGACTCGTCCATCAGGGCCGCATGCGGGGCTTTTTCTTCGTCGGTGACGGGCAATGTCGCCGAATAGCCTTTGACCGGGTAGAGCGGCACTTTCACGCCAAGCGGCGCGAGCAGCGCCGCACTGTCGACGCCCAGCGCCACGACCACCGCATCCGCTTGCAACGTCTCACGGCCGCGTTCACTCTCGATACGCACACCGCGCGCTGCACCGCCTTGCACATCGAGTGCTGCGACGCGTGTGTCGAAGCGGAACTGCACACCGTTGCGCTCGCAGATCGCACGAAGTTCGCGGGTGAAGCGGGCGCAATCGCCGGCTTCGTCGTCGGGGAGGTAGAGACCCGCGAGTGGTGTCTGACGCGCCCAGCGCAAACCCGGCTCGATCTCGACGCACTGCGCCGCGCTGACTTCCCGATGCACGATGCCCGCGTCGCGCAGGATAGCCAATGCCGGTTGCGCGAGCTCGACGTCGTACTCGCTGCGAAACAACTGCAGATAGCCCTGGCTGCGGCCGTAGTCGAACGGATGACGGCCGCGGAATTCGTGCAGACAGTCGCGGCTGTAATAGGCGATGCGTTGCATGCGCTGCTTGTTGACGCGAAAGCGTTCGAGGTCGCATTCACGCAGCCAGCGCGCGATCCAGCGCCATTGGGCCGGATCGAAGGTGGGGCGGAAGATCAGCGGCGAGGCCGGCTTGAACAGATATTTGAGGATTTTCGCCGGCATACCGGGCGCGGCCCACGGCGTCACGTACCCCGGCGCAATCACGCCGGCATTGCCGAAACTGGTGGAGAGCGCGACGTCCGGCTCGCGCTCGATCACGGTAACGTCGCAGCCTTGCTGGCGCAGGTAAAAAGCGGTGGTGACGCCGATCACGCCGCCGCCCAGAACAATCGTTTTCATGTGGTAGTACAGCGATTTCAGGCGGTGGGGCTGGTCGCGCCGAGCACTTTGCCTTTGGTTTCCGGCAGACACACTGCGGCGACGATCACCAGCAGATAGCCCGAGCCGGCGACGATACCCATCGCCTTAACAAGCGTCATGGTTTGCGACAGTGTACCGACCAGGATCGGAAAGAACGAGCCAAGACCGCGGCCCAGGTTGTAGCAGAAGCCTTGCCCCGATCCGCGGATCGAGTTCGGATACAACTCCGACAAATAGGCGCCAACGCCCGCGAAAATCCCTTGCACGACGATGCCGAGCGGGAACCCGAGCGCGAGCATCATGCCGTCGGTGATCGGCAGCATCGTGTAGACCATGCCGAGCACGAATGAGCCGATCGCGAACAGCACAAACGACGCGCGCCGGCCGATCTTGTCGCACAGAATCGCCCCGACGATGTAGCCGGTGAACGAGCCGACGATCAACACGATCAGATAGCCGCTGGTGTTGAAGACCGACAGATGGCGCACGGTTTTCAGATAGGTCGGCAGCCAGGTGGTGATCGCGTAATAGCCGCCGAGCATGCCGGTGCATAGCACGCTGCCTAACAGCGTCGTTTTGAGGTATGGGAAGGAGAATATCTGCAGGAAGTGCGAGGTATCGAAGCCGCTTTCGCGGGCGCGGCGCGTTTCGAGAAAGATTTCAGGATCGCTGACATTGCGGCGGATGTAGATGATCCACAGCGCGGGCAGCAGGCCGATCCAGAAGCAGGCGCGCCATGCGACCTGCTCCGGCAACAACGCGAAGAACGCCCAATAGATGATGGCCGCCGCGGCCCAGCCGAAAGACCAGCTGCTTTGCACGGTGCCGACCGCTTTCGCACGATGCTGAGGTGAACGGATGGTTTCGGCCATCATGATCGTCACGACCGACCATTCACCGCCGAAGCCGATGCCTTGCAGCGTGCGCGTGGTGAGCAGTTGCCAGAACGAGTGGGTGAAGCCTGACAGGCAGGTGAAGATCGCGAAAGTGGCGATGGTCCACTGGAGCACACGCACTCGTCCGTAACGGTCGGCAAGGATGCCGGCGAGCCAGCCGCCGATCGCCGACGAAATTAGCGAGCTTGTCGCGATCATGCCGGCTTCGCTTTTGGTCATACCCCACGTCGCGATCAGCGTCGGAATGAGGAACGAATAGATCATGAAGTCGAAGGCGTCGACTGCGTAGCCGCCGAAGCCAGCATAGAGGGTGCGGCGTTCGCGCTGGGTCAGTTCTGTGAACCATTGAAGAGAGGGCATGTTTTTTTGTGGTCTCCGGGCGGTTTTTGCCGACCGGTGCCTTCCGGCGGTTTGATAGTGGATTTTTGTATTCTAAGGGGACGAGGTGTTGTGCGGCCAGTTGTGGTCAAAAATGGCGACAAGTAAGGAATTTCGCTCCGGTTTCTTACCAACTACTACGATGTAACCCAAAGATTATTGACCACGGTTAAACTGCGCCCGCAGCACTCGAGCTGCGAAAATCCTCCTCACGCCGGCGCTCGCCACCCTTAATGCTCGTAACCGCAAAAACCTGCTCGCCATCCCGCCGCTCCGCGAGTACGCCTTTGCGAGCACACCAATCGCGCCGTGCGTTCCTGAAATCTTCGGCAAGCGTGCTGCTGCTTTCGGGCGTGAGTAGTTCGTTGCTGTCGGCTTGCGGGGGCGGAAATCTGGACGCTGGTGTGCCGGAAACGCCACGTCTGGCGTCGGTGAATAACTTCCGCGATGTGGCGGGTGCGGCTGCCGGCTACCCCACAGTCGACGGCAAACAGATGCGCCGCGGCACCTTCTATCGCGCGAACGCGCTGACCCTTAGCGCCGCCGATGCAACCGCCCTCGAGAAACTCGGTATCGCTTCGGTCTACGATCTACGCACGCCAGGCGAAATCGCGCGTACCGCGGATATCCTGCCTGCCGGCTCCACATCGCAAGCACTCGACGTCCTGGGTATCAGCGACTTCGTCGCGCCAACGTTCGATACGACAGGCGCCGCCGTGGGGTTCATGGAAGCCCAGGCGCGTGCCTATGTCACCGGCGCCGCCCAGCGCGTCGGCTATGGCGAGCTCCTTACGCGGCTCGCCAATGGCGCAGGCGCGCAGCTGTTTCATTCCAACGCGGGTAAGGATCGCACCGGTTGGGTCGCGGCACTCCTGCTCAGCATTGCCAACGTGCCGCTCGACGTCATCATGCAGGACTATCTGCTCAGCAACGTCTATCTGGCTCAATCGATTGCGGCGCAGACCGAGACGCTGCGGGCACAGGACGGTGATGCGGTCGCAACGATCGAGTCGCCGTTGCTCAACGTCCAGGAAAATTATCTGCAAGCGGGGTTCGATCAGGTGCAGACGAGCTACGGCACGATGGCGAGCTATCTGACGCAGGGCCTTGGCATGTCGCAAGCGACGATCGACGCTCTGCGCGACCGCCTGGTCGCCTGACTGGCTTTCGTCTGTGGCTCGCTGCGCCCGGCGTTGCACAGAACGCGTCGGCAGGTACAGACGAAAAAAAGTCCGCCCCAAATAACTGGGCGGACGGAGAAGGGCGGCATCGAGGTTGCCGGGGGCGACTATAAGGCCATAGCCATCGCGAAACCCCCTCCAGTAAGGGCGCGTAAGTGCCCGCGCTCAACGCTGCCCCCTTCGTCATCATCCTCACGTGTAGGTCGGGCCAACCGGCAATTCGATCCGTACTTCCAGCCCGCCTTGCGCGTGATTGCGCACATGGCAGCGTCCGCCGCGATCGTGTGCGAGCCGCGCGACAATCGCGAGCCCCAGGCCGCAATGACCTTCGCCGCCACGTGCGGCGTCAAGTCGTACGAACGGTTTCATCGCTGCGGCGATGCGGTCGTCGGGAATGCCGGGGCCGTGGTCGCGTACGCTGATTACCCAATGCCGGTCAGTGCGCGCCGTGGCGATATCCACCGGCGGCGAGCCGTGCTCGAGCGCGTTATCGACGAGGTTCGTGACCAGCCGGTCGAGCAAGGTGCGCGGCAGCGTGAATGACGAACCGGCGTGCAGAGCGAGCGTGAACAGCGGCGTCTCGGTGCTGTCGCTGGCGGAAAACTGTTCCTGCAGGAATTCGTCGACGCCGACCGGCGGCCCGGCGTCGGCGGACTGGCCGGCAAACTCCAGAAACTGCTGGACGATGTTGGTCAGCGAGTCGACGTCGCGGATCAGTCCGGCCCGCTCGCTTTCCGCGACCAGCACGCTTGCACGCAATTTGAGCCGCGTGAGCGGCGCTTTCAGATCGTGCGCGACGCCGGCCAGCATCACTGCCTGGTCGTCGCCGGCCTCATTGATGCGTCGCATCATGTCGTTGAAGGAGCCGATCAGATCGCGCAGTTCACGAGGGCCTTGCACGGTCACGGGCTCCGGCCGGCCGCCGGAACCGAACGCGCGGGCGGCGTCGGCCACGCGCGACAGCGGCCGCTGCATCTGCCAGACCGCGAACAGCGACAGGATCAGCGCAGCTAGCAGCATCGAGATGGATTCGACCAGGAAGCGCGGGCGCGGCGGAACGTCGACCGGCACGACAACCCAGTTCGATTTGCCGGGAAACAGGACCCATAACTGCGGCGGGCGCAGGTCGTCGACAGCGATTTGCGTGCCGGGCGGCAGGTTCTCGCGCAAATGCCGGCTCAGTTCGACCAGCGGATGCATGGTCGGCGTGTGCAGATGAACGCTCGACGGCATGTTCCAGGTGGGCACGAGGTGCACACGCATGGCGGGCGCGAGCGCGGCGCCCTTCATCGGTTCGCCGTTGATTGCCTGCAGCACCAGCAGAATGCCACGCGCGAAGCCGTCGATTTCGTGGCGCGGCGGCTGCATCACCACCAGCACGAACCACCCGGCCTGAATCGCGAACAACACCGCCGTAGACAGCAACGCCATTCTGCCGAACAGCGTGTTCAGCGGGTTTCTCATGCGCTTGAGGCAGCCTCGTCGGTGAACGGCGTGCCGTCGGCGTCGGGCACGAACACATAGCCTTTGCCGCGCACCGTCTGCACGTAGCAGGGATTGGAGGGGTCGTCTTCGATCACGCGGCGCAGGCGCCAGATCGGCACGTCGAGGCTACGGTCGCGGAAGGCGAGATTGTCGCGGTGCACGAGGTCGTGAATCAGCACGCGCGACAGCACCTTGTACGGATTGTTGACGAAGATCTTTAGCAGCGCGAATTCACTGTCGCGCAGCGGCAGCTTCGAATCGTCGCGCGACAACGCGCGCGTGGCGAAGTCGAGTTCGAACGGGCCGAAGCGATACGGCTTGCGGGATTCCGGCGCGCTCGTCGTGGATGGCCCGCGGCGACGCAGCACCGTGTGGATGCGCGCGAGAAGTTCGCGCGGATCGAACGGTTTGGTCAGGTAGTCGTCCGCACCGAGCGAAAGCCCGACAATGCGGTCGGCCACCGTACCGCGCGCCGTCACGAAGATCACCGGGATGTCGTCGCCGGCGGCCCGCAACGCAGTGAGCGCGCGCAAGCCGTCGGTGTTCGGCATCATGATGTCGAGCACGACGACCGACGGCCGTTCACGTTCGAGCCGGCGTTGCAAATGGGTGCCGTCATGCAGCACCGACGCATCGAAGCCGTTCGTCTGCAGAAACTTGCAAAGCAGATCGCGTACGACCGGATCGTCGTCGACGATAAGGACCTGTGGATTCATGGCGAAATTCTAGACTGCCTCACGCGACGCGCGATCTGGTGTTTTCTTACCAATACTTACGTAATGCCATGCTGGGCCGGCCGATTCGGGCGTCGGGCCCGCTACCAAAGGCTCACGCCATATTTCACGGCCGCCATATTTGGCAACGCTTACCGACGTTCAGCACGGCGCGGCAGTCATTTTGCATCGCCTAAATTCCGCCGATGAAAGAATCTGCGCGAAATTGCTACTGACGGAAACGGGTCGCAACGGGTCGTAAGAACCGCCGGAAAGCGCGCGTTCCTTCGTGCATCGCCACCGCGTGTGCGGCGAGATGATTCGTCGTGCAGTACGTTGCGTCGCATGCCGAAAACAGCCTAACGCCTTGGGCCCACGGCAGGCGGCGTGAAATCGAAACCTAGCGCCACGCGAGGCTCATCATGACCGTTCACAGCAATCTCACTTCAACCCGCTTTTCTTCGCTCGCACCGACGCGGGCTGCGGAGAAACCTGCTCCCTCAAGTACGCCGTCGGCCACACCGCAGGAACGGGAGTCCGTCACCGAGGCGCTGCCCTCGCTGCCGTCCGGGCTGGTCGGGCATAACGTCAACACGACTGCCTGACGCACCGAGGCCCGTGTGTCGACCTCGAGCATTCCTGAGCGTTTTATCCGAGTCGCTGCGTGGTTGACGCTCGGCACGGCGCTGCTGCCACTCGGCGGCTGCGCCGTCGCCGCGCTGCCGTGCCGGCTGACCTCGGCCACGCTGAAAATCATCCCGGTCGTCGGCCATGCCGCGGCCACACCGTTCGACATGTGTTCATCCGCCATCGACTGAATCATGACACTCAAACGGATTGCCTGTGTGCTGGCGCTGCCAGGCGTCATGTTCTCGATGACCGCCCAGGCGCAGCCGGTCGCGCGTGAAGCGAGTGCGGCCAGCACCGTGTCGAAGGGCGCTAGCGCTGAAGCACGCCGGCGTCCGCAGGACAGGCCGTTCGCCTTTCGCGGCATAGCGCTTGGCATCACGCTCGACGAATTCCGCGCCGGCTCGAGCGTGCGGGCTACACCGCTCGGCAGTGTGCCCGTCTGCGAGACGGATGTGCAGGCGGGCGCGCTCGGCATGCGACTGAAATCGCAAGAGAGTCTGACGGTCGCGTGCCGCTGGGCGCATCACGCGGACGACGGCTGGGCGGTGTCGCAAGCGGTCGTCGACGGTGTACCGGCACAGGAGCACGTACTGCGCTTTGCACGTGTCGACGGGCAGAGCGCGCTGCGTCTGTACGAGATTTCTTTTGTGATCGACGAGATCACCGCGGAAGACTTGCGCGACGCGCTCGCCGACCGTTATGGCGCACCGCGTCTGGTGACACAAAGCGTGTCGTCGGGCGCGATGCCGGTCTACGTGTGGGAAAACGCGGTGAGTTCGATCACGTTGTGCTTTCTGCCAGGGACTCGCAACGGCACGCTCACCTATCTGCTGAAGGGCTCGGATGCATGGGTGAAATCGGTCGTTCGGCAATGGCAGGCGAGTGGTGCCGAGGCGGGGTGATGTGCATCATCCATCGCTCCGTTTGCGGGCTGATCTGTGATCTCGATTGCATCGTTGAGCGAAGCGTCGGCACTGCAACCGCAAAGTCCGTTTTCAATCCGGCCGATCGGGCCAAGGAGCATGTATGACTGCGCTACGTCTCACTGTCGCGCTAGGCGCGGCGGCCTGTCTCGCGGCTTGCTCGAGCAGCCAGCAGCCGTCAATCGTTGAAACGCCGATGTCGCCGCCGCTCACGTCGGCGCCGCTGAACGTCAACACGCAGGGTGCGATCTATCAGGCCGGCTCGCCGTTGCTGCTCTACGAGACGCCGCGTGCGCAGCATATCGGCGACGTGCTGACAATCCGCTTGTCGGAGTCGTACAGCGGCAACAATAGCGCGACCGCCGCCGCGAGCCGTTCGAGCAGTATCACCGCGACCGCCGCCGATCAGTCGACCAACGCCGCCGCGCGGCTCGCGAGGCTGTTCAATATCGGCTCGGCTAGCACCGACTACAAAGGGCAGGGCAGTCTCACCGATACGAGCGGCATGACGGGCACGCTGGCCGTGACCGTGATCGGGACCATGTCGACAGGCAATCTGGTGGTATCGGGCGAGAAGATGATCGCGATGAGCGGCAACCGCGACCGTCTGCGCCTGTCGGGCATCGTCAATCCGAAGGATATCGAAGCAGGCAATTACGTGGCGTCGAGCAAGGTCGCGAATGCGCGCATCGAGCAGGCCGGCGTGGGGATGGTGTCCGACTCCACCACGATGGGCTGGCTGCAGAGAATGTTTCTGAGCGTGCTGACTTTTTAGAGTCGACGCGGTGTGCACGCAGGTGCACGCGAAATACGTGACACGCCGCGCACATTTTTCCGGGTCCTACGCAAGCTGCGGTGCGCTGCGTTCCGCCGCGCCGATTTCACCGTCTGGCACGAACACATAGCCGCGTCCCCAGACGGTTTGCACATAGCGAGGCTCGGACGGATCCACTTCGATCAGCCGTCGCAAACGCCAGATCGATACGTCAAGACTGCGATTGCGATGCGCCTCGCTATTGCCGTGCAGTTTCTCCAGCAACTGCGCGCGCGTGAGTACGGTCATCGCATGTGTGACGAACACCTTCAGCATTGCGAATTCGCTCGAACGCAGCGGGATGCGCTCGTTATCGCGGCGCAGTTCGCGTGCCGGAAAATTCACCTCGAAGCGGCCGAAACGATAGGGCGCGCGTTGCTCCGGCGCGCTCGGCGCAATCGAGCCGCGGCGGCGCAGGACCGTGCGAATCCGTGCGACCAGTTCGCTCGGTTCGAATGGCTTGCCGAGATAGTCGTCGGCGCCGAGTTCGAGGCCGATCACGCGGTCGATCGGATCGGCGCGCGCGGTCAGCAGGATCACGGGAATATCGTCGCCGGCGACGCGCAATGCGCGCAGCGCGCTGATGCCGTCGAGCTCCGGCATCATGATGTCGAGCACGATCAGCGCGGGACGCTCGTTTTGCAATGTGCGTTGCAGCGCCATACCGTGTTCGAGCGTGGACACCTTGAAACCACGCCCTACCAGATATTCGCTGACGAGCTCGCGTACGACAGGGTCGTCGTCGACGACCAGAATGGATTGGTTCATCCAGGTCATCTTAGTGATCCGCGCGAGCGGCGCAAAGCGCATAACACTTTCGAATCCTTTCTCGTGTAAGAGAAAGCAAGCAGGTTGGCGCGCTTAATTTGCCAGTGATGTCTGGATGGTCTGCATTGGCTGCCGGGCCAGGTCGGTTTGATCGACCACCATCTTGTCGATCAAACCATTGAGCTTGGTCGATGCGGTGGAGAAGCGGTCGGCGTTGAGACCGCCGGTCTGGTAACGCGCGGTGACGAGAATACGCCCGTGCTGGATCAATGTCAGATCGATGATCGACAGATACTGGATGGTTTCGTCGCTAAACGAGCGGCGGCCGTAGTCGATTGCGGCGTTGTAGACGAGGCGCGCCTCGCATCCGGCCGGTGAGGTGCCCGGATTGTAGACATCCGAACGAATGCCGTGCCGGTCGAGCGCAAGTTGCAGTGCCGGCACGAAATCGCCGACCGACACCGTCTGATTCACTTCGATGCAGACGTTATGCACGTCCGCCGGACGGCCGTTGACGAAGGTCGGCGATGAATAGTTCGCCGCGATCGCGTAGCCCGCCTGAATCACGGAGCCGGTGGCATCGGCCGCCGAGATCAGTGTCCACGCGCAGCCGTTCAGACCGAATGCGAGGGTAGCCGTCGCGGCGAGCCACGTGCAAGGCCGCCGCAACGTGACCCACGCGGCCAAAGGGGCCCGCGTGAAAGCGTAAGCGTGCAAGCTCGGCATAGAGGTCATGATGCGGTGCCTGGTGGCGATGAACAGGTGCGGCGAATAACAGCGGGTCGCAGCGGATAGCGGCAAAAACCGGCCACGCTCAGCGCGTGACGCGCAGGCGCAGTTCGTTTTGCCCTTGCACGCTTGCCGTCACGTTCACGCGCCGATCGTCGGTGGTCACGATGAAATGCTGACGCGTCGGCGTGTTGACGTCGTGTACGACGTTCGGGAAGCAGGCGGCGATATCGGCACCGATTTCTTCGAGCGGATCGTTGACGACACCGTCAGCTTGCCAGTGCGCGCGCCAGTGGCAGTCGTAGGCGTGCGTGTTCGCGCGGCAGTCGTCCGCGGGTGACATGCCCGGCAGTTGCGCGGCGGGTTGCGCGTGCAGCTGTTTGAAGTCGGGCGCATCGACGATGTGTTTGAGCGCGGGGCAAACGTCCGCCGGCTCGTTGGGCTGGGTGGCTTGCGCAGCGTATGCGGCGCTCGTGAGCAGCAGGGCTGCGCCGAGAGCAAGCGCGGCGCGCTGGGTCAAAAGATAGGGGAGGCGATCGAATGACATGTGCGGAGAGTCCAGTATCAGTGAGTGGCGAAGCGGGCCGGACGTGGTACGGCTCGCACGACTATCGTCGCTGCTACAGGGGCTTTTCAAAGCGGGGAACAACTTGCCCGCTTCGCAAATGCTTTCGAACTCTTCTCGGGTGTTTCCGGATGTTGCGGTGTGTTGCCTGGCCGCGCGGAAGATTGGGAGCGTGTGCGGCGCCCACAGGGTTGCGCTGACGAGTGGCGTGTTGCCTAACCGAGCGTGAGCCCACCGTCGATATGGATCACCTGGCCGGTGATGTGACGCGCTTCATCGGAAAGCAGAAACGCGATCAGCGCCGCGATATCCGCGGGTTCGGCGACATGACCGAGCGGCGTCGCTTCGGCGGCGCGGGTCCACGCCGATGCGTTATCGGCACTTGGGCCGCGATCTTTACGGGTATAGCCGGGCGCCACGCAATTGACCGTCGCGCCATGCGGCGCAAGTTCGGCGGCTGCGGTTTTCGCCAGCGATTCGAGCGCTGCTTTCGCCGCCGCCGTGGCGGCGAACGGTGTATCCGCCCGATAGCGATGCGCGACGAACGAACTGAGCGCGACCACGCGACCCCGCTTCGAGGTTTCCAGGGCGGGCATCGCACGTTTGACGAGCGCGGCGAACGCGGCCGGCATGGCGGCGAAGGTGGCGCTGAACGCATCCGCGTCGAGTGCGCTGAGCGTTTGCCGTTGCGCGTGGCCGGCATTCGCGACCAGTTGATCGAGTGCGCCGAAGCTCGCGAGCGTTTGATGAACCACGTGTTCGGCGGCGCCGCGTTCGGCCAGATCGCCGAACACCGTCGCGCAGCGCGCGCCGTTTGCGCAGCAATCGGCGGCGACTTGCGCAAGACGCTGGCGGGATTCGTCGTCGGCACCGCGTGCGTGCAGCATCAACGCGGTGCGTGGCGCGGCGATGCGCCGGGCCAGTGCCGCGCCGATGCCGGAGCCCGCGCCGGTGATCAGGACGACGCGATCGAGTTCGGCGCCGCTCATGCCAGTTGTGCTGCTTGCGTCATCGGTGCTACTCATGTCGCTCATGTTGTTCATGCTGTTCACGCGGCAATCGGTTCGCCGGAGCGCTCGACGTCGAGCGTGTCGCCGTGGAACGCCGCCAGTGATTCGCGATGCGCGACGCTGACGATCGCCGCCTTCGGCAGCCGCTCGGTGAACAGGTGATAGAGACGTGCTTCGTTTTCCGAATCGAGCGCGCTGGTCGCTTCGTCGAGAAACAGATAGTCCGGCTTGTGCAGCAGCACGCGGGCGCCGGCGAGACGCTGTTGTTCGCCCGGCGAGAGAATGCGCGTCCAGTGTCCCGATTCCTGCAGGCGGTCGGCGTAGTCCGACAGGTGGCAGGTGACGAGCGCTTCGCGGCATTCGTCATCGGAATAGGTGTCCGCGGAGGACGGATAGGCGAGCGCGGCTTTCAGCGTGCCGATCGGCATGTAGCTGACTTGCGGAATGAACATCATGCGCGCGTTGACCGGGGCATCGATCGAGCCGTCGCCGAATGGCCACAAGCCGGCGAGTGCGCGCATCAGCGTGCTCTTGCCCGAGCCGGACGGGCCACGCACCAGCCAGCGCGAGCCCGGCTTGATCACGATATCGCGGATGCGCGACAGCGGGTTGCCGTTCGGCAGTGAGAGCTGGAGGCCAGCGGTGGTGAGCTTGTCTTCGTCGACAAAGTGAAGATTGATGCCGCCATGCGCGGTCGCGGGCGATGTGGCTTCTTTCATGCGCGACTCATGGACGACCCGCTTGAATTCCCGCAGACGGTTAACAGTAGCGCGCCAATCGACCAGGCTGCCGTAACTGTTGATGAACCAGGAGAACGAATCGCTGACGGTACCGAACGCCTGCTGAATTTGCATCAACACGCCGAACGTGAAAGCGCCAGCGAAGTAGCGGGGCGCCGCGACGACGAGCGGAAAAATGATTGCGATCTGACCGTAGAAACTCAGCACGAAGCTGAGTCGCTTGGTGTATTTCATCACGCGCCACCAGTTGTCGCGAATGCGTGCGAAGACACCTTGGGCGTTGGCCTTTTCCGTCTCCATGCCATCGTAAAAAGCGATCTGTTCAGCGTTTTCGCGCACGCGGATCAGGCCGAAACGGAAGTCAGCCTCAACGCGTTGTTGCTGGTAAGTGATCGATACGAGGGGGTGGCCGAGCTTGTGAATGACATACGAGCCGCCGAGCGCGTACAGCGCCGCGACCCATACCATGTAGCCCGGAATCACGAGCGGCATGCCGCCGAGCGTGATGCTCAGTGCGCCGGCCAGACCCCAGAGGATGGTGATGAACGAAACGAGTGTGACGACCGTCGACAGCAGATCGAGCGACAGCGACAGAGTGTTGGTGGCGAACGACTGCAGGTCGTCGCTGATCCGCTGGTCGGGGTTATCGGCGAGCCCATCGCGCTCGATCCGGTAGAACGCGCCCTTGCCCAGCCATTCTTCGAGGTATTCGTTGGTGAGCCACTGGCGCCAGCGGAAGCCGAGCATCTGGCGCAGATACCGGCCATATACGAAGAGAATGATCATCGGGAAGACGATCAGGCAGAAGACCACCATCAGATGCGGAAAGTCTTTGACGTTCTTGCTTTGCAGCGCGTTATAGAACTGCCCGCTCCACGTGTTGAACTTGACGTTCAGCCAGACGCTGGTGAGGTTGATGGCGATGATCGCAACGAGCAGGCTCCACGCCAATTTCCATTCTTTCGAAACCCAATAAGGTTTGATCAGGCTCCAGGCGGAGACTTTTTCGTCCGGCGGCAGCGCGGGGCTGGAAGCGGTATTCGGTGTCATGAGCATCCTGGTGAAGTGCTGGCCCATGCCGGGCCGGCCTCAGTCGGGCCGGCTCAACGGTGGGTTTGCGGTGCGTGCTCCCGGGCGTCGTGCTCGACGAACGCACGTCCGGGTGAGCGTCCGATTCTGGCGCGAAGCCCTTAAGTGAAAATTAATTCCCGCTCGGGGGCCTCGCCTCGATACCGCATGTTGCGCGTGCAACCAGGCGTGTCGCCCGCGCGCAGCTCCTGCGGTATCCGGTCCTGGCATTGTGCCAGAGCGCTGCATGCGGCCGTATTGATGAATCGAAAGATAGTGACGGATCAATTGCACACGACGGCGCAGGTCGCTGGTTTGCGGGCGCCGTGCCTTTTATGGTCTAATGACCTTCGACGAAACAGGGGTGCTTTGCCCACAGGCTGCGTGATTCGCACGCAGCGGCGGCGAGGCTGAGAGAGACCCTTTGCACCCGATCCGGGTAATACCGGCGCGGGAAGTTTCCGGAAGCAGCCAGTCTTCCATTCCCCGCCGGGCGGCGTCCGTCATTGGACACGTGTATTGCCCGGCCGGCCTCACCCGCCGGTTTCGTCCTGGGTACGTGCGTTTTTTGCCGTACGGAAAGGACTCGATGACCGCCTATTCTTCAGACATGTGTTTTGACTCTTGCCACGCTCTCGTCGGTTATGTCGGCGTGCCGTGCAGCTTTGGCTTTGCCTGCCATTGCTGTGCCGCGGAGCGCGCGCGATGACTCGTCTTGCGCAACCCGATTTCGCGGTGCTTGGCGGCGGCCTTTGCGGGCGTTTGGTCGCGTGGCGTCTCGCCGGCCAGGGGCATCGCGTCGCCCTCTATGAACGTGGCGACGCCGCCGGTACGCAAGCGGCAGCCTGGGTCGCCGCGGCAATGCTGGCGCCGCTTGCCGAAGCCGCCAGTGCTGAACTGCTGATTACGCGCCTCGGTGCGAGTTCGCTCGAAACCTGGCCGCAAGTCCTCGCTGAATTGCCGGAACCGGTGTTCTTTCAGCGTAACGGCACGCTGGTCGTGTGGCATCACGCCGATCGCACCGAAGCGCCGTTGTTCGAACGCCGTGTACGCTCGAACGCGCCTGCTGAATTGCTCGACGGCGGCTTCGTGACGCTGGCGGGCGCCCAGGTCGGCGCTGCTGAACCCGCGTTGGCGGGTCGCTTCAACCAGGGCTGGCTACTGCCGCGCGAAGGCCAACTGGATAACCGTCAGGTACTGTCTGCGCTGGCCGCGGGCCTTGCCGAGCGCGGTGTCGAAACGCACTGGAACACGCCAGTCGACGATCATGCGTTGCCGCCCGCGCGTGTCACGATCGACTGCCGGGGTTTGGGCGCGAAGCCCGTGCTGCCCACACTGCGCGGTATTCGCGGCGAAGTCGCTCGCGTGCATGCGCCGGGTATCAAGCTGACGCGGCCGGTGCGCCTGCTGCATCCACGCTACCCGCTGTATATCGCGCCGAAGCCGGACGATCTCTACGTGATCGGCGCGACCGAGGTGGAAGGCGAGGACATGTCGCCGGTCAGCGTGCGCTCGGCGCTCGAGCTGTTGAGCGCGGCGTTTTCCGTGCATCCCGGCTTCGGCGAGGCACGCATCCTCGAACTGAATTCGCAGTGCCGTCCGACTTTGCCGGACCACCGTCCGGCCTTGCTGTGGGATGGCGCGCAGACACTGCGCGTGAACGGCCTGTACCGGCACGGCTACATGATCGTGCCCGAAGTCGCCGACGAAGCCGTGCGCTTCGCCGCAGCGCTGCTCGACGGCCGCATCGGCGATGCCGATGCCTTCGCCGACTGGCAAAGCGCCGCGCGCTGGAGCGAGCTGTTTCAACTGGATTCCACGCGGGAACCGGCGTGAGCGTTGCGCGTCTGCTGGTGAAATAACCGCAGGCAAACAAGCGAGCCGCACCGTTACCGCCATCGATTGAACTGTATTCGAACACTATGGACATTCATATCAATCAGAAGCCGTTGTCGCTGCCCGAAGGCGCGACTGTCGCCGATGCGCTCGCCGCGTTCGGCGCGCGTCCGCCGTTCGCGGTCGCGCTGAACGGTGATTTCGTCGCACGCACCCAACATGCGGCGCGCGCGCTGCGGCCGGGCGACAAGCTCGATGTCGTGCAACCCGTGGCCGGCGGCTAAATCCCGCGCCACGCATTGCCGGAGACCAGGACTATGCAAATGACTTCCCCCCAAACCGCCGACGCGCTCACGCTCTACGGCCAAACTTTCGCGAGCCGCGTGTTGCTCGGCACCTCGCGCTATCCGTCGCTGCAGTCGCTGTCGGATTCGATCGACGCGGCCCGGCCCGGCATGGTGACCGTTGCGCTGCGCCGGCAGATGAACGAAGGCGGCGCCGAAGCCGGTTTCTTCGACCTGCTCAAGCGCCATGGTGTGCCGCTGCTGCCCAACACCGCCGGCTGTCTGACCGTCGGCGAGGCGGTGACGACCGCGCATATGGCGCGCGAAATCTTCGAAACCGAGTGGATCAAGCTCGAACTGATCGGCGACGATTACACGTTGCAGCCCGACCCGATTGGGCTGATCGAGGCGGCTGCACAACTGATCAAGGACGGCTTCAAGGTGCTGCCGTATTGCACCGAAGATCTGGTGATCGGTCGCCGTCTGCTCGATGTGGGCTGTGAGGCGCTGATGCCGTGGGGCGCGCCGATCGGCACGGGTAAGGGCGTGATCAATCCGTATGGCCTGCGTGTGTTGCGCGAACGGCTGCCCGATGTACCGCTGATCGTCGACGCCGGCCTCGGTGTGCCATCGCACGCGGCGCAAGTGATGGAGTGGGGTTTCGACGGCGTGCTGCTGAACACCGCTGTGTCGCAGGCGACGCACCCCGACGCGATGGCGCGCGCCTTCGCGCTGGGCGTCGAAGCGGGCCGCCAGGCTTTTCTGGCGGGGCCGATGGCCGAGCGCGAAAGTGCGCACGCGAGCACGCCGGTGGTCGGCATGCCGTTCTGGCATCAAGATGGGAGCGCCGCATGACGCAAACTTTGCCTTTGACTGGCCGCGACCTCTTCTGGCCGCCCGCCGATGAACTCACCGAAGCCGCCGAGCGAATCCGCGCCCGTTTGGGCGAGTGGCCGCCGACGCATGCGCCATGGCGTATCTGCCTGACCGCGCCGGACGAGCCGAACGGCGGGGACCTGATCGTCGTCGCCGACGCGCAGCAGCATGGCGAGCAGGTGGCGCGCTGGCAGGTGCAGGGCGCCGGCGTGATTGTTGCCGCCGAGCACACGGCGACGCTCCATCTGGGCGGCGAGAAATACGCCTTGGTGGGTCATCTGGCGGAAGACTGGATTCCTGCGCTGGCTGCGTTTCTGGACTGCGGCTTCGATCCGCATGACGCCCTGGTACTGGCTCTAGCCTGGCGCGACGGCGACGAAACCAGAGCGGACGACGCGTTTCCGGCCGATATCGCGCACTTCCCGCGCCTCGCCGGCCTGCCAGCCGCGCCGGCGCAAGCGTTCGCGCGTTGCCCCGACCGGCTCGGTCTGTACCCGGTGCTGCCGACCGCGGAGTGGGTCGAACGGGTGGTGGGTTTTGGCGTGAAAACGGTCCAGTTGCGCCGCAAATCGGCGGAACCCGCCGACGAATTGAAGCGCGAAATCGCACGCTGTGTCGCCGCGGGCCGCGAGCACGATGCGCAGGTTTTCATCAATGACCACTGGCAAGCCGCACTAGAAGCGGGCGCTTACGGCGTCCACCTCGGCCAGGAAGACGTGCATACGGCCGATCTGCCTGCAATTGCCGCCGCCGGCATCCGCCTCGGGCTGTCAACGCACGGTTTCTACGAGATTCTGAAGGCACTGCATTTCCGGCCAAGCTACATTGCATTGGGGGCGGTGTTCCCGACCACCACCAAGGTCATGCCGACCGCGCCGCAGGGCCTCAAGCGTCTGGCGCGATATGTACGCCTGCTCGACGGCGTCGTGCCACTGGTGGCGATTGGCGGGATCGATCTGCAGGTGCTGCCCGACGTGCTGGCGACCGGTGTGGGCTGCGCGGCCGTCGTGCGCGCCGTGACCGAGGCCGCCGACCCGGCCGGCGCAGTTTCTGCGCTGCAACATGCGTTTACGCAATAATCGTCAAGTTCAGTAAAAGGACAGGGGCACCTCACGGCAGCATTTCCATGATGGCCCTATAATTCGGCCTTCCGTGTAAAAGGACTGTCAGTTTCGTGTCTTCCTCCCCCGAGACCTTACTCGAGCTGCGCGACGTCGACTTCGGTTATGGCGACCGGCTCGTCCTGTCGAACCTGAATCTGCGCTTCAAGCGCGGCCAGGTCGTCGCGGTTATGGGCGGCTCGGGTTGCGGCAAGACCACGGTGCTGCGCCTGATCGGCGGTCTGGTGCGTGCCCAGCGCGGCCAGATTCTGTTTCAGGGCCAGGACATCGGCGCGCAAACGCGCGACGGCCTGTACGCGCTGCGCCGCAAGATGGGCATGCTGTTCCAGTTCGGCGCCTTGTTCACCGATATGTCGGTGTTCGAAAACGTCGCTTTCGCCCTGCGCGAGCACACCGACCTCCCCGAAGAACTGATCCGCGACCTCGTGTTGATGAAGCTCAACGCGGTCGGCTTGCGCGGCGCGCGCGACCTGGCGCCGTCGGAGATTTCGGGCGGTATGGCGCGGCGTGTGGCGCTGGCGCGCGCCATTGCGCTCGACCCAGAACTGATGATGTACGACGAGCCGTTCGCCGGCCTCGATCCGATCTCGCTCGGCATCACCGCGAATCTGATTCGCGCGCTGAATCAGGCGCTTGGCGCAACGTCGATCCTGGTCACGCACGACGTGCCGGAATCGTTCGCGATTGCCGATTACGTCTATTTCCTCGCCAACGGCGGGGTGCATGCCGAAGGTACGCCGGCTGAGTTGCGCGCGTCGACCGATGCCACGGTGCGCCAGTTCATCGACGGCGCGCCGGACGGTCCGTTCAAGTTTCACTATCCCAGCCAGACGCCGCTCGCGGCGGACTTCGGCATCGGCGGAGGTCAGTCATGATCAGTGCGCTTGGTCGCTCGGTGATCGGCGGGCTGGGCACGGCCGGCTACGCCACGCGCTTTTTCTTCCGGTTGCTGCTCGAATTTTTCCCGCTGCTGCGCCGGCCGCGCCTTGTCACGAAGCAGATCCACTTCGTGGGTAATTATTCGCTGGTGATCATTGCCGTGTCGGGGCTGTTCGTCGGTTTCGTGCTCGGCTTGCAGGGTTATTACACGCTGAACCGCTACGGTTCCGAGCAGGCGTTGGGGCTGCTCGTCGCACTTTCTCTGGTGCGCGAACTTGGGCCGGTGGTGACCGCGCTGTTGTTCGCGGGCCGCGCCGGCACGTCGCTGACGGCCGAAATCGGTTTGATGAAGGCGGGTGAGCAACTCACCGCGATGGAAATGATGGCGGTGGACCCGGTCAAGGTCGTGGTCGCGCCGCGCCTGTGGGCGGGCATCATTTCCATGCCAATTCTGGCCGCGATTTTCAGTGCGGTCGGCGTGTTCGGTGGTTATGTAGTGGGTGTGCTGCTGATCGGCGTCGACTCCGGCGCGTTCTGGTCGCAGATGCAAGGCGGCGTCGATGTCTGGCGCGATGTCGGCGCCGGGGTCATCAAGAGCGTGGTGTTCGGCCTCGCGGTGACCTTCGTGGCGCTGTTTCAGGGCTATGAAGCCAAGCCGACGCCGGAAGGCGTGTCGCGCGCCACGACCAAGACGGTCGTGTACGCGTCGCTTGCGGTGCTCGGCCTCGACTTTCTGCTAACAGCACTGATGTTCAGCTAAAACTGCGTTGCACGTTTCCGCTCAGCGGGCGCACCTCGGATTGCGCGTGACGGGAATGGAAGCAGCGTGGCGGATTCACTTTGGGATGACGATGAAAAAGACTGCTCTCGACTTCTGGGTCGGCCTGTTCGTGGTGTTGGGTTTCGTGGCGTTGCTGTTTCTCGCGCTGAAGGCCGGCAACATGAGCTCGTTGTCGTTTCAGGCAACGTACCCGGTCAAGCTCAAGTTCGACAATATCGGCGGACTGAAGGCGCGCGCACCGGTGAAGAGCGCGGGCGTGACGGTCGGCCGGGTTGCCTCGATCGGCTTTGACAGCAATGCGTATCAAGCTGTCGTCACGATCGATATCGACAAGCAATACCCGTTTCCGAAAGACACTTCGGCGAAGATCCTGACTTCGGGTCTGCTCGGCGAGCAATACATCGGGCTCGAACCTGGTGGCGACAGCGAGATGCTTAAAGCGGGTGACACAATTTCGATGACACAATCGGCGATCGTGCTCGAAAACCTGATCGGACAATTCCTGTATAGCAAGGCCGCGGACTCGGGCGCATCCAAGCCGGGCGCGGGTTCGGCCGCACCTGCGGCCGCCTCCGCCACGGCGCCCGCGCCGGCGGCGCCGACTCTGCCCGCCTCTGGCGCGGCCGGTCAATAAGGAGAATAAAAATGCAGACCATACGCATAAGGGGTGTGCGCACCGTCCAGATAGCGACGTTCGCGCTCGCGGTCGCTACGCTCGTCGGCTGCACGACCGTGCAGACGCCGACCAAGGGCGATCCGCTCGAGGGCTTGAACCGCACGATCTTCACCGTCAACGACAAGCTCGACCAGTACGCGCTGAAGCCAGTCGCGCAGGGCTATGTCTGGGCGACGCCGCAACCGGTGCGCGACAGCGTCACTAACTTCTTCTCGAACATCGGCGACGTCTACATCGCGGCGAACAACCTGCTGCAGTTGAAGATCACGGATGGCGTCGAAGACATCATGCGGATCGTGATCAATACGGTGTTCGGTGTCGGCGGTCTGTTCGACGTGGCGACGCTCGCCAAATTGCCCAAGCACGACAACGACCTCGGTCTCACGCTCGGTCACTACGGCGTGCCGGCGGGTCCGTACCTCGTGCTGCCGCTGTTTGGGCCGAGCACGGTGCGCGACGCGGTCGGCTCGATTGGCAACTACTATGTGAATCCGCTCAGCTACATTCATCCGGATGGTCTGAGCTGGGCGCTGTACGGCCTGAACGTGGTCAACACGCGCGCGAACCTGCTGAGCGCGAGCGGCTTGCTGGAAGGCGCCGCGCTCGACAAGTACTCGTTCGTGCGTAACGCGTATCTGCAACGCCGCCAGTATTTGCTGTCGGACGGCAAGCAATCGCAGGGGCTGCCGAACTACGGCGACGAGGCACCATTGCCGAAGTACGACGACGTCGATGGCGGCGCGGCTGCTGCGCCGGCAGGCGCTGCGACCGGCGCGGCAGGCACGCAAGGTGCTGCTGCGAAGGCGGCGGCTGCCTCGGGTACGGCAGCGGCGACACCGCCGCAAGCTGCTTCGGCAACTGGAGCAACCACGGGCGCGACCGGCACAGCGGCTGCACCTGAAGCCGCCTCCGGCAGCTCTGAAACGCCGCCGCTCGACCTGAACGGCGGTCCGGAAACGACGCAGATCCCGGCCGGTCAACTGGTGCCGCCAACGCGTTTCAACTTCCCGTCATTCAAATTGCGTTGATCGTGCGGCCGTAACAGATCGATACGACTCTCGCAGTTTGCGCATGGATTGCTGCTGAACTCGCGTGCTAATGTCGGCTCAAACGGTTGCACTATTTCTAAGGCAAGCAAGGTTCGATATGAAAAAACTATTCCTGATTCCGTTGTTCGCTGCGTTGTTTTCTTTCACGAGTGCCGGTGCATCGGCACAAACGGTCGATTCCAATTCGCCGGACGGCCTGATCAAGACGGTCACCCAGCAGGTGATCGACGCGGTGCGCGCCGACAAATCGATCCAGCAAGGCGATATTTCGCACATCACCCAGCTCGTCAACGAAAAGATCCTGCCGTACACGGATTTCCGCCGCACCACGCAACTGGCGATGGGCCGCAACTGGCGCACCGCGACGCCTGAGCAGCAGAACCAGGTGGTCGATCAGTTCAAGATGCTGCTGATCCGCACGTATTCGGGTGCGCTCGCGCAAGTACGCGACCAGCAGATCCAGTACAAGCCGTTCCGCATGAATCCGGACGACACCGATACCGTGGTGCGCTCGGTGGTGATGAACAACGGCTCGCCGATCGAACTCGACTACCGTCTGTACAAGACCCCGCAAGGCTGGCGCGTATATGACATCAACGTGCTCGGCGCATGGCTGATCCAGGCGTATCAGCAACAGTTCAACGAGCAGATCCAGCAGAAGGGTGTTGACGGACTGATTCAGTTCCTCACGCAGCGTAACCAGCAACTCGCCTCGGGCAAGCAGTCGTGAGCGAAGTGCTGAACGCCGTCGTAAGCCGCTTCGAAAGCGGCACGACACTGACCCACGAGAGCGCGAAAGCCGCGCTCGAGGCGGGCTTGCAGCGCATCGCTGCGGGCGCGAAGGGTGTAGATTGCGCGCCGCTCGCGCAATTCGATTCGTCCGCGCTTGCCGTCCTGCTCGCGTGGGAGCGTGCCGCGCAGGCACGCGGCATCGCGTTCGAGATCGTCAACCTGCCGGCTGGTCTCGCCAGCCTCGCACAAGCCTACGGCGTCGACACCCTCCTCCCGGTGCGACATTGACGCTCCAATAGCGTCACTTCCAATCCCCCCGGCTGAGTCGGGGCTGCCGATTTTTGCCCTATAATCAAACGTTTTTTGGGGCATTTAACCGGCCCCAATTTCGTCCCTTCCAGTACTTTTGCGCCCCCTCAGGGCTCCTTTAGGCGCCGCGCCGCACGCGGCCCACAGTCATGTCAGCCATAGAAATTCGTAACGTCAAGAAGCGCTACAAAGATTTGCAAGCGCTCAAGGGCGTGAGCCTCACGGTGGAAGAAGGCGAGTTCTTCGGACTGCTCGGTCCGAACGGCGCGGGCAAGACGACGCTCATCAGCATACTCGCCGGTCTCGCGCGCGCCGATGAAGGCAGCATCGCGGTGCGCGGGCACGACGTAGTCAGCGATTTCCGCGACGCACGCCGGGCGCTCGGCGTAGTGCCACAGGAGCTCGTGTTCGATCCGTTCTTCACCGTGCGCGAAACCTTGCGCATCCAGTCCGGCTACTACGGGCTGCGCAATAACGACGCGTGGATCGACGAGATCATGGCCAATCTCGATCTCACCGACAAAGCCGACGCCAACATGCGCGCGCTGTCGGGCGGCATGAAGCGCCGCGTGTCGTGGCGCAGGCGCTGGTGCACCGGCCGCCGGTGATCGTGCTGGATGAGCCGACTGCGGGCGTCGACGTCGAGTTGCGTCAAACCTTGTGGAAATTCATCTCGCGCCTGAATCGCGAGGGGCACACGATCGTGCTGACCACGCACTATCTGGAAGAAGCCGAATCGCTGTGCGACCGAATCGCGATGTTGCGGCGCGGCGAGGTCGTCGCGCTTGAGCGCACCAGCACGCTGCTGCAGCGTTTTGCCGGCATGCAACTGTTCCTGCGCTTCACGCAAGGCGCGCTGCCGGCCGAGCTGCGGCCGCTCGAAGTAGAAAGCGGCCCGGGCAATGGCAACGGCCGCCAGCATCTCCTGCGGCTCGCGAGCTACGACGACGTTGAGCGGATTCTCGCGCAGTGCCGCGCAGCGGGTTGTACATTCGAAGAAATCGAGGTCCGCAAAGCTGATCTCGAAGATGTGTTCGTTCAGGTGATGAACGGTCCGGAAGTGATCGAGGGGCTTGCATGAGCGGCTATGGTGGTTTCAGCACGCTGTTTTACAAAGAAATCCTGCGTTTCTGGAAGGTGTCGTTCCAGACCGTGCTGGCGCCGGTCATCACCGCGCTGCTGTATCTGACGATTTTCGGCCACGCGTTACGCGGTCATGTTCAGGTCTATCCGGGCGTGGAGTACACGAGTTTCCTGATTCCTGGCCTTGTGATGATGAGCGTGTTGCAGAACTCGTTTGCGAATAGCTCGTCCTCGCTGATCCAGTCGAAGATCACCGGCAACCTGGTGTTCGTGCTGCTGCCGCCGTTGTCGCACTACGAGATGTTCGGTGCGTATGTGCTCGCCGCCGTGGCGCGCGGGTTGGCGGTCGGTTTCGGCGTGTTCATCGTGACGATCTGGTTCGTGCCGGTCAGTTTTAGCGCGCCGCTCTACATTATCGCGTTCGCGATTTTCGGCGCGGCGATCCTCGGCACGCTCGGTTTGATCGCCGGCATCTGGGCCGAAAAGTTCGATCAGCTTGCCGCGTTTCAAAACTTTCTGATTATGCCGCTCACGTTCCTCTCGGGCGTGTTCTACTCGACGCATACGTTGCCACCGGTGTGGCGCGAAGTGTCGCGGCTCAATCCCTTTTTCTACATGATCGACGGCTTTCGCTACGGTTTCTTCGGGATGTCGGATATCAATCCGCTCGTGAGCCTCGCGATCGTTGCCGGTTTCTTTGTGGTGCTGGCCGTGGTGGCGATGCGCATGCTCGCCTCCGGCTACAAACTGCGCCACTGATCAGGAGCTTCTCTCATGTTGCCGACTCCCGAACAGGTCAAGCAATACATCGCGGCTGGGCTCGCTTGCCAGCATCTCGAAGTCGAGGGCGACGGTCAGCATTTCTTTGCGACGATCGTTTCGCCGAGCTTCGAAGGCAAGCGTCTGATCCAGCGCCATCAACTCGTGTACGCGGCGCTTGGCGACCGCATGCGCGAAGAAATCCACGCGCTCAGCATGAAAACGCTGACGCCCGCCGAATGGCAGAACGCGTAATCTGGAAATTTAGTGCGAATTACTCAAGAAAGGCGCGACGCCGGTAGCGGCGCGTCGAACACAGTCAAAGCAGACCCGTCTGAAGCCCGGGTCAATCAGGAACTGACAGGCATGGATAAACTCGTCATTGAAGGTGGCTACCCGTTGTCGGGTGAGGTCGTCGTCTCAGGTGCGAAGAACGCGGCGTTGCCGATCCTGTGCGCGAGTCTGCTCAGCGCGGAACCGGTCGATCTGGAAAACGTGCCCGACTTGCAGGACGTGCGCACGATGCTCAAGCTGCTTGGTCAGATGGGCGTGCGCATCGAGAGCGGTGAGGGGCGCGTGTCTCTGGATGCATCGAAGGTCGACAACCTCGTCGCACCGTACGAGATGGTGAAGACCATGCGTGCGTCGATCCTGGTGCTGGGTCCGCTGGTCGCGCGCTTTGGTCATGCCAGGGTGTCGCTGCCGGGCGGCTGCGCAATCGGTGCACGCCCCGTAGATCAGCACATCAAGGGTCTGCAGGCCATGGGCGCCGAGATCACGATCGAGCATGGCTTCATCGAAGCGCGTGCTACGCGTCTGAAGGGCGCACGCATCGTGACCGACATGATTACCGTGACGGGCACCGAAAACCTGCTGATGGCGGCGGTGCTGGCCGAAGGTGAAACGGTTATCGAGAACGCGGCGCGTGAGCCGGAAGTCGGCGACCTCGCGCATCTGCTGGTCTCGATGGGCGCAAAGATCGAAGGTATCGGCACGGATCGCCTGGTGATCCAGGGCGTCGACAAGCTGCATGGCGCGAAGCACACGGTGATCCCGGACCGCATTGAAGCCGGCACGTTCCTGTGCGCAGTCGCGGCTGCGGGCGGTGACGTCACGCTGCGTCGCGTGCGCCCGCTGATCCTTGAGGCCGTCACCGAAAAGCTGCGTGAAGCCGGCGTCACGGTCGAAGAGGGCGACGACTGGATGCGCGTGCGTATGGACAAACGTCCGAGCGCCGTCAGCTTCCGCACGTCTGAATATCCGGCGTTCCCGACCGACATGCAGGCGCAGTTCATGGCGCTCAATACGATCGCGGACGGCACCTCGCAAGCCGTCGAGACGATCTTCGAGAACCGCTTCATGCACGTGCAGGAATTGAACCGCCTCGGCGCGAATATCACGATCGACGGCAACACCGCGCTCGTGACCGGCGTCGACAAGCTCTCCGGTGCGAAGGTGATGGCGACCGATCTGCGTGCCTCGGCGAGCCTGGTGATCGCCGCGTTGCGCGCCGAAGGCGAAACGCTGATCGACCGTATCTATCACCTGGATCGTGGTTACGACCGGATGGAGACCAAGCTCAACGCCATTGGCGCCAGGGTGCGCCGCATCGCCGGGAGCCAGGCATGAGTTCGATGCCGCAAACGTCGTCTTCGCCGGCCGTGAGTGCACCCCTTACGCTGGCATTGTCGAAAGGGCGTATCTTCGAAGAGACGTTGCCGCTACTCGCCGCGGCCGGCATTGAAGTTGCCGAAGATCCGGAAACTTCGCGCAAGCTGATCCTGCCCACTACGGACGCGAACGTGCGTGTGATCATCGTGCGCGCCACGGACGTGCCGACCTACGTCGAATACGGCGCCGCCGACTTCGGCGTGGCCGGCAAGGACGTGCTGCTCGAGCACGGCGGCAGCGGGCTGTATCAGCCGGTCGACCTGGATATCGCGCGTTGCCGGATGTCGGTCGCAGTGGCAGCCGGTTTCGACTACGCGAATGCGGTGCGCCAAGGCGCACGCCTGCGCGTGGCGACCAAGTACGTTGAAACCGCACGTGAGCACTTTGCCGCCAAGGGCGTGCACGTCGACCTGATCAAGCTATACGGTTCGATGGAACTGGCGCCGCTGGTTGGCCTCGCCGATGCGATCGTCGACCTGGTGAGTTCGGGCAATACCCTGCGTGCCAACAATCTTGTCGAGGTGGAGGAGATCATGCAGATTTCGTCGCGCCTCGTTGTGAACCAGGCGGCGCTGAAGCTTAAGCGCGCCGCGCTGCGGCCGATTCTCGATGCATTCGAACGCGCGTCGAAGGCCGGCACTGCGGCAGTCTGAATAGTTTGACCGCGCGCGTGGTCAAACTTTTAACGCGCGCCTTACCGAAACGGATACCCGTATGTCTATCAAGATTCGCAAACTCGATTCCAGCGCACCCGACTTTCAAAAGTCGCTGCACGCGGTGCTCGCGTTCGAGGCGAGCGAAGACGAAGCAATCGAGCGCTCGGTCGCGCAGATTCTGAACGACGTGAAGACACGCGGTGACGCTGCGGTGCTCGAGTACACGGGCCGCTTTGACCGTGTCGAGGCGAAGAGCGTCGGGGCGCTCGAGTTGCCGATGTCCGAACTCGAAGCGGCGCTCGAAGGCCTGGAGCCGAAGCGCCGTGCGGCGCTCGAAGCGGCGGCGGCGCGCGTGCGCGGTTACCACGAGAAGCAGAAGATCGAATGCGGCAGCCATAGCTGGCAATACACGGAGGCCGACGGCACCGTGCTCGGCCAGAAGGTCACACCGCTCGATCGCGCGGGTATCTATGTGCCGGGCGGCAAGGCGGCGTATCCGTCGTCGGTACTGATGAACGCGATTCCGGCACGCGTGGCCGGTGTACGCGAAATCGTCATGGTCGTGCCTACGCCGGATGGCGTGAAGAATCCGCTGGTGTTGGCGGCTGCATTGCTGGGCGGCGTGGATCGCGTGTTCACGATCGGCGGCGCGCAGGCAGTGGGCGCATTGGCCTATGGCACGGAAACGGTGCCCGCGGTCGACAAGATCTGCGGCCCGGGCAACGCTTATGTCGCGTCGGCCAAGCGCCGCGTGTTCGGCACCGTTGGGATCGACATGATCGCCGGGCCGTCGGAAATTCTCGTGCTGTGCGACGGCACGACCGACCCGCGCTGGATCGCGATGGACCTGTTCTCGCAAGCCGAGCACGACGAGCTCGCGCAATCCATCCTGCTGTGCCCGGACGATGCATTCATCGCCCGCGTGCGCGACGCGATCAACGAGTTGCTTCCGACCATGCCGCGTCAGGACGTGATCCGCGCATCGCTCGAAGGACGCGGTGCGCTGATCAAGGTGCGCGATATGGCTGAAGCCTGCTCGATCGCCAACGACATCGCGCCGGAACACCTCGAAATCTCCGCGCTGGAACCGCATCAATGGGGTCAGCTGATCCGCCATGCCGGTGCGATCTTCCTCGGCCGCTACACCAGCGAAAGCCTCGGCGACTACTGCGCGGGCCCGAACCACGTGTTGCCTACGTCTCGTACCGCACGGTTCTCGTCACCTTTGGGCGTCTATGATTTCTTCAAGCGTTCAAGCGTGATCGAAGTCAGCGCGGAAGGCGCGCAGACGCTCGGCGAGATCGCCGCTGAACTCGCCTACGGCGAAGGCCTGCAGGCGCATGCCCGCAGCGCCGAATACCGGATGCGTCAGAACGGCTGAAGGTGAGGCACAAGCGCCTGAATGCGGCGAATCCGATGATGGAGCAAGCGGGCGCGAACTGACGCCCGCGAACCTCACCGACGGATTTCGCGCGTTTCCCCGTTAAATAACGACAATACAGACCAACCTGGAACGGCCGGCGTGCCGCCGGTGCCAGGCCGGATTCTCCCTTGCGGCCCGGTCCGCTGACTTATGACGACACCTCAAGACATCATCCGCCGCGACGTGCTCGCGATGACGAGCTATCCGGTTCCGGACGCTACGGGTTATATCAAGCTTGACGCGATGGAAAATCCGTTTCCGTTGCCGCCGGTGCTCGCCGCGCATCTGGGTGAGCACCTGGCCGGCGTCGCGCTAAACCGTTACCCCGCGCCGCGCCCGGAAGCGCTGATCGAAAAGATCAAGCGCGTGATGGCCGTGCCCACGGGTTGCGACGTGCTGCTCGGTAACGGCTCGGATGAAATCATCAGCATGGTGTCGGTGGCGTGCGCGAAGCCGGGCGCCAAGGTGCTCGCGCCGGTCCCGGGTTTCGTGATGTATCAGATGTCGGCGAAGCTGGCGAATCTGGAATTCGTCGGCGTGCCGCTAAAGCCCGATTTCACGCTCGACGCCGAAGCGATGCTCGCGGCGATTGCCGAGCATGAACCGGCGATCGTCTATCTGGCCTATCCGAACAACCCGACCGGCACGTTGTACGACGACGCGGACATGGAGCGCATCATCGCCGCGGCGAACCAAAGCCTCGTGGTGATCGACGAGGCGTATCAGCCGTTTGCCCAGCAAAGCTGGCTGCCGCGCGCCGATGCGTTCGACAACGTCGTTGTGATGCGTACCGTGTCCAAGCTCGGTCTGGCCGGCATCCGCCTCGGTTACCTGGTCGGTAAGCCCGCCTGGCTCACCGAATTCGATAAGGTGCGGCCGCCCTACAACACCAATGTGCTGACGCAAGCCGCCGCCGATTTCCTGCTCGACCACGTCGACGTGCTCGACGCTCAGGCCCAGCAACTGCGCGAAGAGCGCACGAAACTTGCGCACGCGGTGGCCCAATTGCCGGGTGCCGAAGTGTTCCCGAGCGCCGGTAACTTCCTGCTGGTGCGTGTGCCGGATGCATCCGTTATGTTCGAAACGCTGCTGGCAGCACGGGTTTTGATCAAAAACGTGAGTAAAATGCACCCATTGCTGGTCAATTGCGTGCGTTTGACGGTCGGTTCGCCCGAAGAAAACGCCCAATTGATCGCCGGACTGAAACTCGTGTTGCACTGAACGGCGTGCCGAATGGCCGTGAGCGCTTTTCCGCCCAGCGGACAAGCGCGCGCGGCCCGCCGTGTTCCCATCCCACACTACTATCGCTTTCTAGCTAGATTCGAGGAATTACCATGCGCCTTGCGGAAGTCGTTCGCAACACAAGCGAAACGCAGATCCGTGTGAAGATCAATCTGGACGGCACCGGTCAGCAGAAGCTGGCCACCGGTGTGCCGTTCCTTGATCACATGCTCGACCAGATCGCACGGCACGGATTGTTCGATCTCGACATCGAAGCGCATGGCGACCTCGAAATCGACGACCACCATACGGTTGAAGACGTCGGCATCACGCTCGGCCAAGCCGTTGCGAAGGCAATCGGCGACCGCAAGGGCATCCGCCGCTACGGCCATTCTTACGTACCGCTCGACGAAGCGCTGTCGCGCGTCGTGATCGATTTTTCCGGCCGTCCGGGCCTCGAATTCCATGTGCCGTTCACGCGCGCGCGTATCGGTACGTTCGACGTCGATCTCTCCATCGAATTTTTCCGCGGCTTCGTGAATCACGCCGGCGTCACGCTGCATATCGACAACCTGCGCGGCCTGAACGCCCATCATCAGATGGAAACGGTGTTCAAGGCGTTCGGGCGTGCGTTGCGCATGGCCGTCGAACTGGACGAACGCGCGGCGGGGCAGATTCCGTCGACCAAGGGCAGCCTTTAAGCGCTCATTTACCCGCTTATTGACCGGCTCATTGACCGGCTCATTGACCGGAATTAGAACCAGGACCGGCCGCTTGCGCGTGCCCGGTGTGCGATGGACATTCTGAAGTCGTTTATTTCGCTGCTGGCGCTGATCAACCCGGTCGGCGCCATCCCGTTCTTCATGAGCCTCACTGCGCTTCAGAGCGACGTAGAGCGGCGCAGAACCATCCGTATCGCGGCGATTTCGGTGTTCTGCGTGATCGCGGTGACCACGCTGCTCGGACAGCAGATCATCAGTTTCTTTGGCATTTCGGTCGGGTCGCTCGAAGTGGGTGGTGGGATCATCATGCTGCTGATGGCGATCAACATGCTGAACGCGCAGATTGGCAACAGCCGTTCGACGCCGGAAGAGCGCCATGAAGCCGAGCAGAAGGACAATATCGCGGTCGTGCCGCTGGCGATCCCGCTGTTGACCGGCCCGGGCGCGATCAGCACCACGATCATCTACGCCGCCGGCTCGACGCATTGGTACGACCGGCTGAGCCTTGTCGCAATCGGCGCGGTGCTGGCGGCCATCTGTTTTTTTTCGCTGCGGCTCGCTGAACCGATTGCTCGCTGGGTAGGTCGCACAGGTATCAATATCGGTACGCGGCTCATGGGTTTGATGTTATCGGCGCTGGCGGTGGAATTCATCGTCGACGGATTGAAGGCATTGCTGCCTAACTTGAAATGAAAACTTCGATAGCGATTGTGGATTACGGAATGGGCAACCTCCGCTCGGTTGCTCAGGCATTGCGCCACGCCGCGCCAGAGGCGGACGTGGCGATCGTCGACCAGCCCGAGGCAATCCGCTCGGCCGACCGCGTGGTGCTGCCCGGCCAGGGTGCGATGCCCGACTGCATGCGCAGTCTGGCCGAATCCGGCTTGCAGGAAGCGCTCATTGAAGCCGCGCGCACCAAGCCGCTGATGGGCGTGTGCGTCGGCGAGCAGATGCTGTTCGACTGGAGCGCCGAGGGCAATACGCCCGGTTTGGGCCTATTGCCCGGCAAGGTGTTGCGCTTCGACCTGGAAGGTCAGGTGCAGGACGACGGCTCGCGCTTCAAGGTCCCGCAAATGGGCTGGAACCGCGTGCGTCAGGCCCAGCCGCATCCTCTGTGGGAGGGCGTCGCGGACAACGCGTTCTTCTACTTCGTGCACAGCTATTACGTCGTACCGGACAACGCCGCCCATACATCGGGCGAAACGGTGTACGGTGTGCCCTTTACCTCGGCGGTGGCGCGGGATAACATCTTCGCGACCCAATTCCACCCGGAAAAGAGCGCCGAAGCGGGGCTGCGCGTATATCGCAACTTTGTGCACTGGAACCCGTGAGCGCCTTTCTTCATCCTGTTGCCGTGCGTCGTTCCGCCACAAGCGGAGCGTCGACCGTGCGCCATGACCGCAGCAAGACGATTTCACTCCAATACGGCGCTCTGCAAGGGCGTCGAAAGAGTTGTACTAAACTAGCGAAACGGCGTTGTGTTGGGCTGGTTTGTCAGCCGCTGCCGCCGACCTTCAACCACCTCCCAGACAACACCCGATTGCTATGCTGCTGATTCCCGCCATCGACCTGAAAGATGGTCACTGTGTACGCCTCAAACAGGGCGATATGGACCAGGCGACGATATTTTCCGAGGAACCGGCGGCGATGGCCCGACATTGGGTCGACCGCGGCGCCCGGCGTCTGCACCTCGTCGACCTGAACGGCGCGTTCGCCGGCAAGCCGAAAAACGAAGACGCGATCCGCGCGATCATCGAGGAAGTGGGCGGCGCGATTCCCGTCCAGCTGGGCGGTGGTATCCGCGACCTGAACACGATCGAGCGTTATCTGGACGACGGTTTGTCGTACGTCATCATCGGCACGGCTGCGGTGAAGAATCCGGGCTTTTTGCAGGATGCGTGCACGGCTTTCGGCGGCCATATCATCGTCGGCCTGGATGCGAAAGACGGCAAGGTTGCCACCGACGGCTGGAGCAAGCTGACCGGCCACGAAGTGGCTGATCTGGCGCGCAAGTTCGAGGATTACGGCTGCGAGTCGATCATCTACACCGACATCGGCCGCGACGGCATGCTGCAAGGCATTAACATCGAAGCGACGGTGCGGCTCGCGCGCGCGGTGAAGATTCCGGTGATCGCGAGCGGCGGGTTGTCGAACCTCGCGGACATCGAGTCGCTGTGCGAAGTCGAGGGCGAGGGCATCGAAGGCGTGATCTGCGGCCGGGCGATCTACTCGGGCGATCTGGACTTCACGGCTGCGCAGACCCTCGCGGACCGGCTGCGCGAATCGGACGACGCTTAAGGCTCAAGCTCGAGGCGTCGCGGTCGACTCAGAATCGAGGCAGCAGCGAACTCAAAAGCGGACGCAACGGCGCGTCCTGAAAGCGCGTCAAGCCGCTTGCGGCCTGACGCGGCTCGCCGCGCCGGCACTGTGCCGCTCGTTGAAGATTTACGCGAGCGGCCTCATCAGCGGTATTGGCAGAATTGCAAGATCATGGCTCTAGCTAAACGCATCATCCCCTGTCTCGACGTCACGGCTGGACGCGTGGTCAAGGGCGTCAACTTCGTCGAACTGCGCGATGCGGGCGACCCGGTCGAAATCGCGCGCCGCTACGACGACCAGGGCGCCGACGAACTGACCTTTCTCGACATCACCGCCACTTCCGATCAGCGCGATCTGATCCTGCCGATCATCGAAGCGGTCGCCTCACAGGTGTTCATTCCGCTGACGGTCGGCGGCGGCGTGCGCGCTGTTGAAGACGTGCGGCGGCTGTTGAACGCGGGCGCGGACAAGATCAGCATGAACTCGTCGGCGGTCGCGAATCCGCAACTCGTGCGCGATGCGACGGACAAATACGGCTCGCAATGCATCGTCGTCGCCATCGACGCGAAGCGCGTGTCTGCAGACGGCGAACCGCCGCGCTGGGAAGTCTTCACGCATGGCGGGCGCAAGGCCACCGGCCTTGAAGCCGTCGAATGGGCGCGCAAGATGGCCGAACTGGGCGCGGGCGAAATCCTGCTGACCAGCATGGACCGCGACGGTACCAAGAGCGGCTTCGATCTTGCGCTCACGCGCGCGGTGTCCGATGCGGTGTCCATTCCGGTGATCGCCTCGGGCGGCGTCGGCTCGCTGCAGCATCTGGCCGACGGTATCAAGAGCGGCCACGCGGACGCCGTGCTGGCCGCCAGCATCTTCCACTACGGCGAACACACCGTGGGCGAGGCCAAGCGCTTCATGGCCGATCAAGGCATTTCGGTGAGGTTGTGACGTGGTGAATCCTTCTGCAGCAGAGTGGCTCGACAAGGTCAGATGGGACGCGAACGGCCTCGTGCCGGTGATCGCGCAGGAAGCGTCGACCAACGACGTGCTGATGTTCGCGTGGATGAACCGCGAAGCATTGGCGAAAACCGTCGAAACCGGCCGCGCGGTGTATTTCTCGCGCTCACGCCAGCGCTTGTGGTTCAAGGGCGAGGAGTCCGGCCACGTGCAGCATGTGCATGAAGTACGGCTCGATTGCGACGAAGACGTCGTGTTGTTGAAGGTCGAACAGGTGTCGGGCATCGCGTGCCACACCGGCCGTCACTCGTGTTTTTTCCAGAAATTCGAAGGCACGGTTGAAGAGGGTGGCTGGGTCGCCGTCGATCCCGTGCTGAAAGACCCCGAACACATCTACAAATGACGCAATCCACTCAATCCACGGAACCCTCTTCGTCCACCAACGACACGCTGCTGCGTCTCGCGGCCATCATCGACAGTCGCAAGGGCGGCGATCCGGACGTCTCGTACGTGTCGCGCCTGTTCCACAAGGGCGATGACGCGGTTCTCAAGAAGATCGGCGAAGAAGCCACCGAAGTCGTACTGGCCGCCAAAGACGTGCGTCAGGGCGGCGCGCCGAACGCGCTGGTCGGCGAAGTGGCGGATCTGTGGTTTCACTGCCTCGTGATGCTGTCGCATTTTGACTTGAGCCCGGCGGACGTGCTTGCCGAACTCGAGCGCCGTGAAGGCCTGTCGGGCATCGAGGAAAAGGCGCTGCGCAAGAGCCGCGAGCGCGAGCAGAACGGCGACTGATTGTCCGGATTTGTCCGCCCTGTCTTGAAGTGGCGAACGTCGGTACCCACATTGCACTGAACGCATAGGATCGCATCCTCGGGAGGACGCAAGCATGGAACAGTCGCAAGGAAATTATCCGCCGCCGGTTTATCGCAACGCGATCGAGCCAGAGCGCGAACGGAGTCTGCGCACGCTCACGCATGTGCTGTACGGCCTGTATGCGGTCCACTGGCTGACCGGCGGGCTGACGATTCTGATCGCGATCATCATCAACTACGTGAAGCGGCCCGACGTGGTGGGCACGCCTTACGAAGCGCATTTCGAGTGGCAGATCCGCTCGTTCTGGATGGCCTTGCTAGGTTATGCGATCGGTGGCGTGCTGCTGTTCGTGGTGATCGGCATTCCGGTTCTGTGGGCCGTCAGCATCTGGATGCTGTACCGTATTATCAAAGGCTGGCTGTATCTGTACGATAACAAGCCGCTCGCGAATCCACGTGGCTGGTTCTGAGTCGAGTCCGGCTGCGTCCGGGCGGGACATGAGCCAAGCCGCGTCGCGCTTCGCGCTCTAGTCATACTGTGTCAGGAATACGATGAGTCACGACCCGAACTGCCTTTTCTGCAAGATCGCCGCCGGCGAGATTCCGTCGACCAAAGTCCACGAAGACGAGGAGTTTGTTGCCTTCCGCGACATCCGTCCGGCAGCGGAAACGCATGTGCTGGTGATTCCCCGCAAACACATCGCCACGCTGTCGAATTGCACCGAAAGCGATACACCGCTGCTTGGTAGAATGCTTGTGTTGGTGGCGCGTCTGGCCGACCAATTGGGCGTGGCGTACACCGGTGGTGAAACCGGTTTTCGCACGGTAATCAATACCGGTCCGGGCGGCGGGCAAGAGGTGTATCACCTGCACGCGCACATCCTCGCAGGGCCGCGTCCGTGGCAGCGAATGGGCTGACGGATAACTGCGGGCCGTGAGGCGCGCGGCGAGTTTTGGCGGTCGACAATAGCGCGGCCGTTGTTTTTGCCGCACTGTAATGACGCCGACGCGATCGTCAGGTCACAATGACACGCCGTGTTGCCGGTTGCATCGGAACAGCTCGCGGCAACGTATAGATGGAGCGTACGCGCTTCGATTCACGCCGCAAGGCGCACGAGTTTTGCCGCATCAAGATGCGGTGTCGGGGTTAAGGAGAGTAGTCATGGGTTCGTTGAGCATTTGGCATTGGCTGATCGTGTTGCTGATCGTGGCGCTCGTGTTCGGCACGAAGAAACTGCGCAATATCGGCACCGATCTGGGCGGCGCGGTGAAGGGTTTCAAGGAAGGCATGAAGGAAGCCGAAACGCCCGCAGGTGAAGCGCAACAGCGCGAACTGCCGCGTAACGGCACCGTAGATGTGGATGCGAAGGAAAAGACGCCGCGTTCCGGCGATTACCGCTAAGCCGCGGCCCAACCGCGTTACTGACGGACACTCCACTTCATGCTGGACCTCGGTCTAACCAAGATGGCGCTGATCGGCGTCGTCGCGCTGGTCGTACTCGGGCCTGAGCGCCTGCCTCGCGTCGCCCGCACGGCCGGCGCGTTGTTCGGCCGCGCGCAGCGGTATATCAACGACGTAAAGGCTGAAGTCACCCGCGAAATCGAACTCGACGAATTGCGTCGCATGAAAACCGAGTTCGAAGCGGCGGCCAGCAACGTCGAAACCAGCGTTCAGGACAATTTGCGCAAGCATGAATCCGAACTGAACGACGCGTGGAATAGCGGCACGTCGGTGTCGCCGAGCATTGCCGGCGGGGCGCTCGAAGATGCCGGCAATTCGCCGTGGCGAACCAGCACGCCACCGGCAGGCCCCAAACGCAAGAACTGGCGCGTCAAGCAGACGGCCATGCCCACCTGGTACAAGCGCGCCACCACGCGCCGCACGCGCGTGCAGTCGGGCGCTGCGCGGGTGGCGCGGCATACGCCGGCCACCATGCGTCGTCAGACGCGGTTCTTCTGATGATCAGAACGACAATCTCTAACCGAGGGCCGGTGTGAGCGACCCCCAGCAGACCCAGGACGAAGGCACTGAAGAGACCTTCATTTCCCACCTCGTTGAATTGCGCGACCGTATCATTCGCGCCGGCCTTGCCGTCATCGTGGTGTTTGTCGGGCTCGTGTATTGGGCGCCGGATATCTTCCGGCTGCTGGCGCGGCCCCTGATGCAGAATCTGCCGAAGGACGGCAAGATGATCGTCACGGATGTGACCGGCTCGTTCTTCGTGCCGATGAAGGTGACCATGATGGTCGCCTTCGTGATTGCGCTGCCGATCGTGCTGTACCAGATCTGGGCGTTCGTCGCGCCGGGTCTGTATCAGCATGAGAAGAAACTGGTCGGGCCGCTGGTGGGCAGCAGCTACACGCTGTTCCTGTGCGGCATGGCGTTCGCGTACTTCGTGGTGTTTCCGACCATCTTTCGCGTGATGGCGCACTACAACGCGCCGCTCGGCGCGGAGATGAACACCGATATCGACAACTATCTGAGCTTCGTGCTGACCATGTTCCTCGCGTTCGGGGTGACGTTCGAAGTGCCGATTGTCGTGGTGCTGCTGGTCCGCATGAACGTGCTGACCATCAAGAAGCTCAAGGAAATCCGTCCGTATGTGATCGTGGCTGCGTTCGTGATTTCAGCGGTGGTGACGCCGCCGGACGTGTTCTCGCAGCTGATTCTGGCGGTTCCGCTAATCGTGCTGTACGAGGTGGGCATCATTGCTGCGCGGTTGATTGTCGGCAAGCAGCGGGCGGTTGTTGAGGATGCGAGTCCGCCGAATTGATGTAATGCGCCTCGGGCGCTGGTCGCGCTAGCCGGAAGGCCGGGCGCAGCAAAAAAGGGCAGTCCATTGCGGACTGCCCTTTGTTTTTGCGGTTGCGGTGCTGTCTGGTTTGCCGTATCGCTGAAGCGCCACTCCGTTTTCAACCGCCGTCGTCGTCCTGCTGATCGCCGCCGCCGTTGTCGTCTTCCGCTGGTTGCTTTGGCGGCGGCGGGCGCTTGCCGATGGTCACGTCCAGATCCATCTCGTGGCTCTTGCGCACCAGGTGAACCTTCGCCGCCGTGCCCGGCTTGATCTGCGCGATGACGTTCAACAGACGCGTGGTGTCAGTGATCTCCTGGCCGTCCACGCTCACCAGGATGTCGCCCGGCTTGATGCCGGCCCGGTCGGCCGGCCCGTTTTTCAGCACGCCTGCGACGATCGCGCCCGACTTCTGTTCGAGCCCAAACGATTCGGCGATTTCCGGCGTGACGTCCTGCGGCTCCACGCCGATCCAGCCGCGCGTGACCGAGCCCGTCGTGATGATGCTCTCCAGCACGCTGCGCGCGGTCGAGACAGGAATCGCGAAGCCGATGCCGAGCGAGCCGCCCGAGCGCGAATAGATGGCGGTATTGATGCCGAGCAGGTTGCCGTTCACGTCGACCAGAGCGCCGCCCGAGTTACCCGGGTTGATGGGCGCGTCGGTCTGAATGAAGTTTTCGAACGTGTTGATGCCGAGGTGATTGCGCCCGAGCGCGCTAACGATACCCATGGTCACCGTCTGGCCGACGCCGAACGGATTGCCGATCGCCAGCACCACGTCGCCCACGCGCGTCTGATCCATACGGCCGAGCGTGATGGTGGGCAGGTTGGTCATGTTGACCTTCAGCACGGCCAGATCGGTCTCAGGATCGACGCCGATCACCTTGGCATTGGTGGTGCGGCCGTCGGCGAGCGCGATTTCGATCTGATCGGCGCCGTCCACGACGTGCTGGTTCGTTAGAATGTAACCTTCCGAACTCACGATCACACCTGAGCCGAGATTCGAGGCCGGTTGTTCCTGCTGCTTGCCTTTGTTCTTGTCGCCGAAGAAATAGCGGAACAACGGGTCTTTCGCGCGCGGATCGGGTGGCAGTGAGCCATCCTTGCTGGAAAACACATTGACGACCGCCGGCATGGCTTTTTGCGCGGCGTCTGCATAGGACGCCTGCGCAGGGCCGGTGCCGATGCCTGGCGCCACTTCCCGAAGCGCGACGATCGGTTCGGCGAGTTGCTTGCCGAATTGCCCTTGACGCTGGAGCCACTGCGGTTTGAGGGTCGCAATGATGAACATCAGCGCCAACAGCACGGTCACCGCTTGGGCAAAGAACAGCCAAAAGCGTCTAAGCATCTGAAGACTAGAGGTTTATATGGATCGGATCGAACTTGAATTGTACTTGAACAATGTTCTTGAAACCGCGCGCTTCAAGGACTATTGCCCCAATGGATTGCAGGTGGAAGGGCGCCGCCGGATCAATAAGCTCGCGACCGGCGTGACGGCTTCAGTGGCCTTTCTCGAGGCCGCGCTCGACTGGGGCGCGGATGCAGTGCTGGTCCATCACGGCTACTTCTGGCGTAACGAGGCGCCGCAGATCACCGGGCGCAAACACGCGCGGCTGAAGCTGCTGATCGCCAACGACCTGAACCTGTTCGCCTATCACCTGCCGCTCGACGACCATCCCGAGTTCGGCAACAACGCGCAGATCGGCGCGAAGATGGGCTGGATCAGCGACGCGCGCTTCGGCGAGAACCATCTCGGCTGGCTCGCCACGTTTCCGATGCCGATCACGCTCGCGCACTTCACCGCGCAAGTCGAGCAGACACTCGGCCGCACGCCGCTCGTGTTCGGCGACCCGGATCGCGAACTGCGCCGCGTAGGCTGGTGCACGGGCGCCGCGCAAGGCATGTTCGACGCCGCGATCAATGCCGGCGCTGACGTCTACCTGACCGGCGAAGTGTCGGAATCGGTGATGCACACGTCGGCGGAAAGCGGCGTTGCATTCCTCGCAGCCGGCCATCACGCCACCGAGCGTTTCGGCGTGCAGGCGGTGGGTAAGCACCTGTCCGAGCAGTTCGATATCGAGCACCTGTTTATCGATATCCCCAATCCCGTTTGAATTGAAATTCGGCATTAGATAAGAAAAAGGCACGAATAACGCAGAGGGCGCTTAAAAGGAGGTGCAAAAAAGTTTGCGATCCGTACGGAGAAACCCTGACTTATCAAGGGCTTCGCACGGTTTTTGGCAATGGGGCCTTGTAAATGCCGACTCCATTCGCGCAAACTAGCGGCGGTAGAAGCGACGTGAAGGAAAAATCCAACTCAGAAGTGGGGCGTGTAATGCGAGACAAGGAAGATGAACGCGTCGACGGCGGCCGCCGTACCTGGCTGATAGCGACGACCGTAGCAGGTGGCATAGGAGGCGTTGCCACTGTCGTACCCTTTGTTAGTTCGTTTGCACCATCTGAAAAGGCCAAGGCGGCAGGCGCCCCGGTCGAAGTCGATATCAGTGATCTCAAGCCTGGTGACATGAAGACCGTTGCCTGGCGTGGTAAGCCGGTGTGGATCATCAACCGCACCGACAGGATGCTCGCCGATGTCCAGAAAGCCGATAACGAAGTAGCGGATCCTCACACCAAGAATCCTTTTTCGATGCCGTTGCCGGAGTATTGCAACAACGAATTCCGTTCACGCACCGACCACAAGAATCTTTTCGTCGCCGTCGCCGTATGCACCCATCTGGGCTGCACGCCGACGCCGCGCTTCCAGGAGGGGCCGCAGCCCAATCTTCCTGACGACTGGCCAGGCGGCTTCCTCTGCCCTTGCCATGGCTCGACCTATGACATGGCCGGCCGCGTCTTCAAGAACAAACCTGCGCCGCAGAACCTCGACATCCCGCCTTATATGTTCACGTCGGCCACCGGCCTCGTGATCGGCAAGGACGAGAAAGGAGAAGCGTAATGGCGATCGAACATGAAGTAGAGACGACCGGGCTGGTCGGCTGGATCGACCGGCGCTTTCCTCTGACGTCCACCTGGAAGAAGCACGTTTCCGAGTACTACGCGCCGAAGAACTTCAACTTCTGGTACTTCTTCGGGTCGCTCGCGCTGCTGGTGCTGGTCAATCAGATCGTCACCGGCATCTTCCTCACGATGAACTACAAGCCCGACGCGACGCTCGCGTTCTCGTCGGTCGAGTACATCATGCGTGAGGTGCCGTGGGGCTGGCTGATCCGCTATATGCACTCCACGGGCGCGTCGATGTTCTTCGTCGTCGTGTATCTGCATATGTTCCGCGGGCTGATGTACGGCTCGTACCGCAAGCCGCGCGAACTGGTGTGGATCTTCGGCTGCGCGATTTTCCTGTGCCTGATGGCTGAGGCGTTCTTCGGCTACCTGCTGCCGTGGGGCCAGATGTCGTTCTGGGGCGCGCAGGTGATCGTGAACCTGTTCTCCGCGATTCCGTTCATCGGGCCGGATCTCTCGCTGTGGATTCGCGGCGACTATGTCGTCTCGGACGTCACGCTGAACCGCTTTTTCGCGTTTCACGTGATCGCGATTCCGCTGGTGCTGATCGGGCTGGTGGTCGCTCACTTGGTGGCGCTGCATGAAGTGGGTTCGAACAACCCCGACGGCATCGAGATCAAGGCGAAGAAGGGCCCGGATGGCATTCCGCTCGACGGCATTCCTTTCCATCCGTACTACTCCGTGCACGATTTCATGGGCGTGTCGGTGTTCTTGATGATCTTCGCGGCGATCATTTTCTTCGCGCCGGAGATGGGCGGGTATTTCCTTGAAGCGAATAACTTCATTCCCGCCAATCCGCTGCAAACGCCGCAGGAAATTGCGCCGGTGTGGTACTTCACCGCCTTCTATGCGATGCTGCGCGCCACCACCGATCCGTTCAAGATCGTGTTGATGATCATCATCGCGCTGCTCGGTCTGTTCGCGCTGGTGCGCGCACGCGGCAAGTGGAAGCTCGGTTTGCCGGTGCTCGCGGTGCTGGTGGTTCTGGCCATGGCGTTCACCGAATCGAAGTTCTGGGGCGTGGTGGTGATGGGCGGCGCGGTGATCTCGCTGTTTTTCCTGCCGTGGCTCGACCGCTCGCCGGTGAAGTCGATCCGGTACCGACCGTTTTTTCACAAGGTGTTCTACGGGATCTTCGTGCTCGCTTTCCTGACGTTGGGTTTCCTCGGCACCAAACCGCCGTCGCCTGCCTCGACGTTGATTGCACAGGTGTGCGCGCTGATCTACTTCGCGTTTTTCCTCGGTATGCCCGTCTGGACGAAGCTTGGCACGTTCAAGCAGCCGCCCGAGCGGGTGCGGTTCAAGCCCCACTAATCGCGAGCCAGGAGAACACGAAGATGAAAAAACTGCTTTCGACGTGCGCGCTGATCGGCGCGACACTGCTCGCGGTGCTGGCAGGACCGGCGCACGCGGACGAGAATTTCCCTCTCGACCGCGCGCCCGATAACGCGGAGAATTTTGCTTCGTTGCAGCACGGCGCTCAATTGTTTGTAAACTATTGCCTGAATTGTCACAGTGCGAACCTGATGCGCTATAGCCGGCTGACCGACCTCGGCATTACGCCGAACGAAATTCAGTCGAACCTGTTGTTCACCACGGATAAAGTCGGCAACACCATGACCGTGGCGATGCGCCCGGACGACGCGAAAGCGTGGTTCGGTGCGAGTCCGCCAGATTTGTCTGTGGAAGCGCGGGCGCGCAGCAAGGACTGGCTGTACACGTATCTGCGCAGCTTCTATCGCGACAATACGCGGCCGACCGGCTGGAACAATCTGGTGTATGAGAACGTGAGCATGCCTCACGTGCTGTGGCAGCTTCAGGGGCAACGTACCGCGAAGTTCGGTGACGAAGTCGACGAGAAAACAGGTGAAACGGTACACAAGTTTGTCGGCTTTCAACAGGTCACGCCGGGGACAATGTCGCCGGTAGATTATGATTCTGCTGTGGCCGACCTCGTGTCGTACCTGTCATGGATGTCCGAACCGACGCAGAAAACCCGCAAACAGCTTGGCGTGTGGGTACTGCTGTTCCTCGGGATCCTGAGCTTTTTCGCCTGGCGATTGAACGCCGCGTACTGGAAAGATATCAAATAATCACGCTGTCACCGGCGTGGGGCCGGCGCCAGGAAGAACCTGTGATACGGTTTTTCTGCGCGCTGGCCTTTCAGCTTTTTGAGGAAACGTAAACATGATGGTTCTGTATTCCGGCACAACTTGCCCGTTCTCCCAGCGCTGCCGGCTGGTGTTGTTCGAAAAGGGCATGGACTTCGAAATCCGCGACGTCGATCTGTTTAACAAGCCGGAAGACATCGCTGTGATGAATCCGTATGGTCAAGTGCCGATTCTCGTCGAACGGGACCTGATTCTGTACGAATCGAACATCATCAACGAGTATATCGACGAGCGCTTCCCGCACCCGCAACTGATGCCGGCCGATCCGGTTCAGCGCGCGCGCGCTCGCCTGTTCCTGCTCAATTTCGAAAAGGAACTGTTCGTTCACGTCGGCACGCTCGAAAACGAAAAGGGTAAGGCTGCTGAGAAGAATCACGAGAAGGCACGTCTTGCGATCCGCGATCGTCTCACGCAGCTTGCACCGATCTTCCTGAAGAACAAGTACATGCTCGGCGAAGAGTTCTCGATGCTGGACGTCGCGATCGCGCCGTTGCTGTGGCGTCTGGATCACTACGGCATTGAGCTGTCGAAGAACGCTGCGCCGCTGATGAAGTACGCCGAGCGCATTTTCAGCCGCCCGGCTTATATCGAAGCGCTGACGCCTTCGGAAAAGGTGATGCGTCGTTGAGTTTGGCTTTGGGGTGAGGGCGCCGCGTCTCGATTGTTTTCCGTGCGCGCCCAAACCCGGTAAGAGGACTGTTGATGCAAGAGATTTCCACCAAGCCTTATCTGCTGCGCGCGCTGTACGAGTGGTGCACGGATAACGGCTACACGCCGCATATTGCGGTCCGGGTCGACAATCAGACGCGCGTGCCGCGTCAGTTCGTGCGCGATAACGAGATCGTGTTGAACATCAGCTTCGAGGCGACCAGCCAGTTGCAGATGGGCAATGAATGGATCGAGTTCAGCGCGCGCTTCTCCGGAAAGTCGCACAAGATCGAAGTGCCGATCACCAATATTCTCGCGATCTATGCGCGCGAAAACGGGCAGGGTATGGCGTTCCCGGTCGAGTCGGCAGGCGGCGAAGCGCAGGATTCAGGCGCCGACGCGGAACTGGCGGACGAGACGGAGGCGCTAGCTGCACCACGCGCCACGGCGCCGCGCGCGGTCGAAGCGTCGCCGGCAACCGATGCCGCTGCCGCCAAAGCGGATAGCGCGACGGATGGCCCGCAGCCTGACGATGATGGATCAAAAGGTGGCGGAAGGGCTCGCCTCAAGATCGTGAAATGAAGTAGAATCACGGCCTCATGCCGGCTTAGCTCATCAGGTAGAGCGCTTGACTTTACTGTGTACCTAGTGGGCCTGTTGCGTTTCATCTCCCCAGGCAGTACGATTCCCGTGGGTTTGCTTTGCTTTTAGAGCCTATCTTTGATAGGCGAGTAGCAAGGAGGGGGTCCGGGGGAGGATGAAGCCTGTGGATAAGTCCTTGCTCGCGCACTGGCGTGAGCTATCAGCGGTCGACGTGCTTACAGCACTTTCTGACCATGCGAAACGCGACATCACCTATGTCGCGGTCAAGTCCCCTCTTTCTAGTCGCTGGCACGCTAGGCTTGGTGCCCGCGAATTCGAACTTCTACTTACGGGTCCCAAATTTTGGGATACGCGTGAGCGTAAAGGCGGCGGCGGTGCGGTAGACCTCGCAATGCATCTCGCGCGGGTCGACTTTTCCGGGGCGGTTCGCCTGCTTCAAAGCTACGGTCTTTAGAGACAGACATGAGCGTCGTCTCGACCGGAGCCAACCCACCATACGTTGTTACTTCCCCTTCATGCTTCGGTCGGCCGCGCTTCTGGTCGACAGTCTGGACGTTGGCCAAAGCCGGCAAAAATTGGGCTGAAAATACTCAGTTGGCTCGGCTGCGGCACCTGGATAGGCTCTACCTGTACTGCGACAGGAGGTTCGGTACCGACGCGCTTGATATCGCGCTCGGCGACGCTAATGCCTTCCTTGTTCACTTGATGGTCAACGATTTCTATGCCGAACTGACCTCGAACAAGGACTACACGTTTGCCGATGTCCAGTGCTGGGATGCCGTCCGGTTGTTCACCCTCCATTTCGCGCGCTACTGGGCGGTCGGAAGCGAGGAGTGGCGCTCGGTCGTCTCCTCAATGACCGGCACGGGCCGCATGCGTGACCCCAAACGCGGTCGGGTTAGGTTCATTCGAGCATTGCCGGATGTGACCTTGACCGAGCTTCTGTCTGTCGCCGAGCCGGGTGCTACCCGAAATCCTTTCGAAAGCCTCGCTATCCAGGTGCGCAATTGGTTGGTCGTACTTCTGCTGCTTCTTTGTGGCCTGCGCCGTGGAGAGGCCCTCCTGCTGACAGTCGACTCGTTGAAGCACGACCTCGACCGGCAATCTGGCGAGGTCAAATACTGGTTGGATGTAACAACCACCGACGATGAGGATAGACGTTCATCGAAACCGGGTATCAAGACCTCGGATTCTCATCGTCAAGTTCCCATATCTGCGGACCTTGCCAGCCTCGTCGAGGTGTACGTAGCCGAGCATCGGAGAGACGATGGCACGACTAGGTTCCTTCTGACAGCCGAAGACGGAGGCGAGCTGTCTGCGGAAAGTGTCAACAAACTGCTTGCGAAGCTCTCCGCTGCAGTGTCGCCGGCCGCGCTTCAACGCTTCAAAGAGCGGAGCGGCGGAAAACAACGCATCTCGTCGCACGACCTTCGCCATACGTGCGCAACCGTCAGATATGGGTTGTTCATCGCAGCGGACGCGGACCGAGAGTTGGCTTTCCAACGTATGAGGGCGTTCTTCGGTTGGGCAATCGCCTCCGACATGCCAGCCCTGTACGCCCGAGCCGCCATCGAAGATGACTTGATGAAGTCGTGGACCGATGTATTCGACAAACGAGTGGACGTTCTGAGAGGGATGACCGTATGAATGGGCCCAAAAGTAAAGAAGCCATCCGCGCACCGGGGCGTGACGTCCCCAGTTGCTTCAGTTGGGCGTGGCCGGCATCTCCCCAATTCTTTAGGGTCTACGACAAGTACGCGGATACAGAGGCCGTCCTAGAAGCGGGGGCCGAAAAGTGGACCCTGTCAGTGCAGGGAAAAAAGCAGGACTTCCTGTTCCCCTCAGAACCGGTGCGTGGGCTGCAGCAGAAGTTGGTGATGCTTACGCAGGTCGAGCGCTCCCCTTCCTCTGTGTACAAGTTTACGCGCTCGCTCCTGCTCAACTGGACGCTTTACGTTCAATTGCTCGAGGAAGGGCCATTACACGTGCAGGAGAGCTGGGACGAAGGCGTGCATGATATCGACACGGCGAAAGCGGCCAAGACCATTCTCAGGCTCGCAATCAGCTCGTCGTTGGGCGCGTGGAGCACGCGCTATGAGGAATTGGTCAAAGGGTTGGATACGAGGGCCAACTCAACGGTTGCGGCGCAGCGCGAAAAGATTCGGCGGCGGGAGTCACTCGTCAGCATTGCGCGACAGGCAGAGCTTGTCAGAGTCCTGGACACTCGCGCACTGGAGCCCGCGCTCCTTGAACAGCAAGCTGAAGGATTGGCGGCGTTGGCGCTTGCGTTCCAACACGGAATGCGGCCGGTACAGATATTGTCAATCAAGCTGGAGCATGTCCATAGTTTGTTGGATGCGTCAGGCGACCCTGTTTGCCTAGTGTCTTTCCATCAGGCGAAACAAAAGGACGGGGAGACAGTCGGCAGGGAGATGGTGCGCCAAGTAAATCCGGAATGGGCGCGGCCAATCGCCATGCTGCTTGAGTACGCAAAGAGCGCAAGGCGGACACGTTTGTTCTCGTCTGAAAACGGCGAGGACCTCTGGTCGAACGTTCGGAAGGTCTGCTCAGAGGTTGGCGTAAAAGTCGACTTCAAAATCAACAAACTTAGGCATTCATCGGCCCAAGCCTTGGCCGATGCCGGGCACAGTCGCAAGAGCATTCAATGGTTCTTGGGGCACGCTAACGAAAACGCGGCAACTTCATATATCAAAGCAAGCCGCCTCCAAGGAAACCTCATTAACGAGGCGCTAGGGGCGTCAAAGCTGTACGACAGTATGGTGTCGATGGCGTTCGGCGAGTTCGTGACCGTGGAAGAGCTCAGCCGAGTCGACGAAACCGAACAAATCGGCGGCATCGTGGGCGACAGGCTTGTCGCCGGCATCGGACGCTGCCGCACTAGGCAAAGTGCATGCAGCTATGACCCCGTCATCTCCTGCTACGGGTGTCACAAGTACATTCCTGCCTTGAATCCAGAGGCACACATGGAAGCGATAGCAGGCATGCGTGAACAAGTCATCGTGTTCGTGAAAGCTGGCGATGATACGAGCTCGTCATACCTCCAAATGAGGAAAGCTCTCGCCGGCGCGCAAAGAGCGCTGGATGACTCTCGGCGGATTCTCGGAGGCTCGCTTGGCTAAGCTCTCCGTGCGGCAAAAATCGGCGAATGAACCGCCTTCCAGCTATGTTGACTTCATCGCACGGATGCGTCGCTTTGTAGAGTCAAAAGGCGTCACGTGGGCGATTCTCGTTGCTAAAGACGGTAGCGTCTCTGAAGCGGCCGATTGGGACCTTCGATTGTTAAGCGGCAGCCACTCTCGATTCGCCTCGCGCACGAATGGGTTCGCGATTGATGAGAATTTGCGCGAGGTTGCCATCGACGCGGGTTGGTCCCTTGCCCATCTGCCTGAAGGGCAGGTGTTAAGCCACGACGTCCAGGAGTTCATTAAGGCTTTGATTGCTTACCGCTGCAGACAACACGTCGTGCCGCGCAGTGTTCGCCACGAGGCGTTGGTCTGGCGCACGTTCTTCTCTGTCGTTCACAAAGCCCCTTGGGAGCTGAACACCGATGACTTCAATCGGTTCATGTCGCTCAAGGAATGGAAAGCAAAGGCTGTGGCAACAATCAGCGTGCTCGCGACCGCAATAAACGAGAACATGCTGTCTGAAAATGTGCCGGTTGCAGCGGAGGTGCGCGCGAAGGCTGCGACGCATCTGCGGTCCTACCTGGACGAACGTCTTTATTCGGAAAAGTTGCCGGACCCCAAATCACTGCATGAACTGGTTCGCATCGTATTCCAGGAGACTCCTGTTGGGCACCACGACCGCATCCGCTTCTATGCTCTTCACTTGCTCCTCTTCACCGGTCTACGATTTAACGAAGTCCTGATGCTTCCAGCCGATTGCCTTTGCTGGGAGACTCATGTGGATGTTGTCACCGGGAAAGATGCCGGCGAAATCGGTGGAGAAAGCCGCACACTTTGGTTGCGCTACTTTGGCGAGAAACGCGACGAAGGACGACCTGACTTGCTCGTCGAAGACCGCCAGTTCGTGCCGGAGCAATTCCAACGCATCATCGTTGAGGCCGTCGAAGGTGCATTGGCAGCAACAGCTTCCCTGCGTGCTGCGTTGAAACGCAATCCTCAGGGCGGTCGCCAGTTTAAGACTGCGGGCGGCGATGACCTTGGCGTGGCGGACCTCTTGTTCCTCGTCCTGCATGGAGCGACAGGCGAGGTGCCTACAGTCATCCCAAATGATGCGGTTATCGAGGTCGTTGCCGAGTCGTCCTTTTACGCGTTCCTGACTAGCCGGAACAACCGAAAGCACACTATCTTTACCCGATATGGGAAGGGGCCGAACCTTGAGGGCCTGAAGATAAATCCACACTCATTGCGACATCTGATGAACACGGAATTCTTCCGGCTCAACATCCCGGACACTGTCATCACGCAACACTTCGGCAGGACGACAGTCGTACAAAGTTATGTGTACGACCATAGGAGTCTGGGCGAGCAACTCTCCTTTATTGAGTTGCCGAAAAGCGCCCAAGACATAATCGCGCCGGGAACTGTGCAAGAGACAGTGGCGAAAATGGTTCTGTCAGGCTTCGCTGGGCTTAGCCACATTGCCGAATCCTTCAAAAAAATCCAGCAGGAGCATGGCGACGAGGCGGCGTTCACGTATTTGGCGGCGACATCCGACGGATTCCACGTCACCCCCTACGGCTTCTGTACCACCAGCTTTGCAGTGAATCCCTGTGTGCGACATCTGAAGTGCTTCCACAAATGCAAACGCTACGTTCCTAGCGGTCTGCCAGAGCATCGCATCACGTTGGAGGAGTTGCGTGGCAAGCTCTCGGTGATGCGGAAAAAAGCTGCGGCCAAACCGGCAAACTCGATTGGACGGAAGAACCAGATTGCGCATGCGGACGAGCTTCTCGCAGGAGTTGACGCTGCACTTAGTGCTCAGCCCGGCGAAGTCGTGTTCCCCGAGGGCCCCGATTACTCTGAATCCGAGAAGGATGTGTTCGCATGAAACCAAGAGCTGACGACGGTAACACCGAACTCGCCGGGATTCTGGATGCGCTGCTCGCCTCGGACGTTGTTATCACGGTTCGCGAAGTCGCGCGACGCCACACCTCTTTGCGCAATGCATCTGCGTTCACCCGCGACTCCGAACGCATGAAGCTAATTCAGCAGGCTCAAGCGCGGCAAGCTCACTTGCGTACAACGCTCAATCCACATGCCGAACGTGCCCTGACGCTGACAGAGAGACTTGATGCAAAGTCCGAGAGCGTTTCGCAACTCGAGACACAAGTGCGGGCATTGGTGACCTCCCACGTTGCCTGCATTCATGCCGTCATGACTGCTGGCGGCATGGCAGCGCTTGAGCGGTTCTGGAAAGAATATCGAGCGGTCGGCGATTCATTACGCGAGGTCAGCGCCTACCCGGCGGCAGCCGAAGTGGTGGAGCTGAGAAAAGAAAGGCCCAAGTCGTGACGCGACGGCGTCACCCACAAATCATCCTTCGTTGTTTGCCGAAATCTAAAACGCTACGCTATAATTAATGATTGTGCCGTGTTAGCTCAGTTGGTAGAGCAACCGCCTTGAAGATACGAGTGCCCCATTGGAAACGGTGGGAGTAGAACCCCTCAAACTCGGGGAACGCTAAAGCCCGTTGGGCTATGCCAATCCCGAGCCAAGCTTGCCGACGGCAAGAAGGTGTAGAGACTAGACGGGGGGAGCCTAAAGCGTTAGCTATGGCTAAGGGATAGTCCAGACCACAAACGATAGGCGGCGAAAGCCGTAGTGGTAAGGTAAGCGGTAGGTCGTCTGTTCGAGTCAGACACGCGGCACCAGCACAACAGGCAATCGCAACACCCTGCGATTACCTACGCAACAGCAAGTTTTAGGCGCGCCACGAGACAAGGGTTTGAAACGCAACACCACCCAGGTACGTATTTTCATTTGTAATCATGAGGTGGCGGGTTCGAGTCCTGCAGCCGGCACCAGTTGTACGAAAACGGGTTTCTGAAGAATTTCAGAAACCCGTTTTTTTATTCCTGGAGAGAAATCAGGCTGGTGCCGGTGCCGGTAGTGCCCGGCGCAATGCGGTGCGTGAGCGAGAGCAAAAGAGCACTCGGCGTCCAAAAAATACTGGCGCCGGCGGTCGCAATATTGCTTGATGGGACAACGCTGGGGCCGTGCAGACAGGCGGCCGTGAGCGCTTCGCCGCGAACCACCGGAATGCCGTCTGAGCCTCACTGGGCTTGCATTCGGCGGCCACTGCGTGACGGTCTGGAAACGCGAAGGTCAGTCGATTCAGGGTGCTGAGCGAGACGGGAAATGGCTCATTTTTGCCAGATCTCATTCACCTTGTCGATTGTGGACTTTTTAGTCCATTATTTGCCGACAGGCCGCAGTAAAAGGCGCTCGCATCGGCCTTATCCCGGCGGCGGCCAACAGATACCGTCCCGCGAATCCGACCGGGAGAGGTACTATTCGGGCGTCAGTCGGCATCACTATCCGTTCAGTTCGGCGGGCAACGCCCCCGAGACGCGAGATTTCACCGCGTCACTCCCGCACAACACATCCCACCTTCACCATGACCAGCCCCGCAACTATCACCTGGCCCGAAGCCGACGGCCCCCGCACCGCGCGTTGGCGCTCCGAAGCCGCGGTGCCGCCGCCCAAACGCGTCGTCGTCGCGGATGACCGCACAACGGCTGACTCAGCCTACCGCCTCGCCTGCGAAGGTACGGCGCTGCTGTGGAACGGCGACTTCCAGAACGCTCGCCAACTGTTGCAGGCGGTCACGCGCCGCCTGGAACGCAAACCGCGCAAGCAGGGTGAAACGCCGATCGACGTGTTCAACCTGCATCGTCAGGCGCAGTCGCAACGTGCCCGCACGCTCGGCATGATCCTGATCCCGCTCGACGCCGCTTACGGCATCCCCCTGCGCCGCGCGCCTGAAGTGCAGCAGGCGTGCATCGAAACTTATGGGCCGTCCGCCGACGAACCGTCTGTCGTATCGCTGCGCGAATTGCTCGGTCTGATCGGCGCGCACGAGTGGCGTAAGAAGGGCGTGGAAATTCCCGCGCTGGGCGAGCGCGTGCACCCGCACTACGGCGTGTTCTCGCCGGTGCGTGGCGAATACGTGGATCTGGTCGCGCGCACGCCGTTGCCGTCTTTGAACAAAGCGTTCGATATCGGCACCGGCACTGGCGTGCTGGCCGCGCTGCTCGCCAAACGCGGCGTGAAGAAAGTCGTCGCGACCGACCAGGATCCGCGAGCGCTTGACTGTGCGCGCGAGAACCTCACGCGTCTCGGCTACGTTCAGCAGGTCGAGGTCGTGCAAGCCGATCTGTTTCCGGAAGGCCGTGCGCCGCTGGTGGTCTGCAATCCGCCGTGGGTGCCGGCGCGACCCGCATCACCGATCGAATATGCGGTCTACGATGCGGAAAGCCGTATGTTGCTCGGTTTCCTGAACGGCCTCGCGGAGCATTTGTCGCCGGGTGGGGAAGGCTGGCTGATCATGTCGGATTTCGCCGAGCATCTTGGATTGCGCACACGCGAGTGGTTGCTTGCGGCCATTGAAAAGGCCGGGCTGACCGTGGTTGGTCGCGAGGACATTCGTCCGCGGCACCCGAAGTCGACCGATGAGACCGATGCGCTGCACACGGCGCGCGTGGCTGAAATGACGTCGCTCTGGCGTTTGAAGGCGCGCTAAATGGTGGCGCTCGGGTGAGCGCGATGACACGCGTGATGAGACGTAGCTGAAGAACGGCGCGTCAGACCGGCACGCCGCGCGCCTTGAGATACGCTAATGCGCCGCGGCCTGCTGCTAGCCCGCTGGCGAAGCAGGCGGTGAGCAGATAGCCACCGGTCGGCGCTTCCCAGTCGAGCATTTCGCCCGCGCAGAACGCGCCGGGCAGACGTTCGATCATCAAATGTTGATCCAGCGCTTCGAAGGGGATGCCGCCGGCGGTGCTGATCGCTTCCTCGATAGGCCGGGCGCGCGTGAGCCGTACCGGCAGTGCCTTGATCGCATGCGCAAGACCGTTCGCGTCGGCGAAGGCTTCCTTCGACAGGATCTCGTGCAGCAGGGCCAGTTTTACGCCACTAATCCCGATTCTGCCGTGCAGGTGAGTCGACATGGACCGCGAGCCGCGCGGTCGCTTGACCTCGGCCACGACGCGCTCCAACGTCAAGCCTGGCGTCAGATCCAGCGCTATCGTGACGTCTCCGTCGGCCAGAATCCGCTCCCGGATGGCTGCCGACAACGCATAAATCAGACTCCCCTCAAGGCCGGTTTCGGTCAGAAGTATTTCACCTTGTCGATTGTGGACTTTATTGTCTACATCGGTGAGCGTGATCGCTATCGATTTCACGGGCTGGCCGGCGAAACGCTCACGCAGATAGGGGCTCCAGTCTGCGTCGAAGCCGCAGTTCGCGGGCCGCAGCGGCGCCACCGGCACCTCGCGTGCGCTCAGCAGCGGCACCCAGGCGGCGTCGGATCCGAGCCGCGGCCAGCTTGCGCCACCGAGTGCGAACACCACGGCATCGCAGCTCACGTGTTGCTCGCCGTCGGGTGTTTCGAAGCGCAACGTGTGCGTCGCGGTGTCGCCGTTATCGTTGTCCCAACCGGTCCACTTGTGGCGCATGTGAAAGCGCACGCCAGCTTCTCTCAACCGATGCAACCACGCACGCAGCATCGGCGCCGCTTTCATATCGGTCGGAAAAACCCGGCCCGAACTGCCGACGAAGGTTTCAACGCCAAGCCCATGCAGCCAGGTCCGCAAGGCGTCGGGACCGAATAGGTCGAGTAGCGGCGCAATCTGTTCGCGGCGCGCGCCGTAGCGACCAAGAAACGGCTCGAGCGGTTCCGAATGCGTGATGTTCATGCCGCCTTTGCCCGCCATCAGGAATTTGCGGCCAACGGACGGCATCGCGTCGTAGACGTCGACTTGTACGCCGTGCTGGGCGAGCGCCTCGGCGGCCATCAAGCCGGCGGGGCCGCCGCCGATTACGGCGACGCGGGCGAAATCGAAGGAGGATGACATGCGATCCTGCGGATGAGCGGAGGGGCGGCGCGTTGGCCTGATCTGACAATCGGGCGGCACGAAGGGCGCTATTTTCACACCGCCGGCAACGCAGGGCAAACGGCGCGCGGCGAACGGCCAACGAGCTAAAGGGCCAGCGCGAGCTAGTGGCCGAAAAGAGCTGGGTTCGGGCGTGTCGCAAACCTCCGCGCTCACGTTCGCTCCTTTGCTATTCACACGTGCGAACTATACTTTTCAAACACCTTCCACCGGACGCAGTCTGCTTCTTCCCCCGCGTCACACTACCCCACCACTCTCATTTCGCCCACACGGCCAATGCAGCCGCGCCCGTGGCTGGCGACGTGGTCTGCGCGCCCGCTGTTTGTCTGGATGTTTCGACGTTTGATCAAGGAGATTGCCATGACTCGCAAATACATCGACTGCCGCGAGTTCCCGAGCGAAATGAATTGCACGGTTGCCCTGTCCGCCGACAGCGAGAGCGAATTGCTCGACGCGGCCGTGCAGCATGCCGTCACGGTGCACAAACATACGGACTCGCCGGAACTGCGCTCGCAGCTCAAGACGCTCTTTCATGAAGGCACGCCACCGGTCGAGGCGCCACGCGCGTGATTCGTTGTTTCTTTTCCTTGAGGATGAGGGCCGGCTAACCAGCGCGAGCGGCGGCGCGCCGCTCGCGCTGGTCGCGGCGTTGTCTGGGCGTCCTAGCCGGGATAAGCCTCATCAACCTTCAGGCCGGCCAGCTTGAAAATGACGCGCAGCGTTTGCGGTTTGATGTCGCGGCGCGAAGCGAGCGTCGTCATGACGAAGTCGAGCACTTTCGCGTACTTGAGCATCGTCAGGCAGGTTTCCATGTCAACGCTGCCGTCGCGCATGACTTCGGCCAGCCGCAGCATTTCGGTGGATATGTCGCGCGCCATTTCCAGTTCGAGCTGTTGCTTTTCCGACCACGCGGGCGCGGCGGTGAGCTTCGCCAGCATTTCCTGAAATTTCTGTTCGACGTTTCCGTTGGGTACCGTATCCATTGCTGCCTCTTCTATTATCCAGGGCGCGCGTCCGTTTGAGATCGCGGCGCGCTGCTGGTTACGTAACGTTCGGTCCGTGTTCCGGGACCGCCCTCCCCACATGCATTCGGTTCGCGTGACTGGAGCCACGGCCGGCAGCCTGTTGTTATGCGCGACACGGCTTACGCCATCGTGTGAGCCGGCCCGCAAGATGCTTCAAGCCACGTCGAGAACGTCCCGCATACCGCCTTTTGAGCAGGAAGTGTTCCAGGTTTGCGGTGTTTCTCGCATGGTCAACGCGGCTTCTTAGGTGAGTGGCCTGCGCTTTGGGTAAACTGGCAGCAACTTTTCCCTTTTTCCGTCATCTGTCGCACGTTCGCGTTGCAATCGATGGCGGTCCCCACGATGTCCAGCAAAACCCACGAAATCCGTCCGAACCAGTCCGTCGAACTGTTGAAGGAGCTTCATATCCTGACGCGCGACGGCAAGATGAACCAGGACAGCCGCCGCAAACTGAAGCAGGTCTACCACCTGTTCCAGTTCATCGAGCCGCTGCTGAAAGACCTCAAGGACCAGCAGGGCGCGGTGACGCTCGTCGACCATGGCGCGGGCAAGTCATACCTAGGTTTTATCCTGTATGACCTTTTCTTCAAGGAGTTTCAGGACACCGCAGGTGGTGCTTCGCACATTTATGGCATCGAGACGCGCGAGGATCTCGTGACGAAATCCGAGGAACTGGCCGACCGGCTGGGCTTCAAGGGGATGTCGTTCCTGAATCTGTCGGTGGCGGAGTCGATTACTTCGGAGCGTTTGCCGGCGCAGATCGATATCGTGACGGCGTTGCATGCCTGCAATACCGCGACTGACGACGCGCTTCGGTTTGCTTTGGAAAAGCATGCGAAGTACATCGTGGTCGTGCCGTGTTGCCAGGCTGAGGTGGCCGGGGTTTTACGGCAGAACAAGGGTAAATCGCTGGGAAATGCTTTGACCGAGATATGGCGGCATCCGCTGCATACCCGGGAATTTGGAAGCCAGATTACCAACGTGCTGCGCTGCCTGCAGCTGGAAGCACATGGCTATCAGGTGAGTGTGACTGAGCTGGTGGGTTGGGAGCATTCCATGAAGAATGAACTGATTATTGCGCAGTTCAAGGATCTACCGAGACGGCGGCCGACCGAGAGGCTTAATGAAGTGATGGAGACACTCGGGATCGAGGAACTGAAAGACAGATTTTTTGTTTCTGCCTGATCTGTCCTGTGGCGGTGGCTTTTTCCCTGGCCACCGCTCGAACTACATTTTCATCAATTCATTCCAGCCTTTAAGACCGATCCGCCGAAGGGTTTCCTGATTCCGCTCGTAAATATCTTCAGCATCGGGAAAAGCCTGAACCGCCCGTTCAATACTATTCTCGCGAAGCAGATGCAAAATAGGATACGGTGCACGATTCGTATAATTCTCGATATCGTCGGGTTCACTGCCTTCAAACTGATAATGCGGGTGAAAGCTGGCAATCTGAATAATGCCTTCAAGCCGAAGTTGCTTGATCATTCTTTCGGTAAAGAAAAGGCAATCGTTATAGTCGAGAAAATCGCCGAGCGCCTGCGGTAAAATCAGAAGCGTGGTATCCACCGCTTCAGGATTTGCCGCGATCAGCGCCTGAATCTCGGTTTCGAGATCGATTAAAACCTCTTCCCTATCCACAGCGTCGCTAACTGCATAGCGAATCTGCCCCTTCACATGCACGGCCTTGGCAAAAGGACACAAATTGAGCCCAATCACGGCCTCCGTCAGCCAATGGCGAGTGGCGGCGATAACAGCATCATGGGATTCGGCAGGCGACGACATGGCAAGCAGCGAAAGGGGAAAGTATCATTCTAACGGCGCGGAACGGCACCGATCCGCACCGGCCGCAACAGGGCGGCAAAAACCTTAACGAGCAGGCGACCCGCCGCACGCCGCGGCCATCAACTGCGCCGCCATCTTCGGTGCGACAAGAATCGGCCCGCAGCCCGGGCCGTAGGTCTGACTGGCCGCGTACACGCCTTCGATCATCAAACCCAGACCATTGGCCAGCGCCACCGGATCATCAGCGCCTGCCGCGGTCGCCAGTTCCAGAAGCCGCGCCATCAGCCGTTCCTTGTTGCGAAACACGAATTGCCGCGCCGGGTGCGCCGCGTCGGGAAACTCCACCGACACATTCACGAAAGGACAGCCCCGGTAGTCGTCGATCGATGCACGCACGGCCAGGTCGTCGAAATATTGCTGGAGCTGCTTCGCGGGCTCGCCCGGGTGCTTCGCAAAACTTTTCTCTACGTAGCCGAAAAACTGCTCGTCCTTTTGCTCCAGATAGGCCATCACCAATTCGTCCTTCGACGAGAACTGGCGGTACAGGCTCATCTTGTTCACGCCCGCGCGTTCCACGACCGCGTCGACGCCGACCGCCCGCACACCCTCGCGATAAAACAGTTCGGCCGCGGCGCGCAACAGGTGCTGCTGCGCCTGCGGACCGGCTGTTTGCGCGCCGCGCGCGCGCCGTGCACTGGCCAGCTTGGGGGTTTCACTATCGGACATGGGCTACCACCTGAATTGAATTGACGCCTTGACATGTTACCGACCAGTCACTAATATCGCAACACTCATTGTGACTGATCTGTCACAAGTCCTTTACCGAAGTCGTAACAATGCGAGCGGCGCGGCCTGCGGGCAGGCGTCGATTGGAGAACCGATGAACTGGGCAGCGAGACTGATTGGCGGACGTTTTCACTACGGCTGGTTGACCGTGGCGGTGGTATTTCTGGTGTTGCTGGCGGCGGCCGGCACGCGCGCCACGCCGAGCGTGATGATGCTGCCGCTGGAGCATCAATTCGGCTGGAGCCGCGCGACGATTTCGCTCGCGATCTCCGTGAACATCGCGCTGTACGGCCTGATGGGGCCGTTCGCGGCCGCGGCAATGCAACGCTTTGGCGTGCGTCCCACTTTGCTGATCGCGCTCGGCACGATGGCGGCGGGCGTGGCGCTGTCGTCGCTGATGACGCATCCGTGGCAGATGATTCTGATCTGGGGCGTAATGGTCGGCGGCTCGACGGGGGTGGCGGCGCTGTCGTTGTCCGCGACGGTCGTGACACGGTGGTTCACCACGCATCGCGGCCTCGTGATGGGAATTCTCACCGCCAGTTCGGCGACCGGCCAACTGGTATTCCTGCCGATGCTTGCGGCCATCGCCGAGCATTACGGCTGGCGCCAGGTGGTGTGGGTCGTCGCGGGCGCGGCGGCGATTGTTTTGCCGTTGGTCGCGTTTCTGTTGCCGGAGCGGCCCGCGGATATGAAGTTGCGCCCGTTCGGCGAACCGGCCGACGCACCGATCTCCGCCTCGGTGACGAAGCAGAATCCGCTGGCCATCGCCTTCGGCACACTCGCGATGGCGAGCAAGACGCGTGATTTCTGGCTGCTGTTCTTCAGTTTCTTTATCTGCGGTGCAAGTACCAACGGTTACGTCGGCACGCACCTGATCGCGATGTGCGGCGACTACGGCATGACCGAAGTGCAGGGCGCATCCTTGCTCGCGGCAATGGGCATCTTCGATCTGTTCGGCACGACGTTGTCCGGTTGGCTGTCGGACCGTTTCAATAGTCGCGTGCTGCTGTTCTGGTACTACGGCCTGCGCGGTTTGTCGCTCATGTATCTGCCGCACGCGTTCGGTATCGATTTCTTCGGCCTGCCGTTGTTCGCGGTGTTCTACGGTCTCGACTGGATCGCCACCGTGCCGCCCACCGTACGTCTCGCAACCGATGTCTACGGCAAGGAAGCGGCGCCGGTCGTGTTCGGCTGGATCGTTGCCGGCCACCAACTCGGCGCGGCCTTTGCGGCACTCGGCGCGGGCATGCTGCGCGCGAGCCTCGGCACGTACACGGTGGCGTCGATGATTTCCGGCGGGCTGTGCCTGGTTGCCGCCGTGATCGTGCTGCGGATCAACCGGCCGGCCAAGGTACCGGAGCCGCAAGCGGTATAAAGCCGCGCCTCAGAGCACGGCGAACAACGCGAACCAGCGCAAACGGCCTCATACGGTCCGTTTGCCATTGCAGCCGACGTGAAAACTAACTGCGCACTTGTTGGAGCGCGAGCGGCCCAGCCCGGTTATGCTATGAGACCCCGGGCAGCCGCCCGTCGATCATGAATTTCGACCGAGAGAAGCGCATGACCAACAAACCCGCCCCTACCGCAGTTGCCATTCACGAGCTGATTGCAGGTCGCTGGAGCCCGCGCGCGTATTCGAGCGAGCCGGTGAGCCGCGAGCATCTGCATTCGGTGCTCGAAGCGGCACGCTGGGCGCCGTCTTCGTATAACGCGCAACCGTGGCGTTTCCTCGTATTCGACCGCAGCGTCGATGAAGTCTCGTTCAAGCAGGCTTTTGCCACGCTGGTGCCGTTCAACCAGGGCTGGAATGCACCGGCGCCGGTGTTGATCGCGGTGACCACGCACACGCTCACCAACAAGGGCGAAGTGAACCGTTGCGCGCCGTACGACGCGGGTGCCGCGGCGATGGCGCTGGTGTTGCAGGCGCACGCACTGGGTCTCGCCGCGCATCAGATGAGTGGCTTCGATCCGGCCGCGTTCCGCACGGCGTTCAAGCTGCCGAACGACGTCGACGTGATCGCCATGATTTCGCTTGGCCACTACGGCGACGTCGATAAGCTCGATCCGGTGCTGCGCGAGCGCGAGAAGTCGGTGCGCCAACGTCTGCCGCTTGCCGACATCGCTTATGGCGGCGGCTGGAAGAAGGCGTTCTGAGCGTCTTGCAGCCTTGGTGGTGACAAAAACGCGCGGCGCTGACCGCGCGTTTTTTTATTCCGCATCGCATTTGCTGCGACTTCGGAGGGGCGTTGGTCCAGTCCGCGCCTTCCTCGACACGTTAATGGGCGTGATTCATTCCGCGCCGTCCGTGACGCTCGAAAGTGGCGCGGCGACATTCTCGAGCGACTTCCGCTCCGCATCCACGCCCCATATCGCAGCGATCACCGCGGCTGCGAGCATCAGCCCCGAGCCGACCAGATAGCCCGAAAACACTTCGCTGCGCTGATGCGTATCGATCAGCCGGCCGAAGAACGCCGGGCCAATGATGCCGCCTAGCGCTGTACCGAATGCGTAGAACACCGCGATCGCCAGCGCGCGGATCTCCAGTGGAAACGATTCGCTGACCGTCAGATATGCCGAACTCGCTGCCGCCGAGGCGAAGAAGAAGACCACCATCCACGCAATCGTCTGCGTCACGACGGTGAGCATATGCTGCTCGAACAGGTAGCCGCTCAGCGTCAGCAGGATGCCGGACAGCGCGTAAGTCGTAGCGATCATTTTGCGTCGCCCGATGACGTCGAAGAGCCGGCCGAGCACCAGCGGTCCAAGAAAGTTACCGAGTGCGAACGGCAACAGATACCAGCCAATGTGGTCACCCGGCACGTGATAGAAATCGGTCAACACCAGCGCGTAGGTGAAAAAGATCGCGTTGTAGAAAAACGCCTGAGCGGTCATCAGCGACAGGCCAACCAGCGCGCGCCGTCGGTGCACATTGAACAGCGTGTGAAACACCTCGCGCAACGGCGTATGTCCGCGTGCGCGCAGTTTTAGCCGCGTGAGGTCGTGGTCGGAGAGTGCATGGCCTTCCTTGCGAAGGCGTGTTTCGATGCCTTCCACGATCGAGCGCGCATCGCGTTCGCCGCCGTGTGTAAGCAGCCAGCGAGGACTTTCGGGTACCCAGATGCGCATCGGCAGAATCGCCAGCGCCAGCACCGCGCCGATGAAGAAACAGGCGCGCCAGCCCCAGTCGCCCGGCAGTAAATTCGGATCGAGCAGGATCAGTGAGCCCGCCGCGCCGAGTCCCGCACCGATCCAGAAAGTGCCGTTGATGCCGAGATCGGTCCAGCCGCGCACCCGCGCCGGCGTGAATTCCTGGATCGTCGAATTAATCGCCGTATATTCGCCGCCGATGCCTGCGCCGGTCAGAAAGCGAAACAGCAGAAAACTGGCGAGATTCCATGACAGCGCGGTCGCCGCGGTGGCGGCCAGATACAGCGCGAGTGTGATGAAGAACAGTTTGCGGCGGCCGAGACGGTCGGTCAGCCAGCCGAAGCCGAGCGCGCCGAGCACGGCGCCGGCAATGTAGGCGCTGCCGGCAAGCCCTACGTCGGCGTTGGTAAAGTGCAACGATTGGCTAGACTTCAGCGCACTGGCCACAGCGCCCGCGAGCGTGACCTCAAGACCGTCCAGCAGCCACGTTATGCCCAGCGCGACAACGATCAGCGAGTGGAAGCGCCCCCAGGGCAAACGGTCGAGCCGCGAGGGCAGGTCGGTTTCAATGACAGCGGCGTTTTTCTCGTGAACAGCGGCGGTAGGCGGCGCGCTCATTGCTGTAAGTCTCCTGATTGTCGAAAATTGGCGGCGTATCCTGTCGAATCCAGCAATTTTTGTTCCGTCGAGCGGGCTTGGGACATTATTGCGGGCGTCCCGGAAAGCGTCAGTTGATGCTGATTGGGCTTTCGTGTTACAAAGCCGCTCCCCTTTCTGTCCGCGCCAGCCGTGAGCGGCGATTCCTGCCATGAACTATTGCGCGATTGATTTCGGTACTTCCAATTCGGCCGTAGCCGTCCCTGACGGCGCTGCGCTTAGGCTTGCGCCGGTCGAGGGCGCCTATACGACGCTGCCGACCGCCGTCTTTTTCAACACCGACGAGAACACCCACGAGTTCGGGCGCTCGGCGCTTGCGGCGTACATCGACGGTTTTGACGGCCGTCTGATGCGCTCGATGAAAAGTATTCTCGGCTCGCCGCTCGCCGAGAATTCGACCGATCTCGGCGACGGCTCGGCGATCAAGTACACGGACATCATCGCGATTTTCGTCGACCACCTGAAGCGCTCCGCCGAGAAGAGCGTCGGTGGACCGATCAGCCGTGCCGTGTTGGGCCGCCCGGTGTTCTTCGTCGACGACGATCCGCGCGCGGACCAGATGGCGCAGCAGCAACTCGAAGCCGCGGCGCGTTCAGTCGGTTTGCGGGAGATTCACTTTCAGTATGAGCCGATCGCGGCCGCGTTCGACTACGAATCGCATCTGACAGAAGAGGGACTCGTGCTGGTGGCCGATATCGGCGGCGGCACGTCGGACTTTTCGCTGGTGCGAGTGGGGCCGGAGCGGGTGACGCGCGTCGAGCGGAAGGACGACGTGCTGGCTCACCACGGTGTGCACGTTGCAGGCACCGATTTCGACCGCCGCGTCGAACTGGTGACGATCCTGCGCGAACTCGGCTACCAGACGCTTGACCCCGAAGGCCGTGAGATTCCTAGCCGCATCTATTTCGACCTGGCGACCTGGCACCTGATCAACACCGTCTACGCACCGAAGCGCGTCAGCGAACTCGCGCTCATGCGGCATCTGTTCATCCAGGCCAAACATCACGATCGCCTGATGCGCGTCGTGGAGCGCCGCTTGGGGCATGCGCTGGCGGCTCATGCGGAAGAGGCGAAGATTGGCGTGGCGGCGGGTGGCGAAACCGTGATCGACCTCGACGAGGTGGAAGACGACTTACGCCTCGCATTCGACGAAGCGCAACTCATCAAGGCCGGTCAGGATGAGACGCAGCGCATCGTGCAGGCGGCGCGCGATACGGTGCAGGCGGCTGGCGTCGCCCCGCGTGACGTCAACGCGATTTATTTCACGGGTGGCTCGACCGGATTAGCGTTTCTATCGAGTGCCTTGGCGGCCGCATTTCCGGATGCCAAAGCGGTATTCGGCGACCGTCTTGCCAGCGTTGCGACAGGTCTCGGTATTCACGCGCGACGTCTATTCGGATAACCAGACTAACCAATCGCATACTGCCGGGATAATCACTGTATGCAATGGCGATGGATATAAAAAACCCCGCCGAGGCGGGGTTTTTTTGCGTCCAGAAGGAAGCGTGCCTGCTTACGCCGGCTTGATGTCAGCAGCTTGCTTGCCCTTCGGGCCCGTCTTCACTTCAAACGTAACCTTTTGGTTTTCTTGCAGCGTCTTGAAGCCTTCCGTACGGATTTCCGAGAAATGCGCGAACAGATCTTCGCCACCGCCGTCCGGCGTGATGAAGCCAAAGCCCTTTGCGTCATTGAACCACTTGACGGTACCGGTTTCCATATTACTTGTTCCTAAAGATGGTAAATAAGGCCGAAGCCCAATGGGTGCGCATGAAAATCAAGGAAGGGGGTAATGGGACCAACCGGAGTACCGTTGATGGGCGAACTACGAAAGACCAATTCACTCGCCGCTTGAAATCCTGCCCGAACGTTATACGGCCATTTCAGGCCAAGGTCAACACTCCGGGCCGAACTTTACGATATTTTGATAGATTGGCGCAAAAGTTGCTTACAAAGCTTGCTATTCGCCCGAGAATTTTGCTAGGGAGAACCCTTGGTTTCGCTGCAACGTACGGGTGCAACCGTTAAACTACGCGCCGCGCGTCGGTTGCACCTGATTGGAATGGGCCGTCGCGTATGCATGCGCGTCACCCGTCTCCAGCGCCACAAGCGTTGTCACGCGGTGCCGACATGGTCTGCTGCAACTCGCATGGGACCGGAGTAAGTGCTAAAGCACGCACTCCGGCCGACACAGGAGAAGATGTGAAAAGTTCTATACAACGGAACATCGGGCCAGTCGCGCTCTTGCTGACCGGCTTGGGTTCGATCATCGGATCGGGCTGGCTTTTCGGCGCGTGGAAGGCTGCAAAAATTGCCGGGCCGGCTGCCATTTGTGCATGGGTCATTGGGGCGGTCGTGATTCTCGCGATTGCATTGACGTACGCAGAACTCGGCGCGATGTTCCCCGAGTCCGGCGGCATGGTGCGTTACGCGCGCTATTCGCACGGTGCACTGGTTGGTTTCATCAGTGCATGGGCCAACTGGATCGCCATTGTCTCGGTGATTCCAATCGAGGCTGAAGCCTCCATTCAATATATGAGTACATGGCCGTATCCATGGGCGCATGCGCTATTCGTGGACGGGTCATTAACGACTACCGGGCTATTGCTGTCCGCAGCGCTCGTGATCATTTACTTCCTGCTGAACTACTGGGGCGTGAAACTGTTCGCGCGCGCCAATTCGGCAATCACGATCTTCAAGTTCCTGATTCCGGGGGCGACGATCCTCGGTTTGATGCTGACGGGCTTCCACAAGGAAAACTTCGGCGAAGCGAGCACCTTTGCGCCGTATGGCTGGTCGGCTGTGCTGACGGCAGTGTCGACGAGCGGTATCGTGTTTGCCTTCAACGGTTTCCAGAGCCCGATCAACCTCGCGGGTGAGGCGCGCAATCCGGCCAGGAGCGTACCGTTTGCGGTGATCGGCTCGATCCTGCTGGCGCTGGTGATCTACGTGCTGCTGCAGGTCGCGTATATCGGCGCGGTGAGCCCGGGCGACGTGATGAAGGGCTGGAGCCACTTCAACTTCGCTTCGCCGTTCGCCGAACTGGCGATCGCGCTGAACCTGAACTGGCTGGCTATCCTGCTGTACGTCGACGCGTTCGTCAGCCCGAGCGGCACGGGCACGACCTACATGGCCACCACTACCCGCATGATCTACGCGATGGAGCGCAACAACACGATGCCGAAGATGTTCGGCAACGTGCACCCGTTCTACGGGGTGCCGCGTCAGGCGATGTGGTTCAACCTGCTGGTGTCGTTCATTTTCCTGTTCTTCTTCCGCGGCTGGAGCTCGTTGGCGGCGGTGATCTCGGTTGCGACCGTGATCTCGTACCTGACCGGCCCGATCAGCCTGATGGCGCTGCGCCGCGCGGCGACGGATCTGGAGCGCCCGCTGCACATTCCGGGCATGAAGATCATTGCGCCGTTCGCGTTCGTGTGCGCGTCACTGATCCTGTACTGGGCAAAGTGGCCGCTGACCGGCGAAATCATTCTGCTCATGGTCGTCGCGCTGCCGGTGTACTTCTACTTCCAGGCCAAGTCGGGTTTCGGCGGCTGGGGGCGTGATCTGAAGGCCGCATGGTGGCTCGTGGCCTACCTGCCGGTGATGGCGATCCTGTCGCTGATCGGCAGCAAGGAATTCGGTGGCCGTGGCGTCCTGCCGTATGGCTGGGACATGCTGGTGGTGATCGCGTTCTCGCTGGTGTTCTACTACTGGGGCGTGCATAGCGGCTATCGCTCGGACTACCTCGAGGAGCGTCAGACGCACGACGAAGTTCTCGAAGGCATGGGCGCACATTAAGAGTTGCTGCGCTAAGTCTTCCGCCGGATCAGCTTGATCCGGCACAGTACGAAAAAGCCCGCCTGGTTGCTCAGGCGGGCTTTTTTGTTTGCGACGGCGCTCAGATCCTGTTTGGGTGTTTCCGATGGCGCTGGGTTGCCGTCGAATCAGGCCGTGCCGAACACGTAATTCGTCATGGCGAGCGACCGTTGGTAGGTCCCAAGCGACTGGATTGCCAGCGAATAATCGTCGTCCGCCGCCCCAAGGGCCGCGAATACGGGCAGCAGGTGCTCGTCGGTGGGATGCATCAGCACCGCGTGCGGCGCCTGACGGCGGTAGTCGAGCAACGCCTCGATGTCATGCGCAGCGAGCTTTGCCTCGAACCAGCCGGTGAATTCGGCCACGCGCGGGTCGGCGTCCTCCGGGCGCGCGGAAAAGTCGGCTGCGCGCAGGTTGTGCGTGATCTGGCCCGAGCCGATCACCATCACGCCGTCGTCTTTCAGTGAGCGCAGCGCGCGACCCACGCGGAAGTGATGGGCGGCGTCCTGGTGCGGCTGGATCGACAACTGTGCGACCGGCACGTCGGCGGCCGGGAACATCAGCAGCATCGGCACCCACGCGCCGTGATCGAGCCCATGCGGCTGGGCGTTGGTAAGGATGCCGTGTTCACCGAGCAGTACGGCGGCACGGCGCGCCACAGCGGGCGCACCCGGAGCCGGATACTGAATTTCATACAACTGACGCGGGAAGCCGTAGAAATCGTGGATGGTTTCCGGTGCGGTGGAGGTGCTCACCTCAGGCTGTGCCGTGCCCCAATGGGCCGACAGCATCAGCACGGCTTCAGGACGCGGCAATTGCGCCGACAGTGCGCCGAATTCGGCGGACGGCATGGATGGGTCGATTGGCAGCGTAGGTGCGCCGTGGGAAAGGAAAAGCGACGGTAAGCGATTCATGGCAGCAACGCCGCCGCAGGGATGCGGCGCGGAAGTGGGGTTGCTATCAATATAGGTCCGTACCGACGTTTGATAAACGGGTGAAAACGGAATTGATTGTGTCGCCGGTGTTATTAATCGATATCCCGCCGCGCGTGTTATTCCTGCTGGTCGCGCAATCCTTGCCACGCCGGCGACAAAGCAGGTCCAAGCGCGAAGAGATCCAGCACACGCGCCACCGTGTGATCGACCATTTCGTCGATCGAGGTGGGGTGGTTGTAGAAGGCAGGTAAGGGCGGGAAGATCACGCCGCCCATTTCGGTCACGGCCGTCATATTGCGCAGATGCGCGAGATTGAACGGCGTTTCGCGCACGAGCAGCACGAGCCGACGGCGCTCTTTGAGCGTGACATCGGCGGCGCGGGTGATCAGGTTGTCGGAAAAGCCATGTGCGACGCTGGCGAGCGTCTTCATCGAGCAGGGAGCGATCACCATGCCATCGGTCGCAAATGAGCCGGACGCGATGCTCGCGCCGACATCGCGTACCGAATGAACGACATCCGCGAGCGGATGCACGTCTTCTTTGCTCAACTGGAGTTCGTGCTGGATATTGAGCCAGCCTGCGCTCGAAATCAGCAGATGGCTTTCGACGCCGCCCAGCCTGCGCAACGTCTCGAGCAACCGGATGCCGTAGATGGCGCCGGTTGCGCCGGTAATCGCAACGATCAGCCGGCGTGGCGCCGCAGCGCGTGTTTCCATGGCTCGCGGCGCCTTATCGGAGGACAACAAACGTTCGGACAGCGGCCGCTTAAGCCGCGGCAAACAGCTGCTGCAGTTCGCCCGATTCGTACATTTCCATCATGATGTCCGAGCCGCCGACGAATTCGCCCTTCACATAGAGCTGCGGAATGGTCGGCCAGTTCGAGAACTGCTTGATGCCCTGGCGGACTTCGTCGTCTTCCAGCACGTTGACGGTTTTGATTTCGCCGACGCCACATGCCTTCAGAATCTGGATGGCGCGGCCGGAAAAGCCGCACATCGGGAACTGAGCGGTGCCCTTCATGAAGAGCACGACATTGTTTTCGTCGACGATTTGCTTGATGCGTTGTTGCGTATCCATGACTGACCTTGCGGTTCCGTTATGTGTAGGGAATAGGCTGAAATGATAGCGGATTTCGGTACGACCGGCCGAGGGCCGCTTTGTCACCCTTGGAGATTGAGGCCATTCATCGAGGTCAACCGTGCAACAGGCCGCCGCTGATTCGCTCGATGCCGGCCAGATCCTGCTCCGAGCGGACTTGCTCAAAACCTTGCGCCGTCAGCAGGCCGCGTACGGCTTCCGCCTGATCGTACCCGTGTTCGATCCACAATACGCCGTTGGCGGCCAAACGCGCGGGCGCCCCGGCGATGATCGCGCGGATCGCGCTGAGTCCGTCGGACTCGTCGGTGAGTGCGCCGCGCGGTTCGAAGCGCAGATCGCCTTCCGACAAATGCGGATCGTTGCTCGCGATGTACGGTGGATTGCTGACGATCACGTTAAGGTGCAATGCTGCGTCGAGCGAGCTGTACCAGTTGCTTTGCTGCAATACCACGGCCCCGCCGGGGCGTTTGGTATCCAGCAGACGTGCGGCGTTGCGTGTGGCTACCGCCAGCGCTTCGGCGGAACGGTCCAGCGCCCAGACCTGCGCGTCGGGCCGCATCGAGGCAATCGCCACGGCAATCGCGCCGGTGCCCGTGCCGAGATCGAGCACGCACGGCCGCGCGATGTTTTCCATTGCCGCTAACGCCGTTTCGACCAGCAATTCGGTTTCTGGACGTGGAATCAGCACGTCGGGCGTCACTTCGAAATCAAGCCCAAAAAATTCGCGTGCGCAGACCAGCTGCGCCACCGGCTCTCCGGCGACACGTCGCGCTTCCAGCAACCGGTATCGTTCAACTAGCGTGCCGTCGAGCGCTTCATCGCTGCGTGTAATCAATTGCGTATGCCGCCAGCCGAGCACGTGCGTGAGCAGAATCCGCGCTTCGAGCGACGGCAGTGGCGAGGCGCGCAACAACGCGGCAGGGGTGACCGGATCCATCCGCGCTTAGTCCGCGTCGCCCAGCGATGCCAGCAACTCGGCCTGATGCTCGCTGACCAGGGCCGCGATCAATTCATGGAGATCGCCGTCCATGATTGCGTCGAGGCGATACAGCGTCAGATTGATCCGGTGATCCGTCAGACGTCCTTGCGGGAAGTTGTAGGTGCGAATCCGTTCCGACCGATCACCCGAGCCGATCAGGCTCTTGCGCGTTGCGGCTTCCTTCTGCTGCTGCTCGTGTGATTGCTTGTCCTTGATGCGCGCAGCCAAAACCTTCAGCGCCCGATCCTTGTTCTTGTGCTGCGACCGGTCGTCCTGACATTCGACGACGATACCCGTCGGCAAGTGTGTGACGCGCACGGCTGAGTCCGTCTTGTTGATGTGCTGGCCGCCCGCACCGGACGCGCGGAACGTGTCGATGCGCAGATCGGCCGGATTGATCTCGACTTCGCCGATTTCGTCCGCTTCCGGCATTACCGCGACCGTGCACGCCGACGTGTGAATGCGGCCCTGCGTTTCGGTAGCCGGCACGCGTTGTACGCGATGGCCGCCCGACTCGAACTTGAGCTTGGAATAGGCCGCTTCGCCGGCGATCCGCACGATCACTTCCTTGTAGCCACCCAGATCCGATTCGCTCGCCGACATCATCTCCACTTGCCAGCGATTGCGCTCGGCAAAACGCAGGTACATGCGCAGCAAATCGCCCGCGAACAGCGCCGATTCGTCGCCACCTGTTCCGGCACGGATTTCGAGAAAGATGTTGCGGTCGTCGTTGGGGTCTTTGGGCAGCAGCATTTTCTGCAATTCGGCGCCGAGTTTTTCCATCCGCTCGCGCGCCGCGCGGATTTCCTCTTCCGCAAAGTCGCGCATCGACACGTCCGCCAGCAGTTCCTGCGCGGTCGCTGCGTCGTTCATTGCGTGGCGCCACAGCGCGTAGTGCTCGACGACCGGCCCGAGCTCGGCGTGTTCACGCGTGAGCTTGCGGTATTGGTCGAGATTCGAGGTGATGTCCTCGCGGCTCAACAGGTCGTTCAGTTCGGCCAGCCGGGTAGTGAGCTGGTCGAGCTTGCGTTGCATGCTCGTTTTCATCGGACGGGTATCGGAGCGGACTCCGGCAAAGACGACGACTAGGGAAGTGGGCGGATGCCCTGGTCAGAAGCACGTCGCGGGCCACAGGGTGGCGCGGACGTTGCGGCAGTGGCTGCGCCGCTAACGCTCCGTAGAACCGGAGTGTTTGTAGAAGCCGCTCATCAACTCGATGAGCGTGTCACGGTTCTCGCTGCTCGCGCGATTGAGCGCGTGCGTGGGGCCGTGGATCAGTTTGTTGGTGAGCGATTGCGACAGCGCTTCGAGCACCGCCGCCGGGTCGTCGCCGCGCGCGAGCATTTTCTGTGCGCGTTCGACTTCGGCGCGACGCAGCACGTCGGCCTGAGTATGCATGTGACGGATCACTGGCACGATGCTGCGCGCGTCGAGCCATTGCATGAAATTCTGCACACGCGTTTCGATGATTGCCTCGGCCTGGGCAACCGCGGCTTGCCGCGACGCGTTGCCTTCGCGCACGATCGCGCCGAGGTCGTCGACGGTGTAGAGGAACACGTCTTCCAGCTGGCCGACTTCGGGTTCGATATCGCGTGGCACGGCCAGATCGACCATGAAAATCGGCCGGTGACGGCGTGCTTTCACCGCTCGCTCGACCGCGCCCAGACCGATGATCGGCAGGGTGGAAGCCGTACACGACACGATGATGTCGAATTCATGCATGCGCGTGGGCAGTTCCGAGAGCGGGATCGCCCGGCCGTTGAAGCGTTCGGCAAGGCGGGTGCCGCGCTCTGCGGTGCGGTTTGCGACCACGAGTTCACGTGGCTGCTGCGCTGCGAAGTGCGTAGCGCACAACTCGATCATTTCGCCCGCGCCGATGAACAGCACGCGCTGGTTCGAGACCTTGTCGAAAATCCGCTGCGCGAGCCGCACGGCGGCTGCCGCCATGGAAACCGACTGCGCGCCGATTTCGGTCGTGCTGCGCACTTCCTTCGCAACGGCGAAGGTGCGCTGGAACAACTGGTTCAGATAGGTGCCAAGCGCGCCGGCTTCAGACGCCGTACGCACCGCATCCTTCATTTGTCCGACGATTTGCGTCTCGCCGAGCACCATCGAATCGAGGCCCGATGCGACGCGGAACGCATGGCGCACGGCCTCCGACTGCGGCAGCGCATATACATGCGGCGCGAGTTCGTCGATGGGCAGGTTGTGGTACTTCGAGAACCACTGGATCGCGGCTTCCCGCGCGGCCTGGTCGTCGGTCGCACAATAGAGTTCGGTGCGATTGCAGGTGGACAGAATTGCCGCTTCCGGCGCCGTGCGGGCGGTGCGGCCGAGCCAGATGCTCTTGAAGGTGTCCAATGCAGGCTTGATCTGTTCGAGCGGAAACGCCACGCGTTCGCGCAAGGCGACAGGAGCAGTGTGGTGATTGATTCCGATCGTTAGAAGCTGCATATGGGGAGCTATGGTTTAGCCCAATATTATAGCGTTTTCATCATTCTTACATTGTTCACACGTCATTTGGCCTCTACAACGGCCTCTGGCGGGATTGCATCGAGTTGATAGCCGTAGCCGTAAAGCGGTGTCAGGCAATAACCATACTCCGGGCGCAACTGCAGTTTGGTCCGCACGCGCGACGCGTGGGTGTCGACGGTGCGCGACTTTACGTCGCGGCGGCGTGTCCAGACGGTTTCGAGAATATGCGCGCGCGACACCGGCCGTGACAGATTGGTAAATAGCAGCAATGCGAAGCGAAATTCCTTCGGCGTCAGGGCGACCGTATGGTCACGAAATGTGACGGCGAAGCGCGCCGCGTCGAACGCATAGCCGCCGATCGTGTCACGCCGCCGGTTGGGCGGCCGCCGCAGGCCCGCCCGTCGCAGCAGTGCGTCCACTCGGGCCAGCATTTCCGGGCCGCGGACCGGTTTGGTCAGGCAGTCGTCGGCGCCAGCGTGCAGCGCGGCAACAATCTGGCTCTCGCGTGGCTCCGACAGCAGCACGATCACCGGCAAGCTCGGCAGGATAGAGCGGGCACGCGGGATCAAGTCTTCAGCGGAATGGTCGCCGGCCCAGCCGTCAGTAATGAGAAGATCGAAGAATTCGTCGGCGGCGCGATGCAGGAACGGGGCGCTCGCAGTGAAGTGTTGGCACATATGGCCGCCGGCAAAGATCAGTCGGCCGACTAATGTGGCGTGCCGAAGGTCCGGCTCGATAAGGGCGATTCGCATGGCGCGCTTTCAGCCTGGCAATAATCGAGGACCGGGATTCTCCGTAAGGCTTACAGCTTGCCTAACATCACCCCGACCCCTAAACTCAACCGCTATGCGGAAAGCGCCGTGCTGAACCTTTATAGTTAATGAGACAAAAATGCTAGCTGCCCAAACCTCCGGCGCCCATGAGACGAATCTGAAACTGCGCGGGACGAATCTAAAACTGCGCCAGACCCGCCGCTAATGGGTTGGTCCGGAATCCTGGTACTGGGCGCCGTGATCGGCCTGGCGGGATGGTGGCTGCATCCGCTGCGCCGTTCGAGCCGTGCCCAATGGTGGGTCGCGCTACTGGCCGGCTTGTTGGGCGCGGGTGTCGCACGCATGGCCGGCAACGTGGTCGGTCTCTTTCATGATGGCGGTATGCTCGAATGGCCGGTATGTACCGCCATCGCGCTGGTCGCCGTTGCCGTGACGGTCGGCTTGCTTTCCCGTCGATGAATACTTGCAGGTGACTCTGATGAATGCCCGACTTCCCGAAACTTCCTCCATCCCTGAACGACTCGCGACATTGCGCAATGCGATGGCGCGCGAAGGCGTAGCCGCTTATCTGGTGCCGTCCGCGGATCCGCATCTTTCCGAATATCTACCCGGGCGCTGGCAAGGCCGGCAGTGGCTGTCGGGTTTCACCGGATCGGCCGGCACGCTGGTCGTGACCGCCGATTTCGCCGGCGTGTGGACCGACAGCCGCTATTGGGAACAAGCCAATGCGCAGCTGGCCGGCACCGGCGTTCAGTTGATGAAGATGACCGGCGGCCAGCAGACCGTGCCGCATTTCGAATGGCTCGCGCAGAACGTCGCAACCGGTGGCACGGTTGGCGTGGACGGGGCCGTGCTCGGTGTGTCGGCGGCGCGTGCTTTGAGCCAGGCGCTCACCGCGCATGGCGTGAAACTGCGCACCGACGTCGATCTGTTCGACGCGATCTGGCCGCAGCGTCCGTCGCTGCCTGTCGCCGCCGTGTTTGAGCATGCCGCCCCGCACGCAAGCGTCGCCCGTTCGGAAAAGCTCGCGCAGATTCGCCGGGCGATGGCGGAAAAGGGCGCGCAGTGGCACTTTATTTCCACGCTCGACGACCTTGCATGGCTTTTGAATCTGCGCGGCGCCGACGTCAGCTATAACCCGGTGTTCGTGGCGCACGCGCTGGTCGGTCAGGAGAGCGCGTCTCTGTTCGTCGCCGACGGCAAAGTGCCACAAGCGTTGGCCGATGCGCTCGCGCTTGATGGTATCAGCGTCGAGCCGTATGCAAAGGCGGCCGATGCACTGGCCGCGCTGCCGGCCGGCAGCACACTGCTGATCGACCCGCGCCGCATTACGTATGGCTCGCTGCAACTGGTGCCGTCTACGGTGAATGTCGTCGAGGCGGTCAATCCGTCCACGTTCTTCAAGTCGCGTAAGACCGAGGCAGAAGCAGAGCACGTGCGCGAGACGATGGAGCAGGACGGCGCGGCACTTGCTGAATTCTTCGCGTGGTTCGAGGGCGCGTTGGGCCGTGAAACGATCACCGAACTGACGATCGACGAGCGCCTGACGGCAGCCCGCGCGCGCCGTCCGGGCTTCGTATCCCTGAGCTTTGCGACGATCGCCGGCTTCAACGCGAACGGCGCGATGCCGCACTACCGCGCGACCGATGATGCGCATCTGGTGATCGAGGGCAATGGCCTGTTGCTGATCGATTCGGGCGCACAGTATCTGAGCGGCACGACCGACATCACCCGCGTTGTGCCGGTCGGCACCATCAGCGAGGCACAGCGGCGCGATTTCACGATTGTGCTGAAAGGCACCATGGCGCTGTCGCGCGCGAAATTCCCGCGCGGCATCCGTTCGCCGATGCTTGACGCGATCGCCCGCGCGCCGATCTGGGAAGCTGGTGCCGATTACGGTCACGGCACGGGTCACGGCGTGGGCTATTTCCTGAACGTGCACGAAGGCCCGCAGGTGATTTCGCACTACGCGCCGGCCGAACCATGGACGGCGATGGAAGAAGGCATGATCACGTCGGTCGAGCCGGGCATTTACCGGCCGGGCAAGTGGGGCGTGCGGATCGAGAACCTGGTGCTGAACGTGCCCGCGGAGAAAACCGAGTTCGGTGATTTTCTCAAGTTCGAAACGCTGACGCTGTGCCCGATCGACACGCGTTGCCTCGATCTGTCGCTGTTGCGTGACGACGAGCGCGCATGGCTCAATGCGTATCACGAGATGGTGCGCACGCGCCTGTCGCCGCATGTGTCGGGTGAGGCCAAAGCGTGGCTGGAGTTGCGCACACAGCCTATCTGATCGTGTCGCCACGACCTTACTGACGGAGAGTGCATGGGCATCAAGGCAGTCGTGTTCGATTTCGGTGGCGTGCTGATCGACTGGAACCCTGAGTATCTATATCGTCAGTTGATTCCTGACGAAACGGAGCGCCGCTGGTTTCTGACTCACGTCTGTTCGATGGACTGGGTGGTCCGTCAGGACGGCGGCCAGCCGATAGTCGAGGCAACAGACGAACTGATCGCGAAGTTTCCCGATCACGCGCCGCTGATCCGTGCGTTCTACGAGCGCTGGCACGAGATGGTGGCCGGCGTGCTGGAAGAGGGCGTGGCAATCATGGAAAAGCTCGAAGCCGCCAATGTGCCGCTTTTCGGGCTGACGAACTGGTCGGCGGAGACGTTTCCCTATGCGTGGGAGCATTACCCCGTGCTGCGGCGGTTCCGCGATATCGTCGTATCGGGCAGGGTGAAGCTGGTAAAGCCTGATCCGGCGATCTTCGCGGAAATGCGTCAGCGGATCGAGGCGCAACTGCCGGGCATCCAGCCGGACGAACTTGTCTTCATCGACGACAATCTGAAAAACGCCGAGGCCGCAACGGCGCTCGGCTGGCACGGCGTGCATCACACGGGCGCCGCGCAAACCGAAGCGAAATTGCGCGAACTGGGGTTGCCGGTTTAAGCGCGGGACGCCGGTTAAAGCGGTGACGCGGCGCGACTTCGCTTTAACGGCGCCGTCGGCCTCGGCCCGCTTACTGACCAAGCAGATTCTTCAACGCGTTACCCAATCCTTTCACTGTCTCCCCGGCGCCCTTCGCCACGCCTTCGACGCTCACGCCCATCGCTTTCGCAAACCCGGCGCCGAGGCGCGTCATCAGACTTTCCTGAACCGAAAACTTTGGGTCGCGCAAATTCCCATCCAGCACGAAATGCAGCGTGATGTCGCCATCGTGCGTCTTGAGCGCGGCGATGGCGGCTTTGGTCGGAATCGACATGAAGGTGTCGAGCGGGTTGTCGCTGTCGGCGAGTTGCAAATGGTGGATCGTCACCGTGCCAGGCGCGTGCAACTGATAGTTGCGCACCGTCGAGTCGACCGTCAGGTCGATCGTGCCGCCCGTCACTTGCGCCTTTGCGCCGGTTTTTTTCAACAGGTATGGATCGAGCATCACGACATCGACGTCGCGCAGTTTGCTGGTGGTCTGCGAATCCTTGCTGGCGATCTTGATCCACCCGTCGAACGAAACCGTGCCCGTGTGTGCCGGGCCCTTGATTGAGCCGGTGACGCTGACGTTGGTCGGTTCGCTGAGCGCGGGCAGATGCAGGTGGTCGACGGTCGCGTTGGCGTTACTGACCGTCACTTTGAATGCCGGCGGACCGACCGTCATGTCGTAAAAATGGAAGTTACCTTGCTCGAAGCTGATGTGGTCGATCAGTTTTTCGCGGGGAGCGGTTGCCGCTACGCCGCTGGCTTCTTCGTCGGACTTGTTGACGGATTGCCGTAGATTCGGCAGCAGGCGGATCGCGCCGTCCTTGGTGCGCAGTACTGCGAGGTCGAAGCCGCGCACCACCACGCTACGAATATGCATGCGCCGCACGAGCAGATCGCGAATATCGGGCGTGAGCGTGATTTCGTCGGCGCGTAGCGGATCACCGGCGGGCCAGCCGGGCGGCGCTTTGAGCAGAACGTTGGTGAGATGGACTGAGGTGAGGCCGACCCGGATGCTTTCGGCGCTGCCCAATGGACCGAGCGCCGCAATCACCCGCTCTTTGACTTCGCGCTGCGCGAACTGCAGCGCACCGACCGCGACGACGATTAGCACCAGCAGCACGCCGCCTATCGCAATGGCCCAGCGCTTGCCCTTCGACATCGCCATGCTTGCCTCCTCGTCGCCGCGCTGTGCACGGTGTGGATGTGATTGGCCTGAGCGTGCGCGGGTTGAACGCACATTGGTTTGATATGGCGGAGTTGCCGCATCCCGCCGGGACAACGTGTATCACGCCGTGGCACGCAATGCGTGTGCCCTGCCGTTCATCGGACAAACGCAAGGCGTTTCCGGCGTGTGCCATGGAGGGCAGAAGGACCGGCTGATCGGCCAGGAGCTAACTGAGACCCGCAAAGCGGCCGACCTGGCGGTCAGTAAAGCGGTCAGCAATCCTGTCAGCAAGAAAACGACCAGCAAAACAGCCCGCTCGTCGACCGACGAGCGGGCTGCCAAGCTTGCGATTTATCGTGCGATCGGCTTGTAACGCAGACGCTTCGGGCGTGCAGCTTCTTCACCGAGGCGTGCGCGCTTGTCCGCTTCGTATTCCTGGTAGTTGCCGTCGAAGAACGTGATTTGCGAATCGCCTTCGAATGCGAGGATGTGCGTCGCGATCCGGTCGAGGAACCAGCGATCGTGCGAGATCACCATCACGGAGCCGGCGAATTCCAGCAATGCATCTTCGAGTGCGCGCAGCGTTTCGACGTCCAGATCGTTCGACGGTTCGTCCAGCAGCAGTACGTTGCCGCCCGCGATCAGCGTCTTCGCCAGATGGAGCCGGCCGCGTTCACCGCCCGACAGATTGCCGACGGTCTTCTGCTGGTCGCCACCCTTGAAGTTGAAGCGGCCGATATACGCACGCGACGGCGTCTCATACTTGCCGACCGTCAGCACGTCAGCACCGCCGGAGATTTCCTCGAATACGGTCTTCGAGCCGTCGAGCGCGTCGCGGCTTTGGTCCACGTAAGCGAGCTTGACCGTCGGGCCTTGCACGATTTCGCCCGAATCCGGCTGTTCGCGGCCGGTCAGCATGCGGAACAGCGTCGACTTACCGGCGCCGTTCGGTCCGATGATGCCGACGATCGCGCCAGCCGGAATCTTGAAGCTGACGTCGTCGAGCAGCAAACGGTCGCCATACGACTTGCTGACGTTCTTGAACTCGATCACTTCATTACCGAGGCGATCGCCGACCGGGATGAAGATTTCCGAGGTTTCATTGCGCTTCTGGTAGTCCTGGCTGTTCAGTTCCTCGAAGCGGGCAATACGCGCCTTCGACTTCGCCTGACGGCCCTTCGGGTTCTGTCGTACCCACTCCAGTTCCTTCTTGATCGCCTTCTGCCGCGCCGATTCCGACGATTCTTCCTGCTTCAGGCGCTCTTCTTTCTGATCGAGCCAGCTGCTGTAGTTGCCCTTCCACGGAATACCGTGGCCGCGGTCGAGTTCGAGAATCCACTCGGCGGCGTTATCGAGGAAGTAGCGATCATGGGTCACGGCGACAACGGTGCCCGGGAAGCGTGTGAGGAACTGTTCTAGCCAGTCGACCGATTCCGCGTCCAGGTGGTTGGTCGGCTCGTCGAGCAGCAGCATGTCCGGCTTTTCGAGCAGCAGCTTGCAGAGTGCCACACGACGCTTTTCACCGCCCGACAGGTGCTCGATTTTCGCGTCCCACGCCGGCAGACGCAGCGCGTCGGCGGCGATTTCGATTTGCTGTTCGGCGCTGCCATCAGTGGTGGCGAGAATGGCTTCGTACTTTGCCTGATCGGCGGCGAGCGCGTCGAAATCGGCGTCTGGCTCCGCGTAGGCGGCATAGATTTCGTCGAGTTTCTTCTGCGCGCCGAAGACGTCGCCGAGACCTTCTTCGACCGCTTCACGCACCGTCTTGTTCGGATCGAGTTGCGGCTCCTGCGGCAGATAGCCGATGTTCAGGTTCGGCATCGGCGTGGCTTCGCCTTCGATGTCTTTGTCCACACCGGCCATGATGCGGATCAGCGTCGACTTGCCCGAGCCGTTCAGGCCGAGCAGGCCGATCTTCGCCCCGGGGAAGAACGACAGCGAGATGTCTTTCAGGATCTGACGCTTGGGCGGCACGATTTTGCCGACCCGGTTCATGGTGAAGACGTATTGGGCCATTTGCTTGCAATAGACGTTGACGACGCCGGCCGCATGGGGGCGGGCGGTCGTGGGTGGATGGGTAATCGGTGTGTTGGCCGGGCAGTGCGCCCGGCGCCGGCCGGCGCGGCGTCGAGCGCGGCTTCGAGCCCCGCGACGCCCCACGCGCGGGCGGGTGGTTCAGGTGGCATTGTACTTCGGGGCGGGGCGGGGCGGGGCGGGGCGGGGCGGTGGCGGCAGAGGGCGTCCGCAGCGACGTCAGTTCGCGCGCCGTCCCGTCGACGGATCGAAGAAATGCAGATGGTGCGCGGGCAGCGCGACTTGCAGCGCTTCGCCTGCTACGGGGCGATGCGTGTGCGGCAAGCGCACGGTCACGTCGTGCTTGCCCCAGCGGCCATGCGCGAGGTTGTCCGCGCCGAGCAGTTCGCAGGAATCGACGGTCAGCGTCGCATGAGATGCGTCAGCTTGACCCGGTGTCATGTGCTCCGGACGAATGCCGAGCGTCCATTCGCGGCCCTTCGCAACTTCCCGGCCGATCGCCGCCGCGCCTGTGAGCGGCAGCTTGGGTCCGTTGCCCGCTACCTCGAATGTAGAACCATCATCCGACACCCGGCCTTCCAGCAGATTCATCCCCGGCGAGCCAATGAAGCTCGCGACGAACACCGTCGCCGGCCGCTCGTAGACCTCGGTCGGCGCACCGATCTGCTCGGCGTGACCCTTGTTCATCACGATCACGCGTTGCGCCAGCGTCATTGCTTCGATTTGATCGTGGGTGACGTACAGGCTGGTTGTGGCAAGCCGCGCATGCAGGCGCTGGATTTCGAGGCGCATCTGTACCCGTAAGCGGGCATCCAGATTCGACAGCGGCTCATCGAACAGAAACACGGCCGGCTCGCGCACGATCGCGCGACCCATGGCGACGCGTTGCCGCTGACCACCGGACAACTCGCGCGGCTTGCGTGCGAGCAGCGGTTCAAGCTCGAGAATCTGCGCCGCGGCCTGCACGCGCTTCGTAATCTGTGCACGATCGACGCCCGCAATCTTCAGCGCATAGCCCATGTTCTCGGCGACGCTCATATGCGGATACAGCGCGTAGTTCTGGAACACCATCGCGATGTTGCGATCCTTCGGCTCCAGTCGATTGACCACCTTGCCGGCAATCGAGATGGTGCCTTCGGAAATGCCTTCGAGCCCGGCCACCATCCGCAGCAAGGTCGATTTGCCGCAACCCGACGGGCCGACCATCACGACGAACTCGCCGTCCGCGACGTCTACGTCGATGCCGTGCAACACGAACTGTTTGCCGTCGTAGGTTTTTTTAACGCTTTGCAGAGTCAGTGCAGCCATGCTGTTTTAGCCTTTTCGTTGCTTGCCGCGCTTGCTACGCCTCGCGCGGTGCGTTCTATTCCAATCCACGAGCACGCCCAAACGGCGCAGCTCATTTTTCTGAGTCCACCAGTCCGCGCACGAACCAGCGCTGCATCGTCAGCACCACGGCGAGCGGCGGCAGCATGGCGAGCAGTGTCGCGGTCATCACCAGGTGCCATTCGGTCGCGGTGTCGCCGGACGCGATCATGCTCTTGATGCCGACCACAGCCGTGGTCAGCGATTGCTGGCTCGTAATCAGGATCGGCCACAGATACTGATTCCAGCCGTAAATGAACGTGATGACGAACAGCGCCGCCATATTCGTTTTCGACAGCGGCAGCACCACGTCCCAGAAGAACCGCATCGCGCCGGCGCCGTCGATACGCGCCGCTTCCATCAATTCGTCTGGCAGCGTCATGAAGAACTGGCGGAACAGGAATGTCGCAGTGGCCGAGGCGATCAGCGGCAACGTCAACCCGCTATAGGTATTGCTCAGATGCATCGACGACACGACCTGCACGGTCGGGAAAATACGCACTTCGACCGGCAGCATCAGCGTGATGAAGATCAGCCAGAACGCGAGATTGCGAAACGGAAAGCGGAAGAACACGATCGCGTACGCGGAGATCATCGAGACAGCAATCTTGCCGATCGAAATCACCAGCGCCATCACGAGGCTGTTGAAGAGCATGCGGCCGAACGGCGCTGCCGCATTGCCGCTGCCTTGTGACCAGACGGTGGCGATGTTCTCGAACAGATGCGTGCTCGGCACCAGCGACAGCGGCACGCTGAACACTTCATGCTCGCTCATCGTCGCCGCGCAAAACGCGACGTACACCGGAAACACCACTAGCACGACGCCCAGAATCAGCACCGCGTGGCAGAAGAGGTCAAAACCGCGGCGGTTCTCGATCATGAGTATTGAACCCTGCGTTCGATAAAGCGGAACTGCACGACCGTCAACGCGACAACGATCACCATCAGGATGACGGACTGTGCACCCGAGCTGCCGATGTCCAGCCCCTGGAAACCTTCGGCGAAGATCTTGTAGATCAGCGTACGGGTGGATTGCGCCGGGCCGCCGCCGGTGGCGGCGTCAATTACCGGGAAGGTGTCGAAGAACGCGTAGGTAATGTTGATCACCAGCAGGAAGAAGCTGGTCGGTGAGAGCAATGGCAGTGCGATACCGAAGAAACGCCGCACCGGCCCGGCGCCGTCGATGGCCGCCGCTTCGATCAGCGAACGTGGGATTGCCTGCAAGCCGGCATAGAAGAACAGAAAGTTATAGCTGACCTGTTTCCATACGGAAGCCAGCACGACCAGAAACATCGCCTGTCCCGAATTCAACGCGTGATTCCACACGATGCCGTACTTCGCGAGCGTATAGGTGACGAGGCCGATGCTCGGATTGAACAGGAACGACCACAAGACAGCTGCGATCGCGGGTGCGACCGCATACGGCCAGATCAGCAGCGTCTGATAGGCCCTCGCGCCGCGCGTCACGCGATCCGCGCAGACTGCCAGCAACAACGAAATCACCAATCCGGACACGGTGACAAGCGCGCAGAAAATCAGCGTCGTATTGAACGACGACAAGTAGAGTGGATCGGCGAGTAACTGCTTGAAATTGGCCAGACCCACAAACTCGCTGGACGTGCCGAACGCATCCTGGCTCTGCGTGGATTGCCACAGCGCCTCGCCCGCCGGCCACAGAAAGAACAGCAGCGTGATCGCGAGTTGCGGCGCAACGAGCAGATAGGGCAGGACGCTGGTGCCGAAGCTGGAGCGCTTTTCCATCGAGAATTCCCAAGGTTCTGCTGCAACATCGGGTTTCGGCGCGAGCGCACCGAAACCCTGCTGGCGAGTACTTAATTACCGGCTTTCTCGAATCGGCGCAGCAACTCGTCGCCTCGCGACACGGATGAATCAAGCGCCTGTTGCGGCGTCTTTTTCCCCGCCCAGACCTGTTCGAGTTCTTCGTCGATAACGGTGCGGATCTGCGGCATGTTGCCAAGACGCAAACCCTTCGTGTACGGCAGCGGCGGCTTGTTGAGCATCTGTTTGATCGCCGTGTCGCTGCCCGGATTCTTCTCGTAGAAGCCTTGCTGCTGCGTCAGTTGATACGCGGCGGTCGTGACCGGCAGATAGCCCGTGTCCTGATGCCACTTCGCGGCAACCGGCGCCGAAGACAGATACGCGAGGAATTTCGCCACGCCCTTGTAGACGGCCGGGTCTTTACCCGAGAGCACCCACAGACTTGCGCCACCGATGATCGCGTTCTGCGGCGCACCCTTCACGCTCGCGTCGTACGGCATCATGCCGGTGCCGAAGTTGAATTTGGCGTACTTCTTGATCGTGGCAAGCGAGCCCGACGAGTTCGTGATGATCCCGCAGTCGCCGCTATAAAACTTCGACACCGGCTCGTCTTTGCGCCCGACATACGTGAAGGTGCCTTCCTTCTGCATGTTCTGCAGGAACTGGATGTGCGCGACCTGCAGCGGCTTGTTGAATTCGAGCTGCGCGTCGAGGCCGTCGAAACCATTGTTCTTCGACGCGAACGGCGCGCCGTGCCAGGCGCTATAGTTTTCGAGCTGAATCCAGCTTTGCCAGCCCGACGAATAGCCGCACGCCATGCCCGACGCCTTCAGCTTCTGCGCGTCCACCTGCAATTCGGCCCAGGTTTTCGGCGGCTGATTCGGATCGAGCCCCGCTTTCTTGAACGCGTCCTTGTTGTAGTACAGCACCGGCGTCGAGCTATTGAACGGCATCGAAATCAGTTCGCCGGTTTTGGCGTCGCTGTAATAGCTCGCGATGGTCGGCACGAAGGCCTTTTCGTCGAGCGGCACGCCGGCTTGTTTGAACACTTCCGAAACCGGGATGACGGCCTTTTTCGCCTGCATCATCGTGGCGGTGCCGACTTCGTAGACCTGCAGAATGGCGGGCGCATTGCCGCTACGATAAGCGGCGATGCCGGCGGCGAGAGTCTGGTCGTAGGTGCCTTTGAACACCGGCACGATCTTGTAGTCGCTTTGAGACGCGTTGAACGCGTTGGCGATGTCGTTCAGACGCTCGCCGAGGGCGGCTTCCATGCCGTGCCAGAACTGGATTTCAGTGGCGGCGTGGGCGGCCTGGCTAATGCCGAAGCTCAATACGGCAGCAACGGAAAGCGAACGGAACAGCGGCTTGCAACGCATCGATTTGTCTCCTGATCGGAACGGGCGCGGATGGGAATCGCGCGATTCTAGTTGTGTTCGATGACAGTTCGGCGTCGGCTACCGGGCGGCGGTCCGCTTTTGACTGGCGCCAACTGCCGCAATTTAACACCGGCTGTCACGAAACGGAAACAATGCGGATCTGAGGCGGCAGGTTTGCACGACGTGCGGAAGTCAAAGCGGGGCGGCGCGAAAAAGCCCGCATTTAGCGGGCCTTCTTTGAGTCTGGCGGCGCTCAGCGTTTCGCTGGCTGCCGTCCCGAGCAGAGACTGAACGTCAAACGTTGAACAGGAAGTTCATCACGTCTCCGTCGTGCACGACGTATTCCTTGCCTTCCGCACGCATCTTGCCGGCTTCCTTCGCGCCTTGCTCACCTTTGTAGGTGATGAAGTCATTGAAGGCGATGGTCTGTGCGCGAATGAAGCCGCGCTCGAAGTCGGTGTGGATCGCGCCGGCTGCTTGCGGTGCGGTATCGCCGACATGGATCGTCCACGCGCGTACTTCCTTCACGCCTGCCGTGAAGTAGGTTTGCAGGCCCAGCAACTTGAAACCCGCACGAATCACGCGGTTCAGACCAGGCTCTTCCATGCCCATGTCGGCGAGAAACACTGCCATGTCCGCTTCTTCGAGGTCGGCGATTTCCGCTTCGATTGCCGCGCACACGGCGACGACCGGTGCGCCTTCGGCTGCCGCGAATTTCGTGACTGCGTCGAGGTGCGGGTTGTTGTGGAAACCGTCGTCCTTCACGTTGGCGACGTACATGGTCGGCTTGGCGGTGATCAGGCAGAACGGCTTGAGGGTGGCCTTTTCTTCATCCGACAGATCGAGCGCGCGGACCGGCTTGGCCTGGTCGAGCTGAGCGCGTACTTTTTCCAGCACCGCGGCGTTCTTGATGGCTTCCTTGTCGTTACCCGACTTGGCGGCTTTCGAATAGCGCGACAGCGCCTTTTCGACGGTCGCGAGGTCGGCCAGCGCCAGCTCAGTGTTGATCACTTCGATATCCGAGAGCGGATCGACCTTGTTCGCGACGTGGATCACATTCTCGTCTTCGAAGCAGCGCACGACGTGCGTGATCGCGTCGGTTTCGCGGATGTTCGCGAGGAACTGGTTGCCCAGACCTTCGCCCTTGCTCGCACCGGCCACGAGGCCGGCGATGTCGACGAACTCCACCACGGCCGGCAGGATACGCTCCGGCTTGACGATTTCGGCGAGCGCCTTCAGACGTGCATCCGGTACTTCGACGATGCCGACGTTCGGCTCGATCGTGCAGAACGGATAGTTTTCGGCGGCGATGCCCGCCTTGGTCAGCGCGTTGAACAGGGTGGACTTGCCGACGTTAGGCAGGCCGACGATGCCGCATTTGAGGCTCATGGAAATCCTTCAGTGAATCAGTAAGTTGCGTGATGCGCTCGACGCTGTGTGCAGGATTCGAAAAGCCTTCGCGCCTGGCGTGGCGGAGGAAGCGCAGCGGAGCGGGACAAGACACCAGATCGGGGCGTTGCCTCGACGATTCTGGGCGAGTTTTGTCACGGAAAATGCAATTGTAACCCGTTCGGATAGGGTTCCTGGGAAGGGGGCGGGAAACCGGGCTTACCCGGAAATATTTTGTCGGAACATTGTAATATGCGGGTCCGGGGCCGCTAGAGCCCTTTCCGGGGAAGCACGATGACAATAAAAACATGGGCCAGATGGGTAGTGTGGGCAGCGCTGCTTGGCGCCGGCGTGGTTGCCTGGCTGTCGCCGAACTACGAAGACGCCCAGGCGGCGACCGATCGCCAGACGGTGGACTGCATGGTGAAGCAGCTTACTCAGGACGATAAGCGCAGCATTGCGCAATTCGCCGATACCAATGATTTCGACTCGCTGTGGCGCGTGTACGACCGGGTTTTCCCAGACTGTACGATACGAGGGGACCAGCGGGACCGTCAGAGCGAGCTGGTGATGAGCGCGTGGAACGTCCTTTCAACCGACCGTGAATTCACGCGTTTTCGCGAAGCCGATGCGGCGCACGCCGCGCTGGGACACTAGGTTTCAGGCCGAAATGCCGCACGCCTCGATCCGTCCCCCGCAACCCCCGCAGCTATAATGCGCGGATGAATGCACACCACCAGACCTTTGATGCCGCCGTGATCGGCGGCGGGCTCGTCGGCAAGACCGCAGCGCTGGCGCTGACGCAAGGCGGCCTGCGCGTGGCGCTGCTCGCGCAACCCTGTGCGGCGCTGCCGCCGGGTGCTACCTTCGACTCGCGGGTCTACGCGCTGTCGTCGAGTTCGCAGGCTCTGCTGGAGCGGTTGCGGGTCTGGCAGGCGCTTGATCTGTCAAAGCTTGCGCCTGTCTACGACATGCGCGTCTACGGGGACGCGCACGCCGAACTTCATTTCTCCGCGTTCCAGGCTTCCGTGCCGCAGTTGGCGTGGATTGTCGAGTCGTCGGTCATTGAGCGCGCGCTGGACGCGGCGCTGCGTTTCCAGCCGAATCTCACCTGGATCGACACGCGCGCGCAGGCACTCGACTTTACCGCCGACGGTGCCAGCGTCGGTCTTGCCAATGGCAATGTGCTCGAGGCCGATCTGGTGGTCGGGGCGGATGGGGCGCATTCGTGGGTGCGCGCGCAGATCGGCTCGAAGATGAACCGGCGCGACTATAAGCAAACCGGCGTGGTCGCGAATTTCACGGCCGAAAAACCGCACGGCGAAACCGCTTATCAGTGGTTCAAGGACGGCGAAATCATCGCGCTGCTGCCCATGCCGGACGGCCACGTGTCGCTGGTCTGGTCGGCACGCACCGAGCACGCCGAACAACTGCTCGCGCTCGACCCTGCGCAACTCGCGGCGGAAGTCGAACGTATGACAGGCGGTCAGTTCGGCGCTCTGGAATGCGTGACGCCCGCCCAAGGCTTCCCGCTCGCGCTGCAAACCGTCGATAAGCTCGTGGCGCCGCGCGTTGCGCTGGTCGGCGATGCCGCGCATCTGATTCACCCGTTAGCGGGCCAGGGTATGAACCTCGGCTTGCGCGATGTCGCGGCGCTCGCCGGGACGGTCGCAGGCAAGGAAGCGTTTCGTGATCTCGGCGACATGGTGCTGCTGCGTCGTTATGAACGCGCTCGCCGCGAAGACATCCGCGCGCTGATGATCGCCACCGACGGCCTGCAAAAACTCTTCTCGGCGCCCGGTCCGTTTGCCAAGGTGCTGCGCAATACCGGCATGGCGTTTGTCGGCGCCCAGCCGTTCATCAAACGCTGGCTGGTGTCGGCCGCGCTGGGGTAAAGCCTCCAGCCCGCATGCCCGTTCGGCGAGACGGGTATCATGAACGGATGGACGCCATTCCGGTCAGACCAGAAACGTCCCAAAAACGCGCATCGCGCGCGATTGAACTCCAGGAATTCAGCATGAAAAAATCCTTCCGCATTGCGGCCGTCGCGCTCGCGATCGCTGCCGTGGCGATCGGTTGCTCCGCACAGGCCGACCAAACCACCGACAAGCTCAAGGCCACGCTGCAAACGCGTCTGGCCGACGTGACGATCAAGAGCGTGACGAAGTCGCCGATTGCCGGCCTCTATGAAGTGAATCTTGGCACACAGATCATCTATAGCGACGCAAACGGCGACTATCTCATGCTCGGCGACATGGTCGACGCGAAGACCCGCAAGAATCTGACTGAAGCGCGTCTGTCGGAGACCAATCGCATCGACTTCGCGAGCCTGCCGTTCGCGAACGCGGTGAAGGTTGTGAAGGGCAACGGCGCGCGCAAGATCGCTGTGTTCTCCGATCCGAACTGCCCGTACTGCAAGCAGCTCGAAACGACGCTCAAGTCGATCGATAACGTTACGGTCTACACCTTCCTGTACCCGGTGCTGTCGCCTGACTCGACTGCCAAGTCGAAGTCGATCTGGTGCTCGACCGACCGCGCGAAGGCGTGGGAATCATGGATGCAGAACCATCAGGCGCCCACCGCCGCCGGTACCTGCGACACCGCCGCGATCGACAAGAACCTGGCACTCGGCCGTGCGATGAGCGTTGACGGCACGCCGACCGTGTTCCTCGCCGACGGCCGCCGCCTGCCTGGCGCCGTGCCGGCAGACCGGTTGGACAAGGAAATGTCCGCCGTGCACTGAGCACGCAACGTCAGTCGAGGAAAGGAGGCGCGAAGTGCGCCTCCTTTCACATCAAGCCCCGAACATCCCCGCCAGAAAACTTCTAATCGCCGCCGATGAAGCCGATCCGCTACACCATCGTTCCGAAGCAACCCGCCGCCCACCTGTTCGAAGTCACCGTCACCGTCACCGATCCCGATCCGGCCGGCCAGCGTTTCATGCTGCCGGTGTGGATTCCGGGCAGCTATATGGTGCGCGAATTCGCTCGCAACATTGTCACGCTGCGCGCCGTCAACGACGCGGGGCGGAAGGTGCGCGTCGAAAAGACCGACAAGCACACGTGGCAGGCAGCGCCGGTCAAAGGCGCGCTAACACTGCGCTACGAAGTGTATGCATGGGATCTGTCGGTGCGCGCGGCGCATCTTGACGACACGACGGGCTTTTTCAATGGCACTAGCGTGTTTCTGTCGCCGCTCGGTCACGAGGAAGCACAATGCGTGGTCGACATCCAGAAGCCGGAAGGCGCGGCGTACCGCAACTGGCGCGTCGCGACTGCGTTGCCGGAAGCGCGTGGCACGAAGCGCTACGGCTTCGGCGAGTATCGCGCGCAGAACTACGACGAGCTGATCGATCATCCGGTTACGTTGGGGGAGTTCGCGTTGGCGACGTTCAAGGCGCACGGCGTGCCGCACGACATCGTGATCGCGGGGCGCGTGATCGGGCTCGATATGGCGCGTCTGTCCGCCGATCTAAAGCGCATCTGCGAAGCGCAGATCGCATTGTTCGAGCCGAAGTCGAAGAAGGCGCCCATGGATCGCTACGTGTTCATGACACAGGCCGTCACCGACGGTTATGGCGGACTGGAGCATCGCGCTTCGACGGCGCTGATCTGCAATCGCGGAGATCTGCCGGTGGAAGGCCGCGACGCGCCCACCGAAGGTTACCGAACCTACCTCGGTCTGTGCAGCCATGAATACTTCCACACCTGGAATGTGAAGCGTATCAAGCCGGCCGTGTTTGCGCCGTACGACCTGAGCGTCGAAAACACCACGTCGCTGCTGTGGCTGTTCGAAGGCTTCACGTCCTACTACGACGACTTGATCCTCGTACGCAGCGGCCTGATCTCGCAAGACGACTATCTCGTCCTACTCGGCAAGGTAGTCGGTGGCGTGCAGCGTGGCAGTGGCCGTCTGAAGCAGACGGTGGCCGAAAGCTCGTTCGACGCGTGGGTCAAATACTATCGGCAGGACGAAAACGCGCCGAACGCGATCGTCAGCTATTACACCAAGGGTTCGCTCGTCGCGCTCGCATTCGATTTGACGATTCGCGCGCAGACCAATAACCGCAAATCGCTCGACGACGTGATGCGTCTGCTTTGGCAGCGGTTTGGGCGCGACTTCTATCGTGGCAAGCCCGTCGGCGTCGAAGAAGGCGAGATCGAGGCGATTTTTGCCGAAGCGACCGGCGTGCAACTGGGCGAATTGCTCGCCGAAGCCGTGCACGGCACGCGCGATCTGCCCCTCGACACGTTGCTCACGCCGTTCGGCATCACGCTCGCGCCGGAGCTGGACAAGAACGGCAAGCCGTCGCTCGGCGCGCGCATGCGCGGCGGCGCGGATTGCACGCTGGCGGCGGTTCACGAAGGTAGCGCGGCGCAAAAAGCAGGGCTTTCGGCGGGCGACGTGCTGATCGCGCTCGACGGTCTGCGTGTGACGGGCTCGAATCTTGATTCCCTGCTGTCGCGCTATCTGCCGGGCGCAAAGGTCGAAGTCCACGCCTTCCGCCGCGATGAACTGCGTACCGCACAAGTCAAGCTGGACGGGCCAGAGGTGTCGCGCTACAAGCTGACTGTGAGCGATAAACAGCCGGCGGCGCGCAAGGCGCGGGAGCGCTGGCTGACAAGCTGATCGTAATCCGGAACGATGTTAATCGCTGTTTCAAAGCGGGGGATTGTTCTACCAGTGCAACAATCCTTCGCTGCCACACGGCTTTTTCCCGGGTTGGTAAAAAATCACAATGGCTCCACTCGCGCAAAACTGCGCGCCCCTACTGGAGTCAACCATGACCACGATCCTGCAAATCAACTCGGCAGCCCGCTCGCAAGGCGCGAACTCGACCCTGCTCCTCAACGAGCTGACCGCAAAGCTACAACAATCGAATCCGGGCGCGCAAGTCGTCGTCCGTAACCTGCAAGCCGAACCGCTGCCGCATCTGGACGACGCCGTCCTCGGCGCGTTCTTCACGCCGGCTGACCAGCGCACGCCGGAACAAGCCGCGATCTCTGCTCGCAGCGAAGCGCTGATCGCCGAACTGCAAGCCGCCGACATCGTTGTGATCGGTGCACCGATGTACAACTTCGGCATCTCGTCGCAACTGAAGACGTATTTCGACTTCATCGCACGCGCCGGCATCACGTTCCAGTACACGGCAAATGGTCCGGAAGGTCTCGTGAAGGGTAAGAAGGTGTTCGTGGTTTCGGCTCGTGGCGGCAAGTATCTGGGCACCCCGAACGACACCCAAACGCCGTATCTGAAGAGTTTCCTCGGCTTCCTCGGTATGACCGATGTGGACTTTATCTACGCCGAAGGTCTGAACATGGGCCCCGACGCTGCTACCGCCGCGCTGGCTGGTGCGCGTGAAGCGATCGCCGCTGCGTAAGGTGTGAGGTTGGTCCCTGCTGCGTGATCGCAGCGGGATGAATGAAAAAACGCCACGGGGTGTAATTCCGTGGCGTTTTTGCTTTTGCGGCGGCTGCGACTTTGGTTCCCGACACCGGATCCTTTGGCCCTTTGGTTCCTGGTGTACGGTCTCTGGCTAGTGTCGGTGCGTTTCGCGCGATTTGGCCTTACGCCAGCATCTGCGCTTCGTCGGGCAAACGCCAGTCGATCGGTGTGCGGCCATGCTTCACGAGATATTCGTTGGCCGACGCAAAATGCCCGCAGCCGAGAAAGCCGCGATGCGCCGACAGCGGCGAGGGATGCGGCGCCTCCAGCACGTAATGCGACTTGCCGCCAAGCAGCGCGCGTTTGGCTTGCGCATGCGCGCCCCACAGCATGAACACGAGTCCGTCATGGCGCATGGCCAGCTCATGGATCAGCGTGTCGGTGCATTTTTCCCAACCGCGCTTTGCATGACTCGCGGCCGCATCGCGCTCGACGGTCAGCACCGTGTTCAACAGCAGCACGCCCTGTTTGGCCCACGTGTCGAGGCAGCCATGGCGTGGCGGCTCGTGGCCGAGGCTCGCGGCGATTTCCTTGAAGATGTTGCGCAGCGACGGTGGCGTGCGCACGTTCGGCGCCACTGAAAACGCCAGTCCGTGCGCTTGCGGCGTGCCGCGGTCTTCGCCGTGATACGGGTCCTGCCCGAGGATCACGACTTTGACTTCGTCGGGGCTGGTGAGGCGCAGGGCCCGGAAGACGTCGGCGGGATAGACGGTTTTGCCCGCCGCGCGTTCACCGTCGACGAAACGGCATAGCGGCGTGTAGGCGTCGCTTTCGATGAACGGTTTAAGGTGCGCGCCCCAGGCCGGGGGCAGGGCGGCGAATTGGGCTTCGAGCGTCGGCGGTGGCGAGCCAGCGGCTGTTTGCGCCGGCTGCTGCGCGGTGGCGTTGGACGGCGTGGTCGAGGCGTCGCCGAACAACGAGGCTTGCGACGGATTGGAGCGGGTGCGGGAAGCTGAGGTCATGGCGAGGAAGTGTCGCAGCAAACGCGGGCTAGCTCAAGTTTGCGCCGCGTGAGGGCCGCGCATTGTGCTGGCGAGCGGCGAGCAGCGGGCAGCCTGGCCGGCGGTACCGAGAAAGGGTTCTGGCGCGCGGCGCAATCGGAGAAACAAACCCGTGCGTCGCACACGCCGAGGGCTTAACTTGCCCGCAATTGATAACCGCGTTGCGCTTTACTGATGTTGTCCGGCGCAAGACCGGTTACCTGTTTGCCGAGTTCTGTCGAGAGCGTGTTGAGCGTTGCTTCGTTGCCGGACTTCAGTTCCAGTTCGACTTCGGAGATCGGCGCGCGGCGTGTCTCGCCGTTCACCTCCGCGATAACGTCGCCCTGATCGATTGCGGCTTCAACTTCCGAACCGTCCAGTTCGACATTCCACAGCGTGCGCGTGAAATTCGTGCGAAACAGTTCGATCAGGTCCGGCGCGGCCTGACGCAGGGCTTCAGCGGCTGTCGGTTCGTCACACTCACGCAGCAGTGCGTCGATTTCGAGTTTCTCGCCCGCAACGGGCATTTCCCATTCGTGCCGGCTGTGCAAACCGTCCTTGGCATTGCCCACAGTCTTGAACGTTTGCAGCCAGCCGTCCGGCGTGTGCCGCAGTCGCAGCGCGCTTTTCGAAGTGGCCAGCGCCAGCTTCGGCGTATCGAAGTAGATATTCGCCAGTTTGATGGGGCGGCCCTCGCTACCGGTGCGCGCGACGAACCACTGCGTCGCCGCTTTCACCTGGCTCACCGGCAGTGCCAGCTTGATTTCACGTTCCATGGCCATTGTGTGCTCCGCTGCGTGCGCTAAATGTTGAAACTGTGCTTAGAAAAACATGCGCGCAAGTTCCACACCCGGCTCTTCCGCGCGCATGAACGCCTCGCCGACGAGGAACGTATGCACGTCCATCGCCCGCAGACGTTCGACATCGACGCGCGACAGAATGCCTGACTCCGTGACCACGATGCGGTCGTCGGGAATCGATTCGAGCATGCCGATGGTTGTCTCGATCGACGTTTCGAACGTACGCAGATTGCGGTTGTTGACGCCGATCAACGGTGTCTTCAGCGTGAGCGCTTCCATCAGTTCGTTGCTGTCATGCACTTCGACCAGCACCGCGAGGCCCAGCGAATGCGCCAGCGCTTCGAGGTCCTGCATCTGCGAAGTTTCGAGTGCGGCGGCGATCAGCAGGATCGCGTCGGCGCCCATCGCGCGGGCTTCGACGATCTGGTACGGGTCGACGATGAAGTCTTTGCGCAGCACCGGCAAATTGCAGGCGGCGCGGGCCTCTTCGAGATACGCCACGCTGCCCTGGAAGAACTGCACGTCGGTGAGCACGGACAAGCAGGCCGCACCGTGCTTTTCGTACGAGCGCGCAATGTCGGCAGGGACAAAGTTTTCGCGCAGCACGCCTTTCGACGGACTCGCTTTCTTCACTTCGGAAATGACAGCGGCGAGGCCGGCCGCGTGTTTCGCGCGCAATGCGCCGACGAAATCGCGGATGTCGCGCGACGATGCTTCGAGGCGCAGTTCTTCGAGCGGCGCGCTTTGTGCGGCCGCGCGGACTTCTTCGCGTTTGACCGCGATGATGCGGTCGAGAATGTCGCTCATGAGTGTCTCGCTACGTAGTTACTGCTTGAATTGCTGGGTGAAGCGGATCAGATCGTCGACCTTGGCGCGTGCCTTGCCGCTCGCGATCGCTTCGCGCGCCAATTGGATGCCGTCCGCAATCGACGCCGCCACGTTCGCCGAATAGAGGGCCGTGCCCGCGTTCAGTGTGACGATTTCACGCGCGACGCCCGGTTTGTTGTCGAGCGCTTCGAGCAGCATCAGTTTGGATTCGGCGGCGTCGGCCACTTTCAGCGTGCGGTTCGACACCATCTGCATGCCGAAGTCTTCCGGATGGATTTCGTACTCGTGGATCTGGCCGTCGCGCAACTCGCCGACCTGCGTGGCCGCGCCGAGCGAGACTTCGTCCATGCCATCCATACCGTACACCACCAGCACGTGCTTGGCGCCCAGACGCTGCATCACGCGCACCTGAATGCCGACGAGGTCGCCGTGGAACACGCCCATCAGTTGATTCGGCGCGCCGGCCGGATTGGTCAGCGGTCCGAGAATGTTGAAAAGGGTCCGTACGCCGAGTTCGCGGCGCACCGGCGCGATGTTCTTCATTGCCGGATGATGGTTCGGCGCGAACATGAAGCCCATGCCGGTTTCCGCAATCGAGGCCGCCACCTGTTCCGGCTGCAGATCGATATTCACGCCGAGCGCTTCGAGCACATCTGCGCTGCCCGACTTGCTCGACACGCCGCGATTACCATGTTTCGCAACCTTCGCGCCGGCCGCGGCGGATACGAACATCGTCGCCGTGGAAATGTTGAAGGTGTGCGAGCCGTCGCCGCCGGTGCCGACGATATCGACGAAGTTTGAGTTGTCCGGTACCTCGACGTGCCGGGCAAATTCACGCATCACCGTGGCGGCAGCGGTGATTTCGCCGATGGTCTCTTTTTTGACGCGCAGGCCGGTGATGATCGCCGCCGACATCACGGGCGACAGTTCGCCGCGCATGATGAGGCGCATCAGATGCAGCATTTCGTCGTGGAAAATTTCGCGGTGCTCGATCGTGCGTTGCAGCGCTTCCTGGGGCGTAATCGACATGATTTCGTCTCTCTTTATCAAGCGCTATGGTGGGCAATCTTCGATTGCTTGACGAAATTCTCAAGCAGCGCGTGCCCGTGTTCGGACAGGATCGATTCCGGATGGAACTGCACGCCTTCAACGGCCAGTTCCTTGTGACGCACGCCCATGATCTCGCCGTCTTCGGTCCATGCGGACACTTCAAGGCAGTCGGGCAGCGATTCGCGTTCGATTGCGAGCGAGTGATAACGCGTCACGACGAAATGCTTCGGCAGGTCGGCGAATACGCCTTTGCAGTCGGTTTCGATCGTGCTCACTTTGCCGTGCATGATGGTTTGCGCGCGCACAACGCGGCCGCCGAATGCTTCGCCGATCGCCTGATGGCCGAGGCACACGCCCAGAATCGGCGTCTTGCCGGCGAACTCACGCAGCACGTCGAGCGTAATGCCGGCGTGTTGCGGATTGCTTGGGCCGGGCGACAGACAAATGCGTTCCGGGTTGAGCTTCGCAATTTCGTCTAACGTGATTTCGTCGTTCCGATAGGTGCGCACGTCTTCGCCGAGTTCGCCGAAGTACTGCACCAGGTTGTAGGTGAACGAGTCGTAGTTGTCGATCATAAGCAGCATGGTGTGTCTCCGGTCAGAAGTCGCTATCGAGGCCGTCTTGAACCTGCTCGGCGGCGCGTAGCACAGCGCGCGCCTTGTTCTCGGTCTCTTGCCATTCGGATTCCGGCACCGAATCCGCGACTACGCCCGCTGCCGCCTGCACATACAGATTGCCGTTGTGGATCACGCCGGTGCGGATCGTGATCGCCATATCCATTTCGCCGGTGAACGACAGATAGCCGACCGCACCGCCGTACAGGCCGCGCTTCACCGGTTCCAGTTCGTCGATCAGTTCCATCGCGCGGATTTTCGGCGCGCCGGACAGCGTGCCGGCGGGGAAAGTGGCGCGCAGCACGTCGAAGTTGGTGGTGCCGGGTTTCAGCTTGCCTTCGACCGAGCTCACGATGTGCTGCACATGTGAGTACTTTTCAATCGCCATCTGATCGGTGACGACCACCGAGCCGATCTGCGAAATCCGGCCCACGTCATTACGCGCGAGGTCGATCAGCATCACGTGTTCGGCGATTTCCTTCGGGTCGTTCAGGAGTTCGGTGGCGAGCTCTGCATCGCGTTCCGGCGTGTTGCCGCGCGGACGTGTGCCGGCAAGCGGCCGGATCGTGACGATACGGTTCTCGCCGCGCTTTTCCTGGCGCACCAGAATTTCCGGCGACGCACCGACCACGTGAAAGTCGCCGAAGTTGTAGTAATACATATACGGCGACGGATTTAGCGAACGCAGCGCGCGATACAGCGACAGCGGATTGTCGCGGTATGGCTTGGTCAGACGCTGGCCGACCTGCACTTGCATCAGCTCGCCGGCGGCGATGTATTCCTTCGCCTTGCGCACGGCGGCCAGATAATCGTCTTTCGCGAATTCGCGATAGGTCTCGGTGCGCACGCTGGCCGACGTGACCGGCGGCTGCACGGTTGTACGCAAACGCTGACGCAATTCACGCAGACGCTGCCTGGCTTTCGTGTACGCCTCGGGTTGCGTCGGATCCGCATACACCACCAGGTAGAGCTTGCCTGCGAGGTTGTCGATCACTGCGACTTCTTCGGTGAGCAGCAACTGAATGTCCGGCAGGTTCAGATCGTCTTTCGGTGCCGTGTGCGCGAGCTTTTTCTCGATGTAGCGCACCGCGTCGTAGCCGAAGTAGCCCGCCAGACCGCCCGCGAAACGCGGCAGACCGGGGCGCTGCGCCACTTTGAAGCGACCCTGGAACTGCTGGATGAATTCGAGCGGATCGCCTTCATGTGTTTCGACGACTTTGCCGTCCCGTACCACTTCCGACACCCCGTTGCGGGTGCGCAGTAGCGTGCGCGCCGGCAGGCCGATGAACGAATAGCGGCCAAAGCGTTCGCCGCCCACCACCGATTCCAGCAGGAACGAGTTGGCGCCGTTCCGTTCGCTCTGCGCGAGCTTCAGGTACAGAGAGAGCGGCGTTTCGAGGTCGGCGAGTGCTTCGGCGATCAGCGGAATGCGGTTGAAACCCTCGTTGGCGAGGGACTGGAATTCGAGTTCGGTCATGTTCCGATCCTGTACGTACGTCAGACGGCACTATGCGTCGGACAAAGCGGGGCGCGGCGCGCCCGGTCAGGCGTTCGTTCGACGTTTCGACACGATGATACCGACCGGCGCGAGTTTCCCATCGACGCGTGCACGGGGTTTCAGCGCACACATGTACTTTGTGGGTACACGAAGGCCGAATCAACCGGTGCAGCGAAACAAGATGATGGAAAAAACGCGTGAGCGCAGCGAAGTAAAAAACGGTTGCCGAAGACGAGCTTCAGCGTACCTCAGGCGAGGTTAGCGCGACCAGCGACGCCAGGGCCAAGCTCCCCGGTCGATGCTAATCAGACTCCGTTTTTTATTCAGAAACATGAGGATGAGGGACTTTTCAAGTCGTGGAATGGTGCGCTGCGATAGCCTTGGCGGCATCGAGCAGCGAGGCAACTATACCATCGGATTTTATTTCTTGTATAGCTCGGCCGTGGTTGTAGCCATACGGCAGTGTCAGCGTTGCCATGCCCGCCGCGCGGCCCGCCAGCGCGTCGTTTTCCGAATCGCCGATGGCGACCGTGGCTTGCGGCAGAACGCCTAGCTGTTCGGCGGCGGTGAGCATGGGAAGCGGATCTGGCTTCTTTTTCGGCAAGCTGTCGCCGCCGAGCACGACGCTGAAATACTCGCTGAGCCCGTATTGCTCCAGCAAATCGACCGCGAAACGGTGCGGTTTGTTGGTGACGCAGGCGAGTTTGAGGCCGGCTTTGCGCATGGCGCTGAGACCGGCTTCCACCTCGGGGTACAGCCGCGTGTGCACGCCGTTGATCTTTGCGTACTCGTCCTGATAAATGGCGAGTGCTTCGTCGAAACGGTCCTGTGCGTGGTCTGTTTCGAAGCGCTGGGCCAGCACGCTGCGGATCAGATTCTCCGAGCCCTTGCCGATATAACCGATCACTTCCTCGCGGGAGGTTTCCGCCGCGTCGAGTTGCGCGAGCATGCCGTTCAGGCCGGCAGTGAAATCGTCGGCGGTATCGATCATCGTGCCGTCCAGGTCGATGATCGCGGCCTGCAGGCGCGGGCTGGTGAAGGTCGGAGCGGGGTATGAAGTCGTCATTTTCAGTGCGGGATCCCGGTGATCGAGTGGTGCTCGATCAGTGCTGGATGTTGGCGAGGGCGGCGCGCATCTTGTCGATCACCACCTTGTGATCCGGCGCGCCGAAGATCGCCGAGCCTGCCACGAACGTGTCCGCGCCAGCTGCTGCAATTTCTGCGATGTTGTCGACCTTCACACCGCCGTCCACTTCGAGATGAATCTCGCGACCGGTCTTTTCCTTGTAGGCATCGATCCGCTTGCGCGCTTCGCGCAGTTTGACGAGCGCCTCAGGAATGAACGATTGACCGCCGAAGCCCGGATTCACCGACATGATCAGCACCAGATCGACCTTGTCCATCACGTAGTCCAGATGGTTCAGCGAGGTGGCCGGGTTGAACACGAGGCCGGCCTTGCAGCCATGGTCGCGAATCAGTGACAGCGTGCGGTCGATATGGTCCGAGCCTTCCGGATGAAAGCTGATCAGGTTCGCGCCGGCCTTGGCGAAGTCCGGCACGATGCGGTCGACCGGGCGCACCATGAGGTGCACGTCGATTGGCACGTCCACGTGCGGGCGGATCGCTTCGCAGACGAGCGGGCCGATCGTAAGGTTCGGCACGTAATGGTTGTCCATCACGTCGAAGTGAATCCAGTCGGCGCCGGCGGCGACAACGTTGCGGACTTCTTCGCCAAGGCGCGAGAAATCGGCAGACAGAATGCTGGGGGCAATGCGGAATTGCGTCATGGCGGGGGCGGATGCAAGCGGGAAAACGCCATTTTACCGTTTTGTGCGCTTCTGAATCGTCTTACGGGCAGTTTGAGGCCGGTGCCGGGCCGTGCTGCAAAGGTGACAAAACGCCTTAGCGGCCCTTGGCCAGAGGGATTTGTCCGGTTGCGGGCGTGCCGCGCATCAAGCAGAATGCCAAACCATAAGCGCTGCTTCGCCAATGCGCCCGCAAACCATTGGCGTTCGGGGCTTCCCGCGATTTTTTACACCCCCGTTTCACCAGACCGGAATCAGGATGAGCCAGTACGAATTCAGCGTCTCGGCGCAGGTGCAGTACCTGCCCGAAGAGTCGGACCCGGAGCGCCGCCAGTATGCGTTTGCATACACGCTGACTATCCGTAACAGTGGCCAGGTGCCCGCACAGTTGATTGCGCGGCACTGGGTGATCACCGACAGCGATAACAACGTGCAGGAAGTAAAAGGACTGGGCGTGGTCGGGCATCAGCCGCTGCTCAAACCGGGCGAGCACTTCGAGTATACGAGTTGGGCCGTGATCGCGACGCCTGTCGGCACCATGCGCGGCGACTATTTCTGCGTGGCGGAGGATGGCGAGCGCTTTGACGCACCCGTGCCCGAGTTCATTCTGCGTATGCCGCGTACTTTGCATTGAACCGCAGGCGCGGCTGGCGGTCTTTAAAAAGCTTCACGGCGCAGCTTTACTGAGATTTTTGCTGCTTTTGCTGCTCATTGGTGGCGGCGCGCGCGGCCTTTTTCTTGCCGGACGACGTCCATACAACGATAAAGACGAGCAGGAAGAGCGCGAGGAGCGATTCCAGCGCGAAGATGAGCATTGGGTATTCGTCGAACAGATCAGACATGGCGGTTTCCATCAAGAACGAACATTGTATGCGTTTTGTCCGCACGGCCGGAGCATGGCTCGGGGCGCTTTCGGTTGCGGTGATGCTGGCTTCCTGCGGTGGCGGCAGCGCGGTCCGGCCTTCGGTTTCGCCGCCCACGGGTGCCGCGATCATACCCGGGCAGATCGCAGCGACGCGACTCACTGCGGTAGCGTGGCAGCAGGTGCCGGGCTGGCAGGACGATTCGCTGATCGGCGCAACGGCTGCGTTGCGGCAAAACTGCGTGAGGCTTGCGCGTCAACCGAATTGGGCTCGCGCATGCGCGGCGGCCTCGCAGATCGATGATCTGGACGTCACCAGTGCGCGGGCGTTTTTTGAGGCGTATTTCACACCGTTCCAGTTAGCCAATAACGACGGCACGCTCGATGGTCTCGTCACCGGCTACTACGAACCGTTGCTGCGCGGCTCGCGCACGCGGCATGGCGTGTATCAGACGGCGCTGTACCGCTGGCCATCCGGTTATCGCGCGGGCGCTCAGTTGCCGACGCGCGCGCAACTCGAGCGTGCGGGCGTGCTCAACGGCAATGAACTCGTGTGGGTAGACGATCCGATCGAAGCCTTCTTCCTGCAGGTGCAGGGCTCCGGGCGCGTCGTGATGGAAGACGGCAGCGTGATGCGGGTTGGCTTTGGCGGCACGAACAATCAGCCGTACAAGTCGATTGGGCGATGGTTGCTCGATCGCGGCGAACTGACGCCGGCGCAGGCAACCATGCAGGGCATCAAGGCATGGGCACGTGCGAACCCCACGCGGGTCGACGCGCTGCTCGATATCAATCCGCGCTTCGTGTTCTTCCGCGAGATGCCCTCCGGCGAGAGTGCGCCGAGCGGCGGGGCGGATGGTCCGATCGGTGCACTGGGTGTGCCGTTGACGCCGGAGCGATCGATCGCGGTGGATCCGACTTCGATTCCTCTGGGTACGCCGGTGTTCCTGCAGACCACGCGTCCGTTGACGAACTCGCCGATGAATCGTCTCGTCTTCGCGCAGGATACGGGTTCCGCGATCAAGGGCGGTGTACGTGCGGACTATTTCTGGGGTCTCGGCGACGATGCAGGTGATCTGGCCGGCAAGATGAAGCAGGGCGGTCGGATGTGGTTGTTGCTGCCGAATTCGTGAGGGTTGGCGGGGCTGCGGCGGGTTTCCTGGTTCCTGGCTGAAACCCGCGCGTGGCTAATTTGCCTGGCAGGTGGCATTTGTCAGCGGCACAGCTTGCAAATACGGACCCTCCCGCTGGGGTTGGCTCTCTCAGCCTTCGCTTGGCCGCGACACGCTGTGCTTTGCCCGGCGCACGGATAATCCCCCTTCACGGCAAGCACATTTGATGGCGGCGTTGATGCCGATCAACTCCGCCATCAAGCATCAATTTTCGGCATTTGGGCGCATGGCTTAAAGCCCCGATTTCCGCTTGTCCACTACCCGCCGCGCTTTGCCGACCGAACGCTCGATTCCGTTTACACCCAGCACATTCACAACGGCGCTCACACCGATCAGCGCCTTGATGTCATAGGTCAACGCCTGCTTCGCCGTGCTCAGTGCGGCAGTATCCGGCGCCGACTCCGGGCAGGGCTCGACGTTCAACGTCAGTACGTCGAGCGGCCCTTCCTTGGTTAGCACGATCTGATAGTGAGGCGCCAGGGCGTGCTGCTTGAGCAGCAATTCTTCGATCTGCGTCGGGAACACGTTGACGCCGCGCACGATCATCATGTCGTCCGAACGGCCCGTGATCTTTTCCATCCGGCGCATGGTGCGCGCGCTGCCCGGCAAGAGGCGCGTCAGATCGCGCGTCCGGTAACGGACGATCGGCAGCGCTTCCTTGGTCAACGACGTGAAGACCAGTTCGCCGAGCGCCCCGTCCGGGAGCACTTCTCCGGTTTCAGGATCGATGATCTCCGGATAGAAATGATCTTCCCAGATGGTCGGACCGTCCTTGGTCTCCACGCATTCCGACGCGACGCCAGGTCCCATCACTTCGGATAGGCCGTAAATATCGACTGCGTCGATGCCCATGCGCTTTTCGATTGCCTGACGCATGTCATTGGTCCATGGTTCCGCGCCGAAGATACCAAGGCGCAGCGAGCAAGTCGCCGGATCGACGCCTTGGCGTTCGAGTTCGTCGGCGATCGACAACATATAGCTCGGCGTCACCATGATGATGTCCGGCCGGAAGTCCTGAATCAGTTGCACCTGCTTTTCAGTCTGGCCGCCGCCAAACGGAATCACCGTCAGCCCCGCGCGCTCGGCGCCGTAGTGTGCGCCCAGGCCGCCAGTGAACAGGCCGTAGCCGTAGCTCACGTGAACCTTATCGCCGCGCTTCGCGCCTGCGGCGCGGATTGAACGTGCGACGAGATTCGCCCACGTATCGATATCGCGTGCCGTGTAGCCGACAACCGTCGGCTTACCCGTCGTCCCAGACGACGCGTGGATTCGCGAGATCTGTTCCTGCGGCACCGCGAACATGCCGAACGGGTAGCTGTCGCGCAGATCCTTCTTGGTGGTGAAGGGGAAGCGTGCCAGGTCCGAGAGGGTCTTCACTTCGCTTGGGTGGACGCCGGCTTCATCGAATTTGCGCCGATAGACCGGCGAATTTTCATAAGCGTGGTTCAGCGACCATTTGAGCCGTTCGAGTTGGAGCGCGGCAAGTTCGTCGCGGCTGGCTGTCTCGATGGGATCGAGCGGGAGGGCGGTGGTCATCGAATGTCTCCTTGCTGCCTCAATGCTTGGGTCTGGTGTGTGGCGCGCTTGCGCGCAAAAACCGCGGACTTGCTGCTGTCTATGTAGGTGCTGCCAATGTGTCGCGAACGCGCCGCGACTCCGCTGTTCAATCGCTCGCAGGAATCAGGTTGCCTTTGATCTGCGCAGATTTGCCGCGAAACATTGCCACGGTCTCCTCAGCGCGATTGGTGACGCGAATATCGTAAATGCCGGTGCGGCCGCTCAGCGTTTGCTCGACTGCTTCGGCCGTCAGCACGTCGCCGCCTTGCACGGGCCGCAGGAACTCAATCGAGCAGCCAGCTGCGACGGTGTTGATGTTGTACGTGTTGCACGCGAAAGCGAACGTCGAATCAGCGAGCGTGAAAATCAGGCCGCCGTGGCAGATCTGATGGCCGTTCAGGAAGTCGGGGCGTACGGCCATGCGCAGGCGCGCGTACCCTGGGCGCACTTCTACGATTTCGAGTCCGAGCGCCCGGCTGCACGCGTCGTTTTCGTACATGGCGGCTGCGGTTGCGCGAGCGAGTTCTTCGGGTGTCATCTGGGCGGGGTGGTTCGGTTGTGCGGACATATCAGCGACCCTCGAAGCGCGGCGCGCGTTTTTCCACGAATGCTTGCACGCCTTCCGCGTAATCGTGGGACGCACCAAGTTCACGTTGCAGATCGCGTTCGAGGTCGAGTTGCTGATCCAGGGGCTGCGTCGTGCCCGCGCGCATTGCCTGCTTGATCGCTGCGATGGCGCGCGTGGGTTGCTGCGCCAGGCGTGCCGCGAGTTTGCTTGCTGTGGCGGCTAGCTCGGCGTCATCAACTGTTTGCCAGATCAGCCCCCAGCTTTCGGCTTTCTCCGCACTGAGTTTGTCGCCGGTGATAGCAAGACCCAAGGCGCGCGCCATGCCGACGCGTTGTGGCAGGAACCAGGTACCCCCTGAGTCCGGTACAAGACCGATCTTCACGAATGCCTGGATGAAGCTGGCTGAACGAGCAGCAAGCACGAGATCGCAAGCCAGCGCGAGATTGGCGCCAGCGCCGGCGGCCGTGCCGTTGACCGCAGCAATCACGGGCAATCGCAGCCCTTGCAGGCGGCGAATCAGCGGATTGAAATGCGCGTCGATCAGTTCGCCCAGATCGGTCATCGCGCCCGGCGTGAAGTCGAGATCCGCGAGATCTTGTCCCGCGCAGAAGCCGCGGCCCGCGCCCGTCAGTACGAGTGCACGGGCGCCAGAGGCTTCGACCTGGTCGAGTGCGGTGCTCAATTCCAGGTGCATTGCACGCGTAAAGCTATTGAGCTTGTCCGGGCGGTTCAGCGTGATGGTCGCTACATGGTTCGATGCGTCCAGGTCGACGCGAATCGCTTCATATGACATTGGGTGTCTCCTCAAGGTCTCTTTGACCGGTGGGGCAGTTGGTGAGACGGCGTTGGTGTCAGAGCCGTTCGATCACCAATGCGATACCTTGACCCACGCCGATACACATCGTGCAAAGCGCAAAGCGGCCATTGATCCGCTCCAGCTGATAAAGCGCAGTGGTGATCAAGCGTGCGCCCGATGCGCCGAGCGGGTGGCCGAGCGCAATTGCTCCGCCATTCGGATTGACGCGCGGATCGTCGTCGCGCAGACCGAGCGTGCGCAAGACCGCCAGCCCCTGCGATGCGAAGGCTTCGTTCAACTCGATCACGTCGAGCTGGTCGAGTGTCATGTTCAGTTGCGTCAACAGCTTTTGCGTGGCCGGCGCCGGGCCGATACCCATAATGCGCGGTTCCACGCCCGCCGTTGCCATGCCCACCACGCGCGCGCGGGGACGCAAACCGTATTGATCGGCAGCTTCCTTGTTCGCGAGCAGCAGTGCGCACGCACCGTCGTTCACGCCCGATGCATTGCCGGCGGTCACGCTGCCGTCGGGGCGGACCACGCCCTTGAGCTTGCCCAGGCTTTCGAGCGACGTTTCGCGTGGATGCTCATCGAGCGTCACGCGTACGGGGTCGCCTTTCTTTTGCGCAATTTCAACGCCGACGATTTCCTGGGCCAAAGTGCCGTCGCGCTGTGCGCGGGCTGCCTTTTGCTGGCTCGAGAGTGCAAACGCGTCCTGATCCGCACGGCTTATGCCGAACTCCACGGCGACGTTTTCCGCGGTCTCCGGCATCGAATCGACGCCATATTGGCGCTTCATTAGCGGATTGATGAAGCGCCAGCCGATAGTCGTGTCGTAAATGTCGGCCTGCCGCGAGAACGCACTGGTGGCCTTGCCCATCACGAACGGCGCGCGCGTCATGCTTTCGACCCCGCCGGCGATCATCAACCGCGCTTCGCCAGCCTTGATGGCGCGAGCAGCGGTGCCGACGGCGTCCATGCCCGAGCCGCACAGGCGGTTGATGGTTGCGCCGGGGGCATCTTTGGGCAAGCCGGCCAGCAACGCCGCCATGCGGGCGACGTTGCGGTTGTCATCACCGGCCTGATTGGCGCAGCCGTAAATCACGTCGTCAATTGCCCGCCAGTCGACGCCGGGATTGCGCTCGATCAGCGCCTTGATCGGCACCGCACCGAGGTCATCCGCGCGGACATCTTTCAGGGCACCGCCGTAACGGCCGATTGGGGTGCGAATCGCATCGCAAATGAAGGCGTCGTTCATGTGAGTTCCTACTGGGACGGATCGGCGGGACATGCCGATCCGATGTCTCATGTTAGTTGGGGCGCACGGCTCGGTCTATTCGGCCAAACGGCATAGGACGAAAGCCGTGCTTTTGTCTTATGCCATTCAGCCAGCTACCGCTGGTGCCGCTTTCGGTTCAACATGAATGCGACTTTGAACGACGCGGAAGCGGTTCGCGACAAAGGCTGCGTCGGCCAGTGCGGCATTTGCCGCCGGGTTTGCGCCCGTGCCATGGAAGTCGGAGAAGGCCGCAGACTGATTGACGAAAACGCCGCCCGTCAAATTGATCGAGAGTGCTACGCCACCGCGGATCGATGCTTCGTGCGCATCTTCGAGCACGGCTTCATCCGTGCTGTAGACCGACAGCGTCAGCGCGCCGTGCTCGGCGGCGATTGCGCCGGCAAGGTCGAGCGACTGCGCTGTCGAGTCCGTCGCGATCACGAACGAGATCGGGCCGAACCATTCTTTGGTGAACTGTGCGTGATCGGTGGCGGCATCCAGTTGGAGCACGAGCGGTGTGCGCACGCGGGCACCGGCAAACGCTGGATGTTCGAGCGATTGGCTTTCTACTAGAACGTGCCCAAGCTTGGCAGCTTCGTCGATGCGTTGGGTTACGCCTTCGTTCTGGATCGCGCCGAGCAGCTCGACGGCGCGCGCTGGGTCCGCAACCAGTTTTTGCACCGTGCCGGCGATAGCTTGGGCGACTTCGTCGAAGCCGAGTTTGCCTTCAGCGGTGCGGATGCCGTCGCGCGGTACGTAGATGTTTTGCGGGGCGGTGCACATCTGGCCTGAGTACAGCGCAAGTGAGAAGGCGATATTGCGAGCGGCGGCTTTGATGTCGTCCACTGAGTCGATCACGATCTGGTTGACGCCGGCTTTTTCGGTGTAGACCTGAGCCTGATGCGCATTGCGCTCGAGCCACGCGCCGTTTTGCGTGCTCCCCGTGAAGTCGATGAGCTTGATTTCAGGGCGCAGTGCCAGGTCCTGGACGAGCGCGCCGTCGTTCGGTTCCGTGGCCAGCAACGTGACGACGTTCGGATCGAAACCGGCCTCGCGCAGCACATCACGTGCGAGGCGGACAGTCAGTGCGAGCGGCAGAATTGCGCCCGGATGCGGTTTGACGATGACCGTGTTGCCCGTGGCCAGATCGGCGAAGAGGCCTGGGTAACCATTCCATGTCGGGAAGGTGCAGCAGCCGAGCACAAGACCGGTGCCGCGCGGCACGACGGTGTAGCGCTTGTGCATGGCGAGCGGCGGATTTTTGCCTTGCGGCTTTTCCCAGTGGGCGTTAGCAGGGATGTGGCGTAATTGGTCCCAGGCGTATACGACCGCTTCGAGCGCACGGTCTTGTGCATGCGGGCCGCCGGCCTGGAAGGCCATCATGAATGCCTGACCGGTTGTGTGCATCACGCTGTAGCCGATTTCGAAGCTGGCGCGATTAACGCGCGCGAGGATTTCGAGGCATACGCCGATCCATGCCTGGGGGCCGGCCGCGCGCCAATCGCGCTGCGCGACGGCGGCTGCGGAGATCAACGCGTCAGGATCGGCTTTCGGATAGCGCACGCCGAGCGGGAACCCGAACGGCGAGACTTCGGCGCCGACGGTTTCTCCGGTCGACGGTTGGTCCAATTCGAACGTCTTGTGCAGATGTGCCTTGAATGCGGCTTCGCCGTCTGCGCTAGCTGTTTCCCCGTACACTTTCGGACTGGGCATCTCGACGAACGGACTCCAGTAGCCGCGCGTTTCAATCGCGGTGAGTGCCTTTTGCAGCGTGTCTTCGTGCTTGGTGAATAGCGGATGTGTCATGGCAGAGGGGCTTTGCTATGCGTTGGGGAAAGCCTGTCGAATAATTGACCGACCGGTTGGTTGGTGAATGGTAGCATTATTAAGACGGCCGCGCGAAGCGTTTTCGCGTGCCATTAACCATTAGGAGGCGGCATGGTTTACGAGAACATCCTGGTTGAGACGCGGGGAAGGGTCGGTTTGGTCACGTTGAACCGCCCGAAGGCGCTGAACGCGCTGAACGACGCGTTGATGGACGAACTGGGCGCTGCGCTGCGCGAGTTCGATGCCGACGAGGCGATTGGTGCGATCGTGATCACAGGCAGTGAGAAAGCGTTCGCCGCCGGAGCCGACATCGGCATGATGGCGACCTATACCTATATGGACGTCTACAAAGGCGACTACATCACCCGCAACTGGGAAACGGTGCGCTCCATTCGTAAGCCGATCATTGCCGCAGTGGCGGGCTTCGCGCTCGGCGGCGGTTGCGAGTTGGCGATGATGTGCGACATTATTTTCGCCGCCGACACGGCGAAGTTCGGCCAGCCGGAAATCAAGCTCGGCATCATGCCGGGAGCAGGCGGCACGCAGCGACTGCCGCGCGCCGTCTCAAAGGCGAAGGCGATGGATCTTTGCCTGACCGCCCGCTTCATGGACGCCGCGGAGGCCGAGCGCGCAGGATTGGTCTCGCGGGTGATTCCCGCGGCTTCCCTGCTTGACGAGGCTATGGCCGCGGCCGCAACCATTGCAGAATTCCCGTTGCCGGCGGTGATGATGGTCAAGGAATCGGTTAACCGTGCGTACGAAACGACACTCGCTGAAGGCGTGCATTTCGAGCGCCGCCTCTTCCATTCGCTCTTCGCTACGGAAGATCAGAAGGAGGGGATGGCTGCGTTCGTTGAGAAGCGCAAACCGGTTTTCAAGCATCGGTAATACGCTTGTCAAAATAACGCTTGCAAGGCGTGGTTGGGCTCGCTAGAATCTCGCTCTTTCGTGTTCCGGACGCCGGGGCACGGGAGGCGGGAGAGCCAGCAGTGGCAAGGCTTTGCGCGAAGTGAGCGGGTTGAGAAAGTTGGAAAAACCTGTTGACGGCGTAGCGAAAGTTCTTCATAATCTCGTTTCTCTGCTGCAGATGCAGCGACGCAGAACGAAGCGGTGCCGGGCGGTTGTGAGGTTGACGACACGCGGTGCGGTTTTTGGTAGTGAATGCGAAATCGATCTTTAAAAATTAACAGCCGATAAGTGTGGGCGCTTGATGCGCGACGCGGCGGTGGGTCCTTCGGGGCCTGCTGCAAAAGCGAAAGTATCAAGTCTCACACTAGTATTAAAGGAAGGTTTTCCTGCTGGGGTGGAAACACGGCGGCAGGATGATCATTCGTCAGTACGTTGAGTGAGCGACCGGGTTCGAAAGAGCCCGAAAAACAGTAACAGGTTTGAACTGAAGAGTTTGATCCTGGCTCAGATTGAACGCTGGCGGCATGCCTTACACATGCAAGTCGAACGGCAGCACGGGGGTAACCCTGGTGGCGAGTGGCGAACGGGTGAGTAATACATCGGAACGTGTCCTGTAGTGGGGGATAGCCCGGCGAAAGCCGGATTAATACCGCATACGCTCTACGGAGGAAAGGGGGGGATCTTAGGACCTCTCGCTACAGGGGCGGCCGATGGCAGATTAGCTAGTTGGTGGGGTAAAGGCCTACCAAGGCGACGATCTGTAGCTGGTCTGAGAGGACGACCAGCCACACTGGGACTGAGACACGGCCCAGACTCCTACGGGAGGCAGCAGTGGGGAATTTTGGACAATGGGGGCAACCCTGATCCAGCAATGCCGCGTGTGTGAAGAAGGCCTTCGGGTTGTAAAGCACTTTTGTCCGGAAAGAAAACTTCTGCCCTAATACGGCGGGAGGATGACGGTACCGGAAGAATAAGCACCGGCTAACTACGTGCCAGCAGCCGCGGTAATACGTAGGGTGCAAGCGTTAATCGGAATTACTGGGCGTAAAGCGTGCGCAGGCGGTCCGCTAAGACAGATGTGAAATCCCCGGGCTTAACCTGGGAACTGCATTTGTGACTGGCGGGCTAGAGTATGGCAGAGGGGGGTAGAATTCCACGTGTAGCAGTGAAATGCGTAGAGATGTGGAGGAATACCGATGGCGAAGGCAGCCCCCTGGGCCAATACTGACGCTCATGCACGAAAGCGTGGGGAGCAAACAGGATTAGATACCCTGGTAGTCCACGCCCTAAACGATGTCAACTAGTTGTCGGGTCTTCATTGACTTGGTAACGAAGCTAACGCGTGAAGTTGACCGCCTGGGGAGTACGGTCGCAAGATTAAAACTCAAAGGAATTGACGGGGACCCGCACAAGCGGTGGATGATGTGGATTAATTCGATGCAACGCGAAAAACCTTACCTACCCTTGACATGTATGGAACCTGGCTGAAAGGTCGGGGTGCCCGAAAGGGAGCCATAACACAGGTGCTGCATGGCTGTCGTCAGCTCGTGTCGTGAGATGTTGGGTTAAGTCCCGCAACGAGCGCAACCCTTGTCCCTAGTTGCTACGCAAGAGCACTCTAGGGAGACTGCCGGTGACAAACCGGAGGAAGGTGGGGATGACGTCAAGTCCTCATGGCCCTTATGGGTAGGGCTTCACACGTCATACAATGGTCGGAACAGAGGGTCGCCAACCCGCGAGGGGGAGCCAATCCCAGAAAACCGATCGTAGTCCGGATCGCACTCTGCAACTCGAGTGCGTGAAGCTGGAATCGCTAGTAATCGCGGATCAGCATGCCGCGGTGAATACGTTCCCGGGTCTTGTACACACCGCCCGTCACACCATGGGAGTGGGTTTTACCAGAAGTGGCTAGTCTAACCGCAAGGAGGACGGTCACCACGGTAGGATTCATGACTGGGGTGAAGTCGTAACAAGGTAGCCGTATCGGAAGGTGCGGCTGGATCACCTCCTTTCTCGAGCTAGACGTGTCAAAGCGTTGAGCGCTCACGCTTATCGGCTGTGAAATCAGGACAGATACGCAGACAGACTCAGGGGTCTGTAGCTCAGTTGGTTAGAGCACCGTCTTGATAAGGCGGGGGTCGATGGTTCGAATCCATCCAGACCCACCACTGTTTCTGCGGTGGCTGCAGCTAACCGGTGAGGACCCCGGGGCGAACAGGTTGCGTGATCTGTATGACTGGGGGATTAGCTCAGCTGGGAGAGCACCTGCTTTGCAAGCAGGGGGTCGTCGGTTCGATCCCGTCATCCTCCACCAATCTTCAATGCCTAGCGTTCGGTATTTACCGAGCTTTATGCATTGGCGATTGAGCCAGTCAGAGTGATATGAAGCAGAGCTTTATATCGGCTGTCGTTCTTTAACAATCAGGAAGAAGTAGTAAAGAGATTCACGAAAGCGTGTCTAGAGATGGGCATGTGAGTAGGTGAATCAGGGTTGTGATTGTATCAATGTATGAAAAGGGAAATCGAAAGATTGCTCTTGGAATACGGCGCAACACGAATACTCAACCTGTAGCGACTGTGACGAAACACTTCATCCCCCGTGGATGCAGTGCGAGACACACCCGTTATAGGGTCAAGCGAACAAGTGCATGTGGTGGATGCCTTGGCGATCACAGGCGATGAAGGACGCGGTAGCCTGCGAAAAGCGGGGGGGAGCTGGCAAACGAGCTTTGATCCCCCGATGTCCGAATGGGGAAACCCACCTCTATTGAGGTATCCATGGCTGAATACATAGGCCATGAGAAGCGAACGCGGTGAACTGAAACATCTAAGTAACCGCAGGAAAAGAAATCAACCGAGATTCCCAGAGTAGTGGCGAGCGAAATGGGACCAGCCTGTACTCTTTATCTTCATTGTTAGTCGAAGGCTCTGGAAAGTGCCGCCATAGCAGGTGATAGCCCTGTAGACGAAAACAGCGAGGAAGAACTGGGTGTACGACAAGTAGGGCGGGACACGTGAAATCCTGTCTGAAGATGGGGGGACCATCCTCCAAGGCTAAATACTCGTGATCGACCGATAGTGAACCAGTACCGTGAGGGAAAGGCGAAAAGAACCCCGGGAGGGGAGTGAAATAGATCCTGAAACCGCATGCATACAAACAGTAGGAGCCTCCTTGTGGGGTGACTGCGTACCTTTTGTATAATGGGTCAGCGACTTACATTCAGTGGCAAGCTTAACCGATTAGGGAAGGCGTAGCGAAAGCGAGTCCGAACAGGGCGTTCAGTCGCTGGGTGTAGACCCGAAACCAGGTGATCTATCCATGGCCAGGATGAAGGTGCGGTAACACGTACTGGAGGTCCGAACCCACTAACGTTGAAAAGTTAGGGGATGAGCTGTGGATAGGGGTGAAAGGCTAAACAAACCTGGAAATAGCTGGTTCTCTCCGAAAACTATTTAGGTAGTGCCTCGTGTATCACCTTCGGGGGTAGAGCACTGTCATGGTTGTGGGGTCCATTGCGGATTACTACGCCATAGCAAACTCCGAATACCGAAGAGTGCAATCACGGGAGACAGACATCGGGTGCTAACGTCCGGTGTCAAGAGGGAAACAACCCAGACCGCCAGCTAAGGTCCCCAAATATTGCTAAGTGGGAAACGAAGTGGGAAGGCTAAAACAGTCAGGAGGTTGGCTTAGAAGCAGCCATCCTTTAAAGAAAGCGTAATAGCTCACTGATCGAGTCGTCCTGCGCGGAAGATGTAACGGGGCTAAGCAATATACCGAAGCTGCGGATGCACATTTATGTGCATGGTAGGAGAGCGTTCCGTAAGCCTGCGAAGGTGCATTGAAAAGTGCGCTGGAGGTATCGGAAGTGCGAATGCTGACATGAGTAGCGATAAAGGGGGTGAAAGGCCCCCTCGCCGTAAGCCCAAGGTTTCCTACGCAACGTTCATCGGCGTAGGGTGAGTCGGCCCCTAAGGCGAGGCAGAAATGCGTAGCTGATGGGAAGCAGGTTAATATTCCTGCACCATTGTTAAATGCGATGGGGGGACGGATCGCGGAAGGTTGTCCGGGTGTTGGAAGTCCCGGTTCCTGTGTTGGAGAAGGCGCTCAGGCAAATCCGGGCGCGCAATTCAAGGGCATGGGACGAGCCGCTTAGGCGGTGAAGCAACTGGAAGTGGTTCCAAGAAAAGCCTCTAAGCTTCAGTTTAACAAGACCGTACCGCAAACCGACACAGGTGGGCGAGATGAGTATTCTAAGGCGCTTGAGAGAACTCGGGAGAAGGAACTCGGCAAATTGGTACCGTAACTTCGGGATAAGGTACGCCCCTGTAGCTTGATGCGCCTGCGCGCAAAGGGTGAAGGGGTTGCAATAAACTGGTGGCTGCGACTGTTTAATAAAAACACAGCACTCTGCAAACACGAAAGTGGACGTATAGGGTGTGACGCCTGCCCGGTGCCGGAAGATTAAATGATGGGGTGCAAGCTCTTGATTGAAGTCCCGGTAAACGGCGGCCGTAACTATAACGGTCCTAAGGTAGCGAAATTCCTTGTCGGGTAAGTTCCGACCTGCACGAATGGCGTAACGATGGCCACACTGTCTCCTCCCGAGACTCAGCGAAGTTGAAGTGTTTGTGATGATGCAATCTCCCCGCGGCTAGACGGAAAGACCCCATGAACCTTTACTGTAGCTTTGCATTGGACTTTGAACCGATCTGTGTAGGATAGGTGGGAGGCTATGAAGCGTGGACGCCAGTCTGCGTGGAGCCGTCCTTGAAATACCACCCTGGTTTGTTTGAGGTTCTAACCTTGGCCCGTGATCCGGGTCGGGGACAGTGCATGGTAGGCAGTTTGACTGGGGCGGTCTCCTCCCAAAGTGTAACGGAGGAGTACGAAGGTACGCTAGGTACGGTCGGAAATCGTGCTGATAGTGCAATGGCATAAGCGTGCTTAACTGCGAGACCGACAAGTCGAGCAGGTGCGAAAGCAGGTCATAGTGATCCGGTGGTTCTGTATGGAAGGGCCATCGCTCAACGGATAAAAGGTACTCTGGGGATAACAGGCTGATACCGCCCAAGAGTTCATATCGACGGCGGTGTTTGGCACCTCGATGTCGGCTCATCTCATCCTGGGGCTGTAGCCGGTCCCAAGGGTATGGCTGTTCGCCATTTAAAGAGGTACGTGAGCTGGGTTTAAAACGTCGTGAGACAGTTTGGTCCCTATCTGCCGTGGGCGCTGGATATTTGAAGGGGGCTGCTCCTAGTACGAGAGGACCGGAGTGGACGAACCTCTGGTGTACCGGTTGTCACGCCAGTGGCATCGCCGGGTAGCTATGTTCGGAAGAGATAACCGCTGAAAGCATCTAAGCGGGAAACTCGCCTTAAGATGAGATATCCCCGGGGCTTCGAGCCCCTTGAAGGGTCGTTCAAGACCAGGACGTTGATAGGTCAGGTGTGGAAGCGCAGTAATGCGTTAAGCTAACTGATACTAATTGCCCGTAAGGCTTGATCCTATAACAGGTGTGTTTTGCGTGATGAGTTAGCACTTCAGTGCTTACTCAGGACCACCCCCGAAGGGGGCAGGGACACGCGACGCACGGTTGAGATCAGTGTTGTGCCAGAAACAACACAACTCCCGCTGGTGAGCATCACCAGAAACTACTTCTTCCAGATTGGCTGTATTGCTCCCCGAGCAGTACGGCAACAAGTCATGCCTGATGACCATAGCGAGTCGGTCCCACCCCTTCCCATCCCGAACAGGACCGTGAAACGACTCCACGCCGATGATAGTGCGGATTCCCGTGTGAAAGTAGGTAATCGTCAGGCTCCCCTGCAGTAACAGAAACCCCACCCCTCAACGGTGGGGTTTCTGCGTTTACCGCAGCAAAAACGGCGCTCACTCTCTCCCGATCCGCAACGCGTTCGCGTAACCCGTCAGTTCCAGATAAGCGCGCCTGACCTCAATAGCGCGTCACACATAGACAGACACGCGTGACGGTGCGACGGCATACAAGCCGTCGACCAGATCCACCCAACCACTTTATTTCTCTTGTGCCAGGAATCGTTGCGCCAGCCGCACCCAATACGTTGAGCCGATCGGCAATAGCTCGTCGTTGAAGTCATAGCTCGCGTTATGTAGCATGCAAGGCCCGGCACCATGTCCTGAGTCCCGGTGCCCACCGTCGCCATTGCCGAGAAATGCGTAACAGCCCGGCTTGGCCAGCAACATGAACGAAAAATCCTCGGCGCCCATTGTCGGCTCGACCGCGTCGTCGACATTTTCCGCGCCAACAATCTCCTTCATGACCGTCGCAGCAAAGCGCGCCTCGTCGCTACTGTTGAGGGTCGGCGGATAGTTGCGGTGGAAGTGGATATTCACCGAGCAATCGTAAGCCTCTGCCGTACTTGCGGCGATCTTGCGCATGCGTGCTTCGATCAGATCAAGCGTTTCGGTGGTAAAAGTCCGTACGGTGCCTGCGATCCACGCATCGTCAGGGACGACATTGAGGGCGTCGCCAGCGTGGATCTGGGTGATGGACAGTACTGCGGTATCGAGCGGTTTCTTGTTTCGCGTGATGATGCTCTGCAACCCGTTCGCGATCTGCACCGCCGTAAACACGGGGTCGCGGCCATTGTGCGGCAGTGCCGCGTGCGAACCCACACCTTTGATTTCAATGCGAAATTCGTTGCTGGACGCCATGATCGGGCCTTCGGTCACACCGAAGTGACCCGCCGGCATGCCCGGCCAGTTGTGAACTCCGAAAACCGCATCGACCGGAAATTTCGTGAACAGGCCATCGTCGATCATTGCCTGTGCGCCGGCACCGCCTTCTTCTGCTGGTTGAAAGATGAACACGATCGTGCCATCAAATTCGCCGTGCTTGACCAGATGTCGCGCCGCGCCGAGCAACATCGCGGTATGTCCATCATGGCCGCACGCGTGCATTTTGCCGTCGTTGTGAGAGCGGTGGTCGAAGCTGTTTAGCTCCTGAATCGGCAGCGCATCCATGTCGGCGCGCAGTCCGATCGAGCGCGATCCATTGCCGCGTTTCAGTATGCCGACTACGCCTGTTTTGCCCAATCCGCGATGAGTTTCGATGCCCCAGGACTCAAGTGTCCTGGCAACAAGGTCCGCTGTGGCTGTCTCTTCGTAACGCAGTTCGGGGTGTGCATGAATCGCTCGGCGGAGGGTTTGAATTTCGCCGTGGGCGGCCTGGATTTCTGGGATCAGTTTCATGATGGTGCGCTTGTGCTTTGCTTTGCGTGGGATCGCTCGGGGCCATATCGCCCGGGCACGTCGATAACCGATTCTACGCCGAAGGCGTTTTTGACGGCACCATGTAGGTCAACGAGCAATGGACGTAATAAAATCCGGGATCGCCTCACCGCTTGCCGCTCTCCTGGACGGATCGCCAATGAATGCTCCGACTGAATTCACCCGCGCGGTGTGCCCGCACGATTGCCCTGATACCTGCGCGATGCGCGTGACCGTTGAAAACGGACGGGCGATCAAGGTCGTTGGAGATCCCGACCATCCTCCGACTCAAGGTGCGCTATGTACCAAAGTTAGTCGTTATGCCGAGCGGGTGCATCATCCGCATCGATTGACGACACCGATGAAACGCGTCGGCCCCAAAGGCGAAGGCCGTTTTGAGCCGATCAGTTGGGATGAAGCGTACGAGTTAGCTGCAGCACGCCTGTCGAAGATCGCGAACCGAACGCCAGAAGCCATCATGCCGTACAGCTACGCGGGCACAATGGGCTTGGTTCAGGGCGATAGTATTGCGCAGCGTTTTTTTCACAAACTCGGCGCATCGCAGTTAGACCGCACGATTTGTGCTGCCGCTGGTGCGGCGGGGCTGAAATACACCTACGGCGCCAGTCTTGGCATGCTCACTGAGTTTTTCGCCGAGAGCGAGGTTATTCTGATCTGGGGCTCGAATCCCATCGTGTCGAATCTGCACTTCTGGACACGCGCCCAGGAAGCCAAGCGTCGCGGTGCACGGTTGATCGCCATCGATCCGTACCGATCACTGACGGCGGAAAAATGCCACCAGCACATTGCTCTGAAACCTGGAACCGACGGTGCTTTAGCGCTCGGCATAATCAACGTGCTGATTACGGAGAATCTGCTCGATCACGCCTACATCGTCGCTCATACGTTGGGCTTCGCTGAACTCGAGGTCCGTGCGCTCAGCTATCCGCCGTCACGTGCCGCGCAAATTTGCGGTGTCGAAGAGCAGGTGATCGTCGATCTCGCACGCCTTTACGGCAGCACGAAAAAGGCCGCGATCCGGATGAACTATGGTCTGCAGCGGGTGCGGGGCGGCGGTAACGCCGTGCGCGCCATTGCCTGTCTGCCGGCGCTGACCGGAGCATGGCGCGAGCGGGCCGGCGGTGTGTTGCTGTCGTCGGGTGGCTGGGCACCGGTAGATTCGCACGCGTTGCAGCGCCCGGACCTGATGCCGGGCTGGCCGGCGAAGCCATCGCGCGTCATTAATATGAACGCAATCGGCGACGCATTGCTGCACCCGGGCGACGCCGTGTTCGGCCCGAAAGTCGAAGCGATCATCGTTTATAACTCGAATCCTGTGGCGGTCGCGCCGGACTCGGAACGGGTCGCCGCAGGTTTTGCACGCGAGGACCTGTTCACGATCGTGCTCGAGCACTTTCAGACCGACACTGCGGACTACGCCGATCTGCTTTTGCCTGCCACGACGCAACTCGAGCACCTCGATGTGCACAAGTCGTACGGACACACGCACGTAATGGTCAACTTGCCGGCGATTGCGCCGGTCGGCGATGCGCGCCCGAACACGGAGATCTTTCGCGGCCTGGCGCGTCATATGGGCTTTCAGGAGCCGGCGCTTTACGACAGCGACGACGCTATCGCACAGTCGGCATTCCGCTGGGACGACACAACGCTGCAAGGCGTCAGCTGGGACTCATTAAAGAAAGCCGGCTGGGCAAAGCTGAACCTGCCTGACGCGCCATTTGCTGAGGGTGGTTTTCGCACACCGTCCGGCAAATGCGAGTTCTTCAGCGAGCGCCTCGCGCAGCAAGGGCTCGATCCGTTGCCGGATTATCTGCCGCCTTACGAATCCGCAGATGGTGCGCCCGAACTTGCCGCCCGTTACCCGCTTGCGATGATCTCGCCGCCGGCCCGCAACTTCCTGAACAGTACCTTCGTCAACGTTGAAAGTTTGCGCTCGACGGAAGGTGAGCCGCACCTGGACATTCACCCGGCCGATGCGCAGCAGCGAAACATTGCTGACGGCATGCAAGTGCGCATATTCAACGATCGCGGCGCGATGCAAGCGCGCGCCCGTGTCACTGACAAGGCACGTCAAGGGCTAGTGGTCGGACTGTCGATCTGGTGGAAAAAACTCGCGCCCGATGGCCGCAACGCCAACCAGGTGACTAGCCAGGCGCTCACCGATCTGGGCGGATCGGCCACGTTCTACGACTGCCTCGTCGAAGTCGAACGCGCCTGAAAATCTGCTCAAAAATCCCGCGCAGTTACGGCCCTCAACGGGTTCGAGGCTGCAGTCTAACCCAGCCGCTTTTCGCGAATAGCAAAGGGTTGCCCATGCTACGATGCGTTTTTAGCACGACCATTCGAAAATAAAGGAGGAGACGCTGCATGGACAAAATCTGGCTGAAATCTTATCCGCCCGGCGTTCCCGCAGAGATCGACCCGACCCGCTATACGTCCGTCGCCGAACTGCTCGAAGAAGCCTTCCGCGACTACCGCGCCAAACCGGCGTTCGTGTGCATGGGCAAGGAGATCAGCTACGGCGAGCTTGACGTGCTTTCGCGCAAACTGGCCGCGTGGTTTCAGTCGAAGGGCCTTGCCCGCGGCGCGCGCATCGCAATCATGATGCCGAACGTGCTGCAATATCCGGTGGCAATTGCGGCGATCTTGCGCGCGGGCTACGTGGTGGTGAATGTGAACCCGCTTTACACTCCGCGGGAGCTCGAGCATCAGCTCAAGGACAGCGGTGCGGAAGCGATCATCCTGCTCGAAAACTTCGCTGTCACGTTGCAGGCGATCGTACGCAATACGGCGATCAAGCACGTCGTTGTCGCCGCAATGGGCGATCTGATGGGCGTGAAAGGCGCGCTGGTGAACTTCGTCGTGCGCCGAGTGAAGAAGATGGTGCCGACGTGGAGTCTGCCGGGTCACGTCAAGTTCAACACCGCAATCGCCGAGGGTGGCCGCCAGAGTTTCAAACCGGTCCAGCAGGGTCCGGACGACGTCGCGTTTCTACAGTACACGGGTGGCACGACAGGCGTGGCCAAGGGCGCGACGCTCCTGCATCGAAACCTGATCGCCAATGTGCTGCAGTCGGAAATCTGGCTCGATCCGGTCCGCGCTAACCGCAAGGACATCGATCAGTTCATCACCGTTGTCGCATTGCCGCTTTATCACGTCTTTGCGCTGACGGTTTGCGGACTTCTGACGATCCGTACCGGCGGCCTCGGCGTGTTGATTCCAAATCCGCGCGACATCCCCGGGATGATCAAGGCGCTGCAAGGCTATCCGATTACGACGATTCCCGCCGTCAACACGCTGTACAACGCGATGCTGAACAGTCCTGATTTCCACAAACTGGATTTTTCGAAGCTGATCGCAGCAAATGGCGGCGGTATGGCGGTGCAGGAAGCTGTCGCCAAGCGCTGGTTCGAACATACGCATACACCGATCATCGAGGGCTACGGTCTGTCGGAGACGTCGCCGTGCGTCACCTGCAATCCGGTCACCGTCACGGAATATAGCGGCACGATCGGTTTGCCGCTGCCGTCGACGGAAATCTCGATTCGCGACGATGATGGCAATGAGGTGCCGCTCGGCCAGCCGGGAGAAATCTGCATTCGTGGCCCGCAGGTGATGGCTGGCTACTGGAATCGTCCGGACGAAACGGCCAAGGTCATGACGCCGGATGGCTTCTTCAAATCGGGCGACGTCGGTTTGATGAACGAAAGCGGCTTCGTCAAGATCGTCGACCGAAAGAAGGACATGATTCTGGTCTCTGGCTTCAACGTCTATCCGAACGAAATCGAGGACGTGGTCGCCAAGCTGCCGGGTGTGTTCGAAGTCGCCGCAGTTGGCGTGCCGGATCAGCATTCGGGCGAAGCAGTAAAGCTGTTCGTCGTAAAGAAAGATCCGGCGCTCACTGATGCGGATATCTTCGCGTACTGCAAACAGCAGTTGACCGGCTACAAGCGGCCGAAGATCGTCGAATTCCGAACGGAGTTGCCCAAGAGCAATGTCGGCAAGATTCTGCGTCGCGAATTGCGCGACGGCCGGGCATAGGCGCATCACGCGCATCAAGCCCATCGTCCGGATCAAAGCCGACTAGACGTAACGCATTGCAGGAAAGAAAGAGAAAGGCCCGGCAGATGAAAGTCTGCCGGGCCTTTCTCTTTGATCCGTCTAGTCGACGTGTGCGTCGCGCGGCCATAAAAAAAGGCGCCCGAAGGCGCCTTTGAGGCAGACTGCTTTATTACGACTTATTAGAACTTGTGGCGAATGCCAACGCGAGCTGCGAGCTGGTTCTGGTTCGACGAACCCGACAGACCGTTGATGCCAGCCGTTGCGTCGACCGTAGCGCCCGCTGCATTCAGCGTTTCGCCCAGAGCGTGCTGGTACACACCAATCACATACACGTCGGTACGCTTGGACAGGAAGTAGTCCACGCCAACCGAGCCTTGGTGGTACTGAGCACGCGATGCGCCGTTGATTTCCGCGCCGCGCGTGTAGTCATACGCTGCGCCGACCAGCAATGCCGGGGTCAACTGATACTTGAAGTTGAGTTCGGCGTTGTTGAACGTAGCCGTCTGACCCTTGAACGGCGACGTGAACGAAGCGCCCAGGTTGCCGAAACGGATGTTCGAGTACGTTGCACCGATCGTTGCTGCGCCGAACGTGTATGCGCCGCCTGCACCGATCACCTGGTACGTGTTAGCCGATGCGAAGCCAGCGTAGACCGGCGACGTCACAGCTGCGTTCGCTGCCGTCGTCGTGCCGCCGTTGTTGAACAGGCCACCCGATGCCGACGGCGTGCGCGCGTTCAAGTAGCCGACGCCCAAGACCAACGGACCGTTGTTGTAGCCAGCGCCCAACGACCAGATCTGGTTCGACGTGACGTTGCCAGCAACGCCGCCGAAGCTGTACGTGCCGCCGAACGTCAGGCCGCCGTAGTTTGCGCTCGTGTACTTGACCGTGTTGTTGGTGCGGTACGCGTTGTTGAAGTTGTCGATGTCACCCGGGTGAGCAGCGATGTAGCCGCCCCATTGGTCACCGGCTTCCAGCGGACCGACGTAGTCCACGACGGAGTCGTACTGACGACCCAGCGTGACCGTGCCGAGTTGGCTCGACAGACCGACGTAAGCTTGACGACCGAACATCAGGCCGCCTTGACCCAGCTTGCCGTTGTTCACGTCAAAGCCGTTTTCCAACACGAAGATTGCCTTCAGACCGCCGCCCAGATCTTCCGTGCCGCGCAGGCCGAAACGCGAGCCTTGCATGACGCCGCTGGACAGGTTGTACAGGTGCTTGCCACCCGAGTTGGTGTTGATGTTGAAGCCTTCGTCAATGATACCGTACAGGGTCACGCTGCTCTGAGCATGTGCGACGCCTGCGAATGCGCCCAGTGCTGCGAGAGCGAGAAGCGACTTTTTCATCGAATGATCTCCAAGGATTACGAATCTTTTGTACAAGGCGAATATTTATGTAGCGTTGAGGCCTTGCATGTCCAACTTCGCGAGAAGTTGCACGTAATGTAACAAAAGGCATACATGCCACAAAGAAAAAGGAGACGGCCAGGACGGTTCCTGTTTCGTTTACGCAACATGGTCTAAAATTCAGAATTGGCCGTTGGATTCGCCCGAATTCACGGTTCGCGGAACGCTGGTTTTGCCTTGCAAAGCCTTGCCACGCGGACCTGCCGGCGTGGCGTAGCGGTTGTCGAATCAGGGAGTGCTGAATGTTTCTGGACGAGTTAATTAGCGAGTTTGATCGGGGTTTACGCTCAATGACTGGCGTGTCGCGGATGAGTCGTCCGTTGCCAGTTCCGCAAGAATCGGCGGCGGAGCCCGCCGAGCTCTCCCAGGCGGAACGTGCGCATGCGGCCGGCTTGATGCGTGTGAACCATGTCGGCGAGGTGTGTGCCCAGGCGCTTTACCAGGCTCAGAAACTCGCTACCCGGTCGCCGTCTTTGCGGGCTGTGTTTAATCACGCTGCCATAGAAGAAGAGGATCATCTGGCGTGGACCGCCAAACGCCTCGAGGCGCTCGATTCGCGTCCAAGTCTGTTGAACCCGCTTTGGTATACAGGTGCGTTGGCAATTGGCCTCGCGGCAGGCCGGCTGGGTGATCGGGTAAGTCTGGGCTTTATGGCCGAAACCGAGCGGCAGGTTGAACAGCATCTGGATAGCCATCTGGATCAGTTACCCGCGGCCGACCGCGAGTCACGCGCGATCGTCGAACAGATGCGCGTGGACGAAGCGGAGCACGGTAAATCCGCCATGGACGCAGGCGGCGTCGAGTTGCCGTTTCCTGCGCGCGCGCTCATGCGGGCGGTATCGAAAGTCATGACACGCACTGCCTATTACATATAAGGTCGAGACATCTGCTCACGCACTGTCTGAGTATGGGGCGGCGCTTCGCGCGCCGTCCGCCCGAAATACCCGGAACGCCAGCAAACACCTTCCAATCCTGCTTCACGATCTCTTACATTCCGCGCCTTTCCCTCGCACTTTTCACGTATCACCTTCACAAGTTTCACTAGCTCATTCATTTATAACGGTTTTCCGTTTTATGTCTGACGTGAAGGAGTCGCGCTAAGTCCTTGTTCTAACAAACAAAATTCGCTCGAAAAGCGCGCATCTCCCTTGACCCCTGTTTAGCGTTACTCTAAAGTGGGAGACAGTGTGAGAAAGTGTATTTTTGTGTGATCTCACGGGCAGTTTCGGGTAGATTTTCACGAATCGGGCAGCCGGCGCAAAAACGCCGCGAGCAACCAGGTTGCATGGGACCAGAGTAAGTGCTCTGCATGGGGCCGGAGTAAGCGCTAAAGCGCTTACTCCGATCGACAGCTAAAGCGCCCACTCTGGTCGACAAGGGAGAGTGAAGTGTTCCAAGGGGCGTCGGCGCTGACACTCGATGCGAAAGGGCGGATGTCGATCCCCTCTCGCTATCGGGATGCGCTGCAAACACAGGCAGAGGGCCGGGTGACGATCACCAAGCACCCGGACGGCTGCCTGTTGCTCTTTCCGCGCCCAGAGTGGGAGATCTTCCGCGACAAGGTCGACAAGCTGCCTATGAACGCGGCCTGGTGGAAGCGCATTTTTCTCGGCAACGCCATGGACGTCGATATGGACGGTGCGGGCCGCGTGCTCGTGTCGCCGGAATTACGCGCGGCCGGCTCGCTGGAGAAAGAAGTGACCTTGCTCGGTATGGGTCGTCACTTCGAGTTGTGGGACGCACAAATTTACGCAGCAAAGGAACAGGCAGCGATCGCCGAGGGCATGCCCGAAGCGTTAAAGAATTTCACGTTCTGATCGCGGATTACATATATGGCACCTGCGATGAGAAACGAATTGCAGCATCGCACGGTGCTGCTGGAAGAGGCGGTCGAAGCGCTGGTTACACGCGCCGACGGCGTTTATGTGGACGGTACGTTCGGGCGCGGCGGTCACAGCCGGTTGGTGCTGGAGAAGCTGGGTGAATCGGGGCGGCTGATTGCGTTCGACAAAGACCCGCTCGCCATCGCCACGGCTCAGCAGATTGCCGATCCGCGCTTTGGCATCGTGCACGAGAGTTTTGCTTCACTGCGTGACGCGATTGCGGAGCGCGGAGTAGGGCGGGTGTCGGGCGTTTTATTGGATCTGGGCGTGTCGTCGCCGCAAGTCGACGATCCGGAGCGGGGTTTCAGTTTCCGCGCCGACGGCCCGCTCGACATGCGGATGGACCCGACGCGCGGCGAGTCAGCTGCTGACTGGCTGGCGCGGGTCACGGTGCAGGAACTGACGGAGGTGATACGAGATTATGGGGAAGAACGGTTTGCTTTTCAGATTGCAAAGGCGCTTGTTGCTCGCCGGGCAGAGTCCGACCGTCTTGGGCCTCTCGTCAGCACGGGCGAGCTTGCCCAAATCGTGGCTAACGTCGTCAAAACCCGTGAGAAGGGCAAGGATCCGGCAACCCGCACCTTTCAAGCTATACGGATTCACATCAATCAAGAGCTTGCGGAGCTGCAAGTCGTTTTAGAAGCAGCGTTGTCGCTGTTGGAGCAAGGGGGGCGGCTGGTGGTCATCAGCTTTCATTCGCTCGAGGACCGGATCGTCAAGCGATTCATGCAGGCGCACGCCAGTACGCCTACGGTGGATCGCCGTCTGCCGATTCGCGCAGTCGATCTGCCGAGCCCTCCGCTCAAACTCATCGGCCGCGTGTTCGCCAGCGACGCTGAAGTTGCCGCGAACCCGCGCGCCCGTTCTGCCGTGATGCGTGTGGCGGAGCGGATTGCACCATGAATCGCCTCAATATCTTCCTGCTGATGATCGTGATGGGCTGCGCTTTGTCTGTCGTCAACGCAACCAATCAGCAGCGTCAGATCTTTATCCAGTTGCAGCGCGCTCAATCGCAGGAGCGCCAGCTGCAGCAGGACTATTCACAGCTTCAATATCAGCAGAGCGCGTTGTCGAAGACCTCGCGCATCGAGCAGATCGCCACTGATTCCCTGAAGATGCAAGCGGTCACGACTGGTCGCACTCAGTACCTGACGCTCGACCCGGGCGCCGCCAAGGCTGAGGACGCGCCGATCCCGACGTCCGGCCCGGCCTCGGCACCGGCTGCGACCGGTCGCGGAGGCGTGCGATGAAAAAATCGTCGACTCGCAAAAGCGTCGCCTTTTCGGCGAACCCGATCCTGTCGGTGCGCCTGCCCATGTGGCGGTCGAAACTTGTCGTGTTCATGCTGTTCATGGCGTTTGTCGCGCTGACCGCGCGCGCCTTCTGGATTCAGGGGCCCGGAAACGCCTTCTATCAGAAGCAGGGTGAGATCCGTTACCAGCGTCGCCTCGAATTGCCGGCCACGCGCGGCAAGATTCTCGACCGCAACGGTCTCGTGCTCGCCACGAGTCTGCCGGTGCGCGCTATTTGGGCGATTCCTGACTCGGTGCCGGACGACCTTGGCGCCGACAAGCTGAACCAGCTCGGCAAGCTGCTCGGCATGACGAACAAGGAGTTGCGCACCAAGCTCTCGGAAGACAAGAACTTCGTCTACGTGAAGCGCCAGGTGCCGGTCGACGTCGCCGCGAAAGTCACCGCGCTGGACATCCCCGGCATTTATGCGCGCGACGAGTACAAGCGCTTTTATCCGGAAGGCGAGATCACGGCTCACCTGATCGGCTTCACCAATGTGGAAGACGAAGGCCAGGAAGGCGTCGAACTCGGCGACCAGAAGTTGCTGGCCGGCATGTCGGGCAGCCGCCGCGTCATTAAAGACCGCATGGGCCACATCATCGAAGATGTGGACGAGCAAGTCGTACCGCACAACGGGCAGGACGTCGATCTCTCGATCGACAGCAAGATACAGTACATCGCTTATACGAACCTGAAAGCGGCCGTCGAGAAGTTCAAGGCGAAGGCCGGTGCGGCGATGGTGATCGACGTGCGGACCGGCGAGGTGCTGGCGCTGGTTAACTACCCGACGTACAACCCGAACGACCGTTCGCACCTTACGGGCGATCAGCTGCGCAACCGCATCTTGACGGACACCTTCGAGCCGGGTTCGATCATGAAACCGTTCACGATCTCGCTGGCACTCGACTTGCACCGCGTGACGCCGACTACACTGGTAGATACGGGGCCGGGCCGCTTTGTGCTCGACGGTGCGCCGATTACCGACGACAGCGCGTTCGGCGTGCTGACGGTGGGCGGCGTGATCCAGAAGTCGAGCAACATCGGCGCGACGAAGATCGCCATGCAGCTCAAGCCCGAAGAGATGTGGAACATGTACACCAGCATCGGTCTCGGCCAGGCGCCGAAGGTCGGCTTCCCAGGCGCGGCGGCGGGCCGTCTGCGTCCATGGAAGAGCTGGCGCCGTATCGAGCAGGCGACCATGTCGTACGGCTACGGCTTGTCGGTGTCGCTGTTCCAGTTGGGCCGCGCATACACCGCGATCGCGCATGACGGCGAGATCATGCCGGTGTCGATTTTCCGTACGCCTAGCGATCAGCCGGCAACCGGGCCGCAAATTTTCGCGCCCACCACGGCTCGCGAAGTGCGTGCAATGCTCGAAACCGTCACGGCGCCGGGCGGCACGTCGCCGGATGCGGCCGTGCCGGGCTATCGCGTCGGCGGCAAGAGCGGTACCGCCTACAAACACGGCGCTCACGGCTACGACCACTCCAAATACCGCGCTTCGTTCGTCGGCATGGCGCCAATGCCGAATCCCCGCATCGTCGTCGCCGTGTCGGTCGACGAACCGACGGCGGGCAGCCACTTTGGCGGTCAGGTGTCGGGTCCGGTGTTCTCGGCGATCGTCGGCGATACGCTGCGCTCGCTGAATGTGCCGCCGGACATGCCGGTCAAACAGATGGTCGTGTCGGACGATTCGGCGCCTGCCGCGCCGAGTGCACCCGCCTCGCCTGGGGCGGTCAAGAAACTGTCCACCAGCAGTGGCGCAAAAAAGATGACGATCTCCGCCAATGCGAGAAGCCATCCCGGAGTTGTGCGATGAGCGCGCTGCGTAAGAAGCATCCAGCGCACCGGCAGATCGCCGCCGCACTCAACTGGCTGCACGCTCGCGTGCAGCCAGGCGCGCATCTGCACGCCGACACGCGCTCGATCGCTGCCGGAGACGCGTTCTTCGCCTATGCGGTCGACGGTGCGGACAACCGCCCGTTCATTAACAGCGCGATCGAACGTGGCGCAGCAGCCGTACTCGTCCAGCCCGAAGGCTTTAGCGACGCGATCGATTCGTCCACGACGCTGGCCGTGCCGGCGTTGAACGAACTCGCGGGGTCGATTGCGAGCGCCTGGTATAACGATCCGAGCGACGGCATGCTGGTGGTCGGCATCACCGGCACCAACGGCAAGACGTCGTGTAGCCAATGGATTTCCGGGGCGCTAACCGCGCTTGGCAAACGTTGCGCGATCATTGGTACGCTCGGCACCGGTCTGCCGGGTCAACTCGTACACACCGGTTTCACGACGCCTGACGCGCCGCAGTTGCAACGCAGTCTCGCGCAGTTGCGCGACGCGGGTGCTCAGGCCGTGGCAATGGAAGTGTCGTCGCACGCGTTGCATCAGGGCCGCGTGAACGGCACGGCGTTCGACATCGCCGTGTTCACGAATCTTACCCAGGACCATCTCGACTATCACGGCACGTTCGAAGCGTACGAAACCGCCAAGGCGCGGCTGTTTGCCTGGCCGGAACTGCGCGCGGCGGTGATCAATCGCGACGATGCTGCTGGTCGCCGTCTGCTTGCCAGCACACAAGGCCGCACCCGTACGATCGCGTACGGTCTCGACGAGACGCTGAAAGACGCGTCGGGCGCCGATGCGCCGCAAGCCGATGCCTTGCTGCTCGCGTCGAATGTACGCGCAACCGCGACTGGCACCGCGTTTCATCTGACCACATCAGCTTGGGGCAACGCCGAAGTCGAAGTGCAAACGCTCGGCGCATTCAACGTCAGCAATCTGCTCGGCGTACTTGGCGCATTGCTCGCCGCCGACGTGCCGTTCGACGCGGCGCTCGCCGAACTCGCAAAGCTCGAACCGGTCAACGGCCGCATGCAACGTCTCGGCGGCCGGTTGCAAAACGACGAGCCGCTCGTCGTGATCGATTACGCGCACACGCCGGACGCGCTGGAAAAGACACTCGAAGCCCTGCGCCCGATGGCGGCTGCACGAGGCGGCGAACTGATCTGTATGTTCGGCTGCGGAGGTGACCGCGACGCGACCAAGCGTCCGCTGATGGGCGCGATCGCCGAGAGGATCGCTGACGGTGTGGTCGTGACCAGCGACAACCCGCGCAGCGAAGATCCGCAGTCGATCATCGAGCAGATCGCCGTAGGCATGAAAGACGCGTCGAAGGCGCGCCGCATCGAGGACCGCGCGAGCGCGATCCTGCAAGCGATCCGCAGCGCCGCACGCGAAGACGTCATCGTGCTGGCCGGCAAAGGGCATGAGGCAACACAGGAAATCATGGGTAAGAAGCGCGCTTTCTCCGATCAGGACCACGCTCGCCTCGCGCTCGCCGCGCGGGCGACGCACGCACGCGGAGGTGGCGAATGACCCTGCGAGATGTCGCGATGTTCTCGCTGCGTGAAGCCGCGGCGCTGATTCCCGGCGCAACCGTGCTGGGTGACGAAAGCGTCACGTTCGAACGCGTTTCGACTGATAGCCGTAGCGCCGGCCCAGGCGATCTGTTCGTTGCGGTCAAGGGCGACCGTTTCGACGCGCACGACTTCCTGCCGGAAGTCGCGTCGCGCAACGTCACGGCTGCGCTGGTGACGCGCACGCCAGGTGACTGGCACGTGCCCGCGTTGCGTGTGGCCGATACGCGTGTCGCGCTCGGCGCACTCGCACGCGGCTGGCGTCGCAAGTTCAGCATGCCGCTCGTCGCCGTGACGGGCAGCAATGGCAAGACGACGGTCAAGGAAATGATCGCGTCGATCTTCGCCGCCGCGGTCGGCGCGGACGCACGCCTCGCGACTGCCGGCAACTTCAATAACGATATCGGCTTGCCGCTCACGCTGTTCCGTCTGCACGCCGCGCATCAACTGGCGGTGGTCGAACTCGGCATGAACCATCCGGGTGAAACCTCGTTGCTCGCAAAGATCGCCGAGCCGACGGTCGCGGTGGTGAACAACGCGCAGCGCGAGCATCAGGAATTCATGGCGACGGTCGAAGCCGTCGCGCTCGAGCATGCGAGCGTGATTCACGCACTCACGCCGGAAGGTATCGCCGTGTTCCCGGCCGACGATGCATACGCGAGCATCTGGCGCGTCGCGGCAACGGGCAGCCGCATCATCGACTTTGCTTTGAACGACGCTGAGCGCATGACCGAAGCCGCGGTAACCGGCACGTTCGCGGACAACATACTGAGCATCGACACGCCGGAAGGCCACGTCGACGTCACGCTGCAAGTGCTCGGTAACCACAACGCGCACAACGCGTTGACCGCGACTTCGGCCGCGCTCGCCGCAGGCGTTCCGCTCGACGCGATCAGGCGCGGTCTCGAATCGTTCGGTGCAGTGAAAGGCCGCTTGCAGGTGAAGCACGCCGCGCTCGGCACGCTCGCTGGCGCCACCGTGATCGACGATACCTACAACGCGAATCCCGACTCGATGCGCGCAGCGATCGACGTGCTCGCGTCGTGCGAGTCCCCGCGCGTGCTGGTGATGGGCGACATGGGCGAAGTCGGAGACAACGGCCCGGCGTTTCACCGCGAAATCGGTGCCTACGCTAAAGAACGCGGCATCGACGCGCTGTACGCCATGGGCGACGCCTCGCGCGACGCCTGCACCGCGTATGGCGCGGACGCGCATCACGTTGCCGATGTCGGCACGCTGATCGCGCAATTGCAGCAGGCGGGTTTCGGCTCTGCTGCAACGCTTCTCGTGAAAGGCTCGCGCTTCATGCAAATGGAGCGCGTGGTGGACGCCGTAACGAGTCCACAACCGAACGCAGCGGGCAACACGCCCGCTGCACATTGAAATAGAAGGACCGAAGCATGCTACTGGCGCTGGCGCAATGGCTGCAGAATGACGCAAGCTTCTTGCGCGTGTTCAGTTATCTGACTTTCCGTGCAGTGATGGCCACCATTACCGCGCTGCTGATTGGGCTTGTCTGCGGCCCGGCGGTGATCCGCAAGCTGACCGCGATGAAGGTCGGTCAGGCCGTTCGTAAAGACGGTCCGCAAACGCACCTCGTCAAATCCGGTACACCGACGATGGGCGGCGTGCTGATTCTGCTCGGCATCGCCGTGTCGACGTTGCTGTGGGCCGATCTGACCAATCGTTTCATCTGGATCGTGATGCTCGTCACGTTTGGTTTCGGTGTGATCGGCTGGGTCGACGATTACCGCAAGGTGGTCTACAAGGACCCGCGCGGGATGTCGTCGCGTGAAAAGTATTTCTGGCAGTCGGTGATCGGCCTGTTCGCGGCGGTGTATCTCGCGTTCAGCGTGTCCGAGGCGAGCAACGTGCGCGTGTTCGATCTGTTCATGGCGTGGGTGCGCAGCGGCTTGTCGATGGGCTTGCCGGCGCGGGCCGACCTGATGCTGCCGTTCGTCAAATCGATCAGCTATCCGCTCGGCGTGTGGGGTTTCATCGTGCTGACGTATCTGGTGATCGTGGGTTCGAGCAACGCGGTGAATCTCACCGACGGTCTCGACGGCCTCGTGATCATGCCGGTCGTGCTGGTCGGCGCATCGCTCGGGGTGTTCGCTTATGTGATGGGTAGTTCGGTCTATTCGAAATACCTCTTGTTTCCGCATATCGCCGGGGCGGGTGAGTTGCTGATCTTCTGTTCGGCGATGGGTGGAGCGGGGCTCGCATTCCTCTGGTTCAACACGCACCCGGCACAGATGTTCATGGGCGACGTCGGCGCATTGGCGCTAGGTGGCGCGCTCGGCACGGTCGCGGTGATCGTGCGTCAGGAAATCGTGCTCTTCATCATGGGCGGCATTTTCGTCGCGGAGACGCTCTCCGTGATGCTGCAGGTTACGTGGTTCAAGTTCACCAAGCGTCGCTTCGGCGAAGGGCGGCGTCTCTTCAAGATGGCGCCGCTGCATCACCATTTTGAATTGTCGGGCTGGAAGGAAACGCAGGTGGTGGTGCGTTTCTGGATCATCACGTTGATGTTGTGCCTGTTCGGTTTGTCCACGCTCAAGTTGCGTTAAGTCGTATTTAGGGGAAGCAGGCGATGTTTGGCGAGAAGTTTCGGGATCGGCAAAAGCCGATGGTGCTCGTGCTGGGACTCGGTGAATCCGGTCTCGCGATGGCGCGCTGGTGCGCGCGGCACGGCTGTCGGCTGCGTGTGGCCGATACGCGCGAGGTACCGCCGAACCTGTCCGCTATGGAAGCGCATGGCGTCGATGCCGAGTTCGTCGGCGGCCCGTTTTCGCCGGTGCTGCTCGAGGGTGTCGAACTCGTGGCGATCAGCCCGGGTTTGTCGCCGCTCGCCGCCGACTTGCTGCCGTTGATCTCGGCGGCGCGTGAGCGGGACATCCCGGTGTGGGGCGAACTCGAATTCTTCGCGCAAGCGTTGAAGACGCTTGGCGAAAGCGGCTATGCGCCGAAGGTGATCGCGATCACCGGCACCAACGGCAAGACCACAACGACGAGCCTGACTGGCTTGCTGTGCGAACGCGCCGGCAAGAAGGTCGCGGTGGCGGGCAATATCAGCCCGGCCGCGCTGGACAAGCTCAGCGAAGCGATCGACAACACAGCCTTGCCTGACGTGTGGGTACTGGAGTTGTCGAGCTTCCAGCTGGAAACCGCCCATACGTTTACGCCGGACGCAGCGGTCGTACTGAACATCACCCAGGATCACCTGGACTGGCACGGCGGCCTCGATGCGTACGCCGCCGCGAAGGGCCGTATCTTCGGTACACAGACCGTGCGTGTACTGAACCGCGACGACTCGCGCGTGATGGCGCTTGCTCCTTCCGCGGGCAGCGAGGCGACGATGATCACGTTCGGCGTGACCGAGCCGAAGAACGATGGTGACTACGGTCTGCTGCGCGACAACGGCATGGTCTGGCTGGTGGAAGCACACGATCGTGACGTGAGTGACGAACCTGCGCCGACGCGCCGTCGCAAGAGCGAAGTGGCGGCACCGAAGAACATCGCACTCAAACGTCTGATGCCGGCGGACGCGCTGCGTATTCGCGGCCTGCACAACGCCGCAAACGCATTGGCCGCCTATGCATTGGCGCGCGCGGTCGGTCTGCCTGGCGCGCCGCTCCTGCACGGCTTGCGTGAATACCGTGGCGAGCCGCATCGCGTGGAATTGATCGCGTCGATCGAAGGCGTCGATTACGTCGACGACAGCAAGGGCACCAACGTCGGCGCGACGGTTGCCGCGCTCGACGGTCTCGCGCAACGCGCGGTGCTGATCGTTGGTGGCGACGGCAAGGGTCAGGATTTCGAACCGCTCTCCACGCCTGTGATGCGCTGGTGCCGCGCCGTGATGTTGATTGGCCGTGACGCACCGCAGATTCGCGCCGCGCTGGAAGACAGCGGCATCGCAATGACCGATCACGCGACGCTCGAAGAAGCGACGCGGGCCGCCACCGCATTGGCGCAACCCGGGGACGTCGTGCTGCTGTCGCCGGCTTGCGCGAGCTTCGACATGTTCAAGGGTTACGCACATCGTGCGGCGGTGTTTCGCAGCACGGTGGAAGACATCGCGGCCGAACGGGGGACGATGATATGAGCTGGTCGGAACGCTTCGGTTCGCGCCTTGCCGGCAATGGCGATACAGCTAGCGCGGGCCGCACCTCCAGCCGCACTGGCGGGAGTGGTCTCGCGAGCGCCGTGAACGGCGTGCGTCCACTGCGCTCGCGGATGCTCGACTACGATCACTCGCTGCTGTGGGTGGTCGTGGCGCTGCTTGGCCTTGGCGTCGTGATGGTGTATTCGGCGTCGATCGCGATGCCCGATTCGCCGAAGTACGCGTCGTACCGCGATTACGCATTTCTGGTGCGCCAGCTCATTTTCGTGGTGATGGGCTCGGTAATCGGCGTCGTATCGTTCCGCATCCCGATCTCGACGTGGGATAAGTACGCGCCAAAGCTCTTCCTGCTTTCGCTGCTCGCGCTGGTGATCGTGCTGATCCCGCACGTCGGTAAGGGTGTGAACGGCGCGCGTCGCTGGATTCCTCTCGGCATTACGAATATGCAGCCGTCGGAAATCATGAAGCTCGCCGTGACGATTTACGCGGCCAACTACACGGTGCGCAAACAGGAATACATGCAGAGCTTCGCCAAGGGCTTTCTGCCGATGGCGGTTGCAGTGGGTCTCGTCGGCGCGTTGTTGCTGCTCGAGCCGGACATGGGCGCGTTCATGGTGATCGCCGCGATCGCGATGGGCGTGCTGTTCCTCGGAGGCGTGAATGGCAAGCTGTTCGGCGGCCTTGTGGCCACTGCGGTCGGTACGTTCAGCTTGCTGGTGTGGGCGTCCCCGTGGCGTCGTGAGCGGATCTTCGCTTACCTCGATCCGTGGGACGACCGTTACGCGCAGGGCAAGGCCTATCAATTGACGCACTCGCTGATCGCTTTCGGGCGCGGCGAGTGGTTTGGCGTGGGCTTGGGCGGTAGTGTCGAGAAGCTCAACTATCTGCCCGAAGCGCATACCGACTTTATCCTCGCGGTGATCGGCGAGGAACTCGGTTTTGTCGGCGTGCTCGTCGTGATCCTGATGTTCTACTGGATCGTGCGCCGCTCGTTTGAGATCGGCCGCCAGGCACTCGCGCTCGACCGCACGTTCGCGGGGCTGGTGGCGAAGGGCATCGGCATCTGGTTCGGCGCGCAGACCTTTATCAACATGGGTGTGAACCTCGGCCTGCTACCGACCAAGGGCCTTACGTTGCCGCTCGTCAGCTACGGCGGGTCGGGCATCTTGCTGAACTGCGTCGCGATAGCCGTGCTGATGCGTGTCGACTATGAAAATCGTGTGCTGATGCGTGGGGGGAAGGTATGACCCCCATGCAGCAGCGCACGATTTCGGCGGAGGCTAACTTCGTGCGCAAAGCGCGCGAAGTTAAGCGAAGCGGCCGGAGCCAAAACGAATTCCTTTTTTTGCTGATGCGTGGGGGGAAGGTATGACCCCCATGCAGCAGCGCACGATTTCGGCGGAGGCTAACTTCGTGCGCAAAGCGCGCGAAGTTAAGCGAAGCGGCCGGAGCCAAAACGAGTTCTTTTTCTTGCTGATGCGTGGGGGGAAGGTATGACCGCTCTTCCGCAACGCACGCTGATGGTGATGGCCGGTGGCACCGGGGGACATGTGTTCCCGGGGCTCGCGGTCGCGCACCTGATGCAGGCGTGGGGCTGGAAGGTCGTATGGCTTGGCAACCCCGCGGGCATGGAAGCCACGCTAGTGCCGAAACACGGCATCCCGATGGAATACGTGCGCTTTGGCGGACTGCGCGGCAAAGGCCTGAAGACCAAGCTGATGTTGCCGCTGAATCTGCTGCGCGCCTGCTCGCAGAGTCTGAGCGTGTTGCGTCGCGTGAAGCCGGACGTCGTGCTCGGCATGGGCGGCTACATCACGTTCCCGGCAGGTTTGATGACTGCGTTAAGCGGCCGTCCGCTGGTGCTGCATGAACAGAATTCGATCGCGGGTCTCGCGAACAAGGTGCTTGCGAAAGTCGCCAAACGCGTGCTGGTGGCATTTCCGAATGCGCTGCCGCACGGCGAATGGACCGGAAACCCGATTCGCGCGGAACTTGCGCGCGCAATTGCACCCAAAGCACGCTACGCGCAGCGCAGCGGTCCACTGAATGTGCTGGTGGTGGGCGGCAGTCTGGGCGCGGCGGCGTTGAATGAAGTGGTGCCGCGCGCGGTTGCGCTGCTGGCGCCGAATGAACGTCCGCGCATCGTGCATCAGGCGGGCGCGAAGCATATTGACGCGCTGCGTGAGAACTACGCGGCAGCGGGTCTGCAGGCTGGTGCCGATGTAGAACTCGTACCCTTCATCGACGACATGACGAGCGCGTATGCAAATGCGGATCTGGTGATCTGCCGTTCGGGCGCGATGACGGTGTCGGAAATTTCAGCAGTAGGGGTGGCGGCGTTTTTTGTGCCGTTCCCATTTGCAGTAGACGATCACCAAACCACTAATGCAGCGTTCCTCGCCGATAACGGCGCGGCGCTGGTCGTGCAGCAACGCGATCTGTCGGCGGAAAAGCTCGCCGACTGGTTGCGCAGCCAGACGCGAGAGACGCTCGCGGAAATGGCGGAGCGTTCGCGCTCGCTCGCGAAACCCGACGCCACGGAACAGGTCGCACAGATTTGCGCGACAGTGGCGGGTTCGATTTCGGGCGCGAGCCCAGAAGGAAAGCAATGAAACACATCGTCAAACATATTCACTTTGTCGGCATCGGCGGTGTCGGCATGAGCGGCATCGCGGAGGTGCTGGTCAACCTCGGCTATCAGGTGAGCGGTTCGGATCTTACGAGCAACGCGATCACCGATCGCCTCGCCGCACTCGGCGCGCGGATCGCGATCGGTCACGCGGCGGAGAACATCGAAGGCGCCAACGCCGTGGTCGTTTCCACAGCGGTGCGCAGCGACAACCCGGAAGTGCTGGCCGCGCGTCATCGCCGCATTCCGATCGTGCCGCGCGCGGTGATGCTCGCGGAACTGATGCGCCTGAAGCAGGGCATCGCGATTGCCGGCACGCACGGCAAGACCACAACCACGTCGCTGGTGGCGAGCGTGCTGGCGGCGGGCGGCCTGGATCCGACGTTTGTGATTGGCGGCCGTCTGATCAGCGCGGGCGCGAATGCGCGTCTGGGTACGGGCGACTTCATCGTTGCTGAAGCGGATGAGTCGGATGCGTCGTTCCTGAATCTGTTCCCGGTGATCGAGGTCATCACGAACATCGACGCCGATCACATGGACACCTACGGTCACGACTTCGCGCGGCTCAAGCAGGCGTTCATTGAATTCACGCACCGTCTGCCGTTCTATGGGATCGCGGTGCTGTGTGTCGACGATCCGAACGTGAAGGAGATTCTGCCGTTCGTGTCGAAGCCGATCATCCGCTACGGTTTTGCTCCGGACGCGCAAGTGCGCGCGGTCAATGTAGAAGCACACAACGGCAAGATGCATTTCACGGCAATGCGCGAAGACGCGGCGCCGATCGACATCGTCCTGAACCTGCCGGGCGAGCACAACGTGCAGAACGCTTTGGCCGCAATCGCAATTGCGACTGAACTTGAAGTGAAAGATGCCGATATCCAGCGAGCACTCGCGGATTTCAACGGCGTGGGACGGCGCTTCCAGCGTTACGGTGAAGTGCCGGTCGTGTCGGAAGGCAAACCTGCCGGCGCGTACACGCTGGTCGACGACTACGGTCATCACCCGGTTGAAATGGCGGCTACGGTAGCGGCGGCGCGCGGTGCGTTTCCGGGGCGGCGTCTGGTGCTGGCATTCCAGCCGCACCGCTTCACGCGCACGCGCGATTGCTTCGAAGATTTTGTGAAGGTGCTGTCGACCGTCGACGCTCTTGTGCTGACCGAAGTCTATTCGGCCGGTGAAGCGCCGATCGTCGCCGCGGACGGCCGCGCCCTGGCACGCGCACTGCGCGTGGGGGGCAAGGTCGAACCGGTGTTTGTCGATACGGTGGATGAAGTGCCGGACGCGCTCTCAGCATTGGTGCGCGACGGCGACGTGGTGATCACGATGGGCGCGGGTTCGATCGGCGGTGTGCCGGGTCGCCTGGCGCAAGAAACGAAGGTGTGAGATGAGCAGCATCGACCCTAAACAATTCGGCAAAGTGGCAGTGCTGCTCGGTGGTGTATCTGCCGAGCGCGAAGTGTCGCTTACGTCCGGCCGCCTGGTGCTGCAAGCGCTGCGCGATGCCGGTATCGACGCCCATCCTTTCGACCCGTCCGAGCGTCCGCTCGCCGAGCTGAAGGCAGAAGGTTTCGACCGTGCGTTCATTGCACTGCATGGCGGCTATGGCGAGAACGGCCAGATTCAGGGCGCGCTCGATTTTTACGGCATCAAGTACAACGGCAGCGGCGTGCTCGGCTCGGCGCTCGGTCTGGACAAGTTCCGCACCAAGCTCGTGTGGCAGCAACTCGGCATTCCGACGCCGCCGTTCGAGGCCGTGCTGCGCGGCGACGACTACGAAGCACGCGCGAAAGACATCGTCGCGAAGCTCGGCTTGCCGTTGTTCGTGAAGCCAGCGAGCGAAGGCTCGAGCGTCGCGGTGATCAAGGTGAAAAGTGCCGACGCATTGCCAGCAGCGCTGATCGAAGCGGTCAAGTACGACAAGATCGTCGTGGTCGAAAAGAGCATTGAAGGCGGCGGCGAGTACACCGCGTGTATCGCCGGCGATCTCGATCTGCCGGTGATCCGCATCGTGCCGGCCGGCGAGTTCTACGACTACCACGCTAAGTACATCGCTAACGACACGCAGTACCTGATTCCATGCGGTCTGGCAGCCGACGAAGAGGCGCGTCTGAAAGTGCTGGCGCGCCGTTCGTTCGACGTACTCGGCTGCACCGATTGGGGCCGTGCCGATTTCATGCTGGATGCGGACGGCAATCCGTATTTCCTGGAAGTGAACACGGCGCCTGGCATGACCGATCACTCGCTGCCGCCGAAAGCGGCGCGTGCGGTGGGCATCAGCTATCAGGAACTGGTTGTCAGCGTGTTGGCGCTGACGCTTAAGGACTAACCAAGGACTAAGCGGGGCAACCCGAAAGCAACACCATGTGGAACAACGTTCGCCAGCTCAATCTCGCCGCCAACGCATTGCATGCGTTGCTGGTGCTCGTGCTGCTGGCGGCAGGCGGTTACTGGCTGATCCAGCGTCCGAATTTCGCGTTGCGCGAAATCCAGATCGACGGCGACACGGAGCACATCAATTCGCCGACGGTGCGCGCCGGTGTAGTAGGGCGGTTGAAAGGCAACTTTTTTACGGTGGATCTCGATGTCGCGCGGCAGGCGTTCGAGCAGATGCCGTGGGTGCGTCACGCGAGCGTGCGGCGAGTCTGGCCGAATGCGCTGGCTGTCACGCTCGAGGAGTACAAACCGCTTGGAACGTGGGGCAGCGATCAACTGGTGAGCGTGGACGGCGAACTGTTCACCGCGAACCAGGGTGAGCTCGAAGAAGAGCTGCCCGCGTTCGACGGCCCGGACGGTACGGCAAAAGAAGTCGTCGCGCGTTATAGCGATTTCAAGAAGTGGTTTGCGCCGTTAGGCGCGACGCCGGATGAAGTCACGCTGTCGCCGCGTTACGCGTGGACGGTGAAGCTGTCGAACGGAATGCAGGTGGAACTTGGGCGCGAACGCAATCAGGACACGTTGCTGGATCGCAGCAAGCGCCTGACCGCGGCGTGGAACGCGGTGACGCAACGTTGGGGGAAGGATATTGAGTATGCGGACTTGCGCTATCCGAACGGTTTCGCGATTCGTGCCGCTGGCATGCGCTTCATCAGCGAACCCGACAAGGGCAAGAAGTAAACGGACATCACACGCAATGAGCACGCTATGAGTAAAGACTATAAAGATCTGCTGGTCGCCCTCGACATTGGGACGTCGAAGGTAGTGGCTATCGTCGCCGAATTGAAGGGCGAGGGTCACTACGAGGTGATCGGCCTCGGCCAGAGCGAATCGAAGGGGCTCAAGAAAGGCGTGGTGGTGAACATCGAAGCCACCGTGCAGTCCATTCAGCGCGCGCTTGAAGAAGCCGAACTGATGGCCGACTGCAAGATTACGAACGTGTTTACCGGGATCGCCGGCAGCCATATCCGCAGCTTCAATTCGAGCGGCATGGTGGCGATCAAGGAGAAGGAAGTCACGCAGACCGACGTCGCGCGCGTGATCGAGACGGCGAAGGCGATCAACATCCCGACCGATCAGCAGGTGCTGCACATCCTGACGCAGGAATTCATCATCGACGGTCAGGAAGATGTGCGCGAGCCGATCGGTATGAGCGGCATCCGGCTGGAAGTGAAGGTGCATATCGTCACCGGCGCGGTGAGCGCGGCGCAGAACATCGTCAAGTGCGTGCGCCGTTGCGGGCTAGAGGTCAACGATCTGATCCTGCAGCCGCTCGCTTCGTCGCTGGCGGTGCTGACAGAAGATGAAAAAGAACTTGGCGTGGTGCTGGTCGATATCGGCGGCGGCACGACTGATATTGCGATTTTCAGCGAAGGCGCGATTCGTCACACGGCGGTGATTCCGATCGCCGGCGACCAGATCACGAGCGACATCGCGATGGCATTGCGTACGCCGACGCCGGACGCGGAAGACATCAAGGTCGACTACGGCATTGCGAAGCAGGCCTTGGCCGACCCGGACGAAATGATCGAAGTGCCGGGTCTCGGCGAGCGCGGTCCGCGCACGCTGTCGCGCCAGGCGCTGGCGGCGGTGGTCGAGCCGCGTGTCGAAGAACTGTTTTCGCTCGTGCAGCAAGTCGTGCGCGAGTCGGGTTACGAGGAATTGCTGAGCTCCGGCGTGGTGCTGACTGGCGGCGCGTCGATGATGCTCGGCATGGTCGAACTCGGCGAGGACATTTTCCTGAAGCCGGTGCGCATTGGTGTGCCGGAATACGCGGGCGGTCTCGCTGACGTAGTGCGGAACCCGCGCTACTCGACGGCGATGGGTCTGCTCGTCGAAGGGCGCTCGCAACGGATGCGCGGGCGCAAGGTCGCAGTGCAGTCGGGGTCGATGGGTCAGGTCTTCACGCGAATGAAAGACTGGTTCCTCGGCAACTTCTGACGAATTCGAGTTTTGAACGGTTTGACGTAAACACGCGCTGGTGCCGGCGGCTGGCGCGCGACAGGGGGTTGCCCGATCTCCTGCCGAATAACGGCCGAAGTGGCTGCAATTTTTTATCTTGACGGAGGCAACATGGAATTCCAGATGCTGGAAACCGAAACGAACGGCACCATCATCAAGGTGATCGGAGTAGGTGGCGCTGGCGGCAATGCCGTTCAGCACATGATCAACAAAGGCGTGCAAGGCGTCGACTTCATCGTGATGAACACGGACGCGCAGGCTCTGTCGCGTTCGCGCGCTTCCGCGGTGATCCAGCTCGGCAACACGGGTCTGGGCGCTGGTGCCAAGCCGGAAATGGGCCGCGCCGCTGCAGAAGAAGCACGTGAGCGCATCGCAGACGCACTGCGCGGCGCCCACATGGTGTTCATCACCGCAGGCATGGGTGGCGGCACGGGTACGGGTGCAGCACCGGTGGTCGCACAGATCGCCAAGGAAATGGGTATCTTGACTGTTGGCGTGGTCAGCAAGCCGTTCGAATTCGAAGGCGGCAAGCGCATGCGTGTGGCAGAAGCGGGTTCGCAGCAACTGGAGGATCACGTCGACTCGCTGATCGTCGTTCTGAACGACAAGCTGTTCGAGGTGATGGGCGATGACGCCGAGATGGACAAGTGCTTCCAGTGCGCAGACGACGTTCTGAACAACGCAGTTGCCGGTATCGCGGAAATAATCAACGTTGATGGTCTGGTGAACGTCGACTTCGAAGACGTGAAGACGGTAATGGGCGAGCAGGGCAAGGCGATGATGGGCACGGCGACGGTTGCCGGTGTCGATCGCGCACGTCTGGCTGCTGAGCAGGCTGTGGCCAGCCCGCTGCTGGAAGGGGTGGATCTGTCGGGCGCGCGTGGCGTGCTGGTCAACATCACGTCGAGCCGTTCGCTGCGTCTGTCGGAAACGCGCGAAGTGATGAACACCATCAAGAGCTATGCTGCAGAAGACGCAACCGTGATCTTCGGCGCGGTGTACGACGATGCAATGGGCGATGCACTGCGTGTGACGGTCGTGGCAACGGGTCTGGGCCGTGCGGCGAAGAAGCAGCAATCGGCACCGATGACGCTGCTGCGCACCGGCACGGACAATCAGCCGATCAGCACGCATGCTGCCTACACACCGTCGTCGTCGCATGCAAGCACGGCCGATTACGGCGCGCTGGACACGCCGGCTGTGTGGCGCACGTCGCGCGATACGGCGGCTTCGCACGTGCAGGCGCTGCAGGAAAAGGGCGTCGATACGTACGACATTCCGGCGTTCCTGCGCAAGCAGGCGGACTGAACGCACGAGCAGGCTTTCGTTGCCGCGTTGTTTTTAGCAGCGCTGGCGGACGAATGCACGAGCGTGGCGGGTGAACGGCAAACACGCCGCGTATCGTCTGATTCGCGGCAAGGACAAGTGCCCTCTTCGGATTCGCGAAGCGGATGGGGCGACTGTCGCCGGATGGCGGAGTCTGTAGTTAGGCAGACGCTGAATTCACTGCGACACGACAACGTGCGAGCGTGCTTCGCATCGATGCAAAGGACTGAGCATGATTCAGACAGGTGAAAAGCTGCCCGACGCGACGCTCTTCGAATTCGTCGAAGACGCGCGAGCGGGCTGCACGCTGGGGCCTAACAGCTTCAACGTGCACGAGCAGACGGCGGGCAAGCGCGTGGTGATCTTCGGGTTGCCGGGCGCGTTCACGCCCACCTGTTCGGCCAAACATGTACCGGGTTACGTCGAGCACGCCGAGCAGTTGCGCGCTCTTGGCGTCGACGAGATCTGGTGCGTGTCCGTCAACGACGCGTTCGTAATGGGCGCGTGGGGACGCGATCAGCACGCCTCGGGCAAGGTGCGCATGATGGCGGACGGCAGTGCGGCTTTCACGCGGGCGCTCGGTCTTGAGCAGGATTTGTCGGCGCGCGGCATGGGAATCCGTTCCCAGCGCTACGCAATGGTTGTCGACGACGGCGTGGTCAAGACGTTGGACGTCGAGGCTGCCGGCAAATTCGAAGTGAGCGATGCAGGGAGTATTCTCGCCACGTTGAGCTAGTTACGATTGCGTTAGATTGCTTCGCCTCGAGCCTGCGCGGTTACCGCGTTGTATCAGGGCAACGGCGCTTAAGACGCTTTTGTGACAGGCCGTTACGCGGGCCGATGACCGGAAACGCCTCCGTTCCGGACATCGGCCCGTCACGCTTTCCCTGACGGGCGCCCATTGGGTAATGCAGCGAAACAGATTGATACGTTCCGCGCAAAGACGCTCCTAGGGTATTGGAGTATACTTCGCGCTATGGAATAAAAAGTCCCGATTGGGATTTTCAATCGAACAGAAGATCACCATGTTGAAGCAGCGCACTATCAAATCAATCGTCAAGACAGTCGGCATCGGCCTGCACTCCGGCCGCAAAGTCGACCTGACGCTCCGCCCGGCGGCGGCGGACACTGGCATCGTGTTTTCGCGCGTGGATTTGGCCACGCCGGTGGACATTCCCGCGTCGGCGTTGGCGATTGGCGATACACGTCTGGCTTCCGTATTGCAGAAAGACGGCGCGCGCGTGTCGACCATCGAGCATTTGATGTCCGCATGCGCAGGCCTCGGCATCGATAATCTTTATATCGACGTTACCGCTGAAGAAATTCCGATCATGGACGGCAGTGCAGGTTCGTTCGTGTTTCTGATTCAGTCGGCCGGTATTGAAGAGCAGAACGCGCCGAAGAAATTCATCAAGGTCACCAAGCCTGTGGAAATTCGCGACGGCGATAAGTTCGCGCGTCTCGATCCGTATTTCGGTTTCAAGCTCAAATTCACCATCGATTTCCGTCACCCGGCTGTGGATAAAACCGGTCAGGCGCTGGAAGTGGATTTTGCCCATACGTCGTATGTGCGGGACATCGCTCGTGCGCGTACGTTTGGTTTTGCGCATGAAGTAGAAATGATGCGCGAACTCGGTTTGGCACGCGGCGGCAGCATGGATAACGCCATCGTGCTGGACGAATACCGCATTCTGAACAACGACGGGCTTCGTTACGACGACGAATTCGTGAAGCATAAGATGCTCGACGCGATCGGCGATCTGTATGTGATCGGTCATCCGTTGCTGGCTTCGTACACGGCGTACAAGTCGGGCCACGGGTTGAACAACGCACTGCTGCGCGAACTTCTGGCGCACGAGGATTCGTACGAAATCGTCACGTTTGACGACACGCAGAAGGCGCCGCGCGGCTTCGCGTACGAAACGCAGACGGCGTTTGCGTAATCTGAATAGCGGCTTCGGATGAAATTTCCGAAGCGAATGGATGAAAAATAAGCGGCCCATCAGGGCCGCTTATTTTTTGTTCAGCGATTTCTCCGATGCCGCGCAGCCATTTTGGCCAACGCTTCCTGCAGCGGCGAAGGCGCGAGCGATTCGGAGAGCGCTTGCAGCGCATCCGCGCCGACCGGCGTCATGCGCGCCTGCTTGACCGGCGGCGGCTCCTTCAAAGGCTGTGGCCGCACACGAATCCGCAACGCATTGACCGGCCAGCCGCGCTGCTGCAGGTCCGATAGGAGCCTTGGCTCGATCTGGCGCAGGCGCGCTGCCAGTGCGTTGTGCGCGGCAAACAGGGCTAGCACGCCTTCCTTGATGAAGCTCGGTTCGACGCTCGTGGCCAGATAATCCGGCAACAGCTCGCGCAGATCCTTTTCCAGCGCAGCAATCTGCTCGACGCCCGCGCGCAGTGCCACGAACGCGTCGGTGCGATTCAGCACTTCGGCGACGGGCTGCGGGCGGCGCGCTTTGAACTGCTTGGGCGGCGGCCTTGAAAAGGACGGAAAACGGCTCATGTTTAGTCGTGACGGCGTGTTCGCACCCTATGCGCGTTCACGCCGCGATTGTACCGCGCGGGATGCACGCGGACCCGCCTCAATGCGACCCGTTGGAGGTCGCTGCGGCGGGCTTTCTGTGCCTTGCCGCCGTCGCGCTGCTGACACAGGCGCGGGCGGGGGCGCGTGCTAAAATGCCCGATTCGAATTCACTCTTGGACTAAGCCGCCGAGGCCCTTCCGACCCCGGAGCGCACGTGCATGAACCGCACGCCGCGAACCAGCCGAAGCCGCGACGCAGACACCGATCCGATGACCACCGGTTTTCTACAGAAGATTTTTGGCAGCCGCAACCAGCGGCTAGTCAAGCAATATCAAAAGACCGTCACGGCGATCAATGCGCTCGAGCCGCAGATCGAGCAATTGACGGACGACCAACTGCGCGCCAAAACGGGTGAATTCCGCCAGCGTGTCGCGAGTGGCGAGTCGCTCGACAAGCTCCTGCCGGAAGCCTTCGCGGTGTGCCGCGAGGCCAGCAAGCGGGTGCTGAAAATGCGCCACTTCGACGTTCAGCTGATCGGCGGCATGGTCCTGCACTACGGCAAGATCGGCGAAATGCGTACCGGCGAAGGCAAGACGCTCGTCGCTACGTTGCCGGTGTACCTGAATGCGCTGTCCGGCCGCGGCGTGCACGTCGTCACGGTCAACGACTACCTGGCTCAGCGCGACGCGGAATGGATGGCGCGTCTGTACAACTTCCTCGGTCTGTCGGTCGGCATTAATCTGTCGCAGATGGATCATGGCGCGAAGCAGGAAGCGTACGCCGCTGACATTACCTACGGCACCAACAACGAATTCGGCTTCGATTACCTGCGCGACAACATGGTCTACGAGACCGACGCGCGCGTGCAGCGAGCCCTGAATTTCGCGGTGGTCGACGAGGTCGACTCGATCCTGATCGACGAAGCCCGCACCCCGCTGATCATCTCCGGCCAGGCCGAAGATCACACCGAACTCTACGTGCGCATGAATGCGCTGCCGCCGCTGCTCGAACGCCAGATCGGTGAAGAGAAGGCGGACGGCACCGGCGTCGAAAAGCCGGGCGACTACACGCTGGACGAGAAAGGCCGCCAGGTTTTCCTGACGGAATCGGGCCACGAAAAGGCCGAGCGCCTGCTCGGCGAATGGGGCCTGATCGGTGACGGCGAAAGCCTGTATGCGCCGCAGAACATCACGCTGATGCACCACGTGTATGCCGCACTGCGCGCGCACACGCTGTTCTTCAAGGATCAGCACTACGTCGTGCAGAACGGCGAAGTCGTGATCGTCGACGAATTCACCGGCCGTCTGATGTCGGGCCGCCGCTGGTCGGATGGCCTGCACCAGGCGGTTGAGGCGAAAGAACACGTCAAGATCCAGAGCGAGAACCAGACGCTCGCGTCGATCACGTTCCAGAACTACTTCCGTATGTACGCGAAGCTGTCCGGCATGACCGGCACGGCCGATACCGAAGCGTACGAATTCAACGAGATCTACGGTCTCGAAACGGTTGTGATCCCGACCAATCGTCCGCCGAAGAGGCTCGACAAGCAGGATCAGATCTACAAGACCGCCAAGGAACGCTACGACGCGGTGATTCGCGACATTCGCGATTGCTATGAGCGTGGTCAGCCGGTGCTGGTCGGTACGACGTCGATCGAAAACTCGGAACTGCTGTCGCATTTGCTGAAGCAGGCCGGGTTGCCGCACGAAGTGCTGAACGCCAAGCAGCACGCGCGTGAAGCTGAGATCGTCGCCGAAGCCGGCCGTCCGAAGCGGGTCACGATCGCCACGAACATGGCCGGTCGCGGTACCGACATCGTGCTCGGCGGCAATGCCGAAAAGCAGGCGTCGTTCCTCGAGTTGGATGAAACGCTTTCCGACGCTGAAAAGCAGACTCGTATCCAGAAGCTGCACGACGAATGGCAGGCGCTGCACGACCAGGTGAAGGCCGCGGGCGGTCTGCACATCATCGGCACCGAACGTCACGAATCGCGCCGGATCGATAACCAGCTGCGCGGCCGTGCCGGCCGTCAGGGCGACCCGGGTTCGTCACGCTTCTATCTGTCGCTGGAAGATCCACTGCTGCGCATTTTCGCGGGCGATCGCGTGCGCGCGATCATGGACCGCCTGAAAATGCCGGAAGGCGAGGCGATCGAGGCGGGCATCGTGTCGCGTTCGATCGAATCGGCGCAGCGCAAGGTTGAAGCGCGCAACTTCGACGTTCGCAAGCAATTGCTCGAATACGACGATGTGTCGAACGATCAGCGCAAGGTGATCTATCAGCAGCGCAATGAATTGCTCGAAGCGAACGACATCACCGAAACCATCGGCGCCATGCGTCATGGCGTGATCGCCGATATCGTTCACCAGTTTGTGCCGGCCGGCAGCATTGAAGAGCAGTGGGACGTGCCCGAGCTGGAAGAAGTGCTGCGCAACGAATGGCAGCTCGACCTCGCGATCCAGGAAATGATCAACGAGTCGAACTCGATCAGCGTGGACGAGATCCTCGAAGCTGTTGAAGCCGCCGCGGACGAAGCGTACGAATCGAAGGTCGAACAGGTCGGCCGCGAATCGTTTAGCGCGTTCGAACGTTCGATCATGCTGCAAACGCTGGACCGCAGCTGGCGCGAACATCTGGCCGCGCTCGATCACCTGCGCCAAGGCATCCATCTGCGCGGTTACGCGCAGAAGAATCCGAAGCAGGAATACAAGCGCGAGGCGTTCGAACTGTTCGCTGCGATGCTCGACGCCGTGAAGCTCGAAGTTACCCGCGTGGTGATGAACGTGCAGATCCAGTCGCCGGAACAGCTGGAACAGGCTGCCGAGCAGTACGAAGAGCAGGGCAGCCACCTCGAGAACGTCGAGTTCCGTCATGCCGAATTTGCCGAAGCGGCAGCAGCAGCGCCTGCCGCCGCGGAAGCGGCTACCGCCGCAATGATCGGCGACGCGATGAGCCACGGCTCCTCGCAAGCCCTCGCGTCGGACCCGAGCGCGGACAGCGTGCCGAAGGTCGGCCGCAACGACCCGTGCCCGTGCGGTAGCGGCAAGAAGTACAAGCAGTGCCACGGCAAGATCGCGTAATGCCGAAAGCGGCGCGCTCCGAGCGCGCCGTTTCGTTTTACACGGTGCTTTGCTGGTGATTTCGCGATGGTTCGGCAACACGCCCGAACCATCAGTTTTCGATCCCTCGATGCCGGCGCCTGCCGGCATTTTCTTCGACAGGTCGCGACCATGGCTGTCAATTTCCCCTCGATCGATCCCGCTCAACTCCGTCCCATCGCTGGCGTCACGCTAGGCTGGGCGGAGGCGAATATCCGCAAACCGAACCGCAAGGACGTGCGCGTAATTTCCGTCGGCGAAGGCGCAACGGTCGGCGGTGTGTTTACGCAGAACCGCTTTTGTGCGGCGCCCGTGACGGTGTGCCGCGAGAATCTGGAGCGCGTACGCGCCGGCGGCAAGCCGATTCGCGCGCTGGTGATCAACACCGGTAATGCAAACGCAGGCACCGGTGAGCTGGGTCTCGTGGCTGCGCGCGAAACCTGCGCCGAACTCGCGCGTCTCGCGGACATCACGCCGGAACAGGTTTTGCCGTTCTCAACAGGCGTAATTCTGGAGCCGTTGCCGGTCGATCGTTTGAAGGCAGGTCTGCCGGCTGCACTGGCGAACCGCAAGGAAGCCAACTGGTACGACGCCGCCCAGGCGATCATGACCACGGACACGCTGCCGAAAGCCACCTCGCGCCAGGTCACAATCGACGGCCACACCGTCACGCTCACCGGCATCAGCAAGGGCGCCGGCATGATCAAGCCGAACATGGCGACCATGCTCGGCTTCCTCGCGTTCGACGCTGCCGTCGCGCAACCGGTGCTCGACGCACTGGTCAAGCACGTGGCGGATCGCTCGTTCAACTGCATCACGATCGACGGGGATACGTCGACCAACGATTCTTTCATCCTGATCGCCTCGGGCAAATCGAGCCTGCCGGCGGTCACGTCCACCGATTCGCCCGCTTATGCAGCGTTGCGCGACGCGGTGACCGAAGTCGCTCAAACCCTCGCACAACTGATCGTGCGCGACGGCGAAGGCGCGACCAAATTTATGACCGTGCATGTCGAAGGCGGCTCGAGCGTCGGCGAATGCCGCCAGATCGCGTACGCGATCGGCCATTCGCCGCTCGTGAAGACGGCCTTCTATGCATCGGACCCGAATCTCGGCCGCATTCTCGCGGCCATCGGCTATGCCGGCGTGGACGATCTCGACGTCGGCAAGATCGATCTGTATCTGGACGACGTGCTGGTCGCCACTGCCGGCGGCCGCAATCCGGCCTACCGTGAGGAAGACGGCCAGCGCGTCATGAAGAAGAGCGAGATCGGCATTCGCGTCGTACTCGGCCGCGGCAATGCGCAAGCCACGATCTGGACTTGCGATCTGTCGCACGACTACGTGAGCATCAACGCCGACTATCGCTCGTAACCAGGTTCCTAATTAGGGTTTTTACGCGGCATCTGGCCGCTTACCTCACAGCCATGGACAAACTCGAACAGTTTCTGACCCGGGCCGAAGCCGTGCTCGTCCGCCTCGAAGCGATGCTTCCGCCCGCTGCACCGGAGATCGACTGGTCGGCAGCGGTTGCTTTTCGCTGGCGCAAGCGCCAGGGGCGCGGCTATTTGCAGCCGGTTCCGGCCATCTCGTCGATCACGCTCGACGACCTGCAAAACATCGATCGCCAGAAAGGCCTGATCGAGCAGAACACCCGTCAATTCGTACACAAGCAGCCGGCCAATAACGTGCTGTTGACGGGCGCGCGCGGCACTGGCAAGTCGTCGCTGATCAAGGCTTGCCTGAACGCCTATGCGAAAGACGGCCTGCGCCTGATCGAAGTGGATAAAGACGATTTGCATGATCTCGGCGACATCGTCGATCTGATCGCGCAGCGGCCGGAGCGCTTTGTGGTGTTCTGCGACGACCTGTCGTTCGAAGACGGTGAGTCGGGCTACAAAGCGCTGAAGGTTGCGCTGGACGGCTCGATCGCTGCGCAGTCGGACAACGTGCTGATTTACGCAACGTCCAACCGCCGCCATCTGTTGCCGGAGTACATGAGCGACAACGAGACGTACAAGCACACGTCCGACGGCGAGATTCATCCGGGTGAACTGGTTGAAGAAAAGATCTCACTGTCCGAGCGCTTCGGGTTATGGGTCAGTTTCTATCCGTTCAAGCAGGACGACTACCTGTCGATCATCGGCCACTGGCTGCGCCATTTCGGCTGCGACGACGCGGAAGTCGAGGCGGCGCGCGGCGATGCACTGGTGTGGGCGCTGGAGCGCGGTTCGCGCTCCGGGCGTGTCGCATGGCAATTCGCTCGCGACTGGTCCGGCCGGAAGACCCCCGTATGAGTGACGCGCAGAAGAACGCGGCAGGCCGCCCGGTGACTGAAGTCGCCGTTGGCGTGCTGATTCAGCCGGACGGACGTTATCTGCTGGCGCAGCGCCCGGCAGGCAAGCCGTACGAAGGGTACTGGGAGTTTCCGGGCGGCAAGCTGGAGGCGGGCGAGTCGGTCGAGGCCGCACTAGCCCGCGAACTGCACGAGGAACTGGGTATCGACGTCAGGGCGAGCCATCTTTGGCACACGCTCGAACACGATTACCCGCATGCGTACGTGCGGCTGTTCTTCTGCAAGGTGACGGAGTGGACCGGCGAGCCGCACGGCCGCGAAGGCCAGGCATTTGTCTGGCAGATGCTGCCGGCTGACGTCTCACCGTTATTGCCGGCGACGATTCCCGTGCTGGAATGGCTCGCGGCCGAGAAAAACTAGAAAAATGGCGAGTGGTTGCAAGCGGCGCTGCGTGAGCGGCGTCGCCTCGCGCGACTGCAGCACGCTTTTGCGTGCCTCTACAGTTGTGCAGTGCACTGGCGCTCAGTGCGGGTTGTAACCCTCACCAGGCGAGTCATCCGGTGGCGTTTCTTCCTCCGTGCCGCCTATCTTGTACTTTTCAGCGGCCCAGGCGCCAAGGTCGGTCTGCTTGCAGCGGTCTGAGCAGAACGGGCGGAAGCGGTTTTCAGGGGTCCAGCGGACATCCTTCCCACAAGTGGGGCATTTGACGACAGTAGGCATACGGTCAGGCAGTCGATCGGAAACGGAACAAGTAATGAATATAGGGGCATTGTTCGCCGCTTTAAAGGCGCGGCCCCGCGATTCGTCTCTACGAGACGGCCGTTAAAGGCTGGCTTACAGGCTGCAAAGCGTGAGTTGGAACGGCACGTCGACATCCACCGCGCGCGGCCGCAAATCGCCGTCCTGCACCGTGAACCGCACCCAGAGCATGTATTTGTTAGCGCTGGCCTCTGGAATCACCCGCAATTCAGGCGTCACCCGTACCTGCATCAACTGGTATGAGCGGCCTGACAGCATCTGCTGATAGCTGCCTTGCATCGCCATGACCTTGGACGCCTGACCGGATTCGCGCGCGAGGCGCAGCACGATTGTTGCCGCATCGCGCAACGGCAGCAGCGGAGTGACCCATTTGGCGATGTCCTGACGGCGCTGATCCGGATGAATCTGCTGCCACGCGTAGTACGAAGGCAAATCGAACTTGCAGGTGCCACCTGGGATGATCGCGCGGCTGCGGATGCTGGCGAGCCACTCGTTGTCTGCCAGATGCTGGCCGGTCTTGCCCTGCATCTGTGAAAGCCCTGACAGGGTCTGCTCGATTTCTCCCAGCACCGCCTCCAGCGCATTCTGCTCGATGCCCGGATTGCCCCGGAACGGCGCCAGGGTTTGCCGTTGGCGTTCGAGTTCCTTCATCAGATCGGACTTCAGATCCGCGCGACCGGCAACGTCTGAGATTTCGAACAATGTTGTCAGTGCGACGTGATGTTCCCTGGCGTCTTCCTGGGTCAGAAAGAACGTGAAGCGCTCGAACAGATCTTCGAGGCGCAATAGCGTCCGGATTCGCTCGTTGAAGGGATACTCGTAAAGGATCAAGCGGGCTCGCCTCGGGCGTGGTCGGTGACAGGAATGCAGAACATTCTAATGCCGTGAGACTACCCTAGCAATCACGCACTTTTTCAGCGCCCATTCACAACTTTTTTCACGTGTTTTGGACGGTTTTCTGCATGCTTCGGCTCGTGTGCCGCAGCAAAGTTCAACGGATGGGCACGAGACGTGGTGCGCATGACTGCATGTGCCGTTCGTGAGGTGCTTATACGGTGCTTACGTGGCGCGCATGTGTCGGGTCAGGGTGCATCATCGAACGCTCACCGGCGGAGATGCCGCTCTGCAAACCGCGTTCCGTGCGTTTTCACGCGCCCGCTAGCGACAGATAGACGCGGTGCTGTGCATCGACGTGCGTCTTGAGCGCGTCGAGCGGCACGTTGTCATTGTTGATTACGTCGTCGGCCGCGGCGAGGCGTGCTTCGCGCGTTGCCTGGCGGGCGATGATTGCCAGCACCTGTTCACGACTGAACCCGTTGCGACTCATCACGCGCGAGATTTGGGTCTCGACGCTGCAATCGACCGTCAGCACGCGATTCACGCGAGTCTTCCAGTTCCCCGACTCGACGAGCAGCGGTACCACGACGATTACGTATGGCCCTTGCGCCTCACGCTGTTCGCGCTCGGTCTCCGCGCGAATCAACGGATGCGTGATGCTTTCAAGGCGTTTGCGCGCGCCGTCCTCGCTGAACACCAGCGTGCGCATGCGGGCGCGGTCGAGCGAGCCGTCTGCGGCCACGAATGAGTCGCCGAACTCCGCGGCGATCTGCGGCATCGCAATCCCATGCGGCGCCGTAATGCGGTGCGCGATCAGGTCCGTGTCGACAAGTGGTACGCCGTGCGCGGCGAACAGGTCGGCCACGGTCGATTTGCCGCTGCCGATGCCGCCGGTCAATCCCACAGCAAACATGCGTTAGCCTCCCAACGCCAGATAAAGCGGTGTGCCGAGAAATAGCGTAACAGCACCGCCCGCTGCGAGAAATGGCCCGAATGGCAGCGGCTCCTCGAAGCGCATGCGGCCGCGCCACGTCGCCGCGAGACCGACCACCGCACCGGCGACCGCTGCGATCAGCACGATCTGCGGCAGCGCAGCCCAGCCGAGCCAGGCGCCAAGCGCAGCCAGCAGTTTGAAGTCACCATAACCCATACCTTCAACGCCACGCACCAGCCGGAACAGCCAATGCACGCCCCACAGCACCAGATAGCCGAAGATCGCGCCCAGCACGGCATCGTGGAGACTTGCGAACATACCATTGAAGTTGACGATGAGGCCCGCCCACAAAAGCGGCAGCGTCATGGAGTCAGGAAGCAGATGGGTGTCGATGTCGATCGCGCTCATTGCAAGCAATGCGGCGCATAGTCCGAAGGCGGCGAGTGCCATGCCGGTCGGTCCGTACAGCGCGAGTGCCCCTGTCGCAAAGCCGGCGCAGGTGATTTCGAGCAGCGGATAGCGCAGGCTTATGCGTGTCTTGCATGCGGAGCAGCGTCCGCGCAACAGCAGATAGCTCAGCACCGGCAGGTTCTCCCACGCGCTGAGCACATGGCCGCAGTGAGGGCACGCGCTACGCGGCGCCCACAGGTTGTAGCGGGCGGGCAAACCGTCGTTTTCGAGCGGTTCTTCGGTGGCTTCGCTGACCTCCTCGCGCCATGCACGCTCCAGCATGATCGGCACCCTGTGCACGACCACGTTCAGGAAGCTGCCGATCACCAGACCGACTACGATCGCGAATGCGATCTGCAGACCGCTGGGCAAGCTGCCAAAGGCGAGGCCGAGACTGGTCGCGAAGTGGCCCGGCAGCAGGTCCGAAAGCAGGCTGGAAGAAGTATCTGACACGAGCGGAATGGTGGCCTGCATAGATAAAGGGTGGGATTCGGCTGCGATGCTACACCACGTTGCCGAGTTGAATAATGGGAAGATACATCGCGATCACGAGTCCGCCGACCAGCGTACCCAGCACGATAATGACAAGCGGCTCGCACAGGCTTGAGAGCGTGCTGATCTTTTCGTCTACCTGACGGTCGGCGAGCGAGGCTACATCGATCAGCATTGTGTCGAGTGCTCCGGACTCCTCGGCAACCGCAACCGGCTGCACGACCTCCTGCGGAAAGCAGTGCGCCGCGCGCATGGCTGCGGCGAGCCGTTCGCCGCGCCGCAGCCTGGCGGCAATTTCCACGGTGGCGCGATCAAAGAAAGCGTTGCCGGTGGCGTGAGTCAGTGAATCAAACGCGTCTGCAAGCGGTGTGCCGGCCGACAGCAAGGTGCCGAGCGCGCGGCTCCAGCGCGCCGCGCACAAGGTGCGCAGCAATGGACCGGCGACCGGCATTGTCAGTGATAAGCGCGCGAGCCGGATGCGCGCCGCTTCGGAACGTCGTTGCAGAAACGTCACAGCCGAACCTGCTGCGAAAATCATGATGATCAGGGGAATGCTCCATCGCGCGGCACCTGCCGACAAAGCCAGCACGAACTGCGTCGGCGCGGGCAGTTTCGCGCCGAAGCCGTCGAAGATCTGCTTGAAGGTCGGTACGACCCACACCAGCAGTGCCGCGGTGATTGCGACTGCAAGCAACAGGATCGCGACTGGATAGGTCAGCGCCGCGCGGACCTTGGCGCGCTGTGCGGCAGCGCGTTCGCGGTCGTCGGCGATACGGGCGAGGATCGCCGCCAGCGCGCCCGCCGCCTCGCCGACTTCGACAAGCTGGCAATAGAATGCGTTGAACTGTGCAGGATGCCGCTGCAATGCCGCCGAAAAGCGCAGGCCGCTCGTGATATCGCGTGCCAGCACGCCGACGATCCGTGGCATGCCTTGCCGGCGCGAACTCTGCGCTTGTGCCAGCAGTTCCAGTGAAGGTGCGAGCGGCAAACCGGCGCGTAGCAGACTGGCAAGTTGACGGGTGAACACGGTGACGTCGGTGGTGCGGGTTTGGGGACGCGGGGCCGGTCCGCGCGCCGTGAGTTCGACGATGAATAGTTTGTCGCGCTTGAGTATGGCTCGCGCGGTGCTTACGTCCGGCGCAATGAGGGCACCGGCTTTTCGTATGCCGTCACTATTGACGCCGCGCCATTTGAAACGCATCTCGGTCGCTGGCGGTGGATGAATCGTCGCGGTGCTCATGCGACCTCGGTGGTTGCCAGCGCTTCGGCGAGGCTTGTAGTGCCGTCGCGCACACGCGCCAAGGCTGCGTTGCGCAAGGTGGCGACCTGTTCAGTTTGCGCGAGCCGAGCCAGTTCATGGGTGCCTGCGCGCGCCACGATCAACTCGCGCATCGCGTCGGACACAGGCATCACCTGATGAACCCCGACCCGGCCCCGGTAGCCGATGCCGTGGCATGCAGCGCAACCGGCGGCGCCAAAGGGTTGCCAGCAGCCGAGCTGATCGGCGGCGAAGCCCGCTGCTCGCAGCGCCGCCGCCGATTGCGGCGCGGGTACGCGACACGCTACGCAAAGCCGCCGCACGAGCCGTTGTGCCGTCACCATCCTTAGTGCGGCGGCCAGGTTATATGGCTCGACGCCGATGTCGATCAGGCGCGCGACGGCAGCAGGCGCGTCATTCGTGTGCAAGGTTGACAGGACGAGGTGGCCGGTCTGCGCGGCCTTCACGGCAACATCGGCGGTTTCGTCGTCGCGGATCTCGCCAACCATGATCACATCGGGGTCCTGGCGGAGAAACGCACGCAGCGCTATCGCGAATGTCAGGCCGGCTTTTTCGCGCACGCTCACCTGATTGATACCCGCCAATTGGATTTCCGCCGGATCCTCCACCGAGCACAGATTGCGCGCCTCATCGTTGAGCATGTGCAGGAAGCAGTACAGCGACAGCGTCTTGCCGCTACCGGTAGGGCCGGTGACGAGCACGAGGCCGTGCGGTGCGCGAATCGCGGTATCGACTGCTTCACGTTGTCGAGGATCGAGGCCGAGCGAGTCGAGCGAAAGATCGGTGGGCAGTGCGTCGAGCCTGCGCAACACCAGCTTTTCACCGAACAGTGTAGGCAGCGAGTTGACGCGATAGTCTTCGACGCGGCCGGGCGAGGTGGCAATACGCAGCCGCCCGTCCTGCGGCACGCGCCGCTCGGCGATATCCATGCGCGCGAGCACCTTCACGCGAGTGATGAACGCGTCGCGCAGATGCGCCGGGGGCTGCGGGATTTCATGCAGTACGCCGTCGATGCGCAAACGCACGCGCCAGCCATGCTCCGCGGGTTCGATGTGCAGGTCCGATGCATTGCGGCGGGTTGCCTCCTGCAACGTGTCCGTTAGCAGGCGTACGGCAGGCGCATTATCGGAATCGGAGAGACTCGAGTTGAGATTGGCACTGACGCTGGCGTCGGCCGCGAAGGCGTTGTGCCTGGGTTTGGCTGCGCTTTCGCTATCGACAGCGACAGGCCGCAACGACGCCGCGCGTTGAAAAGAATCTTGCATGGGAGACCGGTGATGAGCCGCCTGTAGAACACGACGACTCCATCATCCAGTAAGGCCACTCACACCACCATTCAGCCGATCGGCTAATGGCGCGCGCCGTGTCTATATGCGATGCTGCAGCGCATAAGTCTTAGCCGCGTGCAGTTTTGGTGGCTTTCGCACCCGCCCGAGTGGGTGGTTTGAACAGCTTGACGGTGCGAATCGCCTGGTCGTCGCTACGCATCACTTCGAGTTTCATCTCGCCGATCTGCACGCACACGTCGCCATCGGGAATCTCTTCGAGGATCTCGAGAATCAGCCCGTTGAGCGTTTTCGGTCCGTCGGTCGGCAGCGTGAGATGCAGCCAGCGGTTCAGCTCGCGTAGCGGCATGCTGCCCGCAACGATACATTCGCCGCTCTCGTTCCAGCCGCCGCGCGAATTGGCGCTACGCGGAATCGACGTGGTGAATTCACCGATCAGCTCTTCGATGATGTCTTCCGGCGTGACCAGCCCTTGCAACTCGCCGTATTCGTTCACAACCAGCGCCGTGCGGTGACGGCTCTCCTGGAAGTACTGTAGTTGCTGGAATACCGGTGTACCGGTCGGCACGAAATACGGCTCGGCCAGCAATTCGCGCAGCGTCTCGCGCTCCAGTTCCTGGTTATGCAGGGCAGCCAGTGTTTTGCGCACGTGCAGCACGCCGAGCACGCGGTCGATGTCGCCTTGATAGACGATCAGTTTGTTGTGGTAACAGGTTTCCAGCTGATGCAGGATCTGTTCGAACGGCGCGTCGAAGTCGAGTGCTTCAATGCGGCGGCGCGGGATCATCACGTCGTCGACAGAGATGTTCTCGAGGTCGAACAGGTTCAACAGAATGCTGCGGTGCTTGGTCGGCATGAAGCTGCCTGATTCGAGCACGATGGTGCGCAACTCTTCAGTGGAAAGCCGTTGATCGTGCGCGCCTTTGGTATTGATATGCAGCACTCGCAAGATGGCGTTCGCGAACAGATTGACGAACCAGACGAGCGGCTTGCCGATACGCATCATCGGTGCGATCAGCAGGCTGGCCGGCAGCGCGATCTTCTCCGGGAACGTCGCGCCGACAATTTTCGGCGTGATTTCCGCAAACACGATAATCAGAAACGCGACGATGCCGGTCGCAATCGACAGCACGACGTTATTGCGGCCGAACGTATGCAGCGCGATCGACGTGGTGAGCACCGGAATGATCGTGTTGAAGAGATTGTTGCCGATCAGGACCACGCTCAACAGTTGGTCGGTGTGCGCCAGAAGACCCTGAGTAGTCTTCGCGCCGAGCGCATTCTGATTGGCAAGATGTTTCAGGCGATGGCGGTTGATCGCCATCATCGCCGTTTCGGAAATCGAAAAGAAGCTGGAGCAGATAAGCAGCAGAAAGATGGCGCCGATCTGCGCCCATAAGGGAAGTTGTTCCACGCGTAGCGAAGGATAGGGGACAGGATGGAGAGAATATAGCAGAGGGGGCCGTGCGAACCGGTTGTGCGGACGGTCCAAGACGCTTAAGGCAAATCACACGGAACGGCAAGGCACTGGCCAGGCGCAAAAAACTGCGACCCAAAACAAAAAAACCGCCAAGCAAGCTGGGCGGTTTTTCGGGCCTTGAGCGAACAAGGCAAATCTGGTCGGGGTGAGAGGATTCGAACCTCCGGCCTCTACGTCCCGAACGTAGCGCTCTACCAGGCTAAGCTACACCCCGATTCATACTGCTGGACTCCTACGGTGTTTCAGTCTCGTTTAAGACTGTCTTGCCGTCGAGTAAGAACATAATTCTAGCAGGCTATCTTTGAAAATGGAATCCGGAAATGAAGAAATTGCTGCAGCTGCGGCGAGAGCTTCCTGCTTCGCGCATTCGAGTGTGTGGTCTAGTGCGCCGGAGCGCGTGATCGCTTCGAAAATCGTGTCGAAACGATCTGTGCCGCCTTGCTCGATGGCTTCCCGCGCGAGCGCCGACTGCTCCGGCGTGCCGCGTTCAATCAGATAGATCAACGGGAGCGTGGGCTTGCCTTCGCGCAGATCGTCGCCGGCATTCTTGCCCATGGATTCAGCCGTGCCCGTGTAGTCGAGCCAGTCGTCCATGATCTGGAACGCGGTGCCGATGCGGCGGCCGAATTCCGCCGCGGCGGCTTCGGTTTTTGCATCTGAACCGGCCAGCACCGCGCCGAGCTGGGCGGCAGCTTCGAACAGCTTGGCGGTTTTGTAGCGGATGACCTGCATGTAGCGCGCTTCGTCCACGTCGGCGTCGTGCATATTCAGCAGTTGCAGGACTTCGCCCTCGGAGATGATGTTGGTCGCCTCCGACAGGATTTCCATCACCCGCATCTTGCCCACGCCGACCATCATCTGGAACGAGCGCGAGTACAGGAAGTCGCCGACCAGGACGCTCGCGGCGTTGCCGAACAGCGCATTGGCAGTCTGGCGGCCACGCCGCAGATCGGATTCATCGACCACGTCGTCGTGCAGCAGCGTGGCCGTGTGGATGAATTCCACTACCGCGGCCAGTTCGTGCCGGTGCCCGGTGGTTTCGCCCAGCGCACCCGCCACCAGCAGCAGCAGCGCGGGCCGCAGCCGTTTGCCCCCGGCGCTGATGATGTACTCGGAGATCTGATTGATCAGCATCACTTCGGATGCCAGACGGTGCCGTATGACGCGATTGACCTGCTGCATGTCTTCGGCGATCGGAGCAAGCAGGCTGGCGGCGTTGGAGGAGGGGGTGGCAGTCGACGACATGATGGCTGAATTGGGTAGTGCCGCGAATTATAAGGCGAATCGCGACAGTTCCGGGTCGCTGGCTGCGGCACGGCACGACGGAGGTAGCGGCCGGACCGCTGCCGGGGCTGGACGGCAAGGCCCCGGGCGGTGCGCGTGGCGCCTCTCAATGAGTTTTGACCGAGCAGCTAACTCTATGTATAATCACGGGTTTCCGCGCGCGGTGCGTGGGAAAAATGAACACAGAGTGAGGTTCTCAATGTACGCGGTCATAAAAACCGGTGGCAAGCAGTATAAAGTTGCCGTCGGCGAAAAACTTAAAGTAGAACAGATACCGGCAGACATTGACGCTGAAATCACGCTCGACCAGGTTCTCGCAGTGGGCGAAGGCGAATCGATTAAGTTCGGTACGCCGCTGGTCAGTGGGGCTTCCGTCAAGGCTACCGTCGTGTCGCAAGGTCGTCACGCAAAAGTGACCATCTTCAAGATGCGTCGCCGGAAGCACTACCAGAAGCATGGCGGCCACCGCCAGAACTATACCGAACTGCGCATCGACGCGATCAACGCGTAAGCGCAACGGTTAAGGAGCAAATCAAATGGCACACAAAAAGGCAGGCGGATCATCCCGCAACGGCCGCGACTCTGAATCGAAGCGTCTCGGCGTCAAGGTTTACGGCGGTCAGGCCATCAACGCTGGCGGCATCATCGTTCGCCAACGTGGCACGCGCATGCACCCGGGCGAAAACGTCGGTATCGGCAAGGATCACACCTTGTTCGCGCTGACGGACGGCCACGTCAATTTCTCGACGAAGGGCGCAGCGAAGAAGCACATGGTCAACGTCGTCCCGGCAGCAGTCTGAGTTTAATCAGGCACGGGCTTCAGGACCGGAAAAAGGCCCCGCGAAGTTCGCGGGGCCTTTTTTATTGCAGCATCTTTTTGCTGGCTGAAATTGGCGATTCTGTGGATCGGATTGCCATGCGCTGGCAAGGCTAGCCGTTTGGCTGATTGCTCACCGCACGGCGGGCGCGGCAAAATAGCAACATCTGAAAGCATCAACCCAGCAGCACCATCTAGCAGCACATCACGGGACGGAGTTACGCATGAAGTTCATTGACGAAGCGAGGATTGAAGTCATCGCCGGCGACGGAGGGGATGGCAGCGCGTCGATGCGCCGCGAGAAATTCGTTCCGTTCGGCGGTCCGGATGGCGGCGACGGCGGCCGGGGCGGCAGCGTGATCGCGGTCGCGGACCGCAACATCAACACGCTGATCGACTACCGCTACGCGAAAAAACATTTGGCGCGCAACGGCGAAAACGGCCGCGGCGCGGACTGCTACGGCAAGGGTGGCGACGATATCACGCTGCGCATGCCGGTCGGCACGACCATCAGCGATATGGAAACCGGCGAGCTGATCGCCGATTTGACCGAGCACAACCAGAGCGTGCAGATCGCACAAGGCGGCGCAGGCGGTCTCGGTAACCTGCATTTCAAATCCAGCACGAACCGTGCGCCGCGTCAGAAAACCGACGGCAAGCCCGGCGAGCGCCGCATGGTGCGCCTCGAATTGAAGGTGCTGGCCGACGTCGGTCTGCTCGGCATGCCGAACGCCGGCAAGTCGACCTTCATCTCGTCGGTGTCGAATGCGCGGCCGAAAATCGCGGATTACCCGTTCACGACGCTCGCGCCCAATCTCGGCGTGGTGCGTGTCGGGCCGAGTCGCAGCTTCGTGATTGCCGACATTCCTGGCCTGATCGAAGGCGCGGCAGAAGGCGCCGGCCTCGGTCACCAGTTTCTGCGTCACCTGCAGCGTACCGGTCTGCTGCTGCATATCGTTGACCTGGCGCCGTTCGACGAAGCTGTCGATCCGGTTGCGGAAGCCAAGGCGATCGTCAACGAACTGCGCAAGTACGACGAACTGCTCTATGAGAAGCCGCGCTGGCTGGTGCTCAACAAGCTTGATATGGTGCCCGAAGACGAGCGCGAAGCGCGCGTGTCGGCATTCATCGAAGGCTACGGCTGGGAGGGTCCGGTGTTCGAAATCTCGGCGCTGACCGGTCAGGGTTGCGAGAGTCTTTGTTACGCGGTGTATGACCACATCGCCGCGCATTCAGACGCGCAGCGCGCAGCTGAAGCCGAAGATCTCGCCGCTGATGTGCGTTTCCGCGAGAAACCGGAAGCACCGGCCGCTGCTCCGGACGACTCCGGCGTCGACCCGCAGTAATAGCAAGCCTGAGCGCCGGCGTCCGTGAGGGCTGCCGGCATGCATCACGCGTCATCTTGGGAGACCGCGCACAATGCGTTCCGTCATCGCAGATTCACGGCGATTGGTAGTGAAAGTCGGCTCGAGCCTCGTCACTAATGACGGGCGCGGCCTCGATCATGCAGCAATCGGCCGCTGGGCCGCTCAGATTGCCGCACTGCGCGCGCAAGGCAAGGAAGTGGTGCTGGTTAGTTCGGGCGCCATTGCCGAAGGCATGCAGCGGCTTGGCTGGACCAAGCGGCCACGCGAAATCGACGAATTGCAGGCGGCCGCGGCTGTTGGTCAGATGGGCCTTGCGCAAGTCTACGAAAGCCGCTTTGCTGAGCATTCGATCCAGACCGCGCAGATTCTGCTGACTCACGCCGATCTTGCCGACCGCGAACGCTATCTGAACGCTCGCTCCACGTTACTGACGCTGCTGCGTCTGGGCGTCGTGCCGATCATCAACGAGAACGACACAGTCGTTACTGACGAAATCAAGTTCGGCGACAACGACACGCTGGGAGCATTGGTCGCGAATCTGATCGAAGGCGACGCGCTCGTCATCCTCACCGATCAGCAAGGGCTGTTTACCGCCGACCCACGCAAGGACCCGAACGCAACGCTGGTTCAGCAGGCCGATGCCGGTGCGCCCGAGCTCGAAGCAATGGCGGGTGGCGCGGGTTCAAGCTTGGGCCGTGGCGGCATGCTGACCAAGATTCTCGCCGCCAAACGCGCGGCGCACAGCGGCGCCAATACGGTGATCGCGAGCGGACGTGAAGCGGACGTATTGTCGCGGCTGGCCTCGGGCGAAGCGATCGGCACGCAGTTGATCGCGCGCACGGCACGCATCGCGGCGCGCAAGCAATGGATGGCCGATCACCTGCAGGTGCGCGGCCACGTGGTGATCGACGACGGTGCAGTCGAAAAACTGACCGAAGGCGGTAAGAGCTTGCTGCCGATCGGCATTGTCGGTGTGCAAGGCGCGTTTGCGCGCGGCGAAGTAATCGCTTGCCTGAGTGCGGCGGGCCGTGAAGTAGCGCGTGGCCTGACGAACTACAGCAGCGCGGAAACCAAGCTGATCCAGCGGCGTCCGAGTGGTGAGATTGAATCGGTGCTCGGCTATATGCTGGAGCCTGAGGTGATCCACCGCGACAATCTTGTGCTGGTCTGATTTCCCGGCAAGATACATGCGACAGACAAAAAAGCCGTTTCAGTGTGAGCTGGAACGGCTTTTTCACGTCCGCGGCGGCTTTTCAGATTCGAAGTACGCCCGCGAAAACTGGCTTAGTGAACCAGCGAAGTCTGCGTGCGCTTGTAGCGGATGTTCTCAACAATCTGCTTCGCGGTGGCCGTGGGCATCTTGTTCGCGCAGAAATAATCCTGATACAGCGCTGCCTGATAGGCGTTCAGCGCACCGTTCTCGATGCGCCTGAAGTCGTTGGCGACGGTTTGGTCCCAGCCGTCGTGATCGGCGTTCAGCCCCGCGTACTGGCGCCATTCATACGTGTCGCAGCGAATTCCTTCGTAGTTCACGTTGCGCGCGCCGCTTGGGCTCGTTACGACAACGGTGTAACGCACCACGCCGTCGGTGCCGACGCTCAGCGAATTTCTATCGATCGCGAACTGCAACGGCGTGTTGCCGGAGACCTCGAAAGGAAGAAGATTCGAGTCTTGCGGCAGTGGCGGCAAGGTGTCCACTTTGTTTTCCACCCAGTTGGTCGGCCGGTCCAGCAGGTAGGCGAACGCGCTGTCGTCTTTATTGGAGGGTTTGCTGGCGCAACCAGCCAGCAGGGCGCCGGTGGCGACGCACGCCACGACGAGAGCAAGTGCTTTCAATATGGTTTCCTCGAAACACTGGCGCGGCTCATTGAGCCGCGCCAGAGAGAGGCGGCGTGGACAGCCGCACAGAGTTGTTAATTGCGTACGCCAGGACGGAACAACGAGCCGGCGGTTTCGCGATCCGATTCGTCTTCGCGTTCCGACGCGGAGCCAACCTCGGCTACCGCCCCGGAGCCCGGACCGCAATCAGACACGATCGTCGTGTGAATCGACGTTTCGATGCTGAGGGTGGTCACCGAGGCGGTGACCGTCATCATTGTCGAATCCGGCGGACTTTCCATTGACGACGCTATCCGGGGATAACGCGGCCCATGGTGCCCGCCAGGTTTTTCCGCACGCGGCGCAGCCCGGCGCATGAAACGGGATAGCTCCGTCAGCGCCAACTGATACACATCCCGCTTGAACTCGATCACACAGTCGAGTGGCACCCAGTACTCGTTCCAGCGCCACGCATCGAACTCAGGGTGGTCGGTGGCGCGCAAGCAGATGTCGCAATCGCGTCCAACCATCCGGAGTAAAAACCAGATTTGTTTCTGGCCGCGGTAATGACCGCGTACTTCGCGCTTGATGAACTTGTCAGGCACCTCGTAACGCAACCAGTCGCGCGTGCGACCAATCACCTTGACGTGCTCAGGATGCAGCCCGGTTTCTTCGTGTAACTCCCGATACATCGCTTGCACGGGGGTCTCTCCGTACTTGATGCCCCCTTGCGGAAACTGCCAGGAATGTTCACGGAGCCGTTTGCCCCAAAACACCTCGTTGTGTGCGTTCAAGAGGATGATGCCGACGTTCGGGCGAAAGCCTTCACGATCCAGCATACAACCACCTTCGAATCCTTTAAAATTGCTTTGATTATAAACAGATAACGGACCCGACGCACCGAATCGCACCAGATTGGAACGATTCGCCGCAAAAGGCCCGCGTTTGCGGTAGCCTGTCAGTCTTTCCGTGCCTTATCCCTTGCTGCAAAGGCTTTGCGCGGTGGCTTCGGGGCCCCGGGCGGGCCGGTTTTGCGCGGGTTTTGCCTGGTATGTGCAGGGCGTTTGCCGGGGCTTGGCCAGACCTTGGCCGGGTGTTCGGCGAGTCCGTGCCGGCTCCAAGCCGGGTCTGTGTCGGTTTCCCCACCGTTTTCACCTTTCGGGCGGTCCCTCCGGAGCCGCCGCTTTTGGAAAATCTGAATGAAAGCTTCCCGTTTCTTTATCGGCACGCTGAAAGAAGCGCCCGCCGACGCCGAGATCGTCAGCCACAAGCTCATGGTGCGCGCCGGCATGATCCGCCGCGTCGCCGGCGGTATCTATAACTACCTGCCGGTCGGCCTGCGTTCGATTCGCAAGGTGGAAGCCATCGTGCGCGAAGAAATGAACCGGGCAGGCGGGATCGAGTTGTTGATGCCGTCGGTGCAGCCGGCGGAGCTGTGGCAGGAATCGGGCCGTTGGGAAAAATACGGTCCCGAACTGCTGCGCTTCAAGGATCGCAAACAATCCGATTTCGTGTTCGGACCGACCCACGAAGAAGTGGTAACAGACATCGCGCGCGGCCAGATCAAGAGCTATCGCCAATTGCCGGTGAACTTCTACCAGATCCAGACGAAGTTCCGCGACGAGATCCGTCCGCGTTTCGGCTTGATGCGTGGCCGCGAGTTCATCATGAAAGACGCCTACTCGTTCGACAAAGACGTGGAAGGCCTGCGCGAGTCGTATCGCAAGATGTACGACGCGTACGTGCGTATCTTCACGCGCCTTGGTCTGGATTTCCGTGCAGTGGCAGCGGACAACGGTTCGATCGGCGGCAGCGGTTCACATGAATTCCACGTGATCGCCGACACTGGCGAAGACGCGATCGCCTATTGCCCGACCTCGGATTTCGCAGCGAACGTCGAAGCGGCTGAAGCGTTGCCGCTCTACAAGGAACGCGCGGCGCCGGTCGAAGAAATGAAGAAGACGGCAACGCCGGGCAAGGCGAAGTGTGAAGCCGTTGCCGAGCTGCTGAACATTCCGCTCGAGCGCACCATCAAGTCGATCGTCCTCGCCACCGAAAACGAAGGCGCGGAGCCGACCATCTGGTTGCTGATGCTGCGTGGCGATCATGATCTGAACGAGATCAAGGCGAGCAAGCTGCCGGGCCTCGCAGAATTCCGCATGGCCACCGAGGCCGAGATCATCGAGACCTTCGGCACGCCGCCGGGTTACCTCGGTCCGATCAACACGAAGAAGCCGGTCAAGGTCGTTGCGGATCGCACGGTCGCGAACATGAGCGACTTCGTGGTTGGCGCGAACGAGGTGGATTACCACATCACCGGCGTGAACTGGGGCCGCGATCTGCCGGAGCCGGTCATCGCCGATATCCGCAATGTGAAGAAGGGCGATCCGTCGCCGGACGGCAAGGGCGTGCTCGACATCTGCCGTGGCATCGAGGTCGGCCACGTGTTCCAGCTCGGCACAAAGTATTCGGAAGCGATGAACGCGATGTGTCTCGACGAGACCGGCAAGCCGCGGCAGATGGAAATGGGCTGCTATGGCATCGGCATCACGCGTATTCTGGGCGCGGCGATCGAACAGAATTTCGACGACAAGGGCATCATCTGGCCGGAATCGATCGCGCCGTTTGAAGTCGTGCTGTGCCCGATGGGTTATGACCGTAGCGAAGCTGTGCGCGAACAGGCCGACAAGCTGTACGCGGAGTTGGTCGAAGCGGGCATCGACGTGATCCTCGACGACCGTGGTGAGCGTCCGGGCGTGATGTTCGCCGACTGGGAGCTGATCGGTGTGCCGCATCGTCTGGTGATCGGCGATCGTGGTCTCAAGGACGGCAAGCTCGAGTATCAAGGCCGCCGCGATGCTGAAGCGACGCTGCTGCCGGTCGAAGACGCCGCGCAAACCGTGATTGGCAAAGTTCGCGCCGCGTTGGCGCAGTAAGCGGAGCGGACTGTGGAGTACACCTTCCTGTCCGCGACGATCCTGCTGATTCTGATCACCGACCCGCTCGGCAACATTCCGCTCTTTATCAGTTGCCTGCGGGGCGTGTCGCCGAAGCGGCGCACGATCGTCATTCTCCGTGAGGTGGCGATCGCCTTCGCGATCCTGCTGGTCTTCATGGTGGTCGGCGACGGCTTCCTGCGGATGATGAGCCTGACCGATCAGTCGTTGCGCATCGGTGGCGGGATCGTGTTGTTTCTGATCGCGCTCAGAATGGTGTTCCCGCATCCAGACGGTCCGTTCGGTGGCGACACGCGGGGTGGCGAGCCGCTCATCGTGCCGCTGGCCATTCCTGCGCTGGCGGGCCCGTCGGCGCTCGCTACGGTGATGCTGCTGACATCACAGGCGCCCGGCAAGATGTACGAATGGATCGGTGCGCTGACCGTCACGATGGTTGTCTGCGCGATCGTGCTGATGCTGGCGGAGCGCATTCAGGCGTGGCTTGGCGAGCGCACCATGATGGCGTTCGAACGGCTGATGGGATTGGTGCTGGTGGCGATCTCAGTCGAAATGATGCTCGGCGGTATCCGCTCTTTCGTGCATCAACTTTGAGCGATATCTGGTGCGGGATTCAACAGGGCAGCGGAGCAGTGCGATCAGCAAGCCTGATAAACAAAAAAGCGGCCCGTGGGTCGCTTTTTTTACGTCGACGCCGCGCCTCAAATGGCGCTGTTACAGCAACCAGGCTTTAGGCACCCTCGGTCAACGCCCGAATGGTCGGCAGGTTGCGCCAGTAGCCCTTGGCGTCCATTCCACAACCGAACACGTAGCGGTCCGGCACTTCAAAGCCACAGTAATCCGGATGCAGCGGCTTCGCCTTCGGAATGATCTTCTCGCACAGCACCGCGCTCAGGAAACGCTTCGCGCCCATCGCAAGAATGCGGTCGCGGATCGCGGCCATCGTTTCGCCTTCGTCGAGGATGTCGTCGAGCACCAGCACGACGCGATCCTTCACCGACTCAGCCGGCGCCACGCGCCACTGCATCTCGCTGCCGCCCTTGGTGGTGTTGCGGTAGCGGGTCAGATGGATGTAGTCGAACTCGAGCGGGAAATCGAGGTGGGGCAGCAGCATGCCGGTGAACACCGCCGCGCCGCCCATTACCGACAGCACGAGCGGGAAGTCCTCGCTCATCTCATTGCGGATGGCGGCAGCCATGCCGCTGATCGACGCATTGACGTCGTCGGCCGAAACGATTTCTTCGGAGTGGCTAAAAATGTGGAGAGCTTCTTCGCGGTTCATGACGTCTGACGGGCGGTAACTGTATACATAGTGTGGGTGAGAACGCCCCGAAGGAAGTCCCCTTGGGGACGGCGGCGTGCGGTACAGAATAAACCCGCACCAATCCGGAGTCAGCCACGCGTGCCTTTGTTCATGCACAGAAGCACGCGCGCCGCCGTCTTTGCTAAAGCTTAGCGCATGCCGGGCATCATGCCCTTCATGCCGCGCATCATCTTCTGCAAATTGCCGCCCTTCAGCTTCTTCATCATCGTGCGCATCTGGTCGTACTGATTCAGCATGCGGTTGACTTCCTGCACCTGCACGCCTGCGCCGGCGGCAATGCGGCGCTTGCGGGTGGCCTTGATCAGATCGGGCTTGGCGCGCTCCAGGGGCGTCATGGAATTGATGATGCCTTCCATGCGGCGCATCTGCGATTCGGCCATGCCCATATTGGCGCCGGCCGCGGCCTGCTGGAACTGCGCGGGCAGTTTGTCCATGAGCGACGACAGGCCGCCCATGCTCTTCATCTGCGTTAGCTGCGCGCGGAAATCGTTGAGGTCGAAGTCGCCGCCCTTCTTGACCTTGTCAGCTAGCTTCTGCGCGGCTTGTACGTCGACGCCCTTCTGTGCTTCTTCGACGAGGGCGAGAATGTCGCCCATGCCGAGAATCCGGTTCGCCATGCGATCCGGGTAGAAAATTTCGAGCCCGTCGAGCTTTTCGGCGACGCCGACGAATTTGATCGGTTTGCCTGTCACGTGACGCACGGACAGCGCAGCACCGCCACGCGAATCGCCGTCGAGCTTGGTGAGGACGACGCCGGTGAGCGGCAATGCGTCGCTAAAGGCTTTCGCGGTGTTGACCGCATCCTGACCCAGCATCGCGTCGACGACGAACAGCGTTTCCGCCGGTTTCAGTTCGCTGTGCAACGCGGTGATTTCCTGCATCATCGCTTCGTCGATACCCAGACGGCCGGCCGTATCGACCAGCAGCACGTCGTGGTAGTGGCGCTTGGCCCAATCCACCGCGGCGCGCGCGATATCCACCGGTTTCTGATCCGGCTCCGACGGGAAGAAGTCCGCGCCGACCTGCTCGGTCACCATCTTCAACTGCGCAATAGCGGCCGGGCGGTAAACGTCGCACGAAACGGTCAGGACCTTCTTTTTGTACTTTTCGCGCAGGAGCTTGGCGAGCTTGCCGACCGTGGTCGTCTTACCGGCGCCTTGCAGACCCGCCATCAGGATGACGGCCGGCGGCGTGACGGCGAGATTCAACTCGACCGCCTTGCCTTCATAGTCGCCGCCGATGATCGCGGTCAGCTCGCGCTGCACCACGCCGACCAGCGCCTGTCCCGGCGACAAGCTGCTGATGACCTCTTCGCCAAGCGCTTTTTCCTTCACTTTGGCGATGAACTCGCGCACGACGGGCAGCGCCACGTCCGCCTCGAGAAGCGCGAGGCGCACCTCGCGCAGCATTTCCTGGGTGTTCGCCTCGGTGAGCCGGGCTTCGCCGCGCAGCGTCTTGACGACGCGCGCCATCCGTTGAGTCAGATTGTCGAGCATGGGGAGCGATGAACAGTGCGGCCGGAGCGGGGCGCGAAGTGGAAGACGTCGCGGAGCAGGGGCCTAGTGTAAACTTCGAATATGGATATTGTACTGTATGCCCTCACTGCGCTCCTCTACGGCGGTCTCGCCGTGGCCGGCTGGCGCTCGCACCGGCACGCCGCGTTGCGCCCCATGCTCGAGAGCGTGCCGGCGGTGCCCGTCGCCGCGAGCGTTTCGGCCGCCTCGGGTATGAGCACGTCGGGCCGCGCGCTGCTGTTTGTCGCGCTGCTCGCGCACGGCGTGCTGCTGCATACCACCATCTTTCCCCAGAACGCGATGGTGTTCGGTTTCGCGTTCGCGCTGTCGGCCATGTTCTGGCTTGGCGCCGGCATCTACTGGATCGAGAGTTTTTTCTTTCCGCTCGACGGCCTTCGCTTGCTGGTGTTGCCGCTGGCCTGCGTCGCTTCTCTATTACCGCTGGCGTTCAACGGCGTGCGCGTACTGCCGTATTCGGCCGCGCCGATGTTCAAGCTGCACTTCCTGATCGCCAATATCGCGTACGGTTTGTTCGCGATCGCGGCACTGCACGCGATTCTGATGCTGCTGGTCGAACGGCGTCTGCACGCGATGCGCGGCGGTGTGTCGCAACGGAACGCGGCTGCGGCGGGCAACGGCTGGCTGTCGAGCTGGCTCGACACGCTGCCGCCGTTGCTGACTTTGGAAAAGCTGCTGTTCCGTCTGATCGGCGCCGGCTTCGTACTGCTCACGCTGACGCTGCTCTCGGGCATCATGTTCAGCGAGCAACTGGTCGACCGCGCGTTGCGGCTCGATCACAAGACCGTTTTCGCGATTCTTTCCTGGGTGATGTTTGGCGCGCTGCTGACTGCGCGCAAGGTTTCCGGCTGGCGCGGCCGTGCGGCATTGCGCTGGGTGCTGGCGTCGTTCGTCGCGCTGCTGCTGGCGTACGTCGGCAGCCGTTTTGTATTCGAGGTGCTGTTGCACCGTGCTGTAGTGTGAGTGCCCTGCTATGCGACAAATTTTTCTGCTGATCCTGTTGTTCATCGTTGGCCAGTGGCTGGTCAAGGCGCTGCGTCGTCATGACGCGCAAGCGTCGCAACGCGCCGGAGGTGCCGGTGCGAATGGCGCTGCTGGTGCAAAAGGCCAGAGTGGCCCGAATGGCGGCGCGCGTGGGCCCGCCTCCGCGCAAGCGCAGCCGCAGCTCGCGGAGCCGATGATCCGTTGTGCCGAGTGCGGCGTGCACGCGCCGAAAAGCGATTCCGTGGTGGTGGCCGGGCAGCCGTTCTGCAGCGCCGCACATGCACAGCGTCACGGCGCGCATCCCACGGGCCGCGACGCTCGATGAGCGTCGCGTTCACCGTCGATGCCGACGGTTGGGTCGCCGCCGCACGCAAACTGCCTTCGCCGAATTTCGAAGCGCGGCCCGACGGGGCCGTGCCGACGCTGATCGTCATCCATAACATCAGCCTGCCGCCCAATGAGTTTGGCGGCACGGCGATCGCCGAGCTGTTCCAGAACACGCTCGACTGCGACGCCCACCCTTACTACGACACGCATTTGCGCGGCGTACGGGTGTCCGCGCACTTTGTGATCCATCGCGACGGCGCGCTTGAGCAATTCGTGTCCTGCAACGAGCGCGCGTGGCACGCCGGCCCATCGAATTTTTTCGGGCGTGAGCGCTGCAACGATTTCTCGATCGGCATCGAGTTGGAGGGCAGTGACACGACTGCTTTCGAAGCGGCGCAATACCGCACGCTCAGTGCGCTTGTGACAGCGCTCAAGGCTCGCTATCCGGTCGAGGGACTTGCCGGTCACTCGGACATTGCCCCCGGCCGCAAAACCGATCCAGGGCCCCATTTCGAGTGGCAGCGTCTGCAGCGCGACACCGCGTTAGCGGATCAGTACTTCCCCTATCTCAAGTTTTCCAACGCGCCGTAACGACCCTTCGCGCGACTTCGCGTGATACGTGCAGAGCGAGGCGCAGCCTTGTTCTGCGGGCGGCGGGTTTGCGTCGCGCGATCCAGATGTCAAGTCTTCAAAAGCAAATAAATCGATTTGACCTGTCTTGAAACTCCACTATACTTGGTGCCAGAAATTCAGTTTCGCACTATATATAGTGTCCGGTGTGTATAACTCTGTGCATAACTGAGTGCATAAGTTATGCGGCGCCTCGCTCCCCGAGCATGGCGCCGCAAGCATTCCAGGCAGCGAAAAAATTCCTGCGGCGCGGCCGGTAGTGACTTCCGGCGGCATCCAGAAGCATTCAGGAAAAGGGCACAGCAAGTGATCGCGACACACATGATGAAGACCGTTACAAGTTCGAACCAGGCTTCATCGCTGTCGCATTCCGCCACCCGGCTCAGCCGGCCTTTTTCCTGCACACCATCGCTTGCGCACGCGGCGGCGCAGCGTTCGTTTTAATAATCCGCGGCTTTCTCCGCACCATTTCCAAGACCAGGAGCTTTGCACATGCAAACCACCGACAACGTGACGACCCGGTATGAGGGCTCACCGACTGGCCAGGCCTTCGGCCAGACACAAGGCGCACAGGCGCTTGCGCCGCAGGTGACCTATGCCGACTACAAGGTGATCCGTCGTAACGGCAGCGTGGTGTCGTTCGAGCCGTCGAAAATCGCCATCGCAGTGACGAAGGCATTTCTGGCTGTCAACGGTGGTCAAGGCGCGGCGTCGGCTCGCGTGCGCGAACTGGTCGAGCAACTTACGCAGAGCGTGGTGCGTGCACTCGTGCGCAGCCGTCCGAACGGCGGCACGTTCCATATAGAAGACATCCAGGATCAGGTCGAACTCGCGCTGATGCGCGGCGGCGAACACAACGTCGCGCGTGCGTACGTGCTGTATCGCGAGAAGCGCACCCAGGCGCGCGGTCATGACGACCAGATCGTTGCTAACACGCCGGGCCTGAACGTCACCGACAACGGCGTGACGCGTCCGCTCGACATGGCTGCACTGCGCGGCATCATCGAATTGGCTTGCTCGAACCTGGGCGACGCCGTGAGCGCCGATCCGATCATCGCGGAAACGGTCAAGAATCTGTACGACGGCGTGCCGATGACCCAGGTCTACGACTCAGCGATTCTGGCTGCCCGCACAATGATCGAAAAGGACCCGGCATACAGCCAGGTCACCGCGCGCATCCTGCTGCACACGATCCGCCGCGAGATTCTCGAAGAAGAAGTCACGCAAACGGAAATGGGCGAGCGCTACGCCGAGTACTTCCCGCAATTCATCAAGCGCGGCGTGCAAGCCGAACTGCTCGACGACAAGCTGCTGCAGTTCGACCTGAAGCGCCTCGGCGCCGCACTCGACAACAACCGCGATCTGCAATTCGGCTACCTCGGCCTGCAAACGCTGTACGACCGCTACTTCCTGCATCACGACGGCGTGCGCATCGAAATGCCGCAGGCATTCTTTATGCGTGTCGCGATGGGTCTGTCGCTGAACGAGATCGACCGCGAAGCGCGCGCGATCGAGTTTTACAAGGTGCTGTCGAGCTTCGACTTCATGTCGTCCACGCCCACTTTGTTCAACTCGGGCACCCGCCGCTCGCAACTGTCGTCCTGCTACCTGACCACAGTCGACGACGATCTCGACGGCATCTACGAAGCGCTGAAGGAAAACGCGCTGCTGTCGAAATTCGCCGGCGGTCTGGGCAACGACTGGACGCGCGTGCGCGCGCTCGGTTCGCACATCAAGGGTACCAACGGCAAGTCGCAAGGCGTCGTGCCGTTCCTGAAGGTCGTCAACGACACGGCTGTGGCAGTCAATCAGGGTGGCAAGCGGAAGGGCGCGGTGTGCGCGTACCTGGAAACGTGGCACCTGGACATTGAAGAATTCCTCGAGTTGCGTAAGAACACCGGCGACGACCGTCGCCGCACCCACGACATGAACACGGCGAACTGGATTCCCGATCTGTTCATGAAGCGCGTGCACGAAGGCGGTGACTGGACGCTGTTCTCGCCGTCCACCTGCCCGGATCTGCACGACAAGTTCGGCGCGGAATTCGAAACGGCTTACACGGCTTACGAAGACAAGGTCGCGCGCGGCGAGATCAAGCTGTTCAAGAAGATCCCGGCGGCGCAACTGTGGCGCAAGATGCTGGGCATGCTGTTCGAAACCGGCCACCCGTGGATCACGTTCAAGGATCCGTGCAATGTGCGCTCGCCGCAACAGCACGTCGGTGTCGTCCACTCGTCGAACCTGTGCACGGAAATCACGCTGAACACCAGCGACGCCGAAATCGCCGTCTGCAACCTCGGCTCGGTGAACCTCGTCGCCCACCTGAAGGAACAGGCCGACGGCACGCTGGTGCTCGACCACGACAAGCTGAAGCGCACCGTCAGCGTGGCGATGCGCATGCTCGACAACGTGATCGACATCAACTACTACGCGGTTGCCAAGGCGCGTAACTCGAACCTGAAGCACCGTCCGGTCGGCATGGGCATCATGGGCTTCCAGGATTGCCTGCACCTGCTGCGCACGCCGTACGCGTCGCAAGAGGCGGTGGCGTTCGCCGATACGTCGATGGAAGCGGTTTGCTACTACGCTTACTACGCGTCGACCGAACTGGCCCAGGAACGTGGCCGTTACTCCAGCTACCGCGGCTCGCTGTGGGACCGCGGCATCCTCCCGCAAGACTCGGTGAAGCTGCTGGCCGAAGCGCGCGGCGGCTATGTCGAAGTCGATTCGAGCGAATCGATGGACTGGACCGAACTGCGTTCGCGCATCGCCATCTACGGCATGCGCAACTCGAACTGCGTCGCAATCGCACCGACGGCAACCATCTCGAACATCATCGGCGTGTCGGCCTGTATCGAGCCGACGTTCCAGAACCTGTATGTGAAGTCGAATCTGTCGGGCGAATTCACGGTGGTCAACGACTACCTGGTGCGCGACCTGAAGGAACGCGGTCTGTGGGACGAAGTGATGGTCGCCGACCTGAAGTACTTCGACGGCACGCTGTCACGCATCGACCGCATCCCGGCCGACCTGCGCGCGATCTACGCGACCGCGTTCGAACTCGATCCGGTGTGGCTGGTCGAAGCGGCCTCGCGTCGTCAGAAGTGGATCGACCAGGCGCAGTCGCTGAACATCTACATGGGCGGCGCGTCGGGTAAGAAGCTCGATGAAGTCTACAAGCTTGCATGGGTACGCGGTCTGAAGACGACTTACTACCTCCGCACGATGGCGGCGACGCACGTCGAGAAGTCGACGGTTGCTCACGGCGCGCTGAACGCGGTGAGCTCGGGTGGCGGCGAAGGTTCGGGTGGTGTCGGCGGTGGCGCGGCAGGCGGCTTTGGCGCCAGCGGCGGTGCAGCTTCGGGCGGCATCCAGGCAGCGGCGGCAGCGCCGGCCGTTGCAGTCGAAGCAGCACCGGAAGCGGATGGTCCGGTGTGCATGATGCGTCCGGGCGATCCGGGTTTCGACGAATGCGAGGCTTGCCAGTAAGAACCTCTCGCGACCGTGATTCAAGCGTGAGGCGAGTACGAAGCAGGCGGCAGGATCGCTGTTTGCTGAACGGGTTGTAGGTAAAGACCCGCATGCAGCGATCAGCAAGCCTGATAGAGGTGATGCAGAAGTGAAGTAGACGAGCGGCGCGGTGAAACGAAATCGAAGTTGCGCCGCTCGTCGACAAGCAGCGAAGCACGGCAAGCAACTGAAGTCGTGAAGCGGTAACAAGCAGTAGATGAAGCGGTCAGCAGTCGGTAACACAGACGAAGCGCTCGACATGAAGCGCTCAGCAAACGCTCCGGTCGAGGGTCGATCGACACAGCCGGCCAGATGCATCGCTCGACATTGCATTGAACTTCGCCTCGCTAGCACTGACGAACAGGCAGACACGAGGCAGCAGGAAGCAATCGCAAGACGCTGCAAACACGCTCCGCAATACAGATAGATAGAGCAGCGAAACGTCGCTTCGACACGTTGCTCTTCGAGTTCGCGAAGCACTTCGACGACACATGTTCAACACGCTTCACATGAGGCGACACACACAGTCTGTTGAACAAAGTGTTGTATGAACGTAGCAACGCGAATCGAAAACAGGATTTTTCATCAGCGAACTCTTTTATCGCTCGTGAAAAGATGGTACAAACCGTTCTAAATTGATGGTGACATTTATGCTCAACTGGGATGACGAGATCACTGCCGTAACTCCCTCGAGCGCTACGCAACAGAATGTGTTGCGCAACGCGGCGGGATCGGCTGTCGGTTCGCAAGTCGGAACGCGTTCCGCTCCTCACGCTCCCTCGGCTCAAGACGTCTTCGCGAACGACATTGCTGTCGCTCCCGTTGCTTCCGTCTCTCACGCTACCGGAACCGCTGCCGTTTCCGAGTCGCGTGTCAATGTCGCCGACAAGCGCATCATCAACGGCCAGACCGACGTCAATCAGTTGGTGCCGTTCAAATACAAGTGGGCCTGGGAAAAGTATCTGGCTGGTTGCGCCAACCACTGGATGCCGCAAGAAGTGAACATGTCGCGCGACATCGCCCTCTGGAAAGACCCGAACGGGCTGACCGAAGACGAGCGCCGCATCGTCAAGCGCAACCTGGGCTTCTTCGTGACGGCAGACTCGCTGGCCGCCAACAACATCGTGCTGGGCACCTACCGCCACATCACGGCGCCCGAATGCCGCCAGTTCCTGCTGCGCCAGGCATTCGAAGAGGCGATCCACACGCACGCTTACCAGTACATCGTCGAGTCCCTGGGCCTCGACGAAGGCGAAATCTTCAACGCGTATCACGAGGTTTCCTCGATCCGCGCGAAAGACGAATTCCTGATTCCGTTCATCCATACGCTGACCGACCCGGCCTTCAAGACCGGCACGCTCGAGGCAGACCAGACCCTGCTGCGCTCGCTGATCGTGTTCGCCTGTGTGATGGAAGGTCTGTTCTTCTACGTCGGCTTTACGCAAATCCTGGCGTTGGGTCGCCAGAACAAGATGACCGGCGCGGCGGAACAGTACCAATACATCCTGCGCGACGAGTCGATGCACTGCAATTTCGGCATCGACCTGATCAACCAGATCAAACTCGAAAACCCGCAACTCTGGACGGCTGAGTTCCGCGCGGAAATCCGCGAAATCTTCCAGCAAGCGGTCGAACTTGAATATCGTTACGCAGAAGATACGATGCCGCGCGGGGTGCTCGGCCTCAATGCGTCGATGTTCAAGAGCTATCTGCGCTTCATCTGCAACCGTCGTTGCCAGCAGATCGGTCTCGATCCGCTGTACCCGAACGAGGAAAACCCGTTCCCGTGGATGAGCGAGATGATCGACCTGAAGAAGGAACGCAACTTCTTCGAGACGCGAGTGATCGAATATCAGACTGGCGGCGCGCTAACCTGGGAGTGATCCGGGTTCGTGTCGCAGATGCATTCATTTTGGGGATGCCGGCAGGCTTCGGCCGCGGCAATTTAGTTAGGAGCAGAACCGCCTGATGCAAATTGTGCCCGGTGCGTCGCGTGCCTTCGCGGTCCACAAACATGGCTGGCACTTTGCGAACCCTTCAGTGGGATGGGCAAACTTCCCCCCGGAAAAAGCCGCCGGCGTTGTCGCCAGCGGCCCGATCAAGCAATTGCCGGCGTTGATATTCATCGCCGACCAGATCTGGCGCGCGGTGCCCAAGGGCACGGCGCGCCTTACCGCATTCATTAGCGTAAGCGCGCAGCACCTGCGTACGCCGATGAATAGCCCGCTTCGTAGCGCGCGCCCTGAGAAGCGTCCGCGAGAAACGGGTTTTGACGAAGGGTGTAGTTTGAACTGACTCTCATCTGAAAACCTGAAGGAGAAAATGATGGCAACTATCAAAAAAGCCGTAGCTAAGAAACCCGCAGCGAAGAAGGTCGTAGCCAAGAAGGCACCGGCTAAGAAGGCTGCTCCGGCGAAGAAAGTCGCTGCCAAGAAAGTCGCAGTGAAGAAGGTTGCAGCGAAGAAGGTTGCAGCGAAGAAGGTTGCAGCGAAGAAAGCACCGGCGAAGAAGGTTGCAGCGAAGAAAGCTGCTCCGGCCAAGAAGGTTGCAGCCAAGAAGGTCGCAGTGAAGAAGGTTGCAGCGAAGAAGGCGCCGGCTAAGAAGGCAGCGCCGGCTAAGAAAGCCGCTGTGAAGAAGGTTGCAGCAAAGAAGGCACCGGCGAAGAAGGCTGCAGCAAAGAAGGCGCCGGCTAAGAAGGCTGCTGCCAAGAAGGCTGCGCCTGCTAAGAAGGCTGCTGCCAAGAAAGCTGCGCCTGCGAAAAAGGCTGCCGCTAAAAAGGCTGCGCCTGCCAAGAAGGCTGCCGCGAAGAAGGCCGCTGCTCCTGCCAAGAAGGCTGCCCCTGCGAAGAAGGCTGTCGCCAAGAAGGCTGCGCCTGCACCCGCTGCGACTTCTGTCTCGAGCGCACCGGCGGCGTCGGTGAAAACCGCGCTGAACCCGGCAGCGGCATGGCCGTTCCCGACGGGCAGCCGTCCGTAACTGGCGGATAAGCGGTAGAAGTACTTCGACACGTCGTACCGTGTGTCGATGATCGAGTAGCGCTTAAGTAGCATTACCGAGCGCTACTCGGTCAGGGTCCCGTTGCCAGGGTTTCTGGCGACGGGATTTTTTTTGCCCGCCGCTCGCTGCTCGCCCATCGCTTGAAAATGCGTCGGCTCAAAACGTGCAGGCGAAAAAAAACGCATGCACAGGGGAGGGCATGCGTTTGAAGTCGCCGCGGCGGCGCGCTAAGCGTTGCCGCGCGAGAGGGGAAACTAGCTTAGTGCGTGACGCGCGTGACGCCGCCGCTCGAGAGCAGACGAACGCGGTCGCCGGCGCGGAATATTTCGCCGGTGGCGCTTTGCGTGATCGCGCGCATGTCGCCGTTATCGAGTCGCACGGTGATCTCGAGACCGTCGTGAACCGCGACGCCGTTCTCGACCGCGTTGCCTGCCACGGCGCCGGCCAGACCACCGATGATGCCCGTCACGATCGAGCCGCGACCGCCGCCGATCGCGCTGCCGGCGACCGCGCCCAACGCACCGCCGCCGATCGCGCCCAGGCCACTCGGCTGGCCGTTGTTCGAACTGATCTTCACGGCCCGAACGCTGTCGACCGTGCCCATGCGGACCGTCTCTTCGCGCTGTGCCTGCGACGCCGTGTAGACATCTGCAGAACTGCTGTTATACGCACACCCCGACAGGGCCAGTGAACCGGCAATCAAGGCGGCCACTACCAGGCGACTCGTTGTTCTCATTCCCTAACTCCAATAGCTTGCGGCATTACTGCAGGTCGTATCCGAACGCCTGCTTGAACCGTTCGTTGATCTCCGCCCGGCTGGGCGCGTAGTTTTGCGGGCCCTGGTGTTCGATCTTCAGCGCGCCCATCAGGCTCGCCAGACGCCCGGTGGTCGCCCAGCCAAGCTTGTTCTCGATGCCGTACAGCAAGCCGCCGCGGAACGCGTCGCCGCAACCTGTAGGATCGAGCACCTGCTGTGCCTTTACCGCCGGAATATCTTCGATGTCCCCGGCGTGATGGATCTTCGCACCTTGCTCGCCGAGCGTGATAACCAGCGCCTCGACCTTGCCGGCGATCTCTTCGATCGACCAACCCGTTTTGTTGCTCACCAGTTTGGCTTCGTAATCGTTGACAGCTACATAAGTAGCAAGTTCAATCATACGGCGCAGAGACTCGCCGTCGAACAGCGGCAAACCTTGGCCCGGATCGAAGATAAACGGCACGCCGGCCGCTGCCAGGTGCTCGGAATGCTGGATCATGCCGTCGTAGCCGTCGGGGGCGACGATGCCGAGCGTGATGCCTTTTGCCTGGTCGGCGCGATTCAGATGCGACTGCATCATCGCGCCCGGGTGGAATGCGGCGATCTGATTGTTTTCCAGATCGGTGGTGATCATCGCCTGGGCCGAGTGGGTGTTCGGCACCAGGAGTACGTTTTCCGTCGACAGGCCGAGTTGCTTGAAGCGGTCCATGTAGAGCTGCGCGTCGATCGCGCCGAGCGTCCCCATGATGCGCGCGTCGCCACCGAGCAGATGCAGCGAGTAGGCGATGTTGCCCGCGCAGCCGCCGAATTCCCGGCGCATCGTCGGCACGAGAAAGCTCACGTTCAGGATGTGGACCTGCTCCGGCAGGATGTGATCCCGAAAGCGGCCCTCGAAGGTCATGATGTTGTCGTAGGCGAGCGAACCGCAAATCAGCGTAGCCAAGGCGAGCGTTCCTGTAAAAATCGATAAAGAGAATGGGCGCGACGATGTGACAGCGCCGCGCACGAAGCGCGGCGCCGGGGTTCGCGTGCGAAGGTTTTACTTCAGCGCGGCGAGTGCTGCGTCGTAGTTCGGCTCGTTCTTGATTTCGCCGACCAGCTCAGCGTGCACGACCTTGTCGTTTTCGTCGACGACCACCACAGCGCGTGCCGTCAGACCCGTCAGCGGGCCGCTCGTCACATCGACGCCGTAGGCTTGCGCGAACTCATGGCCGCGGAACGTGGACGCCGTCACGACGTTCTCGATGCCTTCTGTCGTGCAGAAGCGCGATGCGGCGAACGGCAGATCGCCCGACACGACGATCACAGCCGTGTTGGTCAGCTTGGCTGCGGCTTCGTTGAACTTGCGGGTCGAGGTGGCGCAGGTCGGCGTGTCGAGGCTCGGGACGATGTTCAGGACCTTGCGCTTGCCGGCAAAGTCAGCCAGCGACACCGGCTTCAGATCCTTGCCCACGAGCGAGAAAGTGGGGGCATTCTGGCCCACGGTCGGGAACGTGCCTGCTACTTCGATCGGGTTGCCACCCAGCGTGACTTGACTCATGTTGTTGTGCTCCGAAAATTCGTCATTAATGACGGTGAACGCGCCCGGTCAGTGCCGGGCGCGCAAGGATGCGTTACGGATAAAAAATCTGTACGCGGAAATTGGAAGCGACCGCATTGCCCGTGTCGAGATGGACGATCATGGTCTGGGTCGTACGCGCAGGCAGGCCGGCCGCGATTGGCGTGCCGGGTGGGACATAGTCTTGCGGCCACAGAACGCGGCGCACGGCAACATTGTTCTGGTCGTCGAGCAGCGTGAGTTCGATGGCCGGGTAGGCCAACGCAACATTGAAGCGGTTGCGCAGCGGCATCTTCAGTTCGAGCTTGTGTGGACCGTCAATCTGCCGCAGATCGGACGGCTCGACCTGCAAACCGTCGATGTCGTGCGGCGGTGTGATCTGGCAGCCGAGCTGCGCACAGGCCGTCGCATAGAGCGTCTGTGAACGTGGGAAGTAGACCTGCACGGTTTCGCGCTGCCACCAGGCGAGTTGCGCAAGCAGGGCGATAACCAGCAGCGCCGCGACTACTGAGCCCGCGATGATCCAGCCGAGGCGGCGCGGTTCGGCTGGACGCGTTTCGCGTACCACCGGGAAGGGATCGATGCCGTCATGCACCGGCTGGACTGTGAAAGGTTCGCCGCTCGATCCAAATGAGGCTGCGCCCGGGCCACCTGGGCCGGCCGTGCCTGAGCGGCCGCTGCCCGCGCCCAGGCCGCCCGCAGCGGCCGCACCCAAGCCGGCCGCTGCGCCCAAGCCGGCTGCACCGGAGGCGGCCCCACCTAAGCCGGCCACACCTGAGGCGGCCCCACCGAAATGCGGTTCATTGTCAGGAATCCCATGCAAGGCGGCCGGCTTGTTTAGAACCGGTTCGTCTGCATGAGCAAAATGTTCAGAGGAGCGCTCGGTCTTGTGCCAGACCCGTGGCGCGGCTTCCGCCGGCGGGTTGGCAGGGGGCGCGGAAGGCTCACGCGGGACGTTCACCGGCGCGTCGGGCTCGTAGGCGAAGGGTTCGAGCGGCGCGTCCGCAAGAATCGGTTCGTGGTCGTGAGGACTCGGCGTGGTGACAGCGCTCGCTGGCAGTTCCGGCTCGGTCGCATGGCGCGGTGTGACCGCGACGCCTACGCCGGTGGAAACCGGCGTGAGCGGCAGATTGCTGGCGTTGTGAAGCAGACGGTTGTCGATCACGGCGTCGGCCGCCGGTGCCCACGGATCCCAGGCTTCAGCGCTGAAATCGGGGTCCTTGGGACGTACGCCGGACAAAGCCTCGATCGCCGCCGTCGCGGCGACTGGCTTGGCGGAGGAGAAGTCGCCGCCCTCGTTCAGTTCGAACAGGCTACTGGATGCGTCGAATACTTCATGGCAATGCCCGCAACGCACGAGGCCGCGGCGCAGCGCGAGCTGCGCCGGTTGCAGGCGGAAGACGGTTTCGCAGAAGGGGCAACGCGTCGCCAGGAGCATATTGAGCCGGTAAGCCGAAAGGCCGTTGGTTGGACAATACGCCTTATTCTAATGGCTTTCGCGGCGCGTTCCCGTTAGACATACCCAACCTTCGTGTTCGCGCCATACGCCGATGTCGATCCATTGTGCGTAGACCTGCGCCACTTCGTCCGCCTGGCGCGCCAGAATGCCTGATAGCGCGATACGGCCGCCAGGCTTGACCTTCGACGACAGCATTGCCGCCATCAGCTTGAGCGGATTCGACAGGATATTGGCGACCACGATATCGAACTCGCCGGTGGGGCACTCGTCAGGCAAACCGTACGTGACTTCTACCCGGTTGCGCTCGCTGTTATGACGCGCCGATTCGACCGCTTGCGGGTCGATATCGATGCCGTACACCGGGTTAGCGCCGCACTTCTTCGCGAGGATCGCGAGGATGCCCGAGCCGCAGCCATAATCGAGCACGGATTGCTCCGCCTTCACCGATTGCTCCAGCCATTCCATACACAAACGTGTAGTGGGATGGCTGCCGGTTCCGAATGCGAGGCCGGGATCCAGCTCCAGCACGAGGGCGTCCGGGTCCGGTGCATCGTGCCACGAGGGCACGACCCAGATGCGCTCGCCGATTGAAATCGGATCGAATTGCGATTGCGTGAGACGCACCCAATCCTGCTCTTCGACTTCACGCACGGTGAATGAAGGCGCGGGATCGAGGCCCAGTTCATTGGCCGCCGCGGTGAGCAACACCGCCGGCTCGTGTTCCGGCGCGAGCAGCGCGATCACCCGCGAACGCTGCCACGCGGCGCGGTCCGGCGTGAGACCGGGCTCGCCGAACAGCGGCTGCTCGTCGGGCGTGTCGGCGTCCGCATCTTCAACCGATACGGACAGCGCACCCAACTCGAGCAGCGCGTCGGAGAACTCCTCCGCGTGCTCGCGTGCCAGCTCGGCGATCAGTTCCCGGTAGCTCATGACTTACGCTTCTTCCGGCGCGGCCTGCTGCTTCGCGGCCAGCCGGTTTTCGAGGTAATGAATGCTGGTGCCGCCTTCAACGAACTTCGCGTCCAGCATCAATTCGCGGTGCAGCGGGATGTTGGTCTGAATACCCTCGACGACCATTTCCGACAATGCGATGCGCATCCGCTTGATTGCCTGTTCGCGCGTCGCGCCGTAAGCGATCAGCTTACCGATCATCGAATCATAGTTCGGCGGCACGAAATAGCCATTGTAGGCGTGCGAATCGACGCGAATGCCAGGACCGCCCGGCATATGCCACGACGTCAAACGTCCCGGCGACGGCGTGAACTTGAACGGATCTTCAGCGTTGATCCGGCATTCGATAGCATGACCCTTGAAGACGATGTCGCGCTGACGGAACGCGAGCTTCTCGCCAGCCGCGATACGGATCTGTTCCTGCACGATATCGACGCCCGTGATCAGTTCGGTCACCGGATGCTCGACCTGCACGCGCGTGTTCATTTCGATGAAGTAGAACTCGCCGTTTTCGTACAGGAATTCGAATGTACCCGCGCCAAGATAGCCCATCTTCTTGCAGGCATCCGCGCAACGATCACCGATGCGGTCGATCAGACGGCGCGCGATGCCCGGCGCCGGCGCTTCTTCAATCACTTTCTGGTGACGGCGCTGCATCGAGCAATCGCGCTCGCCCAGCCAGACCGCATTCTTGAACGAATCCGCCAGGATCTGAATTTCGATGTGCCGCGGGTTCTCCAGGAATTTCTCCATGTAGACCTGCGGGTTGCCGAAGGCTCGGCCGGCTTCTTCGCGCGTCATGTTGACCGCGTTGACCAGCGCCGCTTCCGTGTGGACCACGCGCATGCCGCGGCCACCGCCGCCGCCGGCGGCCTTGATGATCACCGGATAGCCGACCTGGCGGGCAATTTTCACGATCTCTTTCGGATCGTCCGGCAACGCCCCTTCAGAACCCGGCACGCAGGGCACGCCGGTTTTGATCATGGTCTGCTTGGCGGTCACCTTGTCGCCCATCATCCGGATGGTTTCCGGGCGCGGGCCGATGAAGGTGAAGCCGGACTGCTCGACGCGTTCGGCGAAGTCGGCGTTTTCCGAGAGGAAGCCGTAACCGGGGTGGATCGCCTGGGCGTCCGTCACCTCGGCTGCGCTGATCAGCGCCGGCATGTTCAGGTAGCTCAGATTCGAAGGCGCCGGGCCGATACAGACCGCTTCGTCGGCGAGCTTCACGTACTTGGCTTCCTTGTCGGCTTCCGAATAGACGACGACCGTTTTAACGCCGAGTTCGCGGCAGGCGCGCTGGATACGAAGCGCGATCTCGCCACGATTGGCAATAAGGATTTTTTCAAACATAGCGGTTTTTCGACTCATCAATAGGCGCCGGGCTGATCACAACGCAGGCTGCCTTAGAGGATCGGTCGCGCGCCCCGGGAGGGCAGGCGCGCGGGCGGCAAACGCAAAGCGCGCCGTGTTAGCCGACCACGAACAGCGGTTGGCCGTACTCGACCGCTTGACCGTTGTCGACGAGGATTTCTTTGACCACGCCGGACTTGTCCGACTCGATTTCGTTGAGCAGCTTCATGGCTTCGATGATGCAGATCGTCTGGCCTTCCTTGACCGTGTCGCCCACCTGGACGAACGGCTCGGCGCCCGGCGACGGCGCCAGGTAGAACGTGCCGACCATCGGCGAGGTCACCACGTGGCCTTGCGGCGCGGCGGCGGCCGGCGTGGCCGGGACGCCTGCTGCCGCGGCCGGCGCTTCGCCGCCCGCGATCGGTGCCGGCTGCATGTATTGCGGCGCGTAGGAAGCAGACGGTTGCACGTAAACCGGCGGCGCATTCTTGACGATGCGGACCTTGCCTTCGCCTTCAGTCACTTCGAGTTCGGAAATGCCGGACTCGGAGACGAGGTCGATCAGAGTTTTCAGTTTACGTAGATCCATCAGGAAGCCCCTTTCAATGCGTAAAGTGCCGGCGCGTGCAATCGCAATACCCGGCTTAAATTGGACGTGTTTGGAATCAGCCGCGCGATGAGCCGGCGGACAGCCGGTCGAGCGCGAATTCGAGCGCGTACATGTACCCCTTCCAGCCAAGGCCGCAGATCACGCCCTCTGCCTGGTCGGAGAAATACGAGTGATGCCGGAACGGTTCGCGGCGATGTACGTTCGACAGATGAATCTCGACGAACGGGATGCCGACCCCCGCCAGTGCGTCCCGAATAGCCACGCTGGTGTGCGTGTACGCGGCGGGATTGATCAGTATCAAATCGGTTTTTTCAGTCCGGCCGGATTGGATGCGATCGACCAGGGCGCCTTCATGATTGCTCTGGAACGACGCGAGTTCGACGCCTGCGTCCGCTGCGCGGTCCGCCAGCGCCTGATCGATCTGCGGCAACGTCACGCGGCCGTAGACCTCGGGTTCCCGGGTGCCGAGAAGATTGAGGTTGGGGCCGTGCAGTACCAGCAGTCGCGTCATGGTCGCTTCTTTTTCCGTGGAATTGGGCGCACTTTAGCGCTGATTAGAGAAACTTGTCTAGTTTCCTGCGCGTTCAGAACGATCTCAGCGACCTTTCGCCGCCTCTCCGGGCGCCCATCTTCTCTCAAATTTGAGCAATTTGCGCGCAATTTCGCGCCTTTTGCCCCTATCTGATCGTCAAAAGAATGTGAAATTTAGAGCGCATCGAGCGTCTGTCTCAGCGCTTGCGGGTCGATTTGCCCTAATTTTGTCGAGCGGACGTTGCCCTTTGCGTCAATTACGACGGTAAAGGGCAGGGCGCCGGCAGTATTGCCGAACGCGCGTGCGAGGTCGGCGCCGCCGAATCCGGTCACATAGACGGGGTAGGCTACTTTCACCTTCTGCAGGAACGCCTGAACGTTTTTGTCCGAATCGACGCCAAGTCCGACGAACTGGATTCCTTTCTTTGCATATTCGCGCTGAAGTTGCGAAAGAGCGGGCATCTCTTCGACACACGGTCCGCACCAAGACGCCCAGAAGTTGACGACGATTGGGTGGCCTTTAAGCAAACTTAGCGATTGCGGCTTGCCGTCGACATTCGTGACCGGTGCGGCCCAAAGCTGCTCGACTGCGCTTTGCGTGGAAGCGGGCTCTGTCGCATGAGCAATTTCCGGGCTGCCATTCAGCAAATGATTGGCCAGCACCCCGCCGCCCGCAGCGGCGACCGCGACAAGCGCGCCTGCCAGAATCCGTCTCGTATTCATTTCAGGTCTGTCTAATTAGTTGAAGAGGTGACGTCGCTACTATCGAGCAGCGCCTGAACCGCCTGCTGGTTCGCGCGCGCGGTGCGGCCGCGCGCGTCGGCCCGGACCGCGCCGCGCAAGTCGTCCGTTTCGTACAGGGCGACGTGGATGCCGGCCGGCTCCCCATCGCGCCCTTCGTTCGTGGGGCGCCAGAGAAAGCTCAGCGTCTCGACGTAGCCGCGACCGGCAAAATGCCGCGTCTCCGAAACGTCGTACTGAATGTTGGCGTTCAGAAAATAGATCGCGACTTCTTTCGGGTTGTCGCAGAACACCTGAAGGTGGATATCCGATTGTTCGCCGGCTGTGCCACCGAGCACCGCGCCGGTCAGATACGGATTGAACGGCGCGAGCCGCTCCATCCAGTCGATGGCAATGCGGCGTAACCGCCGCAACAGCGCCGGCTGGCTATCTTTCTGGAAGAGCGACTGATATTCACGGATTTCTGCTTCGATCTGGTCGTTATCTGGCAGCCATTCGCCGGCAACACGGCTCTCGCCGACTACTTGCCGTGCCGCTTTACGCTTGGCCGTTGCATAGTCCAGACCGTCTTCAGCGATCATCCGTGCAGCCGCGATGGCGATTTCCTCACGCACGCGCTGCGGATCGAAATGTGATTTGCGAACCATCTCTCAATCATACTAGAGATTGATGTCAGCCCTTTCTGGGCGGTTCGCGGCGGGCGCTTTGCGCGGGCAAGGTGCCCAGCTACCTTGACTGCCCCGTTCATAGGGTGATTCAGAGGCGTCGGTTACAATAGCGTCCTTTGCAGACGGTCGTTTCGACCGCTTCCTTGCACTCCCATCCCTCGCAAAATACGCCCGCGCGGCACGACAGGCTTATGCACATCCACATCCTCGGTATCTGCGGCACGTTCATGGGCGGACTCGCGGTCCTCGCGCGCGGCGCGGGGCACACCGTGACGGGCTGCGACGCCGGCGTTTATCCGCCGATGAGCACGCAGCTCGAGGCGCAAGGCATTCGTCTGATCGAGGGTTATGACGCTGAGCAGTTGAATGGCCTCAACGCCGACCTGTTCGTGATCGGCAATGTGGTTACGCGCGGCAACCCGCTGATGGAAGCGATCCTCGATCGCGGCCTGCCTTACGTCTCCGGTCCGCAATGGCTCGGTGAGCACGTGCTGAACGGCAAGTGGGTGCTGGCGGTGGCCGGCACCCACGGCAAGACCACCACCAGTTCGATGCTGACCTGGCTGCTCGAAGATGCGGGTCTCAATCCGGGTTTCCTAATCGGTGGCGTGCCACTGAATTTCGGCGTGTCGGCGCGGCTGACCGATTCCAGCTTTTTCGTCATCGAGGCCGACGAGTACGACACGGCCTTCTTCGACAAGCGTTCCAAGTTCGTTCACTACCGGCCGAAAACCGCGATCCTGAACAATCTCGAGTTCGATCACGCCGACATTTTCCCGGATCTGGCAGCGATCGAAATGCAGTTCCATCATCTGATCCGTACGGTGCCGGGCATTGGCCGAATCGTCACGAACGGTCGTGAAGACGCGCTGGAGCGCGTGCTGACGCGCGGTTGCTGGAGCGAAGTCGAGCGGTTCGGCGTACAAGGCGGCTGGGAAACCTTGCCGGCGGAAGACAGCGTGCCGGTCGACGAGCGTTTCGCCGTGTATCACAACAGCGAGCGCGTGGGTGTCGTCGAGTGGCTGGTGCAGGGCGAGCACAACCGCATGAACGCGCTTGCCGCGATCGCCGCCGCGCGCCATGTCGGCGTGCCGCCGGCACAAGCCGCGAAGTCGCTGGCGAGTTTCCGGAATGTGAAGCGCCGCATGGAAGTGCGCGGCAGTGTCGACGGCGTGACCGTCTACGACGATTTCGCCCATCACCCCACTGCGATCGAAACCACGGTGGCCGGGCTGCGCGCCCGCGTCGGCCGCGAAAACACGCGAATCCTTGCCGTGCTGGAGCCGCGCTCGAACACGATGAAGCTCGGCGTGATGAAAGCACAATTGCCGGCCAGCCTCGCCGACGCCGACCTGGTGTTCGGCTACGGCGCGCCGGCCGGCCGCGACGCACTTGGCTGGGATCTCGGCGAAGCGCTCGCGCCGCTCGGTGGCAAAGCGCAGGCTTTCGACAATCTCGACGCGCTGGTCAAAGCGGTGGTTCACGCGGCGCGCCCCGGCGACCAGATTCTGGTGATGAGCAACGGCGGCTTTGGCGGCGTGCATCAGAAGCTGCTCGACGCACTTTCCGCGCGAGGCGCTTCGTGATCCTTTATCTGCACGGTTTCCGTTCGTCACCCAATTCGTTCAAGGCACGCGTGCTGGCCGCACGGCTCGTCGAACTCGGTCGCAGTGGTGAATGGTGCTGCCCGATGCTGCCGGTTTCGCCGTTCGAGACCGTGGCGCTTGCCGAATCGCTGGTCGATGCCGCGAAACCGGACAACATCACGGTGATCGGCAGTTCGCTTGGCGGCTACTTCGCCACGCATCTTGCCGAAAAACACGGCTGGCCGGCGGTGCTGCTGAACCCGGCAGTCGTGCCGCAACGCGACCTGAGCGCCTATCTCGGCGAGCAGCCCTTATGGCACGGTGGCGGCAGCATCACGGTCGAGCCGCATCATCTGGATGAGCTGCGCGCGCTCGGCGTCACGTCGATCACGCGCCCCGAACGCTATTATTTGATGGCTGCCACTGGCGACGAAGTGCTCGATTACCGTGAAATGCTTGCGCACTATCCGGGCGCGCGCACTACGCTGATCGAAGGGAGTGACCATGCGATCAGCGAATTCGCACAATACGTCGACGAGGTGCTGGCCTTTTGCGATGCCGAAGACGTCGAGCCGCCGGCGCCGCGCGAAGCGGCCTGACAGCCGACGATCCTGCAGCGAGGCCGTTGCGGATCACCAGATTCATGCCGCTGGCGCGCGTATCGCGCCGCGGATCCACTACCACGAACATGTTGCCGTGCCGCGCGCAGTGACCGATAGCTGAACTCAATCGGGCACGCCGGCAAATGCAAGTCAGAACGAGAGTATTGAGTGAACGTTTTCTTCGAGGAATCGGGCAGTTTCAAGGCGGGCAGTGTGCTGTCGCGCCAGGGCGATGCTTTTCAGGTCGAGTTGCCGGGCGGCCGCCGCGCCAAGGTGCGCGCGAAAGATGTGCTGATCGAATTCGAAAAGCCGACCGCCAGCGAGTTGATGCAGCAGGCGGACGCCGCCGCGCAGGACATCGATCTGGACTTCCTGTGGGAATGCGCGCCGGATGACGAATTTCCGTTTGCCACGCTTGGCGCCGAGTACTTCGGCGAATCGTTTGGTTCGATCGAGCGCGCGGCGCTGGTGCTGCGTATGCACGGTTCGCCGGTGTATTTTCGCCGCAAGGGCCGCGGCATGTATCAGCGCGCGCCGCAGGAGCAACTCAAGATGGCCCTTGCCGGGCTGGAGCGCAAGCGCCAGCAGGCGCTGGTGCAGGCCGGCTACGAAGACGAACTGAAGGCAGGCCGTCTGCCGGAAGGCTTCAGCGGGAGCAAGGCGCTGGCTTTGCTTACCCGGCCCGACAAGAACACGATCGAATACAAGGCGCTCGAAGGCGCGGCAGCGGCGCGCGGCATCTCGCAGGCACGGCTGATGCTGGAGTGCGGCGCTATTCCGTCGGCTCGCGCATTGCACGAGGCGAAGTTCCTCTCCGAATTTTTCCCGCACGGCACTGGCTTTCCGCCGGTCACGGTTGGCGCGTTGCCGGAAGATCTTCCGGAAGCCGATGTGCAGGCATTTTCGATCGACGATATCACTACGACTGAAATCGACGATGCGTTCTCCGTCGAGCATCTGGCCGACGGCCGTGTGCGGATCGGCGTGCACATCGCCGCGCCGGCGCTCGGCATCGCACGCGGCGACGATGTCGATGCGATCGCGCGCACGCGTTTGTCGACCGTCTATATGCCGGGCGACAAGATCACGATGCTGCCGGATAGCGTCGTCGAAGCGTTCACGCTGGCTGAAGGTGGCTTGCGGCCGGCTCTGTCGCTGTATGTGATCATCAATCGCGAGACGCAGGAAATCGTGGCGAGCGAAACGCGCGCCGAGCGCGTGTTCGTGAAGAACAATTTGCGCCACAACACGCTGGACGAACTGGTCACCGAAGAAGCGCTCGCTGCCGGTACCGGCGATTATCCGCACAAGGAAGACATCGCCGTGCTGTGGCCGTTCGCGCAGGCGCTGTTCGAAAAGCGTCAGACCGCGCGCGCCGGTTATGGCCTGCGCCGCGAAGTGCAGCGCAATACCGATTTCAACTTCTACGTGGAAGACGAGCACATCACGATTACACCGCGCCGGCGCGGGTCGCCGCTCGACACGATCGTCGCGGAGCTCGCGATTCTCGCCAACTCGTCGTGGGGCGGATTCCTGCACGACCACGGCGTGCCGGGTATCTACCGTACACAACGTGCGTTCGGCGCGCCGACCGGCCCGAAACGCACCCGCATGCAGACCAACGCCGCTCCGCACGAAGGCCTGGGCGTCACGCAATACGCGTGGAGCACGTCGCCGCTGCGCCGCTACGTCGACCTCGTGAACCAGTGGCAATTGCTCGCCTGCGTGCAGCATGGCGTCACCGCAAAACTGGCCGCGCCGTTCAAGCCCAAGGACGCCGATCTGTTCGCCGTCGTGCAAGGTTTCGACGACACCTACACCGCGTATGCCGATCACCAGCGCCGCATGGAGTACTTCTGGTGCCTGCGGTGGTTGAAGCAGGAGAATCGTAAGCAGGTGGTTGCGTCGGTGGTGAAGGGCGATCTTGTGCGCCTTGAAGAGATTCCGCTGCTGCTGCATGTGCCGGGTCTCGGCGTGCATGCACGCGGTACGCGCTTGCAGATGGAAGTGATGTCGATCGACGAGCTGACCGTCGAAGCGTCCGTGCGCCTGCTGCATGTGCTCGACGCGCCGACTGTGACAAGCGGCAGCGAAGCTGAAGAAGCCGACGAGGGTGAAGAGGAAATCATCGACGTGGCGGATGAAAGCGCCGAAAGCGAAGCCGAGGTGCAAGCCGAAGCGGACCTCGACGGCGGTGCAACTGAACAGGGCGACGCCGAAAACGGCGACGACGCCAGCGACGCGTCAGCCGATCAGCAGCATGTGGCGGAGCCAGGGCGATGAGTGCTAGCAATCCACGCGACCGCTATGCGGTCATCGGCAACCCGGTCGGCCATAGCAAATCGCCGTTCATTCATGGTCGGTTTGCCACGCAGACCGGCGAGCCGATCGAGTACGGCCACCTGCTCGCGCCGGTCGATGCATTCGTGCCGCATGTGCGCGCTTTTATCGAAGCGGGCGGCCGAGGGTTGAACGTGACGGTGCCGTTCAAGCTCGACGCGCACGCGTTCGCTAGCACCCTGTCGCCGCGCGCGGCGGCGGCTGGCGCGGTGAACACACTGCGGTTCGACGCGAGCGGTATCTATGGCGACAACACGGATGGCTTCGGTCTCGTACGAGACATCGAAGTGAATCTCGGCGTTTCGTTGAAGGGTGCGCGGATTTTGCTGCTTGGTGCGGGCGGCGCTGCGCGCGGCGTTGTGTTGCCGATGCTGGAGCGCACGCCGCACACGCTGACGATCGTCAACCGTACGGCGGCGAAGGCCGAAGCGCTTGCCGACCAGTTTGCGCAAGCCGCGGGCGACGCCGCTTGCCGTCTGACCGGCGGCAGCGCGCGAGCGATCGAAGCGGGCGAGTACGACGTGATCGTCAACGCGACGGCGGGTAGTCTGGATGCTTCGTTGCCAGAGTGCGACGACCGTGCGTTTGGCAGCGGGACGCTCGCTTACGACATGATGTACGGCGCGCATCCGACCGTATTCATGGAACACGCACAGAAGCTGGGTGCGCGCGGCGCCGACGGTCTCGGCATGCTGGTCGAGCAGGCGGCCGAATCGTTTTACGTGTGGCGAGGTGTGCGGCCCGACGGCGCGCCGGTGCTGACCGAATTGCGAGCGCTGTTGACCGCGCCGTCGCCCGCTTAGGCCGCTGTTTTACTTTCCGGAACTCACCGACTCGGGGACTGAGACCACGATGACAGCAACGCGGCGCGCGAGCCGGCCAGGTCCGGTGCGATGGATGTTTTATCTGGGTGCCGTGGTGGCGATCGCGTGGCTTGCGACGCAGGCGTTTTACTTCGCGCAGATCGCGGTGTGGAATTACGTGAATCCCCAGTCGACGGCTTTCATGCGGTCGGACGCGTGGCAGTTGTCGGAGGATCGGCCCGATCTGTCGGTGCAGCATACGTGGGTGCCGTATGAGCAGATTTCACACAATCTGAAGCGGGCGATTATCGCTTCCGAAGACGCGAATTTCGTGAATAACAATGGCTACGAGACGGATGCCATTTTGCAGGCGTGGGAGCGGAATAAGTCCAAGGGCAAGATTGTCCGCGGCGGTTCGACGATTACCCAGCAGTTGGCGCGGAATCTGTTTTTGTCGCGGGAGAAGAGTTATATCCGAAAGGGTCAGGAATTGATCATCACGTGGATGCTCGAGACGCTGATGGACAAGCAGCGGATCTTTGAGATTTATCTCAACTCCGTTGAGTGGGGGAATGGGGTTTATGGTGCTGAAGCGGCCGCACATTATTACTACAAGACATCCGCTGCTAAATTGACGGCTGGGCAGTCGGCCCGGTTGGCGGTGATGCTGCCGCAGCCTAAGTATTTCGACGAACACAGAGGCTCGGGGTATCTTGCGCAGCGATCGCGCGTGATTGCCCGGCGGATGGGGGCGGCGGAATTGCCGGATTAAGGTTTTTTTTGCCTGTTCGGCGGGGGTGTTTTTTTAATTGCCTACGGCGTTGGGCTTTTCTTGATCTGATGCGTGTTCGGCGCTTGTTTGTCTGTGTTTTTATGGCGTTGGCCTTTCCTTGATTTCTTAGTGGTCTATTAGCGTCGCCCCTGTGCGGGGCGGGCACTTACTTCTCTTTGCCGCCGCAAAGAGAAGTAAGCAAGAGAAAGCGGCTCACCCCGCTAATTCTTAAGCGGGTCCCCTGGCTTGGAGGGGATCGTGGTGTATCTGGAATCTGTGTTCTCGCACATTCGACGTTCGTGACAAGGGCGTCATACTTCCGGCGGCGCTGCGCGCGCCGACGCGTATCTCCTGGAACCATCTGATCGTTTTCGCGCACGTCTTCACCCGACGCCGCGGCTTGTCGTTGTGTCTCCAACATTCCCGCAATGCGTCAGCGCTTCATTCGAAGTGCGAATTCACGCCCGCACACGCTACCGCGACTTGCCGGTGCTCGGAGCGCCGAGTGGCAGTTCGCGAATATATATATATCTTCCGGCACCTCGCCGAGGCGAAGCCGGCGTTTTCCCTCTGCGCTCAATTGAAGCCTCTGGTTTCCCGTGCGGACTCGTCCTCGTCGAGGCGAAGCCGATATCTCCAATGCCTCAAAACGAAGCCCCTGGTTTCCCACGCACCCGTCTTCGCTAAGGCGACGTCGATGGCTCTCACGGCCTTCAAACGAAGCCCTTGGGTTTCTCTCCAGACTTGTCTTCGGCGAGGCAAAGCCGATGGTCCCCACCACGCGTAACCAAAGCCCCGGCTTTCCCAGGCAGCCCCATCCGCGACGCACGCAGTGCGGAGTGGGAGTTGATGAGTGCTGTGTCACTCCGGCTGAATGTGCGAGGGCACGGATTCCAGATGCACCACTACCATGGCTGTGCGGGGGACCCGCTTAAGAATTAGCGGTTTGAGCCGCTTTCTCTTGCTTACGTCTCTTTGCGGCGGCAAAGAGACGTAAGTGCCCGCCCCGCACAGGGGCGACGCTAATAGACCAATAAGAATTCAAGGAAAGGCCAACGCCATAAAAACACAGACAAACAAGCGCCGCGACGACAACCAACTCACCAAAAGACATCTCCGCCAAAAAACACATCCAAAACCCGCCCGTAGGGCAATCAAAACCACCTCGGCAAGGGGAAATCCCATTATATGAATCTAACATTCACATATTGGAGATTTCTCAAAAACCGACCTACAATCCAGCCAACGCGCTACCGCTAGCCAGAAAAACTGGCCGCGACCAGCGACAGCCAGAAAAAAACCGGAGACAAGTCAAACCATGCCTAACACCCAAAGGCAGCGCCCGCCTGCTCGCGCCACCGGCAACACACACTGTGCTGCGAGCAAAACAGACTTCCTCTCCGGCCCCGCGCTGTAAGCGCAAAAAACCACCGAAAAGCAACTCGCCATGAACAAAGCGATGCCCACTCACGCCGTCCGCGCGTCCGAAGTCGATCTGGCACCGCAAGCCGATCGCGCGACCAGCGCTGCGCCGCAGCCGGCCGCCAACGCCGCTAAAGCACACCGCGCCAACGCGCAACCGGCCGTGACTGACGAAATCGCATTGCCGAGCACGCTGCTCGACATCACGCCGCAACAAGCCGGCACGCAAACGCTGCTGCGCGGCCTCGCGATTCTGGAAGCCGCCGCTGCCGGCGTGCGCGATCTACGCACCTTCGGCGCCGCGCTTGGCACGACCCGCAGCACAACGCATCGGCTGGTGAGCAGCCTCGTGCAGGCGCGCTATCTGCGGCAGGTGCAAGGCGGCTATCTGCTCGGCCCGAAGCTGATCGAACTCGGCACCATCGCGCTCGAACAGATGCCGCTCACCGCAGTCGCGCGTCAGCATCTTGAATCGCTCGCCGAACAGACACTCGATACGATCCATCTTGGCGTGCGCGACGGCGATGACGTGCTGTACATCGACAAGATCCCTGGCACCCGTGGCCTCGAAATGCGTTCGCGCGTCGGTCATCGGATGCCACTGGCGTCGACGGGTATCGGCAAAGCCATGATGCTCGACCTCGCGCCGGACGTATGGCAGTCGCTCTTCGAAGCATCGCGGCGCGCGCTCGCCGGTGTCAGTTTCAAGCCGGATAACCGCCCGGACGCGGTGACGTTCATGCAGCGTATGACTAACTACGCCGCGGGTGGCTACACCTTCGACCTCGAAGAAAACGAAGCGTCGATCCGATGCGTCGCGGCGCCGGTGCGCGATGCATCGGGTGCGGTGGTGGCTGCGCTGTCGGTGGCGAGCACGATTCCGTATATGTCGCTCGAACGCATGGATGAACTGATTCCGGTCGTGCAGCGCGAAGCGCGCGCAATCTCGGAAGAACTCGGCTGGCGTGCCCCGCAACCGGCAACCCGCAGGATCAAACGATGAAGCGAGCGGGTTCTCACACGCACGCGGTCAATCCGGTGAACGACGCCGCCGCGACCGCCGACGCCAACCTCCAGCACGCAGCGCTCATTGCGCTTGACTGGGGCACGACGTCGCTGCGCGCCTATCTGTACGACGCGGCCGGCGAGGTGCTGGCGACGCGGGCTTCGACGGCCGGCATCATGAATTTGCCGCTTGGCGCCGAGCACGGCGGCTTCGATGCCGCCTTCGAGGACGCGTGCGGCGGCTGGCTCGAGCAGGCGCCCGCCGTGCCGGTGATCGCTGCCGGTATGGTCGGCAGTGCGCAAGGCTGGGTCGAAGCGCCGTATGTCGACGCGCCGGCGAGTGCAGATGCGCTGGTGGCCGGCATCGTCCGGGTAAAAGCCGCGTGCGGCGCGACGCTGCACATCGTGCCGGGCGTCCTGCAACGTGGCGAATTGCCGAACGTGATGCGCGGCGAGGAAACCCAGATCTTCGGCGCACTCGGTCAGGAGACGGGTGCCGTGGATAGCAGCAGGCGCACGCTGATCGGCTTGCCTGGCACCCACGCGAAATGGGCCGTTGTGCAGGCGGGGCGCATCGAACGTTTTCATACCTTCATGACCGGTGAAGTGTTCGCGGCATTGCGCGAACACACCATCCTCGGCCGCACGATGATCACGCCGGATCGTCCGGATAACGAGGCATTTCTGCGCGGCGTGAACATCGCCCGCGACAAAGGTCAGGCGGGCATGCTGGCCACCGTATTCAGCGCCCGTACGCTCGGCCTTACCGGACAACTCTCGCGCGAACAGCAGCCGGACTATCTGTCGGGCTTGCTGATCGGGCACGAACTGGCCGGTCTCGAAGCCGTGCTCGCGCAACAGCAAAACTCGCTCGCGCGGCAGCACTTGCGCCTGATCGGCAATGAAGCGTTGTGCGAACGCTATCGCGTGGCGCTTGCGCAATTCGGCTGCACTCATGCTGAGTTGGTGAAGCACGCCACCGAGCGTGGTCTGTGGCGCGTCGCTACCCAGGCAGGGCTCGTCAATCCCACGCCTCAAGCGGCGCACGCCGGCTAAGCGGCAGCGCTGCCGCCTACGAAACAAGGAACCAAGATGCAACCTCACATCAATCTACCCGCCCCGTACATGCCGCACGCGGGTCTGATCGCGGCGTTCGAGGTCTGTCCGCTGATCGCGATCATGCGCGGTGTGACGCCCGCGGATGCCGCCGAGCACGGCCAGGCGCTTTACGAAGCCGGTTTTCGCATCGTCGAAGTGCCGTTGAATTCGCCGCGGCCGTTCGACAGCATCGCGGCGATCCGCAAAGCGTTGCCGGCCGATGCGATCGTCGGCGCGGGTACGGTGCTGCATTCCAGTTTCGTGAATGGCGTGAAGTCGGCGGGCGGCGAACTGATCGTGATGCCGCATAGCGACCCGGAGGTCGTCGGTGCCGCGAAAGCGCAAGGCATGGCCTGCGCGCCGGGCGTGGCGACGCCGAACGAAGCCTTCATCGCGCTGAAAAACGGTGCTGATGTGCTGAAGATGTTTCCCGCGGAACAGCTCGGCTGCCAGGTCGTGAAGGCATGGCGCGCGGTAATCGCGGCAGAAGTGCCGCTGGTGCCGGTCGGCGGGATCACGCCGGACAACATGGGCCCGTTCCTCAGCGCCGGCGCCAATGGATTCGGCCTCGGCTCGGCGCTGTACAAACCGGGTCAGAGCGTCGCTGTGACGGCCTCGCATGCGAAGGCGTTCATCAACGGGTTGCGTATCGCCCGCGCAGGCGCGAAGAAATGAAGCGGCTCGCCGGCAAAGTCACGTTGATCACCGGCGCCGGGCGTGGCATCGGTGCGGCGATCGCACTCGCGTTTGCGCGCGAAGGCGCTGCGGTCGTGCTGGCTGAGCTCGATATCGAAACTGCGCAGCAGACCGCGGAACAGATCAGGGCGCAAACCGGTGGACGCGCGCTGGCGGTGCATACGGATGTGACGCAATCGGCTTCGGTTCAGCGCGCGGTGAGCGAGGCCGAACACGCGTTCGGCGCGCTCGACGTGCTGGTCAACAACGCGGGTATCAACGTGTTCTGCGATCCGCTGACGATGAGCGACGACGACTGGCGCCGTTGCTTCGCGGTCGATCTCGACGGCGTGTGGAACGGGTGTCGCGCGGTGTTGCCGGGCATGGTCGAACGCGGTGCGGGAAGCATCGTGAATATCGCGTCGACGCATGCGTTCAAGATCATTCCGGGGTGCTTTCCGTACCCGGTCGCGAAGCATGGCGTGATTGGTCTGACGCGCGCGCTTGGCATCGAATACGCGCCGCGCAACGTGCGGGTCAACGCGATCGCGCCGGGGTATATCGAAACGCAATTGACGCACGACTGGTGGAACGAACAAGCCGATCCGGCGGCCGCGAAACAGGCGACGCTCGATCTGCAACCGATGAAGCGCATCGGCCGCCCGGAAGAAGTGGCGATGACGGCAGTGTTTCTCGCCTCGGATGAAGCGCCGTTCATCAACGCCACCTGTATCACCGTGGATGGCGGTCGCTCCGTGCTGTATCACGATTGAACGTAGCGGCCCGGCAAGCAACAGGAAGCAGGGCCAGCAGTTTCGGTACAGGAACAGGCAGCAGGAAAAGAAGCAAACAGGCAGTAAAAACAGGCAAAAAACAAAGCACCAAAGTTTCACCGGACGACGCGCTGGCCGCGTGTGTCACAACCGGTACAAGAAGACGCGGCCGATACCTTCTCGTTATCAATTAGTCAGGAGACACGCATTATGAAACGAAGAATTTTCCTCACGCTGGCAGCAGCGGCGACGGGTGTGCTCTTCAATGCACCGGTCGCGCAAGCTGCGGATCCGGTCAAGATCGGCTTCCTCGTGAAGCAGCCGGAAGAACCGTGGTTCCAGGACGAATGGAAGTTCGCGGAAATGGCTGCCAAGGAGAAGGGCTTTACGCTGGTGAAGATCGGCGCGCCGTCGGGCGAGAAGGTCATGAGCGCAATCGACAATCTGTCGGCTCAGAAAGCGCAAGGCTTTGTGATCTGCACGCCTGACGTCAAGCTCGGACCGGGCATTGTCGCCAAGGCGAAGGCCGATGGCCTGAAGATGATGACGGTCGACGACCGCCTCGTCGATGGCGCGGGCAAGCCGATTGCGTCGGTGCCGCATATGGGCATCTCGGCGTACAACATCGGCAAGCAGGTGGGCGACGGCCTGGCTGCGGAAATCAAGAAGCGTGGCTGGGACATGAAAGATGTAGGCGCAATCGACGTGACCTACAACCAGTTGCCTACCGCCGTTGACCGTACCACCGGTGCAACCGCTGCGCTCGTCGCCGCTGGTTTCCCGAAGGCCAACGTGATTGAAGCGCCGCAAGCGAAGACCGACACGGAAAACGCCTTCAACGCAGCCAACATCGCGTTCACCAAGAACCCGCAGTTCAAGCACTGGGTGGCTTACGCGCTGAACGACGAAGGCGTGCTCGGCGCGGTGCGCGCAGCGGAAGGCCGCGGCTTCAAGGCGGACAACATGATCGGTATCGGCATCGGCGGTTCGGACTCGGCATTGAACGAGTTCAAGAAGCCGACGCCGACCGGCTTCTACGGCACGGTCATCATCAGCCCGAAGCGTCACGGCGAAGAAACTTCGACGCTGATGTACGACTGGATCACGCAAGGCAAGGAACCGCCGATGCTCACGCTGACAACCGGCATGCTGGCCACGCGTGACAACGTCGCCGATGTGCGTCAGAAGATGGGCCTCGCGGCAAATTAAGCGGCTTGATTGAGTACGCGGTGACATGAAGTGAACTGCTGGTGCGTCGTTTCTCCAAGGATTGGGCGCACCGGCAGCCATCACCGGCAGTAATAAAAGTTGAGAAGTTGAGACAGACCACGCTTGGTGCCCATGTGGCACGCATAGAAGCACGGTTCACACGAAGCAATGAGAGGGAGGCGAAGTGTCAGCGACGCTACGTTTTGACAATATCGGCAAAGTCTTTCCAGGCGTGCGCGCGCTCGACGGTGTGTCCTTCGACGTCAACGTCGGGCAGGTGCACGGCCTGATGGGCGAAAACGGTGCAGGGAAATCGACCCTGCTGAAGATTCTCGGCGGTGAGTATCAGCCCGACTCCGGTCGCGTGATGATCGACGGCAATGAGGTGCGCTTTACGAGCGCGGCATCGTCGATCGCGGCGGGGATCGCGGTGATTCACCAGGAACTGCAATACGTGCCCGATCTGACGGTCGCGGAAAACCTGCTGCTCGGCCAGTTGCCGAACTCGCTCGGCTGGGTCAACAAGCGCGAAGCCAAGCGTTTCGTGCGTGAACGCCTTGAAGCGATGGGTGTGGCGCTCGATCCGAACGCGAAGCTGAGAAAGCTCTCGATCGCGCAACGGCAGATGGTCGAAATCTGCAAGGCGCTGCTGCGTAACGCGCGCGTGATCGCACTGGATGAACCGACCAGCTCGTTGTCGCATCGCGAAACCGAAGTGCTGTTCAAGCTGGTGCGCGATCTGCGTGCCGACAATCGCGCAATGATCTACATCTCGCACCGTATGGACGAGATCTACGAATTGTGCGACGCCTGCACGATTTTTCGCGACGGTCGCAAGATCGCCTCGCATCCGACGCTCGAGGGCGTGTCGCGCGACACCATCGTCAGCGAAATGGTCGGACGTGAAATCGCCGACATCTATAACTATTCAGCGCGTCCGCTGGGCGAAGTGCGCTTCGCGGCGAAAGCGATCGAAGGCCATTCGCTTTCGCAGCCCGCCAGTTTCGAAGTGCGGCGTGGCGAGATCGTCGGCTTCTTCGGTCTGGTGGGCGCGGGCCGCAGCGAACTGATGCATCTGGTGTACGGCGCCGATCACAAGAAGGGCGGCGAAATCGTGCTCGACGGCAAGCCGATCAAGGTGCGTAGCGCCGGCGAAGCGATCAGACACGGCATCGTGCTGTGCCCGGAGGACCGCAAGGAAGAGGGCATCGTCGCGATGGCGACCGTGTCGGAGAACATCAATATCAGTTGCCGGCGTCACTATCTGCGCGCGGGGATCTTCCTCGACCGCAAGAAAGAAGCGGAAACCGCCGACCGTTTTATCAAGCTGCTGAAGATCAAGACGCCGAGCCGCCGCCAGAAGATCCGCTTCCTGTCGGGCGGCAACCAGCAGAAGGCGATTCTATCGCGCTGGCTGGCCGAGCCCGATCTGAAAGTGGTGATTCTCGACGAACCGACGCGCGGAATCGACGTCGGTGCGAAGCATGAGATCTATAACGTGATTTATCAACTGGCCGAACGTGGCTGCGCGATCGTCATGATTTCGTCGGAATTGCCGGAAGTGCTCGGCGTGTCCGACCGGATTGTCGTGATGCGTCAGGGCCGGATTTCCGGCGAACTGTCACGCAAGGAAGCAACGGAACAAGCAGTGTTGAACCTCGCGTTGCCGCAAAGCTCGACCGCACTGCCCGGAACCGAAACCGCAGCCACCGAGCAAGCGGCCTGAACATTATCTGGACGAAAGTCCGGCAACCCGTGGGGAACGGGAGGAGTATTCAAAATGCAAGCCAGAGAAAACCTCGCGCAACAAGCCGCAAAAAGTGCGGCCGAAGCGCTGATTCCACAAGGCAACGACAAGGCGAAATGGTGGCAGCAGATCACCGAGTACAGCCTGATCCTGATCTTCATCGTGATGTTCATCACGATGTCGCTGACGGTCGACCACTTCTTCTCGATCGAGAACATGCTCGGTCTCGCGCTGTCGATCTCGCAGATCGGCATGGTCGCGTGCACGATGATGTTCTGTCTGGCCTCGCGCGATTTCGACCTGTCGGTGGGGTCGACGGTCGCGTTCGCCGGTGTGCTGTGCGCGATGGTGCTGAACGCGACCGGTAATACGTTCATCGCGATCATTGCTGCGGTGGCGGCGGGGGCCGTGATCGGCTTCGTCAACGGGGCGGTGATTGCCTACCTGCGCATCAACGCACTGATCACGACGCTCGCGACGATGGAAATCGTCCGCGGTCTCGGCTTTATCGTCTCGCACGGGCAGGCCGTGGGCGTGTCGTCGGATACGTTTATCGCGTTGGGCGGTTTAAGCTTCTTCGGCGTGTCGCTGCCGATCTGGGTCACGCTGCTGTGCTTCATCGTATTCGGCGTGATGCTCAATCAGACCGTGTATGGCCGTAATACGCTGGCAATCGGCGGCAATCCGGAAGCCTCGCGTCTTGCGGGTATCAATGTCGAACGCACGCGCGTTTACATCTTCCTGATCCAGGGCGCAGTCACGGCGCTGGCCGGTGTGATTCTGGCTTCGCGGATTACGTCGGGTCAGCCGAATGCGGCGGAAGGGTTCGAGCTGAACGTGATTTCGGCTTGCGTGTTGGGCGGCGTGTCGCTGCTCGGCGGTCGCGCGACGATCTCCGGTGTTGTGATCGGTGTGCTGATCATGGGTACAGTCGAGAACGTGATGAACCTGATGAACATCGACGCGTTCTATCAGTACCTGGTGCGCGGCGCGATTCTGCTCGCCGCTGTGCTGCTCGACCAGTTGAAGAACCGCGGCTCGCGGGACTAAACCCGCGACTCAATTCACGACCTACTCACATTGCTCTAAAAGGAATCGAACGATGTCGTCTCCGGCCAATGCAAACGACCGTCTCGCGGATAACGCGTTTGCCCGCTATCCGAGTCTCGTCGACCGAACCGTGTTGATTACGGGTGGCGCGACTGGAATCGGCGCATCGTTCGTCGAGCATTTCGTGGCGCAAGGCGCACGCGTCGCGTTCTTCGATATCGATGCGACCGCGGGCGACGCGCTCGCCGATGAACTCGGCGATTCGAAACACAAGCCGCTGTTCCTGCCGTGTGATCTGACCGACGTCGATGCGCTGCAAAAAGCGATCGCCGACGTGAAGGCTGCGCTCGGTCCGATTCAGGTGCTGGTGAACAACGCGGCGAACGACAAACGCCATGCGATTGGTGACGTGACGCGTGAGTTTTTCGACGCGGGCATCGCGGTGAACATCCGTCACCAGTTTTTCGCGGCCCAGGCCGTGATGGAGGACATGAAAGCCGCTAATGCGGGTTCGATCATCAACCTCGGCTCGATCAGCTGGATGTTGAAGAACGGTGGCTATCCGGTGTACGTGATGTCGAAATCGGCGGTGCAAGGCTTGACGCGCGGCCTCGCGCGCGACCTCGGTCATTTCAACATTCGCGTCAATACGCTGGTGCCGGGCTGGGTGATGACGGAAAAGCAGAAGCGTTTGTGGCTCGATGACGCGGGCCGTCGCTCGATCAAGGAAGGCCAGTGCATCGACGCTGAATTGCAACCCGCCGATCTCGCCCGCATGGCGCTGTTCCTCGCCGCCGACGACAGCCGGATGATCACCGCGCAGGACATTGTCGTGGACGGAGGCTGGGCGTGAGTGCGGGCGCGCAGGGTGTGCGTGCAGGATCACCTGCACCTCGTGCGGCGCTGCTGCTCGACACGAAATGCACGCTCGGCGAAGGCGCGACGTGGTGCGCGAAAACCGGCCGCTTCTACTGGACCGATATCGAAGGTGCGCGATTGTGGCGCTATGACCCGAGCGATGGCCGCAGCACGTTCTGGCGCATGCCGGAGCGTCTTGCCACGTTCGCGCTGTGCGCTGATCCGCACTACCTGCTGCTGGGGTTGGCGACGCATCTGGCGTTCTTCGATCTGGCAACCGGCGAAACGCAACGTATCGTCGACGTCGAACCTGGCTTGAACACGCGCGTGAACGACGGACGCTGCGATCGTCAGGGGCGTTTTGTGTTTGGTACCAAAGATGAAGGCTCGCCGTTGCAAGCGGTTGGGGGGTTTTATCGGCTGAACCATGATTTGTCGCTGGAGCGTTTGCCGCTGCCCGCACCGGCGATTTCGAATGGCATTGCGTTCAGCCCTGATGGCGCGACGATGTACTACTGCGATTCGCCGACACGTGAAATCCGCGTCTGCGACTATCGCGCGAACGGCAGCATTGCCAACGACCGCGTCTTCACGAAATTGACAGACGCCACCGGCGTGCCCGACGGCTCGACCGTCGACCGCGACGGTGGTGTGTGGAACGCGCAATGGGGAGGCAGGCGAGTGGTGCGGTATGGCCCCGACGGCGTGGAAACCGAGCGCGTCGGCGTGCCGACCGTGCAGCCGAGTTGTGTTGCGTTCGGCGGCCCTACACGGGCGTCTCTTTCGCGGCGCTCCCCAAGGGGACTTCCTCCGGGGCGTGCGCAACTCGGTACGTTGTACATCACGAGCGCACGCATCGATCTCGATGCCGCTGCGCTCGCGGGCGATTCCCGTGCGGGCGGCGTGTTCATTGCAACGCCCGGGCGACGAGGTTTGCCGGAGCCGGTGTTCCAAGGCTCGCCCGTATAGCGCAGAATGACTTGGCCTCAGTTTCGAGGCAGCAGCGGAGTGTAGTCGAGCAGTGACTTTGAAAGTGAATCAGCAGTTGATATCGCGAACCCAATGCCAGCAAAACTGGCAGCAAATCGGCAGCATGCAGTTCGGACCCAGAGGCGACCGGTGCAAAAAAATCGCCCAATAGCATCCGTCAGCAATGACGGCAACGTCCCACGCCTCTCGATGGAGCCAGATATGACTGTTGCGAATCTTGTTTCTGCTTCTTCTCAGTCCCGACGCGCGCGTCTCAACGCAGCGGCCAATCCGGTGCTTCCGGGTCCCAGTACGTCGGCGGTCGCGGTCGGTGAGACGAGCGGCGGCGAGCTTGCGTGCGTCACGCTTGCCAACGCGCATTTGCGCCTCGACGTCGCGCCGACGCTCGGCGGCGGCGTCACCCGTTTCGACTGGCGCAACGACGGCGCGCTCACGCCGATCTTCCGGCGTTGCCGTCATGTTTCAACAGATACCGAGCCGAACCAACTCGCCTGCTATCCGCTGCTGCCGTATTCGAACCGGATCGGCGGCGGTCATTTCAATGTAGCGGGACGACGGGTCGAGGTGCCGCAAAATCGCACCGACGAACCGTTTCCGATTCATGGTGACGGGTGGCTCTCCGCCTGGCAGGTCGCCGAATCGGACCGCGAAAATGTCCGTCTGACGCTCGATCGCCACGACGGCAAACCCTATGCATTCCGCGCGTCGCAAACCTATACGCTGGACGGCCCCACGCTCACCATTACGCTGGAAATCGAGAACGCTGGCCGCGAGGCGCTGCCGTTCGGGCTGGGCGTCCACCCGTTTTTCGTGCGTGACGCGGATACCGAATTGTCGGCAGCCGCCGGCGGCCTGTGGCTCTCCGGCGATAACTGGCTGCCGGTGCGTCACGTGCCGGCGCCACCCGCATGGCAATTCGGCGTGGCGTATCCGCTGCCGGAAGCCATCGTCAATCACGCATTCACGGGCTGGAGCGGTCAGGCGGCGGTGGTGTGGCCGAAACGGCGCCTGTCGCTGAATATCGCCGCCGACACCGACTATTACGTGTTGTACACCCCACCGGGTGAAGATTTCTTCTGCTTCGAGCCGGTCGATCATCCGATCAACGCGATGAATCTGGCCGGCGGCGCGTGCGAGAACGGTATGACGATGCTGGGACGCGGTGAGCGCCTGACGCGTACGTTCCGCTTCACCATCGAGCGCACGGGTTTGCGCGCGATGCCGGGTGCGCGTGGGTCGCGGCGGCGGCAGTAGCAGAGGACGGGGGCCGGGGCGCACGTCTTGGCTCTCGCCGGCATGGCACGTCGCTGCGGCTTGCCGCACAGGACGGGTAAAATACGCGCCTCTTCCGTTATCGGCTCGCCGCGAGACTCACCATGTCCAATTTCATCCAGACACTCAACGACGCCTGGCAGCGCACGAACTCGCTGCTGTGCGTCGGCCTCGATCCCGAGCCCAGCAAATTTCCGGGCGCGCTCGCGGGGCGTCCCGAGGCGATTTTCGACTTCTGCCGCACCATCGTCGACGCGGTCGCACCGTATGCGTCGTCGTTCAAGCCGCAGATTGCTTACTTCGCCGCCCATCGCGCGGAAGACCAACTTGAGCAGCTGATCGCGCACATTCATGCGAATCACTCCGGCCTGCCCGTGATTCTGGATGCGAAGCGCGGCGATATCGGCAGCACCGCCGAGCAGTACGCACGCGAGGCGTTCGAGCGCTATCAGGCAGATGCGGTGACGGTGAATCCGTATATGGGTTTCGATTCGATCGAGCCGTATCTGGAGCACGAGGGCAAGGGCGTGATCGTGTTGTGCCGGACCTCAAACGCGGGCGGCTCGGATCTGCAGTTTCTGGAGACGGGCGGGCGTCCGCTGTATCAGGTCGTCGCGCAACTGGCGGCGGACAAGTGGAACGCGAGCGGCCAACTGGGCCTCGTGGTCGGTGCGACCTTCCCGAAGGAAATCGAAGTGGTGCGTGGAATCGTCGGCGATATGCCGCTGCTGATTCCGGGCATCGGCGCTCAGGGCGGCGACGTTCAGGCGACGGTTAACGCCGGTCGCACGGCGAACGGCACGGGCATGCTGATCAACTCGTCGCGGGCGATTATCTACGCCGGCAAGGACGACGATTTCGCTGAGGCTGCGGCGAAAGCGGCGATGGAAACGCGTGACCGGATCAATGCGTTTCGGTGATGGCGGATTGGGGTGAAGACGGCTGCCGTTAAGGCGTCGGCCCCAGCCGCGCAATCAACGCTGCATGCTGCGGATGCCGTGCCTTTAGCGCCTCGACATCCGCAAGCTCAAACTCGCTGAATTCGAAACCCGGCGCCACCGTGCAGCCCACCAGCGCAAACGTCGCCGGGTCTGCGCATTCCGCTGCAAACCAGAGACCCGCAGGCACTACCGCCTGGAACACGGCGTTCGAATGTGACAGCGCATTGCCCAGCTTGTGCGTAATCAGCGACCCCGCTTCGTCGAGTACGTGAACGTTCAACGGCTCGCCGGCATAAAAATGCCAGACCTCGTCGGACTTGATCCGATGCCACGCCGAATGTGCGGCGTCACAGAGCAGGTAGTAAATCGCGGTGGAGGCGGAGCGCGTCTGCGGCGAACCGTCATCGCGACGTACGGACTCCGCGGACCGATACGTCTCGCTGAAAAATCCACCTTCCGGATGCGGCTTCAGATCGAAGCGGCGGATCAATTCGTCTTTGGCCAGGTGCAAAGCAGGCATCGTGGGCGGCGCCTCAGGGAAGTTAATGTTCGCGCTCGTCGAGCAGGGCCAGCATGCCGCGCAGCGCGTGCGCGGCGGCCTGCACGCGGATCTTCTCGCGGTCGCCCTTGAAAACCTTGGTTTCCACCGACGTATGCAGCCGATTGCTCCAGCCGAACGACACCATGCCGACAGGCTTGGTGTCAGTGCCGCCGCCCGGGCCGGCGACGCCGGTAATCGACAGCGACACCTGCGCACGACTGTTGCGCAGCGCGCCCTCGGCCATCGCGCGCGCTACTGGTTCGCTGACCGCACCGTGTTTTTCGATCAGGTCGGCCGGCACGCCGATCATTTCGGACTTCGCCTGATTCGAATACGTAACGAAGCCGCGCTCGAACCAGCCGCTGCTGCCGGAAATATCGGTGATCGCGGTCGCCACCATGCCGCCAGTGCAGGATTCGGCGGTGACGAGCATCAGGCGCTCGTCGCGCAGGCGGTTGCTCACGCGAATCGCGAGCTGGTGAACCACGGAATCGGTAGGCATGGCGTCAATCCGGAAAACGGGGAACTGCTGCGGAGGTACCGGCGGGCTGCGGCCGACCGGCACCGGCCAACGGTTAAACCGACATGCGCCAGAGCGCAATCACGAGCAGCGTGAAAAACGCGGCGACCAGGTCATCGAACATGATGCCAAAGCCACCTTTCAGTCGGCGGTCGAAATAGCCGATCGGCGGCGGCTTCACCATGTCGAAGAAGCGGAACACGATGAACGCCCAGAGTTGCCCGGTCAGCGTGACCGGCGTGACCATCAGCAGCACCAGCCAGAACGCGATGATTTCGTCCCAGACGACCGGCGACGGATCGTCGGTGCCCAGCTTCTTCGCGGTAAAGCTGCAAATCGCAATGCCGCCAAAAAAACCGGCGACGATCAGCACGCCCCACTCGATCACGGTGAGATAGCGGCTCAGGACGGCGAACGATGCCCATGCCAACAGCGTGCCGATCGTGCCGGGCGCAATCGGCGACAGGCCGCTGCCGAAACCCAGCGACAGAATGTGCAGCGGATGCGACAGCATGAAACGCGCAGTCGCGCGGCGCGGTTGAGGACGCGGCGGGCGCGGGCCGGACGCGTTGGGCTGAGGGTTGCCGATGAGATCGTCGGCGGGAACCAGCGGGGGATCAGTCTGCATGGAAATGGTCGAAACCTTGCAACGTCAGAGTGAGAGGCGTGCCGGCGGCATCGCGCCAGCCAATCGCCGGGCGGTCGGCCGCCGTTTGAAGAGCGCTTATTGTACCGATGCGGGTGACCGATATCGCTGTCTCGCGGCCGGCTGCTTCGACCTTGGTGCGTGCTGCAACCGGCGCGGTGAAGCACAGTTCGTAGTCGTCCCCGCCGGCTAGCGTGCAGCGCTGCTGGATCTCCGGCGGCAGGCGGCGCAGTGCGGCCGAACATGGCACGGCGTCGACGTCGACCGTGGCGTGCACGTTCGAGCGTTCCAGGATGTGCATCAGGTCGCCGGCGAGACCGTCCGACAGATCGAGCGCTGCATGCGCGATGCCCCGCAACGCGAGACCGAGGAAGACACGTGGCTCCGGGCGTTCTAGGGCGCGACGAAATGTCGCAACGTCGCTGGCATCGGCAGACCACTCGCCGCGTTGGACGCCGAGACCGGCGCGGGCGTCGCCGAGCGTGCCGGAGATCCAGATGTCGTCGCCCGGCTGCGCGGCGTCACGGCGGAGCGCAACGTGTGGCCGCACGCTGCCGAACACAGTGATACACAAGTTCAATGGACCGCCTGTCGTATCGCCGCCGATCAGATCGCAGCCGTAGCGCTCAGCCAGCGCGAAAAGGCCCTCGCTGAAGGCGGCGAGCCATGCTTCATCGGCCGTTGGCAAGGAAAACGCCAGCGTGAACGCCTGCGGCTCAGCGCCCATTGCGGCGAGATCCGACAGGTTGACCGCGAGTGCTTTATGACCGAGCGCCTCGGGATCGACATTGGGAAAGAAATGGCGGCCTTCTACCAGCATGTCCGTCGATATCGCCAGCATTTCGCCCGGACGCGGCGCAAGCAGGGCGCAGTCGTCGCCGATACCGAGCGTGCCATCGGTGGCACGGGACGCCGCAGTAGTTGCGCGGCGGGCGAAGAAGCGATCGATCAGCGAAAACTCGGAGAGCATGGTGGCGGTGGGTGAATGGATAAGTGCAATGAAAAGCCGCTAACGGTGTGCATTGTATGGACGTGCACGCGGGTAAACACTTGATCGGCGCTCAACTCCGATTTAATTCGTAGTCAACCCGAAGCAGGCGTCGCCGTCCTTTCGCTATGTTTCAGTCCCGGCAGTTGTACCCGTATTGAAGGAATTGAGCCGGCAATTGGGGCTACAATGCCGTCGAACATCTATTCTAATCCGCACTTCGAAGCCCGCCTTATGACGACTCCCGCCAATAGCAAACTCCGCGAAGCCGCTCTCGATTATCACGAGTTCCCGACTCCCGGGAAGATCGCAATCGCCCCGACCAAGCAGATGATCAACCAGCGCGACCTCGCGTTGGCGTACTCGCCGGGCGTCGCGTTCGCGTGTGAGGAAATCGTCGAAAACCCGCTGAATGCTGCACGTTTCACCGCGCGCAGCAACCTGGTCGGCGTCGTCACGAACGGCACCGCGGTGCTGGGTCTCGGCAACATTGGGCCGCTCGCCTCGAAGCCGGTCATGGAAGGCAAGGCCGTCCTGTTCAAGAAGTTCGCCGGTATCGACGTGTTCGATATCGAGCTGAACGAGTCCGATCCGCACAAGCTGGTCGAGGTGATCTGCGCGCTGGAACCGACCTTCGGCGGTATCAATCTTGAAGACATCAAGGCGCCGGACTGCTTCATCGTCGAACGCGAATGCCGCAAGCGCATGAAGATTCCGGTCTTCCACGACGACCAGCACGGCACGGCGATTGTCGTCGCGGCGGCCATCACCAATGGGTTGAAGGTGGTCGGCAAGGACATCAAGAAGGTCAAGCTGGTGTCGTCCGGCGCGGGCGCGGCAGCGCTAGCCTGTCTGGATCTGCTGGTCGACATCGGCCTGCCGCTCGAAAACATCACCGTCACCGACCTGGCCGGCGTGGTCTACAAGGGCCGCGTCGAACTGATGGACCCGGACAAGGAACGCTTCGCACGCGAAACCGACGCTCGCACGCTCGCCGAGGCGATCGGCGGCGCGGATATTTTCCTCGGTCTCTCGGCCGGCGGCGTGCTGAAGCAGGATATGGTCAAGCAGATGGCTGACAAGCCGCTGATTCTGGCTTTGGCCAACCCGACCCCGGAAATTCTGCCGGAACTGGCGCTCGAAGTGCGTCCGGACGCCGTGCTTTGCACGGGCCGCACCGACTACCCGAACCAGGTGAACAACGTGCTGGTGTTCCCGTTCCTGTTCCGCGGCGCGCTGGATACGGGCGCGACGACGGTGACGCGTGAAATGGAAATCGCGGCGGTCAATGCGATCGCCGAACTGGCACGCCAGGAGCAGAGCGATATCGTCGCGACTGCGTACGGTATCCAGGACCTGTCGTTTGGTCCGGAATATTTGATTCCGAAGCCGTTTGATCCGCGTCTGATCGTCAAGGTCGCGCCGGCGGTGGCGAAGGCGGCGATGGATTCGGGTGTCGCCGAGCGTCCGATCGAGGACATGGAAGCGTACGAACAGCATCTGCAGCAGTTCGTGTATCACAGCGGCACGACCATGAAGCCGATTTTCCAGCTGGCGCGTGGCGTCGAACCGGAGAAGAAGCGCATCGTGTTCGCGGAAGGCGAAGAAGAGCGCGTGTTGCGCGCCATGCAGATCATCGTCGACGAAAAGCTCGCGAAGCCGATCCTGATCGGCCGTCCGGCGGTGATCGAGCAGCGCATCGCGCGTTACGGTCTGCGTCTGGTCCCGGGGCAGGACTACACGGTCGTGAACACCGACCATGACGAGCGTTACCGCGACTTCTGGCAGGAATATCACAAGATGATGTCCCGCAAGGGCATCACCGAGCAGATGGCGAAGCTCGAAATGCGCCGCCGCACCACGCTGATCGGCGCGATGATGGTGGAGAAGGGCGAGGCGGACGGTATGATCTGCGGCACGGTGTCCACCACGCATCGCCACCTGCACTTTATCGATCAGGTGATCGGCAAGAAGGCCGGCGCGAAGGTCTACGCGGCAATGAACGCGCTGGTGTTGCCGAACCGTCAGATTTTCCTGGTCGATACGCACGTGAACGTTGATCCGACGCCGGAGCAATTGGCCGAGATCACGATCATGGCAGCCGAAGAAGTGCGCCGTTTCGGTATCGAACCGAAGGTCGCCCTGGTGTCGCATTCGAACTTCGGCTCGAGCAATGCGCCGACCGCGCAGAAAATGCGCGACACGCTGGCGATCCTGCGCGAGCGCGCGCCGGAACTGCAAGTGGACGGCGAAATGCACGGCGACCTCGCGCTCGACGCGAATCTGCGCCGCGAAGTGCTGCCCGACTCGACGCTCGAAGGTGACGCGAACCTGCTGGTGCTGCCGAACATCGACGCGGCCAACATCTCGTACAACCTGCTGAAGACCGCTGCGGGCAACAACATCGCGATTGGCCCGATGCTGCTCGGCGCGGCCAAGCCGGTGCACGTGCTGACGGCTTCGGCCACGGTTCGCCGAATCGTCAACATGACGGCGCTGCTGGTTGCCGACGTGATCGCGGCCCGCTGATTCTTGATTCGAAACTGAAGTACGGCGCCGCCTGACTGGGCGCCATGCAAAAAAAAGGCGTGCCTGCAACGGGCACGCCTGCGGGTGAACAGGGGATAGCCACCCTAAAAAGAGGCTGAATGAGACCATTCCGCCTCCGAGAGACTGCAGGACCGCAAGGCTTTCACTTCAGGGAATGGACTGCGCAATGAGCTGCCTAGGGGTTTGGGCTTGCTTCATTTGCTTCAATAAGTTAATTCTAGCTTGTACAAGCTAAATATTCTGTCAAAAGTCGTCAAAGCCCGTTCCGGGGCTCTTTCCCGCGCGATTGGAAGCTTCTGCCTGTCCGGCGCACGTTGATTCTGTGGGGTTTTAGCGATACCCTTACGACTTTCATGGTCGTCAAACTCGTGATCTAACAGCGGGGAACCTTGATTCATGGCACGCAAGTGGCGGCGCATTAAAGGCGTGCTGATCGGTGCTTTGACGCTCTGCGCTTTATCAGGCTCCGTGTCTGGCGCGTTTGCGCGCGACTACACGGCACCCGCCGATACGCAAGCACAGGGCACTATCGCGGCGGCGCAGTTACCACGCGAAGCGGTCAATACATTGAACTTGATTGCCGCGGGCGGGCCTTACCCGTATGAGAAGGACGGCATCGTATTCGGCAATCGCGAACGGTTGCTAGCGCCGCATCGGCGCGGCTATTACCACGAATACACCGTTCCCACGCCTCGCGCACGAAACCGCGGGGCGCGTCGCATCGTCTGCGGAGGTCCGGTACAGCGGATCGACAACTGCTACTACTCGGACGACCACTACACCAGTTTTAATCGTATTGTTGAATGACATCGGGATGAACGGCATGAGCGACAACGTCTACGCGCACGACTCCGGAGTCGCGACGGATCTTTTCGCGGCCGGCGACGGCAATTTGTTCCAGCGCGTCATGCGGATGCGCGCCGGCGACCAGGGCCGGGATAACCAGAGCGAAGCCAGCACTGTGCTTTCATCGAACGAGGAGCCCATGAGTCTTTTCAAGACCGTACGACCGAACATCGTACAGTCGATCCGCGCGTTTCGCGTGCAGGATCTAGCTGATGAAGCCAATCAACTCGGCCAGCATTTTCTGTACGCGTACTGCGCGAACGCCCAGTCCAAACAGGAAGTGCTGGAGACCATTGCTACGTCGTTCCTGTTTCCGAAGCATTTCGGCAAGAACTACGACGCGCTCTACGATTGCCTGACCGATCTGGTCCATAAAGCAGGCGCGCAGCCCGGCTTCGTGATCGTGCTCGAGCAACTGCCGGTCGCACAAAAATTCGACAAGGAAGGGCGCGAGACGCTCCTCGACGTGTTCCGCGAAGCGGCCGAGTTCTGGGCCGAGCGCAAGGTCGCGTTCCGGGTGTTTTACTCGTTTGCCTGAAATTTGCCGGGTGGTTGGTGCGGGCGGGTTGCCTGAGCGCCGCTTACCGCAGCAAAGGAAAGAGAAAGGCCCGCCAATTGGCGGGCCTTTGCTTTGGGCGCTTGAATCAGAGGCTTGGCTTCGAAGCCACCGTTTTATTTAGCCTGGCTTGGCTCCAAGGTTGAACAGCTTTACTAACGTAGCGTAGCGCTCGCCTGCCGTTCCGCTTATCAGGCTCAAGCCGGCCGCTGGCGTGCGCACCCCGTTACCAGGCGCCCCAGCGAGCTGCCAACGCCGAAAGCACCGCGATGCCCGCGGTTTCCGTGCGTAACACGCGCGGGCCGAGACCGACTGCGGTAAATCCATGGTCGGTCGCAGCGGCTTCTTCCGCAGCCGAAAAACCGCCTTCCGGGCCGACCAGCACAGTCACGCGCCCGAACGGCGGATTTGAGGGGAGTGCCGAAAAGCTGATGCTGGCGCGCGGCGACAGCAGAATGCGCATTTCGCCTTCTTCGGGGGTGCGAGGCAGCGCGCCGAGCCACGTGGCGATCTCGCGTACCGGCATCACTTCCGGCAAGCGATTGCGCCCGCACTGTTCACACGACGCGCGCACGATGCCCTGCCAGTGCACATGCCGCCGCTGCGCGCGTTCGCCGGAAAGACGCACGACGCTGCGCGTGGTGGTCAGCGGCACAAAACACGAGGCCCCCAGTTCGACTGCCTTCTCGATGAGCCAGTCCATCTTGTCGCCGCCGGCAATGCCCTGCGCGAGGGTAAGGTGATACGGCGCTTCCACTTCAATATTGCGGAATTCGTGAATTCTCACTTTGGCTGAGCGGCGTTCGACCTCGACGAGTTCGGCGCTGTATTCGCCGCCTTCGCCGTTGAAAAGCACGATCGAATCACCGGGCTGCAAACGCAGCACGAGGATGTGGCGCGTGACGTCATCGGGTAACTGCATGATGTCGTCGGGCTTGAGAGGCGTACCGACGAAGAAGCGAGGCATCAAAAAAATACTCATTGGTTCAGGAAAGGTGGCGAGCGAGCGCCCAACGGTAGCCGTCCAGATCTTCGACCTGGGCAAACCGGTCGCCCCAGAACTGATCCTGTGGCTCGCTCAGCGATTTTGCGCCGGCGGCTAGCGCCCGCGTGTAAACCGCGTCGACATCGTCGACATAGACATAAAACGATTGCGGCGCAATCGCGCCCGCGCTTTTGGGTGTTTTCGCCGCCGAGCCGAACGCGCCTTCCGGCGCGAACATCACGATCAGCTGGCCTTGATAGGTCATCTCAACATGCATGACGACACCGTCGTCCTGGACGCTATCGCGTTCTTCGAAGCCGAATGCCGCTTCGAAAAACGCAGTCGCGGCACGCGCGTCGCGCACCGTCAGATAAGGGGTCAACCAGGGCACACCGGCTGGGCGGGAGGCGGTCATGGGGTTCTCCGGATCTATGGGTTTGCGGGATGCATGCTGCGAGGCCAGGTGGGCGGTTGCATATCGATACACCGATAGCGCGCGCCGACCGAACCGTGCATTTTGCCCACGCGTTAGCTTGATGGCTTTAAGAATTGACTTAGTTTATCGCGCACTGACCGGGATGCCGAGAACAGTCCGACATGCAGGGCCGGGTCGTAGTGCTTCAGTGAGTCGATTCGACGCGCGGCAAATTGCCCTGTGAGTGCTTCGGCGGTGAGGGCGGCGGGATCGAGCGTGTCGCTGGCGGTCGCCATCATCCAGAGCGAGCCGTAGAGCGGGATGAACGTGCTCATCGTGCGCACGATGCTGAACGCATCGCGCAGATCGTCGAGCAGGCCGGCAATGCGCTCCGGGTGAAAATAGGGAGAGCCGAGGTGAAGCGAGAGCGCGGCGGTCGGACTCATGACGCGCTTGAGCTGCATGTAGAAGTCCGACGTGTATAGGCCCGCGGCGGGAGAGTCTGGCGGCGTCAGGTCGAAGACGACGAGATCGAACTGCGCTGTGGCCGAGGCTTCCATCTCCGCCCCGACAGCCCTCGCGACGTAATCCGCAGCGTCGCCGATCACCAGTTCGACGCGCGGATCGTCGAAAGCACCGCCGTGCACCTCGGGCAGATACTCGCGGGTCATGCGCAAGACTTCGGCATCGAGCTCCGCCACCACGATCCGCTCGATGCCCGGGTGCTTCAGCAATTGCCGCGCGGCACCGCCGTCGCCGCCGCCCAGCACCAACGCAGTTTTCGGCGAAGGGTGCGCCAGAGCGGCCGGATGCACCATGCATTCGTGGTAGATGAACTCGTCGCCGGTGGAGGTCATCGGGCGTCCGTCGAGCGTAAACAGCCGGCCGAGCTGCGGCGTGTCCCATACCTCGATACGCTGGTAGGGCGAATCGACGCGCGCAAGCCGCCGCGCATTCGGAAATCCGTAGACTGCGTCGGCGGTGGGCTGGAACAGCAGAGGAGCGCTCACGGATGGCAGGCTCCGGCAGGAGCACGGTGGGTTCAGGTTGCCCAATTGTAAAGGGCAGAAGCGCCGCGCGGCCCCGCCGAGCATGCCTCGCCACACAAGCAGGCGGCTTTCCGCGCGGGGCGTGGGTCAACGTTCTGTTAGAATGTCACGCTTTCAGCCTTGTCCGTTTGCTCTGCCCGTTTCGCGTCTCCTGGCGCCGCACCGTGCGCCGAAGTGGACTGGCATTCGAGCATCCGGGCCTCAAGCGCGCACCGCTTTCTGACTCTGTCTCCGGACTCGACATGACGACCCCGTCTCCCGCACCCACCTCCCTGATGGCTAACGCAATCCGCGCGTTGTCCATGGATGCTGTTCAAAAAGCGAATTCCGGCCACCCCGGCATGCCGATGGGCATGGCCGAAATCGGCGTGGCCTTGTGGTCGCGTCATCTGCGTCACAATCCGAAGAACCCGCAGTGGGCCGATCGCGACCGTTTCGTTCTGTCGAACGGCCACGGCTCGATGCTGCTGTACTCGCTGCTGCACCTGACCGGCTACGATCTGCCGATCGAAGAGCTGAAGAACTTCCGCCAGATGCATTCGAAGACGCCGGGCCACCCGGAATACGGCATCACGCCGGGCGTCGAAACGACCACCGGCCCGCTCGGCCAGGGTCTCGCGAATGCGGTCGGCATGGCGCTCGCCGAATCGTTGCTTGCAACCGAATTCAACAAGCCTGACGCGAAGATCGTCGACCACCACACGTACGTGTTCGTGGGCGACGGCTGCCTGATGGAAGGCATCTCGCACGAGGCCTGCTCGCTCGCGGGCGTGCTGAAGCTGAACAAGCTGATCGCGTTCTACGACGACAACGGCATTTCGATCGACGGCGAAGTGGTGAACTGGTTCCACGACGACACGCCGAAGCGCTTCGAAGCGTACGGCTGGAACGTGATTCCGAACGTGGTCGGCCACGACGTCGACGCGGTCGACGCGGCAATCAAGCAAGCCAAGCTGTCGGACAAGCCGACGCTGATCTGCTGCAAGACCGTGATCGGCGAAGGCGCGCCGACCAAGGCCGGCAGCCACGATTCGCACGGCTCGCCGCTCGGCGACAAGGAAATCGCGGCGACGCGTGAAAAGATTGGCTGGAAGTGGGAGCCGTTCGTGATCCCGCAAGAAGTCTATGCAGCGTGGGACGCGAAGGAAGCGGGCGCGCGCATCGAGTCCGAGTGGGACAAGGCATTCGCCGCTTATGCAGCGAAGTATCCGCAGGAAGCGGCTGAATTCACGCGCCGTGACGCGAAGCAATTGCCCGCAGACTGGAAGGAAAAGGCGAAGGCCATCATCGCCGGCGCGAACGAGCGCGCGGAAACCATCGCGACGCGCAAGGCATCGCAGCAGGCTATCGAAGGTTTGTCGGCCGTGCTGCCGGAACTGCTCGGCGGTTCCGCCGATCTGACCGGTTCGAACCTGACCAACTGGAAGGCCGCCAAGCCGGTGCGTGTTAACGCTGAAGGCAAGGCTGCCGGCAACTACGTCAACTACGGCGTGCGCGAATTCGGCATGAGCGCCGCGATCAACGGCATTGCGCTGCATGGTGGCTTCAAGGCCTTCGGTGGCACGTTCCTGACGTTTTCGGACTACAGCCGCAACGCGTTGCGCGTCGCCGCGCTGATGAAGGCCCCGTCGATCTTCGTGTTCACGCACGACTCGATCGGTCTGGGCGAAGACGGTCCGACTCACCAGTCGATCGAACACGTCGCGAGCCTGCGTCTGATCCCGAATCTGCAAGTGTGGCGCCCGGCCGATACGGTCGAAACGGCGGTGGCCTGGACCCATGCGGTCGAGCATCATGGCCCGTCGTGCCTGATCTTCAGCCGTCAGAACCTGCCGTTCTCGGCGCGCACGGACGCGCAGATCGCCAACATCGAGAAGGGCGGTTACGTGCTGCGCGACTGGAATGACGAGATTGTCGCGCGCAAGATCATTCTGATCGCCACCGGTTCGGAAATCGAACTGGCGTTGAACGCGGTCGAGCCGCTGGCTCGCGAAGGCATCGCGGCACGTGTCGTGTCGATGCCGTCGACCACCGTGTTCGACAAGCAGGACGCCGAATACCGCGAGCGCGTGCTGCCGCACGGCGTGCGCCGCGTCGCGATCGAAGCCGGTGTCACGGATTTCTGGCGCAAGTACGTGGGTCTGGAAGGCGGCGTGGTCGGCATCGACACGTTCGGAGAATCGGCCCCGGCTGGCGTGCTGTTCAAGCATTTCGGCTTCACCGTCGAGCACGTGGTAGAGACGGCAAAAGCCGCACTCGGCTGACCTTCGGTAAGCGCGGCCGCGTGTACCCCACGCGCGGTTGCGCCGGAAGGACAGACGAACATGGACGATTTTTTTTCAGCCATCAGGAGATAGACCATGACGATTCGCGTCGCAATCAACGGCTACGGCCGGATCGGCCGCAACACGCTGCGCGCCTTCTATGAAAACGGCAAGAAGCACGATATCGAAATCGTCGCCATCAACGATCTTGGCGATGCCAAGACCAACGCTCACCTGACGCAATACGACACCGCGCACGGCAAGTTCCCGGGCGAAGTGTCGGTGGACGGCGACTACCTGGTTGTCAACGGCGACAAGATCCGCGTGCTGGCGAACCGTAACCCGGCCGAACTGCCGTGGGGCGAGCTGAACGTCGACATCGTGCTGGAATGCACGGGCTTTTTCACGACCAAGGAAAAAGCGAGCGCGCACATCAAGGGCGGCGCAAAGAAGGTGATCATCTCGGCGCCGGGCGGTAAAGACGTCGACGCAACGATCGTCTATGGCGTGAACCACCATGTGCTGAAGGCATCGGACACGGTGATTTCGAACGCATCGTGCACGACCAACTGCCTGGCGCCGCTCGTCAAGCCGCTGAACGACAAGATCGGTCTCGTGAATGGTCTGATGACCACGATCCACGCGTACACGAACGACCAGGTTCTGACGGACGTGTATCACGAAGATCTGCGCCGCGCGCGTTCGGCCACGCACAGCCAGATCCCTGCCAAGACCGGCGCCGCGTCGGCGGTCGGTCTCGTGATGCCGGAACTGAACGGCAAGCTCGACGGTTACGCGATTCGCGTCCCGACGATCAATGTGTCGATCGTCGACCTGTCGTTCATCGCAGCGCGCGATACGACGGTTGAGGAAGTCAACGCGATCATGAAGGAAGCATCGGAAGGCTCGCTCAAGGGCATCCTCGGCTACAACACGGCGCCGCTGGTGTCGATCGACTTCAACCACAACCCGGCTTCGTCGACGTTCGACTCCACGCTGACCAAGGTGTCGGGCCGTCTGGTGAAGGTGTCGAGCTGGTACGACAACGAATGGGGCTTCTCGAACCGCATGCTGGACACGGCTGTGGCGCTGGCCAACGCGAAGTAAGCTGGTGTTTTAGCTCAGTGTGCCGCTGCTGCCGGCCTTGGCCGGTGGCAGGGCAACGGCCAGGAAAAACCGCTCTTCGGAGCGGTTTTTTTACGCCTGCGGTATCGGAAAGTAGACGCCGGCGCGCTGCGCGGCGTTCGAGATATGGGTTTCGATTGCTTTGCCGGCGGCGGCGGAATCACGCGCCTTAAGCGCGTCGAGAATTGCCCGGTGTTCGGTGTAGGTAGACAGCACCAGCTCGCGCCGGTAGAACGGCATTCGCTGGCTTTCCTTCATGATGTCCGCGCTACTGCTCAGGATCGACTCGATCGCCGCGTTGCCCGCGATGCTCACAATGCGCATGTGGAAGTCGTAGTCGAGGCGGGCGGCTTCGTCGAGTTCGTCGCAGGCGAGCGCCGTCTGCATGGCGGTGATGTTGTCTTCGAACCAGGCGAGGTCGGAATCGCTGACAGCCAGTGCCGCCATGCGCGCGATAAAACCTTCCAGCGCGAAGCGCATCTGGTACGTGTCCGGCAGCGACGACTGCTCCGCGAAGCGCCACGATTGCGCGGCCGTGGCTTGCGCACTTTCCACATACACGCCCTTACCGGGGCGGATGATCAGCAGACCGAGCGCTTCAAGCGTTGAGAGCGCCTCGCGCAGCGATGCGCGGCTGATCGCCAGTTCTTCGGAGAGCTGACGCTGCGCCGGCAACAAACTACCCACCGGATAGACGCCCGCTTCGATCCGTTCGCGGATGGTCGCGATGGCGGCATCAGTGACGGTATGCGGAACGTTTCTCATCGTGGCTCACTCGGGTGCGCGGTCTGACCAGCATTGTAGTACGCGTTCTGAACGCTCGTACGGGCGTCGTTACGCATGCACAATCCGGCCCCGAAACGCGAAGAAAAAGACGGGTAAACACTGTGTTTTGAATCCTTGACGTCAGTATATCGGCTTCCTACTATTTGCCATAACAGTACTGGTCGGACCAGTCTGAACAGATGCGAATCGTAACCAGGAGGAAGCCGTGTTGAAATTTTTCAATTCGCTGTTTGGCCGGGTCGTCATAGCGCTGGTCGCGGGCATCGTGATCGGCGCCGCGTTTCCGCATTTCGCGCAATCGTTGCGCCCGCTCGGCGACGGTTTTCTCAAGCTGATCAAGATGGTGATCGGCCCGATCGTCTTCTGCGTGGTGGTGAGCGGCATGGCGCATGCCGGTGATCTGCGCAAAGTCGGCCGCGTCGGATTGAAGGCGGTGATCTACTTCGAGGCCATGACGACGATTGCGCTCGTGATCGGCGCGGTGCTGGCCTACGCAACGCGGCCTGGCGTCGGCATGAACATCAACCTGCATTCGCTCGATCCCGCTTCGTTGTCGACCTACACCGAGAACGCGAAGAGCCTCAAGGACACGGCTGGTTTTCTGCTGAAAATCATCCCCGACACGGCGATCAGCGCATTCGCAACCGGCGACATTTTGCAGATCCTCGTGTTTTCGGTGCTGTTCGGCTCGGCGCTATCGCTGCTGGGCAATAAGGCGCAGCGCGTGAGCAGCCTGATCGACGAGCTTTCGCAGGTGTTTTTCCGTGTCATGGGTTTCATCATCAAGCTCGCGCCGCTCGGCGTGCTCGGTGCGATCGCATTCACGACCGGCACCTATGGCGTCGAGTCGCTCAAGCAACTCGGCATGCTCGTGCTGGTGTTCTATGCGAGCTGCTTCGTGTTCGTGGCGGTCGTGCTGGGCGTGGTGATGCGGCTGGCCGGCTTCAGCATCTTCAAGTTGATCCGCTATCTGCGCGAAGAACTGTCGATCGTGCTTGGCACGGCTTCGTCCGATGCCGTGCTGCCGCAGATCATGCGCAAACTCGAATGGATGGGCGTCAAGGATTCGACCGTCGGTCTCGTGATTCCGACCGGCTACTCCTTCAATCTCGATGGCTTCTCCATCTATCTGACGCTTGCGGTGATCTTCATCGCGCAGGCCACCAATACGCCGCTGTCGATCCACGATCTGATCGTGGTGGTGCTGGTATCGCTGGTGACGTCGAAGGGCGCGCACGGCATTCCCGGCTCGGCGATCGTGATTCTGGCGGCGACGCTGTCCGCGATTCCGGCGATCCCCGTGCTCGGCCTCGTGCTGATTCTCCCGGTCGACTGGTTCGTCGGCATTGCCCGCGCGCTGACCAACCTGATCGGCAATTGCGTCGCAACGGTGGTGGTCGCCGTGTGGGAAAACGATATCGACCGGGCGCGCGCCCATCGCGTGCTGAACCGTGACGAGGCGATGCGCTATGTGCCCGCCGGCGAAGACGCTGGCGCCGAACCCGCCGCCGGCGAACACGCACCAGCCGTCTGACCAGGCGCGACCACGTTGCCCTGTGGTCAGACCCATCACCATTCATCAGCGCGCCCACGCAGCGCGCGTTCTGCCCCGGCGGACGCGTTGACTCCGCCGGCTCTTCCTCACTTTTCGTCGTCTGACTGAGACTATGGCTAATCCGATCCTCGACCCCAATGCCCCCGCTTTCACCCGTCGCTACATGAACCTCGCCGACCCGCGTCTGGGCGCGCAGGCACTCCACGCGAGCGACGAGTTCTTCGCGCCGAAAGAACGCATGCTCGAACCGCAGCCGGCCGTGTTCATCCCGGGCAAGTACGACGACCACGGCAAATGGATGGACGGCTGGGAAACGCGCCGCAAGCGGACCACCGGCCACGACTACTGCGTGATCCGGCTCGCGCGGCCAGGCGTCGTTCATGGCGTTGATCTGGACACGAGCCACTTCACCGGCAACTTCCCGCCGGCTGCTTCAATCGACGCGTGCTACGTGGACGGCGACGTTCCGCCGGACAACGCCGACTGGCAAACGCTGGTTCCGGCCACCACGCTGCAGGGCAACCACCATCATTACGTCGAAGTGACCGACGCCCGCGCCTTCACCCATCTGCGCGTGAATCTGTATCCGGACGGCGGTCTCGCGCGTCTACGCGTGTACGGCCAGCCGAAGCGCGACTGGGAGCGCGTCGAGCGCGGCACGCTGCTGGATCTCGCCGCGATCGAAAACGGCGCGTACCTCGTCGCCGCGAACAACCAGCATTTCGGGCCGGCCTCGCAGATGCTGATGCCGGGCCGCGGCGTCAATATGGGCGACGGCTGGGAAACGCGACGCCGTCGCGAGCCGGGCAACGACTGGGCGATCGTCGCGCTCGCGCGGCCGGGCGTGATTCGCAAGATCGAAGTGGATACGGCGCATTTCAAGGGCAATTACCCCGACCGCTGTTCGCTGCAGGCTGCCGCGGTGACAGGCGGCACGGACGATTCCCTCGTCACGCAGGCGATGTTCTGGCCGGTGCTGCTCGGCGAACAGAAACTACAGATGGACCACGTGCACACGTTCGCGGACGACATCGCGTCCCTCGGGCCAGTGACACACGTGCGTTTCAATATCTTCCCGGATGGCGGTGTGTCGCGCCTGCGCTTGTGGGGCGAGATCGCATAAACGGAGCCGCGTCGATGAAAACCTTGCACTTGGAACGTTTGACGCGTGCGGCCTTCGCGTCGTTCGGCGACGTCATCGAACTGGACGGCGCGCGTCATTTTCCGATCAATGGCGGCACGACCGAGCGCTATCACGACCTCGCAAACGTCGACGTGACGGAAACCGGCGGCCGGCCGCTGATCAATCTGTTTCGGGCGCAACCGCGCGCGCTGCCGATCGAAATCACGATGATGGAGCGGCATCCGTTGGGCAGCCAGGCTTTCATTCCCTTAACGGCGTGCCGCTATCTGGTGGTCGTGGCGCCGGCGGGCGAATTCGATCCGGCACACATGCGGGCGTTCTGGAGCGACGGCTGGCAGGGCGTGAACTACGCGAAAGGTGTTTGGCACCATCCGCTGCTCGCGCTCGATCGGGTGAGCGATTTTGTGGTGGTGGATCGTGGCGGCGAGCAGCCCAACTGCGACGAGTTGTCGTTGGCCGGGCCCTGGCGGTTGCTGTTTGAGGCGAGCGTCGAGTTGGCGGAGTAGGCCTGCGTCGCCATGTGGCGGCAGCGCCGCACATGCGACGAGGCGCCGGCGTCCTGGAGCGGCCGCAGCGCCGCATCCATAAAAAAACCCGGCCGATTTTCATCGGCCGGGTTTTTCGTTGCTCACTGAGCCGCGCACCCCGACGCGGCCGGCATCGCACTGATTCAACCTTAGTGCTTGCGATGCGGGCAATTCTCCTTGGTACACGCGCCGTACAGCGCTAACGCATGTTCCTGAAGCTTGAAGCCGCGGTCTTTCGCGATGGATTGCTGACGGCTCTCGATTTCGGAGTCGAAAAACTCTTCGACGAGCCCGCAGTCGAGGCAAACGAGGTGGTCGTGATGCGACCCTTCGTTCAACTCGAACACCGCTTTGCCCGATTCGAAATTGCTGCGCGAGAGCAGACCGGCCTGCTCGAACTGCGTCAGCACGCGATACACGGTTGCCAGGCCGATATCGAGTTCTTCGTGCAACAGGTTGCGGTAGACGTCTTCTGCAGTCAGGTGACGCACTGGGCTATGCTGGAAAATCTCAAGGATTTTGAGGCGCGGAAGGGTCGCCTTGAGCCCGATATTCTTGAGATCGGTTGGATTGGTCATGACAAGGGATCCCTAGAGTACAATGCTGGGCTCTCATAGTAATGTGTTTTTGCCGTTCTGGTCATCTTCGATGGAATGAAACTCGCGCGGCTCGTCAACGGGCCCGCACGGTGAGTGAAATGATTTCAAAATCTCAATTGATCTACCGGGGGAGCCGCATGCGGGGTACCTTGATCGCTGTTGCGACTGTCGCGGTTCTTGCCGGGTGTTCCACTTACGACAGCCTGACGCAGCGCGTTGCCCAAAGTATTACGCCGTACCGTATTACGGTGGTGCAAGGGAATTTCGTCTCGAAAGAAGCGGCGGCGCAGATGCAGGCCGGCATGTCGCGTGCGCAGGTGAAGCAGTTGCTCGGCACGCCTTTGCTGACCGACATGTTCCATGCGGACCGCTGGGACTACGTGTTCTATTTCAAGCGCGGCTCGACTAACGTCGTGCAGCAGCGCGACTTCGTGGTCATGTTTGCGGGCGACCGTGTCGCCAGCTGGTCGGGTGGCGAAGATCTGCCGTCCAACTTGGAGTTGCTGGCGGAAATCGACGGTGACAAGCTCGGCAAGAAGAAAGCCGCCGTGCCGAACGTGGCAAGCGCTGCAACTGGCGCCAGCGCGCCGGTGGCCGCCGCGCCGGCTGCCGTGGACACCACGCGCTCGCCGTCTGTCGATGGCGCCGCTGCAGCGGCCGTGCCGTCAACGGACGCCAACGCCGAAGCCGCGCAGGCCGCCAACCGGCTGACCAACGCGGTGCAATCACCGTCGGGGAGGGCGCAGTCGTCGGTACGTTCTTCGGCGCCGACCGCGAATGGCGGCGGTATTCCGTCGCAGGGTCCAACCTCCGCTGGGCAACCGCAGTTCCAGTTCCATCGTCCTCCTCCGCCGCAAGTTCCGGGCACGCAGGACAATCCGGTGGGCCCGACTGGCCCGCAAAGCAGCGGCGGCCCGACGTTGAACGCACCGCTGACCGCTTCGCCGGCTTCGGGAACGGGCGACTAATCGCGCTGTCCCTGTCTTAAGACGGGCGCTGCACACGGGCAACGCGCCGTGTGCAGCGCCCGTCAGCCTTTCTGCTATACCTGTGCAGGTTGTTGCTGTTTCTGTATGCGCGGCGCCCGGGTGTGCTGCCCGCCGCCGTTTTTGCCCGCATTTGCCGGGTTTTGCCTTTTCGAACCCTCGTAGCCATGAAAATTGCCATTGCTGGCGCATCGGGCCGTATGGGCCGGATGCTCATCGAAACCGTTCTCAACGACTCCGGCGCCACGCTGTCCGGCGCGCTCGACCGTGCGGACTCCCCGCAACTGGGCCAGGACGCCGGCGCGTTTCTTGGCAAACAGACGGGCGTGCTGCTGACGGATGACATCGAACGCGTGTTCGCCGAATCCGACTACCTGATCGACTTCACGCGCCCCGAAGGCACGCTGATGCATCTGGAAGCCGCGCAGCGCCACGACGTCAAAATGGTGATCGGCACGACCGGCTTCGACAACGAGCAGAAAGCGCAGCTGCGGGCCGCGGCGGACAAGATCGCCATCATGTTTTCGTCCAACATGAGCGTGGGCGTCAATGTCACGCTGAAGCTGCTCGAATACGCCGCGAAGCATTTCGCGACCGGCTACGACATCGAGATCATCGAGGCGCATCACCGTCACAAGATCGACGCGCCCTCCGGCACCGCGCTGACCATGGGCGAAGTGATCGCCAGCGCGCTCGGCCGTAATCTCGACGACTGCGCCGTCTACAGCCGCGAAGGCGTGACCGGCGAACGCGATCCGTCCACGATCGGCTTTTCGGCGATTCGCGGCGGCGACATCGTTGGCGACCATACGGTGCTGTTCGCGGGCATCGGCGAGCGCATCGAAATCACGCACAAATCGGCGAGCCGCCTGTCGTATGCGCAAGGCGCGCTTCGTGCTGTCCGTTTCCTCGAAGGCCACAAGAACGGCTTCTTCGATATGCAGGACGTGCTCGGCCTGCGTTGAGCGTGTCACGGGGCCGGTTGCGGCCCCGCTTTGCTTCTTTGTAGCCCCCTGTAATCACTTTCCAATGGCGAGGTCAGATGGCAGGCAGCAGCGGCATCATCCATTACCTGGAAACCAGCGACGCGATCACGCATGGCGTCGCGTACGTGTTACTGGCTATGTCGATTGCGAGCTGGTGCTTTCTGATCGTCAAAAGCTGGATCCTCACGCGCGCCAAACGCCAGGCCACGCCGGCGATTGCGCAATTCTGGCAGGCGTCGACGTTATCGGACGGCGTCGCGGCATTGAAGCGCGTGGACCGCGAGCGCGTCTTCACGCCGCTCGCCGAGGCCGCGCTGCATGCAGCCGAAGTGGACATCCCCGGCGCGCTGCTCGCGCGTGTCGAGCGCGGCGAACGGGTGCTGAGAGCGCTGCGTCACGCGCTCAACGCGTCGCAGCGGCGGCTCGAGTTCGGCCAGGTGCTGCTGGCCTCTGTCGGCAGCACTGCGCCGTTCGTCGGCCTGTTAGGCACCGTTTGGGGCATCTATCACGCGCTCGGCAGTATCGCGGCGAGCGGTCAGGCGCAAATCGAAAACGTGGCGGGTCCAGTCGGCGAGGCGCTAATCATGACGGCCTTTGGCCTCGTGGTCGCGATTCCGGCGGTGCTCGCCTATAACGTGCTCGGACGCCTGGTGCGGCAGTTGACGGAAGAACTCGACGGCTTCGCGCACGATCTGCACGCCTATGTGTGCGCGCCGGCGGATCAGCCACGGCCCCAGCCTCAGCAAGCCCAGGCACGGACCTACTAAGCGCAGCGCTGCGGCTAGAAGAGAGAAGGAGGCGACATGGCATTCGGCGGACTCGAGAAAAAGCAGACGGCCGCGCCGATGGCCGAGATCAACATGACGCCGTTGATCGACGTGATGCTCGTGTTGCTGGTAATTTTTATCATTACCGCGCCTTTATTCACGCACGCGATCCGGCTCGATCTGCCCAAAGTCGCGGCAGCGCCCGCGCGGCAAACGCCGCAAACCATTTCTCTTTCAATCGATGCCGCCGGTAAGCTGTACTGGAACGGCAACGTCATCACGCTGCAGCAAATGCGCGCGCAATTCGCGGAGGCGAGCAAACAGGCCGACCAGCCTGAGATCCAGTTGCGCGCCGAGCGCTCCACGCGCTACGAGGTGATCGCGCAGGTGATGGGCGCGGCGCAGCAGGCCGGGCTCGAGCGGATCGGCTTCGTCACCGACCCGCCGCCGGGCGCGAAGCCATAGCGTCGCCGGCGATACCGCGCCTGCTCGGGCGCAACCCGTCGCCCCCCGCGCAGCACGCCGCGCGGCGCACCCGTCAGCGAACGGTATAATCAGCCCTTTCCCCCGCAGAAGGGGAAACGACGCCATTTCATCCAGCAGAGCACCAAAGCGGCCGGTGCGAAAGCACCGAACCCAGCGATTCCATCACACCATGCACGAAAAATACGTTCCCTCCGACGTCGAAGCCGCAGCGCAAGGGCAATGGCGCGCCATCGACGCGTACAAGACGTCGGAAACCACCGACAAACCCAAGTTCTATTGCGTGTCGATGCTGCCGTACCCGTCGGGCAAGCTGCACATGGGGCACGTGCGTAACTACACGATCAACGACGTGATGTACCGCTATCTGCGGATGAACGGCTACAACGTGCTGATGCCGATGGGTTGGGACGCGTTCGGCATGCCGGCGGAAAACGCGGCAATGGCCAACAACGTGCCGCCCGCGAAGTGGACCTACGACAACATCGCTTACATGAAGAAGCAGATGCAGTCGATGGGCCTCGCGATCGACTGGTCGCGCGAAGTCGCGACCTGCAGTCCCGATTACTACAAATGGAACCAGTGGCTGTTCCTGAAGATGCTCGAAAAGGGCATCGCGTACAAGAAAACCGGTACCGTCAACTGGGATCCGGTCGATCAGACCGTGCTCGCCAACGAGCAGGTGATCGACGGCCGCGGCTGGCGTTCGGGCGCGCTGATCGAAAAGCGTGAAATCCCGATGTACTACATGCGCATCACGCAGTATGCGGATGAACTGCTGAACGACCTCGAAGGCCTCGGCTGGCCCGAGCGCGTCAAGATCATGCAGCAGAACTGGATCGGCAAAAGCTTCGGCGTGAACTTCGGTTTCCCGTATGAAATCGACGGCGAACAGAAGCTGTTGCGTGTGTTCACCACGCGTGCCGACACGATCATGGGCGTGACTTTCTGCGCGGTCGCCGCCGAGCATCCGCTCGCCACGCGTCTCGCCAAAGACAAGCCGGAACTGCAGGCTTTCATTGAAGAATGCAAGCGCGGTGGTGTCGCTGAAGCCGACGTCGCGACGATGGAAAAGAAGGGCATGGCCACGGGCTTCACCGTCACGCATCCGCTGACGCAGGAACAGGTCGAAGTGTGGATCGGCAACTACGTGCTGATGAGCTACGGCGAAGGTGCCGTGATGGGCGTGCCCGCGCACGACGAGCGCGATTTCGCGTTCGTGAAGAAATACGGCCTGCCGATCAAGCAGGTGGTCGCCATTGAAGGCAAGGAATACTCGACCAATGCCTGGCAGGAATGGTACGGCGACAAGACCGGCACGCTGATCAATAGCGGCAAGTACGACGGCCTCAATTACACGGACGCGGTTGACCAGATCGCCGCTGACCTGAAAGAGCTCGGCCTCGGCGACAAGCAGATCACGTGGCGTCTGCGTGACTGGGGCGTGTCGCGCCAGCGCTACTGGGGCACGCCGATTCCGATCATCCATTGCCCGACGTGCGGCGACGTGCCGGTGCCGGAAAAAGATCTGCCGGTCGTGCTGCCGGAAGACCTCGTGCCGGACGGCACGGGCAACCCGCTTGCGAAGTCTGAAGCGTTCGTGAACTGCGCCTGCCCGACTTGCGGCGGCGCGGCCAAACGCGAAACCGACACGATGGACACCTTCGTCGATTCGTCGTGGTACTTCTACCGCTACGCGGCGCCGGACGCGAAGACCATGGTCGACGAGCGCACCGATTACTGGGCGCCGATGGATCAGTACATCGGTGGCATCGAGCACGCGATTCTGCACCTGTTGTACTCGCGCTTCTGGGCGAAGGTGATGCGCGATATGGACCTGATCAAGTTCGGCGAGCCGGCCAAGAACCTGCTCACGCAGGGCATGGTGCTCAACGAAACCTATTACCGTGAAAGCGAAGCGGGTAAGAAGACCTGGTACAACCCGGCCGATGTCACCGTCTCGTTCGACGACAAAGGCCGCCCGGCCGGTGCCGTGTTGAACGCGGACGGCCAGCCGGTGGTACTCGGCGGCGTCGAGAAGATGTCGAAGTCGAAGAACAACGGCGTCGATCCGCAATTGCTGATCGATCAACACGGCGCGGACACCGCGCGTTTGTTCGTCATGTTCGCGGCCCCCCCTGAGCAGCAGCTCGAATGGTCGGGTTCGGGCGTGGAAGGCGCGAGCCGCTTCCTGCGCCGCGTCTGGAGCTTCGGTCACGCGAACGAAGCGGCGCTGCGCGCAGGCGGCAAGTTCGACGCCGCGCAACTCGGCGAAGTCGACAAGGTGCTGCGCCGCGAGATCTACAGCGTGCTGAAGCAGGCCGACTTCGACTACCAGCGCTTGCAGTACAACACGGTGGTGTCGGCGGCGATGAAGATGCTCAACGCGCTCGACAGCGCGAAGGGCGCACAACCGGCCGTGCTGCGCGAGACTTACAGCGTGATGCTGCGCGTGCTGTATCCGGTCGTGCCGCATCAGACGTTCCAGTTGTGGCAGGAACTCGGTTACGCCGACGAATTCGGCTCGCTGCTTGACGCGGCATGGCCGAAGGTCGACGAGCAGGCGCTGGAGCAAGCCGAGATCGAACTCGTGCTGCAAGTGAACGGCAAGGTACGCGGCGCGCTCACGGTGGCGAAAGATGCCTCCCGTGACGCGATTGAAAAGCTCGCTGCCGCTCATGAGGCGGTCGAGAAGTTCAGCGAAGGCAGGGCACCGAAGAAGATCGTCGTGGTGCCGGGCCGTCTCGTGAACGTGGTCGTTTGACAGTTTTGACAGCCCACCAGAACATGACAGCAGACAAGCGGCGCTGCGCGCGGCGGCGCTTGTCGCTTGCTGCGGAATCTACTGCGAACCAGGAGCCAATGTGACTCGCAGATCGTTATTGACGCTGGCGTGCAGCGTACTGATGTTGTCCGCCTGCGGCTTCCAGCTGCGCGGCCAGCAGGACTACGCATTCAAACGACTCTTTATCTCCGGCGGATCGGCCGCGGCCGACGCACGGCTGACTCGCCTCGTGCAGGGCGGCAGCGACACAGTGGTGGTCAGTTCCGTCGCGAATGCCGACGCGACGCTGCAGATCAGCGAAGGCCGCAGCGTCAATACGCTCACGCTGAACTCGCTTGGGGTCGTCGAAGAATATGCAATGGCGCTGTCCATGACCTACTCGCTGGTCGCCAAGGACGGCACGGTGCTGATTCCGCCAAGCGTGATCGCGCTGAACCGCGCAATGACCTATAGCGACCAGTACTCGCAGGCCAAGGCTGCTGAAGCCGACATCCTGTTCGCGGACATGGAGAACGACGCGATCGACCAGCTTACGCGCCGTCTGTCGCTGGTGCGCACGATGCATCCAGCGCCGGGTCAGCAGGTGCCGTCGGTTGCGCCGCGCGCGCCGTTGCCGCCGCCGCCGCTGTGAGCGTCACGCTGTGCCTTTGCTTAGCTTGCTGCGCGTGCTCATGTATGCGCTCATGGTTTCATTCAACTTCGCCGATCGGTAGCCATGCAACTGCGACTTGACGCGCTCGAAGCGCATCTCGCCAAGGGACTCGCCGGACTGTACGTCGTGTACGGCGACGAGCACCTGCTCGCGCAGGAAGCGAGCGACCGGATTCGTGCGACGGCGCGTGCGGCCGGTTTTACCGATCGCTCGGTGTTCACTGTCGAGCGTGGCTTCGACTGGAGTTCGCTGCTTGGCGCGAGTCAATCGATGTCGCTGTTCGGCGACCGTCAACTGGTCGAGTTGCGCATTCCGTCGGGCAAGCCGGGCAAGGAAGGCGCGGATACGCTGAAGGCGCTCGCCGCCGCCGTGAATGACGATGTACTGACAATGATCACGCTGCCGCGGCTCGATGCCGCCACGCAAAAATCCGCGTGGTTCACCGCGCTGTCCGATGCCGGCGTGGCGCTGAAGATCGATCCAGTGGAGCGCGCGCAGTTGCCGAATTGGGTCGGTCAACGGCTCGCGGCTCAGGGGCAGCGGGTCGTTGCCGGTGAAGAAGGGCGGCGCGCGCTGGCGTTCATCGCAGAACGTGTTGAAGGCAATCTGCTCGCGGCGCATCAGGAGATCCAGAAGCTCGGGCTGCTGTATCCCGCAGGTTCGTTGAGCTTCGAACAGATCCAGGACGCTGTGCTGAACGTCGCCCGTTATGACGTTTTCAAGCTGAACGAGGCGATGCTGGCGGGCGACGTCGGCCGCCTGGCGCGCATGCTCGATGGGCTGCGCGGCGAAGGCGAGGCGGCGGTGCTGGTGCTGTGGGCCGTTGTCGAAGAAGTGCGCACGCTGTTGCGGATCAAGCGTGGTGTCGCGGCCGGCAAGCCGCTCGCGATGCTGGTGCGCGAGAACCGCGTATGGGGTCCGCGTGAACGGCTGATCGGGCCGGCGCTGTCGCGCGTCACTGAGAGTGCGCTGGAAAAGGCGCTTGCTTTGGCCGCGCGGCTGGATCGGCAGGTGAAGGGGCTGTCGGGCGGCACGCCGGGCAACCATCGCAACGATCCGCCGCCCGATCCGTGGGATGGGCTATTCGAACTGGCGATGTCGGTGGCGTCGCCGAAAGTGGCGCCCGTGCCGCCGCCACGGCCTCGGGCCGGGTCGGTTGCGCCGGCACGCAGGCCAGCCTGATCTGATCCCGTCGGCATGGCCGTGGTGGCGAGCAAAGCTCCGCTACCCGACTTACAATCGATTGATGTTTCGCTAATTTTGCCTGTCCGCCGCACCTCGACGTGCGCGGCGCTATGAGACTCACCATGGATATCGACCAGTACATGACCGACCTCGGCCGCCGCGCCCGTCACGCATCGCGTGCGATGGCGCGGGCGTCGACGGCGGCGAAGAATGCCGCGCTCGCCGCCGTTGCCGAGGCGATCGAACGCGATGCCGCGCTGCTGAAGGAAGCCAATGCGCGTGATGTGGCCCGAGCGCACGACAAGGGGCTCGACGCCGCGTTTATCGACCGCCTGACGCTGTCGGACAAGGCGCTGAAGACGATGGTCGAAGGTTTGCGGCAAGTTGCCGCGCTGGCCGATCCGATCGGCGAGATCAGCAATCTCAAGTACCGGCCGAGCGGCATTCAGGTCGGCCAGATGCGCGTGCCACTCGGCGTGATCGGCATCATCTATGAATCGCGTCCGAACGTGACGATCGACGCCGCCGCGTTGTGCCTCAAATCGGGCAACGCGACGATTCTGCGTGGCGGCTCGGAAGCGCTCGAATGCAACACGGCGCTGGCTAAGCTGATCGGCGAAGGGCTGGAAGCGGCCGGTTTGCCGCAGGACGCGGTGCAAGTGGTGGCCACTGCGGATCGCGCCGCGGTCGGCAAGCTGATCACGATGACCGAATACGTCGACGTGATCGTGCCGCGCGGCGGTAAGAGCCTGATCGAGCGGCTGATGAATGAAGCGCGCGTGCCGATGATCAAGCACCTCGACGGCATCTGCCACGTTTATGTCGACGATCGCGCCGACATTGCGAAGGCGCTGACCGTCTGCGACAACGCGAAGACGCACCGCTACGGCACCTGCAACACGATGGAAACGCTGCTGGTCGCGCGCGGAATTGCCGCTGAAGTGCTGCCGCCTTTGGGCAGGTTGTACCGCGATAAGGAAGTCGAGCTGCGCGTGGATGCCGCAGCGCGCACGGTGCTGGCCGATGCGGGTGTCGGCCCGCTCGTCGATGCCACCGAAGAAGACTGGCGCACCGAGTATCTTGCGCCGGTGCTGGCGATCAAGATCGTCGATGGCATTGATGAGGCGATCGAGCACATCAACACCTACAGCTCGCAACATACGGATGCGATTGTCACTGAAGACCACGATCGCGCGATGCGCTTCCTGCGCGAAGTCGATTCGGCAAGCGTGATGGTCAATGCGTCGACACGTTTCGCCGACGGTTTCGAGTTCGGGCTGGGCGCGGAAATCGGCATTTCGAACGACAAGCTGCACGCGCGTGGGCCTGTTGGCCTGGAAGGCCTGACTTCGTTGAAATACATCGTGCTGGGACATGGCGAAGGCCGGCAATAACGCCCGCCGCCTTTACGCCGCAATCGCTGCACTGGGGAACGGACACGCTTTCCGTCCAAGGCGCCGGCAAGAGGCGCCGAACTCCACACTAACAAAGCCGCACAAGGATCGCTGATGCTTTGGGTAAAAACGTTTCACATCGTTCTGATTGCTTCCTGGTTTGCCGGCCTGTTCTATCTGCCGCGCATCTTCGTCAATCTGGCGATGGAGACTGAACCGGCCGCCACGGCGCGGCTGCTCATCATGGCGCGCAAGCTGTTTCGCTTCATGACCTTCATCGCGGTGCCGGCGCTCGCATGCGGATTGTGGCTGTGGCTCGGAGTTGGGATCGGGCGCGGGCAGGGCTGGATTCACGCGAAGGTCGGCGTGGTCGTGTTGCTGATCATCTATCACGCGTACTGTGGCGTGCTGCTGCGGACTTTCGAGCGCGGCGAAAACCGCCGGACGGATAAGTGGTATCGGATGTTCAATGAACTGCCGGTGCTCGGGATGTTGGCGGCGGTGGCGTTGGTGGTTATCAAGCCGTTTTAAATAAATAGGAATAGTCCAATTTATTTATGATTCTGGCTAATTGTGCAGCTGGGATTTTGTTGGATGATGTAGGTCAATAATCGGCGACTTGCCAGGTGATATTTGCCGGCGATCGCCGATTTTTTATGGCCGTTTCCATGTCGATGCTTGCATTTTCGCACAGTTATTTGACTGGCCGAAGTGTTCAGAATATTCCTAATTGTAGTTTCAGGTTGGTTGCGGGCCGGAACGTAAATCGGCGAGTTTGTCGGTCCCGCAGGCAGGCTGCTGTGGGCTTTGGCGTGTCTGTTTGTAGGATTCTGATTGATTTTTGTAGATTAAAACCGATTCGCCCAGCCTATCGTTTAAGAACAGTCCTATTAAATCTTAAAATTTCCGATTTTAAAGTGCTGCCAGCCCAGAGGGATAAATGGGGTGGTGCCATGATTTCATTCAAAACCCGCCTGTTTGCATCCTTCTGACATCAACTGACGTGCGTATGCCTTCGTTAAGACGTCGACGGCAGAGCAGAGCCAATATCAGATCCTCAGAAGGATGAACATGAATAAGTCATACAAAACCGTATGGAACGAAACGACGGGGACGTATGTCGCCGCATCTGAAACGGCGAAGAGCCACGTCAAGTCGGGCCGTAGCCAGAAGAAGGCGCTGGTGGCCGCGCTGCTGGCGGCGGGCGTTGGATTCGGCACGGCTGTGAAGGCGGAAGCGGCGGCCACGCCGAACTCGTTTGCGGTTGGCGTGTTGGGCACCGATACGACCAACTCGGACTGTATCTCGTCGGCCGACGGGGCAGTGGTCACGACGAGCGCTGACTGCAGTTCCGGTACTGGCGCGCAGCAGGCAGGGATCGTTTCCTATAACGCCAGCGGAACGCCAGGCGCGTATTTCACAGTGACCGATCCCAACACTGCTCATGTCGGGGCGGGTGGCGTCGACCAGTTGAGGATCACGAACAGTGGCTTGTTCGTGCTGAACAACCTCGACATGGGCGGCAAGAAAATTACAAACCTGGCGGCGGGCGCGGTGTCGGCGTCGAGCACGGATGCGGTGAATGGCGCACAGCTTTTCGGAATTACAAATGGTTCCACGGCTGTCAATTCTGCCTACGTGAAAGTGCAGGGATCTAACAACGGTACAGATAATGCATCGATGGCGACCAACAGCGGTGGCATAGCCATTGGTCAGTTTGCTCAAGCCACCGGTTACGACGGTAATATGGCTGTGGGCGCGGGGGCAACGGTAACTGGTGTCGGGTTCTTTGGAGGGATGGCAATCGGCGCTGGCGCCACCGCGACCACCGGGATGGCAATCGGCTATTCCGCGTCTGCCATGGGGGAGTACAGCGTTGCTCTGGGACGTCAGGCAACTGTAACCACACGCAATGCGCTGGCATTGGGTGGTTCCTCAACGGTAAGCGGTGAGGGCAGCGCTGCTTTGGGTGCTTATTCAAAGGCAACTAGCACGAACTCCGTCGCGCTCGGCAGCAATTCAATCGCGAGCGCCGCTAACACCGTCTCTGTCGGCTCCAGCACTATGCAGCGCCAGATCGTCAATGTGGCGGCGGGTACACAAGGCACCGATGCCGTCAACTACGCGCAATTGCAGGCAGCGGGCCTGAAGACCGACACAAGCGGCAACGCAACAAATGCCTTCGTCGCCTATGACGATACGACGGCGGGCAAGGTCACACTGGGCGGCGTATCAGGCACGGCGCTCACGAACGTAGCGGAGGGCGCGTTGACGGAATCCAGCACGGACGCAGTGAATGGCGCGCAGCTCTACAGGACCAACCAGAAGGTCGAGCAGAATGTCGCCGCGATTGCGCAGAACACGAGCGATATTTCGACGAACGCCGGCGATATCACACAAAACACGAGTGACATCGCGAAGAACACCAGCGATATCGGGACGCTCAACAGCGCGATGACGGACACGGTGAGCTACGACACCTCGGCACACGACAAGGTGACGCTGGGCGGCGCATCGGGCACGAAGATCTCGAACGTGGCGGCGGGCGAAGTATTGGCGTCGAGTTCGGATGCGGTGAACGGTTCGCAGTTGTACGACACGAATCAGACCGTCTCGCAGAATACGTCTGATATCGCGAAAAGCGCCGGTGACATCACGAACCTTGACACACGTGTCACGACGGTCGAGGGTTCGGTCACGAACCTGTCGAACCAGATCAACAGTGGTGTGCTTGGCCTCGTACAGCAGGACCCGGCCACGCGTGAACTCACCGTGGGCCGGTCGACCGACGGCTTGCGGATCAACATGGCCGGCACGGCAGGTGACCGTGTGGTGACGGGCGTGGCTGACGGTATGGTCAACGCGTCGAGCGGCGATGCGGTGAACGGTTCGCAACTTTATGTGACGAGGCAGGCCGTTGCACAGAATGCCAGCGACATCAGCACGATCAACTCGCAGATCGCGAGTCTGGGTGGCGGCGTGGCCGGCGCGGTAATCTACGACACGGCAGCACGCGACAAGGTGAGCTTCGGCGGCGCCGCGGGCACCACGCTCACGAACGTGGCCGAAGGAACATTGTCGGAATCCAGCACGGACGCAGTGAACGGCTCGCAGCTCTACGCGACCAGGCAGACGGTCGAGCAGAATGCCGTCGCGATTGCGCAGAACACCAGTGACATCGCGCAACATGCTGGCGAGATCGCTCAGAACACCAGCGATATTGCCCAAAACACCAGCGACATCTCGAATCTCGACACGCGCTTCACGACGATCGAAGGCTCGGTAAGCGACCTGACCAACCAGCTCAACACTGGCGCAGTGGGCCTCGTGCAGCAGGATCAGACTTCGTATGACCTGACGGTGGCGAGCAGCACGGGCGGTACGCATGTCGACTTCACGGGTACCGCGGGTGCGCGCGAACTGCTCGGCATCGCCGCCGGCACGACGAGCAACTCGGCGGTCAATCTAGGTCAGTTGAGCCCGGTCGTCGCGGCGCTTGGCGGCGGTGCGCAGGTCAACGCGGACGGCTCGATCGTCAGCCCGACGTACCATATGCAGGGCGGCACGCAGACCACCGTTGGCGATGCGCTCGATACGCTCGACACCAATCTGTCGTCGCTGGAAACGCAGATCAACAATGGCAGCATCGGTATCGTCACGCAGGACCAGGCGTCGCGTGATCTGCGCATCGGCGCGACGACCGACGGTCAGCGGCTCAGCGTGGCGGGCACCGCGGGCAACCGCGTCGTAACGGGTGTCGCAAGCGGTGCGGTGAACGCAGCCAGCAGCGACGCAGTGAACGGCTCGCAGTTGTATGCGAACGCGGCCAGCACGGCAGCGGCGCTTGGCGGCGGTTCCACCGTCAACGCGGACGGCACGGTCTCGGCGCCGAGTTACAGCGTGGGCGGTACGACTGTGAACAATGTCGGCGCGGCAATTGGCAATCTCGATGGCCGTGTGACGCAAAACACATCGGATATTGCTAGTCTGCAGACGACAGTCGGCACGATCAGTGGCTCGGTCGCCAATGCAGTGCAGTACGACTCTGCAGCACACGACAAGGTCACGATGGGCGGCTCGGCCGACGCGCCGAAGGTCAAGTTGACCAACCTGCAAGACGGTGATCTGTCGGCAACGAGCACCGATGCCGTGACCGGCGCGCAGTTGTGGAATACCAATCAGCAACTCTCCGATCTGACGCAGTCGGTGCAAAACCAGCAGCAGACGGGCAGCGCGGCCATGTCGATCGACACGGGCGGCGCGCCAGCGGCTGCGGCGACCGGCAGTGGCGCAATCGCAATCGGCGGCGGCGCGCAGGCTAGCGGCGACAACTCGGTTGCCATTGGTTCGGGCTCGGTGGCTGATCAGGCGAATACGGTGTCCGTGGGCTCGCAAGGCAACGAGCGCCGTATCACGAACGTCGCGGACGGCCAGGCGCCGACCGACGCCGTGAACATGCGTCAGTTCCAGTCCGGCGTCAACGACGTCGCTCGTAACGCATACAGCGGCGTCGCAGCCGCCACGGCGCTGACGATGATTCCGGAAGTCGATCCGGGCAAGACGCTGGCGGTCGGCGTTGCCGGGGCGACCTACAAGGGCTATCAGGCTGCAGCAGTAGGCGCGTCGGCGCGTATCACGGCCAACGTGAAGGTCAAGGTAGGTGCGGGGATCAGCGGTAGCAACACGACCGTTGGCGCGGGTGCGTCGTACCAGTGGTAAGCATGTGAAGGTCGAGGGAAGCGGTGCGGTTGGGCCGCTTTTCGTGAATCGGGTTTAATCCGGTAGTCGTACAACAACGGGCTCCCCTTTTTAGGAGCCCGTTTTTTCGCGCGGGTCTGACCTGCTGCGCTCAGCGCAGTTGCACTTGCACTTGCAATGTCTGGGCGGGTGTCAGGCGCCGAGTCCGCACCCCGCACCCTGACACACTACGTACCAGGATCGATCCGTCTGCGCGTGATCACTTCCTTCGCCTGCGCCATTTTTTCCACCAGTTCCGGCCCGCGGCTCAACGCCACGCCCACCGCCAGAATGTCGCCAATCGCGAGATGCGAGACGCGTGAGGTCATTGGCGAAAAGATATCCGTGTCTTCATCGACGTTGGCGAACAGGCCCACGGTCGCGAGCCGCGCCAATGGCGAATTGCCGTGCGTGATCGCGATCACCTTTGCACCTGCCTTGAGCGCCGACTTCACCGCATCGACGATATCGCGCGTACGGCCGGTATTGGAGATCGCCACCACCACGTCGCCAACGCCCAGCAAGGCCGCCGACATCAGAAACGTATGCGGGTCCGAATACGCGACGCTCGGCATGCCGAGGCGAAAGAACTTGTGCTGCACATCCAGCGCGGCGATTCCGGAGCCACCCGCACCGTAGAACTCAATTCGGCGAGCCTGTGCGAGCAGCGCAATGGCCGCCGCGACGCTGTCGGAAGAAAGATTATTGCGCACCTGGATCAGCGCCCCGATGGTCCGGTCAAGTACCTTTGCGGCTACGCCCGGCGTGGGTTCGTCCGGTCGCACGTCACGGTAGACCGCGGGCACTTCCGCCGCGATCCCCTGCGCCAGCCGGATCTTGAACTCGCGAAATCCAGAAAAGCCAAGCGCATGACAAAACCGCGCAATGGTCGGCTGGCTCACGCCGGCGCGCGCGGCCACTTCGGTCATCGACAGATCGAGCACCTCGCGTGGCGCCTCGATCACGTAATCGGCCAGCTTGCGCTCGGACGGGCGCAACTGCTCGCGCATCTCTTCCACCTGGGACAGCATCATCGGAAAACTCGCACTATGCTGAAGAATGTGTGGACTATATCTGATTGCTGAATAAGCTACAAAAACTACATATCGGTGGCTAGGTGTAATCCCTAGGTTTTGGCATCAATGTCGCCAAAGCATAGCCAGCAAGGCAAAGCGGCTGTTAAGAGATGCCGCAACGCAGCAGGAGTCGTTATTGCGATCGTGTAGTTTTTCTACTAAAATTGCGACGTCGACTGATCCGACATCCCCGCGATACCTACCTGGCATAGTGCGCGCACGCCTCACGCCAGCGACGAAGGAGCTCCGATGGTTTCCCCGCATTCGCAATTGTTGAAGGTCACGCAACGCGTGGTCGAGCGCAGCAAGCCCACACGCGAGGCGTATCTGGCCCGCATCCACCAGGCTCAAGGTAAATTCCCGGCGCGCGGCGCGCTCTCCTGTGCCAATCTGGCTCATGGTTTTGCTGGGCTCGAAGGCAACGACAAGTTCGCCATCAAGGCGATCCGTGAACCGAACATCGGCATCGTGTCCTCGTACAACGAAATGCTGTCCGCGCACGCGCCGTACAAAAACTACCCCGATATCATAAAAGAGGCCGCGCGTGAAAACGGCGGCGTCGCGCAATTCGCGGGCGGCGTGCCGGCCATGTGCGACGGCGTCACGCAAGGCAACGCGGGCATGGAACTGTCGTTGTTCTCGCGCGAAGTGATCGCGATGAGCACGGCGGTCGCGCTCACGCACAACATGTTCGACGCAGCGCTGTGCCTCGGTATTTGTGACAAGATCGTGCCGGGCCTGTTGATCGGCGCGCTGCAATTCGGCCATCTGCCGACGATTTTCGTACCGGCCGGCCCCATGGGTAGCGGTCTGTCGAACGACGACAAAGCCAAGACGCGCCAACTGTTCGCCACCGGCCAGTGCGGCCGCGACGCGCTGCTCGAAGCGGAAGCCGCCGCGTACCACAGTCAAGGCACCTGCACGTTCTACGGCACCGCGAACAGCAACCAGATGCTCATGGAGGTCATGGGGCTGCATCTGCCGAGTTCCGCGTTCGTGCATCCGCATACGCCGTTGCGCGACGCGCTGACCGCCCAGGCCGCGCACCGCGTGCTCGATCTGACGGTGGACCGCGGCAATTACACGCCGATTGGCCATGTGGTCGACGAGAAGGCGATCGTCAACGGCATCGTCGCGTTGCTGGCGACGGGCGGCTCGACCAATCACACGTTGCACCTGGTCGCAATTGCGCGCGCGGCGGGCATCGTGATCGACTGGGACGACTTCGACACGTTGTCGCAAGCCGTGCCGTTGCTCGCCAAGATTTACCCGAACGGCAAGGCCGACGTAAACCACTTCCACGCTGCAGGCGGCGTCGCATTCCTGGTCCGCAATCTGCTGGAAGGCGGCTTGCTGCATGAAGACGTGAACACGGTCGCCGGCAAGGGCCTTAAGCACTACACGGAAGAGCCCAAGCTGATCGACGGCAAGCTGCAATGGATGCCGGGCGCGGAAAAGAGCGAAGACACGGCGGTGTTGCGCGGCATCAAGGAACCGTTCCAGCCGGATGGCGGCTTGCGTCTGATGCAAGGCAAGCTCGGCCGCGGCGTGATCAAGATTTCCGCGGTGGCGGCGCAGCATCGCAAGGTGAAGGCACCGGCCATCGTGTTCGATTCGCAGGAAGCGGTGCAGGCCGCGTTCGACAACGGCGAGCTGAAGCGCGATTTCATTGCCGTCGTGCGCTTCCAGGGCGCGCGCGCAAACGGCATGCCCGAGCTGCATCGTTTGACGCCGCTGCTCGGTGTGTTGCAGGATCAAGGTTTCCACGTTGCACTGGTGACCGACGGCCGCATGTCGGGCGCGTCGGGCAAGGTGCCGGCGGTGATTCACCTGTCGCCGGAAGCCTTGCTGCAAGGCCCGATCGGCAAGGTTCGCACCGGTGACATGCTGGTGATCGATGCGGACGCAGGCGTGCTCGACATCGAAATCGATGCGGCCGAATGGGCTGCGCGGCCGGAAGCTTTGCCGCAGCATCAGGCGGAAAACGAAGTCGGCTTCGGCCGTGAACTGTTCGGCGTGTTCCGTGCGGCAGCAGCGCCAGCGGAGCAGGGCGCCTCGGTGTTCGGTCCGATGGTGGGCGAGCACGCGGCGCAACACGGTAAGCGGGTCAAAGCGCACGCAGAAGAACACACAAGCACCACTCAAGCCAGCTAAACGCTGCAGAAACAAGGAGTCTGACTATGACAGCGAAAACAGTAAGCGATATCGTGCGCCTCGGCCCGGTGATTCCGGTGCTCGCGTTCGACTCGGTCGAGCAGGGGGAACACGTGTCGCGCGCACTGCACGCGGGTGGCGTGAAGGTGCTGGAAATCACGCTGCGCACGGCAGCCGGTCTGGAAGCGATCGAACGCGCGAGTCAGTTGGCCGAAGACATCGTGGTGGGCGTCGGCACGATCACGAAACCAGAGCATTGCGCTCAGGCGAAGAAGGCGGGCGCTCAGTTCGGCGTGTCACCTGGCCTGACGCGGGACATGCACAAGGCCGCGCAAGATGCGGGCTTGCCGCTGCTGCCGGGCGTCATGACGCCGACCGACATCATCACCGCACTGGAACTCGGCTACGAGATCGTAAAGTTTTTCCCGGCGCAACAGGCCGGCGGCGTGCCGATGCTGCAAGCTTTCCATGGCCCGTTCCCGACGCTGAAGTTCTGCCCGACAGGCGGCATCACGGCTGAAACGGCAACGCATTTCCTGTCGCTACCGAACGTGGTGTGCGTGGGCGGCTCGTGGTTGACGCCGAAAGCCGCGCTCGCCGCGCAAAACTGGGACGAAGTCACGCGTCTGGCGCGTGCTGCCAGCCAGTTGGCCGCGCCTGCTCATTGAGTTGAAGCGGCCCGCATTTTAGTCCGTTAGCAAGGTCCTACGCCAAGGAGCCTCGTCGAAACAGCCTGTCAGGTTGTCGCGGCGAGGCTCTTTGGCGATATGCGCGCCGGATTCGCGCGCTTTTAAAGACAACAAACAGTAAAATTCAGCGTCCGCGCGGCTTGCCGGGTTTTTTGGCACCGCTTCAGGTCGCCATGAGACAAGGTGCCAGCCGTGTTTCGCACCGACATCAATAACGCAAAGGAGGAGCTTCATGGAAGCTGTCCACGGCAGCACGCTGCTGGTCTTCGCGGTGATCGCCATCGCACTTCTGATCCTGCTGATCACTCGCTACAAGGTTTATCCGTTCCTCGTCCTGATCATCGTTTCGCTGCTGCTGGGTCTCGTATCCGGCATGCCGATCGGCACGATCGTCAAATCGTTCGAAACCGGCAACGGCAATACGCTCGGCCACATTGCGATTGTGGTCGGCCTTGGCACCATGCTCGGCAAGATGATGGCCGAATCGGGCGGCGCGGAGCGCATCGCCACCACGCTGATCGACAAGTTCGGCGAGAAGCACATTCACTGGGCCATGATGGTTGTGGCGATCATCGTCGGCTTGCCGGTGTTTTTTGAAGTCGGTTTCGTGCTGCTGATTCCGATCGCATTCAACGTCGCCAAACGCACTAACAAGTCGTTGCTGCTGATCGGCTTGCCGATGATCGCGGGTCTGTCTGTCGTGCACGGTTTGATTCCGCCGCATCCGGCCGCGATGCTCGCGGTGCAGGCGTATCACGCCGACATCGGCAAGACGATTGCTTACGGGCTGATCGTGGGTGTGCCGACGGCGATCGTTGCCGGTCCGCTGTTCGCGCTGTTGATCAGCCGCTACATCAAGCTGCCGCAGAACAATCCGCTCGCGGCGCAGTTCCTCGGCGCTGCTGACGAGAAAAAGGAAAAGCGCGAACTGCCGAGCTTCGGTATCACGCTGTTCACGATTCTGCTGCCGGTGATTCTGATGCTGATCGGCAGTTGGGCCGACCTCGTATTTACGCCGAAGACCCTGCCGAACGATCTCCTGCGTTTCGTCGGCAACTCTGACGTCGCACTGTTGATCGCCGTGCTGGTCAGTTTCTGGACCTTCGGCGCGAGCCGCGGCTTTAATCGTGAGCAGATCCAGAAGTTCTGCGGTGACTGTCTGGCGCCGATCGCGGGCATCACGCTGATCGTGGGCGCGGGCGGCGGTTTCGGGCGCGTGCTGATGGACAGCGGTATCTCGAAGGAAATCGTCGGTGTGGCAACGGCCATGCACCTGTCGCCGCTGTTGTTCGGCTGGCTCGTGGCCGCGCTGATTCGTCTGGCCACGGGTTCGGCGACGGTCGCAATGACCACCGCCTGCGGTATCGTCGCGCCGATTGCCTCGGCTAGCGGGGTGCAGGTCACGCCGGAATTGCTGGTGCTCGCCACCGGCTCGGGTTCCCTGATTTTCTCGCATGTGAACGACGGCGGTTTCTGGCTGGTCAAGGAATACTTCGGTATGACGGTGGGGCAGACCTTCAAGACATGGTCGCTCCTCGAAACCATCATTTCGCTGATGGGCTTGGGTTTGACTTTCGCGCTCGCGACGGTCGTGTAAGGAGTCTTTGATGATTTTGATCGCAATGGGCGTGTCGGGCGCCGGCAAAACGAGGATTGGCGAAATGCTGGCGGAACGCCTGCACTGCGCATTTACCGACGGCGACGCGTTTCACAGCGCTGCCAACAAAGAGAAAATGCACAAAGGCATTCCGCTTACCGACGAAGATCGTTGGCCGTGGTTGCAAACCATCCGTGTGGCGATCGAAGAGAAGCAGAGGGCGGCCGAGAAGGCGGTGTTCACGTGCTCGTCGCTGAAGCGTTCGTACCGCGATGTTCTGCGCGGCGGTAGCAACGGTGATAAGGGCGTGTGCTTCGTCTATCTGAAGGGTTCGTTTGAGGTGCTGCGCGAGCGGCTGACCACGCGCACCGGTCACTTCTTCGACCCGTCGCTGCTGCAAAGCCAGCTCGATACGCTCGAAGAGCCGGGTCTGGACGAAGCGATCACGGTAAGCATCGAATTGTCGCCGGAAGAAATCGTCGACGAAGTGTTGAAGCAGATGGCGGTGCGCTGAGGTTTCAGGCTCGCTTAGCCACGCAGGTCGCAGGATAAAAAAAGCCGCTTCGGAACGTTCGAAGCGGCTTTTTTGTGCCTCAAGAAACGAGGCAATGACTGAAGCTTAAGCGATCCGCTTCGCCAGTTCGACAGCCTTACCGATATACGAACCCGGTGTCATGGCAAGCAAACGATCCTTCGCATCTTGCGGAATCGCCAGGCCGCTCACGAACGTTTGCAGTGCTTCGCGCGTAATGCCCTTGCCGCGTGTCAGTTCCTTCAACTGCTCATACGGGTTCTCGATGCCGTAACGGCGCATCACTGTTTGCACCGGCTCGGCCAGCACTTCCCAGCAGTTGTCGAGGTCTTCGTTCAGACGCTGCGCGTTCACTTCGAGCTTGTCGAGGCCGCGGATCAGCGAGTCGTATGCGAGCAGCGAGTAGCCGAACGCGACGCCGATATTGCGCAGCACCGTCGAGTCGGTCAGGTCGCGCTGCCAGCGCGAAATCGGCAGCTTGTCGGCCAGGTGGCGCAGGGTTGCGTTTGCCAGACCGAGATTGCCTTCCGAATTTTCGAAGTCGATCGGATTGACCTTGTGCGGCATCGTCGACGAACCGATTTCACCGGCCTTGGTGCGCTGCTTGAAGTAACCGACCGAGATGTAGCCCCACACGTCGCGGTCCAGATCCAGCAGGATGATGTTCGCGCGCGACACGGCGTCGAACAGTTCAGCCATGTAGTCGTGCGGTTCGATCTGGATCGTGTACGGATTGAACGTGAGCTTCAGACGTTGCTCGACCACTTCACGCGAAAATGCTTCCCAGTCGAATTCCGGATACGCAGACAGGTGCGCATTGAAGTTGCCGACCGCGCCGTTCATCTTGCCCAGCAGCTCGACCTTCGCGACACGATCGATCGCGCGTTCCAGACGCGCGGCGACGTTGGCGATTTCCTTGCCGAGCGTGGTGGGGCTGGCCGGCTGGCCGTGCGTGCGCGACAGCATCGGCTGTTCGGCTTGCGCGTGAGCCAGCGCAACGAGGCGCTGATGCACCGAGCGCAGTGCCGGCAAGATCACGTGTTCACGTGTGCCGGCGAGCATCAGGCCGTGCGACGTGTTGTTGATGTCTTCTGACGTGCAGGCGAAGTGAATGAACTCGCTTGCGCGTTCCAGTTCCTCCTGACCCTTGACCGACTCCTTCAGCCAGTACTCGACCGCTTTCACGTCGTGATTCGTCACACGCTCGATTTCCTTGATGCGCGCGGCGTCGTGCGCGGTGAAGCGCTCGGCCAGTTGCAGCAGGAATTGTTCGGCGGCTTCGGAAAAGCGCGGCACTTCCGCGAAACCGGCTTGCGACAGTGCGATCAGCCAATGGATTTCAACCGTCACGCGATTGCGCATGAAAGCGGCTTCCGAGAGCCAGTCGCGCAGAGCTTCGGTTTTCGAGGCGTAGCGGCCGTCGAGCGGGGAGAGCGCGTTCAGCGCGAACAGGGTGTCGGGGCGGGTGTCGGACATGATGGGGGCGCGAGTTGGGGTGAATTGGGGCGTTGAGCGCTCAATCAGCGCGCAATGACCAGTTCGGGAACGGAGGGAACCGCGAATTTTACCACTGTGCGCCTTTTGGCCCGAAGTGGGCCGCGATCTGGCAATGAACCGGGCCGGCACATGAAGTCCGCACATCGGGCGCGTCCGTGCGGCGCCGCAAAGCAGGTGGCGACGCGGGTGGTAATCCGCCGGGCAATCCCGTAAGGCAGCCGCGCCGCTAGAATGCTGACTTCTCTCTCCCGCTGGCAGCAGGCTCCGCATGGAACTGAAATGGCTCGAAGACTTCGTTTCGCTCGCGGAAACGCGTAGTTTCAGCCGCTCGGCCGAATTGCGTCATGTCACGCAGCCGGCGTTTTCGCGGCGGATTCAGGCGCTGGAGGCGTGGCTCGGCACGGAACTGATCGACCGTTCGGTTTATCCGACGCGGCTGACGGCGGCAGGCCAGGTGTTCTACGAGCAGGCGCTCGCGATGCTGTCGCAGTTCCACGAGGCGCGTGCTCTGCTGCGCGGGCACACGGCAACGCCGCAGGCGACCATCGAGTTCGCGGTGCCGCACACGCTGTCGCTGACGTACTTCCCGCGCTGGCTGCAGCGCATCGAAGCGCAGATGGGCCCGATCCACACCCGGCTGCGGGCTTTGAACGTGCACGATGCGGCTTTGGCGCTGGTGGAAGGCGGTTGCGATCTGATGATGGGGTATCACCATCCGAGCCATCCCATCGCGCTCGATCCGGCGCGCTACGACATGCTCACGCTCGGCAACGAGCCGATCAGTCCGTTCTCGGCGCCGGGCCGCGCCGGGCGGCCCCGGCATACGCTGCCGGGCACGGCCGAGGCACCCACGCCCTATCTGACCTACACGCCGAACGCGTACCTGGGGCGCATGACCGAAGTGATTCTCGCCAATGCCCCGGAACGCCTGTATCTCGACCGCCTCTACGAGACCGACATGGCCGAAGGGCTCAAGGCGATGGCGCTGGCCGGCCATGGGATCGCCTTCCTGCCGTACAGCGCGGTGGAAGACGCGGTCGCCGACGGCAAGCTGATCCGTCTCGATCGTGCAACCCGCGGCACGCCCGAAGGGCAGCTTACGCTGACCATGGAGATCCGCCTCTATCGCGACAAGCTTGCGGCAAAGAGCGACGATGCGCGGCAGATACTCGTGCGGCAGTTGTGGGACGTGGTGTCGGAGGAACTGGCGCAGGGCGCGGACGCTGCCTGAAACCTGCTTGCCTACGACGCGAATTTGCAGCTTCTTGATGGTTATGCAGAAAAAACATAATCGGATAAGGAAACGGCATTGGATTTCAAAACGGCGTTTTTCGACAATGCTGCTATTCGATCAACGCCGGAGCGTTCATGTCTTCCCAGCAGCAAGTCGCACAATCCGCATCATCGTTGCATTCGGTTCCCTCCTACCTCAATAGCGAAGACCTCGGCCCCTGGGGCAACTACCTGCGTCAGGTCGACCGCGTCGCGCCGTACCTCGGCTCCCTGTCCCGCTGGCTCGAAACCCTCAAGCGCCCGAAGCGCATTCTGATCGTCGATGTGCCTATCGAACTCGATAACGGCACGGTCGCGCACTTCGAAGGCTATCGCGTGCAGCACAACGTGTCGCGTGGCCCGGGTAAGGGCGGCGTGCGTTATCACCAGGACGTGACATTGTCGGAAGTGATGGCGCTGTCCGCGTGGATGTCGGTGAAGAACGCTGCTGTGAACGTGCCGTACGGCGGCGCGAAGGGTGGTATCCGTGTCGACCCGCGTACGCTGTCGCGTGGTGAGCTGGAGCGTATGACGCGCCGCTACACCAGCGAAATCGGCATCATTATTGGACCGAATACCGACATTCCCGCGCCGGACGTGAACACGAACGAGCAGATCATGGCGTGGATGATGGACACGTACTCGATGAACCAGGGCCAAACGGCTACGGGCGTCGTGACCGGCAAGCCGATCACGCTCGGCGGTTCGCTGGGCCGTCGTGAAGCGACGGGCCGTGGCGTGTTCGTGGTCGGCAGCGAAGCGGCACGCCGCATCGGCTTTGACATCGAAGGCGCGCGTATTGCTGTTCAAGGCTTCGGTAACGTGGGCGGTATCGCTGCACGTCTGTTCCAGGAAGCGGGCGCGAAAGTGGTCGCGGTGCAGGATCACACCGGTTCGCTGTACAAGTCGACCGGTATCGACGCCAACGCGCTGCTCGAGCATGTCGCGAGGACCGGCGGTGTGGGCGGTTTCCCCGAAGCCGACGCGGTCACGAACGAAGAATTCTGGACGGTCGAATCGGACATCCTGATTCCGGCTGCGCTGGAAAACCAGATCACCGAAAAGAACGCCGGCAAGATCAAGACGAAGATCGTCGTGGAAGGCGCCAACGGCCCGACCACCACGGCGGCGGACGATATTCTGCACGACCGCGGCATCCTCGTGATTCCGGACGTGGTGGCCAACGCCGGTGGCGTGACCGTCTCGTACTTCGAGTGGGTGCAGGACTTCTCGAGCTTCTTCTGGACCGAAGACGAGATCAACCAGCGTCTCGAGCGCGTAATGCGCGAAGCATTTGCCGCAGTGTGGCAAGTGTCGAGCGAACAGAAGGTGTCCGTGCGGACCGCGGCGTTTATCGTCGCGTGTAAGCGGATTCTCGAAGCGCGCGAACTGCGCGGGCTGTATCCCTGATCGTTCTGCGTGAAACGGCGGGGCCGCCATCTCGGACCCGCTGTCAATCCTTGCTTTGACGTGGTTCAAAAGACCGCGTGTTTTACCCGGCGGGCGGCATCGTATCGATGCCGCCCGCCTTTGCGTGTCTGCCTCGGCGGGATTGCCGGATAAGGCGCCGTAATCCCGTAGCGGCACAGACGCAACAAACATGGTTTATAGCAATACTTTCAGAATAATTACTTTGCTAAACTGGCGCCGGTTCTTGCCAAGGAGATCACACATGAAGGTTAAAAAAGCTGCGCTGCTGCTCGCGACTCTCGGACTGTTTACGGTTGGCGCGCATGCGCAAGACGCTGGTACGCTGAAAAAGATCAAAGATACGGGCGTCATTTCGCTGGGACACCGCGAATCGTCGATCCCGTTTTCGTACTACGACGACAAGCAGAATGTCATCGGCTACTCGCAGGAATTCGCGCTGAAGGTGGTTGAGGCGGTCAAGCAGAAGCTGAACATGCCTAACCTGAAGGTCAAGCTGACGCCTGTCACGTCGCAAAACCGTATTCCGCTGGTGCAAAACGGCACCGTCGACATGGAATGCGGCTCGACCACCAATAACGCCGAGCGCCAGCAACAGGCCGCGTTCTCGAACACGATCTTCGTGATCGGCACGCGTCTGATGACCAAGAAAGACTCGGGCATCAAGGACTTCGCGGACCTGAAGGGCAAGACCGTCGTCACGACGGCCGGCACCACCTCTGAGCGCCTGCTTCGCAAGATGAATCAGGACAAGAGCATGGGTATGAACATCATCAGCGCGAAGGACCATGGCGAGTCGTTCCTGACGCTCTCCACCGGCCGTGCTGCTGCGTTCATGATGGACGACGCGCTGCTGGCAGGCGAGCGCGCCAAGTCGAACAACCCGGGCGACTTCGTGATCGTCGGCGCGCCGCAATCGCATGAAGCGTACGGCTGCATGATTCGCAAGAACGATCCGGAGTTCAAGAAGGTGGTGGACGACGCGATCGCGAAGGTCGAAACCTCGGGCGAAGCCGATCAGATCTACAAGAAGTGGTTCGAATCGCCGATTCCGCCGAAGGGCCTGAACCTGAACTTCCCGGAAAGCGACGACATCAAGGCGCTCTACAAGAGCCCGAATGACAAGGCAATCGATTAAACCTTAGCTGTTTTTTTGAAACGCTGAACGAAACGGAAGGGGCCACGCGCTTCTTCCGTTTCTTTTTGCTGGAGTCTTGGTCATGTCATATCACTGGAACTGGGGCATTCTGCTGAGTCCGGTCTCCACCGGCGAGCCGACTACCTATCTGGGCTGGCTGATGTCCGGCTTCTGGGTGACGATTACCGTGTCGCTGTCGGCATGGGTGATCGCGCTGATCGTCGGTTCGTTTTTCGGTGTGCTGCGCACGGTGCCGAACAAATGGGCGTCGGGCATCGGCACGCTCTATGTCGCGATTTTCCGCAACATCCCGCTGATCGTGCAGTTCTTCATCTGGTATCTGGTGATACCGGAGTTGCTGCCTGCGTCGATCGGTAACTGGTACAAGCAACTGCCGCCTGGCGCGCAGTTCTTTTCGTCGTCGATCGTGTGTCTTGGGCTCTTCACCGCCGCGCGCGTGTGCGAGCAGGTGCGCTCGGGCATCAACGCGTTACCACGCGGCCAGCGCGCCGCGGGTCTGGCAATGGGGTTCACGCAATGGCAGACGTATCGTTACGTGCTGCTGCCGGTTGCGTACCGGATCATCGTGCCGCCGCTCACGTCCGAGTTTCTGAATATCTTCAAGAACTCGGCGGTCGCGTCGACGATCGGTCTGCTGGATTTGTCCGCCCAGGCGCGCCAACTGGTCGACTACACGTCGCAGACGTATGAGTCGTTTATCGCGGTCACGCTGGCGTATGTGCTGATCAATCTGGTCGTGATGCAACTGATGCGCTGGGTCGAAGCCAAAACCCGGTTGCCCGGCTATATCGGAGGTAAGTGATGCATCATTTCGACTGGAGCGGTATTCCGGGCGCACTGCCTACGTTGTGGACCGGCGCTATCGTCACCATCAAGATCACGCTGCTTGCGATCGTGATCGGCATCGTCTGGGGCACGATTCTCGCGATGATGCGGCTCTCGCCGATCAAGCCGTTCGAATGGTTCGCGAAGGCGTATGTCACGGTGTTCCGTTCGATCCCGCTGGTGATGGTGCTGCTGTGGTTTTTCCTGATCGTGCCGCAGGTGCTGCAAAACGTGCTGGGTTTGTCGCCGGATATCGACATCCGGCTGGCTTCGGCGATGGTCGCTTTCTCGCTGTTCGAGGCAGCGTACTATTCGGAGATCATCCGCGCCGGCATTCAGGCCGTGCCGCGTGGCCAGGTCAATGCCGCGTTCGCGCTCGGCATGAGCTACCCGCAGGCAATGCGCCTTATCGTGCTGCCGCAGGCGTTTCGCGCGATGGTGCCGCTGCTGCTTACGCAAGGTATCGTGCTGTTTCAGGATACGTCGCTCGTCTACGTGATCAGCCTCGCTGACTTCTTCCGCACCGCCACGAATATTGGCGACCGTGACGGCACGAATGTCGAGATGGTACTGTTCGCGGGCGCGTGTTATTTCGTGGTCTGTGTGATCGCGTCGAGCCTCGTCAAAGGTCTTCAGAAAAAGGTCGCAAGATGATCTCTATCAAGAATGTTTCGAAGTGGTACGGCCAGTTTCAAGTGCTGACCGACTGCACGACGGAAGTCAAAAAAGGTGAAGTGGTGGTGGTGTGCGGCCCATCGGGCTCGGGCAAGTCCACGCTGATCAAAACCGTCAACGGCCTCGAGCCGTTCCAGAAGGGCGAGATCGTCATCAACGGCCAATCGCTGACCGACAAGAAAACCAATCTGTCGAAGCTGCGTGCGAAGGTCGGCATGGTGTTCCAGCATTTCGAGCTGTTCCCGCATCTGTCGATCGTGCAGAACCTGACGCTCGCGCAGATCAAGGTGCTCGGCCGCTCGAAGGACGAAGCCACGACCAAGGGCTACAAGCTGCTCGATCGCGTCGGTCTGCGTGCGCACGCGGATAAGTTTCCGGGACAATTGTCGGGTGGTCAGCAGCAGCGTGTGGCGATTGCGCGCGCGCTGTCCATGGACCCGATTGCGATGCTGTTCGACGAGCCGACTTCCGCGCTCGATCCGGAAATGATCAACGAAGTGCTCGACGTGATGGTCGAACTCGCGCAGGAAGGCATGACGATGATGTGCGTCACGCACGAAATGGGCTTTGCCAAGAAGGTCGCGCACCGCGTGATCTTCATGGACAAGGGCTTGATCGTGGAAGACGACCGCAAGGAAGACTTCTTCGCGAATCCGAAGTCGGATCGTGCGAAGGATTTTCTGGCGAAGATCCTGCACTGAGGTTTTTATCGGGTCACGCTGCTTATGTGGCGTGGCCGGCGCAGAAAAAAAGCCGCTTCGGAAGAAGCGGCTTTTTTGTTTCTGACGTTCTGGTGCGCGCGAGGTGCGCACGGGCTGGTCGTTCTGCCGTGCGTGAACGCGGATGCGGGTTAAGAAACCATGCGTGTGTGAACGCAGGCATAAGGCCGGTGTTCCGATGTTAGCGAGCGCATTCGCAGGTCAGGATTCGAACGCAGCGGCGTCGTCAGCCGCTTCGAGGTCGACCTCGGCCGTGGTCACCGCCTCAACCGAGGCCGCAATCGTGGTTGCCGAAGCCGATGCATCCAACTCCGGATTGCGCAGCTTCTCCAGCACCGAAGCCGGCACGGGCACGTTGACACGGCCGATGACTTCGCCATGCTGGAACATCATCAGATCGCCTGGCTGGAAGGCGGTCCAGATTTCGTTATCGGTGAGCGGTTTAGTCGCGATCACGGCGACGCGGTCTTCCGGCGTTGTGTATTTGGCGAAATCGATCGATACATCCGCATCGACCAGATGGGCGGTCGAGAACGGCCAGCGCCGCACGATGTAGTGCAGATGTGTCGAGCAATGCGCGAATAGCGCCTGGCCATTCGACATCAGGAAATTGAAAACGCCGAACTGCGTGATCTCGCGCGTGAGGGTTTCGAGCGCCGCGAACAGTTCTTCCAGCGGTGGCTGGCAGCCCGGGAAAGCCTTGCGCAAGCCTTGCAGCAGCGCGCAGAAGGCGAGCTCGCTATCGGTTGTGCCGACCGGTTGATAGACACCGTTTAGTGCCGGCGAATAATCTTTCAGGTCGCCGTTGTGCGCAAAGATCCAGTGACGCCCCCACAGTTCGCGCATGAACGGATGGCAGTTTTCGAGCAGAATGTGCCCTTGCGTCGCCTTGCGAATATGCGCGATCGTGTTCTTCGATTTGATCGGGTAGCGCTTGACCATCTCGGCGATCGGCGAGGTGGCCGACGATTGATGGTCGATGAACAGGCGGCAGGCTTTGTCTTCGAAGAAGGCGATGCCCCAGCCGTCCGCGTGGTGATCGGTGACGCCGCCGCGCGCCGCAAAGCCGGTGAACGAGAACGTGACGTCCGTCGGCGCGGCGCAGTTCATTCCGAGAAGTTGGCACATGTTGCGGGTAAGCCTGTGAACGGGGCGAGCCGTTACAATGATGATTTTCCAAGCATATCACCGAGCCAGAAGCGCCAAATAGCAAAATTGACGTGTGTTCAGGCCGCAACGGCACGAATTGCCGGAGTGTGCCCACGTCGGCCACGCTTTTATCGCCGAATCTCGTTCCCCTCTCGCCATGACCGCTTCCAACGCCTCCCTCGATTCCATCGACACCGTTACGCTCGCCCGCCCGGACGACTGGCACCTGCACGTTCGCGACGGCGAGATGCTCGCTGCCGTGTTGCCGGATACCGCGCGCCAGTTCGGCCGCGCGATCATCATGCCTAACCTGAAGCCGCCGGTCACCACGACCGCGATGGCAGAGGCGTACCGAGAACGCATCGTCGCCGCGATCCCGGCCGGGGCGAAGTTCGAACCGCTGATGACGCTGTACCTGACCGACAACACGCCGCCCGACGAAATCCGCCGCGCGCGCGAAAGCGGCTTCGTGCATGGCGTGAAGCTGTACCCGGCGGGCGCTACCACTAACTCGGACGCGGGCGTCACGGACATCATGAAGTGCGCTAAAACGCTCGAAGTGATGCAGGAAACCGGCATGCCGCTGCTGGTGCACGGCGAAGTGACGGATTCGTCGATCGATCTGTTCGACCGCGAGAAAGTGTTCATCGACCGCGTGATGACGCCGCTGCGCCGCGAATTTCCGGCGCTGAAGGTGGTGTTCGAGCACATCACCACGAAAGATGCCGTCGACTACATCCGCGATGCCGGCGTGGCGCCGGGGCTGCTGGGTGCGACGATTACCGCGCACCATCTGCTGTACAACCGCAACGCAATTTTCCAGGGCGGCATTCGCCCGCATTACTACTGCCTGCCGGTGTTGAAGCGCGAGACGCATCGCGTGGCGCTGGTCGAGGCGGCGACCTCGGGTAATCCGCGCTTCTTCCTCGGCACGGATAGCGCGCCGCATCCGAAGGGCTTGAAGGAACACGCGTGCGGTTGCGCGGGTTGCTACACGGCGCTGCATGCACTCGAGCTCTATACGGAAGCGTTCGACAAAGCCGGTGCGCTGGACAAGCTCGAAGGCTTCGCCAGCTTCTTCGGCGCAGACTTCTACGGTCTGCCGCGCAGCGCAGAGACGGTCACGCTGCGCCGTGAAGAATGGACGCTGCCGGCTGAATTGCCTGTCGGCGACACGCCTGTTGTGCCGCTGCGTGGCGGCGAGTCGATTGGTTGGCGGCTCGTCTAAGGTTGCGCTAGATGCAGGTGCAAGAGGCGGCGCGTGTGGTCCCAGGCTTGGGTTTCGCCGATATCGACTGGTCGAAGCCGTGGTTCGCGCCGTTTGCGGCGCGCGGCGAGCGCTGGCAGCAGGGCTCGCTGACGAGCTACGCGGCCTTGCTCGCAGAAATGAATGCCGATGCCGGCGAGACGCGGCAAGTCACGGGGCGCGGTCAGAGACTCGCGTTCATTGCGCAGGACGATCTGCCGCCGGGCGCGGCTTACGAGGCGCACATCGCGGCGACGGGCTGCGTGCCGACGCGCCACAACCTGCATGACTTCTTCAACGGGTCGATGTGGTTTGCGTTTCCGCGTATCAAGGCGGCGTTGAATGCGCGGCAGTCAACGGCGATCGACTTATTAGGCGTCGGTCCAACCCGCGGCGGTGTGCGTGACGCGTTGACCTTGTTCGACGAAAACGCGCTGCTGTTTGCCTGCGCTGACCCGGCGTTGAGCGTGGCCTTGCGCGGGTTTGACTGGCAGACGCTGCTGGTTGCTAACCGTGATGCCTGGGGGATGCGCTGTGAAGTGCGCTGTTTAGGTCACGCGCTGCTGGAAAAGCTGATCGCGCCGTTCAAGGCCTGCACGGGTCACGCGTGGATTGTCGACGTGCCATCCGAATACTTCGGCTGGGGCGCCGCGGCACGAGACGCATGGCTGGACGAGTCTGTCAGCGCGGCACTACTGAATACCGATGCATTGACGAGCCGCATGTTTGCTCCGCTGCCCGTACTGGGGATTCCGGGCTGGTGCGCCGGGAACGAATCGCCTCTGTTTTACGGCGACACGTCCGTATTTCGCACGGGGCGGCGTTCGCGCTAAAGGTCGGCGGTTCACGTGAACCAGTTCGCCTGGCTTAAGCGATTGCCCAACGTAGGCGCGGCTCGGACCGAAGCGTCGACGGGGTTGAACGTGATAGATGGCCATCGGACTATTCCAGCCGTCAAAGCCACTCCCTATCCGTCACAGTGTTAAAATGCGCCCCAGCAAAGCAGGCCAGGCAGTCGCGGCCTCTGCGGCTTCGGCCAAAGAGGGCGAGGAAAGTCCGGACTCCATAGGGCAGGGTGATGGCTAACGGCCATCCGTGGTGACACGCGGAACAGGGCAACAGAAAGCAAACCGCCGATGGCCCGGCGCAAGCCGGGATCAGGTAAGGGTGAAACGGTGCGGTAAGAGCGCACCGCGGCTGCTGCAAGGCAGACCGGCACGGTAACCTCCACCCGGAGCAATTCCAAGTAGGCAGGCTAGCATCTTCGAGATGCAGGACGGGGCCCCCGTCACGTCTGCGGGTAGGAAGCTTGAGCGCGTCAGTAATGGCGCGCCTAGAGGAATGACTGCTACACGCGCCGCGTTTTCGGACGTGGCGCGTGCACAGAATCCGGCTTATCGGCCTGCTTTGCCACCCAATAAAAAATGCCGGCGTCCGTGTGGACGCCGGCATTTTTACTTTGACCCGCGCTTTGAGTTACCTGCGCCGAAGCGCCGTGCTCAACCCGCGACGATGTCGAACGAGTGCGTGAGTTCGGCCGTCTTTGCGATCATGATCGACGCCGAGCAGTATTTGTCGTGCGACAGATTGATCGCGCGTTCCACTGTAGCCGGGTTCAGATTCTTGCCCGTCACGGTGAAGTGGAAGTGGACTTTGGTGAACACCTTCGGATCTTCGCTGGCGCGTTCGGCCTTTAGCGTCACCGAGCAACCGGCGATTTCCTGGCGGCTCTTCTTCAGGATCATCACGACGTCGTACGCCGTGCAGCCGCCCGTGCCGAGCAGAACCATTTCCATCGGACGCGGCGAAAGATTACGGCCGCCGCCTTCCGGCGCGCCGTCCATCGTGACCAGATGACCGCTGCCCGTTTCGGCCGCAAATGCCATCCCGTCTTGCCCCATCCAGCTCACTTTGCATTCCATGCTGTGCTCCACCGCGCTGCGCTTATATCGAAACGGCATTGTAGCCCGGTGTTTGCGTGTCCGCCCGAAGGGACTTTCGCCAAAATTTATGCTCAATGACTGCTTGCGTGTTGCGATGCGGCATGTTTTGCCGGTTCGGGAATGCCCTGACGGGTTTAGGGGTTTTACTTGAGCTGATGTCTGCTTAGGCAGTCGCCTGAAATGGTTTTTGCTATTGATTTTAAAAGGAATTCAGCGTTTTTCGGCCTGCGGACGTATCTGTCACATTGTGAAGTCATATTTCACAATGCAAATGTTCTTGCATCGCACAAGGCTGCCTCATATAATCGATCCCATCGGTTGCAGCAGTTCTGCAACCTCCGCTGTCTCCTCCACCTCCTCCTTTGGTGGATTAAACCCGAACCACTAGTTCGGGTTTTTTTTCGCCCGCACTTTCGATCTCGCCGACGCCGGTTTCAGGGCTAGTGGGAAGGGCAAATGGTTGTATCTGGCCACCGGATCGCCCGATTTCTCGCCCAAACCCCCGCAGACTTTGACTCGGCGTGACAAATTCCTTTATAATTCAGAGCTTTTCCGCATCCGCGCCCGCGGAGGAAGAACCAGGGAGAGCCTGCACGCGCCTCGATGCGCACACTACAAGCAGGAAAAAATACATTGGGCGCAGCAATTTTTTTGGATCGATCATGAAGACGTTTTCCGCAAAAGCCCATGAGGTTACGCGTGAATGGTACGTGATTGACGCGACGGATAAGGTTCTCGGGCGTGTCGCCAGCGAAGTGGCACACCGTCTTCGCGGCAAGCACAAGCCAGAATTCACTCCGCACGTCGACACCGGTGATTTCATCATCGTTATCAACGCCGGCAAGTTGCGCGTCACGGGTAACAAGGCTACTGACAAGAAGTACTACCGTCACTCGGGTTACCCGGGCGGTATTTATGAAACGACGTTCGGCAAGATGCAAGAACGCTTCCCGGGCCGTGCGCTCGAGAAAGCGGTCAAGGGCATGCTGCCGAAGGGCCCGCTCGGCTACGCGATGATCAAGAAGCTGAAGGTCTACGCTGAAGCAACGCATCCGCATTCGGCACAACAGCCGAAAGCGCTCGAGATCTAAGGGGAGCCCACATGATCGGTAACTGGAATTACGGCACGGGCCGCCGCAAGAGCGCCACTGCACGTGTGTTCATCAAGGCAGGCAAGGGCGATATCGTTGTGAACGGTAAGCCCATCGCTGAGTACTTCTCGCGCGAAACGTCGCTGATGATCGTGCGTCAGCCGCTGGAACTCACGAACCACGGCGTCACGTTCGACATCAAGGTCAACGTGTCGGGTGGCGGTGAAACGGGTCAAGCCGGTGCGGTTCGCCACGGCATTACCCGCGCGCTGATGGACTATGACGCAACGCTGAAGCCGGAACTGTCGAAGGCTGGCTTCGTTACGCGTGACGCTCGTGAAGTCGAACGTAAGAAGGTCGGCTTCCACAAGGCACGTCGCAGGAAGCAATTCTCGAAGCGTTAATCGCTTCGTGTGCGATCCGGCTTTCGGGCTGGAACGCTGCAAAAGCCGCCAACGCTTTCGCGAAGGCGGCTTTTTTCATTGGTTCGCGGCCTGGCTTCACGCTGACGGCTTCGTTGCCGGGGTCGCGATGTGGCCCGCTCAGGCCGGCCGGTGGCAGCATCAGGGCCGTCCATTGAATTTGTGGAAGAACCCATTGATTTTGTGGGCTTCGGCACGATATCGAGATCAGCCCTACAATAGCGGTTAGAAGCTTTTTGGAGAGTTCGAATGAACGCAGTCACCGATACACCCGTGACCGAGATGCCCGCCCCCTTCGTTTTTACCGACGCAGCGGCTGACAAGGTCAAGCAACTGATCGAAGAAGAAGGCAATGCGGACCTCAAACTGCGCGTTTTCGTGCAGGGCGGCGGCTGCTCGGGCTTTCAGTACGGTTTTACGTTCGACGAAGCCGTCAACGAAGACGACACCGTCATGAACAAGAGCGGCGTCCAGCTGCTGATCGATTCGATGAGCTACCAGTATCTGGTCGGCGCAGAGATCGACTATAAGGACGACATCAACGGCGCGCAGTTCGTCATCAAGAACCCGAATGCTCAAACCACGTGTGGTTGCGGCTCGTCGTTCTCGGTTTGATCGCCTGCCGGTTAGGCGACAGGTTGTAAAGGAAAACGGGGCTTTGGCCCCGTTTTTTATTGCCTGAGCTCAAACCCCGGCTCTTCGATTAACGGGGGTAGATCGCCCCCAGTACGCGCTCGTCAGCAGCGCCAGTGACTGCCGGCAAATTGCCCGGCAGCCGCGCCACGCAGCGCATCGCCAGCCATGCGAACGCCAGCGGCTCGACTTGGCTCGGCGGTACGCCGAGCGCGTCGGTTGTCATCACCGGCACGCCGCTTACGCCGCTGTCCTCCAGCGCCCGTTGCAGCGCTTTCAGAATCTCCGGATTGCGCGCGCCACCGCCACACACATAGACCGCTTTAGCGTCCGATGCATGCCGTTCGATTTCGCGAGCAACTGTTACCGCGGTTAGCGCGACTAGTGTGGCTTGCACGTCGGCGGGGTCGAGCGCGGCGAACGGCTGGAGCTTTGCATCCAGCCATTGCGGATTGAACAAGTCGCGGCCGGTGCTTTTCGGCGGTTGTTGCGAGAAAAAGGGCTCGTCGAGCAGTGCGTTCAGCAACGTGCGGTCGACCTGTCCGCCCGCGGCGAAATGGCCGTTCTCGTCGAAAGGCTTGCCGAGATGGCGCTGCGCCCATTCGTCGAGCAATGCGTTTGCCGGCCCGCAGTCGAAACCGCGCACCCCGCCGGTTGCGTTGAGGATCGTGATATTGCTGATGCCGCCAAGATTGCAGACCACCCGCGTTTCGTCTTTCGCGCCGAATACCGTGGCGTGAAACGCCGGCACGAGCGGCGCGCCCTGTCCGCCGGCCGCGACGTCGCGGCTGCGGAAGTCGGCGACCACGTCGATGTGCATCATTTCCGCGAGCAGCGCAGGGTTGTTAATCTGCCGCGTGTACCCCTTTTCCGGCCGATGCCGCACCGTCTGGCCATGCACGCCGATCGCGCGAACTTCCGAGGCTGGCACCCGGCTGCCTTGCAGCAATTCGTGGCAGCACACGGTGTAGCGCGTGGCGAGCGCGTTGGCCGCCAGCGCTTCGCGTTCGATCTCGTTGTCCCCCGGCTGTTGAAGCGCGAATAACGCCTCGCGCAAGCCTGCCGCGAAGCCGACAAACGCCTCGGCCAGCACCACAGGCGGCTTCCCTCGTGCAAATTTGACGGCGACACCGTCCACGCCGTCCATGCTCGTGCCGGACATCAATCCAAAGTAGACGCCGTCTGCGGGGTCTTGCGCCACGTTGCTGCTCCTCTCGATGATTCGTTGCCGTCTGTTTTAGCAGATTATCGACTCAATATCGACTCAAGCGCGGCCGAATATAAAGCGCCACGATGCCGATGGCGCGGCGCGGCAGCTCGAAATCGTGTGCCGGCGGGCGCTCGTGGCTGCGTCAGTGGGCGCGGCGGCGCGCATCTATGGGACAATCTCCCTTTTTCGCGACTTCAAGTTTCCAGCATGAGCACCGAGTCCACCAAGCCCAGCCCCGCCTTCCCGATCACCGACGAAGTCCGTCACGCACTCGCCGTCACTAAACGCGGCGTCGACGAACTGCTGATCGAAGACGAATTCGCGCAAAAGCTCGCGAAGAGCGCGGCTACGGCCAAGCCGCTGCGCATCAAGCTCGGTCTCGATCCGACCGCGCCTGACATCCACATCGGCCACACGGTTGTGTTGAACAAGATGCGCCAGTTGCAGGACCTCGGTCACACGGTGATTTTCCTGATCGGCGACTTTACCTCGCTGATCGGCGATCCGTCGGGCCGCAACGCCACGCGCCCGCCGCTCACGCGCGAGCAGATCGAATCGAACGCGAAGACGTATTTCGAGCAGGCCGCGCTCGTGCTCGATCGCGACAAGACCGAAATTCGCTACAACAGCGAATGGTCGATGCCGCTCGGCGCCGACGGCATGATCAAGCTCGCATCGCGTTATACGGTGGCGCGTATTCTCGAGCGCGAAGACTTCACCAAGCGTTTCCAGGGTGGCGTGCCCATCTCGATCCACGAATTGCTGTACCCGCTGATGCAAGGCTATGACTCGGTCGCGCTGAATGCCGACCTCGAGCTCGGCGGCACGGACCAGAAGTTCAACCTGCTGGTGGGTCGTGAACTGCAGAAGCAATACGGTCAGGAACAGCAGTGCATCTTGACGATGCCGTTGCTCGAAGGCCTGGACGGCGTCGAGAAAATGTCGAAGTCGAAGAACAACTACATCGGCATCAGCGAAAAGCCGACGGACATGTTCGGCAAGCTGATGAGCATTTCCGACGTGCTGATGTGGCGTTACTTCGAACTGCTGTCATTCCGTCCGATGGACGAGATCTCCGGCTTCAAAAAAGAGATCGAAGCGGGCCGCAATCCGCGCGATTTCAAGGTGATGCTCGGCCAGGAAATCGTCGCGCGCTTTCACTCGCAAGTCGATGCCGAGCGCGCGCTCGAAGACTTCAATCATCGCGCGAAGGGCGGCGTTCCGGACGATATCCCGGCCGTGACGCTCGCGGGCGCACCGCTCGCAATCGGCCAGTTGCTCAAGCAGGCCAACCTCGTGCCGTCGACCAGCGAGGCCTTGCGCAATATCGAGCAAGGTGGCGTGAAGATCGATGGTGCGACCGTGTCCGACAAGGGCCTGAAGGTCGAGGCCGGCGAGTACGTCGTGCAAGTCGGCAAGCGCCGTTTTGCGCGCGTCACGCTGACGGCCTGATGGCTCAGCGATAACGCGATGATGATTCAGGCGTTGCATCTGGAGTCGAGCCGATGATCGCGCTGATTCAGCGCGTGCGGCGCGCGGAAGTGCGCGTGGGCGACCATGTGACCGGTGCGATCGAGGCGGGCCTGCTCGCACTCGTGTGCGCCGAACGTGGCGACACAGAGGCTGCAGCTGACCGGCTACTCGCCAAGGTGCTCGGCTACCGCGTCTTCAGCGATGCGGCCGGCAAGATGAATCTCTCCGTACAGAATCTCGACGGCGCCGGGCGTGCGGGCGGCTTGCTGCTCGTTTCGCAGTTCACGTTGGCCGCTGACACCAACAGCGGCCTGCGTCCGAGCTTTACGCCCGCCGCACCGCCCGATGAGGGCAAGCGGCTGTTCGACTACTTCGTCTCGGCCGCTCGTGCAAAGCACCCGATCGTCGAGACAGGTGAATTCGGCGCCGATATGCAGGTGTCGCTCGTCAATGACGGGCCGGTCACGTTCTGGCTGCAGACCAACGCTTGAGATTCAATCGCCGCTGCGTGGCGCAAGCGGTGGCATGTGTCTACTCCTACTCCTCCAGCCGCCTTTTGCGACAATAGCGGCTCGGCATAACCTGCTACTGGCGCTCACTTTCATTCCATGACCACGCAGATTCTGTTCATCCGCCACGGCGAGACCGACTGGAACCGCATCAAGCGCATTCAAGGTCACATCGACATTCCGCTCGCGACGACCGGCCTTGCCCAGGCGCAACGCCTTGCACGTCGAATCGCAAGTGAGGTGAAAGAGGGCGCGCGGCTCGACGCCATTTATTCGAGCGATCTGCTACGTGCACAGCAAACCGCGCAGCCGATCGCTGACGCGCTCGGTCTGCCGTTACAGCTGCGTGAAAGCTTGCGAGAGCGCTCGTACGGCGCGTTCCAGGGACATGACAGCGACGAGATCGCCGTCCGTTTTCCCGATGAGTACGCGCACTGGCAAACCCGCGACGCGGGTTTCGCGCCCCCTGAAGGTGAATCGCAGCGCACGCTTTATCATCGGGTGCTGCATGCGATTGATCCGATCGTCGCCGCGCATCCGGGGGGACGGGTCGCTGTCGTCGCCCATGGTGGCGTGCTGGATTGCGTGCGGCGGTTCGCCTGTGGATTGTCGCTCGATGCGCCGCGTGACTACGCGTTGCTGAATACGAGCGTCAACGTGGTCGACTATGCCGACGACGCCAGCAAGGCGACGATCGTGTCGTGGGCGGACGTGTCGCATCTCGACGCGCCGAGCGATGACGATAGCTTCAAGAGGGTGCCGGAACCGGGACGCTGAGCGCTCAGGGTGCGGCGGAATCCCATATGCCGGCTATGGGGCTCGAAGCGTCTGGCGCGGCGAGACCGAAATGCCGGTACGTGAGCAGCGTGGCGACGCGGCCGCGCGGCGTGCGCTGCAGGAAGCCCTGCTGGATCAGATACGGTTCGAGCACGTCTTCGATCGTGTCGCGTTCTTCGCCGATTGCCGCTGCGAGATTGTCGACGCCGACCGGGCCGCCGTCGAATTTATGCAGAATCGCTTCGAGCAGCTTGCGGTCCATCAGGTCGAAGCCGACCTCGTCCACGTCGAGCATTTTGAGCGCGGCGTCGGCCACTTCCGCGGTGATGTTGCCGTCTGCTTTCACCTCGGCGAAATCGCGCACACGGCGTAACAGCCGGTTCGCGATCCGTGGCGTGCCACGCGCACGCTTGGCGATTTCGAAGGCGCCATCCGGATGGATCTGCGCATGCAGCAACGACGCCGAACGCGTGACGATGCGCGCCAGTTCTTCCGCGTTATAAAACTCGAGCCGCGCGACGATCCCGAAGCGATCGCGCAGCGGATTGGTTAGCATGCCCGCGCGAGTGGTCGCGCCGACCAGCGTGAACGGCTGCAGATCCAGCTTCACGCTGCGCGCAGCGGGTCCCTCGCCGATCATGATGTCGATCTGATAGTCCTCCAACGCCGGATAGAGAATTTCTTCGACGACCGGCGAGAGCCGGTGGATTTCGTCGATGAACAGGACGTCGTTGGCTTCGAGATTGGTGAGCAGCGCGGCGAGGTCGCCGGCGCGTTCGAGCACCGGGCCGGAGGTTTGCCGCAGATTGACCCCCATTTCCCGCGCGATGATGTGCGCGAGCGTGGTCTTGCCGAGACCCGGCGGCCCGAACAGCAAGACGTGGTCGAGCGATTCGGAACGGCGCCTGGCGGCCTCGATGAAGATTTCAAGCTGACCGCGTATTTTTTCCTGCCCGACATATTCTTCGAGCTGGCGCGGGCGCAACGCGCGCTCGAACGCTTCTTCGTTCGGCGAGACGGGCGTGGCCGCAATGATGCGCTCGGCGGCGAGTTTGTCGGTTTCGATCATGCGTTTATTGTACCGCGCGCGCCCGCCTTAACTTCAGCCCTTGGAGAGCGCCTTCAGCGCGAGCTTGATACCTTCGGAAACGCCGGTGCCCGCCGGCACGTTCTTGACGGCTGCCAACGCTTCTTTTTCGGAGTAACCCAATGCGATCAGTGCGTTCAGGATATCGGAGGCGTGGTCGGATGCCGACGCCGCGCCCGCCATCGCGCCCAGGTCGGCGCCGATCTTGCCCTTCAGTTCGAGGAGCAGCCGCTCAGCTGTCTTCTTGCCGATGCCAGGCACGCGAGTGAGGCGCGCTGCGTCCTGCATCGTGACGGTCTGCGCCAGTTCATGCACGCTCATGCCGGAGAGCACTGCGAGCGCCATGCGCGCGCCGATGCCCGTGATCTTCAGCAGTTCACGGAAGGTCGAGCGTTCCTCGGCGGAGCCGAAGCCGTAAAGCAGATGTGCGTCTTCGCGCACGATCATTTGCGTGAGCAGCACGACGCGTTCACCGGTCGACGGCAGGTTGTAGAACGTGCTCATCGGCACATCGACTTCGTAGCCGACGCCATTGCAGTCAACGAGCAGATGCGGCGGGTTTTTTTCCAGCAGAACGCCGGCAATGCGACCGATCATGGCGGATTCAATCTTGAGAGAAAGGGCGAGTGTAGCGCAGCGGGAGTGCGGCGGTGACATGCAAAAGAGCGTTGAGGAGCGGCGAGCCCGGATCGAGGCCGCTGGTGAGCGTGCGGACGTGGGGCGCGGCAGCGAGAAGGTGCGCGATAGTGCGCGGCGCACTACGCCCAATCGCGGTTGACCTGTGCGTTGCGGCCCCCTAGACTGAGATCCCTTTTGGCGGGTTCTCGCCCGGCATAACCCAGAAGGAGCTTCCATGCTGAGCCTCACCACTCTCGCGCTGTTTGCCGGTGCGTGTCTCGCGTTGACCGCCACGCCCGGCCCCGACATGTTGCTGATCGCTTCGCGCAGCGTGAGCCAGGGACGTCCTGCAGGTTTCGCCTCGTTGGCGGGGATTCTGGTCGGCACTTACTGTCATGCACTGGCCGCCGCATTCGGTCTGTCGCAGCTGTTTCTGGCCGTACCGATGGCCTATGACGTCGTGCGTTTTGCCGGCGCCGCCTACCTGCTGTATCTCGCCTGGAAGACGTTCCGCACGCAGGGCACGGTGCTGTCGCCGAATGCGTCGATGAACCGTTATCCGGTCGGCCGCATTTTCCGGCAGGGCCTCTTCACCAATTTGCTGAATCCCAAAGTCGCGCTGTTCGTGCTCGCGCTGTTTCCGCAATTCGTGCGGCCCGAAGCGGGTTCGGTGGCGTTGCAGATTATGGTGTTGGCTACGGTGCTGAATCTGATCGGGTTCTGCGTGAACGGCGCGGTGATTCTGATGGCGAGCAAGTTGAGCCGCAAGCTGTCGGCGGGGCGCCGGCCGTCGCGGGTGCCGCAGTATCTGCTGGGGACAGTGTTCGCCGGGTTAGCTTGCCGGTTGGCGCTGGCGAGTCGGAACTGAGTGCCTACCCAACCAACCGTCCACGCCTGACGCGCAAACCTTTCTTCGCCAGCGAAGGCGCAATGCCGCCCAGCGTACTAAGCGTCGAGCCGCTGTGCGCGTGGCAGATCGCCATGCCGAGGGCGTCAGCGGCGTCGGTGCCGGGCACGCCGGAGAGGTTGAGGAGCCGTACCACCATCTGCTGCATCTGCTCCTTGGTCGCGCGGCCGTAACCGACCACAGCCTGCTTCAACTGCAGCGCCGTATATTCTGCGACCGGCACGCCGCCCGCCACCAGTCCACAGATCGCCGCGCCGCGCGCCTGGCCGAGCAGCAGGGTGGATTGCGGGTTGACGTTGACGAACACCTTTTCGATCGCCGACTGATCCGGCGAATGCTGGCGGATAAGTGTCGAAATGCCGTCGAAAATGGTGCCGAGACGCGATGGCAGATCGGCGTCGGCGGTTTTGATCACGCCGCTTGCGACGTAGCTGAGCGTGTGTCCGGTTTGATCGATTACGCCAAAACCGGTCACGCGCAAGCCGGGGTCGATGCCGAGAATTCTCATGAGGTGCCGCACATGCGGTAAAAACCAAGTGCTTGCGATACTACAACGAACGTGCCGTGCGGCGGTCGGCGTGCCAAAAGAAAACGGCCCGGCGGAAATTTCCACCGGGCCGTTTCGCTCAAGCTACGTTAGCGACTATCGCACCGCAAAGAACCAGGCGGTGTCCGCGAAGCCGAAATCAATGCCGGAAGTGACGCACCCCGGTCAACACCATCGCGATGTTGTGCTCGTCCGCTGCGCCGACTACTTCATCATCACGCATCGAGCCGCCCGGTTGAATCACGCAGGTCGCGCCTGCCGCGACCACCACATCCAGACCGTCACGGAACGGGAAGAACGCATCCGAGGCTACGGCCGAACCGGTCAGGGTCAAACCGGCGTTTTGCGCCTTGATGCTCGCAATACGCGCCGAGTCCACGCGGCTCATCTGGCCCGCGCCGACGCCGAGCGTCATGCCGCCGCCGCAGAACACGATCGCGTTCGATTTCACGTATTTCGCGACGCGCCACGCGAACAGCAGATCGTCCATTTCCTTCGGCGTCGGGTGACGCTTCGTGACCACGCGCAATTCGTGCGGTTGCACATTCTTCGAATCGAGCGATTGCACCAGCAGGCCGCCGCCGACGCGCTTCAGATCGAACGCGTTATGGCCTGCGCCCAAAGCGATTTCCAGGAGACGCACGTTCTGCTTGGCCGCGAACACCTGGCGAGCCGCCGCGCTGAACGACGGTGCGATCAGCACTTCGACAAACTGCTTGGCCACCGCTTGTGCCGCCGTTTCGTCGACTTCACGGTTGAAAGCGATGATGCCGCCGAACGCCGAGGTCGGATCGGTCTGGAACGCCTTCGCATACGCTTCGTTCGCGTCCGCACCCACGGCCACGCCGCACGGATTCGCGTGCTTGACGATCACGCAGGCCGGCACGTCGAACGTCTTCACGCATTCCCACGCTGCATCGGAATCGGCGATGTTGTTGTACGACAGTTCCTTGCCTTGCAACTGGCTGTAGTTCGCCAGCGCGCCCGGTTGCACCGCCAGGTCACGGTAAAACGCCGCGCTTTGATGCGGGTTTTCGCCGTAGCGCAGGTCCTGCACCTTGTTGAACGCCAGGTTGAACGTAGCCGGGTAAGCATTGCGCGACGAATGTTGCAGTTCGTCGGTCAGGCTTGTCAGGTAGTTCGTGATCGCGCCGTCGTACTGCGCGGTGTGCGCGAATACTTTGGTGGCCAGACGGAAATTCGTCTTGTACGACACCGCGTTGCTGTTCGCGCGCATTTCGTCGAGCACGACCGCGTAATCCGCCGGATCGACCACTACCGTCACGTCGCGATGATTTTTCGCAGCCGAGCGCAGCATGGTCGGGCCGCCAATGTCGATGTTCTCGATCGCGTCTTCCAGCGAGCACTCTTCTTTCGACACGGTCTGCACGAACGGATACAGATTCACGACCAGCAGGTCGATCGTCGGGATGTCGTGCTTTTCAAGCGCTGCCATGTGTTCCGGCAGGTCGCGACGCGCGAGAATGCCGCCGTGCACCTTCGGATGCAGCGTTTTCACGCGCCCGTCCAGCATTTCCGGGAAGCCCGTGTAGTCGGCGACTTCGGTGACGGGCAGACCCGCGTCCGCGAGGAGCTTCGCGGTGCCGCCGGTCGACAGGATCTTGACGCCGAGGTCCGACAGCGACTTGGCGAAGTCGACGATGCCGGACTTATCGGAAACGGAGATGAGCGCTTGCTTGATCATGATGAAGACGAAAAGCCGAAGGGAAACGTGGCAGGGCGCAAAAGAAACTAAAACGAGCTACAACGAGCTACAAGAGGCCGTGCTGTTGCAGTTTCTTGCGCAGCGTATTGCGGTTGATGCCGAGATACTCGGCGGCCAGCGACTGGTTGCCGCCGGCCTGCTCGAGCACCACTTCGAGCAATGGTTTTTCTACGCATGAAATGACCATGTCGTAGACGTCATGCGGATTGGAGCCGTCGAGATCCTGGAAATACATCCCCAGGCTGTCGCGGACAGATTGTTCGATATTGTTCTTGCTCATGCTGCTAGTCGGTCGGTATGGTCCGGCTCGCCGTCGTTCTTGGTGAGCGTCTCGTCGACGTAGACGAGGCGCTCGGAGATCGCCTTTTGGGCGTCGAAGAACTCGTTGACGGCGAGGAGTTGTTCGCGCGTGGTGTCCAGCGTATTCATGCGGTGCCGGAACACGTTGGCGCCAGAAAGGCCGCGAGTGTACCAGCCGATATGCTTGCGCGCTGTGCGTACGCCCGTAAATTCGCCGTAGAACGCGTAGTGATCTTCGAGATGCTCGTTCATCACCTGCTGGATTTCGTCGATGCGCGGCGGCAGCAGCAATTCGCCCGTTTGCAGGAAATGCTCGATCTCGCGGAACAGCCACGGACGCCCCTGTGCGGCGCGGCCGATCATGATGGCGTCGGCGCCGGTGGCGGCGAGCACTTCGCGGGCTTTTTGCGGCGACGTTATGTCGCCATTGGCGACCACCGGAATGCGCACCGCCGCTTTAACGGCAGCGATGGTCTCGTATTCGGCGTCGCCGTGATACAGGTCGGCGCGCGTGCGGCCATGCACGGTCAGCATGGAGATGCCGGCGGCCTCCGCCAGACGTGCGACCGAGAGCGCGTTCTTGTTGTCGCGGTCCCAGCCCGTGCGGATCTTCAGCGTGACGGGCACGGCATCAGGCCCGATACCCACCGCGCCTACGACCGCCTCAACGATGCGCTGTACCAACGGTTCGTTCTGCAGCAAGGCAGAACCCGCGGCCACGTTGCACACTTTCTTGGCCGGGCAGCCCATGTTGATGTCGATGATCTGCGCGCCGTTCGCCACGTTGTAACGTGCCGCTTCGGCCATCATGGCCGGATCGGCGCCTGCGATCTGCACGGCGATCGGCTCGACCTCGCCCGTGTGGTTGGCACGGCGCATGGTCTTTTCACTTTTCCACAGCTGCGCGTTCGAGGCGACCATTTCCGACACCGCATAGCCCGCGCCCAGCCGTTTGCACAACTGCCGGAACGGCCGGTCGGTCACGCCGGCCATGGGGGCGACGAACAGGTTATTACGCAGATTGTGGGAGCCGAGAGTGGGCATGCCTAGGACGCGCCTGCGACCGATTGTTCAATTTCTGTCAATCGGCGCATTCGCGAAATGCGAGGGAAAACAGCTATTTTAGCGTTAACAGATAGCCGACACCCGACTTGCCTCTGTCGTAACTCATTAAATCTTCTATGAAAGTGGTCCGGTTCATAGAGCCGGCACCGCTCGCGCGGCTTCGCCTAAATGCCTGATTGTGGTGCCTAAAAAGCTTGCAGAGGCTGTGGGGCGCGACCGGGCGGCGCGCTCAGCGGCGTTGACCGAACATCATTTGCCGCGCCAGCGCGGTTTTCACCGGCGGCACGAATTCGAGCGCGGTGAGGGCGAGGCCGCGCAAGGTGGCAAGTGGCGCGAAGTCGACAGTGAAAAGACGTGCGAGTGTGTCGGTCGCGCCGATCGTCAGGCGCCGGTCGAGCGCGCGGCGTTGCGCGAACTTCGCTAGTGCGAGCGGAGTGGGACCTTCCGCCGACAAAGCATCGGCGAGCGCATGCGCGTCGCGCAGACCGAGATTCAGCCCTTGGCCCGCGACCGGATGCAGTGTCTGTGCCGCATTGCCGATTGCGACGACATGGCCCTTCACAAGCGTATCGACCGCGTTGAGTCCCAGCGGGAACGACGCGCGTCCTTTTATTTGCGTAAAACTGCCCATGCGGTTGCCGAATGCGGCACCGAGTTCGCGCAGGAACTCGTCGTCCGGGAGCTGCGCGCGTCGCGCCGCTTCGTCGGGTGCGCAGCACCAGACCAGCGCGTAATTCGCGCCGCGCACACCGCCCATCGGCAGCAGCGCGATCGGCCCTTGCGACGTGAAGCGCTCCCACGCCACATGCGGTTGCGGCGCCGAGACGCTGACCGTGCCGACCAGCGCGGTTTGCCCGTAATCACGCGTACCGCCGCCGTCGCTGTGGCCAGCGCCCCTCGCGGTTTTCTGGTCGCCAAACAGGCCGCCTTCGGCATTCACCAGAATCCGCGTGCGCAGATTGCGTGTGACGCCCGCGGTTTCGATTGGCAGCGTGACGCCGTCGAGATCCTGTGCCGGCGCCGCGGCGGAAGTGGAGCGGAACCAGTGCACGGACGTCGCGTGAACCGCGTCGGCGAGACCATGCACGATCGAGCCATAACGCAGCACGTAGCCGAGCGCCGGCAAGCCGTGCTCGCTGTGGTCGATCAGCGTGCGGCCGAAGTGGCCGCGCTGAGACACGTGAATGCGCTGGATCGCGGTAGCGTCCGCGGGCCAGCTCAGCGGTTCGAGAATCATCCGGCTGCCGTGCGACACGGCGATGGCGCGCGGATCGGCAATCGAATCTTCCGGCTCGCGCGCGTCGATCAGCGCGATCTTCAGCGCCTGCGTCGCGCTGCGTCGCGCCAGCCAGCCGGCAAGCGCCAGCCCGACCGGCCCGGCGCCGACGATCGTCACGTCGAAATCGAACGGATGGTCGGATGCGGCGGGTTTCAGAATCACCGTCGACTGGGAAACGTCGTTCATTGCGGGTTACTTCCTTGGGTTACTGCCTGGGTTGCTTCTGGGGCGCTTCTGGGTCAGTCTCCAGCTTCCTGGGCCGCGCGGGCTTCCTGCATCAGCGCCTCGATCTCGTTGGCCGCCACCGGGACGTCGCGCGTGATCAGCTCGCAACCGGCCGGCGTGACGATCGCGTCGTCCTCGATGCGGATGCCGATGTTCCAGTAGCGCTCGGGCACGCCTTCGGTCGGACGGATATACAGACCGGGCTCGATGGTCAGCGTCATTCCCACCTGCAGCGTGCGCCACGGTAGCGCGCCCGCTTCGTCGCGCGGGGCGCCGCGTTCGCGGTAGTCGCCGACATCGTGCACGTCCATGCCGATCCAGTGGCCGGTACGGTGCATATAGAACGGCGCATAGGCGCGCTCGGCGATCACGTTGTCAACCGAGGCGAACTTCGTGCGATCGATGATGCCGGTGTCGAGCAAGCCTTGCGACAGCACGCGCAGGGCGGCCTGGTGCGGGTCGTCGAAGGTGGCGCCGGCGCGGGTAGCGTCGACGGCAGCCTGCTGCGCGGCCAGCACGATGTCGTACAGCTCGCGCTGCGCCGGCGTGAAGCGGCCGCTTGCCGGGAAGGTGCGGGTGATGTCGGATGCGTAGCCGTCGAGTTCGCAGGCGGCGTCGATCAGGATCAGATCGCCGTCCTGGGCAATCGCGTTGCCGGCCGGGTAGTGCAGCACGCAGGCGTTGGCGCCGGCAGCGACGATCGACGTGTAAGCCGGCGCCTGCGCACCGAATTTACGGAACGTGTAGAGCAATTCGGCTTCGAGTTCGTACTCGCGCACGCCTGGGCGGCAGGCGGCCATGGTGCGGCGATGCGCCTGCGCGGAAATCTGTCCGGCGCGGCGCATGATGGCGAGTTCGTGGGCATCTTTGAAGAGCCGCATGTCGTCGAGCAACGGGATCAGGTCACACGCAACGGTGGGGGCGGCGACACCGCCGCGGCCTTGCGCACGCACTGCGTCGAGCCAGCCGCGCACCTGTTCGTCGAGTTCCGCCGACGTGCCGAGCGCGTAGTGCAGCGACGGCTTGTCAGCGAGAATGCGCGGCAGTTGCGTATCGACTTCGCTCACGGCGAAGGCGGCGTCGAAGCCGAACACCTCGCGCGCGCCGTCCGGCCCGAAACGGAAACCTTCCCACGTTTCGCGCTCGACATTCTTCTCGCGACAGAACAGGATCGAAACCGGCTCGCCAGACGCCGCGCTTGCGTCGAGCACCAGCAGCGCATCAGGCTCGCTGAAGCCGGTCAGATAGTAGAAGTAGCTATCGTGCCGGTAGGGGTAGTCGGCGTCCCGGTTGCGCACCTTTTCCGGCGCGGTGGGGACGATGGCGACGCCCCCGCCCGCTGCGCGCAGCGCGGCGAGTACGCGCTCGCGGCGCGTGCGGTAGACGTCGATGGCGATGGTGAGTTCGGTCGGCTGGTTCATCTTGCGATTGTAGCGCCCAATGCGGAGACTTATTTTGCGCGGATACTGACGGTGAGAAGGTGGTCAGCTCAACCGCGTTAGCCATTCGGCCGGGTAGACGGCGCGCGAGCGTCGCGGCAATGTTGCAATCCATCCACAGCGAGCATCCATGCGGCTTGCGAAGCGACTGCGCTGTGTCGGGAATGCCGCCGACCACTTATACTTTCGCCGAATTCAAGAAAAGGCAGATGGTAATGATGAAACTCATCGGTTCGCTCGCCAGCCCGTTCGTGCGCAAAGCGCGGATCGTTCTGGCCGACAAGAAGATCGACTACGAACTCGTGCCCGAGAACGTCTGGGCGCCGGAGACCACGATTCACACCTTCAATCCACTCGGCAAGGTGCCGTGCCTCGTGATGGAAGACGGTGAAGCGGTGTTCGACTCGCGGGTGATCTGCGAATACGTCGATACGCTATCGCCGGTTGGCAAGCTGATTCCGCCGTCGGGCCGCGAGCGCGTCGAAGTGCGCTGCTGGGAAGCGCTCGCTGACGGCATCCTTGACGCCGCGGTGCTGATTCGCCTCGAAAGCACTCAGCGCACGCCCGAGCAGCGCGTGGACGCGTGGGTCGCGCGGCAGCAACGCAAGATCGACGAAGGCCTGATCGCGATGTCGCAGGGCTTGGGCAGCAAGCCGTGGTGCACGGGCAATCACTACACGCTCGCGGACATTGCAGTGGGTTGCGCGCTGGGCTACCTCGATTTCCGCATGCCTGAGTTGAACTGGCGCGAAGGGTATCTGAATCTGGATAAGCACTTTCAGAAGCTGTCGCTGCGTCAGTCGTTTATTGACACGGCGCCGGCGAATTGAGCCAAGTGTTCGCGGCTGCCTGACGGTGCGGTTGGTTGGATCACGCCGCCTGCAATTTTCGCCAGATTGCAAAATGATGTCATTGAAGTTTCCAGAAGCCTGAATATAAGCTTACGTTTGTGGTAAAAATGCGCCTGCTCGTCAGGCGCATTTTTTTGTCTGTCGCGTGGTGCAATGGTTTATGCAATCGATATACATGGAGTTTTTCTCCGGCGATATGCGGCCATAGCGAATGGCGGTGCATTAATAGCGCCGTCGATATTAATAACGTCCGCAAAAGAGACTTCCACCATGAAACCGTACCGCTTTGTCATTGCCGCTTCCGCCTGCGCATTGCTTGCTGCGTGCTCGAACATCAGCAACGTCAATCCGACCGCGTTGATCCAGTCGGGCCAGCAGGCCGCTCAGGCCGCCGCATTAAGCGACGCTGACGTGCGCGCGCTGACCGACAAGTCGTGTGCGCAGTTGGATAGCGAAAATCAGATTGCCGCCCCGAACAGCAAGTACCAGAAACGTCTGAACAAAATCGCCACGCAACTGGGCAATAACATCAATGGCGTGCCGGTGAACTACAAGGTGTATGTCACCAAGGACGTGAATGCATGGGCGATGGCAAATGGTTGCGTGCGTGTCTATAGCGGTCTGATGGACATGATGAACGACAACGAAGTGCGCGGCGTGGTCGGCCATGAAATGGGCCACGTCGCACTCGGCCATACGAAGAAGGCGATGCAGGTGGCGTACGCGACCTCGGCGGCGCGCTCGGTGGCATCGTCGGCGGGTGGCGTGGCGGGGTCGTTGTCCGGTTCACAGCTCGGCGATTTCTCCGAGAAGCTGATTAATGCGCAGTTCTCGCAAACCCAGGAAAGTGCCGCGGACGATTATTCGTTCGACCTGCAGAAAAAGAAGAATCTCGATCCGTCGGGATTGGTGACGGCGTTCAACAAGCTCTCGCAACTGGACGGCGGTAAGTCGAGTATGTTGAGTTCGCATCCGTCTTCGCCGGCACGCGCGCAGCATATTCAGCAGCGGATTGCTTCGAATCAGTAAACCCCGATTCTTTATAAGCGCGCGCTCACGGTGTTCCGGAGCGCGCGTTTTTCTATTGGGCGGGTTTTGTGCTGCGATTCATCACGACGTATTCGCGTATAAACGCTATGCACACAGTCACACGGTTTGTCGCCGGTTATTTCTTGCCGTTTTGACGCCGCATAATCCCCGGCCCAAACGCAAACCCAAACGCCAGCAGCAGCAACGAAACCGCCAGCACTGTATTGTTGCCACTCGTCACATACGGCGTGCTGCCCGAGGTCCCTTGCACCGTCACATCGAGCGAACCGATGGTGTATGGCGTCAGGCGCCCGATCACCTTGCCGTTCGCATCGATCGCGGCCGTCATGCCGGTGTTGGTTGCGCGCAGCATCGGCCGGCCGGTTTCCAGCGACCGCATGCGCGCAATCTGCAGATGCTGATCGAGCGCGATCGTGTCGCCGAACCAGGCGAGGTTAGTCGAGTTGACCAGCACGCCCGCCGGCGTGTCGCTCTCGCGGATGTTCCGCGCGATCTCCTCGCCAAAAATATCCTCATAGCAGATGTCGACGGCCACCGGCTGGTTGTGCACGATGAACGGTTTCTGCACTGGCGCGCCGCGCGCGAAATCGCCGAGCGGAATGCTCATCAGATTCACGAACCAGCGGAAGCCCCACGGCACGAATTCGCCGAACGGCACGAGATGGTGTTTGTCGTAGCGATACACGTCGCGCGTGCCTGGGGTGACGCCGAACAGGCTGTTTGTATAGTCGATCACCTGGCCTTCCGGCGTGATCGTGCCGCCGATCGCACCGAACAGAATCGCAGTGCCAGTCGTATCTGAGAAGGTGCGCACCGCCGACGCGAACTGCGGTGGCAATTGCTGTGCGAGCACCGGAATGGCGGTTTCCGGCGTGACGATCAGGTCAGCCGGCTTCGACGTGATCATCTGCTGATACTGGTCGATCGCGGCGCGCATGCCGGCTTCTTCGAACTTCATTTCCTGTTTGACATTGCCCTGCAGGAGGCGCACCGTCAGCGGCGCGTTGGCGGGCAGTGTCCATTGCACGAGCGGCAGCAGCAGGCCTACCGCGATCAGCGCAATCGCGAGTCCGCCTGGCACCGCGACGCGCGCGATACTGCGTTTAGCCCCATTCGCCGTATTTCCCGCATTGCTGCCGTCGGTGGCATCGAGCTGCGCGCGCGAAGCCAGCAACGGCACCAGCGCCTGCACGATCAACGCCGCCACCAACGCCAGCATCCAGCCGACGCCGTACACGCCCGCTACCGGCGCAAATCCGGCGAACGGGCCATCCACCTGTGCGTACCCGCTCGCGAGCCACGGAAAGCCCGTGAACACGGTGCCGCGCAACCATTCACCGATTGCCCATGCGCTCGCAAAAGCCAGCGCGCCGTGCCAGGTCGGCGAGAACGGTTTGTCGGTGTCTGACGCACCGTTGCGTGCGTGACCCGCGCAGAACGACCAGACGCCTGCAGCGAGCGCCGGATACACCGCCAGATAGAGCGAAAACAGCCCGACCGCCGCGCCCGCGAGCGGTGCGGCCATGCCACCGTAGTAGTGCATGCTGACGTACAGCCACCACACGCCCGTGACGAAGTTGCCGAAGCCGAAAGCGCCGCCGGTCAACGCGGCACTTTTCCAGCCGGTCGTCCGCGTGAGCCATGCAAAGAAGAACACGAAGATCACGAGTTCGAGCCAGCCGCCATGCGGCGTTGGCGCGAACGACAGCGTGTTGGCCGCACCGGCGACCAGTGCGACGAGGTAATGCCAGCGGGGCAATGCACGGCCGCGTGTTTCTCGGGCGGCAGGGGCACTCACGCCGCGGCGCGAACGGGAAGTAATCGGGTCGGCCATTGTTGCGCGGTCGGCGTGAGGAGTTGAAGAAGCGAAGAAAAGAAGCGGATCAGGTCTGCACGTGCTGTGCTTCGCGCTCGCGCTGGCCGGCGAGCGGGTCGCGGCGCACCAGCAGCATGTGAATCTGGCGGGCGTCGCCGCGCAGAATCTCGAAGATCAGATCGTCGAGGCGGACTTTTTCGCCGCGATGCGGCACCCGCCCGAAATGATGCGTGACGAGACCGCCGATCGTATCGACTTCGTCGTCCGAATAGTGCGTGCCGAAGGCTTCGTTGAACTGCTCGATTTCGGTGAGCGCGCGCACGCGGAAGCGCCCGTCCGGCGAGGCGATGATGTTGCCGCTTTCCTCGTCGAAGTCGTACTCGTCTTCAATATCGCCGACGATCTGTTCCAGCACGTCTTCGATCGTGATCAGGCCGGCCACGCCGCCGTATTCGTCGACCACCACCGCGAGGTGATTGCGATTCACGCGGAAGTCGTGCAGCAGCACGTTCAGACGCTTCGACTCCGGAATGAAGACGGCCGGGCGCAGCATGCCGCGCACGTCGAATTCGTCTTCAGCGTAGTAGCGCAGCAGGTCTTTCGCGAGCAGCACGCCGATGATGTTGTCGCGATTGCCTTCGAAGACCGGATAGCGCGAGTGCGCTTTTTCCAGCACGTAGGGGATGAATTCGGCGGGATTGTCCGCGATGTTGATCGCGTCCATTTGCGCGCGCGGCACCATGATGTCGCGCGCGCTGAGTTCGGACACCTGGAATACGCCCTCGATCATCGACAGCGAGTCGGCGTCGATCAGGTTGCGCTCGTGCGCGTCCTGCAGGATTTCCAGGAGTTCTGCGCGCGAGTCGGGCTCGGGCGAGATGAAGTCGGTCAAACGCTCGAGGAGTGAGCGTTTCTCTTGCGGTTTGTCGATTTGGCGTCGACTGGGATACGTGTCGTTCATGGTAGTGCGCCCGGCGAGACTGGGCGCGCTGTTGCAGAGCATTAAGGATACACCAGGCACATGGCAGGACCGTGTCCCGCCTGGCTGGGCGATGAGTGAAGCTGTAATGAAACCGCCCGGCCGCGTGCAGTGGGCATGGGTCAATCCTAACTGATTACGCGGGGAAAAGCGTTTTCGAGCAAAAAAGCGCCTTACGGCCGCCGTGCGGCGCTCATTTGCTGGTCTCGGACTGCGCTTGCTGGTGCGGGCCTGACGAGTCAGCTTCGCGACCCGCTGCTTCACGGTTTTCCTCGCGACAACGCTCGAGCAGCGCTTCGAGCGCGCGGTCGGGCATGCCGCTTTCGCGCAACGCATGGACGGTGCGGCTGACGTAATCGAGCGTCGTGCCGTAGCGCCCGCACGCGCAGCCAAACACGGTTTTGACCACCTCGTCACGTAGCTTGCCGGTGTAGGTCGGCACGTCGCGGCGCATCACGAACGCGAGCGCGTCGACGCGCCGGCCGTCGGCGAGCACGCAGGGCAGCCACGCCGGGCGGTACGAACCCATCGGCATTTCGCGGCGCCACAACGCTTCCAGATGCGGCATCGCACCCTCGGCGGCGAGGCGGAAGGCGATGCCGGAGCACGAGCCGCCGCGATCCAGTGCAAGTACGAGGCCTGGCTGTTCCGGGGTGCCGCGATTCACGCGCGACCACAGATATAGGCCGCGGTGGTAGCCATGCACTTTCGAACGGGCCGCTTCGACGGTGGGCAGACCGGGATTCCAGATTAGCGAACCATAGCCGAACAGCCACAGATCGCTCTTGCGGTCCCAGTCGCGCAATGTGCATTCCAGCGACGCGCGCAACTCCTCGTCCGTCAGCAGCCGAGATTCACCGAGCGCGGGCGGATAGTCCGGGCAAGGCGTGCTTTGGGTATCGGCTTCAGGGGACGAAGTGCTCACGGTGGTTTCTGACGATGACGGCAAAGACTATTGATAAGGATCCGGGAAACCGAGCTTGCCGAGGATTTCGGTTTCGATCGCTTCCATCTCCTCGGCTTCTTCCTCGACCTCATGGTCGTAGCCTTGCGCATGGAGGGCGCCGTGCACCAGCAGATGCGCGTAGTGCGCGAGGAGCGGCTTGCCCTGCTCGGCGGCTTCCTTTTCCACCACTGGACAGCACAGGATCAGGTCGCCCGTCACCGGATCGTCTTCCGATTCGGCGTATGCAAACGTCAGCACGTTGGTCGAATAATCCTTGCCGCGATAGGTGCGGTTCAGCGTACGGCCTTCTTCGGCGTCGACGAAACGCACGGTCAGCTCACCGTCTGCGAAGAGCGCCGCCTTGATCCAGCCGGCCACGGTGGCGCGCGGCAGCAGCGCCTTGTGTTCCGGCCAGGCTTTGGCGGCCGGGAATTGCAGATTCAACGTCAGTTTCGGTGCGCGGCTCATGCGGTGTCGATTTGTTGCTTGGGTTGCTGCGGCATATCCAGTGGAATTCAACGCAAATATTAATGACGCAAATCGCGCCGCGAATTAGCGGGAATCCGCGGGATTGGCGGTCTTCTGCGAATGCGCATCGTACGCCTCCACAATTCGCGCGACCAGCGGATGCCGCACCACGTCCGCGCTGGTAAAGCGCGTGAGCGCAATGCCGCGCACGTCCGCGAGGACCTGCTGTGCTTCGATCAGCCCGCTCTTCGCGCCGCGCGGCAAGTCGACCTGGGTCGTGTCACCGGTAACCACCGCTTTTGAGCCGAAGCCGATCCGGGTGAGGAACATTTTCATCTGTTCGGGCGTGGTGTTCTGCGCCTCGTCGAGGATGATGAACGCGTGATTCAGCGTGCGGCCGCGCATGTACGCGAGCGGTGCGATTTCGATCATCTGCCGCTCGAACATCTTGGCGGTCTTGTCGAAGCCGAGCAGGTCGTACAGCGCGTCATACAAAGGACGCAGATACGGATCCACCTTCTGTGCCAGATCGCCCGGCAAAAAGCCGAGGCGTTCGCCCGCTTCGACGGCCGGACGCGTCAGCACGATGCGTTTGACCTGATCGCGCTCCAGCGCGTCCACCGCGCAAGCCACGGCAAGATACGTCTTGCCCGTCCCCGCCGGACCGACGCCGAAGGTCACGTCATGCGCAATGATCTGCTTCAGATACTCGCGTTGCGCCGGCGTGCGGCCGCGCAGATCGGCGCGCCGCGTGTACAGCTTCGGGCCGAGTTCTTCGAGGTCTTCGTCGCCGTTGTCGGCTGGCTGGTCGAACGGATGATCCGGATTGCCCGGAAAGCGCGAGTCGCCGGTTTCGCCGCCATGACCGTTGCCGTTCGTGCGATGCCGTGCCGGCTGACGCACTTCGACGAGCGCGAGCTGGATGTCGTCGACCGACAGCGGCGCCTGCGACTTGTTGTAGAACTTTTCGAGCGCGGTGAGCGCGAGTTTCGCGCCGCGCCCGCGAATCGTGATGCGGTGGCCACGGCGTTGCAGCGTCACGTCGAGCGCCTGCTCGATCTGCCGCAGATTCTCGTCGAGCGGTCCGCAGAGGTTGGCGAGCCGCGCGTTGTCGTCGCGCGGTGCGGTGAATTCCAGATGCTGCTGAGTGGTCTTCAAGGCGGTGGATCGATCCTGTCGGGTTCGTGACGCTGGCTGGCGTCGCTCAGTGGGCGGTTGCGGGCGTCTCGTCGTGCACCAGCACGAGTTCGCCACGTAACGAATGTGGGTACGCGTGGACGATTTTCACGTCCACCATCTGACCGATCAGCCGCGCGTGCGATGCGATCGGCGCCGGGAAATTCACCACGCGGTTGTTCTCCGTGCGGCCCGCGAGTTCGTTCGGGTCCTTGCGCGCCGGGCGCTCGACCAGAATCCGCTCGACCTTGCCGACCATCGAATCGCTGATGCGCTGCACGTTTTCTTCGATCGTAGCCTGCAGATGGTACAGACGCTTGAGCTTCACTTCATGCGGCGTATCGTCGTGCAGATTCGCGGCGGGCGTGCCGGGACGCGGGCTGTAGATGAACGAGAAGCTGGTGTCGTACTTCATCTCGTGGATCAACGTCATCATCTTGTCGAAGTCTTCTTCCGTCTCGCCTGGGAAGCCGACGATCATGTCGGTCGACAAAGACAGGTCCGGGCGGATCGCGCGCAGCTTGCGGATCACCGACTTGTATTCGAGCACCGTGTAGCCACGTTTCATCGCCATCAGGATGCGGTCGGAGCCGTGCTGCACCGGCAGGTGCAGGTGGCTGACGAGTTTTGGCACCTTGGCGTAGGTGTCGATCAGGCGCTGCGTGAATTCCTTCGGATGCGACGTGGTGTAGCGGATGCGCTCGATGCCCGGAATATCCGCGACGTATTCGATCAATTGAGCGAAGTCGGCGATTTCGCTCGAGCCAAGCGTGATGCCGGCACGGTACGCATTCACATTCTGGCCGAGCAGCGTGACTTCGCGCACGCCCTGGTCGGCGAGGCCGGCGATTTCGGTCAGCACGTCGTCCAGCGGACGCGACACTTCTTCGCCACGCGTGTACGGCACGACGCAGTAGCTGCAGTATTTGCTGCAACCTTCCATGATCGACACGAACGCGCTCGCGCCATCGACGCGCGCGGGCGGCAGGTGATCGAACTTTTCGATTTCCGGGAACGAGATGTCGACTTGCGCACGGCCGGTTTCGCGGCGCTTGTCGATCATTTGCGGCAGACGGTGCAGCGTTTGCGGCCCGAACACCAGATCGACATACGGTGCGCGAGCGACGATGGACGCGCCTTCCTGGCTTGCCACGCAACCCCCCACGCCGATGATCAGATTCGGGTTCGCTTCTTTCAACTCGCGCACACGGCCGAGTTCGGAGAAGACTTTCTCCTGCGCTTTTTCGCGCACCGAGCAGGTATTGAAGAGAATGACGTCCGCGTCTTCCGGCGTGTCGGTCTTGACGAGTCCTTCAGCCGCGCCGAGTACGTCGACCATTTTGTCGGAGTCGTACTCGTTCATCTGGCAGCCGTAGGTCTTTACATAAACTTTCTTGGTCATCGATTTTCGCCGGTCGCAGTGGTTAACCTGGGGGCGTCGTTTAAAAGGTGAAGAGGGTGAAAACGTGCGGAGGGGCCGTGGTGCGGCGTTTGGGCCTTGTTTTAGTCCCTGTTTGTGTCCCGCTTAGGTCCATGGGATCCACGTTCAATGCACGTTTGCAGCGTGGCTCAATATTATAGCCCTTCATCGGATGCGGTTTCTGCCGCGGCGATTGCTCAAGGACGCGCCGGCGGCAAGCCCAGTAGGCCTTCCAGTTCGTCCGACACCTGCGCAAAGCGCTCGCTCAGAAAATCCAGCAGCACGCGCACGCGCGGCGCCATGAAGCGGTTGCGATGGTAGAGCGCGTGCAGCGGCGCATCCGGATAGCGCCATTCGGGCAGCAGGATTTTCAGGCAGTCGCCGCGCAGGTCCGCTTCCACGTCCCACATCGACTTGATGACGATCCCGTAGCCGCGCCGCGCCCATTCGCGGGCCACGGCGCCGTCATTCGTCTCGCGAGCGGTGTCGAGCGGCACGGTGTAGTGCTGCACCTCGTCGCCGCGCGTAAAGCGCCACTCGTTGACCGGACCCGACGCGGTGCCGAGCACGATGCAATCGAAATTCGCCAGATCGTGCGGGTCTTTCGGCTCACCTTTGCGTGCGATGTAGTCCGGCGACGCACACAGCACACGCCGGTTTGGCGCGAGTTTGCGGGCGACCAGCGAGCTGTCCTGCGGCACACCGAAGCGGATCGCGAGATCGATGTCTTCCTGCACCAGATTCGCCAGTGAGTCCGACAGTGTCAGTGAGAACGTCACTTCCGGGTAAAGCGCGTTGAACTCGTCGAGCCAGTGCATCAGCAGATTGCGGCCGAAGTCAGAGGTCGCCGAGATCCGCACCTTGCCGCGCACTACGCCCTGGCCGGCTTGCAGCGCAGCTTCGGCGTCGTCGAGCGATCGCAGCGCCTGGCGGCAGCAGTTCAGGTAGAGGCGGCCCTCATCCGTGAGCCTGAGCTGGCGGGTCGTGCGCTCGAACAGACGCGCTTTCAGGCCGGATTCGAGTTTGGCCAGCCGCGCGCTGGCGGCGGCCGGCGTCAGGCCCATCTTGCGGCCCGCCGCCGAGAGACTGCCTTGCTGCGCGGCTTCGACGAACAGGCGGATGTCACCGAGGTTATCCATCGCGATCTTTCAAAAGAATTTGAAAATGCTTCAAATGCTACGCCAATTATCAAATTGACGTATTCCGCTCACAATGCACTCCTCGTAAACCCTTTGTGCTCCGCGGAGCCTCCGCCATGCAACTCGATCACGCAACGATCGTTACCGCCGACCTCGATACCGCCCGACGTTTCTTCGTCGACGTCGTCGGGCTGACGCAGGGCGCGCGTCCGCCGTTTTCGATTGACGGCTACTGGTTGTACGCAAATGGCCGCCCGGTGATTCATCTGATCGACGCGACAGTGCCCGCCATAGCGGGCAGGGCGGCGCCACGCATCGACCATATCGCCTTCCGGCTGGAGAGCGCCGACGAGTGGCAGGCGCTATTGCAGCGCCTGCAGGCGGCGGACATGCCGTATCAGCTCGCCGAAGTGCCGCAAATGGGGCCGCAGCAAGCCGAATTGCAGCTGTTCGTCGGGCTCGCGCCCGGCGTGGTCATCGAATTCGTGACGGCGCTGCGCCACGCTCACCGCAAACACGCTCAACTTTAGAACCTGGAGTAGAAAAATGCCCATTCCATTACTGGCGCTAGCGATCAGCGCCTTCGCGATCGGTACGACCGAGTTCGTGATCATGGGCTTGCTGCCCGAGGTCGCGCGCGATCTGTCCGTGTCGATTCCGTCGGCCGGTTTGCTGGTGAGCGGTTACGCGCTCGGCGTGGCAGTCGGCGCGCCGCTGCTCGCGGTGGTCACCAGCAAGATGCCGCGCAAGCTCGCGTTGCAGTTGCTGATGGGCGTGTTCATCGTCGGCAATACGCTGTGCGCGATCGCGTCCAGCTATTCGGTGCTGATGATCGCGCGCGTGGTGACGTCGTTCGCACATGGGTCCTTCTTTGGCATCGGCGCGGTGGTGGCGGCTTCGCTCGTGCCGGCTGAAAAGCGGGCGAGCGCGATTGCGCTGATGTTCACCGGCTTGACGCTGGCGAATGTGCTCGGCGTGCCGTTCGGCACGTTCGTCGGTCAGGAATTCGGCTGGCGTGCGGCGTTCTGGATTGTCAGCGCGCTCGGCGTGCTGTCGCTGGCGGGCGTGTCGCTGCTGGTGCCGAATCGCCATGATTCCGGCCCGGTCGGCTTGGGCCATGAAGTGCGCGTGCTGAAGGATCCGCAAGTCTGGACCGCGCTCGCGATGACGGTGCTCGGCTTTGGCGGGGTGTTCGTCGTGTTCACTTATATTGCGCCGATTCTCGAGCAGGTCAGCGGCTTCTCGCCGCGTGGCGTGACGTTGATTCTGGTGCTGTTCGGCGTGGGCCTCACGATCGGCAATACCGTGGGCGGCAAGCTCGCGGACCGTGCGCTGATGCCTTCGCTGATGGGGATTCTGGTGGCGCTTGCAGTGGTGATGGCGATCTTCGCGCGCACCAGTCATTCGCAGGTCGCTGCGGCGATTACCATTTTCGTGTGGGGCATTGCTGCGTTCGCGACCGTGCCGCCGTTGCAGATGCGCGTGGTCGAGAAGGCCGCTGCGGCGCCGAATCTGGCTTCCACGCTGAATATCGGCGCGTTCAATGTGGGGAATGCGGGTGGCGCGTGGCTCGGCGGTCTGGTGATCAATCATGGCCATTCGCTCGATACGTTGCCGTGGGTCGCGGCGGCGGTCAGCGTGGCGGCGTTGCTGCTCACGTGGTTCGCGGCGCGGATGGATGCGCCGGCATCGGTTGTCGCGCAGCGCGCATGAGCGTGCCTGGGCGTGCGTGAGGCGCACCTGATGCCCCCAGTGCGTGGGTGCGCTCGAGCGCATCCGGGTCCGGACACGTCCATATGAGAAATTCGCACAAGCTTTGCGAGAATCGTCCTCCGCAATGCTGATAACAGTGTGAAGATAACTTCGTTGGGCGCGGCAAGGCGCGATGCTATCTTGCTTCCACTAACCGCTTGCCCGCCGTCCGGCGGCGCTACTGGAGGCAATCATGCATTCCCCGCTTGCGCTGGTTCGCGATCCCACGGCTGACACCGATGCGTCGCCGCGTGCCGCCGAACCCTTTGATGCTCTTGAATATCTGGTCGGCGTGAATCTCGCCCGTTTGCGCGCCGAGCGCCAACTTTCGCTTGACGCCCTGGCCCGCGCCTCCGGCGTCTCACGAGCGATGCTCGCGCAGATCGAGTCGGCGCGCAGCGTGCCGTCCATCAAGGTGCTGTGCAAGGTTGCAGCGGCGTTGAAGGTATCGGTGGCGGCGTTCTTGCGGCGTCATGCGACTAACGGCTTCGAGCATTTGCCGGCGGAGCGTTCGTCGCGGCTCGTCAGTTCGAATGGGCGCTACTCGGCCCGGCCGCTCTATCCCGACGCCGAGCCGACTGCCGCCGAGTTTCACGAGTTGCGTATCGCGCCGTTGCATACCGAGGCCGGCACGCGCCGCGCGCCGGGCACCACGGTGAATCTGGTGGTGAGCGAAGGCACGCTGGAAGTCAGCGTGCACGATCAACGCCAGTTATTGGCCACGGGCGACGCGATCGTGTTCGACGCCGACCAGCCGCACAGCCTGCGCAATCCTGGTGACACCGAAGCGCGTGCGTTTCGTGTGACGCTGAAGGCGGAAACGCCGCCGCGTTGGGATGTGCCTGCGCCGCACGATTTGACACGGCAGGCCGCGCCGGTCTGATACGTCAGGATTTTGATGACGGATCCGCTGCGAAGCAGAGATGTCCGTCTAATCAGTAGGGGTTGCGCTGCAGGTCTCGCGCGACTGTTGTATGCTTTGCCAGCCGGTCGATCCGGCAATCAGTGCGTCTTCAGGGCGGGGCGAAATTCCCCACCGGCGGTATGCCGGCAGCGCGAAAGCGTGAGCCGGTGAGCCCGCGAGCGCCCGCGTCGTCAATGTATTTGGCACTGTGCAACTAGGTTGCATGGGACCAGAGTAAGAGCTTTGCATGGGATCAGAGTAAGCGCTAAAGCGCTAACGCTGATCGACAGCTAAAGCGCTAACTCCGGTCGACACGGGGTCAGCAGATCTGGTGAGAAGCCAGAGCCGACGGTTAGAGTCCGGATGGAAGAAGATGTGCAGATAGTCATGTTCGTTTCCGTGGCGCCGCCCGAGGTTGGAGCGGTGCGCGAACGCCGCTTTGCGCGGTGTTCAACGGCGCGTCTTTGCCTGTTTGCAATGCCCTGAAACGTTTTTCGCCCAACTTTTGCGATGAGCGTTTCAACTATGTCCTTTGCTACTTTTCCTGCTCCGTCGGTGATTGCGGATAGCGCAATTCTCGATCTCCCCCTGCTCGCCACCGAGCCCGTTCCGCCGCGTATCGCGGCCGCCTTGCAAGCCATGCGCGATGGCCGCGCTGTCGTCCTGCAAGACGATCACGACCGCGAGAACGAAGCCGATCTGATCGTCTCCGCCGAGCGCCTTTCCGTTGAAACCATGGCCTTGTTGATCCGCGAATGCAGCGGCATCGTCTGCCTGTGCCTGCCCGACGACAAAATCCGCGCGCTTGAACTGCCGCCGATGGCCGTCAACAACGAAAGCCGTCACGGCACCGCGTTCACGGTCTCGATCGAAGCCCGCGATGGTGTGACGACCGGCGTGTCCGCACTCGATCGCGTGACGACGATTCGCGCGGCAATCAGCGATACGGCGAAGCCTGCCGATATCGTGCGCCCGGGTCACGTGTTCCCGTTGCGCGCGCAGCCCGGCGGTGTACTCGCGCGTCGCGGCCACACCGAAGGCACGGTCGATCTGGCAATTCTCGCGGGTCTGAAACCGGCCGGTGTGCTGTGCGAACTGATGAACGCGGACGGCACGATGACGCGCGGCGCGGACGTGGAGCGCTTCGCCGCACAACACAATCTGCCGATGCTGACGATCGCCGAGCTGGTTGAATTCCGCCAGGCGCTGGCGACGGCGCGCGAATGCGTTGCCGACGAGGCTTGATGCGTTAAGCGGTGCCGCGTGCAGCGATCTGTTGGCGGTGGAGCGCGGGCGTTCTTTCGCGCTATACGACGGCAGCGATGCCCGCCAGAGCGAACTTCACGCATTCTCGCGCGTTTGAAAAAAGCCAGCTTCGATGAACTGCACCCCGAATCATTGGACGGATGTCCAGCCTTGCGGGGTTAGTTCACGATAGCCGGCTTTCTTATTGCTGCGCCCGTTAAGACTGCACGTCGCCGAATTCGCCTCGCACACCGGCTTCAACCAGTGCGGGCAGCTCATCCATATGCTTCATGATGCGTGTCATGCCCATTTTGCGCAGCGCATCCGCGTAACCATCTGGGATATGGCTCGCGCCGACGAAGGCAATCGTCTTCATGCCTGCCGCACGCGCCGCATTCAAACCCGCCACACTATCTTCCACGACGACGCATCGCGCCGGGTCCACGCCTAGCGTATTCGCAGCGAACAGATACACATCCGGATAAGGCTTTGGCCGCGCCACCTGTTCGGCGCTAAAAATCCGCTCGCCGAAAATTTGTTGCAGGCCTGCGCGTCGCACCGACGCATTCACGCGCGCCATCCGGCTGTTCGACACGACCGCGGCCGGCAGCGTCACGCGTTGCAAGGCCTCGCGCACGCCGTTGATCGGGCTGAGCGATGCGGCGAGCGCAAGCTCGACATTGTGTTCGATCGTATTGAAGAAATCGGCGGGTAGCGTGATATCGAACGACTTCTCGATGCCTTCGAGAAAGCGCGAGGTCTGCTGGCCGAACGCCGTTTTGACGACCGGTTCGAAATCGAGGCCGGGGAAGGAGGCGGACAGCGTTTCGAGCAACACGCGGTCAGCGATGATTTCGCTGTCGACGAGCACGCCGTCGCAGTCACAGATGAGGTGGTCGATCATGCTTTAACACGGAAAGCGAGAAGCACGCGAGCAGGACAACTGCAAGCTCATGCGCGGAGATTGAAAGCATCATGATACGTGCTTTGGCGCCGCGTGCGCGGCGCCATCGCTTTCCGCCGGCGCTTATTTGCGCCGTTGAACGTGCTTTGAGTGGGGCTTTGGTGGCCCCTTTGGTGCGCGCTCTATGCGCGCCACCAGATCAGTGCGCGTGCAGGTACAGATACAGACCCGCCGCCACCGCGCCGCCCAGCAACGGACCGCACACCGGAATCCACGAATATCGCCAGTCGCTGTCGCGCTTGCCCGGAATCGGCAGCAGCGCGTGCATCAGGCGCGGGGACAGGTCGCGCGCCGGGCTCATCGCGTAACCGGTCGGGCCACCGAGTGAAATACCGATGCCGAGCACGAGCAGGCCGACCGGCAGCGCGTCGAGCGCACCCAGGCCGACTTGCGGCGAAGCCAGATACAGCACGCCGAGAATCAGCACGAAAGTCGCGATCATTTCGGTGAGCAGGTTATGCGGCACGCTGCGAATCGCGGGCGACGTGCAGAACACGCCGAGCTTCACGTCGGCATCGCCTTCTTTGTTGAAGTGTTGACGATACGCGACCCACACGAGCAGGGCGCCCGCCATGCCGCCGAGCATCTGCGCCGCGATGTAACCGGGCACTTTGGCCCACGCGAATTTTCCTGCCAGTGCGAGGCTGATCGTCACCACAGGATTCAGGTGCGCGCCGCTGTACGATGCCGTGACGTAGACGGCGATGAACACGGCCATCGCCCAGCCCATCACGATCACGATCAGGTCCGCGCCTTTGCCTTTGGTGCGCGCGAGCAGCACGTTGGCGACCGCGCCGTCGCCGAGCAGCACCAGAATCGCTGTGCCGATGAATTCCGCAATGTAAGGAGACATCGTTGGTTATCCGAAATATGGTTGTTAGGGAAGCCGCGGAATAAGCGGTTTCGTTATGTCGAAAGGTGTCTTATGGCGCTGATGGAAAACAATCAGGGCGTGTCGGCCCAGGCCTTCGCGGCGCGGATCGCGCGCTTCCAGCCGTCGAGGCACTCCTTGACGTCGGCGTGCGGCAGGGCAGGCGTGAAACGGCGATCGAGCGCCCACTGGCTTTGCAGTTCGTCCACGTCTTTCCAGTAGCCGACCGCGAGACCGGCCAGATACGCCGCGCCCAATGCGGTCGTCTCCGATACTTTCGGGCGCACCGCGTCGACGCCGAGAATGTCTGCCTGGAATTGCATCAGCAGATTGTTCGCGCAAGCGCCGCCGTCCACGCGCAATTCGCCGATGCGAATGCCGGAGTCGGCCTCCATGGCTTTCAGCACGTCGAGCGATTGATAGGCGATCGAGTCGAGCGCGGCGCGGGCGATATGCGCCGAGCTCGTGCCGCGGGTCACGCCGAACAGCGTGCCGCGAGCACGGGCATTCCAGTGTGGCGCACCGAGCCCTGCAAACGCGGGCACGAGATACACGCCATCGCTGTGCGATACGCTGCGCGCAAGCGTTTCGATTTCCGTGGCGTTCTTGATGATGCCGAGGCCGTCGCGCAGCCATTGGACCACCGCGCCGCCGATGAAAATACTGCCTTCGAGCGCGTAGTTGATCTGGTCGCCGATCTGCCACGCGATGGTGGTGACGAGATTGTTCTTCGATTCGATCGGCTTGTCGCCAGTGTTCATCACGAGGAAGCAGCCAGTGCCGTAGGTGTTCTTCACCATGCCCGACTGCGTGCACATCTGGCCGAACAGGGCCGCGTGCTGGTCGCCGGCAATGCCCGCGAGCGGAATCTTGGAGGCGAACACGGTGGTCTTGGTCGGTCCGTACACTTCCGATGACGCACGCACTTCCGGCAGCATGTTGCGCGGAATGTCGAGCGCTTCGAGCAGTTCGTCGTCCCACTTCAGCGTGTGGATATTGAACAGCATGGTGCGCGACGCGTTGGTCACATCGGTGACGTGCAGACCACCCTTGGTGAAGTTCCACACGAGCCAGCTATCCACTGTGCCGAAAGCGAGACGGCCTTGCTTCGCTTTTTCGCGTGCGCCTTCGACGTTGTCGAGAATCCAGCGGATCTTGGTCGCCGAGAAGTACGAGTCGATCGGCAGACCGGTTTTCGCGCGGACTTTTTCTTCGAGACCTTGCTCTTTAAGCTGATCGCAGAAGTCGGCCGTGCGGCGGTCTTGCCAGACGATCGCGTTATAGATCGGGTGGCCGGTTTCGCGGTCCCACACGATGGTGGTCTCACGCTGATTGGTAATGCCGATCGCGGCGATTGAGGTGCCGTTCATGCCGGCGCGCGTGACCGCTTCGGCTGCGACGCCGGCCTGCGTCGACCAGATTTCCTGCGGGTCGTGTTCGACCCAACCCGGACGCGGATAGATTTGCTGGAATTCTTTCTGAGCGGTCGACACGATATTGCCGAGCCGGTCGAACAGCATCGCGCGGGAGCTGGTAGTGCCTTGGTCAAGCGCGAGGATGTACTGATCCTGCATTGTCTCTTCTCCATGCGTTTTATGAATCGCCGGGCTGCTGACCGGCGACGGGAACGGCTTGTTGTTTTAAGCGGGCTGCAACAGTTTGAGCTTGTGCGTCCCGGCTTTGTCAGTAGCCGAGGGGTGAAAATCGATTCGGTTCGTGCGGGTTCATCCACGTAGCCAAGCCGTGTTGCTATCGCCTGACTCAGGGACTCAACTCAGTGACCTGATTAACGGGCTTAACTAGGCGTTCTGTCGGACCGGCTCGCGGGCGAGCCACGTGTCGATGTCGCGTGTGATCGAATCGAGCGTGCCCGGTTCGACGTGCAGGCCGAGTTTCGAGCGGCGCCACAACACGTCCTGCGCGCTGCGTGCCCATTCGGTGTCGCGCAGGTAAGTGAGTTCGGCTTCGTAGAGACCTGGCGCGAAAGCGCGGCCGAGGTCTGCCACCGAACGCGCGTTGCCAATGACGTGCTTCACGCGCGTGCCGTACGCACGGGCGAGGCGGTGAGCCAGGTCGGTGGGCAACCAGGGATTCTGCTGCTTGAAGCCGGCGAGGAAGCGCTCGAAGTTGGCTTGCGGAATATCGCCACCGGGCAAGGGCACACCGGCCGTCCACGAAGGCGTGCCGTTATGCAGCGCGTGCGTGAGTTTGTCGACGGCTTCTTCCGCCAGCTTGCGGAACGTCGTGATCTTGCCGCCGAACACCGACAGAAGCGGCGCCTCGCCTGCGGGCGCGTCGAGTTCTAGCGAGTAATCGCGCGTGACCGCCGACGGGTTGTCCGCGCCTTCTTCCTCGAGCAGCGGACGCACGCCCGAGTAGGTCCAGCGCACGTCTTGCGGCGAGATCTTCTGCTTGAAGTAGCGGTTGATCGAGTCGCACAGGTACTGTATTTCGTCAGCATCGATCGCTACTTTCGACGGGTCGCCGCGATATTCGAGGTCGGTTGTGCCGATCAGCGTGTAATCGTGTTCGTACGGAATCGCAAAGATGATCCGCTTGTCCGGATTCTGGAAGATGTACGCATGATCGTGTTCGAACAGACGGCGCGTGACGATATGGCTGCCTTTCACCAGGCGCACGCTGTGCGTCGCCTCGCGGCCGAGCGCGCCATGCAGCAATTCGCCGACCCACGGGCCCGCCGCATTCGCAATCGAGGCCGCGCGCACGTCGAGGATCGTGCCGTCCGAGCGCTTGAGTTGCGCGCGCCATTCGCCGCCGGCACGCACCGCGCTTAGCAGCTTGGTGCGCGTGAGAATTTTTGCGCCGCGCTCTTGCGCATCCAGCGCGTTCAGCACGACCAGACGCGCGTCGTTCACCCAACCGTCCGAATACACGAAGCCGCGCTTGATCGAATCGACCAGCGGTGCGCCGGCAGGGTGGTTGCGCATCACGATGCCGCGCGAGCCTGGCAGCAGTTCGCGTTTGGCGAGGTGATCGTAAAGGAACAGGCCGGCGCGGATCAGCCAGGCCGGCCGCAGATCGGGCATGTGTGGCATGACGAAGCGCAGCGGCCACATGATGTGCGGCGCCGCGCGCAGCAACGTTTCGCGTTCCTGCAGGGCTTTGCGGACCAGCCCGAACTCGCGGTATTCGAGGTAGCGCAGGCCGCCGTGGATCAGCTTGGTACTGGCCGACGACGTATGCGCCGCCAGATCGTCCTGTTCGCAGAGCAGCACCGACAGGCCGCGGCCCGCCGCATCGCGTGCGATGCCTGCGCCGTTGATCCCACCGCCCACGACGAGCAAATCGTATCTCGAGCCTTGCGTCACCTGCTGTGTCCCCTGCGTCTGTTCCGGAAGCCGTTTGGAAAAACTATCGAACCGATAGTGTTCGTTTTCGAACTTTAATGAACATATTCGAAAAAGTAAAGTTCGGTTTTCTTACGCGTACTTCTAACGACTGGCTAAGGTGGTGGCGTAACGCGCGGCCACGGACGATACTCACGGCAGCAGCCATTTCGAGGTGAATTCATGCGTGGACTTTGGATGATCGGCGCTGCTGCGCTCCTGACGGGATGCGTCAGCTCGCCGAGCTTGAACGGAACGATGGGCGCGCCCTCGTTCGCATCGTTGCAGCAGATGTGCAGTGCCCAGACGGTCGATTACGGCAACGACGCGCAAGGCGTCTACGCGACGCTGTTCGACGCGTACGTGGCGAATCGGCGCGGCAAGTTGTCGAAGGACGATTACTGCGGGTTCCAGGCGTCGCTTGCGCAGCATTACACGAGCCTGGCCGTGAGCGCCGACCCGCAGGTGCGTAATCAATGGGTGACGTTCTTCACCGACCAGCGAGCCAAGGCGTTGAGCTGGCGCGCGGCGGCGGATCCGACCTTGCGGGCGGGCTGAGCTTCGCGCCCGGACTTCGCTTCCCGGTGCCGCACACCGGGTTATTCGCGTTGAGTGAGTTGAAGGGCTGAAGGGCTAGCCGCGCTGCGGCTGGGCCCCGCGCCACAACATCCCGCGAATCTGCGCGAGCACAGCCTCGCGCGTCGGCGCGTGGCTCGCGGCGGCTTGCTGCGCCTGGGGCAACGGCAACTGGTTGGCGAGTGCCAGCATGGTGAAGCCGTGCAGGCTTGCCCAGTAGGCATAGCCGATCAATTGTGGATCGCCTTCCAGAATGCCCGCGGCAACCAGTTGCTCAAAGTGCGCCCCGAGCATGCGCCAGGCACGCTGCGACGCGGCGGTGAGTTCCGGGTACGCGCCTTCCTGCTGATTCAGATCGAACATCAGGCGGTAGGCGTGCGGTTCGTCGAGTGCGAACGACACGTAGGCGTCGCTGATAGCGGAGCGGTCGGTCGCGGACGTTTCCTTGGCCACTGCCTCGAGCCGCGCCGCGAAGCGGTTGAACGCCGCGGTGCGGACCATTGCAAGGATCTCGTCCTTGTCGCGGAAGTAGCGATAGGGCGTCATCGCGCTGCAACCCAGCTCCTTCGCCAGTTCGCGCATTGTCACGCCTTGCGCGCCGCGCGTGGCGAACGCGTTTTCGGCCACGCGCCGCATGGTTTCGCGGAAATGCTGGATGTCGTCGGAGGAGAGCGTTTTTGGCATGCGCGATGGCAGAAGGTCCGTCGCGTCAATTTACTGTGTAAATGAATTGGGCACAACAAAGCGGCCGTTTATGCGGCCGCCTGGCTCGAGACAAAAAATGCGCGGCGGCATGAAAGAGACGAGGATGCGCGCAATGTCACTGCGGCGCAGCCCGTTGTCATGCTACCGGTCGTTGGCTTCAAAACCCAGCGTGCTACGACAAACGCTTGATGGCCCGGAGTGCGTTGTCGCCGATTTCTGTCACGCGCCATTGTTCGTTGCCCGACGCGAGCCGTTCGAGTTGCACAAGCTGGCGTTCCAGCAGGGCGTCGAGTTCTTCTCGCTCCATGTCGACTTGATTGGGAGCGTCCTTGACGAGCAACAACGTGGCGAATTCATGCGGACTCAGCATCGTTCTCTCCATGTCAAGCTAACGCGGACGGCCTTGCCGGCGACTGGCCAGATGCCAGTGAAGTCCGCTAGAGGATCAGGCGGGAGGTACGGCTATCACGACAGGTTCACGCTGCCAGCACTCCGTGCAACGCGGAACGGACGCTGGGGAACTGGAGTGTAGTCAAACGCCCGTTAAACACCAAAGGGGCCCCAGTAAATTTTCCCTTTGACAATTGGAGCCCGCAGAGGCGGTTTGGAGCAGCGGCCAGATCCTTGATTTCACTCGAAGTTTCGCGTGCACTGCAACATGGCCGAAGACGCCTGGAATTACTCGGCGATATACACCTGGCAGTTGGCAGTGGCGAGTATTTCGTTCATCTCGGTGGGCGGCGCGGCGTCGGTGAAAAGCGCGTCGATCTGATCGAGATGACCTTGACGGACGAGCGCCGGGCGGCCGAATTTGGAGTTGTCGGCGGCGAGAAACACCGTGCGCGCATGCTGAATGATCGCCTCGGCCACGCGCACTTCGCGGGTGTCGAAATCGCGCAGCGTGCCATCCGTTTCAATGCTCGAGGTTCCGATGATCGCGAAGTCCACCTTGAATTGCCGGATGAAGTCGATTGCCAGTTCGCCAACAATGCCCTTGTCCCACGGCCGCACGATGCCGCCCGTCACCAGCACTTCGCAATCGGGATAGCCGCTCATCATGCTGGCGACGTTCAGATTGTTCGTGATCACGCGCAGGCTGCGATGCCGGTTGAGCGCGCGGGCGACTTCTTCGGTGGTCGTGCCGAGGTTGATGAAGAGCGACGCCTGGTCGGGAATGTGAGTGGCCACTAGCGTCGCGATGCGCCGTTTCTCGTCATGGAACATCCGCTGACGCGCCGTGTACGAGACGTTCTCGGAGCTGGTCGGCAGGCTGGCGCCACCGTGATAGCGGCGCAGCAGGTTCATGTCGGCGAGCCAGTTGACGTCGCGGCGGATCGTCTGCGGCGTCACGTCGAAGTGGGCCGCGAGGTCGTCCACGGTCACGAAGCCGTCGCGTTGCACCCACTCCAGCAGTTCCTGTTGCCGGGCATTGAGAGTCAGGCGGGGGTCTCGGGTCATGTGTCTCGGGTCGTGGGTTTTTATCGGCGCTGCCCGTTAACGGCACGATAAGCTGAGCCGGAAAGCGGGTGATGCGTGAACGGGGGTGAGCGTATTGTAAGACCATCGCACGTCCTGTCCGCTAACTCGTGCGCCATGGTTCGGATCAAGGACGACCGCGCGGCGACCCATTCAGATCATTTGCGCATTTATTCATTTGATAAATGAATTTGTTTTTTGTGCCGGATCGCGCTGCAATCCAAGGTTCCGCGTTTTACTCCGTTTTTACCCGTTTCCCATGGTTTCCGGCGTTCGAGAGCGCGCCGGCCCGCGCTTTCGAGAGTGTTCGACATGACTGGCTTCAACTGGCAAAACCCCTATCCGACACCGCGTCTGCCTGTATTTGCGCGCAACATCGTTTCGACTTCGCACCCGCTCGCGGCACAAGCCGGTCTACGGATGCTGTGGAAAGGCGGCAATGCCGTCGACGCTGCGATCGCGGCGGCCGCCGCCATTACGGTGGTCGAGCCGGTGTCGTGCGGCCTTGGTGGCGACGCCTTCGCGCTGGTGTGGGACGGCAAGAAACTGCACGGCCTGAACGCTTCAGGCGTGTCGCCGGCGGCCTGGAACGTCGATTACTTCAAGCGTAAATACGGTGAGGAAAACGGTCTTGCCAAACAACCCAAGCGCGGTTGGGATGCGGTGACCGTCCCGGGCGTGATTGCTGGCTGGGAGGCGCTGCACCAGAAATTCGGCTCGCTGCCGTTCGCTGATCTGATGGAACCGGCAATCGAAATCGCCGAGCGTGGTCACGCGGTGGCGAGTATCGTCGCTTACAAATGGGCGGCCGCCGTGCCGGAATTGAAGGACCTGCCGGGCTTCGCGCAAACCTTCATGCCACGCGGCCGCGCGCCGGAAGTCAGCGAGCTGGTGCGCTTTCCCGGTCACGCGAAGACCCTGCGCAAGCTCGCTGAACAAGGCCCGCGTGCGTACTACGAAGGCGAGATCGCCGAACAGATTGCGGCGTTTGCGCGTGAAGGCGGGGGCGCGTTGACTCTCGACGATCTGCGCAACTACAAAGCGGATTGGGTCGAGCCGATCGGCAAGGATTATCGCGGCTACACCGTGCATGAAATTCCGCCGAACGGGCAGGGCATCGCGGCGCTGATCGCGTTGGGCATTCTCGAAAAATTCGATGTGAAGGAACTCGCCGTCGACAACGTCGAGTCGCAGCATTTGCAGATCGAAGCGATGAAGCTGGCGTTCGCCGATGTCTACCGCTACGTCGCCGATCCGCGGTCGATGGAAGTGACGCCCGAGCAGATGCTCGACGATGCCTATCTGACCTCGCGCGCGAAGCTGATCGATCACAAGCGCGCCACGCAATTCGACTTCGGCATGCCGAAGGCCGGCGGCACGATCTACATGTCGGTCGCCGACGAGCGCGGCATGATGGTCAGCTTCATCCAGTCGAACTACATGGGCTTTGGCTCGGGCATCGTGGTGCCGGACAGCGGCATCGCGATGCAGAACCGCGGCTGCGGCTTCTCGATGGATCCGAAGTCGCCGAACGTGGTGGAAGGCGGCAAGCGGCCGTTCCATACCATCATCCCGTCGTTCCTGACGCAGCAGGTGGACGGCAAGCAGGAAGCGGTGATGAGCTTCGGCGTAATGGGCGGCGATATGCAGCCGCAAGGGCACCTGCAATCGATCGTGCGGATGCTCGATTACGGTCAGCAACCGCAGGCCGCCTGCGATGCGCCGCGCTGGAAGGTCAACCGAGACTTCACCATCGACATCGAATCGACGCTCGATCCGAAGACCGCTTCGGCACTGCAGAAGTTGGGCCACACGATCAAGTCGGTCGACGATCCGTACATGGATTTCGGCTCTGGCCAGTACATCTGGAAGCTCGACCGGAACGATCCGGACCGTGGCTATGTGGCGGCGAGCGATAGTCGTCGCGACGGGCTGGCAGCCGGGTTCTGATCGACGCAGACGAAGCGCGACGCCGTCTACGCGGCGGTCGCGCTTCGCTGCATCCGGCGTCGATGCATGAAGCATCGCGTATGGATCAGCATCAAGAAATCGCCATTAAAGCAAGGCGTTGCGCGCAACCTGAACGGACTGCGCGCGACAGCCTCGCATCGAGCACCTCATGCGCATTCAGCGCAACCAGCATCAGGCAGGGCAGGAGACATCATGAATACCCCCACGTCGCAATCCGCGACAGCATCCCCCCATTCCACGTCCGCACCGCTTTCTAAAGCGATGGTGCGGCGTATCGTGTTTTCGTCCTCGGTTGGCAATGCGCTGGAGTGGTTCGACTTTCTGGTCTACGGCTACTTCGCGACCATCATCGCGAAACAGTTCTTCCCGATGCAGGATGAGTGGCTCTCGACGCTGCTCGCCATCGCCACCTTCGGCATCTCCTTCCTGATGCGGCCGCTTGGCGCCGTCGTGCTGGGCGTCTACGGCGATCGCAAGGGCCGTAAGGCGGCGCTCACGCTTGCTATCGCGCTGATGATGGTCGGCACCTTCACGATGGCGGTGATGCCGTCGTACGCGTCGATCGGTATCGCAGCGCCCGTGTTGATCCTGCTTGCGCGGCTCGTGCAAGGCTTCGCGGTGGGCGGTGAGTTCGGCAGCGCGACAGCCTTCATGGTCGAGCACAGCGCGTCGCGGCGTGGCTATTACGCAAGTTGGCAGTTCGCAAGCCAAGGCCTGGCCGCGATCACGGCGGCGGCCTTTGGCTCGCTTCTGACCGCCTGGATGCCACCCGAGCAACTCAATAGCTGGGGCTGGCGCCTGCCGTTCATGTTCGGTCTGCTGGTTGGGCCGGTGGGTTATTACATCCGTTCGCATCTCGACGAGACGCCGGAGTTTCTCGCGTTGCGTGAAGCGCGTGAGGCTGCGGGCAAGCATCACGCGACGCCTGAAAAGGACGCGTCGTTCAGCAACCAGTGGGTGAATCTGCTGCTGGCCGTGGGTATCGTTGCGCAGTCGACAGTCGGCGTGTACGTGTTGCAACTCTACATGCCGATGTACGCGGTCAAGCAGTTGCACATGCCGGCGGCGGCGTCGTTCGGCGTGGTGGTGCTCAACGGCGGCTTGCAGTTCATTTTGTCCCCGGTGATGGGCGCGTTGTCAGATCGCATCGGCCGGATTCGCATCATGCTGACCACGTCGATTCTGATGGGCGCGCTGATCTATCCGATGTTCGCGTGGTTGCAGACTCATCCGACGATTGGTTGGCTGCTGGTGTTGCAAGGCACAGCCGGCATTTTCAAGGCGGCTTACTCTGGACCGATGCCCGCGCTGATGTCCGAGATCTTCCCGACGCAGGTGCGCTCGACGGGTCTTTCAATCGGTTACAGCATCGGCGTGACGATTTTCGGCGGTTTTGCGCCGACGATTGTGGAGACCTTCATTCATTTGACTGGCGACAAGCTCGCGCCAAGTTACTACGTCCTGATTGCCGCGGTGCTGTCGGGGTTGTCGCTCGTCGTGGTCGCGTGGCGTATGCGGCGCGTCCGGCGTCTTGAAAGCGTTCAGCTCGCATGAAGGTGTTGCTGACGGCCGTTGTGCTCCGCAGCAAGCCTTGCCGCGCTTAACGCGCACAGTCTGTTCAGGCCGAAGCCAGCTCGTCGAGCTGGCTTTTTTTTGTGCCTTGCGTGTTCGCTTGTAATCAACCGAAGGATTCGACTACCGTGAAATTGGAACTGCGGCGGTCCGGCATGGTCTGTGCTGGGTTATCTGCAGAGTTGCTAAACACCGGCTAAGATGCAAGATACAAGGGGTTAACTCTAATTCAAGGCGCTGTATCTGACACGGCGGACCGCCCTTGCGATAGTGGGCGGTTTCGATCGCTCTACGAGTCGATACAGCTTTCGGAGCAAAGACACAATGCACACTGAGCTGAACCATGTGATGCCCTGGCGGATCGAGGATATCGACCTCACACGCATAGATCGCCAGAAGGCAGTTGCTAACGAAGACCTGCTGCTTCTGTTGTGCGCCGCTTCGTTTATCGAAAGCGGCACCGATCTTTACACCAGTAATCTGAGCACTTTCTTCGACGGTGACCCGGAAGTCTCGGCCTGGCTCAACCAGGAATGGGAGCCCGAAGAGATGCAGCACGGTCTGGCTCTCAAGACGTATATCGCCTACGTCTGGCCCGAGTTCGATTGGGACACCGCGTTCCGCCATTTCATGGAGGAGTATTCGCTGACCTGCTCGGTCGAAGACTTCGAAAAGACCCGCGCGCTTGAGATGGTCGCCCGCTGTGTGGTGGAAACGGGTACGGCAACGCTGTATCGCGCGATCGGCGAATGTTCGGACGAGCCGGTGCTCAAGCAGATCACCGACAACATCCGCACCGACGAAGTCCGTCACTACAAGCACTTTTTCAAGTTCTTCAAGAAGTACAACAAGATCGAAGGCAATGGCCGTCTTGCGGTTCTCGGCGCGCTGATGCGCCGTGTGATGGAAATCAAGAACGAAGACTCGGAGATCGCGTTGCGTCATGTCTTTGCGATTCGTTATCCGGAGCGCGTGCACGATTCGGCCTACAACCGCGAACGCGCGGCACGCATCAATGCGCTCGTACGGCGCAATCTGTCGGCGGACATGTGCGTGAAGATGCTGCTCAAGCCGCTCGATCTGCCGGCCAAGATTCAGCCGGGCGTGCATTATCCGCTCGCCAAGATCACGCAGCACGTGTTCTTTCGCTGATGTTTTTCTGCTGAGTCTACGGCGTACAGAGATGAAGATGAATGGCCCGCTTGTGTGGGCCATTCGCTTTTCGAGGCATGATCGATCCTGGCACCCTTGGCAACCTGTTTGAGACTGGATCGACACGATGAGTGATTCCCCTCCACCCGAACGTCCCCTCGAACAGATCGTGTTCGACGAATGGCCTGACGCTGTCCGCACGTTGTTCGATGGTTCGTCGCTCGCGAGCAAGGCGGGTTTCACCGCATCGCTGCTCACCGTCGACGCGAACGGTCATGTGCGCACGTCGCTGCTCGGCGTCGGCGAGTTGTATGCGCCTGATTCGCGCTCGCTATGCATCGCATTGTGGCCGCAGGCTCGGGCGGCGCGCGTGATCGCGCAAAGCGGCCGCGCCGCAGTGACGTTCGTCTGCGACGAAGCGTTCTATCAGGTGCAGTTGCGTTTGACGCGGCTAGCGGGCGTGACAGGCGATGACAGCGGCCTCGTGTACCTCATCGGCTCGATCGACACAGGAGAGGCGCAGAGCGTGCCTTATGCGCGCCTGAAGAGCGGCATTACGTTTGATCTGGCAGGGGAAGGGGCAGGAGAGACGGTGCTCGATCGATGGGAACGGCAGATCGAGCACCTGAAGCAAGCTGCCGCCGCGGCTAGCCGGTAGTCTGGGACTACGGCTAGCGAGCTAACAGTTGCTTGATGCTTAACGGCCGCGCTGGCCGCTGCGCGTCGGCTGGCCGCCACGCGGTGCGTCGTTGCGCGACTTCGTGCCGCCCAGCAACGCGCCCGGATTGCCACCTTGCGGCTTCGCTGCCTGCGGCTTGCGCGGTGCATGTTGCGCGGCGCTGCCTTCGTGTGCCGCTGCGCGCGGCTGGCCGTCATGACGCTGGCCGTCGCGGCGAGGTTGCCCACCGTTGCCGGCCGGCTTCGCACCTTGCGGCTTCGGCTGCTGCTGACCATTCGCCGGACGCTGACCCGAACGTTGCGCCGGCTTGGCCGCTGCTGCGCCGTCGCGGCGGCCACCTTCACGCTGACCACCACCCTCGCGCTTCGGCGCGCCTTGACCCTGGCGCGGCGAACGTCCACCGCCACCGCCGCCACCCTGACCACGGCGCAGGATCGGCTCTGGCTTCGCAGTCGGATCCGGCTCAAAACCGGCGATCACTTCCTGCGGCACCTGGCGCTTGATCAGCTTCTCGATATCCTTCAGCAGTTGCAGTTCGTCGACGCACACCAGCGAGATCGCTTCGCCCGATGCGCCAGCACGACCCGTGCGGCCGATGCGGTGCACGTAGTCTTCCGGCACGTTCGGCAGATCGTAGTTGACCACGTGCGGCAACTGATCGATATCAATGCCGCGTGCAGCGATGTCGGTCGCGACGAGCACTTGCAGCGTGGCGTCCTTGAATTCGGCGAGCGCGCGCGTGCGAGCAGATTGGCTCTTGTTGCCGTGAATCGCCAGTGCGCTGATGCCGTCTTTCGTCAGCTGTTCGGCAAGGCGGTTCGCGCCGTGCTTCGTGCGCGTGAACACCAGCACCTGAAACCAGTTGTGTTGCTTGATGAGGTGCGTGAGCAGCTCGCGTTTCTTGTCGCGGTCGACCGGGTGAATCTTTTGCGCAACGAGTTCAGCCGTCGTGTTGCGACGGGCGACTTCGATCAACGCCGGCGAGTCGAGCAGGTTGTCGGCGAGCGTCTTGATTTCGTCGGAGAAGGTGGCCGAGAACAGCAGGTTCTGACGCTTCGGCGGCAACTTCGCGAGCACACGCTTGATGTCGTGGATGAAGCCCATGTCGAGCATGCGGTCAGCTTCGTCCAGCACGAGGATCTCGAGATGCGACAGATCGATCGTCTTCTGCTGCATGTGGTCGAGCAAACGGCCCGGTGTCGCGACGACGATGTCCACGCCGCTGCGCAGCGCACCGATCTGTGGATTGATGCCGACGCCGCCGAACATCACGGTCGACTTCAGCTTCAGGTACTTGCCGTAAGCACGCACGCTTTCTTCGACCTGTGCGGCAAGCTCACGCGTCGGCGTGAGGATCAGCGCGCGCACGACGCGCTTGCCCGTGGCCGTGGTGACGGCGGGCATGGTGTTCAGACGCTGGAGGATCGGCAGCGTGAAGCCGGCGGTCTTGCCGGTGCCGGTCTGCGCGCCGGCCAGCAGGTCGCCGCCGTTGAGCACGGCCGGGATCGCTTGCGTCTGGATCGGAGTCGGAGTGGTGTAGCCGAGTTCGAGTACAGCGCGGACCAACGGTTCGGACAAGCCGAGGGAATCAAAAGACATAAATGTTCTTTGCAATGCAGTTTCGCGAACGGCACCAGACGGCACCAAATGGGCCCAAGCTGGTACAAGCGCGGCATGAACACGCCCGCATGGCGCGTTCGAGGCCAAAGCCCGGTTCCGGTCGCAGAGAAATCGGCGGCACGCGGGAAACGCGTGCCGAATGCTTCAACGCGCTATGCAGACACGTTGACTGGCCTTTAGTTGCATTTCGCCGCCGTGGGGTGTCACGCGACGTAGCGCGCGACACTGACGAATTGACACAGACTGCCCGCCAGTACGAACAGGTGCCAGATACCATGTCCGTGCCGGATGCGCTCGTCGTTGATGAAGAAGTAGATGCCGGCGCTGTAGATGACCCCGCCGGCCACGAGCCAGGCGGTACCCGCTGCCGGTAAGGCTTGAACCAGCGGGCGGACGGCAACGAGCGCGAGCCATCCCATCAAGACATACAGCACCATCGAAACGCTGCGGGTGCGTCGCCCGAGCGTCAGTTCCTGCACGATGCCGAGAGCGGCAAGCCCCCAGCTTACGCCGAAAAGCGACCAGCCCCACGGTCCGCGCAACGTAACAAGTGTGAACGGGGTGTAACTGCCGGCAATCAGCAGGTAGATCGCTGAATGATCGCATTTTTGCAGAACGGCTTTCACGCGCGGGTTGCGCACGCTGTGGTAAAGCGTGGAGATAGCATACAGCACGAACAACATTGCACCGTACACACTGAAACTCACCACTTTGTACGCGTCACCGTCGAGCGCGCCCATTGTCACGAGCGCAGCAAGACCCGCCACCGACAGTACGGCGCCGACGAGATGGGTAATGCTGTTGAAACGCTCACCGACATGCACGGCTCTTTCCTCCTGCGCGGTTTCATAAGGGTTTATCCCCACATGATACCGGTCCTGAAAAACGAAGGGCGCGGCCGCGAGTTTCGCTGGCCGCGCCCCCGGTGCATCGAACGCTGCTTAGTCGAGCGGCGCCGAACGCAGATCCGACACTTGCTGCGGCGAGACAGCCGTACCGTGGTTGCCCCACGACATACGAATGTACGTCACGACCGCTGCCACTTCCGTGTTCGACAGCGCCTGCGCGAACGGCGGCATGCCGTACGGATGCGGGTTGGCTGTCGTGCTCGGCGGATAACCGCCGTTCAGCACCATGCGGATCGGGTTGACCGCCGATGGCATCTGGATCGACTGATTGTTCGCGAGCGGCGGGAAGGCCGGCGGCATGCCGAGGCCATTCGTCGCGTGGCACTTCGCGCAGTTGTCAGCGTAGATCTTCTGACCTTGCTTCAACAGTTCGCCACCGAACTTTTCCGAGGTTTCGAGCTGCAGCGGTTCCGGTGCTTCGCTCTTCTGCGGAATTGTCTTCAGGTACGTGGCCATTGCGTTGATGTCTTCGTCCGACATGTACTGCAGGCTGTTGTGAACCACTTCAGCCATCGGACCGAACACCGCGCCACGGTTTGACACACCGGTCTTCAGCAGGTCGGCGATGTCTTTGGTTTCCCAGTCGCCGAGGCCGGCTTCCTTGTTCGACGTCAACGACGGCGCATACCAGTTCTGCAGCGGGATCAAGCCGCCGGCGAACGCAGCCGAGCTGACCGGGCCGCCCATTGCGTTGATCGACGTGTGGCACATGCCGCAGTGGCCGAGGCCTTCGATCAGGTACGCGCCACGGTTCCATTCGACCGACTTGGTCGGATCAGCCTTGTACTCGCCTTCGCGGAAGAACAGCGTGCGCCAGCCGATCAGCATGTTGCGCTGGTTGAACGGGAATTTCAGTTCGTGCGGACGGCTCGCCACATTGACCGGCGTAACCGAGCGCAGGTACGCGTAGATCGCGTCCGAGTCGGCCCGCGTGACCTTCGTGTAGCTCGTGAACGGGAAGCCCGGGTACAGCAGGCTGCCGTCTTTCGAACGGCCCGTGTGCATTGCGCGATAGAAGTCGTCCTGCGTCCACTTGCCGATACCGTACTGGTCGTCAGGCGTGATGTTCGGCGTGAACATCGTGCCGAACGGCGTAGCCATCGGCAGGCCGCCGGCAAACTGCTTGCCGCCGCGCACCGTGTGGCAGGCGATACAGTCGCCGGCGCGGGCGAGGTACTCGCCCTTTTTGATCAGCGCGGCCTGGTCGGCGGGCGTTGCCGCCATAGCCGTGCCGTTATGCAGGTTGTCGCCGCCCGACCACAGGACGGGAACGAGTGCGGCAGCCGCAACGACGACGACTGCCGAGAGGGCGAACAAAGACTTGCGTTTCATTTGAGTGTCTCTCCCGGTGCCTTATTGCGGTTCGCTGCCGCAGGCAAGCGGAGTCTTCATCGAGCGGGCCGGAGCCGGCACGGGGTTTTGTGGGGCCGTTTGCGTGGAAAGCCATGCAGCGACGGCGTTCACGTCGTCATCGGTCAGACGGGTGGCGATGGTGTGCATGCAATCAGGTGCGATGGCATGACGCGAGCCCGAACGCCATGCGCCCAACTGCGCGCTGATGTAGTCCGAATGCAGGCCGACCAGACCCGGGATAGCGGGTTCCATACCGGTCAGCGCCTTGCCGTGGCAAGCCGCGCAGGCCGGAATCTCTTTCGATGCGTCGCCGTGCAGCACGATCTGCTGGCCGCGCGCGACGATGGTTGCCGATACGGTCGGCTTGGACGGCGTGGGGTACGGCGGACGTTGCTGCGAGAAGTACGTGGCGATCTGATGAAGGTAGTCGTCTGAGAGATACGTGACGAGGTAGTTCATCGGCGGGTACTTGCGACGCCCTTCGCGGAAATTCTGCAACTGGTTGTACAGATAGTCGGCCGGCTTGCCCGCCAGACGCGGGAAGTAGTCGTTGTCGGTACCTTGGCCATGCGAGCCGTGGCAAGCCGTGCAGCCTTGCACGCGCGCTTCCATCGTATCGGGGGCCTTCGGTTGAGTCTGCGCTTTCGCAGCGCTATAGACACCCGCGGAGCCGATCAGCAGAAGGGCAAGCAACGGGCGGAAAATGCGTCTTGAAGACACGCGTAACTCCATCAAAATCGGGGACCTGACCGAACTTCGAGCGGCTCGGTGTGAAGGGCAGCCGGCGCTGCGGCGACGCAGCATTCTATCATCGAAGGGTGATGATGACTATTTGCCACAGAAGAGAAGGTTCCGGGTGTGACAGGCATGCGACAGTTTGACGCGCATCGCCGCGTTGCCGGCGGCCGCGTATCTCGATTTCGTCTGCGGGATCACGGGCGCAGGTGCTGCTCCCGTTGGCATCGGTAACAAAGCGGGTTGAACCGACGCGCGCGCCGGCCATCGAAGCGTACACTTCCGGGCGCGCCGGCGTCTGTCCGGCGCCCTCGCTCCCCGGCTCAACGTCCACCGTTTTACTTTCCACACGCTATCGGCCTTACATGAAGCTATTCAATTTCCCCCGTCCGGCGCTGTGTGCGTTGACGTTCGGCGCCGCGGCGCTGGTGATGACGTCCACGGCTTTTGCCCATGCGCATCTGGTGTCGAGCGAGCCGGCGGCGAACGCCGAAGTGGCCGCGCCCACTGAAGTGACGATCCATTTCACCGAGCCGCTCGAGCCGGCTTTCAGCAGAATCGATCTGAGCGACACGAGCGGCAAGCCCGCCGCGCCGGCGGCGTCGCAAGTCGACAGGAGTGACGCAAAGGCGATGCACCTGGCGCTGCCGCAGTTGACGGCGGGCCGCTATGCGGTGCACTGGATCGCGGTTGCCACGGACGGCCACCGTACCCAAGGCGACTTCGCGTTCATCGTCAAATGAGCATCGACGGACTCTGGATCGGGCAGGTCGCCATGGCCGCGCTCATGAATGTCGCGTTTGCGTTTGCCGTTGGGTCGGCGTTGCTCGGCGCGTGGCTCGCCAAGGACGCGCAGGTCAAGATCGCGCCGGCTCGGCCCGCCTGGTTGCGCGCGCAACGGTCGATGCTGACGGCGACCGTCGTGCTGGTGCTCGCGGATCTCGGCTGGCTGTTGTACCAGGCGGCGTCGATGAGTGGCGTCGCGTTGCCGTCAGCCATCGGCGTGGTGCCGACTGTATTGACGCAAACCCATGTCGGTTACGGCTGGAGCGTGGCCTTCGCCGGCGCGCTGGTGTTGCTGGGCACGGCGATGGCCAGTCATACGGGCATGCTGCGCAATGCGCTGCTGTGGTTCGCGGTGATTGCGATTGCAGCGGGCAAGGCGTCGCTCGGGCATGCGGCCGACGCCGGCCCGGCCTCGGCGGCGATCGGCATGCAGACGCTGCATGTGCTGGTCACGAGCGTCTGGGGCGGGCTGGCAATGGCGGCGGGGCTCTCGGTATTGCCTGCGCTCGGTACGTCGACCGCTCGCGGAATGCTGATCCGCACAGCGACCCAGGTGTCGCACGTATCGGTGGTCGCGGTTGGACTGGTGCTGCTGACGGGCGTCTTCAATGCCGTGCGCGGTTCGGGCGGCTCGTTCGAAGCCATCGAGATGAGCACATGGGGCCATGTGCTGACGCTGAAGCTCGCGCTGGTCGCGCTCGCACTGGTGCTCGGCGGACTCAACCGCTTCCTGGCGCTGCCGCGCTTGCGCCGCACGGCCTCGACGATGGACGCGCATACCTTCGTCAACGTGCTGTATCTGGAAGCGCTGGCGATGATCGGCGTGTTCATCGCAGCGGCCGTGTTGTCGCACAGCGTGCCGGCATTCGCCGCGTTGGGCTGAGGTCAAAAAAAGCGCCGCACAGCAAAGGCGTGCGGCGCAATACACACGGTCGCCCGGCGGTGGCCGGCTGATCCGTTACTGCCCTCTAGGCGGCAAGCGCGTTGTGCGCCGGCTCCAGCGTCTCTTCCGGAAACATCTCCTGCTGCAACTCGCCGTCGTCGCCGAACCACTGGCAGATCAGCCAGTTGCCTGGCGCGAATAGCACCGGCCCGGTCCAGGTGGCCGTCATCGGGCGTCCACCGGACCTGAGCGTCAGGACGTCGCCGGCGCGGTAGGCGGGTTTTGCAGGTCTCTTTCCCAGTCGCATGGCGGGCTTCCGTTCGTTGAAACCGGTTATTCGAGGCCGAGCCGATGGCCGAGAATCGGCGCGCAGAAGAGTGCGATCGCGCAGCCTGCTGCCTTGCCTTCCAGTGCCGCGCCTGCGGCGCGCGAGCCGTACATATGCGTCAGCAGATCGAAGAGTTGCGGCAGGCAGTACAGCACCGCGGCAGCGATAAAGCATTTTTCGACGACCGAGATGCGCCAGCCGCGTTCGTAGGCGAGCATCGCGCCGAGGATGCGAAGCACGCCGAACACCACCAGTGCGCCGACGGCGGCCTGTTCGCGGATCAGATAGTCAGGAAGAAATTCGCCCATGATGTTCCCCAATGCATTTGTCGTTTGAATGCATTTGAGCAAGGACTGGGCCATGCGTATGTCTGATGCCGAACAAATGGCGTGAAAGCCTTTATCAGAAGGGCTTTGAGCGATGCAGAGGAGCGCCGGGAAAGCGCCGGAGAATGCGATTTTCGACCCTTTCTGTCCGGGATGTTACGTAACTGCGAGGCCGCGAACGTGACGCGACCGTAACGCGTGGCTGCCGTCCGGCTGAGGCGCACCCGGCTCGATGTATCGCCGGATTCGCACCATGCGGCTGGCCGGCGGCAGAAAAGACAACGCCGCCCGCAGGCGGCGTTCGATCATTCAGGCAAGCCAGTCACGCGCTTACCATTCCGCGACGCTGCCATCCTCGTGACGCCACACCGGATTGCGCCAGCGGTGGCCGACCTTCGCCATTTCGCGCACCTTCTCTTCGTTCACTTCGATACCGAGGCCCGGGCCTTGTGGAATCGACACGAAGCCATCTTCGTATTTGAAGACTTCGGGGTTCTTGATGTAGTCGAGCAGATCGTTGCCCTTGTTGTAGTGAATGCCCAGGCTCTGTTCCTGGATAAACGCGTTGTAGCTCACCGCGTCGATCTGCAGACAGGTGGCCAGCGCGATCGGACCGAGCGGGCAGTGCAGCGCGAGCGCGACGTCGTACGCCTCGGCCATCGACGCGATCTTGCGGCACTCGGTAATCCCGCCCGCGTGGGACGCGTCCGGCTGGATGATGTCGACGTAGCCGCCCGACAGGATGTGTTTGAAGTCCCAGCGCGAATACAGGCGTTCGCCCAACGCGATCGGCGTGTTGGTCTGGTTGACGATGTCGCGCAAGGCTTCCGCGTTTTCCGATAGCACCGGCTCTTCGATGAAGAGCAGCTTGTACGGGTCGAGTTCTTTCGCCAGCACCTTCGCCATCGGCTTATGCACGCGGCCGTGGAAGTCCACGCCGATGCCGATGTTCGGTCCAACCGCTTCGCGCACGGCGGCGACGTTGTTGATGACGCCTTGCACCTTGTCGAAGGTGTCGATGATCTGCAGCTCTTCCGAGCCATTCATCTTCACGGCCTTGAAGCCGCGTTCGACCACGGCGCGTGCGTTATTCGCGACGTCGCTCGGACGGTCGCCGCCAATCCATGAATACACCTTGATCTTGTCGCGCACCTGGCCGCCGAGCAGCGCATGAATCGGCACGCCATGATGTTTGCCCTTGATGTCCCACAGCGCCTGGTCGACGCCGGCAATCGCGCTCATGGTAATCGGGCCGCCGCGGTAGAAGCCCGCGCGATACATCACCTGCCAGTGGTCTTCGATCAGCAGCGGGTCTTTGCCGATCAGGTAGTCGGACAGTTCCTCGACGGCGGCCGCCACGGTATGCGCACGGCCTTCGACCACCGGTTCCCCCCAGCCGACAATGCCCTCGTCAGTCTCGATCTTCAGGAAGCACCAGCGCGGCGGGACGATGAAGGTTTCGAGCTTGGTGATTTTCATGGTGTGCGTCTCCTGGCGGCCTGGGCGTCTGCGAAATATTTCGAGGATTCACATCCTACAACAAAAGGGCGTTTAAGTACTATTAATAGTACTATTGGCCAAATATTGGCTGGACACCGAGCGTGGGCTGGCGTCGAAGCAGTGAGTGCGCCGGTTGAGATGCCGGATAATCGCGGTCGTTCCGGGCTCAGGCCCGATATCAATAGCGCCGAGAGGCCGCTGGGAGAAAGCTATTCAGCACGATCTGCATGGGCGCGTCGCTCATCTGCTGGCGACCGCGATTCTGCGCGGCGACTACGCGCCTGACTCGATCCTGCCGCGCGAGGCGGAGCTAATGGACACCTTCGGCGTGAGCCGGACGGTGTTGCGCGAGGCGCTGCGCACGCTGACATCGAAAGGGTTGATCGAATCGCGTCCGCGGGTGGGCACGCGAGTGCGGCCGAAAATTGCGTGGAATCTGCTCGATGTCGATGTGCTCGACTGGTACTCGCGCGTCGCCGAGCCGATGGCGTTTGCGCTCAAGTTGCAGGAAATGCGCGAGATGATCGAGCCGTACGCGGCGGGTCTGGCGGCCGCCTCGCATACGGACGGCACCTTCAATGCGCTGGCGGCGGCGCATGCGTCGATGGTCGGGGCACGCAATGTCGACGAATGGGTGCGCGCCGATCTGCAGTTTCATTTGAGCGTGCTGACGGCATGCAGCAACGAATTGCTGATTCCGCTCGGCACGCTGATCGAGCGCACGCTGGAGGCGCAACTACGCCTGAATGCGAAACGCGCGGACGTGTTCAACGCGTCGCTAGCCGAACACACGGCGGTGTTCGAGGCGATTCGCGACCGCGACGCGGCGGCGGCGCGAGAGGCGATGGCGGGATTGCTCGGGGTGACGCGCGGAAGAATCGAAGGGTGAGCATGGCGCGAGTGCGCCACGTGTTTCGCCCGGCAGTTCATCCCCGGCCTTCGTCAGTCCATCGCGGCGTGCGCCACCGATGCGTCCGGCGCATGGCGTGACGGGCGGATCAACAACAGCAGCGGAATGACCAGCAGCGTTGCCAGGAACATCAGCTTGAAGTCGTTCAGATACGCGATCATCGACGCCTGCTGTGTAATCGATGCGTTCAGCGCCGCCAGGTCGTAATTCGAGCCGCTGTTGAGCATCGGCTGGATCGCCGGATTGAAGGGCGTGATATTCGCGACGAGGTCCGCGTGCGACACCTGTGTGTTGCGCGTCATCAGCGTCTGTACGATCGAAATGCCGATACTGCTGCCGATATTGCGCATCAGGCTGTACGTCGCGGTGCCGTCCGCGCGCAGTTCCGGCGTAAGCGTGGAGAAGGTGAGCGCGCTCAACGGCACGAACACGAGGCCCAAACCGAAGCCCTGGATCACGCCAGGCCAGACGATATCCGACGCCGACAGCACGATCGTGTAATGCATCATTTGCCACAGCGCGAATGCAGAGATCAGAAAGCCGGCGAGCAGTAGAAGCCGCGCATCGACCCGCTTCAATAGCCGTCCGGCGATCAGCATCGCGATCATGGTCCCCGCGCCGCTTGGCGCCGTGACGAGTCCCGTGGTCGCGACCGGATAGTTCATCAGGTTTTGCAGCATCGGCGGCAGTAACGCGCGTGTCGCGTACATCACCGCGCCGATCACGAAGATGAAGAACGTGCCGGTGGCGAAGTTCGGGTCCTTCAGCAACTCGTATTTGAAGAACGATTTCTTGCCGACCGTCGCCGTATGCACGAGGAAGAACGCGAAGCTGATCACCGCGATCAGCGCCTCGATCACGATTTCATGCGAGCCGAACCAGTCGAGCTGTTCGCCGCGATCGAGCATCGCTTGCAGCCCGCCGATGGCGAGCCCCAAGGTGGCAAAACCGAATGCGTCGAACTTCGCGTCGTGCTTCGGTTCACGCGCGGGCAGGAAGGTTGCCACGCCGAACAGCGCGAACGCGCCGATCGGCACGTTGATGAAAAACACCCAGCGCCAGTTGTAGCTATCGGTGAGCCAGCCGCCGAGCGTCGGCCCGAGAATCGGTCCGACCATCACACCCATGCCCCACACCGCCATCGCCTGGCCCTGCTTTTCGCGCGGATTGATGTCGAGCAGGATCGACTGCGAGAGCGGCACCAGCGAGGCCCCGAAAACCCCCTGCAGCAAACGCGATGCGACGATCTGCGTCAGCGTTTCCGACAATCCGCACAGCGCCGAGGCGACGGTGAAGCCGCCGATCGCGAAGATCAGCAGCCGCTTGACGCTCAGCCGGTCGGACAGCCAGCCGGTCAACGGCGTGGCGATCGCGGCTGCGACGATATACGAGGTCAGCACCCACGTGATCTCATCCTGCGACGCCGACAGCGTGCCCTGCATGTGCGGCAGTGCGACGTTGGCGATGGTGCTGTCGAGCGTCTGGATCAACGTCGCGAGCATGATCGAGACGGTGATCATTGGCCGGTTGAGCAGGGCGGCGCTCGTCGGCGGGGAGTCGGAGGGCATGGGGGAGCCGGATTGTCGATATAGTAAGCATGCTTAGTATATCGGCTGCAAGCGCGTGCGCCCATCAGGAATTATGCGGGGCCTGAATTGCGCCCGTTTTGACCATTCCGACGATGACAAACGAAAGCCTTTCGTATAATCCGCGCATGACCACCCAACTCGAAGAACGCTTCGGCTTTCTGATTTCCGACGTCGGCCGCCTGACAGGCAAGCGTTTTGACGATCTCGCGAAGTCATCGGTCGATCTGACGCGCGCGCAGTGTCGCGTGCTGGCCAACCTCGCTCATTACGGCGACGTCAACCAGGCTCGGCTCGCGGATCTGCTCGAAGTCGCGCCGATTTCGGCGGGACGTCTGCTGGATCGCATGGAAGAGGGGGGCTGGATCGAGCGCACGGCCAATCCGCAGGATCGCCGCGAGCGCCAGGTGCGCATGACGCCGAAGGCCGAGCGCACCCTCGGCAAGGCCCGCAAGGTAGGTGATGAAGTTGCGCTCGAGGCGCTGAACGGTTTTACCGACAACGAAGCGAAGCAGCTCATCGCGTTGTTGCAACGCGTGCGCGGTAACCTCAGCCGCCTCGTGGATCGTTGAGCGCGGGGCTTGCCAGGTTTAGCTCGCGCTACACCAGACAAAGCTACTGCAAAGGAGCTAGCGTAAGCCCGCTCCTTTTTCGTTGCGAGCCTTAAAGCCGATGGCTCGCATCCGCAAAGCCATTCGACTATTTGGATTCGGACGCGGCACCCGAGGGCTGAACCAGTTCGAAGCACGCTGCCCTGGTTTTCGCATCAGTCGGCGACGGGTCGATGCATTTGAAAGCGCTCTGATCGCGCTGAACGAAAATCGTATTGGCCGAGCCGGCATCAACGTGGGCGCCATTCACTACCGCGACGATTTTGTAGCCGTCCTGCAGCAGCGTCGCGAGCATGAGGGAACTGGCGCGCCACTGACTGTCGGGCGGCGTTTGGGCGTTGACGGTAAGCGGCGACGCGGTGACGAGAAGCGCGAAGGATGCGGTGGCCGCGGCAAGCGCGGCGGTGCGGAACGTCATCAAGAAACCTCCTTGAAGTTGCTGTTTGGAAAGCCAAAAACAAAAAAGCCGCTGACCTTGTGGATCAGCGGCTTTTTCTTGCAACTGGTGGCGAATCAGGGACTCGAACCCCGGACCTGCGGATTATGATTCCGTCGCTCTAACCAACTGAGCTAATTCGCCGAAAGAAGCGAGATTATGAGGATAGGGCTGGGGGCTGTCAACCCCCGCCATGCAACTTTTTTAAATCACCTCGTTCGTCAGGCGCTTCAGTCCTGCGCGTAGATATCAGAGTTCTTGGTTTCCTTGACGAACAGCATGCCGATCACGAGCGTGATGAGCGCGACCACAATCGGATACCACAGCCCCGAGTAGATGTTGCCCTTAGCCGCGACGATCGCGAATGCGGTTGCCGGCAGGAAGCCGCCGAACCAGCCATTGCCAATGTGATACGGCAGCGACATCGAGGTGTAGCGGATGCGCGTCGGGAACATCTCCACCAGCATCGCCGCAATCGGGCCGTAGACCATCGTCACGTAGATCATCATGATCGTCAGGATCACCACACTCATCGGCCAGTTGATCTGTGACGGATCGGCCTTTGGCGGATAACCGGCGGTCTTCAGCGTGGTAGCGAGAGTCTTGTCGAACGTCTTGCCCTGGTCCTTGGCGTCGGCGGCCTTGCCGTCATATGTGTTGACCACCGTATCGCCGACCTTGATCTCCGCCAGCGTGCCTGCCGGCGCCGCGACGTTCTCGTAGTTCAAACCGGCTTTCGAGAGTGCGCTTTTGGCGATGTCGCAGGAGCTCGTGAACTTCGCCGTGCCGACCGGGTTGAACTGGAACGAGCACTCGTCCGGGTTCGCAATCACGACGATCGGTGCTTTCGCCGTAGCTGTTTCCAGTGCCGGGTTCGTGTAGTGAGTCAGCGCCTTGAACAGCGGGAAGTACGTGCAGGCAGCAATCAGCAGGCCGGCCATGATGATCGGCTTGCGACCGATCCGGTCCGACAGCGAGCCGAAGAACAGGAAGAACGGCGTGCCGATCAGGAGCGCGATCGCGATCAGGATATTCGCCGTCGCGCCATCGACCTTAAGCGTTTGCGTCAGGAAGAACAGCGTGTAGAACTGACCCGTGTACCAGACCACGGCCTGGCCGGCGGTCAGGCCGATCAGCGCGAGGATCACGATCTTCAGGTTCTTCCACTGGCCGAATGCTTCGGTCAGCGGCGCCTTCGAGGTTTTGCCTTCAGCCTTGATGCGCTCGAACACCGGCGATTCATGCAGTTGCAGGCGAATCCATACCGACACGCCGAGCAGGACGATCGACGCGAGGAACGGAATGCGCCAGCCCCAGACGCCGAATGCGTCTTCGCCCATGGCCGTGCGCACGCCGAGAATCACCAGCAGCGAGAGGAACAGGCCGAGCGTGGCGGTGGTCTGGATCCACGCGGTGTAGAAGCCGCGGCGTCCCGGCGGCGCATGTTCCGCCACGTAGGTTGCCGCACCGCCGTATTCGCCGCCGAGTGCAAGACCCTGCAGCATGCGCATCACGATGAAGATCACCGGCGACGCAATGCCGATCGATGCATAGCCAGGCAGGAACCCGACCAGGAACGTCGACAGACCCATGATCACGATCGTGACGAGGAACGTGTATTTACGCCCGACCATGTCGCCGAGACGTCCAAACACGATCGCGCCGAACGGCCGCACCGCGAAGCCCGCGGCGAAGCTGAGGAGTGTGAAGATGAAAGCGGCAGTCGGATTGACGCCGGAGAAGAAGCTCTTGCTGATGAAGATTGCAAGTGAGCCGGCCAGATAGAAGTCGTACCACTCGAAAACCGTACCTAGCGACGATGCGAAGATCACCCGCTTCTCATCGTGCGTCATCGGCACGTGCGAGATTTGCCCGCCAACGGTAGCCATATGTCGTCTCCAATATTGATATGTGCACGCGGTCCGCCGGCAAAGGCGTTCCCGTGGAACCGATTATTGGAGTGGAAACTTACGGTGTACTGACGTGGCGGGGTGAAATGGCAGCCTCCGGTGCGATGAGGAAATTCGCATCAAAAAACGACAACTACCAGATAAATTCTTGTAACGTGCAATTAACTTATCTCAATATGGGCGGAGATCGATGCGTGAATCCTGCGCTCTTAGGGTAAGTCCCGTGGCCGTTTGAGCACGTGCAAGCTGACACGCACAAGCGTTCCGGCAAGCCGTGGGGACGTTTGATAGACGTTATCTTCGATCGTCATCTCCCCGCCATGCATCGTCGTGATCTCGCGGACGATTGCTAGCCCGAGGCCGCTGCCGTCGCCTTCGCGGCCGAGAATCCGGTAAAAACGCTCGACCACCCGCGAGCGCTCGGCCACTGGAATGCCGAGCCCCGTGTCTTCTACTTCCAGATGCACGAGCCGCGCCGTCACGTCGTGCCGCACCCGCACGGTGATTCGTCCGCCAGCCGGCGTGTAGCGGATCGCGTTGTCGATCAGATTCGACAGCATTTCCCGCAGCATGACCGGATTGCCGTCGACTTCGACCGGTTCTTCGGGCGCTTCGTAGCCGAGGTCCATCTGTTTGGCGAGCGCGGCTTGAACCCAGTCGCGCACGGCGTTGCGCGCCATCTCCGTGACCTCGACCGGCGTGAAAATCTGCCCGGACATGCGGTTTTCCGCACGCGCCAGCGCCAGCAACTGGGTGACGAGACGCGCCGCGTGCTCCGAACTGGTGGCGATTTGTTCAAGCGAGCGGTGGACTTCCGGGGAGGCGTCCTGGCGCAGCGCCAGCTCAGCCTGGGTGCGCAGACCGGCAAGCGGTGTTTTCATTTGATGCGCGGCGTCGGCGATAAAGCGCTTCTGCAACTCCATATTCTGTTCGAGGCGCGTCAGCAGATCGTTGAACGATGTCACCAACGGCTCGATTTCCGGTGGTGCGAGGCGGCCTTCGAGTGGCGACAGATCGTCCGGGCGGCGCGCGCGGATGTGCGCCTGCAGGGCGTGCAGCGGCGCGAGCCCACGCGACAGGCCGAACCACACCAGCAGGATCGCCAGCGGCAGGATCACGAACTGCGGCAGGATCACCCCTTTGATGATGTCGTTGGCAAGCTGGCTGCGTTTGTCGAGCGTCTCGGCAACCTGCACCAGCACCGGCTGCGCGCCGGGCGTCTGCGGAAACTCGACCGTCGTATAGGCCACGCGGATATCGTTGCCGCGCAGCACGTCGTCACGGAATTCGACGAGGCCCGGCGGCGGCCTGTCTTCCTCGTGCGGCAGCGGCATGTCGCGCTCGCCGCCCACCAGTTCGCCGCGCGTGCCGAGCACCTGATAGAACACGGTGTCGACGTTGTCGGCGCGCAGAAAATCGCGGGTGGAGTCGGGCAGCGACAGCTCTGCCACGCCGTTGATCGGATGGATCTGGCGCGCGAGCACGTAGGCGTCGGTTTCGAGCGCGCGATCGAATGGCCCGTTAGCGATCGACTTGGCGACCAGGTAGGTGACCGCGAGGCTCATTGGCCACAGCAGCAGAAGCGGCGCCAGCATCCAGTCGAGAATCTCGCCGAACAGCGAGCGCGGGCGCGCCTCGGCGGCGGCTTCGGTCTCGTCGGGCGGGGCGAACGGATTGGCGTAGCGGGCGTCGCGCGCCTCGTCGAGGTCCGCCGCGTGCGCCGTAGCGCGGTCTGCGCGTGCGGACATGGTGTCCTCTATTTGTAGTGATGGCTCGCCGGCATCGCGGCCGACGCAGGCGAGGAGGGCGGCTCGGGCTCGGGGGGCGCGAGCGCGTTGGCGCTCATGTTCGCGGTCGGAGGCAGGGCGGCTTTCTCGAGGCAGTAGCCGAGACCGCGCACGGTGATGATGCGCACGCCGCTCGGCTCGATCTTCTTGCGCAGCCGGTGCACATAGACTTCGATCGCGTTATTGCTGACTTCCTCGCCCCATTCGCACAGATGGTCGACAAGCTGTTCCTTCGACACCAGCCGGCCGATCCGCTGCAGCAGTACTTCGAGCAAACCGAGTTCGCGCGCCGACAGGTCGATTACCTGCTCGTTGACATAGGCGATCCGGCCGACCTGATCGAACGACAGCGAACCATGCCGCACCACCGTGGGGCCGCCGCCCGCGCCGCGCCGGGTCAAGGCGCGCACGCGCGCCTCGAGTTCATTCAGCGCGAAGGGTTTGGCCATGTAATCGTCGGCGCCGAGATCGAGGCCCTTGACGCGTTCGTCGACGCTGTCTGCTGCCGTGAGAATCAGCACCGGCACGTTCGAGTTGCGGGCGCGCAGACGGCGCAACACCTCGAGCCCCGACATGCGCGGCAGGCCCAGATCGAGGATCAGCAGGTCGAAAGTTTGCATTGAAAGCGCGGTGTCGGCCTCGACGCCGTTCTTCACATGATCGACGGCATAGGCCGATTGGCGGAGTGATCGAACCAGACCGTCCGCGAGTATGCTGTCGTCTTCGGCAATCAGAATTCGCATGGTGCGCCAACCTGGCCTTGCCGGCACCGTGGAGTGACCTCCCGGCGCACAGCGGTCTCCGAAAATTATTGTGGGTAGTTGGGCAGCGTGACGGTAAAAATGCGCGTTCGCATGAGAATCGCGCTTGCCAAAACTACTGTTTTTTTATACAGTGTCTGAGTTTCGTGTGCTGTCCTCCAAGAACGGGCCGCACATCTGCCTCAGACGCCGTTCATCATAGCAAAGGACGATTCATGGAAGAAAGCAAGAAAGGCTCGGCTGGACTGACTGCTGAAAAGGGCAAGGCGCTCGCCGCCGCGCTCGCGCAGATCGAAAAGCAGTTCGGCAAGGGGTCGGTCATGCGGCTCGGCGCAGGTGAGGCGGTCGAAGACATCCAGGTATGCTCAACCGGATCGCTCGGTCTCGATATCGCGCTGGGTGTCGGCGGTTTGCCGCGTGGCCGGGTGGTCGAAATTTACGGTCCGGAGTCGTCCGGTAAAACCACGCTGACGTTGCAGGTCGTCGCCGAAATGCAGAAGCTCGGCGGCACGGCAGCGTTTATCGACGCGGAACACGCGCTGGACATCCAGTACGCGCGCAAGCTCGGCGTGAACGTCAACGACCTGCTGGTTTCGCAGCCGGACACTGGCGAGCAGGCGCTCGAAATTGCCGACGCACTGGTGCGCTCGGGCTCGATCGACATGATCGTGATCGACTCGGTCGCCGCGCTGGTGCCGAAGGCCGAAATCGAAGGCGAAATGGGCGACTCGTTGCCGGGTCTGCAGGCGCGTCTGATGTCGCAAGCGCTGCGCAAACTCACCGGTACGATCAAGCGCACCAACTGCCTCGTGATCTTCATCAACCAGATCCGTATGAAGATCGGTGTGATGTTCGGCAACCCGGAAACCACCACGGGTGGTAACGCGCTGAAGTTTTACGCGTCGGTGCGTCTGGACATTCGCCGGATCGGTTCGATCAAAAAGAACGACGAAGTGATCGGTAACGAAACGCGCGTGAAGGTGGTGAAGAATAAGGTTGCGCCGCCGTTCCGCGAAGCGATTTTCGACATTCTGTATGGCGAGGGCATTTCCCGTCAGGGCGAAGTCATCGACCTGGGTGTGCAAGCGAAGATCGTCGACAAGGCCGGCGCCTGGTACAGCTACAACGGCGAACGTATCGGTCAGGGCAAGGACAACGCGCGCGAATTTCTGCGTGAAAATCCGGACATCGCCCGTGAGATCGAAAACCGTATCCGTGAATCGCTGGGCGTGAATGCCATGGCGGAAGCGGCGACCGGTGCTGCCGCCGAAGTCGCGGGCGAAGAAGAGTAACCATCACGTGATACGCAAGGGCCGGCCGTTGTCCAATGCTGGACGTAACGCGGACGGCCCGCGTGACGGTAGCGACGATTCGCTCGAGTCGTCGTCATCTTCTTCCTCGTCGACTTCCCGGTCCACCCGGTCGTTTGGGCGGTCGCCGGGAAACTCGTCCGGAAGTTCGTTTGGCAAATCTTCTGGAAGCTCCTTCGGGCGCTCCACTTCGCGTTCGCCGCGCTATTCGGGCGGCAACTCAGCCACCCGGCGCTCATCCGCGTCAGATTCCGATCCCTCCGCTACAGCCGGCGACGTTGATCCCTTTGAGTCGTTCGATGAGCACGACCGCGCCGCGGGTCGCCAGCCACAGTCCGATTCTTCTGCGCAAGCCGCAGCGGACCCGTCCGAAACCACCTACACCCGCTCGCGTCGCACGCCCGGCGAGACGAAGCCCGGGCAGGACGATGAAAAAAAATCCCAACGCCCGGCCCGTTCGTTAAAAGGACGTGCACTCGGCTATTTGTCCCGGCGTGAATACAGCCGCTCCGAACTGGCGCGCAAGCTAAAGCCGTTCGTCGAAGAAACCGATTCGCTCGACACCTTGCTCGATTCGCTGGAAGCCGAAAACTGGCTGTCCGATTCGCGGTTTGCTGAGAGTCTGATCCATCGGCGTTCGTCACGGTTGGGCGCGAGCCGGATCGTTGGCGAATTGAAACAGCATGCGGTCGACCAAACGCTGGTCGAAGAAGCCAGTACGCAACTGCGCGAAACCGAACTGGCGCGCGCTCAAGCCGTCTGGCTAAAGAAATTCGGCCGGCTCCCCGAAACGGCGGCCGAGCGGGCAAAGCAGACGCGTTTTCTGGCCTCGCGCGGTTTCTCCGGCGCCACGATCGGCAAAATCCTCAAAGGTATCGACGAGGAGTGGAGCGGCGACTAGCCGGCCCCAGCGCAAAAACCTCCGCGCTTCGCTGCCACGCCGCCACGCCGCCACTGTGAGAGAGCATCTGCCGCGCTCCCCGGCCCGCCGGGCACCCCTGCGCATTCCGAACTGTCTCAAATACCCAGTATGCTAAAATTCATGGGTTTTCCAATCCGGCCTTTCCTTCCCGTATGCCGCTCTCTCCGCCAGTATCCCGTCAGTTGCGCCACCGTCGCGCAATCAGAGCGGAAGCCTATGAGCGAGCCGATGGCCTGTGGGATGTGGAAGCGTGCTTGACCGACGAAAAACCGCGCGATGTGGTGCTTGCGTCGGGCGTCCGGCCCAATGGTCAGCCGATCCATGAACTCTGGCTTCGCATCACCGTCGATCGCAAGCTCAACATCGTCGACGCCGAAGCGTCGTCCGACTGGGTGCCCTATCCAGGGTTGTGCCAAGTCAGCAATCCCGCCTACCGTGCCCTCATCGGGCTCAATCTCCGTCACAACTTCCGTCGCGAAGCTGCCCGTTTGCTGGGCGGCACGGCGGGTTGCACCCATCTCACCGAGCTATGTGCGATTTTGCCGACCGCCGCCATTCAGGCGTTCGCCGGCGATGTGTGGAACACCGGTGACAGTACGCCAGGCGCGAAAGCAGGTTCAGGAGACGAATCGTCTGACAGCACAGGCGAGCATTCCAACGACAAACCGCCATTCCAGCTGGGACGCTGCCACGCGCTGCGTTTCGACGGCGAGGCGGTGCAACAGTTTTATCCGCGCTGGTATGGCCACGCGCCGCGTTCAGCGGATCGCGCGGCATCGTCAGGCGACGGGGCAGCCCGCCAGACAGGTAAGGGCGGCAACACGTCCGGCATGAACGACGGCAGCGGAAACGATGTTCAATCCAACTCTCAGACTGAAGGGAATCACGCATGAAGATTCACGAGTACCAGGGTAAGGAAATCCTGCGGAAATTCGGCGTCGCGGTACCGCGCGGCAAGCCGGTCTTCTCGGTGGATGATGCGGTCAAGGCCGCGGAAGAGCTCGGCGGCCCGGTATGGGTCGTGAAGGCTCAGATCCACGCGGGTGGCCGTGGCAAGGGCGGCGGCGTGAAGGTCGCCAAGTCGCTGGAACAGGTTCGTGAATTCTCGAACCAGATCCTCGGCATGCAGCTCGTCACGCACCAGACCGGTCCGGAAGGCCAGAAGGTGAATCGTCTGCTGATCGAAGAAGGCGCTGACATCAAGAAGGAACTGTATGTCGGCCTGGTGATCGATCGCGTTTCGCAGAAGATCGTCGTGATGGCATCGAGCGAAGGCGGCATGGACGTCGAAGAAGTCGCGGAAAAGACGCCTGAGCTGATCCACAAGATCGCCGTCGATCCGTCGACCGGTCTTAAAGACGCCGAAGCCGACGAGCTCGCAACGAAGATCGGCGTGCCCGCCGCTTCGCTGCCGCAAGCGCGCGCGATCCTGCAAGGCCTGTACAAGGCATTCTGGGAAACCGACGCATCGCTGGCCGAAATCAACCCGCTGATCCTGACCGGCGACGGTAAGGTCATCGCGTTGGATGCGAAATTCAACTTCGATTCGAACGCACTGTTCCGTCACCCGGAAATCGTCGCGTATCGCGATCTGGACGAAGAAGATCCGGCTGAAGTCGAAGCATCGAAGTTCGACCTCGCGTACATCTCGCTCGACGGCAACATCGGCTGCCTCGTGAACGGCGCTGGCCTTGCAATGGCAACGATGGACACCATCAAGCTGTTCGGCGGCGAACCGGCGAACTTCCTGGACGTGGGCGGTGGCGCCACGACGGAGAAGGTCACGGAAGCGTTCAAGATCATGCTGAAGAACCCGAACCTGACTGCGATTCTGGTCAACATTTTCGGCGGCATCATGCGCTGCGACGTGATCGCGGAAGGCGTGATCGCGGCGTCGAAGGCCGTGTCGCTGAAGGTGCCGCTCGTGGTCCGCATGAAGGGCACGAACGAAGACCTGGGCAAGAAGATGCTCGCTGAATCCGGCCTGCCGATCATTGCGGCAGACAGCATGGAAGAAGCAGCTCAGAAGGTCGTCGCGGCCGCTCAAGGCAAGTAAAGAGCGCGTTTAACCGGGATTAACCAGGATTACGAATGGCGGCGCGTGAGCGACGCGGGTGGAGAACATCCCGCCTAGCTCGCGGCGCCAGACGAACAGAGGTCAATACATGTCGATTCTGATTAACAAAGACACCAAGGTCATCACGCAGGGCATTACCGGCAAGACCGGTCAGTTCCATACGCGTGCTTGCCGTGAATATGCCAACGGCCGCGAAGCGTTCGTTGCGGGCGTGAACCCGAAGAAGGCCGGCGAAGATTTCGAAGGCATTCCTATCTACGCAAGCGTCGCTGAAGCCAAGGCTGAAACGGGCGCGACCGTGTCGGTGATTTACGTTCCGCCGGCAGGCGCTGCTGCTGCAATCTGGGAAGCGGTCGAAGCCGATCTGGATCTCGCAATCTGTATCACGGAAGGTATCCCCGTCCGTGACATGATCGAGCTCAAGGCCCGCATGCGTGCCGAAAACCGCAAGACGCTGCTGCTCGGACCGAACTGCCCGGGCACGATCACGCCGGACGAACTGAAGATCGGCATCATGCCGGGTCACATTCACCGCAAGGGCCGCATCGGCGTCGTGTCGCGTTCGGGCACGCTGACGTATGAAGCAGTCGGCCAATTGACAGCGATCGGCCTTGGCCAATCGTCGGCAGTCGGTATCGGCGGCGACCCGATCAACGGTCTGAAGCACATCGACGTGATGAAGATGTTCAACGACGATCCGGAAACGGACGCCGTCATCATGATCGGCGAGATCGGCGGTCCGGACGAAGCGAATGCTGCTGAGTGGATCAAGGACAACATGAAGAAGCCGGTGGTTGGCTTTATCGCCGGCGTTACGGCGCCTCCGGGCAAGCGCATGGGCCACGCCGGCGCGCTGATCTCGGGCGGTGCGGATACGGCTGAAGCCAAGCTGGAAATCATGGAAGCCTGCGGCATCACGGTCACGAAGAACCCGTCGGAAATGGCGCGTCTTCTGAAGGCGATGCTGTAAAAACGAAATTCGCGCGCAGTCACGGCGCGTTTTTGATACGCTTACGAAACCCTTTCGTGAGCAGGCAGTCCTAAAAAGCGGGGGAGTGTAGACTCCCCCGCTTTTTTTATTGCCCGCGCGCCTCATTCCTTCTTATTCTTTCACTCATGCTCGAGTTCTTCGCCACGCTCCATTGGGGCGCAGTCATTCAGATCATCGTCATCGATATCCTGCTGGGTGGTGACAATGCTGTCGTGATAGCGCTTGCCTGCCGCAACCTGCCGCCTGCGCAGCGTACGAAGGGCGTGCTGTGGGGCACGGCCGGCGCCATCGTGCTGCGCGTGGCGCTGATTGCGTTCGCTGTGGCGCTCCTCGACGTGCCATTGCTGAAATTCGCCGGCGGCCTGTTGCTGCTGTGGATCGGCGTGCGTCTGATGGCGCCCGCGCATGATGTCCATGAGAACGTCAAGCCGGCCGACAAGCTGATGTCGGCGATCAAGACCATCATCATCGCGGATGCGGTGATGAGTCTCGACAACGTAATCGCCATTGCCGGCGCTGCCGAGGCGGCTGACCCGGCGCACCGTCTCGCGCTGGTGATTTTCGGGCTGGTGGTGAGCATTCCGCTGATCGTGTGGGGCAGCCAGTTGGTGCTGAAGCTGCTCGACCGTTTCCCGATCGTCATTACGCTCGGCGCGGCGCTGCTCGGCTGGATCGCGGGCGGTCTGATCGTCAACGACCCGGCCGGCGACCGTTGGCCGATCCTGGATTCGCCGGTGGCCGAGTACGGCATGAGCATTGCCGGTGCGCTGTTCGTCGTGATCCTCGGTTATCTGCTCAAGCGGCGCAACGCGAATCGCGCGGCGGTTTGACGCTGAGTCTGAGGCGAGCGGCGCAGCACAAGCCGCACGGCGGGCTGGGGCTGAATCCGAAGCACGGGCGGACCAGCGTGATGCGAACCGCACGCCGATCTGACCTGACCTGAACGCCGCCGCGTCAGCACAACGTTAGCCATTCGGCTGACTGTGTGGAACGAGCACCGCTGGCTACGATTGAAACGCCTGTCCCCGATTCGAGGGGCAGGCGTTTTTTTGTTTCAGGAGCCTGCCGATGATCGTTACTTTGCCGTACTCCCCTTATTCATACGCCTCGCATTCCCCACGGAATGCGTTCGAACGGGCGCGCTGGGCCGCGCCGCTCGCACGCGTCTGCCGTCGTTTCGGTTTCGGCTTTACGTTGATCGAACTGATGATCGTGCTGGCGATTGTCGGTGTAATCGCGGCCTATGCGATTCCGGCGTATCAGGACTATCTGGCCCGCAGTCGCGTGGGCGAGGGCCTCTCGCTGGCGGCATCCGCACGGCTCGCGGTGTCCGAAAACGCCGCGAGCGGCAATCCATTCGGCGGCGGTTATGCGTCGCCGCCCGGCACCCGCAACGTCGAATCCGTTCACGTCGACGACGACACCGGCCAGATCACCGTCGCTTTCACGACGCGCGTCGCGCCTGCTGGGTCGAACACGCTGACCCTGGTGCCCTCGGTGCCGGACAATGCCGATGCGCCGACTGCGCGAATCGCCCTGAGCAAGGGCGCCGTGCAGGCTGGCGCAGTCACCTGGGAGTGTTTCGTCGGCGGCAAAACGACCTCCTCGTTGCCTGCACCGGGCACCGGGCCGGCACCTGCCGATGCGCCGTCCTTGCCGTCGAACCTTGCACCACCGGAGTGCCGTTCGTAAGTGATGGGGTGAAAGATCGGGTGAGTTGTTATCCGAACGTAAAAGGCTGATTTTCGGGATATTTCAGCCCGGCCGGCGCACAGCAGGAGGATTTTTTTGTATAGTGCGCCGGTTGCTGACGCCCACCGGTTACTCGATGCCCACCCCATTTGCGCGCTACCTGTCTCTCATTCTGTTGGCTCTCGCGTTGGTGCTGCCTTATGCAGTCGTCAACCACACGTATCCGATACCGACCTTCTACGCTGAATTCACGGCGCTCGCGCTGTATCTGCTGATGGGCGCGGGTGTTGTGCTGCTGGTGTGGACTGCCAGGCCGCACGTGACGTTTGCGTCGCCGGTTGTCGCGCTGGTGCCCTTGCTGTTCGGGCTGGTGCTGGTGGCGCAATCGGTGCTGCTGCCGGTCTCGCAGCCGTCGATGAACTGGCTCGGCGGCGGTTACCTGCTCGCCGCACTTATGGCGACGCACGCCGGCTACGGCTTCACACGCGCCAAGCTGAACGAAACAGCGCTGCGCTGGGCGGCCGGCGCGTTGATTGTCGGTGGCCTGTTTGCTGTGTTCTGCCAGGTGATCCAGCTGTTTCACCTCGAGACGCGCGTGTCGCCGCTGGTCGTCGCGTATAACGTGACCGTCGAGCGCCGGCCGTTCGGCAATATGGCGCAGGCGAACCACCTCGCCACTTATATCGCGTTCGCGATGGCGGGGGCGCTGTTCCTCGTGCAGACACGCCGCCTTGCCGTCAGCATCTGGCTGCTCGTGTCGACGATTTTCGCCGTCGGGCTGGCGCTGACCGTGTCGCGCGGCCCCTGGCTGCAGATGGGCGTGATTGTGGTGGGGGGTTTCTGGATGGCGTTCGCGCAAACGCGCAGCGAGCCGCTTCTTCGCCGCAGCAATCGCGAATGGCTGATCCCGATCGCCTTGGCGGTCCTGTTCTTCGTGGTCAACGCGTTGATCCGCTGGGCCAACGTGCACTACCACCTGGAGCTCGGTCAGTCCGCGGCTGAGCGTTTCAAGGACGCCGGCCAGATCGCGCCGCGCCTTGCGCTGTGGAAATACGGTTGGACGATGTTCAAGGCGCATCCGCTGCTGGGTGTCGGCTGGGGCGAGTTTCCGAGCTATCAGTTCGAGTACGCGAAGTCGCTCGGCGGCGTCGAGATTGCCAATAACTCGCACGACATCTTCATCGACCTGCTCGCGAAGACGGGCTTGATCGGCCTCGCGATCGTGCTGTTCGGCCTGATCACATGGCTGATGCGCGTGGTTCGCGCGCCGCAGAGCGCCGCACGCGTGTTCGGTATCGCGCTGATCGGTGTGCTGGTCATGCATGCGCTGGTCGAGTATCCGCAGCAGTACATGTTCTTCCTGCTGCCGGCGATGTTCGTGTTCGGCTTGCTTGAGACACGGCCGCTGCGCCTCGTGCCTGGCCGTCTGTCGTTCGGCGCGTTTGCCGTGGTCGTGTTTGGTGGCCTGGCCGCGCTGTATCCGGTGTATCGCGACTACGCGCGCGCCGAGGTGCTGTATTACGGCTCGCGTCCTGCCGAGCAGTATCGCGCGGACCCGTCGTTCCTGTTTCAGGCGTGGGGCGAGTATGGTCTCGCGACGCTGCTGCCGATGAATTCGATGGACCTGCAGCACAAGCTCGCCATGCACAAGCAGGCGATTGCACTGCTGCCGGGTGAAACCGTGCTGCGCCGGTATGCGGTGCTGCAGGCACTGAGCGGTGATACGGCGGGGGCGTTCGACACCGTCGAGCGTCTGAAGATCTTTGCTCAGGAGTTGAAGGACTGGCCGTCGCAGTTGGCCTACGTGTATGAACTGTGCGACGAGCAGAAGACGCTGGGCAGTTTCAAGGCGGAACTGGTCAAGCGCTACGGCATGCCGGCGGGCGACGTCAATCAGGACGACGACAGCGACGAGGATTGAGCCGCGCCGTCGTTTTGCAGTCTCATTCTTCGCTGTAGCTGTAGCTGTAGCTGTAGCTGTAGCTTTAGAGATGGAGCGGGGCGATGACGCCAGCCGTCATCAACCCGCCACCCAATCCCCCGACTTCCCGCCGTGCTTCTCCAGCACTTTCACATCGGTGATTGTCATCCCGCGATCCACCGCCTTGCACATGTCGTACACCGTCAGCAGCCCGACCTGAACGGCGGTTAGCGCTTCCATCTCCACGCCCGTGCGTCCCAGCGTTTCCACTTGCACCGTGCAATGCACGCCAGGCAGCTTTTCATCGAGCTCGAAGTCCACTTTCACGCGTGTCAGCGCGAGCGGATGACATAGCGGGATCAGATCGGCGGTGCGCTTCGAGCCTTGAATCGCAGCGATACGCGCGATCCCGATTACGTCGCCCTTCTTGGCGTTGCCGTCGCGGATCAATGCGAACGTCTCGGGCAGCATGTGAATCGAGCCACGCGCGACCGCGATGCGTTTGGTCTCCTGCTTGCCGCCGACGTCCACCATATGTGCCTGGCCGGCAGCGTCGAAATGAGTGAGTTCAGGCATGGTTGGGCTCCTTCAGAGGGCGCCTATCATAGCAGTGTGATAGCAGTGTGGTCGGGCGGGTCAGGGTGATTACAATTACCCTATGTCCGCTATCTTAGTCCGAGCGGCGGGCGTCGCTTTTCGACTTCGTCATACCGACCTCGCGATGCGTACGAAACGGTTTCTTGCTGCGTTGTTGTCTGTCGCGCTCGCGGCTCCGCCAGGCGCGTTCGCGCAATCGCGCGCCGCTTCGAGCACGAGCCTCGCGCTCAACGTGCAGTCCGCGGAACCGCCGTTGGAAAGCGGGCCGGTCGAAATCTTTGCCGATCCCATCGTGCCGCCCGACATCGCCCAAGGTGTCTTCGGCGTTTATGGTGGCGCACAAAGCCGCTTTTCCGGTAAGCCGGGTGCGACCGCCAACTGGCGCACCCCAATCGTCACGCAGCAACTGCCGGACCTCGGCAACGGCGGCTCCGGCTCGCTGACGCCACAAGCGGAGCGCAAACTCGGCGAGCGCGTGATGCGCGAGTTACGCCGCGACCCTGACTATCTCGACGACTGGCTGGTGCGCGACTACCTGAACTCGGTCGCTGCGAAACTCGCCGCGGCGGCGAGCGCGCTATACCTCGGCGGCTATCGTCCGGACTTCGAGCTGTTCGCGGTCCGCGATTCGCAGATCAACGCCTTCTCGCTGCCGGGCGGTTTTATCGGCGTGAACACTGGTTTGATCGTAACGACGCAAACCGAGTCCGAACTCGCCTCCGTGCTCGGCCACGAGATGGGGCACGTCTTGCAGCGGCACATTTCGCGGATGATCACCACCGGCGAGCGCAGCTCCTACGCCGCGCTTGCCGGCCTGTTGTTCGGCATTCTGGCGGGCGTGCTCGCGCATAGCGGCGACCTTGGCAGCGCGATTGCGATTGGCGGCCAGGCCTATGCGCTCGACAACCAGTTGCGTTTCTCACGCTCCGCCGAGCATGAAGCGGACCGCGTCGGTTTTCTGCTGCTGGCCGGCGCCGGCTACGACCCTTATGCGATGACGACGTTTTTCGGCCGTCTCGACCGTGCGGCAATGAGCGACACCGGCATACCGGCCTACGCGCGTACCCACCCGCTGACCGGCGAACGGATCGCCGACATGGAGGACCGTGCGCGCCGTGCGCCTTACCGGCAACCGCACCAGACGTCCGAATATGGTTTTGTGCGGGCGCGGGCGCGCTTGCTGCAGGACCGCTCGCGCAGTGAATACGCGGACGAGATTTCGCGCCTGCGCTCCGAAATCGAAGACCGTACTGCGCTGAACGTCGCCGCGAACTGGTACGGGATCGCGTATGGGCAGATGCTGCTCGAGCGATATGACGATGCCGTGGCGTCCCTGGCTTCGTCGCGCGCTGCGTTTGCAGCAGGCGAACGCGGTGAAGGTGAACCCATGCATAGCTCGCCGAGCCTCGACGTGCTCGCGGCCGACATCGCGCGTCGCGCCGGGCGTGACGACGAGGCGGCTCGTCTTGCCGAGTTTGCGCAGAAGCGCTGGCCGCAGTCGAACGCCGCGATCGACATGCATATCCAGACCTTACTAACCCTGAAGCGATTTGCCGATGCGCAGGCTCTGGCGCTGCAGGAAACGCGTGCACAACCCGATCAGCCCGCCTGGTGGATGTATCTTGCGCAGGCAAGCGCCGGCAGTGGAGATGCGTTGACGCAGCATCGGGCGCTGGCCGAAAAATTCGCTATCGAGGGGGCCTGGCCGTCGGCCATCCGGCAACTGAAGGAAGCGCGGGATATGAAGGCGATCGGCTACTACGATCTCGCTACCGTCGACGCCCGGTTACATGAAATGGAGAGTCGCTATAAAGAGGAGCGGCTTGACGAGAAGATCTAGCGGTTGCGAGTCTTCACTATCTGACCAGCGCGTGGCCTGTGCAAAAGACTCAGGCGGGTAAATAGACAAAAGACCTAAGCATTCGCCGCCGGACTATCGACAAACCCGAACCGCGCGGCCACCTCATTTCGCTGCACGCCCTGCAAGGGCAAAACAATCCCATTGTTCCAGTGAAACGCTCCGCTCAGCGAGTCATCACCCAGCGCGGCGTGATCAGAAAAAACCTCGAGGTCGTGATCGTGCAAAACCGCCACTCTCGGTGGCGCCGAGCCATCGACAAACAGAATCCCACCTTCGTCATCGACAAACGCAGCAGAAGGCTCGAAAGCCCCGCCGGCCTGGTCCGTCAAGGAAAGCACCCCAGCGGCATCGGCGGACAACCTCACCACCCACGGCGTATAACCCAACTCGATATACACCCGCTGCGGCCCATTCTGGAAGAACCACTGACCGCGTTCATCGGCGTCGTAATTCCGATTGATAAATCCGAGCAGCGCCTCATGCCGAATCGGCGTACCTGGCGCACCGCTGGCCTGAGCGGCTTCGTCCCGCATGCGCCAGTTGCCACGCCGGTCCAGCATCAACCATCCGGTGCAACTCGGGACGTTCGGCCATTTGGCCAGGGCCTGCTTGACGATGTCATCCATGATCGATGTACCGCTCCAGATAACCGAGCACGCGCCGCGACAACCAGTCGATGCGACCAGGGAAAGGTCCGGTCATAAAGCCGGCGTGGCCGCCGTGCCTGGGTTGATCGAGTTCTACCGATGCAGACACCTCATGCCGGGCCGGTAATGCTTCCGCAGGCAAGAACGGATCGTTGCGCGCGTTCAGCACCAATGTCGGCACGGCAATTCCGCGCAGCAGCGGCCGCGTGGTCGCGCTGCTCCAGTAGTCGTCGGTATCGCGAAAGCCGTGCAGCGGCGCCGTCACCACGTTGTCGAAGTCGTACATTGTGCGGCTCGCCAGCATGGCGTTGCGGTCAAACAGCCCCGGAAACTGCACCAGTTTCTGCTCAGCCTTCTGCTTCAGCGTCTTCAGAAAATTGCGCGTATAGATCATCCCGAAGCCTTGCGATAACGCACGGCCGCCGGCATGCACGTCGATCGGCGTCGAAATCGCGGCGGCAGCCGAGATTACTGGCGACGCATCTTCACGCCGCTCACCGAGCCAGCGCAGCAGCACATTGCCGCCGAGCGACACGCCCGCCGCCACGATCGGCCCACGATGCGTGGCGCGCAGGCGCCGCAGAATCCAGTCGACTTCGTTGCTGTCGGCGAGATGGTAGAAACGCGGCAACAGATTCAGCGTTCCACTGCAGCTGCGAAAGTGCGGCACGACGCCGTGCCAGCCGTATTCGCGCGCGGCCGCCATCAATGTGGCGGCGTAGTGCGACGCGGACCCGCCTTCGAGGCCGTGAAACAGAACGAACAGCGGCGCGTCGTCTGCGGGAACTTGAGGCGGGGACGCGGGGGCCAGCGCGGAGGCTGTCGCGCTGTCATGCACCACCCAATCGAGATCGATGAAATCGCCATCCGGCGTATCCCAGCGTTCGCGCTGGAAGGTAATGGCTGGACGGCGCGCAAACAGCGACGGGACAATGGTCTGCGCATGCCGGTTCGGCAACCAGAGCGGCGCGCGGTAGAGCAGATCGACGGTGGCCTCGACAGCGGCCGCGGCGCGCACTGCGCCGGTAGACACGGATTTATTGTGCGTCATCTCCCAATCCCCTGGTCCCCCAAGAGGACTTCCTTCGGGGCGGGGGATTTCCTTCGGAGCGAGCGACTTCCTGCGGGGCGTACTCATACCAGCGTCGAAGCAAAAAGGTAAAACCTGTGAAACAGAGGAGACGCCCATCAGGCGTCAGTGCAGCGACCCCTGACCATGCCGCATCTTTGTGGCGAACTGACTGGCGGCCTCATTCGGCATCGGACTCGCGTGGATATGCGCAATCCGCCATTCGCCGCGTTCATGGACCATGACGTAAGTGGTGAACACCATCGCAGGCGTAGCCTTCGGATCGGCCGGCCGGTGTGCTTCGGCAATGGCGTAGACGACGGTGCCGAGGCTGTCGTAGACGCGAATGTCGAGCGGTTCGATTGAAACGGGTGTGGTTTCGAGCTGAATTTGCAAGCCGGCGCGAATGCTGTCGAGGCCGTGCAGGTGCGAGCCGTCGGCACAGATGCAGCTAACGAACTCCTCATCGATCCACAGGCCCATCAAGCTGTCGATATTCACCTCGGCAATGGCCTGGTAATAGGCATTCAGCGTATCGGCGGCGGCTTCGAAGATATGGGCAAAACGTGGCATGGCTCGTCAGTCTCTTGTGCGCGGCGCGCGGTTGCGGGGCAGCGGTCAGCGGGACAGTCCGGAGCACCGGACAATCGCACCTAAGCGCGAGAATGCCCGCGCCGCAAGGCGCGAACATGACGCGACGCGCTCAGGGGCGTGCGGTGTTGCGTGCAAGTATCAGTCGAATCAACCGGGTTCAACGTTGCGCAAGCAACATGCCGCGCAAATCGCCGAAGACCTGCTCGGCGCTCAATTGCTTCAGACAGTTCAGATGCCCGAGCGGACACTCGCGCTGAAAACAGGGGCTGCATTCAAGATGAAGCCATTGTACCTTCGCAAGCTCGGACAGGGGCGGCGTGTGGCGCGGATCGGTCGACCCGTACACCGCCACCAGCGGCCGGCGCAGCGCGGCGGTTACGTGCATCAGGCCGGAATCGTTAGTGACGACTGCATTGGCCCGCGAGATCAGCGCACAAGCTTCACCAAGCGCGGTCTGGCCGCACAGATTACGCACGTTCGGCGCCTTCTCGGCGATGGCCTGGGCAAGCGGCGCATCTTTCGGCGAGCCGAGCGCGATGATCTGCGTATACGGGAACGACTGGCCGACCATCTGCGCAAGCGCTGCGAAATGCTCGGGCGGCCAGCGCTTGGCCGGACCGTATTCGGCGCCCGGGCAGAACACCAGCAGTGGCACGCGTGTATCCAGATTGAAGCGTGCGGAGACTCGCGAGGCTTCGTTCAGGTCTGCGTCGAGCCGGGGCATCGGCAGGTCGTCGGGGATTTTGGCGCCTGGCGCGTAGGCGAGGGCGGCATAGTGGCCGACCATCGGCGGGCGTTCGTCCTTGCGCGGATTCGCGTGGCGCACGTTCAGCAAGCCGTAGCGGCTTTCGCCGGTGTAGCCGATGCGCAGCGGAATGCCCGCCATCCATGGAATCAATGCCGACTTGAGCGAATTCGGCAGGACATAGGCCGCGTCGTAGCCGACATCGCGCAAGTCGCTCGCCAGTTGCCAGCGGCGCAGCATCTGCAGCTTGCCGTGCGCGAGATCCGTGGCGTAGACGTCGCGGATCTCGGGCATGCGTTCGAGTACGGGCGCGACCCACGAGGGCGCGACCGCGTCGATCACGATGCGCGGATGCAATTTCACGAGGCGCGCAAACAGCGGCTGCGCCATCAATGCGTCACCGATCCAGTTCGGTGCGATAACCAACGCGCGACGCATCAGAGTGAGTGTCCGGTGTCAAAACGAAGCGCCGCGCGAGCCATACGCGTGGAGTTCGATTGTGTAAAAGGGGAAAAGCCGCGTGCCTTGCGGCGCAGATCCGGCATGGCCGGCGCCGCTGCGGCTGTACTGCGAAGCGCTGGCCTCGCTACCCTCGGCTGCAAAAGCACAGCCGGTCCGTCACATGACGATCCAGGCAGCAGGCGCGTCGGCAAAGAGCGCCGCAAGCGATCAGTGCGCAGTGGTCAAGGTTAGTGACCCTTGACCACTTCGCCGTCGCGCAGCTTGTAGCGCGTGCCGCAATACGGGCAGCGTGCTTCGCCGTGCGTCACGTCGATAAACACACGCGGGTGCGTGCTCCAACGCGGCATCGACGGATTCGGGCAATACGCCGGCAGATCTTTTGCCGACAGTTCGACCAGCGGCATTTCCTTGATTTCGCTCATGGGGACTTTCTCGTTGTATGCAGAGTGCGTGCGTTGCACCGCCGGGAGGCCGAGGGCCCAAGGGCGGGGCAGCGCGCGTTAGATCCTGGTCAGCCAGTGCGCGTACTTGTCGCTCTTGCCGTTCACGATATCGAAGAAGCCCGATTGCAGCTTCTCGGTGATCGGGCCACGTGCGCCCGAGCCGATCGTGCGGTTGTCGAGTTCGCGGATCGGCGTGACTTCCGCGGCGGTGCCGGTGAAGAACGCTTCGTCACAGGTGTAGACCTCATCACGCGTGATGCGCTTTTCGATCACCTGGATGCCCGCGTCGCGCGCCAGCGTAATGACCGTGTCACGCGTGATGCCGTCGAGGCACGACGCCAGATCCGGCGTGTACAGCTTGCCGTTGTTCACGAGGAAGAAGTTTTCGCCCGAGCCTTCCGACACGTAGCCGTCTACGTCCAGCAGCAGCGCTTCGTCGTAACCGTCGGCAATCGCTTCCTGGTTGGCGAGAATCGAGTTCACGTACCAGCCCGAAGCTTTGGCGCGAACCATCGACACGTTCACATGATGGCGCGTGAACGACGAAGTCTTCACGCGGATGCCCTTGGCAATCCCGTCCTCACCGAGGTAAGCGCCCCACGGCCAGGCGGCGATCGCCACGTGGATCGTGTTGCCCTTGGCCGACACGCCGAGCTTTTCCGAGCCGACCCAGATGATCGGGCGCAGGTAGCAGGATTCCAGCTTGTTTTCGCGGACCACTTCGCACTGCGCGGCCGCCAGCGTTTCGTGGTCGAACGGGACGTCCATCTGGAAGATCTTGGCCGAGTTCAGCAGGCGCTTGGTGTGCTCCTGGAGGCGAAAAATCGCTGTGCCGCCGTCCGCCGTCTTGTAGGCGCGTACGCCTTCGAAAACGCCCATGCCGTAATGCAGCGTGTGCGTGAGCACGTGGATCTTGGCATCGCGCCAGTCGATGAGCTTGCCATCCATCCAGATCTTGCCGTCGCGGTCGGCCATTGACATACGATTCTCCAGCGGGTGCGGTGTAGGGTGTGGGAGCGTCATTTTAGCGTCTTTTGCACACGAAACGGGCATTTGGCCGCACGGCGGGCGCTATAATTCGGCGCACGCATAATTCATATCCGGATGCGCCAGCGGGTGCTTGACGACCTGGCGCCGACCTCCCTTCGTTGCGGCGCCCCTTGGTGCCAAAGCGTTTCGCCTCATGCTCGCTCGTCTGTCAGATACTGATCGCCGTGCCTTTCGTCAGGGCGCGCGCGACTATTCGCCCACGCTGATGGCGATTTTCTCCTGGGGCCTCGTCACCGGCATTGCGATGAGCAAGTCCGTGCTCACGCTGCCGCAGGCGCTCACCATGTCGCTGCTGTGCTACGCCGGATCGTCGCAATTGGCCGTGTTGCCGCTGCTCGCCGCCAAACTGCCGATCTGGACCGTGCTGCTCACGGCCGCGATGGTCAATACGCGTTTCGTGATCTTCAGCGCCGGCCTCGCGCCGCATTTCTCCTATTTGCCCATGTGGCGGCGCATCGTGCTCGGTTACTTCAACGGCGACGTGATCTATCTGCTGTTCCAGAAGAAGAGTTTCCAGATCGGTTACGTGCCGGGTAAAGAGGCGTACTTCTGGGGCATGGCGACGTGCAGCTGGCTGTCGTGGCAGGTGTCGTCGATCGTCGGCATTCTGCTGGCGAGCCTGATCCCGGACAACTGGGGCCTCGCACTCGCGGGTACGCTGGCACTGCTGCCCATCATGGTCTCGGCGATCGCCACGCGCTCCACGCTGGTCGCCGTCAGCGTCGCCGGCGTGGTGTCGCTGCTTGCTTTCGACCTGCCGTACCGGCTCGCACTGCCGCTCGCGGTAATCGCGGCGATTGTCGCCGGCAGCGCGGCCGATCTGATGGTCGAGCGCGCCGACTTGCGCCGCATCCGCAACAGCGCCGGAGATTCCCGATGACATCCACGCAGATCTGGCTGGCCATTATTGGCATGACCTTCGTCACCGCGGTGACACGCGCGATGTTTCTAATCGGCGGCGAGCGCACGGTTTTGCCAGCGCGCGTCCAGCGGATGCTGCGCTATGCGCCGGCCGCGGCGCTTGCCGCCGTCGTGTTGCCCGATGTGCTGGCGACGCCGGACGGGCTCTCGTTCGCACCGTCGAATCACGAGTTTTACGCCACGCTGTCCGGTCTTGCGTGGTTTTTGTGGCGGCGCACCATGCTCGGTACGATTGTGCTGGGAATGGTCGTGTTCACGCTCTTGCGCCTGTTCATGTAAGTGATCGAGCTGAAAATGCTGCGCCGCGACATGCGCGCTGCATCCTCCAAATACGGGACATTCGCCTGGCTGCGGGTCAGAAGGTAGTGTGGATCAGTTAAAATGGTCGTTTCCGGGATAAGCGCGCCGGTGCATGGCGCGACAGCCGCGGCCATGCCGCCGGCACCCGATTCAGTGGAGCCGCTGCCGTGCCGAAGCGCTGGAGTTTGCCGCGCTTTGGACCCGAGCGCGTTGTCCGCCACCGCCTTCCCATCAACTCGCATGCACAAAAGCCCATGAACAAGGTATTGCGTCTCTCCGATCTGATCGCCGAAGGCAAGCTGTCCGGCAAACGCGTGTTCATCCGCGCCGATCTGAACGTGCCGCAGGACGATCAAGGCAACATCACCGAAGACACCCGTATCCGCGCCTCCGTGCCGGCGATCAAGGCCGCGCTGGACGCGGGCGCCGCCGTGATGGTCACGTCGCACCTGGGCCGTCCGACAGAAGGCGAATTCAAGCCGGAAGATTCGCTTGCGCCCGTCGCGAAGCGCCTCGCCGAGCTGCTTGGCCGTGATGTGCCGCTGGTCGCCCACTGGGTCGAAAACGGCGTGAACGTCGCGCCGGGCCAGCTCGTGCTGCTGGAAAACTGCCGCGTCAACAAGGGCGAGAAGAAGGATTCCGACGAGCTCGCGCAGAAAATGGCGAAGCTCTGCGACATCTACGTGAACGATGCCTTTGGCACCGCGCACCGCGCCGAAGCCACCACGCACGGCATCGCCAAATACGCGCCGGTTGCCTGCGCCGGCCCGCTGCTGGCCGCTGAGCTCGAGGCGCTCGGCAAGGCACTGGGTGCACCGAAGCGTCCGCTGGTGGCGATTGTCGCCGGCTCGAAGGTGTCCACCAAGCTGACTATTCTGAAATCGCTGGCTGACAAGGTCGATCAGCTGATCGTCGGCGGCGGCATCGCCAATACGTTCATGCTGGCGGCCGGCCTGAAGATCGGCAAGTCGCTCGCCGAAGCCGATCTGGTCGCCGAAGCCAAGGTCATCATCGACGCGGCGAAAGCCCGCGGCGCCTCCGTACCAATCCCGACCGACGTGGTCACGGCGAAAGCGTTTTCGCCCACCGCGAAGGCTGAAGTCAAGGCTGTCGCCGATGTTCAAGACGACGACATGATCCTCGACATCGGACCGGAAACCGCCAAGGTGCTCGCCGCACAACTGGAAAAAGCCGGCACGATCGTGTGGAACGGCCCGGTCGGCGTGTTCGAATTCGACCAGTTCGGCAACGGTACGAAGACGCTGGCTGACGCGATCGCCAAATCGTCGGCGTTCTCGATTGCAGGCGGCGGCGATACGCTGGCGGCCATTGCCAAGTACGGCATTCACGATAAGGTCAGCTACATCTCGACGGGCGGCGGCGCCTTCCTCGAGTTCCTCGAGGGCAAGAAGCTGCCCGCGGTCGAAGTCCTGGAATCGCGGGCTTAACGTGGTGACGCGCTCCCCCTCAGCGAAGTCTGCAAAAGCGCGCGGCGGCAAGCCGCGCAACACCGCAGCAGCAACGGCAGGGGAGCGCGAAGCGCGCTCCACCGCCACGACAGCCGCGGCCGAATCTGTTGTCCCGCAGCAGGAAGAATCCGGGTCGCCCCTCGCGCTCGCGGAGTTGACCACTGCCAATGAGGCAGCGGCGTTGTCCACCGGACAAGCCGCCCACTCGCAGGCAGAACTCCCGGACGAAGAGGTCGCACTCGCACCCCCACCGGCACCCCCCGTGCCGGTGTCGAACACCGCTTCACCCCATAAAGCGACGCAGGTTTCAACCGGCGCGCAGCCCCCAGCAGCACCCTTCGGTGCGCAGCCTCCGCATCCGACTCGCAGCGCTCATTCCAGCGATCCCACCCAGACGAGGAGACTCATGCATCGCGCCACCAAGATTGTCGCTACCATCGGACCGGCTTCCAGTACGCCGGAAATCCTGCTGCAAATGATTCAGGCAGGGGCCGACGTGGTGCGGCTCAATTTCTCGCACGGCACCGCCGACGACCACCGCCAGCGCGCCGAATTCGTGCGCGAGGCGGCCCGCCAGGCCGGCCGTGAAGTTGCCATCATGGCTGACCTGCAAGGTCCAAAGATTCGGGTCGGCAAATTCGAAAACGGCAAGACCACGCTCGTTCCCGGCAACGCGTTCATCCTCGACGCCGAGTGCGAACTCGGCAACGACGATCGCGTCGGGCTCGACTACAAGGACCTGCCGCGCGACCTGAAACCGGGCGACGTGCTGTTGCTCAACGACGGCCTGATCGTGCTGGACGTCGTGCGCGTGCTCGGCAGTGAGATCCACACCACCGTGAAGATCGGCGGCGATCTGTCGAACAACAAGGGCATCAATCGCCAGGGCGGTGGCCTGACGGCGCCGGCCCTGACGGCCAAAGACATGGAAGACATCCGCACGGCGATGTCGCTCGGTGTGGATTTCGTCGCGGTATCGTTCCCCAAGAACGCCACCGACATGGAAATGGCCCGCCAGCTCGCGAACATCGCGGGTGCGCCCTACGGCATCAAGCCGAAGATGATCGCGAAGATCGAGCGGGCGGAAGCGATTCCGGCACTGCAAGGCATCCTCGACGCATCGGACGGCATCATGGTCGCGCGCGGCGACCTGGCCGTGGAAGTGGGCAATGCCGCAGTTCCCGCGCTGCAAAAGCGCATGATTCGTATGGCGCGCGAATCGAACAAGTTCGTGATCACCGCGACCCAGATGATGGAATCGATGATCTACGCTCCGGTGCCGACCCGCGCTGAAGTGTCGGACGTCGCCAACGCGGTGCTGGACGGCACGGACGCGGTGATGCTGTCGGCCGAGTCCGCAGCGGGCAAGTACCCGGTGCAGACCATCGAGACGATGGCGGCGATCTGCCTCGAAGCCGAAAAGTCGGAGCAGTCGGAGCTGGACAAGGACTTCCTCGACCGCACGTTTACGCGAATCGACCAGTCCATCGCCATGGGCGCGCTGTTTACGGCGTTCCACCTGGGCGCGAAGGCGATCGTTGCGTTGACCGAATCGGGTTCGACCGCGCTCTGGATGTCGCGTCACTGGACGCACGTACCGATTTTCGCGCTCACGCCGCGCGTCGGCAGCGAACGGGCGATGGCGATCTACCGCAACGTCACGTCGCTGCATCTGGACACCAGCACCGACCGCGACACCGCGTTGCAGCAGGCGCTGGAAACCGTGGTCAGCAAGGGCTACGCGTCGCGCGGCGACATGGTGGTGCTGACCGTCGGCGAGCCGATGGGCCAGGCAGGCGGCACGAATACGCTGAAGATCGTGCGCGTCGGTGAGCCGTATTGATTCGGTGTAGACCGAAGACTGCTCGATCGGCACGCAGGCTTGATTGAGCGAAGCAGGCTGTCATGCCCCGCGAGAGGCGGCGCACAGACTCCAATCGCGCGTGCGGCGAAGGTCCGCAAGTGACGCGCTTTAGGGAAGGTGTGAACGGGTATGCAGCTTGCTTCGCGATAAAATCGCCCCAAAAGATGCCGGCGGCACAGAATTCGTTTCAATCTAAGGAGTTAAGCATGCCTCTCGTATCAATGCGTCAACTGCTGGACCATGCCGCCGAAAACGGTTATGGCATTCCGGCATTCAACGTGAACAACCTGGAGCAGGTGCAGGCCATCATGGCGGCGGCCGACAAGGTCAACGCCCCGGTCATCATGCAGGCGTCGGCCGGCGCGCGTAAGTACGCGGGTGAGCCGTTCCTGCGTCACCTGATCGAAGCGGCGGTGGAGTCGTACCCGCACATTCCGGTCGTGATGCACCAGGACCACGGTCAATCGCCGGCGGTCTGTATGGCGGCGATCCGCAGCGGTTTCACCAGCGTGATGATGGACGGTTCGCTCGAAGCCGACGGCAAGACGGTCGCATCGTACGAGTACAACGTCGACGTGTCGCGCAAGGTGGTTGAAGCGGCGCACTCGATCGGCATCACGGTGGAAGCGGAACTGGGCGTGCTCGGTTCGCTGGAAACCATGAAGGGCGACAAGGAAGACGGCCACGGCGCGGAAGGCACGATGACCCGCGAACAATTGCTGACCGACCCGGAGCAGGCTGCCGACTTCGTCAAACAGACGCAATGCGACGCGCTCGCGATCGCGATCGGTACGTCGCACGGCGCGTACAAATTCAGCAAGAAGCCCACGGGCGACATCCTGTCGATCCAGCGCATCAAGGAAATTCACCAGCGCATTCCGAACACGCACCTGGTGATGCACGGTTCGTCGTCGGTGCCGCAGGAACTGCTCGCGGAAATCCGCGAATTCGGCGGCGACATGAAAGAAACCTACGGCGTGCCGGTTTCAGAGATTCAGGAAGGTATCAGGAACGGCGTGCGCAAGGTCAATATCGACACCGACCTGCGTCTGGCGATCACCGGTGCGATCCGCCGCTACATGGCGCAGAATCCGGGCAAGTTCGATCCGCGCGACTACCTGAAGCCGGCGCGTGAAGCTGCGATGAAGATCTGCCTCGAGCGCTTCACGCAATTCGGCTGCGAAGGCCAGGCTGGCAAGATCAAGCCGGTTTCGCTTGATAAAATCGCGGAGAAGTACAAATCGGGCGACCTCGCGCAAGTCGTCCGCTAAGCTATAACCAAGCTCTACACTTGGCTGATTGGCCAGGTTGTCGTTCGATCGCCGTTCCCGCATCATCCGGGGAACGGCGTTTCCCTTTTGTTCCGGTCACACTTTTTGCCCTACTTTTAGCGAACCACGACGATGTCTACCCTTTACGAATCCACGCTCCACTCGCTGCCGCTGCTCGGCCGCGGTAAAGTCCGCGACAACTATGCGGTGGGCAACGACCAGTTGCTGATCGTCACGACCGACCGTCTGTCGGCGTTCGACGTCATCATGGGCGAGCCGATTCCGAATAAGGGCCGCGTGCTCAACGAAATGGCGAACTTCTGGTTCGAGAAACTGAAGCACGTGGTGCCGAATCACCTCACGGGCGTGGCGCCCGAGTCCGTGGTGGCGGCTGACGAAGTCGAGCAGGTCAAGGGCCGTGCAGTGGTAGTGAAACGCCTCGAGCCGATCCTCGTCGAAGCGGTGGTGCGTGGCTATCTGGCCGGCAGCGGCTGGAAAGACTATCAGGCAACCGGTTCGGTGTGCGGCGTAGAACTGCCGCCGGGCCTGCAAAACGCGCAAAAGCTGCCCGAGCCGATTTTCACGCCGGCAGCCAAGGCCGAAATGGGCCACCACGACGAAAACATCACGTACAACGAGATGGAGCGTCGTATCGGTACCGAACTGTCGGCCACGATCCGCGACATCTCGATCAAGCTGTACAAGGAAGCCGCTGACTACGCCGCCACGCGCGGCATCATCATCGCGGATACGAAGTTCGAATTCGGTCTGGATAACCACGGCCAGCTGTATCTGATGGACGAGGCGCTCACTGCCGATTCGTCGCGCTTCTGGCCGGCTGACCAGTATCAGGTCGGCACCAACCCGCCGTCGTTCGACAAGCAGTTCGTGCGCGACTGGCTCGAAACCCAGCCGTGGAAGAAAGAGCCGCCCGCACCGAAGCTGCCGGACGACGTGGTCACCAAGACGGGCGAGAAGTACCAGGAAGCGCTCGAACGCCTGACCGGACACACGCTCGCTTAACTACGGTTCGCACCGCTCAAGAAACAAGGAAGCCGTAAGATGAGTGAAGTCCAGACTGCCCATACGCATGGCGCCCCGGTTGTCGGCGTGCTGATGGGCTCCAGTTCCGACTGGGAAGTGATGAAGAACGCCGTCGCGATTTTGCAGGAATTCGGCGTGCCGTATGAAGCCAAGGTCGTATCCGCGCACCGGATGCCTGACGAGATGTTTGCCTATGCCGAAAGCGCGCGTGCGCGCGGCATTCGCGCGATCATCGCGGGTGCGGGCGGCGCGGCGCATCTGCCGGGCATGTTGGCCGCCAAGACCACGGTGCCGGTGCTCGGCGTGCCGGTGGCGAGCAAGTATCTGAAGGGTGTCGATTCGTTGCATTCGATCGTGCAGATGCCCAAGGGCGTGCCGGTTGCCACGTTCGCAATCGGCGAAGCAGGCGCGGCGAATGCGGCGCTGTTCGCGGTGTCGATTCTGAGCGGCACGAGCGCCGAATATGCGGAGAAACTGGCTGCGTTCCGTGTGCGCCAGAACGAAGCAGCCCACGCAATGGTGCTGCCGGCGCTGTAAGCGCCAGGGCTGATTGCATTTAGACGTCCCCAATGTCTGACCCCCGGCCGGATGCTGTTATTGCATGTTTTGCATGCGCATCTGGTTGTGACCGACCACTAAGATGAACCCAGACAACACACCGGTTTCACCGATTCTGCCCGGCGCATGGCTTGGCATGGTCGGTGGCGGCCAGCTCGGCCGCATGTTCTGTTTTGCCGCTCAGGCGATGGGCTATCGCGTCGCCGTGCTCGATCCGGACGAAAACAGTCCCGCGGGCGCGGTCGCCGATCGCCATATCCGTGCGGCTTACGACGACGAAGCGTCGCTCACCGAACTCGCGCGGTTGTGCGCGGCGGTGTCCACTGAATTCGAGAACGTGCCGGCCGCGAGCCTCGATTTTCTCGCTAAAACTACGTTTGTCAGCCCGGCGGGCCGTTGCGTCGCCGTGGCGCAGGACCGGATCGCCGAGAAGCGTTTTATTGCGTCGTCAGGCGTGACGGTGGCGCCGCATGTCGTGATCGAATCGTCGGCCGCGCTGGCCGCGCTCGACGATGCGAAGCTCGACGCCGTGCTGCCGGGCATTCTCAAGACTGCACGCATGGGCTACGACGGCAAAGGCCAGATCCGCGTGCGCAACGCCGAGGAAGTGCGTGAGGCGCATGCGTCGCTCGCGGGCGTTCCGTGTGTGCTGGAAAAGCGCTTGCCGTTGAAGTTCGAAGTGTCCGCGTTGATCGCGCGCGCGGCGAGCGGTGCGTCGGTGGTGTATCCGCTGGCGCAGAACACGCATCGCGACGGCGTGCTGTCGCACACCATCGTTCCCGCCCCGGATGCGAGCCCGACACTGGTCGGGCAAGCGCAACAGGCTGCGCTGCAAATCGCGGACAAGCTCGGCTATGTCGGCGTGCTGTGCGTGGAGTTCTTCATTCTTGAAGACGGAACGCTGGTCGCCAACGAAATGGCGCCGCGTCCGCACAACTCCGGCCATTACACCGTCGACGCCTGCGCGACCAGCCAGTTCGAACAGCAGGTCCGTGCGATGACCAGTATGCCGCTCGGCGACACGCGCCAGCATTCGCCGGCGGTAATGCTGAACATCCTCGGCGACGTCTGGTTCCCGGGTGGGCCGAAGCAGGCGGCGGTGACACCGCCGTGGCACGAAGTCGCCGCGATGCCGGCGGCGCGTTTGCATCTGTATGGCAAGGAAGACGCGCGTTGCGGCCGCAAGATGGGTCACGTGAACTTCACGGCCGCGACGCTCGAAGAAGCCCGCACGGCGGCGCGCGATTGTGCGCGGCTTCTGCATATCATCACGAGCTGACGCGAGCGCCATGCCGGATCAAAGCAAACCTGCGGAGGGAGGCACCACGAGCGCCTTGCCTGTGAGCGCTGGGCAGATCGAGCATGCGGCCGCGCTGCTCGACGCGGGCGGCCTCGTCGCGTTCCCGACGGAGACAGTCTACGGACTCGGTGGCGACGCCGAGAGTCCGGACGCGGTGGCGCGTATTTACGCGGCGAAGGGCCGCCCGGCGAATCATCCGGTGATCGTGCATCTGGCGCCGCAGGGCGATCCGAACTACTGGGTCGAGCATTTGCCGGCGGAGGCGCAGCGCTTGATCGATGCGTTCTGGCCAGGACCGCTCACGTTGATCCTGAAGCGCGCGGCGCGAATTAATGCAGCGGTCAGTGGTGGGCAGGATTCGGTGGGTTTGCGCTGCCCATCGCATCCGGTTGCCCAGGCTTTGCTGGAAGCATTCAGCGCGTTGCGTGGCGGGCATGGTGGCGTCGCTGCGCCGTCGGCGAATCGCTTCGGCCATGTGAGCCCAACTACAGCGCAGCATGTGCGTGATGAGTTCGGCGGCGCGATTCATGTGCTGGACGGTGGTGCATCGGATGTCGGGATTGAGTCGACGATCCTGGACCTGTCACGCGGGTTTCCGGCGCTATTGAGGCCGGGGCGGGTCACGCCGCAAGATATCGCCGATGTCCTCGGCGAGGCGCCACGTTTGCCCGATGGGTCGGATGCGACGGCTCCGCGGGCTTCGGGTACATTGAAGGCGCACTATGCGCCGCGTACGCCGTTGGCTTTGTTGCCGTTTGATGCGTTGCAGACTTTGCTTGCGGCGCGCCAAGGCGGCGAACGCGTTGCCCTGGTGGCGCGAGCTTCCCGCGCAGGCGAATGGGCTCATGCTGAAGGCGTGCATTTCATTGCCGCGCCTGAAGATCCGCATGTTTATGCGCGTGAGTTATATGGGTTGCTTAGGGCGCTGGATCGCGCGGATGTTAGCCGGATTCTGATCGAGAAGCTGCCGGATACGATTGAGTGGATTGCTGTTAATGACCGGTTAGGGCGGGCTGCGGCTGCTTTTGAAGCGCAAGGTTAGTGAGATGGTTTTTTTGCCTTCGCGGCGCTTGTTTCGGTGTAGCTGCGGTGTTGGTCTTCCTTGACGTGTTTCGCCGCTCGGCGGCTTTTGGCTATCTGCTTGCGGTGTTGGCTTTTGCTTGATCTGGTTTTTTTGGCCTTTCCTTGAATTGGTGTTGGTCTATTAGCGTTGCCCCTGTGCGGGGCGGCACTGTAGTGGTTCAATGAAGCTGGACACCTCTAAAGGGGATAATTCTCCAACAGAGGTGAGAAATGAGCAGACGGAACATTCCTGAAGAATTCAAGGCAGAAGCAGTCCAGCTGGTGGTCAGCAAGGGCTATTCGTACTCGCAGGCCTGCGAAGCGCTGGGCGTTGGCGACACGGCGTTGCGTCGCTGGGTCGCGCGGTGGCGCGAGGAGCAGGCCAAACCACCGCGCACAGCGATAGAGATCGAGACCGATGCGCGTCGCATTCGCGAGCTCGAGGCGAAGGTCGCTGATCTCGAGAGGGAACGCGACATTCTAAAAAAGTCTACGGCCTTCTTCGTCAAGGAAATGGATCGCTTCTCGAAGTGATCCATTCACTGAAGAAGGCCTGGCCTGTGAGGGTGATGTGTGAGGTGATGAAAGTGGCGCGCAGCAGCTATTACGCGTTCGCGGGGCGCCCGTCGGCTAGCCCAACGCCCTGCCCGCAGATGGCCGCTGCACGTGAAATTCATCGCGAAACCCGCTGCAGCTATGGCAGCCGCAGGATGTCGGATGAGCTTCAAAGGCGCGGTCACAAGGTGGGGCGTTATCGTGCCCGCACGTTGATGCAGCGCGCGCAACTGGTGGTCACCAGAAAGCGCACGCATCGCTATCAGAAGAGCAATGGCGAGGCGCTGGTGGCGCCGAATCTGCTGGCGCGTAACTTCGAGCCGCCGTCCATCAACCAGGTGTGGGCAGGAGATATAACTTATGTGAGAACGCTTCAGGGCTGGTCGTATCTGGCCATCGTGATGGACCTGTATTCGCGCCGCATCGTCGGCTGGGCGTTTGCACTGCTGCCTGATACAGCACTGGTCATCAGGGCTTTGCAGCAGGCGCGCGACCAGCGACGTCCGCCGCCGGGGCTGATGTTCCACTCGGACCAGGGATGCCAGTACACCAGCGCGCACTTCGTGAACGAACTGAAGGCAAACGGCATCGTTCAGAGCATGAGTAGAAAGGGGAATTGCTGGGATACTCAGTCTAAGATCGCTTCTGAATGTCGGACCGATCTGACCCGTGCTGGGATTGGCCAAGCTGCCTTTGCGTTGACCTGTCGATCGGATTCCGGCGTTCCCCGAGCGTTGCCGGGCTCACCGTCTGTGACCTGATAGGAGCTTTGTTCTGCACCGTGAGTGTCCTGTCCTGCGAGTGGGGTTGGCGATGCGCCCACTACAACGGATATACGCATGGAACAAAACGAAGTGATTCTGGGTGTTGACACGCATCTGGATAAGCATGTCGGGGCTGTGATCAGCGATACAGGCAGGCTTCTCGGAACGCTATCGGTATCGACCGACACAGCAGGCTATTTCGAGCTGCTGACCTGGGCAAATTCGTTCGGCCAACTACGGCGCGCCGGCGTTGAAGGGACTGGAACCTACGGAGCGGGATTGACCCGCGTGCTTCGCGATCATGAGATTGAGGTGTTTGAAGTCAATCGTCCCGATCGCGCGATGCGCCGATCTAAAGGGAAGTCCGATCCCACCGATGCCGAGAACGCGGCGCGCGCAGTCCTCGCCGGAAAGGCTACGGCTATCCCGAAGGAGCAATCCGGCGCCGCGGAGGCAATGCGCGCCGTCTCCGTTGCGAGACGCAGTGCAGTCAAGGCAAAGACGCAGGCTATCAATCAGTTACGGGCCTTGCTCGTGAGCGCTCCCCAGGAAATCCGTGAGCGTCTTCTGAAAGCGAAGACTGCAGAGTGCGTTGAAGGTTGCGCCCGTCTTCGCTCGTTGGGCAAAACGCCAATGTTGCAAACGCTCACGACCACACTGCGTTTGCTGGCGAAGCGTTGGCTGACGCTGGCAGAGGAGATCAAAGCACTCGACACCATGCTTGACAGCCTGACCAGCCAGCATGCCAGGCGACTTCGCGAACGATTCGGCGTCGGCCCGCAGACCGCTGCAGTATTGGTTGCTGTGGCGGGCGACAATCCCGAACGCTTGAAAAGTGAAGCGGCGCTGGCGGCACTCTGTGGCACAAGTCCATTGCAGGCGTCGTCCGGCAAGACGGTCCGGCATCGTTTGAACAGGGGCGGTGACCGGTCTGCGAACAACGCCCTATGGACCATTGCGATGGTTCGGATGCGCAGTGATCCACGTACCCGGACCTACGTCGATCGTCGGACAAAGGAAGGCATGTCGCACAAGGAAATCCACCGCTGCCTGAAACGCTATATCGTCCGGGAGCTGTACCCGCTCATTCTGGCTGATCTGGCCGATTCGACGCCTGTTGCTTGACATAGGAGCGTCAACGCGCCGGTGGAGCGTTTCTTCAGAAGCCTGAAAAGCGAATGGATCGACGAGAAAGGGTACCCCGATCACGCGCACGCCGAACACGACATCGGGGCCTACATCGACGACTTTTATAACTACCGTCGCATCCATTCGGCAGCAGGCGGTCAGCCGCCGGCACGATGCGAAGCTTCACTTTTTTAAATATTCCCCTTTCCGGGTGTCCATGTTTACTTGACCACTACACACCTACTTTTCTTTGCATGCCGCAAAGAAAAGATAGGCAAAAGAAAGCGGCTCACACCGCTAGCGCATAAGCGGGTCCCCCGCACAGTCGCGGTAGTGGTGCATCTGGAATCTGTGTTCTCGCACAGTCGGCGCGAGTGACAAAGCCGTCATACTTCCGGCGGCGCTGCGCGCGCCGAAGGGCACTTCATAAAACCGTCTGCTGGTTTTGCTCTCGCGCAGCCAAGCACCGGGATTGTCATTGCACCGCCACCGGGGCGACTTCAACACATCGGCATATTGCGCGGAACGCGGGTTTGCCTATGAGCGCAGAACCGACTCGCCGAGGCGAAGCCGATGGCACCCACCATGCACAAACGAAGCCACTGGGTTTCCCATGCAGACCCATCCGCGACGCACGTAGTGCGGAGTGGGAGCTGATGACTACTTTGTCACTCGCGCCGACTGTGCGAGAACACAGATTCCAGATGCACCACTACCGCGACTGTGCGGGGGACCCGCTTATGCGCTAGCGGTGTGAGCCGCTTTCTTTTGCCTATCTTTTCTTTGCGGCATGCCGGTGTGTGTCAAGGTAGTTGTCGCATGAACCGTTACGCTGCGTGCTTATACATTTTGGCCGACGCGTGAGTTCGCTCCGGGTTCAGATAGACCGAGTCTGCCAGGTGCCAGTTGCGGATGGCACCTGACCAGCGTGCGGGGTTCTGCCTGCGCGCGTCTTCGTACAGCGCACACCGGCGGGCCAGCAGGTCGTTGGCTTCGCCGCGATGCCGTTGCCCCGGACTGACATACTTCAGGCCGCTGTGACAGTGCTCTTCGTTGTACCACTGGACGAAGCGCTGCACCCATGCGCGGGCCGCCTCCAGCGTGTCGAACGGCTGCTCAGGCCATAACGGGCAGTACTTGGCCGTACGGAACAGTGACTCGGCAAAGGCGTTGTCGTTGCTCACACGCGGCCGGCTGAACGAAGGCTGCACACCCAGATCGATCATGGCCGCGCGCATCGTGGCGCCTTTCATTGCACTGCCGTTATCCGAGTGCAGCACCAGCGGACGCCCGGCGATACCTTCACGCAAACATCCCTTGTTCAGCAACTCGCTCGCGTGCTCAGCCGACTCCTGCTCCCACACCTCGTTCATCACCAGTTTGCGGCTGTAGATGTCTTTCATCATGTACCAGTAGAAGTACCGGCCCCTGACCGTGCCCGGCATCCACGTGATATCCCAGCACCACACCTGGTTCGGACCATCGGCACAGTGCGTCGTGAGCGTGCGTCGTTGCGGGGCTCGCGCGCGGCCCCGGCGCTGGCCCTGTCCTGCTGCTTTCAGTATCCGGTAGAACGTCGATTCGCAAGCCAGATAAATCCCTTCATCCGCCAGCTTCGGCACGATCTGGTGCGGCGTCAGGCTCGCGTAGCCCGGACGGTTGGCCGCATCGAGCACGGCCTGACGTTCTGCCTCACTCAGCCTGTTGGGCGGCGCTGCACGCTTCACCTGAGCGCGCCCGTCCTGCGGCGACAGGCGCCAGCGCTGGACACTGCGCACGCTGAGCCCCAACTGCTCGCACGCACGCGAGCGGCGCGCTCCCTGCTGTACAGCTTCATCGATCAACTGCATGGCTTCATCGCGATCCGGGCGGCTGATCAGTCTTCCTCTTCCTTGCCCCAGATCGCTTCGGCTTTTTTTCGCAGATTCAGCAAGGCCGCCGCCTCCGCGCGGGCCGCGTCAGCGCGTTTGAGCTGGCGCTCGAGTTCACGGATGCGCTTTTGCGCAGCCTTCGCCTCGTTGCGCTGGGCCGCCGTGGGCTTCGTTTCAGGCACCGCGTTGGCCTGCTCGCACGCCTCGCGCCACTGCCGGATCTGCTCCGGATAAATGCCTTTACTGCGGCAGTATTGTGAGGTCTCGATCTCGTTGAGCGACGCCGTCTCCAGCACCGCCCTGAACTTCCCGGCGCTTGACCACTGATCGCCCGTTTTGCCATTGCCCGGCATGAATTTCCCTGTATCTCTTGCATGCTGCCGCCAGGTCCGCAGCGTCACCGTGGTGATGCCCGTCGCCCCCGCCAGCTCGATGACCGCACGATTGAACGGCGGCATCATCTGCTGGATTACCCATTCCCGGGTTTCCGCTGAATAGCGTTTCATCTTCCATTCGCTGTCCGCCCCCCATCTTTACATCAATCGGTTCGGGTGAGGCGACAACTAGCCTGACATGGAGGGATGCAAAGAAAAGTAGGTGCCGCCCCGCACAGGGGCAACGCTAATAGACCAACACCAATTCAAGGAAAGGCCAAAAAACCAGATCAAGAAGAGACCAAAGAGCAAGATCAAAGAAAGGCCAACGCCGCAAGCGCACAGACAAACGCGCCGCGCAGGCAACAAAAAAACGCCCGACCTGACCAGCAAGCCGAGCGTTCACACAAACCCCATCCAGTTACCGCTACGCGGCCACCCTTACGCGGCCACCCTCAACTTATTTCCCCAAACCCGTCGCAGCGATCTGCTGCTGGACGTACTGCGCGAACAAGGCGTGCAAGTGCGTGCTCGGATGGACCAAGTCAGCGAACATGTAGGTCTGGTCAGCGCCAGCCACCGTGTAGGTCTGCGGTGAGCAGAACAGCGACGAGCCGAACTGGGAGCCGTACTGGGCCGGGGTCAGCCCGTTCGTTGCGCTCGGATTGGCGGTCGCGTACGCGGTTGCGTTGGCCACCATCGACGTCAGGTTACACGCCGTGCCGGTGTTGGACACCGTGAAGCCCAACGCCTGGTAGTTCGGCAACTGCTGATCAATCCACGTGAACGCATCGGCCACGATGACCTTGCCCGTGCCCAGCAGGCCGAGGGCCGTCAGGTTCTGGACCAGGAGGCCGTTATACGCCGCGGTAATCCCCGACAGTAGTGCAGCCGTGCCAGGCGCGGCTGCGTTGGCTTGAACGCCTTGCGGCGTATTGCCGATGTCCGGCACCGTCGACAGCACCACGTGGGTCGCACCCGAGTTGACGATGGTCTGGACTTGTGCGGCGAGCTGCGTGGCGGCAGTCGCGATCTGGGGGTTGGCCAACTGCTGCAGGTAGCCGGCGATAAACTGTACCTGGCCTGCCTGCGAGTTCGGCAGTTTGCCGGCCTGCACGAGCAGCGGGTATTGCGTCTGTAGCGCGGTGGCGAGCGCCGTCAGATTGGCGGCGCTCGAGAACTGGAAGATGTCGTTCGCGCCGCCGTTCACCAGTACGAGCTGGTTCGCGTTGAAGCTCGTATGCGCGCCCAGGTAGTTCGCTACCTGGGTCACCACCGGCACGGTCGTCGCCGCCATGCTGTTCGGTGCCCAACCTTCGCCCTGGGCGTTGACGACGTCCGAGCCGCCTTGCGCGTAGCCGAACCCGCCCGTCGCGACCAGCGGTTGACCGAAGCCGCCCACATACGCGGCGGTCAACGTGCCGCCGTAGTACTCCGCGACCTTCTGGGTCCACACTTCGCCCGGGTTGGTCGTGAAGCGGCCGCCGCCGAAGCTCGACTGAATCACCGGCGCGTACGTGCCGACATCCGACAAACTGTCGCCGAACGACACGACCTGCAGTTTCACGCCGCCAGCCGGCGTGCTACTTGAACTGTTGTTATCGCCGCCACCACCGCCGCAAGCCGCGAGCAGCACAAATGCGGCACTGGCGACGGCGATCTGGGTGAGGCGTACGAAACTGCGCTTCTTCGACGTTGTTTGATTCATTTTGACTACATCTCCTCGTATGTGTGGCCCTTATGCCATGTATTGCAGGCAGCGCCCACCGCTTCAGCGGCGTGACGACAGCTTACAGAATCTTCTACGGTCTGCGCGGTGTTTGAAACGCGGCCGTATGGTTTTCTTCAATGCCCGTAGCGCCGCCGGATGACGCGGCACTCGCGCCCGCACTGGCAGCGCGGCGCGCATGATAATCCGTTGCCCAGGCGGGCGGCGCGAACAGCGCGCGCAACTTGTTGCGCCAGCCTCGCACGCTCACGAAATCGGCGGCCATCGACGCCCATTCATGAAACGTCGCCTTCAACGGGTTATACGTGTGAAGTGGCTCGACAATGCCGTACACCGGCGCGTCGTGCGGATCTTCCTCGACATAGCTGCCGAACAGGCGATCCCAGATCACTAGCACGCCTGCGTAATTGCGATCGATGTAGCGGTCGTTGCGTGCATGATGCACGCGATGAATCGACGGCGTGTTGAGCACGTATTCGAGCCAGCCGAGCTTGCCGATCGCCTGGGTATGCACGAAAAACTGGAAGCCGAGGTTGATCAGCACGATGGCGACGATCTGCTTCGGCGGAAAGCCGAACACGGCGAGCGGAATCCAGAACAGCCACATGCCGGCAACCGGATACATCAGGCTCTGCCGGAATGCGGTGGAAAAATTCATCCGCTCAGACGAGTGATGTACGACATGCGCGGCCCACAGCCAGCGCACGCGGTGGCTGCAGCGGTGAAACCAGTAATAGAGCAGATCCTGAGCAACGAACAGCACGACGAACGACACCCAGCTCGCCTGCCAGGTATAGACGCGATAGTGGTCGTAGAAAAACGCATAGACGGGGATGATCGCGAGCCACGCGAGCTTGTCGGCGGCTTGCTGCATCAGTGCGAGCGCGGCGTTGCAGAACGTGTCGCGCCAGCTATAGAGCTGCGCGCCGGGGCGCGTGCGCCGCAGGTGCCACGCTTCCCAGCCAATGCATGCGAGAAAGACTGGCGCCATGGCGAGCAGCAGCAATTCGGCATCGAATTGCATTGTGTCTTCCTCCGTGGTCCCTGGCCGCTGCGCTTGCCGCAACGGACGTTGTCGTTATCGTTTGATTCGGCCGCGCGACCGTAACGGATACGCGGCTCGCGCACTACGCATTGCGTTTTACGCGCGCTTCAAACACTGCCCGACAGCGTACACGCTTGGGCGCGTTGCGGCGCGCGGCTTCTATAGAAGGAATACTCAATGGGCGGCGCGCTTGTGCGGGTTTTTCCTGGGCTTGCTGCTGCGCGGTTCGACGACGGGGTCGGAGACCTTCGTAAATCCTTGCGACGGGCCCTGGTAAACCCATTCGAGCAAGGCGTCATGCGCGGCGCGCGCGGCTTCCGAATGCGGGTCGTTGATCAGGCTGACGACCACATAACTGTTGCCGTCCGCCGAGGCCACGTAACCGGCGATCGCGCGCACGTCGCGCAAGGTGCCGGTTTTGATGTGCGCATTGCCGCCCGCGCCCTGGTTGGTCAAGCGGTTGCGCATCGTGCCGTCGACACCCGCGATCGGCAGCGACTCCACGAACACCTGAGCGACCGGGCTCGCGTTGGCCCGCTGCAGCAGATCGGCGAGCGAGAGCGCGGTGATGTGCTCGTCGCGGGAGAGGCCCGAGCCGTTGTCGAGCGTCAGATATTCCATGTCGATGCTGTCGCGGCGCAAAAACGCCTCGATGGCGCGCGCCGATTTCTCGGGCGTGGCGGGCGGCCTTTCTTCCGTCGCGCCGATTGTCAGGAACAGGTTGCGCGCCATCGTGTTGTTGCTGAACTTGTTGATGTCGCGAACGATGTCGGACAGCACCGGCCCCTGGTGCGTGGCGACGAGGCGCGCGCCGACCGGCACCGCGCCTTCGCGGGTTGTACCGCTGAAGGTGCCTCCGGTTTGCTGCCACAGCGCGAGGAAACCGCCCGCGAAGAACGCGGAGTGATCGAGCACCGCCACGTTGATCGTGCGCGGGCCGCAGCGCACGGAGTAGTCGCCAGTGAACGACGCTACCACGGTGCCATTGGGTTGCTGCGTCACGGTAGGCGAGACGGAGGCTGCGTCGCCGCGGCAGGGGCCATTGACCGCGCGCATCTGATTGTCGATCTGCAACTGCGAGAGCGCGGGCAGCACGTCGATTGCGACGCTGCCGTCCGGTGAAGGCGTCAGCGTGAATGACAGCGATTTGAAGGCGTACAGCAGCGGATCGGGGCCGACGTTGTAAGGCGCGGTGGCGTCGTCGTCGAACGGCGGCAGATCGCGCGTGGAGGCGTCGAAATAGCGCTTGTCGAGCACCAGTGCGCCGTCGACGCCGTTGATGCCCGCCTTGTGGATCTTCTGCACGAGGTCGATCAGTTCCTCGGGCACGAGTTTCGGATCGCCCGTGCCTTGAATGTAGAGATTGCCGTGCAGCACGCCGTTAGCGTCGAGCGTGCCGTCCGCGTAGGCGCTCGTACGCCAGCGATAGTCCGGGCCGAGGATCGAGAGGCCGGAGTATGTGGTGACGAGCTTCATCGTCGAGGCGGGCATCATCGGTTTGCCGGCGTTCAGTGCGACGATTGGCGTGCGATCGCCGACTTTTTCGACTACCACGCTGATCGACGACAAGGGTACGTGTGCGCGCTGCAGGCCGACCATCACCGGTTGCGGCAACACGGTGGTGACGTTGACGCTCGGATGTTTGGCCTTGACGCGAGCCTGCGCGGTGAGCGGCAGCGATACGCCGCAGCCGAGCGCGGCGCAGGCAAGCAGCAACGCCGCCGCGCGCGGCGCGAACCGGCGCGGCATGGAGTCGGCGGAAGCAGAGGAGAGTGGACGCAACGCCACACGGCGTGCGGGAGATAACAGAAAAGCGGGCAAAAAAGCGTGCGTCATGGACAGGCGAAGAAGCAGGATTTCGGGGCGCAGTGGCGCGCGGCAATCCAAAGTGTGTCGGAGCATCGCTTGATGCGCGGAAAACCGCTGCGCGACGCAAAGCGCTCATTGTAGAGACATGCCGCCAGGCTGCGGTGAAAAAGCGTCGTGCGGCGCGCATGTCGGGCCGGGCGCTAGAATGCGGCATCATCAAATGTTTCGGGACCGTACCAACCATGCGCATATTGCTAGTCGAAGACGACCGGATGATCGCCGAAGGCGTGCGCAAGGCACTACGCGGCGAGGGCTTCGCGGTCGACTGGGTGGAAGACGGCGAAGCGGCGCTCAGCGCGGCGACCAGCCAACCTTACGATCTGGTGTTGCTCGATCTCGGCCTGCCCAAACGCGACGGGCTCGAGGTGCTGCGCACGCTGCGCGCCAAAGGCCAGGCCACGCCGGTGCTGATCCTCACCGCGCGCGATGCGGTCGCCGATCGCGTCAAAGGTCTCGACGCCGGCGCTGACGATTACCTCGTCAAACCTTTCGATCTCGACGAACTCGGCGCCCGCATGCGCGCGCTGATTCGCCGCCAATCCGGCCGCAGCGATTCGACGATTCGCCACGGCAACCTGACGCTCGATCCGGCCTCGCACCAGGTCACGCTCGACGGTGCACCGGTCGCGTTGTCGGCGCGTGAATTTGCCCTGCTCGAAGCGTTGATCGCACGGCCCGGCGCGGTGCTGTCGAAGAGCCAGCTCGAAGAAAAAATGTACGGCTGGGGCGAGGAGATCGGCAGCAATACCGTCGAGGTCTACATTCACGCGCTGCGCAAGAAGCTCGGCGCGGACCTGATCCGCAACGTGCGCGGTCTTGGCTACATGATCGCCAAGGACGCCTGAGCCGATGCGTTCGATTCGCCGTCAATTGTTGTTCTGGCTGCTGGCGCTGGTGTTGCTCGGTGTCGGCATTGCGGGTTGGCTGATCTACCGGCAAGCGCTTGCCGAAGCCAACGAACTGTTCGATTACCAGCTGGAGCAGATCGCCGCGGCGCTGCCGGCGGAACCGTTCTCGCAAGTGCTTGGCTCGCGCGACACCGGCGACGAAGGCATCGTGCTGCAGATCTGGAATCGCAACGGCGTGTTGATGTACTACTCGCGTCCGCGTGCGCCGCTCGCGCCGCGCGCCGAACTTGGCTTTTCGACCGAGCATACGGATCGCGGCGATTGGCGTGTGTACGGCGCGATCGTCGGCGATAACGTCGTGCAGCTGGCGCAGCCGGTTTCGGTGCGCAACCGGCTCGCGGCGAACGTTGCCTTGCGAACCCTGTGGCCGCTGATCGTGCTGCTGCCACTACTGGGCGTGGCGGTATGGGTGGTTGTCGGGCGCGGACTGCGGCCGTTGCGGCGCGTGACCAGCGCCCTCGACGCGCGTCATCCCGAGGCGCTCGACCCATTGCCCGATCAGCGTCTGCCGCTCGAAGTCCAGCCGCTCGTGCGCGCGTTGAACGGGCTGCTTGAACGGCTCGCCACGGCGCTGGATATTCAGAAAGCATTTGTCGCCGATGCCGCACACGAATTGCGCACGCCGCTCGCCGCCGTGCAGATTCAATCGCAACTCGTGGCCCGCGCGAAAGACGACGCCGCGCGCAGCGAAGCGCTTGCCGATCTGCAAGCGGGCGTCACGCGCGCCACACGTCTCGCTGAACAATTGCTGGCGCTTGCGCGTTCGGAGCCGGACGGTCTCGCTGCCACCAACGCGATCGATCTGCATGCGTTGCTGCAGGACTGTGTCGTGGCATACGCGCCGCTTGCGCAGAATCGCGGCGTCGATCTCGGTATCGAGACGAGCGAACCCGCTACGGTGACTGGCGACGCCGACGCGCTGCGCGTCATGTTCAACAACCTCGTTGATAACGCAACCAAATACACGCCGCGAGGCGGCCGCGTCGACGTTAGTCTGCATGTCGACGAAGGGCATCCGGTGGTGCGGATTGCCGACAGCGGACCGGGCATCGAACCGGCCGAACGCGACCGTGTGTTCGATCGCTTCTACCGGGCCGGCGCCAGCGCGAACCGCGCTCGTACTGACGTGGCGGGCAGCGGTCTCGGGCTCGCGATCGTGCGCCGCATCGCTACGCAACACCATGCGGCGGTGAGACTCGACGAATCTCCAACGGGTGGTTTGCAGGTCGAAGTGCGCTTCTGAGAATGTGAGGCTTTCTGTTCGTAAAGTGGCTCGAACGTGGCTTAAGCGAGGCTGAAACAAGCCTCAAAAGCCGGCTGGAAGCGATCTGACGCTGCTTAAGACTCTTTTAAGCGATGCCACGTACGCTTCATCTCATTCCAAAGCCTCTTTCTCCCAGTCAGGAGTACACGATGAACGCGAAAACCTTGTCCCGCAGCGCTGTAGCAGTGGCTGTCGCCGTTGCGCTCTCCGCCGGCTATGTGGCGGGGCATCGCGACGTGCCCGCGCCGCAGGTAATCACGCCGGCGCAGGCCGCGATGATGCCTGCCGAAGCCGCGGCGAAAACCGGCATCCCCGATTTCTCGGGTCTGGTCGAGACCTATGGCCCGGCTGTCGTCAACATCAGCGCGAAGCATGTGGTCAAGCAGACGGCATTGCGTAGCAACGGCGGTAATGGCGGCAACGGTGGCAACCAGTTGCCGATCGATCCGAGCGATCCCTTCTATCAGTTCTACAAGCACTTCTTCGGCGGCATGCCGGGCATGCAAGGCGGCGACGGCGGCGATGCCCCCGATCAGCCGAGCGCGAGTCTGGGTTCGGGATTTATCGTCAGCAGTGACGGCTATATTCTGACGAATGCCCATGTGGTGGATGGCGCGAACGTCGTCACCGTGAAGCTCACCGACAAACGTGAATTCAAGGCGAAAGTGATCGGCGCCGACAAGCAATCCGACGTCGCCGTGCTGAAGATCGACGCGAGCAATCTGCCGATCGTGAAGATCGGCGATCCGCGTCAGAGCAAGGTCGGCCAGTGGGTGGTCGCGATCGGCTCGCCTTACGGCTTCGACAACACGGTGACCTCGGGCATCATCAGCGCGAAATCGCGTTCGCTGCCGAACGAAAACTACACGCCGTTCATCCAGACCGACGTACCAGTGAACCCGGGTAACTCGGGCGGCCCGCTGTTCAATCTGCAGGGCGAAGTGATCGGCATCAACTCGATGATCTATTCGCAGACCGGCGGCTTCCAGGGTCTTTCGTTCGCTATCCCGATCAATGAAGCGATCAAGGTCAAGGACGACATCGTCAAGACCGGCCACGTGAGCCGCGGACGTCTCGGCGTCGCGGTGCAGGGCATGAACCAGACGCTTGCTGATTCGTTCGGTATGCAGAAGCCGCAAGGCGCGCTCGTCAGCTCGGTCGATCCGGGCGGTCCGGCCGCCAAGGGCGGCCTGCAACCGGGCGACGTGATTCTGTCGGTGAATGGTGAGCCAGTCAGCGATTCATCGGATCTGCCGTCGCAAGTCGCAGGTCTGGCGCCGGGCAGTTCGGCCACCGTGCAGGTGTGGCGCGATAAGGCCACCAAGGACCTGAAGGTAACGATCGGCTCGTTGTCGGACGCGAAGGTGGCTTCGGATATGGCCGATCAGCCGACCCAGTTGCAAGGCCGTCTCGGTGTGGCGGTGCGGCCGCTGACGCCGGAAGAAAAGAGCGGCGCGTCGGTGTCGCACGGTCTGCTGGTGCAGCAATCGGGCGGTGCGGCTGAAAACGCCGGCATCCAGCCGGGTGACGTGATTCTGGCGGTCAACGGCCGGCCGGTCACGAGCGTCGATCAGTTGAAGCAGATGATCGCCGGAGCGGGCAACAGCATCGCGTTGCTGATCCAGCGCGACAACGCGCAGATCTTCGTGCCGGTCGATCTCGGCTGAAGTTAGGCATTAGGCGGATCGGTTAGCAGGTCGGCTGATTGATGGCGTAGATGATCGTTTGGCCGGCACTTTGACTGATACGCTGGCCGATCCGCCCGGAAATTGATGTAACGCTTGCCGGTCCTTGCACTTACTGCCGAAGGACCGGTATTCGTCACCCGCATCAAACTCGTGAAGAAGGGCGCTCTGCGCCGCATGGCGTGGCGCAGCAGCGGTTTCCAGACGACGCGAACTGACGCTTGGCACGCAGGTTGCGTCTGCCTTGATCCGGACCCTCTGAGGGACGCCGGACGACAAGGACCTTAAGAAGGAGCGAACCGATGAAAACCCAACGCAATCAGCGAAGGATCGTAGCCGCCGCCGTATGTGCAGCGCTCACGCTCGGTCTGGCGGGCGGCGCTTATGCGCAGGCGAGTGACGTAACGGGTGGCACCACCACCGACGAAAGCAGCGCGGGCAACGCCAACGGTGGCGGCCTGCCGCAAATTCAGCATCAGGGCGACGTCTCGTTCGTGTCGGGCGGCGTCGGTCTCGACGAATCGAAAGCACTGCAGCACGCACAAAGCCAGTGGCCGTTGTCGCTGCGCTTCACCGGTCCCGGCTCTGATTTTCTCGCCGACGTCCACGTGCGAGTGGTCGACGCGCACAACGGCGAGGTGCTGAGCGCCACGTCACGCGGACCGTATATGCTGGCCAGGCTGCGCCCGGGCCGCTACACCGTGCATGCGCGATATAAGGATAACGACCAGACCAAGTCGGTGACGATTCCGGCCAAGGGCACCGCCAAGGCGGCGTTCTACTGGAATACGCAATAAGCGGCTCACCTCCCTGAACGGCGCCGGGCGAGACGCCTGGGCGGCATTCAGGAAGGTCGCGCAATTGGCTGAAGTTTGGCCGATAATGAAGCCACGGGCGCCCCCCGTGGCTTTTTTGTTTGCACGACCGCACACCAATACGGAGCCGAGACATGAGCGATGCCTTGACACCCCACGGAAGCCCCGGCGCCGGCGCGAGCACGGGCGGGCACACCATCGTCATTAGCGGCAATAACCACCGGGTGCGGGTGATTCACGGCGGCGTGACAATGGCCGACACCCAGGCCGGCTTGACGCTCACCGAAACCGGCCTGCCGGACGTGTTTTATTTCCCGCGCGGCGATGTGAACATGGCGCGCCTTGAACGCTCAACACACACTTCGCACTGCCCGTTCAAGGGCGATGCTTCGTATTACCATCTGCGCACCGAAGGCGGCCTGATCGAAAACGCCGTGTGGAGCTACGAGACGCCGCTCGAGGCGGCGATAAGAATAAAAGGATATCTCGCGTTTTACGCATCGCGCGTCGACCGTATCGATCAGACGTCCTGACCGGCTGTCGCGCGTTCATCGGGGGAGGCTGCCATGGAAGTGAACGACGCGTTACGGATTCCGCTTACGCCGTCCGACGTTTGGGACGCGTTGCAGGACCTCGCCTTGTTGCGTGCCAGCCTCGACAACTGCGAATCGTTCACGCGGCTTGGCCACGGCGAATATGCGCTCACCATGACCGTGCCGCTCGGGCCGTTGCGCGCGCGTTACGAAGCGCGGGCCCACGTAGCCGGTCAGGATTCCGGACCGGCGGACGCGCAGCGCCGCACCATCAACTTCAAGGCGCGAGCCGAGGGTATCGGCGCGTTACGCGGACAGATCGAAGTGCGGTTGCGCGCGGACGATGGCGCGCATGGCATCGGCAGGGAGCGGGGCACGCGGATCGATTACACGATCTGGGCGACCTCGTCCGGGCCGCTCGCCGAACTGCCCACGCGCCAGCTAGAAAACGCGCTGCATCAACTGGCCGACGATTTTTTCGACGAGTTCGGTGCGGTCGTTCGCGCCAAACATGGGCAAGGGCCGAACCGGGCACGTGGATCAGGGGCGCGTCGGCAGCACGTGTTTCTGCGCCCGATCACGCTAAGTGGCATCGCTCGACGCAACCGTACCGAACATGCCAATGCGCTGACCGGGCGGGCGGCGAGCGCGGCGCATGGGGCATCCCACGGTGTGTCGCATGAGGTCTCGCATCGCGACTCGGGTCCGCATGCGGTCCCGAATTGGGCGTGGGCAGTGATGATTTTTCTGGTGGCGTTGCTGTTGTATGTGGCGCGCTGGATTAGCGAACAGTGACGGCCTGGCTTGGCCCACCGCTGTCGCGCCGGCGCGACTACGAAATCCTGGTGGGTGGCTACGAAACGCCGTCGGCCATACGGCGTTTGCGGCCCCTGAACGCTTTAGCCGCTTTTGCCGGTCCTACCCACCGACCGCGCTCACACGCCGCGAAACTCCCGTCTCCATGCAGACGGCGAGGTGCGGAACGCCTCCGCGAAATGTTGCCGTAGCGAGGCGGTCGAGCCGAAGCCCGCAATCCCCGCGATCGCTTCCACGGACTCATCCGTGCTTTCCAGCAACTGCTGCGCGCGGGCGAGCCGCTGTGCCAGCAGCCATGCGCCGACGGTTGCGCCAGTGGCCAGCCGGAAACGCCGGGTAAAAGTGCGGCGGCTCATCAAGGCGCGTTCGGCAAGGGTGTCGAGCGTATGCGGCGCATCCAGATTTCCCCTGACCCAATCGAGCAGGCAGGACAGGCGGTCGCCGCGCACGTTCGGCGCCACCGGCTGCTGAATGAATTGCGCCTGGCCGCCTTGCCGATGCGGCGGCACGACCAGCCGGCGCGCGACATAGTTCGCGGCCTGCGCGCCGCACATTTTGCGCAGCACGTGCAGGCAGCAGTCGAGGCCGGCGGCGGTGCCGGCTGAAGTCACCACGTTGCCGTCGTCGACATAGAGCACGTCGGGATCGAGCCGCACGCACGGATAGCGGCGTGCGAAGTCGTCCGCCCACGCCCAATGGGTGGAGGCCGGCCGGTCGTCGAGGATGCCGGCGGCCGCCAGCACGAACGCGCCCAGACACAGCCCGACCAGTTGCGCGCCGCGTGCGTGGGCGGCGCGCAATGCCTCGAGCAGTGCGGCGGGTGGTGTTTCGTTCGGATCACGCCAGCTCGGCACAATGATCGTATCCGCGTCGGCGAGCGCTTCGAGCCCATGCGTGACGGCGATCGAGAAACCGGCCGTGGTGGTCAGCACGCCAGCTTCAGCCGCACAGACGCGAAAGTCGAAATCAGGCAGGCCATTGCCGCTGCGCTCTTCGCCGAATACCACGCACGGCACCGAAAGATGGAACGGGCTGATGCGATCGAAAGCGACTACCGCGACGACGTGACGGGGTGCATCGTCGCGCGCCGCACTGGGGGAGGTGGGTGTAGCCATCAGTCGCAGCCGCCCTATGAAATTCAACGATGATCCAACGATGGCCCGATTCTAGCGAATCTTGTCATTCGGGTCACTATCGGGGAAGCGGCGGGTGACGAACAATGCAGTCATCGCCGCTGCCTGTGCAGCGCCCGCCCCGGGCCACGCAGCGCGAGCCTTATCTGACAGGAGTCTTGCCATGACCGCACCCCGCCGCGCGCTGATCGTCATCGATGTGCAGAACGAATACGTCACCGGCGATCTGCCGATCGAATACCCGGATGTGCAAACCTCGCTGGCGAACGTCGGCCGCGCGATGGACGCGGCGCGCGCTGCCGGCGTGCCGGTGGTGGTGGTGCAACATTTCTCGTCGGCCGGCTCGCCGGTGTTCGCGCGCGGCAGCGAAGGCGCCGAACTGCATCCGGTGGTGGGTGAGCGGGCACGCGATCACTATATTGAGAAGTCGCTGGCGAGCGCCTTTTCCGGCACTGATCTCGCCGACTGGCTGGCCGCGCAGCAGGTCGACACGCTGACGGTCGTCGGTTACATGACGCACAATTGCGACGCGTCGACGATCAACCACGCATGGCATGCAGGGTTTGCCGTCGAATTTCTGCACGACGCAACCGGTTCGCTGCCCTATGAGAACAGCGCGGGCTTTGCGAGTGCGCAGGAGATTCACCGGGTCTTCAGTGTGGTCTTACAGTCGAACTTCGCGGCGGTGGCGAGTACGGAGCAGTGGATTGCCACAGTGCAGGGTGGGGCGCCGCTCGAACGCGGCAATATCTACACGTCGAATCAGACGGCGCGGGCGCGCCGGGTCGCGGCGTAAGTATCTAGCTAGTCTGACCGGGTAACCGGGCGGCTGGCGCCGTCCGATTCCCGGTGCGCAACGCCGGACTCAGCAGCAGCGCATCGAACATCCCGGCGACCATCTGCTCCCCGTGCTTGCCGAAATCGGTCGCATCCGGCAGGAACAGCATGTCGCGCAGCGAGCCACTGACGAACGCGTGCACCATCGCGGCTGCCGTCTTCGTGTCGAGATCGGCGGGCAGTTGGCCTTTGGAGATCGCGTTGCGCAGACCGCCTTCGATCTTCTTCAGCCCTTCGCGCATATTGGTCTGATAGCGGATCATCACCGGTCCCATCTCTTCGACCAGTTCGCACTTCAGAAACAGGATGTCGAACACCCGCCGGCGGCGCGGGTCGTTGGCGGTGTCGCGCAGGCAGACCGTGCAGATTTCCGTCAAACGACCGAGCGGGTCGGGTTCATTGGGGTCTTGCGAAGCGGCCTTGAGTTCGTCCAGCGGAAGCAGCACGCGGTCGAACATTTCGGTAAACAGATCGCTTTTGTGCGCGAAGTGCCAATAGATCGCGCCACGTGTGACACCGGCTGCCTGCGCGATGTCGGCGAGCGACGTGCGCGATACACCCTTCTCGAAGAAAACCCGTTCGGCCGCGTCGAGAATACTATTGCGCGTCTCCTGCGCTTCTTCTTTGGTTCTTCTGACCATATCGGTGTGACCTGCCTGATTGTGGGGTTTTCCCGGGCGTTTTTCAGGACGCTCGATGACAATCTGTCTACTGTTAAGCAATTTGCGAAGCGATCTTTGCAGGCCCCCTGCCTGCAAAGATGTAAACGCACTTTTACATGCATTCGTGGATGTATATATAATAGCATCCCACGATCGGATAGCCCAAGCCGTGACGACCGGTTAATATCCGTCACTGTTGCCTTTCAAAACGCTCTTGCGCCGTGCCCGGATGGGCGGCGCCGTGCGGCATTTCCCCGGTATGGCGCATTTCACTCAGGATGCCCCTGCAGGTGCGGTTTGCATCCACGGGCTTCCGGTCAGGCGTCGCAAGACGCATGTGTGCGCTGTCGTCCCCGGGGTAGGGATGCGCGCACTTTTTCATTCTCAGTCTTTGACAGAGGTCGCTCCATGCGCGTCGAACGGGTTCCATTCCGCTTAATCAGTGCCGCGACGGCTGCCGTATTGCTGGCAGCGTGCGGACCAAAACAATCTGCCCCGCCGCAACAAACGCCCGAAGTTGGCGTCGTCACCGTCCAGCCGACGGCGGTGCCCGTCGTCACCGAATTGCCGGGCCGCACCAGTGCCTTCCTCGTCGCGCAAGTGCGTGCACGGGTCGACGGTATCGTGCTGCGCCGCGAATTCACGGAAGGTGGAGAGGTCAAGGCAGGTCAGCGTCTGTACAAGATCGATCCGGCGCCCTATATCGCGACGTTGAACAACGCGAAGGCAACGCTGGCGAAGGCTCAGGCCAATCTCGTGTCGACCACCGCGCAGGCCAACCGCTACAAGGTGCTGGTTGCCGCCAACGCGGTCAGCAAGCAGGACTACGACAACGCGGTCGCCGCAGAAGGCCAGGCCGCGGCTGACGTGGCCGCCGGCAAGGCAGCGGTCGACACGGCGCAGATCAACCTCGGCTACACAGACGTAACCTCACCGGTAACCGGCCAGGTCGGCGTGTCGCAAGTCACGCCGGGCGCGTATGTGCAGGCGAGCGCGGCCACGCTGCTGGCAACGGTCCAGCAACTCGATCCGGTCTACGTGGATCTGACGCAGTCCAGCCTCGACGGTCTGAAGTTGCGCCGCGAAGTGCAGGAGGGGCGCCTGAAGACGAGCGGCCCGGACGCCGCCAAGGTCTCGCTGATTCTCGAAGACGGCCGTACCTATTCGGAAAAGGGCAAGCTGCAGTTCACCGACGTGACGGTCGACCAGAGCACCGGTTCGGTTACGGTTCGCGCGATCTTCAAGAACGCGGACAAGGTGTTGCTGCCGGGTATGTTCGTGCGCGCCAGGATCGAAGAAGGTGTCAACGACAATGCGATCGTCGTGCCGCAAGTCGGTATCACGCATGACCAGAAGGGTCAGCCGACCGCGCTTGTCGTCGACGACAAGAACAAGGTCGAATTGCGTCAGCTCGTCACTTTGGGCACGTACGGTTCGAACTGGGTGGTGGAAAGCGGCCTGAAGGCCGGCGACCGCGTGATTGTCCAGGGCACCGACAAGGCGCATCCGGGGCAGGAGGTCAAGGCCGTTGCCGCGCAACTTCCCACCACACCCGCTTCCGACGCATCCGCTCAGGGTGCGCCGGCCGCCAGCGGTGCTACGCAGACGGCGCAACCCGCTTCTGCTGCATCGGGCGCGTAATAACAGGGAGCCCGCCTCATGGCAAAGTTCTTTATTGATCGCCCGATTTTTGCATGGGTGATCGCCATTATTCTGATGCTCGCGGGTATCGCGTCGGTCTTTACATTGCCGATCGCGCAATACCCGACCATCGCACCGCCGGCTGTGCAGATCAGTGCAACGTACCCGGGTGCATCGGCGAAGACGGTGGAAAACACCGTCACGCAGGTGATCGAGCAGCAGATGAGTGGTCTCGACCACTTGCTGTATCTGTCGTCCACTTCGGACGACTCGGGTACGGCAACGATCACGCTGACGTTCGCAGCCGGCACCAATCCTGACATCGCGCAGGTGCAGGTGCAGAACAAGCTGCAGCTCGCCACGCCGCTGTTGCCGCAAGCTGTGCAGCAGTTGGGTACCAAGGTCACGAAGTCGAGCAGCAGCTTCTTGCTGGTGATGGCATTCGTGTCCGAAGACGGCAGCATGAACAAGTACGACCTCGCGAACTACGTCGCGTCGAACATTGAAGATCCGGTCAGCCGGATCGACGGTGTGGGTACGGTGACGCTGTTCGGCTCGCAGTACGCAATGCGGATCTGGCTGGATGCGAACAAGCTGACCAACTTCGGCCTCACGCCGGTGGATGTGCAGACCGCGCTGACCAACCAGAACGTGCAGGTCGCGGGCGGTTCGCTCGGCGGTACGCCGTCGGTGCCGGGGCAGGTGCTGCAGGCAACCATTACGGAAGCCACGCTGCTGAATACGCCTGAACAGTTCGGCAACGTGCTGCTGAAGGTCAATCCGGACGGCTCGCAAGTCCGCATCAAGGACGTGGCGCGCATCGAGCTCGGTGGCGAAAACTACAACTTCGACACCAAGTACAACGGTCAGCCGACAGCGGGCTTCGGTATTCAGCTCGCTACCGGCGCGAACGCGCTGGCTACGGCCAAGGCAGTGCGTGCGAAGGTCGCCGAACTGTCGAAGTACTTCCCGCACGGTCTGGTCGTGCAATATCCGTACGACACCACGCCGTTCGTGCGCCTGTCGATCGAAGAAGTGGTCAAGACGCTGCTCGAAGGTATCGTGCTGGTGTTCCTGGTCATGTACCTGTTCCTGCAGAACCTGCGCGCCACGCTGATCCCGACGATCGCCGTGCCGGTGGTGCTGTTGGGCACGTTCGCCGTGATGGGGCTGGTGGGCTTCTCGATCAATACGCTGTCCATGTTCGGGCTCGTGCTGGCGATCGGCTTGCTGGTGGACGATGCGATCGTGGTGGTTGAAAACGTCGAGCGGGTGATGCAGGAGGAGGGCTTGTCACCTCGCGACGCCACCGTCAAGGCGATGGAGCAGGTTACCGGCGCGCTGGTCGGCGTGGCGCTCGTGCTGTCGGCGGTGTTCGTGCCGGTGGCGTTCTCGGGCGGCTCGGTCGGGGCCATTTACCGGCAGTTCTCGCTGACGATCGTGGCGGCGATGGTGCTGTCCGTGCTGGTCGCATTGATTCTGACGCCGGCGCTGTGCGCGACGATCCTCAAGCCGATCGAAAAGGGTCACGCGGAAAAAACCACCGGTTTCTTCGGCTGGTTCAACCGTACGTTCAACAAGAGCCGCGACAAATATCACACGGGCGTTCACCACGTGATCAAGCGCTCGGGCCGTTGGCTGATCATCTACATGGTGGTGATCTTCGCGGTCGGCCTGCTGTTCGTGAAGTTGCCGAAGTCGTTCCTGCCTGACGAAGACCAGGGCACGATGTTCGTGCTGGTGCAAACGCCGTCCGGCTCGACGCAGGAAACCACGGCGCGCGCGCTGAAGGACGTCTCCGACTATCTGCTCAACGGCGAGAAGAGCATCGTCGAATCGACCTTCACCGTGAACGGCTTCAGCTTCGCCGGCCGCGGTCAGAACGCGGGTCTCGTGTTCGTGCGGATGAAGGACTATTCGGTGCGTCAGCATTCGGATCAGAAGGTGCAGGCGCTGGTTGGCCGTCTCTTCATGCATTTCTCGAGCTACAAGAATGCGCTGGTGTATCCGGTGAATCCGCCGTCGATTCCTGAACTCGGCACGGCTGCCGGCTTCGACTTCGAACTGCAGGATCGTGCCGGTATCGGCCACGAGAAGCTGATGCAAGCTCGTAACATGCTGCTGGGCATGGCCTCGAAAGATCCGACGCTGGCTCAGGTGCGTCCGAACGGCCTGAACGATACGCCGCAGTTCAAGGTGGATATCGACCACGAGAAGGCTTCCGCGCTCGGCGTGTCGCTGTCGGCGATCGACCAGACGTTCTCGATCGCATGGGCGTCGCAGTACGTGAACAACTTCCTCGATACCGATGGCCGGATCAAGAAGGTGTATCTGCAAGGCGACGCACCGTTCCGGATGAACCCGGAAGACCTGAACGCCTGGTACGTGCGCAATTCGGCTGGCACCATGGTGCCGTTCTCATCGTTCGCAAACGGCACGTGGACCTACGGTTCGCCGAAGCTCGAGCGCTACAACGGTATCTCGGCGGTGGAAATCCAGGGCGCGGCGGCACCGGGCAAGTCGACCGGTCAGGCCATGACGGCCATGGAAGCACTCGTGGCGAAGCTGCCTCCGGGTATCGGCTACGAATGGACAGGCTTGTCGTTGCAGGAACGCCAGTCCGGTTCACAGGCGCCGATTCTGTACGGCATCTCGATCCTCGTTGTGTTCCTCTGTCTCGCGGCGCTGTATGAAAGCTGGTCGATTCCGTTCTCGGTGATCATGGTGGTGCCGCTCGGCGTGGTCGGTGCACTGCTGGCCGCTACGCTGCGCGGACTCGAGAACGACGTGTTCTTCCAGGTGGGGCTGTTGACCACGGTGGGGCTGTCGGCGAAGAACGCGATTCTGATCGTGGAATTCGCCCGCGACCTGCAGGTGGGTCAAGGAATGGGGCCGGTCGAGGCCGCGCTTGAAGCAGCGCGTCTGCGATTGCGTCCGATTCTGATGACCTCGCTCGCGTTCATTCTCGGCGTGATGCCGCTTGCGATCAGTAACGGCGCGGGTTCGGCCAGCCAGCACGCAATCGGTACCGGCGTGATCGGCGGGATGTTGACGGCGACCTTCCTCGCGATTTTCATGATCCCGATGTTCTTCGTCGTGATTCGCGCGAAGTTCGGCGGCGAGAAGGAAGATCCGGATGAGGCGCTCGCACACTACAACCAGCACCATCCGCATGACGGCCAAGGTGGCGGGTCGACTGATGAAGGCTCGGGCAAGGACGGACATTGAGATGCAAAAACACTCTTTGATTGCAGTGGCGGTTGCGCTGTTCGCCGCCGGTTGCACGATGGCGCCGAAGTACCACCGCCCGGCTGAACCCGTGACGGGCACTTTCCCGGCCGGCGGCGTGTATGACACGCAGCCGGGGGCGACCCAGCCGGGCGTGGGGCAAACGGGCACGTCGATTTCGGCGCGCAGTGCCAGCGGCCAGGCTGCGGCCGATATCGGCTGGCGTGACTTCTTCGTCGATCCGCGCATGCAGCGGTTGATCGAGATCGCGCTGAAGAACAACCGCGATCTGCGCGTGTCGGTGCTGAACATGCAGGCGTCGGCGGCGCAGTACCGCATCGTTCGTGCGGGGCTGTTCCCGACGCTCGACGCCGCGGCTTCGCAAAGCAAATCGCGTACACCGAAAGAACTGGTTATCAACAACCAGACAATCTCGAACACGTACTCGGTCGGTCTGAACGCTTCCTGGGAAATCGACTTCTTCGGGCGGATTCAAAGCCTGAAGGATCAGGCGTTGGCGCAGTACCTGGCCACCGCTCAGGCACGCAAGGCGGCGGAAATCTCGCTGGTCTCGCAAGTCGCGGATCAGTACCTGACGGTGCTCGAGCTCGACGATCTGCTGACGGTGACGCAGAACACGCTGAAGACGTCACAGGAGTCGTATCGGATCGCCAAGCTGCAATTCGATAACGGGACGGGTTCGGAACTCGATTTGCGGCAATCGCAAACCGTGGTCGAGCAGGCCAACGCGAACCTGCAGGCGCAGGCACGTCTGCGCGCCCAGGGTGAGAATGCGCTGGTGCTGTTGCTCGGCGAGCCCTTGCCTGCCGATTTGCCGCCGGGTCTGACGTTGAACGACCAGAATCTCCTCACGGATATTCCGGCCGGTTTGCCGTCCGATCTGCTGACGCGTCGCCCGGACATCATGGAGGCCGAAGAGAACTTGCTGGCGGCCAACGCGAACATCGGTGCGGCACGTGCGGCGTTCTTCCCGAAGGTCTCGCTGACCGGCAGCTTTGGCACGTTGAGCCCGTCGCTCGGTGGCCTGTTCAAGCCAGGTTCGGCGGCGTGGAGCTTTGCGCCGTCGATCACGCTGCCAATCTTCGAAGGCGGGCAGAACCTTGCCAACCTCGATCTCGCCAATATCCAGAAGAAAGTCCAGATCGCGACGTATGAAAAGGCGATCCAGACGGCCTTCCGCGAAGTGGCGGACGGACTCGCAGCACGCGGCACGTACGATCAGCAGATCCAGGCGCTGGAGCGCAATACGTTTGCAGAACAGCGTCGACTGGATCTGTCGAACTTGCGTTATACGAACGGCGTCGACAGCTATCTGTCGGTGTTGACTGCGCAGACCGATCTGTACTCGTCGCAGCAGTCGTTGATTACCGCGCGCATGCAGCGTCTCCAGAACCTGGTCGATTTGTACCAGGCACTGGGCGGCGGCTGGATCCAACGGGCTGGCGAGCAGCCGCGTCCGGCGGATGCGCCGGTCGACTACGGCGCGGCAAGTGCGCCGGTGGCGGCTTCGGCAGCGACGGCGGGCTAAGCCTGGAGCAGGCGCGCGGCGGGTCTCGGTTTTAGGCCAGCCGCGCTGCTTGACTGGGTTGACTGGGTTGACTGGGTTGACTGGGTTGACTGGGTTGACTGGGTTGACTGGGTTGACTGGGAATAAAAAACGCCACGGCAAGCCGTGGCGTTTTTTTGTGCAGAGAGTGCGTGACTTCAGGTGCCTCACTCACTTCAGGCACCCCCCCCAGCATCTGAGCAGGCACCTCAAGCACCTCCAGCACCGCAGTCGCGCGGCACTGGTTCTCCTCAAGTCAGACGTTCAGTGCAGATCCACCGCACGCAGCATCTCGTCGCGCGGCGGTTCATTCCCGCCGCGTCCGTCGAAATCATGTCCGGCTTTGCGAATTTCGCACTGCGCCTTTTTCTCGCTCTTCACACCGTTGAAGATCAGGTTCAGCACGACCGCCGATACCGACGCCAGCAAGATCCCGCTATGCAGCAGCGGCGAGAGCGCCGGCGGCAGCTTCGAGAAAAATTGCGGCGACACCACCGGCACCAAACCCATGCCGATACTCACCGCGACGATGAACAGGTTGTGGTGGTTCTTCACGAAGTCGACCTTGGCCAGCACTTTGATGCCGTTTGCCGCAACCATGCCGAACATCACGATGCCCGCACCGCCGAGCACGAAAGCCGGCACCGAGGCAACCACTTGTGCCATCTTCGGGAACAGGCCCAGCAGCACCAGGATCACGCCGCCCATCGCGCAGACAAAGCGGCTCTTCACACCCGTCACGCCGATCAGGCCGACGTTCTGCGAGAACGAGGTATGCGGAAACGAGTTGAAGATGCCACCGATCAGCGTGCCCAGACCGTCGACGCGCAAGCCGCGCACCAGCGTTTTCTGATCCACCGGACGATCCACCATGTCACCGACCGCGAGGAACATGCCGGTCGATTCGATGAAGGTGACGAACATCACGGTGACCATTGTCGCGATCGCGAGCGGATCGAAATGCGGCAGGCCGAAGTGGAACGGCATCACGATGCCGACCCACGGTGCGTGCGTGACGCCGTCCATGTTCACGCGGCCGAGTGCCAGCGCGATGATGAAGCCCGCAACGATGCCGAGCAGCACCGAGATATTGGCGAGGAAGCCCTTGGCGAATTTGTTGATCAGCAGGATCAGCATCAACACAAGGAGCGACAGGCCGAGATAGACCGGATTGCCGTAATCAGGATTGCCCACGCCGCCGGCCGCCCAGTTGATACCCACTTCCATCAGTGAGAGGCCGATCACCGAGATCACCACGCCGATCACCACCGGTGGGAAAAAGCGCAGCAGCTTTCCGACCGCCGGCGCGAGAAGGATGCCGATGACACCGGCCGCGATCGTCGAGCCGAAGATGTCGAGAATGCCGAGCGAAGGATTCGTGCCGATCGCGACCATCGGACCGACAGCCGCGAACGTGCAGCCCATGATGACCGGCAGACGGATGCCGAAGATCCACAGACCGAGAGTCTGAATCAGCGTGGCGATGCCGCAGGAAAACAGATCGGCGCTGATCAGGAACGCGATCTGGTCTTTCGGCAACTTCAGCGCCGCACCGATGATCAGCGGCACCGCAACTGCGCCTGCGTACATCACCAAAACGTGCTGAATGCCGAGCGTAAGCAACTGGCCCGCGGGCAGTCGCTCGTCGCACGGGTGAACCGTGTTCGATTGCATTTTGTCTCTCTCCACCATCTCGTTTTGGGATGGCTCCAAGGTATGCGGAACGAAAAGCTGCAACAAGACCACTGGGGCCTATTCCGGCATTCCCGGTGACGATATGCATGAAGCCCATTTGAAAGCCAAAAGAAATGCGCGTACGGCGCAAAACGGCCGTAAGCCCCATGCAGCAGCGATGGCAGCGCTGATGCCGCTCGCGCCCGTCTGAACGAGATATGTGTGAGAATCAATGAGGTGTATCTCGCTCGACGCATAGTGCTGTTTTGATGTGGCTCGCGGCGGGGCGGGGTTAACCCGCGATTCCGGGTTTTCCGCGTACATTCGGGCGCGTTTCAGAAGCCGCGTAGCGGTGACGGAAAATACGTCGTTCCAGGCACCTTTCGCGTGCTTGTCCCCAAGCTCAAATTGACGTTCTATCGCCCATGAGTTTTCTTGGCATCGACCTCGGCACCGGTTCCCTCAAAGTAGCAATCGTCGACGAAAGCGGCCGTGAGCAGGCAGCGGCGAGTGTCGCGTATGCACTCGAAACGCCGCATCCGGGATGGGCGGAAATCTCGGTGCAAACCTGGTGGCGCGCGCTATACGAAGCGGCGGCGCGTTTGCCTGAAGATTTGCGCCTTGAGGTGCGGGCAATCGGCTTCTCCGGACAGATGCACGGTGTCGTGCTGATCGACGCCAATGGCGAAGCTGTGCGCCCCGCAATGCTCTGGCCCGACACGCGCGCGTTGGGCCTGCTCGATCAGTGGCCCGAGCCGCAGCCGAATCCTGTTGCACCCGGCATGGCGGGTCCTTTGCTGCGTTGGATCGTGCAGAACGAACCGCAGTCCGCGCGCAAGACGCGTTGGGCGCTGCAACCGAAAGATTGGCTGCGTGTCGCGCTGGGCGGTGCGGTCGCAACCGATCCTTCCGACGCTTGCGCGACGGCGCTCGCCGATCCGGCTGGTGTGTGGGATCGGGAACTGCTTGAACGGCTCGAATTGCGGCATGAGTGGTTTGCGCCGCTTGCACCTTCCTATGCGGCGGGCGGTGCGTTGTCGCAGAAAGCTGCGCAGGAGCTGGGTCTGCGAGCCGGCATCGTGCTCGCGATTGGCGGCGCCGATACGCCATGTGCCGCGCTCGGCAGTGGTCTCGCCAGCGACGGCGACGCGTTGCTTACCACCGGCACCGGTGGGCAAATCGTCGTACTCGCCGAACACGCACCGCAAGCCGTGAAAGGCTTGCATCGCTATCGAGCTGCGAGTGACCACTGGTATCGGATGGCGGCGATGCAAAACGTCGGCGTCGCGCTCGAACGCGTGCGCGGCTGGCTCTCGTATGAATGGGCCGATGCCTATCGTGAAGCGTTCGGTGATGCGTCCGGCGGTGCGTCGAGCAGCGTTGCGTTCGGCAATACATCCGGCGGTGCCTCAGGCAACGCATCGGGTGAGGCCCTTGGTGACGCAACAGACGCTACCCCAATCGCCGCGCCAGGCCTCACCTTCCTGCCATACCTCACCGGCGAGCGCACGCCGTGGCTTAACCCATCCGCACGCGGCGGCTGGCTTGGCCTTGCATTCGACCACACGCGTGGCACGATGATGCGCGCCGCATTTGAAGGCGTCGCGTTCTCGCTGCGCGCCGGGCTCGACGCGATCCGTGCGAGTGGCGCCACGGTAACGACATTGAAACTCGCAGGCGGTGGTTCAGTCGATGCACGCTGGCGGCAGTTGCTTGCCGATGCGCTGAACGTCGAGCTCCATGCCGTGGATTGTCCGAACGCGGCGCCGCGTGGCGCGGCCATTCTCGGCGGATTGGCGAGCGGGCATTGGCACGCGAGCGATCTCGCCGCGCTTGCGCCGGGCGCGACACGTGTTGCCGGGCCACAAGGCGATGCGGCGCTTGCCGAACGTTACGCGCGCTTTCTCGATCTGTATGGCCGCGTCGAATCATGGTTCGGCGAACCCCCACAACGGTAACCGAAGCGATGTCAGCTACAGACAATGCTGCGACGTACTTTGCAATACCATTACGGCTTTCGCGCGCTAAGTTATGGGCCGGCACGCGATGTCGGACGAGAGCAACATCGTCCGTTCACAGCCTGGCAAACGAATTAACTGCAGTAACCGAACCGCGACACCGGCACGCCGCGCGATATCTCACTGCGACGCGCCAGAGCATTCATAGACTCACAGGAGCATTCACGATGAAAACCAAAGCAGCAATCGCCTGGAAAGCCGGCGCCCCGTTGACGATCGAAGAAGTGGATCTGGAAGGCCCGCGCGCCGGTGAAGTCCTGATCGAAGTGAAGGCGACGGGCATTTGCCACACCGATTACTACACGCTCTCGGGCGCCGATCCGGAAGGCATCTTCCCGGCGATTCTCGGCCACGAAGGCGCGGGCGTGATCGTCGATGTGGGTCCGGGCGTGGGCACGCTAAAGAAGGGCGACCACGTCATTCCGCTCTACACGCCGGAATGCCGCCAGTGCAAATTCTGTCTGTCGCGCAAGACCAATCTTTGTCAGGCGATTCGTTCGACGCAAGGCCGCGGCCTGATGCCCGATGCAACGTCGCGCTTCTCGCTGGACGGCAAGCCGCTGTTTCACTACATGGGCACGTCCACGTTTTCGAACTACATCGTCGTGCCGGAAATCGCGGTCGCGAAGGTGCGTGAAGACGCACCGTTCGACAAGATCTGCTACATCGGTTGCGGCGTGACGACGGGCGTGGGCGCTGTCGTGTATTCGGCGAAGGTCGAAGCGGGTGCGAACGTGGTGGTGTTCGGTCTCGGCGGCATTGGTCTGAACGTGATCCAGGGCGCGAAGATGGTCGGCGCGGACAAGATTATCGGCGTCGATATCAACCCGGGCCGCGTGGAGCTGGCGAAGAAGTTCGGCATGACCCACTTCATCAACCCGAACGAAGTCGAGAACGTGGTCGATCACATCGTGCAACTCACCGATGGCGGCGCGGACTACTCGTTCGAATGTATCGGCAACACCAAGGTGATGCGTCAGGCACTGGAGTGTACGCATAAGGGCTGGGGCCAGTCGTTCATCATCGGTGTGGCGGCAGCGGGCGAGGAGATCAGCACGCGGCCGTTCCAGCTGGTGACGGGCCGAGAGTGGAAGGGCTCGGCATTCGGCGGCGCGCGCGGTCGCACGGACGTGCCGAAGATCGTCGACTGGTACATGGAAGGCAAGATCAATATCGACGACCTGATCACGCACCGTCTGCCGCTCGAACGCATCAACGAAGGCTTCGATCTGATGAAGAAGGGCGAGTCGATCCGCTCGGTCGTGCTGTACTAACGCGGCACCGATACGTCACCGATACGTCAGTGGCCCAGCACAGAAAGGAGCATTGCGAATGCTTGAACTATTGTCGTCGCATGCCTGCCATGGCGGCGAGCAGCGGATCTACCGGCACGACTCGCAGACTGTCGGTCTGCCGATGCGCTTCTCAGTGTATCTGCCGCCGCAGGCCTTGCAGGCCAGTGCGAATGTGCCCGCGCTGTTCTACCTCGCGGGTCTGACTTGCACGGAAGAAACCTTTCCGGTCAAGGCGGGCGCGCAGCGCTTTGCGGCACAGCACGGCATCGCGCTGATCGCGCCGGATACCAGTCCGCGCGGCGCGGGCGTGCCGGGTGAAAGCGCGGCGTGGGATTTCGGCGTGGGTGCGGGCTTTTACGTCGACGCGACACAGCAGCCGTGGGCGAAGCAGTATCGGATGTACTCGTACGTGCGCGACGAACTGCGCGAAACGGTACTCGCGAATCTGCCAGTGGACGGCGCGCGTCTTGGCATCTTCGGGCATTCGATGGGTGGTCACGGCGCGTTGATGCTGGCGCTGCGCAACCCGGAGATCTATCGGTCGGTGTCGGCGTTCGCGCCGATCGCCGCGCCTTCACAGTGCCCGTGGGGCGTGAAGGCGTTCAGCGGCTATCTGGGCGAAGACCGCGAAGCGTGGAAGCAGTATGACTCGAGCGAACTGGTCGCTCACGTGTCGCGCAAGTTCACGCAAGGGATTCTGGTCGATCAGGGGCTGGCGGATCAGTTCCTCGCCGAGCAACTGAACCCGGATGTGTTCGAAGCTGCCTGCAAGGCTGCGGGGCAGCCGCTAACGCTGCGCCGTCACGCGGGCTACGACCACGGCTATTACTTCATCTCGACTTTCATCGAGGACCATCTCGCGCATCACGCGAAGGTGCTGTTTGGTTGAAGTCTTGCAGGAGGAGGGCGGCGGCATGCAACTGTGTTGCCGCCTCAATGCCGCCTCAACAAACTCCCGCCATACACAACAGCCGACAGCACGGTGATCCAGAAGCTCGTTGGCCAGTCGGTATAGAACGCCAGGGTCAATCCCAGCCACGCCTGCACCAGCGCGAACACGGCGGCGAGTACGAGACCGGTGGAAAGCCGCGTCGTCACGTTTTGCGCGGCGGCAGCCGGTCCGACCATGAGCGTGAACACCAGCAGTACGCCGACGATCTGTGTGCATGCCGCCACGGCCAGTGCGGCGATCGCCAGAAACAGTACCGACACCAGACGCAGCGACACGCCCTTGGCTTCAGCTAATTCCGGCTGTAGCGAAGCAAACAGCAACGGCCGCATGATCGCCGCGAGCGCCAGCAAACTGACGACACCCAACGCCGCCAGCACGCCGAGCGTCGACGCATTCACGCCGAGCACGTTGCCGAACAGCAGCGCGGTGACCTGGGTCGCGTACGCCGTGAAGAAGTGCAGGAACAGCAAGCCGAAGCCGAGCGACAGCGACAGGATCACGCCGATCGCTACATCGCGTCCGGCGAGCCGCTCGCCCAGCGCGCCCATGCCGACCCCTGCCGCGAGCGTGAAGCCGATCATCCCCCAGATCGGCGAGATGCCGATCAGGACCGCGCCGGTCGCACCGGTGAAGCCCACGTGCGAGAGCGCGTGGCCCGCGAAGGTCTGCCCACGCATCACCAGAAAATATCCCACTATCCCTGCCAGCACCGCGACGATCCCCGACGCCGCGAACGCGTTCACCATGAAATCGTATTCAAACATCGTGCGTGTGTCCGTCGCGTGAGTCGTGCTGGTGTGAGTGGCCGTGTGCACCATCGTGGTCGTGCGAATGCCCGTGAGAGTGCGAGTGGCTATGGCCGCCGTTCTCGTCGTGCTCGTGCTCGTGATCGTGTTTTTCGACTTCGACGTCGCCCGACATCACGAAGATGCGGCCGTTCACGCGCATCACGTCGATCGGCGAACCATAGAGACGCGACAGCACCGGCCTTGTAATGACTTCATCGACGGTGCCGAGCGCGGCGACGCCGCTGCCGAGATACAGCACGCGGTCGAGCGAGTTCAAAAGCGGGTTCAGTTCATGCGCCGAGAACAGCACAGCAATGCCGAGTTCCTGCTGCACGCGCCGCACCAGTTCGACGACGCTCTTCTGATGATGTGGATCGAGGCTGATCAGCGGTTCATCAAGTAGCAGTAGCTTGGGATTGCCGAGCAGGCATTGCGCGAGCAGCAGGCGCTGACGCTCGCCGCCCGACAGTTCCGATAACGGCCGCTCGGCCAGCTTGCGGCCGCCCACCAGATCCAGCACCCGCTCGACATCCGCGCGGGTCTTGCTGTCCGCATGGGGCAGGCCCCAGCGGTGTCCGTCGGCAGCCATGGCGACGAAGTCGCGGCCGCGCACGCGGCGTCCTGCCAGCGCACTGCGCGTCTGCGGCATATAGCCGATCGACGCGTTGCCGCGCTCGACCGGCTGCCCCAGCACGCGAATCGCGCCGCTCGCCGCCGGCACGAGACCGAGCACGGCGCGCATCAACGTCGTCTTGCCCGCGCCGTTCGGCCCGAGCACGCCGATGAATTCGCCCTGGTTCACCACAAACCCGGTGTCGCGCAGAATCGAGCGGCCGCCGAGTTCGAGCGTCACGTGCTCGAGTTCGAGCACGGGCGTGTTGGCGCGTGCGCTGGTTAATGCGCTTGTAGATGCATTAGCTGGCGTGCTGCGGCCAGTCTCGGTCATTGGGGTTTTCCTTTGGCGGTTGAAGCCGCCGCATCCGCTGCGCTAGTATCGCCCGCAGCCAGCGCCGTGCCCAGCGCGTCGAGCTGCGTCAGCATCCACGTCTGATAGGTCTTGCCGGCCGGTTCGGTTTCGGTGACGCTCATGGTCGGCACCTTCGATTGCTGCGCGAGCTTCAACATGCGTTTGGTCAGGGCCTCGGTTGCCTGGCTGTTATAAATCAGAACGCGCACGCGCTTTTCGCGCAGATCGCGTTCGAACGCGGCGATATCGGCCGCGCTTGCTTCAGTGTCGTTCATCGTCGCCAGCTGGAAGCGCAGATTGCGCATCGAGAGGCCTACTGCGTCCGACATATAGCCGAACACCGGCTCGGTCGCCGTCACGGGCACGCCGGCGTAGCGGCTATGCAGACCGGCGACTTTGGCGTCGATGGGTTTCAGCGAATCGAGAAACTTCGCGAGGTTCGCATCGTACGCCGACTTGTGCGCCGGGTCAGCCGCGACGAGCGCCGCGCTCACCGCGCGCGCCACTTTCGGCATGGTCGCGGGGTCGTACCACAGGTGCGGATTATCGCCGCCCTTCTTGCCGACGAGATCCGCGGCGACGATCGTGGTGCGCTTCGCACTCTTGGAGGCGCCCAGCAATTTTGCCATCCACGGATCGTAGTCGGCGCCGTTGTAGACCACAAGGCTCGCATGCTGCAAGGCGCGCGCCGTCTTCGGGCTGGCTTCGAACAGATGCGGATCCTGATCCGGATTGCTGAGGATGCTTGTTACGTCGACGCGGTCGCCGCCTAGTTGCTGCACGACGTCGCCGTAAAAGTTTTCCGCTGCCACCACCGGGATTTTCGCATCCGCGGCGAAGGCGCTATGACTGAGCGAGAAAGCAGCAGCGGCAACCGCGCCCATGGCCAGGTATTTCGACAGCTTCAGCGCATGGCGCGCCCCGTTCAACATCGAGCCGAATTTCTTCATCGTTGTTTCCTGCTGCGTGAGAGTTGAAAGAAACACAAACGTCAGGCATGCCCGGTTTTCGCGGTCACGCCGGTTTTCATGCCGATGCACCTGTGGACCGCGCCGCGCGGGCGCAGCGGGCGCACAGTCCGCTTAATTCGACTACCTGGCGGTGCACCTCGAAGCCGTGCGCCGGCGCGCTATGCGACAACTGCTGGGCAAGATCGCCGCCGGGAATCTCGACGGTCGCCCCGCACCCGTCGCACATCAGAAACTGGCCGCTGTGCGGCAGGCCGACTTCGCAGCAGGCCACGAACGCGTTCTTCGATTCGATCCGATGGACGAAGCCGTGCGCGAGCAGAAAGTCCAGCGCGCGGTAGACGGTCGTGGGCGGCACGCGGCCACGCTGCGGCTCAAGTGCGTCCAGTAGTTCATAGGCGCCAATCGGCCGGTCGCTGGCGACGATCGCCGCATACACCTGACGCCGTAGCGGCGTGAGCGCAAGCCCATGCAGGGCGGCGTGCGCTTCGGCATGGGCGACGCGTACGGCATGGTGTTCTGCAATCGATGTAGCCATCAGCGGACCCCTCTGACGAACCTGTAAAGCTTCGAAGTGAAGCGAGGTCGCAATGATATAACGTATCTCTAATTCTTGTCAGCGACTTGAGCAGAAAGCTGATTGGCGGCTTTCGATTTCCCGGAATAGTGTCGATCGGGACGAGGAAAGCGTGTAGGCCGGGTACGCGCCGGGCGCGCCCTTGTCCTGCCGCGCTGCACCATCGAAATCTGTTCGAGCGCCTTGACATGACCCGGTCCGTATCCGATCATTCGATCACTAACAGAGCAATTGTTCGCGCAACGAGCGTTCGCTCACTGCGCCACAAGAAGCGAAACGAACCGGAGACAGGCAGTGGCGGCACGATTGCAAGACAAGGTGGCCATTCTGACGGGTGCGGCAAGCGGAATCGGTGAAGCCGTGGCTCGGCGCTATCTGGACGAAGGCGCGCGTTGCGTGCTGGTCGATGTGAAGCCGGCGGACAGTTTCGGCGACGCGCTGCGCGCTGCTCACGGCGACCGCGTGCTGACCGTCAGTGCCGACGTGACGCGCCGCGAGGACATCGAACGCATCCTCGCGCGCACGCTGGCGCGCTTCGGCCAGGTCGATATCCTGTTCAACAACGCGGCGCTCTTCGATATGCGCCCGATCCTCGATGAATCCTGGGACGTGTTCGACCGCCTCTTCGCGGTCAACGTGAAGGGCATGTTCTTCCTGATGCAGACCGTCGCCCAGAAAATGGTCGAGCAGGGCCGCGGCGGCAAGATCATCAATATGTCGTCGCAAGCAGGGCGGCGCGGCGAGGCGCTGGTGTCGCACTACTGCGCGACCAAAGCCGCCGTACTCAGCTATACGCAGTCCGCGGCACTCGCTCTCGCGCCGCACAAGATCAATGTGAACGGTATTGCGCCGGGTGTCGTCGATACGCCGATGTGGAACGAGGTCGACGCGCTCTTCGCCCGCTATGAAAACCGGCCGCTCGGCGAGAAGAAACGCCTGGTCGGTGAAGCGGTGCCGCTCGGCCGTATGGGTGTGCCGGACGATCTGACCGGCGCCGCCCTGTTTCTCGCGTCGGCGGATGCCGACTACATCACCGCGCAAACGCTGAACGTCGACGGCGGCAACTGGATGAGCTGAGCGAATCGCAGAGTGGATGAGTCGGACCCGTTTCACCCAGCGTCATTTTCGTAGAACAAACGCAGCATCACATAACGTACGAGAAAGGAGACAACACATGAAACCAGCTACAAAATCCGCGCTGAAGGCGGTCAGTGCCGGCGCTATCGCATGCTTCGCGTTGCACGCTCAGGCGGCCACGGTGACCATCGCGACGTTGAACAATCCGGACATGATCGAGTTGAAGAAACTCTCGCCCGCTTTCGAGCAGGCGAATCCGGATATCAAGCTCAACTGGGTGATTCTCGAAGAAAACGTGCTGCGTCAGCGCGCCACCACCGACATCACGACCGGCAGCGGCCAGTTCGACGTGATGACGATCGGCGCGTACGAAACGCCACAATGGGGCAAGCGCGGCTGGCTTACGCCGCTCACCGGCCTGCCTGCTGATTACGATCTGAACGACGTCGTGAAGACGGCCCGCGACGGCCTCTCGAGCGGCGGCCAGTTGTACGCGCTGCCGTTCTACGTCGAAAGCTCCATGACGTATTACCGCAAGGATCTGTTCGCGGCCAAGGGCCTGAAGATGCCCGATCAACCGACCTACGATCAGATCGCGCAATTCGCCGACAAGCTCACGGACAAAGCCAACGGCATGTACGGCATCTGCCTGCGCGGCAAGGCCGGCTGGGGTGAAAACATGGCATACGCGACGACGGTGGTGAACACCTTCGGCGGCCGCTGGTTCGACGAAAAGTGGCAAGCGCAACTGACCTCGCCGGAATGGAAGAAGGCCATCACGTTCTATGTCGATCTGTTGAAGAAAGACGGCCCACCGGGAGCGAGCTCGAACGGCTTCAACGAAAACCTGACGCTGATGTCTTCGGGCAAGTGCGCGATGTGGATCGATGCAACGGTGGCCGCCGGCATGCTCTACAACAAGCAGCAGTCGCAGATCGCCGACAAGGTGGGTTTTGCGGCGGCGCCGATCGCCGTCACGCCGAAGGGTTCGCATTGGCTGTGGGCGTGGGCGCTGGCCATTCCGAAGTCGTCAAAGCAGGCTGACTCGGCGAAGAAGTTCATCGCGTGGGCCACGTCGAAGCAATACATCGAACTGGTCGCGAAGGACGAGGGCTGGGCCTCGGTGCCGCCGGGAACGCGTCATTCGACTTACGCGCGCCCTGAGTACAAGCAGGCCGCACCGTTCGGCGACTTCGTGCTGAAAGCAATCGAAACGGCGGATCCGGATCACCCGACGCTCAAGCCGGTGCCGTACACCGGTGTGCAGTTCGTTGGCATCCCTGAGTTCCAGTCGTTCGGCACCGTGGTCGGTCAGAGCATCTCCGGCGCGGTTGCCGGTCAGATGACGGTCGATCAGGCGCTGGCAGCCGGGCAGGCAACGGCGAACCGCGCCGTGCAACAGGCCGGTTACCAGAAATAAGCTGGCTTGCAAGCACCGTAACGTAACGTGAAACGCGCCGGCTGACGCCCGTCAGCCGGCTCACGCAGCACAGCGGGCCGTCCTCGTCATTCATTTGGCACTTACGCGCCGCGACATCGCAGGCGTCGCGGTGAGTGATGCGGCTAAGGCGGTGTCTTCGCCGGACAGCCCGCGCATTACCGAACAGGTGGTCAACCATGCGTCCTCTGCGCCTACCTCTCATGCATGCCCATCCCCAGACAGAAAAAGAACGCGAAGTCCGCAAAGCCAATTCCGCCCGCTGGCTGGTATCGCCCTCGGTCGCGGTACTCGTACTGTGGATGGCTATTCCGCTGGCGATGACGATCTGGTTTTCGTTCTCGCGCTACAACCTGCTGAATCCGGATCTCAAAGGCTTCGCCGGATTCGACAACTACAAATATCTCGCTACCGACCCGTCGTTCGGACCGTCGATCGGGCACACGCTCGAACTGATCGTCTCGGTGCTGGTGATCACGGTGGTCGGCGGCGTGCTGATGGCGATTCTGTTCGATCGTAAGTTCTACGGTCAGGGCATCGCGCGGCTGCTGGCGATCGCGCCGTTCTTCGTGATGCCGACGGTCAGCGCGCTGATCTGGAAGAACATGATCCTGCACCCGGTGTATGGCCTGATCGCACAGGGCATGCGCGCAATCGGCATGCAGCCGATCGACTGGTTCGCCGACTATCCGCTGACGGCGGTGATCATGATCGTCGCGTGGCAGTGGTTGCCGTTCGCGTTCCTGATTCTGTTCACCGCGATCCAGTCGCTCGATCAGGAGCAGAAGGAAGCGGCGCGCATCGACGGTGCGGGTCCGTTCTCGATGTTCTTCTACATCACGCTGCCTCACCTGAAACGGGCAATTGCAGTGGTGGTGATGATGGAGACGATTTTCCTGCTGTCGATCTTCGCCGAAATCTATACGACCACGGGCGGCGGTCCGGGAACCGCGACCACCAATCTGTCGTACCTGATCTATTCGCTGGGTCTGCAACAGTTCGACGTCGGTCTCGCTTCGGCAGGCGGCATTCTGGCTGTGGTGCTGGCCAACATCGTGTCGTTCTTCCTGGTGCGGATGCTCGCGAAGAACCTGAAAGGGGAGTACGAAAAATGAGCCACGTTGCCTCTACACCGGCGTCGAGCACGACGCCCATGACTGTGCCGGCCAAGTCGCCGTTCGCCGCAATTCGCCGCGGCATTCCCGGCGTGATTGCCTGGCTGGTCGCGCTGCTGCTGTTCTTCCCGATCTTCTGGATGACGATCACCGCGTTCAAGACGGAGCAGCAGGCGTATTCGTCGTCGCTGTTCTTCATCCCGACTCTCGATAGTTTTCGCGAGGTATTCGCGCGCAGCAATTACTTTTCGTTCGCGTTGAATTCGGTGCTGATTTCGGTCGGCGTCACGGTGCTGTGTCTGATTCTCGCCGTGCCCGCCGCCTACGCGATGGCATTCTTTCCGACGCACCGCACGCAGAAGGTGCTGCTGTGGATGCTGTCGACCAAGATGATGCCGTCGGTCGGCGTGCTGGTGCCGATCTATCTGTTGTGGAAAAACACCGGCTTGCTCGATACGGTGTCGGGTCTGGTGATCGTCTACACGCTGATCAATTTACCGATTGCCGTGTGGATGTCGTTCACGTACTTCGCTGAAATTCCGCGCGACATTCTCGAAGCAGGACGGATCGACGGCGCTGCGACGTGGCAGGAAATCGTCTACCTGCTGATGCCGATGTCGTTGCCGGGGCTTGCCTCCACCTCGCTGCTGCTAGTGATCCTGTCCTGGAACGAAGCGTTCTGGAGCATCAACCTGTCGAGTTCGAACGCCGCACCGCTGACCGTGTTCATCGCGTCGTATTCGAGTCCTGAAGGTCTGTTCTGGGCGAAGCTCTCCGCTGCATCGCTGCTTGCGGTCGCACCGATCCTGATCGTCGGCTGGTTGTCGCAGAAGCAACTGGTGCGCGGCCTTACCTTCGGGGCGGTCAAATGACGGCAGGCACGGCGATAGGCAGCTTCGCGCTGATCTGTGATTGCGACGGCGTGCTGATCGACAGCGAAGCCGTGGCGGCGCGCATGCTGGTGCACGAACTCGAAGCGCGCTGGCCCGATACCGATGTCGAACCGGTGGTGCTGCCGCTGCTCGGCCTGCGCATCGAAAAAGTGTTGCAAGGCACGGCGACGCAACTCGGCAAGCGCCTCAGCGTCGCGGATATCGAGGCGATCCGCCAAGCGGTGGAAGCGGCGGCGATGCAGGCGCCGGCAGTCGTTGGAATCGAGGCCGCGCTCGCGCAGGTGCCGCTCACCAAAGCATGCGCGAGCAACAGTTTTCGGCCGTATGTGGAGAGCGTGCTGGCGCGCACGGGCCTCGTGAAGTTCTTCGGCGACCGGCTCTTTTGCGCCGATGCGGTGCCGAATCCGAAGCCCGCGCCCGATGTCTATCTTGCTGCCGCGCAAGGTCTTGGCCTCGCGCCGTCCGCCTGCCTCGTCGTGGAAGACAGCGTGACGGGCGTGACGGCGGCAACCGCGGCGGGCATGACGGTGCTGGGCTTTATCGGCGGCGGTCATGCGAGTGACGCGCAGATCGACGCATTGCATGCAGCGGGCGCACGTCATGTTTTCGACGACATGCTGCAGTTGCCGGAACTGGTCGCGCAATGGACGCTGAGCGCGACGGCAGCGGCGCCGTAAGCGCCGTAGGTCAAATCAATGAACAACGAATGAGCTGGATCGGAATCGCACATAGAGAAGCGAATCAACGCAGCTGCTGAAGAAACGGAAGCAACGGATCGAACCTGAGCAACCGGCGCAGCTGAAGCACCGTTAGCAACGCACAGCAATACACGGAGACACATCATGGCAAGCGTAACTCTGCGCAACATCAGAAAAGCCTACGACGACAACGAAGTGATGCGCGACATCAACCTCGACATCCTGGACGGCGAATTCGTCGTGTTCGTGGGCCCGAGCGGTTGCGGTAAATCGACGCTGATGCGGATGATCGCCGGCCTCGAAGACATCAGCGGCGGCGACCTCACCATCGACGGCACGCGTGTGAACGACGTGCCGCCCGCCAAGCGCGGCATCGCGATGGTGTTTCAGTCGTACGCGCTGTATCCGCACATGACGCTATACGACAACATGGCGTTCGGCCTGAAACTCGCCGGCACCAAGAAGCCGGAGATCGACGCCGCCGTGCGTAATGCGGCGAAGATTCTGCACATCGACCATCTGCTCGATCGCAAGCCGAAGCAGCTTTCGGGCGGTCAGCGCCAGCGCGTTGCAATCGGCCGCGCGATCACGCGCAAACCGAAAGTGTTCCTGTTCGACGAACCGTTGTCGAATCTCGACGCCGCGCTGCGTGTCAAGATGCGCCTCGAATTCGCGCGTCTGCATGACGAATTGAAGACCACCATGATCTACGTGACGCACGATCAGGTCGAAGCCATGACGCTGGCCGACAAGATCGTCGTGCTGTCGGCGGGCAATGTGGAGCAGGTCGGCAGCCCGACCATGCTGTATCACGCGCCGGCCAATCGCTTCGTCGCCGGCTTCATTGGTTCGCCGAAAATGAATTTCATGGAAGGGATCGTGCAATCGGTGACGCACGACGGCGTCACGGTGCGCTACGAAACCGGCGAGACGCAGCGTGTCGCAGTCGAGCCGGGCACGGTGAAGCAGGGTGATAAGGTCACCGTCGGTATTCGTCCGGAGCATCTGCATGTAGGCACGACAGACGACGGCATCTCGGCGCGCACCATGGCGCTCGAATCGCTCGGCGATGCAGCGTATCTGTATGCAGAATCCGGCGTTTCACCGGATGGCCTGATCGCGCGAATTCCACCGCTCGAACGGCACGCCAAGGGCGAGATGCAAAAACTTGGCGCCACACCGGATCACTGCCATTTGTTCGACAGCGAAGGGAAAGCGTTCCAGCGTAAGATCGTCGAAGTGCTGGCCGCGTGAGTCAGTGATGGGGAAGGCGGCGGGCGCGCCGCTTTCCTTCAGGCTTCCAGCGCCGCCCGCGCACACAACTCGTCAGTCACCAGTCCCGACAGCCAGCCGCCTTTGAGCACCGCGATCAGCGCTTCGCGCTTGCGCGCGCCGCCGGCAAACCCGATGGTGGGCCGCTGCGGCGGGGCGTCGAGTGCGATGCTGGTGACACGCCGGCCAGTCGGCGATTCAACGTGCGCGCCGGCTGAATCGATCGGCAGGCCGAGCATTTCCGCCACCGCACCGTTCTGCACCAACTCCTTCACTTCCGCGGAGGTGATAAAGCCGTCTTCATGCAGCGGACAGTGCGGCCCGATATTGCCGATGCCGACGAACGCGACATCCGCCTTGGCCGACAGCGATTCGACGATTCGGTACAGCCGGTGATTGCACCACTGCGCGCGCTCGGCCTCGCTATCGGCGAGCAGCGGCGCAGGCAGCAGAAAATACTTGCCGCCGGTCTTCTCGGAAATGTGCAGCGCGACGTCATAGCGGTTCGAGGAGCCGTCCTGGGCGATCGCCCCGACCATCGATACCAATCGGTGCTGCGGACGCTCCAGCTGGGCGATCTGATCGACCGCGGCCTTCAGCGTACGGCCGCTGCTCACGGCGACCACCATCGGTTTTTCTTCGCTGAGATAGCGTTCCATGACCTGCGCGCCGGCCACCGCCAGCTTGCGGTCGACTTCCTCCGGCGTATCGCTGTCGATCGGTACGACTTCGCACATGCTCAGGCCGTAGCGCTTCGAGAGTTGATCGGCGAGGGCAAGACAATCGGCCAGTTTGTGATCGACGCGCACGCGGATCAGATTCTTCTCGACAGCGAAGGCGACCAGGCGCTGCGCGACCGGGCGTGACACCTGCAGTTTCTCGGCGATTTCGTTCTGGGTATTGCCGGCGACGTAATAAAGCCACGCGGCGCGGGTAGCAAGATCTAATTTTTCTGTGGACTTGGGCACGGTGACGGTTCGCTTGAGGTGCGCCGATGATAGCAGCCGGTCTCCGCCTCTCAGCGGGAACCGGCTGCGGCTTGCCGGTTAGGCGAGCGGTTGCCGCGCGGGGTCAAACAGCGGCCGCACGTGGCGGTAGAGCGCGCGATAGGCTTCGAGCCGGTTGCGCAGTTCGGCGTGTCGTTGCGGGTTCGGCGTGAACTCCTTTTCGATCGGCGGCTTGGTCAGCACCTTGGCCGGTTCGCCGCCCGCGGCCAGCCAGCCGAGGCGTGCCGCGCCGAGCGCCGCGCCGGTTTCTCCGCCGCCGTGCTTGCGGGTCGCGGTGTCGAGCGCATCGGCAAGCAGTTGTGCCCAGTAGTCGCTGCGAGCGCCGCCGCCGAGCAGGGAAAGCGCCTTCGCTTCGGTGCCGGCCGCGCGCAATGCGTCGAGGCCGTCAGTGAGTGCGAGCGTCACGCCTTCGAGTACCGAGTAGCCGAGCAACGCGCGATCGGTTGCGTGATTCATGCCGAAGAACACGCCTTGCGCATACGGATCGTTGTGCGGCGTGCGCTCACCCGACAGATAGGGCAGAAAGAGCGGGGCGGTGTTCAACGCGTCCGCTGGCAGCGCCTCGATTTCGGCGAGCAGGGTTGGTTCGTCGGTTGAGGTGAGTTTGCAGACCCAGCGCAAGCAACTTGCCGCCGAGAGCACCACGCTCATCTGATGCCAGCGATCTGGAATCGCGTGACAGAACGCGTGCACCGCAGAAGCCGGATTCGGCCGGAAGCTGTCGCCGACCACGCACAACACACCGGACGTGCCGAGCGAGACGAAGCCGTCGCCCGGTTGCGTCGCGCCGATGCCGATCGCACTCGTGGCGTTGTCGCCGCCACCGGCCGCGACGATCACGGCGTCGCTCAAACCGAACTCGCGCGCCACCTCGGGAAGCAGGGTGCCGGATGGCTCGCTGCCTTCGCACAAGGCTGGCATCTGCGCGCGCGTCATGTTGCAGGCGGCGAGCAGCGAATCGGACCAGTCGCGTTTGGCGACGTCGAGCCACAGCGTGCCCGCTGCATCCGACGGATCGGATACCTTGCCGCCGGTCAGTTGCAGGCGTAGATAGTCCTTCGGCAGCAGCACGCAGGCAGTCCGCGCGAAGATGTCCGGTTCGTGACGCGCGACCCACAGCAGCTTCGGCGCGGTGAAACCGGGCATCGCGAGATTACCGGCCACGGTGTGCAACTCCGGCGCGCGCTCGGTCAGCTCCGCGCATTCCTTGTCGCTGCGCATGTCGTTCCACAGGATCGCAGGACGCAATACGCGGTCCTGCGCATCCAGCAGCACGGCGCCGTGCATCTGCCCCGAGAGGCCGATGCCGCGAATCTGCGCGAACTCGTCGGGATGTCTGGTGCGCAACGCGGCCAACGCCGTGCGCGTGCCGGCCCACCAGTCTTCGGGATTCTGTTCGGCCCAGCGCTGATGCGGGCGCGAAACGGTAAAGGGCGAGCCTGCGGTGCCGATCACGCGTCCATCGGACGCAAGCAGCAGGACTTTCACTTCGGACGTGCCGAGGTCGATGCCGAGATACATGGGCGCGAAACCTTCGTCGGTAGGGATGCGCTACTTTAGCCGCATAGGGCAAGCGGTGCCATGCGCATTAAGCCTGGCACCGGCGTGCTTCGATGCCGCGCGGTGCCAGGCGCTGAGCGACGCGATGCGCGTTGCTGCCGGCGTGCGCGTGCACCACATTGCGGCGACGCTGGGCGCCGTCGCAAGGGTTCGCGGATCAAGCCGCGCCGCGTTTGGCCAGCCACACGTCGACGCGCGCCAACGCGCCTGCCAACGCCGATTCCAACTCCGGTGTCTGCGCCATGCTGCCCCACAGCAGCCGGTCAGCGGCGAACGCCTTCAACGGATCGGGCGCGCTAAAGAAACCGCGCGCGACGCGCTCGTCCATCACGCCATCCTGATACGCATACGGCAGCTTGCCCGCGTTCCAGCGTTCGAGGAAGCGAAAGAACAGCGCCGGCAACATCGCCGTCGCCGCTGGCGTGGCGCCGCGCTCGAAGCATTCGGCGAGCGTCGGCGCGATAAAACCGGGCAGCTTCGAAAAACCATCGGCGGCAACGCGCTGGTTGGTGTCCTGGATATAAGGATTGCCGAAGCGGTCGAGCACGACATCGCGATAGCGTTCGAGATCGAGCGGGCTCGGCGTAAGGCAGGGGATCACGTCTTCGGTCACGTAATCGAAGGCGAATTTATGGATGTCCGGGTCGAGCGTGCCTTCGTGGATGTAGTTCAGTCCGACCAGCGTGCCCGCCCACGCAATGCAGCTATGCGGTGCGTTGAGAATGCGGATCTTCGCTTCCTCGTAAGGCAGCACCGAGTCGACCAGTTCAGCGCCGACCTTTTCCCACGCCGGGCGTCCCGCGATGAAACGGTCTTCGATCACCCATTGAATGAAGGCTTCGCCCATCACCGGGCAGGCATCGTCGACGCCGGTGGCGGCTTTCACGCGTTCGCGCACATCGGGCGTGGGACGTGGCGTGATGCGGTCAACCATTGAACTTGGACACGCGGTGTTGTCGTCGAACCATTGCGCCAGTTCGTCCGCGCCGCGTCGTTCGAGAAACTCGCTCATACCCGCATGAAAACGCTCGCCGTTGCTGCGCAGGTTATCGCAAGTCTGGAGCGTGACCGGGCCGGCGCCGCGCTTCATGCGCGCGTCGAGAATCGCCGCGAGCGCGCCGTAAATGGTGGTGTGGCCGCCTTTCAGGTCAATCGCGAGATCGGCATTTTCGGTATCGAGTTCGTCCTGTTCGTCGAGGTAATAGCCACCTTCGGTGACGGTAAACGCAATGATCTTGCAGGCCGGATCGGCGCCCGCTTCGATCAGCGTATCGAGACTCTCGGTCCACGGCACCACGCGCTCGATCGAACGGATCGTCTCGTACGCGCGCTCGCCCTGCGGCGTGACGGTTTCGAGTGTATAGACGCCGTTTTGCGCGGCGAGCGCTTCGAGCACCGCATTCATGTCGCTGCGAATATTGCCGACCGTCAGCGACCAGTGCGGCTCGCCCGCCACTTTCGCCTCGTTCAACCGATGGAGATACCAGGCCTGATGCGCGCGATGAAACGATCCTGCGCCGATGTGCAGGATCACGTGTGCGGCCGCGCCGCTGCCTTGCCCGCTGTTCATGTGCGTCTCCTGAATGTCTTCGATCGCACGGCTTGAAGCGTGCGTTTTTTCTCGAGGGTGGAGCATTTGCTCTGTCTGTGAGCGAATGATCGTACCCGGCGAATCGAATGTCAAGGCGACGTAAGCGGCTTTTCGTGGCGCAGCGCGGCGTGGCGGGACTTTCGGCGCGACTCGCGAGGCGTCCGCGCGTTATGGGACGTGTCTCGCGGTGCGTATTGCATTGCATCAAATTTGACTTTCACCGCGCCAGGACTAACCCGAATGCAAAAAAGTATCGGTCCACGGTTTCATTTCGAGTGGTGGATAAGGCTTTTGAGGGCTACTTTTCGCTATACAAGATGAAGCTCAGCGGCACTTGCGACACGCCGCTTCATGGAGGCAGACGCGATGCAACCCGATCTGGAACTCGTCGCCGTACGGCGCGACGAATCGTTCAAAGTGTGGTCGCACGGCTATCCGTATCGCACGGTGCGCTGGCATTTTCATCCGGAATACGAAATCCATCTGATCGTGGCGACGACCGGCAAGATGTTCGTCGGCGACCATATCAGCGGTTTTGTGCCCGGCAACCTCGTGTTGATGGGGCCGAATCTGCCGCATAACTGGGTCAGCGACGTGCCGGAAGGCGAGACGATTGCGCAGCGCAATCTGGTTGTTCAGTTCGGGCAGGAGTTCGTGTCGAGTTGCATGGGCAGCTTCCCGGAGTGGCGTCAGGTCGAAGCGCTGCTCGCCGACTCGCGCCGCGGCGTGTCGTTCGGCGCGCAGACAAGTGCGGCGATCCAGCCGCTGTTCCTCGAATTGCTGGCCGCGCGCGGACTGCGCCGACTCGTGCTGTTCATGTCGATGCTCGAAATCCTGATGGATGCCGAGGATCGCGAGACGCTTGCGAGTCCCGCCTATCAGGCAGACCCGACCGGGTTTGCGTCGACTCGCATCAATCACGCGCTGTCGTATATCGGCAAGAACCTGTCCAACGATCTGCGCGAATCGGATCTGGCGCAACTCGCCGGGCAAAGCGTCAGTGCGTTCTCGCGCTACTTCCGCCGCCATACGGGGCTGCCATTCGTGCAGTACGTGAACCGTATGCGCATCAACCTCGCGTGCCAGTTGCTCACGGACGAGGAACTGAGTGTCACCGATATCTGCTTCAAGGCGGGCTTTAACAACCTGTCGAATTTCAACCGGCAGTTCCTTGCGGTGAAGGGGATGGCGCCTTCGAAATTTCGCCACTACCAGCAACTGAACGACGCGAGCCGCGACGCCTCTGAAGAAGCGGCCGCGCGCGGCGCAGGCATCGACGATGCACCCGCTATCGTGCTTGCGCCAGGTTTGCCACGCACCGCCGCCGCTGCCTATCCACCGACGTAGTCCTCGTCAAGCTTTAAGCCGAAGCGTTTCACTTCACCCGCGTTTCAACACCTATCGCGCTGTCCCCGGACAGCGTGAGGGACGTGCTCATCTCATCGAATAGTTTTAATAACGGAGACAACCATGACGCAATCCACTTCAAAGCAGACATCGTTGAAGACCTTCGCGCGCAGTACGGCAGCGCTCGCGATGTTCGCGTTCGGCCTGTCGTTCGTCACGGCGCCGGCTGCACAAGCCGCACCGCTGAAGATCGGCATGACGTTTCAGGAACTGAATAACCCGTACTTCGTGACGATGCAAAAAGCGCTGAACGATGCGGCGGCGTCGATCGGTGCCACCGTGGTCGTCACCGACGCGCATCACGACGTCAGCAAGCAGGTCAGTGACGTCGAGGACATGCTGCAAAAGAAGATCGACATCCTGCTCGTGAATCCGACCGATTCGACCGGCATTCAATCGGCGGTGACGTCGGCTAAAAAGGCGGGCGTCGTGGTGGTTGCGGTCGATGCGAATGCGAATGGTCCGGTCGATTCGTTCGTCGGCTCGAAGAATTTCGATGCGGGACAGATGGCGTGTGAGTATCTGGCGAAGTCGCTTGGCGGCAGTGGAGAAGTGGCGATTCTCGACGGCATTCCGGTCGTGCCGATTCTCGAACGTGTGCGCGGCTGCAAGGCAGCGCTTGCGAAAGTACCGGGCATCAAACTCGTGGATACACAGAACGGTAAGCAGGAACGCGCGACTGCGTTGTCCGTCACCGAAAACATGATTCAGGCGCATCCTAATCTCAAAGGTGTGTTCAGCGTGAACGACGGCGGTTCGATGGGTGCGCTCTCGGCGATCGAATCATCGGGTAAGGACATCAAGCTGACCAGCGTCGACGGTGCGCCGGAAGCGATTGCCGCGATCCAGAAACCGAATTCGAAGTTCATCGAAACATCCGCGCAATTCCCGGCCGACCAGGTGCGTATCGCGCTCGGCATTGCACTCGCGAAGAAGTGGGGCGCCAATGTGCCGAAAACGATTCCGGTCGACGTGAAGATGATCGACAAGAGCAATGCCAAGGGTTTCAGCTGGTAAGTCGAATGCTCGCCGCCGTCGCTGGGTTCGATAAGCGCGGCGGCGAGCAGCAGAGGAGGACCCGATGGACACGATACTCAAGCTCGACAACATCACCAAAAGCTTTCCAGGCGTAAAGGCGCTGCAAGGCATTCACCTGGAAATTTCGCGTGGCGAGATTCACGCGTTGCTCGGCGAAAATGGTGCCGGCAAATCGACATTGATGAAAATCCTGTGCGGCATCTATCAGCCCGACGAAGGCACGATCACGATCGCGGGCGAAGCGCGCCACTTCACGAACTATCACGACGCGGTTGCCGCGGGCGTCGGCATTGTGTTTCAGGAGTTCAGCCTGATTCCGTATCTGAACGCGGTGGAGAACATGTTTCTCGGCCGCGAGTTGAAGAACGGTTTCGGTCTGCTCGAACGCGGCAAGATGCGGCGCGCGGCAGCCGCGATTTTTCAGCGCCTGGGCGTGACGATCGACTTATCGGTGCCGATTCGTGAACTGTCGATCGCGCAGCAGCAGTTTGTTGAAATTGGCAAGACGTTGTCGTTGGAGGCACGCATTCTGATTCTGGATGAACCGACCGCGACGCTAACCCCGGCCGAAGCTGAACATCTGTTCGCGATCATGCGTGATCTGAAGACGCAGGGCGTGGCGATGATCTTCATCTCGCACCACCTCGAAGAGATTTTCGAAGTGTGTGATCGCATTACCGTGTTGCGCGACGGTCAGTACGTCGGCATGACCGAGGTTGCGGAATCCGATGTGAGCCATCTCGTGGAAATGATGGTGGGGCGCCGCATCGAGAACAGCTTTCCGCCAAAGCCGCCGCTGCGCGCCGATGCGAAGATCGTGCTCGCGGTCGACAAACTGCAGTTGCTCAAAGACAGCCCGATGCTGAGGTTCACGCTGCGCGAGGGCGAGATTCTCGGCTTTGCGGGACTGGTCGGTTCGGGGCGCACGGAAACCGCGCTGGCCGTGATCGGCGCGGACCCAGCTTACGTGAAGGAAATCCGCATCAACGGCACAGCCGCAAAACTATCCGATCCTGCCGATGCGTTGCGCGCCGGTGTCGGTATTCTGCCGGAGAGCCGCAAGACCGAAGGTCTGATTACCGATTTCTCGATCAAACAGAATATCTCGATCAACAACCTCGGCAAATACCGCTCACTGCGTTTCTTCATCGATCAGCGCAGCGAAGCGCGTGCCACCGCCGACATCATGAAGCGCGTCGGCGTTAAAGCGCCGACGATGCATACCGAAGTCGCGACACTCTCAGGTGGCAATCAGCAAAAAGTGGTGATCGCCCGCTGGCTGAATCACCACACCAACATTCTCATCTTCGACGAACCGACGCGCGGCATCGACGTCGGCGCCAAAGCCGAAATCTATCTGCTGATGCGCGAACTCACCGCGCGCGGCTACTCGATCATCATGATTTCGTCCGAACTCCCGGAGATTGTCGGCATGTGTGACCGCGTCGCCGTGTTCAGGCAGGGCCGCATCGAAGCGATGCTCGAAGGCGACGGGATCGACTCGAACGCCGTGATGACCTATGCAACAGCCGGCACCCGTGGAGCACCCCATGAACACGCCTAATCCTTCTTCATCGCCGAAAACCTCGACCGTCAGTAGTGATACGCCCGGTGCACCGGTGCGCTATACGTGGGCCGCGTTGAAACGCTCGACGCTCTTCTATCCGTTCATCGGCTTGCTGGTGGTGTGCATCGTGATGGTGTTCGCGAGCGACAGTTTTCTCTCCGCTGCGAACATCGAAAACGTGCTGCGCCAGGTGTCGATCAACGCGATCATCGCCGTGGGGATGACGTGCGTGATTCTGACCGGTGGCATTGATCTGTCGGTGGGCTCCGTGATGGCTTTGGCGGGTACGCTCGCCGCGGGCTTGATGGTGGCCGGGATGAACGCAGTCGCTGCATTGGCGGTCGGCATCGCAGTCGGATTGGGCTTTGGCGCCGCGAACGGGTTCTTCGTTGCATTCGCCGGTATGCCGCCGATCATCGTCACGCTCGCCACCATGGGTATCGCGCGCGGCCTCGCGCTGATCTACACCGGCGGCTATCCGATCGACGGCCTGCCTGACTGGGTCAGCTTCTTCGGCAGCGGCAAGATATTTGGCATCCAGGCGCCGGTTGTGATCATGGTGGTGATCTATGCGCTTGCCTGGGTGTTGCTTGAACGCATGCCATTCGGCCGCTACGTGTATGCGATTGGCGGCAACGAGCAGGCGACGCGCTTATCCGGCGTACGTGTGGCTCGCGTGAAGCTGATCGTCTACTCGATTGCCGGTTTGACCTCCGCTTTCGCCGCCATTGTGTTGACCGCGCGTTTGATGAGTGGCCAGCCGAATGCGGGTGTTGGCTTTGAACTCGACGCCATCGCCGCCGTGGTGATGGGTGGCACCTCGATCTCCGGCGGACGCGGCTCGATCATCGGCACTCTGATCGGCGCGTTGCTACTCGGCGTACTGAACAACGGCCTGAACATGGTCGGCGTGAATCCGTATGTGCAGAACGTGATCAAGGGCGGAATTATTTTGCTGGCGATCTACATCAGCCGCGACCGTAGAAAGTAACTTTTAACCGACCTCTTTTAAGCAGGACCATGTAATGACTCAGTCCACTGAATCCACCCAATCCGGTAAGCAGGAAATGACGGCGATTGTTTGCCACGCACCGAAAGACTATCGCGTCGAACAGGTGTCGAAGCCGAAGGCGCGTGCGCATGAACTGGTGATCCGCATCGCCGCGTGTGGCATCTGCGCGAGCGACTGCAAGTGTCATTCGGGCGCGAAGATGTTCTGGGGCGGCCCAAGCCCCTGGGTCAAAGCGCCGGTGATTCCGGGCCACGAGTTTTTTGGTTTCGTCGAAGAAATCGGTGAGGGCGCCGCCGATCACTTCGACGTGAAGATGGGCGACCGCGTGATCGCCGAACAGATCGTGCCGTGCGGTAAGTGCCGTTACTGCAAATCCGGCCAGTACTGGATGTGCGAAGTGCACAATATCTTTGGCTTCCAGCGCGAAGTCGCCGACGGCGGCATGGCCGAGTACATGCGCATTCCGCCGACGGCGATCGTCCACAAGATTCCCGACGGCATCTCACTCGAAGATGCGGCTATCATCGAACCGCTGGCGTGTGCGATCCACACGGTGAATCGCGGCGAGTTGCAACTCGATGACGTGGTGGTGATCGCAGGTGCGGGTCCGCTTGGTTTGATGATGACGCAAATCGCCCATCTCAAGACGCCAAAGAAGTTGGTCGTGATCGATCTGGTTGAAGAGCGCCTGACACTCGCACGTGAATACGGCGCGGACGTGACGATCAATCCGAAGCAGGAGGATGCGCTGGCGATCATTCATTCGCTGACCGACGGCTATGGTTGCGACGTCTACATCGAAACGACCGGCGCGCCGATCGGCGTTAATCAGGGCATGGACCTGATTCGCAAGCTTGGGCGTTTCGTCGAGTTTTCGGTGTTCGGTGCGGATACGACGCTGGACTGGTCGGTGATCGGCGATCGCAAGGAGCTCGATGTACGCGGCGCGCATCTCGGCCCATACTGTTATCCGATTGCGATCGACTTGCTGGCGCGTGGACTCGTTACGTCGAGGGGCATTGTCACGCACGGCTTTTCGTTGGAAGAATGGGACGAGGCGATCAAGGTCGCTAACTCGCTCGATTCGATCAAGGTGTTATTGAAGCCGCGCGCCTGAGGATCTAGCGCAGCGCGTGTCAAGGACGAGCGGCACACAAACGGAGACTGTATGGATTACGTCATCGGCGTCGATATCGGTACGCAGAGCACCAAGGCGCTGCTGGTCGATCAGCACGGCGCGATCGTCGCGCAGCATGCGTCGAGCTATCAGCCGGATACGCCTAAGCCGCTATGGGCAGAACAATGGCCTGCGGTGTGGTTGAAGGCCGTGGTGGAATGCATCGCGGCGTGCGTCGGCAAGGCGAAGGAGGCGGGCGTCGCAGCGAAGTCGATCAAGGCGTTGTGCGTGAGCAGTCTGTATGGCGGTTCGGGGATTCCCGTCGATAGCGATATGCGGCCGCTCTATCCGTGTCTGATCTGGATGGACCGGCGCGCGACCGGCCAGGTCGAGTGGGTGCGTGAAAACATCGACCTCGAGCGACTGTATGCCATCACGGGCAATGGCGTGGACAGCTACTACGGTTACACGAAGATGCTGTGGCTGCGTGACCATGAGCCGGATGTGTGGGCGCATACGCGTTACTTTCTGCCGCCGAATGCCTATGTGATTTATATGCTGACTGGCGAGGTCGCCGTCGATCATAGTTCGGCGGGCAATATCGGCGGTATTTACGACATCGCCAAACGCGACTGGTCGGATGAAGCACTCGACATGCTGGGCATTCCCGCGACGATGATGCCGGAGCGGTTAGTGGAGTCGTCCGAAGTGGTGGGCGGGTTGTTATCGCAGTGGACCGAACAGCTTGGATTGGAGGCGGGCACGGCAATCGTCGCGGGTGGCGTGGATGCGGCGGTGGCGACGTTTGCCGCAGGCGTCACGCGCGCCGGGCAACATGTTGCGATGATCGGCACGAGTATGTGCTGGGGGTATATCAACCAGACTGTCGACGCGCGGCATGGGTTGATCAGCATGCCGCATGTGTTCAACGGTCAGCGCGATATTTACGTATTTGGCGGTGCGATTACGGCGGGTGCTTCGGTGACGTGGTATCGCGAGCAATTTTGTCATGCGGAGACTGAGGCCGCACGCGCGATGCCGAATGGGGATCCGCATCGGTTGCTGGAAGAGAGCGCTTCACAGATTCCGGCGGGTTCGGACGGTGTGATGTTCTTGCCGTATTTGATGGGCGAACGCAGCCCTGTGTGGGATGCCAAGGCGAGTGGTGCGTTTGTTGGTTTGAGCCTGTTTCACACGCGGGCGCACTTGTATCGGGCGGTGTTGGAGGGTGTGTCGTTCGCGTTGAAACACAACATCGAAGCGGGACGTAAAGGCGCGCAATCGTTGGATGACAAGCTGATTGTGGTGGGCGGGGCGGCGCATTCGGATTTGTGGATGCAGATCATCGCGGACATTACCGGCTATCCGGTCTATACGATCGAGCAGGAAGTGGAGGCCGCGATGGGGGCCGCCCTGTTGGCCGGTGTTGGCGTCGGTCTCGTATCGCGCGAAGAAGCGCAGGGCGGATGGGTGACGTTGATCGAACGAGCGGAGCCGAACGCGCAACGAATGGCGTTGTACGAACAGCGATTTGGTATTTATACGGATTTGTATCCGGCGTTGAAGCCGGTCATGCATCGATTGCAGACATCATGAATGTTACTTTTGATTTTTCTGGTAAGTCGATTCTGGTTACGGGAGCGTCGAGCGGAATTGGACGGGCTACGGTTGAAGCGTTGTGCGCGTCCGGTGCGAATGTGGTCGCGGCGGCGCGCAATGTGAATGAGCTCGCGCGATTGGCTGAGGAAACGGGATGCGAACCGTTGACGCTCGACGTAAGCGACGAAGCCGGTATCGATGATGCATTGGGTTCACTCGATGCGTTCGATGGGCTCGTGAACTGCGCAGGGATTGCTTTGCTTGAGCGGGCGGTGGATACGACGGGTGCCAGCTTCGATCGCGTGATGGGGGTGAATGCGCGTGGGGCGGTGCTGGTTGCCAAGCACGTGGCTCGCGGGATGATCGATACTAAGCGTGCCGGCAGTATCGTGAATGTTTCCAGTCAGGCTGCGCTTGTGGCGCTGGATGACCATTTGAGCTATTCGGCTTCCAAAGCGGCGCTTGATGCTATTACGCGTGCTTTGTGTATCGAACTGGGACCCTACGGCATTCGGGTGAATAGCGTGAATCCGACGGTGACTTTGACGCCGATGGCCGTGCAGGCGTGGAGTGATCCTGCGAAACGCGATCCCGCTTTGAAGGCGATTCCTTTGCGGCGGTTCGCGGAGTCCGCGGAGATCGCCGCGCCGATTATGTTTTTGTTAAGCGATGCGGCTTCGATGATTAGTGGGGTTTGTTTGCCGATTGATGGGGGTTATACGGCGAGGTAACTGGTTTGTCTGCTACGGATTCGTATCGGCACGCCCACGGTGTAACGGGAATCCTACCTGGGACGTCACTCGCACGACCGTCAGGCCGCGAATGAAGTTCTACGGCCCGCACGATCGCGCCTTTTCTTCTTGCGGCGACGTGGTGGTCGCTACTTCACTTTAGTGCTTCACTGTTGCCTGCCGCGCATCAACCCGCGCATGCGTGGCAGTCTTTACGCGCTCCTGCTTACGCGTCACAGTTTCGTCCGGCGCAGCTTCGGCTGCCGTTTCCCCTGCATCGCGTCCCACCGCCGCGGCATCTGAAAGAAGTTTCGTCGCAAGCTTGGCGGTGATGCGACTGTGAGCAACCCCCTTCGCATCGAGCGCGATCACCTGGTACAGGTCACGGTCGCATTCAACTTCCTGCTGATATTGCTCGACGGTATAGAGCAAGTGTTCCAGCAGGTTGCGCTCACGGCGTCTTTCCTCGACCGTCGTAGCAGGGCATCGCATGATGCTCGCCGCGAGATCAATCAGTGTTCGAAGCTGCCGGATTTGCCGATCGCATGCTCCAAACGCCGACAGTGCAAGTTTTTCATACTGGAGCGCATCAACAGGCGGGCGTGATGCAGGTTGAGTTTTCTTCGTGGTTTTGGCCATGTGCGATTTCCGGTGCGTTCGTGAATCGCCCGACACTCGCGAACTAATCGTTGGGGTGAGCGGGCACGTAGCGAGTTTGAGAGACCGGCGGTAGTTCAAACCGGTGGACCTTTCGGTCCCCTCACTGCGACCCGCCCATTGAATAGACGTGCAGAAGCAAGTGCACGACCTACGAATGTAGGTTATGCGAACTACCGTTCGGGCTCTCACACCCGGCCGTCTTTCCAACGGCACATAGAAATCTACCCCAACCGTTTTTTAAGACGATCAACGACACAGGCTAAACGCGCGAGTTATGACCAATCTTTACATTCGAACCGACGCGTCTCCGGATCGCCGCGTGTTTTGTGAACGTTGCCAATACATTGCGAATTGGCAAACACGCAAACACGCTTTAAAGCATCGTCCTCACATGCCAAAGCTCCGGAAACAGAACCACATCCAGCATCTTTCGCAGATAAGGCGCGCCACTCGTGCCGCCCGTGCCTTGCTTAAAGCCGATGATCCGCTCAACCGTCGTCACATGCCTGAACCGCCACTGTCGAAACGCATCCTCGAGGTCGACAAGTTCCTCCGCCATCTCATACAACTCCCAATGCTGCGACGGATTCCGATAGACCTCCAGCCAGGCCGCCTCAACAGAAGCATCATGCGTAGTCGGCTGCGTCCAGTCCCGATCCAACCTCGACGGTGAAATCTCAAACCCACGCCGCGACAGCAGCCGAACCACCTCGTCGTAAAACGAAGGCGCTTCCAGCGAAGCCGTCACCTCAGCAAGAACATCCGGCCGATGCGCATGCGGTTTCAGCATCTGTTCATTTTTATTCCCAAGCAGAAACTCAATCTGCCGATACTGATAAGACTGGAACCCGGAAGAGCTACCCAGATAAGGCCGCATCGCCGTGTACTCCGACGGCGTCATCGTCGCGAGAACGCTCCATGCCTGCACAAGCTGCTCCATGATCCGCGACACGCGAGCAAGCATCTTGAACGCCGGCGGCAACTCATCGCGATGTACCGCCTTCAACGCCGCGCGCAACTCATACAGCGCGAGCTTCATCCACAACTCGCTCGTCTGATGCTGGATGATGAACAGCATCTCGTTGTGATCCGGCGATAACGGATGCTGCGCATCCAGTACCGTCCCCAACGACAGATAATCGCCGTAACTCATCGACTCCGAAAAATCGAGTTGTGCGTCATGCCAGCCATCGCCGGAATCGGAAGGTACTGAGGCAGCGGAGGCAACGAGCGCCGCCTGAGCAACCCCACTACCATGCCCAAACGGACATCCTTGCGCCGGTTTCTCTTCCGGCAATCCCGGCGTTTGCATGTGATCGGTCATCGCGCGCTCCTTAGGTCACAGCGCCGCGAGCGGCAAATTCAGGTGCTCGCCAGGTCTCTTGCGCAAGCACATCACGCAGCGTCTCCACCGCATCCCACACATCGACAAAGCGCGTGTACAGCGGCGTAAAACCAAACCGCAGCACATGAGGCTCGCGATAATCTCCGATCACGCCACGCGCGATCAACGCCTGCATCACTTCATAGCCGTGCGGATGCTCGAAGCTCGCATGCGAACCTCGCTGCGCATGCTCACGCGGCGTCACGAGCTTCAAAGGAAATTCGCCGCAACGCGCTTCGACCAGTTCGATAAACAGATCGGTCAGCGCGAGCGACTTCGCGCGAATCGTCTGCATATCTGTTTGCAGGAACACATCGAGCCCGCATTCGACCAGCGACATCGACACCATCGGCTGGGTGCCGCACAGGAAGCGCCCGATACCGTCATCGGGTTGATATGCCGGGTCCATCTTGAACGGCGCGCGATGTCCCCACCAACCGGACAGCGGCTGCGCGAAATCGTTTTGATGACGCTTGGGCACCCACACGAATGCCGGCGAGCCCGGGCCGCCGTTCAGATACTTATACGTGCACCCTACTGCATAGTCCGCGCCGACGCCATTCAGGTCGACCGGCACCGCGCCTGCCGAATGTGCGAGGTCCCACAGCGCAAGAGCGCCCTTGTCGTGGATCAGTTTGGTCAGCGCGGCCATGTCGTGCATGTAGCCGGTGCGATAGTTCACGTGCGTGATCATGGCGATCGCGGTGTCGTCGCCGATCGCGGCAGGCAGCTCGGACGGATCGTCGACGAGGCGCAATTCATACCCGCGGTCGAGTTGTTCGATCAGCCCTTGTGCGATGTACAGATCGGTCGGGAAATTCGAGCGCTCAGAAACGATCACGCGACGCTTCGGATCGCGTGCGTTCGCCAAGCGCACGGCAGCCGACAAAAGCTTGAACAGGTTGATCGAAATCGTATCGGTGACGACGACTTCGTTTTCGGCCGCACCGATTAGCGGCGCGAGCTTGTTGCCAAGGCGGCGCGGTAATTCGAACCAGCCAGCGGTGTTCCAGCTGCGAATCAGGCCTTCACCCCACTCGGCGCCGATCACGGTCTGCGCGCGCTGCGCGGCGGCGGCCGGCGGCACGCCGAGCGAGTTGCCGTCGAGATAGATGGTCGTCGACGATAGCGCGAACTGGTCGCGCAGCGTTGCGAGCGGGTCGGCGCTATCGAGCGCCAGGGCTTCGTCACGAGTGTTCATGGTGGTCCAGTCAGTCAGATCAAGGAGTTCGGTGAATACGATGAATGCGGTTGTTCAGCCTTGCAGGGCATCGGTAATCAGCGAGATTCGGGCAACGCACGCAACACGGCGCGCACAGGGCTCGCATCGAGCGTAGTCAGCTTGAGCGGCAGCGCGATCAGTTCGTAGTCGCCGGGTGCGACGGCGTCCAGCACGATGCCTTCGAGAATCGCCATGCGGTGCGCGCGAATCCGATGGTGCGCGTCCATCGTCTTCGATTCCTGCGGATCGAGCGACGGCGTATCGATCCCGATCAGCTTCACACCTTTCGCCGCCAGCAGATCGATTGTTTCGGGCGCGACCGCGCAGAATGCGCTGTCCCAAGCCGTCGTCGGCGCGATTTTGTAAGTGCGTAGTAAGACTCGCGGCGGCAGGTCGTCGAGTGAGCCGCTCAGGTGTTGTGGCGTGACAACAGGCGAAGCGCCGATGCAATGAATCACACGGCAGCGTCCAAGGTACGCATCGAGCGGAACTTGCCCGATCGCCGCGCCTTCTGCGTCGTAGTGAAGCGGGGCGTCGGTGTGGGCGCCGGTGTGCGGCGACAAGGTCAGTCGCGCGACGTTGACGGGCGAGCCCGCCTCCATGCGCCATACGCGTTCGATGCCGACCGGCGTATCGCCGGGCCAGACGGGCGTCGCGGTATCGACGGCGGGGGTGATGTCCCAGAGTGTGTCCATGTCTCCATCGGCGGATTGTGTCTATCCAGGAATGATAGGTGGCTTGCCGCGAAATGTGATTGCGAAAAAATCTCCTTCTACGCCCTGTCTTGGAACATAATTTGAGACAAATGGGAAAGGGAGACCGAATATGAACGCGATCTCGCTCGACGCCACCGATTGCCGTATCTTGACGGTGCTTCAGCAAGAAGGACGGATCAGCAATCTTGACCTCGCGGAGCGTATTTCGCTCTCGCCATCGGCCTGTCTACGACGCCTGCGCCTGCTCGAAGAGCAGGGCGTCATCGAACATTACCGCGCGTGTCTGAATCGCGAAGTGCTGGGTTTCGAACTGGAAGCGTTTGTGCAGGTGTCGATGCGCAACGACCAGGAGAACTGGCACGAGCGTTTTGCAGAGGCGGTGCGGGATTGGCCGGAAGTGGTCGGCGCGTTTGTCGTGACCGGCGAGACCCACTATCTGTTGCGGGTGCTCGCGCACAATCTCAAACACTATTCGGATTTCGTGCTGCAACGTCTTTATAAAGCGCCGGGCGTGATGGATATTCGTTCGAATATCGTGCTTCAGACGCTGAAGGAAGATTCGGGCGTGCCGGTGTCGCTCGTGCCGAAAACCAGCGGACACAGCGCGTCGCATAGCTGAGTGCGAGCGGCCGGTCAGCTTGCGTCAGCATGTACCGCTTGTTTGCGGCCGCTGTTAATACGCAGCGGCGCCGCGTTCAGAGCGGCTTGAGTCCGTGAAACTGGCCGTTCTGGAAGACCAGCGGCGCAATTTTCGCAGCATTCTCGTGGACGCCGCAGCGCTCCACTTCGCCGACGAAAATCACGTGATCGCCTTCTTCGTAACGGCTGCGGTTATGGCATTCGAACCAGGCGAGCGCGCCGTCGAGCACCGGCATGCCGGTGTCGCCTTCGGCATGCGAAACACCTTCGAAACGATCACCCTTCACCGTGGCGAAGCGTTTGCACAGATCGAGCTGCGACGCAGCCAGCACATTGACCACGTAGTGACTGTTCGCCCGGAACACCGGCATCGACGCCGAGCGCGTCGCGAGGCTCCATAGCACCAGCGGCGGATTGAGCGAAACCGAATTGAACGAGCTGGCCGTGATGCCGATCAATTGGCCGGACGCTGCGCGCGTTGTAATGACGGTGACGCCGGTGGCGAATTGGCTGAGCGCCTGTTTAAAGGCGGGCTGGTCGAAATTGGGTGGGCTGGCGCGCTTCATTGGGCGGAAGCCCTGGTGCCAGGCCGGGTGAAGCCCGGGCTGAACCCATCGCGCGTGCGGCCGGAAACAAATGATTCAAAAGTCATAGTGAAAATCGTCGATTTGTCCCAATTTTAACTGTAATCGCGGTGGACTGGCCGCGCCGCCTGCCGGTAAATGGAAAAACCGCTAAGCTGGAACGTCTCGACGCGGGCATGAGCGTTGCGGTTAAGCGAGGCAGGCATCAGCCGACTATGGGAATCAAGGAGCAAGCAGCATGAGTCAGACAGGCGAAGTCGCTACCCTCGGTGGCGGGTGTTTCTGGTGTCTCGAAGCGGTGTATCTGGGCGTCGAAGGCGTGAACGCGGTGGAGTCGGGTTATGCGGGCGGCCAGACCCAGCGGCCGACCTATGAACAGGTGTGCGACGGGGTGACGGGCCACGCGGAAGTCGTGAACGTCGACTTCGATCCGGCGAAGATCAGCTATCGCGAGATTCTCGATATTTTTTTCGCGATCCACGATCCGACCCAGTTGAACCGGCAGGGCAACGACGTCGGCACGCAATACCGCTCGGTGATCTTTACCCATTCCGACGCGCAGCGCGAAACGGCACAGCAGGCGATCAGTGAGATCGGCGAACAGGCTATCTACGACGGCCAGATCGTCACCCAGGTGCTGCCGCTCGACGGCAACTACTGGCCGGCCGAAGCGTATCACCAGAACTATTTCGCGCAGCACCCGAATCAGGGGTACTGCTCGTTCGTGGTGGCGCCGAAGGTCGCGAAGTTTCGTCAGAAGTTCGCTCATCGGATCAAGGCGAGCTGAGTGGTTCCTCCGGCTTTTCGGGCTCGTCCGCGTCTGGATGCTCGGGCTCGTGAGCGAGGCGCGCATACGCTTCGATGATCGCCCGCGCCAGTTCCACGCAGCTTAACGGTGCCGACCCTTCCGCCTTGTTGTTGATCGCGATCACCACCGGCTGGCCGGCCAGCGCATAGCGTGCGGCCAGCTCGGCGAGCGAGGCGCGGGTCGCCGGATCCCGATCGACCAATTGGTTGAACGGTTCGTACTTGGCCTTCGCCTGCTCGTATTTGAAGCCGCCGTGCAAGCTCCAGCGCACGATCAGCGGGCCGGCTGGCTCGCCGTCCAGCAGCGCGAGCGCCGCCGCCTGACGCAGCGGATCCGGCATCCGTGCATGAATCCCCACGCAATACCGCACCCCCGCTGCTTTTAGCGTGCGGATGAACCGCGGCGTGAGCAAACTGGCGTCGCGGATTTCAATCGCGTAGCACGTGCCTTCAGGTAGCTTCGGCAATGCTGTCAGGAACTCGGCGAGGCGCTCGATGAATGCCGCCGGTTGCGCGAGCATCTGGTCGGGCAACGGCGAGAGCTGGAACACCAGTGCACCGGCCTTGGTGCCGAGGCCTTCGAGACACGGCGTGACAAACTCGTCGATCGCCATTTGCGCGTTCAGAAAGCAGGGGTTCAGCGAGACCGGTTCGCCGCGTTCGGCGCGCACGGTGGCGTCGGTGATCGTCATCGGCGCTTTCACGATGAAGCGGAAGTGCTCCGGCACCTGCTGCGCGTAGCGCAAGTATTCGGTGACGGTGAGCGCCTGGTAAAACGACCGGTCGATGCTGACTGTCTTTAACAGCGGATGCGCGCCATAAGCCGTCAGACCTTCGCGCGAGAGTTTGCTGTTGCTGTAGTCGTCGCCGTAGACGATGCCGTTCCAGCCCGGGAACGACCATGTCGACGTACCGAGATGGACCTGCGACGGCAGTTCGGCGGCGAGCGCCAGGAGTTCAGGAGAGGATGGAGCGGCGAGCACGTCGCGGGTACGGCGTTTCTTCGGCGAATGAGGGGCAGCCACCGGCGCGGCGTCGGAGTCAGGATCGGCTGCGCCTGAAGGCACCTCTTCCTCGTCCTGCCAAAGTGAGGTGGCGCTGCTTGCCTGCGCGCGCGGCTGACGTCGCAGCTCAGGCTGCGCCGTGGCGGCTACTGCTGCCGCAGCTGCGGCAGCAGGTAAGAAGTCGGCTTCGGCAGGCGCGGGGCGCGGCTTGCCGCCAGCATCGGGCCTGGCCTGCGTCTGCTCCACCGGCATCCCGAACAGATCGAACTGCTCGGTGTCAGCCTGTGCGTCTTGCTCGCCGCTCACCGGCTGTTCAACTTCGCTTGTCCCGCTTTGGTCCATCGATCTTCGACCTGCTGTTTAAGGTTTGCGCCGCGTCGGGCCGCCCGTGCAATGCACGCAGCCCCGGAACGCAGCGACGGCACGTCGCCGCGGCGCAACCGTATCACAACGATTTGTCGTACATATAGCGGCGCGACCACGGCAGGGTCTTCGCGCTGCGACCGGCCTTGCGGCAGACCACCTGGAAGATCGAGACGTCGTCGGTTTCGAACGCGTACGCGCAGCCGGCAAGATACACCCGCCAGATGCGGAATTTCTCGTCGTCGACCAGCATGCGGGCTTCGTCCGCATGCGTCTCGAAGTTTTCCGCCCAGATGTCCAGCGTGTGCGCATAGTGACGGCGCAGGCTTTCGACGTCAACCGCTTCGAGCCCGCCGCGCTGCATTGCTTCGAGCGCGAGGCTGATGTGCGGCAGTTCGCCGTCGGGAAATACATAGCGGTCGATGAATTCGCCACCGCCCAGCGCGGTTTCGCCGCTATCCGAATCGCTCGAGGTGATGCCATGATTCATGGCGACGCCGTCGTCGACGAGCAGATCGTGGATCTTCTGGAAGTAACCCGGCAGATTCTTGCGGCCGACGTGCTCGAACATGCCGACGCTGGTGATGCGGTCGAACTGTCCGTCGATGTCGCGATAATCCTGCAGACGAATCTCGATCTGGTTTTCCAGGCCTGCGGCTTTCACGCGTGCGGTAGCGAGATCGAACTGGTTCTGCGAGAGCGTCACGCCGACGCACTGGGCGCCGAATTTCTGCGCTGCACGCAGGACGAGCGCACCCCAGCCACAGCCGATATCGAGCAGGCGTTGCCCCGGTTCCAACTGGATCTTGGTGAGGATGTGGTCGATCTTCTTGATCTGCGCGGTGGCGAGATCTTCATCGCCATTCTCGAAGTACGCACACGAGTACACCATGTTCTCGTCGAGCCACAGCTTGTAGAACTCGTTCGAGACGTCGTAGTGGTACTGAATGGCTTTTTTGTCCGACGACTTCGAGTGATGGAAGTAGCGGCGGACGCGCGCCAGCTTGCTCGCGCTCGTGACGGTATTGCGCGCCAGCTGATAGCCAATGTTGATGATGTCCGACAGCTTGCCTTCGATGTCGATCTTGCCCTTCACATACGCCTCGCCCAGATTGTCGAGGCTCGGTTCGAGCAGGTACGGCAGCGCGGTGGCGCTTTTGACGTGTAGCGTGACCCGAGGCGCGGCGAACTGCCCGAAGTCATGTTGCTGGCCGTCCCACAGCACAAGGCGTGCTGGCAGGTTAGCCTTGGTTTTTACTTCTTCCACCCACTGCGCCAGCTTCTTCTCCCAGAACATGTGATTTCTCCGTGTCCGTTGAATTAAAGCAAAGCCTGTGCGGATCGCTGCTCACTGCGGCGCAACTCCTATGCCATGGAGCGCAATCCGGCCGCCGCGCGCTGCTGCGTTGGCAACGCGCGTACGTGTTGTATTCCAATTCATTCAAGGCGATAGGCGGGAGATTTGCCAGTCGCTGCGTTCGCTTGAACGCGTGTAGAGCAGACGGTCGTGCAAGCGCGACGGCCGGCCCTGCCAGAATTCGATTGCTTCGGGTACCAAACGATATCCGCCCCAGTGCGGTGGGCGCGGCGGTTGGTCGCCATATTGCAGGCTGATCTCGCGTTCGCGTGTTTCGAGCTGCGAACGGCTTTCAATTACCTGACTTTGATTGGATGCCCACGCACCGATGCGCGAACCGAGCGGCCGCGAGGCGAAATACGTATCGCTTTCTGCCGCGCTGGTTTTGACAATGCTGCCCTCGACGCGCACCTGGCGTTCGAGTTCGATCCAGTAGAACAGCAGGCTCGCGTAGGGATTGGCGGTAAGTTCGCGGCCCTTGCGGCTTTCGTAATTGGTGAAGAACACAAAGCCACGCTCGTCGACGCCTTTGATCAGCACGATGCGCGCCGATGGCCGGCCGCGCGAGTCGACTGTGGCCAGCGTCATGGTATTCGGCTCGGGCAGTTGGGCGTCTACCGCTTGTTGAAACCACGAATCGAATTGACGAAACGGGTTGCGGTTGACATCGGCAACGTCCAAAGAACCCAGCGAATAGTTTTTTCGAAGTTCGGCGAGTGAGGAGGTCATGTTCTTATGCGAACGCTACAGTACAACCAGTATAGCCAGGGCGTGAATTTTTTGCGCGCAACCAGGTCAAGGCCCACCGCGCTGTGTGGACATCCACGCCCCCCGTTTGCGGCCATTCGCGCCTGAATGGGCGCGTCCATGTGGATCGTCGTGATCAGGCAAAATACGGGCTGCGAACGCCTGAGCGTTTTTATCACTTTCTGTTTTGCCTGTTTTGAACGAGCCTTCCACCATGTCCAGCACCACCGCGCATTCCGATCTTACTACCAGCCTCGACGGGCGGGAAACCGCCGACCGCGCGCGGCGCTTCGGCGGCGTTGCCCGCCTGTACGGCGCGCCGGCGCTTGCTGCGTTCGAAGGGGCCCACGTTGCCGTGATCGGCATCGGCGGGGTCGGCTCATGGGTGGCGGAGGCGTTGGCGCGCAGCGCCGTCGGCACGCTGACCTTGATCGATCTGGACAATGTCGCCGAGAGCAACACTAACCGCCAGATCCACGCGCTGGACGGTAACTACGGGAAACCGAAGGTCGAGGCGATGGCCGAACGCATCGCGGCAATCAATCCGTTCTGCGACGTGCGGCTGATTGAAGACTTCGTCGAGCCGGACAATTTCGCGGCGACGCTCGGCGGCGGTTTCGACTACGTGATCGATGCGATCGACAGCGTACGCACCAAGACCGCGTTGATCGCATGGTGCGTCGAGAAGAAGCAGCCGTTGATAACGGTGGGAGGCGCGGGCGGCCAACTGGACCCGACGCGCATTCGGATCGACGATCTCGCGTTGACGATTCAAGACCCGTTGCTGTCGAAAGTGCGCGGACAGTTGCGCAAACAGCACGGCTTTCCGCGTGGCCCGAAGGCGAAGTTCAAGGTGAGCGCGGTGTATTCAGACGAGCCGTTGATCTACCCTGAGGCCGCCGTGTGCGATATCGACGAGGAAGCGGAGCATGTCACGACGTCCCCGGGTCATACGGGACCGGTGGGTTTGAACTGTGCGGGATTTGGATCGAGCGTGTGTGTGACCGCGAGTTTCGGTTTTGCTGCGGCCGCGCATGTATTGCGGGCGTTGGCGAAGCAGGCGGCGAATTGAGGCGGTAGGGTGTTACAGCCTCGCCGCGCTCGAACGGCAGGATGTTGATTCAGTCAGGCGCCCGATGCAGTTTATGCCGCACGGTGTTCAGGCGCGGCTCCCTCGCCGCACCCGAACACAGTACAGATCAGAACAACAACGCGCTCAGCTTGCGTCGCCATTTCGACACCAGCTCTGGCTGATGCGCCGCGAGATCGAACACCGACAGCATGGTTTTACGGCCTATGTCGTCGCGGAACGCGCGGTCGCGTTGCACGATAGCCAGCAGGTGCTCGAGCGCACCCTCGTATTTGAGGCGGGCAATCAGCGCGCTAGCCAGGTCGAAGCGCGCTTCGAGATCGTCCGGGTTAGCGGCGACTTTGGCGTCAAGTGCGTCCGTGGGCGGCAGATCCGCGGCCGCCTCCACAGCGTCGAGTCGCGTCTTGAGCGCATTAAAGCGGGCGTCGATCCCTTGCGTGGTTTTCGGCGACAACAGGTCGACTTCATTGCGCGCTTCGTCGATACGGTTATCCTCGAGCAGCATCTCGATGAGATCCATGCGCGCTTCGTCGAAGCCAGGATCGTGGGCGAGCGCGGCTTGCAGTGCGTTGTAAGCATCTTCGCGACGGCCTTCGGTCAACGCGGTTTGCGCTTCAAGACGTGCCGCCTCCGCGCCTTGCGGCACGAGGCGCTCAATAAACTCGCGCAACTGGCCTTCCGGCAGCACGCCGACGAATTGATCGACCGGCTGGCCTTCGGCAAACGCCATGACGTGCGGAATGCTGCGCACCTGGAAGTGCGCGGCCAGTTCCTGGTTCTCGTCGACGTTCACCTTCACCAGTTTCCATTTGCCGGCGGCTTCGGCTTCGAGCTTTTCCAGCATCGGGCCGAGCGTCTTGCAGGGACCGCACCACGGCGCCCAGAAATCGACCAGCACAGGGGCCAGTGTCGACGCCGCGATGACGTCCTGTTCGAAAGTGGCCAGCGTGGTGTCCATTGCATCCTCTTCGATAAATCGGTTTGTTGGCTAAGTGGGGCCGAGCGCGGCGAATTCAATGCGTCGCGCGCTCACTTCTGCTTGCACTGATTCGCGCTTAATTTCTTGTCGGCAGCGGAATCCATTCGGTTTCTCCCGGTACTTTGCCCATCTCCTGATGGGTCCACGCCTGCTTCGCGGTTTCGATCTTCTCGCGCGAGCTGGCGACGAAGTTCCATTCGATAAAGCGCTCGCCATCCAGCTTTTCACCGCCGAGCAGCATGACGCGCGCGCCGTGGGTGCTGGCCAGCGTGACGGTTTCATCGAGCGCGAGCACGGCCATCTGACCCACTTCGAGCGGTGCGCCGTCGATCTCCAGATCGCCGTCCACCAGATAGACGCCGCGTTCCTCGTGCTCCGGTTCGAGCGCGAATGCGCCGCCCGGGGCGAACTCCGCAGCTACGTACAGCGTGCCGGAAAAGGTTGCGACCGGCGAGGTTTCGCCGAACGCCGTGCCGGCAATCACGCGCAGCGTGACGCCGTTGCGCTCGACCACTGGCAGCGTGTCGGCCGCGTGATGCGAGAAGGACGGTTCGATGTCTTCGTCTTCGAGCGGTAGCGCGACCCAGGTCTGGATGCCGTGCATGGTCAGGCCACTCGCACGATCTTCGGCCGGCGTGCGCTCGGAATGGACGATGCCGCGGCCCGCCGTCATCCAGTTGACGTCGCCCGGGACGATCTTCTGCTCGGAGCCGAGGCTGTCGCGATGCATGATCGAGCCTTCGAACAGATACGTGACGGTGGCAAGGCCGATATGCGGGTGCGGACGCACGTCGAGCCCGACGCCGGGTTCGAGCGTGGCGGGGCCCATGTGGTCGAAGAAGATGAATGGGCCGATCAGGCGTGCCGCCATGGCCGGCAGTACACGCCGCACGGTGAGACTGCCGACATCGCGCAGATGCGGTTTGAGAACTGCTTTGATCGAGGAGGACATGGGCAGGCTCGGCTGGAAGGGGGAGTCGGATTTTGCTTAATGGACGATTCTACTGCGGGGGGCGGAATCACGACGGTTTGCGCCGTCTTGCCGCTCCGGGATTCCGTAATGCGCGCCATCCCCTGGCGCTGCAAGCTCCGCTAAACTGCCGGATCGAACAATCAAATGGAGACTGGGATGTCGCCCAGGGACTTACTGCTCGCGCTGGTCGTCGTGGTTGCGTGGGGCGTCAATTTCGTCGTGATCAAGGTGGGCCTGCATGGCGTGCCGCCCATGCTGCTCGGCGCGCTGCGTTTCACCCTCGCTGCGGTGCCGGCAGTGTTTTTCGTCAAGCGGCCGAAAATGCCGTGGCGCTGGCTATTCGCTTACGGCGCGACGATTTCGTTCGGGCAGTTCGCTTTCCTGTTCTCGGCGATGTATGTGGGCATGCCGGCGGGGCTTGCTTCGCTCGTATTGCAGGCGCAGGCGTTCTTCACGCTGATTTTCGCGGCGCTGTTTCTGCATGAGCGCTTTCGCGTGCCGAATGTCGTCGGTTTGCTGATCGCGGCGGGCGGTCTCGCGGTAATCGGCATGCAAGGCGGCCACGCCATGACGCTCGCCGGTTTCGTCCTCACGCTGTGCGCCGCGTGTTCGTGGGCGCTCGGCAACATCGTCACGAAGAAGGTCGGCAAGGTCGATCTGGTCGGGCTGGTGGTATGGGGCAGCCTGATTCCACCGGTGCCGTTTTTCGCGCTGTCGTATGCGTTTGAGGGGCCGCAGCGAATCGTCGCGGCGCTGTCCGGGATCAGCGCGATGTCGATTTTTGCCATCGTCTATCTCGCGTTTATCGCGACGCTGATTGGCTATGGTCTGTGGAGCCGGCTCCTGTCGCGCTATCCGGCGAGCCAGGTGGCACCGTTCTCGCTGCTGGTGCCGATCGTCGGGCTGGCCTCGGCGTCCCTGTTTCTCGACGAGCAGTTGTCGGCGGCGCAGATCGCGGGCGCCTTGCTGGTGATGGCGGGGCTGACGGTGAATGTGTTCGGCGGTTGGGTCATGCAGCGGTTTTCACCGGCGCGTTGAATGCCGCCGCCTGGGCGTGAAGCAGAAAAACCGCAGAAAAAACGGCCACGTTGAACTGCACCCAAAGCTTAGATCGGTGTCCAACTTTTGAAGTGCAGTTCAACGTGGCCGTTTTTGCATCGCCTGCATGACAGAGCGTGACGTGGGCCATGCAGGCCGGCCTCAGGTCATGCGGTTTTTCGCCAACGGCGGATTCGCCGCGAAATAGCGCTTGATCCCGCTCATGATCGCGTCGGCCATCTTCTCCCGATACGCGTCGTCGTTCAGTTGGCGCTCCTCGTCCGGGTTACTGATGAAGGCGGTCTCCACGAGGATCGACGGAATGTCCGGCGCCTTCAGCACAGCAAATCCGGCCTGTTCGACCGAGCCCTTATGCAGCTTGTTGATGCCGCCGATCTCCTTCAGCACGAAATTGCCGTAGCGCATCGAATCGCGGATCTGCGCGGTGGTTGACATATCGAACAGCGCGCGGTTGACGGTGGCATCGGCGGACTTGATGTTGATCCCGCCAATCTGATCTGATGAGTTTTCTTTGTTTGCCATCCAGCGCGCCGCTGCGCTCGACGCGCCGTGCTCCGACAAGGCAAACACTGACGAGCCCTTCGCCTCGGGCGTGGTGAACGCGTCCGCATGGATCGAGACGAACAGGTCCGCGCCCACGCGCCGCGCCTTCTGCACGCGCACGTTAAGCGGCACGAAAAAGTCGGCGTCGCGCGTCATCATGGCGCGCATGTTCGGCTGCGCGTCGATCTTCACGCGCAGCTTCTTCGCGATGTCGAGTGCGACGTGCTTCTCATACGTGCCCCCGCCGCCGATCGCGCCTGGGTCTTCGCCGCCGTGACCCGGATCGATCGCGACGGTCAACAGACGTACCGTGTTGCTCCTGCCGGTTTTCGGGTTGGTGAACGCGTAGCTATCGTCGCTGTCATCGCCACCGAGGTTGCTGTTGCTGCTTCCTTTGTTGCGGGCGATTGCGGTGGGCGGCGTGGTCGGCGCAAGCGGTACCGCCGGTGTTGCGGGCTTGCCGAGGATGGGCGGCGCAGGTGTCGGCGTGGTATGCACCGGCGGACGCGGCACGCTCGGCGCGGTCCCGCCGCTGCCGTTCTGCGCATAGCGCTCGAAGAAGGCTTCGCTGTTGTCGGCGGTGGGCGGCGTGGTGCCCGGGCCGCTTAGCGTGGCGGGCGGTGCGCTGTTTTCCTCCAGCGTTTGCTGTTTGCGCTCGGTCTGCGCGAGCAGATCCATCAGTGGGTCGGGCGCGACAGCGGGGTACAGGTCGAACACCAGCCGGTACTTGTACGCGCCGACCGGTGGCAGCGTGAACACCTGCGGCTTCACTGAGCCCTTCAGATCGAACACCATTCGCACGACGTGCGGCTGATATTGCCCGACGCGCACCGACTGAATCTGCGGGTCGTTCGGCGTAATCTTCGACACCAGATCCTTCAGCGCCTGGTCCAGATCGAGGCCGCTCAGATCGACCACCAGCCGGTCGGGACCCTGCAGCAACTGCTGCGTGTTCTGCAAAGGCTGATCCGACTCGATCGTCACGCGCGTGTAATCGCGCGCCGGCCAGACCCGCACGCCCAACACCGAGCTCGCCCACGCGAGACGCGGAGCGACAAGGCCGAGCACCAGCGTGGATGCGCCCGCGCGCAGAATCTGCCGGCGCCGCCAGTTATGCGTTGCGGTAGCCGCCGATTCGATCGAGCGGAACGGTTTGATCAACATCTTTCGAGACATGCCTTTCCTGATTCGCTGTATGCCCGTGCAACGAGTACCCGGCCGTCACCCGTGCTGTCCAGATCGAGCGAGAAGACAAGATCCGGCACGCCAAGGAGACGCCCCGCGCGCTGCGGCCATTCGACGAGGCAGATGGCGCCGCTGTCGAAGTACTCGCGAAAGCCCGCGTCGGCCCATTCGGCCGGGTCGGTGAATCTATACAGATCGAAGTGATAGAGCGCGAGTTCCCCAGCGGGCCGCTCGAGCACGTAGGGTTCGACGAGTGTGTAAGTGGGACTGCGCACGCGGCCAGTGTGGCCGAGGCCGCGCAAGGTCGCGCGCACGAGCGTGGTTTTGCCGGCGCCGAGGTCGCCGACGAGTTGTACTTGCAGTCCGTGGAATACCTGGTCACCCGTGGCGCCCGGCGCGCGTTGCTGCGCTTTTTGCAGCGGGTTTTGCGGCAACTCGCGCACGCTTTCGATCGCCCGCGCGAAGCGCTCCCCGAATGCATGGGTGGCGGCCTCGTCCGCGAGCGCAAAGGAGCGTTCGAGCAGGATATCGGCGGGCGGTTGGATCGCGAGATCGGGGTTGACAGGCATTCTCGTAAAATGGCGTGATGAACCGAAGTCCGGAGTCCCCTGTTTCCTGCCCGCCTGCGTCTGACGACGATGTGCGTGCCGAGCGTCATTTCGATGAAGCGGCGCTGAATGCGCTCGCGCTCAACATCAAAACGTGGGGCCATGAACTGGGTTTCGGGGCGATCGGTATCAGCGACACCGATCTCTCCGCTGCCGAAGCGCCGCTTGCTGCATGGCTGGACGCGGGTTGCCACGGCGAGATGGATTATATGGCGAAACACGGCATGAAACGCGCGCGTCCCGCCGAGCTTGTGGCCGGCACGCGACGTGTGATTACCGCGCGCATCGCCTATTTGCCCACTCAGACATTGAGTGGAAAGGCGCACGAAAGCGCTTTGCAGGGCGCGTCGCTCGAACCGCAAGACTGGCGAGCAGCCGAGCATGCACGGCTCGCGGACCCGTCGGCGGCGGTGGTGTCGATCTATGCGCGGGGCCGCGATTATCACAAGGTGATGCGTAACCGTCTGCAACATCTGGCCGAGAAAATCGAGGCGGAGATCGGCGCGTTTGGCTACCGCGTATTTACCGATTCGGCGCCGGTGCTTGAAGTAGAACTTGCCCAGAAGGCCGGGATCGGCTGGCGTGGCAAGCACACGTTGTTGCTGCAGCGCGATGCCGGTTCGCTGTTTTTCCTCGGCGAAATTTACGTTGATGTGCCCTTGCCCACCGATGCCGAGACGTCGCCCGACAACGCGCCCGAAACGCCGGGCTCGCATTGCGGCAGTTGCACGCGTTGCATCGGCGCATGTCCGACGGGTGCGATCGTGGCGCCCTATAAGGTCGATGCACGCCTCTGTATTTCATATCTGACAATCGAGTTGAAGGGCAATATTCCCCTGGAAATGCGGCCGCTGATCGGTAATCGTGTGTATGGCTGCGACGATTGCCAGCTCGTTTGCCCCTGGAACAAGTTCGCGCAGGCCGCGCCGGTCGCCGATTTCGATGTGCGGCACGGGCTCGATCGCGCGACGCTGGTCGAACTGTTTGCATGGTCCGCCGACGAGTTCGATACGCGCATGCAGGGGAGTGCGATTCGCCGCATCGGCTATGAGAGCTGGCTGCGCAATCTGGCGGTCGGGATGGGTAATGCGCTGCGTGCGTCTTCGGAAAGTTTGAGCGCTGATGCGCGCGAGGCGATTGTTCGCGCGCTGAAATTACGGACCGAAGACCCTTCGGCGGTGGTGCGCGAGCATGTGGAATGGGCGTTGGAAGCGGCGTAAAGTAGCGGCAATCGGGCGGGATCGTTGCCAGGAGTCAGTCACGGGTGATGGTGAGTAGTGCGTTTGCAAGCTGTCTGCGCGCCTGTTCAAATGCGCCGCCGTGCAATCTGCAAGATACGCTGCCAATCACGGAGCAAACAACCATGTTCAACGCAGTGATCGATGCACCGTTCGGCAAGGTCGGCATTCGCCTCGAAGGCGAGGCCGTGCGCGAGATTGTCTATCTTCCAGCGTCGACGCAGAACATCGCACCGGACACGCACCTGGCAAAGCAGGCCGTGGAGCAGATCGAGCGTTATTTCGAGCGGGCCTCCGCAAAGTTCGAATTGCCGCTGGCAGCGGTTGGCACCACGTTTCAGCAGCGCGTCTGGCAAGCGATCAGCGATATTCCGCCCGGCGTCGTGCTGACTTATGGACAATTGGCAAGGCAACTTGGCAGCGCTCCGCATGCGGTCGGTCAGGCATGCGGCGCCAATTACTTTCCGATCGTGATTCCGTGTCATCGGGTGGTGAGTTCGAGCGGCATCGGCGGATTTGCGCATCACGCCGGAGACGGTTTCTTTCGCAACGTCAAGCGCTGGCTTCTGGCGCATGAAGGCATTCCCTACGCATGAGCGACACCGTGACTGAAGACGCACCGGCCGCGTCACCTTTGTTTGTGGCGAGCTCGGCCTCGATCGATGCGTTCTGCGACGCGTTGTGGCTCGAGCACGGTTTATCGCGCAACACGCTCGATGCGTACCGGCGCGATCTGCGGCTGTTCTGCGAATGGCTCGCGCAAAGCCGCAACACGTCGCTCGACATCGCCAGCGAGGCCGATCTCAACGCCTATAGCGCGGCGCGTCAGAAAGACAAATCCACCTCAGCGAACCGGCGGCTCTCGGTGTTTCGCCGCTACTATGGCTGGGCGGTGCGCGAACATCGCGCGAAGGTCGATCCGACGGTGCGCATCCGTTCTGCGAAGCAACCGCCGCGTTTTCCGTCGACACTTACCGAAGCGCAAGTCGAAGCATTGCTCGGTGCGCCGGATATCGACACGCCCTTGGGCCTGCGCGACCGCACCATGCTGGAGTTGATGTACGCGAGCGGTTTGCGTGTCACCGAACTCGTCACGCTGAAGACGGTGGAAGTGAGTCTGAACGACGGCGTAGTGCGGGTGATGGGCAAGGGCTCGAAAGAGCGCCTGATTCCGTTCGGCGAAGAGGCGCATGGCTGGATCGAACGCTATCTGCGCGAAGCGCGTCCGGCTTTACTCGGGGCGCGGGCGACGGATGCGCTGTTCGTCACGAGCCGCGCGGAGGGCATGACCCGCCAGCAGTTCTGGAACATCATCAAGCGTCACGCGGCAGCGGCCAATGTGCACGCGCCACTCTCGCCGCACACGCTACGGCACGCGTTCGCGACGCACCTGCTGAACCATGGCGCCGATTTGCGCGTCGTGCAATTGCTGCTCGGTCATACGGATATCTCGACCACGCAGATCTATACACACGTGGCCCGCGAGCGGTTGAAGTCGTTGCATGCGCAGCATCATCCGCGGGGGTGAGGGGCGTCTGCACGGGCCGTCAGGCGTGTGGTTGTGCTTGCGCTTGTCGTAGCTCGTGTACGGCCTGACCGGAGCCGAAGCCATTGCGGCCGCTGCTTTACATGAACTCGCGTAACCGGTGCTTCAGAATCTTGCCAGTCGACGCAGCCGGCAGAGCGGCGAGCACTTTCACTTCGGCAGGGCGCTTGTATGGCGCGAGACGCTCGCCGCACCACGCGATCAGTTCTGCCGGCGACACCTTCGCGCCCGCGATCAATTCGACGAACGCGACCACTTCCTCGTTACCCTCCACTGCGCGCCCAATCACCGCGGATTGCACCACCTGCGGATGCGCGTTCAACACATGCTCGACTTCCGCCGGATACACGTTGAAGCCCGAGCGGATGATCAACTCCTTGCTGCGCCCGACGATATGCAACGCACCGTCTGCGTCCTGCCGTGCGAGATCGCCGGTCTTGAGCCAGCCGTCTTCGGTAACGACGGCGCGGGTCTGCTCCGGGTTGCGGTAGTAACCGAGCATCACGTTCGGGCCACGTACCCATAGTTCGCCGATTTCGCCCGGCGCGGCGTCCACGCCATCGAGTCCGACGAAGCGCACGTCGACGCCAGGAATGACCTCGCCAACCGAGCAATCGCTGCGCGGCGCATCGAGCATGGTGTGGGAGACGGTTGGGCTGCTCTCGGTCATGCCGTAGCCGTTGTGCAGCGGGAGGCCGTAGACGCTTTCGACGCGCGCCTTGAGCGCGGCGTCGAGTGGTGAGCCGCCCGAATAGGCAAAGCGCAGGTGCGGCGCGGACCACGTGTGACCGTGCGTTTGCACATGTTCGAGCAATTTGGCATGCATGGCCGGAACGCCCTGGAAGATCGACACGCGCTCGTCGGCGAGCGCGCGCCGCACCGCTTCGGGCACGAAGCGTGGCGCTAGGCGCAAGGTCGCGCCGGCGTGCAGGCTGCCGAGACAAACCGATGCAAAGCCGTACACGTGCGAGATCGGCAGAACGGCGTACACGACATCGTCCGGACCGACTTTGCGCAAGTGGCTCGACACGGCCGCGATGAAGAGCAGGTTGCGGTGCGACAGCATCACGCCCTTCGGCGCACCTGTAGTTCCCGTGGTATAGATCAGCGCGGCGCATTGACGATGATTATCGGCTTCGACCGGTTCGGCTTTTGCGCCGGTGTCGATCGTATACGACCAGGCGCCGATATCCGGCGTGATGGCGGGCGCTGTGACAGCTTGATGGCGCTGCGCATGCTGTTGGGCATCCGCGGAGCTTTCGGCCGCATGGGCGACCACGCGAGGCTGCGCGTGTGCTCGGATCGCGTCGAGTTCGGCGGCTGACAGACGCGCGTTCGACACCAGCGCCCACGCGTCGAGTTTCGCGGTCGCGAACAGCAGCACGATCTGCACGATGCTGTTCTCGGCCACGATCATGACGCGATCGCCGCCACGTACGCCCCATTCGCGCAACAGCGCGGCGGTGGCATCGACGGCTTCCAGAAGTTGCGCATTGGTGAGGCGGCGCGCATCCTCGATCAAGGCGACGTGCCGCGGGTCGCGCGCGGCCGCGAGCACCGGAATGTCGGCAATACGCGCGGGCAGGGCGGCCAGCAGCGCGGGAATGTCGATCGTGGAACGGGTGGATGAATCGAGGCTCAACGCTGTCTCCTGTGTCGACCAGAGTTGACGCTTTAGCGTCTTACTCGGGTCCCATGCAAGGCGGTCGACCAGAGTTGACGCTTTAGCGTCTTACTCGGGTCCCATGCAAGGCGGTCGACCAGAGTTGACGCTTTAGCGTCTTACTCGGGTCCCATGCAAGGCGGTCGACCAGAGTTGGTGCTTTAGCGTCTTCTGGTCCCATGCCACATGGTTGCTAAACGTATTTAGTGCCCGGCATACTATGCGCCGGAAGATTTACGAACGATCGTGCCACAATCGCCGGGCCCGCACAATTGGCCGTTCGGCAAATAGCCGTTGTGCAAACTCGCCATTACAATGCGCCGATGAGCAAATCCAGACACGTCTCCGAAACGCCCGCGACGCAGTTTCTGCGCCGTCACGGTGTCACTTTCGGCGAACATCCCTACGATTATGTCGAGCACGGCGGCACTGAAGAATCGGCGCGCCAGCTCGGTGTGGACGAACATCATGTCGTGAAGACTTTGGTGATGGAAGACGAGCACGCCAAGCCGCTGATCGTGCTGATGCACGGAGACCGCACCGTCAGCACCAAGAATCTGGCGCGGCAGATCGGTGCGAAACGTGTGGAGCCGTGCAAGCCCGAGGTGGCGAACCGGCATTCGGGCTATCTGATCGGTGGTACGTCGCCGTTCGGTACGCGCAAGCAGATGCCGGTGTACGTCGAGTCGAGCATCCTCGAGATGGACAAGATCTGGCTGAACGGCGGCCGGCGCGGTTTTCTGGTTAGCATCGAGCCCGCGGCATTGACCCGCTTGCTGGCGGCGAAGCCGGTTCAGTGCGCGAGCGTCGATTGACGTCTGCCTGAATGTTTTTCGTGCCGGTGGGTTCGGTAGAATGTGCGCCGCCTGGTTGCCTGTTGCGTTCCCTGTTGCGGTTGGGGTGTCGAGTTTCAGACCGCGGATCCTTATAAGAGTCCCAGATGCAAAACCTGATCGTTGCTGTCGTTGCCTACCTGATCGGCTCGGTGTCGTTTGCCGTGATCGTGAGCGCCGCGATGGGGCTGGACGACCCGCGCTCCTATGGCTCGGGCAACCCGGGCGCGACCAACGTGCTGCGCAGCGGCAGCAAGAAGGCCGCGATACTGACCCTGATCGGCGACGCCCTCAAAGGATGGTTGCCGGTGTGGTTCGTGGTGCACTTCGGCGCGCGTTACGGCCTCGACGATGCGTCGGTGGCGATTGCGTCCGTCGCCGTCTTTCTCGGCCACCTTTATCCGGTTTTCTTCCGCTTCAAGGGCGGCAAGGGCGTGGCGACCGCGGCGGGCGTGCTGATTGCGATCAACCCGATCCTCGGCATCGCCACCTTGCTGACGTGGCTGATCGTGGCGTTCTTCACGCGCTATTCTTCGCTGGCGGCGTTGGCTGCGGCGGTGTTCGCACCGATCTTCGACGGCTTTCTTTTCGGGCCGCACATCATCGCGCTGGCAATTGTCGTGATGAGTTCGCTGCTGGTATGGCGCCACCGCGCCAACATCGCGAAACTGATGCGCGGCCAGGAAAGCCGCATTGGCGACAAGAAGAAGACCGACGCAGCGGCCGGTGCGGCGGGCGGTAACGAACCTTGAGCGCGGGAGAAGGGCGCCCGGCTGGGTGTTAACCGGCTTGCTTCAGGGCGTTCACGGAGTGTGCGCGGAAGGCGCACGGCTTGTGTGCTAGTCGTTCGACACACGCCGGGCGTTGGGTCTCAACGCAGGGAATTGGCGGGTGTCGAGCCTCCAAGTGACCCGTTGTCGAACGTTCAGCATGGGTCCAGCGCCGAAACAGCCGCAACGTACGCCCCGTCGCCGAGCGTCAACAGGCCTCCGGCGCCGAGTGTAGTGCGCGTTCAGTCGCGGAAGTTGTTGAAGTCGAGCGGGGTATCGGTCACGTCCTTGCGCAGCATTGCGATCACACTTTGCAGATCGTCGCGCTTACCGCCGGTGATGCGCACCGCGTCGCCCTGAATGCTTGCCTGGACCTTGATCTTGCTGTCCTTCACGAGGCGCACGATTTTCTTCGACAGATCGCCGGACACGCCTTTCTTGATTTTGATGATCTGCTTGACCTTGTCGCCGCCGATCTTCTCGATCTTGCCGTAGTCGAGAAAGCGCACGTCCACATTGCGCTTGGCCATTTTCGACAGCAACACGTCTTTTACCTGGCCGAGCTTGAAATCGTCGTCGGCGTAGGCCGTGATTTCGCTTTCTTTGTGCTCGACGCGCGCGTCCGACCCTTTGAAGTCGAAGCGGGTTGAAATTTCCTTGTTGGACTGCTCGATCGCGTTCTTGACTTCGATCATGTCCGCTTCGCAGACGACGTCAAACGATGGCATTGTTTTCTCCCAATAGTGCTGCGGTGCGTGGCGCGGCCGGTCGGCTGCTCACGAGGCACTCGCTATAATCACGAACCGGTTGTCATTTTACCGACGCCACTCCCTTTTGCCTAAGGCCGTCGCGCATTGTCGCGCGGCCGGAGGCCAGATGTCGTTTCGTTCGTCGTTCCATTCTTCTCATTCTGATGTCCCAATCCGACTCCGCCGCGTTCATTGCCGGCTATCCGCTAAAAGCGCATAACACCTTCGGTTTCGATGTTCGTGCGCAGTTTGCGTGCCGGATCGAGCACGAAGCGCAATTGATGGCTGCCGTGCGCGATCCGCGTGCCGCCGGCTTGCCGCGGCTGGTGCTGGGCGGCGGCAGCAATGTCGTGCTCACGGGAGATTTCGCCGGACTGGTGCTGCTGGTGGTTCTGCGAGGCCGCCGCGTTGTGCGCGAGGACGACGACGCATGGTACGTCGAGGTGGCAGCCGGTGAGCCGTGGCATGACTTTGTCGCATGGACCTTGTCGCAAGGGTTGCCTGGCTTGGAGAACCTCGCGCTGATTCCGGGCACGGTGGGGGCGGCGCCGATTCAGAATATCGGCGCGTACGGGCTGGAAATGTGCGAGCGGTTTGCGTCGCTGCGGGCGGTTGAGCTGGAAACGGGGGCCGTCGTCGAACTCGATGCCGACGCTTGCCGATTCGGCTACCGCGACAGTTTTTTCAAGCGGGAAGGGCGTGACCGTTTTGTGATTACCTCGGTCACTTTCCGTTTGCCGAAGGTCTGGCAGCCGCGGGCCGCGTATGCGGATCTTGCACGTGAGTTGGCCGCGGGTGGGCACGCCGATGCGCCGCCGAGCGCTCAGGCGATTTTCGACGCTGTAGTGGCGGTGCGCCGCGCCAAGCTGCCTGATCCGCTGCAGATCGGTAACGCCGGGAGTTTCTTCAAGAATCCGGTTGTGGAGGCAACGCAGTTTGAGGCGTTGAAGGTTAAGGAGCCTGAGCTTGTGTCTTACCTTCAACCGGACGGCAGGGTGAAGCTCGCGGCGGGCTGGCTGATCGATCGATGCGGCTGGAAGGGCCGTGCAATGGGCGCAGCGGCCGTGCATGAACGGCAGGCGCTGGTGCTGGTCAATCTCGGTGGGGCGAGCGGTGCCGAGGTGTTGGCGCTCGCGAAAGCCGTCCAGCGGGATGTGCTGGCGCGATTTGGTGTGGAGCTGGAAGCGGAGCCGGTTTGCCTGTGATTGCGGCAGGGAGTGGAGCGAGTCGCGTTTAGGTTGTCGGCTGTCGTAGTAGCGGTTAAGCGCAAGAGGTGACGCGGCTTGGAGCCGGTTCGCCGTCAATCTGTGCACAAAGACGCTGCAATGAAAAAGGCGCCGGGAGTTTCCTCCCGGCGCCTTTTTCGCATCTGCGTTTCAGTTCTGGCTGCACCTCTCAGCGCTTAACTTCGCTTACGCGAAGGTTAGCCTTCACCGAAACGCGCGTCCTCAGCTACGCTGACGACGCGCGTTTTCAGCAATCCGCATACGCAGCGCGTTCAGCTTGATGAACCCGCCGGCGTCGGCCTGATTGTAGGCGCCGCCGTCGTCGTCGAATGTGGCGATCGTCTTGTCGAACAACGTTTCCTTCGAATCGCGTGCAACAACCGACACACCGCCCTTGTACAGCTTCACGCGCACCCAGCCGTTGACCTTCTCTTGCGTATGGTCGATCAACACCTGGATTGCGCGGCGCTCCGGGCTCCACCAGTAGCCGTTATAAATCAGCGACGCGTAACGAGCCATCAGGTCGTCTTTCAGGTGGGCCACTTCGCGGTCGAGCGTAATTGACTCGATGCCGCGGTGTGCCTTCAGCATGATCGTGCCGCCCGGCGTTTCATAGCAGCCGCGCGACTTCATGCCGACGTAACGGTTTTCGACCAGATCCAGACGGCCGATGCCGTGCTTGCCGCCCAAACGGTTCAACTCGGTCAGCATTTCAGCCGCCGACAGACGCTTGCCATTGATCGCGACCGGATCGCCGTGTTCGTACTCGATGTCGAGGTATTCGGCCTGGTCCGGCGCCTGTTCCGGCGACACCGTCCAACGCCACATATCGGCTTCGGCTTCGGCTTTCGGGTCTTCCAGGTGACGGCCTTCGAACGAGATGTGCAGCAGGTTCGCGTCCATCGAATATGGCGCGCCGCCTTGCTTGTGCTTCATTTCGATCGGGATGCCGGCCTTTTCAGCGTACGTGAGCAGCTTTTCGCGCGACAGCAGATCCCATTCACGCCACGGCGCGATCACCTTGATGCCCGGTTCAAGCGCGTAGTAACCGAGTTCGAAACGAACCTGGTCGTTGCCCTTGCCGGTTGCTCCGTGCGAGACCGCTTGCGCGCCAGTTGCGCGGGCGATTTCGATCTGACGCTTGGCGATCAGCGGACGCGCGATCGACGTGCCCAGCAGGTATTCGCCCTCATAGACCGTGTTGGCGCGGAACATCGGGAACACGTAGTCGCGCACAAATTCTTCGCGCAGATCTTCGATGAAGATGTTGTCCTGCTTGATGCCGAGTTGCAGGGCTTTCTTGCGCGCCGGTTCCAGCTCTTCGCCCTGGCCGATGTCGGCCGTAAACGTGACGACTTCGGCGTCGTAGTTGTCCTGCAACCACTTCAGGATGACGGAGGTGTCGAGGCCGCCCGAATAGGCGAGCACGACTTTCTTGATATCGCTCATGGTGAACTCGTAGCTGGAAAAAGCTGGAAAACAAGGCGCACCGGCGGTTCCGGAGCGCGGAAAACCACTATTTTGACACTAAACCACCGCTAGCCCGCGTTTTTGGGGCAGTGCGATGGGTGAGCCGGGCCCCTTGCAACCGTGGACACCGGCTCGATGCGTGGCGCTAAACGTGGATGCCTTGCCTCGTATTCAAGGCCCCGTCGCGCTTCACGCAGGTGCTGCGTGCGGCTCGCCTAGTGATTCAGCTTGCCGAGCAGCAGATATTCCATCAACGCCTTTTGCACGTGGAGGCGATTTTCCGCTTCGTCCCACACGACGCTTTGCGGGCCGTCGATCACTTCCGCGCTGACTTCCTCGCCGCGATGGGCAGGCAGGCAGTGCATGAACAATGCATCAGAATTGGCGCGCGCCATCATGTCGGTGTCTACGCACCAGTCTGCGAAAGCTTTCTTGCGTGCTTCGTTTTCAGCTTCGAAGCCCATGCTGGTCCACACGTCCGTGGTGACCAGATCGGCGCCTGTGCAGGCTTCGTTCGGATCGTCGAATTCCTGATAGAACGGTGCGCTTTCAGCCGCGACCATGGCGCGGTCGAGCTTGTAGCCCGGCGGCGTGGACAGGCGCAGTTTGAAGCCGAGAATCTGGGCGGCTTCGATCCACGTGTACAGCATGTTGTTCGCGTCACCGACCCACGCGACCGTCTTGTCGCGAATCGGACCGCGATGCTCGAAGTAGGTGAAGATATCCGCCAGCACCTGGCACGGGTGATATTCGTTGGTCAGCCCGTTGATCACCGGCACGCGCGAATTCTCGGCGAAGCGCTGGAGTATGTCCTGGCCGAACGTGCGGATCATGATGATGTCGACCATGCGCGAGATCACTTGCGCTGCGTCTTCGATCGGTTCGCCGCGGCCGAGTTGCGTGTCGCGCGTGCTCATGAAAACGGCATGACCACCCAACTGGAAGATGCCGGCTTCGAACGACAGGCGCGTGCGCGTCGAGTTTTTCTCGAAGATCATGGCCAGCGTGCGGTCGTGCAGCGGGTGGTAGGTCTCGTAGTTCTTGAATTTGCGCTTCAGAATGCGCGCGCGTTCCAGCACGTACTCGTAGTCTTCCAGCGAGAAATCCTTGAACTGCAGGTAGTGGCGAATTTTCTTGGCGGTCATGAAACATCATGAAACAAATACGGCGGTCTCACCCGGCAGGATTGCCGGACGGCGCCGCCGTCGTTTGTGGTAACTCTATGCAGCATAAAGGATTTCGCCCCGTTTGACGAGTCGCCCAAAAGGTTGGGCAGGCTGTCTGAAAGGCTCGCGCAGCCTTTGGAGGGAGTTTGTGTGCGCTGCGGAAAAAGGTCCGCTGCGCTATAATCTAGCGGTTATCCCTAAGCCCAGCAGGCCGGTATTGAGCTTGCGGGACACGGCTCGCGCGGTTCGGAAAAGTTTCCTCGCGGTGCGCCGTCATGACGAGCGCCGAAGCGGCTTGTCCGGCCCTTCGTGGTTTCTGGCGGCGCAGTTCGCCATTCAGCGTGTACAACGTGTTCAGGCATCCCAAAACCGCTTTGCGGTCAGCTTTGCCGTCCTCCCGCTGGGCAGTCACACAGGTATTCCTACATGGCCGAAGCAGCTCCAACCGAATATTTCATTCAGGGCATCACGTCGACCGGGAAAAAATTTCGGCCGAGCGATTGGTCGGAGCGGCTCGCGGGTGTGATGTCATGTTTCGGTCCCAGTCCGGGTGGCAGGGGGCCGAATGCTTACCTGCAATACTCGTTGTACGTCCGGCCCACCATGATCGGCGACCTCAAATGCGTGATTCTCGATTCGCGCTTGCGCGATATCGAGCCGATGGCGTTCGATTTCGTCCTGAACTTCGCGAAAGACAATGATCTCGTCGTGACAGAGGCGTGCGAGTTGCAACTTGAGCACGCCGCGCCGCAAGAGAAAAGACACGTGATCTAGCGCGAGCCTGCCCGATCGGCAAAAGCAAAAACCCGCTTTAGCGGGTTTTTTTGTGCCTGAAGCAGCGGCTTCAAGGCGAGTGGCTTCCGTGCGGTGGCTTCATGTGCAGCCAACTGACCCTCGAATAGGCGTGGATCAGCGTCCGGTTCGGTCGATGCAAAGCAAAAAAGCCCGCCGAAGCGAGCCTTTCTGTTGCAGCGGAAACAGGAGGTAGCCCACCGAAGCGGGCTGACCGAATTTACTGCGCTGCGGGCGCTTGCAGACCCTTGAGGGCTGCAGCGAGACGGCTCTTGTTGCGAGCTGCCTTGTTCTTGTGAACGATTTTCTTGTCGGCGATGATGTCGATGGTCTTCGACGATGCCTGGAAGATTTCAACGGCCTTAGCCTTGTCGCCGGCTTCGATTGCCTTGCGAACAGCCTTGATAGCCGTGCGGAACTTCGAGCGCAGTGCCGAGTTATGCGAGTTTGCCTTGGCGGCCTGGCGGGCGCGCTTGCGTGCTTGTGCGGTGTTAGCCATGACGGTTCCTTATCCTGTTCCTGTTTCCAGTACCTGACCTTCAAGTGGTAGGTGCTGCTTTTAGATCGAACTCCTGGAAGCGATTGCCCAAGAGTGCAAAAAGTGTCGAAATAATCGATCGAGCTACGCGAAGGCGGGCTGCGTTCCGGTGTATTTCGAGGTCCGCTGGCGCCTCAATACAGCTTGAGTGCCGGATGAGATTGCGTGCCTGAACCCCGTCCGAAAATTGAGCGAGCTTCGAAACCGGCGATTATAGCAACAAAATCAGGCACGTGGCAACGGGGAATCGCCAATTCCGGTGTGCCGGGCTGCCGCGCATGGCCCCGATTCTGTAAGCCTGAACGCACGGGCATTGGGCGGGCAACCGGCGAGCGGGCGGTGAGCCCGGCGCGCAACGCCTACGGCAAGCAACAAAAAACGGCCCGATCAGCTTATCCAAACGAACGTCTGCGTCACAAATCGGTCCGATTCGCGTTCCGGCTCGTCGTCCGCACCTGCGGCACCCGTATAATAAACGCCCCATGAATCTATTCCGAGCCCTGCTGACGGTCAGCGGCTTCACGCTGCTGTCGCGCGTGACCGGACTGGCCCGCGAAACGCTGATCGCCCGAGCGTTCGGTGCCAGTCAATATACTGACGCGTTTTACGTCGCCTTCCGCATTCCGAACCTGCTACGCCGCATTTCCGCCGAGGGTGCGTTCTCGCAGGCCTTCGTGCCGATTCTCGCCGAGTTCAAGAACCAGCAAGGACATGACGCCACCAAGGCGCTCGTCGACGCGACGTCGACCGTGCTTGCCTGGGCGCTCGCGATTCTCTCGCTGATCGGCGTGGTGGGGGCGTCGGGCGTGGTGTTCATCGTCGCGTCAGGGCTTGCGCATGAAGGCCAGGCGTATGCGCTTGCGGTCACGATGACGCGCATCATGTTCCCGTACATCATTTTCATCTCGCTGACGTCGCTGGCGTCGGGCGTGCTGAATACGTATAAGAACTTTTCGCTGCCTGCGTTCGCCCCGGTTCTTCTGAACGTCGCGTTCATCTTCGCGGCGGTGTTCGTCGCGCCGCGCCTGCAAACGCCGGTTTATGCGCTTGCGTGGGCGGTAATCGCCGGCGGCGTGCTGCAATTCATCGTGCAATTGCCCGGTCTGAAGAAGATCGACATGCTGCCGCGCATCGGCCTGAATCCGCTGAAGGCGCTCGCGCACCGCGGCGTGAAGCGGGTGCTGTCGAAGATGGTGCCGGCCATGTTCGCCGTCTCGGTTGCGCAGATCAGCCTGATCATCAACACCAATATTGCGTCGCGCATTGGTCCGGGTGCTGTCTCCTGGATCAACTACGCCGACCGGCTGATGGAGTTCCCGACCGCGCTGCTCGGCGTCGCGCTCGGCACGATTTTGCTGCCGAGTCTGTCGAAGGCGCACGTGGACGCCGATCCGCACGAGTATTCGTCGCTGCTCGACTGGGGGCTGCGCGTCACCTTCCTGCTGGCCGCGCCGAGCGCCGTTGCGCTGTTTTTCTTCGCCCAGCCGCTCACCGCGACGCTGTTCCACTACGGCAAGTTCGACGGCAACTCGGTGGTGATGGTCGCCCGCGCGCTGTCGGCTTACGGCATCGGCCTGATCGGCCTGATTCTCATCAAGATTCTTGCGCCCGGTTTTTACGCCAAGCAGGACATCAAGACGCCGGTGAAGATCGGCGTAGGCGTGCTGATCGTCACACAGTTGAGCAACTATCTGTTCGTGCCGATTTTCGCGCATGCGGGCCTCACGCTGAGCGTCGGGCTCGGCGCTTGCGTCAACGCACTGTTCCTGTTCCTCGGTTTGCGCAAGCGCGGCATCTATACGCCGTCGAACGGTTGGCTCAAATTCTTCGTGCAGTTGCTTGGCGCCTGTCTGGTGCTGGCCGGCACGATGCATTGGCTCGCGATCAGCTTCGACTGGATCGGCATGCATAGTCGGCCGGTGGACCGCATCATGTTGCTGGGGGCGTGCCTCGTTCTGTTCGCCGCGCTATATTTCGGTATGCTTTGGCTGATGGGCTTCAAGTACGCGTATTTCAAAAGGCGAGTGAAGTGATCACGATGACGCGAGTTCTCGACTATTTCAGCACGCTGGTTGCCGAAGATGACAGCCTGCCGCTGACCGAGGCGGCGCTCTCGCTCGCGCAGGACGCTTATCCCGATCTCGATCTGCAAGGCACACTGGCCGAGATTGACGAGTTGGTCGTGCGTTTGCAGCGCCGCATGCCGGACGATGCCGACATCAGGCAGAAGGTCGGCATTCTGAATCGGTTCTTCTTCCGCGAGCTGGGTTTCGCCGGCAACCTCAACGATTATTACGATCCCGACAACAGCCATCTGAATGCGGTGCTTAAGCGCCGCCGCGGCATTCCGATTTCGCTGGCGGTGCTGTATCTGGAGATGGCTGAGCAGATCGGCATTCCGGCGCGCGGCGTGTCGTTTCCGGGCCACTTCCTGTTGCGCGTGACAACGCCGGATGGCGACGTGATGCTCGATCCGACCAGCGGGCATTCGCTGTCCGAATCGCAGATGGTGGACATGCTGGAGCCTTATGTGGCGTCGGCGGGCGAGTCGGTGAGCAGGGCGCTGCGCATGTTGCTGCAACCGGCCACGCGCCGCGAAATCATCGCTCGTATGTTGCGCAATCTGAAGTCCACTTATCTTCAGACGGAACGCTGGCAGCGTCTGTTGGCGGTGCAGCAGCGTCTTGTGATCCTGTTGCCGGAAAGTATCGAGGAAGTGCGCGATCGCGGTTTCGCCTATGCGCGGCTCGACTATCTGCGCCCGGCGCTCGAGGATCTCGAACGATATCTCGGAGACCGGCCGGATGCGGAAGACGCAACGGTGGTGGAATCGCAGTTGCATGAACTGCGTCAACGGACCCAGTACGACGACCGCGACTAAAAGCGCTTTGTCTGCCAGCGTATCGGGCCCCTAGCGCCAGCAGCGACGGCAAGCAATTAACGGCTGCGTCCAGCTGCGGTTGATGAGCAAAAACCGGTCAAAACAGAACGCCTGCACGTGACTCACGCGCAGGCGTTTTTCATTGGCGCAGCCGCATAGAGCGGCACGCCGGATACCTCGTTACTTCGGCTGCATCCGGATTGCGCCGTCCAGACGAATCACTTCGCCGTTAAGCATCGGATTGTCGAAGATCTGCTTGGCCAGCATCGCGTACTCCGCTGGTTTGCCGAGACGCGGCGGGAACGGCACCATCGCGCCGAGCGCGTCCTGCACTTCCTGCGGCATGCCCAGCAGCATCGGCGTTTCGAAGATGCCCGGTGCAATCGTCATGACCCGGATCGCATTGCGCGACAGATCGCGTGCGATCGGCAGCGTCATGCCGACCACGCCGCTCTTGGACGCCGCGTAGGCTGCCTGACCGATTTGCCCGTCAAACGCAGCCACGGATGCCGTGTTGATGATCACGCCACGCTCGCCATTCGCATTCGGTTCGTTCTTCGACATGGCTGCGGCGGCGAGCCGGATCATGTTGAAGGTGCCGATCAGATTGATGGAGATGGTGCGCGCAAACGACTCGAGCGGATGCGGCCCGTCTTTGCCGACTGTCTTGATGGCGGGCGCCACGCCGGCACAATTGACGAGGCCGCGCAGCGTGCCGAGCTTCGTGGCGGCTTCGACTGCGTGCGTGGCGTCGTCTTCACGGCTCACGTCGCACTTGACGAATATGCCGCCGAGTTCCTTCGCGAGCGCCTCACCGGCATCCTGATTCAGATCGGCGAGCACCACCTTGCCGCCGTTCTCGACGAAAAGGCGCGCTGTGGCCGCGCCGAGGCCCGATGCACCGCCGGTGATCAGGAATACGTTGTCGCGAATTTCCATGTCATCTCCTTTGCTTCAGTTCAGTAATGTCTCGATCGAATATCTTTTCGATGATCGATTGTAACGGCTATGCTGCAATGCGGAAAGCGCAGTGAGGCATCGGTCACCCGGGGCCTCTGCCGAAGCCCTATAACCTCTAGCGCCCCAAATTGCTACGGATGGCTAATTAATGCCGGCGTGGCGGACAACGGGGATCGTGAGAGAGCGCCCGCCACGCGGCGCGCAATAAAAAAACCCGCCGGCATGGGCGGGTTTTTCAAACGACAACCGGAGATGCGAGATTACTTCAACGCATCAAACGCGCGGTTGCGAATTTCGTCGACCGTGCCGAGGCCCGAAATGCGGCGATATTGCGGCGCATTCAGCGGGGTCGACGGGTCGCCGTTTTGCGCCCAGTTGTTGTAGTACTCGATCAGCGGCTTGGTTTGCGCAACGTACACGTCGAGGCGCTTCTTGACCGTTTCTTCCTTGTCGTCGTCGCGCTGGATCAGCGGTTCGCCCGTCACGTCGTCCACACCTTCAACCTTCGGCGGGTTGAACTTGACGTGGTACGTACGGCCCGACGCGGCGTGCGAGCGGCGGCCGCTCATGCGCACGATGATCTCGTCGAACGGCACGTCGATTTCCAGCACGTAATCGATCGCGACGCCCGCCTGCTTCATGGCTTCAGCTTGCGGAATGGTGCGCGGAAAACCGTCGAACAGATAACCGTTCGCGCAATCCGGCTGCTGCAGGCGTTCCTTCACCAGGTTGATGATCAGCTCGTCCGTGACCAGTTCACCGGCGTCCATGAAGCGCTTGGCTTCAAGGCCGAGCGGCGTGCCTGCCTTAACGGCCGCGCGCAGCATGTCACCGGTGGAAATTTGCGGAATGCCGAACTTTTCCTTGATGAAGGTGGCTTGAGTGCCCTTACCCGCGCCGGGCGCACCCAAAAGGATCAAACGCATGTGATATCTCCAGATCTATGTGAATTCTTTGGTGACGCTGCAGCCATCCCACGATTCGTCGAGGGACCCGCGTCGGCTGCCGTTTCGGGCCTCGCGCTGCACGTCGAAAACGACGGCGCTGCAAGGCCAGCAACGGCGCGACCGGGCAATCCCTGACTCTCGCGTTTAACGGGAGGCGCGCACAACCGTCCGATTATGCCATGGGTTTTTACGCTCAAGCCCCGAATAAAGCCTGTACGCGCGCGAGATCAGCGGGTGTGTCGACGCCGGGTAGCGGCGCATTCTGAGTGACGAGCACCGCGATCCGCTCGCCGTGCCACATCGCGCGCAGTTGTTCGAGCGCTTCGACCTGCTCGATCGGCGAGATCGCGAGGCTCGGGTACGTGCGCAGGAATTGGGCGCGATACGCGTACAGGCCGATATGCCGATGGACGACTGCGGGAGCCGGCGGCGCCGGCATCGACGCCACGTCCGGCCAATGCGGCTGATAGGCGTCGCGTGCCCACGGGATCGGCGCGCGCGAGAAGTACAGCGCGACGCCGCGCGCGTCGAGCACGACCTTGACGACGTTCGGATTGAAAATTTCCGCGGGGTCGGTGATCGGATGGGCAGCGGTGGCGATCGCGCAACCGTTATTCGCCGCCAGGTGCGACGCCACGCCGCATACGAGCGCCGGGTCGATCAGCGGCTCGTCGCCCTGAACGTTCACCACGATCGTCTCGTCGCTCCAGCCGAACTGCGCCGCCACTTCCGCGAGACGGTCGGTGCCCGACGGATGATCGGCGCGCGTCAGCACGGCTTCGAAGCCGTGCTCGCGGGCCACATCCAGCACGGCTTGCGCGTCGGAGGCGATGAGCACCTGTTGCGCGCCTGATTCGCGTGCGCGTTCGGCGACCCGCACCACCATCGGCTTGCCGCCGATGTCGGCGAGCGGTTTGTTGGGCAGACGCGTCGAAGCAAGCCGGGCCGGCACGACTGCGATGAACGGGAGAGGGGTGGCGTTAGCGTTGGTCATCGGGAGGACGAGCGGCGATGAAACCGGAAGAAAGCGCTCGCAAGTACACCGCGGGCGCTGACGGGAAAGACGGCCAATGCGGATGGCAAGGGCGGATCAGATACGCGGGGCGCGCCGGATGGTCCTGACCTGCACTCGCCCTGCGTCGGGCAAATCAGACTCAGGCAACGGAGCCCGGATTCAGATCGACCGGGGTGCCTTCCACGGTCTGCCGTGCTTCGTCGACCAGCATCACGGGAATGCCGTCGCGGATCGGATAGGCAAGCTTGTCAGCGTTGCAGATCAGTTCCTGCGCAGAACGGTCGTAGCTGAGCGGGCCCTTGCAGATCGGGCAGACGAGAATTTCAAGCAGGCGAGCGTCCACGGACTTTCTCCACAACTAATGCAATGAGGCGATGATCGAGCGCGGCTTCGACAGGGACAACCCAGATGCGCGCGTCGCGCCAGGACCCCAATTTTACCGCATCCTTTTCGGTTATCAGGATGGCGTCCGCGTCGACGTCCGTAAAAGGATTGCGCTCGAACGCGTAGTGATCCGGCAAGGCTCGGGTGGCGGGCGTGAGACCGGCCGCGCGCAACGTCGCGAAAAAGCGTTCCGGCGCGCCGATGCCGGCCGCGGCCAGCACGCGATCGCCGCTGAATTGCGCGAGCGGCCGGCGCAGACCAGGGTTGTCGAGATGCCAGGCGTCGGCGGGCGCGAGTTGCAGCGCGAACGTGTTCGGCCACGCGGGCAGGCTGCGGGAATAGGGATCGTTGATCAGCGTCGCGTCGCGATGGCGCGACAGCGGTTCGCGCAGCGGACCGGCCGGCAGCAGAAAACCATTGCCGCCGAGCCGGTGATCGAAGACCACCAGTTCGGCGTCGCGGGCGAGGCGGTAGTGCTGCAAGCCGTCGTCGCTGACGATCACGTCGACTTCGCGATGCGCGGCGCACAGCGCCTGCGCCGCCGCGACGCGATCCGGGCAGACCCACACCGGTGCGCCGGTGCGGCGCGCGATCAGCAGTGGTTCGTCGCCGCCGACACCTGCTGCCGACGTCGCGAGGACCGGTGTCGGTCCCTTGACGCGCGCGCCATAACCACGCGACACCACGCCGGGCTTAAAGCCGGCGGCGCGCAAGGCTTCGACCAGTGCGATGACGGTCGGCGTTTTGCCAGTGCCGCCGACGGTCACGTTGCCGACCACCACAACCGGCACGCCGACGCGTACGGATTTCAGCCAGCCGAACGAAAAAGCGGCGCGACGCGCGGCGGCGATCGCGCCGAACACGCACGCGAAGGGCGTTAGCGCCCACGCAAACGGGCCACGCTGTTGCCACTCCCGTGCAAGGCGCGCTTCGATACGGTTGTTCAGGTTGCTCATCGGCAGGCCGCAAAGACGAGCGAAAGGGGCCGGGACGGCGGCATGGAAGCGCCAGGTGCAATACGCGGGGCAAACGTCAACGCGGTTCTCCGGGCAATCGAAAAGTGAAGCGAAAAGGTAAAGCGACGGCTGCATCCGATGCGTTCGCGCAGTGTGCCGTCAGTGTGCCGCAATGGCGAGCGCTGCGGGGCATTCGGCATGCCGTCGAACCCGCCACTCTAGCCTGCGCGCGTCCCGCCCGGCAAGTCGCGCGCCTCGCCCGGCACCGCGAGACGGCGCTTCGAGCGGGTCCGTCAGCCTGTGGATAACTTTGTGGAGAACCTGCCAGTCGATGGGCTGAGAGGGCCGCGCTGAGCGCTCCGTATCGGCAATCGTTCTCTTTAACGAGATATAAACGCTATATAAATCAAACACATGATTCGAATTCGTGCGGCCTGGCGGGGTGGTCTGGCGGTATTTGTCCAGCCGGTCCCGACATGTGGACACTTTTAACAATTCATCTGCGCCGCTGGACGCCGATGGCCACTCGGTCTATCGTCTGTCCGGCCAGTCACCGATATTCCTCGCATGAATTCCGAAAGCCCTTTTTCCTCGTCGGCTACGCCCGGCGGTGAAGTTGTCGTCCCCGTTTCCGCGCTCAACCGTGCAATTGGCACGATGCTTGAGCGCTCGTTTCCGCTCGTCTGGGTGTCCGGGGAAGTGTCGAACTTCACGCGTGCCGCGAGCGGCCATTGGTATTTCTCGATCAAGGACGCTCAGGCGCAGATGCGCTGCGTGATGTTCCGCGGTCGCGCGCAGTACGCCGAGTTCACGCCGCGCGAAGGCGATCGTATCGAAGTGCGCGCGCTGGTGACAATGTACGAGCCGCGCGGCGAGCTCCAATTGAATGTAGAAGCGGTGCGCCGCACGGGGCAGGGGCGTCTTTACGAAGCCTTTCTCCGGCTGAAGGCGCAACTCGAGGCCGAGGGCCTCTTTGCTGCCGAACGCAAGCGTGCTTTGCCTGCACACCCGCGCGCGATCGGCATCGTGACATCGCTACAGGCCGCCGCATTGCGCGACGTCCTGACCACCCTGTCGCGTCGCGCGCCGCATATTCCGGTGATCGTCTATCCGGCACCGGTGCAGGGCGTGGGCGTCAGCGCGAAGCTGGCCGCGATGGTCGATGCAGCCAACGCGCGGCGCGAAGTCGATGTACTGATCGTATGCCGCGGCGGCGGCTCGATTGAGGACCTGTGGGCGTTCAACGAAGAAGTGCTGGCGCGCGCGATTGCCGAAAGCGCCATACCGGTGGTGAGCGGCGTGGGTCACGAAACCGATTTCACGATCGCCGATTTTGCCGCCGACGTGCGCGCACCGACGCCCACCGGCGCCGCCGAACTCGTGAGCCCGCAGCGCGTGCTGTTGCTGCGTGAGCTCGATCATCGGCATGCGACGCTCGCACGCGGTTTCGGCCGCATGATGGAGCGGCGCGCCCAACAACTCGACTGGCTTGCGCGCCGGCTGGTGTCGCCGGCTGAGCGGCTCGCGCGGCAGCGCACGCATCTGCAGCAATTGAGCGTGCGGCTGGCGTCGGCGGGTGCGCGACCCGTGCGTGATGCCCGAGCGCGGTTTTCTCTGCTGGAGATGCGCTGGCAGCGCTGGCGCCCTGATCTCGCCGCGCATCAGACGAAGCTCGGCAATCTTTCGCAGCGTCTGGACGCTGCATTGTTACGCCAGCATGAACGTCAGTCCGCGCGTATCGGCACGCTCGCCGCTCGGCTCGAGGTGTTGAGTCCACAGCGCACCCTGGAACGTGGTTATGCTGCCGTGCTCGATGCACAGAGCGGCCGCGCGGTGCGTGCGCCGTCGTCGCTGAAACCGGGGCGGCGCCTCACGGTGCATCTCGCCGAAGGGGCGGCGGACATTGCCCTCGCCGACGTGCAACCGCGCCTGACCGACGGTTTCTGACACTTCGCCGACAGCACGCAAAGGCGTATTTTTGACCTTCGCAGGGGGCAGGCACAGCGCATGCGGATGCACTAAATGCGCTATGTGTGCGGCATGTTTGCCGATGCCGGACATAAAGTCCGTTGGTTTGCGGGGTTATTCCAACTCGCCTACAATCGAGTGCTCAAAAGCGTTATCCGCAGACTCCCCCACAACAGATACAGACACAAGGAAAGCACCATGGAACATACGCTCCCGCCGCTGCCGTTCGCGAAAAACGCGCTCGCGCCGAACATGTCGGAAGAGACGCTTGAGTATCACTACGGCAAGCACCATCAGACCTATGTGACCAACCTGAACAATCTGATCAAGGGCACGGAGTTCGAGAATCTGTCGCTCGAAGAGATCGTCAAGAAGGCATCGGGCGGTGTTTTCAATAACGCTGCTCAAGTGTGGAACCACACGTTCTTCTGGAACAGCCTGTCGCCGCAAGGTGGCGGTGCACCGACCGGAGCACTGGCTGACGCGATCAACGCCAAGTGGGGTTCGTTCGACAAGTTCAAGGAAGAATTCGCCAAGACCGCAATCGGCACGTTCGGCTCGGGTTGGGCATGGCTGGTGAAGAAGGCCGACGGTTCGCTCGACCTGGTCTCGACGAGCAACGCTGCTACGCCGCTGACCACGGACGCGAAGGCGTTGCTGACGATCGACGTGTGGGAACACGCGTACTACATCGACTACCGTAATGCGCGTCCGAAGTTCGTTGAAGCGTACTGGAACATCGCCAACTGGGATTTCGCGTCGAAGAACTTCGCGTGAGATTGCAGGTCCAGCGACAATAAAGTTTGGAAACGGCAAAGAGGTTTGGAAGGCGGGCAGGGTGCCGCACAATAAATTTTTGAAACCGTAGCCGATAAGAAAGCCCTCCATGTGAGGGCTTTTTTGTGCCCGCCTTTCGTTTCAGCGCAACTGTTTCTCGCGGACATGATCGGTTCAAGCCAGACGTTTAGCTCTGGCGCCGAGCGACCTTAGCCTCTTAGCCTTATTGTGAGCGCCGACGCTATCCCGTTGCGCGCACCACATGCGGCTATTAGCGTTTCGGCGAGTTAGCGACGGCATCGGTGGCCATTCCTTTCGGTCGCCAGGCATGAAGCGCGACTTCAAAGGGGCATACGCCACTTTCTACAAGTCGTCCTGAGGATCCGTCAAGCCAATGTTATCAACCAGCAGTGCGATGAAAAGGACGATCGTGGACGGCAGGAAGGAGAATGCGTGTATGGGTGTAAACGCGCACGTCCGCGTGCAAACCCCGGACGTGCGCCCTTGCCTTGACGATATTTACTGGCAGGCTTTCCCGTGATCGGCGTGGAAACCCTTTGCCTTTGCATCTGCCTCAGTCATGTATGTACCGTTCTTCGTCTTGCCGTAGTACTTGTCTGTCGGGCAATGGTAGACCTTGGTGCTCGTGTTAACCCAGACTTGCCCGGGTCCGCCGCCGGCTGCCGCCGGTTTTGCGCTGCTCGCGGCGGCCGGAGCGACGGCAGGTGCCGCAGCAGGGGCCGCGGCGGGAGCGCTGGCGCTAGCGGCCCCCGCTGCGCCGTACCAGGTCTTGACACCCTTATGACCCGCGCAGGCGCCCTTTTTTGAAGCGCCCGAATAGGACGTACCGTCCTTGCAGAGGGCTGTTGATCCGGCCGGCGCGCTGGCCGGGACCTGCGCATAGCCAGCAGTCGCAACGAGCAATCCGGTCGCCACTGCCATGGAAAGAAACGGTATTTTCATCGCTGATCCTGTAGGTGTGAGACGAGGAGGTGTCAATCAGTGTCGCGCGCCCGCACGGCACTAATTGATATAACGCAACGTCCGCGCGTTCCGCTGACAGGGTTAGGTGCGCAGTATTGTCAATCTTCGCAAAATCAAACCGGCAGTCGAGATGGCCTTGCTGGTCGCACGCGGCAATTCGATCTGCGGCAAGTCGGCGATCGCCGCCGTCGTCGCCTGAATCATCGGCCACGCCAATACATCAGATCTGAATTCGCGATTTCTGTTATCGAACGGTTGTCCTTAGACTGGGCAAACGTTAATAAGACATGCCGCGTCGATTGAATCAATCGTGCGCTCGCATTTTCACGACCTTGGCAGTTCGAATAACAACAAGGAGATACAGGCATGACTAACCAGAATGCGCGCCGCAGTGCATTAAAGACGTTTGGCCTCGCTGCGGGTACGGCGCTTCTGAGCGCCACCGGGCAGTCGCAAGCGATGGCGGCCGACGCGGCATCATTACTGCCCGGAGGGGCAAGCAATCTGGCCGAATTGACCCAACGATTGGCCGCCGCCCCAAGGCGGCGTGACTTCAAAACGGTACCCATGATTCTCGAGCGCCCTGACCAATGGGATCATGAAGCGCTGTCTACCGTGATCGGGTATCGAGGCAGTCCGAAACAGGTTTGGGACAACACCGAACTTGGCGGACCGTGGCTGAACTTGATGCGCAATGCTTTGAATGCGCAGATCTGGTCGTTCAAACATCCGGATTTCCTCGTGGTGTCGGCAACGCATGGATCGGCCCATTTGTCCTTGTTCGACCAGGTCGCTTGGGACAAGTACGGTCTCGCGAAAATGAGCGGCAACAAGTTGGCGGCCAATACGTTGCTCGACAGCAAACCGGCAGAGGCGATGGGTAACGGCGATCATGAAAGCGCCGAAGGCGCTTTTTCGTCGCACGACAACAGCATTCCGGCGTTGCTGAAAAGAGGCGTCGTTTTTCTGTCGTGTCACAACGCCATTTGGGAACTGGCGGAGAAACTGATCGCCGCCAACGCAAATCCGGACAAGTTGCCGCTGGATGCGCTTGCTGCCGATCTGACGAACCATGTCATTCCGAGTGCGATTGTCACGCCCGGTGTGGTTGCCACGTTGGTCGAACTTCAACAGGCCGGCTTTCACTACGCCAGTTAAGGATCAATCATGGCACTCACTCGCGCTCTTAACCCATTGCATGAGCCTCGACGACTCTTGCGGTTAGCACTTGCCGTCTCACTGTGTTGTGCTGCTGGAATCGCGTGTGCGTCGCCCGCATCGACGGAGGCCGGCGTTTTTCCGCCGTGGCAGCATGGAGAAAATAACGACGCGCCTGATCGGGGACTCGCATTCACCGTCCCGCAGGTCGACGTGCTGGCCGATTTTCACGGCAACCTGTCTTCGCCCAGGCTTGTGCTGTTCGTAGGGGGTAACTATTTCTTCGCGATGGCGCCGCTTGTTGCGCAGTTCGAGAAAGACAACCCCGAGTATTGCGGGCGGATTTTTTGGGAGACTATTCCACCAGGTTTGCTGGTCAAGCAGATGAAGGCCGGCGGCACGATCACGGTCGGCAATATGACCTGGACGGTCAAACCTGATGCCTATTTCGCCGGCCTGGCGAAGGTCAAGGAGCTTATCGCGGACGGCACGCTAACAGGTCCCGCCGTGCCCTACGTGACGAATCAATTGACAATCATGGTTCGTCGCGACAACCCCCAGCACGTCATGTCGCTCAAAGATCTCGCGAGACCCGAGTTGCGGCTCGCGATGCCCAATCCGGCATTTGAAGGTGTGACACGACAGATCAAGACATCGCTGGTGAAAGCGGGTGGCGACGCACTCGCCAAGGCCGTCTACGAGGATAAGGTGCAAGCCGGATCGACAGAGCTGACCCAGATACATCACCGGCAAACCGCGCTTTTTCTGATGCAGAATCGCGCCGATGCCGGCGTGGTCTGGAAATCCGAAGCCTTGTTCCAGGAGCAGATCGGGCATCCTCTTGCTCACGTCGACATTCCCGCCGATGAAAACACGACCGCGATCTACGCCGGCGCGCTGGTCAACGGCGCGGCGCATCCGCAAGCGGCTCGCAAATGGCTCGCTTTCATTCGTTCGTCCGCCGCGTTTCAGATATTCCAGCGATACGGCTTTGGCAAGTACGAATCGGCGCCGGCTTCGACTTCGACTTCGACTTCGATCATTCAGTGATGAGCCGTTGCGATTCGACGGGAACAGGCGAACGCTAGCTGGATACCAATACGAGGTGGGCTACCACTCGCGATAATTTTGAAGGAGACGATGTGGACTATTCGGTCATGACAGTGCGGCGCAGATACCTGACCATGTATCTGGCCATAGCGAGCACGTTGCTGGCGATGTCCGGTGCTCGCGCGGATGATCTGTCCGCTGGACAAACCATCGCGATGCAGGGCACGGCGAAGGGTGCCGCCGCGTGCATCAGCTGTCATGGCGCGAAGGGCGAAGGCAACGCTGCGGCCGGCTTTCCGCGTCTTGCCGGCGTTAGCGCACCCTATCTGTCGGCCCAATTGATGGCGTTCGCGGACGGGACGCGCCAGAACCCGATCATGCAACCGTTGGCGAAACTGTTGTCGGCGAGCGAGCGCCATGACGTTGCGCAGTACTTTGCCGGGCTGCAGTCGCCTACCGGCATAAACGCGAGTGACAACGAGTCCGTCAAGCCGTCGGACGTCGGTGCATGGATCGCTACGCGCGGACGCTGGAACGAGGGGCTGCCTGCCTGTGTGCAATGCCACGGGCCGGGCGGAATCGGAGTGGGCGCGACGTTTCCACCATTGGCCGGCCAGCCGGCGTCATACATTGCGAGCCAGTTGCACAACTGGAAGAGCGGCACCCGGCCGCCCGGACCTATGGCGTTGATGCCGGCCGTCGCGAGCAAGCTTTCCGACACGGAGATCACGGCCGTTGCTGCCTATTACGGTGGTGGTGGAGCGCCGGCCGAAGGGACCTCTGTGAATGGGAGCAAGCAATGATCGATCGAACCTGGTTGTCTCGCGGTGTGCTCGTCAGCGTGTTGAATGTGGTTGCCGGTTCGTGCCTGGCTGCTAACGGCGACTTGCCAGCGTTGCCCGCTTCTTCTGCACAAGCCCCTGCGTCGTCGCCGGTAAAGCCATTTGCGCCACCAGCAGAATTGAGCATGCCGACGGACGGTTTCGGCAAATCGGTCAAGCTGGGTGAGCAAATCTTTACGCATACCAAAACGTTCGCCGGGAAGTACGTGGGTAACACCCTGAACTGTGCCAGTTGCCATCTCGATGCAGGTCGCAAGGCGGATTCGAGTCCGCTGTGGGGTGCGTATCCTTTGTATCCGGCCTATCGGAGCAAGAACGGACATGTGAACTCATTCGCCGAGCGGCTCCAGGGATGCTTCATGTACAGCATGAACGGCAAGGCGCCGCCGCTTGGCGACCCGGTGCTCGTGGCATTGGAGTCCTACGCTTACTGGCTCGCGAAAGGGGCGCCGATCGGCGAAAAGCTGCCGGGACAAGGCTATCCGAAACTTCCGGCGCCCGCGCAAAAGGCGGACTACGCGAGGGGGAGCGCCGTCTACACACAGCATTGTGCTTTATGTCACGGAGCCGATGGGCAGGGACAGTCGAGTGGGGGGCAAGCCGTCTTCCCGCCGCTGTGGGGGGCTCATTCGTTCAATTGGGGCGCCGGAATGGGCGACATTCAGAACGCAGCCGGCTTCATCAAGGCGAATATGCCGCTGGGCGTGGCAGGAACGTTGACGGACCAGCAAGCGTGGGACGTCGCGACGTTTATGGACAGCCATGAGCGTCCGCAGGATCCTCGCTTTCTGGGTTCAGTTGACGCTACGCGAGCGAAGTTCCATGACTCGCCGCACTCGATGTACGGTCAAACCGTGAATGGACAGGTTTTGGGCGCGCCCGTATCCCAATGAGGTAGTGCGTTTCCACAAGCATTACCTCGTGTGTGCGCACCTGTGAGTAACGCGTCCCGCAAAGCAAAGCGTCAATTGAGGAGGCTACGACGTCACGCTGACGAAAGCTGAAGAGGGAGTGCGCTCCGCTCCTGCCGGAGGGAGCGACGCGGCGTCTCATTTGCGCGTCAAATATTTTGGCATCCACGTCTGTTATTACTTACGGGTTACTAAATATTTCTTTCAAATAGAAGGCTTCGTCGGCGTTCCGCATTCCGGGTGCCGCCTTGTCGAAAGCTGGCAGGTTGGTCATCGAAAGACTCATCATCCCCACCCCCATCATCTGAGCGCGGCGCACACCCTACTGGCTATGCGCAGGGCGCTTGCCATGCTCGCTTACAGCCTCGCACCTGCAAAGTCTCCACGATGTTCGCTGCCTGACCGGAAGCGGCGTAACCTCATTGCTACAAGTTTCACCCGGTGAGAACTGGTAAACATCGGTAAGTACTGGCTCGCTATTGTTCAATAGTGTCCGTTCCTCTTCGCGCAGTCGACGGCACGCCTTGCGAATGACATCGCATTGACGTGACGCGGACCGCGGTCCGGGTGGAAGCGACATCGATGAAATAGCAGGCCACCGGCGGGGCACGATGGAAACCATCCAGATTCTGGAGCGCGCGACGGCACATCACCTCGCGGGCGAGTTCGGCCATGCGCGCGAGTTGTACGAACGTGCGCTCGCGATCGCCCCCGACGACGCCAACGTGATGTTTCGTCTCGGCGTGCTCGACATGCAAAGTGGTGCGTTCAATGCCGCACTCGACTGGCTCGATCGTGCACTGGCTCGCGCTCCCGATTGCGCGCGATATCACTTCGTTCGCGGACAGGTGCTTGCCGCTGCTCAGCGTTTCACCGATGCGATTGACGCCTACCGGCGTGCTCTGGCACTCGAAGCCGGGTCTGCCGACGTGCTGTTTGCACTGGCGTCAGCGTTGCAATCGGCCGCCGAATACCCTGCGGCAATCGACGCCTATACCTCAGTGCTGGCGCTCGAACCGGCCCATGCCGACGCGCTCAACAACCTGGGCAACTGTCACCGTCAGCAGGGCGGCATGGATGCCGCTGAAGCCACCTATCGGCGCGCGATCGCGGTGCGACCCAACGACGCCAACGCACTCACGAATCTCGGCACGCTCCTCGAGACAGCCGGCCGTCTGGACGAAGCCATAGTGCTGCTCGAGGCGGCGGTGCGCGTGGCGCCCAATTCGCCCTGTGGCCTGGTGAATCTCGGCGTTGCGCTAAATCAGCGCGGCGAGTTCGCCCAAGCCGCCGCGTTGCTGACGCGCGCCCTTGAGTTCGATCCCGTGTTTCCCGAAGCAGCGTATAACCTCGCCAACGCGCTGCATGCGCTCGGCAGGCGGCGCGAAGCGGTGAGCCACTATCAGCGGGCGATCGAACAGGCGCCGGCACACGCCGACGCTTACAACAACCTGGGTATCGTCTATCAGGAATCGGGATCGCGCGAGGACGCTGCGCAGGCGTTTAGCGCTGCGATCCGTCTGCGCCCCGGTTTCGTTGCCGCGCTCAACAATGCGGCCACGCTGTTGCGCACGCTCGGCCGCCTGGCCGACGCTGAATCCCGTTTGCGCGAAGCGCTTGCCGCCGATCCACATCACTCGGTCACGCACAACAATCTCGGCAACGTGCTGAAGGACCAGGGGTGCCTCGAAGACGGCATCGATTGCTATCGCCGGGCGCTCACGTGCGATCCCTACAACGTCGTCGCGCACAGCAACCTGGTATACGCATTGAGCTTCCAGGCAGAGCATCCGCAGCCGCAACTGGACGAATGCCGTCGATGGTCGGTGCGGCACGAGGCGCCATATCGCGGCACGCATCGGCCGCATCCGAACGATGCGACACCATCGCGCCGCTTGCGCATTGGATACGTGTCGCCGGACTTCCGCGAACATTGTCAGACGCTGTTCACGCTTCCGCTGCTGTCGCACCATGACCACGAACAGTTCGAAGTCTTCTGCTATGCGAGCGTCGTCCGGCCGGACGGCCTGACGCAGCGCGTGGCCACTCATGCCGACGTATGGCGCGATGTGCGCGAACTCACGGACGAGCGGCTCGCACAGATGATCCGTAACGACCGGATCGACATTCTGATCGACCTGACCATGCACATGGCGGATGGCCGTCCGTTGCTGTTTGCGCGCAAACCCGCGCCGGTGCAGATTGCATGGCTTGCCTATCCGGGGACGACCGGCATTGATGCGATCGACTACCGGCTGACTGACCCATGGCTCGACCCGACCGGCAGCGATGCCTGGTATAGCGAAAGTTCCGTCCGTCTGCCTGACTCTTTCTGGTGCTATGACCCGTTGAGCGATACGCCGGCGGTCAACGCGTTGCCTGCGCTATCGAACGGATATCCGACCTTCGGCTGTCTGAACAACCCGTGCAAGCTGAGCGACGCTACGTTCAGAATGTGGGGCGGCGTGATGCGCGAGGTGAAGGATGCCCGCCTGCTGCTGATGGCGCCGGACGGTCCGGCCCGCGCGCGCCTGCTCGATCGCCTCGGACAACAGGGTATTAGTGCCGGGCGGGTCTCGTTCGCGTCGTTCCGGCCACGCTCGGAATACCTGCGCACGTATCACCAGATCGACGTTGGACTCGACACGTTTCCGTACAACGGCCATACGACGAGTCTCGATTCGAATTGGATGGGGGTGCCGGTCGTCACGCGCGTTGGCGACACAGTGGTGGGACGAGCGGGGCTGAGCCAGTCGGCAAACCTGGGTCTGCGTGAACTGGTGGCCGATAGCGACGCGCAGTTTGTCGAGACCGCTGTCCAACTGGCACGCGATCTGCCGCGCCTCAATGAGATGCGCGGGGGCCTGCGCGCACGCCTCGCGGCCTCACCGCTGATGGACGGCGCGCGCTTCGCGCGTCATGTCGAAGCCGCCTACCGCGACGTCTGGCTGCAGTGGTGCGAGCGGGCGCAACATGGCGCGCCTGCCGGATGCGACAGCGCGGCGGCGGCCGGGTCCGGCTATGAGCCACGACCGATGGCGCGCACCGTGGTGCCGACCCTCCGTCATTGAGCGCGGCGGATTCAACCGGTCAATGCAACACCCAACGTTTCTGCCAGTTTTTCAGCAGGGTTCATAAATTGCAAGGTCTGTCGGGGCCGGTCGTGAGTGCAAGCTTTGTCACAGTTGGTAACTGCGGCGAGGTCAGCGGACCGTTGCGCCGCGCCGGCTCGGACCTTGCGCGCGTTCGATCAAGGCTGCGCTGAAGTGGCCCCCGTCGTATCGGAGTCCCCCGACGTCTGTCGATGCCGATGGCCGCGCCCACCGCCCGCGGGCGCAACCGAACTCGCCGGTGCGGGTGGTGGCGGGTGATTGATGTATTGGAAATTTTGCGCAATCGAGGCGCTCGGAAATGTCGTTGTCGAGGGCTCGATCACGGTGCTCGGGAATGCCGTATTCGATTGCGCGAAAACGGGCGATATGCAGCCGACAGAAGCCGCCACTGCGAAAACAAATCGATTCATCGAGTGATCCTCTGTTGCATTAATGAGTGCCCCATGAGCCATGGGTGAGCGCACGTCCAGCGGAGCCGCGGTATGACGGGGGCGCTTCAGCAACCCGTTCGCGTGGCTCTGGAGGCAGTCAGTTTAGGCCGCGAGGCGTGAAATCAGATTGCCGCTTCGCTTACAAGCGTTACCCCGTATAACGCGTGGAGCGGCTGATCAGGTCTCCATTTCTGTACAACGCGGGACAGCGCGCAAGCCATTGCGCAGATGTAAGCGAAAAACTTTCTGTAACGATCCTGTAACCAGGGACGGTGCCGTTTGGCCTAACGTTTGAATTCCAATGTCTCTAGAAACGTACCAACATGATCTCCAGCACCAAGTCGATAAGCCTCGCCATACCGACCGCCGTTGTCGCGCTTGCGCTTGGCGGTTGTGCGGTGATGCCGCCGAGCGGTCCGAGTGTGGTTGCGCTGCCGCGCAGTGGCGAACCGCTTGGGCAGTTCCAGCAGGACGACTACGCATGCCGCGACTACGCTAACCGCTCGACGGATCCGAATGGGGCCGCGCAGGCTGCGACCACAAACAGCGTGAACAGCGCGGCGTTGGGCACGCTCGGCGGCGCTGCTGTCGGCGCACTGATCGGTGCGGCGGCGGGTAATGCCGGCGCGGGCGCGGCGATCGGCGCGGGCAGCGGGCTGTTGATCGGCGGCGCGAACGGCGCGAATGGCGCGCAGTATTCCGCCGCAGGTCTGCAAGCGCGTTACGACGCCTCTTACGCGCAGTGCATGACTTCGAAAGGCAATACGATTTCGCAGCCGCCGCAGCCCACCTACTATGCGCCACAGCCGGCTTACTACGCACCGCAGCCGTACTACTATGCGCCGCCGCCACGGTATGTCGCGCCGCCCCCGGTGATGTACGCGCCTTACCCGTATTACTGAGCTTGATCGGCCGCCTCGCTTGGCTGAAACGAAGCGTTTGCGCCTGGCGCCAGGCAAGCTTGTTGCTGTAAAGCTTTTGTCATATCTGGCGGAAAGGTACGACACGATGGCGGCAAGCTGCCCGCCAAAGGGCGTACGTTCGGATCGAGGGCCAGAGACGCCGCTTGTCTGGCGGTTCAGCACAGCCCACCAAGTCCACTCCGTTCCTGCCGGCACGCGCCGTTTCTGACTCCGCCGTGCGACGTAGCCCGATGTACGGAGTTGGGTCCGACATCGTGCGAACGAGGCGACTATGCAGCGACCGCAAACCGGTACGTTCAATCCGAGCGTGTGGTCCCGTGTGTGCGCGTGGCTGGCGATTACATTCGTCGTCGCCAGTTTTCTTTCTTGCGGCGGCGGCTCGGGTGGTGGATCGGGTACCGCCTCGGGTTCAGCGGCCGGCGGCGGCACTACCAGCGGTGGTGGCAGCGGCACGAGTGGTACCGGCTCGACCGGCGGCTCAGTGGGTGCAGGCAGCACGTCTACGGGAACTACAGCCTTCGCCACCGACGTGCTGATGCATCACAACGATCTCGCCCGCACGGGCCAGATGCTTGCCGAGACGACGCTGACGCTCGCGAACGTTAATTCGGCCAGCTTCGGCAAAGTTGCGTTTCTCGCCGCGGACGGCAAGGTGGATGCGCAGCCTCTGTTCGTGACCAGTCTGCCAATCGGCGGCACGTCGCATGATGTGGTCTACGTCGCGACTGAACACGACAGCGTGTACGCCTATGACGCCACGACCTTCGCCCAGTTGTGGAAGGTCTCGTTGATCGGCAGCGGCGAAACATCCAGCGACGACTTTAGTTGTCCGGACTTCACGCCGGAAATCGGCATTACGTCGACGCCGGTCATTGACCGCAATCGTGGCACGAACGGCGTCCTGTACGCCGTGGCGATGACCAAAGACAGTAGCGGCACCTATCATCACCGTCTGCATGCGCTCGATCTGACTACCGGCGCGGAAGTGCTGGGCGGTCCGACCGAGATCGCGGCGACCTACCCGGGCAACGGTGCCGGCAGCGTCAACGGCGTGATTACCTTTAATCCTTCGTTGCATACGGAGCGCGCGGCGCTCACGCTGGTCGGCGGCAACATCTATATGGGCTGGACCGCGCATTGCATGGCGGGCGCGTACACCGGCTGGCTGATGGCCTATAGCGCCGACACGCTCAAGCAGACCAGCGCGCTCAACATCACGCCAAACGGCAGCCAGGGTTCGATCTGGATGGCGGGCTCGGGAATGGCGTCGGACGGCACCTCGATTTACGTCGTGGACGGCAATGGCACGTTTGGCACCACGCTGAATGCGCAGGGCTTTCCGGTTGACGGTGACTTCGGCAATTCGTTGATGAAACTGTCGTCAGGAACCCTGCAGGTCACCGATTACTTTGCCATGGATAACGTCGTAGCCGAGGCAAACGCCGACAACGATTTCGGCTCGGGCGGCGTGATGCTGTTGCCGGATCAGACGACCACGGGCGGCGTCGTCAAACATCTGGCGGTAGCGGCGGGCAAGGACAACAACATCTATGTCGTTGATCGCGACTCGATGGGCAAATTCAGTCCGACAGCAAACAACATCTGGCAGGAGCTGAGCGGTACGCTCGCGGGTGGCATCTGGGGTTCACCGGCTTACTACAACGGTGTGGTGTATTACGGTGGCTGGAACGATAACCTGAAGGCGCTGCCGGTCTCGGGTGCGTTTCTCGCGACCACCGCTTCGTCGAAGAGTCCAACCATGTTTGCCTATCCCGGTGCGACGCCGGCCGTGTCGGCGAACGGCACGGGCAATGGCATCGTCTGGGTGGCGGAAAACGGCACAACGGGTGCCCTGCATGCGTATGACGCAAGCAATCTTGCGAGCGAGCTGTACAACAGCAATCAGGCCGGGACGCGCGATCAATGGGGCGCGGGCAACAAGTTCATCACGCCGATGATCGCGCGCGGCAAAGTGTATGTGGGTGCGACTAATGGGGTGGCGGTGTTTGGCTTGCTGTGAGTGCGGCAGTGGCAGTTTTAGACGCAGCCCATAGACAACCGTCATGGGATGAAGTGAGTTGATATTGCGCGGTCGTGGAGCCGGCGCTGTTGAACTGTGGGACGGGCTGTTGCCGTTGCGGTTTCAGTTCGATCGAAGCGCCGCGAATTGCAAATGGAAAAGCCCCTGTTCATGACGAGCAGGGGCTTTTTGTTTGCAGCGGCGGAGCTTGTGTTGCGGCACCCACATTGCTTCAGTCCGCGTCACGCAATATGGGACGCTTACTCCGCGTCGCTCGTAGCGGCTGTCTTTCGCGGGCGGCGACTGCGAGGGGCCGTTTTGCGCGCTGCCTTTTTGGCGGCCACGGGCGCTTTTTCTTCGGCGGCGGACGCTGCCGATGCTTCAGCAGGTGCCGGGATCTCCGGTACCTCATCGGTCTTTCGCGGCGTTGCCTTCTTCGTTTTCTTCGCAGCTGTCTTGCGCGGTGCGCGCTCCTTGCGGCGCTTAGGTTGAGCGCCGCTCGCTTCCTGGGCTTCTTCGCCGGCTGCCGCGACAGGTTCGTCCGCAAAGGCCGCCGGTTCTGCCCAAGCCGCTTCGGGCGGTTCGAAAACGAATTCGCGGGCCGATGACGGATGCGTGTGCACGGCCTCTGCTTGAGCCTGCGCGAGGCCGCCGTGTTCGACTGCCGCGCGTTCCTCGTGCGCGGCTTCCTGCTGGCCACGACCGGGCTTGCGATTGCCACGGCCTCGGCGTCGCGACTCCTGCTTGCCACCCGACCCGGCGACCACTGTTTCGGTCACCTGTGCCTCAACTATCTGTTCTGCCGACTCGCCAGATTCGGCTGGCTCATTCACGTTTTCGGCACCCACATTCGCGGTTGTCCCCCGATAGACGTATGCGCCTGACTTCTCGTCGCGGCCGAATTCAAGCAGCCCACGCGCCTGGGCTTCTTCCAGCAGATTGCCGAATGCGCGAAAGCCGTAGTACGTTTCGTTGAAATCCGGCTTGCGGCGCTTGATTGCGTTCTTCAGCACCGACGCCCAGATCTTGCCGCTGTCGCCACGTTCGGACGCGAGTGCGTCGAACGTTTGCACCGCGATTTCGACCGCTTTGGTACGGCGTTTTTCTAGGTCTTCCTTATTGCGCGACTTTTCTTCGTCGGGCGCACGTTTGGCCGTCTGCTGCGTAGCCTGTTGCGGGCGCGACGACTCGCGTTTGGCTACCGTGCGCTGACTTTCGCGCACGAGGTCGTCGTAAAAGAAGAATTCGTCGCAGTTTGCGATCAGCAGATCGGAGGTGGATTGCTGCACGCCGACGCCAATCACCTGCTTGTTGTTCTCGCGCAGCTTCGACACCAGCGGCGAAAAGTCGGAGTCTCCACTGATGATGACGAAGGTATTGACATGCGATTTCGTGTAGCAGAGGTCGAGCGCGTCGACCACGAGCCGGATGTCGGCCGAATTCTTGCCTGATTGACGCACGTGGGGAATCTCGATCAACTCGAAATTCGCCTCGTGCATCGGGCCTTTGAAACTCTTGTAGCGGTCCCAGTCGCAATACGCCTTCTTCACGACAATGCTGCCCTTGAGCAGCAGACGTTCGAGCACCAGCTTGATGTCGAACTTGTCGTACTTCGCGTCGCGCACACCGAGCGCAACGTTTTCGAAGTCGCAGAATAGCGCCATGCTGACGGTTTCGTTGGATGACGCCATGAATATCTCCATTGAAGCGATCGTCAAATTCGACGAATCGCGACCATGATAGCGATTCCTACGGAGGCGATCAGCTTTTGTGTTCCTGGCGCACCGATACGGCGGGTAAAAAGCCGCCCGGCATGTGTGAGCAGGGCGGCCTTTCCGCGCTACATGTCATGGTGACGAGCCGGGTCGCCTAGCGCCGCGCGTGTTTCCAGCACCTCGTCGATGAGGCCGTACGCCTTTGCGCCGTGGGCCGACATGAAGTTGTCGCGGTCGGTGTCGCGTACGACCTCCTCGATACTGCGCCCGGTGCGCTCGGCCATCATCGCGTTGAGGCGTTCGCGCAGGTAGAGCACCTCTCGTGCCTGGATTTCGACGTCGGCCGCCGTGCCCTGGCTGCCGCCCGACGGCTGGTGAATCATGATGCGCGCGTTCGGCAGCGCGTACCGTTTGCCGCGCTGGCCGGCGGTCAGCAAGAATGTCCCCATGCTGGCGGCAAAGCCGGTGCACAAGGTCGATACCTCGGGCTTGATGAACTGCATCGTGTCGTAGATGGCGAGACCGTCGTACACCGAGCCGCCCGGCGAATTGATGTAAAAAGAAATATCCTTGTCGGGATTCTCGGATTCCAGAAACAGCAATTGGGCGACGATCAGACTGGCTGACTGTTCGTTTACCGGGCCGACCAGGAAAACGATCCGCTCGCGTAGCAGGCGTGAATAAATGTCGTAAGCGCGCTCGCCGCGGCCTGACTGTTCGATCACGGTGGGTACAAGGCCCAGGCCGACGACGGAGGGATAGCTGGAATGCATGGTTGCCTCGTTTTATGCGGTGCATTGCCGGTAGCCGGTAGCGGTGACCGATTCGAACAACCGCGCACCTGTTGCGCGGGCTGTTGTCCGTATGACGGAAGGGCGGGCGGTGGTGTGACAGGAATATTTCTTCGTCGGGCTGTCACATCGGCGGGGACCTGGACGTCAAGCTGAAAAGGATGCAGATTGCAGCGCGCGCCCGGACAATGTCGCAGGCAGCAGGCAGCAGGCAGCAGGCAGCAGGCAGCAGGCAGCAGGCAGCAGGCAGCAGGCAGCAGGCAGCAGGCAGCAGGCAGCAGGCAGCAGGCAGCAGGCAGCAGGCAGCAGGCAGCAAACCACGCATCAGGCCCGCAAGGCGCCGCGCGCATTTCATTACGCACGATCTGGAGGTCTACGCATGACGGAACAAGGAATCGACAAGGCAGCCAGTTTCGAGGCCGTGCGTGCCCGCCTGTTCGCGCTGGCGTACCGGATGCTCGGCAGCCGCGCCGAAGCGGAAGACGTGGTGCAGGACGTCTGGCTTAAATGGCATCTCGCCGATACACAAGAAGTGCAGACGCCGGCGGCCTGGCTCACCACGATCACCACGCGCGCGGCGATCGACCGGCTGCGTCACGTGCAGCGCGAGCGCGCGTCACAGGCCGCCGGCTGGTTGCCGGAGCCCTGGCTAGACGAGGTGGCGCCATCGGCGGAAGAACTGGCCTTGCGCGCGGCGGAGATGTCCTACGGTGTGATGCTCCTGCTCGAGCGTCTGAAGCCGGATGAGCGGGCGGCATTCGTGCTGCATGAAGCTTTCGATTGCGACTATGCGGAGATTGCGAAAATCCTCGACCGTACGCCGGCCAGTTGCCGGCAGATCGTCCATCGGGCCAAGGCGCGTTTGCAGCGCGCGGGTGCGCCGCTGGAACGGCCCGATCCCGCCGCCCATGCACGGATCGTCGAGCGGTTGCGCACAGCGCTGGAGGCGCAGGACCGGCTTGGTTTGTTGCGTCTCTTTAGCGACGCGCCCGAAGTTGTCAGCGACGTCGTCAGCGACGCGCCGGTGTGCACGCAGGAACTGGCGCCAGTGGCCTGGATGGAGACGGTGACCGCGCTCGCGCATCAGGCGAGCCATGCAGAGGTGGTGTCGGTCGAAGGCGCAATGTGCATTGCGTTGCTGTTCGACGGCGAGGTTGTGGGGGTAATCGACGTGTCCACGCACAGTCTTGCGGGCGGTTCGATGAAGATCGTCGCGTTGCGCGCCGTCACCAGCGCGGCGCGTTTGCAGGCAGCCAACCGCTTGCTGGGTCGCGCGGCCGTCATGAAGCTGCTCGCGCGGATCCAGCAGAACACCATTGCCTCAATTACGATGCGCAGCGACTTCCCAGTTGATGTCGACGCATAGCACCTGCGTGCCGTGCGGCGTATGCGCGGCGATCGAGGCGGTCACGCACAGGTGCGCTTCGTTGATCGACAGGTAGGGTGGCGTGAGGTGCACCTGGCCGGGCACGCGCATTGCCTGAATGAAGTACGGCCGGCGTTCCCAGCTCGCACCTTCGGAATGCAGCAGCGGCCGGAAGCGCTTGGCGCGTTGCGAAGCACGCCCCGCCGGCAGTACGTTGTCGCCGATTTGCCGGCCCGAACCGTCGAGCACGAAGCAGCGGGCCGTTTCGCCGAGCATGAGCAGCGACGCAGTCGCCTGGGTCACCGATTCCCCGGCCACGAGTTGGGCAGCCGCCGTTTCCAGTGCTGTGACATAAGGGGCGAGCCGCGCGGACTGTGCGCGTTCGCGCGTAGCAACCCGTTCGCGTAGCGCGGCGGAGAGCGAGTCCATCAAGCCGGCCGCCGCTTGCGGTTTCACCGGCTCGACGCTCGGGCCCGCGAAGAACGCGCCCTGCACGAAGTCGACGTTACATTCGAGCGCGATCAGCGCATCTCGCTCGGTGCTCAGGCCGCCCATCAGCACCAGTTGGCCGGATTCGTGCAGCAGCGAGACGAGGCCCGGCAACACGCGTTCGATATGCGAGTGTTCGCTCGCTTGCGCGAGGATGCAGCGGTCGAGCGTGACGATGTCCGGGCGCAGATTCCACACGCGGTCGATGTTCGAATGCTTCGCGCCGAAACCGTCCAGCGCGATCAGGAAACCGGATTTGCGCAACGCGTCGATGATATCGGCGAAGCGCGTGGTTTCACCGCCTGCCTGTTCGGACACTTCCAGCACCACCCGTTGCGGCGGCAGGCCCAGCGCCTTGAGGCCGGCGAGCAGTGCGTCGCCGTAACTGGTGTCCATCAGCGCTGCCGGGTGCAGGCTCAGGAAAAGCCATTCGTCGTGGCTGTCGAACGCATTGAAATTGCCCAGATGCAGCGATTCGGCGAGCCGCCCGAGTTCCAGCAGGTCGCCGCGCCGCGCCGCCTGCGTAAAAACCTCGTGCGACGGCACTTGCAGCGCATGTTCGTCGTGTGCGCGCAATGAAGCGTGATAACCGATCGCGCGCCGGTGCGACACCGAGAAAACCGGCTGGAACACGCTGAAAACGGTGTAGCCGCCGTACAGAACGGTGCGCCGGGACCCTTCGTCGCCGGCCATTGGGCGCGGCGGCTGGAAGCCGGGAGGATCGAGTTCGATCATGCTCATCATGTCAGTCGTGTGGAAGTGGCGGCGCGCCTGCATGCTCGGCACGAGTTCGCACGCGCAAATTGCGAGTTTACAGGATAGTCGAGCAAGAACTATGCGCGCGCGGAAACACACTGTACGCGCACAGTTACCACGGTCAGTACGGCGATTGTGCGCCAGCGCGGTCGCGAAAGCGATGGTTCGCACTTCTGTGGTGCGGCCCGCGCCCCGTTGCGGGTCGGAGCCGGAAACTCAGGTCCGCTCCGAAGGGTCGGTCTTTTTTGAGGGTGTGCGGATGTCCGGCGACAGTTGCGCGAAAATCCACGACGAGCCTGCGGTGATGATGCCGACACACAGGAACGTCGCATGGAACGCGGGCAGCGAGTTGGCGGCCGTCACGCGCGGCAGGAGGCCGGTAAAAGTCGCGAGCAATGCACCGGCCACCGTCACGCCGAGACTCATCGACAGCATCTGCACGAGCGAGAACAGGCTGTTGCCGCTGCTCGCGCCGCCGGTGCCGAGGTCCTTGAGCGTTAGCGTGTTCATCGCGGTGAACTGCACCGAGTTGACGCCGCCGAAGAACGCCAGTTGCACGAGCCTCAGCCACAGTGGCTGGCCGGCGGTGGTGAGCGCGAAGCTCGCCATGGTTAGCCCCACCAGCACTGTGTTGACGATCAGCACTTGCCGGTAGCTGTACTTGACGATCAGCGTCGTGACGAGGCGCTTGGCGGCCATGCCCGCGGCCGCTACCGGCAGCATCATCATGCCGGCTTCGAAGGCGCTATAGCCGAGACTCACCTGCAATAGCAGAGGGATCAGATACGGCATCGCGCCGCTGCCGATCCGCGCGAACAGATTGCCGAGCAGACCGACGCTGAAAGTGTGGATCTTGAACAGGTCGAGCGGGAAGATCGGCGCAGGCTCGCGTACGGCATGCAGGCCATAGGCAACGAAGCAGGCGAGACTCAGGATCAGCAGCACCAGCACCGTGGCGTGCTGAATACCAAACTCGGTGCGGCCGTCGAGCGCGAATGAAATCGCCACCATGCCGAAAATCAGCAGCAGATAGCCTTTCAGATCGAACTTGCCGGTGTGCTCGTTGCGGCTATCCGGCATGAAGATGAACGTGGCGATGCAACCCACAATCCCCACCGGCACATTGATCAGAAAGATCCAGTGCCACGATGCGATTTTCACGAGCCAGCCGCCGAGCGTCGGGCCGATCAGCGGCCCGATCAGCCCCGGGATCGCCACGAACGACAAGGCGGCCAAATAGCGTTCCGCCGGGAAGGTGCGCAGCACCGCGAGCCGTCCGACTGGCAGTAGCATCGCCCCGCCAATACCTTGCACGATGCGGTAGATCACCAGCTGATTCAGGGTATGCGCGTTGGCGCACAACAGCGAGCCGACCGCGAACACGAGGATTGCGCTGAAAAACACGCGCCGTGTGCCGAGTTTGTCGGCGAGCCAGCCGGATACCGGGATCATCACCGCCATCGTTAGCGAGTACGCGATCACCACCGACTGCATGCGCAACGGCAACTCGCCAAGGCTCGTTGCCATCGCGGGGAGCGCGGTGTTGACGATGGTCGAGTCGAGCGTCTGCATGAAGAAGCCGGTGGCGACGAGCCACAGCATCACGGTGAGTGAACGGGGCGAACGGGGCGAGGGGGCCGAAATGGCGGCGGAGGCGGGCAGGGGCGGGGGCGTGGACATAAGGGCGGCTGGGCGCGCAGGGACGGGCTGGGACTCGCTATTCTAGGGAAAAGCGTGGCCCGGCGCAGTAGATAAGCGCCAGGCGCGACGACAAGTCAAGCCGCTTTGGCCGAAGCAGGCAACGCCACGGCAGCGTGAAAAAATGCCTGCGCGCGCGGCTCGTTGCCGAACGCCGCGTGAATCCTGATCCACGGGCTGACTGCCGTGTTCGGCCGGAAATAGCTGCCGGGAACGACCGTCACGCCGAGCTGTGCGGCGCATGCTACGAACCGTTCGGAGTTGTCGACATGCGGTACACGTGCCCAGACGAACTTGCCGCCGACGGGTTTTTCGAACAGCTCCCAGCCGGCGTCTTCGAGTGTCTGGATGGTCGAGCCGAGTGCGTCGCGCATGCGGCGGCGCAGCCGCTCGAGGTATTTGCGGTACGCACCGCGTTCCAGCAGCGACACGGCGACCGCCTCGGCAAAACGCGAACCGCCGATGCTCGTCAGCATCTTGATGTCGACCAGATCCTTGATGATCGCGTGGCTGGCCACCACGCAGCCGATGCGCAGCGACGACGACAGCGTCTTCGACAGGCCGCCCACGTAGATCACGTGTTCGAGCTGGTCGAGGGTCGCGAGCCGGTCGGTGACGTCACTCTGGAAGTCGGCGTAGATGTCGTCTTCGATGATCTTGAAGCCGTGTTCGCGCGCCAGTTGCAGCAGCCGGAACGCTACCGGCGGTGCGACCGTGGTGCCGGTCGGATTGTGGAACACCGTGTTGATGAACATCAGTTTCGGCCGGTGCAGTTGCAACTGCGCCTGCAACACATCGAGATCGGGACCGTTGCGGGTGCGCGGAATGCCGATCAGCTTCACGCCGTGCAGCTTCAGCAGACCGTACAGGTTGTAGTAGCCGGGGTCCTCGACGAACATCGTGTCGCCGGCTTTGAGCATGTAACGCATCAACAGATCGAGCGCCTGGCTTGCGCCGTTGGTGATCAGAATCTGTGAGGCGTCCGCCTGAATGCCCAACTGGCCGATACGGCTTTGCAGATGTTCGCGCAAGGTCAGATTGCCGAGCGGGGTCGCGTAATCGACCATGCTTGCGGTGTCGGTGCGCGACACGTGGCGGATCGCCTGCGCGAGACTATCCATGTCGCGCCACGCGTCGGGAATGAAGCCGCTGCAGAGCTTGAGCGTCTCGCCCGGGTGGTTGAACTGCTGCAGAAGGTGTCCCGATTCGTCCTCGGCGCGGCGCGGGTCCGAGGTGCCCTGGCACTGCGTGCTGGCCGGCTGACGGTCGGCGACATAGAAGCCCGAGCCGTGGCGCGAGTCGACATAGCCGAGCGACACCAGGCGGTCGTAAGCCTCGATCACGGGGAAACGGCTTACGTCATAGTCGGCAGCGAATTGACGGATCGACGGCAGCTTTGCGCCGGGGTGAACCGTGCGTGACCGAATCCAGGCGGTGACGCTTGTGACGATCTGCTCGGTAAGCGGTACGCCGCTATCCCGATCGAGTTGAATTTCGAGTTTCATGCGTTTCTTTCCTCCAACGGAGACCCGGCGCGCAGAACCGCCTCGACGGTGCGCACTGCACGCTCTCCTGAAGCGTGTTTACCCCAACTGTCCGTTTTTTCGACTGAACAGTTCCGATGGAAGTGTTCGGAACTGTGCATGGGTATTCGATCATCACACGTCAATAATCGATACAACAGGAAAGTTCTTCGAAGGAGAGAAGCGATGCGTGAAGTCCGTATTTTCGAAATGGAACATGACGAGCCCGCGGCGGCCTGGCGTGTCGCGCGTCCGTCGGTCTTCAAGGTGATTTCGGGCGAGATCTGGCTGACCGTTGAAGGCGACAACGCGGATCACTGGCTGGCAACGGGGCAATCGACCGAGTTGCCACGCGGTACGGTGGCGTGGGTCAGTGCAGGGAAGGCCGGTGCGCGTTTCGCGCTGGCTAGCGGGTCAGAACGCGCGGCAACCCGGCCACTGCGCAGCTTGCCAATGTTGAACTGGCTGCCGCGCTGGTTGGGCGTGGCGTAACCCGCGCCTCAACCTCAACCTGGCGCCTCGTACTCCCCGATATAGCGCGCGCGTGGCCGTATCAACCGGCCGTCGCGCGTCTGTTCCATTGCATGGGCGATCCAGCCGGCCACCCGGCCGACCGCGAACAGCGTGAATGCGGCGCCGGCCGGTAGCCCGAGTACCCGTTCGATCGCAGCGAGCGCAAAATCGACGGTCGGTTCCGCGCCGGTCGTGTCGCGCACCGTGCGCGCGAGCGCTTGCACTTCGCCTAGCGGCGAGCGGGCCGGCGCGCAGTCGTCGAGCATCTCAAGCAACAGACGTGCGCGCGGGTCGCCTTCCGGATAGAGCTGATGGCCGAAGCCCGACAGCACGGGCCCATGTGCGCCGTGTTCATGACGCGCGAGCCGGTTCGCCAGATAGCGATCGAGATCGGCGGCGCGCGACGCTTCATCAAGGAGCGCGGTGATCCGCACCGTCTCGCCACCGTGTCGCGGCCCGGCCAACGCGGCCAAACCACCCGCCACTGCGCCGAACAGATGCGTCCCCGTTGACGTGATACAGCGAACCGTGAAGGTCGACGCATTCAGTTCATGATCCGCGCATGCCACCAGCGCCGCGCGCAGCAGCCCTGCCTGCTGACGGCTACGCACATTCCACGCTGAAGCCAACTGCTTGTGCAGTGGTTCGTTCGACGGCGCCGCCGAGATCATTGCGGCGGCCAACAGCCGCATGACCGCGCAGGCGGTATCGAGTTGCGCATCGCGGCCGAGCGCCCAGACCCGCGGCATTTGCGCCGCGGCGGCCGGCAGCAGCACGAGCGCACGGTCGAGCGGCGTGCTGTCGCTCCAGAGCTTGAGCCAGGCTGCCCATTGAGCGGTGGCGAACGGGACCGCCGGTGCATCGGCGATACGCCTCGCGCTGCATTCCCACAACAACGCCGCGACATCTTCCAGTGATGCTGTGCGCGCCAGTTCCATGGCGTCATGCCCGCGATATAGCAAGCGGCCATCGGCCACCAGCGTGATCGACGATTCGAGCACCGGCACGCCCCAGTCCAGCACCTTCTGCGCGACCTTGCCGGCGCGCTTGCCGTCTTCCTTGCGCCGCGCGAGCCGCCGCACTTCGCCGGCGTCGTAGAGGCGATGCTTGCCTTGCGCGTCCGGCGACGAGGTCAGCATGCCGCGGCTGACATATGCATACAGTGTGGGGAGGCTGATGCCGAGCGCGGCAGCAGCTTCGGCAGCGGTCAGGGAATGGGAGGAGGGCGGCATGGAAACGCGTGGAAACCGAAGAAATCAATATATATTGATTATCATAATCAAGATTGATTCCGGCAGGGCGAAATTTTAGACTCGGTTCACTTTCTTCCCGTTCCGAGATGAACGACATGAACCCCATGACGCCTGAACTCGCTCTCAAACATATCTGGATAATCGCGGAATGCGACCCGACTGCGCTGAGGTCCGTTTCGCTTGCGGGCACCGATCCGGGCTTGCCGTCGGTCTACCGGGTCGGCGCGTTGGCCTCGGCGACCATCGCCGCGACCGGCCTCGCGGCTGCCGAATATCATCGCTTGCGCACGGGGCGTCGACAACACGTCACGGTGGAGATGCGGCGTGCGCTGGCCTCATTTCGCAGCGAGCGCTATCTGCGTATCGACGAGGGTCCGCCGCCCGCCTTGCGCGATCCGGTGATGGGTTTCTACGCCACGCGCGATGACCGCTGGATTCAACTGCACACGAACTTTCCGCATCATCTCGAAGGCGTGCTGAAGGTGCTCGGCTGCGCGAACGATCGCGCGGCGGTGGCTGAAGCGATTCGCGGCTGGGATGGCGGCACGCTGGACCAGACGCTCGCCGACGCCGGCTTGTGCGCTGCCTTGATTCGTACGCCCGACGAGTGGGCCGCGCTCGATCAGGCGAAAGCGATTGCGGGGCTGCCGTTGTTCGAGATCGAGCGCATCGGCGACGCGCCGGTCGAGCCACCACGGCGTGGCGGCGCGGAGCGGCCGCTGGCGGGCGTGCGGGTGCTGGATTTGTCGCGCATCATTGCCGGGCCGGTGGCGGGCCGCGCGCTCGCACAGCATGGCGCCGAAGTGTTGATGGTCAACGGTCCGCATTTGCCGAATATTCCACCGCTGGTGATCGACAACGGGCGCGGCAAGCGTTCGGCGGTTGTTGATCTGCGCGATGCCGCTGGGCGGGAAACCTTACGCGGTCTCGCCGGTGGCGCAGATGTGTTTTTGCAGGCGTATCGGCCGGGGGCTCTGACGGCGCGTGGGTTTGGTCCCCAGGAACTGGCGCAGGTGCGGCCGGGGATCGTCTATGTCTCGGTTTGCGCTTATGGGCACACGGGACCTTGGGCCGGGCGGCGCGGCTTCGATAGTCTGGTGCAGTCTGCGAGTGGGATCGCTTTTACCGAGCGCGAGGCAGCGGGATGGGACGAGCCGAAGCATTTACCCTGTCAGGCGTTGGATCATGCTACGGGGTATCTGGCCGCTTTCGGCGCGATGGCCGCATTGGCGCGGCGAGCCACCGAAGGTGGCAGCTGGCACGTGAGGGTGTCGCTTGCGCAGACCGGACGGTGGTTGCAGTCGTTTGGATTGCTTCCCGACGGCTGGAAGGCAGCCGATGTTTCCATCGACGACGTGCGGGACTGTCTTACGACCGTTCAATCCGAGTTCGGGCGTGTTCTGGGGGTTCTGCCGGCCGAGCGTCTGGATGAGACGCCTGCCTGTTTTGAGTTGCCGCCGGCCCGGATCGGGGCGCACGAGGCGAAATGGGAGTGAAGACTGTTTGCCCGTCCTGTGCCTGGTTGCTTGCGTACGGCGCCGGGTCGCGGGTACAGATGCCGGCGCGGCGAAAAAGCGCCGCGCGGGTAGAAAACTATTTCCTCAACTCCGCCACAAAATCATAGTAATCGTTCCGGCAGTAGGTATCGGTCAGCTCGATCGCCCGCTGATCCGCTGTATAGCCGACGCGAGTGATCAGCAACAGCGCGTCGTTCGGGGCAATGCTCATCTGCTGCGCAATCTCTTCATTCGCGTTCACTGCGCGAAAATGCTGCAGCGCGCGGACAATCGTCAGCCCGCGATTTTCCAGGTACGTGTACAACGAATCGCCAATTGCCTGGGGATCGGGAATCACCGCAGCCGGGAAGGTGGAATTCTCCACGGCCATCACGATGCCGTCGGCGAGACGCAAGCGGCGCAGCCGGGTCACGGCCGCCGCAGGCGACAAGCCCAGTTGAATCACCTCATCGCGGTTAGCCGGCGAAATTTCCCGCGACAGCCACTTCGAACTCGGCGTAAAACCGCGCCGCCGCAGCATTTCGCTGAAGCTCGACAGACGCGACAGCGGATCTTCATAGCGCGGCGTGATGAAGCTGCCCGCGCCTTGGGTGCGGCGGATTAATCCCTGTTCGACCAGTAGGGCAATGGCTTTGCGCGAGGTGATCCGCGATACGCCGAGCGCTTCGGACAGCACGCGCTCGGAGGGCAGCGCCTCGCCCGCGTTCCAACGGTTTTCGTGAATCGCAGTGCCGAGCTTGCGAGCGAGTTGCAGGTATAGCGGCGTGTCGTTTTCCGGGTCCGGGCGCAGGTCGCGCCAGCGGTCTTCCGAGGCAGAGGTCATGGGGCTCACGCAAGAAGGGCAAGCGGCAATTCTAAGACATCGGCGCGCTCCGTTATAGCGGGCTTTTGCCTGGTGGCCGATCCGATGCCCGTGCAACCGCTAAACTCGTCCCTATGATTTCCGTAGCCTGCGCCGCCGCATCGACCTATACGCATGGTCAGACGCGCATTTCAATCTGTTAGCCACTTCGAGGACCAAGCATGACGACCGATATCGCAAGCGTGAGCCTGCCCGACGGCGAGCGCATTCCGAAACTGGGGCAGGGCACCTGGGAGATGGGAGAACAGCCCGCGCGCCGCGCCTCGGAAATCGCCGCACTGCGTTGCGGCATCGAACTGGGCATGACGCTGATCGATACGGCGGAAATGTACGGCGACGGTGCTACCGAATCGCTCGTGGGTGAAGCGCTGGCGGGGCTGCGCGATCAGGTCTTTCTCGTCAGCAAGGTCTATCCGCATAACGCCAGCCGGCGCGGTGTGATCGCGGCCTGCGAACAGAGCCTGAAGCGCCTGAAGACGGATCGGCTCGATCTGTATCTGCTGCACTGGCGCGGTTCGGTGCCGCTCGCGGAAACCGTCGAGGCGTTCGAGGTGTTGCGCAGCGCGGGCAAAGTTCGCCACTGGGGTGTCAGCAACTTCGATACCGACGATATGGACGAGCTCGTCGCCACGCCGGGTGGCGAGGCATGCGCAACCAATCAGATTCTCTACAACGTCGCACGCCGTGGAGCGGAATTCGACCTGCTGCCATGGCTCGCCGCGCGCAAAATGCCGGCGATGGCATATAGCCCGGTCGATCACGCGCGCCTGCCGAAGCGCTCACCGCTCGATGACATCGCCGACACACGTGGTGTTTCGGTGTTTCAGGTGGCGTTAGCGTGGGTGTTGCAAAAGCCCGGTGTGTTCGCGATTCCGAAAGCGGGCCGCGTCGAGCATGCGCGCGACAACCATCGGGCGTTGCAACTGGAACTCGGCGCTCATGAACTCGCTGCCATCGACACTTATTTCAAACCGCCGCGCAGCAAGCGGCCACTCGAAATGCTGTAAACGGAGTGGTGGCCGCCTGCGAATGGCAGCCGGCCTTGCAGTCGGTGCGCTTACGCCGCTGTGGCTCGCTGCGCCGGCGTTATTAATTGCAACTGTGGTGCATGTGCACGGAACCCAGAACGGCGACTTCAGCGGGCGTGTGCTTGAGCGAATCTTCGTTGACCTGAGCCGCGTCGGCGACGAACTCGTCGACGATCGACGACACCTGCGTATTGCGCAAACACAGCGAGACCCGCTGCGTTTCGTTGGGCGGCAGCGACGCGCGCTGACCGAGGAACAGTACACCGTACTGATAGCCGTGGATGATGCCGCGGATCGCGCCGACGCATTGACCCTGCGCGACGTTGTCATTTTTCTGTTTGCAGGTTTGCGCGAGTGAATAGGCAGAGAAGGTGGGATCGACCGGCGGAGCGGCTTGCGACAGGGTCTGTTGCTCCTGCTGGGCCGATGTAGCCGGCGTTTGCGCCGGGGTTTGCGCATGAGCGAGCGATGCGAGGCCCAGAGCGGTGACCATGAGCAGACCAGCGGCCGTGCGCGCCATGGCGTGGGGGACGTTTCGTTGCATGTTGTGATGCCCTCATATCGAACGTTGATATCTGATATGAGGCGATCGCTTCGGTTTGGTTCCGGTCACGCGCGACGCATTCGATTGTTCTGGTTTTAAACGTGTGCAAGAGCCGCTTGTCAGCGGTTCGCGGCGGTGCCTGCCGTTTTGCCGGACCGCCTGCGGTGCTGACTACACCGGCCGGCTTCGGGCGGTGACGCTCGACCGGGGGATCGAGACATCACCGCCGATGCCGGCGGACTGCGAACGGGATACAGAAGTATGTCGTTAGCGACGGGTAGGGCGCGGGGGCCCCCTACCCGAGAAGCAGGCGACTGCTAGTGCCCATTCCCTCCGCCATTGCCACTACCGTTACCGCCGCTACCCTTGCCTCCGTGACCGCCGCCGAAGCCTCCGCCAAAGCCGCCGCCGAACCCGCCACCGAAGCCTCCGCCAAAACCACCACCAAAACCACCGCCGCTACCAGGACCGCCTCCTTTTCCACCGCCGGGGCCGCCGCTGGAGCCACCACCGCAACCGCAGCCGCTGCTACCGCTGCTACCGCTGCTACCGCTGCTACCGCTGCTACCGCTGCTGCCGCTGCTGCCGCTGCTGCCGCTACTACCGCTGCTGCCGCTGCTACCACTGCTACCGCTACTACCGCTACTACCGCTACTACCGCTACTACCGCTACTACCGCTACTACCGCTACTACCGCTACTACCGCTACTACCGCTACTACCACTGCTCCCACTGCTCCCACTGCTCCCACTGCTCCCACTGCTCCCACTGCTCCCACTGCTCCCGCTACTACCACTGCTTCCACCGCCGCTGCTACCGCCACCATTGCCGTTACCGCCGCCGTTGCCGTTGCCCGAGCCGGCAGCTCCGCCGGCACCATTGCCGCTCGAACCTCCGCCACTGCTGCCCGCGCCGGAGGCACCGCTGCCACCGCCATGCCGTGCGCACCCCCCGACAGTGCTGGTGGTGCAATCGTGCGGCTGGAACACCAGGGCTGCGTCGTCGGCAATGGACGGTTCGCCCGGCGCCGTGCCTGTGGCCGCCGCACCTGCCGCCGAACCGTCGTCCTGCGCGACTTGCGTCGCGCCATGCGTGCCGCTCGCGGGCAATGGCGCATCGGCAAGCACGATCCACCTGGGGATTACATCGGTTGAAGCCGGGTACGCGACCTGGGTCACCAGCAAAATCACGCCTGCCACGACTGCCGTATTCCGTATAACCCCGAAGTAGTACTGATTGAATCTTCTGGTTTTCATCACGTCTCTCCCGAGGGAACGCCGACACCTCGCCGTTGCCATCTCTCACGCTGATTCGCTAGCGGCGGGCCTGTCTGAACGCGGGCCTCGTCGCCCCCCCGAGTCTGTTTTGCGGATGCAAGTCAACCACCATCCCTGTCTTCCCGGTTCCGAGCCGGTGCGCTGACAAACGCTACGTGCGCTTCAGCAGATACCGTCCGGCGCGCGTCGTCACGTATCGCTTCTTGCTACGGCGATGCGCACAAGCGGCGCTTCCGATTCTCTTTCCCGATCTCGTTGGCTCGGAGTGTCTGGACAGTACTTAGCGATATCCATGCCATTGCCCGCAAAGCCTTGCGGCGACAGGTGTCGAATCGGGGTGTGCGATGCCCGGGAGGCAAAAATGCACAAAAACGTTTCGGCGATGAAACGCGTGGCCGGAGCGCCGCGTTATTGCGCGTTATTCGTTACGCGCGGCGTTTTCTGGCGCGTTTTCCGAGCCGCTGCCGGAGGCCTGGCCGCCGTTGTCGTGCGAGGCGGCTTGCAGCACGCGCAGTTCGTCGACGGGAATATGGCAGCGGATGCGATGCGCGGACAGTTGGGCAGGATCGCCGCCGCCGGCTTCGAGGAAGGGCGGGTCCTGCTGCTCGCAGATCGCGCCGACCTTGCGCGGGCAGCGCGTATGGAACACGCAACCGGACGGCGGCGATGCCGCGCTCGGCAGATCGCCGGATAGCCGTATGCGGGTTTTGCTGTCGTGGGCATCGAGCGTCGGCACCGCAGACAGAAGTGCTTCGGTGTAAGGATGGTGCGGTCCGCCGAAGACGGCGGCTGCCGGCCCGATCTCCAGCAGGCGGCCGAGGTACAGCACGGCGATGCGGTCCGACAGATAGCGCACTACGTGCAGATCGTGCGAGATAAACACGTAGCTCACGCCGCGCTCGCGTTGCAGATCCGCGAGCAGGTTGAGAATCGCCGCCTGCACGGAAACGTCGAGCGCGGACGTGGGCTCGTCGCAGACCACCACGCGTGGCTCACCGGCAAACGCGCGCGCGATCGCCACGCGCTGCTTGAGTCCACCGGACAACTGACGCGTGCGCGATCCGAGATAGCGTTCGGGCAGGCGCACCGCCGCCGTCAAGGCGGCGAGCCGTTCGTCGATCGCGGCGCCACGCAGCGCGGTGAGGCGCGACAACGCACGGCCGATCAGCCGCTTCACCGAATGCGCACGATTGAGCGCTGAGTCCGGATTCTGGAACACGATCTGCAGTGACTTGACCTGTTCGTCGTTGCGTCGCGTGACGCGTGCGGCGAGTGGTGTGCCGTCGAGTTCGAGCACACTGCCCGCGTCCGGTGTGAGCAGGCCGAGCATCAGTTTCGCGAGCGTCGTCTTGCCGCTGCCGGATTCGCCGACAAGGCCGAGCGTTTCGCCGCTCGCGAGATCGATCGAGACGTTGTCGACTGCGCGAAGCGAGGCGCCGGATACGTGGAATGTCTTCGAGAGTTTTTCCGCGCGCAGCACGAGAGCAGCGCGCTCGCCGTCACGCGGCACATCGCCATGCCGGGGCAATATTTCTGCGGCCGCATGCGGCAGTTCGATGGCGCGTTCGTGATAATGGCAGCGCGACATCTGATCGCCATGCGCGGCGCTCACGCGATACGGCGGCGGTGCTTCACGGTGGCAGCGGTCGTCGGCGAGGCGGCAACGGTCCGCGTAAATACAGCCTTGTGTGACCGAACCGGGCAAAGGCAGATGGCCCGCAATGGTATCGAGCCGCTCGGTGTCCTTGCTGCGCCCCGCGCTCGGCAGGCAGCGCAGCAGTCCAACCGTATAGGGATGACGCGGCCGCGCGAACACGTCCTGGGTTGCGCCTTCCTCGACCAGCTTGCCTGCATACAGCACGCCAACGCGCTCGCACATGCGCCCGATCACCGCGAGGTTGTGGCTGATGAACAGCACGGCCGTGCCGAGTTCTTCGCGTAGTTGCGCCACCAGATCGAGCACTTCGGCTTCGACGGTGGCGTCGAGCCCGGTGGTCGGTTCGTCGAGAATCAGCAAGGCCGGATTCGAGGCGAGGGCCATCGCGATCACAACTCGCTGCTGCATGCCGCCCGACAACTGATGTGGATAGCTGTCCATCACGCGTTCGGGTGCGGCGATGCGTACACGCTGCAGCATCTCGACCGTGCGCTGCGCCGCTTCGTCACGCGAGACGCCGGCCGCTTCGAATGCTTCCGTGACTTGCCGCGCGATCGTCAGCGATGGATTCAACGCTCGCCCGGGGTCCTGATAGACCATCGAAATCGCGTTCGCGCGCATCGTGCGCAACGCGTCGGCGTCGAGCTTCTGCACGTCCTGGCCGGCGATGATGATCTTGCCCGCCTTCACCTTGCCGTTGCGCGGCAGATAGCGCAACGCCGCCATCGCGACCGTCGATTTACCGCAGCCCGATTCACCGACGAGGCCATATGCTTCGCCACGCCGCACGCGAAACGATACGTCCTGCAGCACTTCGCGATCGCGTCCGCGCATCCGGTACGTGACCGTCAGGCCCACGACAGTCAGCGCATCCGTGCGGTCGCTCTTCGACACGTCGAAGGCGGGGAACGAGGCGGGCGGCGGGCCGTTCATCGGTCGAGCACTCCTTGCACGCTGTCGGCGATCAGATTCACACCGACCACGAGCGAGGCGATGGCGCCGGCTGCGAACACGACAGTCCACCATGCACCGCCCGCCATCAGCGTGTACGACTCGGAGAGCGCGAGCCCCCAGTCGGCGGAAGGTGGCTGAATGCCGAAGCCGAGAAACGACAGCGTCGCAACCGCGAAAATCGCATACCCGAGCCGCACGGTCGCCTCGACGATGATTGGCGGCAGCACGTTTGGCAAAATCTCCGCGAACATGATGTACGGTGCGCGTTCGCCGCGCAGTTGCGCCGCGGCGACGTAGTCCAGATGCCGTTCGGCGAACACGGCGGCCCGTACCGTACGTGCAGTGATCGGCGTGAAGGTGATGCCGATCACGAGGATCACGGTGAAGTTCGATGCACCGACCGCGGCCAGTGCGAGCAACGCGACGATCACGAGCGGCAGCGCGAGCACGGCATCGATCGCGCGGCCCACTACGTTGTCGACCCAGCCTTCGAAGTAGCCGACGATCAGTCCCAGCGCCGTGCCCGCGAGCGTGCCGAGCAGGGTCGCCAATGGCGCGATGGTCAGAATGTCGCGCGCGCCGACGATTACCCGCGAAAACACGTCACGGCCGAGCTGATCGGTGCCGAACCAGTGGGTGCTGTCGGGCGGCATGAGCGAGTTGAGCGGGTCGGATGCGTACGGGTCGATCCGCACGATCCATTGCCCGGCGATCGCGCAGACAATCCACCATCCAACGATCAGCACGCCCACCACAAACGTGGGCGAGCGCAGCAGCACGCGCAACTGATCGAAGCGCGGTTCAGTCGCCGGGCGTGGCGCAGGCGGCGCGGCCGGCGGAACGATGGTGCTCATTCGGCGCTCCTCACCCGCAGCCGCGGATTGAGCAGGACATGCAGCGCATCGGCGACGAGATTGGCGACGGTGTAGACCACGCCGATCGTTAGCACGCCCGCTTCGAGCATCGGAAAATCCTTGGCCTTGGCGGCGTTGTAGATCAACGAGCCGATACCTTGATAGTGGAACAGTGTCTCGACCACCACGAGACCGCCGATCATATAGCCGAGCTGCGTCGCGGCGACGGTGATAGTTGGCAGCAGCGCATTGCGCAATACGTGCCGCCAGATCACGGTACGGCGCGGCAAGCCTTTGAGGATCGCAGTGCGGGTGTAGTCCGCATCGAGCGCTTCGACGGTGCCCGCGCGCGCCATCCGCGCGATGTAGCCGAAAAACACCAGCACCAGCGGTAGCACCGGCAGAATCAGATGGCGTAATTGTTCGAGTGCGCTTGCTTCGGGTGGATACGACGCTTCGATCGGCAGCCACCTGAGCCACACGCCGAACACCAGAATCAGCACGATCGACGAGACGAACTCCGGCACCACGGTCGCCGACAAACCGGCGATGCTGATAGTGCGATCGAGCCAGCGTCCCGCGTGCATGGCCGACCACACGCCACCCGCAATGCCGAGCGGCACGACGACGATAAATGCGAGCAGGCCGAGCTTGGCCGAATGCGCCAGAGCGTCGGCGATAAACGGCCCGACCGGTTCGCGGTACGCATAGGAGAGCCCCATATCGCCGCGCACGAAATGCGAAATCCACTCGACGTATTGCGTCATGAGCGGCCGGTCCGCGCCGAGTTGATGATTAAGCGCTGCGACCGCACGCGCATCGGCGAGCGGCCCGAGTACCGCGCGGCCGATATCGCCAGGTAGCAACTGGCCGCCCGCGAACACGATCACCGACAGTAGCCACAGCGTAATCAACGACAAACCGACCCGCGTCGCCAGAAAACGCACGACGCGGCCCGCGTTGCCGCTTGAGACCGGCGAAGCGGAAGGGGTCACCGTAGTCGACATCGTGATCTCCTGCCGAAGAAGCGCCGCGCGCTCATACGTTCAACGGCTTTCGCGTTCACAGCTTTTGTGTTCACGGCCTTTGCGTTCAAATTACGCGCTCAACACCGCGCGGTCGAAATAGAGTTGTGCGAGCGCGGTGAAGCGCACGCCGTTCACACCCTTGCGCATGGCGATCAGTTGATCGTAAAAGAACGGGATGATCACCGGTGTCTCGTCGAGCAGTAACGTCTGGATTTGCCCGGAGATTTTCCGCTGCGTGCCCAGATCGATCGCCGCGACGAACTGCGCGACCAGTTGATCGTATTGCGGGTTCCTGAAGTGGGCGGCATTCCATGTGCCGGTGCTGGTGAGCGGCGCGTTCAGAAACACGTTCGGTACGCCGCGATGGCCGTAATCGGTGATGCCGAGCGGCGAGTCGAGCCAATCCGACTTGCCCGGCGTGCCCGCACCGTAGTACAGCGATTGGCTTTCCACTTTCAGATTGATGCGCACGCCGATCGCCTTCGCCGCGTTCTGAACGACCACCGCGAGATCGGGAATCTCCATGTACTTCTCGGTGGTCAGCGTGACGTCGAAACCGTTCGGCACGCCTGCTTGCGCAAGCAGTTGCTTCGCTTTCGCGACGTCGATCTTTCGTTGCGCGACGCCTGCATCGGAGGACGGAAACACGGGGGCGAACGGACTGTCGTTACCGAGCTGCGCGCGGCCTTTGAACAGGCCACGCACGAGTATGTCGCGATCGAGCGACAACGCCAGCGCCTGACGCACGCGCTTGTCCTTGAACAGCGGGTTGTCATTGCGCATATGAATCTGGCGATGCGCGCTCGACTTCACGCCGACTGCCTTGTAGTCCGGATTGTTCAGAATACCGGCGCCGCCCTGCACAGTGAAGGTCCCCATCACGTCAGCCTGATGGCCCTGCAGCGCGAGCAATTGCGCCTGTTCATCGGCGTAGAACGAGAATTGTACGCGTTGCGGTAACGCTTTGTCGCCCCAGTAATCGGGATTACGCACGAACGATGCGCCGACCTTCGCCTGATACTTTTCGAGCTTGAACGGACCGGTACCGATAAAGCTCTTTTCATAACCACCCGCATAGTTCGCGGGCAGGATCACGGCGTTGTAATTGTCCGAGGAAACGTAGTACGGGAAGTTGCCGTTCGGTGCATCGAGATGGAAGGCGACCGTGTGCTCGTCGACCACCTTCGCAGCGCCTTTCGACAGGACGCCCTTGAGCACCGAGAGCGCTGCCGAACCGCTTGCCGGATCGGCGAGACGATCGAAGGTGGCGACGACGTCTTTGGCGGTGAACGCCTGGCCGTCGTGGAACTTGACGTTCGGGCGCAGCTTGAAGGTCCACACGTCGCCCTTGTCGTTCGGCTTCCACGACAAGGCGAGCGCCGGCTTCAATACGAGCTTTTCGCCGTCGTCGTCGATCAGGAATTCGCCGGTCTGGTTCAGCAGCGCGAGACTTGCGGCATCGGTCACGGTGAGCGGGTCGACTGCGCCGGCCGGCGTCAGATGGGCCACGCGGATCGTCTGGTTAGACGGACTCGGCGCGCCTTGCGCACGTGCCTGCGGCGTATTCAGAACGCCGCCGCCAGCCAGCGACAAACCGATTACGCTCGCGTAGCGCAGCAGATCGCGGCGCGTGATGCGGCCGGCGATGAATTCGTCGATAGCGTGGTTGCCGTAGGCGTCGGCGGTGCGGCGGGCTAGGTCGAGTTCGAGTTCGAGAAATCGGTCCGCGGGAGTCTTCATCTATGGAGTGTCCAGTCCGTTCTGCTGTCGGTTCTGAAGGGCCGCGCCGGATGCTCGCGACAGGGCGACTTATGGCAATGACGACAAGCTGCAGGGCGCTGCAGTGACGAAAAGCGGTTTCAGTGTAAGCGATTGCCCGCCGGTTCGGAGCGCCTGGTGCGCGCTCCGGTTCCCGTTTCGCGGATAAAAGGACCGGGGTGTGTCGTCACGACAACGCCCGCTGGGGCTGTCTCGCATGGCCACGCGAAAGCGCAGGATGCGGCAGCGCGGAAACCGCCGCTGCCGCTGTGGAAGCCTTACCGATCCTCCGTAAAAGGCAAGGCGGATTTACCGCGCAATGGTGCCCGGACGGCGCCAGCGATGGAACAACACCGAGCCGATCCAGCACGCCATGAACATTGCGACGATGCCGTAACCCAGTACGCCGAAGCGCTCGTTGAGGCTCGCCACGGCGTCCCATATGCCGCCGTTCAGACCGAGTTTGTCCGATAGCAGTCCCAACGCTTCGATGCCGCCAATCACGATCGCGACCATCGCCGAGACGAACGTGATGCTCGCGTTGTAGTAGAGCTTGCGCTTCGGATCGTCCATGGCCCAGCCGTAGGCGTGGACCATCAGCACGTTGTCGGTGGAGTCGACCAGCGTCATGCCGGCGGTGAAAAGCGCGGGGAACACGAGGATCGAAAACAGCGGCAGACCTTTGCCGGCTTCGGACGCGGCAATTGCCAGCAGGCCGATCTCGGTCGCGGTGTCGAAGCCGAGGCCGAACAGCACGCCGACCGGGTACATGTGCCAGCTTTTCGTCACGAGCCGGAACATCGGCCGTAGTGCGCGCGACAGCAGGCCGCCGGGCGCAATGCTCGCCGCCGCTTCAGCAGCGAGTTCGCCGCCACGTTGAACGTGGCGATAGCGGCGCCAGACGTCGCGCAGAATCACGAGATTCACGCACGCCAGCACTAGCAGAAACACCGCCGACACGACCGTGCCGATCGTGCCGCCTACCGCCTTGAAGGTTTCGAAGCGGCCGTGCAGCGAATGCGCAGTCCACGCAATGCCGATGGTTGCCAGGATTACGATCGTCGAATGGCCCAGCGAAAACGACAGGCCCACGCCGAGCGGCCGCTTGCCCGTCTGCATCAGCTTGCGCGTGACGGCGTCGATCGCGGCGATGTGGTCCGCATCCACTGCGTGGCGCAGGCCGAAGCCATACGCGAGCAGCGCGGTGCCGAGCAGCAGCGGATAGTGGCGAAACGCGACCAGCGCCCACGCCCATGTGCCGAGATTTGCGGCGATCAGTACGGCATACAGCGTGATGAGGCGAGGGCGTAGCGAAGCGGTCGGCGTCATGAGTTGGGTGAAAGAGATTTAGTGATCGTGCGGATGCTTGTGAATCGGATCGACCCAGAAAACAGTTTCCGGTGCTTCCACCGCGTCGATGTTCAGATTCACCACCACCGCTTCATTGTCGCTGCGCACCAGTACGCATTCGAGCGGATCATCGGTACTCGCATTGATTTCCTGATGTGGCACATAGGGCGGCACGAAGATGAAGTCGCCCGGCCCGGCCTCGGCAGTGAACTCGAGATGCTCGCCCCAACGCATGCGCGCCTGGCCGCGCACCACGTAGATCACGCTCTCGAGCGCGCCGTGATGATGCGCGCCGGTCTTTGCATTCGGATGGATCGTCACGGTGCCGGCCCAGATCTTCTGTGCGCCGACGCGCGCCGCGTTGATCGCCGCCGCGCGATTCATGCCGGGCGTTTGCGCGGTATTGCTGTCGAGCTGGTCGCCCTTGATGACCTTGACGCCGTGCTCGCGCCAGTCGACCGGCGCGGACGGCTGTTCATCCTTGTAGTGCGGGTGTTCGTGATCGTGGCTCATGGTGTGTCTCCTCGGGGGCGACCGTCCGGTTGCTGGACGCAGCGCCATCTGGCATTTTTGCACGTTCAAAAACGTGCGTGTTGCCTGCCGGCGCGGGCGGCGTCGCGAACGAAAAAAAGCCCGTCCACAGGGACGGGCTTGTTACTGTTTGCCTTCATTGCAGCCTGGGTTGCAGCGCAGCGCATGGCGTGTTGCAACCCTTGGCGCTTACTTCTGCTTCGCGTTGATCACGGCTTCCGCGACGTTGTTCGGCGTTTCAGCGTAGTGCTTGAACTCCATCGTGTACGTCGCGCGGCCTTGCGTGGCTGAGCGCAGCGATGTCGAGTAACCGAACATCTCGGCGAGCGGCACTTCGGCGCGCACCAGCTTGCCGCCGCCGCCGGCGATGTCTTCCATGCCTTGCACCATCCCGCGCCGGCTTGACAGGTCGCCCATCACGTTGCCCATGAAGTCTTCCGGCGTTTCCACTTCGACGGCCATCATCGGTTCGAGCAGCACAGGTTTCGCTTTGCGCATCGCGTCCTTGAACGCCATCGAACCGGCCATGCGGAACGCGTTTTCGTTCGAGTCGACGTCGTGGTACGAACCGAAGGTCAGCGTGACTTTCACGTCGACCACCGGATAACCCGCCAGCACACCGGCCTTCAGCGTTTCCTGAATGCCCTTGTCGACCGCCGGAATGTACTCACGTGGAATCACGCCGCCCTTGATCGCGTCGACGAATTCGTAGCCCTTGCCTTGCGCCGACGGTTCGAGCGTGATCACCGCATGGCCGTACTGGCCGCGGCCGCCCGACTGCTTGACGAACTTGCCTTCGACGTCTTCGACCTTGTTGCGCACCGTTTCGCGGTAAGCCACCTGCGGCTTGCCGACGGTCGCCTCGACGCCGAACTCGCGCCTCATCCGGTCGACCAGAATTTCCAGGTGCAACTCGCCCATGCCGGAGATGATGGTCTGGCCGGATTCTTCATCCGTCTGCACGCGGAACGACGGGTCTTCCTGCGCCAGACGATTGAGCGCAATGCCCATCTTTTCCTGGTCGACCTTGGTCTTCGGTTCGACGGCCTGCGAAATCACCGGCTCCGGGAAGATCATCTTTTCAAGAATGATCACATGCTGCGGATCGCACAGCGTGTCGCCCGTGGTCGCTTCTTTCAGGCCGACTGCCGCGGCAATGTCGCCACAGTAGACTTCCTTGATTTCCTTGCGCTCGTTCGCATGCATCTGCAGGATCCGGCCAAGGCGTTCCTTCTTTTCCTTGGTGGCGTTGTAGACGGTGTCGCCCGAATTCACCACGCCTGAATACACGCGGAAGAAGATCAGCTGGCCGACAAACGGGTCGGTCATGATCTTGAAGGCGAGGGCGGAGAACGGATCGTCGTCTTTCGGATGACGCTCGATTTCGCGGTCGTACTCGTCGTGACCGCTGATCGCGGGAATGTCGAGCGGCGACGGCAGATAGTCGATGACGGCGTCGAGCATGGCCTGCACGCCCTTGTTCTTGAACGCGCTGCCGCACAGCATGGGCACGATCTCGTTCTTGATCGTGCGCACGCGGATGCCGTGCTTGATTTCCTCTTCGGTCAGCGTCTCGCCGCCCAGGTACTTGTCGAGCAGTTCCTCGCTCGCTTCAGCGGCGGCTTCGACCATCTTGTCGTGCCATTCCTTCGCGGTAGCCACGAGCTCGGCCGGGATATCCCTGTATTCGAATTTGATCCCCTGGTTTTCTTCGTCCCAATAGATCGCCTTCATCTTGACGAGATCGACCACGCCCTGGAAATGATCTTCCGCACCGACGGGAATCTGGATCGGTACGGCGACACCCTTCAGGCGATCGGCAATCTGCCGCTGCACGCGGAAGAAATCCGCGCCCACACGGTCCATCTTGTTGACGAACGCAATGCGGGGCACCTTGTACTTGTTTGCCTGACGCCACACGGTTTCGGACTGCGGCTGCACGCCGCCGACCGAGTCGTACACCATGCACGCGCCGTCGAGCACGCGCATCGAGCGCTCCACTTCAATCGTGAAGTCGACGTGACCCGGGGTGTCGATGATGTTGATCCGGTGTTCCGGATAGTTGCCGGCCATGCCCTTCCAGAAGGCGGTGGTGGCCGCCGACGTGATGGTGATGCCGCGCTCCTGCTCCTGTTCCATCCAGTCCATCGTCGCAGCACCGTCGTGAACCTCGCCGATCTTGTGGGTCACGCCTGTGTAGAACAGAATGCGTTCAGTGGTGGTGGTTTTGCCGGCGTCGATGTGAGCGCTAATGCCGATATTCCGGTAGCGCTCGATGGGAGTCTTGCGGGGCACGTGAACCTCCTTGGAATGGCGCGCCTGAAACGCTCGCCGGGCGGCAGTCTGTACTACCCGGGGAGCCTTTTTGCTGCTTTGCTAAGAATACTAGGATAGCGCGTCGGCCCGTCTTTTGCAGGAATCTTGCCAGCCGCGCGTGAAGGCCTGCTGATATGGGCTCACGGGGTGGCGTGGGCCTGCGCCACGCAGTGCCGGCCTTGCTCTGAACGCAAAAAAGCCGGTGCTTCGTGGAAGGTACCGGCTTTTTTTGAAAAGCGGCCGCTGATGAAGCGGCAGGGTATCGCCGTGGTCGGCGCGCTGTTATTGCGCGGCCGGCAGGCCCTGGATTTTCATCCCCGGTTTGATGCCTTTCGACGAGAACCAGCCCTTACTCATTTCCAACGCATACACGCCGTTGTTTTTCGGGCAGTGATTGTTGGTTGTCTCGGCCTGCATTTCGTCGATGTCGGTGACCGTGCCGTCGGCGCGCATGAAAGCGATCGACAGCGGGATCAACGTGTTCTTCATCCAGAAGCAATGCACTGCGGTTTCATTGAAGACGAACAGCATGCCTTCATTCGGCGCGAGGGTTGTACGATACATCAAACCTTGTTCACGGTCCGCGTCGTTGGCGGCGACGGCCGCGTCGATCACGAACATGCCCGCGGTCAGCTTCGCGCGCGGAAAGTCGCCAGGCTGCTTCGCGCCGGCCGGCATGTCTTGCGCATGAGCGGGGGCAGCGGTACTCGCGACGAACGACATCGCGGCGAGCGGCAGTGCAACGGCAACAGCGAAACGCGCAATCAACGAGCGCATGGGAAATCGCACGGCATGACTCCTTGCTGGAAATTAACCCGCGAATGTTACGCGAGCGCGTCAAAAACAAAAAGGCAGATCGCCTTTCGGTGATCTGCCTTTCAACGCCGTAAGAACGGCAATGAAGCGTGTTCTTGACTGCGTTTTTACAACGAACTTACTCCGAAGCTGCCGAAGCTGCAGCAGCAGTTGCTGCCTTCTTGTGCGACTTCTTGTGAGCCTTCTTCGTGACTTTCTTTGCCGACGAAGCAGCTGCTGCCGGAGCTGCCGATGCTGCCACCGGTGCCGAAGCTTGTGCGAATGCTGCCGTTGCGAAGAGGCCAGCGACCAGAGCGGCGATCAGTTTGTTCATTTTGAAATCCTCAGCTTGAGTTGATTAACCAAATGACCCGGTTATATGTAGAGTCATGTCGGTAAACGTGCCATCCACCTTTCGGTTGACAGCGCATCGAACAAATTTTTCGACGCGTCTGCTTAGCGCTCAGACTCCCTGTACTCACCGCGAACGGCTTGTGCAAAGGCCCTTAAGGCTGAATGCCGGATAGCTTCGGGCGGCATCTGCGTCGAATAACGCGTGAGCTCGCGCACCGGTTGACGTGTTTTTTGTGGAAAATTTATATGCCGACGTGCTGAAGCAAATGAATGACTGCGCAGCGAATACGAATGCAATTGTTTCACGCGTTTTTCATGTTGGTTTCACGCGCTATTTTGTTTGCGGATACAACGAGTTAGCTTTTTCGCTGCGGGTCGAAATACCGATTCGATGCGAGACCGGTGCAGACGTGGTGCGCGTGTAAACGCGTTCAGACGATGCCTTCCCATGGCGCCTTCAGTGGCAATTCAATGCTCTCTCCCGGTTGAAGTCCGAGCGAAAAAATATCAAGGGCGCCGACCCCGGCGCGCACGAGGCGCAACGTCGGAAAACCGACCGCAGCGGTCATGCGCCGTACCTGACGGTTCTTGCCCTCGGTGATCGACAATTCGATCCATGTGGTCGGAATCGCGGCGCGATAGCGGATCGGCGGCGTGCGGGCCCATAGCGAGTCGGCCGGCTCGACGTATTCAGCGCGGCAGGGCCGCGTCACGTAGTCGCCGAGATCGACGCCGCGCGCGAGCCTCTTCAAAGTGGCATCATCGACCGTGCCTTCCACTTGCGCCCAATACCGTTTGACCAGTTTGTGACGCGGCTCGGCGATGCGCGCTTGCAGCGCACCGTCGTCGGTGAGAAGCAGCAGCCCCTCGCTATCGGAATCGAGCCGGCCCGCCGGATAGACGCCGGGTACTTTTACCCAGTCGGCCAGCGATGCCCGCGTTTCGTGCGGCGAAAACTGGCAGATAGTGCCAAACGGCTTATTCAGGGCGAGGAGTCGCATAGGAGGATCAATGATGGTCGGGCAACGCCGGCGCGCGGGGGCATGCCACGCAGGCCGGGAGAGGCGCTGGCCCGATAGTAAATGGCGGAATAATAATGCATAATAAGTCGCTACTAGTCTTGTGTCTTATATAAGACATAAGACTAAGCAGATTGCCGGTTCTGATTTTCGACGATGTTGGAAAACCCCGAGCCACTATGGGCTCGTTGCTGCGTCGGCGTGGGCTAGAATAGGCGACCAGGCCGCTCGCGGGCGTCCGGCATTGCGCGTAGCGAGGAGCACCCAGTTTCCGCAGTCTCCCATCAGCTTTCAGCACAGCCTTCACTGGAGTCCGATCATGCCGTATCAGCACATCAAGGTCCCGACCGGCGGTGACAAGATCACTGTCAACGCAGATTTCTCGCTCAATATTTCCGACCAGCCCATCATTCCGTATATCGAAGGCGACGGAACGGGCCTCGACATCACGCCGGTGATGTTGAAAGTGGTGGATGCCGCAGTAGAAAAAGCCTATGCAGGCAAGAAGAAAATCCACTGGATGGAAATCTACGCCGGCGAGAAGTCGACCAAGGTGTACGGCCCGGACGTGTGGCTGCCGGAAGAAACGCTGCAGGTGCTGAAGGAATACGTCGTCTCGATCAAAGGTCCGCTCACCACGCCGGTCGGCGGCGGTATCCGTTCGCTGAACGTCGCGCTGCGTCAGGAACTCGATCTGTATGTTTGCCTGCGCCCGGTGCAGTACTTCAAAGGCGTGCCTTCGCCGGTGCGCGAACCTGAGAAGACCAATATGGTGATCTTCCGTGAGAACTCGGAAGACATCTATGCCGGTATCGAATGGCCCGCCGAGTCGGAACAGGCCAGGAAGGTCATCAAGTTCCTGCGGGAAGAAATGGGTGTGAAGAAGATCCGCTTTCCGGAAACCTCGGGGATCGGTATCAAGCCGGTGTCGCGCGAAGGTACGGAGCGTCTGGTGCGCAAGGCGATCCAGTATGCGCTCGACAACGATCGCCGCTCGGTCACACTCGTGCACAAGGGCAACATCATGAAGTTCACGGAAGGCGCATTCCGTGACTACGGTTATGCACTGGCGCAAAAGGAATTCGCCGCGGAGCTGATCGACGGCGGTCCGTGGATGAAGATCAAGAACCCGAAAACGGGTGGCGACATCGTGCTGAAAGACGTGATTGCTGATGCATTTCTCCAGCAGATCCTGCTGCGTCCGGCGGAATACGATGTGATCGCCACGCTGAATCTGAACGGCGACTATGTATCGGACGCGCTGGCCGCACAAGTCGGCGGTATCGGGATCGCGCCGGGCGCGAACATGTCGGATTCGGTCGCCATGTTCGAAGCCACGCACGGCACTGCGCCGAAGTACGCCGGCAAAGACTACGTGAATCCGGGTTCGGAAATTCTCTCGGCCGAGATGATGCTGCGTCACATGGGTTGGACTGAAGCGGCCGATCTGATCATCAAGTCGATGGAAAAGTCGATTTTGCAAAAACGGGTCACGTATGATTTCGCGCGCTTGATGGAAGGCGCGACGCAGGTGTCGTGTTCGGGCTTTGGCCAGGTGTTGATTGAGAATATGTAAGCGATTCGCGCTGGGTTCTCCAGCTCGAATTCAGAACCCCGGCACCGTGAGGTGGCCGGGGTTTTTTGTTCTGGAGCATCCAGGCCGCATACGCGCCGGCAAAGGGGAAGCCGGAAGCTTACGGAAAACCGGTGGAATTTCCGATAATTGGGACAAGGTCCGCCTGCCGATCGAGATCGAGATCGAGATCGCGGCCGCGGTCACCTGACACTAGAAGGAGACGCCCAAAAAAAGAAACCCGGCACGAAGCCGGGTTTCAAAGGACGGGTAACGAACAGTTTCAGGCAGGTGCCTGGATGTTCGATGCCTGTTTGCCTTTCGGGCCTTGCACGACCTCGAAGGTTACTTTTTGACCTTCCTTGAGGGTTTTGAACCCATTCATCTGGATGGCCGAGAAGTGTGCAAACAGATCCTCACCCCCTTCGTCAGGCGTGATGAATCCGAAACCTTTTGCGTCATTGAACCATTTGACCGTACCAGTTGCCATTCCAACTTCCCCTGTAACTCATGTCACTACCACGAGCCCTCGAAAAGCTCGACGACCGCGATGCAGTCGCCCCCTCCTCACAAGCTCACCATCGGCATTTTTTCGAATTATGGCTCAGTGAAAAAAGTGCCAGCTTGATTGTTGAGGCTCTTTATTCGAGTGTCAAGAAAATTTTGAGACGCCGTTGTCGCGTTGCAAACAGGCGTTTTCCAGGGTTTTTCCCGCTTTTATTTTGTTATGTGCGGTTGCGCAAGCGTGCTGTCTTGAAAAGTCGCATAATCGACTCACATGCTGTTCTGCGGGTTGCGCACCGTCCGCTGGCCGGGGCGGGTGCCTTCAGCCAGCACTGGCAGGTTGTGCGATACTCGATCCGACTGCGGCGCAGCACGGCTGCGACGCATCACAGGATAGGGGCCGGCTCCGCAATCGGCTCGTCGAATGACGCAACGCCGTTGGGGGTAATTACCCATCAGGCGTAGCGAACGGGCTCACCGGCCGGTTGGCCGGGTTTTGACAGGATTGCGGGCCTGTCCTAGTTGTTTAGAATGGGTGTATGGCGATTATCCCGGACAAGCAGGACGGCACCGTACTGGAGCGGCAGGAAAAGAAGCTGAAGCCGCCTTCCATGTACAAGGTGGTGCTGCTGAATGACGACTTCACGCCAATGGAATTTGTCGTGATGATCGTGCAGGAATATTTCAATAAAGATCGTGAAACCGCAACACAGGTCATGTTGAAGGTGCATCGCGAGGGCAGGGGAGTTTGTGGGGTCTATACGCGGGACATCGCGTCGACCAAAGTCGAGCAAGTTGTTACCCACGCACGGCAGGCCGGGCATCCGCTGCAGTGTGTGATGGAGGAAGCATGATTGCCCAGGAACTGGAAGTCAGCCTGCACATGGCGTTCATGGAAGCGCGCCAGGCGCGGCACGAGTTCATAACGGTCGAACATCTTTTGCTGGCACTGTTGGACAATCCAACGGCGGCGGAAGTGTTGCGTGCATGCGCGGCCAATATCGAGGATCTGCGCCAGAACCTGCGCAACTTCATTCATGACAATACGCCTACCGTGCCTGGCACGGACGACGTCGACACGCAGCCCACGCTGGGTTTTCAGCGTGTGATCCAGCGTGCGATCATGCATGTGCAGTCCACCTCGAATGGCAAGAAGGAAGTGACCGGCGCGAATGTGCTGGTTGCGATCTTCGGCGAGAAGGATTCGCACGCGGTGTACTACCTGCAGCAGCAGGGCGTGACGCGTCTGGATGTGGTGAATTTCATCTCGCATGGCATCGCCAAGACCAGCAGTACCGACGCCGCGAAAGCGAGCGACGCGAATGCCGAGTCCGACGAAGCCGCCGCGCAGAAAGAAACGCCGCTCGCCCAGTTCACGCAGAACCTGAACCAGATGGCGAAAGACGGCCGCATCGATCCGCTGATCGGGCGCGAGTCGGAAGTCGAGCGCGTGGTGCAGGTGCTGTGCCGTCGGCGCAAAAACAATCCGCTACTGGTCGGTGAGGCCGGTGTCGGCAAGACGGCCATCGCCGAAGGGCTCGCCTGGCGCATTACGCGCGGCGAAGTGCCGGATATTCTGGCCGATGCGCAGGTGTATTCGCTCGACATGGGCGCGCTGCTCGCCGGCACCAAATATCGCGGCGACTTTGAACAACGCCTGAAGACGGTCCTCAAGGAATTGAAGGAACGTCCGCACGCAATCCTGTTCATCGACGAAATTCATACGCTGATCGGTGCGGGTGCTGCGTCGGGCGGCACGCTCGATGCCTCGAATCTGCTGAAGCCGGCGTTGTCGTCGGGCACGCTCAAGTGCATCGGCGCGACCACGTTCACCGAATATCGCGGCATCTTCGAAAAAGACGCGGCTTTGTCGCGCCGTTTCCAGAAGGTCGACGTGACCGAGCCGACCGTCGAACAGACGGTGGCGATTCTGCGTGGTCTGAAGTCGCGCTTCGAAGAGCATCACGGCGTGAAGTATTCGTCGGGTGCGCTGTCGGCCGCGGCTGAACTGTCGGCACGCTTTATCACGGATCGTCATTTGCCGGACAAGGCGATCGACGTAATCGACGAAGCAGGCGCGGCGCAACGTATCCTGCCGAAGTCGAAGCAGAAGAAGACCATCGGCAAGAACGAGATCGAAGAAATTATCTCGAAGATTGCCCGTGTCCCGCCGCAAAGCGTGTCGCAAGACGATCGCAGCAAGCTGCAAACGCTGGATCGCGATCTGAAGAGCGTGGTGTTCGGGCAAGATCCGGCCATCGACGCGCTGTCAGCCGCGATCAAGATGGCGCGCGCGGGCCTCGGCAAGCTGGACAAGCCGATCGGCGCGTTCCTGTTCTCCGGCCCGACTGGTGTCGGCAAGACGGAAGTGGCGAAGCAACTGGCGTTCACGCTGGGGATCGAGTTGATCCGCTTCGACATGTCGGAGTACATGGAGCGTCATGCGGTCAGCCGTTTAATCGGCGCGCCGCCGGGCTATGTCGGTTTCGATCAGGGCGGTCTGTTGACCGAAGCCGTCACGAAGAAGCCGCATTGCGTGCTGCTGCTCGACGAAATCGAGAAGGCGCATCCGGACATCTACAACGTGCTGCTGCAGGTAATGGATCACGGCACGCTGACGGACAACAACGGCCGCAAGGCGGATTTCCGCAACGTCATCATCATCATGACGACGAACGCGGGCGCCGAAGCAATGGGCAAGTCGGTGATCGGCTTCACGAATCGTCGGGAAACCGGCGACGAAATGGTCGACATCAAGCGTATGTTCACGCCGGAGTTCCGTAACCGTCTGGACGCGACGATCAGCTTCCGCTCGCTCGATGAAGAAATCATCATGCGTGTGGTCGACAAGTTCCTGATGCAACTGGAAGATCAGTTGCACGAGAAGAAGGTCGATGCGCTCTTTACCGACGCGCTGCGTGCTCACCTCGCCAAGCACGGTTTCGATCCGTTGATGGGCGCGCGGCCGATGCAACGTCTGATTCAGGACACGATTCGTCGTGCACTGGCTGACGAGTTGCTGTTCGGCAAGTTGATGAATGGCGGTCGCGTGACGGTCGACGTGGATGCAGAAGACAAGGTGCAGCTGACCTTCGACGAGCATCCGGCGCCGCGTAATCCGAATCCGGAAGCGGTTGAGGTGGAGTAAGTCAGTCGAGTAAGTCTTGGTCGTACCTCTGAAAGCAGAACGGCGCGGGTTGAACCCCGCGCCGTTCTGCTTTTTGCGTTTTCGATTGCGTTACTTTGCGGTCCATGCCGCAGAGTGATACGGCATCCTTAGTGCTTGCCCGTACTGCCGAAACCGCCGGCGCCACGCTCGCTTTCCGCGAAATCATCCACGATATTGAACTCGGCCTGCACCACCGGCACGATCACCAACTGCGCAAGGCGTTCCATGGGATTCAGGACGAATGTGGTCTCGCCACGATTCCACGTCGAGATCATCAGCTGACCTTGATAATCCGAATCGATCAGGCCGACCAGGTTGCCCAGCACGATGCCGTGCTTATGGCCCAGACCCGAACGCGGCAGAATCAATGCCGCGTAACCCGGATCGCCGACGTGAATCGCGAGGCCCGTCGGCACCAGTGCCGTCTCACCGGGTTTCAGCGTCAACGGTTCGTCGAGGCAGGCGCGCAGGTCAAGGCCCGCGCTGCCGGTGGTTGCGTAGGCCGGGAGTTGGTCGCGCATGCGCGTATCGAGAATCTTCAGTTCGAGTTTCATGCAGGTTCGAAGGTTTAAGGAGTGGAGGTTGGGCGTCCGAGTTGGAACGCGTTGGCGAGAAGTTCGTAGGAGCGTAGCCGGGCGCGGTAGCTGCCCGCGACGGTGAGCACGATCAGTTCGTCGGCCTGGAACTGCGCCTGCAAGTCTTGCATGCGTTCGGTGACGGTTTCCGGCGTGCCGATGATGCTGCGCGGTTTCTCGCGGTCGATCACCAGGCGCTCGCGCTCGCCATATTCCTGCGCGATGCCCTGTTCAATTGTCGGAATCGGTTCATTCAGGCCATAAGCCATTTGCACGCGGCGCAAATCGACGGCTTTCTCCAGGTCGGCTGCTTCCTGCTCGGTGTCCGCGCAGATTACGAATACTGCGGCGGCCAGATAAGGCTGCTGGGCTTCCTGACTGGCTTTGAAGCGCTCGCGGTAAGCGAGCGCCACTTGCTGCCCGAAATGTGCGTTGATGAAGTGCGCGAATGCGAAGCGGATACCGAGTTGAGCCGCCAGCAAGCCGCCGAATTCGCTCGAACCGAGCATCCAGAGTTGTGGGCGCGTGCCGACCTGCGGTTGTAGAAGCACGCCACGCGCGAGATGACCTTCGGGCAGCGTGCCGTGCATCAGGCCGACCAGATCCGCGACCTGCTGCGGGAAAATGTCGCCGCGATTGTAGGCGCCGGCGGCCACCGCTTGGGCCGTTTGCATGTCGCCGCCCGGCGCGCGTCCCACGCCGAGATCGATGCGATTCGGGAACAGCGCCTCGAGCATCATGAATTGCTCGGCGACTTTGAACGGGCTGTAGTATGGCAACATCACGCCGCCGGAGCCGAGGCGAATACGTTTGGTTACGCTGCCGAGGCGCGCCAGCATCACCTCAGGGCAGGGATTCGACACGCCGCGCAAGCCGTGATGCTCGGCGCACCAATAGCGCGTGTAGCCGAGATCGTCGGCAAGCTGCGCGAGTTCGACGGTGGCCGCGATTGCGTCCGCCACTGAGTGCCCGCCGATCACGGGCGTTTGATCGAGCACGGAAAGTAGCGTCATGTCAGTACTGCTCCAGATACAGATAATTCGGTGCGCTAGAGGCGCTTGCGGCGAGCGCAGCACGCGCCGCCGGGCGCGGCTTTAGCGGATCAGACTTGTGTCGGGCAGACGCCTGGCAATCTCAACGATCAAGGCGCGCGCGAGCGTCTGCTTGTCTGCGCGCGGCAGTTTTGTCACACCGCCTGCTTCGAACAGGATCACCTCGTTGTCGTCGAGACCGAAAGTGAGTGGGCCGAGATTGCCGATCAGCAGCGGCACCTTTTTGCGCACGCGTTTTTCTTCGCCGTGCACTTCAAGGTCGCCGCTTTCCGCTGCAAAGCCGACCGCAAAAGGCGGATGCGGCAGCTTGGCGACGGATGCGAGGATGTCCGGATTCTCGACGAATGTGAAGGTGGGCAGTGCGTGGTCGGCGGCCTTCTTGATTTTGTGATCACTGGCGTGATCGACGCGCCAGTCGGCCACCGCAGCCACGCCGATGAAGATGTCGGCGTCGGCGACCGAGCGCATCACCGCGTCGTGCATCTGCTGCGCGGTTTGCACATCTTCGCGGAACACGCCCCACGGCGTTTCCAGTGCGACCGGGCCAGCCACCAGATGCACCTCGGCCCCCGCTTGTTGCGCGGCGCGTGCCAACGCAAAGCCCATCTTGCCACTCGAACGATTGGTGATGCCGCGCACCGGATCGAGCGGCTCGAAGGTCGGGCCGGCGGTCAGCAACACGCGACGACCGGACAGGATCTTGGGTGAGAAGAATGACGCAATCGCCTCAAACGTGGCGGCTGCTTCCAACATGCGCCCGTCGCCGGTTTCGCCGCACGCCTGCGGACCCGAATCGGGGCCGAGCACTTCAATGCCGTCCGCGCGCAGTTGCGTGACGTTGCGTTGGGTGGCCGGGTTTTGCCACATCTGCCGGTTCATCGCCGGCACGACGAGCAGAGGACAGTCGCGCGCGACACATAGGGTCGAGAGCAGATCGTCGGCCATGCCGTGCGCGAGTTTAGCGAGGAAGTCGGTGGAGGCGGGCGCAATAACGATCGCGTCGGCTTCACGCGACAAATCGATGTGCGCCATGTTGTTCGGCACGCGACCGTCCCACTGGCTCGTGTAGACGGGGCGGCCGGATAACGCCTGCATCGTGATGGGGGTGATGAACTGCGTGGCCGCTTCGGTCATCACGACCTGCACGCTCGCGCCGGCCTTGGTCAGCAGACGCGTGAGTTCGGCGATCTTGTAGCAGGCAATGCCGCCCGTCATGCCGAGGACGAGGTGTTTTCCTGCGAGTTCTGCGGTTGCCAACGAAAGCCTCCGACAAAGCGTGGTGGCGGCCCGCAGTGCGGGTGTCGCACCGTTAGCCGCCTACGAATCGGCCGTAAGCGCGGACCTGAGCGCAAACATCAAACATCAGCCCGGACGCAACGCGTACATAAAGCGCGGCGCCAGCAGCCTGAGTGGCGTTAGCGCGAGCCACGCACGCGCCGCAACTCGTCGAGCACGAGCAGGATCGCGCCGATCGTGATCGCGCTGTCGGCGAGATTGAACGCCGGCCAGTGCCACGTGCGCACGTGAAAATCGAGAAAGTCGATCACATGGCCGTACGCGAGCCGGTCGATCACATTGCCGAGCGCGCCGCCGAGAATCAGCGAGAGCGCCGTGCAGAACATCTTCTGTCCGCCGTGACGCTTGAGCAGGTAGCAGATCACGAGCGCTGCGACCACGCCGAGCGCGGTGAACGCCCAGCGCTGCCAGCCGCCCGCCATCGCGAGGAAGCTGAAGGCGGCGCCACGGTTGTACACGAGGATCAGGTTAAAAAACGGCGTGACCTCATGCGGAACACCGTAGGCGAACACCTTCTGCACCGCGATCTTCGTCAACTGATCGAACAGGATCACGATCAGCGCGACGCCAAGCCAGGGTGCCAGCGAACTGTTTCCGGACGACGTTTTCGACATGGTTCTTGCCATTATGCCGCGCTCCTCGTTTCGCCGTTGCCGAACAGGTTACTGAAGCAGCGGCCGCACAGGTTGGGGTGCTCGGCGTTTGCGCCGACGTCCGCGCGGTAGTGCCAGCAGCGTTCGCACTTCAGATATTTCGAGGCGATCACTTCGACGCCTTCTTCCGCTTCGCTCTCGACCTTCACAACGCTTGCCGCCGACGTGATCAGCACGAACTTCAGGTCGTCGGCAAGGCTGGCGAGCGCGTCGTAACGCGCACCGCTCGCGCGGACTTCGACTTCGGCCTGCAGCGACGAACCGATCAGGTTCGCCACACGTGCTTCTTCCAGCGCCTTGGTCACGTCGCTACGCGCGGCGCGCAGCAGCGTCCATTTGTCGAGCAGGGCACCGGCTTGCGGCACTGCCGGGAACGCGTGATAGGTCTCGGTGAAGATCGTTTCGCTGTTCGGCGAGAAGATCTTCCACGCTTCTTCGGCCGTGAACGACAGGAAAGGCGCGATCAGGCGCAGCAGACCGTGGGCGATGTGATACAGCGCGGTCTGGGCCGAACGGCGTGCGACGGAGTCAACGGCCGTGGTGTACAGACGGTCTTTCAGCACGTCCAGATAGAAGCCGCCCAGGTCTTCCGAGCAGAACGTCTGCAGTTTCGCGACCACCGGGTGGAACTCGTACTTGTCGTAGTGCGAGAGGATGTCGTTTTGCAGATTCGCCGACAGCGCCACCGCGTAACGATCGATCTCGAGCCAGTCTTCGACCGGACGCGCGTGTTGCGCGAAGTCGAAGTCCGACAGGTTCGCGAGCAGGAAGCGCAGCGTGTTGCGGATGCGGCGATAGCCTTCCGTCACGCGCTTCAGGATTTCCTCCGAGATCGCCAGTTCGCCCGAGTAATCGGTCGACGCGATCCACAGACGGATGATTTCCGCGCCGAGCCGGTTCGCCACTTCATGCGGGTCGATACCGTTGCCGAGCGACTTGCTCATCTTGCGGCCTTCGCCGTCGACGGTGAAGCCGTGCGTGAGCAACGCGTTGTAGGGCGGGCGGCCGTCTAGCATCGAAGCCGTCAGCAGCGACGAGTGGAACCAGCCGCGGTGCTGGTCCGAGCCTTCCAGATACAGGTCGGCCGGGAACTGCAGTTCGTCTTTATGCGAGCCGCGCAGCACGTGCCAATGCGTCGTGCCCGAATCGAACCAGACGTCGAGCGTGTCGCGGTTCTTCTCGTACATGTTGGCGTCGTCGCCGAGCAGTTCGCGCGGGTCGAGCGTTTGCCACGCTTCGATGCCGGCCTTCTCGACGCGTTGCGCGACTTCTTCGAGCAGTTCTAGTGTGCGCGGGTGCAGTTCGCCGGTTTCCTTATGCACGAAGAACGCCATCGGCACGCCCCATTGACGTTGACGCGACAGCGTCCAGTCCGGGCGATTCGCGATCATGCTGAACAGACGCTGCTTGCCCCACGACGGATAGAAAGCGGTGTTCTCGATGCCTTCGAGCGCGGTTTCGCGCAGGGTCTTGTCGGTGTCGTTCGGCTTCACGTCCATGCCGGCGAACCACTGCGAGGTTGCACGGTAGATGATCGGCGTCTTGTGGCGCCAGCAGTGCATGTAGCTGTGCTTGTACTTCTCGGTGCGTAACAGTGAGCCCGCTGCTTGCAGGGCCTCGATGATCTGCGGATTGGCCGCCCAGATCGACAGGCCGCCGAACAGCGCGAGCGATTCGATGTAACGGCCGTCGCCCATCACCGGGTTGATGATGTCCGAATCCGACATGCCGTGCGCCTTGCACGACACGAAGTCTTCCACGCCGTAGGCCGGCGACGAGTGGACCACACCCGTACCCGATTCGGTTGTCACATAGTCGCCGAGATAAACCGGCGCCGTGCGCTTGTAGCTCGGATGAGCAGAGGCGAGCGGATGGTTAAAGCGCAGGTTGACGAGCTTCGCGCCCGGCGCGGTCGCGACGATCGTCCCTTCCAGTTCGTACTGTTTCAGGCATGCTTCAACGCGTTCTTCAGCGAGGATCAGCAAGCCGCGCGGCGTGTCGACCAATGCGTAGACGATTTCCGGGTGGAGGTTCAGCGCCTGGTTGGCGGGGATGGTCCACGGCGTGGTGGTCCAGATGACAATGCCGCCTTCATTGCGCGGCAGTGCGTTCAAGCCGAAGGCCTGCGCGGTCTTTTCCGGCTCGGCGAAGCTGAACAGCACGTCGATGGTCGGATCGGTCTTGTCCGCGTATTCGACTTCCGCTTCGGCCAAGGCCGAACCGCAGTCGAAACACCAGTTGACCGGCTTCAGGCCGCGGAATACGTAGCCCTTTTCCATGATCTTCGCGAGCGCACGGATTTCGCCGGCCTCGTTCGTGAAGTTCATCGTCTTGTACGGATTGTCCCAGTCGCCGAGCACGCCGAGACGCCGGAAGCCGACCTTCTGCTTCTCGATCTGTTCGGTCGCGTAAGCACGCGCCTTCTGCATCACTTCAGCGGCCGGCAGCGACTTGCCGAACTGCTTTTCGATCTGGATTTCGATCGGCATGCCGTGGCAATCCCAGCCCGGCACGTAGACCGCGTCGAAGCCCGCCAGATTGCGCGCCTTGACGATCATGTCCTTGAGGATCTTGTTCACCGCGTGGCCGAGGTGGATGTCGCCGTTCGCATACGGCGGGCCGTCGTGCAGGATGAACTTTTTACGGCCTTTGCTGGCGGCGCGGATCGTTTCGTAGACCTTCCGTTCCTGCCATTCCTTGACCCATTGCGGCTCGCGCTTGGGCAGGTCGCCACGCATCGGGAACGGCGTGTCGAGCAGGTTGACGGGGTAGCGTGACTGCGGTTTCGAATCGGCTTTCTTGTTGCTCATGATGAGGTCGCGGTGAATTCTTTCTAAGCGCAGCGAGGCTGCGGTATGCGCATGAAGCGCAGGGCGTTGGGCGCGCCCGGCAGGCATGTCGCGTGATCCACGGACGCCCTTCGATGCGCGCAGCAGTGGATACATGCAGCGCTTGGCGCGCTCGCATGTACCGCGGCGGCTATCTAATTCGGTCGGTGGCCGAGGTGGCGAAACCGGTGGAGCGGCTGCCCGGCGTGCCGGCGCCGACGGCCGCGAACCACGCGCGGGCATTGGCGACGTCGCGCGCGATGGCGGCGGTCAGCGTTTCGAGGTCGACGTATTTTTCCTCGTCGCGCAGCTTTTTCAGGAATTCGACGCGCACGAGTTTGCCATACGCATCGCCGTGCCAGTCGAGCAGATGCACCTCGAGCAGCACGCGGCCAGAATCGTCGACGGTGGGACGCAGGCCGAGGCTGGCGACGCCCGGCAACGGTTCGTCCGCCACGCCATGCACGCGCACCACGAAAATACCGGCGAGCGCCGGGCGCTTGTGCGCGATCGTCAAATTGAGCGTGGGGAAACCGAGATCGCGGCCGAGCTTCATGCCATGCACGACATGGCCGCTAATCAGGTAGTCGCGGCCCAGCGCGGCGCGCGCCGAATCGAGATCGCCCGCCACTAGCGCCGCGCGTACGCCTGAACTGGAAATGCGCGCGCCGGACGGATCGGCCACGGTTGCCATCTGCTCCACTTCGAAACCGTGCTGCTGCCCCGCGGTCTTGAGCGACGCGAAATCGCCCGCGCGCTTCGCGCCGTACCGGAAGTCGTCGCCGATCATCACCCAGCGAGCATGCAGCCCGTTGACGATGATCCGTTCGACAAACGTATCCGGCGACTGGCTGGCGAAGGTGTGATTGAAATGCTCGACCACGACCCGGTCGACACCGTTGGTGCGCAGCGCCTCGAGCTTGTCGCGCAACATTGCGATTCGCGGCGGCGCGCCAGCCGGGTTGAAGAACTCGCGCGGGTGCGGTTCGAAGGTCATCACGCAAACGGGCAGGCCGCGTGCATCGGCCGCGGCCCGGACGTGGGCGAGCAAAGCCTGATGGCCGCGGTGGACACCGTCGAAGTTGCCGATGGTCAGTGCGCAGGGCGCACGGCTTTCAGCATTGGGAAGACCGCGGAAGACTCTCACGATAACGGGTTTGAGGTAGGGCGGGCGAGATGCCGCAAAGCAAACGATTATAAACGCTCAGCGCATGAGACGGCGGCGCGTCGCCGTTTCAGTGTCCCCCGAATGATAAAATCCGCGGATGAAAAAACTCGTCATCCTGATTTCCGGACGGGGAAGCAACATGGAAGCTATCATTCGCGCCTGCGCGGACGAAGGCTGGGCGGCGCAAGTCGCCGCTGTGATTGCCAACCGTCCTGACGCCGCGGGCCTCGCGTTCGCAGCGTCGCACGGCATTGCCACGGCGGTGGTCGACCACCGCCAGTTTCCGGATCGCGACAGCTTTGACGCCGCGCTGGCGAAGGAAATCGACGGCTTCGCGCCCGATCTGGTCGCGCTTGCCGGCTTCATGCGGGTGCTCACGGCTGGTTTCGTCGATCACTACGCCGGGCGCATGCTGAACGTGCATCCGTCGCTGCTGCCGAGCTTTCCGGGCCTGAAAACCCATCAACAGGCACTTGACGCAGGCGTGCGGCTGCACGGCGCGTCGGTGCATTTTGTCACGTCGCAGCTGGATCACGGGCCGATCGTCGCGCAGGCGGCCGTCCCCGTTGAGGCTGGCGACACCCCCGCCACGCTCGCCGAACGCGTGCTGGCAACCGAACACATTATTTATCCACGCGCGGTGCGCTGGTTCGTCGAAGGGCGTCTTGCCCTCGACGGCTTGCGTGTCACGCTTACGCCGCCGGAGCCGCAATGGCTCTTTGCCGGTCACACCGCCGGAGAGGGCGCATGAGATTACATGGTTTTTTGATTGGACAAACTGAGACTTTGCTGGCTGAAGTCCTGAAACTGAGCGGCCCGGCCGACGCCACGACGAGCCGCTTTTTCCGCGCGCATCCGAAGCTCGGGCATGGCGAGCGCGGCGTGATCGCCGAGGCGGTCTTCGCGGTGCTGCGCCGCCGGATGGAATTCGCCCATCTGGCCGAAGGCGGCGCGGGCAGTCCGGCCCGTCGCATGGCCTTGCTGGGACTGATGCAGACGGCGGGGCGTACGGCGCTCAAGCCGTTCGTGTCGGACACCGAGTCGCACTGGCTGGAACACGTCGCGAAGATCGACCCGGAAAGCCTGCCGCTGCGGATTCGCCTGAATCTGCCCGACTGGATCTATCAGGCGCTTTCCAAGCGCTTTGAACCCGCAGAACTGGCGCAACTGGCCGCCGCGCTGAACTACCCGGCGCCGCTGGACCTGCGCGCGAACCCGATCAAGGCAAGCCGCGACGAGGTACTGAACGCGCTGTCGAAGGCCGGTATCGAAGGGGGCGCGACGCCGTTCGCACCGTTCGGCGTGCGGGTGGTCGGCAAGCCGCCGCTCACCAAGCTGGACGCGTTCCAGCACGGCTGGGTCGAAGTTCAGGACGAAGGCAGCCAGTTGCTGTGCTCGCTGGTCGCGCCCAAGCGTGGCGAAATGATCGTGGACTTCTGCGCGGGCGCGGGCGGCAAAACGCTGGCGCTTGGTGCGGCGATGCGCTCCACCGGGCGTCTGTACGCATTCGACGTCTCCGAGCGCCGTCTGGCCAAGCTCAAGCCGCGCCTTGCGCGCAGCGGCCTGTCGAACGTGAATCCGGTGCTGATCGACAGCGAGCACGATGCGAAGATCAAGCGTCTGGCCGGCAAAATCGACCGCGTGCTGGTCGATGCGCCGTGCAGCGGCTTGGGTACGCTGCGCCGTAACCCGGACCTGAAGTGGCGCCAGTCGCCGGAATCGGTCGCTGAACTGGCGCCGAAGCAGGCGTCGATTCTGGCCAGCGCCTCGCGTCTGGTGAAGAAGGGTGGCCGTCTCATCTACGCAACCTGCTCGATTCTCGAAGAGGAAAACGAAACCGTCGTGCAGCAGTTCCTCGCCGACCATCCGGACTTCGCCCTGGTGCCGGCGCGCGACGTGCTCGCCGAGCAGCGTATCGATCTGGAAATGGGCGATTACCTGTCGCTGTGGCCGCACCTTCACGCTACTGACGGTTTCTTCGCAGCGGTGCTGGAACGCCAGAGCTAAACGCAACAGGCTATCTGCCGGCGCGTCGGGTTCTTTCCTGAACCCGACGCGCCGGCGATTTCGGCGACATCATGCAAAACCGCATTTTTCCTCACATGTTCGGCGACCTCGGGCGCGACTTCGGCCAGCCGGTCATGCTGTGGCAGGTCGGCGTGCTGCTTGGGACGCTCGCCGTCGCGTGGCTGCTCGCGCGTCTCTTGCGCCGGACGCTTGATCTGCGGCGCCAGACGCGTTATCAGACCCTGCGCTTCGGCGCGGAAAGCCTGAACCGCGCGTTCTTTCCCCTGATCGGCGCGGCGCTCGTCTGGCTGGCACAGGCTATCACTGGTCAGTTCATGCACACCGCGCTGCTCAATCTGGCGCTGGTGCCGCTGTTCGGTATTGGCCTGATTTACATCGTGTTTTTCTTCGCGCGGCGGGTCTTCAGTCAAGACGGCGCGAACCATCCGTGGCTGTTCCTGGTCGAGAAAATCGTCTCACTGATCGTCTGGATCGGCATGGTGCTCACCGTGATGGGCATTCAGGACGATGTCATCGACTGGATGGGCAGCGTGCGCTTCAGGGTCGCAAACGCGCACATGACGCTGCTCTCACTCACCACGGGCCTCCTATGGGTGTGCGTAACGATGATCGTCGCGATGTGGCTCGGCGCGACATTCGAAGACCGCCTGATGCGCTCGAAGACGCTCGACGCCAACCTCAAAGTGGTGGTGGCGCGTGTCGGCCGTGCGGCGTTCGTGCTGGCGGCGGTGCTGATCAGCCTGTCGCTGGTCGGCATCGACATCACGGTGCTGGGCGTGTTCGGCGGCGCGTTGGGTGTGGGGCTCGGGTTCGGCTTGCAGAAGATCGCCAGCAACTACGTCTCGGGTTTCATCATCCTGATCGACCGCTCGCTGCGCATCGGCGACACGATCAACGTCAGCGGCTTACAGGGCATGGTCACGCAGATCCGTACGCGTTATACGGTGGTGCGCGGACTGGACGGCATCGAAACGCTGATTCCGAACGAAAAGCTGATTACGGACGTGGTGCAGAACCAGTCCTCGTATCTGACGCGCGGCTACGCCAAAGTGGCCGTGCAGGTCGCCTATACCTCGGACGTCGAGCAGGCGATGGCGCTGCTCGCCCAAGCCGCGCAAGATGTCGCGCGAGTACTGCAGGAACCAGCTCCCACGCCCTATCTCGCGAGCTTCGGTGCCGATGGCATCAATCTCGAACTGGGCTTCTGGATCGAAGACGCAGCGACAGGTACCTCAAGTGTGCGATCGGCCGTCAATCGCAACATCTGGCGTCTGTTCTCCGAGCACGGCATCTCGATTCCTTTCGCGCAACGCGAAGTGCGGATCGTCGGCAATGTGGGCGACGCGATGCCGCAGGCGGTAACAATGACCGCTTCCGCGGCAAATCAGGCCGACAGCGCCCGCTGACAGGCACTTCGAACCCGCCGGCCGGTCTAAAAATCACCGCCGGTGCGTTCCATCCTGTTGATGTCACACAAAAAATCCCTATTTGTTACAAACACTTGGAACGCTTCAAGTAGAATGTCGTCCAATCCCGCTGTATGCTTTCACTTTCTTGACACGCGCATTTTGCGTGTGTCTGGCGTCTCTTGTTCCACAGGTAAATTGCCTTGTTGAATTCCTTGCTTGATTTCCTTGCCCACGGCTTGCTCCACTTCTCGTGGTGGCAACTTGTGCTGTACACCCTGGTCGCGACGCACATCACGATCATTGGCGTGACGGTCTATCTGCATCGCTGCCAGGCGCACCGCGCACTGGAGCTGCATCCGGTCGTCAGTCATTTTTTCCGCTTCTGGCTGTGGATGACCACCGGCATGCTGACCGGCCAATGGGCCGCGATTCACCGTAAGCACCACGCCAAGTGCGAGACCGAAGAAGATCCGCACAGCCCGCAAACGCGCGGCATCTGGAAGGTGGTGCTCGAAGGCGCGGAACTGTACCGTTCCGAAGCCAAGAACGAAGAAACGATGCGCAAGTTCAGTCACGGCACGCCGAATGACTGGATGGAACGCAACGTCTACACCAAGTACCCGATCCTCGGCGTGAGCCTGATGATGGTGCTGAACGTCGCGCTGTTCGGCGTCGTCGGTCTGACCATCTGGGCCGTGCAGATGGTGTGGATTCCGTTCTGGGCGGCCGGCGTGGTGAACGGTCTCGCGCACTGGTGGGGCTACCGCAACTTCAACTCGTCGGATGCCAGCACCAATATCTTCCCGTGGGGCATCATCATCGGCGGTGAAGAGCTGCATAACAATCACCACACGTATGCGACGTCGGCCAAGCTGTCGAACAAGTGGTACGAGTTCGACATTGGCTGGATGTACATCCGCATCATGTCGGCGTTCCGTCTGGCCAAGGTGAAGAAGATCGCGCCTACGCCGCGTTTGACCTCCGGCAAGCTGGTCCTCGATCAGGACACGCTGCAAGCCGTGCTGGCGAACCGCTACGAAGTGATGGCGCGTTACGGCAAGGCACTCAAGCGCGCTTACCGCCAGGAGCTTGCGCATCTGAAGGAAGTCGGCGCGCGCGAGAAGTATCAGGTGATGCGCGGTGCGCGTAGCTGGTTCCACAAGGAAGAAGCGGGTCTCGACGAGCCGCAGAAGCGCCAGTTGCCGCAGATCTTCGCGAATAGCCAGAAGCTCAAGACTTACATCGACATGCGCAATGAACTGGCGGCGATGTGGGAGCGCTCGAATGCGTCGCGCGATCAATTGTTGATTCAGCTGCAAGACTGGTGTCATCGCGCTGAGCAGAGTGGTATTAAAGCACTGCAAGAATTCGCGTTGCGTCTGCGTCGTTATGCTTGACCGTATGCCTGAGCGCGAAATCCTTTAAAATTTCGTTACGTCACAAAACCCCGCGTTGGCGGGGTTTTGCTTTTTGGGCGGCGGATATGTCAACGACACGCGATTGACGCTCCGCGGCGGGCAGAGCGAAGGCAGAGGAGATCATGGATCAGCAGGCGATCAGGACCGTCGAATACGACCGGCCACAGGCGCAGGGCACGACCTGCGGGATCGGGCAGGCGTGGGCGAAGGTGCCCGACATGCCGTCGGCGGAACAGAAGGTGGCGCTGAAGGAGCGCATCCGCGCATTGCTTAAGCGCGAGAAAGCGGTGCTCGTCGCGCATTACTACGTCGACGCGGAATTGCAGGAGCTCGCCGACGAAACCGGCGGCTGCGTGGCCGACTCGCTGGAGATGGCGCGGTTTGGCCGCGATCACGAGGCACAAACGCTGGTGGTGGCGGGCGTGCGCTTCATGGGCGAGACCGCGAAGATACTCAGCCCGGACAAGCGCATTCTGATGCCCGATCTCGACGCGACCTGTTCGCTCGACCTGGGCTGTCCTGTCAATGAATTCTCGGCTTTCTGTGACGCACACCCGGATCGCACGGTGGTTGTGTACGCGAACACCAGCGCGGCCGTCAAGGCTCGTGCGGACTGGATGGTGACGTCGTCGATCGGGCTGGAAATCGTTGCCGATCTGCACTCACGCGGCGAAAAGATCATCTGGGCGCCGGATCGGCACCTCGGCAGCTACATCCAGAGCAAGACCGGCGCGGACATGCTGCTGTGGCAGGGCTCGTGTCTCGTGCACGACGAATTCAAGGGCATTGAACTCGATCTGCTGCGCGCTGAATATCCGGGCGCGAAAGTGCTGGTGCATCCGGAGTCGCCGGCTAACGTAGTCGCGCAAGCGGACGTGGTGGGTTCGACAACCCAGTTGATCGACGCTGCGCAAAAGCTCGACGCGACGCATTTCATCGTGGCGACCGATCTCGGCATTCTGCACAAGATGCAGCTCGCCGCGCCCGGCAAGACGCTGATCGCCGCGCCGACGGCTGGCAACAGCGCGACCTGCAAGAGCTGCGCGCATTGCCCGTGGATGGCGATGAACGGCCTCGCCAATCTGGCCGAGGTGCTCGACCGCGGCCACAACGAAATCTTCGTCGACCGAGCGATCGGCGAGCGGGCGCGTTTGCCGATCGACCGGATGCTCGACTTCGCGGCGCGGCACAAGAAGCGGGTGCAAGCCAGCGGTGATCTCGCGCGCGACGCGCAACTGTATTCGAACGTGGGAGCAGCGTAATGGGAGCGGTGGAACGCAATCAAATCGAGGCGGTCTCGCCGCTGTTCGCGGAGATTCATGCGCAGTACGGCGCCGCATTCGATGCTGCGTTGGCGCGTAACGTGGCCGACGCGCTGGCCGAAGATATTGGCGCAGGCGACCAGACTGGCCGCCTTGTCCCCGCAGACGACATGCGCGATGCACGCATCATCGTGCGCGAAGATGCCGTGCTGTGCGGCGTGCCCTGGTTCAACGCGGTGATGCGCCAGGTCGATCCACGTATCGACGTGCAGTGGCGTTATCGCGAGGGCGATCGGATGACAGCGGATACGCCGGTCTGCGAGCTGCGCGGTCCTGTGCGTGCGCTGTTGACTGCTGAACGCAATGCGCTGAATTTCCTGCAACTGCTCTCGGGCGTGGCAAGCGCAACGCGCCGCTATGTCGACGCAATTGCCCACACGCAAACGCGTATCCTCGATACGCGTAAGACCTTGCCGGGTTTGCGGCTCGCGCAGAAATACGCAGTGCGCGTCGGCGGCGGGGCGAATCAGCGACTCGCTTTGTACGACGGCATTCTGATCAAGGAAAACCACATCGCTGCAGCGGGCGGCGTTGGCGCGGCAATGGACGCGGCGCTCGGGCTGAACGCGGGCGTGTCGATCCAGATCGAAGTCGAAACGCTGGCGCAATTGGAAACCGCATTGGCACACCGCGCGCAGTCCATTCTGCTGGATAACTTTTCGTTTGATGCGATGCGCGAGGCCGTGCGTATCACGGCAGGGCGGGCAGTGCTGGAGGTGTCCGGCGGCGTGAACTTCGAGACGGTGCGGACTATCGCGGAAACGGGCGTCGATCGGGTGTCGATCGGTGCGCTGACCAAAGATGTTCGGGCAGCGGATTACTCGATGCGGATCGTCTGAGTCGCGCGCGTCTAGGCTTAAGCTTTCGCAATCAGTGAAAAGGCCATCGCCGGATAACCGGCGATGGCCTTTTCATTTCAGTTTCTGGAAATCACACGTTGCGGTTACGCACATGCTCCGGCGACAGCACCGAGGGCAGTGCTTTAGGCAACGTGGCCGGCCAATCGCGGCTGAAGTGCAGGCCCCGGCTTTCACGCCGTGAGCGAGCGCCTTCGACGATCAGCGACGCCACGTCGACCAGATTGCGCAGCTCGAGCAAATCGCGGCTCACCTTGAAATTCGCGTAATACTCGTGAATCTCGTCGCGGAGCAGGGCAAGCCGATGCTTGGCTCGTGCGAGCCGCTTGTCCGTACGCACGATGCCGACGTAGTTCCACATCAAGCGGCGCAGTTCATCCCAGTTGTGCGCGACCACCACTTCTTCGTCCGGATCGGACACACGGCTTTCGTCCCAGTCCGGCAGTGGTGCATGGACAACGGCGCTGAAGCCTTCTTGCTCGATGGCCTGCGCAGCGGAGCGTCCGATCACGAGACACTCGAGCAAGGAGTTGCTGGCAAGCCGGTTCGCGCCGTGCAGGCCTGTGCATGAGGTCTCACCAACCGCATAGAGACCAGCGAGATCGGTCCGGCCGGCCAGATCGGTTACGACGCCGCCGCACGTGTAGTGCGCGGCAGGCACAACCGGGATCGGCTCTTTGGTGATGTCAATGCCGAATTCGAGGCAGCGGGCCAGAATTGTCGGGAAGTGTTCGCGAAGGAATTCAGGCGGCTGATGGCTGATGTCGAGATATACACAATCGATGCCGCGTTTCTTGATCTCGAAGTCGATGGCGCGCGCGACGATGTCGCGTGGCGCGAGTTCGGCGCGTTCGTCATGGTTCGGCATGAAGCGCGTGCCGTCCGGCAGCTTCAGGATGCCGCCTTCGCCGCGTACTGCTTCTGAGATCAGGAACGACTTCGCATACGGATGGAACAGACAGGTCGGATGGAACTGGATGAATTCCATGTTCGAGACGCGACAGCCCGCGCGCCAGGCCATGGCGATGCCGTCACCGGTCGCGGTGTCGGGATTGGTGGTGTACAGGTAGACCTTGCCGGCGCCGCCGGTGGCGAGCACGGTATGCGGCGCTTCGATTGTCACAGTGCGGCCGCTTTGCAGATCGAGTGCATATAAACCGTGGCAGCGACGGCCTGGCAGACCGAGACGGTCGGACGTGATCAGATCGATCGCGTAGTGGTCTTCGAGCAGGGTGATGTTCGGGTGACGGCGTACGCGTTCGCTGAGCGTGGCGACCACTGCATGGCCCGTGGCATCCGCAGCATGAATGATCCTTCGATGGCTATGGCCGCCTTCGCGTGTCAGATGAAAGCCGAGTTCGGCAGCGTCGTCTTTGGTGAACGGCACGCCTTGCTCAATCAGCCATTCGATCGCGGCGCGCCCATGCTCGACGATAAAGCGTGTCGCTGCCTCATCGCACAGGCCGCCGCCGGCGATCAAGGTGTCGCGCACGTGGTTTTCGATGCTGTCCGCTGAATCCAGTACGGCCGCGATCCCGCCTTGCGCCCAATCGCTCGCGCCCTCGGTCATCGATCGCTTGGCGACCACCGCAACCCGCCGGGTCTCCGCGAGATTGAGCGCGACGCTCAAACCTGCCAGACCGCTACCGACAATCGCCACATCGAATTCCATCGCCTGCATCTCCGTCTTTCGTTTTGCCGTGACGGCATGCTGTGTGCATGCCGCTAAAACGAGAAAGGATACGCGTCGCGACGAATGAGGGAAAGCTGGCCGAATGGGATAAGACTGATCTGATGGGCAAAGGACAGCCAGCCAGCGCGAAATGGCTCGCAGAAAACAAAAAAGCCCCACATGAATGCGGGGCTTTTTTGCAAATCGTTTTGCCTTGGTCAGGCAGGAGCCAAGATTTACTTAATCTTGGTTTCCTTGTAGTCAACGTGCTTGCGGACGACCGGATCAAATTTCTTGATCAGCATCTTTTCCGGCATGTTGCGTTTGTTCTTCGTCGTCGTGTAGAAGTGACCCGTACCTGCGGTCGATTCCAACTTGATCTTGTCGCGTGCGCCTTTCGCCATGATTTACTCCTTAGGCTTCACCGCGTGCGCGCAAATCTGCGAGCACCGCGTCGATACCGTTCTTGTCGATCAGGCGCAGGCCGGCGTTCGAAACGCGCAGACGCACCCAACGGTTTTCGCTTTCCACCCAAATACGGCGGTTTTGCAGGTTCGGCAGGAACCGGCGCTTGGTTTTGTTGTTCGCGTGGGAAACGTTGTTGCCGCTCATCGGCGCTTTCCCAGTTACTTGGCATACGCGTGCCATGAGAGCACTCCTAATACGCTAATTCTGAGTTCGAACGCCGTGAAAGTTTCCCGAAAAGAGCCGCGCTTAAGTTTCTGGAACTTCAGGCGCTTTTCCTTTCCGGAACGCCTTGGTGGCTTCGGAACAGGGGGTTGGAAATAGGCAAACCGGAATTATAGCGGAAAAAAAGCCGCAAAATCAAACCTTATTTGCGATGCCGAAGACGGCGCAACGTTGCCGCGACCCTGGTTCATGCCCTGTCACGGCCAGCCGGCACGGGCAAACGAGTACGTGTGATCTGCGCCAATCACCAAGTGATCGATCAGTTGCACGTCGATCAGCGCCAGGGCGTCGCGCAGCGTATGTGTTAGCCGGCAGTCGCTTGCGCTTGGCTGAACGGCGCCGGAAGGGTGATTATGCGCGACGATCAGGCTGGCGGCATTCAGACTCAGCGCCCGCCGCACGATCTCGCGAGGATACACCGCCATGCGTGTTAGCGTGCCGCGTGCGCTTTCCTCAACGCGGATCAACCGATGCCGGGCGTCGAGAAAGAGCGACACAAAAACCTCTTGCGTCTTACCGCCTATGCGCAGGCGCAGATAGTCTTGCACGGCTTCAGGCGAATTCATCAGCGAACGGCCCCGCATTCTATCGACCAGCGAGCGCCGCGCCATCTCCATGATGGCGAGCAGCTGCGCCTTTTTAGCGGGGCCGATGCCGCGCAGGCCGTCGAAGTCCGAATAGGTTGCGTCGAGCATCGCCCGCATCGAGCCGAACCGCTCGAGCAGAGTGCGCGCGACATTGAACACATCGTGACCGGGCAGGCCCGAGCCGAGTACCAGCACGATCATTTCGGTATCCGACAGCACGCCGGGTCCTTCCTCGATCAGGCGTTCGCGCGGCATGTCGTTTTTATGCCATTTGCCTCGTACGAGCGGTCGAGTTGCAGATGCGCCGGCGTTCGCGGTGGCGTCGACGGTGCTGACGCTATTACCGGCCAGGGGATCGCCAGCTACGACGCCAGCGTGCGGCAACGTCAGGGCGGGTGCTGGAGCGGCGGGTGCCGCAGGCCCTGGCAAGGCCGTTTCGAGTGTTGCTTTGTCTACTGTGCAGGCATAGTCGGCCATGTGGATATGGGTCCTCCAGTTCGGGTTTGGGGCAGCGCGCGGTGCGTGGCCGTGCCGCGATGCGCGCGACGGACCCAAGCCGCCGCCCGCTATGTGGCTTACAATAGACACTTTGCGCACGGCACCCCGACGGGTTTGCCACACGCGTCGACTGCGCCCGCGGCGCACGCGTGCAGCGCGCTTCGACTGAGCGAGCATTGCATGAGCATCATCGACATTTCCGAAGTGAAGCCCGGTTCACACGTCACGCTTCATTACCGGCTTTCCCTTGCCGATGGCGCTGAAGTCATCAACACGTTTACCGACAGGCCGGCCACGCTGCTGCTCGGCGCGGGCCAACTGGCGCCGCCGCTGGAAGACATTCTGCTGGGTTTGAAGGTGGGCCACCATTCGACCTTTCAGCTAACGCCGGGTCAGGCGTTCGGTCCGCGCAATCCGGAGTTGATCCAGCGGGTCTCGCTGGCCACGCTGCTCGAAAACAGCATGATTGGCGAGGACTTTTCGCCGGGTGACCTGGTCGAATTCAACGCGCCGGGTGGTGGCCGCTACGCTGGCGTCCTGAAGGAGGTCGGCGAAACGTCGGCATTGTTCGATTTCAACCATCCGCTTGCCGGCCAGGCGCTGGCGTTTGAAGTGAAAATCATCGGGATTCTGTAAACATGAGCATCACGGATACGACTCTTGCCGAAGCCGAGATCCTGCTGGCGCAGCCGCGTGGGTTCTGTGCCGGCGTCGATCGGGCCATCGAAATCGTGGAGCGGGCCATCAAGCTGCACGGCTCGCCGATCTATGTGCGCCACGAAATCGTCCATAACGCCTATGTCGTCGAGGATTTGCGCAAAAAAGGCGCAATTTTCATCGAACAGCTGGAAGAAGTGCCGGCCGGCAATACGGTCATTTTCAGCGCGCATGGCGTGTCGAAAGCGGTGCGCTCGGAAGCCGAGTCGCGTGGCCTGCGGGTGTACGACGCCACCTGTCCGCTCGTCACCAAGGTCCATATCGAAGTCGCGAAGATGCGCCAGGATGGCTTCGACATCGTGATGATCGGGCACAAGGGGCACCCTGAAGTCGAGGGTACGATGGGGCAGGCGGGCGAAGGCATGCATCTGGTGGAAGACATCAAAGACGTGCAGGCCCTGCAGCTGGCCGATCCCGACCGGATCGCGTTCGTTACGCAAACCACCCTGTCGGTCGACGACGCAGCCGAGATCATCGGCGCCCTGAAGGCGAAATATCCAGCGATCCGCGAGCCGAAGAAGCAGGACATCTGCTACGCCACGCAAAATCGCCAGGACGCGGTCAAGTTCATGACGCCCCAATGCGACGTCGTGATTGTGGTCGGCAGCCCGAATAGCTCGAACTCGAACCGGCTGCGCGAGCTGGCCGAAAAGCTCGGTGTGCCTTCCTATATGGTGGACTCGCCGGATCAGATCGATCCGGTCTGGGTCGAAGGCAAGCGCCGGATCGGTGTGACGGCTGGCGCCTCGGCACCGGAAGCGCTCGCGCAAGCGGTGATCGGACGGTTGCGTGAGCTCGGTGTGCGCAATGTGCGTGCGCTTGAAGGCATCGAGGAAAACATCGCGTTTCCGCTGCCGCGCGGGTTGGGTCTGCCTGCCTGACAATCCGCCGACGTTTTGAAAGAAAAGCGCGCCTAAGGGCGCGCTTTTTTTGTGTCCGCAGATCCGTGAGTGCTTCACTAATAAAGTGCCAGATCACTGGGAAAGATGCTTTTTAGTGCTCTCCCATACAAATTCATTTGAATTGTGATTGGTCTTTTAATCAAATTTCTGATGATATGTCCCCGTTTAAAACATGACAAACGCGTTGCGTCGATTTTTGACGCACTAAAATAGTGCGCGCTCTCTGATATCAATAGAAACGTAATACTTAACGCGAAGCACGGTGCAATCAGGGATCGGGCCATATCGCTGCAACACTTGATGCCATTGGGTGCGGCGCTGGTGCAACTGATGCACGAAAAATAGTCGCAACCGGGTTGCGCCTCTTGTCGAATTTCTCTCTCAAAATAAGGTTGCAATGCAGGAAAACCCCAGCGTTTCAACAATATTGCGCGTCGCATAATTGGAGTTACAATGCGCGCGTTCTCAAGGCCTCCGGGTCCCGAACAATGGATTTTGCAAGGCGCAGGAGACCTACTTAATGCGAGTCAAATTTGCTTACGCCGTGTCCATCGTGGCCGCGGTTGCGATGTTGACCGCGTGCGGCAAAAAACCGGAAGGCGAGGCGGGAGCAGGTGCATCGGCTGCCGCAGCGGTGGCAGCACCGGCAAGCGAGGCGACTATCGTGAAGATCGGCCATGCGGCCCCTTTGACGGGCAGCATTGCGCATCTTGGTAAAGACAATGAAAACGGCGCACGTCTGGCGGTCGAGGAGATCAACGCACAGGGTTTGACGATCGACGGCCACAAGATCCAGTTGGAGCTCGACGCGCAGGATGATGCCGCGGACCCGAAAACGGGAACGGCGGTCGCAGAGAAATTCGTCGACGATCATGTCGTTGCCGTAATCGGGCACCTGAATTCGGGCGTCTCGATTCCGGCCTCGAAGATCTATAGCGATGCCGGGATCGTGGAGATCTCACCGTCGTCGACGAATCCGGGGTACACACAGCAAGGTTTCAAGACGACTTATCGGGTGGTCGCGACCGATGCCGAGCAGGGCCCGGCGCTTGCCAATTACGCGACAAAGGTGCTTGGCGCGAAACGCATCGCAATCGTTGACGACTCGACCGTCTACGGCAAGGGACTCGCCGACGAGTTTGCGAAAGCAGCACAGGCGAGCGGGGCGAAGATCGTCGCGCGCGAAGCCACGAATGACAGGGCTACGGAGTTTCAGGCCGTCCTTAGAAAGATCAAAAGTGTTCAACCGGACGTCATCATGTTCGGCGGAATGGACGCGACGGGCGGGCCGTTTACCAAACAGGCGGCGGCGCTCGGTATCAGGGCAAAAATCCTTGGCGGCGACGGTGTGTGTACCGACAAGGTGGGTGAGCTGGCGGGAACCGCCGTGCAAAACCTGGTCTGTTCGGAGGCGGGACTCGCGCTTTCGAAAATGGACAAGGGAGCGGACTTCGAAAAGAAGTACGTCGACCGCTTCCACACACCGGTGCAGATTTACGCACCGTTCACGTATGACGCTGTGTACGTGATTGTCGATGCAATGAAGCGCGCTAATTCGATCGAGGCGCCCAAGGTGCTGGCTGCGATGCCGTCCACCGATTACAACGGGGTAATCGGCCACATCGCGTTCGACGACAAGGGTGATTTGAAAGAGGGCGCCATTACGCTTTACGACTTCAAGGACGGCAAAAAAGCGGTCCTCGACGTCGTGAAGATGTGATGACGGGACGTTTAGCCTGACGGCACCGAAACCACCCAACGGTGCCGTTTTTGCATCCGCCATCGGTAAGTTCGCGGCTGCATCACAGTCGTAAGACGAACCGGGCAGCGGATAACCCTTACCGGTCTTTTACATCAGTACCCGCAGTGCCGTTGAGATTGGCGTACCGCATCACCGCCCACCGGCTGATGAAGAACGCGAATCCAGTCGCACGGGCTAAGGAGCATTAAATGGATATCTTCATCCAGCAGGTCCTCAACGGGCTGGTGCTTGGCAGCGTTTACGCCATCATCGCACTGGGCTATACGATGGTTTACGGCATTCTGGGCATCATCAACTTCGCGCACGGCGATGTGTTGATGGTGGGCGCGATGGTTGCGCTCTCAGCCATAGGCGTGCTTCAGAACCACTTCCCCGGCCTCGGCAATGTGCCGACGCTCATCATCGCGTTGATCATCGCGGCAGTGGTTTGCTCGCTGGTCGGCTACACGATCGAGCGCGTGGCCTACCGGCCGTTGCGTAAAGCGCCGCGTCTCGCTCCGCTGATCACCGCGATCGGCGTGTCGATCCTGCTGCAAACCCTCGCGATGATGATCTGGTCGCGCAATCCGCTGCCGTTCCCGCAGCTGTTGCCCACTGACCCGATCAACGTGATCAAGGCCACCGACACGACGCCCGGCGCCGTGATCTCGATGACCGAAATCGTGATCATCGTGGTGGCGTTCCTCGTGATGGGCGGTCTGCTGCTGCTGGTTCACAAGACCAAGCTGGGCCGTGCGATGCGTGCGATTGCCGAAAACCCGGGCGTCGCGAGCCTGATGGGCGTGAACCCGAATTTCGTGATTTCGGCGACCTTCATGATCGGCTCGGCGCTTGCCGCTCTGGCCGGCGTGATGATCGCGTCCGAATACGGCAACGCACACTTCTATATGGGCTTCATCCCAGGTCTGAAGGCCTTTACCGCGGCGGTGCTAGGTGGGATCGGCAATCTCGGCGGGGCGATGGTGGGCGGCGTGCTGCTCGGTCTGATCGAACAGTTGGGGGCGGGCTATATCGGCAACCTCACGGGCGGTGTGTTCGGCAGTAACTATCAGGACGTGTTCGCGTTCATCGTGCTGATCATCGTGCTGGTGTTCCGTCCGTCGGGTCTGCTCGGCGAACGTGTTGCGGATCGCGCCTGATCCCTGGGAGAAAGCAAACATGACCTCAATTCAACCGATCGAGCCGTCCACGACGCTCATCCCTGAAAAGAACCTGACGAAGACGCTGACGGTCGGCATCATCACCGCGATCTTCGTGATTGCGGCGCCAATGATCATCGGCGCGGCCGGCGGCAACTACTGGGTCCGCGTGCTCGACTTCGCGATGCTGTACGTGATGCTCGCGCTGGGCCTGAACGTGGTGGTCGGCTTCGCCGGCCTGCTGGACCTGGGCTACATCGCGTTCTATGCAATCGGCGCTTACGTCGCGGCTCTCCTGAGTTCGCCGCACCTGACCTCGCAGTTCGAGTGGATTGCACATCTGTTCCCGGGCGGCCTGCATGCGCCGATCTGGATCATCGTGCCGATCGCGATGGCGCTCGCCGCGACCTTCGGGATCCTGCTCGGTGCGCCGACCCTGCGTCTGCGTGGCGACTACCTCGCGATCGTGACCCTGGGCTTCGGGGAAATCGTGCGGATCTTCATGAATAACCTCGACCGTCCGGTGAATATCACCAACGGGCCGAAGGGGATCACGGGGATCGATCCAGTGTCGGTGGGTGGCTTCAGCCTCGCGCAGACGCATTCGCTGTTCGGCATGCAGTTCCCGTCGGTGTACTTGTACTACTACCTGTTCGTGCTGTGTTCGCTGCTGGTGATCTGGGTCTGTACGCGTTTGCAGCACTCGCGTATCGGCCGTGCATGGGCCGCGATCCGCGAAGACGAAATCGCCGCCAAGGCGATGGGCATCAACACCCGTAACGTGAAGCTGCTGGCCTTCGCGATGGGTGCGTCGTTCGGCGGGTTGTCGGGTGCGATGTTCGGCTCGTTCCAGGGCTTCGTGTCGCCGGAGTCGTTCACGTTCTGGGAGTCGGTCGTGGTGCTGGCGTGCGTGGTGCTCGGCGGCATGGGCCACATCCCGGGTGTGATTCTCGGTGCGGTGCTGCTTTCGGTGTTCCCGGAATTCCTGCGTTCGACGATGGGTCCGCTGCAGAACGCGATCTTCGGCCACGAAATCGTCGATACGGAAGTGATCCGTCAGTTGCTGTACGGCCTCGCGATGGTCGTGATCATGCTGTACCGCTCGGAAGGCCTATGGCCGGCGCCGAAGCACGAAGACAAGATTGCGAAACTGGCGAAGCGCGCTGGCAAGAAGCCGGTGCGCGCCTGAGGCCCGCAGGGAGAAATCATATGAGCGATAACGTAAACAACAGCGTGGGCAGCGACCAGATCCGCCTGTCGGTGAAAGGCGTGAACAAGCGCTTCGGCGGCCTGCAGGCATTGTCCGACGTCGGTCTGCAGATCAAGTCGGGCCAGATTTATGGCCTGATCGGTCCGAACGGCGCCGGCAAAACGACCTTCTTCAACGTGATCACGGGTCTGTACACGCCGGATTCGGGCGAGTTCAAGCTCGACAACGTGGAATACACGCCTACGGCCGTCTACCAGGTGGCGAAGGCGGGGATTGCGCGTACGTTCCAGAACATCCGTCTGTTCGGTGGCATGACCGCGTTGGAAAACGTGATGGTCGGCCGGCACGTGCGCACGAAGCACGGTCTGATCGGCGCAGTGTTCCAGACGCCGGCTGAGCGAAAGGAAGAGCGCGAGATCAAGGAGCGTGCAATCGAACTGCTGGAGTACGTCGGCATTGCGCAGTACGCGGACTACACGTCGCGCAATCTGTCGTACGGTCACCAGCGTCGTCTGGAAATCGCCCGCGCACTGGCAACGGATCCGAAGCTGCTCGCACTGGATGAACCGGCTGCCGGCATGAACGCAACGGAAAAGGTCGAGCTGACCAAGCTGCTCGACAAGATCCGCAGCGACGGCAAGACGATCCTGCTGATCGAGCACGACGTGAAACTGGTGATGGGCCTGTGCAACCAGATGACAGTGCTCGATTACGGCAAGGTGATTGCCCAGGGGCTGCCGCATGACGTGCAGAGGGACCCGAAGGTGATCGAAGCTTATCTGGGTGCGGGGGTCCACTAATGGCTACGGCAATGTTGAAAATCAAGGGCCTGCAGGTCAATTACGGCGGCATCCAGGCAGTCAAGGGCATCGACCTCGAAGTTGCGCAGGGCGAGCTGGTCACGCTGATCGGCGCGAACGGTGCGGGCAAGACCACGACGATGAAGGCGATCACGGGGCTGAAGCCGTATTCGGCGGGTGACATCGAGTACATGGGCCAGTCGATCAAGGGCATCCCGGCGCACGAACTGCTCAAGCGCGGTCTGGCGATGGTGCCGGAAGGCCGGGGCATTTTCTCGCGCATGTCGATCGTCGAGAACATGCAGATGGGCGCTTATCTGCGTACCGACACGGACGGCATCAAGGCGGACGTCGATCGCATGTTCGGCTTCTTCCCGCGCCTGAAGGAACGGGCTACGCAGTATGCGGGCACGCTCTCGGGCGGCGAACAGCAGATGCTGGCTATGGCGCGCGCGATCATCAGCAAGCCGAAGCTGTTGTTGCTCGACGAGCCGTCGATGGGTCTGTCGCCGATCATGGTCGAGAAGATCTTCGAAGTGGTGCGGGCGATCTCGGCTGAAGGCATGACCGTGCTGCTGGTCGAGCAGAACGCGCGTCTCGCGTTGCAGGCGGCGAACCGCGGCTATGTGATGGACTCGGGTCTGGTGACGATGTCCGGCGACGCGAAGCAGATGCTGGATGATCCGAAGGTGCGCGCGGCTTATCTGGGTGAATGAGTTGGGTGAATAAGCTGGGTAAATAAGCAGGGCGAATGAATGATGGGTGAATAACCCGGACCAGGTTTGCCTTAGCCGTAAAAAAGGCCGCATGCTTTCAGACATGCGGCCTTTTTCTATTCAAGCGCTTGCCTGCCCCTAAGCCGCCGGTGCTTCCGCGAGCTCTCCCAGGCGCTTGCCGAGACTGATCACCGCATCCGCGCGATAACCGAGCGCCTCATAGAACGCGCGCACGTCGGCCTTCGCGGACAGCACCTGCAAATTCAGCTTCGGGCAGCCGCGTTCGGTCAACGCGTTTTCGACGTGCGCGACCAGACGCGCGCCGATGCCGTGACGACGCAACGATTCAGCCACCGCGAGCGAATACAGCCAGCCTCGGTGCCCGTCGTAGCCACCCATCACCGTGCCGACGATACGTTCGTCGAGCACTGCGACAAAGAACAGTTCCGGTTGTGTCGCCAGCTTGTTCGCGATCGACAGATGCGGGTTGCGCTGCGGCCTTGTCACGTCCCGGTACTCCGGAAACGCTTCCTGCCATAGCGCGACCACGGCATCGGTGTCACGCGTGTCGAAGCAGCGGATCGATAGCGTTGTGGTCGTCGTCATACGCGCTTTCCTGGGTGATTACAGCGTGTCGAGAATCGAACGCAGCATCGCCATCATCTGGTCGATTTCTTCGTTCGTGACGTTCAGCGCCGGCATGAAGCGCAGCAGATTCGGACGCGCTGCGTTCAGCAGCAGGCCGTCGGGCTGCATCACGCGCGCCTTCTCGACGATCTGGTTGCCGATGTCCTTACCGAGCAGCAGGGCGCGCAGCAGACCTTCACCGCGTTCGCCTTCGAAGCCGCGCTCTTCCGACAGTTCGAGCAGCTTGGCGCGCAGATATTCGCCACGCGCGCGCACACCTTCGAGGAAGCCCGGCGCGGTCAGTTGCGAAATCACCGAGTAGCCGACCGCGGTCATCAGCGGATTGCCGTTGTACGTCCCACCCTGGTCGCCCGGTTCGAAGATGGCGATTTCAGCTTTTGCGAGCAGCGCCGCGAGCGGCACGCCGCCGCCGATGCCCTTGCCGAGCGTCATGATGTCTGGCTCGATGCCCGACAGTTCGTACGCGAACAGGGTGCCGGCACGGCCGCAGCCGCTTTGCACTTCGTCGACGATCAGGAGCAGGTTGTGCTGTTTGGTTAGCGCGCGCAGTTGCTGCATGAACTCGCGTGTGGCGGGAATCACGCCGCCTTCGCCCTGAATCGGCTCCAGCATCACTGCAACGGTCTTCGCGTTGATCAGTTTTTCAACCGACGCGATGTCGTTCAGATCCGCTTTCGGGAAGCCCGGCACTTGCGGAGCGTAGATCGTGTCCCAGCCCGGCTTGCCGCTTGCGGACATGGTCGCGAGTGTGCGGCCGTGGAAGCTGTGATCGAACGTGATGATTTCGAACGCGCCGTCCTTGAACTTCTTGCCCCACTTGCGCGCGAGCTTGATCGCGCCTTCGTTGGCTTCGGCACCGCTGTTCGCGAAGAACACCTTGTCGAAACAGCTGTGTTGCGTCAGCAGCCCGGCGAGTTGTGCCATCGGGCCGTTGTAGAAGGCCGGCGACGGATTGAGCAGCAGTTGCGCCTGCTTGTTCAGTGCTTCGATCATGCCGTCGTTGCAATGGCCGAGGCTGTTGACTGCCCAGCCCTGAATGAAGTCCAGATATCGCTTGCCGTTATTGTCGTAGAGCCACGAGCCCTTGCCGTGCGTGAAAACGATTTCGGGCCGGTTCGTGATGTACATCAGCGACTCGATCGGGTACTCATTGAAATTCATAACGGCAGACTCCAGACAGCGGGTGAGGGGTTAATGAGCGGTTGGGGGAACGCAAAAAAAGCAAACAAAAAAGCCACGGCATGCCGTGGCTTTCATGATTCGAACTGCTTGCGCCTTTGTGCGGCGCGAATCCGTGACGAAGCCAGCGGCGTCCCTAGGGGAGCGGCGAGCGGCGACGTCGAAGTTCGGACTGGATGCGGTTCATGCGCCAAAGAATACGACAAGGAAAGCGCTGGTGTAAACCATGAATTTGCACAAATTGGCGTCAAGCAGGATTTTTGCGCATCGGCCTCAATGCTGACATGTTGTTCACGAACGGCCCGGTCGCGTTTCGATCAGGCCGTTCACTCATTCAAACCGCGTTCGCCAGATCCGCCGCGCTCGTGAAGGAATCCGCGTAGAACTCGTCTTCCGGCAGACTGTGGTGCTGGGTGAAATCGCGCTGCGCCGACTCGACCATCACCGGCGCGCCGCACGCGTACACCTGGTACGGCGACAGATCCGGCAGATCCTCGATCACCGCGCGATGCACGAAGCCGACGCGGCCCGTCCATGCATCGCTCGCGTCCGGTTCCGACAGCACCGGCACGAACTTGAAGTTCGGGATCTCGCGAGCCCATTGCTCGGCGAGATCGAGCAGGTACAGGTCCTTCTTGCGGCGTGCGCCCCAGTAAAGCGTCATGGGCCGGTTGAGATTCTTGAACACCGCGTGCTCGACGATCGCCTTCAGCGGCGCGAAGCCGGTGCCCGAGGCCAGCAGCACGATCGGCTTGTCCGAATCTTCGCGCAGGAAGAACGTGCCGAGCGGCGCTTCGAAGCGCAGGATGTCGCGCTCTTTAATAGTGTTGAAGACGTGATCGGTGAAAGCGCCACCGGGCATGTGACGGATATGCAATTCGATCGGACCTTCCGCGTGCGGCGCGTTCGCCATCGAATAGCTGCGGCGCTTGCCATCCTTCAGAATGAATTCGAGGTATTGGCCGGCCAGATATTGCAGACGTTCATTTGCGGGGAGTTGCAATTTCAGCACGACGACGTCGTCGGCCTTGCGCTCGATTGCGTTCACGCGGCACGGCAGCTTCTTGACCTGCACGTCGCCCACGCCGGCCACTTCGCGGATATCCACTTCGAGATCGGAGCATGCCGTCGCGCAGCAGAAGAGCGCCATGCCGCGCGTCTTTTCGTCGTTCGACAAGGCCGATGACGAGTGCTGACGCTGTTCGATCTGACCGCTGACCACGGTGCCCTTGCAGGAGCCGCAGGCGCCGTTCTTGCAGCCATACGGCAGGCCGATGCCTTGCCGCAGGGCCGCGATCAGGACCGGTTCGTCCTGTTCTACCTGAAACTGCCGGCCGCTTTGCCGGAGCGTGACGTTAAATGCCATAGAGTGTTCGAAATCGAAGAGTCGGTAATCGTTATCGGACCCGCTGTACAACTGTGCGGTACCTGCCGCGCTTGACGGCTACAATGCGTCCACCATGAAAGCGACACGAAATTTACGCCGGCCGCGCGTGTTAATCGTAGGCTGCGGCGATGTCGGCATGCGCTGCGTGCCCTTGTTGCGGCCGCGCGCGCATGTCTTCGCGCTCACCAGCCACGCCGGGCGCAGCGCCGAATTGCGCGCCGCTGGCGTCACGCCGCTGGTCGGCGACCTCGACGCGCGCCGCAGCCTGAAACGGCTTGCGGGTCTCGCGCCGACGGTACTGCATCTCGCGCCGCCGCAAAAGACCGGCGATGACGACCGCCGCACCCGTGCCTTGCTTGCTACGCTGAGCGCGCGCCGCGATCGCGCGCTGCGTGCCGCGCGCGGCGCGGTGGCGCCGGTCGGGCGGCTGCGCCGCGGGTTGCGCAACATGAGTGCCTCGTGGGCGGAATCTGAAGCAGCCAATATTGTACCCGACAGGGTGCGTTGGACCGCCGCTCCGCACGCGCCTGTGAGGCTTGTGTATGCGAGCACGACAGGCGTCTACGGCGATTGCGGCGGCGCGTGGATCGACGAAACGCGCGCGTCGCAGCCGGCCAATGCGCGTGCCAAACGCCGCGTGTCGGCCGAGCGGCAATTGCGGCGCGCCACTGCGAGAGGCGTGATCGCCGCGAGCATCGCGCGGATTCCGGGCATCTACGCGCGCAACCGTCTGCCGCTCGCGCGACTGGAAAAGCGCACTCCGGCCTTGATCGACGCTGACGACGTCTACACCAACCATATTCACGCCGACGACCTCGCCGCGATCCTGGTGCGTCTCGCCACGCGCGGGCGCCCGGGGCGCGCGATTCACGCGTCCGACGATACGTCGCTGAAAATGGGCGAGTACTTCGATGTGGTGGCCGATGCGTTCGGCCTCGAGCGCGCGCCGCGCATCACGCGCGCGGCGGCGGAGCAGCAGATCGAGCCGACCCTGCTGTCCTTCATGCGTGAATCGAGGCGGCTCGTCAATCGACGCCTCAAGGAAGAGTTGCGCGTGAGCTTGCGGTATCCGAGCGTTGAGGATTTCCTGCGCGCAGCTTCACAGCCTTAGGTTAGTGCCGGCAACGCCTCCAGCAACAGGAAGCACAGCATTGCGCCAATCAGTGCACCGATCAGGTTCGGATGATATTTGTGCCGCAGCCGCATTGTGACCAGCAGTCCGCCGACCAGAACCAGCCCGAGACACGTGAAAGCAATCATCGTGGACGAGATTTCAATAGTGTCGTGGATGACCATGGCGCCCCTCCTTGAACCCTTTGTAGTCTTTGTTTAAACGAGTATAGGGCGAGTTGTAAGGAAGAGCATGCTGCGATGCAGCGTGTAATCGGGCGTCCCGCAGCGCCTATGTGAGGCCGCGCACACGATTCTCCTGACGCATCAAGGCTTTAAAAGGGACCTACCGGTTTACCCGCTCAGTAAAGATCCGAGGTCGGTTTCGCCGAGCCATTGCCACGCACCTTCTGCGAGCGTCGCGGGCAATGCGAGCCCGCCAATGCGCTCGCGATGCAGCGCTTCGCAACGGTTGCCAGCCGCCGCGATCATTCGCTTGACCTGGTGATACTTGCCCTCCATCACGGTGAGGGCAAGCGAGTGCTCGCCGCGCGCCCGGGCGTCGACGGCGGCGATCGGTTTGGGCTCGCCGTGCAGCAAGACACCGTCGCGTAAGGCACTCAATTGGACGTCGTCGATGGGATGGCGCGTGGTCGCGACGTAAAGCTTCGGTACTTTGCGTTTCGGCGACGTGAACATGTGAACGAACTTGCCGTCGTCGGAGAGCAGCAGGAGGCCGGTCGTGTCCTGATCGAGACGGCCCACACATTGCACGCCACGTTCGGCGAACTGCGGCGGCAGCAGGCTGAACACGCTCAGATGATGCTGCGGGTCGCGCGAACATTCGTAGCCGGCGGGCTTGTTCAGGAGCAGATAGGCGTGCTCGCGATACGGCCAGACGACCTCGTCCACGCTGAAGCAGAACGTGCTGTCATCGGTTGGGAAATCGGCGTCGGCATTGGCGCAGACCGAGCCGCCGATGCTCACGCGGCCGTCGCGAATCAGCGACCGGCATTGGCGGCGCGAGCCGAAACCTTGAGTGAAGAGGATGCTTTCGAGATTCATGGCGAGCGAAGAATAACACCGCAAGAAGCGGAGCGCCGCGCGGCGTCATAGCGACCACGATGGTCTTCCCACATCCCGTCGCAGGAGTTGATCGATGCACGCCACGTCCTCTTCCCTGTCTTCATCCGCGATCCGTCTGCCGCCCGCGTTCCAGCGGCTCGCATGGTCGAATCTGGTCGCACAATCCGCTGAGCAGGCCAGCCTGGCCGCTGCGCCGCTCGTCGCCGTGTTCGCGCTCGGCGCCGGCGCGCGCGAGACGGGCCTGCTGCAAACCGCGCAGACGCTGCCGTTTCTCCTGCTGTCGATTCCACTCGGTGTATGGGCTGACCGCCGCTCGCGCCGCACGTTGATGACGCTTGCCGAAAGCGTGCGCGTGGTCGCGATGCTATGCGTGCTGCTGCTGGTGATGACGCATTCGCTGAGCTTGTCGCTGCTCGCCGCACTCGGCTTCATTGCCGCAACCGGCACGGTGGCTTACAACGTTGCCGCGCCTTCGCTGGTGCCGTCGATCGTGCCGCGCGAGGCGTACGCCCAGGCCAACGGCCGGCTCGAACTGGCGCGCAGCGTCGCGTATTCGGCGGGGCCGGCGCTCGGTGGCGTGCTGGTCGGCTGGATCGGCGCGGGATGGGCGTATGGCTGCGCGGCCGGGCTATCCGCACTGGCCGTCGCGTTGCTGGCGGGGCTGCGCGAACCGCCGCGAGCGGCCGCTTCCCAGCGGCACTTCCTGCTGGAACTGCGTGACGGTGCGCGCTTCGTGCTGCGCGACGCGCTGCTGCGTCCGATGCTCGCCACCGCGATCTTCTTCAACCTCGGTTTCTTCGTGCTGCAAGCGGTGTATGTGCCGTACGCCGTCCATCGTTTGGGACTGAGCGCGTCGATGGTCGGCGTGACGCTCGGCGCTTATGGCGTCGGCATGGTGTGCGGCGCGCTCGCCGCACCGGCTATCGCGCGGCGCCTCGCGTTCGGACGCGTGCTGATCATCGGGCCGACATGCGGTCTGCTTGCCTCGCTCGTGATGGTCGCGACGATCCTCGTGCCGTCGTTCTGGCTGGCGATGCTCAGCTTCTTTCTGCTCGGCGCCGGACCGATTTTGTGGGTGGTGGGTTCGACCACGCTGCGCCAGGCGATTACGCCCGAACGGATGATGGGCCGCGTCTCGGCGCTCAACAGCACGACGACCTATGGGGCGCGGCCGCTGGGCGCGTTGCTCGGTGCGGCGATCAGCGCGCGCTGGGGGATGGACGCGTGTCTGGTCGCGGCTGCCGCGGCTTTTCTTGTGCAGGCGCTGATCATTGTCACGTCGCCGGCGGCACGGCTTGCGCACATTCCCGCGGGGGCCGCGATCGCGCAATGAAAACTGGTTTTCATCGGATGGCTATGGGGCGCGCCGCCGCACCGCCGGTCATCCGTGAAAACCCTCGAAAATGAAAATGAATTTTTTTTGATGGGATTTCTATGTAAATATACTTTCATTCATTTTGATTACAGTCGCCGCGCCACCGCGCCGGCTCGCTCGCATGATCCATCACTCGTCCGTTGCTTCGAACCCCGCCGAGCAGGCTATCGCCGCGCGCATCGCCGTAGCAATGCCAACCCTCACGCCGATCCATCGGCGCATGGGTGAATACGTGCTGGCGAATCTGTTCCGCGCGGCGACCATGCGGATCGACGAGCTGGCGAGCGTGGTTGGGGCGTCGGTGGCGACAGCGAATCGCTTTGCCCGCGCGCTTGGCTTCGACGGTTATCCGCAGTTTCGTGAAGCGCTCGTGCGCGGCTTCGAAGCGACGCTCGCGCCGGTTGAGCGGCTGCGAAGCGCGCAGGAGTCGCTCGCCTCCGGTGACGCGCTGCTCGATGCGCTGCTCGAACAGGCGGCGGCCAATCTCCATTCCACACGCACCGCGATCGACAGCGCTGCAGCCGAAGCAGCCGTTGAAGCGATCATCGCTGCGCGCCGCGTGTTCGTGCTCGGCTATGGGGCCAGCGCGTTTCTCGCCGGTTTGATGGAACACGGCTTGATGCCGTATCACGACAACGTGCAGTCGCTCGCGCTGATCGGCGGACCTTCGCATGCCGCGCGGCGTCTGTTCACCGCGGACGACGGCGATCTGGTGATCGGCATCGCGTTTCCGCGTTATGTCGAAGACACCATCGAACTCTCCCGGCGTGCGGCAGGACGCGGCGCGCGCGTGCTTGCGCTAACCGACAGTCCGCGCTCGCCGCTCGCACAATTCGCCGATCTCGCGCTCTATATCCGCTCGGAACGGCGGCTTGCGGCCAATGCCGATTCCGCCGTGCTGGCCGTGATCGAAGCCCTCTGCGACGCGGTCGCGTATCGCGCCCAACGCTCGGTCAAGGCCGCCGCCGGCGTCAGCGAATTTGTCTTGCCCTGGCTTACCGACCCACAAGCCGACCCACAAGCCGCACCGTCCAGCACTGCTGAGCAGTCCGCGCGCGCTTCTACTCGCACCACCCGCACTACGAAAGCCAAAAAATGAACACCAACGCAGTCATTGCCATTCACGGCGGGGCAGGTACGATCCTGCGCGCGTCGATGTCGGCCAGCGCCGAAGCCGACTATCACGCAGCCTTGCACGCCGTGCTGAGCGCGGGCCAGCGCGTCCTCACCGACGGCGGCAGCGCCCTCGATGCTGTCAGCGAAGCCGTGCGTCTGCTCGAAGACTGCCCCCTCTTCAACGCGGGCCGTGGCGCGGTCTACACCGCGGCCGGCACGCATGAACTCGACGCGGCCATTATGGACGGCAGTTCGCTCGACGCCGGTGCGATCTGCTGCGTGACGCGCATACGCAATCCGATTCTGGCGGCGCGCCGCGTACTCGAACGTAGCGAACACGTGCTGTTTACGGGCGAAGGCGCGGAAGCCTTCGCGGCCGCACAGGGACTCGAATTCGTCGAGCCGGAGTATTTCCATACCGAAGCGCGTCATCGCCAATGGCAACTCGCGCGTGGTCAGCAGCGCGCGATGCTCGATCACGATGGCGCGACGCTGGCCTCAGAAAATGATGACCCCACCCCGCATGAGCCGATCGATCCGAATCGTAAGTTCGGCACCGTGGGCGCGGTCGCGCTCGATCAGCATGGCCACGTGGCCGCTGCGACTTCGACGGGCGGCGTCACCAACAAGCAGGTCGGCCGGGTTGGCGATACGCCGCTGATAGGCGCCGGCTGCTATGCAGACGATGCAACTTGCGCGGTCTCGACCACGGGCTCCGGCGAGATGTTCATGCGCATGGTCGCTGCGTACGACGTCGCGGCGCAGATGGCCTACCGCAACGTCTCACTCGAGGAAGCGGCGCACGACGTGGTGATGAACCGTTTGCCGAAGATCGATGGACGCGGCGGACTGATCGCCGTCGATGCGCGTGGCAACGTCACGCTGCCGTTCAACACCGAGGGCATGTATCGCGGATTTGCGCGGGTCGGCGAGGCGCCGGTGACGGCGATTTATCGCTAATGCTTTCTCGCTGCGCTGTCGCTTGAACTGCCGCTTGAATTTTCGTTTGAATCACCGTTAGCTGCGTCCGAATCCAAAGGAACCATCGTGCCGACTTCATCGCACACCGCTCGCCCGCTTACCGAAACTTTGCCGCCGCAACGCGTGCTTGCGGTCGACGATCTGTCGGTTGCATTTCGCAGTGGCGACAAGACTTTCAACGCAGTGCGCAATCTCTCGTTGACGGTCGAGCGTGGCGAGACGCTGGCGATCGTCGGTGAATCGGGTTCGGGCAAATCGGTGACATCGCTTGCCTTGATGCGGCTGATCGAGCATGGCGGTGGGCGCCTTGCCGGTGGCAGCATCGCATTCCGGCGCCGCGACGGCAGCGTGATCGACCTCGCGAAAGCGTCGTCCGGCACGATGCGTTCGATTCGTGGCGCCGACATCGCGATGATTTTCCAGGAGCCGATGACTTCGCTCAATCCGGTGTTCACGGTTGGCGACCAGATCAGCGAGGCGATTGCCTTGCATCAGGGAAAGAGTCGTTCGGCCGCGCACGCCGAAACGCTGCGTCTGCTCGAACTCGTGCGCATTCCGGAAGCGCGCCGGGTGGCGGCTCGTTTTCCGCATCAGCTATCGGGCGGCATGCGTCAGCGCGTGATGATCGCAATGGCGCTGTCGTGCAAGCCCGCGCTGTTGATCGCCGACGAACCGACCACCGCGCTCGACGTAACGATTCAGGCGCAGATCCTGCAATTGATTCGCGGCCTGCAGGACGAGATGAACATGGGCGTGATCTTCATCACGCACGACATGGGGGTGGTGGCCGAAGTGGCCGATCGCGTGCTGGTGATGTATCGCGGCGAGAAAGTGGAAGAGGGTCCGTCGGATACGCTGTTTGCCGCGCCTTCGCATCCCTATACGAAGGCCTTGCTCGCTGCGGTTCCGCGCCTCGGCGCAATGCAGGGCACCGATCAGCCCGCCAAGTTTCCGATTCTGACCGTCGAGCAGGCAGCGCTCACCGGCGTCGACGAACCCGTTCGTCCCGCAGCCGCTGTCGCGCACGAAAGCCAACCCGTGATCCATGACAGCACGCCGCCGATTCTGCGCGTGCGTGATCTGATCACGCGCTTTCCGGTCAAGAGCGGTGTGTTCGGACGCTTGACCGGTCGCGTGCATGCGGTCGAGAAAGTCAGCTTTGATTTGCGGCCGGGTGAAACGCTGGCGCTGGTCGGCGAGTCGGGTTGCGGTAAATCGACAACGGGTCGTTCGTTGCTGCGTCTGGTGGAAAGCCAGAGCGGTTCGATCGAATTCGACGGCAAGGAAATCAGCGCGCTCACCGGCCCGGCGTTGCAAGCGCTGCGCCGCGATATCCAGTTCATTTTCCAGGACCCGTTCGCTTCGCTGAATCCACGCTTGACGGTCGGCTTCTCGATTATGGAGCCGCTGCTCGTGCATGGCGTCGCTCAAGGCGCGGAGGCCCAGGCACGGGTTGCGTGGCTGCTCGAAAAAGTCGGCTTGCCGCCCGAAGCCGCGCGCCGCTATCCGCACGAATTTTCGGGCGGCCAACGGCAACGCATCGCGATCGCGCGCGCGCTCGCACTGAATCCGAAAGTCGTGATCGCGGACGAATCCGTCTCCGCGCTGGACGTCTCCGTGCAGGCGCAAATCGTTAACCTGATGCTCGATCTGCAACGCGAACTGGGTGTCGCGTATCTGTTCATTTCGCACGATATGGCGGTGGTGGAGCGCGTCAGCCATCGCGTGGCGGTGATGTATCTCGGTCAGATCGTCGAGATCGGTCCGCGCCGCGCGGTGTTCGAAGCGCCGCAGCATCCGTATACGAAGAAACTCATGGGCGCGGTGCCGGTTGCCGATCCGGCGCGCCGTCACGCGAAACGCATGCTCGCCGCCGATGAGATTCCGAGCCCGATCCGCGCGCTGAACGACGAACCGGTCGTGGCGCCGCTGGTTGCAGTTGGACCGGACCATTTCGTGGCCCAGCATCGAGTCGGCGGGGCTTACTAGAACCAGACGTGAACACAAGCCCGAACGTAGAACTGAACAAAGCACCGAACCTGAATTAAAGAACTTTCTCTCGCAGCACATAACCCTGTTTCAATTCGCAGCCTGGAGCCAACCTCATGAACCTGCTGGTCCCGTCTTCTCCGTTTCGTTTGCGCGCGCTGGTCAGCGGCGGCGCGATGGTGTTCGCGATGCTCGCGGGCAATGTGGCGCACGCTGATACGACGGCCGTGATGGCCGTTGCATCAACCTTCACGACGCTCGATCCGTACGATGCTAACGACACGCTGTCGCAAGCCGTTGCCAAGTCGTTCTATCAAGGCCTGTTCGGTTTCGACAAGGACATGAAGCTGGTCAATGTGCTGGCCGATAGCTACGAAGCGAGTCCGGATGCGAAGGTTTACACGTTCAAGCTGCGTCACGGCGTGAAGTTTCAGGACGGCACTGATTTCAACGCCGCTGCGGTCAAAGCGAACTTCGACCGCGTGACCGATCCGGCGAACAAGCTCAAGCGCTACAACATGTTCAACCGTATCGAGAAGACCGAAGTGGTCGATCCGTACACTGTGAAGATCACCCTGAAGACGCCGTTTTCGGCGTTCGTCAACGTGTTGGCGCATCCGTCGGCGGTCATGATTTCTCCCGATGCGCTGAAGAAGTACGGTAAGGACATCGCGTTTCATCCGGTCGGCACAGGCCCGTTCGAACTGGTGAAGTGGGACCCGGCAGGCGACCTGACGGTGAAGAAGTTCGCTGGCTACTGGAAGAAAGGCTATCCGAAGGTCGATGCAATCGACTGGAAGCCGGTGGTCGACAACAACACGCGCGCTGCGTTGATGCGCACCGGGGAAGCGGACTTCGCGTTCCAGGTGCCGTTCGAACAGGCGGCGCAATTGCAGTCGAGCCCGAAGGTCGATCTGATCGCATCGCCGTCGATCATCCAGCGCTATATCAGCCTGAACGTCAACCAGAAGCCGTTCGACAACCCGAAGGTGCGTGAAGCGCTGAACTATGCGGTCAACAAGGACGCGCTGACGAAGGTCGCGTTCGCCGGTTACGCGACGCCGGCTGATGGTGTGGTGCCGCAAGGTGTCGACTACGCCGTGAAGCTCGGCCCCTGGCCGTACGATCCAGCCAAGGCGCGCGAGCTGCTGAAGGAAGCCGGTTATCCGAACGGTTTCGAAACGACACTGTGGTCCGGGTATAACTACTCGACCGCACAGAAGGTGATTCAGTTCGTGCAGCAGCAACTGGCGCAAGTCGGCATCAAGGCGCAGGTCGAAGCACTCGAAGCGGGTCAACGCGTCGCAAAGGTGGAAAGCGCGCAGGACCCGGCGACCGCACCGGTGCGGATGTACTACATCGGCTGGTCGTCGTCGACGGGTGAAGCGGACTGGGCGATTTCGCCGCTGCTCGCGTCGTCCTCGTTCCCGCCGAAGATGGTCAACACCGCGTATTACAAGAACGATACCGTTGACAGCGATCTGAAGCAGGCGCTCGAAACCACCGACCGCACGAAGAAGGCCGCGCTCTACACTGACGCGCAAAAACGCATCTGGGCCGACGCACCGTGGATCTTCCTCGTCAAGGAAAAGGTTGTGTACGCGCGCAGCAAGCGTTTGTCGGGCGCGTATGTGGCGCCGGACGGCTCGTTCAATTTCGACGAGATCGCGATCAAGTGATGAGCTGACCGTTCGGCGCGGCGTGTCCCCAACGAGCACGCCGGCCGGGTGGCTGCTTTCTAACGATTCTTCGTTGCCCGCATTATTGCCGGATTGGTTTCATGCTGAACTTCCTCGTCAAACGTATCTTTGGCCTGCTGCCGACGCTCTTCATCGTCGCCGTGCTGGTTTTTCTGTTCGTGCATCTGTTGCCCGGTGATCCGGCGCGCCTCGCTGCCGGTCCCGAAGCGGATGAAGCGACGGTTGCGCTGGTGCGTGCCGACCTCGGTCTTGATAAGCCGATGCCGCAGCAATTCGTCAACTTTTTCGTGAAGATCGCACATGGCGACTTCGGCACGTCCACGCGCAGCAAGCGACCGGTCAGCCAGGAGATCGGTGAGCGCTTCATGCCGACCCTGCTGCTCACGCTCACCAGCATGGTGTGGGCGGTGGTGCTTGGCATGGGCATCGGCATCGTCTCGGCAGTGTGGCGAAATCGTTGGCCGGACCGGCTCGGCATGACGCTGGCGGTGTCGGGCATTTCGTTTCCTGCCTTCGCCCTCGGCATGCTGCTGATGGAAGTCTTTTCGGTGAAACTCGGCTGGCTGCCAATCGTCGGCGACGGTTCATGGAAGAGCTACGTGCTGCCCTCGCTCACACTCGGCGCGGCAGTGGCGGCGGTCATGGCGCGCTTCACGCGTGCTTCGTTCGTCGAAGTGATGAACGAAGACTTCGTGCGAACTGCCCGCGCGAAAGGTGTGCCCGAGTGGCTCGTGATCGTCAAACACTGCCTGCGCAATGCGATGATTCCCGTCATCACGATGATGGGGCTGCAATTCGGTTTTCTGTTGGGCGGTTCGATTGTGGTCGAAGTGGTGTTCAACTGGCCGGGCCTCGGACGCCTGCTGGTGGACTCCGTTACGATGCGTGACTATCCGGTGATTCAGGCGGAAGTGCTGTTGTTCTCGCTGGAATTCATCATCATCAATCTGGTTGTGGACGTGCTGTACGCCGTCATCAATCCGACCATCCGTTTCAAGTGAGGCCCGCATGAGCATCTCAGCCACCGAGGCGAATGCGGCCAAGGCCGCCCTCGTAGAAAACACGATCCGCACACCGTGGAGCGAATTCTGGCGCAAATTCCGTAAGCAGCATGTGGCGCTTGCCGCCGGCATTTTCGTGCTGCTGTTGATCCTGGTTGCGATTCTCGCACCGCATATCGTGCCGTACGACCCGGAGAATTTCTTCGACTACGACGCGTTGAACGCTGGGCCCTCGGTCGCGCACTGGTTTGGTGTCGATTCGCTGGGCCGTGATATTTTCAGCCGCATTCTGGCGGGTTCGCGTATTTCGCTCGAGGCCGGTTTTCTGTCGGTGGCGATCGGCGCGGTAATCGGCACGTTCTTCGGTTTGCTGGCCGGTTACTACGAAGGCTGGTGGGATCGCATTACGATGCGCGTCGCCGATGTGCTGTTCGCGTTTCCGGGCATTCTGCTGGCGATCGGGGTGGTTGCGATTCTCGGCAACGGCATGATCAATGTGATCTGCGCGGTGGCGATTTTCAGCATTCCGGCGTTTGCACGGCTCGTGCGCGGGAATACGCTGATGCTCAAGCAACTCACCTATATCGAAGCGGCGCGCAGCATCGGCGCATCGGACTGGACCATCATCGTGCGGCATATTCTGCCGGGGACGATTTCGTCGATCGTCGTGTACTTCACGATGCGAATCGGTACCTCGATCATCACGGCGGCGAGCCTGTCGTTTCTCGGACTCGGCGCGCAACCGCCGACGCCTGAGTGGGGCGCGATGCTCAACGAAGCGCGTGCCGATATGGTCACCGCGCCGCATATTGCGCTGTTTCCGAGTCTGGCGATTTTCCTCACCGTGCTGGCATTCAATCTGCTCGGCGACGGTTTGCGCGATGCGCTCGATCCGAAGCTCGACCGGTCATGAGTTTTGCTGAAACCGCAGTTGAAAGCACACCGCATATCGGTGTGTTGCCGAGCGGCCCGCGTGGGACGATTGCCGACGTAGAAGGCGTGACGGTGGGACATTGCACACTGGATGAAGGTGCCGTGCAAACCGGCGTGACCGTGATTCATCCGCACCGTGGCGATCCGTTTCTGAACAAGGTGCCTGCGGCTGCTTCGGTGATCAACGGGTTTGGTAAAAGCATCGGACTCGTCCAGGTCGAAGAACTCGGCGTGCTGGAGACGCCGATTGCGTTGACCAATACGTTTGGCGTCGCCGCCGTTGCACAAGCGCAGATTCGCGCAGCAATTCACGCCAATCCGCAAATCGGGCGCGAATGGTCGACGGTCAATCCGCTGGTGTTCGAATGTAACGACGGATACCTGAACGATATTCAGGCGTTGGCGGTAAGCGAACAGCATTTCACTGTTGCATGTGAAGCAGCAGGCGTTGACGTCGCAAGCGGTTCGGTTGGTGCAGGCCGTGGCATGTCGTGCTTCGATCTGAAAGGCGGCATTGGCAATGCTTCACGCGTGGTCGACGTAGCAGGGCAGCGCTATACGGTTGGCGCGCTTGTGTTGGCGAACTTCGGCCGCCTGCCGATGCTGACGATCGACGGCACGCCGCTTGGCCGCGTGTTGGCCGAACGCGCAGCCAAATCTGCCGCACAACCCGAGCAAGGCTCGATCATCATGATCGTCGCCACCGACGCGCCGCTCGATGCACGCCAGCTCAAGCGGCTGTCATTGCGCGCCGCGGCCGGTCTCGCACGAACCGGTTCGGTGTACGGCCACGGCAGCGGCGACATCGCGTTGGCGTTTTCCACGGCCTACACCGTGCCTCAGGAATCCGATTTTGTCGCGCTACCGCCAGTGCTCGCCGACGCACGCCTCGATCCGCTGTTCCGTGCCTGCGCGGACAGTGTCGAGCAGGCAATCCTCGATGCACTATGGCGCGCGACTTCCGTCACAGGCCGCGACAGCCATCAACGTCTATCGCTGCGCGACACCGCACCCGACCTGGCTCAACTTCTCAAGTAACCATCCCTGATGAAAGTCCTGATTTCTGCCGACATCGAAGGCGTCGCCGGCGTGTTTCATTCCGAGCAAACACGCGCGGGCAACGGTGAATACGAAGCCGCACGCCGCTGGATGACACTCGAAGCCAATGCCGCAATTGAAGGCGCGTTCGCAGGCGGCGCGACGCATGTGTGGATCAATGATTCGCATGGCGGCTTCCGCAATCTCCTGCCCGATCTGCTCGACGCACGCGCCCAGGTGATACTCGGCAAACCGCGTACGCTCGGCATGATGGCCGGCCTCGAATACGGCGCGGCACTGGTCTTCATGATCGGCTATCACGCGAGGTCGCAAACGCGCGGCATTCTCTCGCATACGATCAACAGCTTCGCGTTTGCGCGCGTCTCGCTGAATGGCGTCGAAGTGGGCGAGGCAGGATTGTATGGAGCGCTGGCTGAAGAATATGGCGCACAGGTAGCGCTTTTATCCGGCGACGATGTATTCGCGGAAGAAACCGCACCGCGTTTTCCCGGCGCACGTTTTGTCGTCACCAAGAGCGCGACAGGGCATGCGAGCGGTGTCACGCAAACGCCGGCAAGCGCTCGTGATGCAATTGAAAGTGCCGCGCGCGAAGTGGTGCGGCACTACATCGACAAGGGTCACGCACCGCAAGCCACGCGCGCGGCCGCGAAACCCGTCGACTGCGAGTTGCGTGTGCAAACTACCGCGCTTGCCGATCTGTTCTGCCAATGGCCGACGCTCACACGCATCGATGCCGTCACGTTGCGTTTTAGTGCCGAATCGGCGGAACATGCGGTGCGCATGCTGAACTGTCTCTCGGCGATGTCGTTCATGCTGCGCTGAGCTGGGTGACGAGGCACGAGTGCCCTGCAAACGCGGCGGTTCCCCATGCTTACGTTTCGATAAAAAGCTGCCCGCGCGGTGACACGTTTTGCGAGGAAGCGGTACTCTCTGGCATTCCAGAGGTGCCGTCTTTCTCACTTAGCGGAGTACAGCATGGGTAAGCAGACTATCGCGGATTATCTGGCCAGAACACTGGCGGCAGCAGACGTCGAACGGATTTGGGGCGTGACGGGCGACAGCCTGAACGGCCTGTCGGATAGCTTGCAACGGCTCGGTTCGATTCGCTGGATGCATACGCGCCATGAAGAGGTCGCGGCCTTTGCCGCCGGCGCCGATGCGGCGGCCACCGGCAAGCTCGCCGTCTGCGCGGGCAGTTGCGGTCCCGGCAACCTGCATCTGATCAACGGCCTGTACGACTGTCATCGTAATCATCAACCCGTGCTCGCGATCGCCGCGCACATTCCGTCATCGGAAATCGGCCTCGGTTATTTCCAGGAAACCCATCCCCAGGAGTTGTTCAAGGAGTGCAGCCACTACGTCGAGCTGGTGACGAACCCGTCGCAGTTTCCGCGCGTGCTGGCTCGCGCCATGCGCACGGCGATCGAAGAGCGCGGCGTCGCGGTAATCGTGCTGCCGGGCGACGTCGCGCTCGGCGAGGCACCCGACGAAACGCCGGCGTGGGCAGGTACGCTTGAACGCTCGACGGTGGTGCCCTCCGGCGCGGATCTCGACCGGCTCGCCGATATGCTGAATCAGGCCGGCGGCGTGACGCTGCTGTGCGGCAGCGGCTGCGCGGACGCGCACGACGAAGTGGTGGCCTTCGCCGATCAACTCGGCGCGCCCACCGTGCATGCATTGCGCGGCAAGCAATACGTGGAGTGGGACAATCCGTTCGACGTCGGCATGACCGGCCTGATCGGTTTCAGCTCCGGCTATCACGCGATGATGTCATGCGACACGCTCGTGATGCTCGGTACCGATTTCCCGTATCGCAACTTTTATCCGACGCACGGGAATGTGGTGCAGATCGATCGCCGCGGCTCCGCGCTCGGCAAGCGGGCGCCGTTGAAACTGGGCCTCGTCGGCGATGTCAAGGCGACCTTGCAGGCGCTGTTGCCGTTGATCAAACGCAAGACCGATCGGCGCTTCCTCGAAAACGCGCGCAAGCACTATGCGGACACGCGCAAAGACCTCGACGATCTCGCCCGGCCATCCGATCCGGGCCGGGCGATTCATCCGCAATATCTGACCAGCATCATCGACAAGGTGGCGAACGAAGACGCCGTATTCTCTGCCGATGTCGGCACGCCGACCCTCTGGGCCGCGCGTTATCTGACGATGAACGGCAAGCGCAGTTTGCATGGCTCGTTCAATCACGGCTCGATGGCTAATGCAATGCCGCAGGCGCTGGGCGCGCAAGCGGCGGAGCCGGGCCGCCAGGTGATTTCACTATCGGGCGACGGCGGGCTGTCGATGCTGCTCGGTGATCTGCTCACCGCACGCCAACTGAATCTGCCGATCAAGGTGGTCGTGTTCAACAACAGCACGCTCGGCTTCGTCGCGATGGAGATGAAGGCGGGCGGCTACCTCGAAAGCGGCACCGATCTCGCCGCGACCGACTTCGCGGCGATTGCGCGCGGCGCGGGGATCTATGGCGCGAGGGTCGAATTGTCGGAGAACATCGAGCCCGTGTTGCGCGAGGCATTCGCACATCCTGGACCCGCGGTGATCGATGTGGTGACGGCGAAGCACGAACTCGCGTTGCCGCCGAAGATTCAGTGGGCCCAGGCGAAGGGGTTCAGTTTGTATATGCTGCGGGCGGTGTTGAATGGCCGCGGTGATGAGGTGGTCGAATTGGCGAATACGAATCTGCGCTGAGGAGGGGGCGAGTCGCAGCGCGTTAGTGCTTTAAATCCGCCTTGGTGTTTGAGGGTGCTTGCGTGAACCTGATTGCGCTTAAGCGCCAAAGCGTTTGCTTGCAGCAGCGTATGCGCGAGTCGTCTCGTCGCGCATACGTATCAAGCCCGCTGCTGCTTACTGTTGCCGGCTCAACTCCCGCGCTGCACGATCGATCACATCCGCAACAGCACCCGCGTGCGACACCGGCACGAGATGGCTCGATGCGATCGGCACGATCTTTGCCCCCATCCGCTCGGCCATGAATTTTTCGACGGCGGGCGACACCGCGCGATCCCTGGTGGTCAGCACGTACCACGATGGTTTTTCTTTCCACGCCACCTGACTGACCGTTTCGCTGAATGCCTTTGCGGCGATCGGCTGTTGCGCGGCGGAGAGCACGCGCGTCAGATTCTCTGGCACGTCGGCGGCGAAATCGGCGTGATACTTGCTGCGGTCGAGCCACAGGAAACCCGTCGAGTCCGCAGTGATGCCTTCACCCGCGGGCATCGGCGCCGCGCGTTTCATCAGGTCCATCGTCGACTCATGCAGGTCCGGCGCGATTGCCGCCACGTAGACGAGGCCCGCGACGTTCGGCGCGTTCGCGCCGGCTTCGGTGATCACGACACCACCCCATGAATGCCCCACCAAAATGGTCGGCCCATCCTGGCGTGCGAGAACGCGACGGGTGGCGGCGACATCGTCGGCAAGCGACGTGAGCGGATTCTGCACCGAACTCACGTGATAGCCCTTCTGCTGCAACTTCGCGACGACACCGTTCCAGCTCGACCCGTCGACGAAAGCGCCATGAACCAGCACGACGTTGCGTACGGGGCCGGTCATCGGCGCTGCGGATGGTGTGGCGGCACTCGCTCCTGGGGCTGCGGACGTGGGGGCTGTGGCGGCAGGAGTCGCGGGTGCTGCGGGCGGCGGCGCTGGCGCTTCGGGCGCGCTCGATTCCATGCCCGGCATGTCGGCTGGTTCGGCGGCGGGTTCTGCCGTGGGCGCCGCGGTTTGCGCGAGGGCACCCGCGCCAGCGAAGCAGAGACACAAAGCAGCGGCGCAAAGCAGACGTTTGAGCGACATGTTGAATCTCCGAAGGCTGAAACCTCGACTAGGGCAACATACAGAAGCCCCACGCCAGTGACAATCACTATCCTCGCTATTAAGTGCGGCGCAGAACCAAGCGCGGGTTGCTCCCAGTATTTAGGTAATATCGGCCGCGGTAAAATTTCAGGTTCTGCCGGGGCGGACCATAAGTCTGATCGGGTGATCGATATCCATACACTGGGGCGCAATTTTGAATAGTGCACAGCAGCAAGACGGCCTGAAGCGCGGGCTTAAGAATCGCCACATCCAGCTGATCGCGTTGGGCGGGGCGATCGGCACCGGCTTGTTTCTCGGCTCCGCCAGCGTGTTAAAGGCAGCCGGGCCGTCGATGATTCTCGGCTACGCGATCGGCGGCATCATCGCCTTCATGATCATGCGGCAGCTTGGCGAAATGGTCGCGCAGGAACCGGTCGCCGGTTCGTTCAGCCACTTCGCGTACAAATATTGGGGCGACTTTCCCGGCTTTCTGTCCGGCTGGAACTACTGGGTGCTGTATGTGCTCGTGAGCATGGCCGAGTTGACCGCGGTCGGCACCTACGTGCATTACTGGTGGCCTGGGGTGCCCACGTGGGTATCGGCGCTGGTGTGCTTCGCCGTCATCAATGCGATCAATCTCGCCAACGTCAAGGCGTATGGCGAAACCGAATTCTGGTTTGCGATCATCAAGGTCGTGGCGGTGATCGGCATGATCCTGTTCGGGGGTTATCTGCTGATCAGCGGCCATGGTGGGCCGCAAGCCTCGATCACCAATCTCTGGGCCGACGGCGGGTTTTTCCCGCACGGTTTTCATGGTTTGTTCATGATGCTCGCGGTCATCATGTTTTCGTTCGGCGGCCTCGAACTGATCGGCATTACGGCTGCTGAAGCGGACGACCCGCAGAAGAGCATTCCGAAGGCCGTGAATCAGGTGATCTACCGGATTCTGATTTTCTACATCTGCTCACTGGCGGTGCTGCTCTCGTTGTATCCGTGGAATCAGGTCGCGGCCGGCGGCAGTCCGTTCGTGATGATCTTCTCGCAGATCGGCTCGACGCTGACCGCGAACATCCTCAACGTGGTGGTGCTGACCGCGGCGCTGTCGGTCTACAACAGCGGCGTATATGCGAATAGCCGCATGCTCTACGGTCTCGCGGAGCAAGGCAACGCACCGCGCGCACTGATGAAGGTGGACCGGCGTGGCGTGCCGTATATGGCGATCGGTTTGTCGGCGCTCGCCACGTTCACCTGCGTGATCGTCAACTATCTGATTCCGGCCGAAGCGCTTGGTTTGCTGATGGCGCTGGTGGTGGCCGCGCTGGTGTTGAACTGGGCACTGATCAGCCTGACGCATCTGAAGTCGCGCAAGGCGATGGTGGCGGCGGGCGAAACGCTCGTGTTCAAGTCGTTCTGGTTCCCGGTCAGCAACTGGATCTGCCTCGCCTTCATGGCGCTGATTCTCGTGATTCTGGCGATGACGCCGGGCTTGTCGGTGTCGGTGTGGCTCGTGCCGGCGTGGCTGGTCGTGATGTGGGCCGGCTACGTGTTCAAACGCCGGCGGGCAGCGATGCATGGCGGCGCGCGCGTGGCAGGGCAATAAGGCAGAGATTGGGCGCCGGCGCCATGAGCGTCGGATCGCCTAATTTCGAGAAGAGCTTCAATCTGCGGCGGAACGCAAAAAGCCCCGCTCAGCTTTGCTGGGCGGGGCTTTTTGATTTTATACGGTACTGCCTGAATCTTTTTTTGGTGCCCAGGGCCGGAATCGAACCGGCACGCCTTGCGGCGGGGGATTTTGAGTCCCCTGCGTCTACCAATTTCACCACCTGGGCAGGTCTTCTAGCGCACGCGCCAGAGGAGGCCGCGCGGCGAAGACGCAGATTATGGCGGAAAATTCGACGGCGGGCAAGCCGGTTGCCTTCTTCGTATGCTCAACCATCAAACCGTGCGTGAAAACCGTTCAAGCGTCTGCTGGCCGAGATAGCGGTCGAACACCATCGCGATATTACGCACGAGCATGCGCCCGGCCATCTGCACTTCGAGCTTGCTGCCGCTCACCGACACCAGCCCGTCCTGCTCGAAGCCGCGCAAACGCTCCAATTCCGGCTCGAACGTATCGGCGAAGCGGATGCCATATGCGGCTTCAAATTCATCGAAGCGCAGTTCCAGATTGCACATTAGCTGCGTGATCACATCGCGACGCAGACGGTCGTCCGCGGTGAGGCGCACGCCGCGCGTGATCGCGAGCTTGTTCGCATCGATTGCCGTGGCATAACCGGGCAGATCCTTGACGTTCTGCGCGTACACGTCGCCGACTTTGCCGATCGACGACGCGCCGAAGCCGATCAGATCGCATTCCGCACGCGTGCTATACCCCTGAAAATTGCGATGCAACGTGCGCTGCGCTTGCGCGCGCGCGAGTTCGTCGGTGGGCAGCGCGAAGTGATCCATGCCGATGTAAACATAGCCCGCGCCTGTGAGCCGCTCGACTACCCGTTGCAGGATCGCGAGGCGTACGGCGGGCGAAGGCAGCGCGGCCTCGTCCATCTGCCGTTGCATCTTGAAGAGCTGCGGCATATGCGCATACGCGAACACCGAAAGGCGATCGGGCGCGAGTTCGATCATCGTGTCGAGCGTGCGGCTGAAGCTGTCGACTGTTTGATGCGGCAGCCCGTAAATCAGATCGACGCCGATCGAGTGGAACCCCGTGTCACGCGCGGCCTGCATCATCGACGCGGTCATTTCGAGCGGCTGAATGCGATTGATAGCCTGCTGCACCACCGGATCGAAATCCTGCACGCCGAGACTAAGCCGGTTGAAGCCGAGCGTACGTAAATGCGCAATGATCTCGGGCGACGCTTCGCGTGGATCGACTTCGATCGAATATTCGCCTTCGGTATCGGGCAGCAACGTGAAGTGCTCGCGCGCCGAGGCCATCAGTTCCGCCATTTCATCGTGCGACAGGAACGTGGGTGTGCCGCCGCCCCAATGCAATTGGGACACAGGGCGTCGCGTGTCGAAACATGCTGCCTGCAAAGCCATTTCGTGCTTCAGGAGCTCGACATAGGGACGCGCGTGAGCGCGGTTTTTCGTGGCGACCTTATTGCAACCGCAGTAGAAGCACACGGTGTCGCAAAATGGGATGTGGAAGTACAGCGAGAGATCGGTGGCGGAAGCGCCTGGATCTGCGGCGGCGCGCAAATAGTCGGCGGGATCGAACTCGTCGTGGAACTGCAGGGCGGTCGGATAGGACGTATACCGTGGACCGTTCGCGTTGTATTTCGCGAGAAGGTCAGGGCGGAATAGCGTGTTGGCGGTGGTCATGAGGGGCTCAAGTTTGACGGCCGCCGCGGAAGAGGCAAGAGCTGGCGGCGGTTCGCACCACCGGATCGAACAGCGCAGACGCCTCTTGAGCGTGGCCTTTCGTATCTATCAAGTTTATGTGAGCGGCCCTCTTCCGGATTGTGTAAAAAGGTCGCACGGGATGCGGTGGCACAATGCGGGTCTGGTATGGCGTTGTGTGTTGTCGAGTTCAGGAAAAATGTCGTGAGTGATGTGCCGAATAGCGTTGTGAAGCGCGAGTCCCCGTTCCATGTAGCCGGTCACGCGTGCCGCCCCGATTGCGGCGCGTGCTGTATTGCGCCGTCGATTTCGAGCCCGATCCCAGGCATGCCGAATGGCAAGCCCGCGGGCGTGCGCTGCGTGCAACTCGGCGACGATTTGCGCTGCGCGATCTTCGGTCAGCCGGAGCGGCCGGCGTGCTGTTCCGGACTGCAACCGCAGATGGAAATGTGCGGCACGAGCCGCAGCGAAGCGCTCGCGTGGCTCATGCAGCTTGAAACGCAGACTCAACCACAGCCGACGGTGCGCCGATAGCGCGCGTGAGCGAACCGCCACGTCATCCATTGATCCGAATCAGAGCGACCAAACGCAACCGCATGCTCGAGAAGGCTTCCACAGGAGATTTCGCATGACTCGACCCGCTGCGCCGACCCGGCGCCGCTTCCTGCTTGCAGCGCTGGCAAGCTGCACCGCGCTTGGCATCACCGTGTCGCTGGTGGCCTGCGCGACGCCGACCTTTCCATTCATCCCCTCGCACTACACGTTCTCGCAGCAGCAGGTGCAGGACGCGGTGCAGCGCAAATTCCCGTATCAGCGGACGGTTTCGCAAGTGTTCGACGTCGCGCTGACCAATCCGGTGATCGGCTTTCTCCCGGACGCGAACCGCGTCTCGGTGAAGCTCGACGCGCGGCTCGTGAGCCCGTTCATGCCGCAACCGGTCGACGGTGTATTCACCCTGTCGAGCGAACTGGCCTACGACGCCGCCAGCAAGTCGGTCGTGCTGAAGTCGCCGAACGTCGACAACGTCAGCGTGAGCGGGCAGGCTCAGGCCTACACGCAGCAGATCAATGCCGCGGCGGCCGTGCTCGCCACGCAGTTGCTGACCAACTATCCGATCTACACCTTCAAGCCCGAACAGCTGCAATTTGCCGGCGTGAATTACGAACCCGGTACAATCACCATCCTTACAAACGGCATACGCGTGCAAATCGTCGAGAAATGACGCTGCGCGCGGCCGGCAGGGCCGTGCGCATATCGTGCTGACCCTGTTCGTTCCGACTATCTACAGCGATGAGGGTCACGGATGGACTGGCTATTGGCTTGCAAGGCGCTGATTCTGGGCGTCGTCGAAGGGTTGACGGAATTTTTGCCGGTGTCGAGCACCGGCCATCTGATCGTTGTGGGCAGCCTGCTCAATTTCACGGATGAACACGCGAAAACCTTCGATGTCGTGATCCAGCTCGGCGCGATTCTGGCCGTGTGCTGGGAGTTTCGCCGCCGCATCGGCAGCGTGGTGGTCGGCTTGCCCAGCCGGCCCGACGCAAGGCGTTTCACGCTGAATGTGATCATCGCGACGATTCCGGCGGTCGTGTTCGGCTTGCTGTTCGAGAAGGCCATCAAGGCGGCGCTGTTTTCACCGGTGCCGGTCGCGTTCGCGCTGGTGGCGGGCGGGGTGGTAATCCTGTGGGCGGAAGCGCGTCAGCGCGCGCGAGGCGACGTGGCGGCGCGCGTTCAGAACGTCGATGATCTGAGCCCGCTGGATGCGTTGAAAGTTGGCCTCGCTCAATGTTTCGCGCTGATCCCTGGCATGTCGCGCTCCGGTTCGACGATTATCGGCGGCATGCTGTTCGGCCTCGAACGGCGCGTCGCCACGGAGTTCTCTTTTTTCCTCGCGATTCCGATCATCTTCGGCGCGACGGCTTACGAGCTCTATAAAGACTGGCACCTGCTGTCCGCCGACGCGCTTGGCAGTTTCGCGCTCGGTTTTGTGGCGGCCTTCATCAGCGCTTTCGCCTGCGTGCGCTGGCTGCTGCGCTATATCGCGGCGCACGATTTCACCGTGTTCGCGTGGTACCGGATCGGCTTCGGTCTGTTGATCCTGCTGGTCGGCTACAGCGGCGCGTTGAGCTGGGCGGATTGAGTCTCCGCTTATCTGTCGAGTCATGAAAAAAGGTCCGCGTTTGCGGACCTTTTTGCTTGCTGCGAGTGAGTTGTGGCGCGCGGTCTTACGTTGCGACGCGCTTCCTGAACACCAGGTCCCACACGCCATGCCCAAGCTTTAGGCCGCGGCGTTCGAACTTCGTCACTGGACGATATTCCGGACGCGGGGCGTAACCGTCGGCGGTATTCTCCAGCGCGGGATCGGCGCCGAGCACTTCGAGCATCTGCTCGGCGTAGTTCTGCCAGTCGGTCGCGCAGTGCAGATACGCGCCCGGCTTCAGACGCGAAACCAGCAACGCGACGAACTTCGGCTGGATCAGCCGGCGCTTGTGGTGGCGCGCCTTGTGCCACGGGTCCGGAAAGAAGATATGAACGCCGTCGAGGCTGTCCGGCGCGATCATCTGTTCGAGTACTTCGACCGCGTCGTGCTGAATGATGCGGATGTTCGACAACTCCTGCTCGCCCATCAGCTTCAGTAGCGCGCCGACGCCAGGCTCGTGAACTTCGACGCCGAGGAAGTCGTCCTCGGGGCGGTGCGAGGCGATCTCCGCGGTGGTCGCGCCCATCCCGAAGCCGATTTCCAGCACACGCGGCGCTGTGCGGCCGAACACGCTATTCCAGTCGGGTTGCTGCGGCGCAAACGGCACGACGAAACGCGGACCGAGATCGTCCATCGCGCGGCGCTGGCCGGTCGACACGCGGCCCGCACGCGTGACAAAACTGCGGATGCGGCGTCGATGCAAAGCTTCTTCTTGCGGGGCGTCGGAGCCGGTGTCGGCTGGTTGGCCTTCGGTTTCGATGGAAGCCGGCGGGAGTTCGTCCGGCAGGCCGGCGTCGTTTGGATCGTGGATCATTGTCGATACTGCTACAAGGGTGAGGGCCTGGCGGCTTGCATGGGGTGTTGCGAGGCGCCGTTTGTGCTTGCGTGGCATGAGCCGCTGCTCGCCGGCGCGGTTCGCTCGAATCGCTATGCCCGGCCGTTGCCACTACAAAAAAGCCGCCTTCAAGGGAGGCGGCTCGTGCTGGATTCTGCTGACGGTTCAGCAGGAAGGTGGAGCGGGCATTGCAAGTGCGCGTAAGGTAGCACACCCGAAAAGGGTGCGTCCAGACGATGGTCGGCGTACAGAGGGCCTGACATTGGCCAAAGATTACGTTTTCATAACCGTGACAGCCATTCGTATGATTTAATCGCGTTGTAAGCCATCCCGTTGCAACGATTATCTAAACGAAAATCCATTATGGGCAAACACGCACACAATCATCGTCAGGCTAAACCTGCCAAAACCGCTTGGGTCGCTGTCGATCCAACTGCGGTTCCGATTACTTCTCAGAATGCACTTCGTAAAGCCATGGCTATTGAAGGCGTGGCGCTCACGCAATTCAACGATTTACTGTGGTTAATGGCGCAGGAGTCTGGTGGCATGGTGGACACGCGCAACGGGAAGTTGTGCGCACGCGGGATGTACCAACTGTTACGACCTCAGTATGACTTGAATCCGAATGGCGAAAAGTCGTTCGGTAATGCAGTCGAGGAATGTCAGGGCGGGATTCGCTATATTCTCGGGCGGTATCACACCGCTGCATCAGCGCGCCTGGTGTGGGAAGCAAACCACTGGTGTTGAGAATTGAACAAGCTTCTATTGATGGGCTTCGTTTCGGCCATGTGCTGGACGGGTGCAGCGCAAGCCGCCGATGCTGGATGAAGACGACTTCGAGCTGGTCAAGGCGGTCGAGAAGGCTGTGAAGAACTAGCGGCAATCAGCGCAATGGTGTGTTGAACACCGCGCGGGCTTATCACGCCTTTGTGCGACTTTCTGGATCTTCCTGGATGACAGGCGGGAGAGTATGTAGCTGGGGGGATGCGTGCAAAACGCGGCAGACTCAGATCCTTTCGCAAACCCGCCTGACGCCCGGTCAATCGCCAGGCTGGCTAAAAAGAATCTGGAGCGGGCGATGGGAATCGAACCCACGGCTCTAGCTTGGGAAGCTAGGGTATTACCATTATACGACGCCCGCAGAGCCCGCAATTTTACAGGGGTTTGAGGGATTTGGGGAGGCGGGATCGTGTGAAGTGGGGTGAAAAGTGTATCCACTTCGGAAATTCTTGCTGGCATCGCTGAGCGGAACCGATGACAGAGCTTTTGATTGGCCCGCTAAGGGGAGATTCTATCTGTGCGCTTGGACCGTCCCGGCGCGGTTGCACACTCGCGCCTGATTAGGAGGGCTGGGTGCGCGGCAGTCTGCTCCAGGCCTCGTAGCAAACTCCGCAAGGCCTGGAGCCTTTGGCGGAATCTTTCTTGATGAACATTTGCACTGGGAGCAAGCTGCTATACTGAGTTCAAAATATCCGGCTTTTGCCGAGTGAACTAGAAGAAACAAGACCACCGGGATTATGGCTAAAAATAGAATATCGGTCCATTTCGACGGGCCAATCACCAAGAACCACTCCGTTCAATTGCGCGCCTTCAGCAAGACGCTTAGTCACATGCAGACCGCAATCGATAGGGCATATCTTGACGTGAAGTACGGAAACATCTGGAAGAATGCTCGGCTACGTGACGAGGATTACGCACCGACAGAATTCATGATGGACCAGACTCGCGAAGGCGGATTTATCGCCGACTTATTGAGCAGTGACGCCGGAAGCGACGAGATTGTTAAGCGAATTCAAACCGCCGTCGAGCCTGCCTACGAGCGAGCAAAAACTAGTGCTCCCGTCGAAGGTGAAAAGCTAGTAGATCAAGCCGAACATCGACGGAAGCTCTATGTGGCGGGAGCGCAGGAAGCTACACCGTATGCGCAATTTGTCGATAATCCTGACTCAAGGCAGACCCGAGCCTACGGCGATAGGTCAATTGTTAAGGAGTTTGATCAAATTGCTTCCGCTATCCGGGCGCGCGACAACGACGGAAGCTACGTCGAGATTGACTTGCATGCTAATCACAAGTCAGCCAGCTTCGTTTTTGATGATCATATTTCCACGGCGTTTCACGGCGTAGTGTCTACCCGGACGCTTGGAGATCCTGTTGAAATCCCCGTCACTCTACGCGGACTAGACTCAGGTAATGGCGGAGTATCAAAAGCAGTAGCGTTCAATTTGATATCAAGAAAAGAGTTCAATCTTCATATACATACCGACAGGGGTTTCTCGAGCCTGAGGGCGTATTTAAGAAAGCGCAGTCCTCCCCAATTTTCTATTATTGCATGCCCCGTTTTGGAATATGGGGCATTCGATCCACACGCCGGCGACATGTACTTCATTTCTATTTTGAAGGATGGTTCGTAAAAGATACTTCTTCGTTTGAGGTGCCGCAATGCAGTTACCTGACGCCGCGATAGGTTCAATTATTGCAGCAGCTATCGCCGGGCTGGTGGTTTTTATTTCGACTGTACTCACGAAAGAGCAAAAGACGTCCGAATTTCGTCAATCCTGGATCGATGAATTGCGGAAGGATATCTCGCAGTACATTTCCGGCGCGACGGAGATTGTGGCGTTGTACACGGCGAAAACCAATGATAAAGCTGCACAAGCGAAGTTCTTGGATGAAAATTTCAAACTTGTTCACGAGCTTCAGGCAATTGAACATCGAATCGTTCTCAGGCTGAATCCGAAGGAGCATGCAACGCTGATTGCTCAAATTACCGGATTCAGGCAAAGCATGCTTGATGCGTACTCGGTTGCGAGTGCGAGTGCCAGCGTGGATGCGAACTTAACTCGACAAACTGAGGAGCAACGTCTCACAAAGGAGCTGTTGGATTCCGCAAAGTTCGTCCTAAAAAGTGAATGGAAGAGAGTCAAAAGAGGCGAACCTGCTTTTCGGATCGTTAAGTGGACTGCGTTGGCAGCCATCATAATTCTGGCTTATTTATTCCTTCGGTCGGACCGAAGTCCTCTAAAACAACCGCAAACGACAGAGCAAAGGACCGGATCGGAAAACGACCGAACTTCGCAGATCGTCATAGAGAACCAGTTGGAGTGTCCTTCCTTTAGCACGGCCACCAATGTGGGCAGAGTTGCCAGTGCTGTCAAATCGCGCAAACGTCTTTCTGCAGCCCCACCTAATTGTCAGCCGGGAAAGTGATTCTGAAGGATTATGTCTCAAGTTGTCTCAAACGCCGCTGTGAGCAGGCGCGTTTTGCTCGCAGTAGTGCCTCGGCTGATCAAGGGTCACTACGGCTGGCTGCATCGTGTCGAATTCGTCGAGCAAGCCGGAAGAATCAGGATGCAAGGTCGGCCTGCGGAAATCAACAGAGTGCGCCAATTCCGTGCTATAAGCGTGCGGAAAGTCGACAAAAGTATAAGAGACGAAGGGCCGAGCTATGTATCTATTGTATTGCGATGAGACTAACTTTCAGAAGCTTTCAGGCGACTTCTTCGTCTATGGTGGGATCGTTATCGATGGCGCGAAGGCAGGGTTGCTTGCTGACGCACTTTCGAAGATTCGACAGTCCTATGGCGTGCCGAACGAATTCTTGGTCAAGTTCAACCCGGGACCTCAGCATTTGTCCCATGCGGATTTTATCGGTTTGAAACAGGCTTATATCGCTGCCGCTGTCGAGCACAACGTCTTGTTGCTCGTAAATCTTTTGCTTCACGACATCGCAACATCATCTGACCATGCGCGACGATTCGGGATCAATACGCTCTGCTATCACTTCGATTGCTACCTGCACCGGCCAAAAGCTCCCGGACTTGTGTTGATTGATCGCTTCAACGACAAGAACCTAGACGATCAATTAAAGGAGAAGGCGGCCATTGGTTTAACCGGACCCATCGCCTATTCGGGCGAAAAAAAACTCAAGTACATAGTGGGCTATCACCTCTCGGCCATCGGACAGTCGCACTTCTGTAGCCTAGTAGATGTCGTAATTGGATCGCTTCGGTTCGCCATTAACGCCTTCACGCAGGGCAAGGCAGAGCAAATGAACTCGGCCGGCGTGATTTTGAATCAGCTATCTCCCTTATTTTTCCGCGAAGGCGAACCGCCTGGCAATACGAACGCAGTCGACCTGATCAGCTTCTGGTTCAGTCCGGCGAAGGTGAGTGCGGGCAAGTACCGTGAAAAATACTTAGCCTTGCAGGAATTCTTGCAGGCTCAAGGCATCGAGATTGAGCAGAACTTGTAGGTTAAATAAAGGCGTCCCCCACGCTTTGTAATCTAGGCGCCATGGCCTTGTGACTCACAGCTTTCTCCCAAGGAACATCACGCCGTGGCAAGGCGGCAGCAACATTGCGTAAGGCCAAGGATGTTCGACGTTGAATGTCTGCAATGGGGCGGATCAAACATCGCTTGCGGGTGGGCGCGACGACTAGTCCGCCGAAGCGAATAGCTACCCACTCGTTGCCCAAAGCGCGGTATCGCCTGGATAGTCGTTGGATGAACGATACTCCATGCCAAGGCGATTTCCTGCCCCTTACTACCGGTCAGATTCACGATCTGGCCGCTGCCCTTCGCGACGTTTTCGGAAGCAACCTTTCTCGCGAACAGTTTAACGACAAGCTGCTGATGTTTCTTGAAGATGTTCCAGGATATGAATCTGGCGGGGCATCGTCGGCGCTGATCGAGTCGGCATGGGCCGTGTATGGCGGGGCCGAAGAATGACGCCACCACTATTCCATATCGGCGAAGTTGTTGCGACGCGCGGCGTCTTCGCGCATCTTGAACATCACCACATCACGGCCTTTTCATATCTGAGGCGTCACGCCTGCGGAGACTGGGGAATGGTGCCGCCCGAGGATGCAGCGGCGAACCGGTTTGCGGTCGAGCATGGTGCGCGCATCCTGTCGAGCTACGACATTGCGGGCAAACGTGTCTGGATCATCACCGAAGCAGATCGCAGCACGACGACACTGCTGTTTCCGGGCGAGTATTGATCGGCAGGATGGCGTCGGGCAAGCGTTGAAGGCTATTTGCGCCGATGACCCTTGCCCGCGTGCTTCGCCTTGAGCATATCGGTGAACTGCTGCACGAAATCTACGACGAGCGCGCGTTCGTCCGCATCCAAGCCGCTCAGTGCGTTTGCCACATTAGCCAGTTGATCGTTAGGCCGCTTTGACCCGCGCTGCAATAGCTGATCTACCGAGCATTCCAATGCGTCGCTCAGTTGCTGGAGGCGGAGCAGCGTTGGGACCCGGGTTCCGCGTTCCCAGCGGCTGACTGCTTCCTGTTCAAGGTCAATCATTTCTGCCAGCTGTGCTTGGGTCAAACCCTTTGCCCGCCGCAGATCGGCAATGGACTCGCCCACTCGGACCGCAAGTTGTGCGTTCTGGGTGTCTTTGGTGGGCTGATTTGAGCGGATAGGCATAGGACAGAATGGTGGTCTCTATGCCAAACTTGATGAACACCCCAAATGGAATGTATATTCCTAATGGGGCGAATTTTTGTGCTTTAACAGCAGATACTTGCATTCGGCGGTGCAGTTCGGCGGCGTCGGGGTGCCGAGCTGGGTCCGTCAAACGGACCAGCGCAATCAAAAGCAGCAACGAACTCAAAAACACGAATATTCACCGGCTTAATGCCGTTGACGGAAGAACGAACGGGGCCAAACAGATGACCAAGCTGGGTATCAGTCTCACGAGAGCAGGGCGAGTTGCCGCAGCTGCCATTGCAGCAATCACATTGACAGCAGGCTCCTGCCGGGCCGACGAACTGGGCCCGAGCTGCAAGCAGTTTCTTCATCTGAAGATGCAGTGTCTTGGCGCGAAAGCGAACACGATCGAATCGAACGGAAACGCGCAGAAAGCTCGTGAAATTCGACGCAGCATTCCGTTCGAAATGCATCAAGCAATCTATCTCCTGGCGAAGAATCTGGGGTTCATGGATGCCAGTCGTGTTGAGCAATACTGTGCTGAAGACGCCTGGTATATCCAGAACGCTGACAGTCCAAAAAATAATCGTCCGGAAACGAGCGTGCGACTATGCAGCGTTACAACGAGTTGGCCGGAAAATTACAAAATCACACCGGATAGCGACTCGAAGGTCGAGGCACGCATTCAAGAGATAGAAGCCGAGATCGGCATTTCAAAATAACAGGCCAAAGCATTTTGTCGGGGTTTCAATGAATAAAACAGGAATGGCCTTCTGTAAGCTCGGCTTGGGAATTCTCGTCATGACCGTTTCTTGTGTCGGCTTGGCAAAAACTCCTATCGACCAGACGCTCGATTTTCTGGTCGGGCCGAAGATGGGCGGGTCGCGAACCTTCAAGTGTAGGGAAGCGGTCAAGGAGAAAGTCACTGACGAGCATGCCTATTACGAATTTGGCGACGACGGATCGTACTCCAGGTTGAGTTCACATCCAGACCCTCGAACTAAATTTCTACAGCCACTGGATGTGAGGGGCATATTCAGGTTGAAAATTTCGAATGGGTTGTTGATAGTCACCTTCACAGATGAGTTTGTGGGTGAGGTGTATCTGAAGGATCAGAAACCTTACGATGCCGTCCTGATTGGAACCGACAACAACGACACGATGGCAATGATGATGGATCGACCCGTGCCAGAGAGACCCGACATCCGGGAGCGTCTGCGTCTTGTGTGCATTGGAGATAAACCAACGGGCCGTGGACCTCAGAGAAGCTATTAGAAATCGATCAGCAGGTCAGCAACATCAATCGGGGCATCGCCAATGAAACACGTCATGTTTTCTGCCATCGCCGTAGGAGTTTGCGCGATCACTGCCGCCAATGCGACGACGATCCCTACGTCGTTTCAGGGCAACTGGGCATCCAACTGCAAGGCAACAAAAAATCCGCAAGACACTGAGGCCGCCATGTCCCTCGTGCGTATCGACGCGGTCAGCGTTTCTTACGGCGAAGCGCAATGCACGCTGGTCAAGACATCGTCTAACAACGCGTCGCAAATTGAAGGGACCTTCGATTGTATCGGAGACGGTGTGGGCGGAAAGGAAGTGTTGATCCTACAGCAGGAAGGCGGGAAGCTGCGGCTGATCGACAGGGCCGGGAACGTGTGGCAAAGCACAGACATGCTCGCTCGCTGCAAATGACACGTTGCGCCCGAACCGTGCACTGGACAAGCAGTTAGAGCCTGTATACCCGACATCTGGAATCAATCAAAATATGTTCGATATCGTATCGTTTCTGGCAGCGTTGGCGTTTGCTGCTTACGCGAAGAATAAGGGCCGAACCTACATGTGGGGCGTCCTTCCTTTCCTGATCGTGCTGGTCATGCAAATATATTCGGCGGTCAGCGGCGGCGGTCCAGTTGAACCGATGAGGACTATCTATGCCTTCGCGATCACCGGTTTCCTGTATTTCATTGCCGGACAGGCGACGATAGCAGCAGATCGGGAAGAAAAGAGCAAGAACGTCAAATAACGGCACGGCGAGAAGTGGACACCGGTATCTGTCGATCACGTTGTTGACACTTTTCCAAAACCAAAAAAACATTCAGGAAAACGTTTTAAATGCTGACCGATTGCCCACACTGCTACAAGAAAATGCATGATGAGGCGGATTACTGCCCTCATTGCAGGCAGTATGTCCCGAACGCCTCCGAAATGTCGAGCAGCAGCATGGATGTGGAGGGCATTCTCAAATATCTGCTAATCGCAGCAGCGATTTTCTTTGGGTTGGGGACGGCGCTAGACTACCTGTCGTGGTGGAGTGAGTGGGAGTTTGTCCCCTGCATAGCGGTTTCGCTTGGGCTTGCATTTGGAGTGATGTGGATATTGAACGCGCCGGAACGAGCATCGGCTCGAAGACAGGCCAAATTCGATCGCGAAGATGCCCCTTTGCGGCCACTCAGGAAACAACACTTTCAGCACAAATGCAATCACCCGATGAATGATCCGGAGTGGGATGAGCTATGTGAGGAGCGGAGAGAGAAATTGATCGCACAGTGGAAAATGGAGTTGGAAGAAATTGAGAGGAAAATTGATCAGTACCCTCGACCTTCCTTGTACTAGTCGAAACAGGCGTGCTCGGGCCGAATGAAAGAATCGCTGTGGTCAGACCTTGACGAAAAATACTATGAGATTCGAGACATGTTTTGAAGGCAAATCGTGGCCGAAAGTGAAGGAGCAGATCGGCGTCATGTCGGTCGATACGCTCAATCGTAACTGGCAGCTTGTTCACGAAGAGGATGGTTATCTAATTGCCATGGCGGAGAACGGCAGGGACGCATTGCTCGGGCGCATGGGCAAGCGTGACGATGGCAAGTTCTGTATCGAAATCGCTGTGCGTGTGTCCATCAAAAATAATATGCTTGGCCGTTACGAGTTCTGGCACGTCGATTTGAGTGATCGGCAACGTTATGCTCAGAGACTCAACGATGCGATCAGGCAGCATCTCGCTTGATTTCGGATAGAGGGTAGTCCCCCCATCCGAAACAATACCTGAATGCTCGCAGGCTCGATCGCACTGCGCCGTCCCGGTTATGTACGCCTTATATAAGACATGGAAAGTGGACTATTTTCTGATCGGTCGAAGCAGCCAAGACCCCTGCGTTTATGCGGGGTCCAGCAGCAACGAGTCGATGACTTTTACGGCCTTGCGACTCGCATCATTCGGGCTCAAGTGAGCATATCGTTGGGTCATCTTCGGGTCGCTATGGCCGAGCAACACCGACACTTCATACAGGCTGACGCCCGCCTTGACCAGCTTGCTCGCGAACGTATGTCGAAATGTGTGCAGAGTAACGCGTCCACCGCGCTCCTTGACCGCCGAAGGATCATTTAGCCCAGCGCGCTCGATCGCTTTCTTGATTGACTTCGTGCTGTAGCCGCGTTCGTTACCTGTGCGGTCCTCAAACACGTACCGTTGACCCGGCCTGCGTTCATCCCACCGGCGACGAAGAATTGCTTCGAGTCGGGAGGTCATGTACAGCACGTCCTCGTTTCTTACCTTGCTCCGGTACAGGTTGATTGTGCTGGCTTCGAGGCTGATCGCCGACCACGGAATGTTTGCGACCTCGGAATAGCGACACCCCGTGTCTAGCAGGAAAACGGTGATGTCATAATTGTCCTGCACATTCCGCGTCATTTCGGGTGTTCGCGTCTCTAACGGCTTTAAACCGTTTCTAAGCCGCTCCGGATCGAGTTCGAGCAATAACGCCGACTCTTCGCTGGAATCCAGATATCGAAGCCTATAAGAAGTCTTAAGCGCGGGAAACACGATTTCGCGATTCACTTTGAAGCCGAGCTTCGTCATCTCGTTGATGGTCGCGCGCAGCAAACCAATCTCGTGTTTGATCGTCGCAGGCTTGTCGCCTTCGGCCTTGCGTTTCGCAAGGAGGACTTCGAAATCGCGCGTTGTCAGTTCATGCAGCAGCATATCGGGCGAAAATCCATAGCAGGGCAGCTTTGCCTTCGTCTTCGAATGAAGCTTGTACCCCATCGCTTTCCGGATACCCGACCACATGCCGCTGTAGTAAGCGGTGCCCTTGCGGGATTCAACGTACTGCTCAAGCGCATCCTTGATTGTGATTTCGGGCGAGTCGCCCAGATACCGCTCGCTGTGCGCGCGGTTGCGGAATTCGCGTTCGACCTGAGCGGCCTTCGTCTTGTTCGGCGTGCCTGTCGAACCGAAGAATTTCTTGCCCTGAATCTGGAACTGGTAGTACCAGTTTTTGCTGTTGTTTCGACGGATTAGTGTCATGGGCGTTGCTCCTTACGGAATGTAATTGATGAGCAACACCATCCAGGCTGACACGGAGTATGACAACAGCTTTCGCCCATGCCAGAGCGAAAGAAGTTCGCCAAGGAACGGGGCGGGGGCGCGGGTTAGGAAATGCAGTCGCCCGTTACAGCGTGATATCTGTAACCGAGAAATCCAATCCGGAAACAGTGTCTCGACCGGAGTCGCAGTTCTGGCATAGTCCATGAGAAATTGCATCCCAGCGAGATATGGGTACACCACAGCCTGCGCATGGTGCTTCCTGCTGTGAAATAAGCCAAGAGACAGTGTTACAGGTATGGCACCGGAAACCGAGGGTGCAACTGAATTCTTCAAAAACATATCCGGTTCCCGGCTGGTCCGGATGCAGTGGACAGAGAACGCGATTGTCCTCACAATAGAATTTGCCCAGATCTTTTTGATTTCCTTCGTCGTCCGTGAATAAAGTGCCATCGGGGACGTATCTCACGCCGGGAAGGTCGGGTGGGAATTGAAATTCCGGCAGTAAGCAGGCAAAGAGCCGACGATTGATTGGAGCGCGTTTTTCGGATGTGTGCGTGTTGTTAGGCATCGTTGATTTCCTAAAAGAATCGACGGCTTCACATACAGATGTGGGGGAACCGTCGATCATTACGTTAAAAGGACGTATCTGATCGAGGGGACCCCATCGCACTTTAAGATCAAGTTGGCATCACAGCAAGCGTGATTGCCAGGTCAGTCGCACTACCGCTGACCGCATGTAGAATGGAGTAGGGCACGGATTGAATCAGTGCTCTTGGGTGTTCATTCCTCGTTAATGAAGAAATATTAAGGATTGTTGATCAAATATTCAAGTAGAAATTGAATCTATAGTAAACGCATGGCTACATAGAATTCGTGTGGATAGAAGCAAAAACCACGAATACGACAAGTAACCGTATATCTGTTTTTTTAAAATTGAAAAGATGCGCACTTGTCGGATCGTGTCGTTCAGACTGCACGGGAGAATGATCCCGTGCAGTCCAGTCGCTACTTTTGTCCCATCATTCCTCGAAAGCGGGTTCGGTCAGATAGACCATTTTTCCATCCGCGTTCAGGACGTATGGCGTTCCAATATATGAGTAAATATGCGGGCGATTCCGCGTCTTGAGCCGATACTTCGCGAAGCCCATCGTGCGATCGAGGAGCGCCGGGTCGAGGCGATAGAAGTTGGTACGCTTGCCGCCAGCATCACTCTTGCCGTCTGTCACGGTGTCGAGGCCGACCAGATCGAGAAAGTCTTTGAACTGGGCGAGCGGTTTGTCCTCAACGTCCCTGCGCAAAGCCATGTCGAACAGGTGGGCGATTTGAGCCCTGTAGTTCAGGCAGCAATCAACGAAGCTCCGCATGTTGTCCTTATGCAGGCGGTGGGAAGTATCGAACACCCGTTTCCCATCGTAGATGCCCGACGCCATCAGTACCTCCTTCAAGGTCAATTGACGCTTGGCCGCCATGTCCTTATCGAGTGCGTGGACCTTCGTGGTCCCGTATGTCCGGACGAGCGCGACAGTCTCGGGTTCCAGCAATTCACACATGGCTGTGACTTGGGCGCGATAGCGTCCGCGGTTGTCAATCAATACGAGTTCTGGCGTGATGTCCTGACCATAAAATTTCTCGATCGCGTAACGGTCGCGGCGCAGTTGTTCGTCGGAAGTCAACATCATCGCGTCGTTCAGCGTCTTGTATTCTTCCTCGGTGAGCGGCTCGGCATTGCAAACTTCCGTAGCATGCATTTCTTCGAGCCGCTTCCGCGCTTCCGCCGCTTGCATGCCAACATTTGAGCATGATTCACCGGACGAGCCGCGACCGGGTTTCGGTGGAGCAACATGCTTGATCTCCCACCCGTTACGTTCCTTGAGCTTGATGAAGTTGCCGCGCAGATCGTTCTTCGACGCATTTTGCATGGAGACGGCGTGGGCGTAGACGTGCAGGAGGGGATCGTCGTCGTCGATAACCGGCATTCCATGAGGACCGTATCCCCGGATGGCCGCTGGCAGTTCATCGAGATCAACGATGACCCGTTTGATGGCCGATGGTTCGGTTTCATATTGCAGGCTTGATTCGGCGACCCACGCTTTAACGTGCTTGGGATGCCGCACGCGACAGAGCTGCTGATCCATATCGAAATGCGTGTTGATTTTGTCAGAAAAAAACCCCCACACGCAATCAATCCATTGCTCTTCATCATCAAAGGTGATGTCGATACCCGTACCGAGCGAAGGCGATGCAACGAGAACATCGTAATCGCGGATGCGCTCGACGATATTGTTAATGAAATCCTTGATTTCAGGGTCTTGGGAGTTGGCCGATGTGATGCACATAACGCGCAATCCAGTCCCCACGCGAATCATCTCTGCGAAGTTTTCGGCATCCTTCTTCGAGTTGCAAACCACAGAATGCCTTCCGCCCTCTTGCATCGTATCCAGCATATCCTTCGCCAGATGGTTCTTGGACTGATAGAGATCAATGCTGCGACCGGATTCGGAATAATTGTTGACGAAAAAAAAGTAGTTATCCATATTAAGATAAATTGTTTGCGTGTTGATCTGGGCGCATGTTCGCGCCCATGAATGGAAATGATTAGTCGTGAAGCTCGGCTTCTTACCGCTGGTAACCCTTGATACCTACTCCGTCACGGCAGCACCTGATCGCCTCGAATGACAGCCGGCCGAGATCGGCGTCGCACACAATGACGGTCGTAGCCTCACGTACGTAAAAGCTCAGCGTGTGAAATACCGACTCACGTTTGCCGTCCAACGTCGAGGACAAAAAGTGCGAGAAAAGCTGTTCCGACTCGTCAATGATGACGTGATCGAACGAGTGAACGCCCGGTTTCAGCCGCCTGCGCAAGCTGTCGAGGCAAACGGCATAGGCCAGGTACCGATCGCCTCCGATTTCCCGGTCATACTTGTCCAGATAGCAGAACATACCGAGACGGTTTGCGCTGGCAGACGCAAGTGCGATCCGGTGAGAAACAAGCAGAACCGATTCGCCGGTATCAATACAATGCTGGACGAACGGCTGCAGGAGTTTGGTTTTCCCACTGCCTTTTGGGCTTTTGATGAAGTTCACGCCGGGGCGGAAGGGAATCAGCGCCGGCGAAAGGTACCGAGCATTCAGTTCTTCGACGACGACGTTATGTGTCGCATCCGACAGCTTGCCTGCAAAGAGTGCCTGGTCGAATTGCTCGAAGTCATGCTCCTTCAGGTCGTTACGCCGCATGGTCTCCGGCCAGAATGTTTGCTGGCATTTGCTGCAATGGACACCCCGGATACCCTGAGCTGACATCGTAACGAAAGCGCTTGGATTGCGGTCGGAGTGGTGCGGGCAGTGCACAGGCGTTCCGCTTGCGAGGATAGAGAGGGCCGCCTGTTTCCCGTCGCGGGTGCGCAGCAAATGGTCTTCGGCAACGTGCAAGGACGAACGTACGTAGTTGTTCGCATTGTGGTTGCCGCCGTCCTTCCCGTCATCGCCGCCTTGAGTCGCCCCGAGCTTCTTGAAATACTCGATTTGCTCGATGGTCAACGTCTTGTCGATGATATGGGGCTCGCATCCCTCATTGCCGTAGTATGCGCGGCATGGATCGACGCAGGACTCATCCGCACCGAACACGCGGACAAGACCGCGAAGAATCTTCCGCATCTCGTCGGCGTCGGTGATCGTGTATGGCGTGCGGAACATAAGCCGCCAGCGTTGGTGCTCTGGCGAGGAACTATAGGTTTGGTAGATCATGAGCCCGTGATTTGACACGAGATCATGATTCAGCAACGAGTCGAATGTCCAGCCCTCATCCAGATCGGCACCGATAACATCGGTGCAGTTGAAGTTTGCTGCATTCCGACGATTGATGTGTTGTGCGCACCAGCTGAAGCCCTGAGAAACGGCGGACGCGATTTCACTGAGCGTGAGAGTGACGTTCTCGAATTCTGTAGCGAGGAGTTTGAAATCATCCGTGTCCGGACGAGCCTTGTTCTTGACTTTCCGGTTGACGGCGATTTTCATTGCCTTCGATGACGGAGACGAGGGGAGCGAAACAAGCGATTCGCTGGCGTCATTCGTGAGCGAAGTCTGGCTTGCAGTTTCCGAAGAATAGCCCGAATGTTTTTCAATGGAGTCGATATTCATAATTTAGGAATACATATTAATTCACCGAGAGCGCCCAGTAGACGACTGCTATCTCCCGGCTCAGTTCAGATGACTATCTCGTGGTGGCTAAATCACAGGCCCAGATGTTTGCGAATGTCCTCGTAATATTCGCCGATGTTTGAGAACCTCGGATTGTTGGATGGGGCCAACGACATGAGGTAATAGATGTGTTTGCACATAGGGCAAAGGATGCCCTCTGCAAAGCCGCCTTCGCGACCCACTGTATAGCCTACGCGGTGACGAGCGCGCTTATGGATGATGGGGCAGAGCGTCAGAACTCCCGCAGGCAGCGTGTTGACACGACGATGGCCGAGCTTCGCTCCGTCCCGCGTTGCGGTGTGAATATACGCGTCGGGATGGAGCGTGAAAGATGCGCTATAGCCGGGGGGAATTTCCGGAAGTTTGGCTTTCCTGCGCTTGGGATGCGATGCGCGTTCAAGATGAACGGCATCCATAGCGAAGATGTATTCGGGGGATTCTGGGCGAGTCGCCGGATAGAGACGGCTGCCCTGATTTTGGGTAGCCGTTGCTGAGGTGCTTTGATGCATCGTGATCTCCTGTAAACGCAAAAGTTAAAAAACTTGCTATACAGGACGATCAGAGTTTGGTTCTGGCCTGTATAGCTTTGAACCAAACTTTTATAAGGACTCGATAGCGCGAGTTCTTATAAAAGCCTAGTCCAAGGTTATACAGGCCAAGCAATCGATCGAAATCGACGACCGTAGTGGTTGCTACTACGATCCAACTACCCGGCTCGAATTCTTTCAGGTAGTTGTACTTCGCCTCAATCTCCGCTTTCGCGAAATCTGAGCTTGCTTCCTTGATTGAGTCTGCTGCCTCAACGAGACGAATCATTTCATAAGTCAGGGTCGAGTGTCAAACCGCGGTCAGGCGTGGCCCTGAGTTTGCGATGCGCCTAAACAACAACACAAACTGTTTGTGTTCGACTTTTCGCTGCTTCATTCGTGGCGACAAGCGACAACTGTTGAGATTGTTTTTTTGAAGATTGAAAAAGAGCGGACTTGTCGGATCGAACAACGAGTCGGTCCCACGGCAGAATCTAGTTAAGCTGATGATCTGGGTCGAAAATTCCTCGTAGATCAATGGGGTAGAGAGTAGGTGCGTGAGGGTGACGTGAAAACTGTCACTGTTGCTCGCTGAATTTCGAAGTGGTCGCCGTCGTGCTGGTCGTGGTCGCTCGCTTGCTGTTGCCTTGAAGGTCGATCTGCTGGACCCTGGACGCACTTTCAACGAATGGAGTGCGATCATGGTCGATCAGAAGCAAGGTGTGGCGAGCAAAGACGAGAAAGCAGGTAAGCCTGTTGTCACGGATGTGAAGGCAAATTCCGCTACTGCGACGGCGAACGATACCGCAGCGAAGGCGGCCCCAGCTACGCCGACCAAGATGGAACTGGCAACTGAAATTTACAAGCGGATGCGGACTGTGAAGGATGTTACGCGGAAAGACATCATCGAGAAGTTCATCGCCGAGGTGAAGCTGACGAAGGCTGGCGCGAGCACGTACTATCAGATGATCAAGGACAAGCACGAACCGATGGGCAAGAAGTGACATACGGCTGTTGGAAATGAAAAAACGGCCGGGCTAGTGAAACCCCGGACCGTTTCTTTTCGATCAGTCGAAGTTAAAACTCAACTGACCAGGCGCAGACCGCCAGTGCGAGCACACACTTTCTAGGTTGCCGAAGCGAACCCGAGTGTAGTTACGCACAAAAACAGTCTTTGCCCGCGCAATGATTCGACGCGGCATGCTGCCTCCTACGAGATAGGAGGTTAAAAGCGATTCTTGCCCGCAGCACTCCCGTGACGTACACTACCGGGGTTATCTGACCGATAACTGTGGGTGACAGAGGCACGCCTTAACGCGCTGTCTTCTAGCTCACCTCCGCCTCCAACGTTTGAATCTCCTGGCCGAGATTCGGATTGTTGGGGGCGTTGTTTTTTTCGGCCCTGTTACAGTGAGTTAGGTAACGGGGCCGAATCATCTTCTCACGATGCGTTCCCCTTGAATCCCTTCCAGCGCTTGATGTAGACGGAAATCATGTTTTGCAGCATCTCCCAGTCGTCTGCATCAAGGCTGTTGGGCACGATGACTTTGACACTGCGCTTGCCGGGCAGAGGTATCTCGAATCGTTCGACGTCTGCGCCATCATCTTCATCGCCGGTTTTGCTGTCTGACTCCCGACTCGTCTCCTCGACACCCTTCGCTGTCTTCTTGGCCGTGCCGCCATTCTTGGGCGGCGGCGGGGGCGGAGCTTTGACGTGTGGCGAAACAGGAATTCCATATTCCTTCGCCGCAGCCAAGAAAAAAGCGATGGTCTTCGTCAATGTGCTTCCGCTGTTGCCCAGATTACGGAATTTCTGAGTCATCTCCCCCGAACTGGCGTGGTGCAAGTCAAACTCGGGATCGTTGAAAAGAAATGCGTAAGACTCTCGAACGATCGCTTCCAAAAGCGGCTTCCGCGCGTCGTCCGTAGCTAGTACTAGCGGCTTGAATTGCTCTTTTGGTTTTCCAACCTCATCAATAAGACCGAGGAAGCGGAGGGCGGCGAGCATCCCTGATTGCTGGGAGCCCGAGGCCTTGGGCATCAGAGTCTTGTCAATACGAGTCGGAACGGTCCCTGCATCGCGCAGCGAGTTCAGAAAGACCGTGAAGGACAGGTGGGAGATGACTGGTGGCGTTAGAACTTTTTCGCTGGTACTAGCCATGGTGCGTCCGTAGACTTTGGGTAATGTCTGGAATGTACGCTCAATTTGTCCTGATCGGTAGTCCTTTCGGATGAAATTTTATAAGTAGCCATAGATGGCTACTTATATTCATGCACGCGTAGCGGATGGAATCAGAGGTCGCCAAGAGAAAATCAGAGATCTTGTTACTGATTTGTTGTGTAAGTTATTGAATATAAACAAGAAAATTATTGAAAATTTCATCTGGATGATTTTCGGATTGTTCTCTGATATCGGGTTGGACGGCTGGCGTGGTCGAGATGCGTGAATTTTCTAGGTTCGTGTTACTGCTAGGACGAAGCTATTCGGAGGATGAGGGTGTGGAGTTGTGCCACCTGCGCGTGGGACGCAAGGCTATTCCGGCTCGTTCACTTGGCAACCGGGAGAAAGGACGCGGCGACGGTTCTGACAGCCGGCACGGCGGGGTCCGTGGTAGAAAACGGGCGGGTGCGTCCAATCCGTTGCCGCGTCTGCTGTTAGAGGCCTCGCGGACCGTGACTTCGCGCTTGAGCTTGAGCGGGATTAGTAGCCCGAGCCGCGTAGCCGTACTTCGACTTTAATCTGCGCGGCGGTCAAGAAGCTGAGGTTTAACTCGAAGCATCTCGACGTGGCATCGTGAGGACAAGCTAAGCGTCCTTGATTCGGACAAGCATGAGCTGCGGGACCAAAAGTTACGTAAGGCTTTCGCCGGAGGCTCCTTTCGGAAGCCTCCAAGTTCCGTGGTCCGCAATGGGATGGACTGTTCGTCGGCGGTCCATGCACTACCGACTTTATGCGGAATCGTCCTTCCTTTGCTGAAGAACCTTGATTGCTCTCTTGGACAGCTTTTCGATTTCCTTTACGGCCTCTGTTCTGGTTGCTTCGTCGCCGGCTCGGGCTACATCCTTGGAGCGATGGGTGATCGTCTTCAGCATGCCTTGGAGAGTTTTATTCTCGTCAAGGTAGTCTCGGACATCACGTGCGTTTGCGCCATGCTTACCAACTAGTTCGCCGATGATGTCGATGGCTTTCCAATTTTTAAAGATAAGGCCATCAATCACCTGCTGTTGTTCTTTTGTAAGGGCCATGCCTGTTCCTTTTCCTTTTTTGACGAAATTGATCGCCTTATTGTACTCAGAATCGTTATGTTTTTCTGGGCAATGGCATGTCAGCAGTTTCTTGAAATCGGAGCCGGGATGAAAACTGGCATCGCTGTGAACAGCGCGTGAACCGTGGTTGTTCGTAGATTCGGGGGAAACCCTAGCGTGAGAACGCGCGTAGATAGCGGGTTTGCTCAAGCCGTTGCAGCTTGGGAAGCTAGGGTATTACCATTATACGACGCCCGCAGAGCGCACGATTCTACTCGGGAAGGGGCGGTTAGCGCAAATCGCACTGCCGCCACCCTCACTCACAAGGTGCACGGAGCGTCGTTCAGATCACGAAGTAGGTCAATTGAACGGCCGCACGTGTCACCACCATCAGCAGCACCTGCACGATCACGAACAGCAGAATCGGCGAGAGGTCGATGCCGCCGAGTTGCGGTACTACGCGGCGCAGTGGATTCAGGAACGGCGCAGTCAGCTGATACAGGATCGGCATGGCCGCCGAGCGCGGATTGAGCCATGACAGCAATGCCATCAGGATCGTCATCCAGATGATCAGATTCAGCGCCCACTTGATGAGCGTCAGCACCGCGACGATCAGCAGGGTCGGCGCGAGCGTGAGCGGATCGGCGCCCGTGAGCACCACCATCAGCACCACATAAATGATTGCCGCAAGCAGCGCCGCGACCAGGCTTGCCCAATCGATGTTGCGCGTGCTGTGCAGGATGTGCCGCAACGGCAGCACGATCCAGTTAGTGGCTTGCAGCACGGCGTTCGTGACGGGGTTGTACGGCGGCATGCGCACGACCTGCAGCCATGCGCGCAGCAGCAACGCGGCGCCGAACAGCGTAAAAACGGTATTGAGCAGAAAACGGGCGATATCGCCAAACATCTCGTGTCCTTATCCTTCGGATGACGGCCGTCGATCGGCCGCGGGGTGCCGGCGCTGATCGATCGGTGCACCGGCGGGTTCATTTGGATTGCCCGCGCCATTTCCGCAGGAGGCGCGTTACGCGTCACAAATGGGGACGCAGTGGATCAATTTCCAGATGTTCGAGTCAGGCTAATTGGCGAACTGCATGCTGCCAAGCAGCACCCGGCCACGGGACGTCACACAGAAATCTTGATTTCGCTGATCAGAATCGTACCGTTGCCGCCGTCGGTGTAATTCGGAATGTCCGCAAGCAGGCGCTCCGAGGCCGACTTGAAGACCTTATAGAAGTCGTCTGCGCTATCGAACAGGAAGTGCCCCGCGGCGACGTACGGCGGCGGCGTTCCCGGAGGCCCGGCGTTGATGCCGACGTCGACCGACCAGCCTTTCAGCGACGGCCCGAACAGCTTCGCCGCAAGCGGCATGTGCGTGACGCAGTAGTAGTCCACGTCAAAGTGGCCGTTTTCCCGGTACGGATAGAGGATGCTGACCTTGATCATTGTGCGTTCTCGTCTGTTGGTCCCTAAGCGCGGCGCTGGCGGATTGCGCGCGGCGCCGGACGTCACATTATCACGGCTTACTTGACGCTTGCACCTGCTGCGGCCTGATTCAGCGACCGGTTGAGCGATTCTTCCACCGCCTCGGCAATCGCCTCGATCGCGGCGGGCGGTTTGGCGCGGCGTTCGGCCAGCCCAACCGCGCGCCGCGACAGCAAACCGTACAGCGCGGCATGATCGCCGCCGAGGCCTTCCAGCAACGCCAACTGCTTCTCCACGACGCCCGTATCGCCACGCGACACCGGGCCGGCGAGTGCGTTGGGCAGGCCCTTGTCGCGGGCGGTTTCGATGGTGCCGGAGAGCATCGGCAGCAGCGCGCGCAGCGCATCGTCCTCAGCAAAGCCCAAAGTGCGCCACAAGGCTACGCATTCGGCGAGGCTGCACAGTGCGAAGCTGGCGGCGTAATGCGCGGCGGCGTGATACAGCATGCGGCCGCCCGCTGGAATCGACAGCGGGTGGCAGCGCAAGGCAACAGCCAGCGCCGTCAACACGTCCTTGAGCGCGCCATCCGCCTCGATCGTCACCGAGCAACCGGCGATCCGTTCGACGTCGGCGAGATCGCCGCTAAAGAGGTAAAGTGGGTGAAAGCCGCCGATCGAGGCGCCCTGGTCGCGCGCCGGGGCCAGCAGATCGACCGGCGAGGCGCCGCTGCAATGCACGAGTGCTTTGCCTTGTGGGCCGCTCGCTGAGCCCGCCGTGTATCGCAGTGTGTGCGCTGTCGTACCGATGCTGTCATCAGGAACGGCTAAAAAGACCATATCGGCGGCGTCGACGACCTGTTGTGGGTCGTTGAATGCCGCGCAATGCTCGATTTGACTGGCGAGCCGGCTGGCCGAGGCCGCCGTGCGGCTCGCCACCGCCGTGACCGGATAGCCGGCGCGTGAAAAGCTCAGCGCGAGACACCGCGCGAGCCGCCCCGCACCGATGAAGCCGAGGCGCGGCAGGGAGGGCTGGGACATGGTTGCGTGCTCCAGACGGGACACTTGAACAGGAAACAGAAGTATCGCATCCGCCCGGCAGTGGCGCGTCTCGGCACCGGCATTCCTCTGATCAGTTCGCGCACGATATGGCGCGTCCAGTCGGTTATCCGGTCGCGCGCGCCCCGCGGGTCCGAAAACTGCTCACAATTTCTCTAGGGGTCGGTTTGGCAGTTGCTGTTCTGGGTTTTTCGTCTCGCAGTCAGATTCGGGAGGTAACGATGAATATTTTTTCTTACCGAAAGCACTTGCGGTTCTTGACTCATTCACAGCGCCGTCGCTGGTGGGAGCAGAAGAAGCGTTTGAAGCCACGCGTGCGCATCAGCGGCGCGTATGTCCCGCCCAACGTCTCCAGAGAATTCGCCTACGTGAAGGTAGGCTGAAAATACCGTCTGCTCGCGAGTAAGAGATGCCCGGCGTGATTGCGCCGGGCATTTTTCTTTTAGGCCGTCAGGATTGAAGCTAATTTGTAATCAAAGATTACTGACAAGTGAGTGCCTGAAGCCGCAAGACCTGCAAAGCAGTGGATTCGCTTCCCCTTGATCGCTGGCAAACCCTTAGTTCTCAGCCCGTCGCGCGGTATATCCGGCTGGCGTCGCGTGGACATAAATTCGGACCTATTGCCGCCAATTGCAATTTGCAACAAATGCGAACATCTATGCACAGGCTTTTTCGATACATTGATTTCATAGCATGCAAGGCATGCCAAAGTCGGCGACCTTAGTGGGCCGCGCCAGGAGAATAAAAGTGAAAAAGATCGTTCCGTTTGTCGTTGCCGCCGCACTCGGCGTGGGGTTCGCTACTGCTGCACAGGCGCACGTTTCCGTCGGTATCGGAATTGGCATTCCAATCGCGCCGGCGTATCCGGTTTATGCTCCACCGCCGCCGGTCTATTACGCACCGCCGCCTCCGCCAGTGGTGTACGCGCCGGGCTATTACGCGCCGCCGGCAGTCGTGGTGGGTGGGTATTACGGTGGCTATGGCCGTCCTTATTATCATCACGGCTACTACCGCGGTGGTTATTACGGCCACGGCTATGGCCACGGTTACTACCGCCGCTAATCGCGAGAAAAGCGCGGACAGTTGTTGACGGCGTAACGCCGGCTTGATCGCCGGGTTACGCCGTTTGTATTTGTGCTGCGACGTACCAAAGCACTGGCGAAGCTGGGAGAATGGCTGTTTCGCCACCGCTTTTGGAGAGTTTCGCCGATGCAAGCGCTTCCCGCTCCCACTTTCAACGACGTACTCGACGCCGCTGCACGTCTTGAAGGCGTCGCCCACCGTACCCCCGTTCTAACCTCGAGCACGTTCAACGAGCGCACGGGTGCGTCGGTGTTCTTCAAGTGCGAAAATTTTCAGCGCATGGGCGCATTCAAGTTTCGCGGCGCCTATAACGCGATTGCGCATTTCGACGCGGAGCAACGCAAAGCGGGTGTGCTGACGTACTCGTCGGGTAACCATGCGCAAGCGATTGCACTGTCGGCGCGCCTTGCAGGCATTCACGCGACGATCATCATGCCGCATGACGCGCCCGCCGCCAAAGTTGCGGCGACCAAGGGCTATGGCGGCGAAGTGATCAGCTATGACCGCTATACCGAGAATCGCGAAGAGATCGGCCGGCGGCTCGCTGAAGAGCGCGGCATGACGCTGATTCCGCCGTACGACCATCCGCACGTGATCGCGGGGCAGGGCACAGCGGTCAAGGAATTGATAGAAGAAACCGGGCCGCTCGACATGCTGTTCGTTTGCCTTGGCGGCGGTGGACTGATCGGTGGCAGTGCATTGTCGGCGGCGGCATTGAGTCCGGCGTGTATCGTGATCGGCATCGAACCTGAAGCGGGCAACGATGGCCAGCAATCGCTCGCGCGCGGCGAGATCGTGCATATCGACGCGCCGCGAACGATTGCCGATGGCGCCGCATCCACGCATCTCGGCGATTACACGTTCGCGATCATTCAGAAGCTGGTCGCGCGGATCGAAACGGTGAGCGACGAGCAGTTGGTCGAGACCATGCGTTTCTTCGCGCAGCGCATGAAAATCGTGGTCGAACCGACGGGTTGCCTCGCCGCGGCTGCCGTGCTCAACGGCATCGTGCCGGTGAAGGGCAAGCGTGTGGGCGTGGTGGTGAGTGGCGGCAACGTCGATCTGGCGAAGCTGGCGCAGTATCTCGCCTGATTGGCTCAGGTTGCACCGCGTGCGCTGCGCACGTTGAAATCGATGGAAAACGGCTCGCCAAGGCGAGCCGTTTCTTTTTTAGCTAGCAACCTGTTGTGCGGTCTGCACGATCAGATCGCGATACCCGTTCACGATCACGCTATACGAGAAGTATGCGAACAGCAGTGCCGATAACACATGGCACGCGCGCAGCAAACCGGTGCCGGCGCGTTTGCGCCCGTGGCTGCCGAGTCCGCAGATAAAGATTGTCCAGCACAAGCCACCCAGGAAGAAGCCGCCGAGGAATACCGGCGCAGTCGTCACACTGGTCGCACCCGCTTTCGCGATTAGCGCGCCGCCCACGGCGGCGAACCACAGAATCGCCGAAGGCGATGACATCGCCAGCAACGCGCCGCGCAAGAAACCGCGCCACGGGGAAAGATGTGGCGCTTTGGCATCGGCTTCTCCGGCAACGGCAGGTGCCGACGCCGGGAACATCGCTTCACGCGCCATCTTCCACGTGAGAAACAGCAGGATCGCCGCGCCGCCGATCCACACCACCCAGCGCACCGATTCGAACTGCAGCAGTGCAGCCATTCCCGCGAGCGCGAGCGCCGCGTAAACCAGATCGCCGAAGCAGGAACCCAGACCCAACCAGAAGCCTGGTTTGAAGCCGTGCGACAGCGTCAGCGAAATCATCGCGACGTTGACAAGGCCGATGTCCAGACACAACGACAACGATAGAAAAAATCCATCCGACATCATTGAAAAGGCATGCATCCGCGCAACTGCTCCATCAGTTTTGTTATTCAGACTTGTTCGAGCGCGCGCGATCCGGCGAGTGACTGGATCGCTTCGATACCGACAGAATCCTAAATATTCAACAGGGTGATTCGAGGGCTGTTTTTACAGTCCCAAGTCATTCCACAAGGCGTCGATCCGCTGTTTGACCGCTTTGTCCATCTCGATCGGGCGGCCCCATTCGCGATCGGTTTCGCCTGGCCATTTGTTGGTCGCGTCGAGTCCCATCTTCGATCCGAGACCCGCCACCGGCGAAGCGAAATCCAGGTAGTCGATCGGCGTGCGATCGACCAGCACCGTGTCGCGCGCAGGGTCGATACGCGTGGTAATGGCCCAGATCACTTCCTTCCAGTCGCGGATATTCACGTCCTCGTCGACCACGACGATGAACTTCGTATACATGAATTGCCGCAGGAAACTCCACACGCCGAACATCACGCGCTTGGCGTGACCCGGGTAGCTCTTCTTCATCTGCACGATCGCCATCCGGTAGCTGCATCCTTCAGGCGGCAGATAGAAGTCGGTGATCTCGGTGAACTGCTTCTGCAACAGCGGCACGAACACTTCGTTGAGCGCGACGCCGAGCACGGCGGGTTCATCGGGCGGTTTGCCGGTGTAGGTGGAGTGATAGATCGCGTCGCGCCGCATCGTGATGCGTTCGACCGTGAAGACGGGAAACCACTCCTGCTCGTTGTAGTAACCAGTGTGGTCGCCATAGGGGCCTTCGAGCGCGTGTTCATAACCAGCGGACGCGCCTTTCGTCGGACGCGGCGGTGCGCCCGCGGGAGCAGGCGAGGGCGCGCCTTCCTGCGGATAGATGAAGCCTTCCAGCACGATCTCCGCACGCGCGGGCACCTGCAAGCCGTCGACGCCCGGCGTGATGCACTTCGCAAGTTCAGTGCGACCGCCGCGCAGCAGCCCGGCGAACTGGTATTCGGAGAGCGTGTCGGGCACCGGCGTGACCGCACCGAGGATGGTTGCCGGATCGGCGCCCAGCACGACAGCCACGGGATACGGTTTGCCAGGATTCTGCAGTGCGAACTCGCGGAAATCGAGTGCGCCACCGCGATGCGCGAGCCATCGCATGATCAGTTTGTTACGTCCGATCAGTTGCTGGCGATATATGCCTAAATTTTGTCGGCTCTTATTCGGACCTTTTGTGACGGTCAGGCCCCATGTAATCAGTGGTCCTGCATCGCCCGGCCAGCAGGTCTGAATCGGCAGCTTTCCGAGGTCGACATCGTTGCCTTCCCAGACGATTTCCTGGCAGGGTGGCGCGCTCACCGTTTTGGGCGCCATGTCCCACACCGCCTTCGCGAGCGAGAACAGTTTGCCCGCGTCCTTGAGCCCCTTGGGCGGTTCTGGTTCCTTCAATGCGGAGAGCAGACGGCCGACGTCACGCAGCGACTCCAGCGCTGCGCCATCGCCTTCACCGGCCTGCGCGTCGATACCCATGCCGAGTGCAACACGGCGCGGTGTGCCGAACAGGTTGCCGAGGACCGGAAACGCGTGCTGCTGCTGGCTCTCAAACAATAACGCCGGCCCGCCGGCGCGCAGCACGCGGTCACACAGTTCGGTCATTTCCAGGATTGGCGAGACGTTTTGCGAGATACGGCGCAGTTCACCGATCGATTCGAGACGGCCGACGAAATCGCGCAGGTCTTTGTATTTCATCTGGTGCGGTAGAGTGCCGCGCAAGCGGCAAAAAAGGGAGGGCGCCGCAGGTTTCGCGGTGCCAAAACGATTGTCGATTTTACCTGTGTTGGCAGGCGGACGTAGATTGGCCGGACGGCCTGCATCCGAAGGAGTATTTGAGATAGCTCAAGAGGCGCGCACCGCGCGGTTTTGAACGGACTGAACACTGTTCATTATTACAATTAGTTATACATTTGCCTGTCTATAGTGTTGACGATCTATAAAACCCTGCATAGAATCCGTCCACATTGGTTGCAGGGCGTGAACCTTTTTACCACTGCCCCCGGTCCCATCTGACGCAACGCGTCACCGTTTACCGCCCCCCTGCACGGTATTTGACGGTCTTACAGAAGTCCTCGCCAGCGCCAACTGACGCTGGTTTTTCGCGTGGGAGCCTCCGCCCGCATGTTTTTTGGCATGCCGCGGGCCGCTTTCGAGATGGCTCCCCACAAACGGTATTTGCCGTTTTCCCGACGTCGCTGCTGCCCTTACCAGACAGAGCGCGCGATGTCTTGACTCTGCGAACGTGTGTTACCGCCTGTTCAACTGGCGGAGTTCGCGGATCATGCAACATGGGAGATCTGAATGAACGCCTGGTTAACGTGGCGTCCCGATGAGCGTATCGCGCAAGTTGTGCGTGGTGCGTTGCGTCGCGGGACGCGAATGAGTCATCACCTGTTCAGCATCGTCGGCGGAATCGCTGTCGTGCTGGCAATCACGCTGTGGCTGATGCCGGCCTTGCGCGGCACCCTTGCCGCCAAGCTCATGCCGGTCATTTCGGCCGCTGTGCAAGCCGGCCCTGCCCGTCTGCTGCAGGGCAACCCGCTGCCGGCTTTCGGACCGCCTGGCGCGTCCTCTGACGACTCGCTATCCGCGAATTCGACCAGTAGCGACGCCGCTAGCGGCACGAACAACGGCAACAATGAGGTCACCGTCAGCAACACCAGCTACGACGGCGCTTTCGACGGCACCGGCACGTCCGGTATGGGTGTGGCGGCGCTGAACGGCCTCGACCCGCGCACTATGCAAAGCGTTTCCGCGCTTGCGCGACTTATCCCGGCGCAGCGCGTCTCGGCCGACGCACGCGACGATCGTGTGCTGGTCTCGACCCGCGAGCAGGATCTGGTCGCGTCGTACCTGGCGCGGCGCTATCGCGTCGCTCAGGAGCCCGTTGGCGAGCTCGTAAAGGCAGCGTTCGACACCGGCCGCGAAGTCGGTCTCGACCCGTTGCTTCTGTTGTCCGTAATGGCAATCGAATCGGGCTTCAACCCGTACGCCGAGAGTGGTGTGGGCGCGCAGGGCCTGATGCAGGTGATGTCCAAGGTTCACTCGGACAAATTCCAGTATTTCGGCGGTCAGAGCGCGGCGCTCGAGCCGGTTGCGAACATCAAGGTGGGTGCGCTGGTGCTGAAGGATTGCATCGCGCGCGGTGGTTCGCTGCCAGGCGGTTTGCGTCTTTATGTCGGCTCGACCTCGCCGGACGACGGCGGCTACGGCGCCAAGGTAATGGCCGAGCGCGGCCGCCTGCGCGATGTGGCGCGTGGCCGCAAGGTGCCGATCAATGCACCGCAGGCTCCGGTTCTGACGGCGTCGAACACGGCTACGGCTACCGCGGCATCGGCTAACGGCAAGCGCGTGCAGATGACGCTCGATGCCGGTCATCCGCTGAGCGCGGCAACGCCGGTGAAGACGCCGGTGTCCTCCGAGCAGGACGACGCCAGTTCCAACGCGCCCAAGCATGTGGCATCGGCTTCGGAGTTGGGCGCCTGAGATTATTGGCTGCGTAACCCCGTTGGCGTGACGCGAGAGCGGCCGCAACAAAAAAGGACACCCGAGGGGTGTCCTTTTTTATATGGCTGGCGCTTGCGATGGTGGCGCGCGAGGCTGCGGGGCGTGTGTCTGGGGATTGCACCCCGCCGGGCCAAGTTAGGCCCCCTTTGGAGGCAACTCAAGCCGCAAGCGCTTAAGGTCTGTTCGGTCAGTGCCGGCCGAAGAACTTCGCCAGCCGCTCGACCGCTTCTTCCAGCTTCGGCAGGGCGGTTGCATACGACAGCCTGATGTAATCCTTCGGTGCGTGCGTGCCGAAGTCCATGCCCGGTACCAACACCACGCCCGCGTCGTGCAGCATCGCTTTGGTGAGCGCCGCGCTGTCTCCGGCTGCCCGATGCGCGACCGTCCGGCAATCGGCGTACACATAGAACGCGCCGTCAGGCATTACCGGCACCGAGAAGCCCAGCGATTCGAGCGCCGGCGCAATGAAGTCGCGGCGGCGCTTGAATTCGAGGCGGCGCGCTTCATAGATCGCAATCGTGTCCGGTTCGAAACAGGCTAGCGCCGCATGCTGCGCGAGCGCCGACGCGCAGATGAACAGGTTCTGGGCGAGTTTTTCGAACGCGCCGACCATGCCGGGCGGCACCACCAGCCAGCCCAAACGCCAGCCGGTCATGTTGAAGTACTTCGAGAAGCTGTTGACGGTGATGACGTCGTCGCCGAACGATAACGCCGAGACAGGCTTGGCGTCGTAGCTCAGCCCCTGGTAGATCTCGTCGACGATCGTAAAGCCGCCACGCGCCCGCACGGTCTTGACGATGCGTTCGAGCTCAGCCGGTTCGATCGACGTGCCGGTCGGGTTCGACGGCGACGCCAGTAGCACGCCGCGCGTGCGTTCGTTCCACAGGCGCTCGACGTCGTCGGCGGTCAGTTGAAAGCGCTCGGCCGGCCCGCTTGGCACCAGCACCGGCTTGCCTTCCGCCGCGATCACGAAGTGGCGGTTGCACGGATAGCACGGGTCGGGCATCAGCACTTCATCGTCGCGATCGACCAGCGCGGCGCAAGCCAGCAGCAACGCGGCAGAAGCGCCAGCGGTGACGACGATCCGCGCCGGATCGACGCTGACGCCGTAGGCTTCGGCGTAATGCGCCGAGATCGCCTCGCGCAGTGCGTGCAGGCCAAGCGCATTGGTGTATTGCGTGACGCCGCGGCGCAGGGCGCTCGCGGCCGCTTCGATGACCGGCTCGGGCGCGGTGAAATCGGGTTCGCCGATTCCCATGTGGATGATGTCGCGCCCATCGCGCTCAAGCAGCGCGGCTTCCTTGGCCAGTTCCATCACATAAAAAGGCTGGATGGCGTCGACGCGGGCAGCAAGCCGCACCAAGGGTTCGGTCACGGAGTTCATACGATCAAATTCAGTTCATAAGCAAAAGCGGGACGGCGCCTCGCGCGTGAGTTCCGCGCGTGAGTTCATGTGCGAGGCGGGTCAACCTCTAGCGTAAGGCGCATGACGTATGTCACGCGCCTTACGCTCAATGCTTGCGAGCCGCCTGCGTTTCGGCAGCGCGCAGTTGCGCCGACAGCTTGTCCAGCACGCCGTTCACGTACTTGTAGCCGTCTGCACCGCCAAAGGTCTTGGCGAGTTCGACTGCTTCGTTGATGACCACGCGATAGGGGATATCGACGTGGTTCTTCAGTTCGAACGCGGCGACCAGCAGAACAGCGCGTTCGACCGGCGAAAGCTGGTCGATCGGGCGATCGAGGCACGGTGCGATATCCGCGGAGAGTGCTTCCGAATCGCGGATCACGCCGTTCAGAATGGCGTCCAGGTGTTCGTGGTCAGCCTTGTCGAAGCCCTGTGCGCCGCGCAGCTGCGCGTCGATTTCACCGCTGGGCGAGCCCGACAGTAGCCACTGGTAAAGCCCCTGCGTGGCCAGTTCGCGGGAGCGTCGGCGTGCGCTCTTCATGCTTCTTCCTCTTCTTCGTCTTCTTCTTCGTCGTCACCGCCGAGTTGTTCAAGCGCGACGGCGAGATTTGCCATTTCGACGGCCACGCGCGCCGCGTCACGTCCCTTCTCGGTCATGCGCGCGACAGCTTGCTCGTCGTTTTCGGTGGTCAGCACGGCATTCGCGACCGGAATGCCGAAGTCGAGGCCGATACGCGTGATGCCCGCGCCGCTTTCGTTCGATACCAGTTCGAAATGGTACGTTTCGCCGCGAATCACCGCGCCCAGCGCAATCAGTGCGTCGAATTGGGCGCTTTCGGCGAGCTTTTGCAGTGCCAGCGGGATTTCCAGCGCGCCTGGCACGGTGACCAGCAGCACGTCTTCGCCGGTGACGCCGAGGCGTTCGAGTTCTTCGATGCACGAATCCGCGAGACCGTTGCAGACGGGTTCGTTAAAACGCGCCTGGACGATGCCGATACGCAGTCCGTCGCCGTCGAGATTCGGTTGGTATTGTCCGATTTCCATGTGAATTCCGTAGTGTTTTGAGTTGGCGCTTAAGCGCGTGAATGGTCGGATCAGCCTTGTTGCGGAGCCTGTGCGGTGCTGCCCGGCATGGGTACGAAGCCGGTGACTTCGAGGCCGTAGCCCGACATGCTACCCAGCTTGCGCGGATTCGACAGCACCTGCATCTTCCCGACACCGAGCTCGCGAAGAATCTGCGCGCCGATACCGTAGGTCTTGAAGTCGACCGGCCGGCGTTTGAGCGCTTCAGCCTTTTCTTTCGAGTCGAACGCCTTGAAAACGTCGACCAGATGCTCCTTCGAATCGCCGCAGTTCAGCATCACGATCACACCGACGTCGCGCTGGGCGATCTCTTTCATGGCTGCATCTAGCGTCCATGAGTGAGTCGACTTGCCGACTTCGAGCAGATCCAGCATCGACAGCGGCTCGTGCACGCGTACCAGCGTCTCGTGCTCCGGGTTCGGTGTGCCGCGCACCAGCGCGATATGCGGCTGGCCGCTCGGCTGGTCGAGATACATCACCGCGCGAAACGCGCCGTGCGCGGTTTGCATGGTGCGCTCGCAAATACGCTCGACGATCGATTCGGTGCGGCTGCGATAGTGAATCAGATCCGCGATCGTGCCGATTTTCAGATCGTGCTCTTTGGCGAACTCCATCAGGTCCGGCAGGCGCGCCATTGTGCCGTCGTCTTTGATGACTTCGCAGATCACCGCAGCCGGCGTAAGGCCTGCCAGCGCCGTGAAATCGCAGCCGGCCTCGGTGTGGCCGGCGCGCACCAGCACGCCGCCGGGTTGCGCCATGATCGGGAACACGTGGCCCGGCTGCACGATGTGCTCGGCCTTCGCGTCTGGCGCGACCGCCGCGGCGATCGTGCGGGCGCGGTCGGCCGCCGAGATACCCGTGGTCACGCCTTCAGCCGCTTCGATGCTGACCGTGAACGCCGTGCCGTACTGTGTGCCGTTGCGGTAGGTCATCAGCGGCAGGTTCAGCAGCTTGCAGCGTTCCTGTGTGAGCGTCAGGCAGATCAGGCCGCGGCCGTAGCGCGCCATGAAGTTGATCGCTTCCGGCGTGACGAATTCGGCGGCGATCACGAGGTCGCCCTCGTTTTCGCGGTCTTCTTCGTCGACGAGGATCACCATCCGGCCTGATTTCAGTTCGGCGATGATCTCTTGAGTGGAGGCGAGCGTCATGTTGGCGGAGTTTTTCGAAGAAAGCGCGTATTTTACGCCACGCGGGCCCCCAAGTCGCCTGGACCGGGTGGCATAGGCCGTTTGGCCAGGCCGTTGGGCTGTCTGGCGGCGCTTTGACAGGGCGGCGTTGCTATAATTCGTCGCGCCCGCGAAGGCCGCTTCCAGAATCCAGAAAACCAATCCCCGCTAATCCGTTCGAGAAAGATCATGCCGCACTATCGCTCACGCACATCGACTCATGGCCGCAATATGGCCGGCGCCCGCGCCTTGTGGCGCGCCACCGGAATGAAAGATGACGATTTCGGCAAGCCGATTATCGCCGTGGTGAATTCGTTCACCCAGTTCGTGCCGGGTCATGTGCATTTGCGCGATCTGGGCGCGCTGGTCGCGAAGGAAATCGAAGCGGCCGGCGGTGTGGCCAAGGAATTCAACACTATCGCCGTGGACGACGGCATCGCCATGGGTCACGGCGGCATGCTGTATTCGCTGCCTTCGCGTGAGCTGATCGCCGACTCGGTGGAATACATGGTCAACGCGCACTGCGCAGATGCCATGGTCTGCATCTCCAATTGCGACAAGATCACCCCGGGCATGCTGATGGCCGCCATGCGCCTGAACATCCCCGTCGTGTTCGTTTCCGGCGGTCCGATGGAAGCGGGCAAGGTCAAGTCGCCGACAGACGGCCAGGTGATCGCCAAGATCGACCTGATCGACGCGATGATCAAGGCGGGCGACTCCCGGGTCAGCGATGCGGAAGTGGCGGAAATCGAGCGCAGCGCCTGCCCGACATGCGGTTCCTGCTCGGGCATGTTCACCGCGAACTCGATGAATTGCCTGACCGAGGCAATCGGTCTGGCGTTGCCCGGCAACGGCACGATTGTCGCCACGCATGCATGGCGCAAGGGCCTGTTCGAACAGGCCGGCCGTCTGGTGGTGGACCTGTGCCGCCGCTACTATCAGGAAGAAGACGCCTCGGTTCTGCCGCGGAATATCGCCAGCAAACAGGCATTCGAGAACGCCATGGCGCTCGACGTGGCCATGGGCGGTTCGACCAATACCGTGTTGCACCTGCTGGCAGCCGCGCAGGAAGGCGGCGTCGATTTCACGATGTCCGACATCGATCGCATCTCGCGCAAAGTGCCGTGCCTGTGCAAAGTGGCGCCCGCAACCGACAAATACCATATCGAAGACGTGCACCGTGCCGGCGGCATCCCCGGCATTCTCGGTGAACTCGCGCGTGCGGAACTGCTGGATCTGTCGTGCGGCAACGTGCATAGCGGCACGCTGGGCAATGCGATCGCCAGGTGGGACGTCGCTGGCGGTGCGGGCGAAGACGCGCAGAAACTCTTCCGTGCGGCTCCGGGCGGCATTCCGACCACCGTCGCATTCAGCCAGGAAGCCACCTTCACGTCGCTGGATACCGACCGCAAGACCGGCTGTATCCGCAGCAGGCAGAACGCGTATTCGAAAGACGGCGGCCTCGCCGTGCTTTACGGCAACCTCGCGGAGAAGGGCTGCATCGTCAAGACCGCGGGTGTCGACGAATCGCAGTGGGTCTTCTCCGGGCGCGCGCGCGTGTTCGAGAGCCAGGACGATGCTGTCGACGCCATTCTGGGCGACAAAGTCGTGGCGGGCGATGTGGTCGTGATCCGTTACGAAGGGCCGAAGGGCGGCCCCGGCATGCAGGAAATGCTTTACCCCACGTCGTATCTGAAATCCAAGGGCCTGGGTAAGAACTGCGCGCTGTTTACCGATGGCCGCTTCTCGGGCGGGTCGTCGGGCCTCGTGATCGGACATGCTTCGCCGGAAGCGGCCGAAGGCGGCACGATTGGTCTGGTGGAAGAAGGCGATGTAATCGAGATCGACATTCCTAATCGCAAGATGCACCTGGCGGTGTCGGACGAGGAGCTGGCGCGCCGTCGCGAAGCCATGGAAGCACGCGGCGACAAGGCATGGATGCCGGTGAATCGCGAGCGCGTGGTGTCGCAGGCGTTGCAGGCCTATGCGGCGCTGGCGACCTCCGCTGACCGTGGCGCCGTGCGGGATCTCTCGCAATTGAAACGCAAGTGAGAGGTAGTTGAAGCGTAACCGACCGGCTCGTTGACGCAGGGGCCGTGAGGCGCCGGGCGGCGTCCGCAATGGACGCCGCCGGTACGTTACTCAACAGTCGGGATGTTCGCCAGCGGATCGGCCTCGGCGTTCAAGCTGTGACGGCGACGAGTTAGCGGCTGCGTCCAGCTACGGTTGATGAGCAAAAAACCGCTTCCGGCCAATCCCGCTGGACTGCGATGCCGGGCACGGCCCGTCAAATCGATTACTTCAACGGCTGCTGGCCGTCATGCGATGCCGAGAGCATCCGCTCCACATACCGCGCAATCAGATCGATCTCCAGATTTACCTGCGAGCCCTCGCGCAAATTCTTCAGCGACGTCACCTGCACCGTGTGCGGAATCAGGTTGATCGAAAACTCACAGCCGTCGTCGCGATCTTTAACCGAGTTGACGGTCAAGCTCACGCCGTTGACCGTGATCGAGCCTTTGTAAGCCAGATAGCGGCCAATTTCGCGCGGCGCCAGCACGCGCAGTTCGTGTGACTCGCCGACCGGCGCGAAATGCGTGACGGTGCCGAGTCCGTCCACGTGGCCCGAAACGATATGGCCGCCAAGCCGGTCATGCGCGCGCAGCGCTTTCTCCAGGTTGACTTCGCCCGGTTCGCCGAGACCGACTGTGCAGTTCAGACTTTCGCGCGACACATCCACTTCGAACGAATGCGCGGCTTTTTCCACCACCGTCATGCAGGCGCCCTGGATCGTGATGCTGTCGCCGAGCTGGACGTCTTCGAGATCGAGGCCGCCAGCTTCGACGTTCAGACGCACGCCCGCGTCGCCGTCCGTGCCGAGGGGCTTGACTGATTCGATGCGGCCCACCGCCGCGACGATTCCTGTAAACATCGTGCTAATCCTTGATCAATTCGAAGTTGGTTGGGGAGCGGGCTCGGTTCCGGCTTCGGGTGCCGGATGCGGCACGGAGCGGGGCACAAAGCGCGCGAGAATTCGCAGATCGTCGCCGATCCGGTCGACTGTATGGAAATTCAGTTGCGTGCGGCCGTCGAGCGTTTCCGGCGCGCTCAGATTGAACATGCTCATCGAGTCCATGCCGAGCAGGCTAGGCGCGAGATAGATCAGCAGTTCGTCGACGCAGCCTTCGCGCAGCAGCGAGCCGTTCAGCTTGTAGCCCGCCTCGACGTGCAGTTCGTTGACGTTACGCTCGCCGAGTATTTTCAGCATGGCGGGCAGGTCGACCTTGCCCGCCGCGTTCGCCAGTTGCACGATCTCCGCGCCGCGATCACGCAGTACGCTGGCTCGCTCGGCATGACGCTCATCGAGATTGCCGCAGAAAATCAGTGTGGGTGCGCCGGCCAGAATCTGCGCTTCGGGCGGCACGTCGAGCTGGCTGTCGATCAGCACACGTTGCGGCTGGCGCGGTGTGTCGACAGCACGCACGGTCATGCGCGGATCGTCTTCCCTGACGGTGCCGATGCCCGTCAGAATCGCTGATGCGCGGGCACGCCACGCATGACCATCGGCGCGCGCCGCTTCGCCGGTAATCCATTGACTGACGCCCGACGGCAAGCCGGTGCGGCCGTCCAGCGAGGCCGCCACTTTCATGCGGACCCACGGGCGGCCGCGTGTCATGCGCGACACGAAGCCGATGTTCAGTTCGTGTGCTTCGTTGGCGAGTAGCCCGCAACGCACTTCAATGCCGGCGTCGCGCAACATCGTGAGGCCGCGCCCGGAGACTTGTGGATTGGGGTCTTCCATCGCCGCGACCACGCGATCGACCTGTGCTTCGATCAGCGCATTCGCGCACGGCGGCGTGCGGCCGAAATGGCTGCACGGTTCGAGCGTCACGTAGGCGGTGGCGCCGCGCAGATCATGGCCGCGTGACCGCGCGTCCTTCAACGCCCGGACTTCGGCATGATCCTGGCCGGCCGGTTGAGTGAAGCCTTCGCCGATCACCTCGCCGTTCTTGACGAGCACGCAACCGACGCGCGGATTCGGGTCGGTCGTGTACATGCCGCGTTTGGCCAACGCGAGCGCGCGCTCCATATGGACGAAGTCGGTTTGCGAAAACATCGGGATCCGGTCGGGTACGGTGGCTAGGCTGGTGTCGGCGGGGTCGGTGTCTCGCCGGTTTCAGGCCGCGAGCGAGGCAAACGCGCCGCGCGCTGCGTCGATCGTCGCGTCGATGATCGCGTCGTCGTGCACGATCGAAACGAAGCCCGCTTCATACGCCGACGGCGCGAAGTACACGCCCGCGTCGAGCATCTTGTGGAAGAACGCATTGAAGCGCGGCACGTCGTTCTTCGTGACTTCGGCGAAACTGGTCGGAACTGACTCGGTGAAGTACAGGCCGAACATGCCGCCGAGCGAATCGGCCGCGAACGGCACCTTCGCTTCACGCGCGACATTCGCGAGACCTTGCGCGAGACGCGTGGTGCGAGCGGTGAGTGTGTCGTAGAAGCCCGGCGCCTGGATCAGTTGCAGCGTCTTCAGGCCCGCGGCGACCGCGATCGGATTGCCCGACAGCGTGCCAGCCTGGTAGACGCCGCCAAGCGGCGCGAGGTGAGCCATGATGTCGCGCCGGCCGCCGAACGCTGCCGCCGGCATGCCGCCGCCGATCACCTTGCCCAGACACGTCAGATCCGGCGTGATGCCGTAGACCTCTTGCGCGCCACCCAGCGCGACGCGGAAACCGCACATCACTTCGTCGAAAATCAGGACCGAGCCGTACTCTGTGCACAGGCGCCGCAAGGCTTGCAAGAATTCGGGCGTGGCGCGCACGAGGTTCATGTTGCCCGCCACCGGCTCGACGATCACCGAGGCGATCTCGTTGCCGAACGCCTTGAACGCTTCTTCGAGTTCCGCGACGTTGTTGTACTCGAGCACCGTGGTGTGCTTGGCGATATCGACCGGCACACCCGCCGAAGTCGGATTGCCGAACGTGAGCAGGCCCGAGCCCGCTTTGACCAGCAGGCTGTCCGCGTGGCCGTGATAGCAGCCTTCGAACTTGACGATGCGGCTGCGGTTCGTGAAGCCGCGCGCGAGACGCAGCGCGCTCATGGTCGCTTCGGTGCCGCTCGATACCATGCGGACCTGTTCGATCGACGGCACCAGTTTGCAGATTTCTTCGGCGATTTCCACTTCCGCTTCGGTCGGCGCGCCGAACGAGAAGCCGTTGGCCAGCACGCGCTGGACCGCTTCCAGCACTTCCGGGTGGACGTGGCCGAGGATCATCGGGCCCCACGAGCCGATGTAGTCGGTATAGCGCTGACCGTCTGCGTCCCAGAAGTAGGGGCCTTGCGCGCGCTCGATGAAGCGCGGCGTGCCGCCTACCGAACGGAATGCGCGGACCGGCGAGTTCACGCCGCCGGGGATGGTGCGCTGCGCGCGCTCGAAGAGAGTCTGGTTTTTAGACATGGTGATGGCTGGAATTTGGGTTGCGCAGCGGCGCGGGTGCTGGTTTTTGCGCTCGGCGCGGCGCTGAGGGTTTGATGGGGAAATTGTACCGGAGTCAGCGGGAAGAGGTTTCGGGCTTGCCCATGCTGGGGCGGGGTGCTGTTTTCTGTGCCTTTTCTTGATTTCTTTGTGGTCTATTAGCGTTCGCCCCTGTGCGGGGCAATGCTCTCAACTTAAGCCCCATTTCATCAAGCAAGCTTGTACGCGAGATGGTGATGGGGCTTGGCTTTTCGGGGCGGTCGAGGGTAAGAGCGGGCGGGCTGGATCCGACACCGGGCCTGGTGGATGGCCGGCATGACTTTGGGCAGCAGGTTCAGGCAGTGTTCAATCCGTAGCAGGCACGCGCCGAGGATCGGCTTGAGGGCACCCAGCGCATAAACACGATCAGGACGGCTGGCAGGCTCATCATCATGATGCGCATCGTCCAGATCGCTGAGCAGTGTGCACAGGTTGTCGGCGACGGTTTTTGCGCCGAAGTCCTGCTGCAGCGCCAGGTAGTCCAGCCCCGTGACGGCCTCCAGCCGCAGCCGGTGCTTGAGCCGTTTGAACGCTTCCCCGATGCGCCAGCGCTGATGATAGAGCGCCCCGAAGGTGGCAGCCGGATAGCGCTGGCGATCAAGCAGCGAGGTCATCAGCACACGCACACGTCCGCCAGGGGTGACATCACGGATCAGGCGCACCGTGGTGGGCGTGCGCACCAGTTCATAGTCAAGGGCGTCCTGTTCATTGGGCGCGGCCAGTGTCACGATGCGCTCAGCCTCGCCACTGCGCGCAAAGGCGGTGACGCACGTCCAGGCGCATGCATCCACGCGCAGACAGAACGGGATCTCGCGCTGCGCCAGCGCGGCCACCATCATGTTGCCGAGATAGCCGCGATCAAGCAGTAGCAGATCGGTGTGCGGCTGCAGCACATCCAGCGCTTCGAACAGCATCTGCCGCTCGGAGCCGTCGGCCGGATGAAGCGCGGCGTGCAGGGTCAGTTCGGGCCCCGGCAGGAACAGTGCAAATGCGTAGTGGTCGGCGCGCAGATCATGGCCTTCGCGCGTGCCTACCCGCAGACGGCTACCGTCGGCGGCGAGCAGCCTCAGGCCATTCCAGCGCATCGAATCAATGTAGGGTTGGGCCAGTTCAACCAGGCGCGCGCGGGCCAGTTCGAACAGCTCGGCCGACAGGCCGCGGCGCGCCTTGCTGAAGGCCTGTGCACTCACCGCGCGGGCGCGCACCGCCTGCCCGTGCAGCGCGCCAAACAGCCCGTCGAGCTCGGCCTGCACGCTCGTGCGCATGCCCGACATCAGCAACGCGGCCATGCGTGGCAGCGTCAGGATGCGATTGCGGGTAAAGGCAGTGGGAGAAAGACGCACGCGCTCAGCGAGTGCCGGATCGAACAGGAAATCGGAGAACTCAGCCAGGAGTTGGGAGGACGCTGGTATTTGAGTTCATATCGTTTATTTATCAATCAGTTATGCGATGAAGTTTACAGGGCAAACGCCCCGTATACAAGCCATTTTGGGCTTAAGTTGAGAGCATTGCTGTGCGGGGCGGCACCTACTTTTCTTTGCATGCCGCGTAACTATTCAGCGGCCGGCAGGGGCGAAACGACCAAACCGGCAAAGCTCAAGGCCAGCGCATCGATCAGCGAGCGGTTCTGCTTACGCAAAGTGGCGAGATAGGAGCGGATTGTGCAGAACGCCTCCATGCCGCAGACAGAGCGGAAACACCCTGATATTTTCTGCTTGAGTTTGGGCATGCGGATATCGCGCTCGGCCAGATTGTTGTCGAACGGCACACGGTGATCTGCAATAAAACGCCATACCTGGCGCGTCTGTGTGTGCAGGCGGCGCAGCAGATTGTAGGCAAAGCTCTGCCTGATCTTGCCGCGCCGCTCCTTGCGCCTGGACTCGCGCGCCTGCTGGGGATTAAGCCTGTCTCCCAGAGCAATCAGCGCCCGACTTCGCCTGGCGTAATAGCGCTGGCGCGATCGACTCAGTGCCGTGTTGCCGCAGGCCAGACTGAGCTCACTCTCGCGTTTGGCCTGACACAGCAGATCAATCATCTGCTGGGCCCACGCCTGCCCGGTGGACTCCAGCACAAACACCAACTCGCGCAGATGGTGGGCATTGCATAGCGCATGGTCGCAGTCATAGTAGGCATACGGTCGCCAGCCGTCATGTACCGCGATGCCCGTGAAGCCAGGCAGAATGCCGAAACTGTCGAGTGCCTCGCGACCGCGCTTGTGGTGCGCACCGTACCAGCTCAGCGTGCGCGTTGACGCGGTATGCAGCCAGTGGGGCGTACGTCCCACGCGCATGCTGCTCTCATCGAAATGCACGACCGGCTGCTTATGCAGTGCCTGGCTGATCTGTTCAACTGCGGGCGCCAGCAGATGTGCTGCCTGATCAATGCTGTGCTGCACGGTGCCGGTACTCACACGCAGACCGAACAGATCCGTCAGCGCCTGAGCGGTGCGTCCCACTGGCAGTTGCTGGTACTGCGTCAGATAGACTGCCGCGGCGCGCACCTGGGCACCGTACTGCACCGCCTGGCTTACGCCTTCGGGAAACACGCCCGAATGACGTTTGCCGCAGCGACACTGTGCGATCTGCACGCGATGTTCGGTCACCTCAAAACGCGTGGGCGGCAAATCGATCACCTGACGTCCTTCAGTCACCACGGTGATCCGTGTGGAATCAAGCCGTGCCCCGCATGCATCGCACACCCGCGCCACCGGGTGAATCTCAATGTGATCGGGTTGCGCCACGCGTTTTAGCGTCTTGCCTTTATGACCGGGCTGCGCTCCCGGGCGTGCACCGCTTACGCCGCGCAACGACTTCGGTTTGCGCTTCGGGCCGTCGCTTGATGGTGGCTTGCTGGAGTTATGACTGTCCTTCTCAAGCTTCGCCTCAAGCTCGTTCAGACGCCTCACAAGATCGACGATCAGTGCGTCCTTCTGTTCAGGCGTCAGATCCTTGATGTCGGGCATCTTCGTCATGTCCTTCACTATGCATGGCCTGGTTCCAGTTTACAACCGCTGAATAGTTACCATGCCGCAAAGAAAAGATAGGCAAAAGAAAGCGGCTCAAACCGCTAACTCTTAAGCGGGTCCCCCGCGCAGCCACGGTAGTGGTGCATCTGGAATCTGTGTTTTCGCACACTCCGCCCTGGTGACAAGGGCGTCATACTTCCAGCGGCGCTACGCGCGCTGCGGCGGTATTTCATCAACCCCCGGCCGGCGCTTAGACCTTGTGCGCGTCTTTTGCTGCTGGTTTCTTCGTCGCAGGCTTCGTCCTCGTCCTCGTGTGACCTTCTGCCGCGGTTTTTTCCGCTGCCGCCTTGTGGGCCGTTACCTTGCTGGAGCGAATGGGGCCTCTGGGGGCGTCAAGCTTCGGTGGCTTGCGCTTGCCGGTGAGCTCTGCCCAGCGCTTTTCGAGCGCGCCTTCGGCGATTGGCTTGATCACGGTGCCCGAGCTCTGGGCGTCCCATGTCTGCACCGAAAACGGATGCGTGCGCAACGCTTCGCGCGGAATCACGACGCTCTCGTGCGCGTCGACCACCCAGTCGTACACGAAGTCGATGCACAACCGGTAACCGCGTTTCGTCGCGGGATCCGGGACCTCGTACGGCGCGCGCGTCACGTAGCCGGAGCCGAAAATGCCCTTCGGCTCCTGTGCCACACGGTGCAGAAAGACGCGGTCGCCCGGCAGGATGCTGCGGGAAAATCCGCAACCCCAGACGTCAGCCACCGCTACGCTTGCGGCGACCCGCTTCGCTACGTCCGGCAACTCGGGCCACGGCCATTTCTTGGGGCTCCAGATCAACAGGAAGGCAGTCATGGCAGGGTCGGGCAGGGCAGTGTGGAAGGGCGCAGCGGACAGGTTGGTGTCACGCCAGGAAGCGTTCTCGCGGCAGCTTAACCGATCGGCGGCGCGCTTGTCGCGGCGCCTCAGTGATCCGCGGCTACGCATGCCTGGACGCAACCGATGGTTTAACCGTCGCGTACAATTGGGGCCGTCATTTGCTGCTTTCCCCGTTTCACCGCGTTTCGCTGCCGATGACGGCGCGGCGCTTCATCTGGATTCCCATGTCTCACGTCACCAGAAGCCGGCCCGATGGCCGGCTGATTCTGTTGCTCGGTGCGCTTGCCGCATGCGGGCCGATTTCCATCGATATGTATCTGCCGAGCCTGCCGACGATCGCGCAGGCATTCGCCATCAGCACCGGCGCCGCGCAAACCACGCTTACGAGCTTCATGTTCGGCTTTTCGATCGGCATGCTGCTCTATGGTCCGCTGTCGGATACCTATGGCCGCCGCCCTGTGTTGCTCGGCGGCATCATCATGTACGCGCTGGCCAGCGTGGCATGTGCGCTGTCGTTTTCGATCGGCTCGCTGGTGACGTTTCGTTTCGTGCAGGCGCTCGGTGCGGGCGCGGCCTCGGTGCTGGCGCGCGCGATTGCCCGCGACGCGCACGGGCCGACCGATGCCGCGCGCGTGCTGTCGATGCTCGCCATCGTCACGTCGATCGGGCCGTTGCTCGCGCCGCTAATCGGCGGCCAGTTGCTGTTGCTTGGCGGCTGGCGCGTCGTTTTTATTGTGCTGACGCTATTCGGTACAGTGTGCGCGGTGACCGCGTTCCTCAAGGTGCCGGAAACGTGGCCGCGTGAAAAACGTGCGCATTCGGCGCTGCTGAAATCGTTCGGTGCCTATGGCAAGTTGTTGCGCGATCCGGTCGCGTGGGGGCACATGCTGTGCGGCGGCATGGCGTTCGCGTCGATGTTCGCGTACATCACCGCGACGCCGTTCGTGTACATCGAATATTTCCATGTATCGGCACAGCATTACGGCTTTCTGTTCGCGCTGAATATCGTCGGCATCATGTTCGGTAACTTCATGAATACCCGGCTCGTCGGACGGCTCGGTTCGCTGCCGATCATTTCGTTTGCCGCGACCGTGAGTTGCATCGCGTCCTTGTTCGTCTGTCTCGTTTCGCTTACGGGGTGGGGCGGGTTGTGGTCGATCGTCTTCGGATTGTTCTTCGTGGTCGGAGTCGTGGGGTTGTTGTCCGCTAACTGCACGACCGATCTGATGCATCGCTATCCGATGAATGCCGGCGCTGCGGCTGCCGTGTTCGGCGCTGTGCAGCTTGCGCTCGGCGCGCTGTCGAGTCTCGCGGTTGGGCTCTGGCAGGATGGCTCGCCCAAGGGCATGGGCGTCGTCGTGGGTGTCGCGGGCATGCTGTGCTATGTCGGCCGGATTCTGGTTGTCAAATGGCATGGAATGAAGGTGCCCGTCGCGGCCGCTTGAAGCTGCGCGAGGCGTATTTGCCGCTGAATGGTGCATACAGTGCGGTTGGTTGCCAGGCGTGGAGCGCGCGGCACACCCGCTTGCATGCTTCGCGCTAACTAACTCACGCGACTACGGAAAACACCAGGTGTTGCGTGCGCGCGACCGTGCGTTTCAATTTGCATTGCTATGATGGAGTCACTGTTCCTCGGAGCGGCAATCATGGCGATCAGAGATTTGATGAACGGCGAGCGGCAACATGCAGCTTTCGCCGAAGCGCAGAAGCTGGCAGACAGCGGCGCCTATCACGATTACACAGACATTGAATACGTCTTGCGCTTTGATTACGGTTTGTCTGATGTATCGGCGCTGCTCGACAGCCAGTTGATGCATCGCGACCTGAATCGCCGTTGCGCCGACGCGCGCGAGAAGCTGGACGCGCTTAGCGTGTGATGCGTCTCACGCGTACGGCACCATGCGCGTCATTACCCGCCGCGTAGGCGCCATCCCCTTTGGAGTTTCACTCATGGCTGTTAGTCAGCACGACCCGCGTCTGCCGCACATGGACAATCCAGCTGCATTGGCAAAGCCGGGCGGCCACTACAGTCACGTCGCGATTGCGAATGGTTTTGTTTTCGTCTCGGGACAGTTGCCGATCAACGCGCAGGGCGAGAAGCTCGCTGAAGCCTCGTTCGAGGTCCAGGCAGAACAGGTGCTGGCCAACCTGCAGGCTGCGCTCGAAGGCGTTGGCAGCAGCATTGCGCAACTGGTGCAGGTGCGCGTCTATATCGCCGATGTCGAACATTGGGCGAGCTTCAACCAGATCTACGCGGGTTGGGCAGGCGAAGCGCGGCCGGCGCGGGCCGTCGTGCCGGTTCCACATCTGCATTACGGCTTGAAGGTCGAGGTCGAGGCGACCGCGCTGATTTAAGTCGTGGCGGTGTCGAGGCGTTTCGACTCAGTGAATGATGAGCCCGTTGAACTGGGCATTGCCCACCCCGGACGCGATATTCACACCGACGTTGCCGCTCGCCGCCGTCAGCGAGCCGGCACCGAGTTTGGCGGAGGCGCTGCCCGTCACTTGCGCGGCGGTATGCACATTCTGTTGCGAGACGATCGCGGCTTGCGATGTGGTGACGAGGGCGATCTGGTTGGCCTGCGCATTCAGGGCACCGGCTGAGAGATTCACGCCGATGTTGCCGCTTGCGCCGCTGAGCGCATTTGCTCCTACGATAGCGGCGGACGCACCAGCTTTTGCGCTGCCGCCGACGTCCTGCAGATTGGACAACCGGGCTGAGCCGAACACTGCCGCGCTGTCGTCGTCGGACAGCGCCGTTGCCGTGCCTGCAAGAGCGGACGACACGCCCGTGCTCGCGGCAACCCAAATCAGTGCAACGGCTAAAGTGCGGAATTTCATGAGCAACTCCCTGGCGTGCTGAAGGCACAGATAGTCTTGATATCGACCATGGGAGCGAGATGTTGAGGGAGGGGTTCCCCTTAATGCGGGTGGTGCCGAGATATTGACTGATACAAACTTGGCCAAGGGCGAGCTTGGCCCGAAATTACCACCTGCCGCGGCCGCCGTAATAACCGCCCACGCCAACACCCACGCTGACGCTCGGGGCGGCGTAGTAGCCGGGGGCATATCCGTATGCCGGTGCGTAGCCATAGGGCGGCGCGACGATACATCCGGAAAGACCCGCTGCGAAACCTATCGTTAACAGTAATTTGAGCATGGTTCCTCCCTCTTCACGAGTTGGAGGAGCCGGAAGCCGTATTCGTTCGGCCTGCCTTGTGACGGCAAATTACGAAGCCTCGGTTTAATCGGGCTTTATTTACAGTTGCTTACCCGTTCGACACTTTGGGCATTCGCCGATTGGCGGGTTCTTTGATGGCCAGAAATGAAAAACGGGCCGAGAGGCCCGTTTTCATTGATTGTCTGGCGGAGGCGGTGAGATTCGAACTCACGGAAGGATCACTCCTTCGCCGGTTTTCAAGACCGGTGCCTTAAACCGCTCGGCCACACCTCCAAGCCCTAAATTGTAACCTGAAAAATCCTTGTTGCGGCGCTCAGCGGGTCTGTAATCACTGCGGATCTTTCAGAAACAGCGCCTGCAGATCATTCAGGAAGGCCTGGCCAAGTGGCGTCGGCGCGATCTTTTCGTGGTCGCGCGTAATCAGCTTGCGCCGTTCCGCCTCCTGCAAAGCCGGCTCGATGGAGGTCATCGACATCCCCGTGCGCTCGATGAATCGGTGCACTGGAAACCCTTCCACCAGCCGCAGTGCGTTCAGCATGAACTCGAACGGCAGATCGCGCGTCCCGACCTCATTCTCTTCCTGCACTGCCGTGCCGGCCAATGCCTGCTCGATGAAGGTGGTCGGGTGCTTGTAGCGCACCTGACGCAGCACGCGGTTCGGAAACGACAGTTTGGTATGCGCGCCCGCGCCGATGCCGAGATAGTCGCCGAAGCGCCAGTAGTTCAGATTGTGCTTGCTCTGCCGATGCGGCTGCGCATACGCGGACACCTCGTAGCGTTCATAGCCGGCGGCCGTGGTGCGTTCGTGAATCCAGTCCTGCATGTCGGCCGAAGCATCGTCGTCGGGGAGCGCAGGCGGGAATTTCGCAAACAGCGTGTTCGGTTCGAGTGTGAGGTGGTATAGCGACAAATGCGGCGGCGCGAACGACAACGCCGTTTCCACGTCAGCCTGACATTGCGCGAGCGTCTGCTGAGGCAGCGCGAACATCAGATCGAGGTTGAAGTTGTCGAAGGTGGTCGCGGCCACTTCGACCGCGTGGCGTGCTTGTGCCGAGTCGTGAATCCGGCCGAGCGCCTTCAGATGCGCTTCATTGAAACTCTGGATACCCACCGACAGGCGATTCACGCCGCTTGCACGAAACTGCGCGAACTTGTCGGCTTCGAAGGTGCCCGGGTTGGCTTCGAGCGTGATTTCCGCGTCGGCGTCGAGCGGCAGCAGCGCGCGCACGTCGGACAACATGCGGTCTAGCCCCGCCGCCGACAGCAAGCTGGGTGTGCCACCGCCGATGAACACCGTGTGCACCTGGCGGCCCCACACGAGCGGCAGCGCTAATTCGAGGTCAGCGCGCAGCGCGTCGAGATATTCGGTCTCCGGGAACGTATCGCCTTTCCATTCATGCGAGTTGAAGTCGCAGTACGGGCACTTGCGCACGCACCACGGAAAGTGCACATACAACGCCAACGGCGGCAACGACGTCAGGCGAATGCTGCCTGGCGACGTAAATGCCTTGATGACGCCGTTGCCGATATCGGCGGGCGCCGGTTTGATCGGAATCACGCTTCCTCCGTCAAGCGCGCGAGCAGTTGGCGCAAAGCAATCGCGCGGTGGCTGCTGGCGTTCTTCACCGCCGGTTCGAGTTCCGCGGCACTTGCATTCAGCGAGGGCAGGAAGAAGTACGGGTCATAGCCGAAGCCGTGCTCGCCGCGTGGTGCATCCAGCATTTCGCCGTGCCAGCGACCTTCAGCGATCAGCGGTTCGGGATCGTCCGCATGACGCACGAGCGCCAGCACGCAGTAGTAATACGCGTGACGATCGGTTTCACCCTGCAAGGCTGAAACGAGCTGTGCATTGTTCGCCGCGTCGCTCCTTTCACCCCCTGCACGCTGCGCGTAGCGCGCCGAATAAACGCCCGGCGCGCCGCGCAGAACACGCACGCACAGACCGGAATCGTCGGCGAGCACGGGCAGGCCAGTGAGCTTCGCCGCGTGACGTGCCTTGGTCAGCGCGTTTTCGACGAAGGTGGGATACGGCTCTTCCGCCTCCGGCACGTTGAGCTCGCCCTGCGGAATCAGGTCGATGCCGGCCGCGCCGAGCAGTGCGGCGAACTCGCGCAGTTTGCCCGCGTTGTTCGACGCCAGCACGACTTTCTTCAACGGCGAACCGGACGCCGCAGCGCCGTTGCCCTGGCGAATCTCACTCACTCTTTTGCTCCAACGCTTCTTTCTGCTTCGCGATCAGCGTGTTGATGCCGTCGCTCGCCAGATCGAGCAGCGAATTCATTTCATCGCGCGAGAAAGGCACGCCTTCGGCCGTGCCCTGAATTTCGACGAAACCGCCCGCGCCCGTCATCACCACGTTCATGTCGGTGTCGCATTGCGAATCTTCGTCGTAGTCGAGATCCAGCACCGGAAGGCCGTTGTACACGCCGACCGAAATCGCCGCTACGTAGTCGCTGATCGGCGAGGTTTCGATGCGGCCCGTAGCCAGCAGTTTGGCTACCGCGTCATGGGCGGCCACGAACGCGCCGGTGATGCTGGCCGTGCGCGTACCGCCGTCGGCCTGGATCACGTCGCAATCGATATGCAGCGTGCGCGCGCCGAGTTTCTCGAGATCGAACACCGAGCGCAGTGCGCGGCCGATCAGACGCTGGATTTCCTGAGTGCGGCCGGTTTGCTTGCCGCGCGCGGCTTCGCGGTCGCTGCGGGTATGCGTGGCGCGCGGCAGCATGCCGTATTCGGCGGTCAGCCAGCCCTGGCCGCGGTCGCGCAGGAACGACGGCACGCTTTCGGCGATGCTCGCCGTGCAGATGACCTTGGTGTCGCCGAATTCGACCAGCACCGAGCCCTCCGCATGCTTGGTGTAGTGGCGCGTGATGCGCACGTCGCGCAGCTGATTGGCCTGGCGGCCGCTGGGGCGTTGGGTGTTGTTGGTCATGTTGGGATCGGTCTGGAAGAAAAGCAGGAGGGAAAGCGCAATTTTACCGCCGATCGCGTTGGGCGCGGGACAGCCTGTCCGTCGGACGGCTGCCCGCATGTGGCGGGGCTCTGCGCGGGATAGCACTTCGCGGGTGGCGGCGCCCGTGCAAAGCGGTCCCGTCGGTAAAAATGGGATAATGCGGATTCTCCGCCCCGCGTCTCGTACACGCCGGGCGATTCAACTCTCCGGCCATCGTCAAACGCATGGCCACAATCGCGAGAAATACGATGATCTACAGCATGACTGGCTATGCGAGCGCCACGCGCGAACTCGTCGCGGCCTCGGGCACAGGTGGCGTCAGCGTATCGGTCGAACTGCGCACGGTGAACTCGCGCTTTCTCGATCTGAATTTCCGGATGCCGGAAGACGTGCGCGTTTGCGAGCCGACCCTGCGCGAAATGCTGATGAACAAGCTCTCGCGCGGCAAGGTCGACATTCGTATCAATCTGCAACGCAGTGAGCAGTCGGCTAACGCGGGCTCGGTCAATCGTGATGCGCTTGCGCAACTGGCCCTGCTCGAACGCACCGTACTCTCGACGTTCCCGGAAGCCGGGCGCCTGCGTACCGGCGAAATTCTGCGCTGGCCGGGCGTGCTGGCCGAAACCGGCGTGGCGCCGGACGTGCTGCGCGACGCGGTGCTCGCGTGCGGCAAGCAGGCGATTGTCGATCTGATCGACGTGCGCGCCCGCGAAGGTGCGCAACTGGCAACGATGCTGCTCGCCAACGTCACCGAGATGGAAGCGATTGTCACGAAGATCACGCCGCTCGTGCCGGAACTGATCGCGAAGCATCAGCAGAAGATCGTCGAACGTTTGCAGGAAGCGCTCGGCATCGCAGCGCCGGATACGGCAGCGACGATCGTCTCGCGCGAAGAAATCAACGAACGGATTCGCCAGGAAGTGACGATGTACGGCATCCGCATCGACATCGCCGAAGAACTGACGCGCCTCACGGCTCACCTGAACGAAACGCGTCATGTGATCGAGAAGGGCGGCAAGGTCGGCAAGCGGCTCGACTTCATGATGCAGGAACTGAATCGCGAAGCGAACACGCTCGGCTCGAAGGCCGCCGCAAAGGAACTGGCCGATTCGTCGATGACCCTGAAGCTGCTCATCGAGCAGATGCGCGAGCAAGTACAGAATCTGGAGTAAGGCAGGAGCCTCGATAACATGACCGACCACACACGCGAAACCAGCGCACCGCGCAACCCCTACGCCGGTGCTTATCCCGGCAACCTGTTCATGGTGGTCGCGCCTTCGGGCGCGGGCAAGTCGACGCTCGTGAATGCGCTGCTCGCCGGCGACGACGCGATCCGCCTGTCGATTTCGTACACGACGCGCCCGCCGCGTCCGAAGGAGCAGGACGGCGAGCACTATCACTTCACGACGGTCGACGATTTCCTGACGCGTCACGCGGCTGGCGAGTTTCTGGAAAGCGCGGAAGTGCACGGCAACTATTATTCGACTTCGCGCGTGTGGATCGAGGAGCAGATGAAGAGCGGGCACGACGTGCTGCTTGAAATCGACTGGCAGGGCGCGCAACAGGTGAAGAAACAGTTTCATAACGCGGTTGAGATTTTCATCTTGCCGCCGTCTCTGGATGCGCTCGAAGAGCGTTTGAAAAAGCGCGGCCAGGACGAACCGAACGTGATTACACGCCGTCTGCTGGCCGCCGGCAGCGAGATGGCGCACGCGGCCGAAGCGGAGTACGTCGTGATTAACGACAACTTCGAACGCGCGCTCGGTGAACTGCGGTGCCTCGTGGCCGCGACGCGTTCGCGCTTCGCCTCGCAATACGCGCGCCACACGCAGCTTTTCGTGCAGCTCGGCATTCACCTGCCACACGCGTGAGCGCGGCGGTGTGTCGAGCACATAAGGTAGAATAAGCAACATACTGAGAAGGAATCCAACATGGCCCGCATTACCGTCGAAGACTGTCTCAAACAGATCCCGAACCGTTTCGAACTCGCGCTTGCCGCAACCTATCGCGCGCGTCAGCTCGCGCAAGGCCACACGCCGAAGATCGAAAGCCGCGACAAGCCCACGGTTGTCGCGTTGCGTGAAATCGCAGCTGGCATGGTTGGCGTCGAAATGTTGAAGAAGGTGCCTGTTTAAGGCCAGTGCTCGGTTTTCGATTGCCCGCATTTGCCACACGTATTTGCCACATGTAATTGCATCAACGTGCAGACCGGTGTCCAACCCTAACCGCTACGGAGGCGAAATTGAGTGCTACCCCGCCCACCGCCACGGAAGTGGAACACGACACTGACTCGCCCTCGTCTGCACGGAAGTACATCGACGCGGTCCTCGAACAGTCGTTTCGCCATCTCTTCGGGCCGACCGTCACGCCGGAGCAACCGCGCCGGCATGACGTCGTTTCGATCGCCAAGCTGACATCCGTTCTGGCCGGCTATTTGCAGCCGGAAGAGATCAAGGACATCAAGGCGGCGTTCCATTTCAGCGACGAAGCCCACCTCGGCCAGTATCGCCAGAGCGGCGAGCCCTACATCACGCATCCTGTCGCCGTCGCCGAAATCTGCGCCGGCTGGAATCTCGACGCCCAGGCGATGATGGCGGCGCTGCTGCATGACGTGATGGAAGACCAGGGGGTGACCAAGGCCGAACTCGCCGAGCGATTCGGCGCCAAGGTCGCGGAACTGGTCGACGGGTTGTCGAAGCTGGACAAGATGGAGTTTCGCAATCGCGAAGAGGCGCAAGCGGAAAACTTCCGCAAGATGCTGCTCGCCATGGCGCGCGACGTCCGTGTGATTCTGGTGAAGCTCGCCGACCGGCTGCACAACATGCGCACGCTGGGTGCGGTGCCGCATGAGAAGCGCCGTCGCGTGGCGCGCGAAACGCTGGACATCTACGCACCGATCGCGCACCGGCTCGGCCTGAACAATACCTATCGCGAACTGCAGGACCTGAGCTTCGCGAACTTCAACCCGCATCGCTACGCCACGCTCGAAAAAGCCGTCAAGGCCGCGCGCGGCAACCGGCGTGAAGTGGTCGGCAAGATTCTGGAGTCGGTGCAGCGCGCGATTGTCGACGCGAAGCTCGACGCCGAAGTCACCGGCCGTGAGAAAACCATCTTCAGTATCTACAAGAAGATGCGCGACAAGCAGTTGTCGTTCTCGCAGGTGCTGGATGTGTACGGGTTCCGCGTGGTGGTCGAGAGCGCGCTGGAGTGCTACACCTGCATCGGCGCGCTGCACGCGCTCTACAAGCCGGTGCCGGGCAAGTTCAAGGATTACATCGCGATCCCGAAGGTCAACGGCTATCAGTCGCTGCACACCACGCTGGTCGGCCCGTTCGGCGCGCCGATCGAGTTCCAGGTGCGCACGCGCAAGATGCACGAGATCGCTGAGGCGGGCGTGGCCGCGCACTGGCTGTACAAGAACGGCGGCGCCGATCTGAACGACGTGCAGAAGCGTGCGCATCAGTGGCTGAAGTCGCTGCTCGACATTCAGAGCGAAGCGGGCGATTCGAGCGAATTCCTGGAACACGTCAAGATCGATCTGTTCCCGGATGCGGTCTACGTGTTCACGCCGAAGTCGAGGATCATGGCGTTGCCGCGCGGCGCCACTGCACTCGACTTCGCCTATTCGATCCACAGCGACCTGGGCAACCAGTGTGTCGCGGTGAAGATCAACAACGAACTGCTGCCGCTGCGCACCGAGTTGAAGAGCGGCGATATCGTCGAAGTGATCACGGCGCCGTATTCGAAGCCGAATCCGGCCTGGCTCGGTTTCGTGCGTACCGGCAAGGCACGTTCGGCGATCCGCCATTATCTGAAGACGATGCGTTTGAACGAGTCCGTTCAGCTCGGCGAGCGCCTGGTCGACCAGGCGCTGAAGGGCTACGGGCTGGCGCTGTCGGACGTGACGCCGGAAGCCTGGGAAAAGCTCGTGCAGTGGACCGGCAACAAGAGCGGTCAGGAAATCTTCGCGGATATCGGGCTGGGCCGGCGCGTCGCGGCGGTCATGGCCAAGCGTATCGAAGTGCTGATGAGCGGGCGCGATGCCGACGACGATGGCTCGCGTGACGGCACAACGTCGCATGCGCCGCCAGTCGTCATCACTGGCACCGAAGGGATGTCGGTTCAGTTGTCCGCCTGCTGCCGTCCGATTCCTGGCGACGACATCATGGGCTACATCGGTATCGGCCTCGGCATGGCAATCCACACCACGGATTGCCGCGTCGCACAGCGTATCCACCGGCGCGATCCGGGGCGCTGGATCGATGTGGCGTGGGCGCCGCAGCCGGGACGTCTGTTCGACGTCGCAGTGAAGGTGCTGGTCAAGAACACCAAGGGTGTATTCGCCCGCGTGGCTGCCGACATTACATCGGCGGATGCGAACATCGTCCACATTGCGATGGACGAAGATCTCTCGCAGGAATCCACGGTGCTGCGCTTCGTGATCCAGGTGAGCGATCGTGTTCATCTCGCCAATGTCATGCGCCGCGTGCGTACGAATCCGGACGTGATGCGTATTGCGCGCGAGCGGCCGAGCGAGGAAGGGCATCACCGTCACGACGGCGGGATGCGGATCGACCGCGAGCGGGCGGACTACTGATCTGACGGCTGGCTGAAGTCTGTTCGACCGAGGGCGTCTGGTCGCCTTTGGCGGTCTTCGGGCGGCACTCGTTGGAATCTGAACGCACCCGCCTGCCAGCGAGTCTCACCTGAACTTCAGGGAGAACGCTTATGAACGTAGCTGATCTCACCGGCGTGGCGCTCGACTATTGGGTAGCCCGCAGCCTGCACGACTTCGTGCGCGAAATCCACTTTACCGACAGCGGCGAAACCGTCTCGATCCGCGGCAGTGACCGTGGTCGCCCGTGGGACGGCCGTTTTACGCCGTCCACGTCATGGGAAGCGGCCGCCGCGGTGCTGGAGCGTGCGCAACGCTTGGAGGTGCGTGAGCGGACCGATCGTGGTGCGGCACATTGCATCGCAGAATTCGAAGGCGGCCATCGAACCGTGGAAGGGCGAGGAGACTCGTTGCGAACCGCACTGCTGCGGGCGTTCGTCGAAAGTCGCTTCGGCGATAACGTGGGCGATGTGCTACGCGAGGCGCAGGCGGTGACTGGCGAGCGAGCGGAGCCGATCGGCGAAGAGTCGGTGGAAGGTTCGTTCGAGGATGTACCGAGTCCCGACGGGCAAATCGGTGATATTCAGTCGGCGCCGCGATAGTTGCGGTGATGCCTTCGGGCTGAGGGCTTGGCTTGGAGGGGTAGTCGCCGTGAAGCAAAACGGCGACGTAAAAAACAAAGGGCCTTCCGATCGGAAGGCCCCTTTATAGATGGTGCGGCTGGCAGGATTCGAACCCACGACCCCTTGGTTCGTAGCCAAGTACTCTATCCATCTGAGCTACAGCCGCACGCTAAACTTGTGACGCTAAATTCAATGAAACCGGGGTAAAACATAAGGCCTCCCCGGAGGGAGGCCACTTGAATAAGTGGTGCGGCTGGCAGGATTTGAACCCACGACCCCTTGGTTCGTAGCCAAGTACTCTATCCAACTGAGCTACAGCCGCACGCAGAAACGAGATTATAGCAAAGGTTTCAAAAAAGGGAAGCGTGTAACTGCGATTTGTCCCATTGCTCCGATCGTGTACCCTTGATAGGCAGTCGCTTGCTGCAGTTACCGGACCATCATGAACAAGGCCTTTGTCAAAGAGTCGAGTGAAGAGAATGACGACGATCTCGACGTCGCCCAACCCGAAATCCCACCGGGTACAAAAAACTACATCACGCCCGCCGGTTACCGGCGTATGCGCGATGAACTGCTGCGTCTGATCGATGTCGATCGGCCGGAGGTTGTCAGACTGGTGTCGTGGGCGGCCTCGAACGGCGACCGCTCGGAAAACGGTGATTACATCTATGGCAAACGCCGTCTGCGAGAAATCGACCGGCGGATCCGCTTTCTGACCAAGCGCCTCGACATCGCCGAAGTGGTCGACAGCAGCAAACAGGAAAACGTCGACCAGGTTTTCTTCGGCGCGGCCGTCGAATACGCAACGGAGGACGGCGAGGTGCATATCGTGACGATTGTCGGTGTCGATGAGGTCGATCTGGATGTCGGCCACGTGAGCTGGATCTCGCCGATTGCGCGGGCGCTGCTCAAAGCGAAAATCGGCGATACGGTGACGTTGCACACACCGGCCGGTCCACAGTCGATCGATCTACTGGACGTCAAGTATCCGCTGCCTGACACCGGCGGCTAGGCCAATGCATTGGCGTGTCGGGTGAGGCGGGCGAGGGCGCTCGTTCAGGCCGTTTCGACACAATCGCCGGCGCCTGCATTGCAACAGGCACGCGTGCTTTCGGTGAGGCATAAAAAAGGCGCCGCGAACGGCGCCTTCGATACTGCAGGTATTGCCAGCTGCTTTAGAAGCGGTGACGCAGACCTGCGGTCACAGCGATTTGCTTGTTGTTGTTCGAAGCGCCCAGACCGTTGATGTCGGCATCGACGATGGCGTTTTCGTTGACTTGCTGGTATTCGCCTTGCAGGTACACATCCGTACGCTTGGACAGCGCGTACGCCGTTTGCAAGTTGAACTGGTTCCAATGCGGACGCGTCCCGGCCAGGCTTGCGCGAGTGTACGTGTACGAACCGGCGATGCTCACTGCCGGCGTCAGAGCGTAGCGAGCGTTAGCTTCGATGTTCTGGAAGTGAGCGCTGCCGCCGCCGAATGCGATACCGCCCGTTTGACCCGACGCGCCCGCGCCGATGCCGGCCAGACCCGAGAGATTTGTTTGGGTGTACACGAGGCCGACGGTAGCCGGGCCGAACGCATAATTAGCACCTGCGCCCCACGTTTGCTGACGAGCAGCAAAGAATGTGTTGTCGCTCGACACGGCACCGCCCGAATTGAACGCCGCAGCCGCGCCTGTTGCGCCGTTGCTGTTCAGTTGCAGGTAGGCAGCGCCGAGGTTCAGGCCGCCCCAGTTGTACGATGCGCCCGCGCTGTAAGCACGATTGTTGGCGAAGCCGTCAGCCTGGTTTGAGAAGCCGTACATGCCGCCGAACTTGAAGCCACCGTAGTTCACGCTCTGGTACTTGACCGAGTTATTGACGCGGAACGAGTTGTTCAGGTTGTCGTTATCGAACGGGTGCGCGAACTGCGTGCCGCCGTATTGCGTGCCGGTTAGTGCCAGCGGACCCACGTAGTCGACCACGCTGTCGTATTGACGGCCGAGGGTCACGGCGCCGAACTGGTCGCTCGTCAGACCGACGAACGCTTGGCGGCCGAATTCACGGCCACCTTGCTTCAGCGTGCCGTCGTTGATGCCGAAGCCGTTTTCCAACGTGAAGATAGCCTTGAGGCCGCCACCGAGGTCCTCAGAACCACGCAAGCCCCAACGGCTGCCGTTCACCGAACCGCTCGTTTCTTGCCAGTTGCTGTGGCCATGCTGGTTATTCGTATAGGTGATGCCGGCGTCGATCAAGCCATACAGCGTGACGCTGCTCTGGGCATGTGCTGCCGTTGCAAAAACGCCCGTGAGGGCCGCGACCATGAGTGTCTTTTTCATCTTGTAACTCCGAGAGCGAGAATGGGCATTGAACCCAGGCTTAAGGAGACCTTCACGCGGGCGCTGCGAGAGGCGAAATCCGCATGAGAAGCGTGCTGTACTCCAGGCACGCCGGTTTCCGATTACGTCGAGTGTAGAGAGACGCTCGCAAAGTGGATGTTCCGAATTGCGCAATAAAGTATTACTGGATTTGAAACGATAGGCGAATGCCGTTTAAGCCTTGCTGATAAAGGCTCGTGGCGTTATTGCGAGGGAGTGGGAGAGGCGAGTCAATCGAATCGCGTTGTTCATTTGCTACAGTAATCGAGGCAAAAAAACAACACGATAAATCGTAACAAAGGATTGTTGTTGTAATGGAAATAGATGATTGTTGATTGTGCGAATAATCGATATCGTCTCAGCAGTTATACTGAAATCTCTGCTTTCCGAAGCAGACTTTTTCGTTGACGAAAAAGATCTCCAAACCTTTGTCGGCGCGACTTTCCAGTCGCGCTTTTTTTTTGCCTGACGATTGCGGATTCGCGAACGTCAGTTAGTGCGCCGGCGCAACGTCGTCCACTTCGCCCCAATCGGTCGCCACCGAGACGCTCCAGTCTTCCATCACGTAGCGGCGCGCGTCCATGGGGGACGAGAGCAGATTTTGCCAGTGATCCCCGTGCCACATAGGATCGAATTCGAAGACCGAAGGTGACGCGTCGGCTGGCGTGGATTGAACGGGAGCCGTCTTTTTTGCGTGCGACTGGGTGAGCCAGACGATGACGCGGCGGAATTCATTGAACAGCATTGCAATCTCCTGACGCTATTACTTCTTGCTACCGATTTCCATCATGCTGCGATAGATGCGGCGCAACAACTCGGACAAACACTTACTAAAAACATTTCTTGTTACATATTCTGGCCGCGTGCTGAAATTTTTGCCGATACCGATCAAGTTTTAGATTTCTAACGAGTAATTTTGACTTGAAATTATATTCAGTTTTCACTGAATATGGCGTCACGATTTCGATTCGTTTGGCATCGACTTATCGCGCTGCATACTAAGCGAATATGAAAAATTCGCTTGACGTCGATTCTTCGTTCCCCGTATAACGGCAAGGCTGAATTTCAAATGCCGGATCTGATGCGTAGGGCATTTAAAAATGCTCGATCGCGGCTAAAATGGCCATGAAACACAGCTTGAGGGCAATGCCCGATTTTGATAAATCATCGAGGAAACTGGAATATGGAAACTGGTATCGTCAAATGGTTCAACGATGCTAAGGGCTTTGGCTTCATTACATCCGATTCGGGTGGCGAAGACCTGTTCGCGCACTTTTCGGAGATCCGCACCGAAGGGTTCAAGTCGCTGAAGGAAAGCCAGCGCGTCTCGTTCGAGGTCAAGGCCGGCCCGAAGGGCAAGCAGGCGGCGAACATCCAGCCGTTGTAAGTCGCACGGCGCTGCGCTGCGTGTGCCGCTGGGCAATCTGATCGTCACAAAGCCTTCGCCAGATGCGAAGGCTTTTTTATTGCCATTCGTTATTGACGCTGTGCCTGACGTTATTAACTACCTGGTTCGGATTAGTTAAGGGAAAGGGTGGAAGACAAAACAGTGAAGTTGGAATTTCAAATCGGTGTCGTAAAAACATAATAATTCGCGGTTTTACGGGCGGCTCATGGGGCGTGCGGGGATTCACTTTTCGTGTCGCCTGGCGACAAAGGCAAAGCAATGCTGGCTGGGTGCGCAGCGGCTAACTGGTGCATACTTGCCGCAAAGCCACGCGTCCAAAGTATCCCTTTCATGTCTGAACAGTTTTTGCCGGAACCGGCCCTAGATGTGCCGATCGTCTTCGTCGACCTTGAAACCACCGGCGGCTCGACCAGTGAGCATCGCATCACCGAAGTCGGTGTGGTTGAAATAGGACCTGCCGGCGTGTCGCGCTGGAGTAGCCTGGTCGACCCTCAGCAATCGATTCCTTCATTCATTCAGCAACTCACCGGTATTACGAACGCGATGGTGCGGGGCGCACCAACGTTCGATGCCATCGCGCCTGCGTTATTCGAACGTCTGAAGGGCAAGCTGTTCGTCGCGCACAACGCCAGTTTCGACCGCGGCTTTCTGCGCGGGGAGTTTCGCCGGGCCGGAATCGCGTTCGATCCAGATGTGCTGTGCACCGTGCGCCTGTCGCGTGCATTGTTTCCCGCGGAGAAGCGCCACGGGCTCGACGCGTTGGTCGAACGTCATGGTCTTGTCCCGTCCGATCGTCACCGCGCGCTCGCCGATGCCGATCTGATCTGGCAGTTCTGGCAACGTCTGCATGGCGGTCTCGTGCCGCCGGACGTGTTGCAGGCGCAAATTGAGCGCACCACCCGGCGCTACCGGCTTGCGGGCGACATCACCGAAGATCTGCTCGATACCGCGCCGGCCGGATGCGGCGTCTATGCGTTCTACGGAGAAGGCGATTTGCCGTTGTATGTCGGGCGAAGCGTACGTGTGCGGCAGCGCTTGCGTTCCCATTTGACTGGTGAGCGGCGTTCGTCGAAGGATATGCGGCTCGCGCAGCAAGTGCGGCGTGTCGAGTGGCGCGCGACTGGCGGCGAGCTGGGCGCCATGCTCGCGGAGGCGCAGTGGATCGCGACGCTGCGCCCCGGCCATAACCGGGTGCCGCGCGTCACGAAGAGCGATCCCGTGGATGCACCCTGGCCGTTCGAAGGTCCGATCGTATTTGAGGAGCGCGAAGAAGCGTCGCACGCGCGCGCTTTTCATGTTGTCGACCGGTGGCGTTACCTCGGGCTCGCGCCTTCGCTCGCGCAGGCAGCGGCGCTGCATGCTTCGAGTGTGGCCGGGCCATTCGAGCTGTCGACGTATCGTCTTCTGCAGAGCCATCTTGCGCGCGGCTTGCGTGTGATGCCACTCAGCGTCTCGAACGGCACGCCTGCGCCAAGCCTGGCTTAATTAAGGGGTTTTACCCGGCCAGCGGCCGGCTGCTTGGGACGGGTTCAATCCGGGCCTGAGCACGGCAGACTGATGGGTGTTCCAAGCCGTCGATTCGATCGCACAGACCGATCAACCCGTTGCGCCGACTCCACCCGCTTCGCAAACGTGACCGAGAGCGCGTGTCAAGGCGCCCGAGCGGGTCGAGTCGTAGCGCGTCAGCGATTTCCAGTTAGCCAGCGATTGCGCCACGCGCGACGGACAATCCTGCGCCGTGCGCAGCGGTTGTACGCGCGCGAGTCCGGCGACAAGCGACTGCGTCAGCCTGTCCAACTGCGGCCTCGTGCTGGTGGCCAGGTCGGGCGCAGGGCCTTCGGGCGGCCGCGTGCTGCGCCAAGTGGCAAATAGCGCGTTTTGCACGTCCTTGCTGGCGTCGATCTGATCCTGGAAGAAGGCGTGCGCAAACGCCGGATCGACGTTCGCGGCGACTGCGCGCTTTTCGACATCGGCGAGCAACGCGTTCTCGCGCGGCGTATCCGTGATCGCCTGATGGTTTGCCCACTTCCAGCGTGCAACGGGCTCCGCGAGGGCGAGGCGCTGCGAGGCCAGTGCTATCAGACTGGTCAGCGCGGTGTCGTCGCCGTCCGCGACGGCCGGGGCGGGCGCGAGCGCAAGTGCGGTGAACAACGCGAGCGCGCACAACGTTCCAAAGCGATACGAGCGATTCATGGAAGGCGGGAGTGGCCGGTAGGCCGCGGAAGAAAAACCAGAAGAATAGACGATGCGTGGCTCAAGCGGGCGCGTTGAGCGATCGGAAAACAAACTACCAGGGGATATTTAAAGACGCCCGTCGGAGACGCGCGCTATCAATGCGCCGGGCTGCGTAAGCCAGGCGCCGCGATCAGGCCGGCGTAACCCGCGCCGCGAAATCGGCAAAAGACAATCGTAGGGGCGCGTGAGAACATGCGCCGCGCGCCGGACGCGCGGACGCTGATGCTGCATCGCGCCACTGCACAATTACTTCGAGTCGCACGACTTGCGTTGTTCGTCGAAAAATGCGCGAACATGCTCAGGCAGTTCGGCACCCAGAAACTCGACGCCAGCGGGTTCCGGATCCGGACTAAAAACTTTATCCGGGGTCGGAATCTTCGGTGGTTTGGCATCCATGATCTCTCTCCTTTACAAACCGATTATCTGCCTCGGTCCCCGTTTTACACCAGTGTCTGATGCGGCTCACATGTTGTTTGTTGCTTTAACGGTACAGGCCGACATGGGAACAGAATGTTTGAATAGAATTTACCGGTTGACTGTGCACAACTGAATTCGCCGTAGCCAATCGAAACAGTCCCATATCCCCGCCGTTCCCTTCTCAGCCTTACCCCGCATACCTCAGCGGATTATCTCCGTTGCATCACGGTACCGCCTGTTCATTGGTGTTGATATGAACAAATCACTGCGATTTTTTGTGCACTGCCGCATCGGCAGGATTTTCTCTGCGTTAGGCCGAACGTTCGTTAATTACCGATTGGTTTAGCACGTTCATTCAGCCCCCTAATTATTTGTAAACGAACGATTGCGCCACTTCGTTGACGAACGAGAATACTTTTCGACATATTTTTCGCAAGTAAAACGCGCCGCGCTCTGGACGAAGCGCGGCGCTCGCGGGGGGATTTTTACGCGTTTGGCGCCGGAATTCTCACGGGTAGGGAGTAGGCCGCGGGTTTGTTGGCGACTTCGACTTGTCCGTGAATCCGCGCCTGATGGCCGTCAGCAAACATGTAATACGGGAACGGGCGGGCAGGTTCCGAGGCGGCGTCGAGCCGTGCGATCAACTCCGGCGCGGGCGTGAAATCGAGCGAGCCGAGTGACTCCTGCAACTGCGCTGGCCGGGTTGCGCCGACAATGATGCTCGACACGCCGCGCTTCTGATGCAACCAGTTCAGTGCGACTTGCGCCATCGGCCGCCCTGCCAGATTTGCAACGGCCTCCAGTTCCGCGACGATGCGAAAATTGCGCTCGGTCAGCTTGTCGAATCCCGGCGGCGGCGCACTGGCCATGCTCGCGAGGCGCCCGTCGCCGGAGGCATGGCTTGCCGCCGCGCCTTGCGAAGGACGGTATTTGCCCGACAGCATCCCCATACCCAGCGGACTCCAGGGTACGAGCCCCATGCCCAGATTGGCGGCGAGATCGGCGAACTCGTTTTCGGCGTTGCGCTCGATCATCGAGTATTCGAGCTGCATCGCCGCGACCGGTTCGAAGCCGCGCCAGTCGGCAAGTGTCTGCGCGCGCCCGGCGAACCACGCGGGCGTATCCGACAGGCCGACGTAGCGGATCTTGCCCGCGCGTACCGCGTCGTCCATCGCGCGCATCACTTCGTCTACGGGCGTGACGCGATCCCACGTGTGCAGGTAATAGAGGTCGATGTAGTCGGTGCCCAGACGCTTGAGCGAGCCGTCGAGCGCACGCAGCAAATTCTTGCGATGGTTGCCGCCCGCGTTCGGATTGCCGGTCTCGGCGTTGTAGCCGTATTTGGTGGCGATCACGACCCGGTCGCGTAGACCGCGCGCCGCAACGAATTTGCCGAGCCATTTTTCGCTGGTGCCTTCGGTGTACAGGTCGGCGGTATCGATGAAGTTGCCGCCGGTCTCCACATACAAGTCGAACAGACGTTGCGCTGATTGTTCGTCGGCACCCCAGCCCCATTCGGTACCGAAGGTCATCGTGCCGAGTGCGATCGGGCTCACGCGAAGGCCTGAGCGGCCGAGCAGGTTGTAGCGGTCCATCGTCATATCAGTCTCCTGGCGTGTCAGGCGGGAAGAATTGAATCGATGGAGCTATCGTGCGCCGATTTTTTACTTGGGAAAATGCCGTCCGTCTGCAAGGATTGTGAAGTGTGACTTAATAATGGAGGTCGCGATGGACCCAGCCCAGTTGCCGGCGTTGATGGCGTTCGCGTGCGTGGCGCGCCACGGCAGCTTCACACACGCGGCCGCTGAAAACGGTGTGTCGGCAGGCACTCTCGCAAAGCATCCGTTTGCTCGAGACGCAACTGAACGTGCGCCTGTTCAACCGGACCACCCGGCGTGTCGCTCTAACAGAGGCTGGCGCGCAGTTTCTCGCGCGCGTGCTGCCTGCGCTGGGTGATCTGGAGGCGGCCTTCGAGGCACTCGATGAAACCCGCGATCAGCCCGCCGGCACGCTGCGCATCAATTTGCCGAGGGTCGCGAGCGAGTTGCTGGTGCTGCCGCATCTAGTCGAGTTCACGCGCCGCTATCCGCAGATCCGTCTCGACCTGACACTCGACGATGGTTTCGCCGATATGGTCGGCGAAGGTTTCGACGCGGGTATCCGGCTCGGCGAACGGGTAGCGCAAGACATGGTGGCGGTACCGCTGGGTGGAGATATCCGCATTGTCGTAGCCGGCTCGCCAGCATACTTCGAACGCTATCCAGCGCCGGTGACGCCTGCCGATCTCGCAGCTCACGATTGCCTGCATTACCGCTTCTCAACGAGCGGTGGCATCTATCGATGGGAGTTCGCACCGCCCGACGATCCGTCGCGCGTGTTTGAAGTCGAGACACGTGGGAGTCTCGTCACCAACGATCTGCACACGATGGTGCGGGCGGCGGAGCAGGGCGTGGGTCTCCTGCATGTGATCGACGATTACGTCGACGAACAACTCGAAGACGGCCGGTTGGTGCGTGTGCTGGACACGTGGTGCCCGAGCTTTCCTGGTTTTTATCTGTACACGACGAGCCGTGCGCAGATGCCGTTCAAGTTGCGCGCGCTGATCGATTTCCTGAAGGAAAAGCGTGAAGTCCGGTAGACCTCGCGCGTTGCTTCGGCTTCATGCTGCGAGCCGTTGCCTCAGATAGGTCGTTGAGCGGCTCTCGTTGGTGCGCGCATCTTCAGTCGGCGGACCGCTCGCCACAGCAGAGCGATTGCGGATGGCGTCCATGTTGACGAACCGTATGCTCATCCTCACGCCAAAACATCGTCACCTGATGCCAGGTCGGTCAACGCGCGAGCCGCCGCCTATCATTGAAGAAGCTATCTGCGGCGCACGGTGCGGTGGATAACGGACGCGCCAGGTCTGCCGCGGAAGATGGCTGTCTTAGCCCTTCTGAGAGTTCGCCATGGAAAACGCTGTCTATTGGAAAGGACGCCAGGTCGGAATCGAGTGTGCCGGCAGGATATTGTGGTTTGCGTCAGCACCGCAGGAAGCGATGTTGGCGTATGGCATGAAGCCGCCTGAGAACGTGATCGCTGAAGACGCTGTGGTTGTGCGCAATCTAGGCGTGACCGCGCGATCCGATCGATTGGATTTTGGCGATTGAGAGGGGGCAGCCGTGGTGGGTTAGTGCGGGCAGAGTTGGCGTTGAAGTAACGGCAGTCGGCGTTGACCGGGACGGAGGTAGTTGCGCCTCCGAGGATTTCAGAAAACAGGCGCAAGGATTAGCAGAAGGCAGGTAACAGAAAGCAAAAAGCCCAGTCGCGATGACTGGGCTAAGTGCTTGAATCTTGTGGTGCCGGAAAGAGGAATCGAACCCCCGACCTTCGCATTACGAATGCGCTGCTCTACCGTCTGAGCTATTCCGGCATCAGGAGAAACGAGATTATAGGGACTTTTTTAGGAACTTGGCAAGCCCTGGCGATTACTTTTTTGTTTCGAGATGGTAGCGGGTGACGCGGTCGACTTCGTTCTTCGAACCGAGGAATACCGCCACGCGCTCGTGCAGGCTCTTCGGCTGGATGTCCAGAATACGCTTCTCGCCGTTGGTCGCGGCGCCGCCCGCCTGCTCGACGATGAACGCCATCGGGTTCGCCTCGTACATCAGGCGGAGCTTGCCTGGCTTATCCGGCGTGCGCTTGTCCGCCGGATACATGAAGATGCCGCCGCGGTTCAAAATGCGGTGCACGTCGGCCACCATTGACGCGATCCAGCGCATGTTGAAGTCGCTCTGGCGCGAACCGTCGTTGCCGGCCTTCAACTCGCCGATGTATTTCTCGACCGGCGGATACCAGTGCCGCTCGTTCGAAGCGTTGATCGCGTATTCACGCGTTTCAACCGGAATGCGCATATCACTTTGCGTGAGCACCCACGAACCCAGTTCGCGGTCGAGCGTGAAGCAATTCACGCCGTTGCCGGTGGTCAGCACCAGTACGGTTTGCGGGCCGTACACCGCATAACCTGCCGCAACCTGCTGCGTGCCGGATTGCAGGAACGACTGTTCGGTGGGCTGCTGGCCGTCCGGGCAGCGCAGCACCGAGAAGATCGTGCCGATCGACACATTGACGTCGATGTTCGAGGAGCCGTCGAGCGGATCGAACACCAGCAGGTATTCGCCCTTCGGGTAATTGGCCGGGATCGGGAAGAACTGTTCCATTTCCTCGGACGCCATGCCCGCCAGGTTGCCACCCCATTCATTTGCTTCGAGGAGGATTTCGTTCGACAGGATGTCGAGCTTCTTCTGCACTTCACCCTGGACATTCTCGCTGCCCGCCGTGCCGAGCGCGTCGCCCAGCGCGCCCTTGCTGACGTGGTAGCTGATCGCCTTGCACGCGCGCGCGACAACTTCGATCAAAAGGCGCAGGTCGGCCGGCAGGTTGTTGGTTTCGCGCTGCTGCTCGATCAGGTACTTCGTGAGAGTGGTACGACGTTGCAAAGCCATTGCTGTACTCCGGGGGCTTGAGGAATATCTCGATTTTAACCGCTCGCTGTGTCGGTTCCGTGCTTTTGAGGTGCAAGGGCGTGCGTTCGTCTTGCTGAACGCTGTAAAGACCCATGAAATTCAGGCTTTGCGGCGAGCCTTAATAGCAGTGACGGTGCCGGCGAGGCGGGCGGCAAGCGCTGCGGCACGGGCGTGTTCGGCTGAGACTTTCGGCATTTTTCGCCGGTTCGCCTTGGGCATCGGCTCAATTTCGCGTTCGATCTGCTCGCCGGCTGCCGCGGTGGCGACGCGTAGGTCGTAGGCGATCTGCAAATTCAGCCAGAACGGCGCGCTCGCGCCAAAGTAGCGTGCGAGCCGCAGCGCGGTGTCGGCCGAGATGGCGCGCTTGCCACGCACGATGTCGTTGATGCGCGGCGCCGGCACGCGCAGCGCAAGTGCGAGCGCATTGACGGACATGCCGAGCGGTTCGAGGAACTCGGAACGCAGAATCTCGCCCGGATGGATATCCGGAATGCTTTCGCCCGTGCCGATGTCCGCGAAATCGATGCTGTCCAGATCGGAGCGTTTGATGACCATGCCGGTCTCCCAATAATCAGTGATAGTCGACAATTTCGACATTCAGCGCTTCTCCGTCGACAAAATGAAAACAGATGCGCCACTGGGCGTTGATTCGAATGCTCCACTGCCCGCTGCGCTGACCTTGCAAGGCTTCGAGCCGGTTACCAGGCGGCGCATGCAGGTTGCGGATAGATCCGGCGGCATCGATCATTAACAGCTTGCGGCGTGCGAGCGCCTGCATGTGAAGCGGTAGCGAATGCACGAACTTGCCCTGAAAGATTGCCGCTGTAGCCTTGTCGCCGAATGTCGTGATCATGGGATCATATAACGCGTTGCGTTAAACGTAAACCGTTAAATGAGTACGTTTACTTTCACCCTGTCGAGCCGATACGAACAGTCGTCCAGTCGGCTAACGTTGACGTCCGCGCGTCGCCTCATGACGAAATTGATGGCGAAATTCGGGACGAAAAAAAGCCGGCAACACGTGCCGGCTTTTCGATGCGCGAAGCGCTTTCAGATGAGCATCACGCCAACGCTTTTTCCACGATCTCGCGCACGTCGCGCGATTTCACCTGCGACGCCACTTTCTCCAGCGCCGCGCGCATGCCGTCACGCAGCGTCGGCGTAAAGCGGCGCCACAGTTCCAGCGAGCGGGCGAGGCGAGCGGCCACTTGCGGATTGATGGCGTCGAGCGCGATGACCTGATCAGCCCAGAACGCGTAGCCCGAGCCGTCTTCGGCGTGGAACTGCGCAGGGTTCGCCGCACAGAAACTGAAAATCAGCGAGCGCGCGCGGTTCGGGTTTTTCAGGTTGAATGCCGGATGCGCCATCAGCCTGCGCACGATTTCAATCACCGGACGCTGTGCGCTGCCGCGTTGCGTGGCTTGTAAGGCAAACCATTTGTCGATCACGAGCGGTTCCTTTTCGAAGCGCCGGTAGAAGTCGTCCAGCGCCTGCTGCGCCTCCACGCTGCCGCCCTTCGCCGCCGATGCATTGAGCAAGGCCGAGAGCGCCGCCGAGCGGTCGGTCATGTTGTTGGCGGAGTCGTATTGCGCGGACGCGAGGCGCACGGTTTCAGCCGGATCGTCCAGTTCCGCGAGATACGACAACGCCAGGTTTTTCAACGCACGATGACCGGATGCCTCCGGCGTCGCCTCATAGGCACCTGGCGTGCGGTGCTTTTCGTACACGGCGAGCCAGTCTTTTCTGAGCGCATTCGCGAGGCGTTTGCGCACGAACTGCCGCGCGGCGTGTACGGCAGCCGGATTCGATTCGGCCATCTGTTCAGCCAGATAAGCTTCTGACGGCAGCATCAACGCCAGCTCGCGGAAAGCGGGCGAGAGCGTTTCGTCGGTCAGCACGCGGGCGAACGCCGCGACCACCGAGTCGTCGAGTTGTAGCGGCACGCCCGTGGCGGCGCGCCCGGCGAGTGTCAGCAGCTCGCGCGTGGCGAGCCGCTGACCGGCTTCCCAGCGGTTGAACGGGTCGCTGTCGTGCGCGAGCAGGAACGCGAGCTGGTCGACCGGGTAGTCGTATTCGACGATCACCGGTGCGGAGAAATTGCGCAGCAGTGAGGGCAGCGGTTCCTGCGCGACGTTGACGAACGTGAAGGTCTGTTCGGCCTGCGTGAATTCCAGCACGCGCGTGGTGGAGTCCGCAGCCTTGGTTTCGCCTTCCAGTTGCAGCGGCAGATCGCCGCCATCCTTGCCGATCAGACCGATCGCGAACGGAATCAGCAGCGGGCCCTTTTGCGTTTCGCGCGCGGCGGATACGCCTTCACCATAACCTTGCGTGAGCGTCACGCTGTAGCGTTGCTGCGCGGCGTCGTACTTCGTGCGTACCGAGACGCGCGGCGTGCCGGCCTGGCTATACCAGCGCTCGAATTGCGCGAGATCGCGGCCGTTCGCATCAGCGAGCGCATGACGGAAGTCGTCGCAGGTCACGGCTTGACCGTCGTGCCGCTTGAAGTACAGGTCCATGCCCTTGCGGAAGCCGTCACGGCCGAACAGCGTCTGATACATCCGCACGACTTCAGAGCCTTTCTCGTAGACCGTCATCGTGTAGAAGTTGTTGATCTCGACATAGCTTTCCGGGCGCACCGGGTGTGCCATCGGACCCACGTCTTCGGCGAACTGCATCTGGCGCAGCACGCGCACGTCTTCGATACGTTTGGTGGCGCGTGCGGCTTCGTCCGTCGCGCCGCCGGCCATGTCGGCCGAGAACTCCTGATCGCGGAACACCGTCAGGCCTTCCTTCAGGCTCAGCTGGAACCAGTCGCGGCACGTTACGCGATTGCCGGTCCAGTTGTGGAAGTACTCGTGGCCGACCACCGCCTCGATGTTCGCGAAGTCGGTGTCCGTTGCCGTTTCGGGGTTCGCCAGCACGTACTTCGTGTTGAAGATGTTGAGCCCCTTGTTCTCCATTGCGCCCATGTTGAAGTCGCTCACGGCGACGATCATGAAACGGTCCAGATCCAGTTCCAGCCCGAAGCGTTCCTCGTCCCAGCGGATCGAATGCTTCAGCGAATCCATCGCATGCTGCGTCTTGTCGAGATCGTGCGGTTCGACCCACACCTGCAGCAGCTTTTCCTTGCCCGAGCCGCTTTTTACGCGTTCTTCGAGTGCGACCAGCTTGCCCGCGACCAGCGCGAACAGATAGCTCGGCTTCCTGAACGGATCTTCCCAACGGGCGAAATGGCGGCCGTCCGGCAGATCGCCTTCTTCGAGCAGATTGCCGTTCGACAGCAGCACCGGGTAGTCGGCCTTGCTGGCGCGCAACGTGACCGTGAAGGTCGCCATTACGTCGGGACGGTCGAGGAAATAGGTGATGCGGCGAAAGCCTTCCGCCTCGCACTGCGTGAAGAAGTTGCCGCCCGACACATACAGGCCCGACAGCGTGGTATTTTCCGCCGGATTGCAGATACTGGTAAGCGTGAGCTCGAAGTTATCCGGCACGTTGTCGAGCGTGAGGCCGTGCTCGTGCGCATGCGCGTTGGCGAATGGGGCGCCGTCGATCGTGGCGCCGACGAACTCGAGTTGTTCGCCCATCAGTTCGAAATTCGAAGCTCGGGATGCGTCCGGGTTGCGGCGCACACGCATCGTGTTCCTGACGACGGTGCGTTCGGGGATCAGATCGAACTCCAGTGCGACGGTGTCGATCAGGAAGGCGGGCGGCGCGTAATCGGCGCGGCGGATCACATTGGGCGTTGCGGTATCGGCCATGGCGTTCTGTAGTGATGGGACTCGAGCCGTCACACGTGCTTATGGCGCGCGAGCCGGGCTTGTCGAGCCATTGTACAAAGGCTCGGCGGATCGTGCGGAGCGAACTTTTTACCGAGTCGCCAGGTCAGCGTATTATCGGGCGCGCCACGCGCAGCAAAGCATGCGCGCAAACCAACCCGGTCAAGACTGGCGATAACAGGCAACCCGAGGTAGACCATGAAATTCGATCGATGGACCCGCCGCGCCACACTGCTGCTGGCCACGCTGACGGTGCTGCTGTCCGGCTGCACGACCTACGTGACCACTCAGGTCACGGCGTTTTCCGACTGGAGCGGCAATGACGCCACCCGTACGTATGCCTTTACGCGGGCAGCGGATCAGCAGAACAATCTCGAACTCACCACGTACGAGCGCCTGGTCGGCAACGAACTTGCCACGCACGCGTTCCGTCAGGTCGACACTTCCCAGGCGCGTTATCTGGTCGGACTGTCTTACGGGATTCGCTCGGACATGGTGACAGTCGCGCAGCCGGTGTATTACAACCCCTGGCCGGCGCCGTACTGGGGCCGGTCGTTCGATCCGTGGGGGCCGTGGGGTGCATGGGGTCCGTATCCGACTGCGTACGTGAATCAGAGCTACCCGATTTTCACGCACCTGCTCGGCGTGCGAATCACCGAGCGTGCTAGCGGCAAAGAGGTCTATAACGTGACGGCGCGCAACTCGGGTGGCGAGTCGTCGCTGGTGAGGGCTATGCCGTATCTGGCGCGCAGCGCGCTGGCCGATTTTCCGCTCGGCAACGGCGTGGTCCATACGGTGAAGATCCCTGTCGACAAGAACGGCGGAGCGTCGAACGAAGTCGCTACGACGGGCGCCGCGCCCGCGGCCGCACCGGCGGCAGCGTCGAGTGCGAAGGCCGTGCAGTAAACGCGAGCGGCGCGATCAACGTCATCCGCTGCGACGCAACAAAAAACGGCCCGGCAGGTCATCCCTGCCGGGCCGTTTTCATTCGCGCACAACGTGTGACGTGAGCGCTGCGTGAGTGATCTCGCTTAAACCCCGACGCCGAACAACGCCATCGTCCCCAGAATCACGAACATCACCGCGGCGATGGCGTGCACAGTTTGGGTCGGAAGCCGATGGGCGAAGCGGTCGCCGAGCAGGATCGCGGGCACGTTGGCGATCATCATGCCGAGCGTCGTGCCGGCCACCACGCCGAAGAAATCGTGAAAGCGCGCGGCGAGCGCCACGGTCGCAATCTGCGTCTTGTCGCCCATTTCGGCCAGGAAGAACGTCACGACGGTCGCGCCGAATACGCCGAAATGTGTGCGGCTGGTGTTAGCTTCTTCATCGTCGAGTTTGTCCGGTACGAGAATCCACAAGCCCATCGCAATGAACGACGCGGCGAGGGCCCACCGCATGATGGTCGGCGTGAGCAGCGTGCCGAGCCACGCGCCGAGTGCGCCGGCGCAGGCGTGATTGACGAGCGTAGCGGTCAGCACGCCCAGAATGATCGGCATCGGTTTGCGATAGCGGGCCGCGAGGACGAGCGAGAGCAGTTGCGTCTTGTCGCCGATCTCGGCGAGCGTGACCGCTCCGGTCGAAATGAGAAAAGCGTGATCCACGGTGTGTTGGTTCCCCGGGCCGAGATAAGAACGAGCGACGACCCACGACACCGCCGGGCCCTATTTCGGCGTGTGTGGATCATCAGTCTCGCCAGGCCAAAGGCTGCGGCTGCCATGGCCGTAAAGGCCAAGTTTGTTGACAGGCGCCCCCGCGAACCGCACGTTCGACGCACCCGTATGACAGCGGTGCGGACATGCCGCGGGGCGGCTACTCCCCAATGAGGGACGGAGTATAGCAGGCGTGGCCGCGCGCCACCGCTACCCGTCAAAAATCGCGTTGCGGTAAGCGACCGTAAGTTGCGCGTGAGATTTGAACGACGCGCGGCGAATCACTCAGCAGATAGCGCCCGGCATATTGAAGTGTTCCGAAACGAAACACTTATTTCGAAAGTTAAATGAAAGTATTGGTGCGTGTTGGGGGAAGTCATTAACGTCCAGTCGGGCTGCGAAGCTCGCCGCAAGTGGCTTTGCGGGTCGATCACGCGCTGCGCAAGGGCCGCTGGGCCTGCATTTCGGTGTTGTCCAGTCAGCCGTCGTACGAGCGATACGGATACAGATGGATACGTCTTTTGTGGCTGATTTAATCCACAATCTTCAGTATGATTCCGGCGACCATAGGGAGCCTGAGACAATCCATCAGACCAATTGGCAAAGGCGCCTAAATAATCGGGGCCAAGTGCCGTTAAATCGCTGAACCCTATAAGAAGATTGGATTGACCCCCCGGCTGGAGACTGCTGTTCCGCGCGGCGCGTATGCTCTGACGGGTAGGTATTCCGTCAGGCGCTCTCAGCCTCTCCTCGCTTCTACGCGCGAACACCGATATGCCCGATCTGCACTGGACCATTCCGGTCGCTCGCTGGTCTAGCTGGCCTGCTGCCGCAACTGCTGCACCCGATATCGGCTTCATCGAGCCGATCGTACGGCGTCGCCTGAGCACTTTGTCCAGAGTCGCCCTGAAGGTCGCGCATGATTGCGTGGCGCAAGACGAGGTGCGGGTCGTGTTTGCTTCACGCCACGGCGAATTGCGGCGCACTACGGACATTTTGCGCACCATCAGCGCGGGTGAACCGGTCTCGCCGACCGCCTTCAGCCTGTCGGTACTGAACGCAATGACGGGTGTGTTCGGCATCGCGCGCGGCGACCGTTCCGCTGCCAGCGCGATCTCGGCCGGCGCTGAGACGCTTGGCTATGCGCTGCTGGAAGCGTATGCGCAATACGGCACACAGCCCGGCTCGCCAGTGCTGCTGGTGTACGCTGATGAACCGGCCGATGCGGCGTATGGCACGATTGAAGACGAAGTGCAGGGTGGCGCGATCGCGATCCTGCTGAACGGTGAGGCGACTGCGGGGCAACTGGTTTGCACGTTGTCCGGCGCAGGTGAGCCGGAGGCCGCAGAGGCCGCGCAGGGAGCAAGCCACACGGGCGAGGAAAGCGAGTCAGGCACGGAGGAAAGTTTCGCGAGCCAGAGCCAGGCACTGCTGCATTGTCTGGAAACGGGCCAGCCCGCCGTCTGGCAAAGCGCCGGCGCCGCATGGCATTGGAGGTTGCATGAACGCGCGATTTAATTACCTCTGGCGATTCTGCGCGACGGGCATGGCCTTCGTGGTGTTCGGCATCTGCGGTGTGCTGTTTTCGGTGCTGGTGTTCCCGTTTGCCTGGCTGTGGCCGCATCCGGCGTCGCGTCAGCGTGTGGTGACGACCGTGATTCACTGGTTCTTCCGCGCGCTGGTCGCAGTGTTGCGGCGCATCGGCGTAATGGAACTCGAAGTGTCGGGCGCGCAGGTATTGCGCGCCGGTGGCCCGGCGATCGTGGTTGCCAATCACCCGACGTACCTGGACGTGATGGTGCTGTTGTCGCTCACGCCGCGTGCCTGTTGCGTGGTGAAAAACGCGCACTGGGGCAACCCGTGTTTCTGGGGAATCGTGCGCTCGGCGGAATACGTGAGTAATGCCGATCCCTCGGAGCTCGTCGAAGCCGGCGCGCGGCAGCTCGCAGCAGGCTACACAATGATTATTTTCCCCGAAGGTACGCGCAGCCCGGCACCGAACCGCTTGCACGCCTTTTCACGCGGTTTCGCGCATATGGCGTTGAAGGTCGGCGCGCCGATCGTGCCGGTGTTGATGGATTGCGATCCGCCGGCGTTCACCAAGCAGATGCGCTGGTACGACGTGCCGACGCGCGCTTTCCGGATACGCGTGAACGTGCTCGAGCCGCTTGGCGTCGAGCAACTCGCGGACCACGCCGTTACACCGTCTCTCGCGGCGCGCAGCGTGACTAGCGCCATCGAAGCACACATTACTCAGCACCTGTTCGATTATGGATTCTTTAAAACTGGAAATTAAACAGCTTCTGATCGAAGCCCTCGATCTGGAAGACCTGAGTCCGGCCGATATCGACGACGACGCACCGTTGTTCGATACCGACGGCATCGGCCTCGACTCGATCGATGCGCTCGAGATCGGCATCGTGCTGCGCAAACAATACCAACTGACCATTGCAGCGAACGACGAACGCACCCGCGAACATTTCCGCTCAATCAGCACGCTGGCCGCACTGGTCGCGAGTCAACGCGAAACGGCGCATGCTGTGAACGAAACCACAAAAAAAGGGGATTAATCGTGTCCGAGGCAGAGATTCTTGAGCGCATACGCGCCATCTTCAAAGAGAACTTCGCGATCGAGCCGGAGCGCGTGACACCCGACGCGCATCTCTTCGAAGACCTCGATCTCGACAGCATCGACGCCGTCGACCTCGCGATCAAGCTGCAGGAAATGACCGGCCGCCGCATCAAGCCGGAAGAATTCAAGTCGGTGCGCACGGTCGGTGACGTGATCGGTGCGGTCGAATCCCTGCTGGCGGCACAAGGCTGATGCCATTCGTGCGCTCGCGAATGCAAGCGGCGGCGAGCCCACCCGCCGGGGCATCGTCCGGCAGTGAGCGCCATTGGGCCAAAACGGTGGTGCAGGTCCTGCTAAAACTCGCGTATCCCGCGTTGATTCTGTGTGCCTGGCGCTGGGACACACCGCGCTACGTCGGCTGCATGCTGTTTGCGATTCTGTGGTTGCAGCGCTGGGCCGGCAGCGGTCCGGTCGCGACCTCGCTGCGCCGGCTCTCCTCGCTCGACTGGACCGTGGTCGGCTTGCTGAGCTGCGCCTCGGCGGCGATCGTGTTCACCAACAGCGAACTGCTGTTGCGCCTCTATCCGTCACTCGTCAATCTGGGCCTGTTGATTGCATTCGGCGCGACGCTCGTGCGCGGGCCGTCGATGATCGAAAAATTCGCCCGGCTGGGCAATCCGAATCTGCCGCCGGGCGCCGTGCGCCATACGTGGCGCGTGACCCAGGTGTGGTGCGTATTCTTCGCGCTGAACGGCGCGTTCTCCGCGTATACGGCGCTGTACTGGAGCCGTGCAAGCTGGTCGCTCTATAACGGCGCGATCGCCTACGGATTGATCGGCGTGCTGCTGGTCGCCGAGGTGATCTGGCGTTATCTGGTGGTGTTGCCGCGAGCCGCGCGTTCGGAGGCGGCATGATCGCGCTGCATGATCTGCTGTCGGCGGACCATGAGGCTTCCGTCGTGAATGCGCCGGTATGTCGTGATGGCGCGACGGTGCTCGATCACACTGCATTTCGCGCGCGTGTCTCGACGCTGGTCTCACTGGTGCAAACGCAAGCCGCGCGACGCTACGCGTTGTGTATCGACGATCCGTTCGATTTCGCCTGCGCGCTGTTTGCGTTGTTCGCGTGCGGCAAGGAGCCGGTGATTCCGGCCAATGCGACACCGGGTTATCTCGCCGATCTTGCCGACGCGTACGACGCCGTGCTGACCGACGCCGACCTGCAGCCTGTTGCGCGAGACGCCGACGCCGATTTCACACACGCGCGAGACACCTCATACACGATCGATCCGCAAGCCCCGTTGACGCTCTACACGTCGGGCAGCAGCGGCACCCCCAAGCCGATCCGCAAAACCCTCGCGCAATTCAACGCCGAAGTGCACACGCTCGAAAGGCAGTGGGGCGCGCTGGTCGGCGATGCGACGATGCTCGCGAGCGTGCCGCATCATCACATCTACGGTCTGCTGTTTCGCGTGTTGTGGCCGCTCGCCGCGGGCCGCGCATTCGACCGGGCGATCAGCATCGAGCCTTTGCATTTGCAAACGCAGATCGAGCAATGCGGCGCGACGGTGGTCGTCTCGACGCCCGCGCAATTGTCGCGTTGGCCCGCGTTGCCGGGTTTCGCCGCGTTGACGCCGGCGCCGCGCGCATTCTTTTCTTCAGGCGGCCCGCTCGCCCTGGAAGCCGCGCGGGAATATGCCGCCGCTTATGGTGCCGCGCCGCTCGAAATCTACGGCAGTACGGAAACCGGCGGCATCGCGTGGCGTCGCCAGGACCAGACCGATGCGTGGCAACCGGTGGGCGGTATCGAAGTACGCCGCGACGAAGCGGGCGCACTGAACGTTCGCTCGCCGCATCTCGATCACACCGGCTGGCATCGAACCGACGACAAAATCACTTTCGACGCCGATGGCCGCTTTCGCCTGCAAGGCCGCCTTGATCGCGTGCTCAAGCTGGACGGCAAGCGCGTGTCGCTGCCGGAGCTCGAAGCGCGTCTTGCGTTGCATCCGTATGTCGCGCAAGCGGCGATCGTGCCGCTGGAAGGCGCGTCGCGTGAGCGCGTCGGCGCCGTGGTGGCGCTGACCGAAGCAGGCAGTGAGGCATTGCGTGAGGCAGGCCGCGTGCATCTCGCGCAAACCCTGCGCCGCCATCTCGCTGCGTATTTCGATGCAGTGGTGCTACCGCGTCATTGGCGTTTTCGCCTCACATTGCCGTTCGACGCGCGCGGCAAACTGCCGGTGGCTGCCGTGGCGGCGGCTTTCGAGCCGCGCGCGGACGGCGTGGAAGTGCTCGCCGAAACGCGCAATGCCGACACGCTGCACTACGAACTGCGCGTGCCGCCGACGCTCGCGCATTTCGCCGGCCATTTTCCCGGTCTGCCGATTCTGCCGGGCGTCATCCAGGTGCACTGGGCAATGCGTCTGGCCGCCGAACACGTGCCGGCCGTGCGCGCGCTGGCATCGATCGACCGGCTCAAGTTCATGGCGCCGGTGTCGCCCGGCGCAGTGCTGAATCTCACGCTCGCCCACGACGCCTCGCGTAGGCGAGTGCAGTTCGCGTACCGGCTGAACGGGCGTGAATGCGCATCCGGCGTGATCGTGTATCGGGAGCCTGCATGATGAGCGTCGTCCCGTGCATCGTCATTCCGATATACAACCACAAGGACGCGATCGGCGCGACCGTCGCCCATCTCGTGGTGCACGGCTTGCCGATCTTTATCGTCGACGACGGCAGCGATGAGGCGACCCAGCAGGTGCTCGCTGCGCTGGCGCAACGGTACGTGGGTCAGCTCGAACTGCTGCATTTGCCGGTCAACGGCGGCAAGGGCGCGGCCGTGATGGCGGGCCTGCGCGCCGCACGCGCTGCGGGGTACACGCACGCAGTGCAGATCGATGCGGATGGCCAGCACGACGCGGCGGACGTGCCGCGTTTCATCGAGGCCGCGCAAGCCGAACCGGGCGCGGTGATCCTCGGCCGCCCGGTCTACGACGAGAGCGTGCCGAAATCGCGCCTCTATGGCCGTTACCTGACGCACGTGTGGGTATGGATCGAAACGCTTTCGCTGACGATTCGCGATTCGATGTGCGGCTTCCGTCTCTATCCGCTTGCGCTGGCTTGCGAGCTGATCGACAGCGTGCAACTGCCGACACGCATGGACTTCGACATCGAAATTCTCGTGCGTCTCTACTGGCGTCGCGCCGCGTTCCGCTCGATTCCGACGCGCGTGACCTATGCAAGCGATGGCGTGTCGCATTTCGACGTGCTGTGGGACAACGTGCGCATCAGCCGCAGCCATACGCGGCTCGTGTTCGGCATGCTGTGGCGTCTGCCGATGCTGCTCGCGCATAAAGTGATGCCACGCCGCCCGGCCGCCGCAAGTCAGCCAGGGAAGCAGGGCGCACAGGATGAACCGGGCAGGCAGGCGGAACAAAGCGTACAGCGCCCGCAGGACTGGTGGCGGATCGCCGAACGCGGCAGCCATCTGGGCATGTCGTTGCTCGCGCTCAGTTGCAAGCTGTTCGGCCGCCGTTTCACCGCGCTCTGGCTGCATCCGATCGTCGCGTATTTTCTGCTGACGGGCCGCGCTGCGCGCGAGGCGTCGAGCAACTACTTCACGCATCTCGGGGAAGCCGCACCGCACGGCGATACGCCGCGTCCGGGTTGGCTATCCGCCTATCGTCACATGCTGGCGTTCGCGCAATCGGGCTTCGACAAGCTCGCGGCATGGTCGGGCCGCGTCAATAATGCCGACGTCAAATTCGAAGATCCTTCGGCATTCGAAGCGTTGGTGGCGAGCGGCAAAGGTGCGCTCGTGATCGGCGCGCATCTCGGCAATCTGGAAATGACCCGCGCGCTCGCCGCGCAAGGCGGCTACGCGAAAGTCACCGCGGTGGTCTACACCGATCACGCCAGGCGCTTCAATAACGTGCTGGCTTCGGCCAATAGCCAGTTCGCGCGGCATCTGCTCGAAGTCAGCGACTTCGGACCTGAGACCGCGATGATGATGCAGGAGCGTGTCGATGCGGGCGAACTGCTGGTGATCGTCGGCGACCGCGTACCGGCACACGAAGCGGGCCGTACGACGGAAGCCCAATTTCTCGGTTCGACTGCGCCGTTCGCACAAGGCCCTTACGTGCTCGCTCATGCGTTGGGCTGCCCGGTCTATCTGTTCTTCTGCCTGAAAGAGCACGACGGTTATCGTCTCTATTTCGAGCCCTTTGCCGATCGCATCGAATTGCCGCGCCGTGAGCGCGCGCAGCATCTTGCCGCCTGGGCGCAGCGTTATGCGGCGCGGCTCGAACACTATTGCCGCAAGGCACCTTATCAATGGTTCAATTTCTTCGATTTCTGGGCCAGCCCCAAGCGAGGCGCAAATGGCCGAACATGATCTGATCGAAACGCCGAACCTCAGTGCAAAAGAGAACACCGGCGCAAACGCCGCGGCGGTGACGGTTGGCGGCCGCAGGCTGACGATCGAAGAGGTCGTCGCGATCGCGCATCACCGCGCGCCGGTTGCGTTGAGCGCCGATCCGGCGTGGCGCGCGCGCATCCAGCGCGGCGCGGATTTTCTGCGCCGGCATCTGGCGGCGGGTGCGACTGTGTACGGTGTCAACACCGGCTATGGAGACGCGTGCGTGGTCGACGTGCCTCCGGAACTCGTCGAAGCCTTGCCATTGCAACTGACGCGTTACCACGGCTGCGGCATGGGCCAGCATCTCGACGACGCACAAACACTCGCGGTGATCGCCGCGCGACTCAACTCGCTGGCCTATGGTTTTTCCGGCGTGCGCCCCGTGTTGCTCGAACGTCTTGCCGACCTGATCAATCATCGCGTGTTGCCGCGCATTCCGTCGGAAGGCTCGGTCGGTGCAAGCGGCGATCTAACGCCGCTCTCGTACGTGGCCGCCGCGCTTGCCGGCGAACGCGATGTGATGTTCGGTGGCGCCCTGCGCAACGTACGCGAGGTCTGGACGGAACTCGGTCATGCGCCATTGACACTCGCACCCAAAGAAGGCCTCGCGTTGATGAACGGTACCGCGGTGATGACCGGCCTCGCCTGTCTCGCGTTTGCGCGTGCCGATCATCTCACGCGCCTCACCGCGCGTCTCACGGCGCTCTCTACCGTGGCACTCGACGGCCGCGCTGCGCACTTCGACGCAATGCTATTCGAAGTGAAACCGCACGCAGGCCAGGCAGAAGCGGCAGCGTGGATTCGCGACGACCTGACCGGGCGCGAGGATACGCCGGGGCATCGTCTGCAAGACCGCTATTCGATTCGTTGTGCGCCGCATGTAATCGGCGTTGCGCGCGATGCCTTGTCGTGGGTGCGCCGCGATGTCGAGAACGAACTGAACAGCGCGAACGACAACCCGTTGATCGATCCCGACAACGAGCGCGTGCTGCACGGCGGCAACTTCTACGGCGGCCATATTGCGTTCGCGATGGACTCGCTGAAGGTCGCGGTCGCCAATCTTGCGGATCTGATGGACCGGCAGCTCGCGCTTCTAGTCGACGTGAATTTCAACAATGGCCTGCCGCGCAATCTGTCGGGCGCCGCGCCCGCGCGTGCCGCGATCAATCACGGTTTCAAGGCCGTGCAGATTTCATCATCCGCATGGACGGCCGAAGCGTTGAAGAACACGATGCCCGCGAGCGTCTTCTCACGTTCGACCGAGGCGCACAATCAGGACAAAGTCAGCATGGGCACGATTGCCGCGCGCGACTGTTTGCGCGTGCTGGAGTTGACCGAACAGGTCGCCGCCGCGCATACGCTGGCGACGGTGCAGGCCGCGCATTTGCGCCTGAAGATCGACAGCGCCACGCCGGTCCCCGCGCCGCTGCAAGCCTTCATCGACAGCGTGAGCGCACAGTCGCCGTTCGTCGACGAAGACCGTGCTCTGGAAAGCGACCTGCGTGCGCTGACCGCGCGCATCGCCGCGTGCAATTTGCTGGACGACTATCGCGGAGGCTCGAACGCATGACCGGCTCCCCTAAAGTGCTGACGGCCAGCGCGACGGTCGAAGTGCCGTTTCACGACGTCGACGCGATGAACGTGTGCTGGCATGGCAACTATCTGAAGTACTTCGAGATCGGCCGCGCGGCGCTCTTGCGCACCTTCGATTACGACTACCGCGAGATGCAGGCTTCGGGTTACCTGTGGCCGATCGTCGAGGCGCATCTGAAGTATGTGCGTCCGGCTACCTACGGTCAGGCGCTCGAAGTGCGCGCGCAACTGCTCGAACACGAAAATCGCCTGAAAATAGGCTATGAAATTGTCGATTGCGCAACTGGCACGCGGTTGACGAAGGGCTACACGATCCAGGTCGCCGTCGATGCCGCGACCCAGGAATTGCAGTTCGTGTCTCCGCCGGTCGTATTCGAAAAGCTGGAGCGCGTATGGGGACGATGAACTTGCGCGGTGTGGCAGCGAGCGCGTTGCTCGCACTAGGTACGGTAAGCGTTATAAGCGCATTGAGCCTATCAGGTGTGGCAGCGTCTGCGGCAGAAGCCGCGCAGTCCACCGATAACCCGGCACTCGTCTCGCAGATCGCCTCGCACCTCGCACAAGCCAAGGGCGTCCGCGCGCAATTCACGCAAACGCAAACGCTCGCCGCGATGAAGCAGCCGCTCGTCAGCACGGGTTCGCTGTTGTTCTTCCGCGATCGTGGCGTGATCTGGCAGATCGACACGCCGTATAAAGCCACCTACGTCATCACGGATGCGGGCGTCACCGAAGTCAACGCAAACGGCCAGCGCGTGACAGCTCACAGTGCCCAGGGCACACGCGGCGTCGCGCAGGTCTCGAAGATGATGCGCGCGATGCTCGGCGGCGATCTGTCGGCGCTGTACTCGCAATTCGACGTCGCGGCCGAAGGCAGTGTCGCGCAGTGGCGTATGCAACTCACGCCGAACCAGCCACAGATCGCCCAGTCGATCAAAGGTTTGCAGATGAATGGCGGCGACTACCTGCAAAGCTTGCGCATCACGCTCGCGAACGGCGACGTCACGAAGCTCGACTTTGCGAAAAGCGCGGCCGTGACCGAACCGACGCCGGCTGAACGCAGCTTGCTCGGAGCGCCGTAATGCAGGTGCTGCAACAGCGGTCCGCGAAGCAGGCGTGGGGTATGCGCGTCGCGTGGCTGCTGCTCGCGCTCGCCGCGGCGCTGTATTGCGGCTGGCGTTTCGCGGGACCGTCGCCGCTGCAAACCAATCTGCTGGCTTTGCTCCCCGCCACCGAAGCGGATCCGGTCGCCGAAAAGGCGGTCGATACGCTGGCGAGCGCGCTTGGCGACCGCACCGTTTTTCTGGTCACGAGCAACGATGATGCGCACGCCAGGGCGGCAGCGAAACAACTCGGCGCGTCATTGCAGAAGAGTGGGGCGTTCGGCTCAGTGACGGCGGAATTGCCGCCGTTCGATCTGTCGCAGATTGCGGCGCTGTACATGCCGTATCGCTTCGGTTTGCTGGCGCCTGCTGACCGCGCGACTCTCTCGCAGAGCACTGCTTCAAGCGCGGTGTTGCACGACGCCCCCGGCCCCGAAGGAAATGCCCTTGGGGGACTGCATGATGCGCTCGCGCAGCGCATCTACAGCCCGTTACGCGGCGGCCTGACCACGCCACTCGCCGACGATCCGTTCGGCTGGCTCGAACACTGGCTTGGTGGCCTGCCGCTCGCCACGTCGAATCTCGAACTCAAAGACAACATGCTGGTGTCGCATCGTGGTACTGCGACTAGCGTGCTGATCGTCGCCACGCTGCCGGGCTCGGCCTACGAATCGAAAACCCAGCACGCCGTGCTTGCCGCGCTCGCACAAGGCGAAAGCGCGTTGAAGCAGGCGTTCCCCGATGTGTCGGTGGCGAGAACCGGCGCGGTGTTCTACGCGGAATCGGCTCGCAGTGCGTCGGAGCATGAGGTGCACCTGATCGGCGTCGCGTCGCTGTGCGGGATTGCGTTGCTGATGATGTGGGTGTTCCGCTCGCCGCGTCTGTTGCTGCTCGGTTTCGTTTCGACGGCGCTGGGCATCGTCTGCGCGCTCGCGGTGACCATGCTGGTGTTCGGCCAATTGCATCTGTTGACGCTGGTGTTCGGCGCGAGCCTGATCGGCGAAGCGGTCGATTATTCGATCCAGTATTTCGTGGTGTATCTCGGCGCGGGCAGCGATTGGGATTCGCGCCGTGGAGCGCGTGCGGTACGTCCTGCCTTGACGGTTGCGCTTGCCACCAGCCTGCTCGGCTACGCGATCCTCACCTGGGTACCGTTCCCCGCACTCAAGCAGATTGCGTGTTTCGCGATAGCCGGCATTACGACGGCGTTTGCCTCCGTGCTCTGGTTGTTGCCGGCATTGCTCACGCGCGCGCCGAAGCGCAGCCCACAGCGCGTATTCGCCGGGGCGGCGCGTGTGCTGACCGTCTGGCATCGCACGATCGGCGGCAAGCGCGCATGGTTCGTCGCGGCGCTGTTACTGATCGTGGCGATTCCCGGTTGGCTGCGTCTGACGAGCGACGACGATATCCATCTGCTGATCCAGCGTGATCCTTCACTGGTCGCGCAGGAAGACAAGGTGCGCGCGGCCGTTGGCGTGGATAACAGCGCGCAGTTTTTTGTGGTGCGCGGCGAGGCGCCGGAGATCGTTTTGCAGCGCGCGGAAGCATTGGGCGCGAAACTGGATGGCGTGAACGGCACGGCGAACAAGGTCGGCAGCTATCAATCGGTGGCGCAATTCGTGCCGTCCGCGAAACAGCAGAACGAAGATCGTGCATTGCTTGCACAGCACGTGTTCAGCGATCCCGCGGCCTTGCGCGCCACGCTGCTGCAGGCGGGCTTTAAGGACGAAGTCGCCGATGCCTGGCTTGCTGCGTACGCGAAACCGCAGCCGCCGATCACGGTCGACACGTGGCTCGCCGCTCCGTGGTCGCAACCATACAAACATCTGTGGCTGGGTGTTGTCGATTCGGCGACCCAAGCCTATGCCGCGGTCGTCATCCCGCAGGGCGTCACGCCACAGAACGAGCCCACGCTGATCGCCACCGCGCAGGCGGTGTCCGGCGTCGTCTTTGTCGACAAGGCGGCGAGCGTCTCGAAGCTGTTCGGTGCGTATCGCGTGGATAGCGGCTGGTGGCTCGGCGGTGCGCTGGCGCTCGTGTTCGTCCTGCTGATGCTGCGGTACGGTGTGCGTGGCGGCATCGCCGTGACGCTGCCGGTGCTGCTCGCGGTCGGCGTCACGCTTGCTGTGTTCGGCTACGTTCACGTGCCGCTCAATCTTTTCAACTGGCTCGCGCTAATGCTGGTGCTCGGCGTTGGCGCAAACTATGCGGTATTTCTGCGCGAAGGCTGCTTGCGTGCGGACGCCGATCTCGGCGCGGTATGGACCGGTGTGCTGCTGTCGGCGGCGACCACGCTGCTGTCGTTCGGCATGCTTGGCACGAGCGCAATGCCTGCGCTAAAGAGTTTCGGCGCCACGCTCGCGCTCGGCATTGCCGTGTCGGTGCTGCTCGCGCCGATCGGCATGCCATCGGAATCAAGGAGGGCCGCATGAAGGCGCCATCAGTTTATTTGCACGCGCTCGGCATGATCAATGCGCTCGGCGGCGACCTCGATGCCATCGTCCCGGCGCTTGCCGCCGGTCACGCCCCCGGTATGGCGAACGCGCACACGGGTATTGGCGAGGCGTTTGTGGGCAGTGTGCTCGCGCCGCTGGATCTGGCGCCGGCCGCCGCGCTTGCGCGTTACGACTGCCGGAATAACCGCTTGCTGCTGGCCGCGCTGGCGCAGATCGCACCCGTGGTCGAAGCGGCGCGCGAGCGTTACGGCGCGCATCGGATTGGCGTGGTGCTCGGCACCAGTACGTCGGGAATCGAAGCGGCCGAAGCCGCGTTCGTCTATCAGGCGCAAGCGGGCGACCTGCCCGCCAACTTTAACTATCGGCAAATGGAGATCGGCACCGTCGCGCCGTTTGCCGCCGCCGCGCTCGGCCTGCAGGGCCCGGCGTTCACGATCTCGACTGCTTGCACCTCGAGCGCGAAGGCTTTTGCGTCGGCCCGCCGGTTGCTGCAATTGCGACTGTGCGATGCGGTGGTGGTGGGTGGCGTCGATTCGCTGTGCGAGTTGACGGTGCAGGGTTTCGCATCGCTCGAATCGACCAGCGGCGTGCGGTCCAATCCAATGAGCCGCAATCGTTGCGGGATCAATGTCGGTGAAGGTGCGGCCGTGTTCCTGATGAGCCGCGATGAAGCGGCGGTGAGACTCGCGGGTGTCGGCGAATCGAGCGACGCGCATCATATTTCCTCGCCTGATCCGCTCGGTGTGGGCGGCGAACTTGCGCTGGACGCGGCCTTGGCCGATGCGGGGATCGGGTCTGAGGCGATCGGCTACGTGAATCTGCACGCCACCGCCACGCGCAAGAACGACGAGATGGAAGCGAAGCTGATGGCGCGCGTATTCCCCGAAGGCGTGGCGACGAGCGGCACCAAGCCGCTGACCGGGCACCAGCTTGGCGCTGCGGGCGCCACCGAACTTTCCTTCGCCTGGCTGACACTGGCGCGCGAAAACGTGCCGCTGCCGCGTCATCTGTGGGACGGCGAGGCCGATCCCGCGTTGCCGGTACTCGACCTGGTCGAAAGCGAACGCTTTCTGCCACGCGGCGCCGGGCCGCAGTACGTGATGAGCAACTCGTTTGCGTTCGGCGGCAGCAATGTCAGCCTGATCCTCGGACGGTGACGCGCGTGATGACCCAGACGCTCTCCACTCAGGCCCTCGCCCTGCAACCGATCGAAGCGATCATCCCGCATCGTGGCACGATGCTGCTGATCGATGCCGTGAACACCTTTAGCGAAGACGCACTGAGCGCGCGAGCAACCGTACACGCCGACGCATGGTATGCCGATGCCGACGGCGCGATGCCCGCATGGATCGGCATCGAGTTGATGGCACAGGCCATCGCCGCGCATGTCGCGCTACTGGCCATGCGCGGTGGCGGTAGGGCGCGCCCCGGTGTGCTGCTCGGCTCGCGCAGCTACAAAGCTTTGCAACCGTCGTTCGCAAGCGGCGCCCAGTTGCTGATCCACGCAACGGAATTACTGCGCAGCGAAGAAGGCCACGGCGCCTACGAATGCACGATTCATCACGGCGATGTGTGCTGCGCCGAGGCGGTCATCAAGGTCTTTCAGCCGCGTGATTTTCAGTCATTCATTGAAGGGAGTTTCAGTTCATGAGCCGGCGTGTTCTCGTTACCGGCGCAAGCCGCGGCATCGGCCGCGCGATTGCGTACAAGTTGGCTGCCGATGGCTTCGCGGTGTCCGTGCATTGCCGCACGGGCCGCACCGAAGCCGAAGCAGTCGCAACGGGCATCGCCGCGCAAGGTGGCATGGCGCGCGTGCTGCAGTTCGACGTGCGTGAGCGCGCCGTGTGCCGCCAGGTGCTCGAGGCGGATGTCGCCGCGAACGGTCCGTACTACGGCATTGTGTGCAGTGCGGGCGTGACCCGCGACGCCGCGTTCCCCGCCCTTACCGAAGAAGACTGGGACATCGTGATCGAAACCGGTCTGGACTCGTTCTACAACGTCGTCCATCCGTTGACCATGCCGATGGTGCGTGCGCGCAAAGGCGGGCGCATCGTCACGATCGCGTCGGTCTCCGGCGTGATCGGCAATCGTGGCCAGGTCAACTACAGCGCGGCGAAGGCCGGCCTGATCGGCGCGACCAAGGCGCTCGCCGTGGAACTGGCGACGCGCAACATCACCGTCAATTGCGTGGCGCCGGGTTTGATCGAAACCGGCATGCTCGACGACATGCCGCTCGAGCAGGTATTGAAGACGGTGCCGATGAACCGCGTCGGCCAGCCTGCCGAAGTGGCGTCCGTGGTCAGCTTCCTGATGTCGGATGCGGCTTCGTACGTCACACGTCAGGTGATTGGCGTCAATGGTGGGATGGTGTGATGAAACGCGTTGTCATTACCGGCATGGGGGGCGTCACGGCGTTCGGCGATAGCTGGGACGTGATCGAAACGCGCCTGAAGAGCGGCGTGAACGCGGTGCGCCGGATGCCCGAGTGGGATTACTTCGAGTCGCTGCATACGCGGCTCGCATGTCCGTTGCCAGGCTTCACGATGCCCGCGCATTATCCGCGCAAGAAAACCCGTTCGATGGGGCCGGTGTCGATGTATTCGGTACGCGCAAGCGAACTGGCGCTCGCCGACGCGGGCCTCGCCGACGACTTGACCATCAAGGACGGCCGCATGGGCGTCGCCTATGGTTCCTCGTCGGGCTCGGTACAACCGATTCGCGCGTTCGGCACGATGCTCGAAACCGGCTCGATGAGCGACGTCACGTCGAACAGCTACGTGCAGATGATGCCGCACACCACGGCCGTCAATGTCAGCCTGTTCTGGGACCTGAAAGGACGGATTATCCCGACCTCGTGTGCGTGTGCATCGGGCAGTCAGGCGATCGGCTACGCGTATGAAGCGATCCAGGCCGGCAAGCAGACGCTGATGCTGGCAGGCGGCGCGGAAGAAATGTCGGGTCCCGCGGTCGCCGTGTTCGACACGCTGTACGCGACCAGCACGCGCAACGACGAGCCGCATCTGACGCCCCGTCCTTTCGATGCCGCGCGCGACGGCCTTGTGGTCGGCGAAGGCGCGGCCACACTGGTGCTCGAAGAATATGAACATGCCGTGGCGCGCGGTGCGCGGATCCATGCGGAGATCGTCGGTTTCGGCTGTAACTCGGACGGCGCGCACATGACGCAGCCGACCGCCGAAACGATGGCGTTTGCCATGCGGCTCGCGCTGAAGGATGCGCAACTGCAGCCTGAAACGATCGCCTATGTTAACGCGCACGGCACTTCCACGGACCGTGGCGACATTGCCGAAAGCCATGCGACTGCGCAGACCTTCGGCGCGCGCATGCCGATCAGTTCGCTCAAGAGCTATGTCGGCCATACGCTCGGCGCGTGCGGTGCGCTGGAAGCGTGGTGGACCATCGAGATGATGAAGCGCAACTGGTACGCGCCGACCTTGAATCTGGAGAACGTCGATCCGGCCTGCGCGCCGCTCGATTACATCGTCGGCACGGGCCGTGAGATCGACGCCGAATATGTGATGAGCAACAACTTTGCATTCGGCGGCATCAACACGTCGCTGATTTTCAGGCGCGTTCGATGAGCTTCGCGCTGCAGCGCGTGGTCGTCACCGGCATGGGGCTCGTGTCGTGCCTCGGCAATACGCTCGACGAAGTGTCCGCCGCGCTGCGCGCGGGCCGCTCGCGCATCGAGCGGATCGACGCGTGGCGTGAGCGTGGTTTCGGTTCGCAGGTGGCCGGCGTGGCGTCGGTTGCGCAGGAGCCGCCGTTCGAGCGCAAGCTCGAGCGCTTCATGGGCGATACCGCGCGCTTTGCGTGCCACGCCGCGCGTAAAGCAATCGACGATGCCGGGCTCAATCCCACCGCGTTGCGCTCGCCGCGCGCTGGCACGGTGATCGGCTCGGGCGTCGGCACGCTGTCGAGTTACGACGCGGCCGTGGCGGTTGCAAATGCCAGGGGCGTCGACAAAGTGCCGCCATATACGGTTCCGCAAGCAATGAGCAGTACCGCGTCCGCCAATGTCGCGCAGGTGTTCGGACTTGAAGGCGTGAGCTACTCGCCGTCGTCGGCATGTACGACGTCGGCGCTTGCCATCGGGCAGGCGATGCAACTGATTCAGACCGGCCGCCAGCAGGTCGTGCTCGCCGGTGGCAGCGAGTCGCTACACGACAACGTGACACTGATGTTCGACTCGATGGGCGCGCTGTCGCGCAACTTTAACGACACGCCACAGCACGCTTCGCGTCCCTACGATATGGCGCGCGACGGCTTCGTGATTGCCTCGGGCGGCGGTGTGCTGGTGCTCGAATCGCTCGATCACGCGTTGGCGCGCGGCGCCCGCATTTACGCGGAACTGACCGGCTTCGGCGACTGCACGGACAGTGCGGGTATGGTCACGCCGAGCGCGGCCGGCATCGCGCGAGCGATGCGCGGCGCGCTGGGCGACGCGGGCAGGCGTCCGGACTACATCAACACGCACGCACCGTCGACGCCGCTTGGCGATGTCGAGGAGTTGCGCGCATTGAGCGACGTATTCGGCGGTAAAGTACCCGCGTTCTCGTCGACTAAAGGCATGACCGGGCATCCGCTCGGGGCATGCGGCGCGCATGAGGCGATCTACATGTTGCTGATGATGCGCGACGGTTTCATCGCGGGTACGGCGGGCATCGAGACGCCGGAGCCGGGCGTCGACAAAATGCCGCTCGTGCGCACGACGCGTGACGCAAGCATCCGCACGGCAATGTCGATTTCATTCGGGTTCGGCGGCAGTTGCGCCAGCCTGATATTCGAAGGGTGGCAGGGCGGTTGAGCCGGCCGCGATTGTTAACGAAACGAGGGCGATAAAAATGAAAAAATGTTTTGTACTGGGCGCGCTGGCAGTGGTCGTGCTGACGCAGGCTGGGTGCGCCACGGACGTGAAGTCGCTGCCGCTCGCCGCCGCCGGCGGCCAGTCGCGTGGGGGCGTGCCGGTGTATTTCGGCCAGCAGAGCCACCCTGCGGTGAAGAGTCAATTGGGCGGCGTCTCCTATTCCGTGCGGATCGCGCGCAAGGTGCTGAGCCCCGACGACGCATGTCATGAGGCTCTCGCCGAAGCGGTGGAGAAGTTGCGCGCGGCAGCCCGCGAACGCAATGCCAACGCCGTGATCGATGTATCGACGCGCTTTCATAGCACCGAGACCAACTCGTCGACAGACTTCACGTGCGGTGTGAGTCCCAGTGCTGCCGCAATTGCGGTGAGCGGGCAACTCGTTGTGCTGGACGCGAACTAGGTTGAATTGAACATAGAACTCACTAGAGCAACAAAAACCACCAAGGAGTCTCAATGAAACGCAATGTGCTGTTTGCCGCGCTGCTCGCTTCGCTCGCCATGCTGAGCGCTACGCAGGCTTTTGCCCGCGACACGGTTGCCAACTATCCGGTCACGCCGGCGCTGCAGAGCGAACCGGGCAAGGTTGGTGACGACATCGCGCTGTATTTCGCGGGTCAACCGCATCCGTCTGTCACGAAGACGATGGGTGAATTCGCGACCAACAAGAAGACCAACGCTTTCGGCAAGAGCGATCTGGACGCGTGCCAGCACGTGTTCCTTTCGGCCGTGATCGAATTGCAGGAGCGCGCGCGCAAGGAAGGCGGCAATGCGGTGATCAACATCAAGAGCAACTACAAGAACGAAGTGCGCGAGAGCGCGACGGAGTTCACGTGTGGTGCGGGTGCGGTGATCGCGGGCGTGGCGTTAAAGGGTGATGTCGTGACGCTGCGCAAGTAGTCACACAGATAAGCGCGCTGTGATGCGTGTCAGGGCGGTAGCATGCCACTACCCTGACGAGTTTCAATCTGCCTTGAGCGCCGCGACATTGACCAGCGTTTCACGACGCTTGCCAGGTTGCGGACGGTACAGGCCGAGACGTTCGAGCAGGCCGAAGTCTTTCGCGCGGCTCCACCAGAGGTACGGCAGCGAAACGTTGCGCTGCTCGAAGCGGAAACCGCCGCGGCGGATCATGTCGAGGTAGCCGTCGGCGCTTTTCTGCACGTGCATTGGATGGCGGAACAGCAAGCGGATCACCCACGATTTGATGTACGCGTCGGTGGATTCGGCGAACAGCAGGATGCCGCCTGGTTTGAGCACGCGGCGGAATTCGGCAAGCGCGCGGTCCTGCTCGACGAGATGGTGGAAGGTTTGATGGCAGAACACGATGTCGGCGCTGGCATCGGGCAACGGTAATTTCGCGCAGTCGCCGTGCAGCAGTTCGATATCGGCGAGCTTGTCGCGGCAGGCGTTGGCGGCATTGGCCGCGAGCGCCAGCGACGGTTCGTGAAAATCGATACCGACAATGCGGCGCGGCTTGAACGCGTCGGCGAGCAGGCGAAACGAAATGCCTTGCCCACAGCCGACGTCGACGATCACCGGCGCAGCGGGCAAGGGCGCGTCGATCAGGCGTTTGAGGTCGTTGATCGCGACCCTCAGAACATGATGTTCCCACGTATAGGTACGCAGGAACCAGATCCCGAAGGCCGTTTCCGGCACGAAAGGCACACTGGACGTTTCGGATGACAACACGCTGGGCTCCCAGACGAAATATTGTTCTTGCCGTGACGCGTAATTGTAACGAAAAGTAAGGATGCAGCGTAACGCTGTTAAGAGCAAGCAAACGATTGAGGCAACCTTGAGTACACATTCGTCAAAGCGCGTAAACGTCGACGTGGCGATCATCGGTGCGGGTCCGGCGGGCGCGGTTGCGGCGGCGCTGTTGCGTCGGGCGGGCCGCTCGGTGCTGGTGCTGGAGCGCCAGCATTTTCCGCGCTTCTCGATCGGCGAAAGTCTGCTGCCGCAAAGCATGGCGTACCTCGAAGAGGCCGGCATGCTGCAGGCGGTGGTCGAAGCGGGTTTCCAGTACAAGAACGGCGCGCATTTCGTTTACCGTGGCCAGTCGTCGGCGTTCGACTTTCGCGACAAACATTCACCGGGTTGGGGCACCACGTACCAGGTTGAGCGTGCGGTATTCGACGATATTCTGATTCGCTGCGCGGCAGAGCAGGGCGCCGACGTGCGTTTCGGCCACACAGTCCGCGCAATGCAAACCGGTGAAAACGGCAACAAGCCGGTGCTCGACGTAATCGACGATGCGGACAACGGGTATGAAGTCGAAGCGCGCTTCGTGTTCGACGCGAGCGGCTTTGGCCGCGTGCTGCCGCGCTTGCTGAACCTGGAAGCGCCCACGCGCATGCCGACCCGTGCCGCGATCTTCACGCATGTGCAGGACGGCATTCCGGCCGGTGCGACCGACCGCAACAAGATCTGCGTGGCGACGCACCCGGAGCGCCGCGACGTGTGGTTCTGGATGATTCCGCTGGCGGGCGGCCGCTCGTCGGTGGGTTGCGTCGCCGAGGCCAGTTTTCTCGATGTGCCGGAAGCCGGGCGCGACGCGAAACTCCGTGCGTTGATCCAGCAGGAGCCGACACTCGGGCCGTTGATCGGTAACGCGCCGTTCCTGATGCCGGCGCGTCATATCGGCGGCTACGCGGCGAACGTCGAGCGTTTGCACGGACCGGGCTACGCGTTGCTCGGCAATGCGGGCGAATTTCTCGATCCGGTGTTCTCGTCCGGCGTGACGATTGCGCTGCGTTCCGCGCATCTCGCGGTGCACACGTTGAACCGGCAACTGGATGGCGAGCCGATCGACTGGTCGGCCGATTACGACGTGCCGTTGCGTAAGGGGATCGATACGTTCCGTGCTTTCGTCGAGCGCTGGTACACGGGCGAGCTGCAGGACATCATTTTCTACCCGGACCAGACGCCGTTGATTCGCCGCATGATCAGCGCGGTGCTGGCGGGTTACGCGTGGGATGAATCGAATCCCTATGTCGCCGATCCGGTGCGGCGGCTGAATGCGCTGCACGACGTGTGCACTTACCTTTGATCGGGCTGCACGGCATGAGCAAATGAAAACGGCGCTTCTTGAAAGAAGCGCCGTTTTCTATTCAACCGCCTGAATCACCAATCAGGAGTCGGATCGGAAATCCAGTCAAGCCGCGATCTTCGCGACGCGCGACGCATGTTGACGCACGTCGTCGCGACGATGCACGCGCTTGCCCGCCGCATACGTTTCGTAGATCGCGCGGTCGTCGCCGAGCAGCGCGAACGCGAACAGCAGTTCTTCGAGCGATTCGGTGCGCGCGGTACGGCGCGCGAGAAGCGGTGTGGCTTGCGGATCGAGCACGACGAAGTCGGCTTCCGACTTCGGCTTCAACGTGCCCACCTTGTCGGCCAGATCGAGTGCTTCGGCTGCGCCTGCGGTGGCCAGATAGAACATCCGCGTGGCCGTCAGATGATGGCCGGTCAGACGCGCGACCTTGTGCGCTTCGTTCATGGTTTGCAGCATTGAGAATGACGTGCCGCCGCCGACGTCCGTTGCCAGCGCGATCGGCATGCCTGCTTCGTCGGCCTTGTCGAAGTCGAACAGGCCGCTCCCGAGGAACAGGTTCGAAGTCGGGCAGTGCGAGGCGACCGTGCCGGTTTGCGCCATGCGCTTGCGGTCTTCCTCGTCGAGGTAGATGCAATGGCCGTACACCGCACGGCGGCGCAGCAGACCGTAGTGATCGTAGATGTCCAGATAGCTGCGGTGGCCCGGGAACAGATCGGCGACCCATTTCACTTCGTCGGTATTCTCGGCGACGTGGCTCTGGATGAAGATGTCCGGATGCTTGCCCGCCAGCACGCCGCACGCTTCGAGTTGCGCTTCGGTCGAAGTCGGTGCGAAACGCGGCGTGAGCGCGTACATCTGGCGGCCACGGTTGTGCCAGCGGCCGATCAGCTCGGCGCTGTCGTCATAGCCCGATTGCGCGGTGTCGCGCAGGAACTCGGGGCAATTGCGGTCCATCAGCACCTTGCCGGCCACCATGCGCAGATTGCGTGCTTCGCTTTCGGTGAAGAGCGCGTCGGCCGATTCCTTGTGGACCGTGCAATACACGAGCGCCGTGGTCGTACCGCAAGCCAGCAGTTCCTCGACGAAGAAGCTCGCCGTATCGCGCGCATACGCCGGATCGGTGAAGCGGCGCTCGGTCGGGAACGTGTACGTGTCGAGCCACGGCAAGAGCCCCGGCGCCGGCGACGCGATCATGTCGGTTTGCGGATAGTGAATGTGCGTATCGATGAAACCCGGCACGATCAGCTTGTCGCGCATCTCCTGCACCTGGGTGCCCGGCGCGAGTTGCGACGCGAGCGCGGCATAGGCGCCCGCTGCGACGACATGGCCGTCTTCGACGATCAGCAAACCGTCCTCGTTAAAGACAGCCGCGTTGGGCGATTGCGCAGGATCGCCGTTGAAGGTCAGCAGTTGTGCGCGGAATGCTGATTGGGCGGGTTTGGCTGATTGTGCCGAGTGAGTCATGAAAAACCGTCTCCGTATTTGTGAGGAGCTAAACAGCGCGGACGGCGACTTGATTCTGGCTCTGAAACAAACCCATGCCGCCGTCGGCTGTCATTCGTTGGCCCGTCAATGCGGGCCGCTTGGGTGCCAGTACGCGTCGAGCTTTGCGATCAGTTCGCTGCGTTGCCCGGGCGTGACGAACGACGCTTCGAAGCTGTTGCGGATGATCGTGTAGACCTCGGCATCGTTGAGCTTCAACGCGTCGATGGTGGCGAAATAGTTGGCGTTCACGTAGCCGCCGAAATAAGCCGGATCGTCGGAATTTACCGTGACGGCGACGCCGCGATCGAGCAGGTCCTTCAGTGTGTGCTTGGTCAGGTCGTCGAACACGCAGAGCTTGAGATTCGACAGCGGGCACACGGTCAGCGCGACGCGCGAATCGGCGAGTCGCGTGACAAGCGCCGGATCTTCGATGCTGCGCACGCCGTGGTCGACGCGGTCCACTTTCAGCAGATCGAGCGCTTCGTAGATATACGACGGCGGGCCTTCTTCACCCGCATGCGCGACCAGTTTCAGACCGAGCGCGCGTGCCTGGGCGAATACGCGTTCGAACTTCGAAGGCGGATGGCCACGTTCCGACGAATCGAGACCCACGCCGATCAGGCGATGCTTGTACTGCTCGAACAGCGGCCGTGCTTCTTCGAACGTGGCGAGCGCGTCTTCTTCCGATAGATGGCGCAGGAAACACAGAATCAGCTTGCTCGTCATGCCGCGCTGTTCCGCATCGGCCAACGCGCGATCAATGCCGGCAACGACAGTTGCGATCGGCACGCCACGTTCAGTGTGCGTCTGCGGATCGAAGAAGATTTCGCTGTGGATCACGTTGTCGGCGAGGCAGCGTTCGACGTACGCCGTCGTCATATCGTAGAAGTCCTGCTCGTGCAGCAGCACACTTGCGCCGGCGTAGTAGATGTCGAGGAACGATTGCAGGTCGGTGAATGCGTACGCGGCGCGCAAGGCTTCGATCGAGTCGTAGGCAAGTTTCACGCCGTTGCGCTCGGCGAGCGCGAAGATCAACTCGGGTTCGAGCGAACCTTCAATATGGATGTGCAACTCGGCCTTCGGTGCACGAGCGGCTTTCTCAATGAGTGCCGTGGGGGTAGCGGTCGTTGTATTCATGGTCGGTCAGAAGTTCGTTGGAGTCGTTTCGCGCCGGATGCCGGCTGCAGGACAGGACGCAATCGCTGTGGGGCGGCAGGTCGATTGTGCGGCAAATCAGACCGTCTGCGCCGCATGCGCGCCCGCATTCGCCTCCACTGCCTGCAACACCTGGGCGGCCGCCGAGATCGCAATGATCTCCGGCGACTTGTCGACGATACCGTCGACACCAAGCGGACACTTCATCCGCGCAATCTGCGACGGATCGATGCCATGCGCGGCCAGCCGATGTTCGAACTGCTTGCGCTTGCTATGCGAGCCGATCATGCCGAAGAACGCGAAATCGCCGCGCCGCAGAATGCGCTCGGCCAACTCGAGATCGAGCGCGTGGTTATGCGTCATCACGATGAAGTACGTGTGCGGCGCGGCCTGGTCGATGGCTTCATCAGGCGCGTCGTTCGGATCGATCTTCACGTTCGGTGCATGCAAGGTTTCCGCGGGTGGAAACTGCGCGTCGCGCTCGTCGACCCAGCGCACGGTGCAAGGCAGCGTGGCGAGCACGCGAACCAGCGCGGCGCCCACGTGACCGGCGCCGAACAGCACGACCTGGAAATCGCCTGGCGCGATGGTTTCGGTGAGCAGCGCGCCGCTGTCGTCGAAACCGGCGCCGTCCCACAGCAGGCAGTCGGAGGCATCCACACCCGGTTCAGGGTCGGACAGCATCACCGCATCCGGTGCGGGGCCGAATGATACGCTACGTACCGTCGAAAGACCCGCGGCCACGCGTTTCGCGAGCGACGTGATCCAGCCGAGGTCGCCGATGTCGAGGCGCTCAAAGGCGAGAATCACGGCGCCGCCGCAGCATTGACCGAGACTGGGGCCAAGCGCGAAGCGTTCGAGGCGGCGCATATGCGGTGAGCGCATGCCGTCGCGCAGCACCTGGCGTGCGGTCTCGATGGCTTTCCATTCGAGGTGTCCGCCACCGATCGTGTGCTTGGCCGAATCGCGTGTGACGATCATCTTGGTGCCGGCTTCACGGGGCGCCGAACCTTCGACGCGCGCGACCGTCACCAGCACGGCGGCGTCGCCGTGCGCGAGCAGTTGTTGCAGGTCAGGTAGCCAGGCTTGCATCCGGCGTTTCTCCATACGTGGCCGCGCGGGGTATCCGTGCGGCCGGTTGAGCGTGGCGCGGCGCGTTCGTGTCGCGCCGGGCCTTGCGTGAAGTTGCTTAAATGATAGGGGTTGCGGTTGTGATCGTTATGGCCGCTTCCGTCGATTGTCCGGCTGAGTGTTCCGTTGTCGTCACGGGCGATTGCAGCGCGTCCAGCGCATCGAGAATCGCCTCGGGCGTCGCCGGCGCGCGCAACTGTGGCGCATTTTCCGCGTCCGGCACCGCAGCCGCGATCGCATCGCGAATCGCGAGGAACACCGAGAACGGCAGCAGCAGCGGAGGCTCGCCCACGGCCTTCGAATGAAACACGGTCGGCTCGGCGTTCTGATTCTGATATAGCTGCACGTTGAACGCCGCGGGGGTATCGCTGACGGCGGGAATCTTGTACGTCGACGGCGCGTGCGTCATCAGGCGGCCATCGCGGTTCCACCACAATTCTTCCGTGGTGAGCCAACCCATGCCCTGGATAAAGCCGCCTTCCACCTGGCCGATATCGATCGCCGGATTGATCGACTGGCCGGCGTCGTGCAACACGTCCGCGCGCACCAGTTTCCATTCGCCCGTCAGCGTGTCGATCACCACTTCCGACACCGCCGCGCCGTACGCAAAGTAGTAAAACGGATGACCGGTCAGCGTTTTCGCATCCCAGTGCACTTTCGGCGTCGTATAGAAACCGTCCGACCACAACTGCACGCGCGCCAGATACGCTGCGGCGACCAATTGCTCGAACGGCATTGCACCGCCGTTCACCGACACTTCACTGTTGGCGAATTCCACCGCGTCGGCGGTACCGCCAAGTTGCTTCGCGGCGAGTTTGGCGAGCCTTGCGCGAATGGTCCTGGCAGCGGCTTCGGCGGCTTTGCCGTTCAGGTCGCTGCCGGTGGAGGCGGCGGTCGCCGAGGTGTTGGCGATCTTCGACGTATCGGTTGCTGTCACGCGCACGCGCGATAGCGGTAAGCCGAGCTGGTTCGCGACGACTTGCGCGACCTTCGTATTGAGCCCCTGGCCCATTTCGGTGCCGCCGTGATTGACGAGTACCGAACCGTCTTTGTACACGTGCACCAGTGCGCCAGCCTGATTCAGAAACGGCACGTTGAACGAGATGCCGAACTTCACCGGCGAGAACGCGAGGCCGCGTTTGAGCACCGGACTTTTCGCATTGAAGGCGGCGATTGCTTCGCGGCGCGCGCGGTACTCGCTGGTTTCAAGCAATTCGTCGGTGAGCGGCGCGATGATGTTGTCTTCGACGCGTTGTCCGTACGGCGTCGTGTCGCGCTCGCCGATACCGTAGTAGTTGGCGAGCCGCACATCGAGCGGATCGCACTTCAATTGACGGGCGATGCTGTCGAGCATCACTTCCATCACCAGCGCGCCTTGCGGGCCGCCGAAGCCGCGGAATGCGGTGTTCGATTGCGTATTCGTCTTGCAGCACAGCGCGACGATGTCGACGTCGGACAGGTAGTACGCGTTGTCGAAGTGACAGACGGCACGGGTCGCGACCGCACCGGACAAGTCAGCGGAATAGCCGGCCCTCAAGGCGATTTCAACGCGCGCGCCGAGGATTCGGCCGCTATCGTCAAAGCCCGCTTCGTACTCGTAGACCGCGTCGTGCCGCTTGCCAGTGATCATGAAATCGTCGTCACGGTCGGCACGCAGTTTGACCGGGCGGCGCAGCAGCTTCGCCGCCAACGATGCCACGCACGCGAACACCGCCGATTGCGATTCCTTGCCGCCGAAGCCGCCACCCATGCGCCGGCATTCGCACACGACGTTGTGCGCCGGCCAGCCGAGCATATGCGCGACGACCTGCTGCATTTCGCTCGGATGCTGTGTCGAACTGTAGACGAGCATGCCGTCCATTTCCTTCGGCACGGCGTACGCGATCTGGCCTTCGAGATAAAACTGTTCCTGGCCGCCCACTTCGAACGTGCCGCTGATTTTGTGCGGTGCGGCTGCGATCTTCGCGTCGGGCTCGCCACGTTTCAGATGCAGCGGCGGCAGGACGAACTGCTTATTGGCTTTCGCTTCAGCGGGTGTGAGGATGACCTCGAGCGGTTCATATCGCACAACGTCATCGCTTTTCGCCAGCGCAGCGGCGCGGCGGGCGAGCTCATGACTTTCGGCGATTACCGCGAAAACCGGTTGGCCGAGATACAGCACTTCGTCTATGGCGAGAATCGGATCGTCGTGCAGCACCGGGCCGCAATTGTTCTCACCCGGGATGTCTTCAGCGGTCAATACGGCGATCACGCCAGGTGCTTTCCTTACCGCGTCCAGGTCGAGCGACACGATCCGCGCGTGTGCGTGCCGCGAGAGTCCAAGCGCTGCGTGCAGCGTGCCTTGCAATTCGGGGATGTCGTCGGTGTAGGTGGCTTCACCGCTCACATGCAGCGCGGCCGATTCGTGCGGCAAGGAGACGCCGATCGCCGTCTCGCTCTCCTGAGCGGCGGCGTGCTTTGCAGCATGTTCGACGAAAGCATCGGTCCGGTTCATCACGACGACTCCTTCGCAACGACCACGTCCGGCGCGTCGGCTTCGTACGCGAACGCATTCACGTCGAAAAGGGCGAGCGGCGCGTCATCGCGCGTTTCGAGATGGAAGCGCCACAGCAGATTGCGCGCCACCTTCAGTCGATAGGCGCTCGAGGCGCGCATGTCGGTGAGCGGCTGGTAATCGGCGACGAGTGCGTTCATGGCCTGCCGCGCGGTGCTTTCGTCCCATATTGCGCCGTTTAGCGCAGCTTCGGTTTGGGCGGCGCGTTTAGGCGTCGCGGCCATACCGCCGAACGCGATGCGGGCCTCCCTGATCGCGCCGTTTTCGCCGATGTGCAGCGCGAACGCGGCGCAAACCGCGGAGATGTCCTGATCGTAGCGCTTCGATACTTTGTACGTGCGGAAACGCAGATCGCGCGCCGGACGTGGCACGCGCAGCGCCGCGACGAATTCACCGGTCGCGAGCGCGGTCTTCTGGTAGCCGAGATAGAAGGCGTCGAGCGCAAGCGCGCGGGTTTTGGTGTCGTGGCGCAGCACGACTTCAGCGCCAAGTGCGAGCAGCGCCGGCATCGAATCGCCAATCGGCGAGCCGTTCGCGACGTTGCCGCCGAGCGTGCCGGCGTTGCGGATCGGCAGCGACGCGAAGCGCGTCCACAGTTCGGCCAGTTCGGGATAGTCGGCGGCGAGTGTCGCGTAGGCATCTTCGAGCGTGACGGCGGCGCCGATCGTCAGCGTTTGCGCATCGCGTTCGATCGTCTTCAATTCGGCGACGTTGCCGATGTACAGGATGTCGCCGAGGTCGCGGAACTGCTTGGTGACCCATAGCCCGACGTCGGTGCTGCCGGCCAGCAGGCGCGCTTGAGGATGCTCCGCGCGCAGTTTGGCGAACGCAGCGAGCGTGACCGGCGCATGGAAGGTGGGCGAGCCGAATTCGGCTCCGCGCGTATCGGGCGCGCTGTATTCGAAGGTGTCGCGGCGCTGGATCTCGCGCAGCTTGCCGGCGACCGCCTTGCGGTCCAGCGTCACACGCGGGTATTGCGGGTAGTCGAACATCTTCTGCGATGCGTCGACGATTGGCCGGTAGCCGGTGCAGCGGCATAGGTTACCGGACAGCGCGGCATTGATTTCATCGCGGGTGGGCAGGCCGGCGGCGGCCGGCTGGTTTTCGTACAACGCCCACATCGACATCACAAAGCCGGGCGTGCAGAAACCGCACTGCGAGCCGTGGCAATCGACCATGGCCTGTTGTACGGGGTGCAGGGCGCCGTCGGCGGCGCGCAGGTCTTCGACGGTGAAGAGGGCTTTGCCGTCCAGCGTCGGCAGGAACTGAATACAGGCGTTGACCGCTTTCAACGCGACGCCGCCTTGCGCATCCAGTTCGCCGATGACCACGGTGCAGGCGCCGCAGTCGCCTTCCGCGCAGCCTTCCTTGGTGCCCGTGCAATGCAAATCTTCGCGCAGGTGCTGAAGCACGGTGCGCGACGCCGGGATGCCCGCGACCTCACGGACGGACCCCTGGTGATAAAAGCGGATGGTTTGCGTTGTCATGGCGAATTCGAAAGACAGTGCGGACCGGGCGCGCGTTACGCATGGGGTCGCGCCAAAGCCGGCCTCGCGCACGTAGATCGCCATCCAGGTCCGAGGTTAGCACTCCCTCGTCTCGAAAATATTTCCCAACTCGCATGAAGCTTATTCGGAAGCGGTCATGAGATAAGTACGATTCGCGCCAAGGCGGGAAGTTGCGTGAGGCGGGGCGGATTGGGGAAAACGAGGCGGGGCGGGGGACTTGGCGGGCCCGTGGGCGCTACTTGCGGTGCACAAGGCGTCGCAAGAGGGGCGCGCCTATGACTCGGTATTGACGCACGCCATTAGCGTGTTCCTGTCGCAAAAACGATGCGCAGCGCTTGCTGGCAGGCCACCTGAGGGTTGGCACAGTCGAATCCGTGGGGCCGGCGCCGATGCGAAAACGCCGGCCTTCGAGCCGCCGTGACAGACGGTGCAAAGGCCGGCGCGAGACCAGTTACCTTAATTGGAACAGTTCGATCAGGCGAACCGGCGGCGATTCTTAGCCAGGCTCAGCGCCAGCGGCACGAAAGCCACCACGAAAGCGACCAGCGACCAGGTGGGCAGCGAGAGGCCCAGAATCGGCGGATAGGCCGTTTCGCAGAGGCCGGCGACCTTGAAGACACCGGGCAGCCAGTGCGCGGGCGGCAAGCTGTCGACCACCGGCTGCAACGCGTCGAAACCGCAACTGAAGCCCGGATTCGCCTGGACATACACGTGCCGTGCGGCCGTTACGATGCCGCCCAGTGCCGACAGGGCCGCCAGCACTTCCAGCAGACGCACGCCGCGCCAACTGTTGAAGCGCGCGCCGAGGAACGCAAAAATCGCGATCAGCAGGAAGAAATAGCGCTGGATGATGCACAGCGGACACGGGTCTTCGTGTAGCCCGTATTGCAGATACAGCGCGCCGGCGACGAGGCCGACGCAGATCAGGCCAAGCAGAACCAGCAGGGAGCGCTCGCGGCGCAGCATCGCATTGTCGTTATTCATGGATCGTGTGGCTGTCTGGAAACGGAAGGGGCGGGTGCCCGCGATTCTAGCGCGAACCCCCGCCCTGGCGCTTATCGCGCTTTTAAGTCGCAATCCCGCTCAGTGTCTGCTCGGGTCCCGATCAGCGAATTGCTTTGAGCACCGCTTCGGCGCCGCGGCCGATTGCCAGCAGGGCGTCGTCGGCGTGGGGGGCGCCTGCCAGCATCAGGCCGACCGGCGCGTCGCCACGTAGATGGCAGGGCAGCGACAGTGCGCAGGTGTCGAGGAAGTTGAACGCGCTCGGATTGCGCAGGATCAACGCGTTGGTGCGGCCAAATGCGTCGTCGTCGTGGATCAGATCGGCCACGCGCGGCGGCACCACCGGCACGGTGGGCGCGATAACCGCGTCGAAACGCTGCCACAGCGTGCGCGCGGCTTCGTCGAGCATGGCCTGGCGTTCGGCAAGCAGGTCTAGATAGTCGGCGGCGCTGGCGGGTTGGCCCTTCAGGATGCGTACCAGCACGCGCGGATCGTACTGCTCGCGGTGCTTCTCCAGCAGCGGACGGTGCCATGCATACGCTTCGATCGGCGAAAAGCCGAAGCGGTTGATCTCGTGCAGACGGTCGAGCGGCGCGAAGCGCACTTCGGTGACGATCGCGCCGGCCGCTTCCAGATGCTTGAGCGCCGTGTCGATCGCGGCGGCGACTGCCGGTTCGACGCCGTCGGTAACGAAATTAGTCAATACGCCCAGGCGCACGCCTTCGAGCGGCCGGGCCGCCGGGATGCGCGGCTCGAGCCCGGCCAGCATCCGGTCGACCAGCGCGCAGCACGCCACCGAGACGCCGATTGGTCCGAACGAGTCGAGCGTCGGCGAGAGCGGCACGCCGCCTTGCTTCGGGATGCGGTCGGCGGTCGGCTTGAAGCCGGTCAGGCCGCACAGCGCCGCCGGGATGCGGATCGAGCCGCCGGTGTCGGTGCCGAGCGCGATGGCCGCCATGCCGTCCGCGACCGACGCCGCCGCGCCCGACGACGAACCGCCCGAAATCCGCTCGTCGCCCTTCACGCCGCGCTGATACGGCGATAGCGGATGCCCGAAGTGCGGGTTCAGGCCGAGCCCGGAAAACGCGAACTCGCTCATATTGGTGCGCCCGACGATGACCGCGCCCGCCCGTTTCAGACGCGCGACCGCGACCGCGTCCGCTTTGGCGGCGGGCGCGTCGGCCAGCACCACGGAGCCGGCACGCGTCGTCTGACCTTCGATATCGAACAGATCTTTGACCGACACCGGAATCCCGGCGAGCGGCGAGAGGACGGTGCCGGCGGCGCGCAGGCGGTCGTGCGCATCGGCGGCGGCGCGGGCGCTGTCGGCGTCGACGTGCATGAAGGCGACCGCGCCCTGACCGGCCGGATCGGCGATCCGTTCGAGCGCGGTTTCAACGAGCGCGCGACTCGTGGTGCGGCCGGCGGCGAGGTCGGCGGCAAGCTGGGCTAGCGGCGGGAAGGGCGTGAATTCAGTGGCCATGGTGTCGGGAAGCATCCGGTTGAACTGCGTGAAGCCGGTTGGGGTCGCGGTTGGGGTCGCCGCGGTTGATGTCGATTAATTCGTTCAATTAATGCGTTCAATTAGCGGCATCCGATCAGCTTCGATCAGATGCGATTGAAGAGCGTCGCGCGGAACGCTTCGATATGCTTTTGCACCGATTGCCGGGCGCCTTCGGCATCGCGTTCGCGCAGCAGGCGAAACAGTTCCAGATGTTCTTCGTGGACGTCTTCGAGATGATGCGGCTCAGACAGCGAAATGAACCAGAAACGCAGCGAGCGTTCATGCAATCCGCGCAGGATGTCGGCCAGCACCGGGTTGCGTGACGCGGCCGAAATCGCCAGATGAAATTCGCGGTCGATATCCATCATGCCTTCGATATCGTGCGCGGCGACGCAAATTTCCGAGCGGTCGAGCAAGGCCTGCATCGCATCGAAATCGTGTTGCTGCGCGTGGCGCGCAGCCAGTTCGACGCAGTAGCTTTCATTGACGACCCGCACGTCGATGATCGCGAGCACATCGTCGAGCGAAACCGGACGGACCATGATGCCCTTTCTCGGCATGATGGTGAGCATGCCTTCGTGCACCAGCCGGTGCAGCGCCTGATGAACCGGGGTTCTGCCGATGCCGGTCAGCACCATCAACTCCGCTTCGTTGAGCACCTCGCTCGGCCGCAAGCGCATCGTGATGATTTCGCGCTTGACGAAGGCATAGGCCTGCTCGGCGAGACTTGCCGTGGCGGTCTCGCGGGGGGCACTGGAACGGCGGGCAGTCTGCAAAAGCGTCATGTGAAGAGGGCGGCGGGCGATGTCGTCCGCATTGTAGAGCAAGGTTTTACGAGGACGGCGCCTGGTGAGCGCTTGCTCACCGGTGCCGTCTGCGCATGACGCGCCGTCCTCGTGTCACAGCCATCGCGGCAATCATCGCGTATCAGGCGCTGCTCGGCGTCACCGCCGCGGCATGCTGCACCTTGACGCGCGGCATCATCAGCGTGACCAGGCCGCCGACGATCAACGCTCCCGCGATCAGCACCAACCCGAAGGTCACGCTATGCGTCGCATCCTTGACGATGCCGAGCACATACGGGCTCACATAGCCGGCCAGATTCGCAATCGAGTTGATCACGGCGATGCCGGCAACCGCCGCGGTGCCTTGCAGGAACGTGGTGGACATCGACCAGAAGATGCCGAAGCCCGCCAGAATGCCGATATACGCAATCGACAGACCGGTGACGGCGAGCGGAATCGAATTGGTCACCGAGGCGCTGCCGAGCAGGCCCGCCGCGCCGATGAAGCAGCACACGGCGTAGTGCCAGCGCCGTTCGCCCGTAATATCCGACGAGCGGCCGATCAGGATCATGCCGATGCCCGCTGCGAGATAAGGAATCGCGGTGACGAAGCCGTTCGTGACGAGATTCGTGACGCCGAGGTCCTTGACGATCTGCGGCAACCAGAACGAGAAGCCCGCATTGCCGGTGACGAGGCAGAAGTAGATCAGCGTCAGCAGCCAGAAGCGGCTCGAGCGCAACGCCACTCCCAGGCTATGCTCGGCGCCGGCCGCCGCAGCGGCAGTGTTTTCGCGCGAGAGGCGGCTGAGGATCACACGCTTTTCGTCGTCGGTGAGCCAGGCGGCTTCGGCGGGCGTGTTGCGCAACACGGCGAGCGCCCAGAAGCCGGCGAGGATCGACGGAATGCCTTCGATCAGGAACATCCACTGCCAGCCGCGCAAGCCGTGCGCTTCATGCAGCGCCGACATCAGAAAACCCGACAACGGCGCGCCGATAATGCCTGCCACCGGAATCGCCGCCATGAACACGGCGACCATCCGCGCGCGCCGGTCGGACGGAAACCAGAAGGTCAGATACAACACCACGCCCGGCACCAGACCGGCCTCGGCGACGCCGAGGAAAAAGCGCAGCACGTAGAACATCGTTTCCGAGTGCACGAACATCATGAGACACGACAGCAGGCCCCACAGCATCGTGATGCGGGCGATAGTGGCGCGCGCGCCGAACTTCTTCAGCAGCAGATTGCTCGGCACTTCGAACACGAAATAGCCGAAGAAAAAGATTCCCGCGCCGAGTCCGTACGCCGCATTCGAAAGGCCGAGGTCGCCGGTGAACTGCAGCTTCGCGTAACCGATGTTGACGCGGTCCAGGTACGACAACACGTAGACGAGAAACAGGAACGGCATGATGCGCCAGGTGATCTTGCGCAGGGCAGCGGCTTCGAGCCACGCGTCGGAAGACGCGTCAGCGTTGGCGGATAGCGGAGGGGAACTCATGGGTGCCTCATTCGACGATAGGTAACGCGTGCACGCGGTAGGCATGGCGCAGCGTGCGGTTCAGGATGGGGTCGTGCAGTTCGAGTTCCAGCGCGTCGCCGTCGGCCATTCCGACGATACCGCCTTGTACGGCCAGCGTGCCGCAGAACATCGCGGCGCCTTCTGCCACGGGCGCGCGTTCCAGCAGATCGGCGGCCGGCAGCAGTGAAGCGACGCTGCCTTGCTGATAGACGCGCCGCTCGCCGTTGTTTGTCACAGCGAATGCGCGCAGTTCAAGCTGGTCCCAGTGGCCGGCCACGTCGTCGAAACGCCAGGCGTCGCGTGCGACCGGCTTCGGGCAGACCTGTTTCGATACGGTGACGCCGTAGGCCTCGACTTCGCGGTCAGTATGGTCGGAGCCGACGGTGACGAGCAGCCCCGTCTTCGAGCGCACCAGCACGCATTCGGCTTCACCGCTGGACTTCACGCCGACTACGTCGATCTGCCCGGCCTGCGTCAGCAGCTCGGCACCGAGGCGGTAGAAGCAGGGCGTGGTGGACGGCCGCTTCACGCCTAGTTCGGCCAGTTCGGCGATGTGATGCTCGATCGCCGCCTGGTCACGCCCGGCCCAGCCGGCGATCGTCAGACGATTCACTTCGACGATATCGGCGTGGCTGTTGCCGGAACGATCTACAACATTGAAGGACACCTGCTGCATCACTCGACTCCCAAGAAAATATGCGACAAATATTATTGTGATATTTCACAGATGTCCAGCGCGTCAAAAAAGTTTCGGATGGAGCGGCCTGCTGTGCGCCTTGTGACCCGGCCAATCCCAAGCCCTTTCGACGTTTGCGCGATTCGGTGCGTCGCGCGGGTGCGTTACACTGCGTTTTTGAGACATTACTTTTTGTAAGGGACGCATCCATGCATCATGGCATCGGCTTCATTCAGGATCTGGCGGTCGTGATGGCGCTCGCCGGCGTCGTCACCGTGCTGTTCCATCGCCTGAAGCAGCCGGTGGTGCTGGGTTATATCGCCGCGGGCGTGATCATTGGGCCGTACACGCCGCCGTTCCAGTTGATTCACGACGAGCAGACCATCCAGACGCTCGGTGAACTCGGTGTGGTGTTCCTGATGTTTTCGCTCGGGCTCGAATTCAGCTTGCGCAAGCTTTTCAAGGTCGGCGCGACGGCGATCGTCGCGGCGCTTTCCGAAATCGTGCTGATGCTGTGGATCGGTTACGAGATTGGCAGCGCGTTCGGTTGGAGTTCGATGGACTCGTTGTTCCTCGGCGCGATTCTGGCGATCTCGTCGACCACCATCATCGTCAAGGCGCTCTCCGAGTTGGGTCTGAAGCGCGAGAGCTTCGCGCAACTGGTGTTCGGGATTCTGATCGTCGAGGACATTCTCGCCATTGCGATGCTGGTGCTGCTCTCAGGCATTGCGCAGACGGGGCAGTTGAGCGCGGGTGTCGCCGTTGTGACGCTCGGCAAGCTGCTGCTCTTCATGACGGTGTCGCTGGTGGTCGGCATTCTGGTTGTGCCGCGCGCGTTGAACTACGTGGCACGCGCGAAAAGCGACGAAATGCTGCTAGTGTCGGTGCTTGGCTTCTGTTTCGGCTTCTGTCTGCTGGTGGTGAAGCTCGATTACAGCATTGCGCTCGGCGCGTTCCTGATCGGCGCGATCATGGCCGAGTCACGCCATCTGCATCGGATCGAGCACCTGATCGCGCCGTTGCGCGACGCCTTTTCCGCGATCTTCTTCGTGACAATTGGCCTGATGCTGAACCCGGCCGTGCTTGTCGACTACGCATGGCCGATCGCGGTGATTACGGTGGCCGTGATTGTGGGCAAGATCGTTTCCTGCGGGCTGGGTACGTTTCTCGCCGGCAAGGACGGTCGTACGGCGATGCGGGTCGGCATGACCGTCTCGCAGATTGGTGAGTTCTCGTTCATCATCGCCTCGCTCGGTCTGACCTTGAAGGTCACGAGCGCGTTTCTGTATCCGATCGCGGTGGCCGTCTCCGCCTTGACCACGCTTTTCACGCCTTACCTGATTCGCGCCGCCGATCCATTGACGCAGCGCCTCGGCCAGGCGATGCCGCGCACGCTGGCTAACGGGTTCAGCATGTACGGGCAATGGCTGCGCAGTTTGAGCACGGGAACCGGTGAGCCGACGCTGTTCAGCATGACGCGGCGGATCGTTTTGCAGATCGCCATCAATCTTGCTTTGGTCGCGGCGATCTTCCTGACCGTGTCGTATAGCGCGCCTTACACCAGCACCTTGCTCGCACACTGGATGAATTCCGAGCCGATGCAGCGCGTAGTGCTGTGGAGTATCGCGCTGGTGCTGTCGATGCCGTTCCTGGTGGCGGTTTATCGCAAGACCAAGTCGCTCGCGCTGTTGCTCGCCGAGGTGAGCGTGCAGCCGGCGACGGCGGGGCGCTTAACCAGCGCGATCCGTTACGCGATCTCCGACCTGGTGCCGGTGGTTTCGATGGTCGGCGTGTTCTTGCTGGTCGCCGCGCTCTCCGGCGGCATCTTGCCGCCTACGGGCCTCCTGACCGTGGTGCTGGTTTGCGCCGCGTTGCTGCTGGCGCTGGTCTGGCGCTGGTGCGTGAAAATCCACGCGGCGATGCAGATCGCCCTGCGCGAAACTTTCGAGGAACAGCCGGATCCGTAAGTCAGACGGGCCTGCGCCCTAACCCGCAACAATGTGAGCAATTGTGTGCGGGTTTGCGGGGCTTGCCGCGCTAGCGGATAATCAGGGCATATTCATTCGTTCGCGTGGAAGGCGCCTGTCTGACTGTCATGAGCGAAAATAAACCTGAAAACGCCGGCAAGCCCGGCAGCCCGTCGTCGCCTTCGGCGACGCCAACGCCCTCAACGTCCTCAACGACGTCCGGCGCAGCCCCTGGCGCGTCGAAGTCCGACGCCACGCCACCTGAGCCGACGGCTTCGCTACCGCACTCTCACGAAGACTCCGTCCAGTCCCCGATCAGGGAGACGGTGACGCCGCCTGCGGCTTCGACTGCCTCGCCGGCTGCCGAGGAGGCCGCCGTGAGGTCGTCGACCGACAACCCCGGGAGTGCGTCTACCGTCACCCCCGCCGATCCGCAAACGGCGCGTCAACGCGACGCAGCCGAAGCACGCAGTTCGGCGGCTGCGTCAACCGCGCAGCAGGAGGCCGCAGTCCGCGAGCACGCGGCACGCAAGGCGGGATCTGCCGTCAGGAGTCCAGCTTCACGTCCGGCTACGCTCGAAAGCAGCGAACCGCTCGCTGACGAATTGAGCACAGCGGCTGACGAAGCGGCGCTAACGGAAAAGGCGGAAAAAGCGGAACAGCCGGAAGCCGCCGCCGGCCGCCCGGCCGGTTCACCGCCGCCGGGTTTCGGCGCCGCGCCTGATTTCAGTGCATCGAACCCGCCGCCGCCGAACGCGCTGCCGCCGTCGCCGCCACGTTATCTGAAACAAAGCGATTCGGCATGGACCGTGTTCGGCCGCATCATCGCGGCGCGCGCGCGTCAGTTGTTCGATCGCGCCGGTCAGCGGATCACGCAGCGTACGTTGCGCATCGGCGTGTCGGCGCGCATCTTCCACCCGGAGCCGGGCGCGAAGGGCCTACGGGGCAAGACACTGCAATACCTCGAGGAATCGATCGCGCACTGGGTGATGTCGCGCGACGTGCTGGTGTTCATGATTCCGACGGTTGGCCATCAGGGCATGCTGCATCCGAGCAATATCCGTTTGCGCGACTATGCGAAGCATCTCGACGGTCTGCTGCTGCAAGGCGGCGCGGACGTCTCGCCGCAGTCGTACGCGGAACAGGCGACGAGCCCCGAGTGGCCGGGCGACCGCGTGCGTGACATGTACGAACTCGAACTGCTGCATGAGTTCATCGAGTCGGGCAAACCGGTGCTCGGCGTGTGCCGCGGCTGCCAGTTGATCAACGTGGCGTTCGGCGGCACCCTGTACCAGGACATCGCCACCGATGTGCCGACTGCCGGTGCGCACGTCAACGAGAACTACGATCAGCATCGGCACAGCATTCATTTCCCGGACGGCTCGACGCTGGCCAATATGTTTCCGGGCCGCCGCGAAGCGATCGTCAACTCGATTCACCATCAGGCGGTCAAGACGATCGGCCGCGATTTGAATATCGAGGCGGTGTCGGCGTCGGACGGCATCATTGAGGCTGTCCGCTACCGGCGTGCGCCGTTCGTGATGGGCGTGCAGTGGCATCCGGAGTTTCATCGCGCGGGCGGTCCGGAGTTGCTCGATTGCACGCCGTTGCTCGATACGTTCCTGCGGGTGGCGCGCGAAACGCGGTTCTGAGGCCGCGTCTTTAAGCCGGGCTTTCGAGTCCGATTTTTTACGGGTGCATGCTGTTGTGCATGGGTTCGCGCAACGCTCAAGCCGGCGCGCTTTGGGGGGATGTTTTCTCTCGCGCCGGTTTTCCACTTGTGTTCGCTCCGCTATGGTCCTATCTCCATATCTCCGCTCTGCTTGATGTTGGATTCATGTGAATGCCATGCAGATTGGGAAACGTCCGCATGAGTCAAATTGTTGCGTTTTTGTCTTATCTGAAATCTTTTATTTCTCGACTGGCGCGTCCATCCAGCCAAATCGTTCGTTATCGATTTATCTCAATTTAAAGTCCGTCTGTGCGACATCTGAATGCTTCGCTTAACGGCTAATCCGCGCGATAATCTGCGGCTGTTTTGGATTTGCATGGAGCATGCACGTATGAAGTACCCCTTAATTGTACGGCGCGCCATGCTGCTCGCGGCCTCGTGTGCGCTGTTGCAGCATGGTGGCTTCGTGCTGGCAGCGCAAGGCGACGAGGCCGCACCGCTGGTCGGCACACGGCCGGCCATGAACACGCTAACGCCGCAACCGGTCGCCGCCGCACTGCGCAGCGCGGCATCAAACACGCCGGTTACCGCCGGTGAGGCACAAGGTAACGTCGCCGAACTGATGCAGATGATTCACGACGCCAGGCTGAGCGAATTGCGCACCACGTATAACGGCAGTTACGGCGCGAGTCTGTTCTTCTATCCGCAGGAGATGACGTACTACGTCGCGCTCTTTCAGGACAAGCATTTCTGGCGCGTAATCAAGTCGGAGGATGTCGGCCGGGCGGAAGCAGTTTATGCCGGCTTCGTCCAGCAGACGGCGCAACTGGCGGACGTCGAGATTCGCCGCACGCAGTTGCAGGCGCAGAAGGCGTATATCGAAGACATCATCGCGTTGTCGGAAGATCGCGCGAAACGCTTGCAGGCCGATCTCGACGTTGCGCGTACGCAGCAGGCCAAGGTCAACGACTACCAGCGGCAGACGCAAGGCGAGGCGGTTGCGCTGCACGCGGAAAAGGAAAAGGCGCAGGCGCAGTTGCGTCAGGTGCAGGGCGAAGTGATGCAGTTGCAGCGGCAAACCGAGTTTGGATTGCCAACGCAGAAGTAGGCGCGTGAGCATAAAAAACCCGGCCATTCATGGCCGGGTTTTTTTATGACTTGATTTTGCGACAACGAGGCGCTTACTTCGCGAACTGATCGGGAACCTCGGTTACGCGGCGTTGCGACATGTGGTCGATCCATTCTGTGCCACCCATGCCAGGTGAATTAAGCGACGAAGCAGGGCGCGACGGCGGCGCAATATTGCGCAGGTGTGTGCCGGCTGACGTGATTATCGACGCGTATTCGTCGGTGCCGAGCTGCGACGGCGCGATTGGCGAGTAAGGACCCGCCGACGATGGCTTCGGTGACGTTCGTTGTGCGGTCGCCGGCACTGCAATCTGCGGCACTTCGTAGTTCGTTGGCGACATGTTTGGCGGCCGCGTCGCGATGGTGGTCTGCGAACTGCGGTCGCTTCTTTCGTACAGGCTCGCGGGGCCTTTGCGTTGCTTATCCTGGCGGCGCGATACATTGGTGCCGATTGCAGCACGTGCCGGCCTTGCCTTGACTGGAGTGACGATTTCCGTGGCGGGGCTTGCCGTGATATCGCGTAACGGAACCGTGGCTGGTGCGTTCGGCAAAATTTCAGGCGATGCGGGTACAGATGCGCGTGCGGATCCAGGCGCGCCTGCCGCATGCACGGGCGACGACGCGGCGCTCGGCGTAAGTCCCGCTGCACGGTTGTTAGCGGTTGGGTGTGGATTGACGGTGGCATCAGGCGAGAGGCGATTCGCCAACTGCGCCTCCTGGCGGAGTGGGATCTGGCCCGCTGGCTTGACATCGCTAACTGAGTGACGCTGCGCCAGATGACCAGATGCAATCCAGGCAAGCATCGCGGCGCCACCGAGTGCACAGGCGCCGCCCGCCAGCGCGCCCCAATGTATTGACCCGCCGCGCGGCGATGCCGGAGCGGCCGGCATGCTAACCGGCGAGAAAGGCGCGGTTTCTGCGGGCGCTCGCAAAGATTCGTCGACCGGTGCGTCGAACACGGTTGTCGAGGTAGCCGGCGGGATGAAACCTGTGGACGCTGCGGGCGGCTTGCGCAACGATTCCCACTGGCAGAGCGCGCGGATGGTTTCCGCGTTGAGACAAAAGGTACGCAACACGGCCGCATAGAGCGCCTTGAGTTCCGCCCGCAAGCTAGGTCCAGGCGGCAGCAGCGCCCAATCGCGGCCGAATGGCGCGGGCAGCAGGCGACAGAGCGGCGACAGGCTCGGCAACGCCATGGAGCCTTCGATGAGGGTGAGGGGAATAGTGGTTGACATCGGTTTCTTCGCAGCGCCTCGTAAAGGGGCCGCGGACTGGCGGCTCAGGGGGCTCTGGCTTCTGGGCGAGGCGTGTGAAACGCGGTCGCAACGCCGTGTGAAAACGGCGTACTCAGGTCGAGCACGCCGCCGCATAAGCGGTCACTGTGAAGCCATCGGGGTGCTGAAGATGATGCCTGGAAGTGGCTGAACTAACGATCGGATTGTTCCGAAAAAGAAGCGCCGTTCCGTCCTGAGTCGGATCCGCTTTGGACGGCGATCAAACCAGGCATGCCTGGTTCATCGATCCAGCCGGTACACATAGCGCAATGCAGTAATATCCACGCCGCCCATATGATCCGGTTCTGCGCCGACGAACCGCCAGCCTTGTCTTTCATAAAAGCCGATCGCCGGTGTGTTGCCTTCGAGCACGTAAAGGTACAACTGCGTCTCTCCTTGCGCGCGAGCCCAGTCTTCGGCTGCACGCATCAACAGCTTGCCTGCGCCAATGCCCTGGTGCGCAGGCAGCGCGTGCAGGTTGTCGAGCAGCACGCCCCACGCGGACTCCGGTTGCCGTTCGACACAGACGAAACCGACCGGCTCGCCCGCGAGCTCGGCGATCAGGATGATGCGGCGCTCGCCGCCGGGTGCGCACAGGCGTGCTTCCCAATAGGCGGCGCGCTCCCGCGTCACTTCGCCGTCGAGGAATGCGTCGGGCAACAGGCCGCGATAGGTAGCCTGCCAGCTGGTGCTATGGATCGAGGCGATCAGCGCTGCATCCGCAAGGGTCGCAGGGCGCAGCGAAAGTGCTCGGGAGGTTTGCATCGGGATGGTGTTCAACGGGAATTGCCTGTCTGCGAAAAGTTTACCGCAAGGGTGAACCGGCGTTGTCTGTAATGAAACTGTATGGAATACGCGACAGTGCCATGAACGGTAACATTACGTGTTGCGGGCTCCGGGTGTTTCACAACGTTTACCCTGATACCGTCTAAATGCGTTCAGCATGAAAATGCAGCGCCCCCGGCGCGTTCCAAATTAACCTGCCTGTGGCATCCGCTTGCCGAACGCAGTGGATCGTTTCAACTGCCTGAGCGCCGCCTGTCTGCGTGGCGACGGGCTTACAGAGAATGTCATGTCTACTGCGTCACACGCCGCTTCCTCATCCCAGGAATCCAAGGTCAAGACAGTTTTCCGCGTCGTCAGCGGCAACTTTCTTGAGATGTACGACTTCATGGTCTACGGCTATTACGCGTCCGCGATTGCCAAGACCTATTTCCCGAGTGGCAACGAATTCGCCTCGCTGATGCTGTCGCTGTCGGTATTCGGCGCGGGCTTCCTGATGCGGCCGCTTGGCGCAATCGTGCTGGGTGCCTACATCGACCATCACGGCCGGCGCAAAGGCCTGATCCTTACGCTTGGGCTGATGGCGCTCGGCACGCTCACGGTCGCCGCGATTCCCGGCTACGCGACCATCGGTGTGCTGGCCCCGGCGCTCGTGCTGTTTGGCCGGCTGCTGCAAGGCTTCTCCGCAGGGGTCGAACTGGGCGGCGTGTCGGTCTACCTGTCGGAGATCGCAACCAAGGGCAACAAGGGCTTCTATTGCGCGTGGCAGTCGGGTAGCCAGCAGGTTGCGGTGGTGTTCGCCGCGCTGATCGGCGTGTTCCTGAACAAGTTGTTGCCGGCCGACCAGATGACGGCCTGGGGTTGGCGCGTGCCGTTCCTGATCGGCTGCCTGATCGTGCCGTTCCTGTTCATGATTCGCCGTTCGTTGCAGGAAACCGAGGAATTCAAGGCGCGCAAGCATCATCCGAGCATGGGCGAGATCATGAAGACGATGGCCGCGAACTGGGGCATCGTGCTGGGCGGTATGGGCATGGTCATCATGACCACCGTGTCGTTCTACATGATCACGGCCTACACGCCGACCTTCGGCAAGGAAGTGCTGAAGCTCTCGTCGATCGATACGCTCGTCGTCACCGTCTGTATCGGTCTGTCGAACCTGGTCTGGCTGCCGCTCGCGGGCGCATTGTCGGACCGCATCGGCCGCCGTCCGGTATTGCTGGCCTTCACGATCCTGACGATCGTCACCGCGTACCCGGCATTGCAATGGCTGGTCGCCGAGCCGTCGTTCGTTCGCCTGCTGGTGGTCGAGCTGTGGTTGTCGTTCCTGTACGGCAGCTACAACGGTGCGATGGTAGTGGCGTTGACCGAAGTGATGCCGGTCGAGGTTCGGACCGCGGGTTTCTCGCTGGCCTACAGCCTTGCTACGACGATCGGCGGCTTCACGCCGGCCATCTCCACGCTGCTGATTCACACCACGGGTAACAAGGCCGCGCCGGGCCTGTTCCTGGGCGCGGCGGCGATCTGCGGGTTGGTCGCGACGCTGATGTTGTATCGCACGCCGGAGTCGCGCAATCAGTATCGAACGGCTTAAGGGTAAGGTTTACCGCTCGTCCGGATAAACCATCCGGACAAACAAAAAACCCCGCGTTCTCACGAGCGCGGGGTTTTTTGTTGGACGTTGCATCGGCAATGGATTTCGCTGGGCCTGGCCCAGTTAGCCGCGGCGCAATTCGTTCGCCACCGCCTCCACCACATCGCCCCACGCGCCGGGTTGCAGCTGGCGCAGCAGCGTTACGCCCGGATACCACGGACTGCGCGTCTCGCCGACGAACCAGCGCCAATCCGCAGCGAACGGCAGCATCAGCCACAGCGGCTTTTTCAGTGCGCCGGTGAGGTGAGCGATCGACGTATCGATCGACACAACCGCGTCGAGCCGCTCGATGATTGCCGCAGTATCCGCAAAATCGCCGATCCGTTTACCCATGCGATGAATCGACGCCGCGTGTGGATGCGCGTCGAGCGCCGCATGTTCCTCGGCGCTCAGTTCAGGTTGCAACACGATCCAGTCGATCCCTTCAAGCGCGAACAGCGGAGCGAGCGCGGCGAGCGGCATCGAACGGGTTTCGTTCTGCTGGATACGTCCTGACCACGCAATGCCGATCTTGCGCTTCGCGTGACCGCCGAGCGAACCGCGCCATTTGCGGCCGTAAGCCGGCGGCGCGCTGAGGTAGGGCGTGCGGGCGGGAATCGTATCGTAGGTTGTGCCGAGCGCGAGCGGCAAACTCAGCAGCGGGCATTGCAGATCCGCCGCTGGACGCGGTGCGCCCTGGGCGATCAGCGTCACACGCCAGGCTTGCGCGGCCGGTGCAAGCAGCGGCAGCAGTTGCGGCTGCACTTCAAGTACCACGCGCGCCGCACGCTGCGCGGCCATTGGCACGAAGCGCACAAATTGCAACGTATCGCCGAAACCCTGCTCGGCATGGACAAGGAGCGTGCGTTGTTCGATTGGCTCGCCGTGCCAGCGCGGCAATGTCTGGATGACCGGCTGCGCGGTGATCTGCAGTCGCCATTCGTATTCCGGCAGCCCACGCGTGAAATCGCGCAACGCAAGCCATGCAAGCGCGCGGTTCATGTGCGCGGACGCGAGATCGGGGCGCAAGCGCAACGCCTGATCGAATGCCCGCACGGCGGCGGCGTGCGCGTTCAGCGCCTGGTGTGCCGTGCCGAGACTCAGCCAGGCGAGCGCGAATTGCGGATCGAGGCCGACCGCCCGCTCGAGATACGGCAGCGCTTGCGCATGGCGTCCCAGCGCCGCGAGCGCGTTGCCGAGCCCGAAAATGGTGGGCGGCAGGTTCGGCTGCAAGGCGAACGCCGCCTGGAAAGAGGCGACCGCTTCTTCGTGGCGGTCAGTGGCGTCGAACGTGTTGGCGAGGTTGAAGTGCGCGGCGACGAAACGTGGTTCGGCGGCCAGCGCCGCCTGAAAGCACGGAATCGCCTCGTCCGCGCGGTCAAGTGCGTTCAGCGACATGCCCATGTTGTTGAGCGCGCCCGCATGACCGGGGCGTAATTCGAGCGCGCGCTGGAACGACGTGATCGCATCCGTATGACGGCCGAGCGCATGCAATGCGTTGCCGAGATTGTTGTGCGACGAGGCGTCGTTCGGTTGCAGGCGCAACGATTTCTCGAACGCGTCGGCGGCGTCTTCGTGGCGGCCGACCGATGCGTACGCATTGCCCAGGTTGTAGTGCGCCATCGGGAAGGACGGCGCAAGCGTAAGCGCATTGCGGAACTGTTCGATGGCGTCGTCGATCTTGCCCAGCGCCTTCAGTGCGTTGCCGAGGTTCAGTTGCAGCGCGGCGTCTTCCGGGCGCAGGTTCACTGCGCGCCGCACAAGCTCGGCGGCTTCGGCGTGCTGGCCCTGCTGGTGGCGCAGGACGCCCAGCAGGTGCAATGCGTCGACGTGCACGGGATTGCCGTCGAGTGTCGCGCGGTAGCCGCGTTCGGCGTCGTCGAGACGGCCGTCACGATGCGCCGCGAAAGCGCGGTCAAATACTTGTTGCATGACGGAGGGAAGGCATTTCGGGTGGGGCGGACGCCGCATTTTCCCACACTCGCCGGGTCGCCCTCAGATTTGACCTGTTGTTTCAATATCTATAACATGTGAACACTTGTTCACATGTGTGCTGATGATGCCGCTTGCCATGGATTCCACGATATCGCCTGTCAGTTTTGAGGACCGCCCGGTGGAGGCGATCGTGCCGCTGGCCGACCTGTTTCGCCTGCTTGGCGATCCAACGCGCTTGCGCATCGTGCTCGCGTGCGTTGACGAACGCCGTGCGGTCGGTGCGATTGCGGAGGGGCTGGGCTTGTCGTCGTCGCTGGTGAGCCACCATCTGCGGCTGTTGCGCGCGGCGCGGATCGTGCGCGCGGAGCGGCAGGGCAAGCAGGTGTTCTATCTTGCCGCCGATCGTCACATCAGCGCGATGCTGGCCGGTATGCTCGAGCATGTGGCCGAGCCGGCCGGCGAATTTCCTCTGGACCCGTCATGAAGAAACCCACTACGCCGAACCGGCCCGCTGAAGAACGCGAGGACGACCACGCGCCAGTCTGGCTCGATGGGGAATTCGACGGGACCGACGGCGAAGATGCGCAGGCCGAGGGGAAAGAGCGCGGTGCTGATGGTCAAGTCGGGCATCGCCATGACGTGGCTCGTCCCGATGCTGGCGATGCGTATGAGAGCAGTGCGGGGGAACACGGAGCGCTCGGGCGAGATTCACACGATGACGATGCGGACCACGGCCACGAGCATGGTCACGGCCACGACCATGATCACAGCCGCGGCGTCGGCGGCCACAAAGGCCATAGCCATGGCGACCACGATCACAGTAGCCACGACCAACACGACCACGATCACGATAGCCACGCCAGCCACAACCACAGCCACGCCGGCCATCACCATGCCCATGCACCCGTTGCAGGCCATGGCCGCGCCTTCGCACTCGCCGTCGCACTGAATGTAGCGATCGTGCTGGTTCAAGCCGTCTACGGCGTGATCGCGCATTCGACCGCGCTGCTCGCCGACGCGGGCCACAATCTCTCCGATGTGCTCGGCTTGCTGCTCGCCTGGGGCGCAACCTGGCTCGCCACGCGCCGTCCGTCGGCACGCTATACATTTGGCTATGGCAGTTCGTCGATCCTGGCGTCGCTCGCCAACGCCGGGTTGTTGCTCTTCGCATGCGGCGTGATCGTTGCCGAGGCAATCGGACGCCTGATGAGCCCGGCACCGGTTGCGGGACTCGTGGTGTTCGTCGTCGCGACGGTCGGCGTGGTCGTGAACGGCTTCTCGGCGTGGCTCTTCATGCGCGGCCAGAAGGAAGACCTGAACATACGCGGCGCATTCCTGCATATGGCCGCGGACGCCGGCATCTCGGCCGCGGTCGCGATCAGCGGTCTCGTGATTCTCTATACCAACTGGACGTGGCTCGACCCGGTGATGAGCCTGCTGGTGGTCGCGGTGGTGGTGGCCGGCACGTGGGGCCTGCTGCGCGATTCGGTGCGCATGGCGCTCGACGCCGTGCCGCCCGGCGTCGACCTGCAGCATATCCGCGACTATCTCGCCGGACAGCCCGGCGTCACCGACGTGCACGACCTGCACGTCTGGGCGCTGTCGACTACCGGCAATGCGCTCAGCGCGCATCTGGTGATGCCGGCAGGCCATCCCGGTGACGAGTCGATCGACGGCATCGTCATCACACTGCGCGAACGTTTTTCGATGCAGCACGCCACACTGCAAGTCGACCTCGGTACCACGGTGCATCAATGCGCGCTGGATCATCCGCACGATTGATGCGGCGCACCGTTGAGCGGACTATCGGCGGCGTACACTAGAACGTACTGTGGTCTCCGGAGTTCCGCATGGACGCTGCCGCACACGGTGCGTCGCCGGTGCTGATCGTTGGGGCGGGGCCGACCGGGCTCGCCGCGGCAATGAGTCTGGCGCGTGCCCACATCCCCGTGCGTCTGATCGACAAAGCGCTGCAACCGAACCCGTATTCGCGGGCCATCGGCATTCAGGCGCGCACGCTCGAACTGTTTGAACAACATCGGCTGATCGAGCCGTTTCTCGAACTCGGTCATCGCGCGCGCATCGCCAATCTTTTTTCCAATGGCATGCGTCTCGCACGCCTCGATTTCGATCCGCTGCATACGCGCTATCCGTATCTGCTGTTTCTCGATCAATCCGTGACCGAACGTCTGCTGACGGAACATCTCGCGACGCTCGGCGTGACGGTCGAACGCGGCGTTGAGCTGGCGATGTTCTCGCAGGGCTCCGCCAGTATTCAGGCGACGTTGCGTCGCGCGGATGGCCATACGGAGACCCTGCGCCCGTCGTACATGATCGCCGCTGACGGTGCGCATAGCACGATCCGTCACCGGCTCGGTTTGAACTTTGTGGGCAACACTTTCGAGCAGACGTTCCTGCTTGCCGATCTGCGTGCCGAAACCGATTGGCCCGAAGATGAATTCCATATTTTCGCTTCAGGCGAGGGTCTCGTCGCGCTGTTTCCGATGGGCCATGGCCGCCATCGTCTGATTGCGGATCATCCCGTCGCACCGACCACGGTTCCGGAGCCGGCCACGCCGGCAGTGCTCGGTGAACCGTCGCTCAACCAGGTTTCGCCGCCGTCGCTGGACGAATGCAAGGCACTGATTGCCCAGCGTGTGCGGGAACGCGTTGAGGTGTCGGACCTGGCATGGTCGTCGTATTTTCATCTGAACAGCAGAATGGTGGAGAGACTGCGTGTCGGCCGCATCTTCCTCGCGGGCGACGCCGCTCACGTCCACAGTCCTGCCGGCGCACAAGGGATGAACACGGGTATTCAGGAAGCGTTCAATCTCGGCTGGAAGCTCGCACGCGTTTTGAACGGCGCGGCGCCTGACCGCCTGCTCGATACGTACCACCAGGAACGGCATCCGATCGAGCGCGACGTGCTGCGGCAAACCGGCTTCATCACGCATATGGCCGAGGCCGATCATGGACCGCTGAAGCTGCTGCGCGAGCGCGTGATGCCGGTGCTGGCCGCGCTCGGTCCGTTGCGCGATGCGGCGCGGATGACCATCAGCGAGTTGTCGATCCAGTATCGACGCAGTCCGCTGACGTTCGAGCGCGTTCTCGACGGTGGCCCGCGTGCCGGCGAGCGGGCGCCGGATGCGCTGGTGCATGTGCTGGATGGGCCACTTGGCCGCGCGCCGGGCGTCGGTTGTATTTTCGATCTGCACGATCCGGCGTTCTTCTCATTGTTCCTGCTGGTCCAGCCGCTGCCGGTCGACGAAACGCCGCTCGATCCTGCTGCGAAGCATGCGCTGCCGCCGGACCCGGAGCTGGAACGCCTGGCTGCGGAAGTCGAGAAGTTGCTGCCGGGTGCGGTGCGCATCTGGCGAGTGACCGATACGAGCGGCGAGGGCGCCCCGGCGCTGTCCGAATCGTATGGACGCACACGGCCGTCGTTCTATCTGGTGCGGCCGGACGGCTACATCAGCGCGCGCGGGCGCACTGGCTCCGATCTGCACGGCTTGCTGCGGCATTGCGAAGCGTGGTTCGCGGTGGGTGGGGTGATACCGGAGCAGGCGGCCCTGTGAGGCTGCTAACTGAAATGGCCGTCCGGGGTGGACCGTGAGGCGATCGTGTAAAGGCGGCCCGTGGCATGGGCCGCCTTGCGCACAGCAGATGCTGGGTGAACCGCGCCGTCTATACCGTAGAAAGTGCAGCCGGCGTGAGCCCGTCACGATGCTTGACGAGCGCTTCCCTGACAATGCTCGACATCTCGATGCCGCTCGCATCCGGCTCATCGAGCGCAGCCAGCAAAGCGCGTCGCATACGCGGCTCCCAGAAGCGGCGGATATGATCGGCGATGCCGGCGAGCGCTTCTTCGCGGTCCGGCATCGAATCGAAAAAGTCGCCGATCCGGTTCGCCATGTCGATCAGATTCTGATTGTCCATGGTTCGCCTCACTTACCCGACGTTGAGTTGGTCAACTCGCGATGCTTCAGCAGATCGAGCTGTTCCGTGTTGAAGCGCGAATAGTCCTTCTGCCATTGCGACGGTTGTTCGACCGGCATCACCTGCACCGCGGTCACCTTGTACTCAGGACAGTTGGTGGCCCAGTCCGAGCTATCGGTGGTGATCACGTTCGCACCCGATTCGGGGAAGTGGAATGTCGTATAGACGACGCCCGGTTGCATCCGCTCGGTCACTTTCGCGCGCAACACGGTTTGTCCCGCGCGCGATTCGATGCCGACCCAGTCGTCGGTCTTGATGCCGCGTTCCTCCGCATCGTGCGGATGCAGTTCCAGCCGGTCTTCGTCATGCCAGCGGGAATTCTCGGTGCGGCGCGTTTGCGCGCCGACGTTGTACTGCGACAGGATGCGGCCGGTCGTGAGCAGCAGCGGGAACTTACGCGTGACTTTTTCAGGCGTCGCGATGAACTTCGTAATCACGAACTTGCCCTTGCCGCGCACGAAGGCGTCGATGTGCATGGTCGGTGTACCGTCGGGTGCATTCTCGTTGCACGGCCACTGGATGCTGCCGAGCTCGTCGATCTTCTTGTACGACACGCCGTGGAAAGTCGGCGTGAGCCGCGCGATCTCGTCCATGATCTGCGACGGGTGGGTGTAGTCCATCTCGTAGCCAAGCGCGCGCGAGAGCAGGATCGTGGCTTCCCAGTCGGCATAGCCGGCGAGCGGAGGCATCACTTTGCGCACGCGCGAGATGCGGCGTTCGGCGTTCGTGAAGGTGCCGTCCTTCTCAAGGAACGTTGAGCCCGGCAACAACACGTGCGCGTACTTGGCCGTCTCGTTCAGGAAAATGTCCTGTACGACGATACATTCCATTGCGGATAGCGCCGCCGCCACATGATGCGTGTTGGGATCGGACTGCACGATGTCTTCGCCCTGGCAGTACAGGCCCATGAAGGTGCCGTGTACCGCGGCATCGAACATGTTCGGAATCCGCAGCCCCGGTTCGGGCTGCAACGTGACGTTCCATGCTTCTTCGAACAATGCGCGCGTGATCGAATCGCTGATATGACGATAACCCGGCAACTCGTGCGGGAACGAGCCCATGTCGCACGAACCCTGTACGTTGTTCTGGCCGCGCAGCGGATTCACGCCGACCCCTTCGCGGCCAATGTTGCCAGTCGCCATCGCCAGATTCGCGATGCCCATCACCATTGTCGAACCTTGCGCGTGTTCGGTGACGCCGAGGCCGTAGTAGATCGCGGCGTTGCCGCCCGTGGCGTAGACGCGTGCGGCCTCGCGAATGGATGCAGCGGGCACGCCGCTGAGTTCTTCCGTTGCTTCCGGCGCATTCTCGGGCAGGGCCACGAACGCACGCCATTGCTCGAACGCGCGGGTATCGCAGCGCTCGGCGATGAACGCTTCGTTCAGCAGCCCCTCGGTCACGATCACATGCGCGAGCGCATTGACCACCGCGACGTTGGTGCCCGGACGCAATTGCAAGTGATGCGACGCCTTCACGTGCGGCGTATCGACGATATCGATGCGGCGCGGATCGACGACGATCAGCTTCGCGCCTTCGCGGATGCGGCGCTTCATGCGTGAGCCGAACACCGGGTGGCCGTCGGTCGGATTCGCGCCGATCACCATGATCACGTCGGCCTTATCGACCGAGGCGAAGGTCTGTGTGCCAGCTGATTCGCCGAGTGTGGTCTTCAGGCCATAGCCGGTCGGCGAGTGGCACACGCGCGCGCAGGTGTCGACATTGTTGTTGCCGAACGCGGCGCGCACGAGCTTCTGTACGAGATACGTTTCCTCGTTCGTGCAACGCGACGACGTAATGCCGCCGATCGAATCGCGGCCGTGCTTCGCCTGAATGCGGCGGAATTCCGATGCCGCGTAACTGATTGCTTCTTCCCAGCTGACTTCGCGCCACGGATCGGTGATCTTCGCGCGGATCATCGGTTTGGTGATGCGGTCCTTGTGCGTCGCATAGCCCCATGCGAAGCGGCCCTTCACGCACGCGTGGCCTTCGTTCGCCTGGCCGTTCTTGTGCGGCACCATCCGTACGACCTGGTTGCCCTTCATCTCGGCCTTGAGTGAGCAGCCGACGCCGCAATACGCGCAGGTGGTCACGACCGAATGTTCGGCCTGGCCGAGCATGATGACGGTCTTTTCCTGCAAGGTCGCGGTCGGGCACGCGGCGACGCACGCGCCGCATGACACGCATTCCGATTCCATGAACGGCTGGTTTTCGCTTGCAGCGACGCGCGATTCGAAACCGCGTCCGGCGATCGTCAGCGCAAAGGTGCCTTGCGTTTCTTCGCACGCGCGTACGCAGCGATTGCAGACGATGCACTTCGACGGGTCGTACGTGAAGTACGGATTCGATTCGTCTTTCTTGTCCTTCAAGTGGTTTGCGCCATCGAAGCCGTAGCGTACTTCGCGCAAGCCGGTAACGCCCGCCATGTCCTGCAACTCGCAGTCGCCGTTGGCGGGGCAGGTCAGGCAGTCGAGCGGGTGATCGGAGATGTACAGCTCCATCACGTTACGGCGCAGCGATTGCAGACGATCGGTTTGCGTGCGGACCTTCATGCCGGCTTCGACGGGTGTCGTGCACGAAGCGGGGTAGCCGCGCTTGCCTTCGATCTCGACCAGACACAAACGGCACGAGCCGAACGGTTCGAGCGAATCGGTCGCGCAGAGCTTCGGCACATTGACGCCGGCTTCGACGGCGGCGCGCATCACGGAAGTGCCGGCCGGAACCGTCACCGCCTGGCCGTCGATTTCCAGCGTGATGTCGACGTCGGCATGACGCGCGGGTGTGCCGTAGTCGGTATCGTCAAAGAACGAACGGGGCGCAGGTTGTTGCGCTTGCGCTTGTGATTTGCACGCGCAATTGCCAGAGCCGCAGCCCCCGGCGGGGGAGTTGAGCATGTCGGACATGTGAGGCTCCTGGGTCAGGCCGCAGCCGCTTTGGGCGCGTGGTCGTGCACGTTATCGAGACCGAAGTCTTCGGGAAAATGGTCGAGCGCGGACAGTACCGGGAACGGCGTCATGCCGCCCATCGCGCAGAGCGAGCCGGACACCATCGTGTCGCACAGATCGCGCAGCAACTGTACTTGCCGCGTGGACGTATCGCCGTTGCGGATCCGTCCGATCACTTCGACGCCGCGCGTCGAGCCGATCCGGCACGGCGTGCATTTGCCGCACGATTCGAGCGCGCAGAAGTGCATCGCGTACTGCGCGAGTTCGGCGAGATTCGAGGTGTCGTCATGCACGACGATGCCGCCGTGGCCGACCACCGCGCCGACGGCCGCGTACGCTTCATAGTCCATGGGGATGTCCCACTGGCTTTCCGGCAGATAGGTGCCGAGCGGGCCGCCGACCTGCACTGCGCGCGCCGGGCGTCCGCTTGCCGTGCCGCCGCCGTAGTCGTAAAGCAGTTCACGCAGCGTGACGCCGAATGCCAGTTCGACCAGGCCGCCTTGCTTCACATTGCCGGCGAGCTGGAACGGCAGCGTGCCGCGCGAACGGCCCATGCCGAAGTCTTTATAGAAAGCAGCACCGCGCGCGAAGATGATGGGCACCGTCGCGAGCGTGATGACGTTGTTGATCACGGTCGGCTGGCCGTAGAGGCCGACCAGCGCCGGCACGGGCGGTTTTGCGCGCACGATGCCGCGTTTGCCTTCGAGCGATTCGAGCAGCGCGGTTTCCTCGCCGCAGACATAAGCGCCTGCGCCTTTCGCCACAAACAGCTCGAAGCGATGCGCCGCCGAGCCGAGCACGCTGTCACCGAGCCAGCCGGCGGTGCGCGCCCTGGCGATCGCAGCTTCGAGCGTTGCGATCGAGTGCGGATATTCGCTGCGCACGTAGATATAGCCGACCGTCGCGCCGGTCACGACGCCCGCAATGATCATCCCTTCGATCAGCACGTACGGATCGCTTTCCATGACGAGGCGGTCGGAGAAGGTGCCGGAGTCGCCTTCGTCCGCATTGCAGACGATATATTTCTGCGCCGCCTGGGCGCCGCGTACCGTGCGCCATTTGATGCCGGCGGGGAAGGCCGCGCCGCCGCGGCCGCGCAGGCCAGATTCGATCAGCGCTTCACAGGCGGCGTCGCCGTCTGTCTGCAACGCCTGCTTGAGACCTTCGAGGCCGCCGTGGGTAACGTAATCGTCGACAGAAAGCGGATCGGTGATGCCAATGCGCGCGAAGGTCAGGCGCTGCTGCTGCTTCAGATACGGTATTTCATCGACCACACCGACACGCTGCGCGTGCTCGCCGCCGGTGATAAAGCCGGCGTCGAATAGTGCTGCAACGTCGCTCTCTTCGACATTCGCATAGCCGACGCGGCCTTCGGCCGTCGCTACTTCGACGAGCGGTTCCAGCCACAGCAAACCGCGCGAACCGTTGCGGACCAGTTCGATTTCAATGCCGCGGCGTGTGGCTTCAGCTTCGATCGCTTGAGCCAGTGCATCCGCGCCAAGCGCCAATGCCGACGAATCACAGGGAACGTAGATGCGCGTCATGCCGTGACCTCCACGCATGTGCTGGCGGCTGCGAACAACGCGTCGAACTTTTGCGGCGAGACCTTGGCGTGCAAGGTGCCGTTGACCATCATCGCCGGTGACAGGGCGCATTGGCCGAGGCAATACACCGATTCCAGCTCGACCGTCGCGCCATGCCGATGCTCCGCATCAAAACGGCAGCCGGTGCGCGCCTCGATATGCTGCGCGAGCGCCTCAGTGCCCATGCTGCGGCATGCCTCGGCACGGCAAAGTTGCACCGTAACGGGCGCCGCGGGCTGCGTGCGGAAGTGGTGATAGTAGGTGATGACGCCGTGCACTTCCGCGCGCGACAGGTTCATGGCGCGCGCGAGAGGCGCAACCGTGTCGGGCGGTACGTAGCCGAGTTCGTCCTGAATCGCATGCAGTACCGCTAGCAGCGACATGCCCGGCTGCGCGTGACGCTGCACGAGCTGATCCGGTGCGGCGGCGATGGAATCGTCCAAGTGGGGCTCCTCCAAAGTCATATATGCACTTGTCATTCATAATGCGTGCATTTATGCTTCGTATATTCGATATGGGATAGCCGAACAATAGGCGGGTGATACGCCTCGTGCAATAGGAAATCATTGAACATATATGATCAGAATCGAGTGTCAGGCGCAGCTGGTTGTGAAGGGCCCGGATGGCCGCGAGGCAAGCCTGTCGGACGTGGTGCCGCTGCTCGCGCTGGTGGACGAATCCGGCAGCATCGCGCAGGCGGCGACGCTTAAGGGTTTGTCCTACCGTCATGCGTGGGGTTTGTTGCGCAGCATTGAGGAGCGTTTGGGTGGCGCGCTGATCGCGAAGGAGCGTGGGCGCGGCTCGGTGCTGTCCGAACTCGGTCAAGCCGTCTTGCGCGCGCAGCGTTTGTGCGGTGAGCGGCTCGACGGCAATATGCAGGCGCTCGCGAGCGAAGTCGCAAGCGACCTGAACCGCTGGCTCGCGCCACCCGCCGACGACGTGCGGATCTACGCGTCGCACGGTTACGCCGTGGCGGCGTTGGTGACGGCGCTGGTCGCGCACGATCAACCGGTCGACATCAAATACCGCGACAGCGCGGACGCTGTTAGCGCGCTCGCCCGTGGCGAATGTGATCTGGCCGGCTTCCACTTACCGCTAGGCGAGTTTCGCGCGGCGTGCGCCGATACGTATCGGCGCTGGCTCGATCCGCAGCGTCATGTGCTCGTGCACCTGACGAGGCGTAAGCAGGGTCTCTTTCTCGGCAAGGGCAATCCAAAAGGAATCGACGGCTTGAGCGACCTTGCGCGCGACGACATTCGCTTCGTCAATCGTCAGCCTGGTTCCGGCACGCGCATGCTGCTCGATCTCGCGCTACGAAAAGTCGGAGTCGATCCGGATCGGGTCAACGGTTATGCGTCGACGGAACTCACGCATTCGGCGATTGCGGCGTTCGTGGCGAGTGGCATGGCGGATGTGGGTTTCGGCGTGGAGCCGGCGGCGCATCACTTCGGGCTCGACTTCATACCGATCGTCGAGGAGGACTATTACTTCGCCTGCGACCGTGCCCGGTTGGAGCGCACGCCGCTTGCAATGGTGATCGGCTTGCTGCGCGGCGCGGCGTTCCGGCACAACGTCGATCAGCTCGAAGGTTACGATCCGCGCGATTGCGGCAAGCTGCTCGATCTCGACGTGGGGCTTGGCTTAAGCACGGTGTAAGCGACTGTAAACAAAATGATGCCGTTGCCGCTGCGCGGGGCGTTTGTTTGGGATAATCTCTAACCTTCCGCTTACGCCTTAACCGCGCGCCGTGCCGCGCTGAATCGATATGAAAGCTCTTCTTCACGCATGTGCTGCGGCAGCGACGGCCGGTGTGCTTCTCGCCACCGCTTCGGTTGCCTTCGCACAGAATTCGCCGGGTGTGCCGGGCGGTATCCTGCAAGATCAGTTCCGTCTTGCCGAACATCCCCAGATGCCGTTTGCGGCGTCAGCGCCCTCGGACAAATACCAGTCCAACAAAAAGTCAGCCATGCGCAAGCGCGGCGACAACGGCGATCCGAACGGTTGTAATCTGCAATGTCCTAAAGACGAATAAGCGCGAGTCAGCGCTTTCGTGTTCGTTTGTGAAACGCCGGCATGCTGCCGGCGTTTTTCGTTTGGGCGTTTGCTTGTGCTTTTTTATCGAGCTTGTCGGCTTTGGCCTCGTCGCTCAGCGGCTATCGGTCATGGCTTCGCCGTGTGCCACATATCCTTGAAGCCGTCTCCCTTCATTTCTCCCGCCTGCTTGTCTGCTGCGTAGCGATACAGCGGATGGCCTTTGTATGCCCATTGCTGTTTGCCGCCCGCGGAAGGGATCAGCGTCCATTCGCCTGACGGCTTGTCCGATGAGCTTGCCATGGCCGCCGGCCAGTTGCTCATGCAACCGCCGGTGCAGGCGCTCGCACCGGGCGTGGTGTCTTTGTCGAAGGTATAGAGCGTCATGCCGTCCGCGCTGACGAAGCGTCCGTCGACGATCTTTGGGGCTTCGGCAAAGGCAGTCTGTTGTAGTGCGAGGAGAGTCAGCGTGAAGAGGCAGAAGAGAGTCTTGCGCATGATGTCGGCCCCTGATTTTGGTGTTGGTCTCGCGCGGGACGCGGCATGCGGGTGCGCGCGGGGAATGAACGCTTGAACGGACGCGTTTATTCCGCTTGTCTTCGCGCGGCATTGATACCCGTCAGCAAAAAAGCCCGCTCGATGAGCGGGCCTTCTGTTGTCTGAGTAGCCAACAAAAAACCCGCAAGCAGCAGGCCGCTTACGGGTTTTCAGTGAGTCTTGATGGTGCAGCTTGAAACGGTGTTCTGGTGGAGGCGGCGGGAATCGAACCCGCGTCCAGAAGCACTCTACGACTAGTTCTACATACTTAGTTCTGTCATTTGATTTAACCACCATGACGCGGACGAACACGCTGCATGACGGCGATTCACTAGGTTTTCGACCTTGGCGTCGTGACGCCGCCAAGACTTAACTGACGTATATGACCTCTGTCGGTATTGCTACCGGTCTTGCGACTCTAGCCCGTCAGTGAACTAGGCAGAGGACGGCGGCCCTTAGGCTGCCAGTGCGAACGTTTCGTCGTTTGCAGTTACGTTTTTCCCATTGATTAACGAGGTGACGGGTCCTCGGTATGCCCTAGCCGCTTCGCGACCCCTGTCGAAACCAGGTCGCCCCCGCGGTTTGTTGGCCCAAACGTCTGGGCCAGCGTAGATTTTACAATAGTTTGACGGCCGCGTCCTGGCTGATTGCCTTGTTGCCGTGCCGGCTTCCTGCCGGGGCACGGTGGAGTGCCAGGACGGCGCATGTGTTGCTTGCGCCGCGTTTGCCGTGTTCACTGCACTGTATGTGTTCAGCCGATATCGCGCAGCAGCTTCTGCAATTCAGCGGGCGACTGCACGACATGCTGCGCGTGCCATTGCGCCGGTGGAATGTCGTTGCCGCAGTAGCCGTAGGCGGCCGCTATGGTCTTCATGCCGGCCGCGAAACCCGCTTGCACGTCACGCAGGTCGTCGCCGACGTAGACGATACGCTCCGGCAACACATCCAGCTCGCGCGCGGCATGCAACAAGGGGGCCGGGTGCGGCTTTGAATGGGGGGTCGTGTCGCCGCTCACCACGCAGCCCGCGCGCTCTTCGAGGCCGAGTTGTGCGATCAGCGGCTCGGTGAGCCTTGCCACCTTGTTCGTTACGATGCCCCAGCGCACGCCCCTTGCGTCGAGATCGTCGAGCAATTCGGCGATGCCGGGAAACAGCGTGGTCTCGATGCACAAGTCTGCTTCGTAGTTGGCGAGAAACTCCTCGCGCATCGACGCGAACTCGTGGTGCTCAGGGCCGATACGGAAGGCCCCGCCGATCAGCCCGCGCGCGCCCGCGGACGCGAGCGGCCGCAGGTCTTCGAGCGGCACCATATCGAGGCTGCGATCATGACGCATTTTGTTGACGGCGGCCGCCAGGTCGGGCGCGGTGTCAGCCAGCGTGCCGTCGAGGTCGAACAGGACAGCCTGGCAAAGACCAAGTGCGTCGTCAGTGTCTTCGCGCTGCGGCAGGGGCGTGGGATCGCTCATTGATTGATTGGGTCCGGGCAGGTCGGGGCGGATCAGACGTCGCGGCGGCAGGCGAGCATGTAGTTCACGCTCGTGTCGGCGGACAGCGCGAAATGCTTGCTGAGCGGGTTATAAACGATGCCTTTGATGTCGACTGTATGCAGATCGGCGGTGCGCACGAAGCCCGCCAATTCCGACGGACGGATGAAGCGTGCGTAGTCGTGCGTACCTTTGGGCAGCATCCGCGCTATATATTCCGCGCCGATCACCGCGAACAGATACGACTTCACGTTGCGGTTCAGTGTGGAGAAAAACACCCAGCCACCCGGTTTCACCAGTGTCTTGCAGGCCGCGACAATGGCGGCCGGTTCGGGCACGTGCTCGAGCATTTCCATGCAGGTGACGACGTCGTAAGTACCCGGTTCGCGGGCGGCGAGCGCCTCAGCAGCGATTTCTTCGTAATTAACGGTTACGCCACTTTCAAGGCTGTGAAGATCGGCCACTCCGAGCGCCTGGCTCGACAGATCGATTCCCTTCACGTGCGCGCCCAATCCTGCCATCGATTCCGACAGAATGCCGCCGCCGCAGCCGATATCCAGTACGGTTTTGCCGGCGAGATGCGCGTGCGCGTCGATCCAGCTCAGGCGGATCGGATTGAGTTCATGCAGCGGTTTGAATTCGGCATTCGGGTCCCACCAACGATGCGCAAGGTCGCTGAATTTCTGTAGTTCGTGGGGATCGGCGTTGGTCATAGCGGAAGCTGCCTCGATGAGAGCGTTGAGCGGGCGCTCGAGGATAAACCCTGAGTATATAGGCCGAGAGACAGAGCGGCAAAATGCCGCACAACGGCTGGCTAGTCCTGGTCTGCCAAGCGGGCGGGTGATGCTCGGAGGAGAAAGCGAGCCGCATCCGCCGCGTTGGCATAAAAAAAGCCCCGCCGAAGCGGGGCTTTGATACTGCGGTAATTTGTAGCTTACTGCTTCGAAGTACCGACAACTTCGACTTCCACGCGGCGATCCGGTGCGAGGCAGGCGATGAGTTGCTTGTGGTTCTTCTGGTTGCAACCGGTCGTGACCGGGTTGCGCTTGCCCTTGCCTTCCGTATAGATACGGTTGGATTCGATGCCCTTGCTGACGAGGTATGCCTTCACAGCTTGAGCACGGCGCAGCGACAGACGGTCGTTGTACTTGTCCGAACCGATACGGTCCGTGTAACCCGTTGCGACGACGACTTCGAGGTTCAGCGCGCCGATCTTCGATGCCAGATCGTCCAGCTTTTCCTTGCCAGCCGGCTTCAGGATAGCCTTGTCGAAGTCGAACAGAGCATCAGCTTGATACGTAATCTTTTGGCTCGTGATAGCCGGTGCAGGTGCGACCGGAGCCGGCGGGGTCGGAGCCTGGGCAACCAGGGCGCCATCGCACTTAGCGTTGGCCGTTGCCGGCGTCCAGAATGCATCGCGCCAGCAAAGCTCGTTCGTGCCGTTCATCCACACGTATTCGCCGGTACCATTCACCCAGTTGTCGTTCGTGGCTTGTCGCGACGCCGGCACCGACTGCGCCATGGCGGATGCAGCCATAACTGCGGTAGCTGCAATGAACGCGAGCTTTGAAAGTTTATTCATATTTCTCCTCTCGAAATTGAGATTACCGCAGGTTTACTGCGAGCCTGTTGACGAAGACAAGTCATACATTGCTCGAAGTATAACATCGGTGTAGAACAAAAAACGTGCTGTGTAGACTTCGAGCAGTGTCTAACTCTTTGTGCGTTGGCATTTTGCCATATCGTTCCCTTCCAACGATAAAAAAATCTGCCCCCGATCAAATCGCCCTCCAATTGTGGTGCATGCGCAACAGAAGCAATCCGCTGAAGGCACCGCCAGTCATGGCTGAGCGGCGGATTGCCTCACGCACAAATCGAGCCTGCTCCGGTTCGGTGGTGGGGCATTCAGGCGCCGCTCCCGTGCGCCAGCTAATAGGTATACGTACCCCCGCCGGGGACGGATGCGCGGCATGTTAGAATCGCGTGATGCGTTGCGCCTGCAATGCTTACGCGAAGGCGCGGCTAGTGAGGTTATCGCCGTCGCCTTGGCACGTAAAAGATACGGATAAATGGATCAATTCGCCAAAGAGACTCTGCCAATCTCCCTAGAGGAGGAAATGCGCCGTTCGTATCTCGATTACGCGATGAGCGTGATCGTGGGGCGTGCGCTTCCCGATGTTCGCGATGGCCTGAAGCCGGTGCACCGGCGCGTGCTGTACGCGATGCACGAACTGAACAACGACTGGAACCGGGCTTACAAGAAGTCGGCGCGTATTGTCGGCGACGTCATCGGTAAATATCACCCGCACGGCGACACGGCTGTCTACGACACCATCGTCCGGATGGCGCAGAATTTCTCGCTCCGCTATATGCTGGTGGACGGTCAGGGCAACTTCGGTTCGGTCGACGGCGACAACGCCGCGGCGATGCGGTACACCGAAATCCGCATGGCAAAGATCGGCCACGAACTGCTGGCCGACATCGACAAGGAAACGGTCGACTTCACGCCGAACTACGACGGCAGCGAAAACGAGCCGGCCATCCTGCCGGCGCGTATTCCCAATCTGCTGATCAATGGCTCGTCCGGTATTGCGGTCGGCATGGCGACCAACATCCCGCCGCACAACCTGAATGAGGTTGTCGACGCATGTCAGCACCTGCTGAAAAATCCGGAAGCCACGATCGACGAACTGATCGAGATCATTCCGGCACCTGATTTCCCGACCGCCGGCATCATCTACGGCGTGGCTGGCGTGCGCGACGGCTATCGCACGGGCCGCGGCCGCGTGTTGATGCGCGCACTTACGCACTTCGAGGAAATCGACCGCGGTCAGCGCATGTCGATCATCGTCGACGAATTGCCGTACCAGGTGAACAAGCGTTCGCTTCTGGAGCGCATCGCCGAACTGGTCAACGAGAAGAAGCTCGAAGGCATCTCCGACATCCGCGACGAATCCGACAAGAGCGGCATGCGCGTCGTGATCGAGCTGAAGCGCGGCGAAGTGCCGGAAGTGGTTCTCAATAATCTGTACAAGGCGACCCAGCTTCAGGACACCTTCGGCATGAACATGGTCGCGCTGGTCGACGGCCAGCCGAAGCTGCTGAACCTGAAGGAAATGCTGTCGTGCTTCCTGTCGCATCGCCGGGAAGTGCTGACGCGGCGCACGGTATACGAACTGCGTAAGGCACGTGAACGCGGTCACGTGCTCGAAGGGCTGGCAGTCGCGCTCGCCAACATCGACGAATTCATCGCGCTCATCAAGGCCGCGCCCACGCCGCCGATCGCCAAGCAGGAATTGATGGCGCGTCCGTGGGATTCGTCGCTGGTACGCGAAATGTTGTCGCGCGCCGAGACGGAAAACGCGTCGGCCGGTGGTCGTGAGGCTTATCGCCCGGAGGGTTTGAACCCGTCCTTCGGCATGCAGCCCGACGGCCTTTACCGCTTGTCCGACACCCAGGCTCAGGAAATCTTGCAGATGCGCCTGCAACGCCTGACGGGTCTGGAGCAGGACAAGATCATCGGCGAGTACCGCGAAGTGATGGCGCAAATCGCCGACCTGCTGGACATTCTGGCTCGCCCGGAACGCATTACGGCGATCATCGTCGACGAACTGACGTCGATCAAAGCCGAATTCGGCGACGCACGCCGCTCGAAGATCGAGCTGAATGCAACCGAGCTGAACACCGAAGACCTGATCACGCCGCAAGAGATGGTCGTGACCATGTCGCACGCCGGCTATGTGAAATCGCAGCCGCTGTCCGAATATAGTGCGCAGAAGCGGGGTGGTCGCGGCAAACAGGCCACGGCGATGAAAGAAGACGACTGGATCGACACGCTGTTCATCGCGAACACGCACGATCACATTCTGTGCTTCTCGAATCGTGGTCGCGTCTACAGCGTGAAGGTCTACGAAGTGCCGCAAGGCTCGCGGAACTCACGCGGCCGTCCGATCATCAATATTTTCCCGCTTCAGGACGGCGAGAAGATTACGGTTGTCTTGCCGGTAAAGGAATTCTCGGCTGACAAATTCGTCTTTATGGGCACCGCGTTAGGAACTGTAAAAAAGACGCCGTTAGAAGCCTTTGGCCGCGTGTTGCGCAAGGGTATTATTGCGGTCGGTCTGGATGACGGCGACTACCTGATCGGCGCCGCCATTACGGACGGCCAGCATGACGTAATGCTGTTCTCGGATTCCGGCAAGGCAGTGCGTTTCGACGAAAACGACGTCCGTCCGATGGGCCGTGAGGCGCGTGGTGTGCGCGGCATGCAGCTTGAAGACGGTCAGAGTGTGATCGCGTTGCTGGTGGCTGGCGACGAACAGCAGTCGGTGCTGACCGCAACCGAAAACGGCTACGGCAAGCGCACGCCCATCACCGAGTACACGCGTCACGGGCGCGGTACGAAGGGAATGATCGCGATCCAGACGTCGGAACGGAACGGCAAGGTCGTCGCCGCCACGCTGGTGGATCAGGAAGCGCAGATCATGTTGATCACCAATACGGGCGTACTGATTCGTACGCGCGTATCGGAAATTCGAGAAATGGGACGCGCAACCCAAGGTGTTACACTCATCAGCCTTGACGAAGGGACCAAGCTTTCAGGTCTGCAACAGGTTGCTGAGGCGGAAGCGGATGTAGATGTGGAAGGCGACACCGAAGGTCCTGCCGAAGGCGACAACGGTGGTGAAGACGGTGGTGCGGCCTGATTCGCGTCGGCAGTTCAGTCTCAGTTATTGGTTGAAAGCTGCGCAGGGAACAATGGCGTGTCGGGCCGATACGCATCCCGCGCTGCTCGCAGTTCAAGTTAATTTCTCTTAGGGAGTAATGATGCAAAAACGATTCAAACAACTGATGTTGCTGGCTGCTCTCGTGCCGACCTTCGCCATGGCTCAAGCACTTCAGAGCCCGGCCCCGGCGGCTCCGGCTGCTGCCGCTGCACCGGTTGATCCGGCCAAGCAGGCTGCAATCAAGGACCTGCTGGACGCAATCGATGCACAGAAGCTCGTCGGCGCAATTGGCAACAGCGCCCAGATGCAAGCCAAGCAACTGGTCCCGGCTATCCTGTCGGACGCCCTGAGCGAAAACAAGACGATGACGGACAAGCAGAAGCAGGCTTCCGTCCCGACGCTGCAAAAGAATGCAGTGCCGAAGCTGGTTGACGGCGCAGGCCAGGTGTTTGCAACGGATTCCTTCCGTCAAGACGCCATGCAAGCTCAGTACGACGCTTACGCGAAGTACTACAGCACGTCGGAAATCAAGGATCTGACCGCGTTCTACAAGAGCCCGACCGGCCGCAAGTTCATCCAGGTCCAGGACCAGGTTGGCCGCGACGTTGTGAACGGCTTGATGCAAAAGTACATGCCGCAATCGATCAAGGCAACGCGTGACCAGGCTGACAAGGAAGTCGCTTCGGTTAAGCCGGCTAAGTAAGCCAGCTAGTTAAGCCAAAAGGTCGAAAGGCTGCGCTGACATCGCGCTAGCCGCCGCTCGGCAAGCTATACGGCGTGCCGGGTTTGGCGGGTTTGGCGGGTTGGGGGCGACAATGCGATAATGGCCGTTTGCGCACACGCGCAGACGGCCATTTTCTTTTTGGGCGCGAAATTGTTGTCAAACGCGCGTCGTTAAACTCGCGTTGTCGAGTGCGCGTCGTTAACTTTGCAGCGGCTGCCGTTGCGGCAGTTGCCTTGCGACTGCAAACTTCGCCGATTTTTGCGCGATCTGTTCGTTTTTCGCGCCAGCTTCCAGGATCTCACGATGCGCGTTTTTAATTTCTCCGCCGGCCCCGCTGCCATGCCCGAAGAAGTGCTGCGTCAGGCAGCCGACGAGATGCTCGATTGGCAGGGCAGTGGCATGAGCGTGATGGAAATGAGCCATCGCGGTAAAGAATTCATGTCGATCCACGAGGAAGCGCTCGTCGATCTGCGCGAGCTGCTCGAGGTGCCCGCCAGCCACCGCATCCTGTTTCTGCAAGGCGGTGGCCTGGGCGAAAACGCAATTGTGCCGATGAATCTGATGGGCGCGAAACCGCGCGCGGATTTCGTCGTGACCGGTTCGTGGTCGCAGAAGTCGCTCAAGGAAGCACAAAAATACGGCACCGTGCATCTGGCGGCGAGCGGCCAGACGGCAGAGGGTTTCACCCGTGCACCGGCGCGCTCCGAATGGCAACTGTCTGACGATCCGGCTTACGTGCATCTGTGCACCAACGAGACCATTCACGGCGTCGAGACGTTCGAGATTCCCGATCTCGGCGATATTCCGCTGGTGGCGGACGCTTCGTCGCACATCCTGTCGCGCCCGATGGACATCGCCAAATACGGCGTGTTGTTCGGTGGCGCGCAGAAGAACATCGGCATGGCGGGCGTGACGGTTGTGATCGTGCGCGAAGACATGCTGGATCGCGCGCAGTTGATCTGCCCGTCGGCGTTCGAATGGAAAACCGTCGCCGAGAACAATTCGATGTACAACACGCCGCCCACGTATGCGATTTACGTCGCCGGGCTGGTGTTCAAGTGGTTGAAGAAGCAGGGCGGTCTTGCTGCGATGGAAGCGCGTAACCTCGAAAAATCGAAGCTGTTGTACGACGCGATCGATTCGAGCAGCTTCTATCTGAACAAGGTCGAGCATGGCTCGCGCTCGCGGATGAACGTACCGTTTTTCCTCACCGACGAGTCGCGCAACGATGATTTCCTGGCCGGCGCGAAAGCCCGGGGAATGGTGCAGCTAAAGGGCCACAAGTCCGTCGGCGGCATGCGGGCGTCGATTTATAACGCCGTCCCGCTCGAAGGCGTTAAAGCGCTTGTCGAATACATGAAGGAATTCGAACAGCGCAACGCCTGATCGTCTTAGGAATTCAGGCGCGCGCATCCTTTCCAGCACGCATTTGTGCAGCAGCTACCGGCAGGGCCGTTTTCACGCATGGACGACGAACTCAATACCCGACTCAAACCCCTTCGCGAACGCATCGACGCGCTCGACGCGCAGTTGATCGCGCTTCTCAATCAGCGTGCCGCGGTGGCGCTCGAAGTGGGTGAAGTCAAGAAGCATTTCAACGCGCCGGTGTTCCGCCCGGAACGCGAGCAGCAGGTGATCGCGCGCTTGCAGGATATGAGCGATGGCCCATTGGCCAGCGAACATATCAGTGCGATCTGGCGCGAGATCATGGCCGCGAGCCGCGCGCTCGAAAAGACCATCAAAGCCGCGTATCTCGGCCCGGTCGGCACGTATAGCGAACAGGCCATGCACGAGTACTTCGGTCAGTCGATCGAAGGTCTGCCGTGCCCGTCGATCGACGAAGTATTTCGCTCGGTCGAAGCAGGCGCAGCTGAATTCGGCGTTGTGCCGGTTGAGAATTCGACCGAAGGCGCGGTGTCGCGCACGCTCGATCTGCTGCTGCAAACCCAGCTCACGATCGGCGGCGAACTGGCCTTGCCGATTCACCACAATCTCCTGACGCTGAACGGCGGCCTCACCGGCGTGAAGCGGGTGTGCGCGCACGCGCAGGCGCTAGCTCAGTGCCAGCGCTGGCTCGCGACGAACGCGCCGCATCTCGAGCGCCAGGCAGTGTCGAGCAATGCCGAAGCTGCGCGCATGGCGGCGGAAGATCCGACTGTCGCAGCGATCGCCGGCGATCGCGCGGCGACCCACTACGGTCTCCAGGTTGCCTATGCCCTGATCCAGGACGACCCGCATAACCGCACGCGTTTCGTGATGATCGGCAAGGAGCGCACCGGCGTTAGCGGGCACGACCAGACGTCGTTGATCGTTTCGGTGGCGAACGAGCCGGGTGCCGTGTTCAAACTGTTGGAGCCGCTGGCGCGCCACAGTGTATCGATGACCCGTTTCGAATCGCGTCCGGCGCGCGTTGGCACGTGGGAGTACTACTTCTACATCGACGTCGAAGGTCATCGCGACGAGCCGGCGGTCGCCGCCGCGCTCACCGAACTCGGCCAGAAGGCCGCGTTCCTGAAGATACTCGGCTCGTATCCGCGCGCCCGCTGATGTCGGCTGAGGCGCGCGCACGTAGCGCGGGCGCGCCTGCCGCAGGTTCACTCACTACTAATTAGTCGTTCGGAGATTTTCATGACAACGTCCTTCGGTCCTTCCTATGTGCGCGCGATTGCGCCTTACATCGCCGGCAAACCGATTTCGGAAGTGGCCCGCGAATTCGGCCTCGACGAAGCGACGATCGTGAAGCTCGCCTCGAACGAAAATCCGCTCGGCATGCCGGAATCGGCGCAACGCGCCATGGCGCAAGCGGCTAGCGAACTCGGCCGCTATCCGGACGCGAATGCATTCGAACTGAAGGCGGCGTTGAGCGAGCGTTACGGCGTGCCGGCCGATTGGGTGACGCTTGGCAACGGCAGCAACGACATCCTCGAAATTGCCGCGCACGCGTTAGTCGAAAGGGGCCAGTCGATCGTTTACGCCCAGTATTCGTTCGCGGTCTACGCGCTCGCCACGCAAGGCGTGGGTGCGCGTGCGGTCGTCGTACCCGCCGTCAAATACGGCCACGATCTCGACGCGATGCTTGCCGCGATCACGGACGACACCCGGCTGATCTTTGTCGCGAACCCGAACAACCCGACCGGTACCTTTATCGAAGGCGCGAAGATCGAGGCGTTTCTCGACAAGGTGCCGCGCAACGTGGTCGTCGTGCTGGACGAGGCGTACACGGAATATCTGCCGGAAGAAAAGCGTTACGACTCGATCGCATGGGTGCGCCGTTATCCGAATCTGCTGGTGTCGCGCACGTTCTCGAAGGCGTTTGGACTCGCCGGCTTGCGTGTCGGCTTCGCAATCGCCCAGCCCGAGTTGACCGATCTGCTGAATCGTCTGCGTCAGCCGTTCAACGTGAACACGCTGGCGCAAGCCGCGGCGATCGCGGCGCTGAACGACACGGCGTTTCTGGAAAAGAGCGCGGCCTTGAATGCGCAAGGCTATCGCCGCCTGACCGAAGCGTTCGACAAACTCGGCCTCGAATTTGTGCCGTCGGACGGCAACTTCGTACTGGTGCGCGTCGGCAATGACGATGCAGCCGGCAACCGCGTCAACCTCGAGTTGCTCAAGCAGGGCGTGATTGTTCGCCCGGTTGGCAACTACGGTTTGCCGCAATGGCTGCGCATCACGATCGGTCTGCCGGAAGAAAACGAAGCGTTTCTCGCGGCGCTCGAAAAAACGCTCGCCACCGCGTAAGCGGATGACCTTGACCCGCGCGCCTCACTTCATGAATGGCGCGCTTTTTTTGTGATCGACGTGGCTGCGTTCTCTTTTAATAAGCTGGTGATTTTCGGTGTCGGCCTGATCGGCGGATCGCTCGCGCGCGCATTGCGCGAGCGGGGCGAGGCGGCAGGCGCGCGAACGGTGATTGGTGTTGGGCGATCGTCCGCGTCGACGGCGCGCGCGTTGGAATTGGGTGTGATCGACGCAGTCGCGGCGTTGAACGACGACGTCGCATTGCGTGACGCGTTGTCCGGCGCCGATTTCGTGCTGCTTGCCGCACCCGTCGCGCAGACGCAACCGCTGCTCGAACGCATTGCGCCGTTTCTCGACGCAAGCACGATCGTCACCGATGCCGGCAGCACCAAGTCCGACGTGGTTGCCGCGGCACGCGCGGCGCTCGGCGCGCGTGCCGCCCAGTTCGTGCCGGGGCATCCGATTGCTGGCCGTGAGGCGAGCGGCCCGGATGCGGCGTTGCCCGACCTGTACGTGAACCGCAACGTCGTGTTGTGTCCGCTGCCGGAAAACGCGCCGGAAGCGGTCGAGCGCGTTGCTGCGATGTGGCGCGCTACTGGCGCCTGTGTGCGAGACATGACGCCCGAGCAGCATGACCGCGTGCTTGCGTCGGTCAGCCATTTGCCGCACGTTTTGTCTTTCGCGCTAGTCGAGCAGATTCTCAATTCGCCCGACGCCGCGCTGAAATTCTCATTCGCCGCCGGTGGTTTCCGTGACTTCACGCGCATCGCTGCGTCGAGCCCGGAGATGTGGCGCGACGTGTGCGTGGCGAATCGGGTTGCGTTGCTTGCCGAACTGGATGCGTACACGGCCGTGCTCGCGCGTTTGCGCGCGGCGATCGACGCCGCCGACGGCGCCGCGCTCGAAGCCGTGTTCGCGCGCTCGCGCGTCGCGCGCAGCGAATGGCAGGAACAGCGCACTGCCGGGGCCGCGCTCGGCGACGCCTCGAAATAACCGGAACTGGACTCAATCATGGAATTCCTCGATCTCGGACCATTTTCTCGTGCGTCCGGCACGGTTCGTTTGCCGGGTTCGAAAAGCATTTCGAATCGTGTGCTGCTGCTCGCGGCGCTCGCCGAAGGCGAAACGACGATCACGAACCTGCTCGACTCCGACGACACCCGCGTGATGCTCGACGCGCTCGAAAAGCTCGGCGTGCGCCTGAAGCGCGAGGGCGACACTTGTGTCGTGACCGGTACGCGCGGCGCGTTTACAGCGCGCAAAGCCGATCTGTTCCTCGGCAATGCCGGCACGGCGGTGCGCCCGCTGACCGCGGCGCTCGCGGTGAATGGCGGCGACTATCGTATTCACGGTGTGCCCCGCATGCACGAACGGCCGATCGGCGATCTGGTCGATGGCTTGCGGCAGATCGGCGCGAAGATCGACTACGAAGAGAATGACGGCTATCCGCCGCTGCGGATTCGCCCGGCGCAGATTCTGGCCGACGCGCCGATTCGCGTGCGCGGCGACGTGTCGAGCCAGTTCCTGACTTCGCTGCTGATGACGCTGCCGCTGCTGCGCACCGAAAGCGGTGTGACGACCGTGCAGGTGGACGGCGAGCTGATCTCGAAGCCCTACATCGAGATCACGATCAAGCTGATGGAGCGTTTTGGCATCAAGGTCGAGCGCCATGAATGGCATCGGTTCATTGTGCCGGCGGGGCAGCGCTATCAATCGCCGGGCACCATCATGGTGGAAGGCGACGCATCGTCGGCGTCGTATTTCCTGGCGGCGGGTGCGCTCGGCGGCGGGCCATTGCGGGTGGAGGGCGTCGGCCGGTCCAGCATCCAGGGCGACGTCGGCTTTGCCGATGCGCTCATCAAGATGGGCGCAAACCTGCAGATGGGCGAAGACTGGATCGAAGTGCGCGGTGTCGGCAACGACAACGGCAAGCTCGATCCGATCGACATGGACTTCAACCTGATTCCCGACGCCGCGATGACGATCGCCGTCGCCGCGCTGTTCGCGGACGGCACGACCACGCTGCGCAACATTGCCAGTTGGCGCGTCAAGGAAACCGACCGTATTGCGGCGATGGCTACCGAACTGCGCAAGGTCGGTGCGACGGTGCAGGAGGGCGAGGATTTTCTCGTCGTCACACCGCCTGAAAAACTGATTCCGAACGCCTCGATCGACACCTACGACGATCACCGCATGGCGATGTGCTTCTCGCTCGTGAGCCTGGGCGGCGTGCCGATCCGGATCAACGACCCCAAGTGCGTCGGCAAGACATTCCCCGATTATTTCGAGCGCTTCACGGCGCTCGCTCAACCCTGATTCGCCCCCGAATCGACTGACGTGCGACTTTTTCGATGAAACCGACCCGTCCCTTTCACCAGACGCCCGTCATTACGATCGACGGACCGAGTGCCTCCGGCAAAGGCACCGTAGCCGCGCTGGTTGCCGCGAGCCTCGGCTTCCACCTGCTGGATAGTGGAGCGCTCTACCGGCTCGCCGCGCTGGCCAGCATCCGCTATAAGGTCGACGCGGACGATGCAGACGCGCTTGTAAAGCTGATCGACGATCTGCACATCACTTTTCGCGAGGGGATGGCGCAGCTCGACGGTGCCGACGTATCCGCCGACATTCGCGCGGAAGAAGTCGGTAGCCGCGCCTCGGCGATCGCCGTGCATGTGCCCGTGCGAACCGCGCTGGTGGCCCGTCAGCGGGCTTTTCGCAAGGAACCGGGGCTGGTCGCCGACGGCCGCGACATGGGCACGGTAATCTTTCAGGATGCCGTGCTGAAGGTGTTCATGACCGCCAGCGTCGAGGCCCGTGCGGCGCGCCGGCATAAGCAATTGATCCAAAAAGGATTTTCTGCTAATATAGATGACTTGCTCCGGGATTTGCGTGAGCGCGACGAGCGTGACAGTCAGCGCGCGGCCGCGCCGCTCAAGCCCGCAGCGGATGCAAAGCTGCTTGATACCTCGGCATTGTCCATCGACCAGGCGGTCGAACAGGTGGTGCAGTGGTATGAAGCATGGGTCCCGCATGCTTGAAGTTTTGATTGAAATTTGAGCTGTGGGCGCAGTAGAGAGAAGTACCGTTGTCACAGTAGGTGCTCCGCGTGTGTCGTGGAGCGTGTTTTAACCCCTTAACCCCGCGTGGCATTCGCATTCTTGCCGAAGTTGCTGACCGTCCGGCCAGCCGGGCACCGCGAGAACCATGCAAAATTTGATTTTTATGTCCGACCTGCAAACTTCCAACCCGAATACCGAATCTTTTGCGGCTCTGTTCGAAGAGTCGCTGACCAAGCAAGACATGCGCGCCGGCGAAGTGATTTCCGCCGAAGTCGTGCGTGTTGACCACAACTTCGTGGTCGTCAACGCTGGTCTCAAGTCCGAAGCCTACATCCCGCTCGAAGAGTTCCTGAACGACGCGGGCGAGGTAGAAGTGCAGGCGGGCGACTTCGTTTCCGTCGCGATCGACGCGCTGGAAAACGGCTATGGCGACACGATCCTGTCGCGCGACAAGGCGAAGCGTCTGGCTTCGTGGCTGTCGCTGGAAAAGGCTCTCGACAACAACGAACTCGTGACCGGCACGATCACGGGTAAGGTCAAGGGCGGCATGACCGTCATGGTCAACGGCATCCGCGCGTTCCTGCCGGGTTCGCTGGTTGACACGCGTCCGGTCAAGGACACGACCCCGTACGAAGGCAAGACGCTGGAATTCCGCGTCATCAAGCTCGACCGCAAGCGTAACAACGTCGTGCTGTCGCGCCGTGCTGTGATCGAAGCCACCCAGGGCGAAGAGCGCGCAAAGCTGCTCGAAACGCTGAAGGAAGGCGCGATCGTGGAAGGCGTGGTGAAGAACATCACCGATTACGGCGCATTCGTGGACCTCGGCGGTATCGACGGCCTGCTGCACATCACCGACATCGCATGGCGTCGTGTGCGTCACCCGAGCGAAGTTCTGTCGGTTGGCCAGGAAGTTACCGCGAAGATCCTCAAGTTCGATCAAGAGAAGAACCGCGTTTCGCTGGGTATCAAGCAACTGGGCGACGATCCGTGGGAAGGCATCTCGCGCCGTTACCCGTCGGGCACGCGTCTGTTCGGTAAGGTCACCAACATCACCGACTACGGCGCATTCGTCGAAGTGGAATCGGGCATCGAAGGCCTGGTTCACGTGTCGGAAATGGACTGGACGAACAAGAACGTTGCACCGTCGAAGGTTGTTCAGCTGGGCGACGAAGTCGAAGTCATGGTTCTCGAAATCGACGAAGACCGCCGCCGTATCAGCCTCGGCATGAAGCAATGCAAGCCGAACCCGTGGGACGACTTCAGCCGCAACTTCAAGAAGGGCGACAAGCTGCAAGGCGCAATCAAGTCGATCACCGACTTCGGCGTCTTCATCGGTCTGCCGGGCGGCATCGACGGTCTGGTTCACCTGTCGGACCTGTCGTGGAGCGAAACGGGCGAAGAAGCAGTTCGCAAGTACAAGAAGGGCGACGAAGTGGAAGCGATTGTTCTCGGCATCGACGTCGAGAAGGAACGCATTTCGCTGGGTATCAAGCAGCTCGAAGGCGACCCGTTCAGCAACTTCGTTGCAATGAACGACAAGGGTTCGATCGTCGACGGCGTGGTCAAGACGGTAGATGCGAAGGGTGCTGTGGTTCAGTTGTCGGCGGAAGTCGAAGGCTACCTGCGCGCTTCGGAGTTGTCGCAAGACCGCGTGGAAGATGCACGCAACGTCCTGAAGGACGGCGACAAGGTCAATGCGATGATCATCAACATCGACCGCAAGTCGCGTGGCATCAACCTGTCGATCAAGGCCAAGGATTCGGCTGAGCAACAGGAAGCGATCCGCGGCCTGGCTTCGTCGGATTCGAACTCGGCTGCTACCGGCACGACGAACCTCGGCGCGCTGCTGAAGGCCAAGCTCGACGGCCAGAACCAGTAATTGAGGAACGCCCCCAAATCTGGCGCTTTGCGCCAGATCTCCCGTAAGGGGGAACCCCCCAAGGGGACTTCCTTCGGGGCGCAAAATATGGGGGCGGCCCGGCGTTTTCTTGAGAGGTCTGCTGCAGTATGACCAAATCGGAATTGGTCGCCCAGCTGGCTACGCGATTCCCGCAGCTTGTACTTAAAGATGCGGATTTTGCGGTGAAGACGATGCTTGATGCGATGTCGGAGGCGCTTGCCAACGGCCATCGCATCGAAATTCGCGGCTTCGGCAGCTTCGGCCTTAATCGTCGTCCGTCCCGCGTAGGGCGTAATCCGAAGTCGGGCGAGAAGGTGCTGGTACCTGAGAAGTACGTACCGCATTTCAAGCCTGGCAAGGAATTGCGCGAGCGGGTAGATCGGCGTTCGGGCGAGCCGCTGAAGGCCGATGAGCCGGATGACGACGACCTGTAAATGCTTCGCTGTGCTGTTCGCGGCATGGCATTGGTAGCGTTAGCGGCCAAAGCCAGACGGCAAAAGACCAGAAAAAGCGCCTTCGGGCGCTTTTTTTCGTCCGTAATCTTCGTTTATAGTCGTTGTCACCCGTGCTTTTCACCTGCAGGCACGACGCGGCAGCCTGGCCATGCGGCTGGCGCGTCCCCAAAATTCAACATACCTGCTCACACACCCTCTTGCGGCAAGATAAACCTCACGTCAGTCCTCTATCAGCCAGTTCCTGCCCAGCCGCGAGGGCTTCAATTACAATACGGGTCACTTCGGCGCGGGCAACACCGTGGCGCGACGCGTCATCAAGCCGGCGTCACCCCGCAACTGCCGTCAAGAGACCTATTCATGAAATTTATCGTCTGGCTGATCCGTGTGCTGGTGTTCGTGCTCCTGCTGGTGCTCGCGCTTTCCAATACACAACCCGCTACGCTGAATTTCCTCGCTGGCTACGCGTGGTCGGCGCCTTTGATTCTGATCGGCCTTGCGTTCTTCGTGGTGGGGCTGCTGGCCGGACTGGTGTCGTCGATGCCGGCCATGGTGCGCCTGCGCATGGAGAATGGCCGGCTCAAGCGCGAGCTGCGTGTGGCGCGTGAAGCTCCGGTGGTGGTCGAACAGCCGCCTATGCCGCCGCTGATCTAAGTTGTCTTCTGCCATGCTTCTGAAGCGTGGCTTTCCGTTTCCGCTGTTCCGTACATTTGCATTGATCGCATGGATCTAGACTTCTGGTGGCTGCTTGTCATACCCGTCGCATTTGCGTTCGGCTGGATGGCCGCGCGCTACGACCTCAAGACGCTGCTGTCCGAAAGCGCCAACCTGCCGAGGTCGTACTTCCGCGGCCTGAATTTCCTGCTCAACGAGCAGCCGGACCAGGCGATCGATGCGTTTATCGAAGTCGTCAAACTCGACCCGGAAACGATCGAGTTGCATTTCGCGCTGGGCAATCTGTTCCGCCGCCGTGGTGAGACCGACCGCGCGATTCGCGTGCATCAGAACCTGCTGAGCCGCACCGATCTGCCCGTCACCGAGCGCGATCACGCGCTGTACGAGCTGGGCCAGGACTTCCTGAAGGCCGGTTTGCTCGATCGTGCCGAAGAGACCTTCCGTTCGCTCGAAACCGGCAATTACGCGCTGGGCGCGCAGCGTGCGCTGCTGACCATCTACCAGATCGAGAAAGACTGGGTTAAATCGATCGATACCGCGCGCCACCTGGAAACCATGGGCGCCGAGTCGCTCGACAAGGAAATCGCGCAGTTCCATTGCGAACTCGCGCAGGAAGCGCTCCAGCAGAAAAATGCGGATGAGGCGCGCCGTCAGCTAGGCTTTGCGTTGAAGGCGAACCTGACCAACGTGCGCGCCACGATCCTGTTCGGCGACGTTGATGCGACAGCCGATGCGCAAGAGGCGGCTATCGTCCAGTGGCGGCGCGTCGAGGAACAGAATCCCGCCTATTTGCCGCTCGTCGCGGAAAAGCTGATGAAGGCCTATGAGGCGCTTGGCCGTCCGCAGGATGGCGCCGATCTGCTCACCACGTGGGTGGACCGCTATCCGTCGAACGATCTGCTCGACGTGACCTATCAGCACATTGCGGCGGTACGTGGGCCCGATGCCGCGCATGCGCTGGCGCGCTCGCAGATGCAGAAGTCGCCGAATCTGGCGGGCATGACGCGTCTTCTGGAAGCCCAGGAAGCCGTCGCGGAAGAGCCGCGGCGCAGCGAGCTTGAATTGATGCGTACGCTGATTCGCCAGCGCACCAAAAATCTGCCACGGTATACGTGCCAGAATTGTGGTTTCAGGGCACGGCTGTTCTACTGGCAGTGCCCGGGTTGCAGCGGTTGGGAAACCTATGCGCCGCGTCGCGTCGAACCGATTACGGCGTCGAACTGATAGCGAATGCAATCGTATAGCCGCGCCGCAACGACGGCGGCCCGTTGGGCAAATTAAGCCGGACGGGATCATGACGGCCTTGTTCACTACGAGAAACCCTCACCGGAACCCTCTACCGGAAAGCGTATGAAAATCACCATTATCGGCACGGGTTATGTTGGCCTTGTCACCGGCGCGTGCCTCGCCGAAATCGGCCACGACGTCTTCTGTCTCGACGTCGATCCGCGCAAGATTGAAATCCTCAACAACGGTGGCGTGCCAATCCACGAGCCGGGGTTGCTGGAGATCATCGCTCGCACGCGCAAGGCGCGCCGCATCACGTTTTCGACGGATATCGAAGCGAGCGTGGCGCACGGTGAGGTGCAGTTCATCGCCGTTGGCACGCCGCCCGACGAAGACGGCTCGGCCGATCTGCAATATGTGCTCGAAGCGGCGCGCAACATCGGCCGCACAATGAATGGCTTCAAGGTGATCGTCGACAAATCGACGGTGCCGGTCGGCACCGCGCAACGCGTACGCGCCGTGGTCGAAGAGGAGCTGGCCAAACGCGGGCTCGCCCATAGCGAGCAGCACCGTTTCTCGGTGGTGTCCAACCCGGAGTTTCTGAAGGAAGGCGCGGCGGTCGACGACTTCATGCGCCCCGATCGCATCGTGCTCGGCAGCGACGAAGACGAAGCCGGGATGCGCGCGCGCGAACTGATGAAGCGTCTGTACGCACCGTTCAACCGCAATCACGACCGCACGCTGTACATGGACGTGCGCTCGGCTGAATTCACGAAATACGCAGCCAATGCGATGCTTGCCACGCGCATCTCGTTCATGAACGAGATGTCGAATCTGGCGGATCGGGTCGGCGCGGATATCGAAGCGGTGCGCCGCGGCATCGGCTCGGACCCGCGCATCGGCTATCATTTCCTGTATGCCGGTTGCGGCTACGGTGGCTCGTGCTTCCCGAAAGACGTGCAGGCGCTGATTCGCACCGCCAGCGAAAGCGGCCACAATCTGCGCATTCTCGAAGCGGTCGAGGAAGTGAATTACAAGCAGAAAGACGTGCTGGTGCAAAAAATCACGGGCAAGCTCGGTGAAGACCTGAGCGGCCGCACGTTCGCCGTGTGGGGCCTCGCGTTCAAGCCGAATACCGACGACATGCGCGAGGCGCCGAGCCGTCGCGTGATCGCTGAATTGCTGGCGCGTGGCGCTCAGGTTCGTGCGTACGATCCGGTCGCGGTGGCCGAAGCGCGCCGCGTGTTCGCCATGGATCTGCACGATGCGCCGGAGCAGCAGGCGCGTCTCACGTTCACAAGCACCCAGGACGAAACGCTTACCGGCGCCGACGCGCTGGTGGTCGTCACCGAATGGAAGGAATTCAAGAGCCCGGATTTCGTGCACCTGAAATCAGTGCTGAAGTCACCGCTGATTTTCGACGGCCGCAATCTGTACGAACCGGACGCGATGACCGAGCTCGGCATCGACTATCACTCGATCGGACGACCTTATGCCCAGTCCTCTGAATTTTCGGCCGGTGACGCCAGCAATGCCTGAGGCTGCCCAGTCCACGCCCGTGGCGGGCCTTACCGTGGTGCCGCGAGAACGCCTCGGCGCGGCGCGCGTGCTGGTGGTCGGCGATGTGATGCTCGATCGCTACTGGTTCGGCGACGTGAACCGTATTTCGCCGGAAGCGCCGGTGCCGGTCGTGCACGTGCAGCGCCAGGAAGACCGCCTCGGCGGCGCCGCGAACGTCGCGCGTAATGCGGTCGCGCTCGGTGCGCAAGCGGGTTTGCTGTGCGTGGTCGGTCATGACGAGCCTGGCGAGCGCATCGTGCAACTGCTCGGCGAAAGCGGTGTAGTGCCGCATCTGGAACGCGATCCGGATTTGCTCACCACCATCAAACTGCGCGTGCTGTCGCGTCAGCAGCAATTGCTGCGCGTCGATTTCGAAAACTCGCCGGCCCACGAAGTGCTGCTCGCGGGCCTCGCGCGTTTCGACGATCTGCTGCCGTCACATGACGTGATCCTGATGTCGGATTACGCGAAGGGCGGGCTCACGCACGTCACGCAGATGATTGCAAAGGCGCATGCGGCAGGCAAACCGGTGCTGGTCGATCCCAAGGGTGACGACTGGGAGCGCTATCGCGGCGCCACGCTGATCACGCCGAATCGCGCCGAGTTGCGCGAGGTGGTCGGCCAGTGGAAATCCGAAGAAGATCTGATCGCGCGCGTGACTAAACTTCGCGCTGATCTCGAGTTCAAGGCGCTGCTGCTGACGCGTTCGGAAGAGGGCATGACGCTCTTCTCCGACGACGGTATCCTGTACGCATCGGCCGTTGCGCGCGAAGTGTATGATGTGTCGGGCGCGGGCGACACCGTGATCGCTACGCTCGCCGCCATGCTCGGCGCGGGTCTTACGCTGGTCGAGGCGGTCGGGCTCGCAAATCGCGCGGCCGGCATCGTGGTCGGCAAGCTCGGCACCGCCACAGTCAACTACGACGAACTTTTTCATTGATGCGAGCCGCCGGGTTCCTTGCTTTGCACGCTTCAGTTGCAGCGGCGCAAAAGAGGAATCCGCGAGGCATCAACTGAACTCTTTACCGCAGGATCATCATGACCCTCATCGTCACCGGCGCGGCCGGCTTTATTGGCAGCAATCTCGTGAAGGCGCTCAACGAGCGCGGTGAGCAACGCATCATCGCCGTCGACAATCTCACGCGCGCGGACAAGTTCAAGAACCTGGTCGATTGTGAGATCGACGATTATCTCGACAAGACCGAATTTGTCGAGCGCTTCAAGCGCGGCGACTTCGGCAAAGTGCGTGCGATTTTCCACGAAGGCGCCTGCTCGGACACGATGGAAACCGACGGCCGCTACATGATGGAGAACAACTTCCGCTATAGCCGCGACGTGCTCGACGTCTGCCTCGCGCAGAGCATCCAGTTTTTGTACGCGTCTTCGGCGGCCACGTATGGCGGCTCGAGCCGCTTCGTCGAGGAGCGGGAAGTCGAGCAACCGCTGAACGTGTACGGCTATTCGAAGTTCCTGTTCGATCAGGTGATTCGCCGCGTGCTGCCCACCGCAAAAAGCCAGATTGCCGGTTTCCGTTATTTCAACGTGTACGGTCCGCGTGAGACGCACAAGGCGCGCATGGCGTCGGTGGCGTTTCATAACTTCAACCAGTTCCGGGCGGAAGGCAAGGTCAAGCTGTTCGGTGAATACAACGGCTATGCCGCAGGCGAGCAGACCCGTGATTTCGTCTCCGTTGAAGACGTGGTCAAGGTGAACCTGTTCTTCTTCGACAATCCGGACAAGTCGGGCATCTTCAACCTGGGCAGTGGCCGTGCGCAGCCGTTCAACGACATCGCGAGCACGGTGGTCAACACGCTGCGTGCGTTGAACAACGAGTCGCCGTTGTCGCTCGCGGACCAGGTGCAGCGCGGGCTGATCGAATACATTCCGTTCCCCGACGCATTGCGTGGCAAGTACCAATGCTTCACGCAAGCTGACTTGACGAAGCTGCGTGCCACCGGTTACGACGCGCCGTTCCTGAGCGTGCAGGAAGGTGTCGATCGCTACGTACGTTGGCTATTCGGCCAGGTGTAAATCTTTCGGAACCCTCTTTAAACTGGAATCTCCCGGTTGGTGATGGTCGCCAACCGGTTGTACGAGGGAGATTCCATATGTTTCGAAAAATTCTGGTTACCGCGGCCATGCTCGCCGCTTTCGGCCACGCGTATGCGGCGGTCGACGTCAACACGGCTAACGAAGATGCGCTGCGCGGCATCAAGGGCATCGGTCCTGCCAAAGCGAAAGCCATTCTCGAAGAGCGTACAGCGCATGGTCCGTTCAAGGACCCGGCCGATCTCGGCAAGCGCGTCAAAGGCATGGGCGGGCATACCGTCGAGCGCCTGCAGGCGGAGGGTCTCGCTGTCGGTCCGGCTGGCGCGGCTGCTAACACGCAGGCTGCGGCGTCTGCACAGACCAAGGGCGAGGCCACTGCGGCCAACTCAACCAACGCAGCTACCCCAAAGAGCAACGCCACTGTGGCGGTGAAGAAATAGCCTGACGCGGGCCGTGCGCGCGAGGCGGGTTACCTCTGCGCGCCGAGTCCCGCGCCTGGTCTGTTACCGTCGTTCCCCTTCATGGTCGGAGTGGGTAAGAACACTCCTTCAGCTGTCATGCAGATGACTGGCTCCCGCGGTTCTCAGCCGCGGGCTTTTTGCGTTGGAGGCAAAGCAATCTGCGTCTGCATCCATGCGGGCAGAAGGGCCGCACGGCAGCCGCGCGCACGGTGGTTTAGAATCGGTAGATTGAAGACTCCGCGCATCGACAGCCCCAGAACCGATATGGCTTACAAAACGATTGAAGACACGATCGGCAATACGCCGCTCGTGCAACTCGTCCGGCTCCCTGACGACGAGATCCGCAACCGCAATAACGTGATCCTTGCCAAGCTCGAGGGCAACAATCCAGCGGGTTCGGTGAAGGACCGTCCGGCGCTGTCGATGATCAAGAAGGCGGAAGCGCGTGGGCGCATCAAGCCGGGCGACACGCTGATCGAATCGACCAGCGGCAATACCGGCATCGCCCTGGCGATGGCTGCGGCGATCCGCGGCTACAAGATGGTGCTGATCATGCCGGAAGACCTGTCGGTGGAGCGCCGTCAGAGCATGGCCGCGTACGGCGCGCAGATTGTGCTGACGCCGGTGACGGGCGGCATGGAGTACGCGCGCGATCTGGCCGAACAGATGCAGCGCGAAGGCAAGGGCATCATCCTCGACCAGTTCGCGAACCCGGACAATCCGGCCTCGCACGTCGAAGGCACCGGTCCGGAAATCTGGCGTGACACCGAAGGGCGTATCACGCACTTCGTCTCGTCGATGGGCACGACCGGCACGATCATGGGCGTGTCCACCTATCTGAAGGAACAGAATCCGGCGATCGAGATCATCGGTGCACAGCCGGAAGAGGGTTCGCGTATTCCGGGCATCCGCAAGTGGCCGGAGGCTTATCTGCCGAAGATTTTTGATCGTAGCCGCGTGGACCGCGTCGAGAACGTGAGCCAGGCCGCAGCCGAAGCGATGGCGCGGCGCATGGCCTCGGTCGAAGGGATCTTCGCCGGCATCTCGTCGGGCGGGGCCTGTGAGGTGGCGCTGCGCGTCGCGCGTCAGGTCGAGAACGCGACGATCGTGTTTATCGTCTGCGATCGGGGTGACCGGTATCTGTCCACGGGTGTGTTCCCGGCTTGATGGCGCTTCGGCGCATTGAGTGGCCCTCAATCTGAGTTGGCCAATAAAAAAGCGCCGGTTTAACCGGCGCTTTTTTGTGTCGCGTGCTACCCGTTCGTGATGCCGCGAGTGTCTGACAACCGCGGCCCGGCCTATTGCGAGGCCGCGCTCGGCGCCGCCGCATTGCTGCTGGCATTCGCCGCGTCGCTCGCTTCCATCTGCGCTTTGATCCGCTGGCCCAATTGATAAACCGCGAGTGCGTAGAAGAAGCTGCGGTTATAGCGCGTCAGCACGTAGAAATTCTTCAAGCCCAGCATGTACTCGGTACCACGCCCTGGGGACGGCAGATCGACTACCGTCACCGGCGTGCCGGCTTCCGACGCGATGTCGATTCCCGGCTCGTTCAGCAGCAGTCCGGCGCGAAGCAATTGGTCCAGCGGCCAATGCGGCTCCGGCTTACCGTCTGCGGCCGCTTGCGCTACGCCCAGGCTGCCGGCGTCCGTGCCGATCTTCCACACCACCGGCCGGCCATTTTCCCAACCGTTCTGGCGCAGATAATTCGCTACGCTGCCGATCGCGTCCGCCTGGCTCGTGCGCAGATCGATCTGCTTGTTGCCGTCATAGCTCACCGCGTATTGCACGATGCTGCTCGGCAGGAACTGTGGAATCCCGATTGCACCGGTGTAGGAGCCGAGCACGGTGGTCGGATCGATTTGCGAATCGCGCGTCCACACCAGGTAGTCTTCGAGATTCTTGCGGAAGGTCGCCTGGCGATCCGCGCGATTGGCGGTATTCGGATAGTCGAAGCTGAGCGTGGTCAGCGCGTCGAGCACGCGGAAGTTGCCCATGAAGCGCCCGTAAATCGTCTCCACGCCGATGATGCCGACGATCACTTCGGGCGGCACGCCGAACTCTTCGTAGGCGCGTTGCAGCGTGGCCTGGTTAGCGCGCCAGAAGCGCACGCCGGCGTTGATGCGCACCTGGTCGAGAAAGCGCGACTGATACACGCGCCAGTTCTTGATCGACGGCGAGGGTGACGGCGTGACGAGCTTGACCGCCGTGGCCGAATAGCTCACGCGTGCAAACAGGGCGTGCAGTGCGGCTTCATCGAAGTCGTAGCGCGCCGACATGTCGCTGATGAACGCGTCGACATTTGGGTTATTCGCGTAGCGCTGCGGAATGATCTCTTCTTCGAAGGTTTGCCCTTGCGGCACCGCCGGTTGGGGTTGGCTTTGCGCGAGCAGCAGCGGTGGCTGCTTACCGGCGCTTTGCGCCATCGCCGGACTGGTTGCCATGAACATGCACGATGCGACGGACAGTGCGGCGGCCACGGTCTTCATGCGTAGCCGGTTTCGTGCAGACAGAGCAAGCTTGACGGTCATAGTGAGCTAGGGGCGCAGTGCGAAAGAGACAGGGGGAAAACCGATCGGGGCAGTATACCCGACGCTTTCTGCAAAACTGTGCCCACGGCGTCACAGTCGCATCGTGTGGTAACTTGGCAAATGTTGGCGCGCCCCGTGCGCGCGCCCCTGGACGGAGACACGCCGCGCGCGCTTAGAAAGCGCCGCGCCGCAGACGAGAATCATGGCAACAGGCTTTTATTCCCACGCCGATTGTTTGCTGCACGATATGGGGCAATGGCATCCCGAATGCCCGGCGCGCCTGCAGGCAATCGAAGATCAACTGATCGCGAGCCGCATCGACTCGCTGATCGAGCGCGAGTCGCCGCCGCTCGCCGATGACGCCGCGCTGTTGCGCGTGCATACGCAAGCCCACGTTGATTACATCCGCAGCCGTTCGCCCGCGGAGGGTCTCGCCGAAATCGACCCCGACACGTCGATGAACCCGCACACCTTGCAGGCCGCGTTGCGCGCGGCCGGTGCCGCGGTGGCCGCGACCGACGCCGTGATCGAAGGCCGCTACGACAACGCGTTCTGCAGCGTTCGCCCGCCTGGCCACCATGCGGAGCCGGCGCGTGCGATGGGCTTCTGCTTCTTCAATAACGTCGCGATCGCTGCGCGCCATGCGCTCGATGCGCACGGCATGCAGCGCGTGGCGATCGTCGACTTCGACGTTCATCACGGCAACGGCACGGAAGCGGCCTTTTCGGGTGATTCTCGTGTGCTGATGTGCAGCATCTTCCAGCATCCGTTCTATCCGTTTACCGGCGCCGACAATCAGGCGCCCAACATGTGCAACGTGCCGATGCCGGCGCGCTCGAAAGGCATGGCGGTACGCGAGGTGGTCGATATGCTGTGGCTGCCGCGGTTGCATGAATTCAAGCCGGAGATGATCTTCATCTCGGCTGGCTTCGATGCGCATCGCGAGGACGATCTTGGCAACATGGGTCTCGTCGAAGACGACTACGCATGGATCACCGACCAGGTAGGCGAGATCGCGAAGCGCTATGCGCGCGGACGGATCGTCAGCTGTCTCGAAGGCGGGTACAACCTGTCGGCGCTTGGGCGCAGCGTGGTCGCGCACGTGCGCGCGCTGGCCGGGATCTGAGCTGCCCCGCCACAAGCACTGCGCGGACATTGCGAACCGCATGAAATCAACGAGGACCGAGCCATGAATGCCGATGTGCGCAGCGCTTCACTGGTCGAGATCGACCACGACGCCTATGGTGTGCCGGGCGTCGTCCGATTGACGATGAACCGCCCAGATGCCTTCAACGCTCTCTCTGAAGCCCTGATCGACGAGTTGCAGTCGGCGCTGATGGAGCTGGTGGAGTCCGATGCACGGGTGGTGGTAATCGCGGGTGCTGGCCGTGCGTTCTGTGCAGGACACGATCTGAAGGAAATGCGTGCGGCGCCGTCGCTGGCTTACTACCAGGCGTTGTTCGCGCGCTGCACGAAATTGATGTTGACGATCCAGCGTTTGCCGCAACCAGTGATCGCGCGTGTGCACGGCATCGCCACGGCGGCCGGTTGTCAGCTGGTCGCGATGTGCGATCTGGCGGTTGCAGCCGACACCGCGCGCTTTGCCGTTTCGGGCGTCAACCTGGGGCTCTTCTGCGCAACGCCTTCGGTGCCGCTGTCGCGCAATCTGTCGCGTAAGGCTGCGCTCGAAATGTTGCTGACCGGCGATTTTATCGACGCCGCGCAAGCGAGGCAGCAAGGCCTCGTGAATCGCATCGCTCCGGCAGACGCGCTCGACGCAGAGGTCGCACGGCTCGCGAAAACTATCTGTGCGAAGCCCGTCGAAGCCGTGAGTGCCGGCAAAGGGCTTTTCTATCGGCAGTTGGAAATGGGCATCGAAGCGGCCTACCAGCTAGCCGGCCAGACCATGGCCTGCAACATGATGGACGCCTCCGCGCTCGAAGGCGTGCAGGCCTTCATCGACAAACGACCGCCGGACTGGAAGCGTTAGCCGGACCAGGCCGTTCCTGGCAGGGCCCGCCCCCGCACCTACTCGTCTGACCGCCTGAGCTTCTAAATGCCCTCCGATGCTGAAACTTGGGGCGTCCGCGCGTCGATTCACTCAACCCGTTTGTCTATGTCGAAACGTCGTCTGCCGCTCAGGCTTTGGGCAGCCGCTTCCCGATCCAATCGATCAGCGCGCCGATCACCCGATCTCGATCGAGGTCGTTCATCGTCTCGTGATAGCTGTCTTCGTGCATCGTGAGCGTCTTGTCCGGCGAGCCCGCGTGCGTGCCGAAGTCGCGGCTGCCTTCGGGTTCAGTGAGCTTGTCGGCCGTGCCGTGATACACCAGCAGCGGCACACGCAAACCCGCACGGCCGCGTTCGATGCGCGCCATTGCCAACAACAACTCCGCACCCGTGCGCGCCGGAATCGCGCCGTGATGTACCAGCGGATCGTTGCGATTGGCGTTCACCACGGGCTGAAGCCGCGACAGCAAAGCCGCATCGATTTTCATCGCCGGGAAGGTCGGCCAGATTCGGCTGATCACCTGACTCACCTTAAGCATCCAGCGCGGCACATCGCGGCCGGGCGCGAGCGCGGGGCTAGACAGGATCAGACCGCTTAGCCGGCGCCCGCTCGCCTCCAGCCGTTCGATTGCGTAGAGCGCCGCGACCGCGCCTCCCATGCTGTGGCCCATCAGAAAGAGCGGTGCACAACTGGTTGCCGCGTCATCGAGCAAGGCCTGGACGTCGAGCAGGTAGTCGTCGAAGCGCTCCACCCACACGCGTTGGCCGGGCGCATGCCCGTGTCCGCGCAAATCGATGGCAACGAGTTCAATGCCGGCCGGGGTCAGCCGATCCGCCAGCGCCGCGTAACGCCCGGCGTGCTCCGCGAGCCCGTGCACCAGCGCGACCGTGCCGCGCAATGGCGCTGTGGCGGGCCAGCGATACAGCGGCAGTTCGATGCCGTCGCTCGTCGTGACCGTCGAGCGCAGCGCGGCGCCGCCTTTGGGGGCGTCCGCAGGGGCGTCCGCAGGCGCACCCGCAACGGAACGTACATTGCCTGATCGAGTTGTTTCCATAGCGGCCGTTTGTCCTGAGCGTGTCCTGATTCTGGTTCGCCCGATCATAGTCGCAGCGGGCGCGCAGGCGTGAGCCTCTCGCGCCGGGCGCACCTCTAATGCTTTGTGGTTATGAAAAGATCGTAATTGATTATTAAAGGGAATGACGGTGCTGCGGTAGAATTGCGGGCTCAAATCCCAATAAAAGCAACGGCGGCCGCTTGTCGGGAGCGCATAACGCTCGTTGGCAAACTCCGCCGTTTCGTTTTTCCATGATCGAAATACGCAATATCTCTCAGCGCTTTGCAGGACCCCGGGGCTGGGTCGAGGCGCTGCACAACGTCAATCTGTCGATTCCAGCGGGTGAGGTGTTCGGCATCATTGGCCGCAGCGGCGCGGGCAAGAGTACGCTCGTGCGCACCGTCAACCTGCTGACACGCCCGAGCGAAGGCAACATTGTCGTCAACGGCCGCGATCTGACAACGCTGCCCGCCGCGCAATTGCGCGAGGCGCGTCGCGAAATCGGCATGATCTTCCAGCACTTCAACCTGCTGTCGTCGCGCACGGTGTACGAGAACGTGGCGTTGCCGCTCGAGCTCGCCGGCATGAAGCGCGACGAGATCGAGGCGAACGTGCTGCCGTTGCTCGAACTGGTCGGCCTGTCGGCGCAGAAGGATCGTTATCCGGCACAGATCAGCGGCGGGCAGAAGCAACGCGTCGGTATCGCGCGTGCGCTGGCGAGCAAACCCAAAGTGCTGCTCTCCGACGAAGCGACTTCGGCGCTCGATCCCGAGACCACGCGCTCGATTCTCGACCTCCTCAAGCGCATCAATCGCGAACTGAACCTGACGATCGTGCTCATCACGCACCAGATGGACGTGATCAAGCAGGTCTGCGACCGTGTCGCGGTGCTGGATGCGGGCCGCGTGGTTGAAGAGGGCAAGGTCATCGACGTGTTCCTGCAACCGCATCATGAAGTGACGCGTGCGCTGATCGGCGACGTGATCGCTCAGGAACTGCCGCCCGCCATGAAAGCGCGCGTGGCCGAACGCCTGAAGACGGGTAGCGGCCACTTGCTGCGCCTGGCGTTCACCGGCTCGGGTGTCGATCAGCCGATCCTGTCGGAAACGATTCGTCGCTACGAACTCGACTTCAACATCCTGCACGGCCAGATCGACGAGATCCAGGGTCAGGCGTTCGGCTCGCTCGCGGTGCTCGTGGGCGGCGAATCGGTGAAGGTGGCGCAGGCGCTGACGTATCTGCGCGAACAGGGCGTGGTGGTCGAGGAGCTGTCGTATGTTGAGTGAAATGTTCGATATGTTCGTCCAGTCGTTCTGGGAAACGCTCGTGATGGTGGGCATCTCCGGGCTGGTCGGCGCGGCGGTCGGCTTGCCGCTCGGCGTGCTGTTGTATCTGACGGACCGTCAGGGCGTGTTGCAGAACATTGCCGTGAATCGTGTGATGGGTGTGATCGTCAACGCCGTGCGCTCGACGCCGTTCATCATCCTGCTGGTCGCGGTGATTCCGTTCACGCGCCTCGTGGTGGGTTCGTCGATCGGCACGGCTGCGGCCGTGGTGCCGCTGACGATCGCCGCAGCGCCGTTTATCGCGCGTCTGGTTGAGACAGCGTTGCGTGAAGTCGATCGCGGTCTGATCGAAGCGGCGCAGGCGATGGGCGCCACCACCAGCCAGATCGTCTTCAAGGTGCTGTTGCCGGAGTCGCTGCCGGGCGTGGTCGCCGGTTTGACGATTACCTTCGTGTCGCTGGTCGGCTATTCGGCGATGGCCGGTGCGATCGGTGGCGGCGGGCTCGGGGATCTGGGCATTCGTTACGGGTATCAGCGTTTCCTGCCGGAAGTGATGGTGACGGTCGTGGTCATTCTGATCGTCTTCGTGCAACTGGTGCAGTCGTTCGGGGATTGGCTCGTGCGTCGTTTGAGCCATAAATAAACAAGCGTCATCGCAAAAGGTCATTCATGCAACGTCGTTTCATTCTCAAGCTGGCCGCCACGCTCGGCGCCGCGTCGCTGTTCGCTGCCGCCACCGCGGCTCACGCCGAAGACACGATCAAGGTCGGTGTCACCGGCGGCCCGCACGCGCAGATCATGGAAGTCGTGAAGACGGTCGCGGCAAAGAACGGTCTGAACATCAAGATCGTCGAGTTCTCCGACTACGTGCAGCCGAACGCGGCGCTTGCCGGCGGTGACCTGGACGCGAACAGCTACCAGCATGACCCGTACTTGCAGGCGCAGGTGAAGGACCGCGGCTACAAACTGATCCGCATTGCCGATACCGTCACTTACCCGATGGGCATCTACTCAAAGAAAGTGAAGACGCTGGCTGAATTGCAGCCGGGCGCAAAGATCGCGGTACCGAACGATCCGACCAATGGCGGCCGGGCACTTCTGTTGCTGCAAAAGCAGGGTCTGCTGAAGCTGCGCGCGGACGCCGGCCTCAAGGCAACGCCGCTCGACATCGTCGACAACCCGAAGAAGCTGAAGATCGTCGAACTCGACGCCGCGCAAATCCCGCGCTCGCTGAATGACGTGGACGCCGCCGCGATCAATACGAACTTCGCGATGGAAGCCGGTCTGAAGCCGAAGCAGGACGCGATCGCCATCGAAGACCCGAAGGGTCCGTACGTGAACATCATCGCAATTCGCGAAGCTGACAGGAACAAGCCGTGGGTCGCCAAGCTGGTCGCGGCTTATCATTCGCCGGAAGTGAAGCAGTTCGTCGAGGGTAAGTTCGGCGGGGCGGTGACCACTGCCTGGTGATTTGACGGCTGGTTTTTCAACCGTTTTTCCCGATTGTTGGCATAGCAAGATACGACGGCAATGCAAAATTAGAGTCGTCCGTCTTAACCCGGGGTTGTCGCCCGGGTTTTTTCGAGATTAAAATAGAACGATCGTTCGATATTGCCGTCACGCCGCTGAGGAGCGATATCCTCCTGCTAAAGCACCCGCGACAAGGCTGTCATGAGGGCAGTCGCTATAATGTTCGTTGGGTTGACGTATTCGTAACTTTGGAGCGTGTGCATGAAAATCCTGGTGCCAGTGAAGAGAGTGGTCGATTACAACGTGAAAGTCCGGGTGAAGTCGGACGGCACGGGCGTCGACATCGCGAACGTGAAGATGTCGATGAATCCGTTCGACGAAATCGCGGTGGAAGAAGCGGTGCGTCTGCGCGAATCGGGCGTGGCGACCGAAGTGATCGCCGTGTCGGCCGGTGTGACGCAAGCGCAGGAAACGCTGCGCACGGCGCTCGCGATTGGTGCGGACCGCGCGATCCTGATCGAGTCGAATGAAGAACTGCAGCCGCTGGCGGTTGCCAAGCTGCTGAAGGCGCTGGTCGACAAGGAACAGCCTGGGCTGGTCATTCTGGGCAAACAGGCGATCGACGACGATTCGAACCAGACCGGCCAGATGCTGGCTGCGCTGGCTAACCTGCCGCAAGCCACGTTCGCGTCGAAGGTTGTCGTGGCCGACGGTAAAGCTACGGTTTCGCGCGAAGTGGACGGTGGTGCTGAAACGCTGTCGCTGAGCTTGCCGGCCGTGATCACGACCGATCTGCGCCTGAACGAGCCGCGCTATGTGACGCTGCCGAATATCATGAAGGCGAAGAAGAAGCCGCTGGAAATCGTCAAGCCGGAAGACCTGGGTGTCGACGTTACACCGCGTCTGAAGACGCTGAAGGTTGTCGAGCCGCCGAAGCGCTCCGCCGGTGTGAAGGTGCCGGATGTGAAGACGCTGGTCGAGAAGCTGAAGACCGAAGCCAAGGTGCTGTAAGGAGACGGACGAAATGACGAATCTGGTAATTGCAGAACACGATAACGCGTCGATCAAGGCCGCGACGCTCAATACGATTGCAGCCGCGCAGAAGATCGGTGGTGATATTCACGTGCTGGTGGCAGGTCACAACGCACAGGCCGCGGCTGATGCGGCAGCGAAGATCGCAGGCGTGAGCAAGGTGTTGCTGGCCGACGCGCCGCAGCTCGAGGCAGGGCTGGCCGAAAACGTCGAAGCGACGGTGCTGAACATCGCGAAGGACTATTCGCACATCCTCACGCCGGCGACGGCTTACGGCAAGAACATCGCACCGCGTATCGCCGCGAAGCTGGACGTCGCGCAGATCAGCGACATCACGGCAGTGGACAGCGCTGACACGTTCGAGCGTCCGATCTACGCGGGTAACGCAATCGCTACGGTGCAATCGGCTGACCCGATCAAGGTCATCACGGTCCGCACGACCGGCTTCGATCCAGTGGCGGCCGTTGGCGGCAGCGCAACGGTCGAGACGATCGAAGCGGCAGCCGACAGTGGCCTGCTGCAGTTCGTCAGCCGTGAAGTGACGAAGCTGGATCGTCCGGAACTGACGTCGGCGAAGATCATCGTCTCGGGCGGCCGTGGTCTCGGCAACGGCGAGAACTACACGAAGGTTCTCGAGCCGCTGGCCGACAAGCTGAACGCAGCGCTGGGCGCATCGCGCGCGGCTGTCGATGCGGGCTTCGTGCCGAACGACTATCAGGTCGGCCAGACCGGCAAGATCGTCGCGCCGCAACTGTATGTGGCGGTCGGAATCTCGGGTGCGATCCAGCATCTGGCCGGCATGAAAGACTCGAAGGTGATTGTCGCGATCAACAAGGACCCGGAAGCGCCGATTTTCAGCGTCGCCGATTATGGTCTGGTGGGCGACCTGTTCACGGTCGTGCCGGAACTCGTTAGCGAGCTCGGCTAAGCGCCGCAGCGCCGGTTAAAAGGCGTCTGGCAGCATACGAAAGGGCGCGGGACCTATCAAGTCCGGCGCCCTTTTTATATCGAAAGGCAGGAGGAGAACTGAAATGAGCTATACGGCGCCCATCAAGGACATGCTGTTCGTGATGAAAGAACTGGCCGGTCTCGAACACATCGCGACGCTGCCGGGCTTCGAAGACGCGAACCTCGAGACCGCGCAGGCAGTGCTCGAAGAGTCGGCGAAGCTGTGCGGCGAAGTGTTGGCGCCGTTGAACGTCGAAGGCGATCGCAATCCGAGCAGCTGGAAGGATGGCGTGGTCACCGCAACGCCGGGTTTCAAGGACGCATTCCGCCAGTTCGGCGAAGGCGGCTGGCAAGGCGTGCAACATCCGGTCGACTACGAAGGCCAGGGCCTGCCCAAGCTGATCGCGACACCGTGCGTCGAAATGCTCAACGCGTCGAACCTGTCGTTTGCGCTGTGCCCGCTGTTGACCGACGGTGCAATCGAAGCGTTGCTGACCGCCGGCACCGAAGCGCAAAAACAAACCTACGTGCCCAAGCTGATTTCCGGCGAGTGGACCGGCACGATGAACCTGACCGAGCCGCAGGCCGGCTCCGATCTCGCGATGGTGCGCTCGCGCGCCGAGCCGCAGGGCGATGGTTCGTTCAAGCTGTTTGGCACCAAGATTTTCATCACGTGGGGTGAGCACGACATGGCGAAGAACATCGCCCATCTCGTGCTGGCGCGCACGCCAGATGCACCGGAAGGCGTGAAAGGCATTTCGCTTTTCATCGTGCCGAAGTTTCTCGTCAACGAAGACGGCTCGCTCGGCGAACGTAACGACGTGCATTGCGTGTCGATCGAGCACAAGCTCGGCATCAAGGCGAGCCCAACCGCGGTGCTGCAATTCGGCGACCACGGCGGCGCGATCGGCCACCTGATCGGTGAAGAAAATCGCGGCCTCGAGTACATGTTCATCATGATGAACGCGGCGCGTTTCGCGGTGGGAATGCAGGGCGTCGGCGTGTCGGATCGCGCGTATCAGCAGGCTGTGGCGTATGCGAAGGATCGCGTGCAAAGCCGGCCTGTGGATGGTTCCGCGAAGCAGTCGGTGGCGATCATTCAGCACCCGGACGTGCGCCGCATGCTCGCGACGATGCGTGGCCTGACCGAAGCCTCGCGCGCATTGGCCTATGTCGCCGCGGCCCATTGCGATATCGCCCATCGTCATCCCGACGAAGCAAAACGTGCGGAGCATCAGGCGATCTATGAATACCTCGTACCGATCGTGAAGGGCTGGAGCACGGAGTTGTCGATCGACGTGACGAGCCTCGGCGTGCAGGTGCACGGCGGCATGGGCTTCATCGAAGAAACCGGCGCCGCGCAGTACTACCGCGACGCGCGCATCCTGCCGATCTACGAAGGCACGACCGCGATCCAGGCCAACGACCTGATCGGCCGCAAGACTGTGCGGGATGGCGGCAAGGTGGCGAAGTCGCTGCTGGCCGATGTGACGGAAACGATCGACGCGCTCGGCGTGCAACAGGGCGCTGCGTTCGACTCGATGAAGAAGTATCTGACGCAGGGTCATCGCTCGCTGAGTGCGGCGGTCGATTTCGTCGTCGCCAACACGAGGAGCGATCCGAACGCGGTGTTTGCCGGCAGCGTGCCGTATCTGAAGCTGGCGGGCGTTGTCCTGGGCGGCTGGCAGATGGCGCGTGCGTTGCTCGTGGCGGCTGAAAAGCGCGCCGAAGATCCCTCGTTCTATGGCGCGAAAATCGCGACCGCGCAGTTCTACGCGGAGCACGTGTTGCCGCTGGCGTCAGCGTTCGAAGCGTCGATCGTCAGCGCGAAGGGCGGGGAGAGTGTGCTGGCGTTGTCGGAAGATCAGTTCTGAGGCCGCGCTTCTCTCGAGCTGTGTAGCGAAAGCTCGTGGGTAAAAGCAAACGGCGCCCTGTGTTGGGGCGCCGTTTGCTTTTGTCAGGCCGGTTTCTTGGCGATAACAAAACCGGCTCAACCGCTCGCGAAGCGTTAATCGTTAAGCCTCAATTCCAAGCCTCTAAGCTTCATGCATAAGCCGGACGATGTGCACTGCCAGTCTCGCCGAGATAGCGATGCACCGACAGATCGTCCGCCTTGATCACCGGCTGCTTGCCCGACATCACGTCGGCCAGCAATTGCCCCGAGCCGCACGACATCGTCCAGCCCAGTGTGCCGTGCCCCGTGTTCAGGAACAGGTTCGATACTGGGGTGCGGCCGACGATCGGCGTGCCGTCCGGCGTCATCGGACGCAGACCGGTCCAGAACGTGGCTTTCGATGTATCGCCGCCGCCCGGGAACAGATCGTTCACGCACAGTTCCAGCGTCTCGCGGCGCGCCTCGCGCAACGATTTGTCGAAGCCGACGATCTCGGCCATGCCGCCGACGCGAATCCGGTCGTCGAAACGCGTGATCGCGATCTTGTACGTCTCGTCGAGCACGGTCGAAATCGGTGCGGACGCTTCGTTGACGATCGGCGCGGTGATCGAATATCCCTTGAGCGGGTAGACCGGAATCTTCACGAGGCCGGACAGGAATTTGGTCGAGTATGAACCGAGCGCTACGACAAACGAATCCGCGCGCACCAGTTCATCGCCGCATTGCACGCCGGCGATACGGTCGCCCGCCATGGCGAGCGCATCGATCGGGGTGTTGTAGCGGAACTTGACGCCCAGTTGTTCGGCCAGCGCGGCGAGGCGCGTGGTGAACATCTGGCAGTCGCCGGTTTCGTCGCCCGGCAGGCGCAGACCGCCCGTCAGCTTGTGCGAGACCGCGGCGAGTGCCGGTTCGGCTTGTGCGAGTTCGGCCGGCGACAGCAATTCATACGGCACGTTGGCTTCCTGCAGCACGGCGATGTCTTTCGCGGCGCCATCGAATTGTTGTTGCGTGCGGAATACCTGCAGCGTGCCGCCGGCGCGGCCTTCGTACTGGATGCCGGTTTCGGCGCGCAGCGCTTGCAGGCAATCACGGCTGTATTCGGCGAGGCGGACCATGCGCCCCTTGTTCACCGCATAACGCGACGACGTGCAGTTTTGCAGCATCTGCCACATCCATTGCAACTGGAATTGCGTGCCGTCGAGGCGGATCGCCAGCGGCGCATGTTTCTGGAACATCCACTTGACGGCCTTTAGCGGCACGCCCGGCGCCGCCCACGGCGACGCGTAGCCCGGCGAGATCTGACCGGCATTGGCAAAGCTGGTTTCGAGCGCCGGGCCGGCTTCGCGATCGATCACGGTCACTTCATGACCGGCGCGCGCCAGGTAATAAGCACTCGTCACTCCGACAACGCCACTGCCCAAAACGACGACTCGCATAGCTGCTCCAGGATATCCAATAAGAGTTCTGAGGGCGGCGCGCTCGTCGATTCGGTTGAATTCATTCGATTAACGAGGTGTAACGAGGATCGCCCAGTGTTAACCGCTATACTATTAACAGTCGGGTAGGTTTTGTTATTGTATTTTCAGGATTTTCAGCAAAAACACTATGCGTACACAGCGCCAGCCGGTCCGTTCCCTCGACAAACTCGATCACAAGATCCTGCGGCTCCTGCAGCAGGACGGCCGGATGGCGATGAAAGACCTTGCCGAACAGGTCGGACTGTCGGTCACGCCTTGCATCGAGCGCGTCAAACGAATGGAACGCGACGGCGTAATTACCGGCTATCACGCACGTGTGAACCCGGCTGAACTGGGCGCCGCGCTGCTGGTGTTCGTCGAGATCACGCTCGATCACAAAAGCGGCAACATGTTCGACCAGTTCCGCCGCGAGGTGCAGAAGATCCCCGAGGTGCTGGAGTGCCACCTCGTGTCGGGCGACTTCGACTATCTGATCAAGGCGCGCATCGGCGAAATGGCTGACTATCGCAAGCTGCTGGGGGACATCCTGCTGCAACTGCCCGGCGCGGTGCAATCGAAGAGCTACGTGGTGATGGAGGAGATCAAGGAAACGCTGACGATTGCGGTTGGCGATTAGCTCGTGCGGTAGCTGCATGGCTGGACTCGACAAACGGCGTAAACACTGTATATTTATACAGGTATTTTGCGCCGTTTTTGTTTTTGTGTGCTCCAGCCGTGACCAACTCCGACCCCCACTCCGCTCGCGAATTTCCGATCGCTCCGCCGGCGCCTCGCAAGGGGCGCGGTGCAGTGACGAACCTGCAAGGCCGTTACGAAGTCGACCAGCGCGAAGTGGTGGACGACGGCTGGCTTTCTTCGCCGGAAGAAGACGGCGGGCCGAAGGTCTTACGCACAGAGGTTTTCGAAGAGCGGGCCAAGACCATTCTCACGCGCAATGCGTCGCCGGATATCCCGTTTGGCGTGTCGCTGAACCCGTATCGGGGCTGCGAACATGGCTGTATCTACTGCTTTGCGCGGCCTACGCATAGTTATCTGGGGCTGTCGCCGGGGCTCGACTTCGAAAGCCGCATCTACGCGAAGATCAATGCGCCGGAATTGCTCGAGCGCGAGTTGTCGAAGAAGTCCTACGTGCCCGAACCGATCGCGCTGGGCGTCAATACGGACGCCTGGCAACCCGCCGAGCGCGATTTGCGGCTTACGCGGCGGGTGATCGAAGTGCTCAGCGAACGGGGGCATCCATTCGCGGCGATCACCAAATCGTCACTGATCGAGCGCGATCTCGATCTGCTCGCGCCCATGGCGGCGCGCGGGCAGTTCATGGCTGCCATTACCATCACCACGCTGGACGCGGATATCGCGCGCACGCTCGAACCACGCGCGGCCACGCCGTCGCGTCGACTGCGCACGATCCGTACGTTGAGCGAGGCGGGCATTCCTGTTGGCGTCAGCATCGCGCCAGTGATTCCGTTCGTCACCGAGCCGGACATGGAGCGCGTGCTGGAAGCCTGTGCGGAAGCCGGCGCATGCAATGCGAGCTATATCGTGCTGCGCTTGCCGTGGGAAGTTGCGCCGCTATTCAAGGATTGGCTCGCGGCGCATTTTCCTGATCGTGCTGACCGGGTGATGAGCCGCGTACGCGATATGCGAGGCGGGAAGGACTATGACTCGAACTTCTCCACTCGCATGAAGGGGGAGGGCTTGTGGGCGGATCTGCTAAAGCAGCGATTCCAGAAAGCCACGCGCCGTTTGGGACTGAACCGGCGCGATCGCGGGATTCTGGATATGTCACACTTTCGCCGGGGCGAGCCGCCGTGTGCCGAAGCGCCGGCGCGTGACAATCCTCAACTGAATCTTTTTTAGCGTAAAGCGCAGGCGGTTATTGCGACAGCGCTTTGGCGGCTTGCACCTGGCCTTCGAAGTAAGTCTGGAATGAGATCGCGAGACCCGTCATCAGCAGGAATGCGCCGATCAGCAAGGAAAAGATCACGATGAAAATGACGGTCCAGCCGGAGCGGCTTTTGCGTTGAGTTTGTGCGTTGAACTGCGCATCCCATTTTTCATCGGGACGCAGGCCGTAGACGATCGCAGCCAGAAAGGCGGAGAGCAGCGAAACGGCGCCGAAAAAAGCGAGCACCCAGCCGAGCATTGAAGCCCGCTCGCTCGCCACTACCAGCATGGCGCCCGGAATCCCGATCAGCGTGCCGAGCAGATGAGCCCAGCCGTAAATGTCGCGCATGCCGTACAGATAGAAGCGGTGAGCGCCAAGGCTGCCGAAGAAGAACGCCAGTGCGGCGGTAATCGTCTTGGATCTGAAATGTGAGGAAGTCGAAGCAAGAGTGGACATGTAGGCCAGAGCTGAGTGACAGGCGGTCGAAAGGAGCGGGGCGCCGGTGGGCGCGGATCGACGCGCATTCTACGCCACGCCGCGTGGCGCCGACCGCGCGGCGTGCGATCGCCTCGGCCGTGCGGGCCACTGAAGGCGTCGCGGGTTTGGCTGGGCGGGCCGGCGGAGCGCCCGGCTGCTCGACGGTTACGGCTAAGGCGCCGAGTAGGTCACACGGTAGACCGCCCCAGCATAGTCGTCGCTGATCAGGAGCGAACCGTCAGGCATCGGTTGGACGTCGGCTGGGCGGCCCCACACCGCTTCGCCCGGCTGGAGCCAGCCTTCGGCAAAGACTTCCTGATGCGCGTTGCTACCGTCCGGGTTGGTGATCACCCGCACGACCCGGTAGCCGACCTTCTTGCTGCGATTCCACGAGCCGTGTTCGGCGATAAAAATATTGTCTCGATACGCGGCCGGAAACATCGAGCCGCTGTAAAAGCGCATGCCGAGCGAAGCGACATGCGCACCGAGTTTGACAACCGGCGGCGTGAAAGCGCTGCACGGATGGTCTTTGCCGAATTCGGGGTCGGGTGTGTCGCCGCCATGGCAGTACGGAAAGCCGAAGTCCATGCCTGTGCGCGGCGCGCGATTGAGCTTGTCGTCGGGTACGTCGTCGCCCATCAGGTCGCGGCCGTTGTCGGTGAACCACAGTTCGTGCGCCACCGGATGCCACGCGAAGCCGACGGTGTTGCGGATGCCGCGCGCCACGACTTCGTAGTGGCTGCCGTCCGGGTCCATACGGCCGATCAGTCCGTAGCGGTCGCGGTCTTTCAGGCAGACGTTGCAGGGCGCGCCTTGTGGTACATACAGCTTGCCGTCCGGCCCGAAAGCGATGAATTTCCAGCCATGATGCGTTTCTGCCGGGAGTTTGTCGGTGACAACGACCGGCTTGGGCGGGTCGTTCAGATGGGCGTCGATCGCGTCGAAACGTAGAATTCTCGACACCGCGGACACATACAGCGCGCCATCCCGCCACGCCACGCCCGCTGGCGTTTCCAGTCCCGATGCGATCACGTGACGGGCCGCCACGCGCCCGTTCTGCAGTTCGAGCGCGTAGACGTGGCCGTCGAGGCTGCCTATATAAAGAATGTCCTTCGGCGAAAGCGCCATGGCCCGAGCGCTCGGCACCGCGTCCGACAACACTTCAATATGGAAGCCCGGCGGCAGCTTGATGCGCTCGACCGGCAGCGCGGCTAGCGCCGGCAGGGCCGTGGCGGCGAGCAATACCGCCGCGCCGGCTCGCCGTGCCTGAACGCGGGCGGCGCCCGAAAAGCCGGCAAGCAGCGAAGAACCGACAACTCGTTGAAAGACGGCGAACGAAGCGAAGAAAAACGCAGGCGGAGGCAGGAGTTTCACGGGCGTTCCATCAGGTAATTCGGGCGTTTCGGCGTGATCTGGAGGCCCTGCCTGCATAGCCGGCGCAACCCCGTCGCTCAGTTTATCCCGGTAAGTGTTTGTTATGGCGTCGGTTTCCCGCTATAATCGCGTGTTTCAGTCGTTCCGAACCCCGGTTTTCAAGGATTCTAGTATGGTCATCATCCGCTTGGCTCGTGGCGGCTCCAAGAAGCGCCCGTTCTACAACATCGTCGCAACCGATTCGCGTAACCGTCGTGACGGCCGCTTCATCGAACGCGTTGGTTTCTACAACCCGGTCGCTACGAAGGGTGAATCGCTGCGTATCGCTCAAGACCGCCTGACGTACTGGCAAGGCGTTGGCGCACAACTGTCGCCGACCGTCGAGCGTCTCGTGAAAGAAGCGCAAAAGGCGCAGCCGGCTGCTTAATGGTAGCTAGCATGCGTATCGTCGTCGGTTCGGCCGGCGGCTCGCGCAGCTTGCGTGAGCAGTCCGATGCGCGAGTTTTGCTGAAACAGACGTCGAAGTTGGCAGCGAGGTTCTCTTATGTCTGAGCGTGATTCCAGCAGTTCAGGTCGCGTGAAGGCAAAAGCGGCGGCCCCGCGCGCGAAGACGTCTGGTCAGGCGCCGTTCGGTGCATTCGTCCGCAAGCCGGTCGAAGGGGCCGAAGGCAAGGCGAAAGCCAAAGTTGCAAGCACCGGTTCCAGCGCAGAAGAAATGCGAGCGGAAACGGTGGAAAGCTGGCCGGCCGATGCGGTCGAGGTCGGTGCAATTGTCGACGCTTACGGCCTCAAAGGTTGGGTCAAGGTGGCCGCGCATGCGGACGCCGGGCACGGCGGAGACGCATTGCTAAGCGCGAAGCGCTGGTGGTTGCTGAAAGGCCAGGAGCGCAAGTCGGCGCCGTCATTACACGCAAAAACGCATAGCGACAGTGTCGTTGCCCATCTGGGCGGCGTAACTGACCGCGATGTGGCGCTGGCACTGCGCGGCACGCGTATTTATATCAGCCGCAGCGAGTTTCCGGCCCTCGAAGCCGATGAATTCTACTGGGTCGACCTGCTCGGCCTGGATGTGGTGAACGTTGCCGGAGTCAATCTCGGCAAGGTTGCAGACATGATCGACAACGGTGCGCACTCGGTGTTGCGCGTCGAATACCCGGATACCGACAAAAGCGGTAAGCCGGTCACCGGCGAGCGTTTGATCCCGTTCGTCGGCGTCTTTGTCAAAACGGTGGATCAGGCGGCGAAGCAGATCATCGTCGACTGGGAAGCCGATTACTAAATAACTCGCTGAATGGAGAGAGCGATGCAGTTCGATGTCGTGACGCTCTTTCCTGACATGTTTCGTGCGCTGACCGACTGGGGCATCACCAGCCGTGCGGCGAAGCAGGAGCGCTACGGGTTGCGCACGTGGAATCCACGCGATTTCACGACCGACAACTACCGCACAATCGACGATCGCCCGTACGGTGGCGGCCCCGGCATGGTGATGCTGGCCAAGCCCCTGGAAGACGCGATCGGCGCGGCGAAAGCTGCGCAGGCGGAGCAGGGCATTGGCGCGTCGCGCGTCGTGATGATGTCGCCGCAAGGTGCTACGCTGAATCACGACCGTGTCATGCAGTTTGCGGCCGAGCCCGGTCTGATTCTGTTGTGCGGGCGCTATGAAGCGATTGATCAGCGTTTGCTCGACCGTGTCGTCGACGAGGAAGTCAGTCTTGGCGACTTCGTGCTGTCCGGCGGGGAATTGCCGGCCATGGCGTTGATGGATGCCGTGGTGCGTCAGTTGCCGGGGGTGCTGAACGACTCGCAATCGGCGGTGCAAGATAGTTTCGTCGACGTGCTGCTGGATTGTCCGCATTACACGCGTCCGGAGGAATACGACGGCGTGCGTGTGCCTGATGTGCTGCTTGGCGGCCATCATGCGGAAATCGAAGCGTGGCGTCGGCGTGAAGCCTTGCGTAACACGTTGAACAAGCGGCCCGATCTGATTCAGAAGGCCAGAAAGAACAAGATGTTAAGCCGTGCCGACGAGGCATGGCTTACGAGTCTCGCGAAGGAAGTGTCGAAGGCGTAAAGCCTTGGGCTTTCGAGCGGACATAGGCGGTGCCGCACATGCGTGTACGGCGCCAGATGTGAACCCATCCTCTATCGGGGCCGTAGCCGCGCGCAATAGGCAAACCCTACGCGAGGCAGGTACGAACGCCGACAAGATGGACTTAGGAGTCAGTGATGAATCTGATTGCAATACTCGAGCAGGAAGAAATCGGCCGCGCTCTCGGCGAGAAGACCATCCCCGAATTCGCCCCCGGCGATACGGTGATCGTTAGCGTGAACGTGGTTGAAGGTACGCGTAAGCGTGTTCAGGCTTACGAAGGCGTCGTGATCGCCAAGCGTAACCGTGGTCTGAATTCGTCGTTCATCGTCCGCAAGATTTCGTCGGGCGAAGGCGTCGAGCGTACGTTCCAGACGTACTCGCCGCTGCTGGCAAGCATCGTCGTGAAGCGTCGTGGCGATGTGCGTCGTGCGAAGCTGTATTACCTGCGCGACCGTTCGGGCAAGTCGGCTCGGATCAAGGAAAAGCTGGTCGCGAAGAAAGACCGCGCTGCTCCGGAAGCGTAAAAGCTGTAAGAAAAAGCACCCCTCGCGGGTGCTTTTTTGTTTGCCAGGTCAAAATAGCGGAATGTCCCCAATCCGCTCATTCCGAGAAACCCGTTGATCCGCCCCGCCTTTGAGCCTGAAACTCTACCTGTCGAAGCGACGGGCGCCGATCTGCCACCGGTGGTTGCCGGGCGCCTGACGCCCGATGGTCTGCGCGCGCGTTTCGAGCAGCGTCTGAGTTGGACGCCTGAGCCGATTATCGAAGCCCCCTGGCGCGATCAGCACGTCGATCCGCGTGTTGCCGCTGTGCTGGTGCCACTGGTCGTGCGCGATAACGGCCTCACTGTGTTGCTGACCCAACGAGCCGACCATCTGAGCGACCACGCGGGCCAGGTGAGCTTTCCCGGCGGCCGTCACGAACCGTTCGACGCTGATGCGACCGCCACGGCCTTGCGCGAGGCACAGGAAGAAGTCGGTCTCGATCCATCACGCGTTGAAATTCTCGGTGCGTTGCCCGACTATCTGACGGGCACCGGGTTTCGTGTGACGCCCGTGATCGGTCTCGTACATCCGCCATTCACGTTGAAAGCCGATGCACTCGAAGTAGCCGACGTCTTCGAAGTGCCGCTCGCTTTTCTAATGAATCCCGCGCACCACGAGGAGCGCGTGTTTCGTTACGAAGGCGGCGAGCGTCGTTTCTTTGCCATGCCCTATCCGCGGGCTGCGTCGGCGGAAGCTGAAGATCGCGAGCGCCAGGTGGGCGGTCATTATTTCATCTGGGGCGCGACGGCGGCGATGCTGCGCAACTTCTATCGCTTTCTCGCGGCATGAGCCACGTCGGTTTGTGCAGTTGTCGAGTGTTTGTCAATGTCCGCGCTCAGTCGCATCCGACCCTGTGCTATCGTTATAAAACAATCGTAAAAACTCGAAAAGCACGGCGCATCGCATGACTTTTTTCTCTGTATTGCTGGCTCTGATTATTGAACAGGTGCGCGCGCTGTCGCTGAACAATCCAGTGGCGGCATTGCTTCAATACCATGCGGAGTCGGCGGCGCATGGATTCGATGCCGGCAAGCCCAAACACGGCGTGCTCGCGTGGCTCGTGGTGGTGGTGCCCTGGACGCTGGCCGTCGCGCTCGTCTACTACGTGCTGTATCACATTCACTTCGCGCTGGCCTTCCTGTGGAATGTCGCGGTGCTGTACTTCACGCTCGGCTTCCGGCAGTTCAGCCATTACTTCACCGACATCCACCTCGCGTTGAACAACGACGATGTGCCACGCGCGCGTGAAATCCTGAATGAATGGACCGGGCTCGACACGGTGGACATGCCCGTCAGCGAGATCGTGCGTCATACGCTGATTCACGCGGTGGTCGCCTCGCACCGGCACGTGTTCGGCGTGTTTTTCTGGTTCCTGATTCCGGTCGGGCCGGCCGGCGCGGTGCTGTATCGGATTGCCGAGTATCTGGCGCGCACGTGGGCGCGGCCGGTCGACGACCGCACCGCCGCGTTTTCGAGTTTTGCGCAGCGCGCCTTCTTCGTGATCGACTGGGTGCCGGCGCGGCTTACGTCGCTGGGCTTTGCGATCGTCGGTAATTTCGAAGACGCGATTTATGCGTGGCGCAACCACGCGCGTCAGTGGCCGGATGCGAACGACGGCGTGTTGCTGGCCGCGGGCAGTGGGGCGTTGGGTGCGCGTCTGAGTGGGCCGCTCGCTGAGCAGTCGAGCCTTGACGCGCTGGCTACCGGCGATGGCGGCCCGATGCAGGTCGGCGACGACTGCACGCCGCGCACGCTGCAATCGGCGGTGGGTCTCGTATGGCGCGCGGTGGTGCTGTGGATGATCCTGTTGTTGATGCTGACGATTGCGGTGTGGCTTGCTTGAATCAGTGCACGACTAACGCAACGCAAAAAAGCCGGGTAAGCAACCCGGTTTTTTTATTGATTACGCTGCGGCGACTTTAGCGCCTGGTATTTGAGGCTGAGCCGCCTCACCGTTTTCCCCTCGCGTCGGAACCGTTTCACCGTTCATCTAGGCCCCAACCGCTTCAGCCATCCAGCGGATCACGCGCCGTCCCGCACTGCCAGCACACCGTGAACTGCGCTTCGAGCGTCTCTCCGCACTGGCGGCATTGCCACGAAGGCGAGCCCGCAGCCGGTCCATGTGACGCCACGTCGATCAGGCGTCGCGCCATCGCCTCGTCGCGTTCGTCGACGAGCCACAGCTCCGGCGCGCACTGATCCGCCGGAATATCCCCAAGCGCTCCATTCAGATAACGGTTGTGCAACTCGCAAGCGATGCCCGCCGTCTCCAGCACATTGACCCAATGCTGTCCGATGATCAGATTCGGCGCGCGCATCAATTTCATCGTGAATCCATGGGTTGACAGCGACGCGCCTCAGCGCACGATCTGGCTGGCTTCGTGCACCAGTTGCGCGTACAGGGCGTGCCGTTCGCGCCGGATGTGACCATCGGCAACCGCTTCGAGAATCGCGCAGCCCGGCTCCTGCAGGTGATGGCAGTTGTAGAAGCGGCAGTTCGGCAGCAACGGCCGGAACTCGGGAAACGCGCGTTCGAGCCGGCCTTCGGTCAGATGATGCAAGCCGAATTCCTGAAAGCCTGGCGAATCGATCAACGCACCACCATCGCCACCGGGCAAAGGGTAGAGCCGCGTGAACGTGGTGGTATGCCGCCCGCTGTTCAGCGCGGTCGAGATCTCACGTGTGGCGACTTCGGCATTCGGAATCAGCAGATTCACCAACGTCGATTTGCCCATGCCCGACTGACCGAGCAGCAGCGTCGAGTGACCTTGCAGATGCTCGATCAAAGCGGCACGCGCGGCGTCAGGCTGCGTCTTGATCGACACTTCGACCACGGTGTAACCGAGTGCGCGATACGATTCCAGCCGCTTGCGGGCTCCCTCTAGCGCGCCGGTCACGTCGGTCTTGTTCAGCACGATCAGTGGCTTGAGTTCGTGTGCCTCGGCGGCAACCAGCGCGCGCCCAAGCAGATCCTCGCTGAAGTGCGGCTCGGTCGCGCGCACGACCAGCAACTGATCGAGGTTCGCGGCAAAGAGTTTCGACTTGTACTGGTCCGAGCGATACAGCAGATTGCGCCGCTCGCCGATCTCGACGATCACGCCCTGATCTGCCGAAGTCGGTTCGTAAATCACGCGATCGCCGACCGCTACTTCGCTGCGCTTGCCGCGCGGGAAGCACTGGAGCATCGGGCTGCCGTCTTCCGGTGCGACCATGTAGTGGCGCCCATGAGCGGCAATCACGAGCCCGCCTACGCGCGTGCTGGACGGCGCGCGCGGCGCTTTCGGGGAGCGGCCGCTCATGCGTGCCGCAGCAGGCGGTCGATCCGCTGCGACGCTGGCGGATGCGAGTAATAGAACGCGGTGTAGAGCGGATCGGGCGTCAAGGTCGACGCGTTGTCCTCATACAGCTTGACGAGCGCGTTGACGAGGTCTTGCGCATCGGTTTGTGTGGCGGCGAAGGCGTCAGCTTCGAATTCGTGCTTACGCGAGCTCAGGCTGCCGAGCGGCGTAACAAAGAACAGGAACACCGGCAGCGCGAGGAAGAACAGCACCAGCGCGAGACCGCTATTGCCGCCGATCAGCGACGGCCGCACCCCCAGTCCTTCATAAAACCACACGCATTGCGTCAGCCAGCCGAGCAGGGCGAGCATCGCGAGGCTGATCGCGAACGTGACGATCATCCGCTTGATCACGTGACGGCGCTTGAAATGGCCGAGTTCGTGCGCGAGCACCGCTTCGATCTCGTTGCCTGACAGGCGTGCGAGCAGCGTGTCGAAGAACACGATCCGCTTGGCCGCGCCGAAGCCTGTGAAATACGCATTGCCGTGTGCCGAACGACGGCTGCCGTCCATCACGAACAGGCCCTTGGCGGCGAAGCCGCAGCGCTGCATCAGCGCTTCGATGCGGCTTTTCAGCGCGTCGTCCTTGAGCGGCTCGAATTTGTTGAAGAGCGGCGCGATAAACGACGGATACAGGACCAGTACGAGCATCTGGAACGCGACCCACACGATCCATGTCCACAGCCACCACAGGCTGCCTGCCTGGTTCATCAGCCACAGCACGACAAACAGCAGCGGCAGGCCGAACGCGGCGCCGAGCAGGACGCCTTTGAGACGGTCGAGGAAGAAAATACCCTTGCTCATCCGGTTGAAGCCGAAGCGTTGCTCAACCACGAATTGCCGGTAGTACTCGAACGGCAGGTCGATCACGCTGGTGATCGCGATCACCGCGGCGACCAGCGCGATCTGGCCGGCGTAGCCGCGGCCCAGCCAGTCGGAAATCGCCAGATCGAGTGCCTGGACGCCGCCGAGCAGCGTCAGCCCGATCAGCACAGCCGCACCGACGACGATCTCGATCATTGTCAGCCGGGTGCGTTCGACGGTGTAGTCCGCGGCACGCTGGTGTGCGGTGAGCGCGATGGTGCCGGCGAACTGGCTCGGCACCTGCTCGCGATGGCCGGCGACGAAGCGGATCTGCCGCGACGCGAGCCACAGTTTGGTGCTGACCATCGCCACGACGGCGACGACGAACAGAACAGTGAAGTACAGGGTAGGCATCCGGGGATTCCGTGGTATCTATGCGAGAATTATATGTTTCTTCCCGCCTGGCGGCGGGGCGATAAGTCCAAACCGGCCCAAACCGGCTCAAACCAATCTCATACGAACAATTGCTGCGGCAAGCGTGCTTTCAGTAAGCCGTCTGCCCGGCCATCAGGGTTGCCTTCATGACTGACATCCTCTCATCCACCGAACAGCCGCCGCTCGTGCGCAGCGACATGAATCTCGTCTGGCTGGACATGGAAATGACCGGGCTCGAGCCGGACACCGACCGCATCATCGAAATCGCAGTGGTGGTGACGAATTCCACGCTCGACAGGCTGGTCGAAGGGCCGGTGCTGGCGATTCATCAGAGCGACGAGACGCTCGCCAAAATGGATCAGTGGAACCAGAACACGCATGGCCGCTCGGGCCTGATCGACCGCGTGAAGGCGTCGACGGTGAACGAAGCCGACGCCACCGAACAGATTCGCAACTTTCTCAGCGCTTATGTGCCACCTGGCAAATCGCCGATGTGCGGCAACTCGATCTGCCAGGATCGCCGCTTCATGGCGCGCTGGATGCCGGATCTGGAGCGCTTCTTCCATTACCGCAATCTCGACGTCAGCACGCTGAAGGAACTGTGCCGCCGCTGGCAGCCGGTGATCTACAAGGGTTTTCAGAAACGCGCGATGCACACGGCGCTGGCCGACATCCATGAATCGATCGATGAGCTGAAGTACTACCGCGAGCACTTCCTGATTCCGGCGGCCTCGCAGGTGCCGCAAGCGCCCGCCGCGGAATAACCCACTGGCTGCCGTTCCAGCCTTAATCCGGCCGAGGCGCGCGCACCGCGTTCTTCGGCCGGAATGTCTTCACCACGTCGGCGTTGGTTTCAATATACGGGCCGCCGATCAGGTCGATGCAATAGGGCACGGCGGCGAAAATTCCCGGCACCTTCACTGCGCCTGCTGTTTCGGCGTCACGCAAGCCTTCCAGCGTTTCCTTGATCGACTTCGGCTGACCCGGCAGGTTGATGATCAGCGCGGCATGTCCGGCCGTTTCGCGGATGACGGCCACCTGGCGCGACAGAATCGCCGTCGGCACGAAATTCAGGCTGATCTGCCGCATCTGCTCGCCGAAACCCGGCATTTCCTTCGTGGCCACCGCCAAAGTCGCTTCCGGTGTCACATCGCGGCGTGACGGACCAGTGCCGCCGGTGGTCAGCACCAGATCGCAACCGACCTCGTCGACCAGTTCGATCAGCGTGGCGGAAATAGTGAGCGCTTCGTCCTGAATCAGCCGGGTGACCACCTGAAACGGCGAGGTTAGCGCGAGGCCGAGCCATTCCTGCAGCGCCGGTATGCCTTTGTCCTCATATACGCCGGTGGACGCGCGGTCGCTGATCGACACGAGGCCGATCACGATTTCGTCGGGATGCTGACGCGGCGGCTTAGGCGTCGCGGTCGTCATCGTCGTCTTCCAGGGCGTCTTGCGCGTCGGAATCAGTATCGGCAGACGGGCCGTCGGCATTTTTGACCCACTGGAACAATTCGCGGAAATAGCGCGGCGGCTTGTTTTGCTGCGCTTCTTTGCGGGCGTTGCGGATCAGCGTGCGGCCCTGCTGCGGGTCGGCATTCGGGTGCTGGCGGATGAATTCGGTCAGCGCGGCGTCGTCGGCCAGCAGTTTTTCGCGGGTGCGCTCAATCCAGTGCAGCTTGGCCGTTTCTGCCTTATTGACGCCGTTATAGGTGTCGAGCGCGGTGCGCAGCGCGGCGGTTTCCTCGTCCAGCAGCGAGCGCATTACGCGCCCGACGTACTGTACCTGGCGGCGCTTGCCTTCGTGATCGGTGATGCGGCGCGCTTCGCGCACGGCGTCGTCGAGCTTTTCGGGCATTGGCATGCGCTTGAGCGCGTCTTTGGGCAGCGCGATCAGCGCCGAGCCCAGCTCCTGCAGCTCGTGCATGTCGCGCTTGAGCTGGGACTTGCTGGGACGGTCGTAGCCGTTCTCGTCGACTTCCGGTTCGGCGGACTCGATGGGTTGAATGCGGGTTTTGCGTGTCATACCGATATTGTAGCGTGCCGCGCCCTCTGAACCCGCCGTGCTGCTGTGCATAAGGCCTTGCATCCGGGTTTTTGCAAACGCCGCGAGGCTGGCCAAGCCGGGAGAAAGCCGGGGCAACCTCAAGACAGCGCCAGGGCAGCGCCGAGGCAAAGCCACGCTCAGCGAATGCCAGGTACAGCTTCGCGTACCTTGCTATGATCGCGGGATGCGTAACCACGCACATGCGCACGCAAATGTACCCGCACGTGCGTGGCATGGGCGAACACACAGGGCCGCTCGGCCCCGAACAGGACGGCAACGACAATGGCAGCAGACATGGACGTCAAGCAGCGCTTTTTTCCGCATACCCAGGATGAACTGAAGGAAATCGCCTCGGACATCCTTCGTCACGCGAAGTCGCTCGGCGGTACGGACGCGGCGACCGAGATTTCCGAAGGCGACGGCCTGTCCGTCTCCGTGCGGCGCGGCGAAGTCGAGACGATTGAACACAACCGCGACAAGATGGTCGGCGTGACGGTGTTCATCGGCAACAAGCGCGGCAACGCGAGCACCTCGGACTTTTCGTCGCAGGCTTTGAAGGACACGGTGGCGGCGGCGTACAACATCGCCCGCTTCACCGCTGAAGACGATTGCGCGGGCCTCGCCGAAGCAGACTTGCTCGAAACCGCACCGCGCGATCTCGATCTGTATCACCCGTGGAATCTGTCGGCCGACGAAGCGGTGGAAATCGCCCGCCGCTCGGAAGACGCCGCGTTCGCGACCGATCCGCAGATCAAGAATTCGGAAGGCGCAAGCGTCTCGGCCCAGCACTCGCAGTTCGTGCTGGCTACTTCGCGCGGTTTCCTCGCCGGCTATCCGTACTCGCGTCATTACATCGCATGCGCGCCGATTGCCGGCAGCGCGCGCAATATGCAGCGCGACGACTGGTACACGTCAACCCGTAGCGCGGGCGACCTTGCCGATCCGGAGGCGGTGGGCCGTTACGCGGCGCAACGGGCGCTGTCGCGCATCGGCGCGCGCGGGCTCGACACGCGCAAGGTGCCGGTGCTGTTCGAAGCGCCGCTCGCCGCCGGCATTCTCGGTGCGTTCGTTCAGGCAACGAGCGGCGGCGCGCTGTACCGCAAGACCTCGTTCCTCGTCGACAGCCTCGGCAAGCCGGTGTTTGCGCCGCACGTCCAGGTGGTCGAGGATCCGCACGTCGCGCGTGCGATGGGCAGCGCGCCGTTCGACGAAGAAGGTGTGCGTACCAAACAGCGCTCGGTGGTGAAGGACGGCGTGGTGGAAGGCTACTTCCTGTCCACCTACTCGGCGCGCAAGCTCGGCATGCAGACAACCGGTAACGCGGGCGGCTCGCACAATCTGTCGCTGCGCAGCTCGAAGGCGCGTCCGGAAGACGACTTCGAAGAAATGCTGAAGAAGCTCGGCACGGGCTTGCTGCTGACCGAACTGATGGGGCAGGGCGTGAACTACGTGACGGGCGATTATTCGCGCGGCGCGTCGGGCTTCTGGGTCGAGAACGGCAAGATCCAGTATCCGGTCGAGGAAATCACCGTCGCCAGCACCTTGCAGGAGATGTTCCGCCATATCGTCGCGATCGGTGCGGATACGATCACGCGCGGCACCAAGGAAACGGGCTCGGTGCTGATCGAAAGGATGACCATTGCGGGCCAGTAAGCGGTTCGATTAAAGCGGCCGCAGACCGGCGCAGTCCGGTCGCGCAAGAAGGCCGAATGAAAAACGCCACGCAAGCCATTGCGTGGCGTTTTTTTTATGCGTGCGTTGTGGCGGGTGGCAAATGCAGAATGCCTTCAGCCTGATGCGCCAGGCTCAGCGCAAACCCTCAAGCACCCTTACGCTTATAAGTCACGAACGCATAATCGAAATCATTCGGCGCGTCCGCGCGATGCGTTTCGTGCGCGACTTCTTCCCACTCGCTTTCATCGAGTTCAGGAAACGTGGCGTCGCCTTCAAAGTCGGCGGAAATCTCGGTGACGATCAGCTTGTCCGCCTGACGCAAACCTTCCGCATACAACTGCGCGCCGCCGATCAGAAACGCTTCCGGCGCCTGGTCCTGGGCGGCGAGCTTGAGCGCGTCCTCGAGGGTGGTGGCCGCGTCGCAGCCCTGAAAGCGCCGTGCGGCATCCCGTGTCACGACAATGTTGCGGCGTCCCGGCAACGGCCGGCCGATCGATTCATGCGTCTTGCGGCCCATGATGATGGGCGCGCCCATCGTGGTGCGCTTGAAGAACGCGAGGTCTTCGGGAAGTCGCCAGGGCAACTGGTTGTTGCGGCCGATCACGCCGTTATTGGCGCGAGCGACGATCAGAGTGAGCGTCGTCATCGAATGGAAAGGGGAACGTAACCAGGCTGATTCTACCTGAGGCACGAGACGGCACTGCTGTGTAAGCCGGCGCGTCGCCCGGACGGGCGGCTACGCTGGCGCCAGCCTGACCGGCTTACCTTTCCACTGTGGCGGGGCATTGATGCACTGGCCGGGCCGCCGGCGCTTCCACCGTGGCAGGCTGGAAAGCGCTTCCCGTGCAGTCGGTGTCTTACCCATGGCAGGCCATGCCGCACCCGGCCGGGCAAACAAATCCAGCCGGCGCTGCACGTTACCGGGCTGGCCGCTGTGCCTGGCGCCCCATCATTCGTGCGAAGGCTCGTCGACGGCGGTCGGTTCGAACGATGCCTTTTCGTCGGCCGCACTCAGCTCCCGCAGCCCGTGCTGGCCCATTAGCCTGTACAGCGTCACGCGCGAAATATTCAGGTCCACCGCCGCCTCGTTCAGCCGGTGACGATGCCGCAGCAGCGCCGCTTCGATCGCGCGCTTCTCGGCGGCTTCGCGCGCCTGCGAGAGGCTCATGGTCTGTTGCCCGGTGAACTGGGCGAGGTCGAGATCGTCGGCGGAAATCAGCTTGTTCTCGGCCATCACGATTGCGCGGCGCACCCGGTTGATCAGCTCGCGTACATTGCCGGGCCAGTTGTAGTTGTACAGCGCTTCGATCGCGGACGGCGTGAAGCCGCGGATATTGCGGGCGCTATCGATCTTGAACTTGTGCAGGATGTGATGCGCGAGGATTTCGATATCTTTGCCGCGCGCCCGCAACGGCGGTTCATCCACCCGCAGCACGCACAGGCGGTGAAACAGGTCGGCCCGGAACTGTCCTTCGCGCATCGCGCCTTCGAGGTCGATGTGGGTTGCCGAAATGATCCGCACGTCGATCGGAATCGATTCGCGACCGCCGAGGCGTTCGATCTTGCCTTCCTGCAAAAAGCGCAGCAGGCTCGCCTGACTTTCGAGTGGCAGATCGCCGATTTCGTCGAGCAGCAGCGTGCCGCCGTCGGCGGCTTCGACCCGGCCGATCTTGCGCTGATTCGCACCGGTGAACGCGCCACGCTCGTAGCCGAATAGTTCGGACTGCAACAGATGATGCGGAATCGCACCGCAATTGATCGCGACGAACGGCGCCTTGCGGCGCGGCGAGCGTTCGTGAATCGCGAGCGCGGTGAGTTCCTTGCCGGTGCCCGATTCGCCGGAGATGAACACGCTCGCATCGGTGTTCGCCACTTTGCGAATGGTGCGAAAGAGGTTCTGCATCGCCTCGCAGGTGCCGACCATTTCCTCGTCGCCGGTGTCGCTCAAAGGCGGGGCGAGTTCCGGCTCGCACAGCGTTACCATGCCGAAGGCGTGGCCGACCAGATAGTCGACCGTCGCGTTTGCCACCGGCATCTTCACGTAGTCGAAGCAGTAGTGGCGCACGAGGCGCCGCACCACCGGATCGCCGAGCCTTTCGTTGGTGGCGAGCGCGATCCAGCCGACCTGCTGCTGGCGCAAGCTCGCTTCGAGGCCGCCCAGATCGCGCGGTGGGAAGCTCGCCAGATCGACGATGCCGGCGCAGGCCACGTCGGGCTTCACGAGCTTGCCGAGTTCATGCGCCGAGCGCGCCACCGCGACACTCCAGCCCCGACTTTTAAGGTGCGCGACGAGCGTATCGTCCGGCGTGCGCGCCACGTACAGCACCGTGCGTTCGTGCGCATGGGTGGCCGGCGCGCCAATCGAAGCGACCGCTGCCACGGCGGGCCGGTTCGTCACGGCTTCGAGGGGGCGGCCCGCAGGTATCTCCTTCGGCAGCGCAAGCGTCATATGCGATCCCGCTCCCGCCACCGGAGTAACACTGGTCAGATGAGGTGATTCACGCACGTTCGACCTCGTTTTGTTGACACGTCAGAAGGTGTAGGGAAACCGCACGCCGACCACGAAATTCGGTGCATCCGGCGTCAAGCCGACGGAGACCGAGCCGTTGATGGTCAGGTGTTTGTTCACGACGTGGTTCAGGCCGAAATTCAGCGCCGCAGCCGTAGTTTCACTGCCCGGCACCTTGGAGTAGGAGCCGCCCGGCGCACGCGTTTTCGACTCGGGCTCGAGCGCCATTGTGTAGGAGATGCTGGCGGAGTCCTTGTCGGAGAACGCCAGCGCCACGCCACCGCCGAACTGCACGATGTCGCCGAGCTTGACTGTTGCCGGCTCGGTTTGCCCCTGCACAGACGAGATGTCCGCGAACGAACGCGCGATGTTGTAGGTGTACGAAAGACTGCCGAACAGCACCACCGGGTCATACGTCTTCAACAGCGAAACGCCCGCGGTGATGTTCCAGAAACCCGTGCCGGTGGGCAGCTTGCTGGGCGCCACCAGGTTGGTGTTGTCGTTGTCCACCTGCACCAGCTTTTCGCCGAACGGCGACGAGCCGGTCGGCGCTTTGATACGCAGACTGCCGACGATGTCCGGTAGACTATTGGTCTCTTTCAGGAACTGGTAGTAGATCCCGAAGTTGACGTCGCCGATATCGCTGCCGTTCACGGACGCATCGGACAGCGTGCTCGCCGCACCGCCGGCGCCGCCGACGATGAAGTTGCTATGCCGGTAGATGTACGGCACGTCGACGTCGATACTCATGCGGTCGGTCAAACCGTAGCGCGTATCGAGATCGGCCATCACCTGGTGCGACTTGGTCTCGCCCAGATTGATGTTGCCGAGGAAAATCGCGTCGAGCGCGAGGAACCCCGACAACTGCAACTGGCGGCGATCGTAGTAGGTATCGCTGATACCCCAGTCCAGCGTCAGCTTGTGGTCGAAGAGCGGCGCATGCTCGCGCTGAACGACGGCTTCTTCGGCTTGCGTGCGCACCGGTTCGGCGGCTTTCTGGGTCGTGCCGATCGCGCCGCTGCCGTCGGTGGCGGCAGGCAAACCGCCTGCGTTGCTGCCATCGGGCGGCGGCGGATTGACCGGCACGCCGGTCGCCGTGCCCGTGTTGCCGCCCGGCGCGGGAGTGCCGGGGTTGACCTGCGCGAGTGGCGGCAGTGGCATCGGCAGTCCGTCGGCGCCGGGCTGCTCGGCCACGGCTTCGCTACCTGCCGGCGCACCGTAGCCCGGCATGCCGCGGCCGCGCTCCGTCATTTCCAGATTGGTGACCTGTTGCTCGAGTGAATGAATCTGCCGCTGCTGCTCGTCGACCACCCGCATCAACGTGTTAAGACGGTCTTCGACCGATTGTCCGGCGAGCGCCTGCGCGCTCGCCCCTTGCGAAAGTGCGAATAGCATCACGGCGGCGGGAATGGCCGCCAGTGCCATGCGCGGCACCTTTGTCGATGAAAAATTGTTCATTTTGTGTTCCCCCGGTGTTCCGACGGCGCGCCGCCTGTCTCCTGGCGACGCGCTGTCGTATCAGTACTGCATGTGCCGCTATGGGCGGGTGGCGGCCCGCATGGTCATCTCCTGTTTTGCAGAGCTTGTAGTACGCCTAGCTGACGGATCATTGCGGCCGACATCTGCTGCGTCTGCAGATGCAACTGCAATGCGTTGGCGACTTGCTGGTTATTGCCTGCAATTTGCAGCAACTGGGCGATTTGCCCGTTGCCTGGCGTGATGGTCTGGGTAGCGAGCCCGGCCGGAGTCTGCAGCGCGACAGTGATGCCGTTGCTGCCGAACGAAATGCCGGCTTTGATTGAGCCGGTCGAATTGCTGGCCGCTGCTGACGGTGCATTGGCGGTACCCGCCAGCGTCACGGCACTATTATTGAAATCAATGATTGCGGAGTTCGAACCGGCATTTCGATCGCCCGCCACTTGCGTGATTTGTGAAACGCCGTTGACCGAAATGCTCTGCCCACCGTTTGCCTGCGCGTTGGGATTGGCGCCGGAATTGCCGGCTCCGCCGCCGGTCACGCTCGCAAGCGTGTTGACGGTTGTGCTCACCTGACCCACCGCGTTCTGCACGGCAGAGAGCGTGCCTTGGGCGAGGGCGGTCACGCCGTTGGGTAACTGCCATTGCGAAAGAACATTCAGAACGAAGCCTGAAATCATCGTGGCACCGGCATATTTGCCGGTCTGATTAGCGAGAACATCGTCGTCGACCATCTGCACCTTGATGGCGGCGGAGTCGATGTCGTGAGAAGCAAGAAACTCCGGCACCGGTGGCGAGCCGGCGCTTTCTGATGCAAAGACGTTGCTGGTCAGGCCGCACATCGTGGCGCAGATTGCGAGGCCTAACTGCGAAAGGTGGTGCTTCATGGTTGGGTCAGAACAGGTCTGCCTTGATCAAGCCGTACTCGACAAAGGGAGTCGCCGCAGTGCCGTTGGCTAGCGCGTTGGCGCGAAGCTTGAGCGCGAGCGACTCGTTGTCCTGCAATAGCGGTGAATCCTCCCTGAAGGGTTTGCCGAGAACCGCGAACACGAGGCCGTTCCAGGTCTTGGCGAAGTCTTCTTTGAGCACGATGCGATTGCCGAGCGCGGGGTCCGCAATGAAGATGCGGCCCTCCTGTGCATGCTTGACGATCACGAAGTGCTCATACCCGTCGATGTTCATCAGAACCATCACGGGAATCTGTAAGTGTTCAAGCGCGTCGGCGTTGACGCGGAAGCCGCGGCCACGCAGGCCGATGGTCTCGACGAACTTCTTCATGTCGAGCATTGAGAAGCCATTTTTGACAACGACTTCAGGCGTTGAGAAAACCATCATCCGGCGAATCAGTTCGGTCTCCGGAATGTCAATGCCGTAGCCGTACTTGAGGAGGGTAGCGAGCGCCGCCGCACCGCAGCTGTAATCGAACTGCTGGTTGACGATGTGGTTGTAACGGATGTCCCGCATCGAACGAACCGTCTTGGTCAACGGAACGCCCACGAAGGTGGACGTGTCGATGTGCGCCTGTGCGTAGCTGCTGACGCACAAAGTGCAACCTGCCAGCGCTACAACGAACTGTAGCGCCGGGAATCCCTTGAACCCGGACATGCTGGTCTCCTGCTTTTACACGCGCCGACCGCTCTCATGGCCGTCGGCGCGTGCCTCCCTTCTTTTAGGCTTCTTCTACCTGTTCGACACTTACTTGCCGCTGTTCAGCGCAGCGATCGCGAGACCGTTGTGCTGGAGGTTGCCCGCGCCACCTGCGATATTCACGCCGATGTTGCCGGACGCATTAGCAAGTGAGCCTGCACCCAACATCGCGGTACCCTGGAATTGACCCGTGACCGTCATGCCGGCGGTCTGCGAGTTGTCATCCGTGGCGATCATCGCGGTGGTTTGCGCATTGCCCGGTGTTGTCGTCGTCACTGCACCGGCGAGGCTGTTGTTTTGCACGTTGCCGATACCCGAGGCCACGTTCACCCCAACATTGCCCGTCACACCCGACAGCGAGCCATCCCCGATCGACGCATTCAGATTGAAGTTGTTGATCTTGGCCATGCCAGCCGAGGACTGGTTGTTGAAGATCTGCGCGTTGCCGAACACGTTGCCGATGTCGACCGAAGCGAGCGAGACATCGTTGCTTTGGGCGTTGCTGATGCCTTCCGCGATGTTGATGCCGAGGTTGCCCGATACGCCGTTAGCCGCATTGGCGCCCGTGGTTGCAGTCAGGGTGCCCGCAGCTTGCGTGTTGATGTGGTCGGTCACGTAACCCTTGGTCGTCACATCCGTCGTTGCGAGACTGGCGTCGATTCCCCAGGCTGCGCCATACGCATCGGTTGAGGAGGACTTGCTGTTCTGATAGCCGGACGATTGCTCGCCGACCGCTACGAAGCCTGAACCTTGATTGGCTTTGTAGCCCCAGACACTGCCTTGTCCGGAGGCTTGCGATGCTTCGAAGCCACCCGCTAAGCCCGACGTGTTGGCGTAGCTCGATTCGTTATATCCAGCCTGGAATCCACCGCTTGCATGGGCCGAGCCTTCGCCGAAGAACGGGGTGTTGAAGCCCTGATAGCTGTAGCTGCCGCCGATCGAACCGCCGGCTGCGATATGGCCGCCGGAATTCTGGCTGGTATGGGTGAAGCCGCCTTCAATGCCTGAAGCCTGCTGGCTGGTTTGATAGCCGCCGCCCGCCACCGAGCTGCTTTGATTGCCGTACGCATAGCCGGCCGATGCCTGATAGCCTTGCGAGCCAGACGACGACGACGAGTGGCTTTGCGATGTCACAGCGAAGGCGATACCGCCGCCCTTGATCGACGAAGAGTTGTTGTTGACGGTCGTCGTCACCTTGCCGGTCGTGTAGCTCTGCGCCTGCGGATTGAGCGTCGCATTCACAGTGACCGACTGGTTGTTGTTGATGACTGCGCCGGCCGTGCTGGACACGTGCACGCAACCAAACAGGCCCACCAGACCTTCGACGCCTACTGCTTCGCCGACTAGCGTGGCGTTGAACAGGTAGGCCTTTTGCGGTGCGGCGAACGCGCTGCTGGATGCGGCGACGAGGACGGCTGCAGCAATAAGAGTGCGCTTCATGATTCGCTCCGATACTTTAAGTGTGGTCAGTTAAAAAAAGTGCCCGCCGGGGGACGGAGCACAAAACTGTTTGCCGTGGCATTACCGGCGCCGGCTGTCTGGTTGATCTGCACGATCCCGCTGACGTTCTTGAAGGCATCGCTGGAAATGTTTGCCTCGCGTACGCTATGAACCCCGATGGATTGACCCAGACCTCCGTTTTTCGGGGCCGTCGCGGATAGCTCCCCATCCGAGACGGTCTCGACTCCGAGTGCAGCAGTACCCAACTGGGTGCTGTTGCGCTGCAGATTTCCTACTCCGGCGGACTGGTTCACCAGCACTGCACCGGATGCATTCGAAAAAGCATTGGCTTCGATCGAGGCCCGCGCATTCGTGACCTTCGCGGCCGCCGTCGCGCTTTGCACGCTGGCGTTGTCGTTGCCGACTACGCCGCCGTTCGAAACCGTGACCTGATTGAGTTGCGCGTTATTGATGCCGGCCGTTTCATTGACCGTGAACGCGCCGGTGACGCCGGCGCCGGCGCCGTTGCCGATCGTTGCGTCGGCGCCGACTTTCGGCACTGCTTGCGCGTGAGCATGGCTCGCCACGAGGACCGAGCTGCTCATGCAGACAAACAGCGCCACATACAGTGGCCGGACTTTGAGCGCGCTCATTTCAGACCCCCGAGCGAGCCGGAGAGGGCGCTCGACAGCGGCGCCAGCGCGCCCGTCACCGACGAGGTGATGGTTCCGCCAATGCCCGGGCCCGGCATGCCGATGCCGCCGGCGTTCAGCGCGATGTTGTTGCCGGTCGTTTTGCCGCTCAGGATTTGCGTAACCGCCTGCATGCCGGTGCCGCCGAGCACGCCGCCGTCGGCGACACCGCTCGACCCGTGCGCATTCGTCAGATCGGTATCGCCGACAAGCTGGGCGATCGCCGGATTGAAGCTATTGGCCGGGAAAGTGGTGGCGCGCACCGCGACCGGGTCCTGATCCCGCGGCACCGGCACAAAGGCATCGCGTGGGGTGACCGTGCGTTCGACAATGATGTCGCCCGGATTGACGGTCTGTTGCGCGGTGGCGCTAACGCTGAAACACGTGACGAGCAAGGCGGCGATGGTTGCCAGCGCCGCCGGCAACGGGGTGGACGACGACGCCGGCGACCTGTGTGCGCGCGGCGTCCGGATTGAAGTGGTCATGTCTCGGTCCTTGCTCTTGTCCTGTTAGCGCGTGGTGTGTTGGGTACGCCACAGCCGCCGATTTGCATCGCTAATTTGTTCGCGCTACTTTCTTTGGTAACTGGCGACGTTGCCCTGTGCGCTGCGTGCGGCGTCGACCGGAATCGGTAACGGCGAGGGCGGGGCGATCTCATCCCAAAGCGTGACGTTGCTGCTGCCACCGTTGCCGCCCATCAGTTGCGGCGTCGCGGCCACCATCAACATCCCGACCGCGCCGCCGCGTTGACGCGACAGCATCTGGTCGTCGAGCGAAAAATAGTTCACGGATGCAGCATCGGCCGGAATGTTCAGTACGTCGCCGGCGAGCTGGCTTTCAGGGGCCGTCGTGTCCGGCGGGGCCACCACTGCGAGCGTCGTGCGCGTGAGGGTGGCGGAACCGGCATCGGCGGTTTCGGCCATCGCGGCTGATTGAGACAGTGCGGATTCCTGTGCATTGACGCCAGCGGACAGCACGCTCAAAGCCACTGCGGCGGCGCATAGTGCGGCGCAAGGTGCAATGCTGCTCAGGTCGATGCGGAAAGCGAGTCGCATGATGTGTCTCCTTGGTGCACAGCATTTAGCGAAACGTGTGCCATGAGTCGCAATCCATTGGTGCGTCTGGATGTGACCCGTATGCCTCGGAGTAACAACTGGGAAATCGGTCAAAAACGTTTCAGCGCTGAAACGGTAGGCAGAAAATACCTGTAATTCGTTAAATCTGAAGGTATGAACTACCTTGGGGTGAACGCCAGGAAAAGCGCTTCCACAATGGTTTTATTCATAAGCTGAATAAGTATTGATCGGCCGCTTGGCCTTGCTGGGAAAGGGGTCCCCGATTAAATTCGCATAATTGTTTTCCAACTGACGCGCGTATAGTAAGCTCTCGAAAACAGCTTCAGATTTAAAAAAGCCCGCTAACGGGCCGTCTCAAACACACACGCCGCTTTCTTGGGGATCAGCTGTCCGCACGGAATGGAATGGCCGTTCGGGTTTTGCTATTTCGCGAATCCCGAACGAGTCAGCGTGTCTGAACTCCGGTTCAGGTGCGTGCGTCATCCTTAACGTTCGTTGACGAGAGGATCTGAATAATGGAACCCGCAACGCGGCAACTGATTTACGTTTCACGTGATCCGAGCGCGGAGCTGAATACCCGCTTCCATCAGCGCGGCTGGCATGTCGAAGTCGTGGGGTCGGCGCGCGATGTGCGCCGTGCTGTTCGCGCCGGAATGGCGGCGGGCGGCTTGCTCGATCTGTCTAGCGATTTTCAGCCACACGAAATTGCCGCCTTCGAGTCCTGCCTGACCATGCCGAACGTCGGCTGGGTCGCAGCCACCACGCCCGGACAATTGCAGGACGCGGCGTTGCGCCGGCTCGTGCGGGACTATTGTTTCGACTATGTAACGGTGCCTTACTCGGGCGACAGGATCGTCGATTCGGTCGGTCATGCATACGGCATGATCTCGCTCGGTGAGCCGGCATCGAACGATGCATCGCAAGGCGCTGAAGGCGAAATGGTCGGCTCGTGCGACGCGATGCTCGCGCTGTTCCGTTCGATCCGTAAGGTGGCGATGACCGATGCGCCGGTGTTTATTTCAGGCGAATCGGGCACCGGCAAGGAATTGACCGCGGTCGCGATCCACGAACGCTCGGCGCGCCGCAATGCGCCTTTTGTGCCGATCAACTGCGGCGCGATTCCGCCACACCTGTTGCAATCCGAACTATTCGGCTATGAACGCGGGGCGTTCACCGGCGCGAATCAGCGCAAGATCGGCCGCGTGGAAGCGGCCAACGGCGGCACGCTGTTTCTCGATGAAATCGGCGATCTGCCGCTCGAAAGCCAGGCGAGCCTGCTGCGCTTCCTGCAGGAACGTAAAGTGGAGCGGCTGGGTGGCCACGGTTCGATCGACGTCGACGTGCGTATTATTTCGGCAACTCACGTGGATATGACGTCCGCGATGATCGAAGGGCGGTTCCGCTCTGATCTGTATCACCGCCTGTGCGTGCTGCAAATCGACGAACCGCCGTTGCGCGCACGTGGTAAGGATATCGAACTGCTTGCGCGGCACATGCTGGAACGTTTCAAGAAAGATGCAAGCCGCCGCTTGCGCGGCTTTGCGCCCGACGCCATCGCGGCGCTGCACAACTACGGCTGGCCGGGCAATGTGCGTGAGTTGATCAATCGCGTGCGGCGCGCCATCGTGATGTCGGAAGGGCGTGCGATTACGGCGCGCGACCTCGAACTGGCCGAGTATGTCGAAATCGTGCCGGTGTCGCTCGCGCAGGCGCGCGAAGCGGCCGAACGTCAGGCAATCGAGCTGGCCCTCCTGCGTCATCGCGGCCGTCTCGGCGACGCCGCGCAGGAACTCGGCATTTCACGCGTGACGTTGTACCGCCTGTTGTGCTCACACGGCATGCGCCATATGGAAGGCGAACCGCTGAGCGCACCGCATAGCGACTTGCCGGCTTCCGTGCCGCATCTCTGACACGCTTTCCTACCGATATTTTCTCTACCGCGTGCCTCGACCGGGCGCCGTCCGTCTGCGCTTGTTAAAATCGGGTTTTCCGCTCAATCTCCGTGGCGCCAGCTCCTGACCAGGAGCGCGCTTCGTCGAAGGAACCCGCATGAAACAATACCTCGACCTCGTCCGCACGATTCTCGACACCGGCACGTGGCAGGAGAACCGCACCGGCATCCGCACCATCAGCATGCCTGGCGCCATGTTGCGCTTCGACCTCCAGCAGGGCTTTCCCGCGGTCACTACGAAAAAACTGGCGTTCAAATCGGCGGTGGGTGAACTGGTCGGGTTTCTGCGCGCCTCGCGCAGTGCCGCGGACTTTCGCGATCTGGGCTGTAAGGTGTGGGACGCGAACGCTAACCAGAACCCGCAATGGCTTGCCAATCCGTATCGCCAGGGCACGGACGATCTCGGCGACGTATATGGCGTGCAGTGGCGCCAGTGGCCGGCCTACAAGGTGCTGGACGCCGGCGCGAGCGCGCAGCTCGCCGACGCCACAGCGCGTGGCTTCCAGGTGGTGACGGAATTCGAGGAGGACGGCAGCGCCAAGGTACTGCTGTACAAGGCGATCGATCAGTTGCGGCAGTGTCTCGACACGATCATGCAGAACCCCGCCGACCGGCGAATTTTGTTTCATGCCTGGAACCCCGCAGTGCTGGACCAGATCGCGCTGCCGGCTTGCCACCTGCTTTATCAGTTCCTGCCGAACGTCACGCGCCGTGAAATTTCGCTGTGTTTGTACATTCGCAGCAACGATGTCGGCCTCGGTACGCCGTTCAATCTGACCGAAGGTGCGGCCTTGCTGCATCTGGTTGGCCGTCTGACGGGTTATACGCCGCGCTGGTTCACCTACTTCATCGGCGACGCGCACATCTACGAGAACCAGCTCGATATGCTGCAACAACAGCTCACGCGCGAGCCGTACGAAAGCCCGGCCTTCGCGATCGCGGACCGTGTGCCGGACTATGCGAAAACCGGCGTATATGAGCCGGAATGGCTCGAGAAAATCGAGCCGTCGGACTTCTCGTTGACCGGCTACCGGCACCACGAGCCGCTGACGGCGCCGATGGCGGTCTGAGCGTCTGCTCGTAGCCTGCTCAAAGAAAAACCCCCGCGATGCGAATCGCGGGGGTTTTTTCTTGCTGACTTCCGGCCATCAGGTTGTCAGCGCATCTAGCTGCGCGCGTAATCTTTAGCCTTTGTGATGCTCGTCACGATTGCCGCCGCTCGAATGCTGCTCGGCGTGCTGCGGTTGCGGCTGGGGACGCGGCTGTTCCGCACGCTGCTGTTGCGGTTGCGGACGTGGTTGCTGCACCTGTTGCGGACGCGGCTCGGGACGTGGCTGCTGCGCCTGTTGCGGACGCGGCTCGGGACGCGGTTGCTGCGCCTGTTGTGGACGCGGCTCGGGACGTGGCTGCTGCACCTGCTGCGGACGCGGCTCAGGACGTGGCTGCTGTGCCTGTTGCGGCTGCGGACGATATTCCTGACGCGGTTGCTGCTGCGCCTGCTGCATCGGTTGCGGCCGGGGCTCTTGCGGCTGCGCGTGTGCTTCAGGCATGCGCTGCGGTTGCGCTTCCGGTTGACGCTGAGCCTGTTGCTGCTGCTCAGGACGCGCCCCCGGCTGGCGTGCCTGTTCCTGCGGGGCGCTACGTTGCTGCGGCTGTTGGGCCATCGGCGTGTGCGGCTGCGTCCATGCAGGCTCGTGCCGGCCTTCCGCGCCTGGTTGCTGACCCGCTTGCGCCGGCGCGCCGTGCTGCTGCGCATAAGCGTTCGGGTTGGCGCCGTTCGCTTGCGGCGGACGCGGTACGCCGTTGGACGGATGAGCTGCCTCGGCGGGTTGCTGGCGCAGGTTAGCCATTTGCGGCGGCATGCCCGCTCGCGCTTGCGGTTCGCCGCCACGCTGCGGTTGACCGTTCAGCGGCGCTTCGCCGGGCCGTTGGCCGGCCTGCTGCATGCCGTTAGGCATACCCGGCGCACCCGGCGCTGCACCCGGCGTCCGCCCGGCCATATGCGACTGTACGACCCGCACGTTCTGCGCCGGCATGCCCCCCGGACCGCCTGCCATGTGAGCCGGTACCGAGGTTCGCACGATCGGCTCGCCCGCGCCCGGCACCCGTCCGCCACTCTGCGCAAAGCGCTGCGCGAGGCTGTCGTGGTATGCGGCCGGCACGGCCGGACTGCGCGTGGCGACGACCGGACGCGCCATCACGCCGCTCGGCGGACGGTAGTTCGCGTTACGCAGGCCCGGTCCGAAGCTTTCCTTCACCGGCGCGATCCCCGGGCCGCCCGGATTGATCTGTGCATTGCGCCACTGTTGCGGATTGACCTTCTGCGCGAAGCGTGCGGTCGACTGGCCATGCACGAAAGCCGTTGCCGGCACCGCGGTCACGCCGCCCGGCCGATAGTTGATGTACGTGTTGTGAATGTTGGTCACATTCACATTTGTCACGTTGCGGTTGTAGTTGTTGACGACCGTCGTGTTATTGACGCGATTGTAGTAACCCGGGCTCCAGTGATCGTGATCACCCCAGTGCGGGTGCCACGGTTCGCCCGGGCCCAGCGGGAACCACGCGACACCGGCCGCAACCGCGCCGCCGATCGCCAGGCTCACCCCCCAGTCGACTCCGCCGCCACCGCCGCCCACGAAGGCGACGAGCGCCGGTGCGTAGACGGGCGGTTCGCTGACCACGACCGGTCCCGGTACCCACGCCCAGTCGTCGTCGACCTGGGCCCAGCGGCCATAGTGGTAAGGCGCGAAGCCCCACGGTTGGTCGTCGACCCAGGTCCAGCCCCACGGCGCTTGCCACACCCAGTGGCCGTCGTGATAAGGCGCCCAGCCGGCAGGGGTTGCACGCGGCACCCACACTTCACCGTACTGAGGGCTGCTGCGCCACGTACCGTTGGCGTCGAGATCCTGATAGCCGGGGATGTCGCGCGACACGTAGCGCGCCGACACCGAGCGGTCTTCCGCTGCGTCGCGGCTTGCCGCCCATTGATCGAAGCCGTCGAGGCCGGGCGCGCCGTTGTCGGCGACCTGTTGCAGGTTGGTGCCGGCAAAGCGGATCTGCTGGCCGGCGGCGACCGGCACCTGGCCACTGTCGCCATACACGGTCGCGCTGCCGCTGCGCACGGTGACGGTGGTGGTGGTGCCGTCCGGGGCGACGTCGACGCGATAGTCGCCGGGGCCGTTCAGGCCGAGCGCCAGATTCGGTGTGTCGATTTCATAGGAGGCGCCGGGCGCCAGTTCGCGCACTCGCGCCGACAACGTACCCTGCGCGACCTTGAGTTGCGCGCTGTTGTCATCGAGATTGAGCAGGTCGAGGCTGGTGGACTGGCCGAGGCGTACCGCGGTCGAGCCGATATGCAGTTCGGAGCGCGCGTTCTGATCGTTCCACAACTGATCGCCGGTGGTGAGCGGGCGATTGATCTGTGCGTACGACCAGTCGGTTGCGCCTGCCGGCTCGGTGGTCACGGCGCCAGCCGTATAGTTCAGACGCGCAACGCGCCCAGGCGGATCGGTGTTCTGGGAAGCCGCGCCCGGCGGCGCCTGTTCGGCTTCCTGCGCAAAGGTGGCTTGCGCCGCGAACAGGAATGCCGCGGCGGCGATGAGCGTGTAGCCGGTGATCCGGCGTTTCGAATGTTGGGGTGTGGTCACTGTTCTCATGATTTATCTCCGACGGACGCGGCATTGTGCCGTGTCCGTGAGAGCCACTCTACCCTCACGGTTTGTTTCAAGGCCCCCACTTTTGTAAGGCCCTCTGACGAGCGTGTAACAAAAGGTCTCGATAAGGCATTTCGTAAGTTGATTGTGAAAATTCTGTAATCGCATCAAGCGCTTAAGCGCGGCTCAGGCGGCGAGAAGCGCGTCGAAATGGCGGTGGCCTGCCGGTGTGATGCGCAAGATTCGCGGACGCTCGGTGCGCTCGACCCAACCATTAGCGGACCACGAATCGAGCAGCGCGGCACCGAGCGCGCCGCCCAGATGCGGACGCCGTTCGCTCCAGTCGGGACAGGTGCAGGCGAAGCGGCGCCGGCGGCTCTTCTGGGCGGACATGTCGATGCCCCAATCGGCGAAGCGGGCGGCGCCGTCGGCAGTCGCTTCGAGCGACGAGCCGTGCAGCGTCAGCAGGCCGCGCTCGACCAGCCGCTCGAACACTTGCACCGACAATTCGCCCGCCATATGGTCGTAGCAGGTGCGGGCGTAGCGCATGTCGACGGGCACGGTGCGCGCCGGACGCGGTACGGTCCGTTGCGGCGCGCTGACCTGCGCGACGTTGGCGAGCGCTTCGATGGACGCGGCGATATCCGGCGAGGCGATCCGGAAGTAGCGATGCCGGCCGCGCACTTCGAGCGCGAGCAGGCCGCCGTCGGTCAAACGCGCCAGATGGGCGCTGGCCGCCGACGGCGAGAGCCCGGCAATCATCGTTAGTTCACCGGCCGGGCGGGCGCTGCCGTCCATCAGCGCCCACAGCATCGCGGCGCGGCCGGGGTCGGAAAGCAGCGCACCGATACGGCTCAGGCCTGGGAAATGGTTGTGTTCGTCTGCGAGGTTGGCGGGCATCAGGCGTCTCCGGTTGGTGGCGCGGGCAGGGCGCCATGCAATCCACTGTATCTGGCTGTCGCATTCGATGTTTCAGCTTAGCGTGAATTGTCGAATGTAGTGGCTACGAAAACCCGGCGGCCAGGGCAGGCTGGTGCGTGCTTTGGTGCTTTGGTGCTTTGGTGCTTTGGTGCTTTGGTGCTTCGGGGGGGCGCTTCGGTGCCCGGATGCCCGGTGCCCCGGTGCCCCGGTGCTTCGGGACGCGTCGGCGTCGCTTTGGCGTCGCGCCGGGCCGCCAGGCTAGAATCGAAGCCTGTCTTTGCGGGAACACGCTCTCATGAAATTCTTTCTTGCCGCCACTGCCGCGGTTCTGCTGTTCAGTGCGTGCGCGCAGAGCGGTTCCGCTCCGGGCTCGGGTGCAGGCACGGGCAGCATCACGATGTACGGCACGATCGACGAGGGCATTACGGTTCGCAAGTAAGCCCGAAGCAGGCACGGCCGCTTTTTCGGATGGGTGAGCGTGGCGGGTGGCTGGAATTGATGCATCATTGTCATTCCTGCCATCACCGGCCATGTGACGATCTGGGCATCGTCACTTTCGCCGCCCGAGGCTTATCGATGCCGCCGTCCCCCGCTTCCTCTGCCTCTAGCGCTGGCCCCACAACTGCCTCCGTAGCTTCCTCCGGTGTGGCCTCTTTTGCCGCGAGTCAAACCGGCTCCGATGATTCCGATCCGCATGGCCGCCGCGCCGCGCGCGTGCTGGCGGTTTGCCAGGCGCTCTACACCTCATCTGTCTCGATTGATCTGACCTTGACCGGTCTGGTCGGCTACACGCTTGCCGACGACAAGGCGCTTGCGACGCTGCCGTTCTCGCTGATCACCGTCGCTGCTGCGCTGACTACCATCTTCGCGTCGTTCCTGATGGCGCGCATTGGCCGGCGCGCGGGTTTCGTGCTCGGCGCGGGTGTTGGTGCGCTGGGCGGGGCCATCTCGGTATGGGCAATCTTTCACCACAGCTTCTGGGCGTTCTGCGCCGGCACGGCGACGGTCGGCGTGTTTCAGGCGTTCGCGCAGTACTACCGCTTGGCGGCCGCCGATGCCGTGGGGATCGAGGGCAAAAGCCGCGCGATTTCGACGGTGCTTACCGGCGGCGTAGTGGCAGCCGTTTGCGGGCCGCTTCTCGCCGCGTGGAGCAAGGACTGGCTCGCGCCGGTCGCGTTTGCCGGCTCCTACGCGCTTGTCACCGGGTTCGGACTCGTATCGATTGTCATGCTGGCGCTGTTGTATCGCGACGCCGCGCCGTCCGTGCACGCGGCCGTGACTGACGGACCGGCCCGGCCGCTTGGCGAAATCGTTCGCCAGCCGATCTTTGCCGCGGCGCTCGCCAACAACGCGCTCGGCTACGCCGTGATGATGTTCGTGATGACAGCGACGCCCATCGCCGCGGTCGCGTGCGGCCATACGATTGGCGACGGCGCCGCGATCATTCAATGGCACCTGGTCGGCATGTTCGCGCCGTCGCTATTTTCCGCGCGGCTGATCAGGCGCTTCGGCGTGCTGCCGGTGATCGGTGTGGGGATCGCGCTGTCGGCGCTGTGCGGTGTGCTGGCGTTGCGCTCGACCGATCTGCCGCACTTCTATGCGGCGCTCGCCTGCCTGGGTGTCGGCTGGAATTTCATGTTCGTCGGCGGCTCGACGCTGCTCGCGCAATCGTACCGGCCGTCCGAGCGGGCCAAGACGCAGGCAACCAGCGAATTCACGACCTTTGCGTTTTCCGCGCTGGGCTCGCTGTTCGCCGGGCAATTGCTGGCGCGTTTCGGCTGGACGACGATCAATGCCGCGATCTTTCCGCCGCTCGGAATAGCGGCGTTGGCCACGCTTGGATATGCGTGGTGGAGCAAGCGGCAATCCGCGGAGGTGATGTCCTGATGGCTGCACGTCATATCGTTTTTGCGGTGGCGCCTGAGCTCGTGCTGCTCGATGCATGCGGGCCGCTCGAGGCCTTCTGGCGCGCTGAATTGACCATGGCGGCCGAGGTGGGCGCAGGGGGACGTTCTGCTGTTTCTGACTGTGCCGTCAACCCGGCCGGTGTCGGCCGGGTTGACGGCGTGGGCGGATCGGGTGGACCAGGCGGACCACCTGGCACAAACAGAAGAGCCCCAGAGCCGATCGCCTATCGCACAACCGTCGCGTCCATCGACGGTGGCGTATTGCAAACCTTCCCGGGTCTGCCGGTCGTGACCGAACGGCTCGATTCGCTCGACGACCAGCCGATCGACACGCTGATCGTCCCTGGCGTTCCGGTCGACGAACATTGCACGTTGCAGCCGGAACTCGTCGCGTGGATCAGGCGGCGTGCGCCACAGGCGCGGCGCGTGTGCTCGGTCTGCACGGGCGCTTTCTATCTGGCAGCGGCGGGCCTCCTCGACGGCCGCCGCGCGACTACCCATTGGCGGGACGCGCCGCATCTCGCACGCCGTTTCCCCAAGGTGCGGGTCGACGCCGATCCGATCTTCATCCGCGACGCGGGCCGGGATGAAAAGGATAGTGTCGTCTGGACATCGGCGGGCGTGACGGCGGGCATCGATCTGGCGCTGGCGCTGATCGAAGAAGATGTCGGTCACGCGGTCGCGATGCAGGCGGCGCGGCGGCTGGTCGTTTTCATGAAGCGGCCCGGCGGGCAATCGCAATTCAGCGCGGCGCTGGCAGCCCAGGCTTCGGCGGGTGGGCCGTTCGAGGCGCTGCATAGCTGGATGGCGGCTCATTTGCGCGACGACCTGTCGGTCGAACGGCTGGCTGACCGTGCGCAGATGAGTCCGCGGACTTTCGCACGACGCTACGTCGACGAAGTCGGCCGCACGCCCGCTAAAACGGTGTCGGCATTGCGTCTGGAGGCGGCCGCGCGGGTGCTGGCGGAGTCGCGCCGGCCACTCAAGCGGATTGCGCTCGATTGCGGCTTCGGTAGCGAGCAGAACTTGCGGCGCGCCTTTGTGCGCCGCTTCGGCGTGTTGCCGCTCGAGTATCGGGAGCGTTTTGAATCAGCAGTCGTGCCACGGCACGCGCCGGCCTCTGCGTCTGCGGAGGCGAGTTCATGAGCGAAAGCTGGTCGAAAGCATAGCGGGCATCCTGGCCGAAATTCGGCAAGATAACCCCACCCGACTCGCGACGGAGTCAATATTGCGCTCGTATAATCGCCTCCTTTAAATGCATCCGATTGACCGGAGTCAAGATGAGCACCCCTGCCTTAGCGCCGTTGGACCGTTCCGAAACCACTTTCCGTTTTCTCGCTGAGCCCAGCTCGGTCAACTTCGGCGGCAAGGTGCATGGGGGCGCGTTGATGAAGTGGATCGACGAGACCGCGTATGCGTGCTCGGCGGTGTGGTCCGGGCGCTATTGCGTGACGGTCAGCGTGGGCAATATCCGCTTCCGCCGGCCGATTCTGGTCGGCAACCTGGTCGAACTGCGCGCGCGAGTCGTGGCGACCGGCCGCACCAGCATGCACATCCATGTGTCGGTGCAGGCGGGCGATCCGAAGGGCGGCGAGCTGCTGCAAACCACCGATTGCCTCGTCGTGATGGTTGCCGTCAACGAGAACGGTCACCCGGTGCCGGTGCCGGCGTTCGTGCCGGAAACGGATGAGCAGAAGCGCCTTGCCAAGTACGCGATGGATGTGAAGGAAGCGCTCGACGCGATCGTCGAGTTGAAGCCGGACGAAGTGGCGCAGGGGAAGGTTTAAGCGGCGCCTGCTTTAGCGCCGCTCCATGCGGAATCACCCCGCCGAATGCCCGACCATATCCTTCGGCCGCACCCATTCGTCGAACTGCTGCTCGGTGACATAGCCGAGCGCCAGCGCCGACGCTTTCAGCGTGGTGCCTTCCTTGTGCGCTTTCTTCGCAATCTGCGCGGCCTTGTCGTAGCCGATGTGCGGATTGAGCGCCGTCACCAGCATCAGCGATTCGTTAAGCAAGGTATCGATGCGCTCGCTATTCGGCTCGATACCCACCGCACAGTTGTCGTTGAAACTGTGCGCGCCGTCGGCGAGCAGACGGATCGATTGCAGCACGTTGTGCGCAATCATCGGCCGGAACACGTTCAATTCGAAGTTGCCGCTCGCGCCGCCGATATTCACCGCGACGTCGTTGCCGAACACCTGTGAACATAGCATCGTCAAGGCTTCGGATTGCGTCGGATTGACCTTGCCCGGCATGATCGAGCTGCCCGGCTCGTTTTCGGGAATCGACAGTTCGCCGAGTCCGCAACGCGGACCGCTCGCAAGCCAGCGGATGTCGTTGGCGATCTTGTTCAGGCTCACCGCCACAGTCTTCAACGCGCCGTGCGCGAACACCAGCGCATCGGCTGCGGCCATCACTTCGAATTTGTTGGGCGCCGAGACGAACGGCAAGCCGGTCAGTTTGCCGATCGCCGCTGCGACCTTGCCGGCGAACTGCGGGTGCGCATTCAACCCGGTGCCGACCGCCGTCCCGCCCTGTGCGAGTTCGTACAGATGCGGCAGCGCCGATTCCACATGACGGATGCCGTGATCGAGTTGCGCGACGTAGCCTGAAAACTCCTGGCCAAGCGTAAGCGGCGTGGCATCCTGCAGGTGCGTACGGCCGATCTTGACGATGTCGGCGAAGGCTTTTGCCTTGCCGTCGAGCGTATCGCGCAGCGCCTTCAGCGCGGGCAGCAGATGCTTGACGATCCCATAGGCGGTGGCTACGTGCATCGCTGTCGGAAACACGTCGTTCGACGACTGGCCGCGATTCACGTCGTCGTTCGGATGCACTTTGCGCGCTTCGCCACGCTCGCCGCCAAGCAGCTCGCTCGCGCGATTCGCAATCACCTCGTTGAGGTTCATATTGGTCTGCGTGCCGGAGCCGGTTTGCCAGACCGCGAGCGGAAATTCCTCGGGGTGCTTGCCGTCGATGATCTCATCGGCCGCTTGCATGATCGCCTTCGCCTTGTTCTCGTCGAGCACGCCCAGACCCTGGTTGACCTCGGCGGCGGCGCGCTTGATGACGGCCAGCGCGGTGATCAGTTCGGGCGATTGTTTTTCAGACGAAATGCGGAAATTTTGCAGCGAGCGCTGGGTCTGCGCGCCCCACAAACGAGCGTTCGGCACGGCGATCTCGCCGAACGTGTCGCGCTCCATTCGTACGTCTTCAGTCATGGTTCAACTCCGCTTCTCAAAGTTCTGCGTTGACAGGCAATAAGGAGAATAGACCCGTTAGCGCATTCCGGTAAAAACCCGCTTGCGGATCGAAGATATAGGTGCGGCGCGTACCGTTTTCTACATCGGTCCAGACGAGCGGCGAGAGGGGCGCGCCGATCGAGCGCAGATACGCGAGTTGCGCCGGATCGGCGAGCGTGACCCGGTAGCTTGCTTCGGGCGCGATGGCGCGTTCGAAGATCTGCGCGACCTGTTCGGCGAGCGGCGGGCTATGAATGACCAGTGTCTGCTCGGTGTTCAGATTGGCCGAGCGCGGATCGAGATTCATCGAGCCGATCACCAGAATCTTGTGGTCGACAACATAGGTTTTCGCGTGCAGGCTGGCTCGCGAGCGAGATCCGGTGAGACCGACGCGCGACGTGCTCTGCTGCGGCTTGAATTCATACAGCTCCACACCCTGTTGCAGCAGCGGCACGCGGAATGGACTGTAGCCGGCTTGCACGGCCACCGCGTCGGTCGCGGCGAGCGAGTTGGTCAGCACGGCGATGCGTACCCCACGATGCGTCAGTTCGCCCGCTGCCTTGACACCGGACTCGTGTGGTACGAAGTAAGGCGAAATGATCAGAAAATCTTTCTGCGCGTCATGCATCAGCTCCGCCAATCGCTGCATCGGCGGACTGACGTAGTCCGCCGACGGATGGACGATTTTCTCTGGCAGGTCTGCCTTGAATTCGGCCGGCGCCCACGTCAGGCCGAGTTGATCCCTGGCAATCTGCAAGGCGAGCGGTGTCGCGTTCAGCGGTTTCGCGTTGTATGGGTCGGCGTTGGTGCGCCAGTGCTGGCGTAAATCGTCACGCGTCTGGTCGAGCACTTTCGCATCGAATTTCTGTTTGTTCAGTACCCGCAGCGGATAGGCGATGCTGCTGTTCCAGTAGTCGTCGAAACTGGCGGAGACATCGGCGACGACCGGACCGGCGGCCAGCACGTCGAGATCGCGGAACTGCAGCGTTTCGCTGGCGCTGAAATATTCGTCGCCGAGGTTGCGGCCGCCGACGATGGCCAACTGGTTATCGGTGATCATCGACTTGTTGTGCATGCGGCGCGTGAAATGGCCGATTTGCGTGAACACGTTCGTCGTGCGTTCGAACATGCCTTCCTGCGCGCTGCCGAACGGATTGAAGACGCGGATCTCGATGTTCTCGTGCGAGTTCAGACCCGCCATCACCTGGTCGATGTCCTTGAAGTTCAGATCGTCGACCAGCATGCGCACGCGCACGCCGTGATCGGCCGCGTAGAGCGCGGCGCCGAGCAGCAGCTTGCCGGTGGTGTCCTCGTTGGCGATGTAGTACTGCATGTCGAGGGTTTTCGTCGCGGCACGCGCGAGCGCAATGCGCATCTGCAAGGCGTCGGTGCCGCTCGACAGTACCCGGAAACCGGACTCGCTTGGATGCGCCGCTTCGGGCGGCGCCAGGGCCGTGCGAAGCGGCGTTATTTCAGTGGCGGGCAGTGCATGGGTGACCTGACGGTCGAACGCAGTGGCGGGAGGCCGGGTCGCGCAAGCGGTCAAAAATGCCGTTGCGCAGCACAGCAGGAAGAAATGTCTCGTCGTCTGCCAATTCCACAATCGCCTCAGCCACCCATCTCTCAAGGGGACTTCGTTCGGGGCGCGCGACTTGCTTGGGCACGGTGGGCTACCTTTAAGGCGGCCGGCTCTCTTCCGGGCGAGTGACGTCCTCCGAAGCGAGTTGAACGCGCATTTGCTGTGCAGTGCGGTCTGATTTTGATTTTGGTCTTGATGCCACGACACGCTGTATCTCCCTGTTTGCAAGCTTTTCATTGCGACAGCGCGTGTGGCGTGTTCACTCTGTCGAGAAATGCATTCTAAGGGGAATCAGGCGTGTGAGCTTTCGTTCTCGCGCATGACTATGGCGCGGTTTGATTGCCTGCACGACGCTTTCTGTCCGCACGCCTCAGGCGTGCAGACAGATGCCGCTCGTCAGGGCAGAAAGCCTTCGACCCGCGGCGCTTGACGACTACTCGATGATGATTATCCGCGTTCGGCGTTCAATACGCGCTCGCCATCCGGATGCGTGGACCCTTTCGCGGGACGTCCTGCCCAATAACCCGCGAGCAGCGAGCCGGACAGGTTATGCCACACCGAAAACAACGCGCCTGGCAACGCTGCAATCGGCGTGAAATACAGTTTGCCGAGCGTCGCTGCGAGGCCGGAGTTTTGCATGCCCACTTCGATAGCGAGCGTGCGGCAGACAGCTTCGTCGAAGCCGAGCAGACGACCGCCCCAGTAGCCGCCGAGCAGACCGATGCCGTTGTGCAGCACCACACCCAGCATCACCACGAGACCCACCGACGCGATGCTCTTCTGCGTGCCGCCCACCACCGCGCCGATGATCAGCAGAATCGCAACCATCGAGATCAGCGGCAAAATCGGCTCGACCTTGCGGACCGTCTTGTTGAACAAATGGTTGACGACCAGGCCGACCACGATCGGCAACGCGACGATTTGCAGGATGCTCATCAGCATGCCGTGCACGTCGACAACGATGGATGCGTCCACGTAAAGGCGCGTGAGCAGCGGTGTCGCGAACACGCCGACCAGCGTCGACAACGCGCTGATCGTCACTGACAGCGCTACGTCACCGCGCGCCAGATAGATCATGACGTTCGACGCCGTGCCGCTTGCCACGCTACCCACCAGCACCATGCCGGCCGTCAGATCCGGCGGCATGCGCAGCGCCTTGGCGATTGCCCACGCTGCCAGCGGCATCACGAGGTAATGCAGCACGATGCCGGCGATCACCGGCGCGGGTCGCGTGAAGACGCGCTGGAAATCGGCCGCCGATAGCGTGACGCCCATCGCCAGCATGATGATCGTCAGGAGGGTGGTGACGTGGGGCGCAATACCGGCGAACGAAACGGGCGAGAAGTACGCGGCAATCGAAACGAGCACGGCCCAGAGCGGAAATAAACGGGTGACGCGGGCAAGCATGACGGGTGGTCCTTGTTTATGTTTTATGGCGAGAATTGAAGGTCGGTCGAGCGGCATGGCGCGGTGAGCGATGCATACCCGGGGCGCCGCTCGCGAGGAGCGGCAGGCCCTGGCGGCGGGTGTTGGGCCGTGGGGCGGCGCGGGCCTTTGTGAGGTGCGCGAATCGGCTCACGCGGGTGCGCGCGATTTTTGCCAAAGCACACATTTTACCGTTCACGGCGCGTTTACCGGGGAACGTTGGTTGCGCGTGCAACCAACCAGTCATCTGTGCTTTGCCTGGCTCATGCCGACGGGGCAGGCGGCGCGCCGGGCGTGACCGGCACGCGCCGCAAGCTTAGTTTGTGAAAGCGCAGCGTCATCAACAGCGCGACGCTCGCGAGGCCGGCGGCGAGCCCCCACCACAAGCCGCGCGCGCCCAGTCCGAAATGAAATGCCAGCACATAACCGGTCGGAAAGCCGATGACCCAGTATCCGAAGGTTGCGGCAATCATCGGCACGCGCGTGTCTTTCAGGCCGCGCAGGCAGCCTGACGCTACCGTCTGCATGCCGTCGACGATCTGGAAGAGTGCGGCCACGCCGAGCAGCGAACTCGCCAACGTAACCGTGGCTGCGTTGACCGGGTCGTCGAGATGCAGGTACAGGCCGACGATCCAGTGCGGCGCCGCGATCAGCACGATGCCCGACAGCGTCATGAAGCCGACGCCGAGCGCCAGCGCGACGAAGCCCGCGTGGCGCGCGGCGAGCGGCTGGCCGGCGCCGGACCAGTAGCCGACTCGCACATTGGCCGCCTGGCCGATCGCGAGCGGCACCATGAAGGCCACCGAGGCGACGTTCAACGCGATCTGATGCGCGGCCAGTTGTGATTCGCCGAGCAGGCCGACCATCAGGCCGGTGGCGAGGAACAGGGTCGATTCGACGCCGTAGGTGATCGCGACCGGCCAGCCGATGCCGAACAACTCGCCCATCAACGGCACATTCGGCCGTGTCGCGACGACGAAATGTCTATAGCGTGGCCGCAGATGCAACAAGGCCATCAGGACGAGCGCGCTCAGCCAGACCGTGATCGAGGTGGCCGTCGCCGAACCGAGAAAGCCTAAGCGAGGCAGTCCGTATACGCCGTGAATCAGCCCGTAGTTGAGAAAACCGTTGACGAACACGCTAACGAGCGACACCCACAGGAGCCGCTTGGCCGCGCCGATGGCCGGCAGGAACGAGCGCATCAGGCCGACGCCGATCAGACTGCCGAGCGAGCCCCAGCGCAGCACTGCCGCGTATTCACCGACGTTGTGCGCAAGCAGCGCGGGTTCGCCGAAAGCCAGCAGGACCGGCGTGGCGAACGACAGCAGGAAGAACGCCGGCACCGACAGCAGCACCGACAACACGAAGCCGGTCCAGTAGATATGCGGCACCCGGCCTTCGTCCTGCGCGCCGCGCGCATGCGACACGCTCACGCTCACGGAGGTGAGCACGCCTTGCAGCAACGTGACCACAACGAAGAACAGGTTGGCGCCGAGGCCGCCGGCGGCGAGCGCGTCAGGGCCGAGCGAGCCGAGCAGGATCGTATCGGTGACGCCCATCGCCATTTGCGAAAGTTGCGCGATGGCGAGCGGCGCGGCGAGCCGGGCGGTGTCGGCGGCGTGGCGGGAAAGGGTCGGCGGCCGGGCGGCCACCCGGGTGAAGCCGGATTGAGTCATGGAGCGCTTGAAAGCGGAAGGGGTGACAGCGTGGCGGCGGGCGCAAGCCGGACGACTCGCGAGGCTTTCGCGCGGCCGGTGGTGGAATGCGGGGCGCGCCGGAAGCGTAGGGCGGCTGTCAGCCGATTGTTTGTCTGTCGAAACTGACAGCTTATTGCTTAGGCGCGGCGATGTCGATGGAGGAGGCACGATTTTGGTGCGTGCGGTCCTCCGAGTTTCCGGACTCAAAGTCTCGGATTACGAACCGTTGGCAGCCTGTCTTCGGCTCAATGTCTTTGGCCGCGAGTTTCCCGCGAATCGGGGTGAGGCCGCGCCTCAAGCCTCGTGCACCGCGATTCGCGTGTCGCCGAGCAACACAACCTGGCCCGCGCGAATTTTGCAGGTTTTACGCGTTTCGACCCGGCCGTCGACGGTCACTGCGCCGTCCGCGACCATCATTTTCGCCGAGCCGCCGCTGTCTGCCAGCCCCGTTATCTTCAGGAGATTGTGCAGTTCGACGTAGTCGCCGGTCAGTGTGAAATCGAGGTTGGGCATGGCGTTTGCACCTTGAAGCAAAGGGTTCGCATCATAAGCCAGAAGCTTGCCCCGAATGAAAGTCCCCGTGGCGCCGGGCTGCGATCAGGCGATTGCAAGCAGATGTTATGCAGTTGTCAGAAAGTGAAACGTTCCGTAACACTGGTCGTATATCACGAACTTCACTCGTAAAGTGCAGCTCTGTAGGAAAGCCTGCTGGATTTTTCGGCGGCGAATAGACCGGACGAGAGACGCATGACGCACGCCGCGCCGGATATGACGTCCGTGTCACAACAACTCTAGAGAGGATTTAGCCATGACCCAGATTCGTACACTCCTGATCGGTACCGCCCTGACTGCTTTTGCCGCTACCGCTGCTGTCGCGCAGACCGCGCAACCGGCCGCGGGTATGAACGGCCAGGCACAGGTCCAGACCCAAGGCGCCGATGTTGCGCCGGCCGCACAGGGTGTGCAGCCGGTGACGCCGGCACCGACGCGTCTGACGGCATCGGGCTCGACCGATCCGCTGGTCCAGAAACGCGACGCCAACGCGCAGGCTAATGCCGAATACAAGGCGTCTAAGAAGGCGTCCAAGGCGGAGTTGGCGCAACAGAAAAAGGCTGCCAAGTCGCAGTACAAGGAGCAGGTGCGTGATGCCAGGATCAACCAGAAGGCTGACAAGCAAACTGCTAACAACGAAATGAAGATGAACATGCAAGGCCAGGCAGCCGACCAGGACAACGGTGCCGACGTCAAGCACTAAGCCTGAGTTCTAACGCGCCGGGCGTGACGGTGGCGTTGGCCGCAGTCACGCCCCCCGCTAACCGGGTGTCGTGCAAAGGCGCAGCACCTGGCGCGGCCGGCTCCAGCCGGTCCGCTTTAATCAACTTTACTGCGGAGTGGACCAGGCGTCGTGCAGACTGCCTGATTTGTCCGCATGCCGTTGTACGGAGGTATCGCATGACCATCACCATGTCTATGAAGAACCGGATTTACGCCGCGCTCATTGCCGGTTGCCTGTCGTCGGTTGCATTCGCGCAGGCGAGCGACCCGGCCGCCGCGCCGGTGACTCACGCTGACAAGAAGGCGGCCAAGGAACAGTCGAAGGCTGACAAGAAGGCGTCGGTGGCGCAAGCCAAGGCCGACAAGAAGAAAACGGATGCCCAGGCCGATGCCGACAAGGCGAACGCCGACGCCAGTCTGAAGGACGCAAAGAAGCAGTAAAAAGGCGTCAATTAAAGCAGGGCGTCGCAGGCGCCTTGCTATGCCTCGTCGAAGAAAGTGGCCCGGTACGCGTGTGCGCCCGGGTCATTTTTTTGCGCTCGCTTTACGCCGCTGCTGTGGCGGTGCCCGATTGCCACGCCAGAAGGAAGGGCGCCTGACAGTGCCGCTCGACGCGCTCCACAAAGTGCGGCGCCGATGATTCTGCGGGGCCGTGGCGCCGGCAGTGGAAAGACGAAAAAAGGGTCGCTTGTCTCCGATACTTGTATGGATATACAGTATGCGTCGCCGCGTCAACTCCACCTCAGGCCCGAATCCACTGTGCTCTCCGTCGCTGAATCTCCGCCGCCGTCCGATTCCGGTACCGATAGCGCCGCCTGGCTGGCAAATCTCAACGACGCCCAGCGCGAAGCCGTCGAATACGGCGCCGACAATCCCAACGCGCCGTCGGGCGCGCTGCTGGTGATAGCGGGGGCCGGTTCCGGCAAGACCAACACGCTGGCGCACCGGGTTGCCAATCTGGTGGTGAAGGGCGCCGATCCGTGCCGCATCCTGCTGCTGACCTTTTCCCGCCGCGCCGCGCTCGAAATGACCCGCCGCGCCGCGCGCATCGCCGGTGCGGCGCTCGGGTCGCGGGCCGCGCTGGCGCAGGGGCTGACGTGGTCGGGCACCTTTCATAGTGTCGGCGCACGGCTGTTGCGCGAATACGCGGACCTGATCGGCCTCGCGCCCACCTTCACGATCAATGACCGTGAGGATTCCGCCGATCTGATGAATCTCGTGCGCCACGAGCTAGGCCTGTCGGCGAAAGAGCGGCGCTTTCCGGCCAAGAGCACCTGCTTTGCGATTTACTCTCGCGTGGTGAACACTGGTGCGTCGCTCGCCGATGTGCTCAACAGCGCGTTCCCCTGGTGCCGCGAGTGGAAAGCCGATCTGCGCATGCTGTTCGCCGCGTACGTCGAAGCCAAGCAGAAGCAGAGCGTGCTCGACTACGACGACCTGCTGCTCTACTGGTCGCACATGGCCGCCGAGCAGGCGATCGCGGCCGATCTGTCGGCGCGCTTCGATCACGTCATGGTCGACGAGTATCAGGACACCAACCGCTTGCAGGCGTCGATCCTGCTTGCGCTGAAACCCGATGGCCGTGGCCTGACCGTGGTCGGCGACGACGCCCAGTCGATCTATTCGTTTCGTGGCGCGACCGTGCGCAACATTCTCGACTTTCCGGCGCACTTCAACCCGCCGGCCAAACAGGTCACGCTCGAGCGCAATTACCGCTCCACCGGGTCGATTCTGGCGGCGTCGAATGCGGTAATCGAGCTTGCGAGTGAGCGCTACACGAAGAATCTGTGGACCGACAAGGCTTCGGCGCAACGCCCGCGCCTGGTGACGGTCGCCGATGAAGCGGATCAGGCGCGCTACATCGTCGAACAGGTGCTGGAGGCACGCGAGCAGGGCATGACGCTCAAGTCGCAGGCGGTGTTGTTTCGCGCCGCCCACCACAGCGCCGCGCTCGAGATTGAACTGACCCGGCGCAACATTCCGTTCGTGAAGTTCGGCGGCCTGAAGTTCCTCGACTCGGTGCACGTCAAGGATGTGCTCGCCGTGCTGCGCTGGGCGGAGAATCCTCGCGACCGTGTCGCTGGTTTTCGCGTCGTGCAGTTGCTGCCGGGCGTCGGTCCCGCCACCGCCGCGAAGGTGCTGGACGAGGTCGTGGCGCGGGCCGCCAGCAATCTGTCCGATATCACGCATAGCGCCGGGGGCGCGCTGGCCGCCTTTGTGCCGCCCGCTCGCGCGCAGGAAGACTGGCATCCGTTCGTCAAGCTGATGTCGAGCGTGTACGGGCGCCAGACGCCGTGGCCGGCCGAGTTCGAAATGGTGCGGCGCTGGTACGAGCCGCATCTCGAGCGCAATCATGAGGACGCGGCGATCCGTCATGCAGACGTGCTGCAGATGGAAAGCATCGCGGGCACCTATGCGTCGCGCGAACGCTTCCTCACCGAACTGACGCTCGATCCGCCCGACGCCACCAGCGACGAGTCGGGCGTGCCCCTGATCGACGAGGACTACCTGATCCTGTCCACGATTCATTCGGCGAAAGGGCAGGAGTGGCGCAATGTGTTCGTGCTGAATGGCGTCGACGGTTGCATTCCGTCCGACCTCGGCACCGGCAGCGAGGAGGAAATCGATGAGGAGCGGCGCCTGTTATACGTGGCGATGACACGCGCCAAGGAAGACTTGCATATCGTCGTGCCGCAGCGTTTTTACGTGCACAACCAGACCCATATGGGCGACCGTCACGTGTGGGCGTCGCGTACGCGGTTCATTCCGGCGCATCTGATGCCCTTGTTCGACGCCTACGCCTGGCCGCGCGTGCCGGTGCCGATCGCCCCGACTGCGGCGGGACTGGCCGCGGCGGCGCAGGCGAAGATAGAGATTGGGGCCAGGCTCAGGAAGATGTGGGATTGAAGCGGTGATGCGGGGTGGGGCGCGATCCAGCTCCCTTTGTGACCTCTTCTTCTGCGCTTCGATGACTATTGCGGCCACCCGCGGTTGCGGCTAGCCGCTGCCGACTGGTTTTAGCGCGACCGCCGTTGTTGTTGCTGTGATTGCTGTTGCGGTGCCGGACGCGGCGGCACAAAGAAATTGCGCAACCATGCGGCGCAACGTGAGAACACGTCATAGGGTTCTTCGATGAAAATCTCCGGCTTCAGCAAGCGCAGGTACTCCATGATCTGCTGCGCTTCCTGCTTCTGGAACGAGCCGTGCGAAATACCCAGGCGCAACAGGCCACGTAGTTCGCCGAGCTTTTCGCGCGCGGTGCTGCCCACGCCTGTTTCGCATGCCACTTTGGCTTCGTAGACGCGCTGGCGCAGTGATTCCACCAGCCGCCAGGCCGGTGTCTGCATGGTTTCTTCGAGCGCCTGAATGTCCTGCACCGCGCTCTTGATCTGCGCCGCGAGCGGATCGACTAGTACCGCATCGCCTTCCGCTTCCTTGACGATGGTCGCCGCCCAGTCGTGGCACTGCTTGGAGAGCTCTTCCGGCGTCCATTCCGAGCGGGCCGCAAAGCCGAAACCGAATTCTCCCGCCTGCCGCATCAGAATCGCGACGACGTCCGGGAATTCCTTGTCCAGCGTGCGTTTCGCCCACGCGTACTGGCCACCTTGCAACATCCGCCGAACCGCGTGTTCAGTCAGCGGCACCATACTGTCGAGCAGCTTGGCGCGCAGAAAATCCTCAAACGACGGCGTCGCGAACTGCGGATCGAGCTTCAGCGAAACCCGCAGAAAAGCGTCGAAGTCCTTGCGCAGCGTCGCAATGGTTTCGTCTTTGAGTGTGAGGGTGATTTGACCCATCTGTTATCCCGTTGGTCCTGCCGCGCGCCCTCGTCTGTCATCCGGACGCACCCGGACCCTGTGCGACGCAAGGCCAAATGCCGGCGCGGTTGATGCCTGTCTGTTGCCGCGTAGTCAGCGGGACGTATCCCGATTCGCGGACCTCGACTTCATATCGGCGGAATTAAGGGAAACTTAAGGGGCGGTGACCGATTGACGACCGGTTTAGAGGCCCGCTTCGGCGCCGCCCGGTTGAGCGCGACGCGCAAGCAACATGCTCGGCGCCGCTTGTGCGAGGCGGCGCCAGTGCGCAGGGCGTCGCGACACCGGCGTGACGGCCGCCAGAAATGCGGCCACCCCGCTGGGCGGATACCGGTCGTTTCGCTTATTTGAGCACGACGCCTTGCCATACAAAAAAGACCGTCAGGCCGACCGCGATGGTCAGAAGCGGCCGCCGTGTCAGTGTGCTGACCGCGATGGCCGCCAGCGCCCCGACCAGTTGCGGATTGCGCCAGGTCAATTCGGCACTGGTGCCGTGCGGCGATACCGCCATCGGCACGATGATCGCGGTCAGTACAGTGACGGGTACGAAGCCGAGCGCGGTGCGCACGAGCGGCGGAAACACCAGCCGGTCGCCGAGCACGAAGACGGCGGCGCGGATCACCCAGGTAATGACAGCCATGCCGAGGATCAGAACGACATAGTTCATCGTGACGCTTCCACAGTTTCCTGCACGGCGTCCTGCGAGACTTTCCGCGAGGCTTCCCTCGGGGGCTCCTGCGAGGTTGCGCGCGGCGTTTCGCGATTCCCCCGCGTACCTCGCCCAAATCGCGGAACCGACAGCAATACACCAATGGCGACGCCCGCAAACACGGCGCCGAGCAGGCCGAGCTTGTACGGCCACGCCTGCCAGAAGAAGGCCAGTGTGCCTGCGGTGACGGCCGCCGCGATATAGCGCAGCGCGACAAGCTGCGGGACGACGATCGCAATAAAGGTGGCGACCATCGCGAAATCAAGCCCGAGCGACTGCAGGCCCGGAAAGGCCGCGCCAAACAGCAGGCCCGCGACGGTCCAGATCTGCCAGTTCAGATACATGGCCAGACCTGCGCCGAAGAAATAATGCGGGCCGACCGTGCCGGGTTCTCGATGCCGGTAGTGTTCCCACGCTACCGCGAAGACTTCGTCGGTGAGCAGTGCGCCGAGCGCCCAGCGCCAACGTGCCGACAGATGCGCGACGTGTGGCGCGAGCGTTGCGCTGTACAGCACGTGACGCAGGTTGACGACGAGCGTGGTCGCCCAGATCACCGCAAAACTCGCGTGGCCGGCGATCAGGCCGAGCGCAATGAATTGTGCGGAACCGGCGAACACGACGAGCGACATCAGTTGCCCGTGCCATAGATGCAGCGGGCCGGATGCAACCAGGGTGCCGAAGATCACGCCGAAGGGCGCCGCGCCGACCATCATCGGGATGATGTCACGCGCACCAGCGGTCAATTCTTTTAAGTGGCCTGGGCTTGCGGGCTGGCCGGGGTTGGAATGGGTCAATCTTGCCTCCTTGATTCGGGAAGCATAGCGAGTGGCGGTGGGCGGGGCTTGTACGTTCTTGCGGTGGGTCGCGCGGACGGGGGGCGGGTAGACGCAGGTTGAGCAAACCTGGTTATAGCGCGCAAATAGGGTAGGCGGCTTCTGGGTGGCCTGGCTGCGCAGTCGATCGCGCGTCACTGGCGCAGAGGGTGAATAGTCGGCGGCAAGCGCTCTGCGGCGGTTGTGAGCGTTGCCTCAGCTGCCTTGCCAGCGTCCCGGCGGCACGCCGAACATGCGCCGGAAATGACGCGTGAAATGACTTTGGTCCGTGAAACCGCTGGCTGCGGCGACATCCGTCACGGAGACACCCGCACGCAACGGTGCAAGCGAGCGTTGCAGACGCACCTGGTTGCGCCACGCGTGCGGCGGCAGGCCGGTGGCCTGATTGAAAAGGCGGGCGGCGTGAAAGGGCGACAGGCCCGCTGCCCGGGCGACTTCGGCCAGCGTGACAGCTTCGGCGAGGTCGCCCGTCAAGCGCTCCTGCATTGTCGCGACGCGGGCGTCGTCGGCGGCGAGGCGCGACGCTTCCGGCTGCGTTTGCGAGTAGCGGACCAGCAAGGTGGACAGCGCGTCGAGCATCGCGGCCTCTGCGGCGAGCGGATCGTCGCCGGCCTCCAGCAGACAGTGCGCGCGCGCCAGTCGCCGCGCCAGATCGGGGTCGCGGATCACGCCGGGCGCGAAGCACGGCAACGCTTGCGGCTTGCCGGCGATCTCGCTGGCAAGCTCGTGGATGAACGCCACGGGCGCGTACATCACACGATACCGCCAGCCTGCTTCGACGGCCTTGGACCCCGTGTGCAACTCGCCTGGGTTGATGATCGGCACACTGCCTGCCTCGGCGACATAGTCCGCGCCGCGATACCGATAACCCTCAGCGCCCGCGACGATCACCGGAATCGTGTACGCGTCATGCCAATGCGGCGTGAACTCGTGATCGTGGTATTCGGCCGTGAGCAGGTCCGCGCCGGGCAAAAGCGGCGTGCGCCAGTAGCGGGCGGAATCCTGGAAGCGATGGGCGGGCATGGTTGAAGTCTGGCGTTTCGGCGGTCCGGCGAGGCGTGACCGGTCAGTGTAGCGCGCCGCGGCGGCTGCCGCTGCCGTTACTCATGGCCGGTGCTTCTTGCGCAGCGCGTTTGCCATCGAACGGCGATCACTTGACCGGAATCGTCGTGCCGGCCGGCATCGGCACGGCGCTCACGCTGTTTTTCGCGCTGCCGCTGACGACCCTGTCGCTGTATGTCATGTAGACCAGCGTGTTGCGCTTCGCGTCGACTACTCGCACCACATGCAGCGATTTGAAGATAAGCGACATGCTCACGGAGAACACGTCGGCCTGCTGTTTCACTGGCCCCGTGAAATGAATCGCGCCGACCTGACGGCAGGCAATCGACGCTTCGGTCGGATCTTCGGCGATGCCGAGCGTGCCCTTGACGCCGCCGGTGCGCGCCCGCGACACGTAGCAGGTCACGCCTTGGACACGAGCATCTTTTCTTCGATTGACAAAATTTGCGTCTTTTATTAAAATGGACACGCCTTAACAACCACATTTGAAAAATGGGCGAAGCCCGACGCATCACTCTGCCAAGCTTGAGCCTCTCTCTTGCCACGGAAACACCGGAGCGAGGTTCTGAACAGGTCACAGTCAATGGCAAGACGGAGACTGTTACGTATTATCGAAATCCTGTTCGACTTCCCGGCGAGAAGCGGAGGGATGGAGGCCCGAATTGGTCTCTCGGGATTTATCCAAGGTTTCCCATTGTTCTTAATTCGGACGGGAGTCCTTGGGCAGAAGCTAATGTTTATCTAATCGAGCAAGCTGAACTGTCGACAGAACCGAATACGCTGTCGCTCGGAACAAAAGCGGAGGACCTAGCCGCTTTCCGAAGATTTTGCGAAGAAGACGACCTTGATTGGCTATCGTTCGGTCCTCGAAAATTCAATCGACCGACCTATCTGTACTCGGCCGAATTAAAGCATCTTATCCGGAAGAAAAAAATCGCCGTTTCAATGGCGAAGCGACGGATGGCCACGGTCATCAGATTCTATAATTGGCTCATCGCCAGCAAAGTGCTTGTTGCTGAAAACCCGCCTTGGGTCGAGAGTGGGGTCGCCGTTGTGTTTAAGGACGATTTCGGCGCCGACCGTTCAAAAACGGTAACCACGACAGACGTGTCTATTAAGGTACCTAAAGCCAAGGACCCGTGGGAAGAGCTCATCGACGACGGGGGGAAACTTCGTCCTTTGCCCATGACGGAACAGAGAGCAATTCTTGAGTCGTTGACGGATTTAGGCAATACGGAGATAACTCTCATACATCTACTCGCGCTGCTTACTGGCGGACGGGAACAGACAGTTCTTACATTTCGGGTAAAACACGTAAAGACGCCCCCGCACGAAATCAACGGTAACGAAGTTCGTATTCTCTGCGGCCCCGGGACCGGAATTGATACTAAGAAGAATAAGGCGGGGACGTTGCACGTTCCTATGTATCTATATGAACGCCTGCACGTGTACGTTAACAGCCCTCGGGCTCAGGCTCGACGTATTAAGAATGGTCTCGATGACGACGAGCAGTACCTATTTCTGACTCAGCACGGGCTGCCTTTTTATGAATCTATCGAGGATAGGCACAAGCTTAGGTTGAAGGGCTTGCAGAAACGAGGAACAAAACTCGGCCAATCGCTTCGGGGTTACATTCGTCGACAGGTCATTCCTCTAGTCAGGAAGAAGTTGAATCGGCCACGCTATTCCTATCGCTTTCATGATTTGCGAGCCAGTTTCGGCATGAATTTCGTCGACTTCAATTCCGCCCGTATCAAAGCAGGCGGTGAAGGAAGAAATTTCCTCATGAAACAACTTGCCGGGCTGATGTGGCATTCCAGCGTCGACACGACAAATAAATATCTCGACTATCGTCAAATTTTGCAAATGGCGGAGGCCGCAGATAGCGGCTGGAGCGAATATTTACAAAAACTGGCAGAAGGCACTGTCGGAGGCCGGGTATGAAGCCAGGTAAGCTAATCATTGTAGAAGTGCCATTTTCTACCGACCTTGAAGTATCTAATCCAGAACGATTGGCGATGAAGTTTGAGGGTTCCGAGAGTCTCGGGCATATTTGGACTTTCGCCTATTTGAGGCGGGAAAAGAGAATCGGCAAGCCAGCTGATTGGCCAATAGACGAGGCAAGCTTCTTTCCACCTCGGGTGGCAGTAATTGCCAACCTAGCAAAGGTTCTAAGCCAAATTATGCGCGGTAAAGGTTGTAGCGCGATTAGCTTGTTCCACCAATATAGGACCTTGGTCAGTTTCATGGACTGGCTTGACGAGAGGAACAGAGGGGCTCTGGTATGGATTGAGCGCGACGTCAGTGAAGCAGCAGTTTTAGATTTCTGTCGCGAGCTGACTGTCGACGTCGCAAACGAAAAAATTTCCAGCAAAACAGCATCACTGAATCAGGCGAATTTGTTGGAAATCGCGCGGGAATATTACGACGATAGAATTTGTAGAACTTTCAGGCCAATTCGCCAGCAGAGGGGGACACCCACGCGTGCCCCGGATGAAGGCGCATTAAAATCGTTTAGAGCCTGTATGAGTGAAGTTTTCGATATCGCTAGTAAAACTGTCGTCTATTTTGAACCGTTTCCCGTGCGTTTTGCCATTTTTGATGGAGAAGAATCGAGGCAAATTTGGCATTTTCCTAATGGGAAAAGTGCTAGCACATTGTCCGGAGTCCGAGGCGGAGCTGCGTGGAACGCAAATACTGGTTCGCTTAGGACAGTCGAGGAGATTAAAAGTATATACGCGCCTAGCAGCAAAAATCCAAGTAGCGCAGCTCATAAAGCGCTTCGCGATGCTGAACGAATTCTAAATGAATCGAACACTAAGAAACATCACGCGGAGCGACTTAGCTTGGCGTCGTTTGGCTGTCTGGCGTTTGCAGCGCTGTTTGCACTCGAAACAGGTCTTAATCAGTCAGTCCTACAAGGACTCGACTTTTCTGAAACCTTGCGAGAAGACTTAAAAAATGGGGCGGTCACTCGGAAAAGTTTCCGAGCCATGAAATTTCGTGCGGGTGGGAAAGAAATCACCGCGTCGATATCTCTCAGATTCCTTCCCTATCTACAGCGATATTTCGACTTGCGCGATTATGTTATGCAAGAAAAGGGGTGCGCTAGTCTTTTTGTGTTTGTCGATTCGAACGGCGAGGGCGCACCGCTTCCAAACGGTTGGTTCAAAACGTTTCTTAAGCGAAGAGTGAAGCGCCTTGGGATTGTTCTGCCTAAAATGGGTCTGCGAAAAATACGTGCAGCCAAGCAAGATTATCTAATTCGACACGCCACCCCCGAGGTTGCCGCTGCCATTATGGGGCATTCGTTGCAAACAGCCCTGAGTTCGTATTCAAACGGCTCGGAGGCCAACCACGCGCTTGAGATGGGCCAGTATCTCGTCAGTTTGGAGGAAACGATTGTTCGTGCCTCTCAGGGTCTAGGCGATGCTCTGGAAAGCGGTGTCGGCAAATGTACAGATTATCTAAATCCCGTTCCCATCGCGACAGATACTCCTATAGTGCCGAAGTGCGACTCTAGTGAGGGTTGCCTATTTTGTGGGAAGTACCGAATACACGCTGATGAAATTGACGTTAGAAAGATAGTAAGTTGCCGGTACAGTCTGAACGTAACGTTTGGTACGAACGGAGGCGAAGACGTCATTATTAGGACTTTGCAGAGAATTGAAACATTGCTCGGGGAGCTTCGAGAAATAAACGCTGAGCTTGTCGAGCGAGTAACGCGCGAAGTAGACGAGGACGAAGCTTTAGACCCATTTTGGGCCGCAAAACTTGAACAACTAGCCGTTTTAGGTCTTCTATGAATATCTCCGCCCTTATAGTTCCAACCACGACACTAGAGGTTTCTCCGTCGTTTTGGCACCCCGATGCCGATACGCCGATAATGGCTGCCGAGGAATCCGTGAGGAGTCTGTTTGGCCACGGTGTGTGGAATTTATCGGCGCTGAGAGGTAACTCGAACTGGACGAAAACGGTGGATTTCTCCACGGTCACAAAACTCGGTGTCGCAGACCGTACTTCTTTGCTTCAATTAAAAACCCTTCTTTATCTCATGCTACATAAAGAGGGGGAAGAGCTGCCGGCAGAAAACACATTTAGAGGAAAATACTACGCAGCGAGAGCTTTTGCCATTGAGGCATCCACGGCCGGGCTCACCCTTTATGAGGCGATAAATGACGTTGAATTCGGGTTGATGTTCATCAAGAAAAAGCCTAGTTCAGCGGTCGAGTTTTATGGGATGTTGGCCAGTTTCGTTCATATTCCTGAAAAACTCGACGTCAGTATTCCTCTCAAGGCGCTGCACTCTACGATAGTTAAGGCAGATAGGCATCTCCGAGATACGGAGAAGCAAACGCCCGTTATCCCATCACGCATTTATTCTGGCATTCTCAGTGCATTGGCTGCGGAATTAGATATCGTCGAGTCTATCTTAGACGATTTAATAGCGTTTATAAAAACAGTCCACACGGGTGCCGGACAGATTGCACCTGAGGCAAGCGAGCGATTAAAAGTTTATGCGAGGCATTGCGGTCTATGGGAGGACTTAACGACGCCCACCCAACTGGCAGGAGCAATATCCAATGTGTACGCTGTGTGCGGCGCAAATATTCACGCTTATACCGGGATGCGCAGGTCAGAAGTAGAATTTTTACCCTTCAACTCGTTGTCGGTGTTTCGCCATGGCGGAAAGGACCATCACTGTGTTGTTGGTTTTACGACCAAGTTCAATAAAGGGAAGCGGAAAAGAGCGCAATGGATTACCAACGCGACAGGTGCGCGCGCCGTTCGCTGCGCGATGCGGCTTGCAAGAGAGTTACATTCAATCAATGGGAACGCAGACTCTCTTGATGAGAACGGCCTTGAGTTGTTGCTTTTTCCACGTCATGGATTCGGTAGTTACGGCGAATATAGCGCTCTTCAAAGTCAAGCTGCACCAAATCAGAAGAATAAGTTATTCGAAAGAATCTCGCCGTTAATCCAAGCGGCTGACATCGAGGAATTGGCGAAAATAGACGTGGACCGGAATTGGGATGGAGAGGAGGATTTCCGAGTTGGTCAGCGGTGGCCTCTTACTACACATCAGTTCCGACGGAGCCTAGCGATTTATGCTCATCGGTCAGGGCTCGTTACATTGCCAACCTTGAAGGCGCAGTTGCAACATCTGACGCAAGAAATGTCGATGTATTATTCAAAAGGCTCAATCTTCGCTAAGTCGATACTTTCCTCGAAATCGCACTTCGGCAACGAGTGGAACGCGGGGAAATCGCTGTCGGAATATTTGGGATATGCATTGAATGTCCTTATGAGTGACGAGCGTCTGTTTGGTGGCGCTGCCGCTTGGGCGAACAGCACGGCGGTTAAATTTTCCCCTGTATCGGTGTATTCGAGAGGCCACGCCATAAAAATGTTCGAGAAGGGCGAGATAGCTTACAGAGAGACAGTCTTGGGCGGTTGCACCAGCACAGAGTCATGTGATAGTCCGCCCATAAATCCGATTCCGTTGGAATGCCTTGAGAAAAATTGCCGTAACTTGGTTGCCAGCCCCCGAAAAATCAAAAAGGTTCTTGAATCTCAAGAAATCATCGTAGAGCGACTTCGAGAGCAAAGTCCGTTATCGGTCGAGCATCGAATTGAAACGAAGGGGTTGGAGATTCTACGCAACGTGCTGAACAAGATTGATGAGCGGGGTTAGCATGAGCGGGTCACTTGAGGATTATTTCGCTGCGCTTGAGCGTTTGAAGAAACGAAAGGAAAAAATAAACAACGATACAGTCTCGGTGGAGGCTGGCCGTAAGAAGGGTAGTATCAAGAAGTCGCGCCCTCAGTTCGCATCGTTGATTGCGGCAATTGATGAGGCCGCTCTCGGTGCTACTGCCGAGCGCAATGAGCCGAATCTGCGTCTGGAAAAGGTCCGAGATGAAAAGAAAGACCTTCAGCAACGACTCGATGACGCGTTAGAGCGCGAAATCTGTTTGCTTAAGGAAGTCTTCGATTTGAAGCAGGAGCTAGTTACTTTGCGGGGAGGCACCGTGCTGCCGATTCGAAAGAAGAGGCTCGAAAAGAACTAACTGGCCAGGCGGCTTCGTATTTAATGGGTGGATTCGGGTCAAGGGCGGGCGAAGCCCGGCGTAGCGAACCCTTGACGCGGATGCGCCCATGAGTACGCTCAAGGGCTAGGGCCGGACGGAGCTTGCGCAGCCCGGCCCGCGAGCCCGTCCGGCGGCGAGGACACGGCCTTGAAAGTGCCTAGAGAATGGACAGTGGCGAAGTTTTCCGTCCATTTTTTTGAGTCGAATGATGGACAATGCAACGTAGGCTATGTGCTTGATTTTTAACAATTCAGGTATGTCCATTACTTTAAAAGATGCTCATACGTTCACCAACGGATCGTCATAGGCTTCGACGACCACGCGGTCAGAGCCCGTGACGCGGAAATTGGTATTGACGCTGCCGACTTCCTCGCTGTGCGCCGAAGGCAGCAGCAGGGCGGTAGTGACTGCGAGCGTGATGCGCAACAAGGTCGATTTCATGAAATGGCCGTGAATAAGTGTTTGGATTGGGCGCGCGAAAGAGTTGCGCCGATAAAACACCATCGTATAACGACGTGTCCGCCAGAGGGCCAGTGCAAATGCCCCGGGTCATGCGCTACCTTCCGGTCGGAACAGGCGGTTGCCCCCGACTCAAACCACCTGATCCGGCGTCGAAACAGGCCAGGCCAAAACGCCAGGCCAAAACGCCAGGCCAAAACAAAAAGGCCCGCACGAATGCGGGCCTTCTAAATTTTTTTGGCTCCTCGACCTGGGCTCGAACCAGGGACCTACGGATTAACAGTCCGGCGCTCTACCAACTGAGCTATCGAGGAACAGCAGTACAACTTGATCTACATAAAAAAGCCCGTATTGGTTAACGGGCTTTTGAAATTCTTGGCTCCTCGACCTGGGCTCGAACCAGGGACCTACGGATTAACAGTCCGGCGCTCTACCAACTGAGCTATCGAGGAACAGAACAACAAACAGCAGAGAAGCGAAATTGTAGAAGCAGCTTAAGCCTCTGTCAATACCCTGTGTTCATCTCGATTAGCGCCGGATTCGGCAAGGCAGGTGACGGGCCGCTCCGCTCAGCGCGCGAGCAGAGCCAGCTTTTCCTTCACGTCCTTGAATTCGTCGGCTTCCGGCAGCGGCGCCTTGGTCTTGGTGATGCTCGGCCAGTTCTTCGCCAGATCGGCATTCAGCTCGGTGAAGTGCTGCTGGTCGCCCGGCACGTCTTCTTCGGCATAAATGGCATTCACCGGGCACTCGGCCACGCACACGGCGCAGTCGATGCATTCATCGGGGTCGATCGCGAGGAAGTTGGGACCTTCGCGAAAGCAGTCCACCGGGCACACATCGACGCAGTCGGTATAGCGGCACTTGATGCAGCTTTCGGTCACAACGTGAGTCATTCAGGCAGCTCCTGCATGCGGAATCAGGGGAGGCGAAAACGCCAAAAGCGGTATTGTAACGTAACGTCAAGAGGCGCATACGCCATCGGGCAATGCCTTTTATACGTTTTCGTGATTAGTTTATGGCGTCCGGCGAGAGCCGCCCGCCGGCGCGCTGAATCCGGGCGCATTCGGGTAACATGCATCAGGTCGGCGCGCACGGGGCGCGCCGCACGCGCATGGGTTGACGCGTTTGGTCGAGCCAAGCCTTCCGTTTTTCCTGCAGTCCAGTTCGCGCCATCATGATTATTACTTCGCTGCTCGACACCGATCTGTACAAGTTCACGATGATGCAAGTAGTGTTGCATCACTTTCCCGCGGCGAATGTCGAGTACCGGTTTCGCTGCCGCACGCCGAATGTCGACCTCGTGCCGTACATCAGCGAAATTCGCGATGAAGTGCGCAAGCTGTGTGATCTGCGCTTCACCGACGACGAGCTCGACTACCTGCGGCGCATGCGCTTCATCAAGGGCGACTTCATCGAGTTTCTCGCGCTGTTCCATCTGAACGAGAAATACATTTCGATCGAACCGTCACCGAAGGGTAACGGCGAAATCGATATCGAGATCAAGGGGCCGTGGCTGCATACGATCCTGTTCGAGATCCCGATGCTCGCGATCGTCAACGAGGTCTACTTCCGCAATACCCAGCAAAAGCCTGATTACAGCGAAGGGCGCGGCCGCCTCGTCGAGAAGATCAAGCTGCTGGGCGCGCGCCCGGAATTCGCCGACTGCAAGATCGCCGACTACGGCACGCGCCGCCGCTTCTCGAAGCAATGGCACGAAGAAGTGATCCTCAAGCTGAAAGACGGTCTTGGCGAGCAATTCGCCGGCACCAGCAACGTCTTTTACGCGATGAAGCACAGCCTCACGCCGCTTGGCACGATGGCGCATGAATACCTGCAGGCGTGTCAGGCGCTCGGTCCGCGGCTGCGCGATTCGCAGATTTTCGGTTTCGAAATGTGGGCGAAGGAGTATCGCGGCGACCTGGGTATTGCCCTGTCGGACGTGTACGGTATGGAGGCATTCCTGCGCGACTTCGATATGTACTTCTGCAAGCTGTTCGACGGTGCACGCCACGATTCCGGCGATCCGTTCGACTGGGGCGAGCGCCTGCTCAAGCACTACGAGGCGAACCGCTGCGACCCGCGTACCAAGATCCTCGTGTTTTCCGACGCGCTCGATATTCCGAAGGTGTTGCAACTGTACGAGCGTTTCCGCGGCCGCTGCAAGCTGGCATTCGGCGTAGGAACCAATCTGACCAACGACCTGGGCTACAACCCGTTGCAGATCGTCATCAAGATGGTTCGCTGCAACGGTCAGCCGGTGGCGAAGCTGTCGGATTCGCCGGGCAAGAACATGTGCGAAGACAAGGCCTATCTCGCGTATCTGCGTCAGGTGTTCGGCATTGCGCAGCCCGAGGAAAGCGCTGCGAAGTAATGTGGCGCTTGCGCGGCTCGTGTGCGATTCAAATGCCGGCACCTTACGGCAACAGCGCTCACCGCGTGGCCGATACAGCGCCCTAGGCTGTTCGGCCAGGGTGTTCGAGCCCAGGGTGGCCGGTATAATCCTCGTCACATCGTACGGCTGTCGACACGAGGATTTCGCATATGGACACATCGATTGCCCGCCGTAACATCCTGGCGCGCATCCGTGCGGCGCAGGGGCGCGAGCCTGAGCCGTCCGCTTCCGAGCGCGAGGCGGCTGCGGATTATCTGGCGCGCCATCCTCAAGGTCCGCGTCCGGAGATGCCGGCCGATCTGATCACGCGTTTCATCGAAGAAGCGCAGAAAATGGCAACCACGGTCGATACGGTCGAGGCACTGAGCGAGGTGCCTTCCGCCGCGCATCGCTACCTCACCGAACACGCTTTGCCGCTGCAGGCGATCGGGTGGCAAACCCTGCAAGATCTGCAATGGGCCGAAGCCGGGCTCAACGTTGAATTTCGCAAGCCTGAAGACGGCGACGTGGTCGGTCTCACCGGCTGCTTTTGCGCGACCGCGGAGACCGGCACGCTCGTTCTGCTGTCTGGGCCGGAAACTTATGCATCGGCAGGTTTGTTGCCGGAAACGCACATTGCGATCGTGCCGGCTTCGCGCATCGTCTCAGGACATGAAGAGGCGTTCGGGCTGATCCGCAGCGAACGCGGTGAACTTCCGCGTGCGGTCAATTTTGTCTCGGGGCCGTCGCGCACCGGGGATATCGAGCAGACTATTGTGCTGGGCGCACATGGGCCTTATCGGGTGCATGTGATCGTCGTACGTGGTGCCTGAGCGCGGCGAGCGTCGGTGCCTCTTCGCGGCGCGCACGGCCGCCTGCGATAACAAGGACTTCAAAAATATGAAACGACATGCCGTAGGGTCGAGCATGGTGCTGGCCGCTGCACTGACGCTGGCAGGGTGGCCTCAACTGGCGTCGGCGGCTACGCTCGACGGCGCGACTTTGTCGGCGCTTTGGGGCTTGCCGTTTGCGGGCGTGCTGTTGTCGATCGCGGTGTTTCCTTTGGTCGCGCCGGCATTCTGGCATCACCATTTCGGCAAGATCGCGGCAGCGTGGGCGCTCCTGTTCCTGGTGCCGTTTGCGCTTACCTTCGGCACGGGTGTCGCATTCGGTACGCTGGTACATGCGGTGCTCGAAGAATACATTCCGTTCATCGTGTTGCTGACGGCGCTCTATACGGTTGCGGGCGGCATCTGCGTGCGCGGCAATCTGCACGGCACGCCGCGCCTGAATACTGCGATTCTCGCACTGGGTACCTTATTGGCCAGCATCATGGGTACGACTGGCGCGGCGATGCTGCTGATCCGCCCATTGCTGCGCGCCAACGACAACCGCAAGCACGTCGTGCATGTGGTGGTGTTCTTCATCTTTCTGGTAGCGAACGCGGGTGGCTCGTTGTCGCCGCTCGGCGACCCGCCACTCTTTCTCGGTTTTCTCCAGGGCGTCAGTTTTTTCTGGACCACCACGCATCTGGCGTTGCCGATGCTGTTCGTCTGCGTCGTCCTGCTGGTCGCGTTCTATGCACTGGACTCATATTATTTTCATCGGCGTGAAGAAGAGCGCTCGCGCTTTCTCGATCCGACACCGGATTCGCCGCCGCTGGGCATCGAGGGCAAGATTAACTTCGTGCTTCTCGTTGCCGTGATTGCGCTGGTTTTGATGAGCGGACTATGGAAGTCGGACGTCGTATTCGATGTTTTCGGTACACACGTCGCGTTGCAGAATGCTGCGCGCGATATTGCGCTGATCGGCGTCACCTTGCTCTCTCTGGCGTTGACGCCGCGTGCGGCACGCGCGGGCAACGACTTCAACTGGGCGCCGATCGAAGAGGTCGCCAAACTGTTCGCCGGCATCTTCGTGACGATCGCGCCGGTCATCACGATCCTGCGTGCCGGCGAAGCGGGCGCGTTCGCCGGCATCGTCCATCTGGTCAATCCGGCCGGCCAGCCACACGACCTGATGTACTTCTGGGCGACCGGCCTGCTATCGTCGTTTCTCGACAATGCGCCGACCTATCTGGTGTTCTTCAACCTCGCCGGCGGCGACGCACAGACGCTGATGACCACCGGCGCCAGCACGCTTGCAGCGATCTCGGCCGGGGCGGTGTTCATGGGCGCCAATACGTATATCGGCAACGCGCCGAACTTCATGGTGAAAGCGATCGCGGAATCGCGCGGCATTCGCATGCCGAGCTTTTTCGCGTATCTGGGCTGGTCGATTGTCGTGCTGATTCCGTTGTTTCTCGTCACCGGCTGGCTGTTTTTCTGACGCCTGATTTGATGTTTTCTTGACGCCGAGGCAATTGAACTCGACGCGCTATTCGGAGAATTGCAATGCAGAAGATCCTCGTCGCCCGTCCGATCTTTCCCGATGTGATCGAACGGCTCAAACAGTATTTCGACGTCGACTGGCATCAGGGCGACGTATTGCCCGTCGCCGAATTGACGCGCCGTCTCGCGGATAAAGACGGCGCGTTGACTGCGGGCGATCCGGTCGGCGCGGCCGTGCTCGCAGCGGCGCCGCGCCTGCGCGTGGTGTCGAATATGGCCGTGGGCTACAACAACTTCGACATGGCCGCGTTCAACGCGGCGAACGTGCTCGGCACCAATACGCCGGACGTGCTGAACGAATCGACCGCTGACTTCGGCTGGGCGCTTATGATGGCTACGGCACGCCGCATCGCCGAATCGGAGCACTGGCTGCGCGCGGGCAAATGGCAGAAGTGGATCTATGACGGCTTTCTTGGCACCGACCTGTATGGCTCGACGCTTGGCGTGATCGGCATGGGCCGGATCGGGCAGGCGCTGGCGCGTCGCGCGAAGGGCTTCAACATGCAGGTGATCTATCACAACCGTTCGCGCGTCGCGCCGGAAATCGAGGCGGAGTTGAACGCGCAATACGTGTCGAAGCAGGAACTGCTGCAACGCGCCGATCACGTGGTGCTCGTTTTGCCGTACACGAAGGAAAATCATCACACGATCGGCGCGGCCGAACTCGCGCAAATGAAGCCGGGCGCAACGCTCACCAACATCGCACGCGGCGGCATCGTCGACGATGCGGCGCTGGTCGAAGCGCTACGCACGAAACAGATCGCCGCAGCGGGCCTGGATGTTTACGAAGGTGAGCCGAATCTGAATCCGGCTCTGCTGACCGTGCCGAATGTCGTGCTGACGCCGCATATCGCCAGCGCGACCGAAGCAACGCGCCGGGCCATGGCGAACCTCGCTGCGGACAATCTGATCGCAGCGCTGGGTCAAGGGCCACGCGCCGGGCGGCCACCGAATCCGATCAACCCCGAGGTCATCGGCAAGGCGCGTTCATGACAATGATTCTGGTGGCGGCCGTTGCCGTGCTGGCGGTCGCCTTGGTCATCGCGTTGGCTTTGCTGATGCGCGGCCGTAGCCGTGCTGACGAAAGCGGGCAGTTCGAGATTCTCAGCGAGCGTATCGACGCAGCGGCAGATGCGCAGTCGCATGCTTATGAGCGGCTCGAGCGGCAATTGCGCAATGACATCACCGAAACGGCGCGCGTGTCGCGTACCGAGCAGAGCAGTGGATTCGCGCACTTTCAGCAAACACTGGCATCGCAATTCAGCAGTATGACGACAGTGCAGGGCGGCAAGATCGACGGCTTCGCCCAGCAACTCGACGCGGTGCGTCACAGCCTGCAGCAGCAGGCGCAGCAGGCGCGCGATGAGCAAGCGCGCACGCTCAAGCAGTTCGGCGAAACGCTGACCTTGCAACTGGGCCAACTCACCGAGGCGAACGATCGCCGCTTCGCCGAAGTGCGTGCAACCATCGAACAGCGACTGAAAGACATCGAGGCGAACAACTCGGCCAAGCTCGAAGAGATGCGCCGCACCGTCGACGAAAAATTGCACGCCACGCTTGAACAACGGCTGGGCGAATCGTTCAAGCTGGTGTCCGACCGGCTGGAGCAGGTGCATCGCGGTCTCGGTGAGATGCAGACGCTGGCTGCGGGCGTCGGCGATCTGAAGAAGGTCCTGACTAATGTCAAAACGCGCGGCACGTGGGGTGAAGTGCAGCTCGAAGCGTTGCTCGAACAGTTGCTTACCGCGGATCAATACGCGAAGAACGTCGCGACCGTGCCGAAGAGCGCCGATCGCGTCGAATTCGCGATCAAACTGCCGGGCCGTGCGGAGGCGGGTGCTCCTGCCACGCCGGTCTGGTTACCCATCGACGCCAAGTTCCCGCGCGAAGACTACGAGCGGCTGATCGAGGCTCAGGAGCGTGCCGATCCCGTTGCGGTGGAGGAGGCGTCACGCGCGCTCGAAGCGCGGATACGCGCCGAGGCGCGCACGATTGCCGAGAAGTATGTGTCGCCGCCGCACACGACTGATTTCGCGCTGCTGTTCCTGCCGACCGAAGGCCTGTACGCGGAAGTTCTGCGTCGGCCGGGCCTGACAGATCTGCTGCAACGCGACTACCGCGTGACGATTGCCGGCCCGACCACGCTTACCGCCTTGCTTAATAGTTTGCAGATGGGATTCCGCACGCTTGCGATCGAAAAGCGGTCGAGCGAGGTATGGCAAGTGCTCGGCGCGGTTAAAACGGAGTTCGGCAAATTCGGCGACGTGCTGGCAAAGACCAAGGCGCAGCTTGAAACCGTCACGCGTTCGATCGAAGCCGCGGAAACACGCACTCGCGTCATGAACCGCAAGTTGCGTGACGTCGAGGCATTGCCTGGTGAAGAAGCGAGCGGGTTGCTCGGCGATGCGCTAACGGGCGTGGAGCCCGATGAGCAGTAGGGCCGGATATCGAGGGACGGCTCAAACTCAGAAAGCGGCTCCCGCGGCCAGTCGTTCAAGCGCTTCGCCCGTCAGGCGCACGACACGCCAATCCGGCATCACCGTCGCGCCCATCTTTTCGTAGAAGTTAATGGCCTGCTTGTTCCAGTCAAGCACGGTCCATTCAAAGCGTCCGCATTGCCGCTCGACTGCCAGTGCCGCCAGCCGGGCGATCAACGCTGTGCCTAGACCGCTGCCGCGTTGGCTCGGTTGCACATAGACATCTTCGAGATACAGCCCGCGCTTGCCGACGAAGCTCGAATAATTGTGGAAGAACAGCGCATAGCCGATGATGCGCCCTTCACTTTCCGCCACCAGCGCTTCGATCGAAGGCCGCGCGCCGAACAGGGCATCATGCAAGCCGTCTTCGGTCGCGACGAAGACGTGCGTGAGGCTTTCGAATTCGGCCAGCTCGTACGTTAAGGCGAAGATTGCGCCCGTATCCGCAGGCGTCGCAGCGCGGATCGTTGCGGTCATTACGCTTCTTCCGGCGCGTCGGTCAGGTGGATTTCGATACCGCCAAAGCGCGACGCGACCCAGTTGTATGCGTGGCATGCAATCCATAGCAGGATGAAGCCGAGAATCGCGTTCAGCAGCAGCGCGCTGAACACCGTGCTCAGTTCAACCGAGCCATAGCGGATGAACGCCACCAGTACGCCGAGCAGCACGATCGGCACCGAGAACGTCAGGTACACGAGGATAAGCGCTTTGGCCGTCTGTCCCGGTGCAATGAACGAGATCTGTTTTTTCATGTGAGTCAAACCCGTGTGTCGTAGTGGTAATGGGTAAAGCCGCAACGGAAGCGTTCAGCCAGGCGTCAGATGAGACCGTCGAACAGCATGATGTCGACGTGCTCGCCCTCGGCAATATCGGTTTCATCGTGCCCGAGAACGATGAAACAATTGGCTTCGCTCATCGAACTTAGCACGCCGGAACCTTGCGAGCCGGTTGGCGTGACATGCCATTGGCCGTGCGCATTCTGCTCGGCGACGCCACGTTGGTACTCGGTGCGCCCGGCGCGTTTGCGGATGATCTGGCGGCTGGCGGCGCGAAAGACCGGCAAAGCCTGCGGTGTTGCGCCGGACATCAGCAGCAGCGCCTCGCGCACGATCTGGTAGAACGTCACCATCACGGCCACGGGATTGCCCGGCAAGCCGAAGAATAGCGCGGGCAGCCCGAGACCCGAATGGTCGCCGGACCAGACCCGGCCAAAAGCGAGCGGCCGTCCTGGGCGCATCGCGAGATTCCAGAAAGCGACGTCGCCGAACGTCTGCAGCAATTGCTTGGTGAAATCCGCCTCGCCGACCGAGACCCCGCCTGACGTCAACACCACGTCGGCGCTGGCTGCGGCACTGCGCAACGCGGCTTCGAGCGCGGCGGGTTCGTCGCGCACCACACCGAGATCGAGCGTATCCATGTTCAGGCGCCGGAGCATCGCAAACAGCGTGTAGCGATTGCTGTCGTACACCGAACCTGGGTCGAGTGGCTCGCCGAGCGAGCGCAATTCGTCGCCAGTAGAGAAAAATGCGACGCGCAGACGCCGCCGCACGTTGACTTCGCCAATGCCGAGCGACGCCAGCAAACCGAGGTCTGACGCGCGCATGATGCGGCCGGCACGGAGCGCAGCATGGCCGCGTGCGAGGTCTTCGCCAGCCAGACGCCGGTTGGCGCCCGCCCGCACGGCGTTGGCCGCGAAGCGGATGGACACAGAATCGGCGCTGCTCTCGACAAGCTCCTGGGGCACGACGGTGTCGCAGTCAGTCGGCATGCAGGCGCCCGTCATGACGCGTACGCATTGCGTCGTGTCCACGCGGCCCGCAAACGGATGACCGGCCAGCGCTTTGCCGACGATCGTCAAATCGACCGCAGACTCATTCGTTGCCAACGCCGCGCGATTGAACGCGTAGCCGTCCATGGCCGAGTTGTCGTGCGAAGGGACGTCGATCGGCGAGACGATGTCGGCCGCCAGCACGCGGCCGAGCGCATCGCGCAAGGGCACGCGTTCGATCGCCGTGACGGGCGTTGCCCATTGGCGGACGATCGCCTGGGCGGCCGAAACAGGTAGCGCTTGAGGATCGTACTGCGCGACGCAGCGGGAAAATTCGTTAAGCGTGGTCATGAAGGGCTGGTCGTCGCGACCGGGGGCGGGCGCGGCTGCTGCCGTGCGGCCGGAGCGGGATTTCAACCGGGGCCTCAGCAACGCTCGAGGTCGGCGAGTTCTTGTAACGAATTGATATTGTAAAACGCGCGCTCGTCGGTAAAGGCGACTTCGACCGTCTTGTGGCGCGCGTACCACGCGCGGACCTTGCGCTCACCGGCTTCCAGAAAGGCCGCCAGGTCGTCTGCGAGACTCGTGCGGAGCAACGCGAACACAGGGTGGAGCGAGACGTGGCCTGCGGCGTCGGCGGTCGTGACGGTGGCGATGTCGGCCTGATTCGAACTGAGTGCCTGCGTGAGCAGGGCAGCGAGTTCGACGGGCAGTCCGGGTGTGTCGCAGGGCGCGCTCAGTACGTACGCGGTGCCGGCCGCGCGCAACCCGACGAGCAGGCCTGCCAGCGGGCCGGGAAAGCCGGGCAGGGTATCGGCAAGCACCCTGGCGCCGAACGGCGCGCCGAGTGCAGTGTAGACGTCTGGGTGACGATTCGCGCTGATCAGCAGGGCGCCGGTTTGCGGTGCGAGCCGCTTCAGCACGTGGGAGGCGAGCGGCTCGCCGTGCAGCGATTGCAGCCCCTTGTCGACGCCGCCCATACGCATGCCGCGGCCGCCCGCGAGGACCAGACCGGTGATGTGTTCGCGTGCGGGGTTCATGGGCTCGGCCACTTTAGCCGCCGATGTACGACATTTCCACGCGGCGGCCATTCTGCTCCCGCGGCGCGGCTGCGCTGCTGCCGCGCAATTGCGAATAGCGGTCGTTGCGGTTTTGCCAGATTTCGGCGACGGCGGTGGCGATATCGGCGTCGCTCGCGCCGTTGCGCAGCAACGCGCGCAGATCGTGTCCGGACGACGCGAACAGGCACAGGTACAGCTTGCCCTCGGTCGACAGGCGTGCACGCGTACAACTGCCGCAAAACGCGCGTGTCACGCTCGAAATCACGCCGATCTCGCCGCTGCCATCCGCGTAACCCCAGCGCTGGGCGGTTTCGGCTGCGCTGTGCGCTTCGAGCGGGACGAGCGGGAAATGCTCGGCGATGCGCGTCACGACGTCGGCGGAAGGCAGCACTTCGGTCATGTTCCAGCCGTTCGACGTGCCCACGTCCATGTACTCAATAAAGCGCAGCACCGTGCCCGTGTCTTTGAAATGACGCGCCATTGGCCCGATTTCGCTGTCGTTGGTGCCGCGCTTGACGACCATATTGACCTTCACCGGCGCGAGCCCCACCGCGTGCGCCGCGGCGATTCCGTCCAGCACGTCGGCGACGGCGAAGTCGGCGTCGTTCATGCGGCGAAACAGGGTGTCGTCGAGCGCGTCGAGACTTACCGTCACGCGGGTCAGGCCGGCGTCTTTCAGGCTGCGCGCTTTGCGCTCCAGCAGCGAGCCGTTGGTGGTTAGCGTCAGGTCGAGTGGGCGGCCTTCCGGTGTCGCGAGTCGCGCGAGCCGTTCGATCAGGAATTCCAGATTTTTGCGTAGTAGCGGCTCGCCACCCGTAAGACGGATTTTTTCGACGCCATGTGCGACGAAGAGCCGCGCAAGCCGTTCGATTTCTTCGAAGCTGAGCAGTGCGCTATGCGGCAAGAACGCGTATTCCTTGTCGAATACCGCGCGTGGCATGCAGTAGACGCAGCGAAAATTGCAGCGATCCGTCACCGAGATGCGCAGATCGCGCAGCGGGCGCACCAGCGTGTCGTGCAGCACGCCACTGGGCGCCTGCACGGGGCCGGAAATGACCGGCACTGCGCTGAGATCGGCAACAGGGATGATGCGTCGGGACATGAATTACTTCGCTTGATGCTGCGTTTTGGGCTGCTTAGGCGCCACGATTGGTGCTGCGACGGGAATCCAGATCTTCATTCTAGCGGAAATGCACCCGGCGGCTGCTGGCCCCCGCCGCTGTCGGGGTATACGGGGAGTGGCATAAAGCATTCGATCAGGCGGGCGTGGTGGCTTCCATAAAGCAAAAAGCCCGCCGGTGAGGGCGGGCTTTTTGCGAGGCGGCGGTTCGCTTACTGCGGGTGCTTACCGGTTTCCACCATTTGCATTGGCGCGGTTTCGACCGGCGCCAACGCTTTACGCTCGCGACCCACGCGAACCGGCTTGGCCGCTTGTGCAGCAGCGTCCTGTGCCGCCCGCAGCTTGTCGGCGTCCGTGTTCACCCAGACGAGGCCGGCTTGTTCCAGCACAGGCTTCAGGGCTTCGGCCGATACACCGCCGTTACGCGGTGCCTGCGATGCAGCTGCAACGGGCGTCGGCTCGACTACCGCCTCAACGGCCGGAGCGGCCGCTGCAACGACGGGTTGCGGTTCGACGATCTCGGCTTGCGGCGCCGGCTGGGCAGCCGGTGCTTCGACCACTGCAGCCGGGGCTGCGGTTTCTACCGGAGCCGGTACGGCTTGCGCTTCAACGATCTGAGCAACTGCCGGCGTTTCGACTCGGGCTTCAGCGGGGGCTTCAACCGGAGCTTCGACTGCGGCTGCTTCAGCGTGAGCGACTGGTTCGACGAGCGAAACGGTTTCGTTGGCTGATGCCGGCACAGCTTCGATCGGCGCGGCAGCGACATGCGCTACCGGCACTTCCACTGCCTGTTCGACCGCAACCGATGCCACCGGCGCTTCTGCAACCGGCACAACCGTTTCCGTCGTCACAGCCTTCTCGACGGCCAGAGCCGGCGTTTCGGTTGCAGCATGCAGTTCGCTGACCACAGCAGTTTGCGTCGCGACAGCTGCGACAACCACCTCTACCGGCTTAACGTCGTTCGTTTCGTTGACGTCGGCCTTGTGCTCAAACGGTTGATGCGCGGCGCGCACCGGTGCTTCGTCGGTCACATTGGCGTTGTCGCCTTCAGCTTCCGCGACGTCCGCAGCCAGGTTGCCGTTCACGTCCTCTTCACGCTCACGACGGCCACCACGACGGCCGCGACGGCGACGACGGCGCTCTTCACCTTCACGCGCAACCGCTTCCTGATCGACCGGCGCACCGTTTTCGCCCAGGGCGGTCTGGTTTTGCGCCAGCTCCTCCGCGGTTTGCGCGTCGTTCTGCGTCAGTGCATCTGCCGCTTCCGGCTGCTGCTTGCGGCGTTCGCCGCGTTCAGTGCGCTCGCCACGTTCACGGCGTTCGCCGCGTTCGGCGCGCGGTGCGCCCTCGACGGTTTCCGCACGGTCGCGGTCACGGTTTTCGCGACCTTCACGCGGCTCACGAGCCTCGCGGCCTTCGCGGGCCTCACGCGGTTCACGAGTGCCACGCGGCTCGCGCGATTCACGCGGCTCACGACCTTCGCGTGCTTCACGGCCTTCACGCGGTTCGCGTTCCTCGCGACGCTGCGACGGCTGCTGACCTTGAGCCTGACGGCCACCGGTCGTGCTTTCTGCACGGCCCGCTGCATCACGGCCGCCAGCACCGCCACGGCGATTGCGGTTGCGATCGCCGCCGCGTTCGCCGGTGCGCTCACCGCGCTCCGTGCGTTCGCCGCGTTGCGGACGCGTCTGCTTGTCGGTCGTAGTCGGTGCGGCAGGCGCCGGTGCGGCCGGCTGCACGCCGAACAGATTCTTCAACCAGCCGATAAAGCCGCCGCCGGCCGGTGTGACTGCCACCGGAGCCGGGGTTGCCGCCGGACGGACCGGCGCGCTCGGGGCCGGCTTCTCAGGCGTGATGCCCTTGACCGCGGCTTCCTGCTTCGGCTTCACTTCTTCGGCGCGCTTGCTGTAACCGGTTTCCGATTCCAGTTCGCGGGCTGCTTCTTCGGCCATCTTCCACGAAGCGCGCGGCTCGTCGAGGCGCGCATCGTCGTGACGCAGGCGCTCGAGCTTGTAGTGCGGCGTATCGAGGTGCTTGTTCGGGATCAGAACGACGTTGACCTTGAAACGCGATTCGATCTTGTTGATTTCCGCGCGCTTTTCGTTCAACAGGAAGGCGGTCACTTCGACCGGCACCTGGCAATGGATCGCCGCGGTGTTTTCCTTCATCGCTTCTTCCTGAATGATCCGCAGCACTTGCAGCGCGGACGATTCGGTATCGCGGATGTGGCCCGTGCCGTTACAGCGCGGGCACGTCACATGGCTGCCTTCCGACAAAGCCGGACGCAGACGTTGACGCGACAATTCCATCAGGCCGAAGCGCGAGATCTTGCCCATCTGGACGCGCGCACGGTCGTGCTTCAAGGCGTCTTTCAGGCGTTGCTCGACTTCACGCTGGCTCTTGGCCGATTCCATGTCGATGAAGTCGATCACGATCAGGCCGCCCAGGTCGCGCAGGCGCAACTGGCGGGCCACTTCGTCGGCGGCTTCGAGGTTGGTGCGTGCAGCCGTTTCCTCGATGTCGGCGCCCTTGGTGGCGCGCGCCGAGTTCACGTCGATCGCGACCAGGGCTTCCGTGTGATCGATCACGATGGCGCCGCCGGAGGGCAGCGGAACCGTGCGCGAGTACGCGGTTTCGATCTGGTGTTCGATCTGGAAGCGCGAGAACAGCGGCACGTCGTCGTGATACCGCTTCACCTTGCTGACATTGTCCGGCATCACGATGTCCATGAAGGCGCGAGCCTGGTCATGGATTTCGGTGGTGTCGATCAGGATTTCGCCGATATCCGGCTGGAAATAGTCACGAATCGCGCGGATCACCAGGCTGGATTCGAGATAAATCAGCATCGGCTGGCCGCTCGAACCGCTTTGCGACGCGGCTTCGATGGCGCGCCACAGTTGCATCAGGTAGTTCAGGTCCCACTGCAGCTCTTCGGCGCTGCGGCCAATACCGGCCGTGCGCGCGATGATGCTCATGCCTTCCGGCAATTGCAGCTGCGCCATGGTTTCGCGCAGTTCCTGACGGTCGTCGCCTTCGATCCGGCGCGATACACCACCGCCGCGCGGGTTGTTCGGCATCAAAACGAGATACCGGCCGGCGAGCGAGATGAAGGTGGTAAGGGCTGCGCCCTTGTTGCCGCGTTCTTCCTTTTCGACCTGAACGATCAGTTCCTGGCCTTCACGGAGGGCGTCCTGGATGCGCGCGGAGCGCATATCGACGCCGTCACGGAAATACTGGCGGGCGACTTCCTTGAACGGCAAAAAGCCGTGGCGGTCTTCGCCGTAGTTGACGAAGCATGCTTCGAGCGAGGGCTCGATGCGGGTGATGATGCCCTTGTAAATATTGCCTTTGCGCTGCTCGCGCCCGGCGGTTTCGATGTCGATATCGATGAGTTTTTGCCCATCGACGATGGCGACGCGCAGTTCTTCCTGCTGCGTCGCGTTGAACAACATTCGTTTCATTGAACGGCTCCAGGCGGCTTAGCTAGCCCTCAGCTGCGCGGTTGTCAGTCGCGAGAGCCAGGAGGGCAGCGGCATGCCGCGCCTTATTGTGTTTTCACAAGCACGCTGGAGCGGGAAAAATGGCGGGAGAATTGCCTGAGAGGGCCCGGCCCCATTGAAAATGGGCACGGTGCCGCAGGGCACATGCGAACACGGCTTCAAATAATGACCCGACACGCCGCGGGTTCTGCCAGCAGACCTTCATCAGCCTTTTGTCCACTCGCGCCGGTGCGCCAACTGGGCGCGTGACCGGAGGGTCGAAGGCTGCGGTCATGCCGCAACGGGAAGTTCGCGCAGTCGGCGCGTCTTTTCTCGCTGGGGGTGTCTCGCCTCATTTTGACGTCGCCATGTCTTGTACTTTCTACAAGACGCCTCGGGCGCACGCCGTATTTTCGCAACTCGCAGCTTCGTATAGCAGGGCGTCTGGCCGCGCGATACTGAAGCTGAAAGTTAAATTCTTTTTTACCAAAATTCCGTTACCGTCGAAGCTGACCTTGACCGAACGCGCCTGTGGGCGCCGTCCCTGCCGGGCACTGACCTCGTGCGTGCAACATGTTGCATCTCATTTTCAGGGTGAGCAACCAGACCCCGGCGCAAGTAAAATAACGGTTTATCGCTTGCGCCTGCGCAATCCGCCCGAATTCCGGACACTGCGCCGGCCGCCGCAGACTGCTGGGCAAATTATATTCATAATGAAAGAGTTAGGCAAAATATCCCAGAAATCGGTCGCAAGCGACCAGGTCTCGATGATCGAGATCGACGACAGTGCGGCCGGACAGCGCATTGACAACTTCCTTTTGCGCGTCTGCAAAGGCGTGCCCAAAAGCCATATCTACCGCATTCTGCGGAGCGGGGAGGTGCGCGTAAATAAGGGCCGGATAGACGCGCAGTACCGCCTCGAACTGGGCGACCTGGTGCGTGTGCCGCCCATTCGCGTCGCTCAACCGAACGAGGCGATCGCCCAGGCGCCGGTGCCGAGCGCTGATTTCAGAATTATTTTTGAAGACGAGCACATGCTCGTGATCGACAAACCGGCCGGTGTGGCGGTCCATGGTGGCAGCGGCGTCGCGTTCGGCGTGATCGAGCAGATGCGCGAAGCGCGGCCGCAGGCGAAATTCCTCGAATTGGTGCATCGGCTGGATCGCGAGACGTCCGGCATCCTGATGCTCGCCAAGAAACGCACCGCACTGGTCAATCTGCACGAGCAGATCCGCGAGAATAAGATGGATAAGCGCTACTATGCGTGCGTCCATGGCGAATGGGCGAGCGACTGGGGCCGCCGCCGCGCGGTCAAGGAGCCGCTGCATAAGTATTTGACCGCGGACGGCGAACGGCGTGTGCGTGTGCAGGCCGACGGCCTCGCGTCGCACACGGTCTTCAATCTGATCGACCGCTGGCCGGAATACGCGCTGCTCGAGGCGGAACTGAAGACCGGTCGCACGCATCAGATTCGCGTCCATCTGCAGCATCTGGAGCTGCCGATCGTCGGCGATACCAAATACGGCGATTTTGCGCTGAACAAGGCGCTGGCCCGCGCCAAAGCGAAGCCGGGCCTGAAGCGCATGTTCCTGCACGCTTACCGTCTTAAGCTGACGCATCCGGCAACTGGAGCGCCCGTGCAGTTCGAGGCGCCGCTCCCAGCCGAATGCCGCAGTTTCGTTGCGCAGCTCAATGAATTACGTGAATCACGAAGTGGGTCAAACCCGGAGACGACACCGCATGGCTAGAGAGCAATTTGATCTGATCGTCTTCGACTGGGACGGAACGCTGATGGATTCGACCGCGCACATCACGCGCAGTATCCAGGCAGCGTGCCGCGATCTCGGTCTGCCGGTTCCCGCCGACGAGGCCGCCAGTTACGTGATCGGCCTCGGCCTGCGCGACGCGCTGCAAATCGCCGCGCCCACGCTCGATCAGGCCGACTACCCGCGTCTGGCGGAGCGCTACCGCTTCCACTATCTCGTGAAGGATCAGACCACCGAACTGTTCACCGGCGTGCGCGAGATGTTGCAGGAATTGCGCGATCAAGGGTATTTGCTGGCGGTGGCGACCGGCAAGAGCCGCGTCGGGCTGAACCGCGCGCTCGATCAATCGCGGCTGACGAGTCTGTTCGATGGCACCCGCTGTGCGGACGAAACCTTCTCAAAGCCGCATCCGGCCATGCTGCACGAGCTGACGCGTGAACTGGGGCAGGCTCCGGCGCGCACGGTGATGGTCGGCGATACGACGCACGATCTGCAAATGGCGATCAACGCGGGCGTTGCGGGCATCGGTGTCACATACGGTGCGCATCCTGCCGGCTCGTTGACGGCTTTGTCGCCGAAATTCGTTGCGTCGAGCATCAGCGACCTGTCCGGCTGGCTGCGAGAGAACGCATGAGTACGGGTACGACCGAATCGGTGGCGCAGGCCGTTCGCATTTGCGCTTCGGAAGAACTGGTCGACGGCGGTGCGGGCGTGCGACGCGCGGCTACGCTCGGCGGCGGCGACGTCGTGGTTTTTTTTGTTCGCTATGATGGCCGTGCATACGGCTATTTGAATCGCTGCGCCCACGTGCCAATGGAGCTCGACTGGGCTGAAGGGCAGTTCTTCGAATCGTCCGGTTTATACTTGATGTGCGCTACACATGGTGCGATTTACGCGCCTGATACGGGCAAATGCGTCGGCGGTCCGTGCCGCGGCGGCCGGTTGCGTCCCGTCCAGACTGACGAGCGGGATACGCCCGAAGGCCGCGCCGTGTTCTGGCTGCCCGACGGCGAACTGCGCCCGGCCACGCCCTGATTTTTCTCCTCTTCGACCTTTCCACTGCACCGCATGTCCGATAATTTGACTCCTGAACCGAAGGAACCGTCCCTGACAGGCCGCCCCCGCACGCCTGCCGATGAGCCGGGCTGGGAGCGCGCCGCGCTCGAGCGCATTGCGCTTGCGGCAATCAATGAACAGCGCGCGGCACGGCGCTGGAAGATCTTTTTCCGCTTTGTGTTCCTGATCGTCGTGCTGGTGGCGATATGGGGCGCCTTCGATTTCTCCGGCGACAAGGTGTCGACCACGGGCCGGCATACGGCAATGGTGACGCTTGACGGCGAAATCTCTGCTGATACGAATGCGAACGCCGAAGATATCAATACTGCACTGGAAAGTGCATTCGACGATGCCGGTACGGCAGGCGTGATCCTGCGTTGTAACAGCCCGGGCGGCAGCCCGGTGCAGGCGGGCATCATCTATAACGAGATTCGCCGGCTGCGCGCCAAGTATCCGTCGATCCCCTTGTATGTCGTGGTCGGCGATATGTGTGCGTCAGGTGGCTATTACGCGGCCGCAGCAGCCGACAAGATTTACGTGGACAAGGCGAGCATCGTCGGTTCGATTGGCGTGCTGATGGACAGCTTCGGCTTTACTGGCTTGATGGACAAGCTGGGGATCCAGCGCCGTTTGCACACTTCGGGTGAGAACAAGGGCTTTTTCGACCCGTTTTCGCCGGAAACGCCGAAGATGGACGAACATGCGCAGGACATGCTCGACCAGATTCACACCCAGTTCATCGACGCCGTGCGTGAGGGCCGTGGTAAGCGCCTGCACGAAACGCCAGACATGTTCTCGGGCCTCTTCTGGACGGGTCAGAAGAGTGTCGAACTGGGGCTTGCAGACGGTTTCGGCGACGCGGACTACGTTGCGCGTGACCTCTTCAAGGCACCGGATATCGTCGACTACACGGTCAAGGAGAGCATTACGGACCGCGTGGCACGCAAGTTCGGCGCGGCGGTCGGCAGCGGCGCTGTTCATGCAATGGCGCTCGGCGGGAAGATGAGTTTGCGGTGATTCAATACGAAAAAAGCCCCGTGCGATCGAATGTTGATCGCGCGGGGCTTTTTTGTTTTTTGCCGTTAGTTAAACCGCGAGCGATCGGCAGGCTGATCGGTTTGAGCCGCAGCAGCGCTCAGACGGCGAGGATCAGGAAAATTGCCGGCCGCTTGTGGAGATCGATAGCCGGTTTCTTTTTCCAGTCGGCCACAGTGCGGCTGGCGATGGTTTCCGTTTCAAGCGTCAGATCGACGGCGACGCAGACCAGCGTGGACGGCGCGCACGTTGCCAGCAACGTGTCGAGCAGCGGCTTATTCCGATACGGTGTCTCGATAAAGATCTGCGTTTGCTTGCCTTTGCGGGACTGTTGCTCCAGGTCGCGCAGGCGCTTGGCCCGTTCGGTGGCGTCGACCGGCAGGTAGCCGTGGAACGCAAAGCTCTGACCATTCAGGCCGGAAGCCATCAACGCCAGCAGAATCGAACTCGGTCCGACAAACGGCACGACCTTCACGCCGCGCTCGTGCGCACGGCGCACCAGCAAGGCGCCCGGATCGGCGACCGCCGGGCAGCCGGCTTCGGATACCAGGCCCGCATCGGTGCCGGCCAAAAGCGGCGCGAGCAGTTTGTCGATCTCGCCAGCCGGCGTATTGACATTCAATTCGCGAATCTCGATTTCCTGGATAGGCTTTTCGGTACCGACCTTCTTCAGGAAAGCGCGCGTGGTTTTCGCGTTCTCGCCAATGTAGTAGTGCAATGACGCCGCGCGAGCGCGCACCGGCGCGGGCAGGACGGCGTCGAGTGCGTCGGCGTCGCCTTCGCCGAGCGTGTTCGGGATCAGATATAAGGTGCCGCTCATTGCGCCCCCAGAAGTGGGTAACCCACTGCGAGCAGCATGCGCGACAGTGTGATTAACGGCAGGCCGACCAGCGCGGTCGGGTCGTCCGAGTGAATGGCATCAAGCAATGCGATGCCGAGACCTTCGGATTTGGCGCTGCCCGCGACGTCGTAAGGCGTTTCGGCGCGCAGATAGGCGTCCAGCGCGGCGTCCGGCAAGTCGCGGAATTGTACGCGGGTGATTACGTCGACGGCTTGCGCCGCCCCCGAACGACTGTCGAACAGGCACAGCGCACTGTGGAACAGTACTTCGCGGCCGCGCATTGCCTGCAACTGGGCGAGCGCCTTGTTGTGCGTGCCGGGCTTGCCGATCTGCAGGCCGTCGTAGGTGGCGACCTGATCCGAGCCGATTACGAGTGCGGCTTCACCGGCGCCGAGTTTGTCTGCCACCGCGCGGGCTTTCGCCTCGGCGAGGCGCAGGGCGGTCACTTCGGGCGTTTCGCCGGTGAGCGGCGTCTCGTCGATTGCCGGCACGAGGACGTCGAACGGAATGCGCAGGCGCTCGAGCAGGTCGCGACGATACGGCGAACTCGACGCCAGAATCAGGCGTGGCGGGCGATTGAGGGAATCTGGCATGGTCAACCAACAGCTAGAGAGGCGGGCGTACGAGGTTGCGCGGATTTCGCGTATGTACGGGCTTAAGTGTTTGACTCGAAAAGACAAAACGGATATGATTTCGGGCTTTTCATCGGTATGCTATTGAGCGAGCGGGCCTTTTTCTGAAGTTCGCGGACTACTTTGCAACCGATTTACCCTCGGCGAAATCCTTGCCGACGCAGGAGCGCACATGACTCAACATCCTGGCAACCCTGCTGGTCTGCCCGACCCGCATGATCTCGATCTGTTCGAATTTGCGCGGAGTGGGCGTCAGGCCGCGGGTGTCGTGCGCGTCTCGCAACTGCCGCGCATGTTAAACGAAGTCCCGGCAGAAGCGCCAGATCGCGATACCGCGTTCACCTGGCAAGCCGAAGGGGCGACGCAACCGGAATTGCAGGACAACGGCACTGAGGGTCCGCAGCCTTATCTGAGGCTCGCCATTCACGGTGCTGCATGGCTCGAATGTCAGCGGTGCATGACGCCGTATCTGCAGGCGTTCAATGTCGATGCAACTTACCGGATCGTCAGCACTGAGGCGGAAGCCGAAGAGTTTCCGCTCGACGAGGATGAAGTCGAAGTGATCGTGGGCTCGCGCCAGTTCGATCTCATCGACTTGATCGAAGAAGAGTTGCTGCTTTCCTTGCCGCTCGTGCCCAAGCACGAGGTTTGTCCCAAAGTGCACGAGAGCCTCGTCTCCGGTGTGGCTGGAACAGAGGGCGAGGGCGACGAGGCTGCGCCGGACGAGGCTGGTAAGGGCGGTGAGCCCGAGCGGCCCAATCCGTTTGCGGCGCTCGAAAGTCTCAAGCGCGGTGAGCCGGGCGACAAGAAGCACTGAACAGTTGCATGGGAGCGCGAAGCGGGCGCATTGGCCATTCGGTCGATGGCGGACACCGGGTCGGGCTGTGTTAGAATTCGGAAAATTTTTAGGAGTTAGTCATGGCAGTTCAACAAAATAAGAAGTCGCCGTCGAAGCGCGGTATGCACCGTTCGCACGATTTCCTGACGGCAGCGCCGCTGGCCGTGGAACCGAGCACGGGCGAAGTGCATCTGCGTCACCACGTTAGCCCGAACGGCTACTATCGCGGCAAGAAAGTCGTCAAGACGAAGAACGACTAATCGTTCCACTGCGTTGCGCCCCTTGGCGTTTCGCGTGGCGATCGGCTCGCTTGACATTTTCCCGGCTCGGCAAAAAGGCGGCATTCAACTGCCGCTTTTTTGTGTCGATCGCAATTGGCGCTTTGGCGCATGCTGCGGTTCCATGCAGGGCGCCTGAAATTCGTCGCACTCCATGACAGTAAAGCTCACGATAGATTGCATGGGAGGCGACCACGGCCCGTCCGTGACCGTTCCCGCTGCCGTCAACTTCGTTCGTTCGCATCCCGACGCGCAGTTGCTGCTCGTCGGCATTGAAAGTGCGATTCGTGCGCAGCTGAAGAAGTTGAAGGCTCAGGACCTGCCGGCGCTGACCGTCGTACCTGCTTCCGAGATCGTCGCCATGGACGATTCGGTCGAAGTCGCGCTGCGCAAGAAAAAAGACTCATCCATGCGCGTGGCGTTGAATCGCGTCAAGGAATGCGAGGCGCAAGCCTGCATTTCCGCCGGCAACACCGGCGCGCTGATGGCGGTCTCGCGTTATGTGCTGAAGACGCTGCCGGGCATCGAACGCCCGGCGATCGCGTCCGCGCTACCCAATCCCACTGGCTACACGATGATGCTCGACCTGGGCGCCAACGTCGATTGCGAGCCGCAGCATCTGCTGCAGTTCGCGGAGATGGGGCACGCGCTCGTGTCCGCGCTCGAAGGCCGCGAGCGGCCCACCATTGGGCTGCTCAACATCGGCGAAGAAGTCATCAAGGGTAACGACACCATCAAGCGTGCCGGCGAACTGCTGCGCGCGAGTACACTTAACTTTCACGGCAACGTTGAAGGCAACGACATCTTCAAGGGCACGGTCGACGTGATCGTCTGTGACGGTTTTGTCGGCAATGTCGCGTTGAAAACGTCGGAAGGCCTCGCGCAGATGCTCTCCAACATCATCAAGGAAGAGTTCGGTCGTTCGTGGCTTACCAAGGTGATGGCGGTGCTCGCATTGCCAGTATTGATGCGCTTCAAGAAACGCGTCGATCATCGGCAATACAATGGGGCCGCATTGCTGGGCCTGCGCGGGTTGGTGATCAAAAGCCACGGCTCGGCGGATGCCTATGGGTTTGAGTGGGCTATCAAACGCGGGTATGATGCCGTCAAAAACGGCGTGCTGGAACGCCTTGCGCGGGCAATGGAAGAGAATGCGAGTTCTCTGGAACAGGCGGCGCGCGAGGCGAGCGGTGGGGGGCAGGCAAGCCCGATCGCAGGCCAGCCGGCCGAGCCCTACGCTGCGCAATCCTCGAAGGCATAATGGCTCAATCGACAATTTATTCCCGCGTGCTGGGCACCGGCAGCTACCTGCCGCCCGGGCGCGTCACCAATCAGGATCTGGCTGAACGTCTCGCCAGGCAGGGCGTCGAGACGAGCGACGAATGGATCGTCGCCCGCACCGGCATCCATGCGCGTCACTTCGCCGAACCCGATGTCGCCACCAGCGATCTGGCGCTGGCCGCCTCGCAGCGCGCGATTGAAGCGGCCGATATCGATCCGCAATCCATCGATCTGATCATCGTTGCAACCTCCACGCCTGACTTTGTGTTCCCGAGTACCGCGTGCCTGTTGCAGAACAAGCTCGGCATCAAGAACCACGGTGCGGCATTCGACGTGCAGGCCGTCTGTTCCGGCTTTGCCTATGCGGTTGCGATGGCGGACAGTCTGATTCGCGGCGGCCAGCATCGTACGGCGCTCGTGATCGGCGCAGAAACCTTCTCGCGCATTCTCGATTTCAAGGACCGTACCACCTGCGTACTGTTCGGTGATGGCGCGGGCGCGGTGATCCTGCAGGCGTCCGAAGAACCTGGCGTGTTGGCGAGCGCTTTGCACGCAGACGGCAGTCATTCGAACATTCTCTGCACGCCTGGCAATGTGAACGGTGGTGTGATCGAGGGCAGCGCATTCCTGCATATGGACGGGCAGGCTGTGTTCAAGCTCGCGGTCAATGTGCTCGAAAAAGTCGCGGTCGAGGCGCTTGCAAAAGCGAATCTGTCGGCCGACCAGATCGACTGGCTGATTCCGCATCAGGCCAATATCCGCATCATGCAAAGCACCTGCCGCAAGCTCGGCTTGCCGCAGGAACGCATGGTCGTCACGGTGGGCGAGCACGGCAACACGTCGGCTGCGTCCATTCCGCTCGCATTCGACGTCGCAGTGCGCGACGGCCGCATCAAGCGCGGCCAGAACGTGCTGATCGAAGGCGTCGGCGGCGGCTTCACGTGGGGCGCGTCGGTTATCCGCTACTGATAGATAGCGGCGACGTTATGGCGAGCGCTCTTCGTGGCGCTCGAATCCGCTTGAGCGCGCTCGCCATCAACCGGGCGCGCCACCCACATCTGACAACATCGATTTTGGGGACGATATGAAATTTGCATTCGTTTTTCCTGGGCAAGGTTCGCAGTCGGTCGGCATGCTCAATGCATTCGCCGATCACGCAATCGTGCGTGAGACGGTTCAGGAAGCGTCCGATGCGCTCAATCAGGACCTCGGCAAGCTGATCGCCGAAGGCCCCGTCGAAGATCTGAATCTCACCACCAATACCCAGCCGGTCATGCTGACCGCCGCGTATGCGATTTATCGCGCGTGGCAGCAGGCGGGCGGCCCGAAGCCGGCCATCGTCGCCGGTCATAGCCTCGGCGAATACACCGCGCTGGTCGCGGCGGGCGCGATCGCGTTTCGCGATGCCGTGCCGCTCGTGCGATTTCGCGCGCAAGCTATGCAAACGGCCGTGCCGGTAGGCGTTGGCGGTATGGCTGCGATCCTCGGCCTCGATGACGATACGGTGCGCGCGGTTTGTGCCGAAGCGTCGATCGCGGGCGTTGTCGAAGCAGTGAATTTCAACGCGCCCGCACAAGTTGTGATCGCCGGTCACAAGGCTGCCGTCGAAAAGGCCTGCGAAGTCGCGAAGGCGAAGGGCGCAAAGCGTGCGTTACCGTTGCCGGTGTCCGCGCCGTTCCACTCGTCGCTGCTCAAGCCTGCCTCGGATCAATTGCGCGAGTATCTGGCCAGCGTCGACGTGCAGGTACCGTCGATTCCGGTGATCAACAATGTTGACGTCGCGGTGGTCAACGAGCCGGCAAAGATCAAGGACGCGCTGGTGCGTCAGGCTGCAGGTCCGGTGCGTTGGGTCGAAAGCGTACAGGCGATAGCGGCGCAAGGCGTTACGCATGTGATCGAATGCGGTCCTGGCAAGGTCCTTGCGGGTTTGACGAAGCGCATCGACGGCAATCTGGTCGGCGTTTCAGTGTTCGATCCGGCTTCGCTCGAAGAAACGCTTAAGCTCGTGACGGCGGGCTGAACGCCGCGTCATCAGCGCCACGATCGGCATCAGGAATCAATCAGCCCTCCGAAAGGGCATCCGGACTGACAGATGGAAAAGACTCTCGACAAGCAAATCGCAATCGTAACGGGCGCGTCGCGCGGCATTGGCCGTGCAATCGCGATGGAACTGGCGCGCCAGGGCGCGACGGTGATCGGCACGGCGACCAGTGAAAGCGGCGCAGCCGCGATTACCGAAGCGTTTGCTGCAGCCGGCGTGAACGGCCGCGGCGCGGTGCTCAACGTGAACGACGCCGCCGCAGCCGAAACGCTGATCGACGGCACTGTGAAGGAATTCGGCGCGCTGCACGTGCTGGTGAACAATGCCGGCATTACGCAGGACCAACTCGCGATGCGCATGAAGGACGATGACTGGGACGCGGTGATCGACACAAATCTCAAGTCGGTCTTCCGTTTGTCGCGCGCGGTACTGCGTCCGATGATGAAGGCGAAGGGCGGTCGTATCATCAACATCACGTCGGTGGTCGGCTCGGCCGGCAACCCGGGGCAGGTCAACTATGCAGCCGCGAAAGCGGGCGTAGCAGGTATGACGCGTGCACTGGCGCGCGAGATTGGCAGCCGTGGCATCACCGTCAATTGCGTCGCGCCAGGCTTCATCGACACTGATATGACCAGGACGTTGCCGGAAGAGCAGCAAACCGCGCTGAAGACGCAAATTCCGCTCGGCCGCCTCGGCAGCCCGGACGATATCGCGCACGCTGTGGCGTTCCTCGCGTCGCCCCAGGCGGGGTATATCACTGGCACGACACTGCATGTGAACGGCGGAATGTACATGTCGTAACAAAATTCGGTTACTATCCGCGCCTTGATGCGTTTGCAAAAGCGTAAGGCGCATGCCTTGACAGGAACCCGATGCGCCTCTTTTTTGCCGGGTCAAACCTGATAAAATGCGCGCACCTGTATTTTTGAACTTCTTTTCCCTTGGAGGGGTAATGGACAATATCGAACAGCGCGTCAAGAAGATCGTCGCAGAACAACTGGGCGTTGCAGAAGCTGAAATCAAGAACGAAGCTTCGTTCGTGAACGACCTCGGCGCTGACTCGCTCGACACCGTTGAACTCGTGATGGCCCTCGAAGACGAATTCGGCATGGAAATTCCGGATGAAGAAGCCGAGAAGATCACCACCGTTCAGCAAGCGATCGACTACGCTCGCGCGAACGTCAAGGCCTAAGGTCATTCGCGCCTGCGTTTCTGCGTTGGCGGCGTATGACGCCCTGCCGTGTCGGTTTCCGACGCCAGCAGGGCTGGTGCTTTTTGCCGTGCAGGAGCCAGCGATGCTGACAGCGCAAGTTTCCGCGCGATTGCCGACTTTCAAGAAAACGCCGGGCCGCCCTGCGTTTTCCGCCCCGAAGGAAGTCCCCTTGGGGGATTGTCCCCCTCGGGGGAGCCTGGTGCGAAGCGCCAGGTGTGGGGGCGGCTAACAGCCACAGGGCACACAGGGCATGTTCCTGTGGCCGCTGTGGCTTTTGCTTTTGTCATCTATGAAAAAGGGGTTACCGTGAGCCGCCGTCGTGTTGTTGTTACAGGCCTGGGGCTGATTTCGCCTGTTGGCAATAATGTTGCCGACGGCTGGGCCAATCTGGTCGCCGGCAAGTCGGGTATTGCCAATATCACGAAGTTCGATGCGTCGAACTTCTCGACTCGTTTCGCCGGCGAGGTGAAGGGCTTCAATATCGAGGACTACATCCCCGGTAAGGAAGCGCGCCACATGGATACGTTCATCCATTACGGCGTCGCAGCCGGCATCCAGGCGATGCAGGATAGCGGTCTCGAAGTTACCGACGAGAATTCGGAGCGCATCGGCGTAGTGGTCGGTTCAGGCATCGGCGGCTTGCCGATGATTGAAAACACGCAGACCGAATTGCTGAATCGCGGCCCGCGCCGTATTTCGCCGTTCTTCGTGCCTGCTTCGATCATCAACATGATCTCGGGCCACCTGTCGATCAAATTCGGCATCAAGGGTCCGAATCTGGCGATCGTGACCGCATGTACCACGGGTCTGCACTGTATCGGCGAGGCTTCGCGCCTGATCGAATACGGTGACGCCGACGTGATGATCGCTGGCGGCGCCGAATCGACTGTGTCGCCGCTCGGTGTCGGCGGCTTTGCGGCGGCGCGTGCGCTGTCGCAACGCAACGACGATCCGGCAACGGCGAGCCGTCCGTGGGACAAGGATCGCGACGGTTTCGTGCTGGGCGAGGGTGCCGGCGTGATGGTGCTCGAAGAGTACGAACACGCGAAGGCGCGCGGCGCGAAGATTTACGCCGAAGTCAGCGGTTATGGGATGAGCGGCGACGCCTATCACATGACGGCACCGCTGGAAGATGGCGACGGTGCACGCCGCTGCATGCTGGCTGCCCTGAAGAACGCGGGTATCAACACGGATCAGGTGAATTACCTGAACGCGCATGGCACGTCCACGCCGCTCGGCGACCTGGCTGAAACCACCGGCATCAAGCGCGCTTTCGGCGACCACGCCAAAGACATGGTCGTGAATTCGACCAAGTCGATGACGGGCCATCTGTTGGGCGGCGCCGGCGGTCTGGAATCCGTGTTTACGGTGCTGGCCGTGCATCATCAGGTGTCGCCGCCGACGATCAACATCTTCAATCAGGATCCGGCCTGCGATCTCGATTATTGCGCCAACACTGCGCGGGAGATGAAGATCGACGTCGCGCTGAAGAACTCGTTCGGGTTCGGCGGCACGAATGGCACGCTGGTTTTCAAGCGCACCTGATTGCCTGATCGTTTGGTGACACACCAGTCGAAAACGCCGGTTTGTCCGGTGGTTTCCCTTGAATCGGCAATGCCCGACGGAGCGTCGCAACGGATTGCGTTGCGACGCTCCGTCGCCATGCGCGCCGCTTTAGGGGTGTTCGTCCTGATTGCGACGTTGGCCGCCTATATCTGCTTCGCGTCGCATCTAGGCACATGGCAGGCCGTTCCGTTGGCGCTTTCCGTGGTAGCGCTGCTGACACTCTGTGCGGTAAAACATGAGCGTGCGCAGCCTGTTGCGCTGAAAATCGGCCCGGACGGATTGTCTGCCTGGGATCGCGCCGGCAGTTTGCTCATGCAGGGCCGCATTGCTGGCTGCTCACAATGGAGTGGCCGCTTGCTCGTTCTGGCGCTGGTGCCGGACCAGGGGCGCTCCCGCACGCTACTTCTTGCCGCTGACGCGCTTCCGGCATCTGTCTTCCGGGGTCTGGCCGTGCTGGGCCGGCATGGCGCCGGTGCCTGACTGTAACGACTGTAACCGCTGTTACCTGAGTAACGTGCCGCGATGATGGGGACGCTACAATGGTCCCCCGCCATGCGCCCTATAGTTAACGGATTTATCAGGTGAGCGAAAAAGAAATTGATCAGTTGCTGGTCGAGCGCGTCCAGAAGGGCGACAAGGCCGCGTTCGAGCTTCTGGTCTCCAAATACCACCGTAAGATTCTCCGGCTGATCTCCCGCCTCGTGCGGGACCCGGCTGAAGTAGAAGACGTCGCCCAGGACGCCTTTATCAAGGCGTACCGGGCGTTGCCGCAGTTTCGCGGGGATTCGGCCTTTTATACGTGGTTGTACCGGATTGCGGTCAACACGGCAAAGAACTACCTTGCGACCCAAGGGCGGCGCGCACCGACTTCGACCGAAGCAGATGCTGAAGAAGCTGAAACTTTCTCGGACGCCGACCAACTAAGGGATATCAACACGCCTGAGTCGATGTTGATGAGCAAGCAGATCGCTGAGACGGTCAATGCTGCGATGGCGGTTTTACCGGAAGAGTTGCGCACCGCCATTACTCTTCGTGAAATTGAAGGTTTGAGCTACGAGGAAATCGCTGAGATGATGGGTTGCCCAATTGGCACAGTCAGATCACGAATTTTTCGCGCTCGCGAAGCCATTGCGGCAAAATTGCGTCCGTTGCTTGACACACCTGAAGGCAAGCGCTGGTAAACACCAGCCCGCCGGACGGGACGCGGGTGCAATATCTGGATTAGTGGTGTCACTACGGGGTATTTGTAAGATGGGGAGCATCATGGGGTCGGTCTCGATGCAATCGCAAGCCAGCTCGCGCGGCGAGCGTCTGTCCGCTTTTGTCGACGGTGAGCTGTTCGGCGAAGAGCATCTCAACACGTTTGTTTCCGGACTGGATGGCGAAGATCGTGCCGCCTGGTCGTGCTATCACCTGATCGGCGACGCGCTGCGCTCCGACGATCTGGCGGTTAGCCCAGCGGCGAGCAATGCGTTCCTGAGCGGTTTTGCCGCACGTCTCGGCAATGAGCCGCACCTGCTCGCGCCTGCCGCAATGCCGGTCGCGCGCCGCTTGCTGGCGCTGCGTCGCCGGGTTGTGCCGGCCTTTGCTGTCGCTGCCGCCGCTGCCACATTGACGTGGATCGTCGTGCCGCAACTGCAAGGCGTGCCGGGTGGCCCGGGCGTGACGCAAGTCGCGTCCATCCAGTCGCACGGCGATTCGCTGCAACGCGTGGCCATGGCCTCGATGCCTGCCGCCGCGGTCCAGCCGGTCGCGCAAGACGCCAACATCATTCGTGACGCAAGTCTCGATCAGTATCTGGAAGCTCACCAGCAATTCGCGCAACAACCGGTCATGCCGGGCTCGATGCCGCTGATTCGCGCTGCCGCAGTTTCTACGCAAGGCCAATAGTTTGATGCAGACTCCGCGGTTGAATAAAACGACTATCTGGGGGCGGCTGCCGGCATTTCTGTTCTGCGCAGCCGTATTGTTGTCCGCTACACCGCGGGTCTTTGCACAAACCGACGATCCACTCGTCGCCCGTCGCACGGCCGCGGAGCTGCTCGATCGAATCCATCAGGCCGCCCAGCAGCAGAACTATGAGGGCGCGTTCGTCTATCAGCGCGGCAATTTCGTTCAGACGTCGCAGATCGCGCACTACGCGACCCGCACGGACGGCGAATTCGAGCAGCTCGAAAGCCTCGACGGCAAGCCGCGCAAAATGCTCCGCCATAACGAAGATCTCTACACGTTCGTACCTGAACGGCATCTGTGCGTGGTTGAGAAGCGCCAGAACAAAGATTCGTTTCCTGCTCTGCTGGCTGTAAGCGGCGAGCAGGTGCTGTCTGTGTACGAGCCGAAGCTGCTCGGCGACGATCGCGTCGCGGGTATCGACAGTCAGGTGATCGAGCTCGACCCGAAAGACGCATATCGTTTTGCTTACAAGCTGTGGGCCGACAAGAAGACTGGTCTGCTGCTGCGTGCGCAGACGCTTGACCCGAACGGCCAGGTGCTTGAGCAGTTGTCGTTTTCGCAGATTCGCATCGGCGTGCCGGTCGACAAGACCGCCATCGTCAACGGTATTCGTAATCTGGCAGGTTGGACGGTGGTGCGTCCGCCGGTCGAGCCGGTCGATATGGCTGCGCAAGGCTGGCAGATCACGCCGACGGTGCCGGGCTTCCGCAAGATTCGCGAACTGCGCCGCCCAATGGCCGCGCGTGAGGCGAGCCAGCCGACCATTCCGGTCGATCAGGCCGTATTTTCCGACGGCCTCGCGGCCATTTCGGTGTTTGTCGAGCCGGTCGAGAACAATACTCGCAAGGAAGGCGCGGGTAGCAGCGGCGCCACCCACGTGCTGGTCAAGCGGCGCGGCGACTTCTGGATTACTCTGCTTGGTGAAGTGCCCCAGACCACATTGCAGCAATTTGCGTCTGCCATAGAATATAAAGCTCCGAAGTAATCCTCCGAATCACTCGAATCCCTCGGCTTGCTACGATATGACGACTTTCTCGGTGCGCAAATTCCTCGCGGCCGCGGTGGTAGCGGCGTGTTTGCCGCTCGTGCCGCACACGGCGTCGGCGGCTTCCGCAGCCAATCTGCCCGACTTCACTGACCTCGTCGACAAGGTTGGTCCGGCAGTCGTCAACATTCGCACGACCACGCGCGTGTCGAACAGCAGTGCCCGCGGCGGACTGCCGCCAGGCATGGACGACGGCGACATGTCGGAGTTTTTCCGCCGCTTCTTCGGCATCCCGTTGCCGCAGTCGCCGCAATCACCGGGTACGCCTGGTACGCCGCGCGGCGGCGATAACGGCGGAAGCGGTAGCGGCGGCAGCCAGGACTCACCGGATAACAGCGATCCCGAGCAGAACAGCGGCGTCGGCTCAGGCTTCATCCTGTCGGCAGACGGCTACGTGATGACCAACGCGCACGTCGTGGACGACGCGGACACCATTTACGTCACCCTCACCGATAAGCGCGAGTTCAAGGCCAAACTGATCGGTGTGGACGATCGGACCGATGTTGCCGTCGTGAAGATCAGTGCTGCCAATTTGCCGACCATTACGATTGGCGACTCGAACAAGGTGCGTGTGGGCGAGTGGGTGGTCGCGATCGGTTCGCCGTTCGGTCTCGAGAACACGGTGACGGCCGGCATCGTCAGCGCCAAGGGGCGCGACACGGGCGATTATCTGCCGTTCATCCAGACCGACGTGGCCGTCAATCCGGGCAATTCAGGCGGTCCGCTGATCAACATGCAGGGCGAAGTGATCGGCATCAATTCGCAGATTTACAGCCGTACTGGCGGTTTCATGGGCATCTCGTTCGCCATTCCGATCGACGAGGCGATGCGTGTGGCCGATCAGCTGAAAACCTCGGGTAAGGTAGTGCGCGGCCGGATCGCAGTGGCGATCGGCGAAGTGACGAAGGACGTAGCCGATTCGCTCGGTTTGCCGAAGGCGCAGGGTGCGCTCGTCAGCAGCGTCGAACCGGGCGGTCCAGCGGACAAGGCGGGCGTGCAGCCCGGCGACATCATCCTGAAGTTCAATGGTCATTCGGTCGACACGGCAACAGATTTGCCGCGCATGGTCGGCGATACGAAGCCGGGCACCAAGTCGACTATTACGATCTGGCGCAAGGGCCAGACGCGCGATCTGCCGGTCACGATTGCCGAGATGCAGCCGGACAAGACCGCCAAGGCGGATCAGAAGAAGCCGCCAGTGCCGAAGCAGCGCGCCACGAACGTGCTAGGTCTCGCCGTTAGCGATATTCCTTCTGACCAGCTGAAGGCGCTGAAACTGCACAACGGTGTGCAGATCGACGCAGTAGATGGCCCGGCTGTGCGCGTTGGGCTGCAAAAGGGCGACATCGTCCTGCGTGTGGGCGATACGGATATCACGAGCGCGAAGCAGTTCGACGACCTGAGCTCGCACCTCGACCCGCAGAAGATGGTGGCGCTGTTGGTTCGTCGCGGCGAGAACACGCAGTTCGTGCCGATTCGTCCGCGCAGCGCGCAGAAATGAAGAAAGTGGCGCCGCTCACGCTCTACGGGCGCGTGTGGTGCCACTTATGCGACGACATGCGTGCCGCGCTCGAGCCTTTGCTGGCCGAATTCGGCGCGCAAGTCGTCGTGATGGACATTGACACCGATCCATTGCTGGAAGCCCGTTACAACGAGCTAGTGCCGGTTCTGCTCTGCGACGGTGTCGAACTGTGTCACTATCACCTTGACGCGGCGCGGGTTCGCGCCGCGCTCGCCGCACGCTTTGTGGCGGCGCATTCGGGATCCACACATTCGGGATCCAATTAAGGGCCCAACCAGACGCAAACGTGCGTCGTTGACCCCCGGTTTCACGTCTCTCCTGAGCCGTCTTTTCCGCCCGAGCCTCGCAAGATGCGCCGGGCGATAGCCTTTTCGGCTAAAATAGATAGGTTTTTCACCTACTTACAAGGCGTGCTCCGCTATTGTCCGGGCGCGCCTTTTTCGCTTGATCGGTACTGAATGGATCATATTCGTAACTTTTCGATCATTGCGCACATCGACCATGGCAAGTCGACGCTCGCCGATCGCATCATCCAGATCTGCGGTGGCTTGTCCGACCGCGAGATGGAATCTCAAGTGCTCGACTCGATGGATCTCGAGCGCGAGCGGGGCATCACCATCAAGGCACAAACCGCCGCACTGACCTATAAGGCCCGTGATGGGCAGATCTACAACCTGAACATGATCGACACGCCGGGCCACGTCGACTTCTCGTACGAAGTCAGCCGCTCGCTGTCCGCGTGTGAAGGCGCGTTGCTGGTCGTCGACGCAAGCCAGGGCGTGGAAGCGCAAACCGTCGCCAACTGCTATACGGCGATTGAGCTTGGCGTCGACGTGATTCCGGTGCTCAACAAGATCGATTTGCCGGCCGCGAACCCCGAGAGCGCAATCGAAGAAATCGAAGACGTGATCGGTATCGACGCAACCGACGCTACGCGTTGCAGCGCGAAGACCGGCCTTGGCGTGGAGGACGTGATCGAAGCACTGATCGCCAAAGTGCCGCCGCCCAAGGGCGATCCGGAAGCACCGTTGCAGGCGCTGATCATCGACTCGTGGTTCGACAATTACGTCGGCGTCGTGATGCTGGTGCGTCTGATGAACGGCACGCTTCGTCCGAAAGACAAGATCCGCATGATGGCGACCGGCGCGCAGTACCCAGTTGAGCACATCGGCGTGTTTACGCCGAAGTCGAAGAATCTCGAATCGTTGTCGGCCGGGCAGGTGGGTTTCATCATCGCCGGCATCAAGGAATTGGCCGCAGCGAAGGTGGGCGACACCGTCACGCTGGTGAACCGTCCGGCTGCCGAGCCGCTGCCGGGCTTCAAGGAAGTGAAGCCGCAGGTGTTCGCCGGCCTCTATCCGGTTGAAGCCAACCAGTACGACGCGCTGCGTGATTCGCTGGAAAAGCTGAAGCTCAACGACGCCTCGCTGCAGTACGAGCCGGAAGTGTCGCAGGCGCTTGGCTTCGGTTTCCGTTGCGGCTTCCTCGGTCTGTTGCACATGGAGATCGTGCAGGAGCGTCTCGAGCGTGAGTTCGACATGGACCTGATCACCACGGCGCCGACCGTGGTGTACGAAGTCCTGCAGCGCGACGGCACGCTCCTCATGGTCGAAAATCCGGCCAAGATGCCGGAGCCGTCGAAGATTGAGGAAGTACGTGAGCCGATCGTCACGGTGAACCTGTACATGCCGCAAGAGTACGTCGGCGCGGTAATCACGCTGTGTACGAACAAGCGCGGCAACCAGATCAACATGCAGTATCGCGGCCGTCAGGTGCAGTTGACCTACGAAATCCCGATGGGCGAAGTCGTGCTCGATTTCTTCGACCGTCTGAAGTCGATCTCGCGCGGCTACGCGTCGATGGATTACGAATTCAAGGAATACCGCGCGGCAGACGTCGTGAAGGTCGACATGCTGATCAACGGCGACAAGGTGGATGCGTTGTCGGTGATCGTGCACCGTTCGCAAAGCCAGTATCGCGGCCGCGAAGTGGCGGCGAAGATGCGCGAACTGATTCCGCGCCAGATGTACGACGTCGCGATTCAGGCCACCATCGGCGCGAACATCATTGCGCGCGAAAACATTAAAGCGTTGCGTAAGAACGTGCTGGCAAAATGCTACGGCGGCGATATTTCCCGTAAGAAGAAACTGCTCGAGAAACAAAAGGCAGGCAAGAAGCGAATGAAGCAGGTGGGGTCGGTCGAGATTCCGCAAGAGGCTTTCCTCGCGATCCTGCGTGTCGAAGACAAATAAGACGAACAACGGAACTCTATGAATTTTGCGCTGATTCTTTTTGTGCTCGTCATTTTGACGGGCGTCGCATGGGTCGCAGACAAACTGATTTTCGTGCCGCAGCGGCGGCGCGCGGCGGATGCGGTGGTCGCCGAGTTCGACCGCCAGCAGGCACGCGTCGGCGAGCGTTTCGCCGACGAAAACGCGGCGCAAACACGTGCCCGTCTGCGTGACGACAAGCTGCGCCAACCGTGGTGGCTCGAGTACTCGGCGAGCTTCTTCCCGGTGATTCTGGTGGTGTTTGTGGTGCGCTCGTTTGTGGTCGAGCCGTTCAAGATTCCTTCGGGCTCGATGGTGCCGACGCTGCTGGTAGGCGACTTCATCCTCGTCAATAAATTCGACTACGGCATCCGTCTGCCGATCATCAACACGAAGCTCACTGAAGGCCGTCCGCTCGAGCGGGGCGACGTTGTGGTGTTCCGCTACCCGAAAGACGAATCCGTCGACTACATCAAGCGCGTGATTGGCCTGCCGGGCGACACCATTGCTTATCAGGACAAGCAACTGACGATCAACGGCAAGCCGGTACCGGAAACGGCGCTGCCTGACTACCTCGACGAAGAGCGCCTCGGCTACGCGAAGCAATTCGAAGAAGATCTTGATGGCCGCAAGAACGCGATTCTGAACAACCCGGCCGTGCCGCCGTTCATCGTTGGCGCGGAAGATTATCCGTATCGCGATAACTGCACGTACAACGCACGCGGCGTGATCTGCAAAGTGCCGCCGGGCAATTACTTCATGATGGGTGACAACCGCGATAACAGCGCTGATAGCCGCTATTGGGGTTTTGCGCCGGACAAGAATATCGTCGGTCGCGCGTTTTTCATCTGGATGAACTTCAGCAATCTGAAACGCATCGGCCCATTCCACTGAGCGCGCATGCATTGATTGCACGACACGCCGCGGCGATGGCCCCATCTGGGTCATTTCCGTCGCGGCGTGTTATCACGCTACTTTAAGAATCCGCGGTAACGTCGCTTCACTACGCTTTTTCCGCTGGCCGTCCCGCGTTTTCGCCGGGGCAGGCGCCCGCGTTATACTCTGCCCATGCCCCTATCTCCGTTGGAAAGCCGTCTGCGCTACGAATTTCGCAATGCGGAATTGTTGCGCCAGGCTTTAACGCACCGCAGCCATAGCTCCACGCATAACGAACGGCTCGAGTTCCTCGGCGACTCCGTTCTAAATTGCGCGGTGGCTGCGCTTTTGTTCCAACGTTTCGGCAAACTGGATGAAGGCGACCTGTCGCGCGTCCGCGCCAATCTGGTTAAACAGCAATCACTTTACGAAATCGCTCAGGCCCTGAATATTTCCGAAGGGCTGCGTCTCGGTGAGGGCGAACTGCGCAGCGGTGGCTTCCGCCGTCCGTCGATCCTGGCTGACACGCTCGAAGCCGTGCTGGGCGCGGTGTTCCTCGACGGTGGCTTCGATGCCGCCCAAACGGTGATCAAGCGCCTTTACGTGCCGATTCTCGATCACATCGACCCGCGCACGCTCGGCAAAGACGCCAAGACGCTGCTGCAGGAATATCTGCAGGGTCACAAAATCGCGTTGCCCACGTACACGGTCGTCGCAACTCATGGTGCGGCGCACAATCAGCAGTTTGAAGTCGAATGCACGGTGCCGAAGCTGGACGTCAAAGTGTCCGGTTCCGGCGCGAGCCGTCGGGCGGCCGAACAGGCCGCGGCCAAGAAGGCGCTCGACGAAGTGGTGGCCGCCGCGCCCGCGGTGGTCGCCAAGCCCAAGCGTTCTAAAGGTGCCCGCGCGGCGAAGAATGTCGAGCAGGAGATCGTGCCGGGTGTGACCGGCGTACAGGCTGCCCTTGATTTGCGCAGCCCGGATCGCAAAAGCGAGCGCGGAGCCCGCACCCCGCCGGTGGCGGAGCCCGCAGCCGAACGGCCGACCCTGACTGCGACGTCCGCGCCGCTGGCTGTGATTCGCGCCGCGCATGTGGAATACAGCGGACAGGACAAGTCAGAGCGCGCAGATAGGGCGGAAAGAGCCGACAAGGCAGCCTCCCACGCGAGCGACAAGTCTGCCGACAAAGCCGCGACAGACAAGCCGGCCGAAAAGTTGGACGCCAAATCCGCCGAAATCCGATCCGAAGGCGCCAGGCCTACGGACGTCATGGCCTCTGAAGCCAAGCCTGATGCCGCCGCTGTACGTGGCGCCGACAAACACCGCAGCCGTGAAGCCGTTCCCGGCGCCGCTGTGCCCACGCCTGGCGTGCCGGCACCTATCGAAGACGAACCCGGCGTAGTCGACGCGGTGCAAACCCGCGTCGCCGATGCGGGCCATTGATTGCCATCGGCGCGCCATTCCCCGCGCGTCGATCTGAACTTGCCGTAGCCCGAATATGAACGCTCCCACTCCCACTGGTTTTCGCTGCGGCATGGTCGCGATCGTCGGCCGCCCTAACGTCGGTAAGTCCACGCTGATGAACGCGCTGGTCGGCCAGAAAGTCAGTATCACGTCGCGCAAGGCGCAGACCACGCGCCACCGCATCACCGGCATCCATACGCTTGAAGACGCGCAGTACATCTTCGTCGACACGCCGGGTTTCCAGACCAAGCACAGCGGCGCGCTGAACCGTTCGCTCAACCGCGCGGTCACGTCCACGCTGAGTTCGGTCGACGCGATCCTGTTCGTGATCGAAGCCGGCCGCTTCGGCCCGGACGACCAGAAGGTGCTCGATCTGATCCCGCCGTCGGTGCCCACGCTGCTGATCGCGAACAAGCTCGATCGCGTGTCGGATAAGGATTCGCTGTTCCCGTTCATGCAGCAGGTGGCCGCGTTGCGCCAGTTCAACGAGATCGTGCCGCTGTCGGCGAAGAATCCGGACGACATCAAGCGTCTGATGGCGACGATCAAGCCGTTCCTGCCGGAAGGCACGCCGATCTACGGCGAAGACGACCTGACCGATCGTAGCGAGCGTTTTCTTGCCGCCGAAATCCTGCGCGAAAAAGTGTTCCGCTGGACGGGCGATGAACTGCCGTACACGAGCACCGTTCTGATCGACAAGTTCGAGACAGAAGGGCGTCTGCGCCGCATTTTTGCGACCATCCTGGTGGAACGCGATACGCAAAAGGCGATGATCATCGGCCAGAAGGGTGCCAAGCTGAAGCAGATCAGCACTGAAGCCCGCCTCGATATGGAAAAACTGTTCGACGGCCCGGTGTATCTGGAAACCTTCATCAAGGTGAAGAGCGGCTGGGCTGATAACGAGGCTGGACTCCGCGCGTATGGGTACGAATGACGCGTGGATGACGCTGAATTCCGACGCTGACCCGGACAACTCGGAGCCGGCAGCGCCGGCACGCGAGCCATCCAAACCCGCTCGCAGTACCAAAAAATCCTCATCGGGTGCCAAAAGCGCTCAGGCTGTTCAGGGCGCCGAAGGCGAGCCGCGCAAAGCGCCGGTACGCCGCGCGCCGCGTACCTCCGCTTCCGATTACCGGATCGCGGAGCAACCAGCTTTCGTCCTGCACAGCTATCCCTACCGTGAAACCAGTCTGATCATCGACGTGCTGTCGCGCGATCATGGCCGTCTCGCGCTCGTCGCGAAGGGCGCGAAGCGTCCGCATTCCGCTTTGCGCGGCGTGTTGCAGACCTTCCAACCGCTTGCGTTGTCATGGACCGGCAAATCCGAAGTGCGCACGCTGACCGGCGCCGAATGGGTCGGCGGCATGTTGCCTTTAGCTGGTGGCGCGCTGCTTTGCGGTTTCTATGTCAACGAATTGATGGTCAAATTCTGCGCGCGCGAAGATCCGCATCCGCAACTGTTCCATCACTACGTCGTTACGATGACGCGCCTCGCGCATGACGAACCGCCCGTGCAGGTGCTACGTTCGTTCGAGCGCGTGCTGCTGCGCGAAACCGGTTATGCGATGGCGCTCGATCGCACCGTTGCGCGCAAAGCGGTGCAGGCCGAAGGCCGCTACGTGTTCGATCCGGAGCGGGGCGTGCGCGAAGCCTCCGACGATCTGCCAGCGCTTTGGCCGGTAATCGCCGGACAGACCTTGCTCGATATGGAAAAGGACGATTACCATCGAGCGCAGACAGTGGCGCAAAGCAAAACGCTGATGCGCTTTCTGCTCAACACTTACCTTGGCGGCACGCCGCTCGCGACGCGCCAGATACTGATCGACTTGCAGAACTTATGAGCTTCTTTCTTACGTCGCCGAATGTGATTGACCTGGGCGTGAACATCGATCACGTCGCCACGCTGCGCAACGCGCGCGGCACCTCTTATCCCGATCCGATCCGCGCCGCGTTGATGGCCGAAGAGGCCGGCGCCGATGTGATCACGTTGCATCTGCGTGAAGACCGCCGCCATATCGTCGATGCCGACGTGCGCAAGCTGCGGCCGCTGTTGAAAACGCGCATGAATCTGGAATGCGCGGTCACGCAGGAGATGCTCGACATTGCGTGTGAAGTGCAGCCGCACGACGTTTGCCTCGTGCCGGAAAAGCGTCAGGAGCTGACGACCGAAGGCGGCCTCGACGTTGCCGGCCAGTTCGAAGCGGTGCGTGCCGCATGCAGGCAACTCGCCGCAGTGAACTCGCGCGTGTCGCTCTTCATCGATCCGGACGAAACGCAAATCCGAGCCGCGCACGAAGCGGGCGCACCGGTGATCGAACTGCACACCGGCCGCTATGCGGAAGCACACGATCCCGTCGAGCAGCAGCGCGAATATGAGCGCGTGGTGCGTGCCGTCGAGTTCGGCGCAACGCTTGGCATCAAGGTCAATGCGGGCCACGGCCTGCACTACACCAACGTTCAGCAGATCGCCGCGATCGAAGGTATCGTCGAACTGAATATCGGCCACGCGATCGTCGCGCATGCGATCTTCGCCGGCTGGGACAACGCGGTGCGCGAGATGAAGGCGATCATGGTCGCCGCCCGTCTCGGCGCAAGCGCTTAAGGCCGCGGCGGCGCCATGACGATCTACGGCATTGGCACGGATATCGTTCAGGTCAGCCGCGTGGCCGCGGTGATGACACGCACCAACGGCCGCTTCGCCGAGAAGGTGCTCGGCCCGGACGAGCTGCGCGTTTATCACGCGCGCCACGCGCGTTCGGCGGCGCGTGGACTCGCCTTTCTCGCCACACGGTTCTCGGCCAAAGAAGCATTCTCGAAAGCGATCGGCCTCGGCATGCGCTGGCCGATGACCTGGCGCGCGTTGCAAACGCTCAACAAACCAAGCGGCGAGCCGATGGTGGTTGCGTCGGGTGAACTGGCCGAATGGCTCGACGCGCGCGGCATCACGGCACGTGTGACGATCAGCGACGAACGCGATTATGCCGTGTCGTTCGTGATCGCCGAAACTGGGGATGGCTTGCGAGGATCGGACTCTCCCCACGCGCCGGCCAGCGACGAATAAAAATATCTTGAACGCGGCGCACGTCGGCCGAGTCTCTCTTTGCTCCAGGCTTTTTTCTAGCGGAATTCGATGAAAACCACTCCCGGACCGGTCATGCTCGACGTGGTCGGCACAACGCTGAACCACGACGACAAACGCCGCCTTGCCCATCCGATGACCGGCGGCGTGATTCTGTTCGCGCGCCATTACGAGAGCCGCGCGCAATTGATCGCGCTGACCGATTCGATCCGCGCGATTCGCGACGATCTGCTGATTGCCGTCGACCACGAAGGCGGCCGCGTGCAGCGTTTTCGCACTGACGGCTTCACGGTGCTGCCGGCGATGGGCAAGCTCGGCGCGCTGTGGGATAGCGACGTGCTGCACGCCACGAAGGTGACGACCGCGGTCGGCTATATCCTCGCGGCCGAATTGCGCGCGTGCGGTATCGATATGAGTTTTACGCCGGTGCTCGATCTGAATTACGGTCAGTCGCAGGTGATCGGCGATCGCTCGTTCCATCGCGATCCGCGCGTCGTGACCTTGCTGGCGAAGAGTCTCAACCACGGCCTCGCATTGGCCGGCATGAGCAATTGCGGCAAGCATTTCCCAGGGCACGGTTTCGCGCAGGCGGACTCCCACGTTGCGGTCCCGGTCGACGACCGCGCGCTCGACGAGATCCTGCGCGAGGACGTGGCGCCGTACGATTGGCTTGGCGTGTCGCTCGGGGCCGTGCTGCCCGCACATGTGGTTTATCCTCAGGTCGACTCGAAGCCGGCGGGTTTCTCGCGTGTCTGGCTGCAGGACATCCTGCGCAAAAAATTGCGTTTCGAAGGCGCTGTCTTCAGCGACGATCTCTCGATGGAAGCCGCGCGCCAGGGTGGCACGCTGACGGAAGGCGCGAGCGCCGCGCTGCAGGCCGGTTGCGACATGGTGCTGATCTGCAATCAGCCGGACGAAGCGGAGAAAGTGTTGGACGCACTGCGTTTCACGCCGTCCAAAGAATCGCAGCAGCGGCTTAAGCGCATGCGGCCGCGCGGCAAGGCGCTGAAGTGGAGCAAGCTCGTAGCCGAGCCGCAGTATCTGCAAGCGCAGGCCTTGTTGCGCAGCGCGTTTGCATGAGCGACCGGTAGGCAACTGGTCAGTAGCCAAAGCGTTTGCATCGAGCAAAAAAACGGCGCCTTTTTCAGGCGCCGTTTTCTATTCAAGCCTGGCCAGCCGCGAAGCCGGCCTCGGCCATTCAGTTCAACCGCATCCGTTGCAGCTTGTTGTACAGCGTCTTCGGACTGATGCCCAGCAGCGAGGCCGCGCGATGGCGCGTGCCGCCGACGGCATCGAGCGTCGCGCGAATCAGCATTTCCTCGACGTCCGCGAGCGGCGTGCCGACGGTGACCTGCACGCGGCTGCCGTTCAGATCGCGCCCGTTGACCGAGCCCGCTTCATCGGCACGCAACGATTCCAGCACGTCGCCTGACGCGTGATAGGCCCGGCGTACACGATCCTGCAACTCGCGCGCATTGCCCGGCCATTCGTACGAAAGGCACTCGCGCAGGAAATTCGGCCCGACGTGCTTGGTGACTTCCGCGGTGCCGCGCGCGATCGCTTCGTGATTCAGTTCGTCGACAACAGCTTGCGCAATCAGCGCCGGATCTTCGCCGCGCTCGCGCAACGGCGGCAACGTGACGGCGGCCGCTTCGAGACGCAGCGCGAGGTCTTCGTGCAAGCTGCCGTCGGCGACCGCCGCGCGTGGATTTTTCCGCGTCGAGGCGATCAGCCGGAAGTCGGTCACTACCTGATTCGTGCCACCAACCCGCATGAAGGTCTGCGAATCGAGCGCGCGCAGCAGCGCTTCCTGCTGGGCGCGCGGCAGTTCGGCGATTTCGTCGATGAACAGCGTGCCGCCGCTGACCTGCTCGAACAGGCCCGGTTCGCGTTGCTCGGCACCACCAAACGCGCCGCGCTCGTGGCCGAACAGCAGGCTGTCGAGCGAGCGATGCGCCGCGACGCTACCCGCCGTGCGGCAGTCGAACGTGACAAACGGCCCTTTGCGGCGCCGGCTCATGTCGTGCAGCGTGCGCGCGGCGAGTTGCTTGCCCGTGCCGGCTTCGCCGGAAATCAGCACGGCGGCTTCGGTCGGCGCGATATGTTCGATCGTGTCGTACACATGCTGGATCGCGCCGCTGCGACCCAGTAACGAGCCGAAACGACCGAGTTGACGTAGCGACGCGCGCAATGTCTGGACTTCTTCGGTCAGCTCGTAGGGACGCGGAATCCGGGCGAGCAGACTGCGCAGACGCGGGATGTTGACCGGTTTGAGCAGATAGTCCCAGATGCCGTGCCGCAGACCCTCGATCGCGCTCTCCACCGTCGCGTTGCCGGTCATCACAATCACGGGCAAGGCGCCGCCGGGCGGGTGCGCGGGCAGGTGCTGCAACACATCGAGCCCGCTGCCGTCCGGCAGATTCAAATCGACCAGCACGACGTCGGGGATGAAGCGCGTCAGTGCCGCCCGGGCCTCGGCGATAGTGGTCGCGGTGTCGACGGAGAAGCCGTCGGCAGCGAGGATGGCGGACAGGCCTGACAGGCTATTGGGATCGTCTTCAACAATCAGGGCATGTGGCATGGCGAGCGCTATTTTTTAGATGGACGGAATGCCCGGTATGCCGCGCCGATACGCTGGCGCGCGACACGGGCGCGGTGGCTGGCCGGTACTGCCGGTCGAATGCCATACCGCGCGGCCAGCGTTGGCCACGGCGGCAGGATAGCCGCGGGCCAATTGGCATGGACGCGGTACAAGGGGCGATTCGACTCACGTAGTTCTGGTCCTTTGCTTTCAGGGAATGCCCGCTCTGACGCGATGTAACGTGTGGGCAGGGCACTTGTATTTCCTTCATTCGACCGGTCAGAAATCCCGGTTGCTGTCGAAGAAACGTCTTACCTCCAGTTCCGCTTGCTCGCGGGTCTTACCGTATCGTTCCTGGATCAGCCCAGTCAATTTGTCGGCGCGGCCTTCTGCCTTGGTCAGCTCGTCGTCCGTCAATTCACCCCATGCTGTCTTGGCCTTGCCGATCATTTGCTTCCACTTGCCTTCAGCGATGTCGTTATTCATGCCGCATCTCCGGAGTTGAGGAAATAAAGCCTTACGGGCCCGTATCCCAGAGAAGCATGGACTGTGCCAAAGCTAATTACTTAAGCTTATCAATGGTTTGTTTGACGCAAGGCCGGAAGAAACGGGCAGCGGACAGGCATTTTTGAGAAAATCACCGGTAAAGTTTTCCTCAACCATACACGGCGGCGCAAAAAAGAAAAAGCGCCCAATGTGGGCGCTTTTTTTTTGCCATTTTTTCACTACGCCGGATTTGCTCCCGCGCAGGATTCGGGCAGCAGGCGCTTTAGGCGCGGCTGCGGTACTCGTGCGTACGCGTGTCGATTTCGATCTTGTCACCGATGGCGCAGAAGAGCGGCACTTGCAGTTCGAAGCCGGTGGTCAGCTTGGCGTTCTTCAACACCTTGCCCGACGACGTATCGCCCTTGACAGCCGGTTCCGTGTAGGTGATTTCGCGGACCAGCGTGGTCGGCAGTTCGACCGAGATGGCTTTCTCGTTGTAGAACACGACTTCGCAAGCCATGCCGTCTTCGAGGTAATGGAGGGCATCGCCCATCATTTCGCCTTCGACTTCGAACTGGTTGTAATCGGCGTCCATGAACACGTACATCGGGTCAGCGAAGTACGAGTACGTGACTTCCTTGCGCTCCAGCACGACGACGTCGAACTTGTCGTCTGCCTTGTACACGCTTTCCATGCCTGCGCCAGTCAGCAGGTTCTTGAACTTCATCTTGACGACGGCGGAGTTGCGGCCCGATTTGTTGTATTCGGCCTTTTGCACGACCATCGCGTCTGCGCCGATCATGACTACGTTGCCGGTGCGGAGTTCCTGTGCGGTCTTCATAAAACTGTCCTGTACGAAATAAGTAGCTTCAACTTTTGCTCAACGGCATACGGCGCAAGCGGCTTCGCTGCTCCTCGCACTCTGTACGGCGCGGCGCCGCTTGGGAGCGGCATCTGCCGGGAGCAGTGCGTGGCGCGTGGCCGGCTTGCCGCGGTGACTCGCGGCGAAGTTGCAAACCTGCAACTCCTGCAATCCGTTACCTGCTTTTTACCCTGTGCGGGCGTGTACACGAGTGGCACCGATCGACAGGATGCGCCCCTTTTTTGACATTTCCACCACTCACATCTGGAGACATACGGAGCGGGGAGCAGATCATGCATCTTTCGATGCCGGGTTCGCCAAGGCCAAGCAGACTGGCTGATGGGTGCGCCTCACGAGTTGTCTGACAAGTTTGCCAGGCGCATTTGCCGAATGAATTTCCCAGGGCAACTCGCTGCGATCGGGCCGCGCTTGCGTCGTCGGCCGTTGGATAACCGCTTATTTTAACTGACTTTTTGCGAACAAGGCCAGATTTCCGGCGAGGTCGCCCACCTTGGCCAGTTCGCCGGCCCATTCGGCCGCGCGTTGCTTCAGCGCTGCGCGGTGGCGCTGGAATTCAGCCCAGTCCGGCCGGCCCGCGCCGTTCCATGCGTGCCAGAAGCGTGCGAGGGCGTCCCGCGCATCGGCGGGCAGGGTGCGGCCATAGTGAGCGAGCGCTGCGTCGAGCTTTGGCAGATGGGCGTCGTCGGCTTGGGGGTAGATGTGCCAGACAAAGGGTTTGGCGGCCCATTGGGCGCGCACGAACGAATCTTCGCCACGCACGAAATTGATGTCGCTGGCCCACAGCAGCGTGTCGTAGCCGGGTTGCCCGGTAAAGGCGAGTGCGTGGACGCTGAGGCTGCCGCGCCCGGCGTGTGAACCGGCGGCAAACGAAGGCAGGTCGAAAAAGCGTGCCACCGCGCCCGAAATGCGGCCTTCCGGCACCAGCAGAACGACCGGCTCGGCGCTGTCCCGCCATTGCTCGAGCAGGCTGTCGACGGCGGGGTTTTCGTAGGCGAACAGAGAGACGACCGTAGCCGTGGCCGGTGGCGGCGCGCAGCCGGTGCTCTTCAGCCACCACGCTTCGCGCGCCGCTTGCGACGTCTCGAAAGCCGCGCGCGCGGCGTCGAGATGCCGTTCCTTCAGCACGCCGCCGGTGCCGGGGCCGAGTCCTGGGAAAAAGAAGGTCTTCGTCAGCGGATAGCGGGGATGCGGCGATGGCCGCAGATGGAAATCCGCGACCCAGTCTTCGGCGCTCAGATATTCGAGGTTGAACCAGACCGGCACGCGCTCGCGCCGCGCCATCGCGGCGACGTAAATCGGCGGCAACTCGCAGGCGAATGCCTCGATTACGACGTCAGCCACTTCAAGCGTGTCGCCCGCGTGGGCCGGTTCGTGCCAGTGTTCAATGACGATGCCGCCAACCGCCTGACGCGCGCGATCCAGCGCCAGCGACGGGCACAGCATCTGGAACGCATGCAGATCGTCGACGAACACACGCACCTGCCAGCCGTGTTCGCTCGCCAGTTGCTGCGCGAGACGCCAGCACACGCCGATATCGCCGAAATTGTCGATTACCGCGCAAAAGATATCGCAAGCGATTGCCGTGGGCGCGGCGGCAGGTTGTTCGGCAGGGGGCGTAGCGGAGGACATGGTGGCGTGAGTCGCAGAGTGGGACGGGTGGCGTGGTCGGGTTCTGCAGGGCCTTGCCGGCGGGCGATGCAATCAGGTTCAGCCGCCGGCTTACACCGGTGCATCACGCCGCTCGATGCAGCAGGGTTCGAACGCACGCGGAATGCTCTAAACTGGCGATTCTAAAGCACGCGTCCGCGGTTCCGCGCCTAAGTGGGCATTCAGCTCGCAGCACGCGGGCAGAAGCTTCGCGACACTGTCCCAGCCAACCGATTCTGCATGACCGAACCCGAAGCAACCGACGTTTTCGAGCCGAAAAAATTGCTCGCCCAATTGCCGCATCTGCCCGGCGTCTATCGCTATTACGATACGCAGGGCGCGGTGCTATACGTGGGCAAGGCGCGCGATCTCAAGAAGCGCGTCTCGAGTTATTTCACGAAGACCCAACTGTCGCCGCGCATCGCGATGATGGTGACGCGCATCGCGCGCGTCGAGACGACCGTCACGCGCTCGGAGGCCGAAGCGCTGCTGCTCGAAAATAATCTGATCAAGGCGCTGGCGCCGCGTTACAACATTCTGTTTCGCGACGACAAGTCGTATCCCTATCTCAAGCTGACCGGCCACAAGTTTCCGCGCATGGCGTATTACCGCGGCTCGGTGGATCGCAAGAATCAGTACTTCGGCCCGTTCCCGAGTGCGTGGGCGGTGCGCGAGAGCATCCAGATTCTGCAGCGCGTGTTTCAGTTGCGCACCTGCGAAGACTCGGTGTTCAACAATCGCACGCGGCCGTGTCTGCTGCATCAGATCGGCCGCTGTACGGCGCCGTGCGTCGCGGCAATCAGCGAAGAGGATTACGCGCGCGATGTCGCCAACGCGTCACGCTTTCTGCTCGGCCGGCAGGGCGAGGTGATGAAGGAGCTCGAGCAGAAAATGCATGCCTTCGCGAGTGAGCTGAAGTTCGAGCAGGCCGCGGCGGTGCGCAATCAGATGAGTTCGCTGTCGACCGTGCTGCATCAGCAGGCGATCGAAGTCGGCGGCGATAGCGACGTGGATATTCTCGCGGTCGTCGCGCTCGGCGGGCGCGTGTGCGTGAATCTCGCGATGGTGCGCGGTGGCCGGCATCTGGGCGACAAGGCTTATTTCCCTGCGCATGTGGAAAGCGCGTTGACGATCGGTGAGGGCGGCCTGGAAGAGGGCGGCGACGATGACCTGTTGATCGATGCTGCGACCGGCGGCGGTTCGGCATCTGACGAGGCCACAAGCGGGGCGAACGCATCGTCCGATGCAACTGACGCACTCGCGATCGCTCAGGAGATGCCGCTCGAAGAGGACGATGACGAGGCAGACGCGGCTGGCGAGACCGAAGCGGATGATGCAGCCGGGTCCGAACTCGAACCCTCGGCGCCGCGCAAGGGCCGTGCAATCGCCGGCGGCATCGAATCTGAAGTGCTGGAAGCGTTCATCGCGCAGCACTACATCGGCAATCGCGTCCCGCCGGTGCTCGTGGTCAGCCACGCGCCCTCCACACGCGAGCTGGTCGATGTGCTGATCGAGCAGGCCGGCCATAAAGTGACGGTGCTGCGCCAGCCGCAAGGCCAACGGCGCGCATGGCTCGCGATGGCCGAGCAGAACGCGCGGCTCGCGCTCGCACGGCTGCTCTCGGAACAGGGCTCGCAGCAGGCCCGCACGCGCGCGCTGACCGATACGCTCGGCATGGAGTGCGACGACTTCGCGCATCTACGTATCGAGTGCTTCGACATCAGCCACACGATGGGCGAGGCGACGCAGGCGTCGTGCGTGGTGTATCACCATCACAAGATGCAGTCGTCCGAATACCGCCGCTACAACATCACCGGCATCACCCCGGGCGACGACTACGCGGCAATGCGCCAGGTGCTCACGCGTCGCTACGAGAAGATGGTCGCGCAAGCAGCAGCGAACGCTGCGGACGAAGCCGCGGAATTGCAAACCGACGCGTCCGCGGACCCGTCGCTCGCAGCGGATGCCGCGGAGCCGGTGGCGGCCGGCGGCATTCTGCCGACCATCGTGTTGATCGACGGCGGCAAGGGCCAGGTCGAAATCGCGCGCCAGGTGTTCACCGAACTGGGTCTCGATACCGACATGCTGGTCGGTGTCGCGAAGGGCGAGGGGCGCAAGGTCGGCCTCGAGACCTTGATTTTCGCCGACGGCCGCGCGGCGCTCGAGCTCGGCAAGGAAAGCGCGGCGCTCATGCTGGTCGCGCAGATCCGTGACGAGGCACACCGTTTCGCCATCACCGGCATGCGGGCGAAGCGCGGCAAGACACGCCAGACCTCGCGGCTCGAAGAGCTTGAAGGGGTGGGCGCGAAGCGGCGCCAGCGGCTGTTGGCGCGCTTCGGCGGGCTGCGTGGAGTGGTCGCGGCCAGCGTCGAGGATCTGGCAAGTGTCGAAGGGATTTCGCAAGCGCTTGCCGAGCAGATCTACCGGCAGTTGCACTGATCCCGGTACGCCAGGCTGCCTGAGGAGCGGCAGGTGGCGGGCCAATAAGTGTCCGCGAGGGGCCCGACAGGCGGCTGATACGCGGTGCTTCGGTGACGCGTGTGCCAGGCCCCGTGCGCCGCTTTGCTTGTGGCAGGCCTTGTGACACGGCACAATTGCATCTCCCTTGCCAGACGCTGCGCCTGCCCATGCCGTTTAATTTTCCGATTTTCCTGACCTGGCTGCGGATCGTCCTGATTCCGCTCGTTGTCGGCGTGTTTTATTTGCCCGACATGATGATGAGCCCGGCACACCGCAATCTGGCGGCCGCGACGATTTTCATTCTGGCGGCGCTCACCGACTGGTTCGACGGCTTTCTGGCCCGAAAATGGAATCAGACCTCGGCGTTCGGCGCGTTTCTCGATCCGGTCGCCGACAAGCTGATGGTGACGGCTGCGTTGCTGGTGCTCGTGCAACTCGCGCGGATCGATTCGGCGATTGCGCTGGTGATCGTTGGACGCGAGATTGCAATCTCGGCGCTGCGTGAATGGATGGCGCAGATCGGCGCTTCGAAAAGTGTCGCCGTGAATTCGCTCGGCAAGTTCAAGACGGTGTGCCAGATGGTCGCGATTCCGATGCTGCTGTTCTACGGGCCGTTGCCGTTTGGCGGCGGAGTCTACGTTGATACGCGTGTGTGGGGCCTGTGGCTGATCTATCTGGCTGCGTTCCTCACGATCTGGTCGATGCTCTATTACATGAAACTCGCGTGGCCGCAGATCCGCGAGCGGGGCGGCGTTGCCTGACTGGAAAACGATCGAGGGACAGCGCTGGCGGCCGCGGCGTGTCCGAACGTCGCCGACGTATAAGTGAAATCTTTTCGGTTAAAGACATTCGCAAAAGGGGTTGACACGTTTCGGTCGATTCTCCATAATCTCGTTTCTCCGATGCACGCAGTTTGAGGCGACGGTGGCAGTAAGAGTGTAGTTGCGGTAATAAGGCAGCAGTTAGCAGGGCAAAGCAGCACAATGCGGGAGTAGCTCAGTTGGTAGAGCGCAACCTTGCCAAGGTTGAGGTCGCGAGTTCGAGCCTCGTCTCCCGCTCCAAATTTTGAAGCAACGCGTTGTTTGGCGAAGTAAAAGTGCAAGGCGTTGTGAAGTAGGGCAATGCGGGAGTAGCTCAGTTGGTAGAGCGCAACCTTGCCAAGGTTGAGGTCGCGAGTTCGAGCCTCGTCTCCCGCTCCATACATAAGGGGAAGCAACGCTTCCCTTTTTGTTTGGTGGGTCGGTCCTTACGGTTGCCCACCAGACAAATCTGAGAATCTGCAGCTAGGTTCCAGTCCGCTTGCGGCGCGATAGCAAAGCGGTTATGCAGCGGCCTGCAAAGCCGTTTAGGCCGGTTCGACTCCGGCTCGCGCCTCCAGTAGTTGATGTAAAGAAAAGCCCCGACTTGTCGGGGCTTTTCTTTTTTTCGGCCGCATCGAGGCTGAGAGCAACGCGAAGTGACGCGTTCCGGCCATACAGCTCTTGCTGTCATCCGCACGTTTGGCGCGGCGAGCAGGCAGTTGCGCCCGCTTGCTCATCACTTACCACCACTTCAAAAAACAATCGCCGACTTGATCGATTGCAGCGCCGCGCTGTTCAGGAGGTAGTAGCTGTCTTGCGGCGTTCCGCCGCCGAGCGGCGTGAGCTGTAACGTCGTGCCGTCCTTGATCAGGTAGCCCGCGTAAATTCCACCATTGTTCTGATAGTAGACGCGGTAGTCGGTCGTCGCCGCGCCCAGCGCCGTGTTGGCGACCCATGCTCGCATTCCGGCGAGCGTGACGATTTGTCCATCGCTAATCTGATAAGTCTTGCCGTCTGTTGTGCTCGTGTAGGGAAAGAAATTTTCCAGCGTCGAAATCGTGGCGGAGCACGGCGTCGGATTGCTCCCGGTCGTGGCGGGCGCGAGGCAGTCGTACGTGAAGGCCTCGTCGCCGACCGTGTGCCTGACGACTTTGATGTAGGCCGCGCCCGTTTGCCAACTGGCCTGCTGGTTGTACAGCGATTGCCCGTTCAACGTATTCGTGAGAACGCCAACGGCGCTGTTCGCGAAGAGCTCGGCGGGTGAGGCGGAAATCAGGGCGCTTAGCGGCACCACGGTGTAGCTGGTGCCAAGCAACGTGCGAAGCACTGTTTTACCGTCCGATGCCAGATAATCTATCTGGACATTCGCCCCTGAATAGCTGATCCGGGCTTGCGGCGGAGACGCGGAGGTATTGACGGTGCCGTTGACGAGTAAGCGTGTTGCCGCCATTGCCGGAACCTGCAGTGCGGACGACACAGAGGTGTACGTTTCGGTCATCAGCTGGGCCCCATTTGCGGGGCTTTGCGCGACGCTCGAGTCCTCGATGTAGAAGACACTGCTTGGGTTGACGGTCAGTGCGCCAGTCGACGATGTGCTAATCGACAGGCTGGCGCTCAGATAGTGCATACCGCCGTTCGCCGCGAGCGCGACACCTTCGTAGTTCTTTTGCGCGTCACTCAGATTCGAACTGCTTGCTGCCGACCCCGAACTACCCGACGAGCCTCCCCCGCATGCAGATAAAAGAAGGGCCGCTCCCGCAGCCAGAATTGATTGTCTATTTACTAATTGTCTTTTATATACTTTCATTTTTGATTTTTTGTCTTTCAATTTTATTCTAATGATTCTTTAAAAGCCCCGAATGAACCATTGATCGTTAGCAGTTCGATTCCGATCATGTAAAGTATCTCATCCTGCTTCGCATATTCGGAAATATCGTTAGATATACGATGCATGGGTTCTCGATTTTTCCAGGTCGAGAAAGCACGGGGCAGGGCAAACCCGCTGTTAATACAACACTTCGACCAATGAAAAAAATCATAACCGCTGCTGTGCTGTTTACTGTTGGGTTGCCACTGCTGGCGATCGCGCAATCGGCGCCACCGCCTGCCATTAAGGGTGGAGATTCGTGGACCTACGTGAACACCTTTGAGAAAGCGCCTTCAACGTGGCGTCAGTCGCACGACGAAGTGACGGTTTTGCGCGCAACGCCTTCCCACATCTACTACACATCGAAGCAGTCGGGATCGACTCAGGCGCCGAGTGAGGTGATCGCAGGCGCCGACTGGAGCCGCGAACGGAACGTGAATGGCGCCGAGGTTGTCGTCAATCGACCGTTCCTTTTCCCGCTATCGCCGGGCAAAACCTGGAACCTGGAATATACGGAACTGCATCCGAACAAGGCCTTCGCTTCGCAGAAGTGGAGCAGCCAGTATCGGGTGGTGGGCATTGAAACCGTCGAGGTGCCGGCGGGGAAATTCCAGGCGATTAAAGTCGAAGCGGAAGGCGAATGGGTTGCGCAGATCGAGCCGACCCAGATCATCACTCAAGCCGTGCAGACGCAGCAGGGCGATACCGCCATGGTGACTCACGCACAGAAAACAGGTCCCGCCCAGGTCACCGGACGCACCTATAAAGCGTTCTGGTATGTGCCTGAGATCGGCCGCTGGGTGAAGTCAGTGGAAGAATATTACGGCAGTAATGGCGTGCGAAACGAGCGCTATACAGGTGAACTGGAGTCGTTCAAAAGAAGCACGGAATGATTGGAATGCGTGCGATTAAACTGTCAGCTTTTGCAGCGTTAGAAAAAAGCCCCAAACAGCTGGGCTTTTTTCTAGTAGCTGTTTACTGTGAAACTGGCCAGGCATGCGTATTCCAAACCTTGAACGCCGCTCCTTCTACTTGCGCCTGATTTACGCGCTCTGCCTCTGCGGCGCCACCTGGACACATCTGCAAGTGGCGCTCGTCCACGGACTCTGGTGGGACTACGGCGGCGCGGCACCGCTGACGCGAGCCTACTGGACGTCACTGCTCTTCATTGATCCGCTAACGGTTCTGCTACTGCTGTTGAGTCCGCGAGCGGGACTGATCCTCTGCGTGGCGGTCATCGGGACAGACGTGGTGCACAATTCATGGTTCGCGCTACATCATCCGATCCGCATGGACCTGTACCTTTCGCAGATCGTCTTTCTGCTGTTCGTCGCGTTCACGGTGCGGACCGCCTGGCGAGGCACTACAAGCCGGTCCGCCGCGCTGCGCGCCGTCGATTGAATTTGCCCGATTGCCTCTTTGCGCAATTGCCCGTCCACACGAGGCTGCATGTACCTACAACTCACCGGCACGAACGTCCGTCTGCTCGGCTCGATGCATCTGTTTCCGGCGACGAGCCGCCGAACGCCGCCGTGGGTCGCCGAAGCGTACGACTGGGCCGAATCGCTGGTCTTCGAATCCGATCCACCGACGATCCTGCCGTTTCTGAAGACTCGCCCACCGGGTGGTGCCAACCCGTTGCAGCCCTTGCTCTCCGCCGATGCCTGGAATCAGCTACAAGCTGTGTGGCCTGCGGAGGGTCCGTTGGCTCCGCTCGCCGATCTGCGTCCGTGGGCCGCACTGATCGTCGCGCCGACGCTGTTTCAGCAGGTTGTTGAAGGCGTCGAGCCGCGCATGCTGCGCTCGGCGCTGACGCAAGCCAAACCGTACCAGTATCTCGAGACTGCGCAGGACGTGGCGGCGTCGCTCGAATCGATTCCGCTCGAAGCGGTCGGCACTGCGCTCGGCATGCTGATGTCCGATCTCGCCGAGCCGCAGCGTACGCTGGAGCGGATGCACGCCGCCTGGCTAAATGGCGATCTGCCGGCCGTGCACCAGATCGCCGTCGAGTCGCCGATGTTCAACCTGCCCGGCATCCGCCACGCCATTCTCGATGCCCGCAATCGCGCGTGGGCGGCGCGCGTGACGGCGTTGCTCGGGCGACCGGAGCGGACATTGGTGGTGGTCGGCGCGCTGCATTTGTGCGGGCCCGGGAACCTGATCGACTGTCTCGCACAGCCTGTCGAGCCGGTATTTGGCGCGCCATAGCCTAAGGCCGCCACGCGCGGCATAATTCCGCATTGCCGCCGCCCGTTAAGGCGCGCCTCTTTTGAAGACCTTCCATGACTGAACCGCAGCAAACCGCCGCCACGCGACTGGCGCAACTCGAATGGCGCTGGAAAGCGTTCGAAGACCTCACGACCGCCGAGGTCTATGCGATGCTGGCTGCTCGCAGCGCAGTGTTCGTCGTCGAGCAGAACTGCGTGTATGGCGATATCGACGGGCATGATTCAGATGCCTGGCACCTGTTCGCCTTTGGTCCCGGCGACGCATCCAGCAACAAGGGCTCACCGCTCGCGGGCTATCTGCGCGTGCTGTTGCCCGACGCCGACGACATCGATATCCGCATCGGCCGCGTACTGACAACGGCGGAATTCCGCGGCATTGGCCTCGGCAACGCGATGCTCGAGCGCTCGCTCACGCATATCCGCTCGCAGTGGCCCGGTACGCCGATTCGTTTGCATGCGCAGGCGCATTTGCAAGGTTTCTACGGCGCATTCGGCTTTACGCCGGTGTCGGAGATACACGAAGAGGACGGCATCCCACACGTATGGATGCGTTCGGCCTAAGCCAGGCTGCAACCCGGCTCGGCGCGTGCGCGCCGACCGGCTTCAAACGCCGCGACTTCAACCGATTCGAAATGTTCAGCGGTGGCTGCTCGCAGGCGCTGACGCGGTTTGCGCCAAGGCTTGCGTCGCCTTTACGCGCCGCTCGCCGCGCAGGCGTCCGCGTGCCGACAATCGCATCCAGTGACGCAACGCCACCAGTGAGCCGATCACGCTCATCATCGAACCTGGAATCCATAGCAACAGCCCGCCGATCTGTTGATCGCGCATCGGGCTCAGCCATGTGAAGGCGCGGCCGCAGATCGAGTAGATCGGATACAGTTCATGCGGCGTAAAGAAGATAAACGCGCCGAGCATGATCTGCGGCGGAATCGCGGCGATCACCACCAGTACGCGCTTGCCGGGTGACAAACGCGCCGGTGGCGCTGGTCGCGGATCGAGCACGAGCCACCAGAACAGCAGGCCGTCGATCACCATGCTCCAGTTCATCACGCGATAAAGCCGCCAGTCGAGCATCGCCACGAAATGGATCGGCGACATCAGCCAGAAGTAGATCAGTCCAACGAACAACGTGACGGCGACCACCGGGTGCATCACCACGTCGAGCAGCTTGCGTACCACCGGGGTCTCCAGCGCGGGCCTGACGAAACGCTGCCGCCAGCCGAAGGGAATGCCCGCGCGCAACGCGGCGCCCGGATAAGAGAGTGCGATAAAGAACGGCCCGAGGTGATGCAGCACCAGATGCTGCGCGCGATGCATGAAGAACTCATGCTCGAAGAAATAATCGAGCCGTGTATGCAGTGCGATATACAACGCGACTAGCCCGAACCAGAAGGAAATGCGCCGGGGAATCGACACCTTGGCCTTGTGCGCGCCGCGCACGAAAAGGATCGCCGGCACCAGCAAGGCGATCACGACGGTCGGCGAAAACTCCCAGGGATCGAGCCAGTAGAGCAGGTTCATCGCAGGGCGTTACTTGGTCTGGGCGGGTGACTTGACGGCGAACGGCGTATCGAGCGTTTCACCGTCGGAGAACTTCAGCGTGAGATGCACGGTGTCGCCCGGTGCGACTTTGTGCTTCGCGTCTTCGAGCATCACGTGATAGCCGCCTGGCGCAATCGCCACCTGGCCGTGCGCGGGCACCGTCAGCTTGTCGACCATCACCATCTTTTGCGTTGAACCGTTCGACACAGTTTGATGCAGCATTGCGTCGCCGTAGTCGTTGCTGGAAATATCGACGAGGTCGACTGGCTTGTCGCTCGTGTTCACCAGCGTTGCGTAGCCGGCGGCGGGCAGGTTGTTCGGCAACCAGCGCACCCATGCGTCCTTGACGCTGATCGCCTGAGCGCCGGCGGCGTTCGCGATCGAGGCAAAACCGAACGAGAGGGCGAGGGTGCAGCTCAGTGCGGCGAAAGTTTTGATCTTGATCGACATAAATGAACTCAGGAAAGGTCAGGAACGGTCATCAATGATACGGCGCAGGTCTTGTGCGATCGCATCCGGGGTATCGTGATCGGTGGCGAGCAGGCGCGCGTGGCCTTGCTGGTCGAACACGTAGACGGCCGAGCTATGGGTGACTTCGTAGTTGCCGTTGGGGTCGCGCTTTTCCATCTGATAGGCGACACGGTAACGCTTGGCGAGCGACTCGATCTGCCAGTCGGTGCCGGTCAGGCCTTCGGCGTGTTGTGAGTCGAAGGCGCCGACGTAGTCGTGCAAGGCTTTGGGCGTGTCGCGTGCCGGGTCGACAGTGATGAACAGGATGCGCACTTTTTGCGCATCTGGGCCGAGTTTGCCGAGTACCTGCATCAGGCGGCCCATCGTTTCGGGACAGACGTCCGGACAATGTGTGTAGCCAAAGTAGACGAGCGAGGTGCGGCCTTTAAACGAATCGCCAGTGACGGCGCGGCCGTCATCGCCGGTCAGCGTGAAATCGAGATCCGGCAAGTGGCCGGTCACGTTGGTCAACTGGAACGGTTCGGCGCGATGCGTGCAGCCGGCTAGCGCACCGAGCACGCCCACCATGACGGTCAGCGCGAGTAGGCGGCCGGGCCACGAGCGGCGTGGCGTGACGAGGTTCAACTGCTGATGGCGGGACGAGAGAATGGGGAACAAAGCAGGGTTCAATGACTCGATTGAATAGCGGCGCGTGACGCTGCCCGTGAATGGACGCGGCGTGGTTCGTGCAAAGCGCGCAGCCCGTCATAGTGTGCAAATAGGGTCGTCACTGCAATGGTCTGCGTGGCTGCGACTGTATCGCAAAATGTCCGGCGACGTCGTGCAGCGCCCGCGGGCGCGCGATTTGCGAGGCAATTTGACGCAGGCGGCTGAAAGCTCGCTGAAGTCAGATTGTTCTCTTTTTGAACGCAATTGTGAGCGGCATCGGCCGACCCGACCCGCCCGGTCAGGCTTGTGTCCAGGCTTACTTTCTCGAAAAATTGACGGATGCGCGGTAAGATGCGCACACTTTTCCGGCCGCAGAAGGCTGAAAGGCAAAATTAACCGATGCAAGCACTTCCGGCTGTTCTGTCTCCGAGCGAGACGGCATTTTTCTTCGACTTCGACGGTACGCTCGTCGAACTCGCGCCCACGCCGGACGGCGTGCTGGTGCAACCGCGCGTCATCGCGTTGCTGAGCGAGTTGCGCAGTCTCACGAACGGTGCGGTTGCGATCGTGTCAGGCCGCGGCATCGATAGCATCGACGGTTTTCTCGGCATGCCCGATCTGCCGATCGCCGGTCTGCACGGCGCCGAACGGCGCGACGCGAACGGCGACACGCAGCGCATCGGCTTTCACGACGAGCGCCTGTTGCGCATGGAGCAGGTGCTCGCGCAGGTCGTCAACGACCATCCCGGCATGCTGCTCGAAATCAAAGGCGCCGCGCTGGCCTTGCATTACCGCAACGCGCCCGACCGCGAGCCGGTGGCGCGCGAGGCAGCCGAGCGGCTGGTTGCCGATTACCCCGGCTCATATGTGTTGCAGCCGGGAAAGATGGTCTACGAAATCAAACCGAAGGACGTCGACAAGGGGCGCGCGATGCGCGCGTTCCTGGAAGAGCCGCCGTTCGTCGGCCGCAAGCCGGTGTTTGCCGGCGACGATCTGACCGACGAGAAAGGCTTTGCCGTCGTCAATGAGCGCGGCGGCCTGTCGATCAAGGTGGGCGCGGGCGATACGATGGCGCATACGCGCGTCGACTCGGTAACGGCGCTGCTCGACTGGCTGGAATCGATTGTCGCGGCCGCGCGCGGAACATGATGGTCAGGCCGTATCGTTCAACGTACATGACTTACTGCATCGGGAACCGCGCTTCATGAGCCGACTGATCATCGTATCGAACCGGGTCGCACCTATTTCGGAAGGCGGTCCGGCCGCGGGCGGTCTGGCGGTTGGCGTGTACGACGCGCTGAAGGAAACCGGCGGCATGTGGTTCGGCTGGAGCGGCGACGTGCTCAGCTCGGGTCAGCCGCAAATCAAGGTGGAAGAGCGCGGGCCGGTGACTTTCGCGACCATCGCGCTGATGCGCCGCGACTACGACCAGTACTACCGCGGTTTCTCGAACGCCACGCTATGGCCCGCGTTCCACTATCGCGCCGATCTGTTGCAGTACGACCGGCACGACTTCGAAGGCTATTGCCGGGTCAATGGGTGGCTCGCCCAGCAACTTGTCCCGCTATTGCGTGAAGACGACGTGATCTGGGTTCACGACTATCACCTGATCCCGTTCGCCCAGGCGTTACGCGCGGCCGGCGTGAAAAATCGCATCGGCTTCTTTCTGCATATTCCGTTTCCGGCTTCGCAGGTGTTGCTGGCGGTGCCGCCGCATCGTGAGCTGGTTGAAGCGCTGTGCTCGTTCGATCTGCTCGGTTTTCAGACCGCGCCGGATTTGCGGGCGTTCTGCGATTACATCGTCAACGAGGCGAACGGCACGGTCGACGTGTCGGGCAACGGCCCGCTGAGCGTTCATGTGTTCGGCCGCACCTTGCGCGCAGCGGCTTATCCGATTGGCGTCTATCCGGACGAAATCGCCGAGCTTGCGAAAGCGGGCGAGCGCGGCAAGCCGGTACGCACGATGAAGACGGCGCTGCATTCGCGCAAGCTGATCATGAGCGTCGACCGCCTCGATTATTCGAAGGGTCTGGTCGAACGTTTTCGTGCGTTCGAGCGCCTGCTGGAGCATTTCGCCGCGCAACGCAACAAGGTCTCGTTCCTGCAAATCGCACCGCCGACGCGCGCCGACCTGCACGCGTATCAGGACATCCGCCTGCAGCTCGAAGGGGAGTCGGGGCGCATCAACGGCCGCTTCGCCGAGTTGGACTGGACGCCGATCCTGTACATCCACAAGCAGTACGAGCGCTCGGTGCTCGCCGCGCTGTTTCGCACCGCGCATGTCGGCTACGTCACGCCATTGCGCGACGGCATGAACCTCGTCGCCAAGGAGTATGTGTCGGCGCAGGATCCGGACAATCCGGGCGTGCTCGTGCTGTCACGCTTTGCCGGCGCTGCGCAGGAACTGGACGGCGCGTTGATCGTGAATCCGGTGGATATCGACGGTATGGCCGAGGCGCTTGCCAGCGCGCTGGAGATGCCGCTTGCGGAGCGTCAGGCGCGTCATCGCGACATGATGGTGCAACTGCGCGAGAACAACGTCTCGGTGTGGCGCGATAACTTCATGCGCGATCTGCAGAGCGTGGATGGTGCGAGAAGCACCAGAACTGTGAAAGTGCGTGCTGGGTCGGGTAAGAAAGCCACGCGGGAAACCCTGGCCGGATAGGCGGCCTTCAGCCCGGTTACAACTGCCCGCGAAAACAGAAAAGCCGCTTTTGAGCGGCTTTTCTGTTTGTTGCTGACGGAGCAGGAGGGCGGCGCGTTGCTTAGACGACGTGCTGCTCGTCTACTTTCTTACCGCCGATGTGCAACGTCGTGCCCTTGCCGTACTGCTTCGAGAGCAGATCGCGATACAGGCCCGGCCGCTGGCGCAACTCTTCGGGACTGCCGTCGTCGATCACCTTGCCCTGGCTCATCACGATGATCCGGTCGAAGTTATTCAGCGTCGACAGCCGGTGCGCGATCGCAATCACCGTGCGACCCGCCATCAGCCGGTCGAGCGCCTTCTGGATCGCTTCTTCCGATGCGCTGTCGAGTGCCGAGGTGGCTTCGTCGAGCAGCAGGATCGGCGCGTTCTTCAGGATCGCTCGCGCAATCGCGATCCGCTGGCGCTGTCCGCCGGACAGTTTGACACCGCGGTCGCCGACGATGGTGTCGTACCCTTCCGGCATGGCTTCGATGAAGTCGCTGCAACGGGCTTCGCGCGCGGCGGTGAGCACTTCTTCCCGGCTTGCTTCAGGGCGGCCATAAGCGATGTTTTCGTACACCGTGCGATGGAACAGCGAGATATCCTGGGGCACCAGTGCAATGGTATGGCGTAGGCTGTCCTGGGTGATCGTGGCGATGTCCTGGCCGTCGATCTTGATTGCGCCGCCCTGCGTCTCGTAGAAACGCTGCAGCAGCGCCAGCACGGTGGATTTACCCGCGCCCGACTTGCCGATCAGGCCGACCCGCTGGCCCGGCTCGATATGCAGATCAAAGTGGTCGAGAATCGGCCGGCGGCGCGGATAGGCAAATGTCACGCTTTCGAAATCGACCCGGCCGCCTTGCGGCACGAGTTCGGTGGCGCCGTCGCGATCCGGCATGCCGTGCGGCTCGAGCAGGGTGCGAACGGCTTCCGCGAGCCGCGCGACGTGCTGCGTGACGTCGACCAGCGCCACGGCCAGATCGCGCGTGCCGTGCAGAATCGTGAAGCCGAGCGAGCTGACCAGCACGATATCGCCGGAGGTTGCCTTGCCTTGATCCCACAGCCACAGCGCCCAGCCCAGCAAGCCCGCCGACAGCAGCGCGGTAATCACGGCATGCAGCAGGCGCAGCTTTTCCAGATAAAGCAGGCTCTGCTGGCGCGCTTCCATTTCCGCTTTGACGGTCGCACCGAAACGCTGCTGTTCGCGAAACGTCATGCCGAACGCGCGCACGAGGCCCATGTTGCTGATCACGTCGACCAGTTCGCCGTCCACCGACGCGGCTTTCGTGGCGAAATGGTGATGCCGCGCCGAGCCACGCCCAGCGAGCTTGTAAAGCACGACCGACAGAATGGCCGAACATAGCATGAGGCCGCCTGCCATCAGCGGATTCACGGCGATGATCATGACAATTGCGCCGAGCACCGCGATACACGGCGGCAGCACGTTCCAGGCGGTGGTGTTTTCGGCGGTGTAGACCGCATTCGAAGTTGCCGTGATGCGGCTCGCCAGCATGCCCGGCTGTTTCTCCGAGTAGTAAGTAGGCGAGTGCCCGCTCAAATACTGGAACAGGTCGCGCCGCAAGTCGCCGGTGACAGCAACGAACGTATGCGCGGCAACCCAGCCGCCGACTCGCCACAGCATGTTGTCGGCGGCGATCAGGCCGACCAGGATCGCGAACGCGCCCCACAGTGGACCTGGGTGATGCCGGCCTTCGCCGAGCACGTCGATCAGATGCTTGATCGCGTATTGCGAAGCGAGCGCACAGCCCACGGCCGCAAATACGCTGCACAGGACGATCGCATGGGCGAGCGGATGGCGGCGGATAAAGCGGAAAAGAAACGCAAGTGGCCTATGCGCATAGCTCGCAAGCTTTGCGTTCTGGGCATTACGCTGGGCGATGGTTAAGTGTTCCAATTGATCGTGAGGTTTGGTGTGTTCAGGTTGTGCATGCAAGGCATGGGCCACAGCAAAAGCGTTCGCCGCGAAGCCGATGCTTCGCATTGTAAACATGCAAAAGCGATTGCGCCCTGTGTATCCGGGCAATGGCGCGACTGATTTCGCGATAGACGACCGCGACCTACTGTTGCTCGACCCGCCGATGGAGCGGTGGTTCACGCAGGTTGCGGAATATTTCGGGATATAATTACAAATTGCATTCAACTGCGGTGCGGCAATTCTTCAATGCCTGCCGGCAAAGTTGACACAGGAGCTTACAGTTGCCGCCTTCGGGTCAGCGTTACAAGTCAGTTGCTACTGTAGAACTGTCTTATAAAACAAGGGTTTGTAAAGTGTTTCACCTTTGTAACAACGTAAAGACTTTGAAATGTTGTGGTGCAGCGAGATGCCCGGCACCGATAATGCATGCTTTGTTGGCCCACCGAAATTTCTGACAGTTTGTCAACGTAGGTGCCATGTGTGCGTTTACCGGCACATGCGCAGACAGCGAACAGCTGAACTGGGCTCACTACCCAAGCGATCCATCGCAGGATTTCTCGAAAGAATCAGGCCCGCGCCGGCATATCCGGCCAGACTGCCCTGGCGAGCAAGCGAGTCGCTTTTACCAAACGCAGTATTTTTGCCTGATTTTTTACGAGGAGTTCTTCATTATGCGAATCGCTCAAATCGCTCCCTTGCACGAGGCGGTTCCTCCCAAGCTTTACGGTGGTACGGAACGCGTAGTGTCCAACTTGACCGAAGCGCTGGTTGAGCAGGGCCATGACGTTACGCTTTTCGCAAGCGGCGATTCGCAAACCTCGGCGAAACTCGAAGCCTTCTGGCCGCAGGCGCTGCGCCTCGACCCGACCATCCGCGACGTGATGGCGCCGCACATGCTGCTGCTCGAAGAAGTGCGCCGCCGCGCAGACGAATTCGACGTGCTGCATTTCCACATCGATTACTACCCGTTCTCGCTGTTCGCCCGCCAGCCGGTGCCGTTCCTGACCACGCTGCACGGCCGTCTCGATCTGCCGGAACTGCAACCGATCTTCAATACGTTCAGCGACGTGCCGGTGGTGTCGATTTCGGACAACCAGCGCATCCCGCTGCAACAGGCGAACTGGCTGCAAACCGTTTATCACGGTCTGCCGGAAAACGTGCTCACGCCGATCAAGGACGTCGAGCCGGGCTACCTCGCATTCCTCGGCCGCGTCTCGCCGGAGAAGGGTCTCGACCGCGCGATCCGCATCGCCGGCCAGGCAGGCATGAAGCTCAAGGTCGCCGCCAAGATCGACAAGGCCGATCGTGCCTATTACGAAGAAGTGATCAAGCCGCTGATGGCACTCCCGCACGTCGAATACATTGGCGAAATCGGCGAAGCCGAAAAGCGTGAATTTCTCGGCAACGCGCATGCACTGGTGTTCCCGATCGACTGGCCAGAGCCGTTCGGCCTGGTGATGATCGAAGCCATGGCGTGCGGTACGCCGGTCGTCGCGTTCAATCGCGGTTCGGTGCCGGAAGTGATCGAAAACGGCGTGTCGGGTTTCGTCGTGGAAGACGAAATCAGCGCGGTTGCCGCTGTGAAGCGTCTGCACACGCTGCCGCGCGCCAAGGTGCGTGCTGCGTTCGAATCGCGTTTCTCGTCGAAGGTAATGGCGCAGAACTACGTCGCCACCTACGAAGAGCTGCTGCGTCAGAAGCATCGCACGGTGCTGCGCGAAGTCAACGCCAGCTAATGTGCGGTAAGTAAAGGCAGTCGGACCGCCTTGCTGGAGCGCTTTCGGCGCCCCCAGCTCGGCGCCCCCAGCGATCAGAAGGTCCGGCTGCGCCCCAGGAACGCCCCGCGTGCATCTCGCCCACGGGGCGTTGTTGCGTGAGGGCCGCGTTTTGGCGCGTGAGTGGCAGAAAGTACGGTTTTGGGGCCGGCAGCATGAGCCTGTCTCCGTAATATCCCTATAATGGCCGTGCCGCAAATTTGGCTGCGGCGCCGCCGACGACAGGAGGATGCCTTGGCGAGAACGAAAGAGACGCGTGCGAACGCGGCGCCCGGCGCCGGAACGATTTTCGCGCTGCGCGCCATCGGTCTCGTGCTCCTCGCTCGTTGGCTTTTTTCGATGGCGCAGATGGACCTGGGCTCGTCGCTGTCGGCGATGGTGTCCTCGCCTTGGGCGTGCATCAACCTGGTGTTCCTGTTCCTGCTGATCTTCCTGCCGGGCGCGCGTGCCGTGGCTGAGCGTCCGCTGCATCCGTTGCCACAATGGTTGCGGCAAGCGCTGCGCGTGTTTGCTTTCCTCGGATTCCTGTTTGCGGTCTGGTCGGTCGGTGCGTTTGCGGCGAGCGCCGGCTGGCGGCGCGCTGCACAGGCGGTGGCGGCCACCAACGGCTGGCTGTTGGCGGCACCGGCGTTGTACGCGGCGGTCGTGTGGATTTGCCGGCCGCGCGCACTGTGGCGAACCAATATCGCCGCACGACGCTTTGCGATCGGCCGCTATGCGGTCGCGCTCGATCCGGCCACGCGCACAGTGGTCGTCTGGGCCGAGCGTCGCAAGGTGGGTCAGTACGACGCCCGCGAATTGTCCGTGCGATGGGCGACGGGTCAAGGCGGGAGCGCGAGGCCGACGCCTGCCCCTGCGGTGGCGTTCGGTGTTGCCGGCGAACCAGGTGGGCCTGCTGCGCCGCTCGGCTCGGCCGGCGGCGCGCCAGCGTTGGCGCGCAGTGGCTTTGGCCGCCGTCCCAAAATCGAATTGCTGTGGGATTCGCCGGCTGCAGCAGGCCACAATCGACAAACCGTGTTTCGCGCCGCACTGACTACCGAGGGCGATCGGGTCGCCGCACGTGCGCTCGACACATCGTTGCAGCAAGTCTGAATCTGCCGCATTGGTCAGTCGGCCGCACCCGGCGGCCGAAGCTGGCATCGTAAAGTAAGCTGTAGTCGATAATAATAATAATAAGAAGAAGAAGTGCCGCCCCGCGTTTCCAGTGGGCGAGTGGGACATACATCGATCGTATTGCGTCGTTTGCAGGAGTCGCTATGCTGGTTCGCTGGTTGCTTGCCGCCCTTCATCTGCTCGCTTTTGGCTTCGCCCTTGCGTCGATTCTCCGGCGTACCTGGTCGCTGCGGCGAGCCAGCGTGCCCGCAGCGTTGCGATCCGTATTCCGCGCCGACGCGAGATGGGGTATTTCGGCGTTGGTGCTGATCGTCACCGGTCTGATGCGCGCCTTCGGCAGTTTCGAAAAGGGCGCCGACTACTACCTGCATGAGCCGCTCTTTCACGTCAAGATGACGCTGCTCGTGCTGATACTCATCCTCGAAGTCCCGTCAATGCTCGCGCTGATGCGTTGGCGCGCCTCTGTCAGAAAAGGCACTCCACCTGATTTGCGAAAAGCGCGTTTGTATGCGCATCTCAGCGTGATCCAGACGATGCTGCTGGTGTTGATGGTGTTCGCGGCTACCGGCATGGCGCGCGGTATCGGGTTGCCTGCGGGCGTGGTCTAGTCGCGCGTTGAAGCGCTGGCCGGTTCGATCGCGTTCGTCGCGTTGGACAGCGATGCGCCGAATGCATGCAGAACCGTCAAGCGGGTTGCGTGAGAATCGTGGCGGATGAACGAAGGAGGGCGTGCGTAACCCCAGCAGAAAACGCCGCTTACCGGCGGCTTCTGCGAGACGTTCCGCACGCGTGCAACAATTTACTTCTCTACCACCAGGCTTGAATCATCGAGCCGATTCGCCTTCGCGCCGTCGGTCTTGTGCGTGATCTCCGAATCGCTCAAGCCCTTGATCAACTCCAGCGCCTGACGTTCGAACAGCCGCCTATAGAGGCCGTTCTCGAGTCTGATCAACGCCTCGTGACTGCCTTCCTCGATGACCTTGCCCTTGTCCAGCACCAGCAGCCTGTCCAGCGCGCGCACGGTGGAAAGACGGTGCGCCACCACCAGTGTCGTGCGGCCGACCATCAGCCGCTCCATGGCGTGCTGGATAAGCACTTCGCTTTCGCTGTCGAGGCTCGAGGTCGCTTCGTCCAGAATCAGGATCGGCGCGTCCGCGAGAAAGGCCCGTGCGATAGCCACGCGCTGACGTTCGCCACCCGAGAGCTTGACACCGCGTTCACCCACCAGCGTGTCGTAACCTTGAGGCAGTGTCGCGATAAAGTCATGCGCACTGGCGAGCCGCGCGGCGCGTTCGATTTCGGCGCGGCTTGCGCCGGGCCGTGCATAGGCGATGTTCTCCGCCAGCGAGCGGTGAAACAGCAACGGCTCCTGCTGAACGATCGCGATCTGGCTGCGCAACGACGCCTGCCGTACACGGGCAATGTCCTGACCGTCGATCGTGATCCGGCCTTCCGAAATGTCGTATAGCCGCTGGATCAGCTTGATGAAGGTCGTCTTCCCGGAACCCGAATGCCCAACCAGCCCAACGCGTTCTCCCGGCGCGATACGCACGGAGAAGTTGTCATAGAGCGGCGTGGCTTTCGCGCCATAGTGGAAAGTGACGTGCTCGAAGCGAATCTCGCCTTTGCCGATCGCGATCGGGCCCGCGCCGGGGCGGTCTTCGATACCTAACGGCTGGTTTTCCAGCGACACCAGTTCTTCCATGTCGTTGACCGAACGCTGCAAGTTGCGGATGTGCATACCCACATCGCGCAGATAGCCTTGCAGCATGAAGAACATCGTCAGCGCGAACGTGATGTCGCCAACGCTCGCTTCACCGCGCACCCACAACAGCAACGCGACGCTGAGAATGGAGGCCTGGATTGCCACCAGCATGCCACCTTGCAAGCCGCCGTTGATCGTGCCGCGCGTCCACGTCCGGCGCGTGCGATGACGCCACTTGCCGATCACGCGTTCAAGCAGAACCTCTTCACGCTCTTCGGCGCCGAACGCTTTCACCACGCCATTGCAACTGACGGCGTCGGCGAGGGCGCCGCCCATACGCGTGTCCCATGCGTTAGCGAGCCGTGCGGCGGGCGCAACGACGCCGAGCGACACGGCTACGGTCACCGTGATATACAGCACCGAGCCGATACCAACGACCGCGCCCATTACCGGCCAGTGCCAGCCGAGCAGCACCGTTGCGCCGACCAGCATGGTCAGCGATGGCAACAGCGCGACCAGCAGCGTGTCGTTGAGCAGATCGAGCGCCCACATGCCGCGCGTGATCTTGCGTACCGTGGATCCGGCGAAGCTGTTGGCGTGCCAATCCGTCGAGAACCGTTGCACGCGATGAAACGCGTTCGCGGCGATGTCGCTCATCATCTTGAGCGTCAGTCTGATGAGGTTGAAGAACACGCCCTGGAGAAGCAGCGTGGCGCTGAGCCCAAGCACGCCCAGCACGCAGAAAGCGGTAATCGCAGCGTGCCACGCGACGGCGTCGCCGGCAGAGCCCGATGCGATCGCGTCGACGAGCCGGCCGGCGAACATCGGCGTGAATATGTCTGCCAATGCCGAGAGCAGCGCCAGCGCGGCAATTGCGAAGATGCGCCAAGGCTGTTTGGCCCAGTGACGGAAGGTGAAGCCGAGGACATCCCTGAAGGCTTGTCCACGAAAGTCGAGTTTTTTTCTAGTCATTTGTCACGACCCGGTGGCGCGTGAGCGCACCGAGGTTCCAGTCAGAAGCGAAAGGAAGAGACAGTCAAGCAAGCCGGGATGTGTTGTCGACAACGATGCCGGCAACGAGACTACGGACTGTCTGGAATTTGCGCGGACGGCCTGTTCAGGCAGAACCGCGTGAGCGACGACGCGACTAACTTAAAGTCGCGAGAATGGTCGTGAGACCATCCCAGGGACGACGATATGCACTGCGAACATGTGACGCCTCCCTGTAGTCGAATGAGGTGGTGAAAATAGACGGGGCGAGTGCCCGAGAACTGACTATATCAGCAGTATTTGGCGACTGCAATCGTACGAATGTTCGGTATTGACTTCGACACGGAGGAGGAGCATGTGCGCTTCAGTGTGCCCGTACGTGATCAATCCGCAGCATGCCTGCGTGCAAAAGCAAAAAAGCCCTCGACTTACGTTCGAGGGCTTTCTCTTGCGGGTCACGCGAATCTGGTGGGTGGTACAGGGATTGAACCTGTGACCCCTGCCGTGTGAATGCAGTGATCCTCTGCTGCGGCAGCATTTTTAGGTGCTAGGCTCGAAAAGGTCGCGAGTGTAAGGATCACGGTCGCGGCTACCCCGGCCGCGCGTAGGTTTCCCAGTGCGCGAGCCCATACCGATTGGTGTTTTTCGTCGAGTTCGAGTTCGATCAGTGCGAGCGTTTCGAGCGGCGGTAGCTCGGCCAATTCTGCGAGCAGCATGATTTCACCAGCGTCGGGTTTGCGCTTCCCGTTTCGCCATGACGATAGGCGCGACTGTTCGAAGCTGAAACGCTGCGCTACCGCGCCTAGTGAGCCTTGTTTGCGTTTGGCTGCGTCTAGCAGTTCGCTAATCGTCATATCGATTCCCCTTGACAATTTTCGACGGATGTCGAAATAATGCGCCCTATGATTTAGTCATCCGTCGAAATTTTTAGCGGACTGACTTAAGCCCGCAGTCTATCAGCCTGACCCAAAAAAGGTAAACCCCGCTGCAGTCGGGGAGTTGTAAGCCAACGTTACGGGGGTAGCGGTGCCTGAATACGAAGTCCACGTGTATACGCAGTGCGCCCATGCGCGTGTTGCGAAGGTCGAAGTCTCCGCGCCTGACGCTGAAAGGGCGTGCAAAAAGGCCCGTAGCGCGCTTTCCCGCTCAGGTCGTCATCCAGAATTTCTCACGCTGGTGCCACTTGAAGTTGGCGCACCGGTCAATCCCTTCCGCTTCTGAAATGAACATGGCTAAGTGCGCCTCCGATCACGTTACGTCGGACCTGTTTGATGGGTCGGTTGGTGGGCCGGTGCGGTCGTGTGCAAGCGAGGTGCGTCGTCGCGATTTCCGCGCGGTGCCGGTCGAAGTTGAAGAGGAGTTGTGCGCATGGTGCGGCGTAGACCGTGCGGGTAGCTGCGGTGCCTGTAGTGACCTGAAGGCGGTAGCGAAGTAAGTCGTTCTGTTTTAACCAAACTAATCGAATCGACTACGCGTAGTAGTCCTAATCTGGAGTAACGAAAAATGGCAACTGAAAAAATTCGCATCCTGAAAATCGATCACGAAGAGATCACGAGCAAAAAGACAGGACAGAAGCGGGCTATGCGCGTGCTGCATTGCTTTGTCGAACAGGAATATCAGGACCCGGAGAGTGGTGAAGTGGTGGACGGTTCGTTCGTCGCCAAGACTTCGATCTTCGATGAAAAGGTCAAGGTCGAGACCGGCGAGGAATACCTGGTGCAGTACCGGCTCGGCGAAGGGTACGGCACGGACGCAGGCCGCATGGTGCCGCGCATTGTGTCGTGGATGCCCGCGAACAAGCCCAGGCCGGTCGCGAAGCCTGGTGCTGGTGCCGGCGCGGGGGCGTAAGCGATGTGGTCGGGCACCACACAGTACGTCCTGATCTGTGAGGCCGTTGCCGATTCGAGCCAGTCGGGCGCGAGTGATCAGGTGTTGTGCCCGCCCAATGGCTCGCAGTATTTCCACGTTCAACCGATTCAGGCGTATCTGCTCGATCCCACTGTTGCCTCGTCGGTTGAGGCGACTTTGGCTCCGTTCGATTACGGGCAGGCGGCGGGTTTCTGGGGGTTGGCGTTCACGTCAGTGGTTGCACTGTATTTCGTGTGTAGAGGAATTGGGGCGGTCGTCGAGTTTGTTCGGCGGGCGTAACGATGCGATCCGGGCGCTTCCCGGTACTAGAACCTGAGAGGTGGTGTATGCGTTTTCTGAAGTCGTTGTTTGATAAGGGCGTTGCGCTCGCGCGTGCTGCGGTGGTTGCTGTCGTTGCGGGGGTTAGTGTTGCGCCTGTGGTGTCGCATGCCCAGGCGTCGGGCGTGGACTATACGACGCTGACGAGCCAGGTGGATTTCAGTACCACGGTCACGGCGGTGATGGCGGTTGCCGGGACGCTGGTGGTGCTGTACGTCGCGATCAAGGGCGCGAAAATCGTCCTTCGCATGATCCGGGGAGCGTAAGCGGGTTTCGGATTTGCGGTAGGGCGGGCTGAGAGGTCCGCCCTTTTTTGTTGGCGTTTCGTCGGGGGGGCGTGATGATCGATTACGGGGTGGTGCTGTCGGCGGTTGCGTCGTCCGTGAGTCCGCTGGTCCTGCCGGTGCTCGCGGTCGCTGCTGTGATTGCTGTGCTGTGGGTTGCGGTGGCCGGTGTGGAGAACGTGCTGAGCATGCTGACTGGCGAGCGTAAGCAGTTCGAGCGTCGTTACAGGCGTGAGTATCGTGGTGGCCGGTTTCGTGAGAGTAAGGATGCGGGCGACTTCAATGATTCGCGTGAGCGCGCTTATCGTGCGTACCGGTTCGACCGTGAGAACAGCGACGTTTCAGGATGGTGGTGAGCGATGGACGCTAACGATGCCTGGTATCTGATCATGTTTGCGTGGGGCTTGCTGTCTGCCTGGGCGGTCATTCAGGGAATGCGGGGGTAATCATGCGGGTTCGTTCGTGGGTGCGGCGGTGCGTCGTGCTGTTCGCGGTTCTGGTGGCTGGGCACGTGGATGCGCAGCAGTTACCTACCGCGAGTGCGGCGGTTGACAAGGTGATCGCTGCGGCGGTTGAGGCCAAGGCATCGCAGCTTGGGTATACGTCACTTAGCGAGGTTGTCCAGGCGACTGAGGCGGCGATGAGCAACGTGGCGGCTCAGGCTGCGGCGAGTGAGGGTACGACTGCGGCATGGCTGACACTGCCCGCTGCGTTGCGCGCTGCTGCGTTGCTGACGGTGCCAACGCCGCTTGGTAATGATTCGGTCGATCAGTGGACCTACAACGCTGACGGTACGGTGACGATCAGCGGTAATCCGCAGGTGACTGGTGGCGGTGTTACGCCGCAGTTTCCGGCGCTGACGAGCGGCGGGGTGTTGTGGGTCGGTCCGGGTTCGGCGTGTGAGGGTGCTGATGCACAGGCGGCCGGTCAATCCTGTTTGCAGATGTACGCGGCTGAGTACGATTACGTGTCGTGGAATGTGCCGTGCACGCAGTCGGGGAATTCTGCGGTGTGTTCGGGTACTGCGGTGACGAATACTGGGCAGAATCGCGCGCCCAGTTTTACTGTGACGCTGTCACCGAATACGTATTCCGGTGCGACCTGTGCGACAGGGCTTTACTACAACGGTGCGTGCCAGTCATACGTATCCGGGACGCCTGCGCCTACGGTAACGACCCAGACCCTGTCGCCTGCTGCGGCGATAGCGGATATTCCTTCCACCGACGACTCGATACCGCTTGGTCCGACGATCATTGCGGGTCTGGCCGATGCGCTATGGCAGAACGCGTCGCAGAACCCGGGGTATGACGGCATTCCGTACCCTGTGGACAATCCCATCACCTCGTCAGATGCATCGTCGGTTGAGTCCGGTTCGCCCTCGTCGTGGCCGTCGATTGGGGCCGCTACTTCGTCTGTGTCCTCGCCGTCTGGCGCGGCGACTGACAACAATCCCTACGCGATCCCGAACAGTACAAATCCGTCCGGCTCTGCTGCGTCGAGTACTGCTGCGGCTTCGCCGCCTGTCACGGTTGACCTTGGTCCGGATCCGGGGATCGGGACGCCGACACTCGAAACCATCCCTACGGCGGCACAGATACTTGCACCGATTCTTGGGCTGCTGCCCGATCTGCGGGCGTATACGGTGCCGTCGCATACGGCAGTGTGTCCGGAACCTTCGTTCGATCTGTGGGGTAGCACGTACACCTTTACAGCGCAGTGCGTGCTGCTTGAAGCGCATGCGAGCGCGATCTATGCCGCGTTCGTGCTGGCTTACTCGATAGCGGCGCTGTTCATCGTTCTCACAGCATAGGGGGTGGTATGTACGGCATTCTGATCAGTGCGTTTAACGTTGTTCTTGCGTTTGTTGTCCGGTCGATCATTGGCCGGTTTTTTGCCTACTTCGTGATGTATTTCATCACGACCGAATTTATCGCTGTATTGCAGTCGGCAGGCGTGTTTCCGACCGCTGCCTCGCTGTCCGGTGCGTTCGGTGGTATCGGCTCGGACATCTGGTATTTCCTCGACCTGTGCGCCTTTAGTTATGGCGCTCCTGCGGTGATTTCAGCGTTCGCGATGCGTTTCATCATCCGGCGCATTCCGGTGATCGGGTGACACATGGCAATCAACATCGGCGGCCTTGTGCTGGGCGTGTGGCTGTACGCGGGCGTGTCGCTCATGTGGTTTCTGACGGACGGCTTTGACATCGGGGTGGACGATGGCGATTAACGCCTATTGCGGTGTCATGGGGTCGGGCAAGTCGTATGAGGTCGTGTCGGGTCCGCTGCTCGATGCCGTTGCTGCGGGTCGTCGTGTCGTGACCAATATCGACGGCGTTGACCAGGACGCGATACATGACTATCTGCACGACCGGCGCGGGGTGCCTGACGGGCGGCTTGGCGCGATTGTCCACGTCAGGACCGATGACATGCTCAAGGATGGCTTCTTCCCGGTCGAGGTCGAAGGGGCGAGCGGTGCGACGGTGACACCGGGGTTCGTGATGCCGGGTGATCTGCTGGTGGTGGATGAGGCGTGGAAGCTGTGGGCGACGGACAAGAAAATCACCAAAGAGCATATGGCGTTCTTCCGCATGCATCGTCACTTCGTGCATGAGGAAACGGGTGTTGCGTGTGATGTGGTGCTCATGATCCAGAGCATTGCGGACCTGCATCGCTCGATCAAGGCCGTGATTGAACTGTCGTTTCGCATGGTCAAGCTTAAGAGCGTCGGCATGTCGAAGGGCTATCGCGTCGAGATGTACGAAACGTACAGGCAGACCGTGGCGACTAAAACCGGGACGTTCGTGCGCCGCTACAAGTCGGAGATTTTTCCACTGTACAAGAGCTATGCAGGGCAGGGCGGCAATGAAAGCACGGTGGACAAACGTCAGAACGTGCTGGCGCGCAAGTCGCTGTGGGTGGGGGCGGTGCTGGTATTGCTGGTTGGCGCTACGGGGCTGTGGTTCGCGTGGGGCTTCTTTCATCAGCGTGGCAAGGTTGAATCGAAGGATGCGGGGGCGTACGCGGGTGGTGGATCGCATCCGGCGTCGGGTCCGGCTGCTGCCGCGATTGCGTCTGGACCGCATACCTCGGACGTGTGGCGCGTGGCGGGTGGGTATCGCGTGGCGGGCGTCGATTACGTGGTGCTGGTCGATGGTGAAGGGCGGCTCAGGGCTGCGTCGCCTGGTGGATTTATGGGTCGTGGCATTGCTCAGGCGGGGGTGCTCGACGGACAGCGGGTGACAACGTGGTCGGGTGCAAAGGCGTCGGGGCCGTCGCTTCCAGTGCCGGGGGTGTCGAAATGAAACGCCTTGCGTGGTGTCTGCTGTTCGTGGTGTTCGACGTGTTCGCTGCGTCCTCGTCGGTGGGCGTTGCCGGTGTGCCGCCGCTGCCGCCTGGCATGGTGGTGCCGGTGGTGTCGGACGGTGATGCACAGCCTGCGGCTCCGTTACGTGCGTTGCCGAAAATGACCGGCTCGCGTATTGATCTGCGTTTCGTGCCGGTCGCGCAGGTGGTCGATCTGATCTATGCGGATCTGCTGGACGCGCCATACGTCATCGATCCCGCTGTGCTTGCTGATACCCGTTCGGTGTCGTTCCGCTTCGACAGATCCCAGGGCGATGTGCGCTCGTTCCTCGCAACGTTTCTCGATTCGCTCGGCTATCAGGTTCAAAGCCGCGATGGTGTGGACTACGTGAGCAAGGCGAAGGAATCGCGGGATGAGGCGAACAGGGTCACGTTCGTGTATCAGCCGCGGCACCGTCACGCCGATTACCTCGCCCGGCTGGTGCAGCCGTTGTTCTCCGGCCGCGTGGCGTCTGATCGTGCTGTGCCGGCTGCGGACGGTGAGAAGGTGGCCAGTGCCGTGCCGGCGACGTCAGCGGCGGGGCAGATAGATCAATCGGTGGATCAACTGGTGTTCATCGGTACGGCGCCTGAGGTCGAGCGGCTGAAAAAGGTGCTGGTCGAACTGGATACCGATCCGGGTGAGGTCGTGGTGCGCGGGTGGGCGTATGAGGTCGACGATACCGACACCACCAATTCGGGTTTCAGCCTCGCCGTAAAGGCTCTCGGCGGTTCAATCAGCGTGGGAAGTGGCGCTACGTCTGCTGACCCGAACCCGTTCCAGTTGAGCATCGCGCGTCTTGACGTGGCGATCTCTGCGTTGAGCGCTGACTCGCGATTTCATGAGGTTTCGTCGCCGCATGTGCGGTGTGTATCGGGGCAGACCGTCAAGCTCAACGTAGGGCAACAGGTGCCGACTGAATCGAGCGTGAGCTACCAGGGCACAAGCGGGACACCTGTGCAATCTATCGCGTATCAGGACGCGGGCGTGATCTTTAACGTTACGCCGGTGGTGATGCGCGACACGATAGAACTGAACGTCGATGAGGAGTTGTCGAGCTTTGCAAACACCACTACAGGCGTGAACAGTTCGCCCACAAAGAACACGCGCTCACTGCAAACGGTCGCTGACATGAAGGATGGTGAAGTGATCGTGCTCGGTGGTCTGATACAGGATCAAAGCACGGTGGCGAACAGTGGCGAGCGCTTCCTGCCCGCGTTTCTTGATGGTCATACGAAGTCAAAGGCACGGACTGAAGTCGTGCTGGTGCTACAGGTTCAGAAGATTTGATGTTACGCATAACGGAATATTAATTATTTGTTACTAGTAACGAAATATATTTAATATCCGTTACTAATAACGTAAAATACAGGTACTGGATAGTGATATGGGGCGCGCGATGGTTCAGCCTGAAGATAACCGGACAATACCGTTACCTTTGCCGGTAGTAACGGAAAAACGAGGGCGGGGCCGTCCCCGCAAGGATGGCGCGCTGACGAATGCGCAACGCCAGGCGGCATATCGGGCACGACATAAGACACAGGGGGAAGCCGTTACCGTAACGAAAAAGATTCCACCGGTTGCGGACGGATATGACGAACTGGTGATTGAGAATGAACGGTTGCGCGAGGAGGTAGCGGCGTTGCGTGCTGCTTCGGTTTCCGGTGGTGGTCGTGACTCATTGCCTGTTGTGCTGGCGGTGAGAGAGCCGATTCCCGAAGACAGGCGGCAGGGGGAATATCGGCTTGGCGTGAGTGTCGCGGATGCGGCCCGTTGTGCGTTGGAACGGTTGGCGTCTGATGTGGGTGTGTCGAAGGGCGTTGTGGTCGAGCGGCTGCTTTATTGGGCCGATGAGGCGGTGCTGCGCTCATTGGTGAACGACGACGCGTTTAATCGTTACCTTGCGCGCAAGCGTAACGGGAAATCAGGCGTCTAGCGTCAGGAGTGTCCGGCACGGTGCCAGGGCGACGTAAGTGCGGTGTGTCTGCGGAGTCGTAGCCTGTGTCGCGCGGCTCAGCGCGGCCTGCCGGACCGAGTAGCGGGTATCGGCGTTAAGGCTGGCCGTGAGGCGTCGCCCGTGATCGAGGCACCCCCTTACTGCCAAGCCGCTTTTCGAGGGCGCGTGCGGGCTGCTGGGGCGATTGCAGGGTGGTGCGGCGAGGTCGGGCAGGGTGGCGCGGTGTGAAGCGGCCCGCCTGCCCGCAGCGGAGCGAGGACAGCCGGGGCGCGCGCAGCGCGCCCCTAAACTTGTACCTCTAACACTTAACGGAAATGGTGCTTGCAGCAGGCGGTAGCAGGGCGCGGGAAAAGAAAAACCCGGCAATCGTTGGTAGCGATTCCGGGCTGTGGCTCAACGTCAGATACAGGACTATCCAACGTGAACGAAGCTATTGTAGGTCAGAATTCGCAGTCTTTTCAAAGCCTTCTGAATGAGGCGGGTTCATTCCAGGCGCTTAACCGGGCCCGAAACGCAGGTGTCGAGCTATCTGAGACGGCTGAGTACTCGCCGTTTAGCGATGAGTACATTGTGCGCACGCAACGGTTTCCGGATGGTCAGCAGGAGGTCGTAGCGTTCAGTACGCGGGTGCAGCGACATTTTCAGGAGTTGCGGCTTCGGCCTCGGGGTATGAGGGGCAAGCGTGAGGCGCTGCATGGCGAAAGCGGCGAGGATGTGTCGGTGAAGTCCGACAAGTCGCTACGCACGTCGATTGAGCGGTCCAAGCGGATGATCCGGCAACGCTGCAAGGCGATCCGGGCAGACCGGATGCTGACGTTATCCACTCGCGCTAATGAGACACGTATTGAGGTGTGGGCGAAGTGGTGGGACGCCTTCCGGCGTCGGCTGTCGAAGCTTCAGGACTTCCATTACGTGGCGGTGCTGGAACGTCAGAAGCGTGGTGCGTGGCATATTCATATCGCGGTCAACGGCCGCCAGAACTGGAATCTGCTGCGCTCGATCTGGCTCTCGGTCATTGCGAAGCATGGAACCGATGGCGTCGTGAACGACAGCATCAAGAATTTTAAAAAGCTGTGTGTGTATCGAAAGATCGGTGGCAAGGGGCGGGCGATGCGGCATCTGATTGCGACGTATATCGCCAAGTACTGCGGCAAGGGCGCGCATGACGTTGGTTTCAACAAGAAACGGTATTGGACAAGTCGGGGCATTGCGCTGCCTGAGCTGACCACGTATGCGCATCTTGGTGCTGAGTCGGGCCGGGGTGAGGCGGTTGCTGCTGCGTATGAGTGCGTCGACGCTAACGGCGCTGATTTCAGTAACGTTCAAACCTTTTGGAATCGCGGTATTGGAGTGTTCTGGATGGCTACGGGTAATACGGATACATAGACATGGCTTCGCGCTTTGGTTTTAGTTTGCGCGACCGCTGACGTTATTTCACGAAGTGGAACTGCGTTCGAGGTGCGTGTTACATGGTCTTTGAAGATGTGGTGGGTATCTATCTGGCTGCGAACAATCACCGTAGCAAGCAGCGGGATCTGTTTTCGCTTAAGCAATTGCAACCGTACTTCGGTGGTCGGGGCATTGTTGACCTGAAGCGGGCTGATGTGCGCGAGTACATCGCGAATAGGCAATTGAACGGTGTTCGGGTGTCTACGGTTCAGCGAGAATTGAGGTTTTTTTCGGCGGCTATAAATTTTGTGCGACTTGAGCATGATCGGCTTGATTTGCCCAACCCGGTTCAACGCCTAGCTATCGCAAGTGCTGATGTTCGCGTGCGTTGGATAACGCGTGAGGAAGCGCGCGCTTTGTTGGGCGCGGCGTCAATGTTTGCCAGGCGACCGCACGTAGCGAATTTCATCAGACTGTCATTGCATACCGGGTGTAGGAAAAACGAATTACTCAAGCTTGAGTGGTCTCGGGTTGACCTTGAGCGTGCGGTGTTTTTTCTCGACACAGCCGATACAAAGAGTGGTAAACGTCGTGTGGTTCCATTGAGTGACGCGGCGCTCGATGCGCTTAGGGATCAGCGGGACTGGATTCGGCGCAATGCACCGCGCTCTGTGTGGGTGTTCGGGACATCTGAAGGCGGACGTTTAACGACTGTTCAGAAGGTTTTTCAGGCTGCGTGTCGTCGAGCGGGTATTGAGGATTTTCGCGTGCACGATATGCGACATACTTTTGCTTCGTGGCTGGTTATCGGCGGTGTGTCGTTGTACGTGGTGAAGGATTTGTTGGGGCACTCGTCTGTGACTGTGACAGAGAGATATGCGCACCTTGCTCCGCATGTTGGGCGGTCGGCGGTACAGATGCTTTTGCCTGTTGGGTAAGTATTGGTCGCTCTGCCTTAGAGATTGTCGATTCATCGGGCATATTCGCGGGCCAATAAATTCACGTTTGTTGCAAAAACCTCGGTGTTTGTCATACCTTACGGCAGTCACAGCCTAAAAGGTTTGAAATGCCAGCCCAATGCACATTCGCACTCAATGGACTAAAACTTTCGACGCTCCTTTGTGGAGGATTCGGAGGGGTAGCAGCGTTTTCTGGCAATAAGGCGCACGTCGATAAGCCCGCAGATACAGCCGTCGTTGGTGCCGGTCCCATTCCCAAGGGCCGCTACTACATCATCAAACGCGAGACAGGCGGGCGACTCGGACGCGTGCGCGACCTCGCCTTGGATATGTGGTCTAACAGCAATCGGGCGACTTGGTTCGCGCTGTACAGCGCGGACGGCAAGATTGATGACTGGACGTTCGTGAACGGCGTGAAGCGTGGCAATTTTCGTCTGCATCCGAATGGCCGCTGGGGCATCAGCGATGGCTGTATCACGCTCACATCGCAGGCGCAGTTTGATCGCCTGCGCGACTACCTGCTTTCTCAACCGGTAGCGATGATTCCCGGCACGGATATCCCGTACTACGGAACGGTGGACGTGCGATGAAAGGTATCTTGCGCGTGGGCCTTGCGGTCCTGCTTACTCCGCTCGTATTCATTGGCCTTTCGCGAATCGACCCGCTTGCGCGCTGGGTTGGCAGCGATACCGCCTGGACGGCGCTGACGCCGTTGTTCCGCCTGTTTGGGGCCGTCGGCATTGAGGGCGAAGAAAACGTATTGCTTGCTGTGCTGTTTATCGCGAGCTTCGTCGTCGCGGCAATTATCGTGTGGATAGCGTCGGTGGTGCTACGCCGCCATAGAGCGCGTCAGGCGGTGCACTGACTGGTGGGTGGTCTGTGATCGAGCGCGTGAATCCTGCTGTCTGGAGGCGCGAATTCGGCCATGAACCGCCGGTCGAGGTCGCCTTCCAATTTGAACAGCCGTGGTCTCGTCCGCCCTCACTCAATGGCTGGTTTCCGGCGAGCGAGTAGCCGGTGGCATTGCCTCGACGCGGCCACAAACCGCCATTCACATGCGTGTTCTGTGGGACGTTCAGGCGTCGGCTCCGTCCCGAAACCAGCCATCGGATTCGGACCCGCTTGCTGTCGGGTTGACAATTGTGTCGACGCCACTCGCAGGGTACTCTGCTTTAGGAGTGACCTTTGGCCATCTGCGCCAACCCCTATCGCGACCAGCGCGGCCGACGGCTATGCTAACTACCGCGGATATTCGCCGGTGCTAACTGCTTGCGCAAGAGCCCATGAGCGGTCTCCAAAGCTGGCAGATACTGGATACGAACTAACCACCCAAACCCAAGAAACGATGTCAGCTCGGGTACGTATCGCATAATAGACAGCGTAATAGGGCACCCCGTTCTGAACGCCTTTCAGGTAGGTCGCCCAGACCGGGTTACCATCGGCGGTGCTTTCGCCGGGTTTACCAACCGTTTCCCAGCCGGAAGCGTTAGCGGCAGAGCGCCCGCCGAACTCTTTAAGTGAGCCTAACCATTGCGTGCGCCCTATGGTAGCTTGCTCGCTGAGGCCAGCGTAAGCCGCCTGTATCGGGTCGGTTGGTTGGGCAGCTTGAGTCACAAGTTGCCAGTTCGGATCTAGGTACCGCGCCGTGGGCGGAGTGTTGAGGGTCGGCAGTGACACAGCAGGTGTCGTCGGCGGATTATCTATCGGGCCTTTCCAGAGAGCAGCCGCGATTGGACCGTATTCGGGCGAAACCTTCCCACGGATCATTTCGATTACGTACCAACTAAGGAACAGGTTCAGGAGCAGAGAAGCCAGAATCCAAGTTCGGGCAATCCAGCCCCACCCGTGCCAGCTGACGTTAAAAGCGCATCGCCACTGAGCAAGAGCCGAGCCCAAACTGGCCGTCAGACCGATGAACAGCAGGGCGGCAGCGGCGTTTCTCGTACCTTCGTCACTTGAGCTCAACGCAAGCGACACCACAACGAAACGAGTCCACACATAGATTGCGATCGCCGAGACTGAGCCTCCTATCCACCATACTCTCCACAACCGCTCCTCACCACGAAGGGCGCGCTGAACGAATGTCATAATTTCTCCCGTTTTTATTTGGTCTTTGCTGGCGGATCTCCGTTCCGGCCCTCGCTTCTTGTCGGCACCCAAGTGCCTAGCCATGATAGCCGTTTTGATCAAGCAGCTATTTGTGGCCGTATTCTCGCACCCCGGAATTTCGTATCATGTCGACATGACGTCGATCATTTGAAATAGGCGGAACTTGTTTGCGAAGAAGTTCGCGTTGTCGGTGGAACCATTATTCGCGACCGTCGACCTGCGCGTATTAGTAAAAGGACCCGTAACTGCCTCACAAACGCCGATCCCCAATCTCGGGAAAGGTCGATAGGCCGCAGCAGACCCGCACGAGCGAATGGCCGTTGAAATTTAGAAACGGACGTTGCTTTCGCGGCGACCCGAATGACGGCACGGGGTCGATTCCTGCCATTCGGCTTTGCCGGTGCAGGATATCCGGGCGAAAAAAAAGCCCCGCAAATGCAGGGCTTTTTCGTGTCGCGTTAGCAGAAGCTTTCTGTGGGTCGGAACCGCCGCGCAAACCAGCGCTTGAGGCGTTTCCAGAGGCTTCGGCTGAATCTGGTGGGTGGTACAGGGATTGAACCTGTGACCCCTGCCGTGTGAAGGCAGTGCTCTACCGCTGAGCTAACCACCCGAAGAGATCCGAATTATGTCAGGGTTTTTTGCGCTCGTAAAGTACTTTTTAAGCGGTTTGCTCATCCGCTGCCGGCGTGGGTTCGAGGCGCCACACGCTCGTGCCTTTGACCGCTTTGTCCAGGCCGTCGAGGACGGCCTGATGTTCGGCGACTTCGTTGTCGCTCGCGGCAATCACGACCAGATTCAGCGAATCGATCGCGATGCGTGGCGCGTGCGCGTCGCCGCCACCGTGCGAATCGCCGAGCATGTCGATGACGAGGCTTTCCTGGCCGCGTGTCATCGCCAGATAAACCTCGGCGAGCAATTCAGAGTCGAGCAGCGCGCCGTGCAGGGTGCGGTGCGCGTTGCTGATGCCGAAGCGATCGCATAGCGCGTCGAGTGAATTGCGCTTGCCCGGGAACATCTGCTTGGCGCGCGCCAGGGTATCGATGATCTCCCCGCAGTAGGTTTTTACCGGCGGCAAGCCCAGCAGCGCAAATTCGGCGTCGAGAAAGCCAATGTCGAACGGCGCGTTGTGAATGATCAGTTCCGCGTCTTGAATGAAGTCGCGAATCTGATCGGCGATCTCGGCGAATTTTGGCTTGTCGCTGAGGAATTCGGTGGTCAGCCCGTGAACCGCGAGTGCGCCGGGATCGCTCTCGCGTTCCGGGTTGATGTAGAAGTGCAGGTTGTTGCCCGTGAGCCGGCGGTTCACCATTTCGACGCAACCGAGTTCAAGGATCCGGTCGCCGGTTCGTGCATTCAGGCCGGTGGTTTCGGTATCGAGGATGAGTTGACGCATGTCGGATTAGCCTGCTCTAAAAAAATCAGCGAAAAAGAAGGGCGCGCGCTTAGGTATTGCGGCGGACATCACGGCACGCATCATATTTCTGCGAGTGACGCGACACCGCGATTGGCCAGTTGATCCGCGCGTTCGTTTTCCGGGTGGCCGTTGTGACCGCGCACCCAGCGCCATTCGATTTCGTGCTGCGCGACGAGTGCGTCGAGCCGCTTCCAGAGATCGGCGTTCTTCACCGGTTGCTTCGCCGCAGTGATCCAGCCTTTTTTCTTCCAGCCGTGAATCCACTCGCTGATACCTTTCTGCACGTACTGCGAGTCGGTGTGCACGACGGCCTTGCAGGGGCGCTTCAGCGCCTCGAGCGCGGCAATTACGCCCATCAGTTCCATGCGGTTGTTGGTGGTGTTGGGTTCACCGCCGAACAGTTCTTTTTCCTGGTCGCCGAAGCGCAGCAGCGCGCCCCAGCCGCCGCGGCCGGGGTTGCCCTTGCAGGCGCCGTCGGTATAAATATCGATGATGTCGGAAGTCATTGAGTGTGGTTGCGTGTGTTCGGAGTGGCGGCGGGCGCGAGGCCCGCGGCGAGGACAGGTTTCTTCACTTTCAGCGGGCCGACGAGGCGCATGCCGCGCACGCGCTTGATCGCCTTGATCATGTAGGTGGCGCCGAAAATCGGCCACCAGCGGTCGCCGGCGGCTTCCATGAAACCGTAGCGGGACAGCCATTGATCGCTGCCGAGCGGCGGACGATAGCAGCCGAAGCGCCCGCGTTCAAGGTCGAAACCCAGCAACTTGATCCAGTCTTTCAGGCGAGTGAAGGCGATCAGGTCGACTGCCGCTGGCACGAACGGCCGGCCGGTCATCTTGCCGACCGATTGACGCGCGCCCCAGAGCGACAGCGAATTGAAGCCGAGAATGATCAACTGGCCTTCGGGCATCAGCACGCGCTCGGCTTCGCGCAACAGCCGGTGCGGGTCGCTTGTGAATTCCAGCGTATGCGGCATCACGATCAGGTCGACACTTTGTGCTTCGAACGGCAAGTCGAGCAGGTCGCACCAGACAGCGCTGCGTCCGGCCGGCGCCGGCAACCCCGCCGGCCGACGTTGGGCGGCGCTGTTGCCCGAGCCATTCCCGGTACGCCCCAGGCCGCGCGGAAAAGTGTAGGGCGCGCTTGCGCCGCTCGCTGCGTCGAGCACGAGCCCGCGGCACGGCATGCGGTTTTCGCGCAAGGCGTCGAGTTGCGGCAGGCCGAGTTGCAGCGCATGGTAACCGAACACGTCCGAGACCACGCGGTCGAGCTGGGTCTGCTCCCACTCGAGTACGTAGCGGCCGGGTGGCGAATCGGTCCAGGCAGGCCAGTCTATAATTGCTCGGTCAGTCATTTCAGAGAATGCGTCGCCTATGAATGCGCTCGAGTACGTACCGGTCCCGGCGTTTGAAGACAATTACATCTGGGTCGTTTCCGACGGGCATCATGCGGTGGTCGTCGATCCGGGTGAGGCCGCCCCCGTGCGCGCTTATCTGGCGAAACGGGGTTGGCGGCTGAGCGCTATTTTACTCACGCACCATCATCAAGACCATGTCGGTGGGGTGGCCGATCTGCTGAATGGCCAGGCCGTTCCCGTGTACGGCCCCGCCGGTGAAGCGATCCAGCACCTCACGCACCGTCTCAAAAACGGCGATCACGTGACGATTGCGGCTCCCGCACTCGAATTCAGCGTGCTCGACGTGCCTGGGCACACGAGCGGTCATATTGCCTATTTTCAGGCCGCCGACCCGCGCGGCACGCCGCACGTGTTTTGTGGCGACACGCTGTTCGCATGTGGCTGCGGCCGTTTGTTCGAAGGCACGCCCGCGCAAATGCTGGCGTCGCTGGATTCGCTTGCCGCGCTTCCCGGCACGACCGAGGTTCACTGCGCACACGAGTACACGTTGTCGAACATCCGCTTCGCGCTCGCCTGCGAGCCGGGCAACGTCGAACTGCACGCCTGGCGTGACGCAGCGAGCGAATTGCGTGCGCGTCACGTGCCGACGCTGCCCACCACCATCGCCCACGAACGCGCGGTGAATCCATTTTTGCGCGCGAGCAATCCGGCGATTCAGGCAACCCTGCAAGAGCAACTGCACGAAAAAGTGCCCGATCGTTTGGCGGCGTTTACGCTGATGCGCGAATGGAAAAACCGCTTCCGTTGACCCGTTCGGCATCAGGGTATTCCTCACGCGAAGAATCGCAAAAATTCGCCAAGCCCAAGATTTCCTTGATTTTTTTCGTAATTTTCCGATTGACGTAAACGTTGCCGTTTCGTACTATCGGCTGCAAATTCCAGCCCTTGTGGAAGCCGAGACGTTCATGCGATTTATCTTTAGTGCGTTGTTGGTCCTGACGCTCGCCGCTTGCGCGAGTCAGGGACCGGCGACGAATAGCCCGACCACCGCAACAAACCCCGCCAGTCAGCAAGCCGTAGCCGATGCCCTTCGCAAGACAGCCACCGCCAAAGAGACGATCAACGTCGACCAGGGCTCGGTCACTCAACTGACGAGCGCGGACGCCGACTTGTGGGGTCGTATTCGCCGTGGTTTTCAAATGCCGGATCTGCAAACCGACCTCGTCGACATGCAGGTCAACTGGTATGCGCAACGCCCGGACTACGTGCAGCGCATGACCGAACGCTCGCAGAAATATCTGTACCACATCGTCGAAGAGCTCGAAGCGCGCCATATGCCGACCGAGCTCGCCTTGCTGCCGTTCATCGAATCCGCGTACAGCCCGCAGGCGCTATCGGTGGCGAAGGCCGCCGGCATGTGGCAGTTCATGCCGGGCACGGGCCGCACCTACAACCTCAAGCAGAACATGTGGCAGGACGAGCGCCGCGATGTGCTGGCCTCGACCAGCGCTGCGCTCGACTATCTGTCGCGTCTGCATGACATGTTCGGCGACTGGCAGCTGGCGCTCGCCGCCTACAACTGGGGCGAGGGCAACGTGCAGCGCGCGATCGCGCGCAACGAAGCGGCAGGGCTGCCTACCGACTACCTCAGCCTGCGCATGCCGAACGAGACGCGCAATTACGTGCCCAAGCTGCAGGCGGTGAAGAACATTGTGATGAACCCGCAGATGTACGGGCTCACGCTGCCGTCGATTCCGAACCACCCGTATTTCGTGACGGTCACGACCTCGCACGACATCGACGTGGACATGGCGGCGAAACTCGCAAATCTCTCCACGGATGAATTCCGCTCGTTGAACCCGTCGTTCAGAAAGCCGGTGATTCTCGGTGCCACGCAGCCGCAGATCCTGCTGCCGTTCGACAACGCGAGCGCGTTCGAGCGCAATCTGAAGGCGTACTCTGGTTCGCTGTCGTCGTGGACCACGTACACGGTCACGGAGCGCGCCGCGCCGGCGGCGATCGCGCAAAAGATCGGTGTCGACGCCGACACGCTGATGGAAGTGAACAAGATTCCGGTCGGCATGCGTTTGAAACCGGGTTCCACGATCGTCGTGCCGCGTGGCTCGGACGATGACGAAGACATCAGCGCCGACGTTGCCGAAAGCGCGGTGCTGGCCATGGAGCCCGACGTCCCCGATACCCGCAAGATGCTGATCCGCGTACGCCGCAATCAGTCGATGGCCGCGATCGCCGTGCGTTACGGCGTGTCGATCGGTCAGTTGAAGGCGTGGAATCGTACGCATCGCGATCAGGTGTCGCGCGGGCAGGTGATCGTGCTGCACGTGCCGGTCGGCAAGGCGATGCCGAGCGAACCCGGTCCGGAGCGCATCGCGACCGACGTGCAAGGCGGCGGTGTCGAGAAGATCGGTACCCGGGTCGCAGACACGAGGAGCGATTCGCGCTACGATAAGAAGAAGGGCCGTGGCCGCTCCGCCGTGGTGAAGGTGTCTGAGCCGGTGGGCAAAGCCAGTAAGCCGACAACGTCCGGCGCCAGCAAGGGCAAGGTGGCGAAAGTGTCGGCTTCCACGTCCAGCAAGGCGTCGAAGGCCGCGGCGAATAGCCGCCCGAAGACCGCGGCCAACGCGAAGAAGGGTAAGTAGACCAAAAGCGGCTCCCACGGTAGTGACCACATGCGTTGCGGGGGCAGCGCGTGGATTGCGCTCCGATCACGCACCGTGTTATTCCAACGCCGTCACCTGTGGTGACGGCGTTTTTCATTCTGCAGATCAATTCAGGCGAATTTCGCGCATTTCATTTATCTTTCGTGCTTCGGCTTTCCCGGCCGCTCATTCCAAAGCTTATGTCGTCGACCCAGTTGCGCGTTTTTCTTCTGTTTTCCGCCGGTTACTTCGTTTCGTACGTGTTTCGCGGCGTCAATCTCGGTTTTGCGCCTTTCATCACGCACGATCTCGGTCTGTCGGCCACTGATCTCGGCTTGCTGACCAGCCTGTATTTCCTCGGCTTCGCGGGCGCGCAGATTCCAGCCGGCGTGCTGCTCGATCATTACGGCGCGCGCCGCGTGACGGCAGTCACCATGTTGTTTGCCGCGCTCGGAATATGGGTGTTCGGCGCAGCGCACAGCGTCGGCATGATGATGTTTGGGCGGTTGCTGATCGGCGTCGGCGTCTCGGTATGTCTAGGCGCTGCCTTCAAGGCGCTGGCGCAGCATTTCGAGCCGGGGCGTCTGCCGTTGATGAACGGGCTGGTGATGGCGATTGGCGGTTTCGGCGGCGTGATGGTCGGCTCGCCGCTCACGTGGGTGCTGAGCTTCGCCAGTTGGCGTGCGGTCTGTATCGGTCTGGGCCTGCTGACGGTGGTGGTGGCGGTGGCGCAGTGGACGCTTGCGCCTGATGCCAGGGAAACGCACCGCCAGGCCGGCATCGGCGCTCAGTTCAAAGGCACCCTGCATATCTTGAGAAGCGGGGCGTTCTGGAAGATCGGATCGTTTTCCATCGTCACGCAAGGTGTTTTCTACGCGATGCAGTCGCTATGGGTCGGTGCCTGGCTGCGCGACGTGCAGGGTTTCGCGCCGCGTGAAGCCGCATCGCTGGTGTCGATTCTCGGCTTTGCGATGATGGCCGGCTGCGTTGGTTTCGGCGCGGCGGCACGCGGTCTGGAGCGGCGCGGAATCTCGTTGTATGTGTTTTGCGGCATCGGCATGGCGCTCTACGTGCTGACTCAACTGCTGATCATGTTCAACGTGCCGCTACCGGCGAGCCTGCTGTGGGCGGCATATGGGGTCTTCGGCGGCACCGGCATTCTCAGCTACGCGGTGATGGCGCGGCACTTCCCGGCGCAGATGATCGGCCGGGTGAATACCACGCTGACGCTGATCATTTTCCTGCTGATTTTCGGCTTCCAGATTGGCGTCGGCGCTGTGCTGTCGCGCTGGCCGGCCCACGACGGTCATTATCCGGCGGCCGCGCATCTAACCGCCTGGGGCATCCTGGTGGCGTTGCAGGTGTTGAGTGCGATCTGGTACGTGTTGCCCGGCCGCGCACGGCTTCAGCCAGTGCGCGTGCGCGCCGAACAGGAGGTTTAAAGCCGTCGCGCAGGGTTTCGCAGGGTGGCGTCATATTTACCGGTCTTATCCCGATTCTGACCCGTGTAAATTTTGTCAAGTGGCCTCCGGGTCATGCGCAGCAAGGCTTTGACCGGTTTCATGCCTTACCCGGCTAAGCCGGCCCGCCATCTCGGATTTGGAAGGACGGGTAGTTTCGCGCTATAATTCCAAGGTTTGAGCTTATCAACCCGCACCCTAGCGCCTACCTCTCCCATACCGTTCATCCGCCGCGCGCTTTTGACGCCCCGCACCCCAGCCGATCAGTCCACACAATGGACCCATCGCGCCCCTTGCGACGTCACTAGCAGTACGCGAGCGAGTCTGCGCGCGCATCATCGATGCGTTTCGCTGCGGCTCGCAGTCGGATAGACAGGTCGGCAACAGGGTGTTCCCCAAGGAGTCTCCCGTGTTGCCGTCATTTTCTCCCGCTTTGCTCGCACTCGCCGACGGCACGGTCTTTCGTGGTTACTCGATCGGCGCCCCCGGGCATACGATCGGCGAAGTCGTGTTCAACACTGCTATCACCGGCTATCAGGAAATCCTGACTGACCCGAGCTACGCGCGCCAGATCGTGACCCTCACGTATCCGCACATCGGTAACGTCGGCGTGAATGCCGAAGACGTCGAAGCCACGAAAGTCCATGCCGCCGGCCTGATCATCCGTGATCTGCCGGTTCTCGCGTCGAACTTCCGCATGGAGCGCACGCTCCCGCAATACCTCAAGGACGAAGGCGTGGTCGCCATCGCCGGCCTCGACACGCGTATGCTGACTCGCGTGCTGCGCGACAAGGGTGCGCAGAACGGCGCGATTCTCGCCGGCTCGGATGACGAAGCCAAGGCAATCGAACTCGCGCGTTCGTTCCCGGGTTTGTCGGGCATGGACCTCGCGAAAGTCGTGTCGACGAAGGAAAGCTACGAATGGACCCAGACCGAATGGCGTCTGGGCACCGGCTACGGCACGCAGAACGCGCCGAAGTACCGCGTGGTCGCATTCGATTACGGCGTGAAGTACAACATCCTGCGCATGCTGGCCGAACGCGGCTGCCACGTCACCGTGCTGCCGGCGCAAGCTTCTGCTGCCGACGCGCTCGCGCTCAACCCGGACGGCGTTTTTCTGTCGAACGGCCCCGGTGATCCGGAACCGTGCGATTACGCGATCGCGGCCACCAGGGAGCTGATCGAGCGCGGCATCCCGACCTTCGGCATCTGCCTCGGCCATCAGATCATGGGCCTCGCGCTCGGCGCCAAGACCCTCAAGATGAAGACGGGCCACCACGGCGCGAACCATCCGGTGAAGGATCTCGGCGATGCCCGTGTGGTCATCACGTCGCAGAACCATGGCTTCGCGGTCGACGCCGACACGCTGCCGGCCAATGCCCGAGTCACGCACATCTCGCTGTTCGATGGCACGCTGCAAGGCTTCGCGCTGACCGACAAGCCGGCGTTCTGCTTCCAGGGCCACCCGGAAGCGTCGCCCGGTCCGCATGACATCGCCTATCTGTTCGACCGCTTCACCGCGTTGATGGACACGAAAAAGGCAGGCAAGACCGCCGCGGCCGCAGCGGCATAAGCAGCAGCGTGTGATGCGCCCCGGCGGCGCGCGGCTCGCGACGTGAACAGCGCTCTCAGCGCATGCACGGCGAGCCGCACACAACAGAGCGCGCGCAACGCTGAAACGCAGCGCGCCGACGGAAAGAATTCAGGAATACATTAGCGAGAGCGTTATGCCCAAGCGGACAGACATTAAAAGCATCCTCATCATCGGCGCGGGTCCGATCATCATCGGCCAGGCGTGCGAGTTCGACTACTCGGGCGCGCAGGCATGCAAGGCACTGCGGGAGGAAGGCTACAAGGTTATTCTCGTCAACAGCAATCCTGCGACGATCATGACCGACCCGAACACGGCCGACGTGACCTACATCGAGCCGATCACGTGGGAAGTGGTGGAGCGCATCATTGCCAAGGAGCGCCCGGACGCGATCCTGCCGACAATGGGTGGCCAGACCGCGCTGAACTGCGCGCTGGATCTCCACGCGCATGGCGTGCTGGACAAATACAAGGTCGAGCTGATCGGTGCCTCGCCGGAAGCGATCGACAAGGCGGAAGACCGCCAGAAGTTCAAGGATGCAATGACGAAGATTGGCCTCGGTTCGGCCAAATCGGGCACTGCGCATTCAATGGAAGAAGCGCTGCAGGTGCAGGCCGACATTGCTGTGCAAACGGGTAGCGGTGGTTATCCGGTCGTGATCCGTCCGTCGTTCACGCTCGGCGGTTCGGGCGGTGGCATCGCGTACAACCGCGACGAATTCGAGGAAATCTGCAAGCGCGGTCTTGACCTGTCGCCCACGCGCGAACTGCTGATCGAAGAATCGCTGCTCGGCTGGAAAGAGTACGAGATGGAAGTGGTCCGCGATAAAAAGGACAACTGCATCATCGTTTGCTCGATCGAGAACCTGGACCCGATGGGTATCCACACCGGCGACTCGATCACCGTCGCGCCGGCGCAAACGCTCACGGACAAGGAATATCAAATCCTGCGAAACGCGTCGCTCGCCGTGCTGCGCGAGATCGGCGTGGACACGGGCGGTTCGAACGTGCAGTTCTCGATCAATCCGAAAGACGGCCGCATGGTCGTGATCGAAATGAATCCGCGCGTGTCGCGTTCGTCGGCATTGGCGTCGAAAGCCACGGGCTTCCCGATCGCCAAGATCGCGGCCAAGCTCGCGGTCGGCTACTCGCTCGACGAACTGAAGAACGAAATCACTGGCGGCCAGACCCCGGCTTCGTTCGAACCGACAATCGACTACGTCGTCACCAAGATCCCACGTTTCGCGTTCGAAAAATTCCGCGAAGCCGATTCGCGCCTGACCACGCAGATGAAGTCGGTCGGCGAAGTGATGGCAATCGGCCGCACCTTCCAGGAATCGTTCCAGAAGGCGCTGCGCGGTCTGGAAGTGGGCGTAGACGGTCTGGACGAAAAGACAGACAACCGCGACGAGATCATCCGCGAGATCGGTGAAGCCGGCCCGGATCGCATCTGGTACGTCGGCGATGCCTTCCGTATCGGCATGACGGCCGAAGAGATCTTCGAAGAGACGTCGATCGACCCGTGGTTCCTCGCGCAGATCGAGCAGATCGTCCTGAAGGAAAAGGCATTGGCCGGCCGTACGCTGGCAAGCCTCTCGAAGGAAGAACTCAAGTACGTGAAGCAAAGCGGCTTCTCGGATCGCCGCCTTGCCAGGCTGCTCGGTGCGAAGCCGGCGGAAGTGCGTCAACGCCGTATCGAGTTGAACGTGCGCCCGGTCTACAAGCGCGTCGATACGTGCGCGGCCGAGTTCGCCACGAAAACCGCTTACATGTATTCGACCTACGAGGAAGAGTGCGAAGCGAACCCGACCAACAACAAGAAGATCATGGTGCTGGGCGGTGGCCCGAACCGGATCGGCCAGGGTATCGAGTTCGACTACTGCTGCGTGCACGCCGCGCTTGCCATGCGCGAAGACGGCTACGAAACGATCATGGTCAACTGCAACCCTGAAACCGTTTCGACCGACTACGATACGTCTGATCGCCTGTACTTCGAATCGCTGACGCTCGAAGATGTGCTCGAAATCGTCGACAAGGAAAAGCCGGTCGGCGTGATCGTGCAATACGGCGGTCAAACGCCGTTGAAGCTCGCGCTTGACCTCGAAGCGAACGGTGTGCCGATCATCGGTACGTCGCCGGACATGATCGACGCCGCGGAAGACCGCGAGCGTTTCCAGAAGCTGCTGCAGGACCTCGGCCTGCGTCAACCGCCGAACCGTACCGCGCGTGCTGAAGACGAGGCGCTGAAACTCGCCGAGGAAATCGGCTATCCGCTGGTGGTGCGTCCTTCGTACGTGCTGGGCGGCCGCGCCATGGAAATCGTCCACGAGCCGCGTGACCTCGAGCGCTACATGCGCGAGGCCGTGAAGGTCTCGCACGATTCGCCGGTGCTGCTCGACCGCTTCCTCAACGACGCGATCGAATGCGACGTGGATTGCATCTCCGATGGCGAAGCCGTGTTCATCGGCGGCGTAATGGAGCACATCGAACAGGCGGGCGTCCACTCGGGCGACTCGGCTTGCTCGCTGCCGCCGTACTCGCTGTCGCAGGAAACCATTGCGGAGCTGAAGCGCCAGACCGGCGCAATGGCGAAAGCGCTGAACGTGATCGGCCTGATGAACGTGCAGTTCGCGATCCAGCAAGTGCCGCAGGCAGATGGTTCGAAAGAGGACGTGATTTACGTGCTGGAAGTGAATCCGCGTGCATCGCGTACCGTGCCGTATGTCTCCAAGGCGACCAGCCTGCCGCTCGCGAAGATCGCGGCGCGTGCGATGGTCGGCCAGACGCTCGCACAGCAGGGCGTGACGAAAGAAATCAACCCGCCGTACTTCAGCGTGAAGGAAGCCGTGTTCCCGTTCGTCAAGTTCCCGGCAGTCGATCCGGTGCTCGGGCCGGAAATGCGTTCGACCGGCGAAGTGATGGGCGTGGGTCAGACGTTCGGCGAAGCATTGTTCAAGTCGCAGCTCGCGGCGGGTTCGCGTCTGCCGGAGTCGGGCACGGTGCTGTTGACCGTGATGGACGCCGACAAGCCGAAGGCCGTCGAAGTCGCGCGCATGCTGCACGAACTCGGCTATCCGATCGTCGCGACCAAGGGCACGGCTGCCGCGATCGAAGCGGCCGGCGTACCGGTCAAGGTCGTCAACAAGGTGAAGGACGGTCGTCCGCACATCGTCGACATGATCAAGAACGGCGAAATCGCGCTGGTCTTCACGACCGTCGACGAAACCCGTGCTGCGATCGCCGACTCGCGTTCGATCCGCATGAGCGCACAGGCGAACAAGGTCACGTACTACACGACGATGTCCGGTGCACGGGCTGCAGTTGAAGGTTTGCGCTATTTGAAGAACCTGGAAGTCTATGATTTACAAGGCCTCCACGCTCGCCTAAACTAAGGCTTCGAATACCTGTCCAAGATGTAAGTGCCGCGGTTAAGCGGCGTTCCGCAGGTGCTGTGGCCCGGGTTTTGCCCGGAACGTCAGCCTCCGCGGGATGCACTTAACCGCGGTGATTTTTTTTACGGCTGTTTTTTGCATAGAGTTGTTTATGAGCACTGTTCCATTGACTAAGCGCGGCGCGGAAATGTTGCGCGATGAATTGCAGCGCCTGAAATCGGTTGAGCGTCCCTCGGTGATCAATTCGATCGCGGAAGCGCGTGCCCAGGGCGATCTGTCTGAAAACGCGGAATACGACGCGGCGAAGGAAAAGCAAGGCTTCGTCGAAGGTCGTATTGCCGAAATCGAATCGAAACTGGCCGGTGCGCAGGTAATCGACCCGTCCAAAGTGGAGGCGGACGGCCGCGTGGTGTTCGGCGCCACGCTCGAACTCGAAGACCTCGATTCGGGTGCGAAGGTCAAATACCAGATCGTCGGCGACGACGAAGCGGACATCGACCACGGTCTGATCTCGATCAGCTCGCCGATTGCGCGCGCGTTGATCGGCAAGTCGGAAGGCGACGTTGCCTCGGTGCAGGCGCCGGGCGGCGTGCGCGAGTATGAAATCATCGCAGTTAGCTACGTTTGAAGGCCGCTCCGGTGTCCTTGATGCCGCATCGACTGTTCCGTCTGCTGACGGTGGTGTGGGTCGGTAGTCTGTTGACTATCGGCTATGCCGTCGCGCCGGTGCTGTTCACCTCGCTCGACCGGATGACGGCCGGCGCGGTGGCGGCGCAACTGTTTCGTATTGAAGGCGTGCTGGGCGCGGTGTGCGGCATTTTGCTGCTAGGTCTGGCGAACGTGCTGGTTCGCCGCGGCAGCGACGTTTATCGTCGTTTGCGCTGGTTGATCGCCGGTATGCTGGTGTGCGTGCTGGTGGGATACTTTGCGTTGCAGCCGTTCATGAATGCAATGCGCATTGCCGCGCTGGAGGCGGGCAGTGATGTCGGACATTCGGCTTATGCGACGCGTTTCGGCATTCTGCACGGCGCGTCGAGCCTGTTTTACCTGATCGAAAGCCTGCTGGGCCTGGCACTGGTGTGGAAGCTGCCGGCAAGCGTCGGCGTGGAGACAGCAGAGCAGGGCGCTCGCAGCGCTGCGGGGAAGGTCGCCGGTTAAATGCTGCTGTTCCGGCTTGCTTAAGCGGGGTTTGCCTGTAGAGTTACAGTTACTCAAGCGGCGTTACCCAGGCGGCCTGGGCAGTTCACACCAAGGTGCGGACACCGCCCGCACCCTCATCACCCGCTTACTTCGACGACTGGTGTGCGCGCTTCGCGCTGGTCTGGCGCTTCTTGGCGCGCTTGACGTTGCCGCCTTGCGTAACGCGTTCATTGCCGCGCACCACGACTGCTTTCGCCTTCGGCTTGCGCATCGGGATTTCGCTGGGTTTCACTACCGTGACCACGCGCGGTGCGCGGCCTTTACCCGGTTTGGCTTCAACAGCCGCTTCGCGGGCGCTCGGCAGGGCGCCGCGCTTGGCCTTCACGGCCGGTTGTGCTGCTGCTTCCGGTTTCCAGATCACCAGCAGCTTGCCGATATGCTGGATCGGCGCGGCGTTCAGCGTGTCGCAGATCTGGTCGTAGATGGCGATGCGCTCTTCGCGTTCGTCGCCGAATACGCGGATTTTGATCAGCTGATGTGCGCCAAGGTGGACCTTGATTTCCGACAGCACAGCGTCGGTCAAGCCTTCGGCGCCGACGAGCACGACCGGTTTGAGCGCATGTGCCTGGGAGCGCAATTCGGCGCGTTGGTCGGAAGAGACTTTAAGGGCTGGCATGGAAAGTGGGAGACTCGACTAAAATGGCGGCACCTGCAGCCCGGATAGATTCGGGCCATGGCGCAGGGCGGCGCGTCAGAACAACAGAATCGCGGATGACTGCCAGTTTTGGCGGTGGCCGCGCGAATTAACCGCGTATTATCCCCTAAAGCGCGACATCACGCAGCAAGAGTTCTACCTTTAATGGCAAAAAACAAGTTCAATACCGCGTGGCTGCACGATCACATCAACGACCCGTACGTAAAAATGGCGCAGCGGGAGGGTTACCGCGCCCGCGCTGCCTACAAGCTGAAGGAAATCGACGAGCAGGACAAGCTGATCCGGCCAGGCCAGGTGATCGTCGACCTCGGCTCGGTGCCGGGCAGCTGGAGCCAGTACGCCCGTAACAAGCTCGCCAAGGGCTCGCAGCGCGACGCCGAGCGCGAGGGCGGCATCGACGGCACCATCATCGCGCTGGACATGCTGCCGATGGAGCCGATCGCCGACGTTCATTTCATCCTGGGCGACTTCCGCGAGGACTCGGTTCTCGAAAAGCTCGAAGAATTAGTCGGGGAACGCCAGGTCGACCTTGTAATTTCGGACATGGCGCCCAACCTGTCGGGGGTGGCGGTGGCGGATGCCGCGCGAATCGAGCATCTGTGCGATATCGCGATGGAATTCTCGCAAAACCACCTGAAGCCGGATGGCGCCCTTTTAGTCAAATGTTTTCATGGCAGCGGTTACAGCCAGATTGTCGAAAAGTTCAAGCGCCAGTTCAAGGTGGTAGCGGCCCGCAAGCCGAAAGCCTCGCGGGACAAATCGTCAGAAACGTTTATTTTGGGTAAGCATCTCAAGCGGCCCGCGTAGGTTCGCTGCGCGACCGTTGCGCATCTGCCGTTAATGTGCCTGAGGCGCCGGAAATTGGCGCTCTGACGGCCCGCTACGCTATTTATGTGGTAGCGAAACGTTATGGCAGGGGTCTGCGGACTGGATTAGAATGCTTTCGTGGTGCCGCAAGGCAAATGTAGGCGCCCGTCTAAGTGAAGGAGTGGTGCTTTGAACAACAATATGTTTTCGAAAGCAGCAGTGTGGCTGGTTATCGCACTGGTGCTATTTACGGTGTTCAAGCAGTTCGACAAGCCCCGTGTCCAGGAAGGCGTTTCCTATTCGCAGTTCATGGACGACGCGAAGAACGGCAAAGTCAAGAACGTCATTGTCCAGGGGCGGAACCTTACGGTCACTCCAGCAGACGGCCAGAAGTACCAGATCGTGTCGCCGGGCGACATCTGGATGGTCGGCGATCTGATGAAGTACGGCGTTCAGGTGAGCGGCAAGGCTGATGACGAACCGAATGCGCTGGTGTCCGCGCTGTACTACCTCGGACCGACGATCCTGATCATCGGTTTCTGGTTCTACATGATGCGACAGATGCAGGGAGGCGGGAAAGGCGGTGCGTTCTCGTTCGGTAAATCCCGTGCACGTCTGATCGACGAAAACAATAACGCAATCAATTTCACCGACGTCGCCGGTTGCGACGAAGCCAAGGAAGAAGTCTCCGAACTGGTCGACTTCCTGCGCGATCCGCAGAAATTCCAGAAGCTTGGCGGGCGCATTCCGCGCGGCGTGCTGCTGGTCGGCCCGCCGGGAACGGGTAAGACGTTGCTGGCGCGCGCTATCGCCGGCGAAGCGAAGGTGCCGTTTTTCAGCATCTCGGGTTCGGACTTCGTTGAAATGTTCGTCGGTGTCGGCGCGGCGCGTGTGCGCGACATGTTTGAGCAGGCCAAGAAGCATGCACCGTGTATCGTGTTTATCGACGAAATCGACGCGGTCGGCCGTCATCGTGGCGCCGGCATGGGCGGCGGTAACGACGAACGCGAACAGACCTTGAATCAGATGCTGGTCGAGATGGACGGGTTCGAAGCGAACTCGGGCGTGATCGTGATCGCTGCCACGAACCGTTCAGATGTGCTGGATAAGGCGTTGCTGCGTCCGGGCCGTTTCGACCGTCAGGTGTACGTCGGTCTGCCGGACATTCGTGGCCGCGAGCACATCATGAAGGTTCACCTGCGCAAGGTGCCGATTTCGAACGACGTCGACGCAGCCGTTATCGCACGCGGCACGCCGGGCTTCTCGGGCGCCGATCTGGCGAACCTGGTCAACGAAGCAGCGCTGTTCGCGGCTCGCCGTGGCAAGCGCATCGTTGAAATGAACGACTTCGAAGACGCGAAAGACAAGATCTTCATGGGACCGGAGCGCAAGTCGGCCGTGATTCGCGAAGAATCGAAGCGCGCTACCGCGTATCACGAGTCGGGTCACGCGGTCATCGCCAAGCTGTTGCCGAAGGCCGATCCGGTGCACAAGGTCACGATCATCCCGCGCGGCCGTGCGCTGGGCGTCACGTGGCAGTTGCCGGAGCATGACAACGAAACGTATTCGAAGGACTACCTGCTGGACCGCCTCGCGATCCTGTTCGGTGGCCGTGTCGCGGAAGAGCTGTTCCTGAACCTGATCAGCACCGGCGCGTCGGACGACTTCAACAAGGCAACGGCTACGGCGCGTGCCATGGTGGCTCGCTTCGGCATGACGGACGCACTTGGACCGATGGTCTACGTCGACGACGAAAACGACGCAACGCCGTTTGGCCGTGGTTTCACACGCACCATTTCGGAAGCGACACAGCAGAAGGTCGACGCGGAAATCCGCCGCGTGCTGGACGAGCAGTACAACCTCGCCAAGCGCCTGCTCGATGAGAACCGCGACAAGGTCGAAGCCATGACCGCCGCACTGATGGAGTGGGAAACGATCGACGCCGATCAGATCAACGACATCATGGCAGGCCGTCCGCCGCGCTCGCCGAAGAGCTCGCCGCCGCCGGCAAGCGACGCCTCCTCGGGCGGCAGCCCGGGCACTGAGGTCAAGCCAGGCAGCGCGACCGCGCCGGCCTGATAGGCGACCAGTAGAAAGTGCGGGCCGGTGTGTTTCACACCGGCCCGTTTTGCATTTATCCGTTTTACGTGATTGACCGCTACGTGTCGAAAGTCGAATTTCCTTTTCTTTCCATCCCCGAACCGCTGCAATGCGGCCGCTTCAAGCTGACCTTTGAACGCCCGTTGGTCATGGGCATCCTGAACGTCACACCCGATTCTTTTTCCGACGGCGGCCAATACGCCATGCGTGGCGATGCGCTGCGCCAGGCCGAGCGCATGCTGCTCGATGGCGCGGACATCATCGATATTGGCGGCGAATCGACTCGCCCGGGTGCACCACCAGTACCGCTCGACGAAGAGCTGGAGCGGGTGATTCCGCTGGTCGAACAACTGCGTGGCGCAAATGTGCCACTGTCGATCGATACCTACAAGCCGGAGGTAATGCGCCATGCGCTGGCCGCGGGCGCGGACCTGATCAACGATATCTGGGGTTTCCGGATGCCCGGCGCGGTTGACGCCGTTCGCCACAGTGAATGCGGTTTGTGCGTGATGCACATGCTCGGTGAGCCACAGACCATGCAGCTCGGTGAGCCCGTCTATGACGACGTGGTGAGCGAGGTTCGGCAGTTTCTCGAAGATCGGGTGGCCGTGCTGAAGCAGGCGGGCATCGCCCGTGCGCGCATCAGCGTGGATCCGGGCTTTGGTTTCGGCAAGGCGGTAGTCGAACACAATTACGCGCTGCTCGCGCATCTGCCGGACACGGCGCCGCAGGCCGATCCGCCGTACCCCATTCTCGCCGGCATTTCGCGCAAGTCGATGGTCGGCGCGGTAGTCGGACGCCCGGCGCCGGAGCGCGTCGCGGGTAGCATCGCCGCAGCGGTGTGTGCCGCCGAACGCGGCGCGGCAATTCTGCGCGTGCACGACGTCGCGCAAACAGTGGATGCATTGAAAGTATGGGCGGCCATGCGCGACGCGGCGAAGCGTAGCCCGCGCGCGGCTGAGTCCAAAAGCCAAGGAGGAAGATAAAACATGGCACGTCGTTATTTCGGAACGGACGGGATTCGAGGCAAGGTTGGCGAAGGGCCGATTACGCCGGAGTTTGTATTGCGGCTCGGCTATGCCGCCGGCAAGGTGCTCGCGGGCGCGGACCGCTGGGCGAGGACGGGCACGCGCCCCACGGTGTTGATCGGTAAGGACACACGGGTGTCGGGCTATATGCTCGAAGCCGCGCTCGAAGCGGGCTTTTCTGCGGCCGGCGTCGACGTCATGCTGGCCGGGCCGATGCCGACCCCGGGCATTGCCTATCTGACGCGCGCACTGCGGCTGGCCGCGGGCGTGGTGATCAGCGCATCCCACAACCCGTACTACGACAACGGCATCAAATTCTTCTCCGCCGACGGCAACAAGCTGCCCGACGAAGTGGAATTGCAGATTGAAGAACAACTCGATCTGCCGCTTGCCTGCGCGGCGTCCGAGCAACTCGGCAAGGCGCGGCGCCTCGATGACGCAGCCGGCCGCTACATCGAATTTTGCAAGAGCACTTTCCCGGCAGCGTTCGACTTGCGCGGCATGAAGCTGGTGGTCGACTGCGCGCACGGTGCCGCGTACGACGTCGCGCCGCATGTGTTCCACGAACTCGGCGCCGACGTGATTCCCATCGGCGTCGCGCCGAACGGTTTCAACATCAATGACGGCGTTGGCGCGACCGCTCCGGACGCGCTGGTGCGCGCAGTGCGCGCGAACCACGCGGACCTCGGCATCGCGCTCGACGGCGACGCCGACCGGCTGCAGGTCGTGGACGCGGCAGGCCGCCTGTATAACGGCGACGAGCTGCTGTACGTGCTGGTCAAGGACCGGATGGCGACCGACGGCAAGGTGGAAGGTGCGGTCGGCACCTTGATGACCAACATGGCGGTCGAAGTCGCGCTGCAGCGAGCCGGCGTGAAGTTCGTCCGCGCGGCGGTGGGCGACCGCTACGTACTTGAGCAGTTACGCGAGCACGGCTGGCAACTGGGGGCAGAGGGCTCCGGCCATATTCTCTCCCTTGACCGCCATTCGACCGGTGACGGCATCGTGTCGGCCCTGCTGGTGCTGGCCGCGATGAAGCGCAGCGACAAAACGCTCGCCCAACTGCTCCATGGCGTGACGCTGTTCCCACAGAAGCTGGTCAACGTGCGGATGCAGCCCGGCGCCGACTGGAAGGGCAGCGACGCGATCCGCAACGCTATCAGCAAGGCCGAGGAAGCGCTGAACGGTCGCGGCCGTGTGCTCATTCGCGCTTCGGGCACGGAGCCCGTTCTACGCGTGATGGTCGAAGCGGAAAATGTCGACGACGCGGTTCGCCACTCCGACGCGATTGCCAGCGCGGTCAAGCAAGCTACGGCCTAAACCATGCGTCTCGCCGGGAAGGCGAGAAACGACAGCGTCAAAATGCCTTCCCGCCGCTAATACGACAGCGGCGGGCGGCAAGCAACGCGTCCCGCCACGGGCCTGGCGGCAACGGGCGGCGGCCGGCGTTGTCCCGCTGCCGTCCCGCTGCCGTCCCGCAGATGAGGGATAAGTACTCCGTCCTGCCCCGCGAACCGGCGAACTGCCAGCGAGCCATCAAAATTTCCTGCTGCACCCCTCTCTTCACACGCAAACGTTCGCGCCCCATCTTTTTCGCCTAATCTGTAGAGCGGTGCCCGAAACTCCGCTAAACCGGCAATTTGTGCGCATTAACACCTTTCACCTTGGTAATCCTACTGTCACACCGGTTTCACGGTTAGTCACGTTACTGTCACAAAGAGACCCTAAGCTTCGCGGTGTTCGTGTTATTCGCTCACACCGCTCACACTCTTGGAGGTCTCATGAAATTGATGCAAACCGTGTTCGCTGGCGTCGCTGGCGCGCTTTTCGCGATCGCAGCGCAAGCCGCAGACATCACCGGCGCGGGCAGCACCTTCGCAGCACCGATCTACACGAAGTGGGCTGACGCCTACCAGAAGTCGGGCGGCGGCAAGGTTAACTATCAAGGTATCGGTTCGTCGGGCGGTATCAAGCAGATCGAAGCGAAGACTGTCGATTTTGCTGGCTCGGACGCTCCGCTGAAGGACGACGAACTCACGAAGGCAGGCCTGTTCCAGTTCCCGACGGTTGTCGGCGGCGTGGTTCCGGTTATCAACGTGCCGGGTGTGAAGGCCGGTGACGTGACGCTGTCGGGCGAAGTGCTCGGCGACATCTACCTGGGCAAGATCAAGAAGTGGAACGATCCGGCGATCGTTGCACTGAACCCGAAGGTCAAGCTGCCGGATACCGACATCGCCGTGGTTCGCCGCGCTGACGGTTCGGGCACGAGCTTCATCTGGACGAACTACCTGTCGAAGGTCAACGCAGACTGGAAGTCGAAGGTCGGTGAAGGCGCAACGGTCAGCTGGCCGACGGGTACGGGCGGCAAGGGCAACGACGGCGTCGCAGCCTTCGTGCAACGTCTGCCGGGCGCGATCGGCTACGTGGAATGGGCGTATGCGAAGCAAAACCACATGACGTACGTCAGCTTGAAGAATTCGACGGGTGCTGTGGTCGAGCCGAAGACGGAAACCTTCAAGGCAGCGGCTGCGGGTGCTGACTGGTCGAAGTCGTTCTACCAGATCCTGACGAATGAGCCGGGCAAGGACGCATGGCCGATCGTCGGCGCAACCTTCGTGCTGCTGCACACCACGCAGGAGAAGGCTCCGCAAGGTACGGAAACGCTGAAGTTCTTCGACTGGGCGTTCAAGAACGGCACCCAGGCTGCAAACGATCTGGACTACATCTCGTTGCCGGAATCGGTCACGGCTGAAATTCGCACGCAGTGGAAGTCGAAGGTGAAGGACGCTGCCGGCAAGCCGATCGCTGACTAAGCGTTGCAGTAAAGCATCCAGCAATACATTGGCCGTCCTCAATCGAGGACGGCCAATGGCATTACCCCGGCATTAGCCCAGCATCATCCGCTGCACGACAAGTGTCGTACGGCAACTGGAAACAGGTCCATCAGGCTCTCATGTCCGATATCCATTTAGCGCCTGGCGCGGCGAGGTCGACGCCACCCGGCAGCGCGTCGCAGCAGAAAGCGCCCAGCCGCGCCGGCGACGTCATTTTCGGTGGCCTTGCCCGTCTCGCGGCCATCATCACCCTGTTGCTACTCGGCGGCATCATCGTTTCACTGGTCGTCGCCTCCATGCCGTCGATCAAACAGTTCGGCCTGGCGTTTCTGTGGACCGCCGACTGGGATCCACCTAGCAAACAATTCGGCGCATTGGTGCCCATTTACGGCACGATCGCGACCTCGCTCATTGCACTCATCATCGCGGTGCCCGTCAGTTTCGGCATTGCGCTCTTCCTGACCGAACTCGCGCCCGCGTGGCTGCGCCGTCCGCTCGGTATCGCCATCGAACTGCTTGCCGCGATCCCGTCGATCGTCTACGGCATGTGGGGTCTGCTGGTGTTCGCACCGATTTTCGCGGCGTGGTTCGAAAAGCCTCTCGGCGCCGTGTTGGGTGGCATCCCGTTCGTCGGCGCGCTGTTTCAGGGTGCGCCGATCGGCATCGGCATTCTGTGCGCAGGTGTAATTCTCGCGATCATGATCATTCCGTACATTGCCTCGGTGATGCGCGATGTGTTCGAAGTCACGCCAGTCCTTCTGAAGGAATCGGCATATGGCATCGGTTGCACGACCTGGGAGGTGATGTGGAAGATCGTGCTGCCCTTCACCAAGAGCGGCGTGATCGGCGGCGTGATGCTTGGCCTCGGCCGCGCGCTGGGCGAGACGATGGCGGTGACTTTCGTGATCGGCAACACCAATCTGCTCGATAACGTCTCGCTGTTTTCGCCGGGCAACAGCATTACCTCGGCGCTCGCCAACGAATTCGCGGAAGCGGATCCGGGCCTGCATACGTCGGCGCTGATGGAACTCGGGTTGATCCTGTTTGTGATTACTTTCGTCGTACTGGCGATCTCGAAGTTCATGCTGCTTCGCCTCGAAAAAGGGGAGGGCGCGAAATGAGCCAGCCCACCTTGAATATGCCGGGTTCGAACGACGCCGACGCGCTCGAAGCAATGCGCGTGCGCCTGCAAGGCCGCCGCCGCGCGAAGAATGCGCTGGCGCTGACCATGTCGCTCGCGGCCATGGCGTTTGGCCTGTTGTGGCTGGTGTGGATTCTTTATACGACGCTGCGGCTCGGCATCGGCGGTTTGTCGATCGAATTGTTCACGCAATCCACGCCGCCGCCGAACACCGATGGCGGCGGTCTCGCCAACGCGATTGTCGGCAGCGTGATGCTGGTTGGGCTCGCAACGTTCGTCGGGACGCCGATCGGCATTCTGGCGGGCGTCTATCTCGCCGAGTACGGTCAGAAGGGCTGGCTTGCGAGTCTCACGCGTTTCATCAACGACATCCTGTTGTCGGCGCCGTCGATCGTGGTGGGTCTGTTCGTGTACGCGCTGGTTGTCGCGAAGATGGGTCACTTCAGCGGTTGGGCGGGTGTGTTCGCGCTCGCGCTGTTGCAGATTCCGATCGTGATCCGTACCACCGAGAACATGCTGAAGCTGGTGCCGAATGCACTGCGTGAGGCCGCTTTCGCACTCGGCACGCCGAAGTGGAAGATGGTGATGTCGATCACGCTGAAGGCCTCGATCGCGGGCATTATCACGGGTGTCCTGCTTGGCGTCGCGCGGATTGCCGGCGAGACCGCACCGCTTCTGTTCACGGCGTTGTCGAATCAATTCTTCTCGATGGACATGAACCAGCCGGTCGCGAACCTGCCGGTCACGATCTACAAGTTCGCGATGAGCCCGTTTGCGCAATGGCAATCGCTCGCGTGGGCCGGCGTCTTCCTGATCACGCTCGCGGTGCTGGGATTGAACATCCTCGCGCGTACGATCTTTTCGAATAAGTAAGGGCGGAGTGTAATCCGATGAATATGGCAGAAACTCAACTCAATCCGGCCGCGCGTCCGACGGCGCCCGCCGGTTTCGATCCCGCCCAAAGCGGCCAGGCGCAAGCGCCGTCGCGTCCGAAGATTGAGATCAACGACCTGAATTTCTTCTACGGCAAGTATCACGCGCTGAAGAACATCAATCTGCGGATTCCCGAAGGCAAGGTGACCGCGTTCATCGGCCCGTCGGGTTGCGGCAAGTCCACCTTGCTGCGCACGCTCAACAAGATGTACGCGCTCTATCCGGAGCAACGCGCCGAAGGCGAGATTCTGATGGACGGCGAAAACCTGCTGACTTCCAAGCGCGATATTTCGCTGCTGCGCGCGCGGATTGGCATGGTGTTCCAGAAGCCGACACCGTTTCCGATGTCGATTTACGACAACATCGCGTTCGGCGTGAAGATGTTCGAAACGCTGCCGCGCTCGGAAATGGACGACCGCGTGGAATGGGCGCTGACCAAGGCCGCGCTGTGGAACGAAGTGAAGGATAAATTGGGCCAGAGCGGCTACGGCTTGTCCGGCGGCCAGCAGCAGCGTCTGTGTATCGCGCGCGGTATCGCGATCCGCCCCGAAGTGCTGTTGCTCGACGAACCGTGCTCCGCGCTCGACCCAATTTCCACCGGCCGCATCGAAGAGCTGATCGCCGAATTGAAGAGCGATTACACGGTAGTGATCGTCACACACAACATGCAACAGGCCGCGCGCTGTTCGGACTACACTGCATATATGTACCTCGGTGAATTGATTGAATTCGGCGACACCGAAAAGATCTTCATCAAGCCGGTCCGCAAGGAAACCGAGGACTACATCACTGGCCGCTTCGGCTAAGCCGCCGCGCAAAACAACGGAGTACGACATGTCCGATAAACATCTGTCCAGCCAGTTCGACGCCGACCTGAACCTCGTTTCTTCGAAGGTGCTCGAAATGGGCGGTCTGGTCGAGTCGCAGATCGTCAATGCGATGATCGCGCTCAACAACTTCGACCTCGATGTATGTGAACAGGTGATCGCGGCCGAAGAGCGCCTGAACACGATGGAAGTCGAGATCGACGAAGAATGCAGCAACATCATCGCGCGCCGTCAACCGGCCGCGCGCGACTTGCGCCTCCTGATCGCGATTTCGAAGACCATTACGAATCTCGAGCGCGCCGGCGACGAAGCTGAAAAAATCGCCAAGCGCACCAAGCGCCTGATGGAAGACGGCGCCTCGCGCAGCATCAATATCGCCGAGATCAAATTGTCGGGCGAAATGGCGGTGTCGATTCTGCGCCGCGCGCTAGACGCTTTTGCGCGTCTGGACACGGTTGCCGCCGCGCAGATCATGCGCGACGACAAAGCGATCGACGAGGAATTCCGCGCCTTCGTGCGCAAGCTGATTTCGTACATGACCGAAGATCCGCGTTCGATTTCGGTGGGCCTGGATTTTCTGTTCATCGCCAAGGCGATCGAGCGGATCGGCGACCACGCGAAGAACATCGCAGAATTCATCATCTACATCGTCAAGGGTACCGACGTGCGGCACAAGTCGCGCGACGCGCTCGAACGCGAAGCACTCAGTTAATCCAGAGATAAGGACCAGAGGTGCCGATGCCCAGCAGCATTCTCGTCATTGAAGATGAGCCCGCCATTTCCGAATTGATCTCGGTCAATCTTCAGCACGCCGGACACTGCCCGATTCGCGCGTACAACGCGGAGCAGGCGCAGAACCTGATCAGCGACGTACTGCCCGACCTCGTGCTGCTCGACTGGATGTTGCCGGGCAAGTCAGGCATCGCGTTCGCCCGCGATCTGCGCAACAACGAGCGCACCAAGCATATTCCGATCATCATGCTGACCGCACGTGGCGATGAACAGGACAAGGTGCTCGGCCTCGAAATCGGTGCCGACGACTACGTCACCAAACCGTTCTCGCCGAAGGAACTGATGGCGCGTATCAAGGCGGTGTTGCGCCGCCGCGCACCGCAGTTGACCGAGGACCTGGTTGCGATCAACGGCCTCAAACTCGACCCGGCAACGCATCGGGTGGCCGCGCACGCCGAAGGCAGCGAGATCAAGCTCGATCTCGGCCCGACCGAGTTCCGCCTCCTGCACTTCTTCATGACGCACCCGGAGCGCGTGCACAGCCGCACGCAACTGCTCGATCAGGTGTGGGGCGATCACGTATTCGTCGAAGAGCGCACCGTGGACGTGCATATCAAGCGTCTGCGCGCGGCGCTCAAGCCGGCGGGATGCGATGCTATGATTGAGACGGTACGCGGCAGCGGCTACCGGCTCGCGAAGAGCGCGTGACGTTGCGGTAGCACCTTTCTCTTCGATCGCTGGATTCGCTAGAACATGAACATCATCTGGGCGCGCTCCATCGTGTCGGTCGTGCTGCTGGCTGTTCTGTGCGTGGTGGTCGGCGCACTCCTGAACGTCAAGGCAGGGCTGGTCCTCGCGATTGTCTTGCTGCTCGCGCAGAGCTTCATCAGTACCTTCCACAAGCAGCGTTTGTGGCGCTTGCTCGACGCGCCGGTCTATGGTGAAGTGCCGAGCGCCCCCGGCATCTGGGGCGAAATCTATTACCGTCTGCATAAGCTTGCAAAGCGCTGGCATGCGCAGGTGCGTCAGGTTGAGCAGCAGCATTCGCGTTTCATTCAGGCAATTCAGGCCTCGCCGAACGGCGTGGCGATGCTCGACGATCACGATCAGATCGAGTGGTGCAATGCGATCTCCGAACTCCATTTCGGGCTCGATGCGAAACGCGATCTGCGCCAGCACATCACGCATCTGGTGCGTCAGCCGGATTTCGTGCGCTATCTGAATTCGCATCGCTACGAAGAGATGCTGATCATGCGCGGCATGGGCGACAAGCGCCAGAACGTGCTGTCGGTGCAGGTGTTTCCGTACGGCGAAAATCGCAAGCTGGTGCTGTCGCAAGACATCACCGAACTGGAGCGTACCGACGCGATGCGGCGCGACTTCGTCGCCAACGTGTCGCATGAACTGAAAACGCCGCTCACGGTGCTCTCCGGTTTCCTGGAGACGATGCGAGAGCTGCCGCTAGGCGAAGCCGAGCGTGCGCGCTACCTCGAACTGATGGAGCAGCAGGCCTCGCGGATGCGTCATATCGTCAACGACTTGCTGGTGCTCGCGAAGCTTGAAGGTGACAACAAGCCGCCGAGCGATCAGATGATCGACATGCGCGCGGTGCTGCGGCATCTGAAGGACGACGCCCAAAGCCTGTCGAGCGATCATCACAAGATCGTGTTCGACGCCGACGAAGGGCTGACCGTCACCGGCGTGGAAACGGAACTCCTCAGTGCGCTTGGCAACCTCGTGACCAATGCGATCCGTTACACGCCGGACGGCGGTGCAATCGCGGTGACCTGGCACGCCAACGGCGGCAGTGCGGTTTTTTCGGTCACGGACAGCGGCCTGGGGATTCCGGCTGCGGACATTCCGCGTTTGACCGAGCGTTTCTATCGCGTCGACCGCAGCCGCTCGCGCGATACGGGCGGGACGGGCCTCGGCCTCGCTATCGTCAAGCATGTGCTGCAACGGCACGATGCGCAGCTCGACGTGAAGAGCGAGGAGGGACGTGGCAGCACGTTCACCGTGCGCTTCCCGGTGTATCGCACGGCGCGTCGGCAACCGGCACCGGCCTGAGAATAGCGGCCTGAAAAAAAGCCCGCCTGTAACAAGGCGGGCTTTTTTCATGCGTACCGCCGCTTCAGCGGTACGCAAACACAATCACGAACTCACGAACAGAATTTCCCCAGCAGGCTCATCTGCGCATTGCGCGAGGATTTCCCCGGTCGCCGGCGGCGATAGTGGCCGTCACTTTGCATCAGCCACGCGGCCTGGTTGTCGCCGAGAAACGCTGACAGGCCTTCGGCAATCACACGCCGCTTCAGGCGGCGGTTGTTGATCGGGAACGCCACTTCAACACGGCGGAAGAAGTTACGATCCATCCAGTCGGCGCTCGACAGATACACCTGTTCCTTGCCGCCGTCGTAGAAGTAGTAAATGCGATGGTGCTCGAGGAAACGCCCGACAATCGAGCGCACCGTGATGTTCTCCGACAAACCCGGCACGCCCGGCTGCAACGCGCACACGCCACGCACGATCAGATCGATCTTCACGCCGGCCTGCGATGCTTCGTACAACTCGGCAATCACCGTGGGTTCGAGCAGCGCGTTCATCTTCGCGACGATGCGCGCCTTTTGTCCGGCACGCGCGTGATCTGCTTCCGCGCGAATCGCATCGATCAGTTTCGGATGCAGCGTGAACGGCGACTGCCATAGCTCATGCAGCCTCAGTTCACCGCCGATGCCGGTCAGTTGCTGGAACACGTGGTGTACGTCTTCACAGATTTTCTGATCGGCGGTCATCAGGCCGAAGTCGGTATAGAGCCGCGCGGTGCGCGGATGATAGTTACCGGTGCCCAGGTGCACGTAACGCTTGAGCGTGGTCTTGCCGCCCGACGACACACGCCGCACGATCAACATCATCTTCGCGTGGCACTTATGACCCACCACGCCGTACACGACGTGCGCGCCCACCGCTTCAAGCTGTGATGCCCAGTTAATGTTGGTTTCTTCGTCGAAACGCGCGAGCAGTTCGACCACCACCGTCACTTCCTTGCCGTTGCGTGCCGCTTGCATCAGCGCGTCCATCAGCGGGGAGTCGGTGCCGGTGCGATAGATGGTCTGCTTGATGGCCATCACGTTCGGGTCTTTAGCTGCCTGCAGCAGCAACTCGAGCACCGGTTGAAAGCTCTCATAAGGATGATGCAGCAGCACGTCGCCCTGATCGATCACGTCGAACATGCTGATGCTGTTGGCGATCTGCTGCGGAATCGCGGGAATATGCGGCACGAATTTCAGGTCGGGCCGGTCTACCATCTCAGGCAACTGCATCAGCCGTACCAGATTGACGGGGCCGTCGGCGAAATAGCAATCCTTGGTGGTCAGGCTGCTTTCGTCCAGCAGGCGACGCACGACATGCGCGGGCGTTTCCGCCGACACTTCGAGCCGCACCGCATTGCCCAGATGCCGCGCCGGTAATTCGCCCTGCAACGCGACACGCAGATTGGTGATTTCGTCTTCGTCGACGAACAATTCGCTATTGCGCGTGATGCGGAACTGATTGCAGGTGCGCACCACCAGATTCGGGAACAGCTCGCCGACAAAGCGCTGCAGCAACGAGCTCAGCAGCACGAAACCATGCGGATAGCCCGACAGATCCTGCGGCATGCGCACGAGCCGGGGCAATGCGCGCGGCGCCTGCACGATGCCCATCATCGCCTGACGGCCGAACGCGTCCTTGCCTTCGAGCTCAACGACAAAGTTCAGGCTCTTGTTGAGCACGCGCGGAAACGGGTGAGCCGGATCGAGGCCGATCGGCGTGAGCACCGGCAGCAGTTCGTCGAAGAAGTAATTGCGCGCCCATTCGGTCTGCGCTTCGTTCCATGCTTCAGTGCCGTGAAAATAGATGCCTTCTGCTTCGAGCGCGGTGAGCACCGTGTCGTGCAGCATGGTGTACTGGCGATGCACGAGCCTCTGCGCGCGCTCGACCACGAGGTCGTACACGTGCTGGAGCGACATGCCGTCCGGAGACAGCGCGCCCGGGTTGTCGCGCATCTGCTCCTGAAGTCCGGCCATGCGGACTTCGAAGAATTCGTCGAGATTGCTACTGGTGATGCAGATGAAACGCAAGCGTTCGAGCAAAGGGACGGCTGGGTCGGCAGCTTGTGCCAACACACGCTCGTTGAAACCCAGAATGCCCAGCTCGCGATTCAATAAGGGGTAGCGGATGGACATCGGCAGCGAGAATGGAATTTCAGGAAGGGAGACGAAAAGACGCTCGGAAATTCTCACAGTATGATGACGTTGTTATGACATTCTCAATGTTATAAATTCTACGCCGTATTCGTTGCGTGTCGTCATTATGACGCAGTGCATATGGGACCATAGGGCACCCCCATTACCGCGAGGCGACATCGTGAGGTCCGGTACGCTTAAAATGGCGTCTTTGAACAGCGCGGCCGGCCATAAGGCGCCCAAGGTGCCCGGTGGGCATCCGGCACCTTCCGCATCCAACGCCGCCGCGCACGCGCGCATGGAGTCCGCTTACCCGATGGTCAATACGCCACAACTCCTTGCTGCCGTCGACCTTGGCTCGAATAGCTTCCGGCTGATCGTGGGCCGGGTCGAGGAAACCGATGCGGGCAGCCAGATCTATCAGGTCGACGCATTGCGCGAGTCGGTGCGTCTTGCCGCCGGTCTGTCGCGCGACAAGATGCTGGATCGCGCCTCGCAGGTGCGCGGCTGGGACGCGCTCAAGCGCTTTGGCGAGCGGCTGCGCGACTTTCATCCCGATCACGTTCGTGCCGTTGCCACCAACACGCTGCGTATCGCCAAGAACGCGAGCGAGTTCCTCGGTGAGGCGCAAGCCGCGCTCGGCTTTCCAATCGAAGTGATTGCCGGGCGTGAAGAAGCCCGTCTGATTTATGCAGGGGCGGCCCACTCCGTGCCCGCGAGTGCGGGCAAGCGCCTCGTGGTGGACATCGGCGGTGGCTCGACGGAATTCATCATCGGTTCGCACTACACGCCCATCAAGATGGAGAGCCTGTATATCGGCTGCGTGAGCCATAGCCGCGCATTCTTCCCGGCGGGCAATGTCGACGAATACACGATGCGGCAGGCCGAACTCGCCGCGGGCCGCGAAATTCAGATCATTTCCGCCGAGTATAAGAAAACCGGTTGGGAACAGGCCATCGGCTCGTCCGGCACTGCGCGGGCGCTCGCCGAGCTGGTCGAGGCAAACGGCTTCAACGATCCGGGCATCACGCACGGCATCTCGCGCGGCGGGCTGGAGCGCCTCAAGCGCGCGCTGATCAAGGCGGAGAACGTCAATCGTCTGAAACTGGTCGCGTTGAAGGGCGATCGCATTCCGGTGCTGGCTGGCGGGTTGTCGATCATGATCGCGGTGTTCGACGAACTCGGCGTCGATTACGTCGATACGACAGACGGCGCGCTGCGCCTCGGGGTGCTCTACGACTTGCTGGGCCGTTCGCAGCACGAGGATATGCGCACGGTGACGGTGGAAGGCTTCATGCGCCGTTATGGCGTGGATCGCGCGCAGGCGGGGCGTATCGGTGAACTCGCGGTGCGCTTTTACGACCAGTTTGCCGAGCCGGATCAGGAGCGTCGCGTCGAGAACCGCATGTTCCTCGGCTGGGCGGCGGCCTTGCATGAAATCGGGCTGTCGATTTCTCATAGCGCCTATCACAAGCATTCGGCCTATATCGCCAGCAACGCCGACATGCCGGGCTTTTCGCGCACCGACCAGGCGCGGCTCGCCGCGCTGGTGCTCGGCCACGCGGGGAAACTCGGCAAGCTGTCGCAAACGCGCGAAGTGGAATGGCCATTGTTGTTCTGTCTGCGGCTCGCGGCGCTTTTGTGCCGCCGGCGTGCGGATGTCGGCTTGCCGGGTATCGCGGTCGCGCAGGTCAACGGCGGTTATGAAGTGCGTTTGCCGAACGAGTGGGTGGCGAACAATCCCTTGACCGACTACAGCTTGACCCAGGAGGCTGCGGAGTGGGAGAAGGTTGGCATCCCTTATCGCGTGGTCTACACCGACGATTGAGCGTCATGCGGTGTAAATGAAAAAGCCCGGCGGAACGGCCGGGCTTTTTTTATGCGCATCGTCGTCGACTGAATTAGCCGGACGGTTTGCGCGCCGAGCCGAGCCGTGCCGCTTAGCGCGGCGATGCGTCGCCGAGGAAGTGCCGTGCGTAACGCGCGTTGATATCCGTCAGACGCAACAGCGTCAGAAAGTCCGCCGTATTGAAGTCGGGATCCCAGGCCGGTGCGCCGCAAATCTTCGCGCCGAGGCGCAGGTAGCCCTTGACCAGCGGCGGCGGTGCGACCTCGGCGCCGGTTTGCAATTCTTCGACCGGCAACGGCGTGTGCGGGAACGCGCGATATTCCGGTGTCGTCAGCGCGTTGTCGCGCAGCGAGCAGTAAAGATTCGCCGCATAGTGGCCGCCATCGACCATCGCGACGCTCGCGCAGCCGAGCATCGTCTCGTAGCCGTTATGCTTCATGTATGCGGCGAGCCCTGCCCACAGCGACATGATCACCGAGCCGCTGCGGTAGTCCGGGTGCACGCACGAACGGCCCACTTCGACCATCTTCGCGCGCAGATGCGTGAGACGCGACACGTCGAATTCGCTTTCGGCATACAGGCGTCCGATACGGGCGGCCTGGTGGGGCGGCAGCGCGCGATAGGTGCCGACCACCTTCAGCGTGTCGAGATCGCGCACCACCACGTGATCGCAGTATGAATCGAACGAATCGACGTCGAGGCCGGCTGGGCCTGTCAGACGAGCACCCATTTCATCAGCGAATACACGGTAGCGCAGACGCTGGGCCTCGCGCAGTTCCTCGTCGGTGCGTGCCCACGTAACTTGCAGGCGATGCTGGGCGGTGACCGTCTCTTCGGCGCGCGGCAGGCGACGCGTTTCGAAGATCGAAGCCAGGGGCAGGGTGGGCGTCGGCAGTTCTCGCATGTGGCGTCCTGGTCGAAAAAAGGGAGATTTCTTTTTTCGCCAATGTAGTAACGCCTGGTGACGCTCGCATGGCAAAGCCATGACGATTGGATGACGGCCCGTAAGCTGCGTGCGCGCGGCTTGTAATGTCGTGGGTCGGGGCGGCCCGTGTGTTGTTTCTGTGCGACCGTGGCGACTTGCGGGCCTTGGGGCCGCTTTGATCGCCAGGCGGCGCAGCCGGTTCAGATCAGATCGGGGGTCATTGCCGCGCGCAGCACGGCCTGGTCGTCACCGTGGCGTTCACGGCTTTCGATCCACCACAGGCCGGCTTTCTTGAGCGGCCAACTCGCTTCACTGTTGCCAAGCAGACGCGCCGCAACGTGGCCGAGCGTCGGTTGATGGCCGACGATCACCACGGTCTGTGCAATGCCTGCTGACCAACCGGCGGCCTTGAGCACATCGTCCGCGCTGGCGTTGGGCGCGAGTTCGCGCACCACGCGATACTGGTCGCTCAAGGTTTCGGCGGTCTGAATGGTGCGCACTGCGGGGCTCGCGAGGATCACTGCGTCGTCAGGCAGGCGGGTGCGCAGCCACTTGGCGACGTTTTGCGCCTGTTTGCGGCCTCGCGTGGTGAGCGCGCGGGCGAGATCGCTGGCGGCGAATTCTTCAGCTTCGGCGTGACGCCAGAGGATCAGATTCATGCGTGTCTCCTTGACTCCGGTTGCGGCGTAGAAAGCAGCGCCGGGTTTTCAATCACTGTCGCATGCGGGCTCGTTAGGGCGCAAGGCGGCGGCGCGGGCGGATGGTATAAGCGCCGGATTATGTCGGTACACGTTGGTATGTGGGTTGGCGTATATGTCGAGGCGAAACGTATTGAGCGCTCGCGCAATTTTCACGCGGCTTTTACGTGGTTTTCATCGAGTCAGCACGTGATCTGTATGAAACCCATCGCGCCATAGGCCTGAGTTTGCATCAGTCCGCGCGGACCCCCGAGCGCCTGCCGCCCAAAAAGCAAAAACCCGCGAAGCCGAAGGCGACGCGGGTTTCGTATTGCTTTTTCGTGGTCGGAGCGAAAGGATTCGAACCTTCGACCCTCTGATCCCAAATCAGATGCGCTACCAGGCTGCGCTACGCTCCGACGAATCCGAGATTCTACGTGGCATTGGGTGCCAGAGTCAATCACGAATTGCGTCGGGGTGAAAAAAGGTCTCGGGCGCCGGTAGCGGGCCGCAAAAAGTTGCGCCGCGGTGTGCGTTCGTTCGGGATGTGCACAAGCGCACGCGCGGCCGGTTTATCCCCTCAGTGCCGGCGACGCATCCAGCGTGGCATGTGCTGGTGTGTGACCCAGTGATGCAGCATGCCTTCGCCGTCGTGTTCGCGCTTGTAGGTTCTCGATTCGAAAATCGACAGGGCGAGCAGCACGAGCAGACCTATTGCAAGTCCGATCAGACCTGCGATCGATTCAGCGTCCATGGCAGTCCTCCTATGACACGCAGTCATGCCTTTATAGTAGGTCACGCGTAACAAAATGGGAGGAGGGAGACTGCCAGGCGCGACGTCGTCAAATACGAATTGCAGGTAGACTCTCGGCGCTTTGTTGCCGTTATTGTCATTCTGTCTCGAGAGTCTATGAACCGCGTTTTGTTGATTGCGTTGATGCTGGCTGCCGGGCTCGCCGGCTGTGCCAACGACCCTTCCGGGCATCATGGCGGTCCGCCGCCGAAAGATCCCGTCGATTACCACGGCGTGCCCACCGACGACCGGCCGCCCGTCATCGCGCCCACGCTTTGACCGCTTGCCGGGAATGAAAGCGAAGGCCCGGCGCGGGCACGCCGGGCCTTCTGACCCGCGCAGACTGTTCGCGCGGAAAGCGCGGGCTGCGTTTATTCTAGGACGAGGTGTACGCGTGATATGTGTGCGCTTGTTTCAAGCCGTAACTGCATGTGGCGTTGCAGGAATGAGCGCATAGCGCGTCGTTCATGTACAGCGCAGCAAGCCGCGCACGTTCGTAAGACAAAAACACACGGCGCATGCATGGCGGATGCCGAACAAGGGCTAGGCGCCCGCCATGCCACGCACCACGCCCGGCAAAAAGCGCGCGAGCGTGACACCGCGAGCGGCCATGAAGATCAGCATCGCGGCCCACAAGCCATGATTGCCGTACAGCGCAAGCAAGGCCCACGACGCCGCGATGAATACCGCAAACGACACCATCATCGACGTCATCAATTCATGCGTGCGAGTGGCGCCGATAAACACGCCGTCGAGAAGAAAACCCCACACGGAGATCACCGGCAAGAGCGCGGCCCACGGCAGATAAGTTTCGGCCGTGGCGCGCACCGCGGCCTGATTGGTCAGGCCTTCGATGATCCACGAGCCCGCACCCCAGTACACCAGCGAGAAGCCCAGCGCGCCGAGCGCGGACCACAGCGACGTCACCTTGATGGCCTGCGCGAAAGCGTGGCGGTCGCGCGCACCGATCGCCGCGCCAACCAACGCTTCTGCAGCGTGCGCGAAACCGTCGAGTCCGTAGGCCATGAAGGTCTGAAAATTGAGCAGCAGCGCGTTGGCGGCAAGCGTGGCGTCACCTTGCCTCGCGCCAAGATGCGCGAACCAGCCGAACGACGACAGCAGACAGAGCGTGCGCACGAAGATATCGCGGTTCAGCACCACCAGACGCTTCAGCGCAGTTGCGTCGAAGAGGGTGGAGCGGTTCAGCGCGGGCAAACCGCGTGGCCTGCCATGCCACAACAACGCGGCGCCGAGCACGAAGCCGAGTGCGTCGGCCGTGGCCGTGGCTGCACCGATTCCGGCCACACCCCAATCGAATACGTACACATACAGCAGCACGGCCGCGATGTTCACGCCGTTGATGAACACTTGTGAGAGCAGCGCGAGTCGTACCTTCTGCGTGCCAAGCAGCCAGCCGAGCACTACGTAGTTGCCGAGCGCGAGCGGCGCGGCCCAGATGCGTGCGTGACAGTAGATCTGCGCGTTGTGCTGTACCGCGTCGCTGCCGCCGATCAAGCGCAACGCGTAGCCGATCAGCGGCACTTGTAGCAGAAGCACCGCTGCGCCGATCGCCGCCGCGAGCATCAACGCGCGTACGACGTTGTTGCGCAACTCCGCGTGATCCCCCGCGCCGTGCGCTTGCGCGACGAGGCCCGTGGTGCCCATGCGCAGGAAGCCGAAGCCCCAGAACACGAAATTGAAGAACAGGCCGCCGAGCGCCACGCCACCGAGATAGGAGGCGCCGTCCAGATGGCCGGCGACGGCGGTGTCGACTGCGCCGAGAATCGGCTGTGTGAGATTGGCGAGGACGATTGGAAACGCCAGCGTGAGCACCCGGCGGTGCCAGCGCACAGGAACGGCCGCCGTTGTCGCGGCCGCGCCGCCCCTCACAGGTACTTCTTTCGGCGCATCCGCGCTGCCGCTCAATTGCGTTCCTGCACGCACACCCATGGCGAGACGACTACCGCCCACAGATCCGGATCGCGCTCGGCGAAATCGGCGGCGGTTTCCGCCTGCACGCGTTCGACGAGGCCGGAAGACAGCCATTGCGTGACCTGTGTGGTGTCGTCGCTGGCGATGGCCTCGGCGACGCTTACCAGATCGATGTCGCGCGCGACGCGCAGCAAAATACCGCGGGCGAAAAAGCGTTCGAGTTCGGCCCAGCCGATTTTGGCGGTTTCGGCAAGCAGCTTGGCGTACAGCGGGCTATGAGTGGCGTCGTTGGAAGTCATCGTAAGCGGGTTCTGACGGGGCCGTTACTATAAACCATTGGCGCGGACCGCCAGGGCGGGGCGCGTTCCGGTACGCTTAGTGTCTTTCGAAATTCATTCTGAACCTTCATGTCACTGGATTCAACGGCGCCGGCAACAGGCGCGCAAGCTCATGTGGTAACCGGAGCCACCCTCACGCGCACGGATCTGGAGCGCCTCCTTGCGGCGAATGGTGCGGCAAACAAGGCGGGCAATAAAGAACCGCTGCACTTCACCGACTGCGATTTCGAAGGCGCCGATCTATCGCGACTCGATCTGCGCGGCGCCGAATTTCATCGTTGCACGATCGTTGAAACCTCGTTTTTCGGCGCGACGTTGTCGCATACCCGCTGGGTCCGTTGTCGCGGCCGCGAGGCGGATTTCGCGTCGGCTGATCTGGTCGACGCGGCGTTTCAGTCGAGCGATCTGAACAACACCAGTTGGCGGCGCGCCAAGCTTGCCTCGGCGTCGTTTCACAGCTGCAAGCTGACCGGCGCCAATTTCGAAGCATGCACGTCGCTCGGTTTAAGCTTCGTCGAAACCTTGCTGGTGGGCGCGCATTTGCGCGGTCTGTCGTTTCGTAAGGCCACGCTCCAGCAACTCGATTTCTCCGATGCCGATCTGGCCGGGGTCGACTTCCGCGAGGCGATTTTCGATGGCGGCAGTCTGAAGGATGCGCATCTGAAAGGCGCGCGCTTTGACGGTGCGGACCTGCGCGAGGCTGATTTGAGCGGCGTGCGGCTCGTCGATGCGGCGCTTTTCAAAGGCGCGACGATTTCGCATCAGCAGGCGGCGGTGCTCGTGACCGAACTCGGGTTGCGAGTCATGTGATCGTGTTTTCTAGCTGGCCGATTTTTAACCATTCGGCCAGCTTGAACGAATGGCTGCATCTGCTTATCATCCGATTTATCGATTAATTAAAAACAGCCGATTTGCGACTTCGCAATTTGTCGGTTGATTTGAAGATTTTTAATGTATTCGCCATTCGCGAATTTGTTGTGAAGAAACACGTTGTCTATGCGCGTCGCTCATTATTTGCTAGTGCGTCGATATGGTGCGTTGGCGCACTAAAGGTTCGCAATGCGTAAAGCGTCAAAATCATACCGGACGCGGCTAGCGGAAATCCGCCAGAGGGCTTTTGTCAGTCTTTTTCGGTGACGCGAGGTAGATGTTTGATTCATAAGGTCTTGTGAGCGACTCATGGGATTATGGGCTCGCCGTTTCCGTGGTATGTCGTCCGGAGCAGATAAGATAATTACCCCGTTTATTCCCGGTATTTTCCTTCACGTAATGCGGATTCCGTGCGCCGCGTCACATTATCTGCACAATTAATAGATTGCGCTTGTAAAAGCGGGTTGTTAGATTCAGTTCTGGCGCATGGTGAACCGGTCCTTTGCCGATATGCGCCGAACCCCCGTTAGCCCGGCCTCGTGCCGGGCTTTTTTTCTTCCCGGTCATTGCCGATTCCATCCTGAGTCATTGCGGTTTCACACGTGGCGCGGATCATGAAAAGTTACTTTTTCTTACCGCCGGTCATGACCTGGTTGATCATTTTCCTCGGCATCTGTCCGATTGCGCTCCGCGTGCTGTTCGCCTTCGCCGCACGTGTCGATCCGCGCTCCGGACGCTGACGCCGCCGCTAATTCGAGCCGCGCTGTGCCTTGCATTGCTACGTTACCTTCACTGCTTGCAGCGAATCACCATCGACCGGTTCTTCACATTCGCACCGAAAATCCCACCGACCGAGCCGCCCGAGGTGGCGCCGTTGTCGACGTCCTTCGAAACGACGTCGTAGCCATAGTTGCCGCAGACTTCGCCGGCGCGCTTGTAGCACTCGGCCCAACTGGAGCTGGCGTCACTGCCGCTGCAATTGATGGCAAAGCCCGTGTCGCCGCTCGGCAGGTAAGTCATCGTAGTGGTGCTCGAGCAGCCGCTGAGGCTGCCGAGCGTAAGCAGGCCGAGGCCGATCGCCGCGGCCGTCGCGACGGACGCAATTGCGCTCTTCATTGCAGATTCCTTACAGATGACGGGGGAAGACGTGGCGCGAGGCCACGTCATGCATAGGATTGAGCGTTTTATAGCACGCCCGGTTCCCTCGACTGCACTTGCAGGGCGCGTGCCTGATCGCGGGAAGCGGGCGCAGAAGCAACGGCCCAACTCACTCTCGGAAGACCGCTAGCGCGGCGGCAGCGCCCGCGATGGGTCGATTGAGCGGCCCTGATAACGCAGTTCGAAGTGCAGCATGACGCGATCGGTGTCGGTGTCGCCCATTTCGGCGATCTTTTCACCGCGGGCGACCGACTGACCTTCTTTCACGAGCAGCACGCGGTTGTGTGCGTAGGCAGTCAGGTAATCGGCATTGTGCTTGATGATCAGCAGGTTGCCGTAACCGCGCAAGCCGTTACCCGCGTAGACCACTGTGCCGGGCGCGGCGGCGACCACCGGGGTGCCCGCCGCCGCGGAAATATCGACACCCTTCGAATTGGAGCCGTCGAAGCGCCGGATCACCGTGCCGTCAGCCGGCCACACCAGCGAGATCGTCGAAGCCGGCGCGGACGTCGGCGCGCTATCGGCCGGAGCCGAACGCGGCGCGGCCGAAGCGCTCGCGCTTCCTGAGCCGCTGCTGCGTATTGCGCCACTTGCGGACCCGCCCGCAGCGCCATTACCTGGCGGCGTGACGCGCAGCACCTGCCCGACCTCGATGCTGTCAGGGTTGGTCAGATTGTTCCAGCGCACGATGCTTTGCACCGACGCCCGGTTGCTGCGCGCGATTTTCGATAGCGTATCGCCCCGTTCGACGCGGTAAAAGCCTGGGCCCACCGGAGCGGACCCGCAGGCGGCAAGCACCGCCAGCAAAGACGCGCAGGCGAGCCGTTTCATCATTCTTGTTGGGTTAAGCATTGGACCTCGCAAAGCGCTGCCACGCGCCGATCCCGATCACGTGGCAGGTAGATGCAAAGCGTCCGATTCTAACGGTTTTGCGCTGCAGCATCCGAAAAACGGACGCAGAGGAGGATACGAACGACGGGAACGCGGCGAAAAGCCGCGTGCCCCATCACGTCGCGACGAGCGGAAAACCTGCAATTAGCGCAGCTTGCTGACTCCGATACGCAGTGCAGCCGTCTCGGTTTGTCCCGGTTCGAGCCAACGCAATCCCATGCCGTTGTGAATCGCGTCCGGCAGACCCAGCCATGGTTCGACGCAGTAGAAGTCCGAGTCCGCGGCCTCGGTCCATGTCGTTACCGCGTACCAGGGCACCGAGTCCGGCCGTTGCAGATCGATCGTGATGAGCCGGTTAAGTCCCGGCGCGACGAGGCGCACGGGTTGGTCCGGTGCACCGGCGAGACAATGGAAGCGATCGTGAATACGCGCCTCGTCGAGCGTGTAGCGCGCCGCGCCTGGCTCGAACGGGCTGATCGAGCCGTCGTCCTGCTGATAGCACCGTTCGGTGCGGGGCAGTTCCAGCGAGGTTTCGGCGCGCTGCGTGTGCGGCAGCGTGAAATAGAAGTGATGACCGGCGTAGTAAGGCAGCCGCGTGTCGCCCGTGTTGGCGGTGCTCAGCGTGACTTCCAGCGTATGCGTATCGATCAGCCGGTACGCCGCTTCGAAGCGGAAGCCGAACGGATAGCCGACGCGAGTCGCGTCGCTGTCGGTGAGGATCATGCGCAGGCCGGCGCCGTGCACGTCGGCGTGGACTGCGAAGGGCAGGTCGCGCGCAAAACCATGCATCGGCAATTCGCGTACCGTGCCCTGTGCGTCACGCCAGTAGCCGATTTTGCCGTCAACGCGATGCCGGCCGAGAAACGGAAACAACAGCGGGTTGCCGCCGCGGATCCTGGCGGGCTGGCTCCAGTCGGCATTCTCGGGCCAATGAATCACCTCTTCGCCGTCGATGATCCACGACAGAAGACGGCCACCGGCTTGCGGCGCGAAACGGAGCACAGAGGTGTCCTGGGCGATCTCGAGAATGTCCTGTTGCGGGGAGAGGGGCATGGTCGATGGGCTGGTTGGTAAAGGGGTTGGAATGTGAATTCGAGCGTGAGAGTGTGATTCAGATGCGAGCTACGCGTGAGTCGAGCGCGGCTCGAACGCGGGCTGAGAACGGTTGAACGCGCCACATGACAACTCGCGAGAGAACGATTTTGCGCTGCTTTGCGCTACGGGGAAACCCTTCTGGGGAAATTGCGGGTGTCGGAGAAGCACTATCTTTACCGATAATCCACGGACTGCCCGGTCACTTCAAAGACCGGGCGAGATCGGCTCAGGAGGCTTTATGGATCTCGCAATGGCAATGGGTGTGGCGCTGTTCGGCATGTTCGCGGTAAGCACGGTCTACTTCTTCTACAAGCTCGAGCGTTAATCCGGTCATCTGCTTCACCATCTGCTGGGCCGTCAACGCGGACCTGGCATGAGCCTCGCGCTTCCAGCGCACCGAATCCTCAACCAGGATGACAGGGCAGCTGCCGGCGGCGCTCTGTTTCTTTTTCTGCGGCGTAACAACGGTTTCCAGTTGTGACGCAGCGCGTCAATATTTCCCCAAATGCGGTTCAAACGCTTGGCGCTGACTTTGCAGCCAGGCATAATCGGTGCGCTTTTGACGCGCCGTGTACTTTCTATTGCGGCGCGCTGTTCCCCGACATTTTCCTTACAAGGACCGCCGCGTGAACCTGTCGTTTCTGATTTTCCTGAGCGTGCTGCAAGGCGTCACCGAATTGTTCCCGGTCAGCAGCCTCGGCCATACGCTGCTCGTGCCCGCATTGTTCGGTATGCATATCGACAAGCATGCGCCCCAGTTGCTGCCGTTCCTCGTCGCATTGCACCTCGGTACGGCGTTCGCGCTGCTGTGGTACTTCCGCAAGCGCTGGTGTGCGCTGGTGCGCGGCTTCTTCGCTTCGTTCGGCGGCCGTCGCAATGACGACGCGCACATGATGTGGGCGCTCATCATCGGCACGATTCCGGCGGGTCTCGTCGGGCTGATCCTTGAGAAACGGCTCGAGCGAATTTTCCACGATCTGCGCATCGTTGCGATTGCGTTGATCGTGAACGGCGTGCTGCTGTGGTTCGGCGATCGTCTGCAGCGCTCGCGCGCGCATCAGCCGCCGGAGAAGCTGACCTTCCGCCAGGCGTTTTTCGTCGGTCTCGCGCAGATCGGCGCATTGATTCCGGGCTTTTCGCGCAGCGGTCTGACAATGATCGCCGGCAATGCGGCCGGTCTCACGACTGAGAAGGCCGCGGAGTTTTCGTTCCTGCTCGGCACGCCGATTATCTTCGCGGCCGGCGTGCTCGAATTGCCGAAACTGTTCCATGCGCCGGGCCAACTCGCCGATGCATTGCTCGGCGGTGTGTTGACGGCAATCGCCGCCTATCTCAGCGTGCGTTTTCTGATGCGCTATTTCGAAGGCCGCGGACGTCTGGCTTCATTCGGCGTGTACTGCGTGATCGCGGGAATCCTGTTCCTCGGCTGGTTTATGTTGCATCCGCAGCCGGTCTGATTGCGTTCGTTATGCCCGCTACTGCCCGTTAAGTGCCGACAGGCGATGGCGGGTTAGAGGTGATCGGTTATAATCCGGGCCCGACTCAACCTGTCGGGCCCGTTTTGTTTTGTGGCGAGGCGGGTCGACTGCAGATCGGTGTTGCCGCGCGGAGGATCAGATTTCCAAGCCCCGCCCGGTCAGTTAGAATTTCGGTATCCCACGAACCCTGCGGCAGTGATATTGCGCAGGTTCCAATGCCCGATATGGGTTCTCATTGCGGGCGATGCATGTTGTACACATTCGTGTAGCATCGCCTCACGTCAATACGGCAGTAGCTCAGCTGGATAGAGCATCGGCCTTCTAAGCCGAGGGTGGGGGGTTCGAGTCCCTCCTGCCGTACCAATAAATTCAAAGGGTTATAGCGCAATTTTCTGCGTCTGTTTTGCGTGTCTGCGACATGTGTAACCACTATGTAACCTGATTTGATCAACGCGCGATCGTCCGCTTGCGAGAAGTGCGATGGACTGGTTCGGGTCGATCTGAGTCGGTCGTCGTCGGGCTTAGTGCGGCCATGAAGCGTCACTAATCGGAAAGCTCGCCCGGACATTCAAGTGTCAGCGGCGCACCCCAAAGCGGCTATCCAATCGAGATCTCAAGTTGCGGTGTCTGACTGCCGTTAAGCCGGGTTGGCTTTGGCATTTGCTGCGCGCAGATGGCGTTGGCATGGTGATTGGCGAGTCAGGTACAAGATTTCAAGAAAGGAACCCCACCCGATCAATCCGCGGACTGACCGTTCGCGGAAGACTCGTACCGGCCGAAGCATGGCTTAATTCTTGGCTGGGTGAGCGTTTCGCCGCGGAGCTCCCAGCAGGCCGAATGGTAAATGCTCATCGACTGTGCTTTCCCGCTACGGTGGCATGTCTGGAGTTTTTCGGAAGCAGCCGTTTAGCGGGCAGCTATGCGAACGGCCGGAGTGGGTCAGAGGGCGGACGGTCGGCTCACGTCATCAGATGGTTGACGATCGCTGGTTGCTGCTTAGGGCCGCCGTCCCCCTGCGGGTGTGCGACGCCTTTCGGCATATCGTGCAGGCGAACATCCGACGATGCGACTGAAGGCTGTACTGAATGCGCTTGTCGATCCATAGCCGATCGCCGTAGCAATTTCGACTAATGGACGATTGGTGAAGCGCAACGCGTCTTTTGCCAATGCCATTCGCCAGTTCAACACATAGTCGATAGGTGTTGTTCCAATCACTCGCGTAAATCGATCAGCGAAGGCGGAACGCGACATTCCGGCGGACGCAGCCAACAATGCAACGGTCCATTGCCTCCCACTGTCCGCATGAACTTCGCGCAATGCAATCGCAAGCTGTTCATCGGCAAGGCCGGCCAGCAAACCGGGCTTTGTGGTTCCCTCTCCATCAAGGACGGCACTCTGGGATCGCAGCGCTTCTACAAGCATGATTTCCAGAAGACGGCTGAGGATAAACGTGCGTCCTGGGCGCGAGCATGATGCTTCCCGGTCGATCAGTTCGACGATGCCGCGCAAAGTGGAAGCCGAGGTGTTGGCATGACCGATGTGTATGACCGGTGACATGAGCCCGTTCAGCAAATCCGCGTTGGCCGTGGCAAAGGAAAAGTGACCTCCGATGATCCGGGTCGTCTCCACACCGCATCCAAACGACACCAGTGAATCCGACGAATGCCGAAGTGCATCAAATTCGACGGGCGTCCCAGTTTCGCCTTTAGTCAGCATCCACGCGGGAGGGGCGGGCATCAACAGGAAGTCACCTGCTTCCATAAGCGCAGACGGAAACCCTTTTGCTTCAAACCGGCAAGTGCCCGATATGAAGAGACCGAATACGACGTGGCTGTCCGCCGGGAAGCGAAGTGCCCAATCTCCCCCTCCCTCGAAATGTTTGAGGCCAAGCGCTTCCGGTCGCAGAAGGGTGATCAGTTGTGTAAGGGGTTCCATTCTGGACGATAACTAAAAAACTATGGAGCCTTACTTATAGACCGTCCAATTAGTGCCGTCTACAGTCCCGATGTGGCAATTGATCAACACAGAGAACGGGAAATAATATGGCGCAGACAGTTTTAATAACGGGTTGCTCATCCGGGTTTGGCAAAGCGACGGTGCAAGCATTTCTGACAGCCGGCTGGAACGTCGTCGCGACAATGCGTGACCCCTCCTGCTGGCTGGGTCAGGAGACCTCTTCAAACCTTTTGGTCGTCCCGCTCGATGTGCGACGCGTCGCAACGATCGCGTCGGCGATCAGCCGTGCGATCGAGCACTTCGGCCGCATCGACTGCCTTGTCAATAATGCGGGACTCGCGTTGTTTTCCGTGTTTGAAGCCACGCCGATGGACGTTGTTCGTGACTTGTTCGAAACGAATGTCTTCGGCTACATGCAGACAATGCAAGCCGTCATCCCGCATTTCCGGGGTCTCGGCCAGGGGAGAATCATAAATGTCAGTTCTGGCTCCGCAATCCTGCCCGAACCACTGATGTCGGCGTACAGCGCGAGCAAGTGCGCGGTCGAGGGACTGACGGAATCGCTGCAGTATGAATTGCAGTCGCAAAACATCCTGGTCAAGTTGATAGAACCAGGCTTTGTGCCAGGAACGAGTCTGGTGCGCAAGACGGTCGAGCAGGCAGCGACGATCTCAGTACCGGTCGCCTATCAAACGCTCGTTGACCAGACTATGAACATGTACATGCAATCGTCAAAGCTGCAATTGGCATCTGAAAACGACGTGGCGCAAGCCATCCTTGATGCGGCGACAGACGAGGCGGGGCAGCTACGTTACGTCGTGGGCGAAGATGCGAAAGAGTCATCCAGGATGCGGCGCGAAACATCGGAAAACCTATACACATCGTGGGCGAGAGAGAAGTTTCAGGTGAGGCCGCGGTGACGCTGGCGGGGGGCGATGTCCGTCGCGGGATCGTCGGTTGAGTGACCGTTTCCGAGAATTCCGAAGGTCTCTTCGGGGGCCATCAAGAGTCGTTGGCGACCGGCCCGTTCCCGGTTTGTCATTTGATTCGCTGAAGTGCGATACCTCTCTCCTGGTCGGCAGCGCCCACGGTTTGCATGACGTAAGCCAGCAAGCCACCGTAAGTTTCGCAATAAACCCGGCAAACAGGCTGATGGGTTCACACAAGTCCACCTACACGAGCAAAGCTATTTGACTGCTCACTCGCCGGACGAGCGTTGACCGTGGCCACGCAGCTCAGCCAGCAGCGCCGCGATGGCCAAGACCAGGGCCGCAATGCCGAGTTCCTCGGCCGTGTGCTGAACATTTCCCGTCGCCGTCAGGCGATAGCCGGCGAGGATGACCGGCACGCCCATGGAGAAGTAGGAGACGATGAACAGGATGGAGAGAACCCCAGCACGCGCCTCTTGCGCCAGCAGTGCCGCGACACTGCGGATGGATCCTTGGAATCCCGTGCCATAGCCGATCCCGAGCAAGGCCGTGCTGATCATGAAGGTGGCCAGCGAGGTTTGCTTTATGCCAATGGCCGACACGAGCAAACCGACGAGCAACGCAACCGAGCTCGTCTTGAGCATCTTCAAAGGCTGAGCCTTCTGTATCGCCAGTACCGAAGCTGCCGGTTCGCTGGCAGACCAGGCGACCCACTTTGGCTCATGGAATTGGACATGATGAGCTCTTATGAGAGGGCTTGACGGGGCGCTTACGGCTCAGAGCTTTGAGCCGCCATCCACGCGTAAGGTGTCGCCACTGATCCAGCGCGCTTGATCCGAGGCCAGGAAGGCGACGGCGCCGGCGATGTCCTCGGGCTGGGCCAGGCGTTGCAGCGCTTGCATGCCCAGCGCCATGGCCTGACCGGCGTCGGTCCTGGTGAAGTTGGACATGTCGGTCTCGACCACGCCAGGCGCTACCGCATTGACACGGATGCCCTTGGCGCCCAGAGCCGAGGCCCAGTGCTTGACCAGGGTGTCGATGGCACCCTTCGTCGCCGCGTAGGCAGACAGCGCGCCCACCGAGGCGTGTGCCGCGAGCGATGACAGCAGAATCACACTGCTGCCTTTGCACAGCGCGGGCAGAAGTTGCTGCACCAGGAAGAAAGGCGCGCGCACATTGACGGCGAAGAGCGCGTCGAAGTCCTCGACCGTGGTGTCTTCGATCGACGCGGCCCTGGAGATGCCCGCATTGGCCACCAGCACGTCCAGGCGTCCGCCGATGATGGCGCGGACCTGTTGGGCCAGTTGGTGCGGGCCGTTCGGCTTGCTCAGGTCGGCGCCAATTTTTTCGGCCTTGCCACCGGCGCGGCGGATCTCATCGACCACGTCTGCCGCCTCCTTCTCGCCGCTGCTGTAGTGGATCAGGACCTGGGCACCGGCATCGGCCAAGGCCAAAGCGGTGGCGCGGCCGATACCGCGGGAAGCGCCCGTAACGAGGGCGGTCTTGCCTGTGAGCGAGTTCGTCATGATTAATGGTTCGTGAATGGTACTGTTGGCTGCCGCTCAGGCGCTTGCGCTGCCTTCGGACAGGAACTGGTTGACGTGGGCGACGAAGCGCTCCGGGTACTGGTACTGCGAGCCGTGATTCGCGTCCGGGTACAGGATCAGTTGGGCGTTCGGCAGGTGGCGCTGCAGGATGGACGAGTTGCTCGTGTAGATGATCACGTCGTTGTCGCCATTGATGACCAGCGTGGGCTGGGCGATCGCCTTCAGGTAGTCGAAGGGGTTCTCGCGTGGTGCGCCCCACTTGCCCAAGGCTTCGATCTGCGCCGGGGCCACCTTGTCGTTGACCTCGGGGTCGCGGCCTTCAACACGGTGGCGGAAGCGCTGCAAGAAAGCGCGACCGGCGGCCTGGCTGGCGGCGGAGGGCGTGAAGAACACGCGCAGCCACAGATGGTCGGGCTCGGCATAGTTGGCGCCGAAGATGTCTTGCGCTTCCGGCGTCAAGGTCGCCATGCCTTCGCCGCTGCGCGGACCGGTGCCCACCAGGACCAGGCGGCGAACTCGCGCAGGTTCGGCCAGCGCAATCTCCTGGGCCACCAGACCACCGAGCGAGAAACCCAGCACGTCGATCTGCGCCAATCCCAGCGCCTTGACGAAGCCCGCGGCGTTGGCAGCCATGCCTTCGATCGAGGTCGGCACCTCGCCGCTGCTGCTGGCGATGCCGGCGTTATTGAAGAGGATCACTTCGCGTTCTTGGGCCAGGCCATCGGTCACCGTCGGATCCCAGTGATCCATGGTGCCGGTGAAATGCATATTGAGCAGCAAAGGCACGCCGCCGGTCTTGCCGAAGCGGCGGTAGGCGAAGCGGACGCCATTGGCCTCGACGTATTGAGTCGGGGCAGTTTGGTGGGTATCGTGATTCATGGAATGATTTCCTGTTTTTTGGCAAAGCAAGGCCCGCCCCCATGGCTCGGGGCACTGCGGCCAGGGTGATGAGTTGGTGTCGGGTCTTGTCAGCCAGCGGTCTTGCCGCCGTCAACAGTGACGATCTGCCCGGTCACAAAAGCGGCGCCTTCGGAAGCAAGGAAGAGCACGGCGGCCGCGATGTCGGCCGGCTTGCCTACCCGACCCAGCGGTACACCGGAGGCCAGCGCGGCCTTGTTCTCTGGCGTGCCGGTGAAGCGGTCCAGCATGTCCGTGTCGGTCGGGCCTGGCGCGACCGCGTTGACACGCACGCCCGAAGCGGCCACCTCCAGCGCTGCCGACCTGGTGAAGCCTTCGACCGCATGCTTGCTGCCGGCGTACACCGACGCATAGGCCGCACCCTCGTGGCCGTAAGTTGAGGAAATGTTGATGATGCTGCCACGCTTCTGAGCGGTCATCACGCGCAGCTCATGCTTCATGCTCAGCAAGGTGCCTAGCACATTGGTATCGAAGGTGGCGGCGTAGCTGTCGGCCGTCTGGTTGACGATCAGGCCTGGTTGGCCTTCCGTGCCGGCATTGTTGACGGCAACGTCAATGCGACCGAATCGGACAACGGCCTGGTCCACCAACGCACGCACCTCTTCGTCGTGCCGCACATCGGCCTGGATGAAGAGGGCTTGCGCACCGAGTTGATGCAATTCAGCCTCCAAGGCTTTGCCCTCGGTGGCGCGGCGGCCGGAGATGACGAGGTGGGCTCCGCTGTTGGCAAAAGCCAAGGCAGTCGCGCGGCCAATGCCGGTCAGGGCGCCGGTGATGAGGATAACGGGTTGGCTCATGATTTTTTCCTTCAGGTATGACTTGTGGCGTATGAAGCGAGGGGCTGCTTCCTTGTGTCAGAGCGATATTCCCCGCCATGGAGGACAATTTAGGGGTTCATGATCTGAAAGAAAAAGACTTTGTAAGCTGGTGGGCATGCTTGCGAAGCATGGAAACTGATGGAGACTCGATTGGAACTGAGACACCTGCGCTACTTCATTGCCGTGGCCGAGACCGGCAGCCTGACCGTGGCGGCCGAGCAAAGGCTGCACACGTCACAGCCGTCGCTGAGCCGGCAGATCCGCGACCTGGAGGACCAGGTGGGCGCGGAACTGCTGACGCGTAGCGCCCGCGGTGTCGAACTGACGGCGGCCGGCAAGGCCTTCATCGACCATGCGCGTCTGGCGCTGAGCCAGGTGGATGCGGCCGTGGAAGCGGCACGCCGGGCGGCGCAGCCCAGCAAGCAGCGTTTTGCGCTGGGCTTCCTGACTGGGCAGGAGATGAGCTGGCTGCCCAAGGCGATGCATTTGTTGAGAGACCAGTTGCCCAACATCGACGTCACCGTCTCCAGTGACTACTCGCCGGACCTTGCCGATGCCTTGGCGCGCGGCCGGCTGGACCTGGCATTCCTGCGTGCAGAGCCTGGCTTCGATCTGGACTACACCACGGTGGCGCAGGAGCCTTTCGTGGTGCTGATGCCCAGCGACCATGCGCTGGCATCGCATGAATCCATCCGTCCGCAGGAGCTGGTGGGGCAATCCTTCGTGGCCATGGCCAACAAGGCCCGCGTGCTGCGAACTGTGGTCGATGCCTATCTGGAGCGCGAGGGTGTTGTGCTGACGCCGACGCAGGGCGTGGACAACCCGGCGATGGTGATGTCGCTGGTGGCTTCAACACGCGGCCTGGCCCTGATGCCGGCTTACTTGAAGAACCTGCTGCCCTGGTCGGTGGTGAGCCGGCCGCTCGCAGGAGAAGTGCCGACCGTTGATCTGGTGCTGGGCTATAGCCGCACCAACACATCACCCATCCTTAAGCTCTTTTTGTCGCGGCTCGGCGAGTTGGTCGAAGACCGCTAAGAGCGTCGAATTTCAAAGTACGTCGGACTGGTTTGGGTCGAACTGAACCGCTCATCGTCCGGCTGAGTTCGGCCCAGAGCGTGTCAAAACGCATTTTTGGAGCGCTACAATTCTTCATCCTATAGCGGGGGATGAGCGAGATGAAGCGGTTCGTTCAAGGCGACAGTCGTACTCAGAGCTTTCTCCTCCCCGAAGCACTTGACGGCTACGTAACGGACACCAATCCCGTGCGCGTAGTTGATGTCTTTGTAGACGAGCTTGATCTTCAGAAGCTCGGCTTTGAAGGCGTCGAACCAGCGTTGACTGGTCGGCCGTCGTATCACCCATCCGTGATGCTCAAGATCTACTACGGTTACCTGAACCGTATTCAATCCAGCCGTTGCCTTGAACGCGAGGCCCAGCGCAACGTCGAACTGATGTGGCTCACGGGTCGCCTGGCGCCTGACTTCAAGACCATCGCGCGGTTTCTAAGGACAACGGCAAGGCCATTCGCAGTGTATGCCGTCAGTTTGTCATGCTCTGTCAGCGTCTCGACCTGTTCTCCGATGCATTGGTCGCAATCGACGGCAGCAAGTTCAAGGCGGTGAACCATCGGGACCGCAACTTCACCAGCGCCAAGCTCGAACGACGCATGCGCGCGGAGGGTGGGGGGCGAGTCCCTCCTGCCGTACTTCAAATGCCTGGCGCCGCGCACCGAAGCCTCACCGCTGCGATGCGCGCTTGAGCCGTTTACTCTGCCGGCTGTACGTCGATGGAATCGACCCGGTTCGGATAGAACGCCAGATGCTGGGCGATCTCTTTCACGGCTGCGTAGGGCGACTCGTAGGTCCAGACCGCATTCACTGTCCGCTCGCCGCCAATTGGAATGCTGTAATACGCGCAATCGCCCTTGTACGGGCAGTAGGTTGCGTGATCGGTGCGTTCCAGCAGCGTCATCTCGACGTCATTGCGCGGGATGTAATACACCGCCGGATACGACGCCTCGCGCAGCACCAGCGCATTGCGTGTATCCGCGACCACGCGGCCGGCTACCTTGACCACCACGCGGGCTGTGTCCGGCTCGACCGTGATCGGATGATCGGGGCCGGGGACCTTGATGATTTTTTCAGTCATGCTGTCGAACTCCTGGATGAGTGGGCAAGCCTGCAACACGTCGCTAAGGGTTTCGAGCCGCCATCGGCGGGAATGATCGCGCCCTGCGTCGAAGCATACGCCGGTCATGAAAACGCAGTGTGTCGCCGCCTGGGTCTTTCACGCGTTTCGTGTGTCGTCGGTTAGCGCGTGCGACGAACACAAAAAAGGGCAGCCGAAGCTGCCCCGTCAAGGTCCCGCCATCAGGCGGACTGTTGCTTACTGGCATTCCCGGTCCGCAGAACTATCGCGGACCGGTGAGCGTTGAGCGTCTGATGCCGTCCGCTCATCGCTAAAGGCATTGCCCGGCGCTTACTGTTTGATGTTCAGCGCGGCCGTCAGGTCGCCCATCGGCTTGCTGCCATTGCTGACCAGCGCAACATCGCGCGTGGCGATGCCTGGCAGCGTCGGCAGCGAGAAGCGGTGCGTGATGAAGCGCAGAATCGACGTCGTGTCGTACTGCGTGTGATCGACGAAACCCTTCTTCGCATACGGCGAGATGATCAGCGCCGGAATCCGCGTGCCCGGCCCCCAACGATCGGCCTTCGGCGGCGCCACGTGGTCCCAGAAGCCGCCGTTTTCGTCGTACGTCACGACCACCAGCATGTTGTTCCACTGCGGGCTTTTTTGCAGATGCGAGATCAGGTCGGCGATGTGCTGGTCACCTGAAGCGACGTCGGTGTAACCCGCGTGCTCGTTCAGGTTGCCCTGCGGTTTGTAGAACGACACCTGCGGCAGTGTGCCGGTATCGATCGCCTTGATGAACTCGGAGCCTGCCAGACCGCCGTCGAGCAGATGCTGCGAACGGTTCGCGGAGCCCGGTGCGAGATCGGCGAAGTAGTTGAACGGCTGGTGATGCGGCTGGAAGTTCGGCGCCGTCAGATTCGCGCCGTAGATCACGTTCGACGTGCCGGTTTGCGCCGCCGACACTGCCGCGCCCCACGCGCCGCCGTACCACGCCCACGACACCTTCGCGTTGTTCAGCAGATCGCCGATATGCTGTTGCGTCTGGGCCGGCAGCGTGGTGGCCTGGGTCGGATCGGCGAGATTCGCGTCGCCGCCCGAAGCCGCCTTGTTGCCGCTCGGCTGATACGGCGGCTGCATCGTGTTGATCGCGTAGAAGTCTGGCGTCAGGTTGCCCGAGAGCACATATTTCGGCGGCCCGCTCAACGCCGAAGCCGGCGAGTTGGTCGCAAGCTTCAGCGTGACACCGTCGCTTTCAACCGAAGAGATCGAGGCCGCGGCCGGGCTCTTGTCCGCATTCGGATAAGTCGGCGTGCACGCGCAAACCAGCCACTGGTGATTCAGGAACGAGCCACCGAACGCGCCCATGAAGAAGTTGTCGGCCAGCGTATATTGCTGGGCGATCTTCCACAACGGCAGCTTGTCGGCATTAAGCGTGTAGTGACCCATCACGAGGCCGCCGGAATCCGCCCACGCGGCGAACTTGTCGTTCTTGCCGCCATTGATCTGCATCTGGTTTTCATAGAAGCGGTGATACAGATCGCGCGTGGTGGCCGTGATCGGCGTGTTGAAACCCTTCGGGTCGTCGATGGCGAACGGGCTGTTCGGCAGGTTGGCCGTCATCGCCTGCGTCACCACGGGCGTCACGCCGGTTTGCGTCAGACCGTTCCACACTTGCGGCAATGTTGCAAGCGCCGTGCCGTTGCGGTCGACCTGCGTGGCACCCGCCGCCGTCACGTTCTGCAGACCGTTGGCGCCCGGGAAGTTGCCGTACAGATTGTCGAAGCTGCGATTCTCCGCGTAGATCACCACGACCGTCTTGATCGAGGTGATATCCGGCTGCTGGGTGACATTGTCGCCGCCGCACGCATACAGACTCAACGCTGCTGCGATCGCGATAGGCGTCGCGCAGATCAGTTTTTTGTTCATTTGGTATGTGTTCTCTCTCTCGCGTTGGGGACGGGCCACGTGCATTGATTACACGGATGGCCGCGAACGAAAGTTTGGAGAAGGAATTTGACAGAAAGATGTAATTAATTACGAATTGCTTTGGTTTCATCATTTCTGTCGGCTGTATGTCATTTAGCCGACATGTCGATGAAATACGCTCGCGGACTTCAATATCGCAAACTCACATCATTCATATGCGGCTTGGTCTCACGGGGATTCGGAAAATGGCGGTTCGGCCGCAGGCACGGCGGCACGCTGGGCCGGCAGGTATTGGCGCCATGCTGACGCTCGCGCTCGCGGCAATGACCATGACCTTGGCGGCGTGCGATGCCGGCTCGTCGGCTGCGGGGAGCACGGCGCAGGCGGGCGGCAAGGCAGATGCAAGCGGCTACGCGCAAGTGAATGCCCGGGCGGATATGAGCGCCAGTGGCAGCGCGGGTGTCGAGTCTCAAGCGAACGCGTCGTCTGCATCTGGGAGTATGGCGACCTCGACCGTTGGAGTGAGCGCCCGTGAAACCGGCCAGACCCGTGCGCAAGTCTACGAATCCGTGCGGCAGATGACGGCGCTGGGCAAGCAGTTGTTCTTCGACGCGTCGCTGTCCGGCTCGGGCAAGCTGGCGTGCGCGTCGTGCCACAGTCCCGATCACGGCTTTTCGCCGGCGAATTCGCTGTCGGTACAACTGGGCGGCAACGACATGCACCGCACCGGCATGCGCGCCGCGCCGACGCTCAAATATCTGCAATCGGTGCCGGCGTTTGCCGAGCACTATCACGAGTCGGACGACGAAGGCGATGAAAGCGTGGATGCCGGGCCAACCGGCGGCTTGACGTGGGACGGCCGGGTCGATCGCGGTTCGGACCAGGCGCGCATTCCGCTACTGTCGTCGTTCGAAATGGGCAGCACACCGGCGAAGGTCACGGCCGCGGTGAAGGCCGCGCCGTATGCCGACGCTTTCCGCGTCGCATTCGGCGAGCATATTTTCGATAGCGACGACGCCACCTTCAAAGCCGTGCTGCAAGCGCTGGAAACCTTCGAGCAGACACCCGAGCTTTTTTATCCCTACACCAGCAAGTACGACGCGTATCTGGCGGGCAAAGCACACCTGACCCAGGCGGAGCTACGCGGTCTGCAAGTCTTCAACGACGAAAAGAAGGGCAATTGCGCGAGCTGCCACATCAGCCAGCGCACCATGGACGGCGCGCCGCCGCAGTTCAGCGACTTCGGTCTGATCGCGATCGGCGTGCCGCGTAACCGCGCGCTGGCGGTGAATCGCGATCCGCATTTCTACGACCTTGGCGCATGCGGGCCGGAGCGTACCGACCTGAAGGGCCGTGCTGAGTTTTGCGGCATCTTCCGCACGCCGACGCTGCGCAACGTCGCGTTGAAGAAGAGTTTCTTCCACAACGGCATTTATCATTCGCTCGATCAGACGGTACGTTTTTATGCGCAGCGCGACACGAATCCGGAAAAGTTCTATCCGGTCTCGAAGGGCAAAGTGCAGAAGTTCGACGATCTGCCGCAGCGTTATTGGGCCAATCTGAATACCGAGCCGCCGTTCGATCGCAAACCGGGCGACAAGCCGGCGCTCGACGAGGCTGAAATCAAGGACGTCGTGGCGTTTTTGAATACGCTCACCGATGGATATAAGGCGGGAGATAAAGCTGGGAAAAGCACGGCCGCGAATTGATCAACGGGCGGTGGCTGTACGGCCAGTTCAGGCAGTATGTGTAGCGGACGTAGTCATCTGCCTGCGCCGGCAAGGATGTAATAGCAGCCGACCAGTAGCAGCGCGAACGACATCAGGACGCACCCAATGCCGACGCGTGTCAGCAGATTCGGCCAGCGTGGGCGCGGGAGGCTATCCATTTGCACGATGCGCCGGGCGAGACCAGGATCGCGACTGATGGCGAACGGCACGAGCGCGACGCAAAACAGCGCGAGCGCGGCGGCAAAGGTTTCGAGGGCAAACGAGATGTCCATAAGAAGGCGTTGGAAGCTTGATCAGCGCTGCAGCGCAACAGACCTATCTTAAGAAGAAGTTTCATCAGTAGATATGAGACGTGTCCTAAAATGACGCGCAGCCGTCCTGGCCGTTCGTTCTGACCAGGCGGGAATCGAACGCTGCAGGCTGCTGCGAGGCCGCTTCGAGGCGGTCACTTCAGGCGGCATGCTATGCTTTTGGGGTCCAGATCACGAGCCGCCGCGAGCGCACTCGAGACCGCCGAACTACTCTTCGAGGAGAACCCTTCATGTCGATGCAAACCCGTGCCCTGTTTCATCTGACCGTCGGTGGTCTACTGCTTGCCGGTGCCGTCGGCGCGCAAGCGGCAAACCTCGGTTTTCTGAACGACACGCCGATCAGCTACATGAAGCAGCGCGACGTCGATTCGATCAAGAATGCCGTGATCACCGCCTTGAATGACAAGCAGGACGGCGAAAGCGCGAGCTGGGTCAATGAAGGCACCGGCAACAGCGTCAAGATCGACGCGACGATCACCATCGCCAGCACCGCGAAAGACGGCGAGCGCACCTGCCGCGACGTCGGCGTCGTACTGAATGCGAAAGGGCAGTCGACGAGCCTGCGTCCGCAGTTCTGCAAACAGGGCAGCGGTAACTGGCAGTTGCAGAAAAAGCACTGAGCATGCGGGCCGGTATGACAACGGGCACCGGCTTGCCGTCGGTGCAGCCTGAAGCCGTGCGCCCTCGCGGCGCAATGCGCCGATGAGCGCGCGGGTCGTCTCGTGCGGTGTCGTACTGCTCGACCCGCACGGTCGAGTCTTGCTCGCGCACGCTACCGAAACATCTCACTGGGACATTCCAAAAGGGCATGGCGAAGAGGGCGAGGCGCCTTACGTCACGGCGTTGCGCGAGATGGTCGAGGAGACCGGCATCGTGATTGAGCCCGAGCGTTTGAAGGATCTCGGACTATTCGTGTACCGGCGCGACAAAGATCTGCATCTGTTCGCGGTGCGTGCAACGGCCGACGAACTCGATCTGACGGTGTGCACCTGCACGTCGCTGTTTCCGCGCCGCTCTGACGGTACGCTGATTCCCGAAATGGACGCATATCGCTGGGCCGCGCCGGACGAGGTCGAGCGGTACGCGAGCCGTAGTCTTACCCGGCTCTTTCAGACCACGCTTTCGCTTGCGGAACTGCATCGAACGCTATAACGGCAGATTTTAAGCGCCGGCGCCACCGGCACCCGCGCGTTTACTCCACGCGCTCAGTCGAGCGCGCGGTCGTTCGGATGCGCGAATAGCGCGCGGTTCTGCTCCGACAGTGGAAAATTCAAATTGATGCCTTGCGGCGGAATCGGCTGCGTGAACCACTGGTTATACAGACGTTCCGCGTCACCGGCAGTCTGGCCACGCGCGATCACGCCGTTCACGAGCGTGCGGAACGGCTCGTCGCCTTTGCGAAACATGCAGGCGTAAACCTCGTAGCCGAGCGGCGTGCCGGTCACCACGAAATCTTCGGGGTGCGTGTCGGTCGATCTGAAACCGTACACAATCGGCTCGTCCATCACGAAGGCCACCGCCCGGTCCTCCTTGAGCGCGGTGAAGGCCTCCGGATGATCGCGTGCGCTCGTGATGCGCATGTTCAGATGCTTTTCTGTGTTCAGGCGGCGCAGCAGGCGTTCGTCGGAAGTGCCTGCGGTTGTCACGACCGTCTTGCCGGCCAGGTCCGGAAAATCCGTGATGCCACTGTTTTTGCGGGCGAGCATGCGTACTGCGTACTGGAAGAAGCTGTCCGAGAAGGCGGCCACGTTTTCACGTTCCACCGTATGCGTAGTTGAGCCGCACTCCAGATCGATCTGGTTGTTCAGCAACATCGGCGTGCGGTTCGACGAGGTCACGGTGATTTCGTGCACTTTCAGTTGCGGCAGACCAAGCGTTTTCTTGATTTCGTCGACGATCTGCAGCGCGATGGTCTGCGAGTAGCCAACGGTGTGCTTGCCGTCGAAGTACGAAAAGGGAATCGACGCTTCACGCACGCCGAGCACGACTACGCCGTCGTCGTGGATTTTCTTCAGCGTGCCGGAGAGTTCTTCCGCATGAGCGGGGCACCCGAGCACCGCCACGCCGAACGCGACCAACGCCATGAGTGCGCAACGCACGCTTTGTGCGACGCGCGGGGCGTGCGTTATGTACGGAGCAGGAGCAGTACACGCCTGGCGCGTACCTCGTGCCGAGCCCCATGCACTGGCCCCGCGGCGGGCTGCAACTTTCATCGGGTCTCCTGGACTGGCGCGTGCACGTATGCCGCGCTGTCACTTGTCGATGGAACATGATGCAACAAAAACGGCGTGCATCCCGCTCACGAAATGCACGCCGTATTCAACTTCAGATGCGCTTCGCGCGGTAGCCGCCCCAGCTTACGCCGGCTTGCCCCAACTGTCGCGCAAACTGACGATGCGATTGAACACGGGCTTACCCGGTTTCGAATCGACGCGGTCGGCGACAAAATAGCCATGGCGCTCGAACTGATAGCGCTGTTCCGGCAACGCGTCACGCGCACCCGGCTCCAGGTAGGCGTTGACCACGCGCTTCGAATCCGGATTCAGCGCTTCGAGGAAGTCGCGGCCACCGGCGTCCGGTTGCGGTTCCTTGAACAGACGGTCGTAGATACGCACTTCGGCCGGGCACGCGGTTGCCGCGCTGACCCAGTGAATGTTGCCCTTAACCTTATAAGTGTTCGCGCCTTCGGTGCCCGATTTGCTGTCCGGGAAGTAATTGCAGTGAACTGCGACGATGTTGCCGTTCTCGTCCTTGTCCGCGCCAATGCACTCGATCACATAGCCGTAGCGCAGGCGCACCTTGTTGCCCGGGAACAGGCGGAAGTAGCCTTTCGGCGGCGTCTCGGTGTAGTCGTCGCGCTCAATCCACAGTTCGCGCGAGATCGGAAACTCGCGGATGCCCTGTTCTGGATGATGCGGGTGGACCGGTGCGCTGCACGGCTCGGTCACGCCTTCAGGGAAGTTGTCGATGATCAGCTTGACCGGATCGAGCACGGCTGCGGTGCGCGGCGCCTTATCGTCCAGATCGTCGCGCAGCGCGCCTTCGAACACGCTCATGTCGATCCACGAATCGACCTTGGTGACGCCAATACGCTCGCAGAACAACTGGATCGCTGCCGGCGTGAAGCCGCGGCGGCGCACACCGACAATGGTCGGCATACGCGGATCATCCCAGCCCTCGACATGACCTTCGGTCACCAGTTGCAGCAGTTTGCGCTTGCTGGTGATCGCATAGGTCAGGTTCAGGCGCGAAAACTCGATCTGTTGCGGCAGCGGGCGCGTGAAGATCCCGGCTTCGGCCAGTTCGTTCAGAATCCAGTCATACAGCGGGCGATGGTCTTCGAACTCGAGCGTGCACAGTGAGTGGGTGATGTTTTCCAACGCGTCCGAGATGCAGTGCGTGTAGTCGTACATCGGATACACGCACCATGTGTCGCCGGTGCGGTAGTGGTGCGCGAAGCGGATCCGGTAGATGACCGGGTCGCGCATGTTGAAGTTCGGCGACGACATGTCGATCTTCGCGCGCAGCACATGCTCGCCTTCCTTGAACTCGCCGGCTTTCATGCGGCGGAACAGGTCGAGGTTTTCCTGCACCGAACGGTCGCGGAAGCGCGACGGCGTGCCGACCTCGGAGGCCGAGCCGCGGTTCGCGCGCATTTCTTCGGCCGACTGGCTGTCCACATACGCTTTGCCGCGTTCGATCAGCAGTTCGGCGAACTCGTACAGCTTGTCGTAGTAGTCGCTTGCGAAGTAGAGCTGTTCGTTGCCGTCTTTTTCCCACTCGAAACCGAGCCAACGCACGGAGTCGATGATCGAATCGACGTATTCGACGCTTTCCTTTTCCGGATTCGTATCGTCGAAGCGCAGATGGCACACGCCGCCGTAGCTGCGCGCCACGCCGAAGTTCAGGCAAATGCTCTTGGCGTGGCCAATGTGCAGATAGCCGTTCGGCTCAGGAGGAAAGCGCGTTTCGACGCGCTGGCCCCACTTGCCGGTGCGGTTGTCTTCGTCAATGATATTGCGGATGAAATTGGATGCCGCTGGCGCGTCGTTGCGTTCGGTATTCATGCGAGAAGGTGAAAGTCGGTCGGGGCGCGCAATGCGCCCACTTATCCGTCAATTCTACCTGACGAGTTCGCTCGCGGCAGGCGAGTGCGGCGCGCAGCCAACGTTTGAGCGGTTTCGGCTGTTTTTTGGGGGCAGGTGAAATCCGGCAGGCTGCGTTTAAGGTGCTGTAACAGGAGGTAAAACGGTTTGTTGGCGCATGCGCCAGCGATTTAGGATGCGGTCGGCGCACTCTCCGCCTGCGCGCTGCCCGATCTTTTGCGGGGTAGCGCGGCCCACGCCCGGTCGCGCAACGCGTGCTCGCGCCGCCGCAGTCCAGTCAGGACACGCTTCCCTTGTCGTTTTGCACGAACCTATGCCATTCGTGCAACATGATGTCCTCAGTTAGTTCCCGGAGTTTCTCGGATGTCCGTTCCCTCGCACGACGCGCCTCGCGCGCCTTTCGCCTCTTTGTTTTCCGCCCGAATCGTGACGGCCGCGGCCATGTTCGGCACGCTCGCCGGCAGCTTTGTCGCACCGGCCCCCGCGCTCGCGAAAACGCCGCCGCCAAAGGCCGTACTGGACGCGTCGGCGGTGGCCGTGCCGGATCGCTACAGCGCCGACACCGCGCAGCAGATATTCGCCGCCGGCGGCAACGCGGTGGACGCCGCCGTGGCGATCGCTTTCACGCTGGCCGTGACCTGTCCGGATGCGGGGAATATCGGCGGCGGAGGGTTCATGACGGTATTCATGGACGGCAAACCGTACTTTCTCGACTACCGCGAGCGCGCGCCGCAACAGGCAACCCGCGACATGTACCTGGACGATAAAGGCAACCTCGTGCCGGGTATGAGTCTCGTCGGCCATCGCGCGGTGGGCGTGCCGGGCACTGTCGAGGGCATGTGGGAAGCGCAGCAGCGCTTCGGCAAGCTGAAGTGGAAACAGGTGCTGGCGCCCGCAATCCGTTACGCCACTGACGGCTTCCAGGTCGAGCCGTGGTTGCAGCAGCGTCGCGACGCGGCGGCGAAGAATTTCGCCGGCAAGACCAACTTCAATGCCTACTTCTCGAACCTGAAGGCGGGCGTGATGTTCCGCCAGCCTGAACTCGCGCAAACCCTCTCGCGCATCGCCGGCGATGGCGGCCGAGAGTTCTACGAAGGCCACACCGCGGATCTGATCGCCCAGCAGATGTACGGCCACGGTCTGCTCACGAAGCAGGACCTGATTCAATACAAGGCCGTTTGGCGCCAACCGCTCACCGCCGATTGGAACGGCTACAAGATTGTGACCGCGCCGCCGCCGAGCTCGGGCGGTATCGGACTGATCCAGATGCTGAAGATGAAAGCCGATCTGAAGCAGGCGTTCGATGGTCTCGAGCTGAATTCCGTGCCGTATATCCATCTGATCGCGCAGATCGAAGACCGCGTGTTCGCCGATCGCCAGCAATACATCGGCGACCCCGATTCGTACAAGGTGCCGGTCGACAAACTGACCGACGACGCCTACCTCGCGCAACGCGCCGACGAAGTGAAACCCGACGAAGTGCCGGGCGCCGTGCCTGTCAAAGGCGGCCTCGGCGACGCCCTGCCGGAAAAAGCGCAAACCACGCATTTTTCGGTGGTCGACAAGTGGGGCAACGCCGTGTCGAATACCTATACGCTGAACGGGTCGTTCGGTTCCGGTGTGGTGGTGGACGGCGGCGGCTTCATGCTCAACGACGCAATGGACGACTTCGTCACCAAGCCGGTTGCCGTTGGCGCGCCGGGCGCTGCGGCCGACGACCTGAACACGGTGGCGCCGGGACGGCGGCCGCTTTCGTCGATGACGCCGACCATCCTGTTGAAGGACAACAAGGTGTCGCTCGTGATCGGCACGCCCGGTGGCTCGCGAATCCTCACGTCGATTTTCCAGGTGATGACCAACCTGTACGATTTCAATATGACGCCCGCCGACGCTTTGGCCGCGATGCGATTCCATCATCAATTGCTGCCGCCGAAGACGATCTACTTTGAGCCGTATCACCCGATCACGGGTGAGCTGGCCGACCAGTTGAAAGCCAGAGGCTACACGCTGGAAGGGCAGTCGTTTAATGGTGACGTGCAGATGATCCGCGTCGAAGGCACGACGCCCGAGCCGGCGGCCGATCCGCGTGGCGTGGGTGTGGGCCGCGTCATGCCTTGAAGCGTGGTTTCGGCCGGGCGAAGCGAATAATTGCGGATGGGAACTGCGGAAAGGAACTGCGGAAGCAAATTGCAGAAACGAACTGCAGAAACGAACTGCAGAAACGAACTTGATAACCGCATTTGATAAAACCACCTGAAAAACAAACTGCGACGGGGAGCGCAATGAGCGGACAAAAACTAAACGTACTCGTACTGCCGGGCTACCAGAATTCTGGAGCGGGGCACTGGCAGACACGCTGGGAAGCGCTCGATCCCGCCTTCGTGCGCGTGCAGATGCCGGACTGGGACCATGTGGCGCGCGACGCGTGGTGCCGCACGCTCGATGCCGCGGTGGCTGCAGCCGACTCGCCAGTGGTGTTGGCCGCGCACAGCCTTGGCTGCCTGACGACCGCCTTCTGGGCGTCGCAGTACGCGAGCGCAGCCCAGCTGGCGAAGGTGGCGGGCGCACTGCTGGTGGCGGTGCCCGACCCGTCAGGGGCACATTTTCCGCAGGATGCCAGCGGTTTTGCGCCGGTGCCGCTTGCGCGCTTGCCGTTTGCGAGCATCGTTGTGGCGAGCAGTGACGATCCGTACGGCGGCGTGTCGTTCTCGCAGACCTGTGCGAGCGCATGGGGTAGCCGCTGGATCGACATCGGTCCGCGTGGTCACATCAATGCCGACAGTGGGCTCGGCGATTGGGACGAGGGGCGGCGCTGGCTGGCTTCGTTGGGCGAGCGGCGGTGAACTCGTCATCGCCGGCGTAGCCAGATGGCGATTGATCTGACACCCTCAGCCAGGCTGAAAACCGGCGCCGTAGAGGCCCTGCCTCAAATCACCGACTGGTCCCGCAACGCCGCAATCCGAGCCTCGTCATAACCCAGCACGTCGCGCAGGATGCTATCAGTGTGCTCACCAAGCATTGGCGGATGGGACAGCGCTTCGGGCGGTGTGCCGGTCATGTTGATCGGATTGCGCACGAGTTTGACCGTGCCGCCCGACGGATGCGGCAGATCGACCCGCATGCCGCGCGCCACCACCTGCTCGTTCTCGAACACTTCGCCCAGATCGTTGATGGGCCCGCACGGCACACCGGCCGCTTCCAGGACGGCAATCCATTGCTGCTTGCCCTGCAGACGTACCATGTCGGCAAGGATCGGCACGAGAATGTCGCGGTGGCGCACGCGCGCCGGATTGGTCGCGAATCGCTCGTCGTTGGCGAGTTCGGCGCAGTCGCCTGCCTCGACGAACTTGCGGAACTGCCCGTCGTTGCCGACCGCGACGATGATCCAGCCGTCGCTGGTCTGGAAGGTCTGGTAGGGCACGATGTTCGGATGTGCATTGCCCCAGCGTACCGGCGGCTGGCCGCTCGCCAGGTAGTTCGAATTCATGTTGGCCAGCATGGCCACCTGCACGTCGAGCAGCGCCATGTCGATGTACTGGCCTTCGCCCGTACGGTCGCGGTGCGTGAGCGCTGTGAGCACGGCGATGGTCGAATACATGCCGGTCATCAGGTCGGCAATTGCGACGCCGGCCTTTTGCGGACCGCCGCCCGGCTGGCCGTCACGCTCGCCGGTAATGCTCATGAAGCCGCCGATGCCTTGCACGATGAAGTCATACCCGGCGCGCTGCGCATACGGTCCGGTTTGCCCGAAGCCGGTCACCGAGCAGTAGATCAGATCGGGCTTCACTTCTTTGAGTGACGCGTAATCGAGGCCGTACTTCTTCAACTGCCCGACCTTGTAGTTCTCCAGCACCACGTCGCTTTGCGCGGCCAGTTCGCGGATGATCCGCTGGCCTTCGGGCGAAGCGATATCGACGGTGACTGAGCGCTTGTTGCGGTTCGCGGCGAGGTAATAAGCGGCTTCACGCGTGTCGGCGCCTTCCGGTGTTTTCAGGTACGGCGGCCCCCAGTGGCGGGTGTCGTCGCCCACTTCAGGCCGTTCGATCTTGATGACGTCGGCGCCGAAATCGGCGAGTGTCTGTGCGCACCAGGGCCCGGCGAGCACGCGTGTGAGATCCAGCACGCGGATATGACTGAGAGCGCCCATATTCTTCAATGTCTCCTGTGTCGACCGGAGTTAGCGCTTTAGCGCTTACTTCGGTCCCATACAAAGTTGTCGACCGGAGTTAGCGCTTTAGTGCTTACTTCGGTCCCATACAAAGTTGTCGACCGGAGCTAGCGGTTTAGCGCTTACTCCGGCCCCATGCAAGATGTGTGGGTGGTGACGCGGCGCGCATGTCGCCGCAAATGGAGGCAATCTTAAGCGATTCCCGCGCACCGGCGCAGTCAGCCGAACGGCATAAGACGCGCGATGCGCCTTGCCGTGTCGCTCGGTATCGAGCCAGACGCGGCCAAACCTGGCCGAATGGCTACGCGGGACAGGGCCGCCGCCGCGTACGGGCGCCGATCCCGTATAATCAGTCGTTTAAGAAACAAACAGTTGGCGCATCCCCATGATGCCGCCGGTAACAGCCAGGACCGTCCCCCGCACGCTATGAAAGCCGCCGAAATCCGCGAGAAATTCCTCAAGTTCTTCGAATCGAAGGGCCATACGATCGTTCGCTCGTCGAGCCTTGTGCCCGGCAACGACCCGACACTGCTTTTCACCAATTCGGGAATGGTGCAGTTCAAAGATGTGTTCCTCGGCGCGGAATCGCGTCCATATTCGCGCGCCACGACCTCGCAGCGCAGCGTGCGCGCCGGCGGCAAGCATAACGATCTGGAAAACGTCGGCTACACCGCGCGTCACCACACGTTCTTCGAAATGCTGGGCAATTTCTCGTTCGGCGACTACTTCAAGCGCGACGCGATCCACTACGCGTGGGAGTTGCTGACGGGCGTGTACCAGTTGCCGAAAGACAAGCTGTGGGTCACCGTCTATCACGAAGACGACGAAGCGCACGACATCTGGGCGAAAGAAGTCGGCGTGCCGGTCGAGCGGATCATCCGCATCGGCGACAACAAGGGTGCGCGCTACGCGTCGGACAACTTCTGGCAGATGGCCGACGTCGGCCCGTGCGGCCCGTGCTCGGAAATCTTCTACGACCACGGCCCGGACGTGTGGGGTGGCCCGCCGGGATCGCCTGAGGAAGACGGCGACCGCTACATCGAGATCTGGAATCTCGTGTTCATGCAATTCAGCCGTGATGCGCAAGGCAACATGACGCCGTTGCCCAAGCAGTGCGTCGACACCGGCATGGGTCTGGAGCGCATCGCAGCCGTGCTGCAGCACGTGCACAGCAACTACGAGATCGATCTGTTCCAGGCGCTCATCAAGGCCGCGGGCCGCGAAACCGGCGTGACCGATCTGACGAACAACTCGCTGAAGGTGATCGCCGATCACATTCGCGCGTGCTCGTTCCTGATTGTCGACGGTGTGATTCCGGGCAACGAAGGCCGCGGCTACGTGTTGCGCCGTATCGTGCGCCGTGCGATCCGCCACGGCTACAAGCTGGGCAAGAAGGGTTCGTTCTTCCACCGCATGGTGCCGGACCTCGTCGTGCAAATGGGCGGCGCCTATCCGGAACTGAAAGACGCGGAGCAACGCGTGACCGACGTGCTGCGTCAGGAAGAAGAGCGCTTCTTCGAGACCATCGAGCACGGCATGTCGATTCTCGAAAGCGCGCTGGCCGATCTGGAAGCGAAGGGCGGCAAGACGCTCGACGGCGAACTCGCGTTCAAGCTGCACGACACTTACGGCTTCCCGCTCGATCTGACGGCGGACGTGTGCCGCGAGCGCGAAGTGACGGTCGACGAAGCCGCCTTCGACGAAGCAATGGCGCGTCAGCGCGAGCAGGCTCGCGCGGCGGGCAAGTTCAAGATGGCGCAAGGCCTCGAATACTCGGGCGCGAAGACCACGTTCCACGGCTACGAAGAAATCGTCTTCGACGATGCGAAAGTGATCGCGCTGTATGTCGACGGCGCGTCGGTCAAGGAAGTGGGCAACGGCCAGCAGGCAATTGTCGTGCTGGACCACACGCCGTTCTACGCGGAGTCGGGTGGTCAGGTTGGCGACCAGGGCGTGCTGGCGAACGCGAGCGTGCGCTTTGCAGTGGCCGATACGCTGAAGGTGCAGGCGGACGTGGTCGGCCATCATGGCACGCTCGAGCAGGGCACGTTGAAGGTCGGCGACGTCGTGAAGGCGGAGATCGACGCGGTGCGTCGTGCCCGCACCGAGCGCAATCACTCGGCCACCCACCTGATGCACAAGGCGCTGCGCGAAGTGCTCGGCTCGCACGTGCAGCAGAAGGGTTCGCTGGTCGACGCGGACAAGACCCGTTTCGACTTCGCGCACAACGCGCCGATGACCGACGAGCAGATCCGTCAGGTCGAAGCGATCGTGAACGCGGAAGTGCTGGCGAACGCGCCGGGCATCGTGCAGGTCATGCCGTTTGACGAAGCGGTGAAGGGCGGCGCGATGGCGCTGTTCGGCGAAAAGTACGGCGACGAAGTGCGCGTGCTCGACCTCGGTTTCTCGCGCGAGTTGTGCGGCGGCACGCACGTACATCGCACGGGTGACATCGGTTTCTTCAAGATCGTGATGGAAGGCGGTGTGGCTGCCGGTATTCGTCGCGTGGAAGCGATCACGGGCGATAACGCCGTGCGCTTCGTGCAGGATCTCGACGCGCGGATCAATGCGGCCGCGGCCGTGTTGAAGGCACAGCCGTCGGAACTGACGCAGCGGATCGTGCAGGTGCAGGATCAGGTGAAGTCGCTGGAGAAGGAACTGAGCGCACTGAAGTCGAAGATGGCTTCGAGCCAGGGCGACGAGCTTGCCGGGCAGGCGATCGAAGTGGCCGGCGTGCATGTGCTGGCTGCCACGCTCGAGGGCGCGGACGTGAAAACGTTGCGCGAGACTGTCGACAAGCTGAAGGACAAGCTCAAGAGTGCGGCGATCGTACTGGCCTCGGTCGAGGGTGGCAAGGTGAGTTTGATCGCCGGTGTGACGGCGGACGCCAGCAAGAAGGTCAAGGCCGGTGAACTGGTCAACTTCGTTGCACAGCAAGTTGGTGGCAAGGGCGGCGGGCGGCCGGACATGGCGCAAGCTGGCGGTACCGAGCCGGCGAATCTGCCGGCGGCGCTGGCAGGCGTGAAGGCTTGGGTCGAAGCCCAGCTTTGATTCGGGTTTGATTGGGCCATGCGGGACGCTGGTGGTTTTTGCGTCCCGCGTGGCCTAAGTGGTTTTTGGCCTTGGCGTGTCTTGCCGGGCATCAAGCTGGCCGATTGCGGTGGCGGTTAGTGTTCCCCGCCACGCAGGCAAAGCATCAAGCCACGCTTACCGATTCAGCGGCAGGTAACTCCACCGCATTCTCTCCCGCCACAAGCGTTTGCCGCAGCGCATTGAGCGCGGACGAAAAATGCCCTCGTCGCCAGACGAGAAGCGTCTCGATCACGCCAATATCCGGAAGCTCATGAACGGCGAGATTGCGCGTATCGGTTTGCAGATCGAGCACTGAGCGCGGTGCCACGGCCACCCCCGCGCCGGCGGCGACACAAGCCACGATCGCATGATACGAGCCGAGCTCCAGAACGCGAGCCGGCCTCACGCCATGCTCCAGATACCACTTCTCGATGTACGTCCGGTAAGCACACCCGCGCTCGAACGCGATCAGCGTCGATAAAGCAATATCGCGCACTTCGTGAATCGGGCGATGGCCTCGCGGCGACAGCATCACCAGTTCTTCGCGGAAAACCGGCACCGTTTCGAACAGTTCGCCGAGCGAGGCGGGGTCCAGCGGCGTCGCGACCAACGCCGCATCCACTTCGAATTCGCGGACCCGCTCGATCAGCTTGCCGGTCGTGCCGGTTTCGAGTTCCAGCGCGACATCCGGCCACTGCTGGTGATAACGCGCGAGCAATCCAGGCAGACGCGTCGCCGCGACGCTTTCCATCGTACCCAAACGCAGGCGCCCGCTCGGACGATCCTCGCGCACCGCATGACGCGCCTCGTCGGCGAGCGCGAGCAGACGCTCCGCGTAGGGCAGCAGCGTTTCGCCAGCCGGCGTCAGAACGAGGCGCCGGCCGTCGCGGATGAACAGGTCGGTGCCGAGTTGCTCCTCGAGTTGCTTGATGCGCGTCGTGACGTTCGATTGCACCCGATTGAGCTTGGCAGCGGCGCGCGTCACACCGTTTTCCCGCACGACAGCCCGAAAAATGGTCAAGGCAGCCAGATCCATTGATCTCTCCTGGCGATGGTTGGTATTCTAATTATTCATTTTTCGTGATCGAAAGGTCAAGCTAATATGAGTTGAAGAAACCGGTGACTGCCGGTCCGATTCCATTTCCGGTTTGCTCATGAACGATCTCGCTTCCAGCACGCACGAAACCCCTGCCGAACGTCATGCCGCCCGCCGGGCGGCGCTTGCCTGCATGGTCACCTTGGCCGTGGTGCTGGGGATTGGACGTTTTGCATTCACGCCGCTTTTGCCGCTGATGCTTCACGGCAGCACGTTCGGTCAGCCGCAGATCGATATCCAGCACGGTGGCTGGCTTGCATCGTTCAACTACGCGGGCTATTTCGTTGGTGCGGTCACCTGCGCGGCGCTGCGGGTCGAGCCGGCGCGCATGGTGCGCGCGGGGCTTGTTGCAACGGTCCTGCTGACGCTGGCAATGGGCGTAACAAGCCAATTCTGGGTGTGGGCTGTCGTGCGCTTTGCCGCCGGCGCGGTTAGCGCCTGGACCTTCGTGTTCGCCTCGCAGTGGGGCTTGCGGCGACTTGCCGGACTCGGCGCGCACGGCTGGAGCGGGGTGATCTATACAGGCCCTGGCGTGGGCATCGTCGGGACGGGCTTGCTGGTCAGCGCTGCAGGCGGTTACGGCGCGACGGTGGGTTGGATTGGCTTCGGGCTCATTGCGGCGGTATTTTCGATCATGGTTTGGTCTGTGTTCGGGACCGTGACCGATCCCACCCCAGCAGGCGCGGCGCGCGCCACGGGCGGATCAACTACCGCCGTTCATGCGAGTCAACGCTCATCCACGAGCCAACTGTCCCCCACAAACCGCCCCCCACACCGGGCCGACGCTTTCTGGTTGATTTTGCTCTACGGCGTGCCCGGCTTCGGCTACATCATCACCGCGACGTTCCTGCCGGTGATCGCGCGCCACGCGCTGCCGGGCTCGTCCTGGCCCGATCTGTTCTGGCCGATGTTCGGCGCTGCCTTGATCGTCGGCGCATTGCTCGCGGCACGCCTGCCGGTGCATTGGGACAACCGCACGCTGCTCGCCGGTTGCTACGCACTGCAAGCTGCCGGTATTGCGCTCGGCATCGTCTGGCCTACGGCGGGTGGCTTCTCGCTCGGCAGCATCCTGATCGGTCTGCCATTTACCGCAATCACCCTGTTCGCGATGCGCGAAGCCCGGCTTCTGCGCGGCGACAAGGCGGCTGGCCTGATGGGCTATGCGACCGCGGCGTACGGCGTCGGTCAGATCGTCGGTCCGCTGGTGGCTGCGCCGATTGCCGAACACACCGGGTCCTTTTCGCCGGCTTTGTGGCTGGCAGCGGGCGCATTGCTGCTGGGCGCGGCCGGCCTGGTCATCGTGGCACGCATGCCACGTGGCCGCGGCCGCATGCCTGATTGCGGCTGCAACTAACGGCTTTCCATTCGACGCCGAGGTATTCGCCCGGCAATTCCCACGATTGAAAAACAAATAACCCCCCGGCGCACTAAAATGACCGTTTTCCCGTCATCTCAGTGCGCCTGTCGCCGGGCGCGCCGCCCGCTATGCAACATTTCGCGTCCGACAACTACGCCGGCATCTGTCCCGAAGCGCTCGAGGCGCTGATCACGGCCAACAGCAGCGGTCACGAACCCGCTTACGGCGACGACTCCTGGACCAATCAGGTCTGCGACCGCTTGCGGGATCTGTTCCAGACCGATTGCGAAGTGTTTTTCGTGTTTAACGGCACGGCCGCCAATTCGCTGGCGCTCGCGTCGCTGTGCCAGTCGTATCACTCGGTGATCTGCCATGAACTCGCGCACATCGAGACAGATGAATGCGGTGGCCCTGAGTTCTTCTCCGGCGGCTCGAAGCTGCTGACCGCACCGGGTGTCGGCGGCAAGCTCACGCCGGATGCGATCGAAGCGGTCGTCACGCGCCGCGCCGATATTCACTACCCGAAGCCGAAGGTCGTCACGCTGACCCAGTCGACCGAAGTGGGCACCGTCTATACCGTCGAGGAAGTGCGCGCGATCGCGGCGATCGCCAAACGGCGTCATCTGAAAGTGCACATGGACGGTGCGCGCTTTGCGAACGCGGTCGCGGCGCTCGACGTGCATCCGTCCGAGATCACGTGGCGCGCGGGCGTCGACGTGCTGTGTTTCGGCGGCACCAAGAACGGTTTGCCGGTCGGTGAAGCCGTGGTGTTCTTCGACCGCGCGCTCGCCGACGATTTCGCCTACCGTCTGAAGCAGGCCGGCCAACTCGCCTCGAAAATGCGTTTCATCTCCGCGCCGTGGCTCGGTCTGCTGGATAACGACGTCTGGCTGCGTAATGGGCGTCATGCGAATGCGATGGCGGAATTGCTGCAAACGCGGTTGCAGGAAATTCCCGGCGTGAGCATCATGTTTCCGAGAGAATCGAACGCGGTCTTTGCGCAATTGCCCGCGCAGGCCGCCAAGGCAATGCGTGCACGCGGCTGGAAGTTCTACGAGTTCATCGGCGCGGGCGGTTGCCGGCTGATGTGCGCGTGGGACACGCAGCCGGAAACCGTCGAGCGTTTCGCCGCGGAAGTGCGCGACTTGTGCATGGCCTGAAACCGCATCGACTGCGCGCCTGAACCAGGCAGGAACGGTGCACCTGAACCGGAAGCTGAAAGCAGGAACCAGACGTTTGAACCAGGCGTACAAACGAGGTTGGAACCAGGCGCACGAACAAGACTACGCACCAGGTGCTGTGCCAGCCGCAGCACGACATTCAACGCTGAACAAAGCCACACACAAAACAGAAGAGACGAGCCACTCGCCATGACCGAATACCAATTTTGCCCGCGCTGCGCCACGCCTTTGACCGAGCGCGCGGATGCCGAACACGAAGGCGGCCGGATCCGCCAGACCTGTCCCGATGCGGAATGCGGCTATGTCCATTGGAACAACCCGCTGCCAGTGGTGGCCGCGATCGTCGAGTACGAAGGCAAGATCCTGCTTGCGCGTAACGCCGCGTGGCCGGAAGGCATGTTCGCGTTGATCACGGGCTTTCTGGAAAACGGCGAGACCCCGGAAGAGGGTATTGCCCGCGAAGTGCTGGAAGAAACTTCGCTGCACGCGGAGACCGTCGAGTTGATCGGCGTGTACGAATTCATCCGCAAAAACGAACTGATCATCGCGTATCACGTGAAGGCATACGGAACGGTCGCGTTGTCGCCGGAATTGCTCGAATACCGGCTGATTGAACCGGCCAAACTGCGTCCATGGCGTGCGGGTACCGGCCAGGCGCTCGGCGAATGGATGCGGCGGCGCGGCTTGCCGTTCGAGTTCGTCGAGAAGCCAGGGCAGTAAGCGCGGCCAATGAACGGGCCAATGACCTTGCGCTCCCGGACGAGCACGGCATGGCTCGAATCTTCTCCCTGACTAAAACGCCACGTCACGATGAACAAACCCGCACCCGCACCCGCACCCGCACCCGCACCCGCACCCGCCACGCGCAGCGCCTACCCGCATTTTCTGCCGATCACCACACGCTGGATGGACAACGACGTCTACGGCCACGTCAACAACGTCGTCTATTACAGCTACTTCGACACGGTGGTGAACGAGTATCTGATCCGTGCGGCCGTGCTCGACTTCGAGCACGGCGCGACGATCGGCCTCGTGGTCGAGACACATTGCAATTACTTCGCGCCGCTGGTGTTTCCCGAGCGGATCGAAGCAGGCTTGCGAGTGATGCGGCTCGGTACCTCGAGCGTGCGTTATGAAGTGGGTCTCTTCAAGGAAGGTGAAGATCAACCCTCCGCACAGGGTCATTTTGTGCACGTGTATGTGGATCGTGTCATGCGTCGCCCGGTGACGCTGCCCGCCGATTTACGCGCGGCGCTCGAACCGCTCACTGTCGCTGTGCAGGCGGAATAGGCGCGTGCAGTCGTTCGTCATCAACCTGCTTAACGGTGTCAGTTACGGCCTGCTGCTGTTCATGCTGTCGGCGGGTTTGACGCTGATTTTCAGCATGCTCGGTGTGCTAAATTTCGCGCACGCGAGCTTCTACATGCTCGGCGCGTACGTCGGCTTTTCGGTGGCGGCGCACGCGGGTTTCTGGAGTGCGCTGGTGATCGCGCCGCTTATCGTCGGCTTGATCGGCGCAGCGTTGGAGCGCTGGCTGCTGCGCCGCGTGCGTGTGCACGGTCATCTTCCTGAGTTGCTGCTGACTTTCGGCGCAGCGTATCTGCTTGGCGAGCTGGTCAAGCTCGGCTGGGGTTTGAGTCCGCTTAGCGCGACCGTGCCGGCCGTGCTCGACGGGCCGCTGTTCACTATCTACGGCGCGGCCTTTGCACGCTATCGGGCCTTCATGATGGCCGTGTCGCTGGCGATGCTGGCGGTGCTCTACGCGGTGCTGCGGGTGTCGAAGGCGGGGTTGATCGTACGCGCGGCGCTGACGCATGCGAGCGCTGTCGAGGCGCTCGGCCACAACGTGCCGCGCGTGTTCACCGGCGTGTTCGCAGCGGGCACGGCGCTCGCCGCATTGGCCGGCGTGATCGGCGCGCCGCTCTTCGTGATCGAACCGGGAATGGCCGAGTCGCTCGGCTCGATCGTGTTCGTGGTGGTTGTGATCGGTGGATTGGGTTCGTTGAGCGGGGCGCTGGCGGCGTCGCTGATCGTCGGTTGCGTGCAGACCTTCGCGGTGGCGAGCGACGTGTCGTTAGGCGATATCACATCGGTATTCGGCGGCGCGCTGCCGGCCGAATGGGACGCGCTCACGCTTGCGCAACTCGCGCCGCTGATTCCCTATCTGCTGCTTGTCGCGATGCTGGCGTTACGCCCGCGTGGACTGTTCGGACGGCGTGACGATCATGCGTGAGCCGCCCGAAAAGTCTACTGAGTTTGCAGCTGCGGTTCGCTCGATGTCGCGAATGGTCGCGCCGTGGCTCGCGTTCGTCCTGTTCCTCGCCGTGCCGCCCTTCGTCTGGCCGCAAAGCTGGCTGCTCGCTTATCTCGCGCAGACCGCGACGATGATCGTGTTCGCGCTCTCGTACAACCTGTTGCTCGGCGAAACAGGCTTGCTGTCCTTCGGTCATGCCGCTTATTCCGGCCTCGGTGCGCTCATCGCGGCGCAAGTGTTCAACCGCATCGGCGTGCCGTTGGCGCTGCTGCCGTTGATTGGTGGCATCGGCGGCGCGCTGTGCGGGGTGCTGTTCGGTTTCGTGTCGACGCGGCGTGCCGGGACGGCTTTCGCGATGATCACACTCGGCATCGGTGAGCTTCGTCGCGGCGGCGGCGTGGACGCTGCCCGACTGGTTCGGCGGCGAGGCTGGCGTGCCGATCGACCGCGCGAGCGGGCCGATGCTCGCAAGCTGGAGCTTCGGCCCGGCGCGCGAAGCCTATGCGTTGATTGCGCTGTGGTGCGTGCTGGCGAGCGTGGCGATGTTCGCATTGTCGCGCACGCCGTTCATGCGGCTCGCCAACGCCGTGCGCGACAACCCGGTGCGCGCCGCGGCGATCGGCTGCTATCCGCGCCGCATCCGCTACGGCGTGGTGGTGATGTCGGCGTTTTTTGCGGGCATTGCCGGCACGCTGGGGCTGATCAATGTCGAACTGGTGTCGACGGAAAGCGTCGGCATGATGCGCTCGGGCGCCGTGCTGATCGCGACGGTGATCGGCGGCACGGCGACGTTTTTCGGGCCGGTCGCCGGCGCGATTGTCTTGACGTTTTTCAGCGTCGCGGTGGCGAGCGTCACGCGGGCTTGGCTGTTCTATCTGGGGCTGTTCTTCATCGTGGTCGTGGTGGCCTCGCCGGATGGACTGGCGGGTTTCGTACAGCGGCACACGGCACGCGTCGCCGCCTACGGTTGGCGCGTGTGCGGCAAGGCTTATCTATGGGGTGCGGCCTCAGCGGTGCTGTGGACGCTGGCCGTCGTGCTCGCGGTGCAGTGGGCTTACGCAGTGCAATTTGGCGCGGACGACGGCGCGGCGTTCAACATCATTGGCGTACCGTTGGAAACCGCGTTGCCGCATCTTTGGCTTGGCGTTGCGGTGTTCATGCTGGCAGCGCCTGGAGCGCTCGCAGCGCACTACGCGGTTCGCGCGCAAGCACGTCTTGCCGTGCGGACAAGCGCCGTGCAGCCGATCACCGGAGACGCACGATGATCCCGGCCCTCGCGGTCTACGGTGTCGAAAAACGCTTCGGCGCCGCGCAGATTCTGCGTGGCGTCGATCTTGCCATCGAGCCCGGCGAGCGCCATGCATTGATCGGCCCGAACGGTGCCGGCAAGTCGACGCTCTTCAATCTGATCGCAGGTGGCGCGCGGCCGAACGCCGGACGCATCGATCTGTTCGGCGCGGAGATCACGCGTCTTGCGCCGGCCGCGATCACACGCCGTGGCCTCGCGCGCAGCTTCCAGACCACCAGCGTGTTCGCTCGCCTGAGCGTGTTCGACAACCTGCGCTGTGCGGCCATGCTGGCCGAGCGCGACCGTACTCGCTGGTGGCAGCGTTTCAGCGGTTCATGCACGGTCGATACGCGCGCCGAGCAGGTGCTCGAAGCAGTGGGGTTGAGTGCGCGCCGGCGTATCCAGGCCGGCACACTGAGCTATGCCGAGCAGCGTGCGCTCGATCTTGGCCTCGCGCTCGCGGGCGGCGCGCATACCTTGCTGCTCGATGAACCTACCGCTGGCATGAACCGCGCCGAGGCAGCGCGCGCCATCGAGCTAATTCGCGCGACCACGGCGGGCCGCACGTTGCTGATGGTCGAGCACGACATGGACGCTGTGTTCGCGATCGCCGACCGCATCTCGGTGCTGGTGCAAGGCCGCATCATCGCGACCGGCACGCCGGCGGCGATTCGCGCAGATGCGGCCGTGCGCGCCGCTTATCTTGGCGACAGCTTCCGCCCATAACCATGACCGTCTTGCTCGACATTCGACAACTGAACGCATGGTACGGCGCAAGTCAGGCCCTGCACGGCGTCACGTTGCAGATCGAAGCAGGCGAAGTTGTGGCGCTGGTCGGGCGTAACGGTTCCGGACGCTCGACGCTGGCGCGCGCGATCATGGGCCTCGTGCGCAGCGAGGGCGAGTTGCGTTTTGCCGGTCATGCGCTCGGCGGCCTTCGGACCTTCGAGATCGCCCGCCTGGGGCTCGGTTACGTGCCCGAACATCGCGATGTCTTTCCGGCCCTGAGCGTCCACGAGAATCTTCAACTCGGTGTGGCGCCGCGCGCTCGCGGGCGCACACCGCGCTTTGCCTTCGACGACGCCTACGAACTGTTCCCCGTCCTGCGCGAAAGAAAACGCACGCGCGCCGGTGCGTTATCGGGCGGCGAACAGCAGATGCTGACGCTCGCCCGGGCATTGCTCGGCGACCCTGACCTGCTGGTTATCGACGAACCCGGCGAAGGCCTGGCCAGCCAGGTGATGGGACAGGTCGCGCAATGTCTGCGGATGCTGCGTGATCGTGGCGTGGCGATGCTGTTGATCGAACAGCGGCTCGTGATTGCGCAAGACATTGCCAGCAGGGTTGCGGTGATGGGACATGGCGAAATTGTCTTCAACGATGCACTGGCGTCGTTTTTGAAGCGACCGGACGTGATGCAGGAATGGCTCGGTGTAGGTTAGCCGGGCTGTGGCATAGCTGCGTGTAATCGCTGGTTCACCGGCCTCGCCGTGCGTATCACCGGCATTGATCGCCTGACTGAGGGACACCCCAGGTGGGCCTGGTTCCATGCGGCGCCAAACTTGGTTTCCCCAGAACCGGGCAGTAGCGTCTTTGGCAGCCATCGCATCGCGTTTTATTGCGGTGCCGCATTCGAATTTGCGGCCATTTTGCTGTCCTGACGTGCACGTCAGGCACCGTGCGATGCATGTGCCCCTCGCTTCGCGTCGAAATCACACTCGAGATGCCGTTTGAATCCCGTTTGCGCGTAGGTCGCTTAAGCCCGATACGTGGGGCTTTCCAGTAACTTGTTGTAGCGATTCAAACGCTTGATCGTTTGGTGAGCGCCCTCCAGAAATCTTGTCGGCACCGCGCCGACAAATACAGACAATCAGGTCAAAGGCGCGCAACGGCGGCACGGTGTTTAAAGCCGGCGTATGTGCGACAAACCATGCCGTACCGGACGCGCGAAAGACGTGCCACGGCTTCAGGAGGAGACGTCATGAAACAGACAGGCGCATTGCGCGAAAAATCGGCTGACGACGTGCAGGCGGAGGTCTCGCTGCGACCGCTGCAAAGGATGCTGCCGCTTCATGTGTCGAGATCGTCGCTCGGTGAAACGTGGCGCGCGCGCGCTGGTGCGGGCGCCGTGCTGGTGACGGCCGCGCTGTTGATGTCCGCATGCGCCGACGCCAGTTCGACGACGAGCGATGCGGCGTCTGCACCGTCGACGCAAACGAGTGCGGCAGCGAACGCAGTGAGCAACAACGACAGCCCGCTGACCGCAAAATCGCAGCCGGATGTGGGAGTTGCCGCCAACACCACGAACGACGCTGCCACCGCGAGCGCCGCCCAACCCGCCTCCGCGTCGCGCCCCGCGCTCGAACTTGCGAAGGCCAAACAGCTCGCCGCCGAACAGAGTGTCGCGGGACGTGTGCCATCTGCGAGTGGCATGTCTGAGAAACGCAGCCGTCCGGTGACGCTGCGTGATTCTGGCATCGACGGTTCATTGATGTTCGCACGCGACGTCGACTTTCGCGTGACCGGCGACATCGGCTTCATGATTCACGACATGGCGGCAACGCTGACCCCAGCGCATGCCGGTCAGCCGATCGTGTTCGACGATCCGACCAGCGTGACGATCAATGTCCACCGCGGCGACGTCACGCTCGACAGCGCCAGGCTCACCGCGATTTTCAATCGCTATCTGTTCCAGTACCAGGGCTCGCCGCTGCGCAACATGCGTGTCGTGCCGCAAGACGGCGGCACCTTGCGCATCACCGGTGACATGCATCGCGACACATGGGTGCCGATCGTGCTGACAGGCTCACTGTCGATGCGCAACGCCAACGATCTGGTGTTCCATGCCGATCACGTCGAAGTGGCGGGCGTCGGTGCCGACAAGCTGATGCAGGCCGCGCACGTGAAGATGGCCGACCTGTTGAAAGTAGACACGCCGATTGCGCGTCTCGACGGTGACGACGTGGTGATGCAGGTGGCCAAGCTCACGCCGCCACCTGCGTTGCGCATGACCATCACCCGGATCGACACCAGCGCTGCGGGTGTTCGCTTTACGCTCGACGATCATACGGTGCAGAAGATCGACTGGCCCACGACGATGCCGCCGCGCGGCATGCTGGTGCAGGGCGGCGACGTGAAGTTCATGCGTTCGATGCCGATGAACATCGACATGGCGTTGACCCCGCTCGATGCAAACGCGCCGTTCGTGCTGGACCTTTACCACTACCGTGAGCAGATGGCGGCCGGCTACTTCACCTTCGACGAGGCGGGCGCTCTGGATGTGCACCTACCGTCATATCCGACGCTGGCCAGCGCGGCGAAAGATGCGCCGATGCAGATGGGCAGTGCGAGCGCGCGCTTTAACGATAGCTTCATTCGGACGCAACAGGCGTCGCTCGCGCAGGCGCGTCTCGTGTGGCAGCACGTGCCGCAGACTTTGCGGACCGCGTCGGTTGCACGCGCGATTCCGGTCGGCACACGCGCGGCGTTTTCCGCTCAGAGCATGGCGGCACCGGGCTCCGCCATCAGCGACGAGCGGCACTCGTCGGGACCTGCGCCGTTGATTCACGTCGAGAATGTCGACTTCTACGTATCGGGCCGAATCGGTTTTCATGTACGTTCGCTGGATGCGCAGATGGTGCCGAAGAAACCTGGTCAGCCCGTCGATCTCGACGATCCGGACCAGTACGACATTCGCATCATCGGCGGCGAAGTGGTGGAGCCGTGGCCTGCGATGGCGGCCTTATTCAACGACTACCTCCTCGACTACGAGCCGCGTTCGCTGAACGATTTGCAGCTGAAGCCGGTGGACGGAAAGTTGGAAGTGACGGGCGGGATCAAGTTGTGGAATCACTTTCCTGGCGTGTGGCTGCCCACGACGATGAACGGCACGATCGTGGCCAAGGACGAGCGGCACCTGGTGTATGAACCTACCTCGGTGAAGGTGCTGGGGGTGCCGCAGGCGGGGTTGCTGCGGGCGCTGGATATTCCGTTGGCGTCGCTGACACCGTTTACGCGCAAGGGTGTTGCATTGAAGGGTAACCAGTTGGTGTTCGATCAATACACGGTGTTTCCGCCGCCGGTTTTGCAGGGGCGGCTGGCAAGCGCTACGGTAACGGACGAGGGGTTGGTGTTGAAGTTCAAGCGCGATAGTTCGGTTGCTGCTGCGAGGCCGCCTGCCGGCGCTGGGAAGAGTTTTGTCTGGATCGAGTCTGGGGACGTGAAGATGTTTAATTCGTTGGTCACGAATGCCAAGACTTTTATTAAGGATAGTTCTAATCCTGGGGTGATGAAGTTTGACCTTTATGGGTATCGGAGGGATGTTGCCCGGGGGACTGTGAGGATGGGGGAGGATGGTGGGTTAGATGTTGATTTGGCCGCCAGGAAATAGCGGAGGGTGCCCGCGCGGCGCTTTTTTGGTTGTATGCCTACGGTGTTGGCCTTTCCTTGCTTTCTTAGTGGGCTATTAGTGTTGCCCCTGTGCGGGGCAGGCGAGGGTGTCCGGAATTTTGTGTAAACGGGTATTGATTTAACCCGGTAACAGGCGGTCTTCGAACTGGATAGTGAAGCGGTTCAGGGCTGCCTTCCAGTCCCGGATCGGCATCGACCACTTCTTGCTGATGTTGTTAAGTGCCAGGTAAAACAGCTTGGTCACGGCCTCGTCGGTCGGGAACGAACTGCGGGTTTTGATCACCTTGCGCAGGCTCATGTTGATCGATTCGATGGCATTGGTGGTGTAGATCACCTTCCGGATCTCCGGCGGATAGTCGAAGAACGGAATGACGCGTGCCCAGTTGCGCCGCCAGCTCTGCCCGATGGACGGATAGTCCTTGTCCCACGTGGCTTCGAAGGCACTCAGCTTCTGCTCGGCCAGCTCGACCGTCGATGAAGTGTAGATCGTCTTCAGGTCGGCGGCGACCTCGCGCTGCACCTTCCAGGACACGAAGTTCAGACTGTTGCGCACCATATGCACGATGCACAGTTGAACTGCTGCCTTCGGATAGACTGCTTCGATGGCTTCGGGGAAGCCCTTGAGCCCATCGACACAGGCAATAAAAATGTCCTGCACGCCGCGCGTTTTCAGCTCGGTCACCACCTGCAGCCAGAACTTCGCGCCCTCGGTCTGGGCGATCCACAGCCCCAGGACTTCCTTGTGGCCGTCCATGTTCACGCCGATGGCGAGATAGACCGCCTTGGTCCGTACAGCACCGCTGTCGCGCACCTTGACGTGGATGCAGTCGAGATAAACGATGGGGTAAAGCGCGTCGAGCGGGCGGGCTTGCCAGGCCTTCACATCCTCGCTCACCGCGTCTGTTACGGCCGAGATGAGCGTGGGCGACACCTCGGTACCGTACATTTCTTCCAGATGCCCCTGAATCTCCCGCACGCTCAGGCCGCGGGCATATAGCGAGATGATCTTGTCGTCAAAGCCCGACCAGCGCGTCTGATGACGACTCACCAGCTTCGGCTCGAACGCACCCTGACGGTCACGCGGGATATCGAGCGGCAACTCGCCAAACTCCCCCTGCAACGTCTTGGCGCTATGGCCGTTGCGGGTGTTGCCCGTGGCATTGGTGACCGCTTCGCTCTTGCCGTGGCCCAGGTGTTCGGACATCTCCGTCTCTAGCGCCCGTTCAACCAGCATCTTCGTGAGCTGCTTGAGCAGGCCGTTCTCGCCAATCAGGTCCTCTGGTTTCTGGTAGTTCGCCAGCAGGCTGTCGGCCAGCTTGACGAGCTCAGGGTCGGGTTTCACGCGTTTGTTGCGTTTCGCTACGGTCATCGTCGCTCCTGATTACTGGCAGTCTCCTGCCAAATGACCGTTTACACAAAACTAATTACACCCTCGGGCAGGCACCTACTTTTCTTTGCATGCCGCAAAGAAAAGATAGGCAAAAGAAAGCGGCTTACACCGCTAGCGCATAAGCGGGTCCCCCGCGCAGTCGCGGTAGTGGTGCATCTGGAATCCGTGCTCCCGCACACTCCGCGTTCGTGACAAGGCAGTCATACTTCCGGCGGCGCCGCGCGCGCCGATGCGCACTTTCTCAAACCCGATTGCTGTGTTTTCGCACTCACTCTCCATTCGGCGTTCCGCCGAGGCGAAGCCGATGGCCCCCACCGCCCGCAAACGAGGCTACTTGGTTTCCCATGCAAGTCCGTCGTTGCCGAGGCAACGACGGCTCCCATCGTGCCTCAACGAAGCCTCAGGTTTCCCTGGCAGCCCCATCCGCGACGCACGCAGTGCGGAGTGGCAGCGGATGAGTGCTTTGTCACTACGGCTGAATGTGCGAGGGCACGGATTCCAGATGCGCCACTACCGTGGCTGCGCGGGGGACCCGCTTATGAGCTAGCGGTTTGAGCTGCTTTCTTTTGCCTACTTGTATATTCCCTCCTGTGGCGTCGACCCGATCAGTTGTCGCCACACGGACAGTCAGCTCGTCTGCCTACAGTGCCTCGAGCCCGCAGAAAAGCCTGAGCGACTGTCCTTTTTATCCTCGTAACCCGAACAGTTGACTGAGCCTCGAGCTCGTATTTTCCTGCAAGTATGGGTACCGTGATGAACCAGACTTCCTCTTCCGTTTATATCGGCATCGACGTCAGTGGTAGCACCCTCGACGTTGCCATCCACGACACTACCGAACATTTCAGTGTCGACAATGAAACCGCCGCCATCGACCAGCTGGTCCAGCGTCTGATTGCGCTGAGCCCCACACTGATCGTCATGGAGGCCACCGGCAAGCTCGAACTCGCCGTGCTCAGGGCACTCTGTGAAGCCGGTCTGCCCGCTGTCGCAGTCAATCCCCGACAGGTGCGTGACTTCGCGCGCGCTACGGGGCGACGCGCCAAGACCGACCGTATCGATGCCTTCGCCATTGCCCATTTCGGCGCCGTCATCAAACCTGTCGTGCGCCCGCTCAACGATGTGCAGACCGAGCAGTTGCAGGCCCTGCTGCTGCGCCGTGCCCAGCTTATCGACATGCTGGTGGCGGAAAAAGCCCGCCTGGAGCGCGCCCACGCCGCAGCTAAGGAAAGCCTGAATGACCATATCAAATGGCTCAAACAGCAGCTCACCGTCGCTGATAAGGACATTGATTCGTTCATGCGCTCTTCGCCCGCCTGGCGTCAGAAGGAGGATCTGCTGCGCTCCGTGCCCGGGATCGGCCCCGGTGCCGCGGCCACGCTGATTGCATTCATGCCCCAGCTCGGCTCGCTGAACCGCCGCGAAATTGCCGCACTCACCGGTGTCGCGCCGTTCAATTGCGACAGCGGCAAGCACATCGGCAAGCGTCGCATTCAGGGCGGTCGCGCCATCGTGCGTCGCGCTCTTTACATGGCCTGCATACCTGCGTTGCGCTTCAATCCGGTGATCAGAGCCTTCTACGACCGTCTGCGCAAAGCTGGCAAACCGTTCAAGGTGGCCATGACCGCATGCATTCGCAAGCTCATCGTTACGCTTAACGCCATGGTCCATAACTCAACACCCTGGAACGCATCGACGAATTAACCGGCGGTATAGCTTTGCCTGGATGCTGTGCATGAACGCGATCATTCGCGTGGGCTACGCTCGCCTGTACCAGACTGGCGAACCGCACTGAGAATCCAGCACCCGGAAACAGCCTGTCGCTTGACTTCCAATACGGTTGCTTTTCTTTGCAGCAGGTAAAGAAAAGTAGGTGCCTGCCCCGCACAGGGGCGACGCTAATAATCCAATAACAATTCAAGGAAAGGCCAACACCATAAAAACACAAAAAAACGCGCCAAGCAGGCAAAAAAACCAAGAAAAGCCCAACGTCGAAGGCATACAACCACCAACCGCTCCGCAGGAAAAAACCCTTAACCATCCTTATCAATAATCCACTCATGCGCAGGATCATTGCGGAAATGCCAGGTCCTCTTCCCCCCAGCCATAACATTCAAATAATAAGAATCATACCCATAGGGCACAACCACCGGATGATACCCACGCGGCACCATCACGACGTCGTGATTCTCAACAGCCATCGACTCATCGATGTCGCGCATATCGGTATACACGCGTTGAAAAGCAAACCCCTGCGGCGGATCGAGCCGATGATAGTAAGTCTCTTCGAGCGAACTCTCATGAGGCACATTATCGGTATCGTGCTTATGCGGCGGATAGCTCGAAGCATGCCCACCAGGTGTGCGAACCTCAACCACAAGTAAAGACTCCGCAAGCTCGGTCTGCGGAAGAATATCGCATACATATCGCGTATTGAGCCCTTTGCCACGCGTGGAGCGCTTCATCGTCGAAGGCTCAATCAACCTCGCCGGATAGGTACCCTTGGCAGGCGCACTCGCCACGCCAACCTCCGCATCGCGACAAGCGCGAACAGTCACGCGAACGCCAGGCGGGAAATAAACCGCATACGGCGCGGAATCCTCGAACACGCTATCGCGCGAACCCAGTGAACTCCAGGTGGCATCGGCGGTTTCAATATCTACAGTGCCCGTGAGCACCACGATACAAACTTCCCGAGCCGGCTCAAACACATGAACGACTTCACTCGCGCCCAACCGGTAAGCAGCAAATCCCACATACCGCCAGCACGCCGATTCGGGTGTCACCCGCGCGATTGTCTGGCCCTCGCGCTGTGCCTTCACCAATAAACTCATGCCGCCTCCTGCTGAGGTTTGTCACCGGCGTCAAGCGGCGCGTCGACCAGCGTTCGCAAAGTCTGAAATCCTTTCTGCGCATAGTCGTACGATGGCGCCACAATGGGGTCCTGTTCCGCTTCAACTACCAGCCAGCCGCGATAACCATAGCGCTTCAATCGGTCGATGATCGCCGGGAAGTTCACCGCACCGTCGCCCGGTACCGTGAAGGCACCGTTGATCACCGCATCGAGAAAACTCCAGTTGCGATTGCGCGCCAGCTTCATCACCGCCGTTCGAACGTCCTTGCAGTGCACGTGACACACTCGGCCGATGTGCTTGTCGAGTACCGCGAGCGGATCGCCGCCGGCAAACGTGATGTGCCCTGCGTCGAATAGAAGACCGACGGCGTCGCTCGTGCGGGACATCAGCTGATCGACGTCAGCCGATGTTTCGACGTATGCGCCCATGTGATGGTGATACGCAAGCCGCACGCCGCGGCTCAGCGTGTAGCGCGCGAATTCATCGACACGCGCCGCGTACACCGCCCACTGTGCGTCACTGAAAAAACGCGGACGTTGATACAGCGGTTGCGGTGCGCCCTGAATCGAATCGGCGACTTCGCCGTACACCATCGCCGTCGCGCCGTTCTGCGCGAGCAGTTCGAGATGCGGACCGACCGAGGCGATTTCCTCTTCTACACTGCACCGCGCGAGTCGTCCGGAGTACCAGCCGGATACCAAGGCCAGATCGTATTGGGCAAGCAGCGTCTTCAATGCCTGCGGCTCACGCGGAAATTTGTTGCCGAGCTCGAAACCCTGGTAGCCGATCTGGCGTCCTTCGGTCAGTGCAACTTCAAGCGGCGTTTCGCCGCCCAGCGAGGGCAGGTCGTCGTTCATCCACGATAAGGGGTTGATGCCGATACGTACGTCGAAAGCAGTCATGCGGGCGTCCTCATTCGTTGTCGATGTGACCGGGGCGGTCGCTGGGGTCAGCGGGCGCCGCGCGCGCAGCGAGTTGCGCGTCGTATTGCGAGCGTGCGGCACGCACGGTGTCGCGCGCGGAGACTTCGGGCACGGCGACTTCCCACCACCAGCCGCCGTCGTCCGTGGTGCGGGCGGGGTCGGTGTCGATACTGATCACGTAGGTGCGATCGGCCGCGCGCGCACGTTGCAGCGCGTCCTCAAGTCCGGCGATGTTCGCGACGTGTTCGGCCTGCGCGCCGAGCGAGCGCGCGTGAGCGGCGAAATCGATTTTAGGTGCGCCGAGTGGACCCTGCATGCAGTCGTCGAGCAGGTTGTTGAACGGCGCGCTACCGCAGGCCTGCTGCAAGCGGTTGATGCAACCGTAGCCACGATTGTCGAGTACCACCACAATCAGCTTTGCGCCGATCATGACCGAAGTCGCGATCTCGCTGTTCATCATCAGATAGCTGCCGTCGCCGAGCATCACGATTACTTCACGCGCGGGACGCGCGAGCTTTACGCCGAGCCCGCCGGCGATCTCGTATCCCATGCACGAGTAGCCGTATTCGACGTGATACGCGCCCGGTTTGCCCGCACGCCATAGCTTGTGCAACTCGGCAGGCAACGTTCCGGCTGCGCAAACGACGATGTCGTCCGTCGCGGAACGCGCGCTCGAACGCTGCACCGCGCCGATCACGTCGCCCTCATACGGCAGCACGGTGTCGCGTTGCGGCGCATGCGTGAGCGTGCTCACGGTATCGCGCCAGCCCGCCGCGAGTTTGTGGGCGCGCGTGGTCCATGTGCGGTCCGCGTGCCAGCCTTGCAGGGGTTCGGCGAGCGCATCCAGTGCAAGACGTGCGTCGGCTTCGACCACCAGCGCGCGATGCTTGAGACCGTCGAATGGGTTCGCGTTGATACCGATCACGTCGGCCTGCGTGAACAGTGTGTTCGACCCGGTGGTGAAGTCCTGCAGGCGTGTACCGATCGCCAGCACGCAGTCTGCGTCGTGTGCGAGCGCATTCGCGGCAGGCGAGCCGGTCACACCCAATGCGCCGGCGTTCAGCGGATCGTTCCATGCGAGCGAGCCTTTTCCTGCCTGCGTTTCCGCCACCGGAATGCCGTGCGTGGTGGCGAAGCGGTGCAGCGCATCGGTCGCGCGTCCATAGAGCACGCCGCCGCCCGCAACGATCAGTGGACGCTTTGCGCGGCGCAAATGGGCAACCACCGCGTCGATATCTTCGGCGCGCGGCGCAGGAGAATGAATCGTGACGACGCGCGGTGCAAAGAAGTCGACAGGGAAGTCCCATGCCTGCGCTTGCACGTCCTGGGGCAACGCGAGCGTGACGGGTCCGCACAACGCGGCGTCGGTGAGCACACGCAAGGCGCGCGGCAACGCATTGAGCAACTGCGCCGCGTGCACGATGCGATCGAAGTAGCGTGACACCGGCTTGAACGCGTCGTTGGCGGAGACGCCGCCGTCATGGAAATCTTCAACCTGCTGTAGTACCGGATCGGGCGCGCGCGAGACGAACACGTCGCCGGGTAGCAGCAGCACGGGCAAACGATTCACATGCGCGAGCGCGGCCGCGGTGATCAGATTGGTCGCGCCGGGTCCGATCGAAGTCGTGACAGCCATCATGCGGCGCCGGAAATGCGCCTTCGCATAGGCGATCGCGCTGTGCGCCATCGCCTGTTCGTTATGAGCGCGCAGTGTGGGCAATGTTTCGCGGTGCTGGTACAACGCTTCGCCCATTCCGGCTACATTGCCGTGGCCGAAGATGGCGAACACACCGCCAAAGAGCGGCTCGGTGCCGGTGCCGTCTTCGGTCGCAACGCGTTGCGCGGCGAGATAACGAACCAGCGCCTGAGCGGTCGTCAGGCGGACGGTGCCACCCGAGGGCGCGTGTGCCTGGGTGGCGTCGTTGGCGGACGCCGCATATTGATGCAGTACGCGCTGGTTCATGCCGCCTGCTCCTGATGTGCGTGGCTTGCCGTGGTGGGCTGAACGTCGGTCGCGCCGCGCGTTGCACGCCACGACGCGATCAGCGTTTCGAACGTGCGGCGCACCCGCGCGATCAGTTCGTTGTCATCGATCTCACCGGCGAGCCATGCATGGCTCGGCTCGTGAAAGATCGTGCGGCCCACGGTAAAGCCTCGGCATGTCGCCGATTGTGCCGCCGCGCGAAAGCCCTCGTTCAATTGCTCGACACCCGCTGACAAGCCGAGCAACACCACGCCCCGGCAGTAGGGATCGCGTTCGGCGATCAGTGCGTCGACGGCTTGCCATTGGGCGGCGTCCATCGGTTCGAGCTTCCACCATTCCGGATAGATGCCGATGTTGTACAGCCGCTTCAACGCGCGATAGACGGTGTCCGGTGCTTGCGGCAGATGCGCGTGCTTCGGCGGAATCACTTCAAGCAGTAATTCGTGGCCGCTCGCTTGCGTCGCGTCGTAGAGCGCACGCAGTTGTGCTTCCTGTTCGAGGCGTTGTTCGACCGGTTCGTCGGGATGGAATTGAACGAGGCACTTGGCGACGTGTTCCTGCGGCCACGCAATCAACGTTGTGCCGATCGAGCGGCCATGATCGAACACGAGCGGTACGGACCCGGGCAACTCAACCGGTCGGCCGATCCACCAGCCGCGGCCGGTAGCGGCGTTCAATGCGTCCTGACCGTAGCGGTCGTCGCTCAATATGCCGATGCGGCCTTGCAACCCCAAGGCGGTTTCCGTCTGCGCGACGGCGTCGACGAACAAACCCTTCAGTTGCGCGATGCGCGCTTCGTCGGCGCCGGTCTGCTGGGCGAGTTCGAAGAATTGATTGCGGTGGTCAAACGCGAAGCCGAGTACTTCGTCCCATTGTTTGCGGGCAGGGGATACGCGATGCAGCCGCGCGAGCGTTGCGTCACGGACGGGGCGGCGCATGCGTTGCGGATCGGCCTTGGCTTCGCGCAGGAAGTAGTCGAGTTCGGCGGGCGTCGGCATCGCGGGCGCACAGCCGTGACGTGAGACGACCAGCGCGCCGCTCGCATTCGCCGCCCGCGCGCACGCTTCGAGCGGCTGATCGCGCAACCATCCGGAGAGAAAACCCGAAGCGAATGCATCGCCCGCGCCGAGCACGTTCAACACTTCCACCTCGACTCCGCCATGAATCGGCGCGTCGTCGAGCGTTGCGGGCACTTTGCCGTCAATGATCTGGCAGCCCATCGGCCCGCGCTTCAGGACCAGCGTGGCCGGGGTCACGGCGCGCACCATCGCGAGTGCGTCGACGAGCTCGGTCTTGCCGCCGGCGATGCGGAACTCTTCCTCGGTGCCGATCACCAGATCGAACAAAGGCAGAATGCGCTGCAGATGCGCGGTCACGCCTTCGCTCGCGACAAAGCGGGTTTCGCCATCCGCTTTGCCCGTGAGGCCCCACAACACCGGGCGATAGTCGATGTCGAGCACGGTGCGCACGTTGTTACGTCGCGCGTAATCGAGCGCGCGGCGGCTCGTGCGGTTCACCTGTTCGGTCGAAAAGTGCGTGCCGGTAATCAGCAGCGCTTTCGACGAGGCGATGTATGCCTCGTCGAAATCCGCTTCATCCACCGCCATATCCGCGCAGTTCTCACGATAGAAGATTAGCGGAAACGTATCGCGGTCTTTCAGCCCAAGCAGAACGAGCGCGGTCAGACGTTCCTGATCGATGCGCACATGACTGACGTCGCAGCCTTCCTTCGTCAAGGTCTCGGTGAGAAACCGGCCCATATGATCGTTGCCGACGCGCGCCAGCATCGCCGATAGAAGCCCGAGCCGGGCGCAACCGAACGCGATATTCGCCGACGAGCCGCCGAGATACTTCGCAAAGCTCGACACGTCTTCGAGCCGCGCGCCGACCTGCTGCGCGTACAGATCGACGGCAAGCCGGCCAAGACAGACAATATCGCGGCTGCGGTCCGGCGCGAAACGGCTGGCCGTCGCTGCCGAAGCGGGCGTGGGCCCGTTACCGTTCACGATCCCGGTCCCGCTGGATGTGCTGGAATGATTCATGGATATTCCTGAATAGCTGAACGCGGTGACCGGCACGGCAAGCGCCGGAACCCCGCGCGAATGAATCAGATCGTCGCGCCTTCAAGTTCGCCGATCATCTTCTGCATCTCGGCGCCGCCGGCCATCATGTCGAGCACTTCGTCCTTGCTGATGGTGTCCTTCGTGAACGTGCCGAGCGATTTGCCGCGATTGAGCAGCGTGAACGAATCGCCGATCGGATACGCGTGATGCACGTTGTGCGTGATGAAGATCACTGAGATGCCTTTCGCACGCGCCGTGTGGATCAGCTTCAGCACATTGAAACTCTGCTTGACGCCGAGCGCGGCGGTCGGTTCGTCGAGAATCAGCACGCGCGCGCCGAAGTGAATCGCCCGCGCAATCGCCAGACATTGCTTCTCGCCGCCGGACATCGTGCCGATCGGTTGATGCGGGTCGCGCACGTTGATGCCCATTTCGGCGAGCTTGTCACGTGAGGTCGTGGCGCAGGTTTCGAGGTCCATCACGTTCAGAAAGCCAAACAGTTTCTTTTGCGGCTCGCGGCCCATGAAGAAGTTGCGTGCCACGGAGAGCAAGGGCACGAGCGCCAGATCCTGATAGACGGTGGCGATGCCGAGATCGAGCGCGTCTTTCGGCGACTCGAACAGCACGGGTTTGCCGTCGACCAGATATTGGCCGGAAGAGGGTTGATGCACACCGGCCAACGTTTTGATCAGCGTCGATTTGCCCGCGCCATTGTCGCCGAGCAGGCAATGCACTTCGCCGCGCTTCAGGCGCAAGGTCACACCGCTCAGCGCGATGACCTGACCGAAGAACTTGCTGACGTCTTCGAGTGCAAGGATCACGTCGTCCTGCGGCTCAGCCGCAGTGTTCACGGTATTTGTATCGGACATGGTTGCCTCCTCGTTACGACTGCGCGACGCGGCGGCGCACGTAGTGATTGAACAGCACGGCGATCAACAGCATCACGCCGAGGAACACGCGGAACCAGTCGGAATCGACATTCGTATAGGTGATGCCGATCTGCACGACGCCGAAGATCAGCGCGCCGAAGCAGGCGCCGATCACCGAGCCGTAGCCGCCGGTCAGCAGCGTGCCGCCTATCACCGCGGCGATGATGGCTTCGAATTCCGCCTGCAGCCCACGATCGGCCGCGGCTGAACCGATGTCGCACACTTGCAGCACGGCGAACAGGCACGCGCAGAACGCGGTCAGCACGAACAGTGAGATCTTGACGCGCCGCACCGGCACGCCGACGTTCTTCGCTGCGTTGGCGTCGCCGCCGACCGCGAAAATCCAGTTGCCGAAGCGGGTTTTGGCGAGAGTGAACGCGCAGACTGCGGCAAGCGCGAACCACCAGAGCAGAACTTTTGGAATGCCCGGCACGAGCGGATTGCCGTTATCGAGCAGCTTGACGACCCCCATCTGGCCGAGCCAGATGAACAGGCCCTTGAACGCGACGCCCTGGAACAGGGTATGGGCGAGCCAGTCGTGAGCGGCGACGTCGCCCACGCCGGAGATGATGGTCCGGTCGGCGAACATGACCGACAGGGCCAGCGTGAGCCCGCGCAGAATGAACAGAAACGCCAGCGTCACGATGAATGACGGCAGCCGCGTGCGCATCACCAGATAGCCGTTGAGTGCGCCGAGCAGCATCGATCCGGCGAACGCAAAAAGGATCGACAATGCAATCGGCCAGTGGAAGTACATGGTGGGCAGCGCGACCATCATGCCCGAGAAGCCAATCATCGAGCCGATCGACAGATCGAATTCACCGGCAATCATCAAGAGGCACGCACCGACCGCGATCAGGCCAAGATACGCGGCCACTTGCGACCAGTTCATCACGCCGTCGAGGTTGAACATGCCAGAGTTGCCGGCTGCTATCCCAAACACGAGGAACACCATCACGGTGCCGGCGAGGGCGGCGAATTCCGGACGGTTCAGCAGATGCCGGAACCACGATTCCTGGCGCACGCGCTCATCGGCCGCCGTGGGCGCACCGTTGGAGGTCGACGCAGACGCCGTCCCATTGCCGGAAGGGGGCTGCTTGCGGGGATGGGGATGGAAGGGTTTGGCTACGCCCATTGAAGCTCTCCTTGATGCGCCCGGCGATTGCGGTCATCAAATGACTGCAATCGGACCGCATGGCGCGTAATGCACGTAAAACGTGGTGAACGCAGGCGTGGGGCGGCCTGGCCAGTTGCGGCCGGCCGCGTCCACTTTCTTCATTTCATACCTGCCGGAACGGTTCTCCCGTATCCGCACTTCCAGCGAAATGCGTTAGCGATATTGCCCGGCGTACTTGACCACCTTGTCGATATTGGCCTTGGTGATGAAGCCCGGGCCGGAACCGATATTGCGCGGGCCATAGGCGGGCTGCAGGCCGTAAGTGGCGAGGCGTTGCTGGAACTTCGGATTGGCTTGCAAGATCTTGCGGATCTTTGCCGGATCGGTGGTGTGGTCCTTTTTCACGATGGCGAGTACGGCGACCGGGATATAGCCTTGCAGGTAAGGTTGCTGGTCGATCGCGAACTGGATCGTGCCGTCCTGGATGCCCTTCGCAATGTCATTGTCGAAATCGAATGTCGCGAACCAGATCTTGCCGGCGAGGCCCATCTGCTGCAGCGCTTTGATCGTCGGCGCTGCCGACAGCGGACCGAGGGCGAGCACCGCCTGGGTGTTCGGGTGATTGCGCAGATACGCGCTCACTTTCGATTGCACACCGGTCGGGTCCTGGCCGGCGTCGAGCGTGGAGGTCTTGAAGTCAACCCCGATCGCGTCGGCAAAGCCACGGCAGCGTTCGAACGATGCCGGGTTGGTTGCGTAATGATTGACGCACAGGAACGACTTGATGCCCGCTGCCTTCGCCTTTTGGCCCGCCGCTTTGCCCGCGGCATACTCAGGCTGACCAACGTGCATGATCGCGCCAAGCTGCGCGCTCTGCTCTTCGGTACCGGAATTGATCGTGATGAGCGGGATGTGTTTCTCGGTGACCTTGGCGATCGAACTCTTGAGTACGTCGAAGTCGGCAATCGAGACGATCACGCCGTCGTAGTTGCGCGCGGCCGCCTGTTCGACCAGACGCGCCATATCGGCAATGTCGCCGTTCGGCGGATTACGGTAGTCGGTCTCGACGTTGAAATCTTCGTCGGCCTGTTTGATGGCGTTCTTGATGGTGTTCCACCACGAATCCGAATCCGGCGCGTGGCTGATCAGCACGAAGTGAGCGTCAGCCGCGCGGGCGGCCGACGCCGCACCGAATCCCGTCGCCAACGTCAATGCCGCCACCAGAATCCTGAGCGTAGCCTTGCCCTTGCAAAGTCTCATTGTCTCCACCTTTCTCGGTCTGTCGTTATTGAAGGGAGCGTCTGGCGGGCGGCCTTTCAATTGCGTGCGTTGCGGCATGCGTCGGCCGATGCACCATCGCTCACGACCAAGATTAGGCCATCTTCCGAAGCGTTGCAATGAAAATTTCATGACAAATAAAAATAGAAAATACGTTCCATTTAACGATGTGCCTGCCTATAATCGGCAGCGTCAGGATGCTGTGTGGTGGGCGTTGGAAGCGCCTTGCGCACTGCAATAAAGCAACGAAGAGAGAGCCATGGCGGAAGAGAGCACAGAAGAATTGCCGAGCGTCGAAGAATTGATGCAGCGCATCGCGGAAAACTACGAAGCGTTGCCGCGTCAATTGAAGAATGTCGCGACTTATATCGAGCAGCATCGCTCGAGCGTGATGGTGGACCGCACCAGCGACATCGCCGCGAGCTGCGGTGTGCATCCGTCCGCCGTGGTGCGCTTTGCGCAGCGCTTCGGCTTTTCCGGCTTCTCCGATCTGCAGGCGGTATTTCGTCAGGCGTATACGGGGCAAGGCACGTCCTCGCCGAGTTATCAGCAGAGGATTCGCAAGCTGATCGACGAGAAACCCGGCGCATTGTCCGGCGGCGCAGTGGCGCGCGAATTCATCGCGGCCTCACGTGGCGGACTTGAAGAACTCGAAGCAGGTCTCGACGACAAGCAGTTCGATTCTGCCGTGAAGATGCTGCAGCAAGCCGACAATATCTATGTGATCGGCGTGCGGCGCTCGTTTCCGGTGGCGAGCTATATCGTCTACGCGTTGCAGCACACGCCGAAGCGCGTGCACCTGGTGTCCGGTTTCGGCGGGATGTACCGCGAGCAGATTCGCAGCGTGAAGAAGAGCGACGTGGTGATCGCGATCAGCTTCGCGCCTTATGGCAAGGAAACGCAGTATTGCCTGCGTGTCGCCCATCACCATCAGGCGAAGACACTGGTTATTACGGATAGCCAACTTTCTCCGCTGGCGCGTTACGCCACGACCCAACTGTACGTGAAAGAGGGCAGCGCGTTCGCATTCCGCTCCCTGACCAGCACGATCTGTTTGTGCCAGGCGTTGTTCATCGCGCTCGCGTACAAGCTCGAACTGAACGTAGAAGAATCCAAAGAGACTGGAGGATACGATGACTGAGGCGGTAAAGACGATCGATGTAGCGGTATTCGGCGCGGGGCGCATCGGCAAGATTCATGCGGCGAATCTGGCTCGGCAGCCGGGCGTGCGGCTCAAGTATGTGGTCGATGTGAATCGCGAAGCGGCTGCGGCGCTCGCCGCCGAGCACGGCGCGCAGGTTGCCGATATTGACGGTGCAATGGGCGATGCGTCGATCGGCGCGACGGTGATCTGTTCGAGCACGGACACGCACGCGGATCTGATCATGAAATCGGCCGCGCAGAAGAAGCATGTGTTCTGTGAAAAGCCGGTTGACCTGACTCTGGAGCGGGCGCGTGCCTGTGCCGAGGCTGTGGAGCGTGCGGGCGTGGTCTGCATGATCGGCTTTCAGCGCCGCTTCGACCCGACTTTTTCCGCGTTGAAAGCGCGCATCGATGCGGGCGAAATCGGCACGCCGGAAATGCTGGTGGTGACGAGCCGCGATCCGGGCGCACCGCCGGTCGAGTACATCAAGCACTCGGGCGGCATTTTCAAGGACATGTTGATTCACGACTTCGACATTTTCCGCTGGATTCTCGACGATGAAGCCGACACGCTGCACGCCACCGGTAGTTGTCTTTCGGATCCGGCGATTGCCGAAGCGGGCGATATCGATTCGACCGCGGTGACGATCCGCACGAAGCACGGCCGCCTGTGCCAGATCAACACCGCGCGGCGCGCGGCTTATGGGTATGACCAGCGTTTCGAAGTGCTCGGCAGTACAGGCATGCTGCAGGCGGGCAATGTCCGGCCCACCGAGGTCACCGCGTATTCGAGAACCGAAGTGTCGAGCGATGTGCCCGAGGCGTTTTTCCTCGAACGTTATCGCGCGGCATACGCCTTGGAAATCGCACATTTCTTCGACGCGGTCACGCACGGCAAGCCGGTGCGAACCACCGTCGCAGACGGCCTGAAAGCGCTCGAACTCGCCGACGCCGCGACACGCTCGTGGCGCGAGGGCCGCGCGGTAAAACTCGGGGAGTCATCGTGACGCAGGCGACTATTGGGCGGCTTCGTTTGGGTGTGGTCGGTTTGGGGCGATTGGGCAAGCGGCACGCGGAAAATCTGGCGTATCGCGTGCCGGGTGCGGCACTTGTGGCCGCTTGCAGTCCGATGGAAGAGGAGCGGGCGTGGGCGTGTGAGGCGTTGCCCGAACCGCGTCTCTACGCCGATTATGCGGACCTGCTCGCCGATCGCGACGTGGACGCGGTGTGGCTCGTCACGCCGTCGTCCTTGCACGCGCAGCAGATTATCGATGCATTGCGTGCCGGCAAACATGTGTTCTGCGAGAAGCCGCTGTCGCTGGATCTTGCCGAGTGCGAGCGCGTACTGGCTGAAGCCGCGCGTTACCCGTATCTGCAAGCCACCATCGGCTTCATGCGGCGTTTCGATCCGAGCTACAAGGATGCGTTCGACAAGATCGAAGCCGGCAAGATCGGCCGACCGTTTCTGGTGCGCTCGCAAACCACCGATCAGAACGATAACGACGGTTTCTTCGTGCGTTTTGCGGCGACCTCCGGTGGGATCTTTCTGGACTGCACGGTGCATGACATCGACGTCGCGCGCTGGCTGCTCGGCAAGCCGCGCGCCAAGCGCGTGTTTGCGGCGGGCGCGGTCGCATTGCACGAGGGGTTGCGGGAATTCGGCGACGTCGATAACGGCGTGGCGATTTGCGAATTCGAGGACGGCAAGCTCGCGATGTTCTATGCGTCGCGCACGCAGGCTCACGGTAACGACACGCACAGCGAGGTGATCGGCACAACCGGCGCATTGGCGATTGGCCACAATCCGCGTGCGAATCGCGTCGAGATCTACGACGCGACGGGCATCCGCACCGAATGCACGCCGACCTTCTTCGATCGCTTCGAGGAGGCGTTTTTGCATGAAGCGCGTGCCTTCGTTGCAGCGGTGCAGGGCGGCGCGGCATCGAATGCGCAAGCAGGCGCTACGCTGGCCGATGCGCTCGAAGCGACACGGATTGGCATGGCGTTGCGGCAGTCGCTACAGAGCGGAGGGGCTGTCACGCTGTAGCGCTAAAATGCCGCCGGATTGCGATAACCGACATGATAGCGGCACGTCCGGCGGCTAAACGACGCCTGCTGTAGAATTTGACCCTCTGTCCGGCGTCGCGTACGACGCCTCATCCCGAAGGTCATCGTCGATGCAAATTCAGGTTCACAAGGAAGTCGATGCGCGCGGGCTGATGTGCCCGCTGCCCATTTTGCGCGCCAAGAAGGCGCTCGCCGACATGGAAAGCGGTCAGATTCTCAAGGTCCTGGCTACCGATCCGGGTTCGCAGCGCGATTTCGCCGCGTTCGCGAAGCAAACCGGCAACGAAATCGTCGAAAGCTCGGCGCACGACAAGGTTTTTACCTTTTTGATGAAGCGCCGCTGAAATGCAAACAAAAGGCGCTGTGCCCGCGAATGCGGGGCACAGCGCCTTTTTTACGTCTGACTGATGCTATCGAGAGGCTAACAGCGCAAAAGGGTTCTGCGCGACAGTCCAGTTGCTCAGCCTTCCAGCACCGGCGAACGGGTACGCAAATATTCTTCGAAATCGGCTGCCACTTCCGGGTGACGCAGAGCGAACTCGACCGTCGCCTTCAGATAACCCAGCTTGCTGCCGCAGTCGAAACGCGTGCCGTGGTACTTGTACGCCAGCACCTGTTCATCGGCCAGCAGCGATTGAATTGCGTCCGTCAGCTGCAACTCACCGCCTGCGCCCGGCTTCAGTGCGCGCAGATGTTCGAAGATACGCGGCTTCAGCACATAGCGGCCCACCACGCCGAGATTTGACGGCGCGACGTTCGGCTCCGGCTTTTCGACAATGCCCGACATCTTGATGATCGAGTCTTCCCACTCTTTACCGTCGACGATGCCGTACGACTTCGTCTCTGCGTGAGGGATCTCTTCGACGCCAATCACCGAGCTGTGATAGTGGTCGAACACTTCGATCATCTGCGTCATCACGGGCGGCGTGCCGTACAGCAAGTCGTCTGCGAGGATGACGGCGAACGGGTTGTCGCCCACCAGCTTTTCGGCGCACATCACCGCGTGGCCCAGACCGAGCGCTTCCGGTTGACGCACGTAGAAGCAGTCGACATGGCTCGGCTTGATGCTGCGCACCAGTTCCAGCAGCTTGTCCTTGCCGCGCGCGAGGAGTTCCGCCTCGATTTCGTATGACTTATCGAAATGGTCCTCGATCGCGCGCTTGCTGCGGCCCGTGACGAAGATCATTTCGGTGATGCCGGCCGCCATGGCTTCTTCCACCGCGTATTGAATCAGCGGCTTGTCGACGATCGGCAGCATCTCCTTCGGGCTGGCCTTCGTGGCAGGGAGGAACCGGGTGCCAAGACCTGCTACCGGAAATACCGCTTTTGTAACTTTTAGCATGTGATTACCCTGAATCCTCTGGTTTAGCTTTTGGTCCTTGCCCGCCCACGACGGGGCGGACACGGAGCATCGATCAGGCCGGCAAACGGGCCAATTGAGCTTTCAGCTTGCCAATAGTGGTTTCGAATTCTGCCAGCCTTTTCTGCTCCTGCTCAACGACTGCCGGCGGCGCCTTTGCAACAAAGCTTTCATTCTGCAATTTGGCATTGCACTTGATGACTTCCGTGCCAAGCCGCGCAATCTCCTTCGACAGACGCTCGCGCTCGACAGCAACGTCGATTTCCACCTTCAGCACGAGCTTGTCATTCCCTACGATAGCAATTGGCGCGCCATCTGCTTGCGCATCCAACGTTGCCTCGTCGGCGATGATCTGCACGTCCGACAGACGGGCCAATGCCTGAGCGTACGGAGCGAAAGTGGAGAGGCGCTCCGCGTTGCCGGTAGCGAGTAACGGCACCTTGACCGCCGGCGACAGATTCATCTCGCCGCGCAGATTCCGGCACGCATCGATCACTGCTTTCAGGTCGGCCGCCCATTGCTCCGCGTCTTCGTCGATCTTCGACGGCTCGGCAACCGGGTACGGCTGCACCATGATGGACGCTTCGCCCTCGGCTTTGCCTTCGGGGTAACGGGCCGCCAACGGTGCAACTTTTTGCCACAGCGCTTCGGTAATGAACGGAATCACCGGATGCGCGAGGCGCAATACTGTCTCGAGTACGCGCAGCAGCGTGCGGCGCGTGGCGCGCTGCTGGTTCGGCTGACCCGTCTGGATCTGAACCTTGGCGAGTTCGAGATACCAGTCACAGTATTCGTCCCATACGAACTTGTATAGGGCGTTGGCCACATTGTCAAAACGATAGTCGGCGAAGCCCTTGGCGATTTCCGCTTCCACACGCTGCAGGCGCGAGACGATCCAGCGGTCGGCCGCCGAGAAGTTCAGGTGGCCGTCCGGGCCGCATTCACCGCATTGTTCCGGCTTGCCGAAACCACAATCCTGGCCTTCACAGTTCATCAGCACGAAACGCGTGGCATTCCACAGCTTGTTGCAGAAGTTGCGATAGCCTTCGCAGCGCGCCAGGTCGAAGTTGATGTTGCGGCCGAGCGTAGCCATCGAGGCCATCGTGAAACGCAGCGCGTCCGTGCCGAACGCCGGAATGCCGTCCGGGAATTCCTTGCGGGTTTTCTTTTCGATCGACGCAGCCTGCTTCGGATTCATCAGGCCGGTGGTGCGCTTGGCCACCAGCGCGTCGAGTTCGATGCCGTCGACGATATCGATCGGGTCGAGCGTATTGCCTTTGCTCTTCGACATCTTCTGGCCTTCGGCGTCGCGCACGAGACCGTGCACGTAGACCGTGTCGAACGGCACCTTGCCGGTGAAGTGCGTGGTCATCATGACCATGCGCGCGACCCAGAAGAAGATGATGTCGAAACCGGTGACCAGCACCGATGAAGGCATGAAATGCTTCAGCTCCGGCGTCTCGGCAGGCCAGCCGAGCGACGAGAACGGCACCAGCGCAGACGAGAACCATGTGTCGAGCACGTCTTCGTCGCGCTTCAGGGCGCCCGTGTAGCCGGCCGCAGTGGCCTTGGCGCGGACTTCCTCTTCGGTCTTGGCGACGAAAATTTCACCGTTTTCGCCGTACCACGCCGGGATCTGATGGCCCCACCAGAGTTGACGCGAAATACACCAGTCCTGGATGTTTTCGAGCCACTGGTAATACGTGGTGGACCAGTTTTCCGGCACGAACTTGATTTCGCCGCTGCGAACCACGTCGAGTGCCGTTTCCGCGATCGACTTGCCCGGATTGAAGGTGCCTTCCGGCGCCGGCTTGCTCATGGCGACGAACCATTGGTCCGTCAGCATCGGCTCGATCACGACGCCCGTGCGGTCGCCGCGCGGCACCATCAGCTTGTGCGGCTTGACCGATTCGAGTGCACCGAGCGCGTCGAGATCGGCCACGACCTGCTTGCGGGCTTCGAAACGGTCCAGACCGCGGTATTTTACCGGTGCGTTCTCGTTGATCTTCGCGTCGAGCGTGAGGATTTCGATCATCGGCAGTTTGTGGCGCTGGCCGACCTGATAGTCGTTGAAATCGTGCGCGGGCGTGACCTTGACCACGCCGGTACCGAATTCGCGGTCGACGTAGTCGTCGGCGATGATCGGGACTTCGCGGCCGGAGAGCGGCAGCGTGACCGTTTTACCGAGCAGGTGCGCGTAGCGCTCGTCTTCCGGATGGACCATCACGGCGGTGTCGCCGAGCATGGTTTCCGGACGCGTGGTCGCGACCGTCAGATGGCCCGAGCCGTCCGTGAGCGGATACTGGATGTGCCAGAGGTGGCCGTTTTCTTCTTCGCTGACCACTTCGAGGTCGGAGACGGCGGTGAGCAGCACCGGATCCCAGTTCACGAGACGCTTGCCGCGGTAGATCAGGCCCTGTTCGTACAGGCGTACGAACACGTCGCGCACGGCGGTGGACATTTTGTCGTCCATCGTGAAGTATTCGCGCGACCAGTCGATCGACGCGCCCAGGCGGCGCACCTGATTCGTGATGGTCGAGCCGGATTCCTGCTTCCATTCCCAGACGCGTTCGGTGAACTTTTCGCGGCCGAGATCGTGGCGCGAGATGCCTTGGGCGTCCAGTTGCCGTTCGACGACGATCTGCGTGGCGATGCCCGCGTGGTCCGTGCCCGGCACCCAGAGGGTATTTTCGCCGAGCATGCGGTGATAGCGGGCGAGGCCGTCCATGATCGTCTGGTTGAAGGCATGGCCCATGTGCAGGGTGCCCGTGACGTTCGGCGGCGGCAACTGGATCGAGAAGTCTTTCTTGTTCTCGTCGAAGGAGGGCGCCGCATAGGCGCGCTTTTCCCATTCGGGGCCCCAGTGGGCTTCGACGGTGTGGGGCTCGAAGCTTTTGGCAAGCGTGGAGGTCGGGTCGCTCGGGGTCTCGCTCATTTCTGTCCGTCTGCTGGTGGATGCAAAGAATGCTCGATTATAAGCGGCGCTGCCGGTGAGGGCCCTTGGTTGAGTTTTTTGCCTTTGGCGGCGGCGTTGTCAGGGTTCTCAGGGCTTTGGCCTTTCCTTGCATTGTTAGCGGTCTATTAGCGTTGCCCCTGTGCGGGGCGGCACCTACTTCTCTTTGCCGGCTGCAAAGAGAAGTAGGCAAGAGAAAGCAGCTTAAACCGCCAATGCTAAGTGGGCGCCGTGGCCTGCAAGTGGCAGTGGCTCCGTGGAATCCGTGTTCGTGCACCTTCAGACGTTAGTGACAAGGGTGTCATCGGCTCCCACTCCGCACTGCGTGCGTCGCGGACGGGTTTGCCAGGGAAACCAGGGGTTTCGGTTGCGCGCCGTGGGGGCCCTCGGCTTCGCCTCGGCGATGCACTAGCCGAGCTAGTACTTTGGAAATGTCACCGGCACCAAACGAAGCTCGCGGCATACGAAGTGCTGTGGGGCACTGAAAACGGCAAGCCTCCCTTTGAAGTGCCGCAGGCATCGGATACGGCGAGTTGCCTTTGGAGGTGCCGTGGGCATCGAATGCGGCAGATAGCCTTGTGAATTACCGCTGAGCGTAAAAACGGGGGCCGGCTTGATGAACTACCGCGTCGGCGCGCGCAGCGCCGCCGGAAGAATGACGGCCTTGTCACTCACGCTGAATGTGCGAGAACACAGATTCCAGATGCACCACTACCGTAACTGCGCGGGGGACCCGCTTAAGAATTAGCGGTGTGAGCTGCTTTCTCTTGCCTACTTCTCTTTGCAGCCGGCAAAGAGAAGTAGGTGCCGCCCCGCACAGGGGCAACGCTAATAGATCACTAACAAAACAAGGAAAGGCCACCGCCGTAGGCACACAGAAAGCGCCGCGCAGGCAAAAAAACCAGCCAAAGCCCGTCACCGCAGGCAGACAAACAAAAAGCGCCGCGCAGGCAAAAACCTCCAAAAAAACCCAAGCCCCGGAGGGGCCTATAATGTCGAACGCCCTCGCCGTCCTCCCAAAAAATGCCCGATCTGCTAGCCAATCTAAACCCCGAACAACACGCCGCCGTCACGCTCCCCAACGAGCCAGCGCTCATCCTTGCCGGCGCGGGCAGCGGCAAAACCCGCGTCCTCATCACGCGCATCGCATGGCTTATCCAGCACGGTCTGGCGTCGCCCGCCACCATCCTGGCGGTGACCTTCACCAATAAAGCCGCCCGCGAAATGATGTCGCGTCTTTCGGCACTCTTGCCGATCGACACGCGTGGCATGTGGATCGGCACTTTCCACGGCCTGTGCAACCGCATGCTCCGCGCGCACCATCGCGACGCCGGCCTGCCCGCCACTTTCCAGATCCTCGACACCGCAGACCAGCTCTCCGCGATCAAGCGTCTGATGAAAGGCCTTAACATCGACGATGAAAAGTACCCGGCGAAGAATCTCCAGTACTTCATCAACAATTCCAAAGAGCAAGGCCTGCGGCCGAAAGACGTCGACGCCACGGATAATTTCAACCGCAAATTCGTCGAACTCTACGAAGCCTACGACCAGCAATGTCAACGCGAAGGCGTGGTCGATTTTCCGGAACTGCTGCTGCGCTGCTTTGAATTGCTGGCGCACAATCCGCCGCTGCGCGCCCACTATCAGGCACGCTTCAGGCATATCCTCGTCGACGAGTTCCAGGACACCAATAAACTTCAATACGCGTGGCTGAAGATGCTGGCCGGGCAGACCAACTCGATCTTCGCGGTCGGCGACGACGATCAGTCGATCTACGCATTCCGCGGCGCGAACGTCGGCAACATGCGCGACTTCGAACACGAGTTCAACGTCCGGCACATGATCAAGCTGGAGCAGAACTATCGCTCACACGGTCATATTCTCGACGCGGCCAATCAGCTGATCGCCAACAACTCGCGGCGTCTGGGCAAGAATCTGCGTACCGACGCGGGGCACGGCGAACCGGTGCGGGTCTACGAATCCGCCACCGATACGCAGGAAGCCGGCTGGATCGTCGAGGAAATCAAGGCGCTAATCAGCACCGGCACGTCGCGCAGCGAAGTCGCGATCCTGTATCGCAGCAACGCGCAGTCGCGCACGATCGAACACACGCTGGTCAACGCGGGCATCGCGTATCGCGTGTATGGCGGCCTGCGCTTTTTCGAGCGCCAGGAAGTCAAGCACGCGCTCGCCTATCTGCGGCTGATCGACAATCCGAACGACGACACCGCGTTCGTCCGCGTCGTCAATTTCCCGACGCGCGGTATTGGCGCGCGCTCGATCGAACAACTTGCTGATGCGGCACGTCTGTACAACTGCTCGATGGCCGCTGCGATTCCGTATGTCGCGGGTAAGGCGGGGTCGAGCCTCGCCAGCTTCGCGAACCTGATCGGCCGGATGCGCGCGGAAACGCAGCAGATGAGCCTGCCGGAAACGGTCGAGTGCGTGATTCGCACGAGCGGTCTCACGGAGTTCTATCAGAACGAACGCGAAGGCCAGGACCGGCTGGAGAACTTGCAGGAACTGGTCAATGCGGCTGCTGCTTTCGTCAGCGAAGAAGGCTACGGCATGGATACGCCGGCGCGTTCGATTCCGCTGCGCCCGGGCGCAACGACGGCTCCTGAGTTGGCCGTCGCTACCGACGATCCGAATGTCGTTGTGCTGGACGCACCCGGCATCGACGATCCGGCGCAAAACCCGGACACGATGACGCCGCTCGCCGGTTTCCTGTCGCACGCATCACTGGAAGCGGGCGACAACCAGGCGCAAGCCGGTCAGGAAGCCGTGCAGTTGATGACGGTGCACGCGGCCAAGGGCCTCGAGTTTACGGCGGTGTTCATCACCGGGCTTGAAGAAGGGCTGTTCCCGCATGAAAACAGTGCGATGGAATCGGACGGTCTGGAAGAAGAGCGCCGTCTGATGTACGTGGCGATCACGCGGGCCAAGGAACGTTTGTATCTGTCGTTTGCGCAGAGCCGGATGTTGCACGGCCAGACGCGCTACAACATCCGCTCGCGCTTCTTTGACGAGCTGCCGCAGGAAACCCTCAAGTGGCTCACGCCGAAGGTCGAGGCGGGCGCGCGCTGGGGTGGTCGCTCGGATAACGCCGGTTACGGTCGCGACTGGTTCGCGCGGCCGGGTTACACGGGCGCCTCGTCGTCGACGCCGGCGCCGTTGCCTGCCTTCGCGAACGAACAGCGCGCGGCTGAAACCGGCTTTCGCGTCGGCCAGCAGGTGTTCCACACCAAGTTTGGGGAAGGCACGATCACGGCGCTTGAAGGCGGTGGCACGGATGCCAAGGCGCAGGTCAAATTCAAGCGGCACGGCGAGAAGTGGCTGGCGCTTGCGGTCGCCAAATTGCAGGCGGTCGAATGAGCGCGGGCACGGCAGGGTCAGCTGCGGCTAACGCGGGCGCGGCCGGTTTGGACGCGCCCGCTATCGATCTGAACCGCAGCGGCGCGTCGGTCCCGCACCGTCCGCTCGGCATTCTGGCGGCCTTGCCGCAGGAACTCGGCGATCTGATCGACGCGATGCGCGCCGAATCCGGCGTGCGCACCATCACGCATGGTCAGCGCGATTATCACCTGGGCACCGTGCACGGCGCGCCCTGCGTCGTGACGCTGGCGCGCGTCGGCAAGGTCGCCGCAGCGGCCACCGTCAGCGCCTTGATCCATGCGTTCGATGTCGAGGCGGTCGTGTTTACTGGCGTTGCGGGTGGCGTGGGGACCGAGGTGCGGGTCGGCGATATCGTCGTAGCCAACGTGCTCATGCAGCACGATCTCGACGCGTCGCCGTTGTTTCCGCGTTTCGAGGTGCCGTTGCTCGGCGTGTCGCGCTTTGCAGCCGATGCGGCGCTTGCCGATCAACTCGCCGCCGCGTGCGAGCGTTTCGTTGCTGAAGAGGGCGCGGCGTCGGCGGTGCGCTTCGGCACGCGCGAGCCGCGCGTGCATCGCGGGTTGATCATCAGCGGCGATCAGTTCGTCGCGAGTGCAACGGGCGTCAAAGCGTTGCGCGATGCGCTGCCGGATGCGCTCGCGGTGGAGATGGAAGGGGCGGCGATTGCGCAGGTCTGTTACGAGTATGGCGTGCCATGTGCGGTGGTACGCACCATCTCCGACACCGCCGACGATCACGCGCCGCAATCGTTCGTGTCGTTTCTCACGGAGATCGCCGGGACGTATTCGAATGCGATTCTGACGCGGTTTCTGGAAGCGCGTCGCGCGTAATCTGCTCACCGCTTTGGCACGCAGCGTGTTGATCAGCCAGGCCAATAGCAGCAACCCGGCAGTCACCCGAACGAGCGGCGCACAAGCGCTTCGCTCGTGCACGGCACGATCGGCCTGGGCGCTGGCTAGTGCTTCGTTGAATCCCCCAGCGCCTCGCGTACCTGCTGCAAAGCCGCCGGATCTTCGATAGTTGGCAGGTCGCCCGGTTCGCGTCCCTCGGCTAGTGCCGCAATCGCGCGGCGCAACAGCTTGCCCGAGCGCGTCTTCGGCAGCATCGATACCACGACCACTCGTGCCGGCCGCGCAATGGCGCCAAGCTGGCGATCGACCGTGGCCGTAAGATCGGCTTCCAGCTTTGCCCGCGATTTGTCGTCCGCAAAGGCTTGCGCGTCGCGCAGCACGACAAAGGCCATGGCCGCCTGACCCTTCAGCGCATCCGCCACGCCGACCACCGCCACTTCCGCGACCGCTGCGTGGCTCGACAATGCTTCCTCGATCTCGCGCGTGCCGAGCCGGTGACCGGCGACGTTGATCACGTCGTCGGTGCGGCCGAGGATCGTCACGTAACCGTCTTTGTCCTGAATGCCCCAGTCGAACGTCGAGTAGGCCTGCTGGTTCGGAATGCTCGACCAATATGTGCTGACAAAGCGTTTGTCGTCGCCCCATACCGTCGACATGCATCCCGGCGGCAGCGGATATCCCAGCGTGAGCACGCCTTTTTCGCCAGGCGGGCAGGGCTCGCCGGTCAGTTCGTTACGCAAGGTCAGGTTGAAGCCGGCCGACGGCACACCCGGCGAGCCGAGCTTGGTGGGCAGGGCTTCGACGCCGCGCGGAATCGCCAGCATCGGCCAACCGGTTTCGGTCTGCCAGTAGTTGTCGATGATGGGCTTGCCGAGCGCGTCGGAGATCCACGCGGCGGTCGGTTCGTCGAGCGGCTCGCCGGCGAGGAACAGCGTGCGCAGGCTCGATAGATCGGATTTCTTCAGCAGCGCCGGGTCCTGCTTTTTCAGCACGCGCAACGCAGTCGGCGCGGTGAACATCAGATTGATCTTGTGCTGTTCGACGAGGCGCCACCAGATGCCGCCGTCCGGACGAATCGGTGTGCCTTCGTACATCACGGTAGTGAGCCCCGCGATCAGCGGCGCATAGACGATGTAGCTGTGGCCGACCACCCAGCCCACGTCCGACGCGGTGAACATCGTGTCGCCGGGCTTGCCCTGAAAGATGTGTTCCATCGATGCCGCCAGCGCCACCGCATAGCCGCCGACGTCGCGCTGCACGCCCTTCGGTTTGCCGGTCGTGCCCGACGTGTAAAGCACATAAGAAGGCTCGTTCGATTCGAGCCATTCGCATGGCACATGCGCATCGAAAAACTGCTCGCGCAACGGCTCGTAGGCGACAAGGTAGCTCGCGTTCAGGCGCTCGGGCGCGAGCTGGCGGTCGATCAGCAGCACGTGCGGCGTCTTGTGGGTTGCGCGCGCGAGCGCTTCGTCCATCAGCGGCGTGTAGTCGATCACTTTGCCGCCGCGTGCACCGGCGTCGGCGGTCACGATCAGCACAGGCTTCGCATCGTCGATGCGAGCTGCCAGATTGAGGGCCGCGAAGCCGCCGAACACCACCGAGTGAATCGCGCCGAGCCGCGCGCACGCGAGCATGGCGAACAGCGCTTCGGGGATCATCGGCATGTAGATCAGCACGACGTCGCCGCGCTTTACGCCCAGCGAGCGCATTACCGCAGCCATGCGGTTGATTTCCGCGTAGAGCTCGGCGTAGGTGTAACGCCGCTCGATACCGGTTTCCGTCGACACATAAACCAGCGCGTTCTGCTGTGGGCGCTCGACCATATGACGGTCCACCGCGTTATGGCACAGGTTCGTGCGGCCGCCGACGAACCAGCGCGCGAACGGCGGATTCGAGCGATCGAGCACCGTATCGAACGGCGTTTGCCAATGAATCCGCTGCGCTTGTTCACGCCAGAATTCCTCGGGTTGCTCGATCGAACGGCGGTGGAAGTCGCGGTAGCTGGTCATCGGCGGCGATCCTTCTGCTGCGTGAGTGAACGGATGGCGAGTCGTACGGCTGTTGGGCACGGCGCGAGAGCAGTGCGTACGTCCGCACAAGCATAGAGCACGCGTGGCTGTGCGGACAACGCGGGTTCACCATGAGCGCCGTCAAAGAAAAAAGGCGCCGTAGCGCCTTTTCGTCATGCAACTTCTGGCGAACGCATCACGCTTTCGCGCGCTTACCTTCGACATTCGGCAGAAACACCGTCAGCACGCCGATCAGCGGCAGGAACGAGCACACCTTATACACATAAGTGATGCTGGTGGCGTCGGCCAACTGCCCGAGCACGGCCGCGCCGATCCCGCCCATCCCGAACGCGAAACCGAAGAACAGCCCTGCGACCATCCCCACTTTGCCGGGGATCAGCTCTTGCGCATAGACGAGGATCGCCGAGAACGCCGATGCCAGCACGATACCGATAATCACCGTCAGCACGCTGGTCCAGAACAGGTTCGCGTACGGCAGCAGCAGCGTGAATGGCGCGACGCCGAGGATCGACACCCAGATCACATACTTGCGGCCGATCCTGTCGCCGATCGGACCGCCAATCACCGTACCCGCCGCGACCGCCGCGAGGAACACGAACAGGTGGATCTGCGCGGCCTGCACTGGCAGATGGAACTTGTCGATCAGATAGAACGTGAAGTAGCTGTTGATGCTGGCGAGGTAGAAGTATTTCGAGAACACCAGCAGCATCAGCACGCTCATGGCGAACATCACTTTGTTGCGCGACAGCGTCGCGTGGCCGGCCTGGCTGCGCGTCTTCTTGACCGACGGATGAGCCTTGTACCAGCGACCGATTTGCGTAAGCACGACGATCGCAACCAGTGCCGCCACCGAGAACCACGCGATGCTGCGCTGGCCGTGCGGAATCACGATCAACGCGGCGAGCAGCGGCCCGAGCGACGAACCCGCATTGCCGCCCACCTGGAACAGCGACTGCGCCAGACCGTGACGGCCGCCCGACGCCATGCGCGCCACCCGCGACGATTCCGGATGAAACACCGACGAGCCGCAACCGACCAGCGCCGCCGCTACCAGCAGCACGCCGAAACTCGGTGCGACCGACATCAGCAGCAGGCCGGCGAGGGTAAAGCCCATACCGACGGGCAGCGAATACGGCTTGGGATGCTTGTCGGTATAGCTGCCGACAAGCGGCTGCAGCAGCGATGCGGTGATCTGGTAGGTCAGCGTAATCAGGCCGATCTGCCCGAACGACAGTGAAAAGTTGTCTTTCAGCATCGGGTAAATAGCCAGAATCAACGACTGGATCATGTCGTTGAGCAGGTGCGAAAAGCTGATCGCACCGAGCACAGAGTAAACCGTGCGCTGGACTTTCGCGGCCGGCTGCGACGGGGCAGCGGGGTTGGCAGGACTGGCGGGAGAGGCTGAGGCACCGGCGAGGGCGCTTTTATCGAGGCTCGTTTCCATACGCTAGATGAGAGAGGAGAGTGAAAGGTAATGATTTCAGGCTGCCGGCGCGCCGTCGTTCTTTGGAGTCGCTTGCCTGTTCGACTGCTGCGGCATTTCGACGCGGTATCCGGCGTTGTCAGGTATTTGTCGAAGTTTAATGTGGCTTCCACGAATTGTAAGGACAAGTTTTGTCGCGAATCGGACACTTATGTCTCGTCTGGGCGCCGGGGTGCCTTGAAACGGCGAGCCGGGTGCACCGTAATGGTGCTTGTGGTGGCTGTGCTGCCATGACCACGCATGGCTGGCAAGCCGTCTGATAAATGCGGTTTGGGGATTTTTGGCCATGTATAAAACGGTCGCGGGCGCGGAGCTTACAAAGCGACGCGCCGAGGACCGGGCATAGCAGTTGGAGTTGGCATCACGTGAGCGGCGTTAAAGATCGCAGACGTTTATGCCGTAGACCCGGAGAGATAAGCATCAATGCCGGAACCGACCTTTCCGGCAGTTCGATTACGTGGGGACGAGGAATATGAAAGTAGTTTCGCTGGGCGGCCAGACGGGCGCGGGGTTCGTACCGGAAGGGGAAGCGGCGGGCGAGCCGTCGCCATCGCATGGGCAGGGCAGCCGCTCGCGTGCTGTGCGGCTCAAGGGTTTGTCGGTGAAGGCCACGCTGCGGCTTGCGTTTGCCGTGTTGTTGATTGGCACGCTGGCGATCGGTGTTTTTTCGCTGACCCAGATCAGCCGCCTGAACGCCTCCGCGCAATCGATCTACGACCAGGGCCACGTGGCGAGCCGCGCTGCCGAAGAGGCGCGTGGCCACATGCTGCGCGCAAGCCGCGCACAAAAGATGCTGCTGACCGCGACCACCGCCAAGGAGCGCGACGATCTCGGCGCCGACATCGACAAGGGTCTGAGCGGTCTCGGTACGGAACTCGGCACGCTGCAACAGTACGTCGACACATCCGACGCGAAGTCTGTCGACCAGCAGAAGAAATTCGCCGCAGCCGTCACGGTGTGGAGCGGCCATTTGCGTGACTTCGTGAAGCTTGTGAAAGCGCAGCCGCTCGATCTTTCGCAGATGAACTGGCAGGTCGGCATGCAGGACGTCTCGCTGCTGGTCGAGACCGGCAAGCTCGAGAAACTCGTTGACGGACTCGTCGCGCAGCGCGGCACGGCTGCCAAGGCGACCATCGAGGCGTCGGGTTTTATCTTCCATTCGTCGTTCGTGATGATCGCGGTGATGACGATCGCATTGATCGCGCTGGCGTTCGGCATTAGCGAGTGGGTGGTGCGGCGCCTTGCCGGCCAGCTCGGCGGCGAGCCGGCGTACGCGAAGGAAATTGCCAGCCGGATCGCGGCGGGCGACCTGTCGAATCAGATCGCGTTGGGCCGCAAGGACAAGTCGAGCATGCTGTACGCGCTGCACGACATGCAAAGCGGCCTCGCGACGACGGTGTCCGACATCGCATCCAGTGCGGACGCGATTGCGACGGCATCGGGCGAAATTTCGATGGGCAATCTCGACCTGTCGCAGCGCACCGAGCAACAGGCGATGGCGCTTGAGCGGACCGCGAGCAGCATGGAGCAGTTGACCTCCACGGTGAGGCAGAACGCCGACAACGCGAAGCAGGCGAGCACGCTGGCCAACAACGCCTCGGAGATTGCCGAGAAGGGTGGCGACGTGGTGAGCCGCGTGGTCGCGACGATGAACGAGATCAACGACAGTGCGCGAAGCATCGGCGACATCATCGGTGTGATCGAGGGGATTGCATTCCAGACCAACATTCTGGCCTTGAACGCGGCGGTGGAAGCCGCTCGAGCCGGCGAAGAGGGTCGCGGATTTTCGGTGGTCGCAGCCGAAGTACGCAATCTCGCGCAGCGCAGCGCAGCGGCTGCCAAGGAGATCAAGGGCTTGATCAGTGCGTCGGTGGAGCGAGTAAGCAACGGGTCGACACTCGCACAAAATGCCGGCCAGACCATGGATGAAGTAGTCAAGGCTGTGAAGCGCGTGACTGACATCATGGGCGAGATTTCGGCAGCATCATCCGAGCAAAGCGCGGGCATCGAGGAGATCAACCTTGCGGTGACGCAGATGGACTCGGGCACACAGCAGAACGCCGCATTGGTGGAGCAGGCCACGGCGGCTGCCCGCTCGCTGGATGACCAGGCCCGCGGCCTGAAGCAGATGGTCGGAAAGTTCAGGCTATAAAACGGGCAACACCGTACCAGAAGCCTGGGGAAAGAGGCCCACGACTGACGCACCGCCTCGGCGCACGCAGTGCCGCCGAGGCGAAGCCGACGGCCCCCGCCACCCCCAAACGAAGCCGATGGTTTCCCATGCATACCCATCCGCGACGCACGCAGTGCGGAGTGGGAGCTGATGATGGCCTGGTCACTGACGCGGAGTGTGCGAGAGCACGGATTCCAGATGCACCACTACCGCAACTGCGGGGGGGACCCGCTTAAGAATTAGCGGGGTGAGCCGCTTTCTTTGCTTATCTTTCTTTGCGGCGGCAAAGAAAGTAAGTGCTGCCCCGCACAGGGGCGACACTAATAGACCACTAACAAATCAAGGAAAGGCCACCGCCGCCGGCGCACGGCCACAAAGCGCCGCGAAGGCAAACACCTTAGCTAGGCTTAACAACAACAGTACAAGTAATCCCCGCAGCCAACACAACGCCGTCGGGCACAGAATCAATCCTCACCCGCACGGGCACGCGCTGCGCCAACCGAACCCAATTAAAAGTCGGATTCACGTCAGCCAGCAGCTCCCGGCTTTCGGGATTATCCCGATCATAGATCCCACGAGAGATGCTCTCGACATGCCCTTGAAGCGTGCCCCCGCTCATCAACCGAACTTCAGCCTTATCGCCGATACGAACATGAGGCAGCTTGGTCTCTTCAAAATACCCATAAACCCAGAACGAGTGACTATCGACAATGGCCAGCTTGGCAGATCCAGCCGTCGCATAATCCCCACGAAACACGTTCAGGTTGGTGATATAGCCATCAACCGGCGACACCACCCGAGTCCGCTCAAGATTCAATTTGGCAGCATCAAGCGCAGCCAAAGCCTGCTGATAAGAAGCCTCGGCGGCCGACGCAGTGTGAGTCGCATTCTCACGGCTCTCCTTGGACACAACCAAAGCATCCATATCCGCACGCCGTTGCGCATCATCGCGCTTCATCTGCAACTCGGCCTTACGCGCAGCAACCGCAGCTTGCGCCTGCTCAACAGCAATCTGATAGTGCGAAGGATCGATCTGCATCAACAGATCCCCCTTCTTCACCAGTTGATTATCTTTAACAGGCAAATCGACAACCGCGCCTGAAACATCCGGCGCCACATTCACGATTTCAGCGCGCACGCGTCCGTCACGTGTCCACGGTTCATCCATGTAATGAACCCACAACACGCGCCCAATCAAAATCGCGATGATAAAAATAATGGCTGTCGCGACGAAGCCAACAATATTTCGGATGGTCATGTTTCGACTCTGATCAACGATAAACGGCGAGACTCAGCACGCCGCACACACACACGAGCAAGCTGGCCCGGAACAAGGATGGATGCCACACCACGCGATACAGGCCCGTATAGGCAATCACGCGGTCCAACACCCAGGTAAGCGCGGCGCCCGCGATAAACAGCAGCACGATGGCCGGCACGTAAGCGTCGAAAACGGCGATATCACGTGGCATGACGAACTCCTTCTGACGCGTCGGCACGTCCGCTCATCAACGGTTCAAGCGGCGATTGCGGATCGAGCAGCGCGGTACGAATGAAATGCAGTTGGCTCAGAATGCGTTGCAATTGATGCCGCTCGTCACGCGGTGGCGTGAAGGTGACCAGCATCTGCTGAACGGCGGCAATTGCGTCGGTGGTGGCGGCGAGCGCGCGGTCGAAGCGGTCCGCGCGCGGACGTTCGAATAGCGCGGACACCGCGTTGCGCATCGCGCGCAATGAGATGCGCCAGGGCATCGTCTGCGCATAGCGCGCGTCGCGGGGCAGGGCCGCCACTTCGCGGCGCAGGTCGATCATCGCGTTACCCACTTCGAGCACCGAGAAGAGCCAGCGCAACGTGTCGCGTTTGAGTTCGGGTTCGTTCTGCGCGAGCGCGTTGATCTGGAACATCAGATCGCGTGCGCCGCTCTCGAAGCGTGAACGTACCCGGCGCATGCCCGCGCGGCTTGCCAGCACCACCTGACGGCGCAGGTCCACCAGCAGGCGGTTGCGCAGCCATGGCGTCGAAGGCGGCAGCAGCACGGCAAAGGCGACCGCGCACACCAGCATCGACAGCACCAGCGCAATCGCGTCGTTAATGGTGCCGCTTGGGTCGTAATGAATCAGGTTGTCCGGACCGGCCAGGAAACAGAAGAAGATGCAGTAGCCGACACCGTAGCCGGCCAGTGCCGGGCGCGTCGTCATGAATACGCCGAGCAGCAGGAAGGGCGTAAGCGCGGCGCACAGCAGCGGAAAGCCGTCGATGTGCGGATATACGCCGTACACCGCGATCATGCCCATCACCGAGGCGACCAGCGTGCCGCCCGCCATCTGGAAGGCCGTGCGCTTCGGATTCGGCGACGACGACGCCAGCGCGCAGACCGCCGCGGCGTCCAGCGTCAAGGTCGAGCCGCTCGGCCACGCCGTCGCGATCCAGAATGCGCCGAGCACCATCATGACGATGGTCGCGCGCAAGCCGGCCACGCCCGCGGCGATTGCGTTCGTCTTCGGTTCGTAGCGCTCGATCCAGCGCTCGCGCTCGTGTGTGTCGACGGCAAGCGACGCATAAGTGGCTGCGTACGCGTGCAGATCGTCGATAAAGCGGTACAGCAGTTCAGCGCCGGTGTCGAAGTCGAGCAGCGGTGCGTCCGGCTGCGTTTCCAGGGCGGCGCGTGTCGCGCGGACCCGCTTGGGCAACTCCGCTTTGTACGCGTCGAGCTGCGCGGCGGCGTGGGCGGCATCCGTGGCGCTCAACACCGGTTCGCCGGATTTCGCGAGCAATGGGGCGATTTCCTTGAAGTACGGCTCCAGCGCTTCGATCGCGACGGTCGCGCCGCTCGTGTTCGCGTCGCGCAGCCGGTTCATCAACTGATGCAGCGCGTGAAAGCGCGTCGAGGCGGTCATGAACTCGCTGTTCAGACGCGCCAGACGGCCGCCACGCATCCGCGAATCGGGGCCTTCGAATACGGCGACACTGCGCGCCGCTTCGAAACCGACGATGTCGGCGACAAAACTCGCATTGGTCGCTTCGATCTGCGCGCGGTCGTTGCGGCCGGCCAACGAGGCCGACACATACTCGACGAACGCCGAGAAACGCGCGCGCACGGTGCCGCGCATCTGCAAGCCGGCGAATTGCGGAAACACGAGGCCACTAACGGCGCCCGCGCAGACGATGCCGACCACTACTTCAGCCACCCGCGTCAGCGCGCTCAGAAACGCGCCGTCCGGATGCTGCGAAGCGGGGATGCCGATCAGCGCCGCGGTATAGCCGGCCAGCACGAAACCGTACGACTTGAAGTTGCGATTGCGCGCGGCGCCCGCGGTGCAGATGCCGACCCAGATTGCGGTTGTGGCGATGAACAGTTCCGGCTGCTGTGCGAACAGACCGATCAACGCAAGCATGACGACGAGACCGACCAGCGTCCCGCAGATCCGATAGAAGCTCTTGGCGAACACCATCCCGCTTTGCGGCTGCATCACGATGAACACGGTGGTCATCGCGGTGCGCGGCTGGGGCAAGTCGAGTTTCATCGCGATGCCGAGCGCCAGAAAGCAGGCGGCGAGCGCTTTGAACAGATAGACCCACGTGAGGCCGTCGGTGCGTGCCCAGTCGGCGGCAGCCGAATAGAGCGCGGCAAACGATGCCGGACGCGAGGCGGGAGAGGGGGAGGCTGACATGGTCCGCGTCCTTACTCAGTAGCTGCGGCGGCGGCCGGGCTTTGCGCTTGCGCCGTGGCGGCAGCAGGTGCGGTGCTATCCGCATGACTCGCCGAACCGGCCTGCGTCGGCGCGTCCGAAGGCTTGCCCGCGGCGGTCGAACCTGCCGCCGCCGCTTTGCCCTTCCCGTGCGCGGGCAACGTCTCGTTCGCCTGCGGACCATTGGCCGGTTCGTCGAGTCCGCCACCCAGAGCCGTGACCAGCGACGCATGCGCGCCCAGCCGTTCAGCCTGAATCTTCGCGACGCCTTCCTGCGCGCGCAGCAACTGGCTTTGCGCGACCAGCACGTTCAGATAGTCGGTCAAACCGCGCCGATACCCTTCGCGCGACAACTCATAGTTCTTGCGAGCCGCTGCGACAGAACGGTCGGCGTCTTGCGCCTGGGTCGCGAGCGAACGGATCCGGATCACCTGATCGGAGATGTCCTTCAGCGCGCCGACAATCGACTGGTTATAGCGATCGACCGCCTCGTCGTACCCTGCCGATGCCGCACCAAGCTGCGAGCGCAGACGTCCGCCGTCGAGGATCGGCAGCGACAGCGCCGGACCCGCGCTCCAGCTATGCGACGGGTCCTTCAGGAACTGGAACAGCGGTCCCATTGCCGCATAACCGCCGATCGACGCCAGCAGGTTGATGTCCGGATAGAAGCTCGCCTTGGCGACGTCGATGCCGCGCGCTTGTGCCGCCACCGTCCAGCGTGCCGCGACCACGTCGGGCCGATGGCCGATCAGGTCCGCGGGCAGTGCGCTCGGCAGAGCGGCGGGTGCGTTGTCGAGCGAGAGCGTCGGACGCTGGATCGCATCGCCCGCGCCCGGCCCCTTGCCGGCCAGTACGGCCAATTGATTGCGGCCGAGCGCAATCTTTTCCTCGATCGCGTCGATCTGGCGTTCGTATTCCGGCATTGGCGTTTCGGCCTGGCTCACTTCGAGTTGCGTGCCGATGCCGCCTTTCAGACGCCGGTTCGCCAGGTCGACGATCTGCTGCTGTTGTTGCAGCGTGGATTTGGCGATATCGAGCAGCGCATAGTTCATCGACATCTCGATGTACGCGCGCACGACGTTGCCTTCCAGTTCGAGTTGGGCGGCGCGGAAGTCCGCCGCGCTCGCATGGGCAGCATCGAGCGCGCGCTCGGCGGCGTTCTTGTCCTTGCCCCAGAGATCCAGGTTGTACGACAGACCCAGCGTGCCGGTGTTGTTCCACGACTGCTCGCCCGCGAGCGGGCCGGGGCCGTAATAGAGGTTGTCGGCCCATTTCTGACGCTGGATCGACAGGCTGCCGTTCACTTGCGGCGACAGCGCCGAACGGGCGACGCCCGCCATCGACACGGCTTCGCGCACGCGCGCCTGGGCGACAGCGAGATTCGGATTGCCTGCCTGCGCGGTTTCGACCCACTCGTTGAGCTGCGGATCGTTATAGGCGCGCCACCAGTCGGCGGCCGGCCATTGGGCGTCCGCGTTGGCAGCCCGGATGGCGTTGCCTGCGTCGAGCGAGGAGGGCTCGATTCCGCGGTCTTGCGGCGCGATGCCTCCGGTACTGGCACAGCCGGCGATTGTTAATAGGATCGTAAGAACCGCGGCTGCGGCGATCCCTTTTTGTACCGGAGACTGCACGATTTCCTCCAAAATTGGCTATAGAAGCATGTGCGTCATTATATTTTTTGATTGATTGGGGAATAACCGGTAAAGATGCAAGGCATTTTTACGCGATATGAGATAATCGCCTTTGCGAATCGTGTAACAATCGCTCCGGGTCAGTAAGGAAAATTATGGATACGCTTCAAAACATGCGCGTATTTGTCCGGGTCGTCGAAGCGGGCAGCTTTACGGGTGCCGCGCAGCACTTGAACACGACCACGGCGTACGCGTCGCGCGCGGTTTCCGATCTGGAAGCGCACCTGCGCACGCGTCTGTTGAACCGCACGACGCGCCGTATCGCGCTGACTGAGGCAGGTGAGCGCTATCTGCAGCGCTGCGAACAGATCCTCGCGTACGTGGATCAGGCTGAAGCGGAAGCCAGCGACGCCCACGCCCGCCCGTCCGGCAAACTCAAGGTCCACGCCATGACCAGCTTCGGCCAGCACTATGTGGTGCCGGCCGTGGGCCGCTATCAGGAGCGCTATCCGGACGTCCATGTCGAGCTGACGCTCGCGCAGCGCATGCCCGATCTGCTCGACGAAGGTTTCGATGTGTCGCTGACGCTGGCAACCGGCCTGCCGGATTCGGGGCTGGTGTCGCAGCGACTGGGCAGCGCGTTCAGCATCGTATGTGCGTCGCCGGCTTATCTGGAGCGGCACGGCGTGCCCCAAACGCCTGCGGACCTCGCGCGCCACACCTGCCTGCAATTGGTCACACCGGTATTTCCGATCGACAAATGGACCTTTGACGGCCCGAACGGCGAGGAAACGATCGCCCTCGGCCCGGCCACCTTCCAGGTGAACGTCGCGGAAGCCATGGCGGTCGCGGCGTGCAAGGGCATGGGGGTCGGACTGATTCCGATCTACTCGGCGATCAGCGGTTTGCGTAGCGGCGAGCTCGTGTGGCTATTGCCGGAATACACGTCGCAGGAAATGAATCTGTATGCGTTGTATCCGTCCCGGCAGTACCTGGACGCGAAAATCCGCACCTGGGTCGAATTCCTGCGCGACGAACTGCCCGGCACGCTGGCCGTCGATCAGGAAGAATTGCGCCAGTTCGCTCGCGGCTGAAGCAGCGCCACGTGGGCGGTTGACTATTGTTGACGGTTCCAGGCCGCTCCAGCGTGACAGCCTGTTACACAAGTGCCGCGTCGCAACATTTCCTTACTTCTGCGTCGCGGTCGATTTGCTAACGTGTCGTTCATGCGCTGCCGCATTCAGCCGAGGGCGCTTAAGCCGGGCGCGCTTAGTTAGCCGCCATTCGGCAAATCGCAACAACCGCAACAACCGAAGGACGAGGAATTCATGGATACGCATCTGATGATCGGCGTGGCCGTCATGTTGGGACTGATCGGAATCGCCGCATCGCGCGATCTGCTGCGCCGTCTGCGTGACCAGCAGCCGCAACTGGTGCCGATCAAGGTCGAGCGCCCTGATTTGCAGGAACAACGGCGCGATCGTTGAGCCTGGCGCGCGGCATTTTCAGCTTCAGTGCAACGCTTCGATCAGACCCGGCTCGTCAGTGAGCGTGCGGTCTACGTCCGGACTCACCCGGTGCCAGCGAAACCGCGCGGCGGGTAGGCAGGCGCTGCGTGCGAGCTGCTCGAGTTCGTCGGACTGCAGGGCCGGATCCAGCCAGCGGCGAGCCGCCTCCGGCGCCAATGCCAGTGGGCGCCGGCCGTGCACGTCGATCAGGCCTGCGTCGGCGGTGGCCGTCACGATCACCAATCCCATGCCCTCCGTCTGCGGTTCCGTGCCGCGTACGCTCGACAGGGCTGCGAGGTACATCGGTACGTCGCTTTTCAGATGCACGAAGTAAGGCTGGCGGACCGTTGCGTCGGCTTCCGCCGCACTATCCCCGTTTGATGTTCCGGGCGCTGCCTCCATGCGCCATTCGAACCAGCCGTCTGCCGGCACCAGTACCCGTCCAGTTTTCCATAGGTCTTTGAAGTAGCGTGTATGCGGCGCGGTTTCGGCGCGTGCATTGATCGTCTGCGGCAGATGCTGCTCGCGTGCCCACGCCGGACAATAACCCCAGTGGATCGCGTGCAGCGTTTGGTCCGGATAGATCGCCAGCGGGTGAGTACCCGGCGCGAGGTTGTAGCCGGGGCGGCGGTCGGCGGCGTCGAACAGCATGAGCGGATCGGCGAGGCCAAGCTGTTGCGCGTACAGATGCGGATCGCGGTACTGGCTGATTCGACCACACATAAGTGACCTCCGGAGATGACCGGCCTGGCGGGTTTCACCGATTCGAGCTATCCGGGCGATTTGACGCGATGCTGATGTGCCAGCACGCCAGCACGCCAGCACGCCAGCACGCCAGCACGCCAGCACGCCAGCACGCCAGCACGCCCACGCGTCCACACGCCGGCAAGACACGAACCCGACGACAGCAACAGCGTAGTGCTTGCCGCCTGGCCGCGCTACCCAGATCGGCCCCAAGCCGACGCTATATCTCTACGACCTTATCCCACGTGAACTGTGGATTCTCCGGCTGACCGGTGCGCCGGTCGAGATAGCCGCGTGGATTGCAGACCACGCGCGTGCCGTTCACGGTGTAATCGAATGGCGTATGCGTATGTCCGTGAATCCACAGTGCGACGGGCGAGCGCACCAGTTCCGGCAAATGATTGACGAACCCGGCCGACACGCGGTCCTCCGCGTAGCGCTCGGCCAGACTCATCCGATGCGGCGCGTGATGCGTGACGACGATCGTCTTGCCGTCGAACGGGCTGGCCAGCTCGCTTTCGAGCCAGGCACGCGCCTGGCGGTGGAGCGCGAAGGAATCGTCAGGGGTGAAGTCGCGTGGCGAGTCCCGGGTGTCGTGTGGCCAGTTCATCTGGATCAGGCCGCGGAAGTCGAGCATCACCCGGCGCGATGCCTCGATGGATTCGGCGAGCGAGTCAGGATCCGCGCCGTATAACGCGAAGTCGGTCCACAACGTGGTGCCGAGCACGCGCCAGCGGCCTTGCGGGTCGACCAGCGTGGCATTGTTCAGCACGTGCACGTTGTCGACTTGCGCGGCTGCGTCGTAGAGGGCTGTTTCGAGCGCGCCGAATTCGCCGTCGTAGTACTCGTGATTGCCGGGCACATAGACCACCGGCACGGCGCCGTCGAAAGTCTGCGCGGCCCAGCGCGGGCCGGCTGCGTGATTGTGGATGTCGCCGGCCAGCACGATCAGATCCGCGTGCGCATGCGGGATCAACTCGGGCTCGTTGTTCTCCAGATGCAGATCGGACAGCACGCGAATCTTCACGACGACGACTCCTGCAATGAGCCTCGCACCCAACGGCGAGGGCTTCAAACCTTAGCGTAGCACCTTGCCCGGATTCATCAGGTTCAACGGGTCGAGCGCGCGTTTGACGGCGCGCATCAACTGCACCTCGACGTCCTGCTTGTAATGCATCGCCTCGTCGATCTTCAACTGGCCGAGGCCGTGTTCCGCGCTGATGCTGCCACGATGCCGGTGCACGCTGTCGTAGACGATCTGGTTGATCGGGCTTTGCCAGATGTCGAGGAATGCCTTCGCGTCGACGCCCTCGGGCGCCTGCACGTTGTAGTGCAGGTTGCCGTCGCCGAGATGGCCGAACGTGACCATGCGCACACCCGGCACGGCCTGCGCGATCGCCGCGTCGGTTTCCTCGATGAAGTGGCCGATGCGCGAAATCGGCACAGCGATATCGTGCTTGATGTTCAGGCCTTCCTCAGCCTGCGCGAGGGGGATGTGTTCGCGCAGATTCCAGAATGCCCGTGACTGTGTGAGATTTTCCGCAACTACCGCGTCTTCGACCAGACCTTCGTCGAGCGCGGTTTCCATCAGGCGTTCAAACAGTCCGCGCGCATGCTCCTCACTCTCGCTATCTGACAGTTCCAATAGCACGACTTGCGCGTGCGATTCGGCGAACGGATAGCGCATCTGCTCGAAATGCCGGCCCACTAGCCGCAGACAGAAATCGGACATCAATTCGAAGCCGGTTAGAAGCGGCCCGGCGACGCGCTGCGTGAGCGACAGGAAATCGAGTGCCGCATGCGGCGATGCGAGCGCGGCGAGCGCCGTGACGCGCGCGGCCGGTTGTGGATGTAGCTTGAGCACGGCGGCAGTGATGATGCCAAGCGTGCCTTCCGCGCCTATGAACAGATCGCGCAGGTCGTAGCCAGTATTGTCCTTGCGCAGGCCGCGCAGGCCGTCCCACAGTTCGCCTTGCGGCGTGACTACTTCGAGGCCCAGGCACAGCTCGCGCGTGTTGCCGTAGCGCAGTACGCCGGTGCCGCCCGCGTTGGTGGCGAGATTGCCGCCGATCGTGCAGCTGCCTTCGGCGGCGAGGCTCAGCGGAAACAGGCGGCCGGCTTCCTCGGCGTGCTTCTGTACTTCGGCGAGGATGACGCCGGCTTCGACCGTGACCGTATTGTTGCGCGGATCGATGTCGCGCACGCGATTCAGACGCCGCAGACTGATGACCGCCTGCGCGCCGCTTTCGTCCGGCGTGGCGCCGCCGGCCAGACCGGTGTTGCCGCCTTGCGGCACCAGCGCAATGCTATGTTCGACGGCGAGCTTGACGAGCGACGCGACTTCGCCAGGCGTGGCCGGGCAGAGCACCGCGCAGGCCGCGCCGGTGTAGCGGCGGCGCCAGTCGGTGAGGTAGGGGGCGGTGTCATGCGGGTCGGTCAGCACCTGGGCGGCGCCGATGGCTTCGCGGCAAGCAGTGAGGAAAGCGGCTTGGGTCATGTTTGGTCGGTCTGAATGGTCGGCGGATAGGTTACGCGGAAAACGCTATTTTCATCGTGCGCGTCCCTCGACATGCTCGGCGTTCTGCTTTGCGTTCTCTTTTGCTGCCCGTTTGGCGGCGCGCTTGAACGGTGCGACATACGCCAGCGTGCAGACGAAAAAAACCACGGTTAGGGCGGTTTCGAGCCAGCCGAGGCGCGCGCTCAGACCGCGGTCGCTCCAGCCGCGGACGATGCCCTCGGCAAAATACAGCAGGATCAACATCGACGCCCATTGCAGCGTGTAAAGCCGGTGCCGCCACACGCCGGGCAGGGCGAGCAGCAGCGGCACGGCTTTGAGCACTAGCGCCGAGCCGCCCGGGCGCAGCGGCGCGAGCCACCATTCCCACGCAACGGACAAAACGATCAATGCGAGCAGGGCCGCCGTTGCGCCGAAAGCGGCGGCGCGATTTTTCGGTACGGGCATGACGGTTGCGCGCTTAGGGGCGTTCGTTGCGGAATCCGCCGGGAACGAGCCGGCATGCTGCGTGTTGCGCTCGCTCACGGGCGGCGCAGAATTCGCGTCGTTCGCGGCCTGTGGGGCATTCGGCTCGTTCACGGCCGTTCACTCATGGACGCCGCCGTGCGGGCAACGCGTGCGCCGAGGGCTATTGCAAGCGTCTTTTCGTCGGCGGAGATGCCCTGTTCGGCCGTGCCCGCACGTGCGAAATGCGACGCGCCGTAGGGCGTGCCGCCGGTTTGCGTGGTGGAGAGCGCACTCTCGGTGTACGGAATGCCGACGATCAGCATGCCGTGGTGTAGAAGCGGCAGCATCATGGATAGCAGCGTGGATTCCTGGCCGCCGTGCAAACTGCCGGTGGACGTGAACACGCAGGCCGGTTTGCCGGACAGCGCACCCGAAAGCCACTGCGGCGTGGTGCCGTCGAGAAAATATTTCAGCGATGCGGCCATATTGCCGAAGCGGGTAGGCGAACCGAGTGCGAGACCGGCACATTCATCGAGGTCGCGCAGTTCGACATAGGGCGGACCTTCCGCGGGAATATACGGCTGGGTCGCTTCGCAGACGGTGGAAACCGCCGGCACGGTGCGCACGCGCGCCTGCATGCCGGGGACGCTGTCGACGCCGTGCGCGATCGCCAGCGCAAGCTCGCGCGTAGCGCCATGACGGCTGTAATAGAGCACGAGAATGTCTTTCATAGGCCTCATCGGTGAACGGGTATTATAGGGGCTGGGTCCGCTGCACAGGCCATCCATAGCCATTCGGCCAGGCCTCGCGCACTGTCCTGAAACACCGTTTTTGATGCAAGGAGGTGGGTTTGTTGTCCAGGGTGCGTTTCGATCTCGATACGCTCAAACGGCTCGCGCAGTTTGCCGCGAAGCGTAGTAGCGAAGACCGCATTCCACAGGTGGCCGGCAGCCTCACGTTCACCACCATGCTCTCGCTGGTGCCGCTCGCCACGGTCGCGTTCGCGCTGTTCACCGCGTTTCCGATTTTCAGCTCGTTTCAGATGTCGCTGCAGATTTTCCTCGCCGACCATCTGATGCCTGCGCAGCTCAACAGTCAGATTTTCGATTATCTGAATCAGTTCGCGTCGAAGGCCAAGGGCCTCACGACCATCGGCATGATTTTTCTGTTCGTCACCGCCGTGATGACGATGATGACCGTGGAATCCGCTTTCAACGTGATCTGGCGGGTGCGCAAGGCACGGCCGATCGCGCAGCGCATTCTGGTCTACTGGGCGATCATCACGCTCGGTCCGATTCTGATCGGCGTGAGCCTGTCGATTTCTTCCTACCTGTTCACGCGCTCCATGGCGTTCACGGCGGCCCAGCATATTCCGCCGGTGATCGACTGGGCGCTGACCGGCGCCTCGCTGCCATTGACAGCACTCGCCTTCACGATGCTTTACGTGTTTCTGCCGAACTGCCGGGTGGAATGGCGTGACGCGGTGATCGGCGGGATTACTGCCGCGATCGCGTTCGAACTCTCCAAGCGCGGCTTTGGCTATTACGTGCGCCGGATTCCCACTTATACCGCGGTGTACGGCGCATTTGCCGCCGTACCGCTATTCCTGCTGTGGATGTACCTATGCTGGTTCATCGCGCTGGCCGGCGCAATGATCGCGTCGGCGCTGCCGGCGATCCGCATCGGGCAGTTTCACCGGCCGATTTTCGAGGGAAGCGATCTGTTCGATTCGCTTGAACTCCTCGCGCGGCTTTCGGAAGCACGGGAGGCCGGCAAGCGCGGCTACACGGTGCAGGAGCTCTCGCGCATGCTTCGCCGTGAGATGGATACCACGGTCAAGCTGCTGCAAAAACTTGAGGAGATCGAGTGGATTGCGCGCTTGCAGGAGGACGGCACGCGGCCGCACTTCCTGCTGCTGGCGAATCCGGCGCAGATCACAGTCGAGCGCCTGTTCGATCTGTTTGTGATCGATCGCGCGGAACTCGAATATCAGCTTGAACTGAACTCTACGCGGGTGGATGGCCAAACGCTCCTGGCGGCGCTGGAAAACGACAAGCTGAAGGTCACGCTCGCTGTGCTGCTGGCGGCGCGTGCTGCCGCGCGAGCGGCGCGCGCGCAGGAAAGCGAGCAGGGCACTTCTTCCATGCCGCATCAGGCCGCATGAGCAGGCCGCCTGAAGCGGCAGCGAAACTACAGCGAAATCTTCCCGACGCAGATGTCCTTGAACATCACCCAGTCGCCCATCAGGCTATAGAGCGGATGCCGGAAGGTAGCCGGCCGGTTCTTTTCGAAGAAGAAATGCCCGACCCAGGCAAAGCCGTATCCGCAGATGACGGCAGCTGGCAGCCATAGCCAGTCACCGGTGGCGAGCGCCATGGCAAGGCAGCCTATCACGCCGAGCGAACCCACGAAATGCAGCCGCCGCGATACCGTGTTGCGATGCTCGCTCAGGTAATACGGGTAGAACTCCGCGAAACTCGCGAAGTGATCGGTGTGCGCGGTTTGAGCCATCACGGCCTCCGAATGTCGACGCTACTCGATTCCGTGCCCGTCGCTCCCAGGTTGCTTCGGCGCGCGCCGACATGCCCGGAACGCGCTCAAAACAGGACAGGCTTGACCCATTGTGCGGCTATCGGGCCATGCGTGCAACCTGGCCATTCGGCCGATGGCGGGCCTGCGCCGGTGCGGCTATCGTGACGACTCGCAGCGACTATCGAACGCCGTGTGGAACGGCGCCAGCGGCTTTCGTGGCAAAGCTGAACAGCGCGTCGAGCGTGGCATCGGGCTGCTCGGTCATCAGGGCATGGCCGGCTTCGAGCACGATAGTGTCGACCGGTACGCCGGCTTGAGAGAGCGCGTCGGCGAGCGCTTTGGCCGCGCGTGGCGGCGTCATCGCATCGCGCCGGCCCACGATCAATCGCGTCGGGCAACGCACCTGAGCCGCACGTGTGAGGCCATCCGCGTAGCTATTGCAGGCGGCGAAGTCGGTGTGGAACAGGTGCGGCGCGCCGCTCGCCGAGACACGCTCCATCAGCCGCTGGTTCATGCCGTGCAGCCAGAAGCCCGGACCGGGGCACGACGGCTTGGCGGCGAGTGTCGAATGCGACCATTGATTGACCATGCCGATTGCCTCGGGCTCGCGATGCAAGGCGGCGTCGAGCAAGGCGTCGGAGACAGTCATCGGCACGGCGGTGGCGAGCAGCGCCAGGTGCGTCGCGCGCTCCGGATAGCGGCCGGCGAAGTCGAGTGCAATCAGCGAGCCCATGCTGTGGCCGGCCGCGAATGCGCGCTGCACGCCGGCGGCGTCAAGAAGAGCGGCCAGCCAGTCGGCCATTGCTGTCACGGTGGTCAGCGCCGGACCGGCGCTGCGGCAGTGTCCGGGCAGGTCGACCGCCAGTACGCTGAAGCCATGATGCGCGAAGTAACGTGTTTGCAATGCCCACACGCTATGGTCATGTTCGGCGCCGTGGATGAAGACGGCGGTCGGCAGGCTGGGGTCGAATGGTTTGCCGCCCGTGTACGCGTAGGCGGGCTTGCCTTGAACGGTGAGGATCATGCGGACTCCGGGCGGGGTTTGGTGGCGTCGGCGGACGGTCGGCCTGGGTTGCCTTGGGCCGGAGCGGCGGATGAGCCGGATGCGCTATTTTTCGCCGCGCCGGACGGACCGGCTGGCCCACTCCCAGGCGCCCCGCTCGCTTTCTGCGCTGCTTTTAGCGCCCGCTTGAGGTCGTCGATCAGATCGTCGGGGTCTTCAAGGCCGATAGACAGGCGGATCGTGCCTTCGGCGATGCCTGCGTCGGCGAGCGCGGCGGCGTCCATGCGGAAGTGCGTCGTCGATGCGGGATGGATGACCAGCGAGCGTGCGTCGCCGACGTTCGCGAGATGCGAGAACAGCGAAAGCGTTTCGATAAAGCTGCGACCGGCGGCGCGGTCGCCGCGCAGATTGAAGCTGAATACCGCGCCCGCGCCACGTGGCAGCAGGCGCTTCGCGAGCGCATGGTCTGGATGCGACGGCAGTTCAGGGTAGGCAACGGCTTCGACGGCAGGGTGTGCGCACAGAAATTCGACCACCTTGCGCGTATTCGCGACGTGCCGTTCCATCCGCAACGGCAGCGTCTCGATGCCCTGCAGGAGTTGCCACGCGGCCTGAGGATGCAGGCACGCGCCGAAGTCGCGCAAGCCCTCGCGGCGCGCGCGCAGGAGGAACGGCGCGACCGTGCTTTCTTCGGCGAACACCATGCCGTGAAAACCCTCGTACGGCTCGGTAAATTCGGGGAAGCGGCCGGATGCGTCGAAGTCGAACGTGCCGCCGTCCACGAGTACGCCACCGATCGTGGTGCCGTGGCCGCCGAGGAATTTGGTTGCCGAGTGATAGACGAAGTCAGCGCCATGCTCAAACGGCTTGAGCAGGTAGGGCGTGGTGAAGGTCGAATCGACCAGCAGCGGCACGCGGTGCTCGTGTGCGAGCTGCGCCACCGCGGCGATATCGAGCACGTCGAGGCCGGGGTTGCCAAGTGTCTCGCCGAACAGCAGGCGCGTGTTCGGGCGCAGCGCGGCGCGCCACGCGTCGAGGTCGCCCGGTTTGACGAAGGTCGTCTCGATGCCGAAGCGTCGTAGCGTGTAGTGCAGCAGGTTATGTGAGCCACCGTACAGCGCGCTGGAGGCGACGATATGGGCGCCGGCGCCCATCAACGTGGCGATCGCCAGATGGAGCGCGGCCTGGCCGCTGGCTGTACCGATCGCGCCCGCGCCGTTTTCCAGCGCGGCAACGCGTTCCTCGAACACGGCCACGGTCGGATTCGAGATGCGCGAATAGACGTGGCCGGCGCGTTCCATATTGAAGAGCGCCGCGGCGTGGTCCGAGTCGCGGAACGAAAACGAGGTAGTCTGGTAAATAGGCGTGGCGCGCGCGCCGGTGGTCGGGTCGGGCGCGGCGCCGGCGTGCAGCGCAAGCGTATCGAAACGGTTGGCGGACATCCTGGGCGGCGAGGCCACGGACGGCCTCGCGAAAGGTGAAAGTGGCGGCCATCCTATCACCGGCATGGATCGCTTCAAGCGCGGTTTTCCCGCGGGTTGGCCTATGTGTGTGCGCCGAACGGCGCCGGGCTGACCCTGCAAACGCCCGCGGCGCCTTGGTGGGCGGGCCGCTTTCCTTTTATGGACCTTTCCGCTAGGATCGAAAGTCATTCAGGCAATATCAGCTTAGCGGGTATCACGGAGACAGAACATGCGAGTCAGCGACATTCTTAAAGTCAAAGGCAACACCCTTTTCACGGTTACGCCGGATACCACGCTGCACGACGCAGTCAACACAATGGCCGAGCACGATATCGGCTCGCTGGTCGTGATGGAATACGGCGACCTCGTCGGCATGCTGACGTTTCGTGAAATTATTCTGACCTTGAGCAAGCATGGCGGCAGCCTCGGTACCTCCACGATCCGCAAATTGATGGACGATCATCCGCTGACCTGCACACCCGAAACGGACGTCAACGAGGTTCGTCGCATGATGCTCGAGCATCACGTGCGCTATTTACCAGTGCTGGAAAGCCGCACGTTGATGGGCGTGATCTCGTTCTACGACGTCGCGAAGGCGGTGGTCGAAGAGCAGGGCTTCGAAAACCGCATGCTTAAGGCTTACATCCGCGACTGGCCGGAAGAACAGCCGGAACAGCAACCGGCGCCGCGCTAACTAACGCGCGGTGGCTCACCGCGGCGCTCGCGCCGTTGCCGTGAGTATGAAGATGCGGCCAAGGCGCGCGCGAAAGCGTGCGCTTTTTTTGTGCCCGGTCCTTTCCCCTTTGTTGCGCTTTTAGGCCGTTCTCCGAACTTCATGAGCGATCGTCCGTTACCTGCCGCCCGCCGTGCCGCCCGTCCTCACGAGGCGCACGAGTCCCAGTTTCGCCTGCTCGGCCAGCGCCGCTTCGCGCCGTTTTTCTGGACGCAGTTCCTCGGCGCGATGAACGATAACGTTTTCAAGATCGGCTTCACGTCGCTGGTGACGTATCAGGCCGCGCGCTTTTCCGGTGTCGATCCGAAAACGGCCGCGTTCCTGATCTCGGCGATTTTCATTTTGCCATTTGTGCTGCTGTCGGCCACTTCCGGGCAGATTGCGGACAAATACGACAAGGCTATGCTCACGCGTTTCGTCAAGAGCTTCGAAATCGTCGTGATGCTGATCGGCGGCGCGGGCTTCTGGCTGCACAGCGCGCCGTTGCTGTATCTGTGCACGTTTTTGATGGGCGTCCATTCGACCGTGTTCGGACCGGTCAAGTATTCATACCTGCCGCAGCATCTGTCGAAGTCGGAACTCGTCGGCGGTAACGGCATGGTCGAGATGGGCACCTTCGTCGCGATCCTGATCGGCACGATCGTCGGCGGCGTGGGCGCGGGTTTTGTCGAGCATGGCGCCGTGGTGCTGGCTTGCGCATGTGTCGGGATTGCGTTGGTGGGGCGGCTCGTGTCGAACTTCGTGCCGGTCACGGCGGCGCCGCAACCCGATCTGCGCATCAACTGGAATCCGGTCAGCGAAACGTGGCGCAATCTGAAGCTCGCGCGCGAAAACCGGACGGTGTTTCTGAGCCTCCTGGGAATTTCCTGGCTGTGGTTCGTCGGTGCGACCTTTCTGTCTTCATTTTTCAGCTTCGCGAAAAATGTGCTGTCCGCCGACCCGGACGTGGTGACCGTGCTGCTCGGCACGTTCTCGATCGGCATCGGCCTCGGTTCGCTGATGTGCGAAAAGCTCTCGAAGCGGCGCATCGAAATCGGCCTCGTGCCGCTCGGCTCGATCGGTATGAGCGTGTTCGCGATCGATCTGTTTTTCGCGAGTCACGCGTTGCCGGCGGCGGGGCATCTGCTGAGCGTCGGCGAATTCCTGGTGCGGCCCGCCCATTGGCGCGTGCTGGCCGATCTGTTCCTGCTGGCCATGTTCGGCGGCTTGTATAGCGTGCCGCTCTATGCGCTGATCCAGAGCCGCAGCCAGCCGACCCACCGTGCGCGCATCATCGCCGCGAACAATATTCTGAATTCGCTGTTCATGATCGTCTCGGCGTTGATGGCGATGGGACTGACCGCCGCGGGTTTCAGCATTCCAGCGATTTTCCTCGTGACCGCGCTGTTGAACATTGTCGTCGCGACCTATATTTATTCGCTCGTGCCCGAGTTTTTGCTGCGTTTTATCGCCTGGGTGCTGGTGCATACGTTCTACCGGATTCGTCTGGTTCATGCCGAGCGGATTCCGGAAGAGGGCGCGGCCGTGCTGGTGTGCAACCACGTGAGCTTTGTCGATGCGATCGTCATCATGGCCGAGAGCCCGCGACCGATCCGTTTCGTGATGGACCACCAGATCTTCAAGACGCCGTTCGCCGGCTGGGTGTTCAGGCAAGCGAAGGCGATTCCGATCGCGCCCGCCCACCAGGATCCGGAGCTGCTGACGCGTGCCTATGAGCGCTGCGCTGAGGCGCTCGCTGAGGGCGACCTGGTCTGCATCTTCCCGGAAGGCAAGCTGACGAAGACCGGCGAGATGAATCCGTTCCGCCACGGCGTGACCGAGATCGTCCGTCGCACACCGGCGCCGGTGATACCGATGGCGCTGCGCGGACTGTGGGGCAGCGTGTTTTCGCGCGCCAACGACGTGCGCTGGCCGCGGCCGATCCAGAAGGGCGTGATGAGCCGGCTGACGCTGGCGGTGGGTGAGCCGATCGAGCCGGCGCAGGCGACGCCGGAGGTGCTGCAGCAGATCGTCACGGAGCTGCGAGGGGCGCGGAAGTAGTGCGACCGGAGAACGGCTTGCCGATCGGGTCCCTGGCGCAAGCCGCGGCGTTATGGAATTCGCGGTTGGATTCCGTGGCGGCAGGAATTTCTGCGCTCCCATGTGCGGGCATGCCCCCGCCGGAGACTTGTCCGGAAGGCATAGATCGTTGCGCACGGCGGCCCTAGCCCCTTGAGGGCTGGCATAATAGTGCCTTCCCCGCATTTCTTTGGACGACGCCCATGTCCGGCAACACGCTCGGTACGCTTTTCACTGTCACGACCTTCGGCGAATCGCATGGTCCCGCTATCGGCTGCGTGATTGACGGCTGCCCGCCGGGCATGGCGCTTGGCGAAGCCGATATCCAGCTCGAGCTCGACCGCCGCAAGCCCGGCACGTCGCGCCACGTCACGCAGCGTCAGGAAGAAGACAAGGTCGAGATCCTGTCGGGCGTGTTCGAAGGCCAGACCACCGGCGCGCCGATCGCCCTCCTGATTCGCAATACGGATCAGCGCAGCAAAGACTACGGCAACATCGCCGACACCTTCCGCCCTGGCCACGCCGACTACACCTACTGGCAGAAATACGGCATCCGCGACTATCGCGGCGGCGGCCGTTCGTCGGCTCGTCTGACGGCGCCAACGGTGGCGGCCGGCGCGGTAGCGAAGAAATGGCTGCGCGAAAAATTCGGTACGGAGATCCGCGGCTACATGGCGGCGCTCGGCGAGATCGACGTGCCGTTCGTCGACTGGGCACACGTGCGTGAGAACCCGTTCTTCGTGCCGAATGCAGAGATCGTGCCGCAGCTCGAAGCGTACATGGACGCGCTACGCAAAGACGGCGACTCGATTGGCGCACGCATCAACGTCGTGGCTTCCGGCGTGCCAGTCGGACTCGGCGAGCCGCTGTTCGATCGCCTCGATGCGGACATCGCGCACGCCATGATGGGCATCAATGCGGTGAAGGGCGTCGAGATCGGCGCGGGCTTTGCCAGTGTCGCACAACGCGGTTCGGTGCACGGCGACGAATTGACGCCGGAAGGCTTCGTCGGCAATCACGCGGGCGGCGTGCTCGGTGGCATTTCGACTGGGCAGGACGTCACCGTGTCCATCGCGATCAAGCCGACGTCGAGCATCCGCACGCCACGCCGCTCGATCGACAAGACGGGGCAACCGGCTATCGTCGAAACGTTCGGGCGCCATGACCCGTGCGTCGGTATCCGTGCCACACCAATTGCTGAGTCCATGCTCGCGCTGGTACTGATCGACCACGCGCTGCGCCATCGTGCGCAATGTGGCGATGTCGCGGTGAGCACGCCGAAGATTGCAGCGAGCGCGCCGTAAAGGGCGTTCTCTGAGTCTCTTCGTACTGTGCGCGCAGCATCGTCTCAATGACCGATACGAACATCGAGCCGGCAGATAAGCATCTCGCGGACCTGCGTACGCGTGCTGCCGCGCCGCATGCCGGCGCGGCAGACTGCCTTGCATTCGGACAAACGCTCCTGCAACACGCCGGCCGCGACAAAGCCCGCCGGCGCGAAGCGCTTGCAGCGCTAGTACGCGCCTATCAGCTCGATCCCTCCTGTGAACCCACGCTGCTTCACACGATCGCGCAGACGGGGTTCATCGTACGCGACTGGTCCCTTGTCGACTCCGCAACCGCGCTGCTTCTCGAACGAAACAGCGAAGACGCCAACGCGCTGATCTGGCGCGCCGCTGCCGTGCAACAGCGCAACGACTTCGACACGGCCGAGCGGTTACTGCGCGAAGCGGTGCGTGTCGTGCCCGGCAATCCGGTGGCGCTTCACAAACTCGCTTTGTGCATCAAGGAGCAGGCGCGATTTGCCGAAGCGGAAGCGTTGCTCAGACAAGTGCTGGAGTTGTCGCCGGATAACGTGCATGCGCTGTTCGATCTGTCAGAACTCGAAATCCGCACAGGGCGTTTCACCGAAGGCTGGGCGCATTACGAATCCCGCGTTGCATTCGGCGACGATTTGAATAACGCGCAGCATGCGCTCGCTTCGATCAGCGCGCATTGGCAGGGCGAATCGCTGGAAGGCAAAACGCTGATCGTGTACGGCGAGCAAGGCAACGGTGATTGCCTTTGGGCGGTGCGCTTTCTGCCGTTGCTGGCGGAGCGGGCGCGACGCGAGGGCGGCCGGGTGATTTTCGGTCACGACGGGCCGTTGCGGCATCTGTTCGAACGGATGCTGCCTGCTGACTTGCCGCTCGAAACAAGCCTTGAGACGCGGCCTGATTTCCATTGCGGGTTGATGAGCTTGCCGCTGCGGCTTGGCGTTTTCGATGCAACAGGGTGGGGTGCGCGGTATCTGAGCGCCGAGCCCGCACTTGAGCAGGCGTGGCGCGAGCGGGTCCATGTGCATACGGCCGGCCGGTCTGGTGGTCGAAAAGTCGGTTTGGTGTGGAACGGCAATCCGGAGCATATCCGCGACATGCGGCGGTCAGTGCCTGTCGAGCAGTTCGAGCCGTTATTGAGCGTGCCGGGCGTGACGTGGTTTGCGTTGTCGCCGGGGCGCAGCGAGACGGTCGCGCAGTGGCGGGCCAGGCGTCTCGATGTTGTCGATTTGACCCACCATTTTCAGTCCGGCTTCGACGACGTGGCTGCGTTGCTGGCGAATCTGGATCTGGTCGTCACGATTGATAGCGGGCCGGCGCATCTGGCCGGCGCGCTAGGCGTGCCGACGTGCTTAATGATCGACCATGTGTCGGCATGGTTTTGGGGCGATGAATCGCGCACCACGGCCTGGTACGATTCTATTGAGATATTTCGGCAACCTGAGATTGGTGCGTGGGCGCCTGTGCTAGCTAAAGTGCGGGAGCGGATTGAAATGACGCGGGGCGTTTGAGCTTTTGCCTGGCGGCGCTTTTGACAATACGCCGGTGGCGCATGCCTCGTTATCTTTTTCCTGCTCGAAGCGATTTGACTGCGTGCCGCACGCGGACGGACAAACAAGCTCCGCGTACGGCAATCAAACTCCGAATCACATATTCGGATAGTTCGGCCCGCCGCCGCCTTCCGGCGTCACCCAGACGATGTTCTGGGTCGGGTCCTTGATATCGCAGGTCTTGCAGTGCACGCAGTTCTGCGCGTTGATCACCAGACGCTCGCTGCCATCATCGTTCTTCACGAACTCATACACCGCGGCCGGGCAGTAACGCGCTTCCGGACCGGCATAGGTCTGCCAGTTCACGTTCACCGGCACCGAAGGATCTTTCAGCGTCAGGTGAGCCGGCTGGTTCTCTTCATGATTAGTGTTCGAGATGAACACTGAAGAGAGCCGGTCGAACGTCAGCTTGCCATCCGGCTTCGGATAGACGATCTGCTTGCACTGCGAAGCGGGTTTGAGCATCTCGTGGTCCGAGTGCTGGTGATGCAGCGTCCAGGGCACGTTGCCGCCCAGCAGCTTCTGCTCGACGCCGACCATCAAGGTACCAAGGTACAGGCCCTTGCTCATCCATTGCTTGAAGTTGCGCGCACGATGCAGTTCCGTGTGCAGCCACGACGTCTTGAACGACTCCGGATAGGCCGTCAGTTCATCGCTGGTGCGACCGGCTTGCACAGCCTCAAATGCTGCATCAGCCGCCAGCATGCCGGTCTTGATCGCCGCATGCGAACCCTTGATCCGCGATGCGTTCAGGAAGCCGGCATCGTCGCCCACCAGCGCGCCGCCCGGGAACACCAGCTTCGGCAGCGACAGCAGGCCGCCCGCAGTAATCGCCCGCGCGCCGTACGACACGCGTTTGCCGCCTTCGAGCACTGCGCGAATCGCCGGATGGGTCTTGTAACGCTGAAATTCCTCGAACGGTGACAGATACGGGTTTGTGTAGCCGAGGCCGACCACGAAGCCCACCACCACCTGGTTGTTGTCCATGTGATAGAGGAACGAGCCACCGTACGTATCGTTTTCGAGCGGCCAGCCGGCGGTATGCATCACCAGCCCCGGCTTGTGCTTGCCCGGATCGATTTCCCACAGTTCCTTGATGCCGATCCCGTAGACCTGCGGATCGACGCCTTCGCGCAGCTTGAACTTATCGTTCAACTGGCGGCCCAGATGCCCGCGCGCGCCTTCGCAGAACAGCGTGTACTTCGCGTGCAGTTCCATGCCGAGCTGGAAATTCCCGGTCGGCTCGCCGTCCTTGCCGATGCCCAGGTTGCCGGTGGCGACGCCTTTGACCGACCCATCGTCGTTATAGAGGATTTCAGCCGCCGGAAAGCCCGGGAAGATCTCGACGCCCGCCGCTTCGGCCTGCTGACCCAGCCAGCGCGTGACGTTCGCGAGGCTGATCACGTAGTTGCCGTGGTTCTTGAAGTTTTCCGGGAGCGCCCAGGTCGGCACGCTCTTCGAACCGGTTTCCGTGAGGAACAGGAATTTGTCTTCGGTCACGTCCACCGTCAGCGGCGCGCCTTTTTCTTTCCAGTCCGGAATCAGTTCGGTGATGGCGCGCGGATCCATCACCGCGCCCGACAGGATATGCGCCCCGATCTCCGAGCCTTTTTCCAGTACGCACACGCCAATCTCGACGCCTTTTTCAGCCGCCAGCTGCTTCAGGCGGATCGCTGCGGACAGGCCAGCCGGGCCGCCGCCGACGATCACCACGTCGTATTCCATCGACTCGCGCGGACCGTACTGCTCAATGAGACTTGCGGGGGTCATTGATGCTCCTCTTACCGTTAGAATGCTTTTTTCGGGATCGTATTGTGGGCGATGGTTTCCGCCACTGCAACCAGATGAGCATAGATTAGCACGATCGTTCTATTTATATGATGCGGTATGACCCGCAGTGACGGTCCTACCGCACCTGTCAACCGCGTCTGTAACAACAACCGAACAAGGGAACGACAATGGGCCGTTCGATCAATCTGGAAGGCAAGGTCGCGCTGATCACCGGCGCCTCAAGCGGGTTGGGGAAGCGCTTTGCTCAAGTATTGTCGCAGGCCGGCGCCAAGGTCGTGCTGGCGAGCCGCCGAACCGAGCGCCTGAAGGAATTGCGCGCCGAGATCGAAGCCTCCGGCGGTGCCGCCCACGTTGTATCTCTCGACGTTACGGATTACCAGAGCATCAAGTCGGCCGTTGCTCACGCGGAAACCGAGGCGGGCACGATCGACATTCTGGTGAACAATTCAGGCGTGTCGACCACGCAGAAGCTCACGGAAGTCACGCCGGCCGACTTCGAATACGTGTTCGACACTAACACGCGCGGCGCTTTTTTCGTGGCCCAGGAAGTCGCCAAGCGCATGATCATGCGCGGCAATAGCGCGCAGAAGCCGTCATACCGGATCATCAATATCGCGTCGATGGCGGGCTTGCGGGTGCTGCCGCAGATCGGCCTGTACTCGATGAGCAAGGCCGCCGTCGTCCATATGACGAAAGCCATGGCGCTGGAATGGGGCCGGCACGGCATCAACGTGAATGCCATCTGCCCGGGTTATATCGATACCGAGATCAACCATCATCACTGGTCGACCGAGCAGGGACAGAAGCTGGTGTCGTTGCTGCCGCGTCATCGTGTCGGCAAGCCGGAGGATCTGGATGGCCTGTTGCTGTTGCTCGCGGCCGACGAATCGCAATTCATCAATGGCTCGGTGATTGCCGCCGACGATGGGTTCGGGCTCTCCTGAGCGCGGCTTTTGGGGCGCCCGTTGGTGGGCCTCTATGCAACTTTTGCGCCGCTGCCGTGAGGCTTTGCCGTGCTTCATACCAGTGCCGCTTTGGACTGCCGCCGCCTCGGATTATCCCGCAGTCGAAGAAACTGTTTTACGTGCGCGGACCTTCCGCCGAAAGCATGCCCGCGTTATGTTGTTTGTCATGTCTGCACCGGCCCACACGCCGGTTTTAACCTCGTTTCAACCCGTTAAAGAAGTACGATGAGCGATTTTCACGCAGTTTTTGAGATGTCGATGCCGATCCGCTGGGGCGACATGGATGCATTCGGCCATGTGAACAACACGGTCTATTTCCGTTACATGGAGCAAGTGCGGATTTCCTGGTTCGAGCAACTGGGTCTGGTCGGCAGCAACGCCGATGGGCAGGGGCCGGTGATCGTCAATGCGTCGATGGAGTTTCTCAAGCAGTTGCACTATCCCGGCGATGTGATCGGCCGGATGTCCGTGGCCACGCCTGGCCGCAGCAGCTTTGACACTGCATTCGAGCTCGTGCGCGCCGACGAGCCGGACACCGTTTATGCCCGTGGCGCTGCGCGTTGCGTGTGGATCGACTATGCCGCAGGCAAGTCGGTGCCAGTTCCGGACATGTTGCGCGCGACCATCGAGCGCGCGGCGCTGGTCAAGGCGGCGTAGTGGCAACTTTGCGTCAAATCCGCAGCGCGAGTTAGCGTCGCGCGCGTTACAGGCCGCCTCAGAGCCGGTTTTCCAGCGCCCGGCTTTATGCCCGAGCCGCCAAAGCCGAGGCGCTCAACGCCCGAGCCCTCAGTGCCCGAGCAAACGCTGCAATAGCTCGGTCGCGTTCCCCGTATCGTATTTGCGCATCAGCCGCGCGCGGTAGACATCGACCGTGCGCGAGCTGATATCCAGCGCCCGCCCGATCTGCTTGCTGGTTTTACCCGTCACCAGTTGCGCGGCGATTTCCCGTTCGCGCGGCGTCAATTCGACCGCCACGCGCCGCGTCGCGCTCAAATCCTCGAAAGTCCACACACCGGCGGCATGCGCGTCGGCGCGTTCCTGCGCGCGACCGGTCACGTGGCACCAGAACAATTCCCCGTTGGCCCGCTTCATGATCCGGTCGTCAGCGTAGCTGCCTTGCGCGGTCATGATCGGTGGAATTCGCGCGCCGATCCGCTTGAATTCCTCCGTCGACGGATATAGCACCTGGAACGACTGGCCGAGCAGCGCCTCGCGCGTGCAGCCGAATATCGACGCCAGCTCGTCGTTGCAGTCTTCAATGATCCGTTCGCGTGACAGTACGAGTCCGATCGGGGCGAGGTGAAACGCGGTTTGGTAATCCAGTGCGGGCATGGGTTGGAGGCAAGTACTTATGTATTTTTGCGTATTGTGCCGCATGGCGCGCCCAGCGTACCCTTTCGGGCATATCACAACGCGGCGAAGCGTCCGCAGCAGGCGTAGGCGCCAAGCAGGGCAGCCTGAGCGCATGGGCTGCCGCGGATGACTAGAATGACGTGTCGGGCGTTTGTCCGCTGAACGTCATATCGAGGTCGCAACGATCCGGCAGCCGGCGTACCGGCGGCCGGTGCCCCGGTTTCGGGTTTCCATAAAGGAAGGACATACTGATGAACAAGGTCTATCCAGGCGCCGCCGAGGCGCTGAAAGACATCGTCAAGGACGGGCAGACGTTTGCCGTCGGCGGTTTCGGGCTGTGCGGCATTCCCGAGGCGCTGATCGCGGCGCTGCGCGATTCGAAGGTGCAAGGCATCACCTGCATCAGCAACAATGCGGGCGTCGACGGTTTCGGCCTCGGTCTGTTGCTCGAAACGCGCCAGGTCAAGAAGATGATTTCGTCGTACGTGGGCGAGAACAAGGAGTTCGAACGCCAGTATCTGGCCGGCGAACTCGAACTCGAATTTACGCCGCAAGGCACGCTCGCCGAAAAGCTGCGCGCTGGTGGTTCGGGCATTCCGGCCTTCTTCACGAACACGGGCTACGGCACGCTGATCGCCGAGGGCAAGGAAACCCGCCAGTTCGGCGAGAACCACTACGTGCTCGAACATTCGCTGACGGCCGATGTCGCTTTGGTCAAGGCATGGAAGGCTGACAAATCGGGCAACCTGATCTATCGCCGCACCGCGCGCAACTTCAACCCGATGTGCGCGATGGCCGGCAAGATTACCGTCGTGGAGGTCGAGGAAATCGTTGAGGTGGGCGAACTCGATCCGGATGCGATCCACACGCCGGGCATTTTCGTGCAGCGCATTGTGCTCAATGCGAATCCGGAAAAACGCATTGAACAACGCATCGTGCGCGCGAAAGGAGACTGATCATGGCATGGACTCGTGACGAAATGGCCGCACGCGCGGCGAAGGAATTGCAGGACGGTTTCTACGTCAACCTCGGTATCGGCTTGCCGACGCTGGTGGCGAACCACGTGCCGGCGGGCGTCGAAGTGTGGCTGCAGTCGGAGAACGGCCTGCTCGGCATCGGCCCGTCACCGACCGAAGAAGAAGTGGATGCCGATCTGATCAACGCCGGCAAGCAGACGGTGACCACGTTGCCGGGTTCGTCGATTTTCTCGTCGGCGGATTCGTTCGCGATGATTCGCGGCGGCCACATCAACCTGGCGATTCTGGGCGCAATGCAGATCAGCAAGAAGGGCGATCTGGCCAACTGGATGATCCCGGGCAAGATGATCAAGGGCATGGGCGGCGCGATGGATCTGGTCGCGGGCGTCAAGCGCGTGGTCGTACTGATGGAACATGTCGCGAAGGGCGACCAGCACAAGATCCTCGAAGAATGCACGTTGCCGCTGACGGGCGTGGGCGTGGTCGATCAGATCATCACTGACCTCGGCGTAATCGAAGTCACGGAAGATGGTCTGAAGCTGACTGAGCTGGCGCCGGGCGTCAGCGTTGAGGAAATCAAGGCGAAGACGGGCGCGCCGCTGGATGTGAGCGCGGTGAGCTGAAGGGTGGCGTGAGCCGTCCACTTCGGTCTTTGTGACGGAAGCTGGCGGCAACGCGAGTTGCCTTGTGGGTCGCGGGGCGGCTTGCGAAGCGAATTGAAGCGAGGTTGTAAACGGGCGAGGCGCGAGTCTCGCCCGTTTTGTTTTGGTGCCGTCTTTTCGTGCCGTTTTGCGCTGCCCGCATCGGCGCGCCGGCGCCGCGGCGTTACCCTGGAGCGTCCTGGCGCGTCTTAGGCCGTTTGGCCGATCCTTGCCGCGCGGCAAAGCGGTTTACAATCGTTTGAAGATTCGACGTTCATTTCCCGCCGCTTGGTCTGCGCCGAGCCCATGGCGTTTTTGCAAGGAACCCAGATGACCGAAACGTCCGCTTCCAACGCCGGGCAGCCCGCGCCGCGCCAACGTTATGTGCAGTGCGCGAGCGCCGGTGGCTTGCATCGGATCGCCTACACTGAGTGGGGCGATCCGGCAAACCCGCGTGTGCTGCTGTGTGTGCACGGCTTGACGCGCTCGGGGCGAGATTTCGACCGCCTCGCGGCGGAATTCGCCGGCACTTACCGCGTGGTGTGTCCGGATGTGGCGGGGCGGGGCTTGTCATCCTGGCTCGCGAACCCCAACTTCTATAGCGTGCCGCAGTACGTCGCCGACATGATCACGCTGATCGCGCGTCTGAACGTCGAAACGGTCGACTGGTTCGGCACTTCGATGGGTGGTCTGATCGGTCTCGCACTTGCAGGCTTGCCCGAAACGCCGATCCGCAAAATGCTCCTGAACGACGTTGGTCCGCATCTGGAGCCGGCGGCCGTGCAGCGCATCGGCGATTACCTCGGCAAGCCAGTGCGTTTCGAAACGCTGCAGCAGGGCATCGATTACGCCGCGCTGCTTGCACAAACCTTCGGTCCGCTCACGCCGGAGGAATGGCGCGAGATTAATACGCCACTTTTGCACGAGCAGGACGGCGCATGGTTGCTCCGGTACGATCCGCGGATCGCACAGCCGTTTGCGGCTACGACCGAAGAGGCGGTCAAACTCGGCGAGGCCGCGCTGTGGCATTCGCTGACTGCATTTCAGGGTCCTGTGCTGGTGGTGCGCGGCGAGCAATCGGATCTGCTTTCGCGCGAGACCGTCGCGAAGATGGTCGAGACCGGACGTGCTGTATCGAGCGCTGAGATCGCGGGTGTCGGGCATGCGCCGGCGTTTCTGTCGGCCGGTCAGATCGACCTCGCGAGGCAGTTCTTTATCGGTCCGGCCGCCGACGCGTCATAATATATAGTTCCGCGCGGCGTCCTTAAGCGTTGAGCGAGCGGGCGCAATGCGAAACGCATCTTCGATCAACTTTTAACCAATCTCAGGATTCTTCATGGCAGTCATTCGTCATCACGTCGGCAAGCGCCTCTCGGAAATCGCCGTACACAACGGCACCGTGTACCTCGCGGGCCAGATTGCCGAAGACGATGATCAGGACATCACGGGTCAGACGCGCGAAGTGCTGGGCCATATCGACCGTCTGCTGGGCGAAGTGAACAGCGACAAGTCGCAGTTGCTGTCCGTGCAGATCTACATCTCGGACATGGTGCACTTCGCCGGTATGAACGCGGTGTGGGACGAGTGGGTCGCACAAGGCGACACGCCGCCGCGCGCCACCGTGGAAGCGAAGCTCGCGAACCCGAAGTGCCTCGTCGAAGTCGTCGTGGTCGCGGCGCAGCGCGCTTAAGCCCGCGCCTCGCAGTTGTTGTTGAAATTCCGTTGATCCGTCTGGCCCGGTGGGCCGTCGCACCATGACTACCGAAATCGTTACGAGGCACTCCGACCCCCATCCCTTCCTTCGACGAAGCGATGGCGTTCGTGCGCGAACAGGCGGGCGAGGTGCGGCTCTCCTCGGGTGAGTTGCTGGCGGATCACGCGGCGGGTACGGCGTCGATCATGCGCACGCTGAACGTCGATCCGCCGGCTGTGCTGGCGGCGGCCCTGTTTGCGCTGACGCCGCATCTGCAAGACCCGGAGCGCGTGATCGCCGATAACTTCGGTGAAGAAGTCGCGCAACTGGTCGGTGACGTGCGCAAGTTGCTGCGCCTGGGCACAGTGAGTTTGCGTGCCGCGCAGAATGCCATGCCTGAAGCGGGGCGAGATGCGCAGGCCGCGCGCCGCGCGCAGGTCGAGGCGTTGCGCAAGATGCTGCTCGCGTTCGCGCAAGATATTCGCGTGGTGCTGATACGGCTAGCGTCGCGCTTGCAATCGCTGCGTTATTACGCGGCGGCGAAAATCACGCCGTCGCCTGATGTCGCGCGCGAGACGCTCGATATTTACGCGCCGCTCGCCAACCGTCTGGGCATCTGGCAACTGAAATGGGAGCTCGAAGATCTCGCGTTGCGTTTCGAAGAGCCGGTCACTTACAAGCGCATCGCCAAGCTGCTCGACGAGAAGCGCGTGGAGCGCGAGAGTTATGTCGCGCAGGCGATCGAGCGGCTGCAGCGCGAGTTGGCTGCGGCGAATGTGCAGGCCGAAGTTAGCGGCCGACCCAAACATATCTATAGCATCTGGCGCAAGATGCGCGGCAAGGAGCTGGATTTCGCCGAACTGTACGACGTGCGCGCGTTTCGCGTGATCGTGCCGGACATCAAGGATTGCTACACCGTGCTCGGCATCGTGCACAACCTGTGGCAGCCGGTGCCGAAAGAGTTCGACGACTACATCTCGCGGCCGAAGCCGAACGGCTACAAATCGCTGCACACAGTTGTGATCGGCGACGACGGCCGGGCGTTCGAAGTGCAGATCCGAACGCAGGAGATGCATCAGTTCGCCGAGTATGGCGTGGCGGCGCACTGGCGTTATAAGGAAGCGGGCGCGCGTGGTTACGGTGGCCAGTTCAGCGCCAATGAGAAGTACGACGAGAAGATCGCGTGGTTGCGTCAGCTGCTCGCGTGGAAAGACGAAGTCTCGGAAGGCGAGCATGGCGAGAAGCGCGCGGCGCAGCCGTGGGAGCAACTGCGGCAGGCTACGCTCGACGACGACCACATCTACGTGCTCACGCCGCAAGCGCGCGTGATTCCGTTGCCGCACGGCGCGACTCCGGTGGACTTCGCGTATCACCTGCATAGCGAACTGGGGCACCGCTGCCGCGGCGCGCGTGTCGACGGTGCGATGGTGCCGCTCAACACACAGCTGCAGAACGGTCAGACTGTCGAGATCGTCGCGGTGAAAGAGGGTGGTCCGTCGCGTGACTGGCTCAACCCGCAACTCGGATATCTGCAGAGCCATCGGGCACGGCAGAAAGTGCGCGCGTGGTTCAACGCGGTCGAAGTGCAGGAGCACATCGCGAGCGGCCGTGCGATGGTCGAAAAGACCCTGCAGCGCGAAGGCAAGACGTCGGTCAATCTCGATCAGCTCGCCGCCAAGCTTGGCTTCAAGGCCACTGACGACCTGTTCTCGGTGGTCGGAAAAGAAGAGTTCAGTCTTCGGCTCGTTGAGCAGGCGCTGCATGATGCGCCGCCGCCTGAGCCCGTCGTCGAAGCGCCGGAACACTTCGAGAAGCGAAGTAGTGGCGCGAGCGTCGCACGCGGGGCTTCCACAGGTGTGCTGGTGGTTGGCGTCGACGCCTTGCTCACGCAACTCGCGCGCTGCTGCCGGCCCGCACCGCCTGACGACATCAGCGGGTTTGTCACGCGCGGCAAGGGCATGTCGATTCACCGCAGCGATTGCCCGACCTTCCTGCGCATGGCCGATCGCGCGCCGGAGCGTGTGTTGCAAACCGCATGGTCGGCAGATGTCATGAGCGGCCGCGGGCAATCGGTCTATCCTGTCGACCTCAGCATTGAGGCAACGGATCGGCAAGGTCTGCTGCGGGATATTTCCGAAGTTTTCGCGCGCGAGAAGATGAATGTGATCGGCGTGAAAACGCAGTCGCGCCGTAACGCCGCCTTCATGCAATTCACGGTCGAGGTGTCGAGCGCGGCGCAAATTCAGCGCGCGTGTGCGTTACTCGGTGAAGTAACGGGCGTGATGCGCGCTTCACGCAAGAATTGAAGCTCGGGCGAGATCGCGGGGTGCCAGCAGGTATCGATTAGGTGCGGCTAGACGCGCTCGAGCGCTTGAGTGGAAATTTAAAGTCGGTGCATAAAAGTACTTGCCAAGCGGTGTGGCGCTCCATATAATCTCGTTTCTTCAGGCTCGTAGCTCAGCTGGTTAGGCACCACCTTGACATGGTGGGGGTCGTTGGTTCGAGTCCAATCGAGCCTACCAACGAAAGAGAAATTCCGGTTTTGCCGGGGTTTCGCAAACTGCAGTAAGCGCCTCGGCGCAAAAAGGCGAGTAGGGTATGACACCGCGAACGTTGACCGAAATTACTTCGGAGCGACGCTAGTCGAGGACCACTTTCGCCAATGTAGTTTGCAGGAAATGTGAATGCGGCCCCTCGAAAGCGGGGCCGCATTTTTTTTGGCTTATTTGATGGTTGTATGTGCCGCCGCCGGTCGGCACCACGGAGAACGCAATGGTTTCGATACGTCTGCCTGACGGTTCTGTTCGACAGTACGAGCATCCGGTGACCGTCGCCGAAGTGGCCGCCTCGATCGGCCCCGGCCTCGCGAAGGCCGCGCTCGGCGGCAAGATCGACGGTGAACTGGTCGATACGTCCACGCTGATCGATCACGACGTGGCGCTTGCCATCGTTACCGAAAAAGACGCCGACGGTCTCGACATCATTCGCCACTCCACGGCGCACCTGCTCGCGTACGCGGTGAAGGATCTGTTTCCGGAAGCGCAAGTCACGATCGGTCCGGTTATCGACAACGGCTTCTACTACGACTTCGCGTACAGCCGTCCTTTCACGCCTGAAGATCTCGAGAAGATCGAAAAGCGCATGCAGGAACTCGCGAAGAAAGACGAGCCGGTTTCGCGCCGCGTGGTGTCGCGCGACGAAGCAGTGGACTACTTCAAGAGCATCGGCGAAAAGTACAAGGCCGAGATTATCGAGTCGATCCCTGTTACCGACGAAATCAAGCTGTACTCGCACGGCAGCTTCACCGATCTGTGCCGCGGTCCGCACGTGCCGTCTACCGGCAAGCTGAAGGTCTTCAAGCTGATGAAGCTTGCAGGCGCCTATTGGCGCGGTGATTCGAAGAACGAGCAGTTGCAGCGCATCTACGGTACGGCCTGGACGAAGAAGGAAGACCAGGAAGCGTATCTGCACATGCTCGAAGAAGCAGAGAAGCGCGATCACCGCAAGCTCGGCAAGCAACTCGATCTGTTCCACATGCAAGACGAGTCGCCGGGCATGGTGTTCTGGCATCCGCGTGGCTGGACACTGTGGCAGCAGGTCGAGCAGTACATGCGCCGCCGCGTGAATGACGCCGGCTACCTCGAGATCAAGACCCCGATGATCATGGACCGCTCGCTCTGGGAAGCGTCGGGCCACTGGCAGAACTATCGTGAAAACATGTTCACGACCGAATCGGAAAAGCGCGACTACGCGATCAAGCCGATGAACTGCCCGGGTCATGTGCAGGTATTCAACCACGGTCTGCGCTCGTATCGCGATCTGCCGCTGCGTTACGCGGAGTTCGGTTCGTGCCACCGTAATGAATCGTCGGGCGCGCTGCATGGACTGATGCGCGTGCGTGGCTTCGTGCAGGACGATGCGCACATTTTCTGTACCGAAGACCAGTTCATCAGCGAATCGATCGCGTTCAACACGTTGGCGATGAGTGTCTACAAGGATTTTGGCTTCGACAACGTCGAGATCAAGCTGTCGCTGCGCCCGGATTCACGTGCCGGCACCGATGAGACGTGGGATCGTGCCGAGCAGGGCCTGCGCGACGCGCTGACGGCCTGCGGCGTGACGTGGGAAGAATTGCCGGGCGAGGGCGCATTCTATGGCCCGAAAGTCGAATATCACATCAAGGACGCCCTCGGCCGCTCGTGGCAGTGCGGCACCTTGCAGCTCGATATGGTGTTGCCGGAGCGCCTGGGCGCCGAATACGTCGCCGAAGACAACGGCCGTCGCCGCCCGATCATGCTGCACCGGGCAATCGTCGGATCAATGGAGCGCTTTCTCGGTATTCTGATCGAGCACCATGCTGGTGCAATGCCGTCGTGGCTCGCGCCCATGCAGGTTGTGGTGATGAATATCGCGGAAAATCAGACCGAATATGCACAGTCGCTAGCCCAATCGTTGCAAAAACAAGGGGTTAGAGTAGAGGCCGATTTGCGCAACGAGAAGATTAGCTATAAAATACGGGAGCACACGCTAGAAAAGGTGCCGTACCTGCTCGTGGTCGGCGACAAAGAGCGTGAAGCCCAAACGGTAGCCGTGCGTGCCCGTGGTGGTGTCGATCTGGGTGTGATGCCTCTCGATACCTTCATTGAGCGTCTGCGCCAGGACGTGCAGTCGTTCAACTGAGCCACTTGGCAGCCCGGCTCGTTTTTTTAATTTTTAGAGGAAACGTAACATCGCTACTGATAAGTCTGCGCACCGCATCAACGGTGAGATTACAGCACCCGAGGTGCGTCTGGTCGGAGTCGAGAACGAACCGCTCGGCATCGTGAAACTCGCTGATGCGTTCCGCATGTCGGAACAGCAAGATGTGGATCTGGTCGAAATCGCTCCGCAAGCGGTGCCGCCGGTCTGCCGTTTGATGGATTACGGCAAGTTCAAGTACTCGGAAGCGAAGAAGCAGCACGAGGCCAAGCTCAAGCAGAAGGTCGTCCAGGTCAAGGAAGTCAAGTTCCGCCCGGGCACCGATGACGGCGATTACAACGTCAAGCTGCGCAACCTCATCCGCTTCCTCGACGACGGCGACAAGACGAAAATCACGTTGCGTTTCCGTGGCCGCGAAATGGCTCACCAGGAAATCGGTATGCGCGTGCTTGAGCGCCTGCGCACGGACCTTGACGAAGTCGGTCAGGTCGAGCAGATGCCGAAAATGGAAGGTCGCCAGATGATCATGGTGATCGCTCCGAAGAAAAAGAAGTAAGCGATTGGAGCGGCGGCGCGCCGTATGGTGCGCGCTCTGGTTGTTCGCGATTGAAACGATGCTGTGCCGGGTGTCCGGCGCGGTATCGGCAGGTTTCGGATCGGTGCCTATGCAAATAGGCGCCGTGTCCTGAAAAGCGGCCGCCGGCGGTATTGGTGGTCTGCATACCAAGTGGAATGGGTTTCGAAGGGCGGGTAATGGCCATCTGGTCGACCGCACACCCATATCCATCTAATAATGGAGTTGTCATGCCGAAGATGAAGACCAAGAAGAGTGCTGCGAAGCGCTTCGTGGTGCGTCCGGGCGGTACCGTCAAGCGCGGTCAAGCCTTCAAGCGCCACATTCTTACCAAGAAGACCACCAAGAACAAACGCCATCTGCGCGGTTCCACGTCAGTTCATGAGTCAGATATGAACTCCGTGCGCGCAATGCTGCCGTTCGCTTAACCCTTAACTAAAACTCACAGGAGCTAATTATGCCTAGAGTCAAACGTGGGGTTACCGCACGGGCCCGTCACAAGAAGATCATCAAGCTGGCCAAGGGTTACCGCGGCCGTCGCAATAACGTCTATCGCATCGCCAAGCAGGCGGTCATGCGCGCAGGCCAATACGCCTACCGCGATCGCCGCAACAAGAAGCGTGTGTTCCGCGCATTGTGGATCACGCGTATCAACGCGGCGGTGCGTCAGCACGACATGACGTACAGCGTGTTCATCAACGGCCTGAAGAAGGCTTCGATCGAACTCGACCGCAAGGTGCTGGCCGACATGGCTGTGTTCGACAAGGCTGCTTTTGCTGCGATCGTTCAGCAGGTGAAAGCCGCCGTTGCAGCCTGATTGCGCTTTGGGCAATTAAACTGCGTGGTTCGTTGCAGTGAATATCCGGTAGTCTCGGTGACGCTGCAGCAAAAACGGGGCTCCTCACCGAGCCCCGTTTTTGTTGGTAGAGCCAGTTTTGCTTCGATAGAACACTGACGTTGAAATGATGGGATCAATGGATCTGGACCAGATTGTCGCCGACGCGCAAAAAGCCTTCGCAGAAGCCTCTGACGTCACCACCCTCGAGAACGAGAAAGCGCGCTTTCTCGGCAAATCGGGTGCGCTGACCGAGCTATTGAAGGGCCTTGGCAAGCTCGATCCCGAAACGCGCAAGACCGAAGGCGCTCGGATCAACCTCGTCAAGCAACAAGTGGAAGCCGCGTTGACGGCCCGCCGTCAGGCGCTGGCCGACGCGTTGCTGAACCAGCGCCTCGCCGCTGAAGCCATCGACGTCACGCTGCCCGGCCGTGGCACCGGTGCAGGCAGTCTGCACCCGGTCATGCGCACATGGGAGCGCGTCGAACAGATTTTCCGGTCGATCGGATTCGACGTGGCCGACGGCCCCGAAATCGAAACCGACTGGTACAACTTCACCTCGCTGAACAGCCCGGAGAACCATCCGGCGCGTTCAATGCAGGACACTTTTTACGTCGACGGCAAAGATGCCGACGGCCGTCAACTGCTGTTGCGCACGCACACCAGCCCGATGCAGGTGCGCTACGCTCGCACCAACACGCCGCCGATCAAGGTGATCGTGCCGGGCCGCACGTATCGTGTGGACAGCGATGCAACGCATTCGCCGATGTTCAACCAGGTCGAAGGGCTGTGGATCGACGAGAACATCAGCTTCGCGGACCTGAAGGGCGTCTACTCCGACTTCCTCAAGAAATTCTTCGAGCGCGACGATATTCAGGTGCGCTTCCGTCCGTCGTACTTTCCGTTCACCGAACCGTCGGCTGAAATCGACATGCTGTTCGAAACGGGCAAGAACGCCGGCAAGTGGCTCGAAATTTCGGGCTCCGGCCAGGTTCACCCCACGGTGATCCGCAACATGGGCCTCGACCCCGAGCGCTATATTGGTTTTGCTTTTGGCAGCGGGCTCGAGCGGCTCACCATGTTGCGTTACGGTGTGCAAGACCTGCGTCTGTTCTTCGAAAACGACCTGCGTTTCCTGCGTCAATTCGCGTGAACTGGCGCGTACGAACGCGACAAGCATAGAGCGCGGCACTGCACGCAGTGCCGCAGCAGCGTCCCCGGCAGTGCTCGTTAATGACGGGCATCGAAGCATCTGCCGGACGTGGACCTAACCTGATCAGAACGTACACAGAACCATGCAATTCCCGGAATCCTGGCTGAGAACCTTTGTCGACCCGCAACTGACGACCGATGAGCTGTCGCACGCGTTGACGATGGCGGGTCTCGAAGTCGAAGACCTGCGGCCGGCTGCGCCGCCGACCTCGAAGATCGTCGTCGGCCAGGTGCTGGAAGTCGTCAAGCACCCCGACGCAGATAAGCTCAACGTGTGTCAGGTCGACGCGGGCACGGGCGTGACGCTGAACATCGTGTGCGGTGCGCCGAATGTCGCGCCCGGCATCAAGGTGCCGGTTGCGTTGGTTGGCGCGCAACTGCCGCCGGCCGAAGAGGGCGGCACGCCGTTCGCGATCAAGCTCTCGAAGCTGCGCGGCGTGGAAAGCCAGGGCATGCTGTGCTCGGCACGCGAACTGAAGCTCTCGGAAGATCATAGCGGCCTGATGATCCTGCCGGAAGATACGCCGATCGGCCAGGACATCCGCGAAACGCTCAAGCTCGACGACACGGTTTTCGAAATCAAGCTGACGCCGAACAAGGCGGACTGCCTGTCGGTGTTCGGCGTGGCGCGCGAAACCTCGGCCATCACCGGTGCGCCGCTGCGCCCGCTCGAGATCAAGCCGGTTGAAGTCAAGCTCAACGAAACGTTGCCCGTCAAAATCTCGGCGCCCGATCTGTGTGGCCGTTTTTCGGGCCGCGTGATTCGCGGCGTGAATGCGCGCGCGAAGTCACCGCAATGGATGGTGCAGCGTCTCGAACGCTCGGGTCAGCGCAGCATCTCCGCGCTCGTCGACATTTCGAACTATGTGATGCTCGAACTGGGCCGCCCGTCGCACGTGTTCGATCTGGATAAGATCCACGGCGGCATGGACGTGCGTTGGGGTCGTAAGGGCGAAACGCTCAAGCTGCTGAACGGCAACACGGTCGAACTCGACGAAACCGTCGGCGTGATTGCCGACGAACAGCACATCGAAAGTCTCGCCGGCATCATGGGCGGCGACAGCACGGCAGTCACGCTCGACACCACCAACATCTATCTCGAAGCTGCGTTCTGGTGGCCCGATAGCATTCGCGGGCGCTCGCGTAAGTACAACTTCTCGACCGATGCAGGCCATCGTTTCGAGCGCGGCGTCGATTACGCGACCACCGTCGAACACATCGAACGTATCACTCAACTGATCCTCGATATCTGCGGCGGCGAAGCCGGCCCCGTCGACGATCAGACCGTCAACGTGCCGAAGCGTGAGCCAGTGAAGATGCGGGTCTCGCGTGCGAACCGCATCATCGGCATCAAGATCGATGCGGACGAAATCGCGCAGATTTTCACGCGCCTCGGCCTCACCTTCGAACGCGAGGGCGATACGTTCTCGGTGAACCCGCCGTCGTACCGCTTCGATATCGAAATCGAAGAAGACCTGATCGAAGAAGTCGCACGAATTTACGGCTTCGAAAAGATCCCCGCACGTCCGCCGGTCGCGACCAGTGAAATGCTGCCGACCAACGAAACGCAGCGCTCGATTCACGTGATCCGTCACGCACTTGCCGCGCGCGACTACGCGGAAACGGTCAACTTCAGTTTCGTGGACGCCGAGTGGGAGTCGGACTTTGCCGGCAACGACAATCCCGTACGTCTGTTGAATCCGATTGCAAGCCAGTTGTCGGTCATGCGCACCACGCTGTTCGGCAGCCTGATCAACGTGCTGCGCACGAATCTGAACCGCCGCGCGGCCGATCGCGTGCGCGTGTTCGAAGCCGGCCGCGTGTTCCTGCACGATCCGTCGATCAAGGCAGGCGAGCTGACGGTAGAAGGCTTCGCGCAGCCGAAGATGATCGGTGGTCTCGCCTACGGTCCCTCGCTCGAAGAGCAGTGGGGCGCGCAAACGCGCACGGTCGATTATTTCGACGTGAAGGGCGATCTGGAAGCCGTGCTCGCGCCGGCCGTGGCACGTTTCGTGAAAGCGGAGCATCCGGCATTGCATCCGGGCCGCAGCGCGCGTATTGAACTGAATGGCCGCGCAGTGGGCTGGATTGGCGAATTGCATCCGCGCTGGATGCAGAAATATGATTTGCCGCATGCGCCGATTCTGTTTGAAATCGAAGCGGAAGCATTAATGCAGCGCGTATTGCCGACTCCGGCGGAAGTGTCTAAATTCCCGCCGGTGCGTCGCGATATTGCGGTGGTCGTCGATCAGAAAATCGAGGTGCAGGCGCTGCTGGACGAGCTCCATAAGGCGCAGTCCGAAGAGGCCTGCAAGACTGTCCAGAAGGTTGCGCTTTTCGACGAATTCCGTCCAAAATCAAACACTTCCGGTGGTCTGGCTGCTCATGAGAAAAGCCTTGCGTTCCGTGTGACCTTGCAAGATACTGGCGGGACCCTTCAGGATGAAACGGTCGATCTGGCCATTCAAACTCTGGTGGAACGTCTGGCTCGAGTATATGGCGCACGGTTGCGTGGATAACCCGCATTTAACATTTGCACGGCATTTTTTCGCAACCTCCGTTTCTGCTTGGCGCGCCATTTGATAGATATGAATGAAATGAACTCGAGTGATTTCGAAGCCCTTCTTACGGCGCAACGCAGCGCCATGATTCGCGATATTCCGACATCACCCGCGGCCGTTTCCCCGGAAACGCCGACGCTTACCAAGGCTGAACTTGCCGAGTTGCTGTTCGACAATGTCGGGCTCAACAAGCGGGAAGCGAAAGACATGGTCGAAGCGTTCTTCGAGGTGATCCGCGATGCGCTGGAGAGTGGCGACAGCGTGAAGCTGTCGGGGTTCGGCAACTTTCAGTTGCGCGACAAACCCCAGCGTCCCGGCAGAAACCCGAAGACCGGTGAGGCGATTCCAATCGCCGCGCGCCGCGTTGTGACGTTTCATGCAAGTCAAAAGCTGAAAGCGCTGGTCGAAAACGGCGCTGAAGCGAGCTTCGCGCGCTGATCGATTGGCGCGTTCCTGCGCAACCCACCACGACGGCTAACTGACGATGACAGCGACGATCGAAAAAGTCGTCTTGCCTCCGATTCCGGCGAAGCGCTACTTCACAATTGGTGAGGTCAGCGAACTATGCGGTGTGAAACCGCATGTGCTGCGCTATTGGGAACAGGAGTTCACGCAGTTGAGGCCGGTCAAGCGGCGTGGCAATCGTCGGTACTACCAGCATCACGAGGTGCTGTTGATCCGGCGGATTCGTGAGCTGCTGTATGAGCAGGGCTTCACGATCAACGGTGCGCGCAACCGGCTTGATTCACATGGCGGTGGCGCGCACGGCACACCGGCTGATCTGGTCGAGGAAGGCGAGGGCGCAGCGGCGCCGGCAGCCGCCACGGTGGACGTCGAGCAGTTGCGCAAGGAATTGCTGCATGTGATCGATGTATTGGGCCACTAGTTTGCTTTGTTAGCGCGGGGCGGTTTTAATCGCTTGGAGTGTCTGTTATAATCATTAGCTGTTCGGGGCGTAGCGCAGCCTGGTAGCGCACACGCCTGGGGGGCGTGTGGTCGGAGGTTCAAATCCTCTCGCCCCGACCAAAGAAATCAAGGCCTTATGGATGCATGTCCATAAGGCCTTTTTCTATTTTCGGCTTAGGCGATCGCTTGCGTACGCTCACAGGCACACACTGACTCCCTCACCACAACCCCGGCACGATATCCACAAACAATATCTTCACGATCGTCATAGCCGGAAAGATCATGGCGTAACCGATGTCCGGCTTGTCGGTCGGCGTGAGCTTGTTGGCAAATGCAAGAATCGCTGGATTGCCGCATGCGCCGGCAACGATACCCGCCACTTCGTCGTACGGCAGCCGGAACACCAGCAGGCCCAGAATCAATATCGGCACGGCCAGCGCGAGCAACACGATTGCCCCAAGGCCGAGCATCAGCAATCCGGTCTGTGAAACCGTCGCGGCGAATTTCGGCCCCGACGCCATACCCACCTGAGCAAGAAATATCGTCAGCCCCAAATTGCGCAACACGAGGTTGGCGGGCAACGGCATCGTCCAGTTGATGCCGCCTGTGCGGCGCAGCTTGCCAAGCACCAGCGCCACGATCAAAACACCGCATAAGCCAAGCGCAAGCTTGCCCAAACCCGGCAGTGGAATCTGGATCGCGCCGACCAGAAACCCCAGCGCCATTCCCAGGCCGACCGAAATGTAGCTGAACTCGGCTGTGCCCTTGATCGAATCGCCGAAGAAACTCCGCAACGCGGGAAACGCTGCGCGCTGCGTCAGCAGTCCGACACGATCGCCGTATTCGAGTACGAGATCGGGGCTTGGCATGACATCCGCGTCGCCGCGCCGCACGTGCGCCACGATTGATCCATCCGGCAGATCCAGTTCACCAAGCGGGCGACCGACCACATTCGCACGCGAGGCAAACACGCGCAGATAGTCCAGATCGCCACGGTCGCGCAACACGCGCCCAGGCGCTGCTTCGCCGAGGCTCTTACGGGCCTCGGCGAGCGCATCCTGATTCGGACTGACGGCGAGCACCACATCGTTTTCTGCCAGCACGAGTTCGGGTGTGGCGGGTGCGTTGTGATGTGCACTCCGCACAGCGACGATCTGCACGTTGCTGGGCAGGGCGGTGAGTATTTCCGCGAGGGTCTTGTCACAGAAAGCCGGGTTGCGCAGCGCGATTTCGAGGATTTCGAGGCTGGCGCCGGACGCCGTTTTGATCTTCGGCGCGAGGACCATGAACGCCAGGTAGAGCAGCAGAATCGGACCCGCCACGCCAAATGGATAGGAGACCGAATATCCAACCGCTGCGTCGTCATTGCCGAGCGTGGCAATGGCCGCCTGCAAAGCAGCCGTGCTGGTGCCCGAACCTGAAAAGAGGCCGAGTGCATAGCCCGGATTCAGCTGCATGATTTTTTGAATCGCGACACTCGCTGCACCCGCGCATAGCACGCCGATTAGCGCGAGGATGTTCGCGCGGCGGCCAGCGGCGCTGGTCAAGCCGAGGAAAAACTGCTTGCCGTATTGCACGCCGACTGTGTAAAGAAAGAGCGAGAGGCCAAGTGTGCCGACCATCGGTGCGGGTACTGACTTCGGCGCGAACCATCCGGCAGCGAGTGCGACGAACAGCACTGCACCGACGCCCAATGAGAACCCTTTGATGTTGATTTCACCAACGAAATAACCTACCGCGATGGTGAGGAACAGCGTCATTAAGGGCTGCTGCTCAAGAAGCGTTTTCAGGAAATCCACGTTTCCTCCGATAGGGTTTGAGACTTCGGGTTCTGCTGGTTTCCTGCGGTTGTGATGCTTATGCTAAATGAGTCAGGAAGGGCGTCGCGTGGGCTGGATGCCTGCCAGTATCTAACAGATTGCCTGGAAACCTGGTCTCAACCTCTGCCGAGCGCGATATACCGCTCGAGATGGTGGTCTTCATCCCCCAACTGATGATCGATCATCACAAGGCGCTTCGCATAGTGTGCCAGCGGCAATTCCCATGTCATGCCGATACCGCCATGCAACTGAATACATTCCTCGGAGACCATCGCTCCAATCCTGCCAATACTGTATTTAGCCGCCGAAACCGCCCGTTCCCGCACCGTGCGTTCAGCCCCGAGTGCCGCAGCGGCATTGATTACCGCCGACCGCGCCTGCTCGATTTCGAGCAGGAGATCCGCCATCCGATGTTGCAAGGCCTGGAAACTGCCGATAGGCACGCCGAACTGTTTGCGCGTGCGCAAGTACTCAAGCGTGTGGTCCTTTGCGACATCCATTGCGCCGACTGCTTCGGAACACAAGGCAAGCACGCCGCAACTGATCGCATATTCGAGCGTTGAAAAACCTTCTTCAGCCGTGCCGAGTAGCGCATCATCGGCGAGCGTGACGTTGTCGAACGTGACCTCGGCCGCGCGGCCGCCATCGATCTTGCGATAGCCGCGCACGCTGACACCCGCTGCGTCGCGAGGGATGAGAAAGAGCGTGATACCGGCTTCGGCATCGTCGGTGCCGGCGGTGCGTGCGGAGACCAGGAAGAGGGAGGCGTTTTCGCCCTGCTGAACCACTGCCTTCGCGCCGTTCAGGTTCCACGCATTGCCGTTGCGTTCCGCACGCGTCGTCACGCGCGAGAGTTCGTAGTGACCGTCCGGCTCGCCGTGCGCGAGGGCAACCCGACGTGAGCCGTCGATCAGTTCGGCCAGCATGACTTTCTGCGCCTCGCTGCCGTCACGTGCAATGGCCTGGCCGACGATCAGCGTATCGAGAAACGGCTCGACCACGAGGCCACGGCCCAGGCTCTCGAATACGACGGCGATATCGAAACCGCCCCCGCCAAAGCCGCCATCCGTTTCATCGAACAATGCGCCAATAACGCCAAGTTCCGCGAAGCGATTCCACAGGTCGGCACTGAAGCCTTCCGGCGAGCGTGCAATCCGGTCGCGCGTCTCGAAGCCGTATTGCTCAGTGACAAAACGGTTGAGCGTATCCGCCATCATGCGGCGGTCTTCGGTATGCTGAAAATTCATGGCGTGTGCCCCTTACAGTCCCAGGATCATTTTGGAAATGATGTTCTTCTGGATTTCGTTGGAGCCGCCGAAGATCGACAGCTTGCGGTTGTTGAAGTAGAGCGAGGCAGCGCTCGCGGCTTCGTCGGGGCCGACTGGTGTGCCATCGAAACCGTCGTGCAAGGCTTCCTCTACGAATGGCTGCGCGTAGGGTCCCATGGCGCGACGCGTGAGCGAAGAGATTTCCTGACGGATCTCGGTGCCGCGAATCTTCAGCATCGAACTCTCCGCGCCCGGCACGCCGCCGCCGGCCACCGCCGCGATCACGCGCAGGTTGGTGGTCTTCATGTTCTCCAGATCGATCTCGACGCGTGCCATGCGTGCCGCAAACGATGGATCTTCCGCGAGCGGCCTGCCGTTGCGCTGCTGCTTCGCGGCGATCTTGCGCAGCCGGTTGAATGCGGCCACTGAAAAGCCGACGCCCGCGATATTGGTGCGTTCATACGTGAGCAGGTATTTGGCGTACGTCCAGCCCTTGTTCTCTTCGCCCACGAGGTTCTCGACGGGCACGCGCACGTTCGTCAAAAATACTTCGTTGACTTCGTGCTCGCCATCGAGCGTGATGATCGGACGCACTTCGACACCCGGCGTGTTCATGTCGATCAGCAGGAAGCTGATGCCTTCCTGCTTGCGCACGTCGGTGGCGGTGCGCACGAGGCAGAAGATCATGTTCGCGTAGTGGCCGAGCGTGGTCCACGTTTTCTGGCCGTTGACGATGTAGTGTTCGCCTTGTGCATCGCTGCTGCGTAGCGCGGTGGTTTTGACCGCGGCGAGATCAGAACCCGCGCCCGGTTCCGAGTAGCCTTGGCACCACCAGTCCGAGCCGTCGAGAATGCGCGGCAACCAGTGGCGCTTTTGTGCCTCGTTGCCGTATTTGATCAGCACCGGGCCAAGCATGTTGACACCAAACGGCACCACACGCGGTGCTCCGCCAAGGCGCATTCGTTCTCGAAGATGAATTTCTGCACGGCATTCCAGCCGGGGCCGCCGTACTCTTTCGGCCAATGATTGGCGAGCCAGCCTTGCGCGTTGAGAATCGCGTGCCATTCGGCCATGTCGTCGCGGGTGAGGCGGCGTCCGCCGTGTACCTTGCCGGCGAGACGCTGCGGGAGCTTGTCGCGCAAAAAACGCTGTACGTCAGCGCGAAAGGCTTCTTCTTCAGGTGTGAAATTCAGATCCATAACGGGTTCTTCCGTGGATATTTATCGGACCGGCGAAGCGGTGGATCGGCGGCGAGCAGGCGCCCGCCGACCGAGCATGCGCCAAATGATGTGCCGTCTCAAGCTGTCTGATTGAGGCTCGTGAAATTGGTGCCGCGCTCAACCAGTTCCACCAGCAGCGGCGACGCTTGCCAGAACAGGGGGTCTTCTTTGGCGAACTCGCGGATGTCCTCGAGAACTGTGGCGAGGCCCACCGTATCGGCGTATTTCATCGGCCCGCCGCGATAACGTGGAAAGCCGTAGCCGTAGAGGAAGGTCACGTCGACGTCGAGCGGCCGCAGCGCGATGCCTTCGTGCACGACATTGGCGCCTTCGTTGATCATGGCGGCCATGTAGCGGCGCATGATCTCCTCATCGGCGAAAGTGCGCGGCGTGACGCCGGCACGTTCACGCTCGGCTTCGATGATTGCGTCGACCTCAGGGTCGGGCGTGCCGCTGCGCGAACCTTCGGGATACAGATAAAAGCCACGGCCGGTCTTCTGGCCGAACCAGCCGCGTTCGCAAAGACGGTCCGCGATCTGCACATAGCGCGCTTCAGGGTTCCGCGTGGCCGCACGCCGTTTGCGGGTGGCCCAACCGATATCGCCGCCCGCCAGATCGACCACCTGGAATGGGCCCATCGGGAAGCCGAATGCACGCACGGCCGCATCGATCTGATAGGGCGATGCGCCGTCTTCCATCATCGCGTCCGCCGCGCTGCGATATACCGCCAGCACGCGATTACCGATGAAACCGTCGCACACGCCGGCACGCACCGGCGTCTTACGCAGCTTCTTCGCGAGTTCGAACGCAGTGGCGACTACGTCGGCACTGACCTGCTTCGGCACCACCACTTCCAGCAGCTTCATGATATTGGCGGGGGAGAAGAAGTGCAGCCCGATCACATCAGCGGGGCGCGAGATGCTGGCCGCAATCGCGTCGATGTCGAGATACGACGTGTTGGTGGCAAGCACCGCACCGGCTTTGCACACGCGATCGAGTTCGGCGAACACGGCCTGTTTCACCAAGAGGTCCTCGAATACGGCTTCGATCACCAGGTCGGCTTCGGCGAGTGCGTCGTACGAGGTGCTGCCGTGCCAGCGCGTCATCACGTCGGCCTTCTTCTCCGCACTCATGCGGCCTTTGGCGATCAGACCGTCGTAGACCTTTTCGATGTGTGCGCGGCCGCGCGCGAGCGATGCGTCGTCGCGTTCGATCATCGTCACCGGCAAGCCTGCATCGAGCACCGCGACGGCAATGCCCGCGCCCATCGTGCCGCCACCCACCACGCCGATCGTATTCAGCGCGCGGGGTTTTGCATCGCGCGTTTCCGGCGCTTTGAGCACTTCGCGCTCGGCAAAGAACGCGTGAATCAAGCCGGCACGCTGTGGGCTATCGATGCATTGCAGGAACAGTTTGCGTTCGAGTTGTAGGCCGTCTTCGAAAGCTTGTTCTACGGCGGCCTCGACGGCATCGACGATTTTGAGCGGGGAGAAGAGACCGCGCGATTTCTTAGCCGTTTCCGCGCGTGCCGTGGCGACGGCGGCGAGGCACGCGGCGCGGTCGCCAAGCGCAGCGGCATCGCGTGTGCGCCGCACTGGAGCGTGAGCGGCCAGCAATTCGTGCACGTAGGTGAGTCCTTCAGCGAGGATGTCGTCGCTGCTGCCCAGCCGGTCGATGAGGCCGAGTGCCAGCGCTTCTTTCGCGCCGGCGTGGCGGCCGCTCAGGATCAGGTCGAGGGCGGCTTGTGCGCCGATCAAACGCGGTGTGCGCTGCGTGCCGCCTGCGCCCGGTAGCAGGCCGAGTTGCACTTCGGGCAAACCGAGCTTCGCGCCCTCCACGGCGAGCCGGTAGTGTGCCGCGAGTGCCACTTCCAGGCCGCCGCCGAGCGCGGCGCCGTGAATGGCGGCCACCACCGGTTTCGTACAGGTTTCGATGCGGTTGCAGACATCGGGCAGCGAAGGCGGCACCGGCGGTTTGCCGAACTCGCGAATGTCCGCGCCCGCGATGAAGTTGCGCCCGGCGCCGACGATCAGCACGGCCTCGACCGCCTTGTCGGCGTCCGCCGCTTCAATGGCGGCGAGCAGGCCGCGCCGCACGTCTGCGGAGAGGGCGTTGACCGGCGCATGGTCGATTGTGACCAGCAGGACTTTGCCGCGCAATTCGCGCGTCACAACGTCGGCGGAAGGGTTGAGGCTCATCGTGTCGTCTCCTGATTGTCACCGGACCAGATCGGGCATGCCGGGTCTGGCGAATTTTCCGATTGTCGGTTGGTCAAGGTTTATTGACAATTACATAGAGGGTTGACAGACTGTCAAAATTATTTTGACAAAGGCTGCATCATGGACGTCAATTCGCTGACTTTGCTGGTTGATATCCTCGACGCGGGCAACCTGAGCGAAGCCGCGCGCCGGCTGAAAATGAGCCGCGCGAATGTGAGCTACCACCTGAACCAGCTGGAGCGCTCGATCGGGCTGCAACTGGTCAGGCGCACCACGCGGCGGGTCGAGGCGACTGAAATCGGTCTGCAGTTATACGAGCATGGCCGCACGATCCAGAATGCGCTGCTGGCCGCGCGCGAGTCGGTTACCACCCTCGGGCAGAGCTTGCAGGGGCGGGTGAGATTGAGTGTGCCAAGCGGTTATGGGCAACTGGTGATGTCGGATTGGCTGATCGCGTTCAAGCGTCTGTATCCGGGCATCGTGCTGGATGTGATGTTCGAGAATCGCGTCGAGGATCTGATGCGCGACGAGGTCGACATCGCGGTCCGGGTCATGTCGGAGCCACCGCAGAATCTCGTCGCGCGCGACATGGGGCCGGTGCGATATGTTGCGTGTGCCTCGCCGGATTTTGCCGAAAGCCGTGGCATGCCGGTGCGGCTAGATGATCTGCGCACGACACCGTTGATTACGGCGGCGGTGGTCGGCAGGCAGTTGCGCGTGGCGGCGTATCTGCGCGACGAGCGCCATGAGGTGCTGCTGGAGCCGACGATTATTTCCGAGAACTTCCTGTTCTTGCGCCAGGCGGTGCTGGCCGGCCTGGGTGTGGGTCTGGTGCCGGACTACGTAGTGCAGGACGACCTGCGTCGCGGGGATGTGGTGACGGCGCTCGATGAATGGCGTTTAAGCATCTTCGGTACGAATATGTACATGCTCTATATGCCGAATCGCCATCACACGCGGGCAGCGGCGAGTTTTATCGAGTTCATCCTGGAGCAGGCGCACGGAAGTGGAAGAGGGGTTGTTGCCTGAGCGGCAATGAAGCGCTTTTTCTTCGGCACGCTGACGATCTGCGCGTGGCAGGCGAACAAATCAAGGATGGCCTCCATGCTTCGCCGCGCAGGAATGAACAGCACCCGCACAGGTGCTTCACTCACGGGTATGCTTAATAAAACGGCGAGATAGCCGTGCGCCTGGCATCACATCAAACTTCAGGGGAGACGGAGATGAAATGGACAATCGCATTTCTAGCTCTGCTTGCAATCGCCATTGTCATTGTGCTGGTCTCGCGTCTCTCAAGCGAGGAGGCCATCCGCCTCGCCGGTTACGCGGCCACGGCGGTTTTCGCCGCACTGGTCGGCTTCCTGATTCGCTGGCGCTCAAATCGTGCCCAACGAAACAAACGCACAGGATGACTCCGCGTGCGTGGGTATTCACCCGGTCGGCTTAAAGGCCATGCAGTATCAGGCCCGCGGTATGCACGCTAATCCGATCGAACGCTCGCTTGCAACGCGTCGCCGAGAAAGTCGACGAACGTCCTGAGTTTCGCCGACAGCCGATGTCGTTCCAGATAGATTGCGTGAATGTCCGCGTTCGGCAGCGCCCAGTCTGTGAGCAAGGGCACCAGCTCGCCGCGTTGCAGATGGCGAGCAATCTCCCATTCCGAGCGCACCGCGATGCCGCGCCCATCGAGCGCCCACTTCAGCACGGCGCTGCCGTCGTTGCTGCTCAACGGACCGTCCACTTTCACTGTCTCCGATTTCTTGCCGCGCGCAAAATGCCACGTGCCGTACGCCGATTCGTTTTCGCGTAAGACGAGGCACGCATGGCGCGTCAAATCGTGGGGCATGGCCGGCGCGCCATGCCGTTTCACATAGCTCGGCGCGGCACACACCAGCCGCTGGTTCTTCAGCAGCAAACGTGCGTTGATCCGCGCATCCGGCACCTCGCCGAAACGAATGCCAAGGTCGAAACCTTCTTCCTGCAAGCTGACCGGCCGGTCTGTCAGATGCAACTGGATCTTCATCGACGGAAAACGCTCGCTGAACCGCGAGATGGCCGGCGCAATGTGCGCGCGGCCGAAACCGAACGACGCGTTCACGCGCAATAGCCCAGTCGGCTCGGCGCGGCTGCTGGTGACCAGTTGCTCAAGTTCAGCGAGGTCGTCGAGGATGCGCGAGCCGTTCGCCAGATAGATCTCACCCTCCGCGGTGAGGCTCAGGCGGCGCGTGGTCCGGTTGACGAGACGCACGCCCAGGCGCTGTTCGAGATGCGCGAGACGCTTGCTGACCGACGGCGGCGTCACGCCGAGCTCACGCGCCGCAGCAGCCAGATTGCGGTGGCGCGCTACTAACGCGAACAGATTCAGGTCGGAAAAACCGTCCATCGATTCGTTCCTAAAAGTTAATTCCGGATTGCCTTAAGAGAAACCATATCGTTGCAGGCATCAATTAGACTGCATTCAGATACGGGAGGCAACGATGTTTACAGGTTTCACCGACGCGTCGATTCACGTCGACGGCATCCAGATCCACGCAATCCGCGCAGGCAATGGGCCGGCTTTACTGCTGCTGCACGGCCATCCGCAGACCCATGCGATCTGGCATAAGGTGGCGCCCGCGCTGGCGCAGCACTTCACCGTCATTGCGGCGGACCTGCGTGGCTACGGCGACAGCGGCAAACCGCAAGGCGCGCCCGACCACAGCAACTATTCGAAACGCCGCATGGCTGCGGATCAGGTCGCGTTAATGCGCGCACAAGGGTTCACGCAATTTGCCGTGATCGGCCACGATCGCGGAGGACGCGTTGCTGCTCGCATGGCGCTCGATCATCCGCAAGCCGTGACGAAGCTGGTCACGCTGGACGTCGCGCCGACACTCGACATGTATGAGAAAACTTCGTTCGAGTTTGCGCGCGCTTACTGGCACTGGTTTTTCCTCGTGCGTCCCGCGCCGTTTCCCGAAACGCTGATCCGTGCGGATCCCGATCTCTATCTGAAGCAGACCATCGGCGCGCGCAGCGCCGGGCTGGCGCCGTTCACGGAAGCCGCGTACGCCGGGTATTTGCGCTGTCTGTCAGACCCCGCCACTGCGCATGGCATGTGCGAGGACTACCGCGCGAGCATCACGATCGACCTCGATCACGACCGTACCTCGCTCGCTGAAGGGCAGAAGATCGAGTGCGATTTCCTGGCGTTGTGGGGCGCACATGGCGTGATCGAACAATGCTTCGAGCCGCTCGCCGAGTGGCGGCAGTGGTCGGCGCATGTGAGCGGCGCGGCATTGCCGTGCGGCCATTACATTCCCGAGGAAGCGCCCGAGTTGTTACTCGAACGCGCCCTGCCGTTCCTGCAGTCGTAGCCGCCGGTCGACCCATCATGTCAAAACGAACCCTTTACCAGAAGCTCGTCGATTCGCACGTTGTTACGCGCATCGACGAGCAAAACGTGCTCCTGTATGTCGATCTGCATCTGATGAACGAATACACCAGCCCACAGGCGTTCAGTGCGCTCGCGGCGAAAGCGCGGCCCGTGCGCCGTCCGCGGCAGCAACTGGCGGTGGTCAGCCACATCATTCCAACGCATGCGGAATCGCCGCGTGTGATTCGCGATGCCGCTTCGTTGTTGCAGGCGAATAATCTCGCGCGTAACTGCGAGCAGGCGGGTATCGAACTGTACGCGGCGAACGATCCGTTGCAAGGCATCGAACATATCGTCGCGCCCGAACGCGGCCTGATTCGTCCGGGCATGGTCGTGCTGTGCGGCGACAGTCACACGACCACGTATGGCGCGCTTGGCGCATTGGGATTCGGCATCGGCACCTCGGAGGTTGAGCACGTGCTTGCCACGCAAACGCTGGTCTATCGTGTCGCGCAAACCATGCGCATCACGATCGACGGGGCGTTGCCGTACGGCACATCCTCAAAAGATGTGATCCTGTGGATCATCAGCCGCATCGGAGCACAGGGTGCGCGCGGATATGCGGTGGAGTTCGCTGGTTCGACGATTGCATCGTTGTCCGCGGAAGCACGCATGACCTTATGCAACATGACCGTCGAGGCCGGCGCGCGCGCGGCGTTGATCGCGCCTGATGCAACCACGTTCGACTACGTCCGCGCGCACGCAACATCACTCGACGATGCCGCGTGGGCCGCGGCAATGAATGACTGGCGCGAACTGAAGTCGGACGCCGACGCGGTCTTCGATGCCGAACATCATTTCGACGCACACGATATCGCGCCGTTCGTTACGTGGGGCACGAGCCCCGACCAGGCGATTGCAATCGATCAGCGCATTCCCAGTGCAGCCGCGCAGAAGACGCCGGAGGCCGCCGCAGCGTTGCGGCGCGCGCTCGACTATATCGGTCTCGATGCGGACCAGCCGATTGCGGGCACGCCGATCGATCGCGTGTTCATCGGCTCGTGTACTAATGGACGTATCGAAGATCTGCGCGTGGTCGCTGCGATCGTCCGCGGACGCCACGTCGCGCACGGCGTGCGCGCGATGGTCGTGCCGGGCTCGGGCAGTGTGCGCCGCCAGGCCGAGGCTGAGGGCATCGCGACGATACTGCGCGACGCCGGTTTCGAATGGCGTGAGCCGGGCTGTTCAATGTGTCTCGCGATGAACGACGATTTTCTTGCGGTAGGCGAGCGCTGCGCATCCACGACCAACCGCAACTTCGAAGGACGTCAGGGGCGCGGTGGCCGCACCCATCTGATGAGCCCCGCGATGGCTGCGGCTGCCGCACTAACCGGGCGCATCACCGACGTCCGCACGCTGGAGACTCAATCATGCTAACCAGACTCACTGAAATCGATGGGATTGCCGCGCCGCTGCCGATTGAAAATCTCGACACCGATCAGATCATGCCGAAGCAGTTTCTTCGCATCATCGACAAGGCCGGCCTGAGCGAGGGCTTGCTATACGACTTGCGTGTCGACGCAGAAGGCGAGCTGCGCTCAGATTGTGTGCTGAATCAGGCGGCGTATCGCGGTGCGCGCATCCTGATTGGTGGTTCGAATTTCGGTTGCGGGTCGAGTCGCGAGCATGCGGTGTGGGGGCTTCAGCAATTCGGCTTCGACGCAGTGATCGCGCCGAGTTTTGCGGAGATTTTTTATTCAAACGCGATGAATAACCGCTTGCTGCTAGTGCAACTGGAACGCGACGCAGTCAATGTCCTGTTGCATGACGCCGCGACACAACCAGCTGCGCGGTTGCATATCGACATCGAACTGCAAACGGTGACGGACGCCAATAGTCACGTGTTCAAATTCCCTCTCGGCGCACGTCACAAACAGATGGTGATCGAAGGCATGGACACCGTCGATCTCACGCTCGCTTCGTTGCACAACATTGAAGCGTTCGAGCGAGCCCATTTTGAGCGGCATAGTTGGGCCGCCGTGCTGTAAATCCCCTGGCGGCCTTTGTGCCGCCATTCAACCGGAACGCGCGTGACGGATTCCCCGCCAGAAGGGAAGGGACGCGCTTTGCCTTTAAAAAACGGAGGAGACATGAAGCGCAAACCGCTCTATAAGGTGCTGTACGTGCAGGTGGTCGTGGCGATCGTTATCGGTGTGCTGGTGGGCCATTTCCTGCCTGCGGATGCGGTGGCGATGAAACCGCTTGGCGATGCATTCATCAAACTTGTGCGCATGATCATCAGCCCGGTGATCTTCTGTACCGTCGTGACCGGCATCGCCAGCATGCACGATATGCGCAAGGTTGGCCGCGTGGGCGGTAAAGCGCTGTTGTATTTCGAAGTGGTGTCGACACTCGCGCTCGCCATCGGCTTGCTGGCCGCGCACGTGCTGAAACCAGGCGCGGGCTTTAACGTCGATCCCGCCACACTCGACGCCGGCGCAGTGTCCAGTTACACCGCGCAAGCCGCGCACGGCGAGGGGCTCGCGGGTTTCTTCATGCACATCATCCCGGAGACGTTCGTCGGTGCGTTCACGCAGGGCGATATTCTGCCGGTGCTGCTGATCGCCATGCTGTTCGGCACGGCGCTCGCGGTCATGGGCGAACCCGCCAGACCAGTCATCAGCCTGATCGAACTGCTGTCGAAAACGTTCTTCCGGATCGTGCGCATGATTACGAGCCTCGCGCCAATCGGCGCGTTTGGCGCCATCGCATTTACGATCGGAAAATATGGCATCGTCTCCTTGCTGCCGATGATGAAACTGATCGGCACGTTCTATCTCACCGCGTTCCTGTTCGTCTCGTGCGGCCTCGGCCTGATTGCGCGAGCATGCGGTTTCAGCCTGTGGCGTTTCGTCGTGTACATCAAGGATGAACTACTGATCGTGCTTGGCACGTCGACATCCGAAGCGGCGTTGCCGCAATTGATGGAAAAACTTGAACGGCTCGGTTGCTCTCGTGGGATCGTTGGACTAGTCGTGCCGACCGGCTATTCGTTCAATCTCGACGGCACCAATATCTATATGACGCTTGCGGTGTTATTTCTCGCCCAGGCCACTAATACCCATTTGACCATCGCTCAGGAGATCACGTTGCTCGCGGTGACGATGCTGACGTCGAAGGGTTCGACCGGCGTCACAGGGGCAGGTTTTATCACGCTGGCCGCGAGTCTTTCGGTCGTGCCAACCGTGCCGGTGACGGCGATGGTACTGATTCTCGGCATCGACCGTTTCATGTCCGAGTGTCGCGCACTGACCAATACGATCGGTAACGGTGTGGCGTCGATCGTGATTGCCGCGTGGGAAAAGGAATTGGATCGCGACAAGCTCAGGGCGGCGTTGGGGAGGCCTGTTGCTGTGCCTTGTGCAGACGTCGAGGGACGCTCTGTCTGACCATGTCGTGATGGTTACCTCGTACGTGTGTGCCTGCGGCGTTGGCCTTTGCTTGTTTTGTTATTGGTTTATTAGTGTTGCCCCTGTGCGGGGCGGCACCTACTTTTCTTTGCCGGCCGCAAAGAAAAGATAGGCAAAAGAAAGCGGCTGACACCGCTAGCTCATAAGCGGGGCCTTCGCACAGTTACGGTAGTGGTGCATCTGGAATCTGTGCTTTCGCACATTCCGCGTTCGTGACAAGGCGCTCATCTGCTCCCACTCCGTGCACCGCGGACAACAAGCCGCGTCGCGAATTCACGCCGAGCTTCGCGAAGGCGCGCTTTGCGTAAGTTTCGACTGTGGACTCCTTTACGCCTATTGCCTCTGCTATCGACAGTGTCGTCATGCCCTTGACGAAGGACGAACACACGCTGGTCTCCCGCGACGAGAGCAGTATCGAGCGGCGTGTCAGATATGCCTGGAGTGCATCCGCAGGCGCGATCCTTTTGATGTTGTCGTCGAGCGGCACGCCGACCATGCGTGTATGCAACTCTGCCAGCGGCAACAGTACCTGGCCGAGATGCTTGAGCACGCTCAACTCATAGAGCGAGAACGCCGGCAAACGCCGTGCGCGGCAGGTGGACAGCGAATAGGCGATGCCGTTGGACGGCCGCACCACGATGCACTCGTCGTGAATATTCGCAACGTCGTAGATCAGACAGCGCAGCTCGGTGTCTTCGATCGTCTGTGCCGACCGGTGAATCAATTCGGCCTGCCGGGCATCGGAAACGCGGTCGTTGAGTGGGTCGCGGTCGGCGAAACTGCCAAAGTACGTTTCCATGGTCCGCTGCAGGTTTTCGTGGTCAGGCGCATAGCTGCCGATCCACTCGATGCGCCGGGCGCGTGTTTCCTGCGACGTAACGCGCGCCCGTTGCAGATGCAACGAATCGCAATCGACAAATTGCCTCACGCAATCGAACAGTTGCCCCAGAAAGCGCGACGAACCGGCAGAATCGACCACTGGACCCAAGGCGTTCGACAGCGCGGCCAATTGTCCGACAGACAGTGGTATGGAGGAGGGGGAAGCGGTCATGACCTTATATTTTCAGCGGAGCATCGCGGCAAGTTGACACTGATAACACGAAAAAATCGGCGCGCCCACTGCGGCTTACCCCTCCACCAACCGGGTGCAAGCGCCTGAACGCCGAGAACCCCAAAGTTGCACGTTTATATCCTGCGTGTCCCCCCTCAGTCGGGACAGACGGCGTAATTTCGTCTCCCTAGACTCTGCCCATCGTTGCATCATCATGAACCGGGGATGGAGGTCGAGGATGGAAATCAGCGGGTGGAGTAAGAGACTGGCGCGGCCGATGCGGGCACTATCGGTATGTTTGCTGACCGCAGCGGCGCATGCGGACCCGGTGGTCGTGAACGTCTACAACTGGGGCAATTCGATCGGTAAGGATACAGTCGCCAACTTCGAGAAGGCGACCGGTATCCACGTGGTGTATCAAGAGTTCGACAGCAACGAGACCTTACAAGCCAAATTGCTCTCCGGCAGCTCCGGCTACGACGTGGTAGTGCCGTCTGACGCCTTCTGGGCGAAGCAGTTGGCCGCCGGCATCTATCAGCCGCTCGACAAAACCAGGCTGCCGAATTACGCACTGCTGGACCCCAAACTGATGGCGCTGCTCGCCGCCGACGACCCCGGGCATCAATACGGCGTGCCCTGGAGTTGGGGGACGGACGGTTTCGGGATCAACGTAGAGAAGGTGCAGGCTGCGCTTGGCAAGGATGCAAAGCTCGACGGCCTCGATCTGCTGTTCGATCCCAGGAACGCGGCGAAGCTGAAAAGCTGCGGCATTTCACTGATCGATTCGCCACGCGATGTATTCGGCAGTGTGCTGCTGTATATGAAGCGTGATCCGAATAGCGCTAATCCCAAGGATTACCAGGACGCGATGAGCGTGTTGAAGGGTATTCGGCCGTATATCGCGCAGTTCAGCACCGGCAGCTATATCGGCGACCTGGCGAACGGCGATATCTGTCTCGCGCTCGGCTGGTCGGGCGACGTGAATACCGCGCGACGCTCCGCGCTGGATGCGCATCGCTCCTATCACATCAAATACATTCTGCCGAACGAAGGCGGCCCGATCTGGTTCGACGTGATGGCCGTGCCGAAAGATGCGCCGCATCCCGATGCCGCGCTGAAGTGGATCAACTTTGTGCTGTCCGAGAAGGAAAGTGCGAACCTGACTAACGACACCTCTTATCCCACCGGGGTCGCGAGCGCGTCGAAACTGGTGCATGCGGAAGTGCTGGCCGATCCGGCGGTTTTCCCGCCACCGGCCGACTTCAACAAGCTGTTCGCGGTCAAGCCCTTACCGACCGAGATCAACCGGCTCGTGACACGCCTGTGGCAACAGTACAAGACGGACTAGCGGCCTGAACGGGTTACGACGACGCTGCACAACCTGACGACAGCAGTGCGTTTGGAACGTAACTGAGTCCCGCAACCCCACGCTCATACAACAAGCACGCTTTCTGCCGCCGCGTCTCGCGACGCGGTGCGGATCAACTCGTCCCTTCGATATCTTCCATCATGAAACTGAAAGTCATTGTTCTGGTGAGTACGCTCGCGTTCCAGTTGACTGCCCTTGCTGCACAGACGGACGCTTCTGCACATCCGTCCGTTGCCGCGCAACTTGATGCATTGCAGGCGCAAATCACTTCGCTGCAAGCGGAGATTCATAGCCTGCAGGCTCAGGCCAAGGTTAAGGCAACGCCGCAGATAGCCGCGGCCGCATCTGCACCGGTGTCTGCCACAGCCGCTGCTTCTGCTTCTGTTTCCGCTTCTGCTTTTGCTTCGGCACAGGACTCCGCAGCATTGGCGCGTGATTTTCAGTCGATGCATGAGCAGGTCAACAATCTCACGCTGAAAACGGACTCGCTTGAAGATGCGGCCACCACCGGCCCGCTCGCCGGCCTGAGCGTGACTGGCTATATCGACCCGCTTTACCTGTACAACCGCGCGCAGCGTTCAGGTGGCTTCCAGTTCCTGAATCATGACCCGGGCGTCTACGACTACTTCGAAAGTCAGATCGGCGATGTCTATCTCGACATCAAGAAGACCTTCGGTGTCGGGCCGCTCGCGCCGGCGGCGGAGATCGTGATCCAGCCCAATCGCGGCGTGGGTTCGACCTTGAGCAGCGGGCACGGCAGTGTCGGCAACAACATTCTGACGCAGGCCGATGTGACGGTGCCGCTGAACTCGCTGACCACTTTCACGGCGGGTCTGTTGCAAAGCCCGATCGGCTATGAGCCACTGCCGTCGAATCAGATGCTGACCCTGACGCACAACCTGCTGTACGACTTCAGCGAACCGGCGGGCATGGTTGGCATCGGCCTGAAGGGGAACAACGCGATCTTCACGCATTTCTGGCAGGTGTACATCGCGAACGAACAGTTGCGCACCGCGGGGGCGATCGTCAAAGGTCCCAACAACACCTCGCAGAGCAACTGGGTGCCGTCGCTCTCTGCGCGCTTCGACGATGCATTGTCGACCGCGCTCGACATTGGCGTGGCCGGCATGTTCGGCCGCTCGACACTGTTCTCGCCGTGCGCGAATCCGGGCGGCTATGGTTACCAATGCAACGCATCGACGCCCTTCGGCATGATGCGCTACGTCGAAACCGATTTGACTTACACGCGCGACAAGCTGCAACTGAACGCGCAACTCGACTACGGCGAACAGCAGAAGGGCGCTTACGACGGCGGCACCGCGCGCTGGTACGGCATTTCATTGCAGGGCCACAAGAAGTGGACTTCCACGTGGCTCGGCCATATGGGCGCGACGCTGCGCTTCGACTACCTGAACGACACGGCCAATGGCGGCGGCGCGCCAAACATTCTGTATGGACTCTCGGGCGGTAATCCTTCGGTGAATGCGACGAGCGGCTTCGGCATCGACCCTGCGTGCTTCTCCGCCTCGACGCGCAATGGCACTGAGTGCAAAGGCGCGACGCACTACGACATCACGGCCGACCTGCTGTTTTTTCCGACCCAACAGATCACGCTCAAGTTCGAGTACCGGCACGACCAGGCCAACCATCCGGTGTTCCTGATGAACGACGGTACCTATTCACGTGCCAACGACATTCTGGCGACCCAATTCATCTATTCATTCTGACGACTATCATGGCTAACTTCTCACACGATGCCGCACGCGACGCGCTGCGCTACCGCAACTGCACCTTCGTCAACGGTGCGATCTACACCGGTGGCCCGACGCCGGCCTTTGCAGAATGTCTTGCCGTGCGCGACGGTTTGATCGCATACGTCGGCCGTCGCGCGGGTTTGCCGGAGGCGCTTCACCAGGCAGAGCAAATCGATTTGCGTGGGCGCATGATCGCGCCGGGCTTTACGGATTCGCACGCGCATCCTGTCGAAGGATTCCAGCTGACGTGTGACGGCGATCTCGGCGACGCGCATTCATTCGACGCAATTGGCCATCAGGTCCGCGAATGCGCCGCTCTGCATCCGCAGCGAAGCTGGGTGATGGCGGGCAACGTTGCACTCGAAGCGCTCGGCGAGCGGCTCAACCGCGCGGCGTTAGACACGATGGTGCGTGACCGTCCGTTGCTGCTGATTGGCCACGACGTGCATTCCGGCTGCCTGAACACAGCCGCATTACGCGCCCTCGGCGTGAGCGCAACGACCCTGGACCCCGAAGGTGGCATTTACGAACGCGACGAGCACGGCGAACCCACGGGTGTCGTGCATGAAGCCGCGCTGTATGGGCTGTTTCGCCATCTCCCGCAAATGGGCGCAGACGAATCCGCGCTGGCGTTGCAGAAGGCGCAACGCCAGGCCCACGAAAACGGCATTACGGGGTGGTTCGAAGCGATGGTGGGGCAACGCCTTGTTGATGCCTACGTGCGTGCACGGGACAATGGCGAATTGAAGGCGAACGTGAGCCTGGGGTTGCTGGTGTCGCCGAATATGTCGCTGGCGCCGCAGATTGCCAAGCTGATCGACTGGCGCCATCAGTACGACGGCGGCCGCGTACGTTTGCACACGGCCAAGATCTTTATCGACGGCGTGCTCGAAAGCCACACAGGCGCATTGCTGGACAACTACGAAGACGCCGACCATAACGGCGCTGCGCATTGGGATCCCGCGCAACTGCGCGAGGCTGTATTTGCCGCTGACGCTGCCGGCTTCGATCTACATTTCCACACGATCGGCGACCGCGCGGTACGAATGGCATTGGACGCACTTGAGGCGCTGAACCACGAACGCGGCCGCCGCGACCGCCGAGCGCAACTGGCGCACGTACAACTGATCGACTCACAGGACGTACCGCGTTTCGCCGAGACCGGTGCCATCGCATCGATTCAGGCCGTCTGGGGCAGTGTCGCACCGGATCTGCAGGATCTGTACACGCAATTGCTGGGAGAACGGCGAATGAGCCGCCACTATGCGTTTGGCGATTTGCAGCGCAATGGTGCGATGTTATCGGGCGGTTCCGACTGGCCGGTATCGACACAAAACCCGCTGGTGGCAATAGAAACCGCGTTGCGCCGTGCGAGGCCTGGCGATATCGACGACACGCCGTTCCTTCCCGAGCAAAGCGTCGATCTCGCAACGATGATGCAGGCGTACACGCACAATTCCGCGTACAGCTTGCGTTTCGACGACCAGGCGGGCCAACTGAGCGTGGGCCGTCCGGCATCGCTCGCGGTACTGAGTGACGACGTACGCGAGGTGGCGCCACATCGGATAGCGGAGGTGGCGACGACGATGACGTTGTTCGAGGGCGAGACGGTGTACGGCAAACTCGATTAATTGAGGCGAGCTAGAAAAGGGAGGGCAAGCGGAGAATTACGCACCCGCCCACGCACCCCGCAGGTTTCCGTGGCATACCCATCCACGACGCACGCAGTGTGGAGTGGGCGCTGATGAGCCCTTTGTCACCACGGCTGAATGTGCGAGGGCACGGATTCCAGATGCACCACTACCGTGGCTGCGCGAGGGACCCGCTTAAAAATTAGCGGTGTGAGCCGCTTTCTCTTGCTTACTTCTCTTTGCGGCGGCGTAACTATTCAGCGGCCGGCAGGGGCGAAACGACCAAACCGGCAAAGCTCAAGGCCAGCGCATCGATCAGCGAGCGGTTCTGCTTACGCAAAGTGGCGAGATAGGAGCGGATTGTGCAGAACGCCTCCATGCCGCAGACAGAGCGGAAACACCCTGATATTTTCTGCTTGAGTTTGGGCATGCGGATATCGCGCTCGGCCAGATTGTTGTCGAACGGCACACGGTGATCTGCAATAAAACGCCATACCTGGCGCGTCTGTGTGTGCAGGCGGCGCAGCAGATTGTAGGCAAAGCTCTGCCTGATCTTGCCGCGCCGCTCCTTGCGCCTGGACTCGCGCGCCTGCTGGGGATTAAGCCTGTCTCCCAGAGCAATCAGCGCCCGACTTCGCCTGGCGTAATAGCGCTGGCGCGATCGACTCAGTGCCGTGTTGCCGCAGGCCAGACTGAGCTCACTCTCGCGTTTGGCCTGACACAGCAGATCAATCATCTGCTGGGCCCACGCCTGCCCGGTGGACTCCAGCACAAACACCAACTCGCGCAGATGGTGGGCATTGCATAGCGCATGGTCGCAGTCATAGTAGGCATACGGTCGCCAGCCGTCATGTACCGCGATGCCCGTGAAGCCAGGCAGAATGCCGAAACTGTCGAGTGCCTCGCGACCGCGCTTGTGGTGCGCACCGTACCAGCTCAGCGTGCGCGTTGACGCGGTATGCAGCCAGTGGGGCGTACGTCCCACGCGCATGCTGCTCTCATCGAAATGCACGACCGGCTGCTTATGCAGTGCCTGGCTGATCTGTTCAACTGCGGGCGCCAGCAGATGTGCTGCCTGATCAATGCTGTGCTGCACGGTGCCGGTACTCACACGCAGACCGAACAGATCCGTCAGCGCCTGAGCGGTGCGTCCCACTGGCAGTTGCTGGTACTGCGTCAGATAGACTGCCGCGGCGCGCACCTGGGCACCGTACTGCACCGCCTGGCTTACGCCTTCGGGAAACACGCCCGAATGACGTTTGCCGCAGCGACACTGTGCGATCTGCACGCGATGTTCGGTCACCTCAAAACGCGTGGGCGGCAAATCGATCACCTGACGTCCTTCAGTCACCACGGTGATCCGTGTGGAATCAAGCCGTGCCCCGCATGCATCGCACACCCGCGCCACCGGGTGAATCTCAATGTGATCGGGTTGCGCCACGCGTTTTAGCGTCTTGCCTTTATGACCGGGCTGCGCTCCCGGGCGTGCACCGCTTACGCCGCGCAACGACTTCGGTTTGCGCTTCGGGCCGTCGCTTGATGGTGGCTTGCTGGAGTTATGACTGTCCTTCTCAAGCTTCGCCTCAAGCTCGTTCAGACGCCTCACAAGATCGACGATCAGTGCGTCCTTCTGTTCAGGCGTCAGATCCTTGATGTCGGGCATCTTCGTCATGTCCTTCACTATGCATGGCCTGGTTCCAGTTTACAACCGCTGAATAGTTACGCGGCGGCAAAGAGAAGTAAGTGCCGCCCCGCACAGGGGCAACGCTAATAAACCAATAAGAAATCAAGGAAAGGCCAACGCCATAGACAACAAGGACGCCACAGCTACGCAGCAAACATGCGACAGGCGAGTAACAGGGCCGAGGCCCACCCGCATGCTACGATACTTCGCTCGTTGTGAAGAACGTCGGAGACATAGATGCGTCCAGAGAGTGCCGTCCGTTTCGATGAACAGTTTGCGCCTCGCATCGCCGAGGCGATCGCCGCATGTTTTGCCACCACTGTGCATACCGAAGTACTGCCTTACGGCGGACATGGGCGTCCCACACGCGTGCGAATTCACGCAGCACCGATCGAGGGCCTCAGCCACTACCCGCATCCCTTGAATCTGTTTCTGACCTGGGATAACGACGAGATCGAACAGTTGATGGGCGCGGAAGGGCCGACGCGCTTCGCCGGCTATCTGGCTGCGCTGCCGCGCAAGCTCGAAGCCTGGCGCCATGTGCGCGAACTGGATTTTCTCTCGCACACACAGGCTGAGCCGGTGGTATTGATCGGCGGGCTCGATTTCGGGTCTTAGAACGCCGCCGTGCCGATCCGGAAGAAACTCACGCTTTGCACCAGACTCGATGCCTTGCTGTGCACCGTATTCATATGACAATAATGGTCGGCGCAACGCATCTATGCCGAAGCAGGCGGACGATTTCACATCACTGGAGAATGCAGATGATGCGGATGGTCGAGTGTCTCGCCCACGATGCACAGCGCCTCTTCGCATTCGTCGCGCGTCTTCGAGCCGCCGAGACACACACGCATGGCGTTCGGCGGATTGCCGTCGGTGGAAAACGCCGCGCCTGCAACCGCGGCGATGCCCTGATTGCGCAGTTGCAACGCGAGTTCCGATGCACTCCAGCCACTTTCGACCGGCACCGGTAACCACAAATGAAAACCATCCGGATGCGCTTCGTAAGGCCACGCTTCGAGCATGCGCGAGGCAATCGCCTGGCGCGCGCGCGATTCATTGCGAATCGCGTTGAGCATGTCGAGCGCGGTGCCGTCGACGATCCATTGCGTCGCGAGCATGACCGTGAACGGACTCGCCATCACCGTGGTCGCGCGCAATGCGCCAGCGAGGCGCTGTGTTTGCCTTGCAGTCGGTGCGTGCAGATGCGCGACCCGCAAACCGGCGCCGAGGCTCTTCGATAAACCCGTCACGTAGTAGGTCAGTTCGGGTGCGAAGCTCGCGAGCGCATCGGGCGCATTCTGCGGCAGCATCGCGTAGGCGTCGTCTTCGATGATCGGGACGTTGTAGCGCAACGCAACGTCTGCGAGGGCCTCGCGCCGTTTGTGCGTGAGCGTCAGCGTGCTCGGGTTCTGCAGCGTCGGATTGCAATAGAACGCGCTCGGCTTGTCGGTCTTGCAGAGCGCTTCGAATGCGTGAGCGAGCGGACCTTCGTCGTCGCGCGGCAGAGCTTGCAGACGCACGCCGAGTTGCGCGGCGATCGCCTTGATGCCGGGGTAGGCGAGCGTGTCGAGGCAGATCGTGCCGCCGGGCCGTGCCAACTGCGAGACGAGCGCCACCAGCGCGCTATGAATGCCAGGGCACACCAGCACGTTCTGCGCGTCGCAATGCGGCACGCGCCGCTTCAGCCATTCGGCGCCCGCGTCCTTGTCGGCGGCGGAACCGCCGAAGTCCTGATAACGGAGTAACTGGTAAGGATCGCAGCCGGTCATCAGGCGCGCGGCCGAGTCGCGCAAATGCGCGGCGTAATCGGGCGGCTCGGGTGGCGTGTTCATCGACATCTCGATGCTGGTGCCGCCGGCCAGCGGCAAGGTCGCGGTGCGGCCGCGCACGAAGGTGCCGCTGCCGGCGCGCGAATCGAGCAAACCGCGCTTTCGCGCTTCCGCATACGCGCGTGCCACCGTTGTGTAGTTCAGTGCGAGTTCCCGGGCGAGATCGCGCAGCCCAGGCAGGCGGTCGCGCGGACGCAGACGGCCGGTGGCGAGATCTTCTTCAATCAGTTCGGGAATCGCGAGGTAGGCCGGTTTGCGGATATCGGCGAGACGTTTGATCCAGTGGTGTGTCGGGCTGCTCATCGCCTTGGGCTTTGGGTGAAGGTCATTAAAGTTGATCGGATGCTGAGGCACTCAATGATCGGATTGATCGCCAGTGGTGAATGAGTGCACCACGCCGACACGTCTTTGCCGGCAAACCGCACCCTGCTGGTGCGATATCGCGGCGCTGAGTGCGAATGCTCGTGACGCCCCGGCTGCATGCAACCTTCGCGCCAAAAGAATTTTCGAGTCGCATGTCGAATCGAGCCGGAATTGATTGCTGATTGATCGCATTTGTGTGGCCGATCAATGGCACGGGCGTTGCATTAGGAGAAGCGCGCACAGATTGAACGCGCGTCATCTTTTACTTAGCAAACCTGATCGGAGAGTGTCATGCCAGCCGTCAACAAACCGCTGCATCAGAAAGGCGATTACCTTGTCGACTACGAAGAGAAAGTCTTCGAAGACGTAAAAGCGGAACCGGGCGAGAAGGCGCTCGTCACGTTTCACACGGTTGCGTTCGAAGGCTCGATCGGTTTCGTCAACTTGCTTCAGGCCACCCGTCTGCAACGCAAGGGTTTCGAGACGTCAGTACTGCTGTATGGACCGGGCGTCACGCTCGGTCTGCAACGCGGCTTTCCAACCCTCGGCGACGAAGCGTTCCCCGGTCACCTGAACTTCAACAAGCAACTGATGAAATTCATGGAAGAGGGCGGCAAGGTGTACGCCTGCCGCTTCGCACTGCAAGCCTTGTATGGACACGGCGAAGCGTCGCTGATCGAAGGCATCCGCCCGGTCAGTCCGCTCGACGTGCTCGATATCCAGCTGCTTCATCGCAAGGACAACGCGCTGATCATCCACACGTGGACGGTTTGACGAGAGGCGGGTGACCACTATGTCCGACAAGCGCATCGTGCGTTCCGCCGCAGTCCAGATCGCACCGGACTTCGAACGGAGCGGCGGCACCCTCGAGAAGGTATGCGAGGCCATCGAGAAGGCCGCACGCGAAGGCGTGCAACTGATCGTGTTCCCGGAAACCTTCGTGCCGTACTACCCGTACTTTTCTTTCGTGCGGCCGCCGGTTGCATCCGGCGCCGATCACATGAAGCTCTATGAGGAAGCCGTGATCGTGCCGGGCCCGGTGACGCAAGCGGTGGCTGAGCGGGCGCGTTTGCATAGGATGGTGGTGGTGCTAGGCGTCAACGAGCGCGACCACGGCAGCCTCTACAACACGCAACTGATCTTCGACGCGGACGGCCAACTGGTGCTCAAGCGCCGCAAGATCACGCCGACGTTTCACGAACGGATGATCTGGGGCCAGGGCGACGCGGCGGGTTTAAAAGTCGCTCAAACGGCCGTGGCGCGTGTCGGTGCGCTCGCTTGCTGGGAGCACTATAACCCCCTCGCGCGCTACGCATTGATGACGCAGCATGAAGAGATTCATTGCAGCCAGTTTCCCGGTTCGCTGGTGGGGCCGATCTTCGCCGATCAGATCGAGGTGACCATCCGGCATCACGCGCTGGAGTCGGGCTGCTTTGTGGTCAATGCAACGGGCTGGCTTACCGAAGCGCAGATCGCGTCGGTCACGCCGGATACGAATCTGCAGAAAGCGCTGCGCGGCGGCTGCAATACCGCGATCGTGTCGCCCGATGGGCAACATCTGGCCCAGCCGCTGCGTGAAGGTGAGGGCATGGTAATCGCCGATCTCGACATGACGTTGATCACCAAACGCAAACGCATGATGGATTCGGTCGGCCATTACGCGCGGCCTGAATTGCTCAGCCTTGCGATCAACCGGCGGCCGGCGGAAACCGTCGCACCGATGGCGGTGTGGTCCAGTGCTTCGAGTACTGGTTTTGATTCAGACGAGGGATGGCGCGATGAACTCCAGCGAGACACTGTCGGCAGCGAGCCGGCAATTGATGACTGAATTGCAGTCGGCCGGTTTGCGGCTCGTGTCTCCGGATGCGGGCGCCGCGAGCCGGCGCGGCGGCGCAGGCCCATCGGACCACAAGGCCGTAACGGTGGACGGCGTGACGATCATGGTGCCGGTGCATACGAGCACCGCATGGCACTCGCCGTTCGTCGCGCAGACGCCGGACGCGAACGGCTCGAGCGCGTTGTTGCGGGGCATGATTCCGATTGCCAATATCAGCTTTCCGAAAGCACCGCGTTTTTACGGCATGCAAACGCTCGACGGTGTGCCGTACTCGCACATCGCCACCTTGCATAGTGCGGACGTGCTGGCCACGACGGTGCTACAAACCTGCATCCGCTACGAGAGCCGTCACAAGAGTTGCAAGTTCTGCGCAATCGGGCAGTCGCTCGCGGCAGGCCGCACGATCGCCCGCAAAACGCCGGAACAATTGGCCGAAGTGGCGCGTGCAGCGGTGTTGCTCGACGGCGTCAAGCACATGGTGCTGACCACCGGCACGCCGCCCACGCCTGATCGTGGCGCGCGGATTCTGTGCGAGAGCGCGTTCGCCATCAAGGCGGCGGTGGATCTGCCGATTCAGGCGCAATGTGAGCCGCCTGACGACGATCGCTGGTTCACGCGCATGAAGGCGAGCGGCATCGATACGCTCGGCATGCATCTCGAAGTGGTGGCGCCCGCATTGCGCAAACGCATCATGCCGGGCAAAGCGGGCGTGCCGATGTCGCGTTACATGGAGGCGTTCAAGGCCGCGGTTGCCGTATTCGGGCGCGGCCAGGTCAGCACGTACATACTCGCCGGTCTCGGCGATAGTGCCGAAGCGATTCTGACCGTGTCGCGTGAACTGATCGAACTCGGCGTCTATCCGTTCGTGGTGCCGTTCGTGCCGATCAGCGGCACACCGCTCGAAGATCATCCGGCGCCCACTCCTGAATTCATGAAGTCGGTCCTGCAGCCGCTCGGTGGCATGCTCAACGCCGCCGCGATGCGTTCGAGCGATATCAAGGCGGGATGCGGCAAATGCGGCGCGTGTTCATCGCTGTCATCGTACGAGGAGTGATCATGTTCGGGGAAGCGATTGCAGGCGAGGCACTGGATGGCGACGTTGTTTTTGCACCGTATACGCCGAGCGAATTCCGTATCAAATGGACCACCCTGGATTGGGAAGCCGACGAAGCGTACAAGTTGAGGCGCGCAGTGTTCTGCATTGAGCAGGGCATTTTTGTCGGCGATGATCGCGACGATATCGATCGACACGCGCAGCAACTGGTGGCAGTCAGTTGCGTGGCCGGCATGCCGGAGCAGGTGGTCGGCACTGTGCGGATTCATCGCGATGAGGGCAACGTGTGGTTCGGTTCGCGACTTGCCGTGCATGCGGCGTTTCGCCGTCACGGCAAGATCGGTGCTACGCTGATTCGTCTCGCGGTGAGCAGCGCCCATGCGCTCGGCTGCGAGACTTTTTTCGCGCATGTGCAGAGCCAGAACGTGCCGCTCTTTTGCGCGATGCATTGGGACGTGCTTGCTAAAGAAACGCTATTGGGGCGACCTCATCATCTGATGCAGGCGCAGCTGGATTGGTATCCGCCATGCGTGACGCCGTATGGCGGCTTGGTGACTCACACGCAACCACATGGCCTTCAGTCCGCACGGAGAGCCGCATGAACGTGGCCGATCTCGTTGCCAGCTTGCGCGAAAGCCGCGGGTTTCGGCACAAGACTGATATCGCCGATGTGGTCAGCTCGCTCGCACGGCATCTGCCTGGCGGTGCGCAGGATCTCGCACAGGCCGTCGCACTTGGCGACGACTGCGCGGCACTCGCCGATGGCGATGGCTATCTACTGTTCGCAATCGAAGGCATGGTCAGCGATTTCGTGAGCGCGATGCCGTGGTTCGCCGGCTATAGCAGTGTGATGGTCAACGTCAGCGACATCTACGCGATGGGTGGTCGGCCCCTTGCGGTGGTTGATGCGCTGTGGAGTGAGGGCATTGGCGCGGCCGGGGACATGCTTGCAGGCATGGCGGCGGCCTCTGTCGCTTATGGCGTGCCGATTGTCGGCGGTCATACGAATACGCGCAGCAATGCAGCGCAACTGGCGGTGTCGATTGTGGGGCGAGCGAAGACGCTGCTTTCGAGTTTCAACGCGAAACCGGGTGACCGGCTGATGATGGCTGTCGATTTGCGAGGCCGGTTTGAGGAACCTTATCCGTTCTGGAATGCATCGGTGGACGCGCCGTCTGGACGCCTTGGAGCGGATCTGGAACTGCTGCCGAAATTGGCGGAAGGTGGCTTGTGCGACGCGGCGAAAGACATCAGCATGGCCGGCACGCTCGGCACGGCGCTGATGTTGCTCGAATGCTCGCGGGTGGGCGCGCGGATAGATATCGATCGTATTCCGAAGCCTGCAGATGTTCCGTTGGAGCGCTGGGTCACAGCGTTTCCGAGTTTCGGCTATCTGCTATCGGTGCGGGAAGAACAGGTGGAAGCCGTGCAGGCGCAGTTTGACTCGCGTTCGCTCGCGTGCGCGGTGATTGGTTCGGTCGATGCAACGCGTGAAGTGGTTTTGCGTCAGCACGAAGAGACTGCGGTGTTGTGGGATTTCAATCGCGAGCCGTTCATGATCGCGACGGACGGTCCGCGGTGAACAGGTTGCGTAGCGCATTGCTGACGCATTCAGTCAACCCGCGCGGTGGCGTGATGCATACGCTCGAACTGGCGACGGCGTTGACTGCGCTCGGCCATGATGTGACGCCCTTTGCACCGGTCGTGCCGGGCGAAACGCTGCTTTACTTGCCGCTTCCTTGCAAAGCGCACGCCGGCTATTCATTGATTGATAGAGGATTTGCGATGCCTGTCATGCACTTTCGGATTCAGTGGCCCGATGGCGACGAAGCGAACTGTTATTCGCCGTCGCTCGTCATCGGCGATTTTTTCAAGCCTGGAGAGACCTATGCGCTGGACGATTTCGTCGAACGTTCACGGCAGGCGTTAGGTATCGCGTCGGAACGCGTACGCGAGAAATACGGCTTTGCCTGCTCTGCGGCGATGGACCAGCTTGCGCAGATCGAACGCGATGCTGAGCGCTTTCGCGATCACCCAGAGGCGACCGTCAAGGTTCTCGAATTCATCTAGACACTTATTTTGCAGAGGACGCATCATGTCGAATCCAACACATCATGCGCGTGCCGATGGGCATTACAGTGTGCTCATCGTCGGCGGCGGGCAGGCGGGCCTATCGGTCAGCTATTTCCTCAAGCAGGCGGGTATCGACCATCTGGTCGTGGAAAAGAACTCAATCACGCATACGTGGCGCCAGCAACGTTGGGACGCCTTCTGTCTCGTGACGCCGAACTGGCAATGCGCATTGCCGGGCTATCCATACCGGGGCGACGATCCGCACGGGTTCATGAAGAAAGACGAGATCATCGACTATCTCGACGGCTTCATCGCGCACGTCGATGCGCCGGTGATCGAGCATGTGGAAGTGAGGCGCGTTAAGCAACGCAACGATGGGGTCTATACGATCGCGACCACGCAAGGCGATTTCACGGCGGAGCAGGTCGTGGTGGCTTCGGGCGGCTATCACACGCCTATCGTGCCGCGTCTCGCCGAGCGCTTGCCCGCAGGCATCGTGCAGTTGCAGTCGTCGGCTTATCGGAATCCACAGGCCTTGCCTGAAGGCGCGGTCATGGTGGTCGGCACGGGGCAATCCGGCGCGCAGATCGCGGAGGACTTGCATCTGGCGGGGCGCAAGGTGGTTCTCGCGGTTGGCGAGGCACCGCGCTGCGCGCGCTTCTATCGGGGTCGTGATGTGGTCGATTGGCTTGCCGACATGCAGTACTACGACATGCCGGTCGAAAAGCATCCGCTACGCGAAGGCGTACGTGACAACACCAATCACTATGTGACCGGCCGGGATGGCGGCCGCGACATCGACCTGCGCAAGTTCGCTGCTGAAGGCATGGAGTTGTACGGCAGGCTCGACGATCTGCGCGACGGGCAATTCCATTTCGCGCCGACGCTCGCTGTCAATCTCGACGCCGCAGACGATACGTATAACCGGATCAATGCGAGCATCGACGGCTTCATTGAAAAGCATGGCATCGACGCACCCGCGGGCGAGGTCTACGAACCCCTCTGGCGGCCGGCCGAAGAACGTACCACGCTCGATCTGGAGGCTAGCAGTATTTCGGCGATTATCTGGTGCATCGGCTTCACGCCGGACTTCAGCTGGCTCGACGCGCCCGTGTTCAATGGCCGGGGATATCCGGCGCATACGCGCGGCATTACATTGAACGATGGTTTGTATTTCGTCGGCCTGCCGTGGCTGCATACGTGGGGTTCAGGACGCTTCTCCGGTGTCGCGCGCGATGCGGAGTTCGTTGTGCAAGCGATTCACGAGAAGATGTGTGAGCGCGCCTCGGCGAGGGCGGCTGTAGCGGCTTGAGACTACGGTTTAAGCGTTGCGATGCGTACGCATGAAAAAGCGGCCGTTGCTTTCTATCGCAGCGACCGCTTCTTTTTGGTAAAGGCTTAGTGGAAACTTAGCTGCCCAGTGCCGGATCGCTCATGCTGCTCTTGCCGGTTTCCACGTGTCCGGCGAAACGTCGCGCGAACGACGGGTCTGTGTCGACGGTAATTGCGAGGTCGTACCAGCCATAGGCGTTGCGCAGATCGAGGTATAGCTGTTCAGTGTCGCCACCGCGCACCGAATGTTTGACCACGTTGCTCGCATCATAGGCATTGACGATGGTGAACTGGCAACGTGCGCTGCCCACGTTCTCCAACCGCAATTGCAGGTTGCCGTTCGCGACGTCGTAGCCTTCGGCGACTTCCGGCCGCGCGATATCGGAGCCGTGCCACCAGCTTCTCGCAACCGGCTTGCCCGCGAAGCGGCGCAGAAAACCGTTCGGGCCATAGACCGTGTAATCGTACGTACCGTCGACATTCAATGGCAATTGATCCTGCAGCCGCTTGCCGGCTTCGACCGTATACGTAAGCGGCGCGGCGAGACCATTCGCTGCATAGACGAGAAACACGGCGCCCGTGCGGCCCGAATTGACGAAACGCATCGTCAGCTTGTTGGCCGAGCCTTCACCATGCACGCGCACGAACAGCTCGTACGGGAGGGCGCGGGCCGGGCGTACGCCGGGTTCCTGCTTCGGCACAGCCTGCAGGAGCGGCGGCAGCGGGACATAGTCCGGATGGCGGCTCTGGTCGGGCGGCACATAGCCGCTCGTGCTCGGCAGCGTCGGAAACGCGTCGTTCGGGGTGCTGAAGTTGAATGCCGACATCAGATCGCCGCACACCGCGCGGCGCCACGGCGTGATGTTCGATTCGCCGAGATTGTGCTGCTCGCCGAAGCGTTTTTCGATGAAGCGGATCACCGACGTATGGTCGAACAGTTCCGAGCACACGTAGCCGCCTTTCGACCACGGCGAGACCACCAGCATCGGCACGCGCGGACCGAGTCCGTACGGACCCGCCGGCGTACTACCGTTGCCTGCATAGTTTTCATTGCTGGTGTCGGCGGTGGACAAACCGTTTGCACTCGACGCCGGCGCGAACGGCGGCGCCATGTGATCGAAGAAGCCGTCGTTTTCGTCGTAATTGATCAGCAGCACGGTCTTGCTCCATACCTCCGGATTCGACGTGAGAATCTGCAAGACCTGATCGACGTACCACGCACCATAGTTGGACGGCCAGTTCGGGTGCTCGGAATACGCTTCCGGCGCGACGATCCACGAAACTTGCGGCAAGGCATTGTTCTGCACGTCGCGCTTGAGGATGTCGAAGTAACCGTCGCCATTGGCTGCGTTGGTGCCCGTGCGGGCGTTGTCATACAGCGGGTTGCCCGGCTGCGCGTTGCGGTACTGGTTGAAGTAGAGCAGCGAGTTGTCGCCGTAGTTGCCGATGTACGGGTTCTGCGTCCAGCCCCACGAGCCGTTTGAGTTGAGTCCGGTGCCGATGTCCTGATAGATCTTCCAGGTGATGCCGGCGTTCTGCAGCACTTCCGGATACGTGGACCAGCCGTAGCCGAGCTCCGAGTTATCGATCACCGGGCCGCCACCGTTGCCGTCGTTGCCGACCCATCCGCTCCACATGTAGTAGCGGTTCGGGTCGGTCGGGCCCATCAGCGAGCAGTGGTACGCGTCGCAGATCGTGAACGCGTCGGCAAGTTGATAGTGGAACGGAATGTCGTCGCGCGTGAGGTAAGCCATCGTCGTGGTGCCCTTGGACGGCACCCATTGATCGTAGCGGCCGCCGTTCCATGCTGCGTGCGTGCTGGTCCAGTCGTGCGCGAGGTCCTGCAGGAACTGCAGACCGAGGTTCGGCGCGCTGGGGCGGAACGGCAACACATAACCGACATCCGCGGCGAGCGGCTGATACCACACCGGCTTCCCGTTGGGCAGATTGATCGCGCGCGTGTCGCCGAAACCACGTACGCCCTTGAGCGTGCCGAAGTAGTGATCGAACGAGCGGTTTTCCTGCATCAGCACGATGATGTGCTCGACGTCGCGAATGCTGCCGGTCTTGTTGTTGGCGGGAATCGCGAGAGCGTTGCGAATGCCCAGCGGCAACATGCTCAACGCGGTGGCGGATCCGGCGGCGTGCGCGGCGGAGCGCAGAAATTCACGGCGATTTTTTGAAGTCATGGTTTTGGCTTTCGATCTTCATAAGAGGAACGAACCACGCGGCGCGCTAACATGAGCCGCGCATCGCGTGGGGCGCGGAACTCAATCTACGGTGTGGATGACGGGTGTGGCGAGCGGCGTCGATGCGGCAGCGGACAGAGCCGTGTCGGCGCTTGATGCGGGCAGCGCTGGGGTTTGAATCGTGAGTGCGGGTGAGGCGGGTGAGGCGGGTGAGGCGGAAGACGGGCTCGCTGCCAAGACCTGTGAAGCGCCGTTGTCATCACCGGCACTATTGGTAGAACTCACTGCGTTCGTGTCCGGCGCTTTGTCGTCGTCGTTGCCGCAGGCGCCGAGCAATCCGCACAGCGACATGGCAATCAGTGCGCCTGCCAAACGTTTGCGATGTAAGGCAACAGTCGGCTTCGACACAACGGACATGGAATGCCTCCGGCACGGGGGAGTGAGCGCCAGGGCATTCGCGTGCCCGGGTCAACGATGCAGAAGAATAATCGCCGACCTGTGTAAGTTTTGTGAAGATTCGGTGAGAAATAGTGAGGAATCTGCCGGCCCTCGATCCTTAATCGTGGATCGCTACGATTTGCCGGCTATGGAAAACGCGATAGCCGGTGCACACCGGCGGGAGAGCGTACCGCGATGATGTTCAACGCTGCCGCGAGATAAACGCCGCAATCGCCTCGTTCAACGCGTCCGGCGCATCGCGATGCGGCGAGTGTCTGCAAGCATCGAGTTTGACCAATTGCGCATGAGGCACTCGCTCGGCGATCGTATCGATCTGCGCCATCGTGCCGTAGTTATCGTCGTGGCCTTGCACCGCAAGCAGAGGTTGCTTGATGGCGGCCAGTTCACTAGCGATGTTCCATTCCCTGAACGCCGGATTCAACCAGATATCGTTCCAGCCATAAAACGCGGAATCGACGTCAGCGTGATAGCGACTGAGCTTGCTGCGCAGATCCGTGGTTTCGTAGAGTTCTTTGGTCTGCGCGATGCTTTCCACCGAGATGTCTTCGACGAATACATGCGGTGCGATTGCTACCGCGCCGGCCAATTCATCTGGATGCATCGCCGCGTACAGCAGCGCAATTGAGCCGCCGTCGCTATGGCCGACCACCCACATGAGTCTGCGCTCCTGCATGCCGATATCGAGCGCGTCGAGCAAGGCGGGCAGGATATCGCGTGCTTGCTCCGTCATGAAATCGACTGGCCATTTGACGTCGTGTTCGCGCGGTGTGGAGAGTCCATAACCGGGCCGCGAATACACGAGGCCACGTATGCCGAGCCGCTCGCACAAGACTTGCGGCCAGTCGCGCCACATTGCAATCGAGCCGAGTCCTTCGTGCAGGAAGACGGCAATGGGTGCATCGCCTGCCGCCTCATTCACCCAACGATATTCGATCCGCAAAGGCCCATGCGATGCCGTGGCAGGCAACTCAGCGAAGTCGCTAACAATGGTTGAGCTTGCGGGGTTCTGCATGGATCACCTTATGACTGTTCGCGCAGTTTGAAGCGTTGGATCTTGCCGGTAGCCGTTTTCGGCAAATCGTCGACGAATAAAATATCGCGAGGATACTTATGCGGCGCGAGCCGCTCCTTGACGAAAGCCTTCAACTCATCCACGAGTATCTCAGACGGCGCGAATTCGCGCTTCAACACCACGAATGCGCGGGTTTTCACGAGGCCGCCGTGATCTACGCCGACCACCGCGGCTTCCAGCACCGCATCATGCTGCACCAGGACCATTTCCACTTCGACGGGCGATACGTACTGGCCGCTCACTTTCAACATGTCGTCGCTACGGCCCGCGTACACGTAGCAGCCGTTCGCGAGGCGGCAGTATTTATCGCCACTGCGAATCCACTCTCCGAGGAACGTCGCACGCGACTTCTCGCGATTGCTCCAGTACATCAGTGCGGCACTCGGCCCCTTGATATACAGATCGCCTACTTCGCCATCAGGCACCGCATGGCCCGCTTCGTCGCGCAGTTCGATTTCATAGCCGGGCACCGGACGGCCCGTGGTGCCGTATTCGACCGCGCCCGCACGATTCGACAGGAAGATATGCAGCATTTCGGTCGAGCCGATACCGTCGAGAATCTCACAGCCGAAGTGTGCTGTGAAGCGCTCGCCAATTTCGCGTGGCAGCGCTTCGCCCGCCGACGTGCACACGCGCATCGCGACATCGGCGCGCGCGGGCAGGTTAGGGCACACGAGCATGCTCGCGTACAGCGTCGGCACGCCGTAGAAAATGGTCGGGCGATGCCGCACGAGGCGCGTGAAAATGGCCTCGGCGGTGGGACGTTCGGCCATCAATACGGCTGTGGCGCCGACCGAAAGCGGGAACGTCAGACCGTTGCCCAGACCATACGCAAAGAACAATTTGGCCGCCGAGAAAACCACGTCGCTTTCGACGATGCCAAGAATCGGCTTCGCGTACAGCTCAGCCGTCCAGTACAGATTCGCGTGCGTGTGGACGGTGCCTTTCGGTTTGCCGGTCGACCCTGACGAATACAGCCAGAACGCGATATCGTCGCAACCTGTCGTGGGCGCCTTGATGGCCGGCGTGGCCGCGTCGATCAGATCCTTGAGTAGCGGCGCGATTAAGGGCTCGTTTTCGGGCGGCTGCGAAACGATCAACTGGCAACCGTCGTGTTCGGCGGTATCCATCGCCTGCGTGACATTCGGCAGCAAGGCACCCGATGCGATCACGGCGCGCGCGTGGCTGTGCGTCAGCATGTACACATAGTCGGCGGCGGTGAGCAGCGTGTTCGCAACGACCGGCACGACGCCCGCATAGAGCGCGCCGAGAAAGGCGACCGGCAGCTCGACGGTATCGAGCATCACCAGCAGCACGCGTTCTTCCGGATGCACGCCGAGGGCGCGCAATGCGCTTGCGAAACGCCGGGCCCGCTCTTCGAGTTCGCCGTAAGTGGTGGTGCCGGTATCGTCGATATAAGCGGTCTTGGCGGCGCGCGATTCGTTCAATCGGAACAGGTAGGCCGCGAAGTTAAATACCGCGGGCGGCGGTTCGACCGTCGCGGCGGGCTGACTCGCAGCCGGTTCCAGCAGGGTTTCCATATGTCTCCTCCATCGGGTGGGGGCGGTCCGGCGGTTATGTGCTCGTGATCCGCTCGATGCTTGCTACCTCATTGCTTGATGCCTGTCTTGCGCCGTTACGCTGCCGGCAAATGCGTGGTTTGCGTCAATGCGTCGATCGCCGCGCTCGATGCCTGAATGGCCGAGCGTCTGTGATAGAAACCCAGGGCACGCAGGCCGCCGAGTTCTTCTCCGCCGCCTGCGCGGCCCGGTCCGCCATGCAGCGACATCGGCATCACGTTGCCGTGGCCGGTTTGACTCTGCTGGACTGAGGGCGAGATCGCGTGCACACGCCCATGCGAATCGGCGAGTTCCAGCGCGAGGCGGCCGAGATGCGCGTCGTCGTTCGAATAGATCGACGCGACGAGCGAACCCTGGCCGCGTCGCGCGAGTGCGACGGCGTGCGCTTCGGGAAGGGCACCGCTTGCCGCGGCGGCGACGCGATAGGGCGCCACGGTTGCCACCGGTCCGAACACTTCGACATCGTGCAGCAGTGTTGCGCGATCGGGATCGTTGACGACGAACAGATGCGGCGCGACGCAGGCCGCAATCGATGCGTCCGCATCGATCAGCGGTGCAGCCGAACCGTCGTACGCGAGCACGGCTTCCTCGCGCAACGCGGCGATGCCGGCCAGCACGTTCTCGTACTGCTCGCGGCTCACGAGCGAGCCCATCCGCACCGCGTCGTTGCGCGGATTGCCGACGCTTATTTTCGCGAGCTTTGCTTTGAGTGCATCCAGGACCGCTTCGAGCGTTGCTTCCGGCACGAACGCGCGCCGGATCGCCGTGCATTTCTGACCGGACTTCACGGTCATTTCCCGTACTACCTCCTTGATGAACAATTCGAAGGCTGGCGTATCGGGTGTTGCATCGGCACAGAGAATGGCGCTGTTGAGGCTGTCGGCCTCGACATTCAGGCGCGCACCGCGCTCGACGAAAGCCGGGTGCGCGCGCAATGTTGTGGCGGTTTGCGCGGAGCCGGTGAACGACACCACGTCGAATGCCTGAATCTGATCGAGCAGACCCGCTGAACCGCCGCAGATGACTGACAATGCGCCGGGCGGCAGAATGCCTGCGTCGACCACATCGGCAACCATTTTTTGCGTGAGCCATGCTGTCGCCGTAGCGGGCTTGATGATGACAGGCACGCCGGACAACAACGCGGGCGCTGCTTTCTCCCACAAGCCCCACGACGGAAAATTGAACGCGTTGATGAAGAGCGCGACGCCGCGCGTTGGCGTCAACACATGCTGCACGGAGAACGATTGGTCTTTGCTCAGCGATGCGGCGTTGCCGTCGCGCAGCGCATGCACGTCGCCGAGCGACACACCGAGTTTCGCGTAGTACGACAGCGTGAAGATTCCACCGTCGATGTCGACCGCCGAATCATTGCGCGTCGTGCCCGAGTTCGCGGTCGCGATCGCATAGTAGTCGTCGCGCCTCGCTTGCAACAGTTTCACGATCTCGGCAAGACGGGCGGCGCGCTGCGCATAGGTCAACTCACGTAAAGCTGCGCCGCCGTCTTCTCGGGCGAAACCGAATGCGTGAGCGAGATCCAGACCTTGGCTCGACACGCGCACGAGCGCTTCACCGGTGATCGGATCGGTTAGCGTCACGCCTTCTCCGCCGCCTGCGATCCACTGGCCGGCAACGTAGTTTTTCAATAGTTCAGTCATGGCGAAGCTCAGGCGGAAGGTGGGGTGACGGTGAATTCGATCGCGCCTTGCGGCAGCAGATACAGCACCAGCGCCTGGCCATTCGCGACGGTCGGACGATGCGCGCTGCCGGGGCCGTACACGCACCAGCCGGCCGGATGACCGTCGAAGGTGGCGCCTTCGGTGAGTGGCATGATCAGATCGATTTCGCCGTTCGGGTGAACGTGATGCGGACCGGCAATATCCTTCATATCGACCACGTCGACGGAAAAGCCGTGGGTATCCGGCAGTGCCTTGAAGATCCGGCCATAGCGGATGCCACCGCCTTCGCGGTTGCACAGCCAGCCTTCGGTCACGCCGGTGCGGCAGGCATCGGTGAGATCGCGGAAGGTCGTGCCATCCGCGGGATAGGTATCGTTGAGCCACGTGGCCAGCGTGCCGTCGAGCGGCCGACTGGCGAGTTGCTCTGTCACGCCCGCAATCAGGCATTGAAACTCATGTGGGGACATGTGAGCCTCCAGATCAGCGCGCTCACGCACCTTAATTCATGCGTGTTGCGCGCCTTTTCCGTGATGCCGCCGAAAAATCTCGACAGCGTTTGTTATTGGATCAATATTTGGCGAAAATTAACCGTTCACTCAGTGCGTGTCAAGCACTATAGTACATTTAACGCAGTCAAAAGGCAGTTAAACATGAACCAAAATTACTCTTCCGCGCCGCTGGACGACCCTGCCGATGAGGACGCAAGCCGTGCGGGCCGGGCCAGCCCCGGGGCGGACAGCGGTGCTGAGCGCGGCGGCGAGCGAGAGGAGCGCGATCCTTTCCTGACGGCAATGGGCGATCGCGTGCGTCTGCTGCGCGCGCGCCGCGGCATGACGCGCAAGACGCTGGCGACTGAAACCGGCTTGTCGGAGCGTCATCTGGCGAATCTGGAATCGGGCGTGGGGAATGCGTCGGTACTGGTATTGCGGCAGATCGCGGCGACGCTGAACTGCCCGCTGGCCGAAGTGATCGGCGACGAAACCACCGCTTCCGCCGAATGGCTGCTGATCCGCGAACTGCTGCAAGGGCGTGACCAGGCGGCGTTACAGCGTGCCCGTGTGGCGCTCGCCGAAATGTTCGCGCAAGCGCCGCGCGACCCGCATCGCAAGGACCGGATCGCGCTGATTGGCCTGCGCGGGGCAGGCAAGTCAACCTTCGGGCGGATGCTGGCGCAGGAGCGCAAGGTGCCATTCGTCGAACTCACGCGCGTGATCGAACAACTCGCCGGCTGCCCGCCGTCGGAGATTCACTCCCTCTATGGTGCGAGCGCTTACCGGCGCTATGAACACCGCGCGCTCGAGGCGGTGATTCAGGAGCACGAGCGCGCGGTGATCGCGTCGCCGGGCGGACTGGTGTCGGAGTCGGGCACCTTTAACGCGCTGCTGTCGCACTGTTTCACCGTGTGGTTGCAGGCCACGCCGGAAGAGCATATGCGCCGTGTCGTCGCGCAAGGCGATCTGCGGCCGATGTCCGGCAACAAGGAGGCGATGGACGACCTCAAACGCATCCTGGCAGGGCGCAGTGAACTGTACGGCCGTGCCGACATGACCTTCGACACTAGCGAGAAAACCTTGGCCGACGCCTATTTGCAGCTGCGTGACCGGCTTGCGGCAAGGCTCGCAGCGGAATCTCCGGACGAAGTACGGGTGAGCTGAAATGCAGTGCGGCGTCAGGGTTTACTAGCAAATATGCATTAAAGTGCTTTACATGGATTTGGAGATGCACTATTGTTCAAAAAACAAGTTTTGCATCGTCCAGTCAGGAGACGCCCCATGTCCACAGCAGAAACCGCAATCGCGCCGGTCGACTACCGCACCGATCCCTCGCAGTACAAGCATTGGAAGCTGAGTTTCAACGGCCCTGTCGCGACCCTCGGCATCGATATCGCCGAAGATGGCGGGATCCGTGACGGCTACAAGCTGAAGCTGAATTCGTACGACCTCGGCGTCGACATCGAACTGCACGACGCGATACAGCGCATCCGCTTCGAGCATCCCGAAGTGAAAACGGTGGTGCTGACGAGCCTGAAGGACCGCGTGTTCTGCTCGGGCGCGAACATCTTCATGCTGGGTCTGTCCACGCATGCGTGGAAGGTCAACTTCTGCAAGTTCACCAACGAAACGCGCAACGGTCTCGAAGACTCGTCGCGTCATTCAGGTCTGAAGTTTCTCGCTGCCGTGAACGGCGCATGCGCTGGCGGCGGTTATGAACTCGCGCTCGCTTGCGACGAAATCTATCTGGTGGATGACCGCTCGTCGTCCGTCTCGTTGCCGGAAGTGCCCCTGTTAGGTGTGCTGCCGGGCACGGGCGGCCTGACGCGTGTTACCGATAAACGTAAGGTGCGCCACGATCGTGCGGACATCTTCTGCACGGTGGTTGAAGGCATTCGCGGCGAACGGGCGAAAGCATGGCGTCTTGTGGATGAGGTCGTGAAGCCGAATCAGTTCGACCAGACGATTCAGGCCCGCGCGCTCGAACTCGCCGAGCAAAGCGATCGTCCCGCGGACGCACAAGGCGTCATGCTCACGCGAATCGAACGCACTGAGCGCGAAGACGGCCTGACTTATAAAACGCTCGATATCACGATCGATCGTGCGAAGCGCATTGCTACCTTCACCGCGAAAGCCCCGCAAGCCGAACAGCCCACGGGGATCGACGCGATCGTCGCGGCCGGCACGAGCTGGTGGCCGCTGCAGTTTGCTCGCGAACTCGACGACGCGATCCTCACGATGCGCACCAACGAACTCGACGTCGGCACCTGGGTCTTCAAGACCGAAGGCGATGCCCGTAACCTGCTCGCCGCCGACGCCACCCTGATGCAGCACAAGGACCACTGGTTCGTGCGCGAAACCATCGGCTTGCTGCGCCGTACGCTGGCGCGCATTGACGTGTCGTCACGTTCGTTGTTCGCGCTGATCGAGCCGGGCTCGTGTTTTGCCGGCACCTTTGCGGAACTCGCGTTCGCCTGCGACCGCAGCTATATGGCGGCACTGCCGAGTAACGAAGACGAAGAACCGGCGATCACACTGTCGGAAGTCAACTTCGGTCTCTATCCGATGGTTACGCATCAATCGCGTCTCGCTCGCCGCTTCTATGAAGAAGTCGAACCGCTCGACGCCGTGCGCTCGAAGATCGGCCAGACGATCAAACCGGTTGAAGCCGAACGCCTGGGTCTCGTGACCGCATCGCCCGACGATATCGATTGGGCCGACGAAATCCGCATCGCGCTCGAAGAACGCGCGGCCATGTCGCCGGATGCATTGACCGGCCTGGAAGCGAATCTGCGCTTCAACGGCCCGGAAACGATGGAGACGCGTATTTTCGGGCGTCTCACCGCCTGGCAAAACTGGATCTTCAACCGGCCGAACGCCGTGGGCGAGAAGGGCGCACTCAAGGTGTACGGCAAGGGCAGCAAAGCGCAATTCGACGTCTCGCGCGTTTGATCCTTTCGACGCGACGCAACTGAAAGCAACGCCGCCTGCCTGATACGCGCATCCCATACGCAAGCTCTGTATTCCGACCAAGGAACCGACCATGTCAACGATCAACTACAGCGAAAAGATTCCGAACAACGTCAATCTCGCCGACGACCGCACGCTGCAACGCGCGCTCGAACAATGGCAGCCGAATTTTCTGGCGTGGTGGGGCGATATGGGCCCGGAAGGCTCGCACGGCTATGACGTGTATCTGCGCACGGCGGTGAGCGTCGATGCGGGTGGTTGGGCGCATTTCGATCACGTGAAGATGCCGGACTATCGCTGGGGCATTTTCCTCACGCCCGGCGAGCAGGACCGCAAGATTCATTTCGGTGAGCACAAGGGAGAGGCTGCGTGGCAGGACGTGCCCGGCGAGCATCGCGCGAATCTGCGCCGCATCATTGTGACGCAAGGCGACACAGAACCGGCTTCGGTCGAGCAGCAACGGCATCTGGGTCTGACCGCGCCGTCGATGTACGACTTGCGCAACCTGTTTCAGGTGAACGTGGAAGAAGGGCGCCATTTATGGGCGATGGTGTATCTGCTGCATCGCTACTTCGGCCGTGATGGACGTGAGGAAGCCGAAGCACTGCTCGGCCGCCGTTCGGGCGACGAAGACAATCCGCGCATTCTCGGCGCCTTCAACGAGAAAACGCCGGACTGGCTCGCGTTCTACATGTTCACGTACTTTACCGACCGCGACGGCAAGTTCCAGTTGTCGGCACTCGCCGAGTCGGGTTTCGATCCGCTGGCGCGCACCACGAAGTTCATGCTGACCGAAGAAGCGCATCACATGTTCGTCGGCGAATCGGGGGTGTCGCGTGTGATTCAGCGCACCGCGCAAGTGATGAACGAACTGGGCACGGATGACGTCGCAAAGATTCGTGCAGCCGGTGTGATCGATCTGCCGACAATCCAGCGTTATCTGAACTTCCATTACTCGGTGACGATCGATCTGTTCGGCGCCGATCATTCCTCGAATGCGGCCACGTTCTATAGCTCGGGCCTGAAGGGTCGCTACGAGGAGAACAAGCGTGACGACGATCATCAATTGAACGGTCAAAACTACAAACTGCTCGATGTGCAGGACGGCAAGCTGGTCGAGCGCGAAGTGCCGATGCTCAACGCGATGAATGAAGTGCTGCGCGACGACTATATTAAAGATTCGGTGGCGGGCGTTGGCCGCTGGAACAAGGTGCTCGAAAAAGCCGGCATCGATTTCCGTATGACGGTGCCTCACAAAGCGTTCAATCGCCAGATCGGCACCTTCGCGAACACCCGTGTATCGCCGGATGGCCGCGTGATCGGCGGGACCGAATGGGCCGCCAATGAAGCGAAGTGGCTCGCCACACCGGAAGACCGTGCCTATGTCGCTTCGCTGATGGGCCGTGTCGCCGAACCCGGCAAGTTCGCGAACTGGATTGCGCCGCCGGCAATGGGCGTGAACCGTCAGCCGGTCGATTTCGAATACGTGCGCTTCAACTGAGCAGGCGATTAAAGACGTGTGGCGTACGACGTCGTATTCGCACGAATATAGGGTGGAGGAAGTCATGAACGGCCCAGTATCGATCGAAGTTCTCAGGCAGCATCTGATCGATCCGGAAATCTGCATTCGCTGCAATACCTGCGAAGAGACTTGCCCGGTCGATGCGATCACGCACGACGAGAACAATTATGTGGTCAAGGCGGATGTCTGCAACGGTTGCATGGCGTGCGTGCCACCATGTCCGACCGGTGCGATTGATAACTGGCGCACGGTGCTGAAAGCCGATGCATATCCCATCGGCGAGCAGTTCAAATGGGACGTGTTGCCTGAGCAGAACACAATGGCCGTGCCGGCAGCGGAAGATGCAGCGACGGGATCGTCAGGCGAGACACCGGCGGACGCGAGCGGTATTGAAGTCGATACCGTGCGCGGGTCGGTCGTGCCGCCGTGGTCCGCTGCGAAGCCGTACGTGAATCTCTATACGCACAAGGAGCCAACTACCGCGACGGTGGTCGGCAACTACCGGCTCACCGACGGCTCGACCGATAGCGATATCCACCACATCGTGTTCGATTTCGGTTCGATGCCTTTTCCTGTGCTGGAGGGACAGTCGATCGGTATCCTGCCGCCGGGAGCGACCGCGGATGGCCGCACACATCACGCACGACAGTATTCGATTGCGAGCCCGCGCGACGGCGAACGGCCCGGCTATAACAACGTTTCTCTCACCGTGAAACGCGTTTCCCAGCAGCACGGCGATGCACTCGATGGTGTCTGCTCGAATTATCTGTGCGATCTGAAGAAGGGTGACGTCGTGAGCGTGATCGGCCCGTTCGGCGGTACCTTCCTGATGCCGAATCATCCGAACTCGCATTTGCTGATGATTTGCACGGGCACGGGTTCTGCGCCGATGCGCGCGATGACCGAGTATCGCAGGCGGCGTCGTCTGAAAGGCGCGACCGGCAAGCTGATGTTGTTCTTCGGCGCACGCACGAAAGAAGAGTTGCCGTACTTTGGGCCACTGACGAATCTGCCCAAGGATTTCATCGACACGAATCTGGCGTTTTCGCGCACGCCGGGTCAGCCCAGGCGCTACGTGCAGGATGTCATGCGTGAGCGCGCGGTCGACGTCGCGCACATGCTCAAGGACGACAACACGCATATCTACGTGTGCGGATTGAAGGGTATGGAAGATGGCGTGTTGCAGGCACTCAAGGAAATTGGCGAGCAGCACCAACTCGATTGGGAAGCGTTATGGATGAAGCTGAAGCGGGAGGGGCGGCTGCATCTGGAGACTTACTGAACCACTAAGCCTCGGGCGAGGTTCACGTTTCACGCCATAGGGCGAAGGCCCGGCTGCAGTTAAAAACGCAGCCGGGCTTTTGCTTTTTATCTCGACGGGTCCGCGCCGTCCTCATGCTGTGCTGGCGACACCGCCCCACACGCCCGAATCACCAGTTGCACGACTTCCTCGGTTGTCGCTTCGAACGCCTTCTGCGTGAGCGCTCGCTTGCCTTTAAGCGCGCGAATCTGCGCATCGAAGTCGGCGTAATGCTGAGTGGTTGCCCAGATCATGTACATCAGCGTTTGCGCATTCACGGGCGCCAGCAAGCCGCGCGCGATCCAGTCGTCGATGACCTTCACCCGGCTGTCCAGCCACGGCTTTACGCGCCCGGTGAGAATGTCCTCCATATGCTCCGCGCCGTGGATGATCTCGCTCGCCCACACCTTCGAGCCCAAAGGCCGGCGGCGCGACAATTCCATCTTCGCGCGTACGTATCCGCCGATTGCCTCGACCGGATCATCGCTGCATTCAAACGTATCCGCCGCGCGGTGCCAGTCTTCGAACAGGTCTTCCAGCACGCGCCGGTACAACGCGAGCTTTGTCGGGAAGTAGTAATGCAAGTTAGCTTTCGGTAAGCCTGCGCGTTCCGCGATCATCGCCGTACTGGTTCCGTCGAGTCCTCGCTCCGCGAAAACCGCTTCGGCACACGCCAATAAATGCGCTTCATTCGACTCGCGAATGTGTGCCTTGCGCCGCCGCAAAGGTGCGCGAGTTTCGTCCCCCGTCTCGTTGTTTTCCGTGATGTCGGCAGCCACGTTGTCGTCTCTCATGTTGGCCTTCATCGGCATGTGTGCCGCGTCGCGCTTCATTCTAGTCGTTTGGGCGCGGATGGACACGCGCATTCGAGGCCGTCGATAAACGCGTGTTGCAGTGCAATGGCACGCTTCTCGCTATGTTTCCCACCGTACGAAAGGTATTGATTTGGCGGGCTTAATCGTCTACAACCTGTCCAACTGGACAGGATTGAGAGAGCGGGCGATGCCCCAGGGTTTGCCCTCTGACGAAGAGGCAATTAAAGGCATTGAGTGTGCACCGCCGCCGTGCGGCCACGCCCCAAAATTTGCCGCCCATGCACCAGTTTCATGTCGGTTCACCGAAAGGAGCGAGACGAATGAACGCGGTATCCGAAGCGCTGAAGCACTCCGAACCCGCTACGTCGATCAAGGTCGATGGCAAGCGGCTGTGGGACAGCCTGATGACGATGGCGAAGATCGGCGCAACACCCAAAGGCGGCGTGTGCCGGCTGGCACTGACCGACCTCGACAAACAAGGGCGCGACCTGATCGTCAGTTGGGCGAAGGAAGCGGGTTGTGCTGTCACTGTCGATCAGATGGGCAATGTATTCATGCGCCGCGCCGGGCGTAATCCCGATGCGTTGCCGGTTGTGACCGGTTCGCATGCTGACTCGCAGCCGACCGGCGGGCGGTTCGACGGTATCTACGGCGTGCTCGGTGGACTCGAAGTCATCCGCAGTCTGAACGATCACGGCATCGAGACCGAGCATCCCGTTGAAGTGGTGATCTGGACCAATGAGGAAGGCTCGCGCTTCGCGCCTGCAATGGTCGCCTCGGGTGTATTCGCCGGCGTCTTTACGCTGGACTACGGCCTCTCGCGCAAGGACGTGGACGGCAAGACCATCGGCGACGAACTTAAGCGCATTGGCTACGCGGGCAATGTTCCTTGCGGTGGCCGTCCCTTGCATGCCGCGTTCGAATTGCATATCGAACAAGGGCCGATTCTCGAAGCTGAGCAGAAAACCATTGGCGTGGTGACCGATGCGCAAGGTCAACGCTGGTACGAAATCACGCTGACGGGGCAGGAGGCGCATGCGGGTCCGACGCCGATGCCGCGCCGTCGCGATGCATTGCTCGGCGCCGCGCGCGTGGTCGATCTGGTCAATCGCATCGGGCTGGATAACGCGCCGTTCGGCTGCGCAACGGTCGGCATGATGCAGGTCTATCCGAACTCACGCAATGTGATTCCGGGGCGCGTGTTCTTCACGGTCGACTTTCGCCATCCGGATGACGCCGTACTCGCGAAGATGGATGCCGCGTTGCGCGAAGGGGTGGCGAAGATCACGGGCGCGATCGGTCTGGAAACCGAACTCGAGCAGATCTTTTACTACGCGCCAGTCGCTTTCGACGAGGCATGCGTGAAGTCGGTACGCGCCGCGGCTGAACGCTTTGGCTACCCGCACCGCAACATGGTGTCCGGTGCGGGACACGACGCCTGCTATCTCTCGCAAGTAGCGCCGACTTCGATGGTGTTCGTGCCGTGTGTCGACGGGATCAGTCACAACGAGATCGAGGACGCGACCTTCGAATGGATCGAAGCGGGCGCGAATGTCTTGCTGCACGCCATGCTCGGACGAGCGTGCGAGCCGGTTTCATAACGCTTTAGCGGTAGCAGGTTGTGGTTGCGGGTTGTAGTTGATTCCCTGGCCTCACCGTAGCGCCCATAAAACATGCCGCCCCGGCTCCGCTTCTGCGCAGTCGGCGGGGACGGCTACGTCCTCACATCGAAGAAGGAACGTGTATGGCCATCAAGCAAACCGGCGATATTGCGGCTCAGCGCCTATCGGCCGATCAACTCTCGTGCGAGTTCTCCGACATCGCGCCGTTGCTCGACGCGAGTGCCGCGGCCGCAGCCGCGAGCCGCTGTCACTACTGTTATGACGCACCGTGCGTAAATGCGTGTCCGACGCAGATCGACATTCCCAGCTTCATTCGCAAGATCAGCAACGGCAATCTGAAGGGCGCGGCCGTCGATATTCTCTCGGCGAATCCGCTGGGCGGCATGTGCGCGCGCGTTTGCCCGACCGAGATTCTTTGCGAGGGTGCTTGTGTGCGCAACCATCAGGATGCGAAGCCGGTGGCGATCGGCGCGCTGCAACGTCATGCGACTGATTGGGCGATGGCGCGCGGTGAAGCGCTGTTCAAGCGCGCGGCCGAAACGGGTCGGCATGTCGCGGTGGTCGGTGCGGGACCGGCGGGACTGGCGTGTGCACATCGGCTTGCATTGGCCGGCCATAACGTGACGATTTACGATGCTAACGAGAAGGCGGGCGGTTTGAACGAGTACGGTATTGCTGCCTATAAAACGGTCGACGATTTTGCGCAGCGCGAAGTGGCGTGGCTGTGCTCGATCGGTGGCATCGAGATCAGGCACGGCGTAGCGCTTGGACGTGACGTGGATCTCGATGCGCTGCGCAAGCAGCACGATGCGGTCTTCCTCGCGATGGGTCTCACGGGCGTGCGTGCCCTGGCGATGGAGGGCGAGGATCTGAGTGGTGTGATGAACGCAGTGGATTTCATCGAACAGGTGCGCACCGCGCGTGACTTCGGCACGGTGCCGGTGGGCCGCCGGGTCGTCGTGATCGGCGGCGGCAATACGGCGGTGGATGCGGCCGTGCAAAGTCGCAAGCTCGGCGCGACGTCAGTGACGATGGTGTATCGACGCGGCGTCCAGTCGATGAGCGCGACGTGGGCCGAGCGCGATTTCGCGCAGACCAACGGCGTCACGCTCGTCACGCACGCAACGCCGACTCGTTTGATCGGAGAAAGCGGTGTGGTCACGGGTGTTGAATTCGAACGTACGTCGAGCGATGGCAATCGGGAGCGCTTCGTGGTCGAAGCCGACGTGGTGCTCAAAGCGATTGGGCAAACATTGGTGCCAGTCGGCATCGAGCGAGAACTTCTGACGCTTGATGGCAGCCGCATCGCGGTGGATGCAAACGGACAAACTTCGTTGCCTGGTGTGTGGGCAGGCGGTGATTGCGCGGCGACAGGCGGAATCGATCTGACGGTACAAGCGGTGCAGGACGGCAAGATCGCCGCCGCCGCGATTGACGCGCAGTTCGCCCGCACAGCTGTCAAAGCCGCCTGAGTCGCTTAAGCACATTAAGTCACGCATCCCACCAGATAAAAACAGCAGTCCCCAAGGAGCCGAACATGGCCGATCTGCGCTGTACGATTGCCGGCATTACGTCGCCGAATCCTTTCTGGCTTGCCTCCGCGCCGCCGACCGACAAAGCCTATAACGTGAACCGCGCGTTCGAAGCGGGCTGGGGCGGCGTGGTGTGGAAGACCCTGGGCCTCGACCCGCATGTAGTGAATGTCAGTTCGCGCTATGGCGCAGTGCAATGGAACGGCCAGCGCATCGCGGGTCTGAACAACATCGAACTGATCACCGACCGTCCGCTCGACATCAACCTTAAGGAAATCGCCCAGGTCAAACGCGACTGGCCGGACCGCGCGATGATCGTCTCGCTGATGGTGCCGTGCAACGAGCACGACTGGAAGTGGATTTTGCCCCTCGTCGAAGATACCGGCGCCGATGCGGTCGAACTGAATTTCGGTTGCCCGCACGGCATGAGCGAACGCGGCATGGGCGCGGCCGTGGGCCAGGTGCCCGAGTATGTGGAGATGGTCACGCGCTGGGTCAAGGAAGGCACGAAGCTGCCATGTCTCGTCAAGCTCACGCCGAATATCAGTGACATTCGCACCAGTTCTCGCGCGGCTTATAAAGGCGGCGCGGACGGCGTGTCGCTGATCAACACCATCAATTCCATCGTCGCCGTGGATCTCGATGCAATGTCGCCGTTGCCGATGGTCGATGGCAAGGGCACGCACGGCGGCTACTGCGGTCCGGCTGTGAAGCCGATCGCACTGAACATGGTGGCTGAAATTGCTCGCGACGTGGAAACACCGAATCTGCCGATCTCCGGCATCGGCGGTATTTCGACGTGGCGCGACGCGGCCGAATTCATGGTGCTCGGCGCGGGCAGCGTACAGGTCTGCACGGCGGCGATGCACTATGGATTCCGTATCGTCTCCGATCTCGCGGATGGTCTTTCAAACTGGATGGACGAAAAAGGCTACGCGACGCTTGACGACATTCGCGGTCGCGCCGTGCCGAACGTCACCGACTGGAAGTACCTGAACCTCAAATACGACATCAAGGCGCGCATCGATCAGGACAAGTGCATCCAGTGCGGCCTTTGCCATATCGCGTGCGAAGACACCGCTCACCAGGCGATCATGAAAGAAAAAGCTGGCGTCCGGCATTTTGAAGTGATGGACTCCGAATGTGTCGGCTGTAATCTGTGCATGCATGTATGCCCGGTCGAACAGTGCATCACGATGGAACGTGTGGACAACGGTGAGTACGCTAACTGGACGACGCATCCGAACAACCCAGCGCGTGTTGATGCCGGTGAAAGCGACAAGTCGGATGCCGCTGAAACCGCCGGGCATGCGCAGGCCCACGCTCACGCTCACGCAGCGAAAGCAGCCTGAAACATGAGCTACCTGCAGGAAAGGAAACGAAGCGCTTGTACTGAACCTGTAATTTTCCCCAAGGCCTGACGCACCATCAGAAGCCGCGCGGGCCACAACGATCAGTGGAGATCTTTCGATGAAGCAGACAGCGCAACCCGTCGATCCGCAGTTTGCGGCCGGCGCGCAGGGCAGCAGTCTTTATAACGATGACCTTGCGCCGACCGGCGTCGCACAGCGCACGTGGAGGTGGTATCACTTCGCCGCGCTCTGGGTGGGGATGGTGATGAACATCGCCTCATACATGCTCGCGGCCGGTTTGACGGAAGAGGGCATGTCGCCGTGGCAGGCGGTGGCGACCGTGCTGCTCGGCAATCTGATTGTGCTGGTGCCGATGCTGCTGATCGGGCATGCGGGCGCGAAGCACGGTATTCCGTATGCCGTGCTGGTGCGTTCCTCCTTCGGCACGCAAGGCGCGAAATTGCCGGCGATGTTGAGGGCGATCGTCGCGTGTGGCTGGTACGGCATTCAGACATGGCTTGGCGGCAGCGCGATCTATACGTTGCTGAACATCCTGTCTGGCAACGCGCTGCACGGTGCGGCCTTGCCCTTCCTCGATATCTCGTTCGCACAGCTCGCGTGCTTCCTCGTGTTCTGGGCGCTGCAGATCTACTTCATCATCCACGGCACCGATTCGATTCGCTGGCTCGAAAGCTGGTCCGCGCCGATCAAGATCGTGATGTGTGTCGCGCTGGTGTGGTGGGCCACCTCGAAAGCGGGCGGCCTCGGTTCGATGCTGTCGGCGCCGTCGCAGTTCGTGCCGGGCGGCAAGAAGGAGGGCATGTTCTGGGTCACCTTCTGGCCTGGCCTCACGGCGATGGTGGGCTTCTGGGCGACGCTCGCGCTGAATATCCCTGACTTCACACGCTTTGCGAAAACGCAGCGCGATCAGATCATCGGCCAGTCGGTTGGATTGCCGATTCCGATGGCGCTGCTCTCGGTGATCTCCGTGGTGGTGACGTCGGCGACCGTGGTGATCTACGGCAAGGCGATCTGGGACCCGATCGACCTCACGAGCCGCATGACCGGCATCGGCGTCGGGCTCGCGCTGATCATCCTGACGCTGGATACGATGTGCTGCAATCTCGCGGCGAACCTCGTGGGGCCGGCCTATGACTTTTCGAGCCTGTGGCCCAAGGGTATTTCGTATCGTGTCGGCGGCATGATTACCGCGACCATCGCCATTGTGATGATGCCGTGGAAGATTCTCGCCACCACGCAGGGCTACATCTTCACGTGGCTGGTCGGATACTCGGCCTTGCTTGGTCCAGTGGCAGGTATTCTGATGGTCGACTATTTTCTGATTCGAGGCACACGGCTGGACCCGCGTGAACTGTTCGACGAGCATGGCGAGTACAGCTACACCGGCGGCTGGAACATCGGCGCGGTGGTGGCGCTCGCGATCGGCGTGCTGCCGAATCTGCCGGGCTTTTTGCATACCGCGTTTCCGGCATCGTTCCCGAATGTGCCGGCGATTTTCAACACGCTCTATACGTATGCATGGTTTGTCGGACTCGCGTTGGCATCGATCGTATACAGCGCATGGATGAAGCTGAGCCAGGGACCGAGCGCGGGTGTGGTGCGTGCATAAACCACACAAGAAACAAACGAAGTACGTAGCACCGAAACCAGCAGTTCATAAGGAGGCGGCAACATGACGACCCTGATTCGCGGCGGCACGATTATCGACGCGGAGAACACGTATCGTGCGGACGTGTTGTGTGCGGACCCGGAAGATGGTGGCACGATCCTGCAGATCGGAGCGGACCTGGAAGCACCGGCGGGTGCCACGATCGTCGATGCGGGCGGGCAATATGTGATGCCCGGCGGCATCGATCCGCATACGCACATGGAATTGCCGTTCATGGGCACGACGGCGAGCGACGATTTCTATACCGGTACGGCCGCGGGTTTATCCGGCGGCACGACCAGCATCATCGACTTCGTGATTCCGAGTCCGAAGCAGCCGTTGATGGAGGCCTTCAAGGAATGGCGCGGTTGGGCTGAAAAGGCGTCGGCGGACTATGGCTTTCACGTTGCGGTGACGTGGTGGGACGATTCGGTCTATCGCGACATGGGCACGCTGGTGCACGAACACGGCGTGTCGAGTTTCAAGCACTTCATGGCCTACAAAAACGCGATCATGGCCGACGACGAAGTACTGGTGAACAGTTTCTCGCGTTCGCTCGAACTCGGCGCGCTGCCCACTGTGCATGCGGAAAATGGTGAGCTGGTGTTTCAGTTGCAGCGTCAATTGCTTGCGAAAGGCTTTACGGGTCCGGAGGCGCATCCATTGTCGCGGCCACCGGAAGTGGAGGGCGAGGCCGCCAATCGTGCAATCCGTATCGCGCAGGTGCTAGGCGTGCCGGTGTATATCGTCCACGTGTCCTCGAAAGATGCGGTCGATGCGATTGCACGTGCCCGCAGCGAAGGCCTTCGGGTGTTCGGTGAAGTGTTGCCGGGCCATCTGGTGATCGACGAGGCGGTGTATCGCGATCCAGACTGGGCCCGTGCGGCGGCGCACGTAATGAGCCCGCCGTTCCGCTCCGCGGAGCATCGGGAGGCATTGTGGCGTGGTCTGCAAGCGGGACAATTGCACACCACAGCGACCGATCATTGCGTGTTCTGCGCATCGCAGAAGGCCATGGGCCGTGAGGACTTTACGAAGATCCCGAACGGCTGCGGTGGCGTCGAAGATCGTATGGCGGTGCTCTGGCATCACGGTGTGAATTCGGGGCGCCTCACGCCGAATGAATTCGTGCGCATCACGTCGACCAACGCCGCGCAGATTTTCAACCTGTATCCGCGTAAAGGTGCGGTACAGGTGGGCGCGGACGCGGACCTGGTCGTGTGGGATCCGAAGGCAAGTAAAACGATTTCGGTGAAGACGCATCATCAGAAGGTCGACTTCAACGTGTTCGAAGGGATGACGGTGCAGGGTACGGCGATGCACACGCTCACGCGCGGCGCACTGGCATGGACCGATGGTGAGCTGCGGGCCGTGCGTGGCGCGGGGCGCTATCTGAAGCGCCCACCGAATCCGGCTTACTTCGATGCGATCCGGGTTGCCAATAAACGGAAGGAGCCGCATCCGGTGGAACGGTAAGCGGTTTGCAATCTGGCGGGCGGCCTCGCAGTGCCGCCCATGCCGGCTGTTTTTCACCGCCGCGCGTTCGCCGCGGCGACACCCTCCCGCGTTTTCCCCGATGGCGCTCGGCACGCGTTCCGTGGTGCGATGCATGCCGCGTCTATGATATCTGCTTCAGAGTCGAATTCGACGTTGTATGAGCTGCCTTGGCTGTCCGCTTAGCACGCAAGCGCATATTGATCGGAAACCTGATCCTTTGTAAAAACGCAGACCGTTTGCTACAGTCCGCCCACTCTGCCGGGCCTGACCGCTGGCGGAATGCCGCACACAAAACCATGCAACTGACGTAGCAAACTTTACGGAGCCACCTGATGAAGTCGATTCGTTCCATTCTACTGATCGCGCTGCTGCAAGCGGTGACCCTGAGCCCGGCGTTTGCCGCCGACGAACTGGCGCAGATCAAGTCAGCGGGTGTGTTCAAGATCGGCACCGAAGGCACCTACGCACCGTTCACGTACCACGACGAATCCGGCAAGCTGACCGGTTTCGACGTCGAGATCGGCACGGCGATCGCGCAACGCCTGGGCGTCAAGCCGCAATTCGTCGAAGGCAAATGGGACGGTCTGATCGCCGGTCTCGATGTGAACCGCTACGACGCGGTGATCAATGAAGTCGCTGTCACCGACGCGCGCAAGGTGAAATACGATTTCTCGGACCCGTACATCACTTCGCACGCGGCGCTGATCGTGGCCTCGAACAACACCGCGATCAAGAGCTTTGACGACCTGAAAGGCAAGAAGTCGGCGAATACGCTGACCAGCAATTTCGGCAAGATCGCGGCCGCGCATGGCGCGGAGGTGATTCCCGTGCAGGGCTTCAACGAATCGATCGATCTGTTGACCTCGGGCCGAGTCGACGCGACTGTTAACGATTCGCTGTCGTTCCTCGACTTCAAGAAGCACAAGCCCGATGCGAAGGTAAAGATCGCCGCGCTCGATACTTCTTCCGATAGCAGCGACAAGTCCGCAGTGCTGATTCGCAAGGGCAGCCCGGAATTGCAGGCAGCAATCAATAAGGCACTCGCCGACATGAGGAAAGACGGCACGTATTTGAAAATTTCGCAGAAGTATTTCGGTAAAGACGTCTCCCAATAAGCGCCACCTGCGAGTCTGAATCATGCCGGCATGGTTGCATCTGATGGCGCAGTCGCTGTGGCCCCTTCTGTACGCGGGGCTTGTCTTCACCGTGCCGCTCACACTGGCATCGTTCGCGATCGGGATCGTGGTGGCATTTATCGTCGCGCTGGTCCGGCTATTCGGACCGCGCTGGGCGGTAGTGTGCGTGCGCTTCTACGTGTGGCTATTTCGCGGCTCGCCGTTACTGGTGCAACTGTTCGTGATTTTCTACGGACTACCGAACGTGGGCATCGTGCTCGATCCGTTGACGGCGGCGATCATCGGTTTTTCGCTGAATGTCGGTGCGTATAACTCGGAAGTGATCCGCGGCGTGATCGAGTCGATTCCGAAGGGGCAGTGGGAAGCGGCGTACTCGATGGGCATGACGCGTGAGCAGGCGTTGCGCCGCGCGATCTTGCCGCAAGCCGCGCGTGTCGCACTGCCGCCACTGTCGAACTCGTTTATCGCGTTGGTGAAGGACACCTCGCTCGCCGCGGTACTGACAGTACCGGAGGTGTTTCAGGCGGCGCAGCGGATTGCGTCGGTGACGTATGAGCCGTTGATTCTGTACACCGAGGCGGCACTCGTTTATCTCGTGTTCAGTTCGGTATTGTCGTCGGCGCAAGTCCGGCTCGAACGCAAGTTCGGCCGCCACGCACTTTTCCAGGCGAGCAACTGATGATTCGACTGGAAAAAATCGACAAATACTTCGGCGAGAACCAGGTTCTGAATTCGGTGGACCTGCAACTCGCGTCAGGCAACGTTACCGCACTGATCGGCCCATCCGGCAGCGGCAAGAGTACGCTTTTGCGCTGCGTGAATCTGCTGGAAATTCCCGAGGCTGGATCACTTGAACTGGGCGACCAGCGCCTCGAATTCAGTCGCGATCACAAACCATCGCGCGAAGCCGTGCTGACGATTCGGCGCCGCACCGGCATGGTGTTCCAGAATTTCCAGTTGTTTCCGCATCTGACGGTGCGGCAGAACGTAATGGAAGGCCTGCTGACGGTACAGAAGTGGGACAAGGAAAAAGCGCGCGTACGTGCGGACGAATTACTTGAGAAAGTGGGCATCGCACACAAAGCGGACGCATGGCCCTCAACGCTTTCCGGCGGCCAGCAACAACGCGTAGCGATTGCGAGGGCATTGGCACCGTCGCCGGAAGTATTGTTGTGCGACGAGCCCACATCTGCACTCGATCCGGGACTAGCCGCGGAGGTGGTGGAAGTACTCAAGCAGCTCGCCACGGAAGGCATGACGATGTTGATGGCGACACATGACTTGCGTCTTGCCGCGACGATTGCGCGGGACGTAGTTTTCCTGAACAACGGCGTGGTGGTAGAGCAGGGCCCGTCGCGCGACATTTTCATGAATCCCCGCGAGCTGGAGACAGAACGCTTCGTGTCGACGCTGACGCATAGTTTGCCGGACGCGTGGGCAGAGCGGGGCCGACCTGAGAGAGGGCAAGACGGGGAATAAAAGGAAAGACGGGACTACAAGCCACAGACCTGTTCGTCGGCAGACAGAGGCACAGAAAAAAGAAGAGGGGCGCAGAAGCGCCCCTCAAAAAATCACGACAAAAAACACCATTGGGTTTGCTAGCCGACCCTTCCGGCGAGCACACAGTGCGAGGCGGGAAGTATGACTCCCTTGTCACTCACGGGGAATGTGCGAAAACACAGATTCCAGATGCACCACTACCGCAACTGTGCGGGGGCCCCGCTTAAGAATTAGCGGTGTGAGCCGCTTTCTCTTGTTTACTTCTCTTTGCGGCGGCAAAGAGAAGTAAGTGCCTGCCCCGCACAGCAATGCTCTCAACTTAAGCCCAAAATGGCTTGTATACGGGGCGTTTGCCCTGTAAACTTCATCGCATAACTGATTGATAAATAAACGATATGAACTCAAATACCAGCGTCCTCCCAACTCCTGGCTGAGTTCTCCGATTTCCTGTTCGATCCGGCACTCGCTGAGCGCGTGCGTCTTTCTCCCACTGCCTTTACCCGCAATCGCATCCTGACGCTGCCACGCATGGCCGCGTTGCTGATGTCGGGGATGCGCACGAGCGTGCAGGCCGAGCTCGACGGGCTGTTTGGCGCGCTGCACGGGCAGGCGGTGCGCGCCCGCGCGGTGAGTGCACAGGCCTTCAGCAAGGCGCGCCGCGGCCTGTCGGCCGAGCTGTTCGAACTGGCCCGCGCGCGCCTGGTTGAACTGGCCCAACCCTACATTGATTCGATGCGCTGGAATGGCCTGAGGCTGGTCGCCGCCGACGGTAGCCGTCTGCGGGTAGGCACGCGCGAAGGCCATGATCTGCGCGCCGACCACTACGCATTTGCACTGTTCCTGCCGGGGCCCGAACTGACCCTGCACGCCGCGCTTCATCCGGCCGACGGCTCCGAGCGGCAGATGCTGTTCGAAGCGCTGGATGTGCTGCAGCCGCACACCGATCTGCTACTGCTTGATCGCGGCTATCTCGGCAACATGATGGTGGCCGCGCTGGCGCAGCGCGAGATCCCGTTCTGTCTGCGCGTGGATGCACGCGCCTGGACGTGCGTCACCGCCTTTGCGCGCAGTGGCGAGGCTGAGCGCATCGTGACACTGGCCGCGCCCAATGAACAGGACGCCCTTGACTATGAACTGGTGCGCACGCCCACCACGGTGCGCCTGATCCGTGATGTCACCCCTGGCGGACGTGTGCGTGTGCTGATGACCTCGCTGCTTGATCGCCAGCGCTATCCGGCTGCCACCTTCGGGGCGCTCTATCATCAGCGCTGGCGCATCGGGGAAGCGTTCAAACGGCTCAAGCACCGGCTGCGGCTGGAGGCCGTCACGGGGCTGGACTACCTGGCGCTGCAGCAGGACTTCGGCGCAAAAACCGTCGCCGACAACCTGTGCACACTGCTCAGCGATCTGGACGATGCGCATCATGATGATGAGCCTGCCAGCCGTCCTGATCGTGTTTATGCGCTGGGTGCCCTCAAGCCGATCCTCGGCGCGTGCCTGCTACGGATTGAACACTGCCTGAACCTGCTGCCCAAAGTCATGCCGGCCATCCACCAGGCCCGGTGTCGGATCCAGCCCGCCCGCTCTTACCCTCGACCGCCCCGAAAAGCCAAGCCCCATCACCATCTCGCGTACAAGCTTGCTTGATGAAATGGGGCTTAAGTTGAGAGCATTGCCCCGCACAGGGGCGACACTAATAAACCAATAAGAATTCAAGGAAAGGCCAAAGCCCCGAGACCAAACACCAAAGAATCCAGATCAAGAAAAAATCAAAACCCTCATACAGCAACCCGCTCCACATCACCCCTCAGCGCAACTTCAAAAAACTGCCCTTGGGCCTCAACATTAACCCGCGCATAAGCCCGATTAACCCCACTAATCACAGCCCGAATAGAAGCCGTCACCAGATTGGCATCGATGCCAACCCCAAACGCGCTCCCGGCCACATCAGCCCCAGCCATCTCGGCAACAGCCACAGCGCGAGCATCCGCACCTTGAGTCAAAGCCCGCTCTTCATAGTGCTGAATGCGAACAGGCACCCCAATAGCATGCATCAACGCATCAAGCGGCCCATTCCCTTCACCGTTCAAGACGCGCCGCGAGCCATTAATCTCGACAGTGAGCTTGATATGTTCACGCCCGTTGCGTTCAGACAGACTATGTCCAACGTAGTGAATCGGCGCAGCACTGTGCACATACTCCTGCTGGAACAATTCCCAGATCTGCGAAGGCGTCACTTCCTGACCGCTAGCGTCGGTAAACCGCTGCACAGCAGAGCTGAAATCGACCTGCAAGCGCCGCGGCAGGACCACCCCATAGCTCTGCTCGAGCAAATAAGCGATCCCACCCTTACCGGACTGGCTATTTACACGAATGACGGAATCATAAGTCCGCCCGAGATCGCTCGGATCAATCGGCATATAAGGCACTTCCCAGACCGCATCCGGTTTCTGAACAGCAAGCCCCTTCTTGATCGCATCCTGATGCGAGCCGGAGAAAGCCGTGAACACCAGATCGCCGACATACGGATGACGCGGATGCACCGGCAACTGCGTGCATTCCTCAGCGGTACGCGCGACTTCATTGATATTCGAAAAGTCGAGTTCAGGATCGACACCCTGCGTATACAGATTCAACGCAAGCGTCACGAGATCGACATTGCCGGTGCGTTCACCATTGCCGAACAGGCACCCTTCGATACGATCCGCTCCCGCCATCACCGCCAGTTCCGCAGCAGCCACGGCAGTGCCGCGATCGTTATGCGGATGCACCGAAACGATCAACGAATCGCGACGTGCGAGATTGCGATGCATCCATTCGATCTGGTCCGCGTAGACATTCGGCGTGGCCATTTCAACGGTAGCGGGCAGGTTGACGATTGCCTTGTGTTCGGGCGTCGGTTGCCAGATGTCGAACACGGCGTCGCACACTTCCTTGGCGAATTCGAGTTCGGTGCCGCTGAACACTTCCGGGCTGTATTGCAGCGTGAAGTGCGTTTCCGGCGTGGCGTCAGCGAGACGTTTCATCGTACGCGCGGCGTTTTGCGCGAGTTCTTTCACACCGCTCTTTTCGAGGCCGAACACGATGCGGCGGAATTCCGGCGCAGTGGCGTTGTACAGATGGACGATGGCACGCGGTGCACCACGCAAGGATTCGAAGGTGCGTTCGATCAGGTCGTCGCGAGCTTGTGTCAATACTTCGATCGTGACGTCGTCGGGGATATGGCCGCCTTCGATCAGCTCACGCACGAAATTGAAGTCGGTCTGCGAGGCAGACGGAAATGCGACTTCGATTTCCTTGAAGCCGATCTGCACCAGCGTCTTGAACATGCGCATCTTGCGTTGCGCGTTCATCGGCTCGAACAGCGCCTGATTGCCGTCACGCAGGTCGGTACTCATCCAGATCGGCGCGCGCGTGATGGTGCGCGACGGCCACTGGCGGTCCGTCAAATTGATGGGCTTGAACGAGTGATATTTGGTAGCAGGGTTCTTCAACATTTTCATCATCCTTGGGATCGATCAACCTCGGTGTCGACCGGACGACGAAAACGTAAAGCATGGCCGCCGGTCGGAAACCGGGGCTGGGTCAGTTACTGGGGAATTGAGCGGTGCTTCGGGTGTATCAGATGGAAGCGCGCAGCAGCAGACCTAGCCCGGTAGAGCGGGCTAGTAGTAGCGATAAGGTGGTCTGGGCGCGATACATGGTGTGCAATATGAACATACTATTGGGACTGCGTCAAGCGCAGTGCGGCGAAGAGCGTGCCGACCGGGGGGCTTATGCCGGCCGGGGCGCGTTGAGGCCCAAGCCGGTCATGCCTGTCACCTGGGTTTCACGAAACGCAACGTCATGCGATCCGATTCACCGATCGCCGCGTATTTCGCCCGGTCGACGTCGTGGCCGTCATAGGTGGGCGGCAGGGACCACACGCCGTGCGGATAGTTTTTCGTGTCGCGAGGATTGCTGTTCACCTCGCTTTGGCCGGCCAATTCGAAACCTGCGGCGCGCGCGTGTTCGATGACATAGGCTTGGGTCACATAGCCGGTGTCGATGATCTGTTGCAGGGAGGTGCCTGGCGCCGCGCGATGCTCCTCGACACCGAGGATGCCACCGGGCTTCAGTGCCGCGTAAAAGGCGCGGAGGTTGGCGTCGATCTGGCCGTCCTTGATCCAGTTGTGGATATTGCGGAAGGTCAGCACCTCGTCGACGCTGCCATCGGCCGGAAAGCCGCTGAACTGGCCCGCGCGCAGCGTGCCGACCACCACATTGCCATAGACCGCCGGCGTGGCCGCCAGCTTGCGCGCGAAAGGCGCCCGGCTAGCCTGCTCCTCTGCCGCCGACGCAGCCTCCGGGCTTTCATATTGCGCCTCGTACAGCTTGCCGTGGTCGTGCAGATAGGGCGCGAGTATTTCCGTGTACCAGCCGCCGCCGGGCGCGATCTCCAACACGGTTTGCGACGATTCCACTCCGAAGAACTGCAGCGTTTCCTTCGGATGGCGATAGACGTCGCGTGCGCGGTTCTTGTCGCTGCGCTGCGGCCCGGAGATTGCGGCGTCGAGCGAGGCAGAATCAGCCGCGGTGGAAGTGGTCGATGCCGTCGGGGCCGCGCAGGCGGCCAGCAGCAGCGCCGCGCTTAGCGCCGCGAACGTGGAACGCAGCGCGCGGGCTTGGGGAGTGGGGGGCGTGTTCATGGCACCCATTATCGGCCGCGATCCGCCTGGAAAGAAATCGCCAATCGCCATAACGATATGCGACTGCGGTATTTGCTATGTCCCGGGGGATTGGGTCACCTCACGGTGCGCGCCTGTTTCCGGCGCGACTACCCGCGACTGGATTGCTGGCTCGGCCTCTGGCTCACATACCGAACACGATCCGCAGCGTATCGTTCTGCACAATCACGGAGATGCCGATTACCAGTAGGATCAACGGCAGCAGCGCAGTACCGTAGCGCCGGATCGGCGCGCCCAGCAGCGGATGCTCCACCAGCCACACCGCGCCCGCGCACCACAGCCCGATCATCACGACGAACACTAACGAGATAAACATACCCTCGCTGTGCGAATGACTGGCGTACAAGGGCACGTAGACGGCGAGGTTATCCGAGCCGTTGGCGACCGCCACGCACGCGACTGTCCACCATGACGAGCGTGTGACGGTCACAGTCGATGTGCCCGGTGCATTCGTGTGCGCGGTGGTCTGCGCTTCTTTGTCCTGATCCGCGTTGGCGGGGCGAAAGCGTGTCCATGCTTTGCTCAGGCCCACGCCGATCGGCAGAATGCCGAGCAAACCGACATAGCCTGCGGGTAACCGCGTCAACAACGCGGCAAGCAGAATCGACCCCACGATCAAGACCAGCGAACCGGCAAACTGCCCGGCGATCACCCGACGCCGCTGGCCGCGCGCTTCCGCAAGGAAGGCGAGCAGCACGAAAAGGTTGTCGATATTGGTGGCGGCGTAAGCCGCGACGGCGAGCAGGGCAACGCTGAACATGCGGGAAAGCCGGTCAATGCACAGTGGGGAAGCGGATCTGCACCCGTGAAGCGGGCCCAGCTGAAGAGGCGGCAGCGCGCAGGCGGCATGGCGGCCGGTCAACACGATGCCGATGCGAGGCGTTGCGGTCAAGCCGTCTTTTTGTCTTGCACTATCTATACGCCCTGCGGTTCAGTATGTTCACGCTCATATACGGTGCGGTGCGGTGCGGTGCGGTGCGGTCCCGTCCCGTCCCGTCCCGTCCCGTCCCGTCCCGTCCCCGTTCTATGCCTATGCCACCCCCATGAGAGCCACGGTGCCGATCCCTCAGCCCGTAAGCTACAATTGCCGACAGCTTGAAAAACGGAACATCAATGAAGATTCGGATTCTCCCTATCGCCTGCATCACGACCGCTGCCGCGCTGCTGGCGGCCTGCACGGCCGTCTACAAGAACTCGGATGCATGCGAGCAGTTGATGCGAAGCAAGCTGGCTGAAACGTCGCCGGATACGCTGAAAGTCGCTCATAAGGGTGTCGGTATCGACGGCTCGCGGGTGGTCGTCGAAGGTTCGATCGAGCATATGGTGACGGCTTCGGAGGCCGCGGCAGCTTCCGCCGCGCAACTCGCGAATGCGCCCCGCCCGGCTTCGGGCGTGCGCGCGGCGTCGGCGGTATCGGCGGCCGCTTCGGCTTCGGGCGTTGCGGCAGCCTCCGGCGTGACGGCTGGCGTGGCTTCTGCTGCTACGGCCGCCTCCGCAAGCGTTGCTGCGTCAGGGAGCGAAGCGGCTTCGCTCAAATCGGCCAAGCCGAAGAAGACCAGCACGGCGGCCGCTGCTGAATGCACGTTTCATGGTTCGGCGCTGAGCGCATTCAGCTGGTTGGCGCCGGCCAAGCTCGCCACGCCGGCCAGCGGCGCTGCCAGCGAAGCCGTGGAGTAAAACCCGCGTTCCCAGCGGGTGCAGCCGGCTTTCGCCCGCGTCTCGTCAATCGCAAACCTCAAGCCGCGAACCTCAAGCGGCCCCGTCTGCGTGGCGGCTTTTGTTTTCGCGTATCAATTTCAGCACGCTTTCACCGAACGCCTGCGGCCGCCCTTCAAAGCAGCGCTGCACCGCCTGCGTATCGATCAGGCGTTGCCGCAGCGCGGTGCGCTCGTCTTGCTGGTCGATCATTCGGACGGCCGCAGCGATATAAGCCTCGACGCTGTCCGTGGTGGTCCACGACGGCATGCCCACGCGCTCGAACAGCGCGCCGTCGATCTGTTCGAACACTTCCTGCCCGCGTTTGCATACCCCGGGCAAGCCGAGCGTCAATGCATCGACGATACCGTTGGTATTGCCGAACGGAAACGGGCTGAGGAACAGGTCAGACTGGTTGACGCGCGCCAGATATGCGGCGTAGTCGTGAAAGTCGTGCACGACGGCGCCCGGCACCGACTGCGTGACGACGTCGCGCAGTCGGTAGAGCGGTAGACCCAACGGCACACCGGTCATGAAATGAAATTCAACGGGTGTCGCGGCACGCTCGCCGATCGCGCGGCAAGCATCGAGAAAACCAGGATTGAGCTTCATCGCGCTGGCCGTGATGACAATCTGCAGCGTTTCGCGTGGCGGGGGAATTTGCGCGACGATGTCAGGCAGCGCGACGGACGCCCGATACGGTTGCCCGTCTCTCGGCAGCTTCATCAGGCGTTCGCTGAAGCAGGCCGGGTCGCCGACATAATCTTCCTCGACGCTGACGTAGTCGATCTTGTCTGAGTGCGTGGTGGCGGGGTGCCCGAGCGCCGCGATCTGCAACGGCGCGATGCGCAGATTGGACATGAACACCGTCAGCACGAACATGCCGACGCTCGGCATGTACAACACGTCCGGCTGCTCGGCCTCGGCAAAGTCGCGAATGGTCTTCATGCACTCGCCGATGTAGTCCGGCTGCTCCAGTTCGATGAAACGGTCGAAGATGTTCCGCCCCACTTCGTCCACGGCGTAACCGAAGCCGAAGCCCACCACCTCGAAATGTTCGCGCGCAGCTTCGAGCGTACGCGAATGCGTTCGGTAGATCGAATGGGCGCCGCTGAACCACTCAAGCACGACCACCATCAAGGGCTTCCTGCCGCGCCGTGGTTTGCCTCTGGCAGGCGTGCGCTTTGGCGTGGGCAGGTCGGTCAGGCCGAGTTGTTCGAGCTTGCGGCGCACCAGCACATTGATGTCCTGCTTGATCGCATGCCGGCGCGGTGTGTCGGCATAGCTGCAGAACATATAGGCGTTGTGCAGCACGGCCGACGGCAGATCGTCGAGGTCGTCGATTTGCTGCAGCTTGCCGGGCAGCCACTCCAGTAACGCCTCGCGCTTGCCGTGCGCGTTTGCCGAGCCCTTGAAGACAGGCGCCAGCAAGGTGAGGGCGAGACAGGCGGCGATGGTTTTGTCGTACGCCCAGAGCGCAGCAAAGTCGAGTTCCAGTTCGGATTCGGCCGAATAGAGCACGCAGAGCTTTTCAATGAACGTGTCGCCGGGCAGAAACTGCGTGTCCGCCGGGCCGCGAGGATTCAGGTGACGGGTGACGTGGTCAGTATTGCCGAACGCTGTGGTCGAGAACAGCATGCCGATCCATTCATGCAGCGTGAAGAACAGTCTGGAACACGCGGGGATGGGCTGAAAATCCGGGTTGGCGAACAACGTTGACGCTGCGCTCGCCAGGCGCGTGCAGAAACGCTGACGTTGTTCGTAGGGAGACAGATTGACCATGCCGGAGGCTTCGAAGCTGCCGTCCAGCTCGCCACGATTATGTTGAAGCAGCGCCAGCGCGGCGACAAGCTGGACCGAAGCTTGCGGGTGTTGTTGCGTATAGACGAGTTGCTCGAAGTGGTCGAGCGAAAAGGTGAATTCCATTAGTTGACTATTTTAAGATATGCATGACTAACTATATTGAAGGGAAGTTAGCCGGGGCGCCGATTATCGCAGTCAGGGCGTATCAAATAATCCCGGGATAGGAGTTTGGGAATTTTCTGTGCGGGAGAATCTGATCGGTTCGTGGGATTTATTCTGTTTTGGCGCGGTAGAACGAGATGACGGGGAGTCTGTTCGGACACTCAATCGACCCCGCCCAACTCAGTTGTCTGCGCAAGGCGGGTCCCGACATCGGGCACTCGAAATGCATTTCAGAACGCGTAATACGGACCCGGCCCGGCCGACGTTGCGCGCGACGCGATCGCCGTGTAGACCCGCCGTCCGAAAAAGAACGGCAGGCCCCAGCCGAAGCTGTTGCTGGCCATGCCGGCCAGGTTGTTAAAGGCATTATTCGACGATGCGAACAGCGCGGCCGAATTGCCGATCGCAAACGATACCGCGGTCGACGCGCCATCGGTACCCACGATCGAGGCGCTCGCTGTTTGCGTCGAAGCTGGGCAGTACCAGTAACCGCATTGCGGCAACTGGCTATTGCTGAAGAACAGGCCGTTCGAGCCGCTGTCGAGGTAACTTTGCGCATAAGTCTGGCCGGCGCTGCGGGTGGCCACATACCCTGTGACCTGATTCGCCTTGACAACACTTGCGCCGCCGAGCGCGTTGTTCGCCTGGGTGCCGATGCCGAAAATCATCGAGCCTGACACACTGGCTGCGCCGGCGTCGGCGATCGCCGGCAGGTCGATTACCACGCCGTTGTTGTCGAGCGCGAAGCTGCTGACCGGATTGGTCACCTGCTGCGCAAGCGCTTGTATGCTCGCAAGGCAGGTGCCGCTGGCGTTGCAACTGTAATACCAGCGCGGCAGCGCGGCATTGACGCAGCCGCTGCCGCAGTCGGCCGCGAACAGGCCGACGCCGAGAATGCCGTTGGCGCGCAGGCTCGAGAGGGTCAGCATCGCCGGGCCCGAGCCCGCACAGTCGGTGGGTACGTTGGGCAGGGAGGGGTCGGAGATCACCTGGATTGGAATGGCTGCGGCTAACTGACCGGCCATGCGCACATCCGCGCTGCGCACCGCGCCCCAGGCGTAGCCGCCGCCGAATACCGCGCACTCGCCGGTGACGCCGCTGCCCGAACCTACCGCCGCCAGCGTGAGGCTGGCCGGCAGCGCGGACGCGAGAATTCGCAGGCCATGCGAGCCGGTGTCGACCTGAATATTGTTGATCGTCGCGCAGTTGCTGGTGCCAGTCTGGCAGACGGTGACACTCGTCGTCAGCATGTTGCGCGTCAGGCCCGGCGCTGCGGCGACCGTGATCGGCTGAACGTTCGGCGTGCTCGACTGTGGCACGGAGGTGGCTGTGCTCGAAACGGCGGCCCCGGACGGCGCGCTGGCTCCTGACGGGCTTGACGCGTTCGGGCTGCTGGCCGGGTTGGCAGCCGCTGTCTGTGAAGAGCCGGCGGTGCCGCCACCGCCGCCGCAACCGGCGAGTGCCGCGCAGACGAGGAGCAGGGCATGGAGACGAGAAGAGGGTTTCATGATGTCGAGGGCAATCGCCGAGGCGTTTTTTTTATTGGTTTGAGCGCGTCAGTGGAAATCGTCGGCTGTGACGCCGGACGGCAAGGCCGAAGGCAGCCAGGCGCGCCCTGCATAGCCGCGCATCGGGCCGCCGGATTCCACGATTACGTCCGGGCGAACGACCCGCGAGGCATGCAGGTTGCCGTCCGGCACCGACGCTGCGGCCCCGGTTCTGTAGGAGTCGGCGTACTTCCCCAGCAACGCGCGCAGGTCCGGCATGGTCGGGCCTTGCCACGTGTAAGCGATGATCTGTCCAGTATTCGTCGCGTATTCGTTGATAGTGGTATTGCCCGCATCGGTCAGCGTGCGCAGGCGTAAGGCGCCGTTCAGCAGGGTTTGGGACGCAGCGGCTATCGAATTCGCCTGGGCCGGCATCGTGCCGCCCAATTCGGCACGCGCGTCGGTGCCGGTACATAGCACGGCAATCACCATTGCCGGGACGGCGAGGGCAGGTAAGAAAGAAGAATTTGGCATGGCAACCTGTCTCGCAGTTGGAGCGCTCAATCTTTTATTGAGATGTCCAATTCAAGATAACACCCGGGTTTCCTGATCCTTGTCAGGAGCGGCGCGCGGCGCTTGAGGTAATCTCGAAAATAGCGTGTGACAAGGGTGGAAAGTGTCTTTTAAAACAATGATCTGACGACTGGCCAGGACATGTCTGACAGGTGGTTGGGAAGTGTTGTGAACTGTTAAATCTGCGGCCGGCGGAGATGATCGCCGCCGGCGAAGCGGGGTGCTTTTCTGCAGCGCGAAGCTCTCGCTGCGCGACGATTCATCGGTGTCCAGGCCACTTGTCGCAACCCGCGTTTTTGCCGGCCGAGCGCCGCTCAATTCGCGGGCAAACCCGGGTTTTTGCACATGTCGCGCTGGGATCGGTAAAATGTTGGGTTGATCCACGGAAACTTGCCGTGGCGTAGCGGAAGGATTCCCTGAACATGACTGATCTTCGTCTTACCAAGCGGTTTGCAGTAATGCTGATGGCAGGCGGTCTGGTCGCCGGCTGCGGCACGTCGTCGCCGACCAAAATTGACTACAAAAGCGACTCGAAATCGAAGCAGGTATCGCTTGCCGTACCGCCGAACATGATCGATGAGACGTCCGATCAGCGTTCGTTGCCCCCGCAAGGCGGCGAAACCTCGCTGTCCACGCTCAAGCAGGTCCAGGCGCAAGCACCGGCCACCAGCACCCTGACGGTGGTGCCACAGGTCACCGGCATGCATATTCAGCGCGACGGCACGGAAAGCTGGCTCGTGATCGACAACAAGGCGCCCGACCAGGCGTGGCCGCAAATTCGCCGTTTCTGGCAGGAGCAGGGCTTCCTGCTGGTGGTCGACCAGCGCGACAAGGGCGTGATGGAAACGGACTGGAACGAAACGCACGCGCAGATCAACGACGGCCTGATCCGCGACACGCTGTCCAAGGCAATGGGCAACAGCTATGTGAGTTCTGAGCGCAACAAGTACCGCACGCGTCTCGAAACGGCGCCGAACGGCGGCACTTATGTGTTCATCAGCCAGAAGGGCATGCGCGAGGCGATCACCGGCACGAACAACGATTCGACCAGGTGGGAAGCCAAGCCGAACGATCCGGGCCTCGAACAGGAATATCTGAAGCGGCTGATGGCAGCGCTGGCGCTGACCGATTCACGCACGAAGTCGGCTGATACGCAGAGCGCCGAGTTGTCGCCGGCGGGTACGCAAACGGCGCCGAACGCGGCTACAGCGGGTGCGAAGTCGGCGGCTGCGGCCACGGCGGCGCAAAACGTGGCACTGTCGGCGCAACCGCCCATGCCGGATGACGCGGCGAACAGCACGGCGGCACAGTTCTCGTCCACCGAACTTACCCTCGGCGAGCCGTATGACCGTGCATGGCTGCGCGTGGGCCTCGCACTCGACCGCAGTAACTTCACTGTCGACGATCGCGATGCGAGCCGCGGTTTGTACTTCGTGCGCTACGTCGATCCGAAGGATATGACCTCGGCGGAGCAAGGCTTCTGGAGCCAGGTGTTCCACGGCAAGAAGGAAAAGGTCGCCAAGCAGTATCTCGTGAACGTGCGCGCGGTGACGCCTAACCAGACCCGTGTGGCAGTCGTCGACGACAAGGGCGCTATCGATCAGAGCCCGCAGGCCAAGCAGATCATGGGTCTGATGGTCGACCAGTTGCACTGAACGAAGTCGTAGCACGCAGTGAACGCTGTCTGAAAACCCGCCCGGAGTGCAACCCGGGCGGGTTTTTTTATGTCCGTTTCATCTTTCGCGCCGCGAGTCGTCAGATTGCCGGCGTGGCGCGCACGCGTTTTGCTTCTGTCTGGAACACCGGTATAAACCGGCGCTCAACGGGAGATGGCCATGTTCGACGTGATTCCTTACTGGATGTGGGCGGCGAGCTTGCTCGTCCTGGCACTTGTCTGCGGTGCGGCCTTGTCGCCACGCGAGACGCGGCGGCCGGCGGTCGTGCGTGTCCGGCATACGGCTGCACACCGTACGAAATGGCCGATGTCCTGATGTCAGGCCTCGCTTCAAACGCAAGAAGCGAGGCATCGCGGCCGCCCCGTGCGGCCGCATGTTACGTGACGTTACCCCGGTGACGTAACTCGCCGAACCCTCTCCGCCAACCTCCCTCGCATGTTTTCATCGCAAAACAATCCAATAACAATCAATGGTTTGCGAACAATTTCTTGTGAATCTTTATAACTGGCACGCAAGCTGCTTTTATAGACTCATGGGGCCGGATTCGTAACATCCGCCGTGAGCTTGCGGCGCTTCTCGAATCGGCGATTTCCCAACCCTTTCAGCACCGGCGAACGAACCGGTGCTTAGCCCGATGATGGCCTGCGCGCGTGGCGCGCGGCCTCGGTGGCCCCGTCGCCTATCCTCGTAGGGCGACGGTTTCGCCCGCACTCCAATGGAGTGCGGGCTATTTTTTTGGGTGCTCGGGATGGGTTGCGAGGAGGCAGCCGACGCGGCGACCGGTGCATGACGGGAAATGGCGACGCTGAAGAAGGCGTCGCTCGAAGGGGGGCCGTGTCGGCGCGATTCTCGTCAGGGCGAGAACCGGACTGCGCCGGACGTATTGCGCGAGGCGGTTTTCAGGTGTCGGCGCGGCGCGGGCCGCTCCAGGGCAGACGTTTGATCACGCCGGTGGCCAGCGCGGTGCCGACGAGAATCACACCGCAGCCTTCCAGCATGCCCGGCGACACGGTTTCGCTGAGAAATAACGCGCCCCACAGAATGCCGAAGATCGGAATCACGAAGGTCACCGTAATCGCGCGTGCCGGCCCGACCACTGCGATCAGGTGGAAGAACAGCATGTACGCGACGCCGGTACATGCGACACCCAGTGTGAAGACCGCGCCCCAGGCGTGCAGCGAGATCGGCGCAGCCGGCCAGTAGATTGCGGCGAGCGGCAGCAGCACGATGGTGGCGCCGGTCATCGTACCGGTCGCGACGGTCAATGCGTCGACGCCGGTCAGGTGGCGCTTTGTGTAATTGGCGGCGATGCCGTAAAGCAGCGTGGCGCCGAGCGCGGCGGCTGCTGCGAGCGCGGTGCTCAACGGCGTGGCGGCCGAACCGTTCGGCGCGGCGATCTGATCCCACACCAGCATCAGTACGCCGAGAAAGCCGATCACGAGACCGAGCGTGCGTAGCGCGCTCAGGCGGTCACGCAGCCAGAGAAAGCCGACGAGGGCGCCCCACAGCGGTGTGCTGGCATTGATGACAGACGTCACGCCTGCCGACAGCGTCAGCTCGGCATAGGCGAACAGGCAGAACGGCGCCGCCGAATTCAGGATGCCGACCACCAGCAGCGGAAAGGCGCGTGTGCGCAGGATCGTCGCGGACTGACGCAATGGCCGCCGCGCGACGAGCACGACTGCAAGGAAGATCGCGCCGATGCCGACCCGCAACGCCATCAGCGGCGCGACGCCGAAGTCGGCCACGCCGACACGTATAAACAGAAACGAGGCGCCCCATAGGGCGGCCAGGATCAGCAACTGCAACAGGTTCTTGGTATTCATTGTCGTGGCGCCGCGCGCGGTTGAGTCGAGACGCCCGCGCATCGTAGCAGCGCGATCGCGCAAAACGTTTCAGGCTGGAATGAAACGGCAAGATTCGTGGGATGAAGGGGCCTGATAGGCATCATCGTATGTGCGGCCGGGCTGGGTGCAAAACGAGCAATTCTCACGCTAATGTGAGAAAAATTGCGATGAGATTAACGCGGCCTCGGGGTGCGTCGAATGCACGCTGTCAAAAAAACGGACGTGCCCGAAAGAGCACGTCCGCCGATTCATCCATTCAGTTGTTCACTAGCTGAGCGGATCCATTGCGCAAGCTATCGTCCACAAGGAAGTGGCAAGCGCATACCTTTACAGCCCCGATCAGGCAAACCTCAGTGCGGAATCATCCCCTGCAGGAAGTTCTGCTGCACCCACACCAGCACGCCGAGGATCACCGTCAACAGAATCGAATGCTTGAAGGTCTTGGCGAATACGACGCCTTCCTTGCCCTTGAGTTCGGTCGTCGCCACGCCGGTCGAGATGTTTTGCGGCGAGATCATCTTGCCCATCACGCCACCTGACGAATTGGTTGCTGCCATCAGGATCGGGTTCAGGTTCAGCTGATGGGCCGCCACCACCTGCAGGTTGCCGAATAGCGCATTGCCCGAGGTATCGCTGCCGGACAGGAACACCGCGACCCAGCCGAGGAACGCCGATACCAGCGGAAAGAACGGTCCGACCGACGCAGCCCCGAGCCCGAGTGTGTAGGTGAGCCCGGAGTAGTTCATCAGATACGCGAGCGCGACGATGGTCGCCACCGTCAGAATGGCGATGCGCGTCTGGATCCACGTGTCGACAATGGCCTTGCCAAATTCGCGCACGCCCAGACCCGTCACGAACGAAGTAATGATGGCAGCGACCAGAATCGCCGTGCCGGTGGCAAGCGGCTGGAAGTCCCACACCGCGCCGTATGGCGTGTTGTACAGGGTGATGTACACGGCCTTGTCGAGGCCCGGCCACGGCACCTTGACGTCGCCGATCAGGAAAATTTTGGCGATGGTCCAGACGATTACCACCGCCGAGACGATGATCCACGGATACCAGCCCTGGCCGCCGCTGATCTTGCCGCGCACCTCGCCCACGCGATCGATGTTGATCGCGAACTTTGGGTCGACGGCGGGCTTCCATACACGCAGGAACGCGATCGTCAGGATCAGTGACACCATCGACGACAACACGTCGGTCAGGCTGTAGTTCACGTAGTTCGATGCGACGAACTGCGTCAGTGCGAAGCTGGCGCCCGACACCAGCAGTACCGGCCACACGCGCAGCATGTTACGAAAGCCCGCATACACGCCGATCACGTAGAACGGCAGCAGCAAGGCGAAAAACGGCAACTGCCGTCCGACCATCTTGGCGAGCGTGTCGGCAGGCAGGTGCGTGACCGCGCCGAGCACCGTGATCGGTACGCCTAGCGCGCCGAACGCGACCGGCGCGGTATTGAAGATCAGCGTAAAGGTGAGCGCTTCGAGGGTGGGGAAACCGAGCAGGATCAGCAGCGAACTGGTGATCGCGACCGGCGTGCCGAAGCCGGAAATCCCTTCGAGCAGTGCGCCGAACGAAAAACCGATCACGACCAGCACGACGCGCCGGTCGTTCGGCAGGTTGTCGATCATCCACATACGGAAGGCCGCGAAGCGGCCCGAGCGTTGCGAGATGTTGTAAAGCAGGATCGCCGCGAACACGATCCACATCACCGGCCAGCAGGCGAAGACCGCACCGTTGGCTACCGAAGTGAGCGCGAGTCCGACCGGGAACTGCCATACGAAAATCGCCACGATCAGGCCGACGATCAGCCCCGCGAGTGAGGCCTGCCAGGCAGGCCGGCGTGCCCAGCCAAGCAGTAGCAGGACGACGATGATCGGCAGCGCGGCAACCAGGAACGACGGCAATAGCGCATTGCCGACGGGGGTGAGTAGTTGGTGAAACATCACGTCTCCTTCGTTGTTGTTTGAACTCGACGCGGGACTACGCACTACGGGCGCGTCGCTGTGGCAGGACGGACGGGCGTCGGCGGCGGGTGCAGGACGCGCCGGGTCGCTTATTTAAACGGGTACTGCGTGTGACTTCCCCAAGCATAGAGCCCGGATGTTGGCCGTCAAGAAGGGAAACTACGGGAGAAGGCGGGAATCGGTGAAAGCGCCGCGTTGTGCGGGCTGGACTGCGCGCGGCACGATGCGTGCGCAGGGAGCCCAGGAAGGCTCGCCATGCACACGCATAAGGGGGTCAGTGGGGGAAGCCAGGTCGGCAAGACTCAGTGATAGTGCCCGTGGCCACCCCATCCACCGCGGCCGCCGCCCCAATAGCCGCCGAAACCGAAGCCGATCGAGACCGACGGGCCATACCAGCCTGGGTATCCGTAATAAGCCGGATAGACCGGCGGCGGATAGTAAGCGGGATAGGCGGGATAGGGCGGAGCAACGTATACAGGCGGCTGGGCGACCGCGTAGGAGGGCGGTTGGGATTGCGCATTGGCCCGCGCCTGCTGCGCGGCTTGAGCCTGTTGTTGCGAGGTTGCCGAATCGCCGGCAGTTCCGACGGCGACTTCCCGCTGAACGTCGGTGGGCGGGACGGTGCCGTAGGCGTAGTAAGGGTAGTAGCCCGGATAGTAGCCGTAAGGGTAATAGCAGCCGGATAGCGTCAGCATGCAGGCCGCGCCGGCAAGCGCGATTCCGGTTCGGGAAAGACGGGGTAAGCCGCGCGGCAGCCGCTGGCTGATTGTGCAAAGAGAATCGATGACGCGGGACTTCATGACGCGCTCCTGTTTACCATCGGACGCCGCCATCCGGGGCGTAATGGCCTGAGCTTACGCCGCTGTAGCGCCAACACGATTGCAAAACCGTAACGGCTTATTTCACCCCATTGCAAAGCATTTTTCGCAGCAATCGGCACGCATCCAGATGCACGGGCATGTGTCAGCAGATTGTCGATGTCGTGATCGCATGCTTACACTCTGTCGGCATGTGGCATGTGGCATGTGGCATGTGGCATGTGGCATGTGGCATGCCGGCTTGCGCAGAAATGCAAAAGCCCGCCAGGGGCGGGCTCCTGTGCTGCAATGCAATGAGGCAAAGGGTTCGAATGGCGGGCGTGCACGTCTGCGCCCGCGATCCGTACCTTACTGCCGCTGATAAATCTCAGCGCCTTTCTTCATGAACTCGATCGACTTCACTTCCATGCCTTTCTTCAACGCGTCGTCGTCGGAGAGGCCTTGTTGCGCGGCGAATTCGCGCACGTCCTGCGTGATCTTCATCGAGCAGAAGTGCGGGCCGCACATCGAACAGAAGTGCGCGACCTTGGCAGAATCCTTCGGCAGGGTTTCGTCGTGGAATTCGCGTGCCTTGTCCGGGTCGAGACCGAGATTGAACTGGTCTTCCCAGCGGAATTCGAAACGCGCCTTCGACAACGCATTGTCACGCACCTGCGCGCCCGGATGGCCCTTTGCCAGATCGGCGGCGTGCGCGGCGAGCTTGTACGTAATGATGCCGGTCTTGACGTCGTCCTTGTTCGGAAGTCCAAGGTGTTCCTTCGGCGTGACGTAGCAGAGCATTGCCGTGCCGAACCAGCCGATCATCGCAGCGCCGATGCCCGAGGTGATGTGGTCGTAGCCCGGCGCGATGTCGGTCGTCAACGGTCCCAGCGTGTAGAACGGTGCTTCGTCACACCATTCCAGTTGCAGGTCCATGTTTTCCTTGATCAACTGCATTGGCACGTGGCCGGGGCCTTCGATCATGGTCTGCACGTCGTGCTTCCACGCGATCTGCGTGAGTTCGCCGAGCGTTTTCAGTTCGCCGAGTTGCGCTTCGTCGTTCGCGTCGTAGATCGAGCCGGGGCGCAAGCCGTCGCCGAGCGAGAAGGCCACGTCATACGCCTTCATGATTTCGCAGATGTCTTCGAAGTGCTCGTACAGGAAGCTTTCCTTGTGGTGAGCGAGGCACCACTTCGCCATGATCGAGCCGCCGCGCGAGACGATACCCGTCATGCGCTTGGCCGTCAGCGGCACATATTGCAGACGCACGCCCGCGTGGATCGTGAAGTAGTCGACACCTTGCTCGGCCTGCTCAATCAGCGTGTCGCGGAAGATTTCCCACGTCAGGTCTTCGGCCTTGCCGTTGACCTTTTCCAAAGCCTGGTAAATCGGCACCGTGCCGATCGGCACCGGTGAATTGCGGATGATCCACTCACGCGTTTCGTGAATGTGCTTGCCGGTGGAGAGATCCATCACCGTGTCGCCGCCCCAGCGGATCGCCCACGTCATCTTGTCGACTTCTTCGCCAATCGACGAGGTCACCGCCGAGTTGCCGATGTTCGCATTCACCTTCACGAGGAAGTTACGGCCGATGATCATCGGCTCGCTTTCCGGGTGATTGATGTTGTTCGGGATGATCGCGCGGCCACGTGCGACTTCTTCACGCACGAATTCCGCGGTGATTTCCTTCAGGCCGTCGGGACCGAATGCGCTCGCGCCGAACGCCTGGCCCGGATGCTGGCGGCCCATCATGGCCGCGAGCTTTTCGCCGTTCGGGCCGCTCGTCCTCAGGGTTTCCAGATACGCGGCGCGCTGCTGGTTCTCGCGAATCGCGATGTATTCCATTTCCGGCGTGACGATGCCCTGACGCGCGTAGTGCATCTGCGAGACGTTCTTGCCGGCGACTGCGCGGCGCGGCGTGCGATGCAGGCCCTGGAAGCGCAGTTCGGCGGTTGCCGTGTCGGCGGCGCGTTCACGGCTGAAGCCGCTCGACAGGCCCGTCAGGGCTTCGGTGTCGCCGCGTTCTTCGATCCAGGCTTGACGCAGCGCCGGCAGACCCGCGCGGATGTCGATCTGCGCTTGCGGATCGGAATAGGGGCCCGACGTATCGTAGACGAAGACCGGCGGATTCTTCTCGCCGCCGAAGCTATCCGGCGTGTCGGACTGCGAGATTTCGCGCATCGGCACGCGGATATCGGCTCGCGAGCCGGTCACGTAGACCTTGCGGGAATTCGGCAGCGGGGCGACAGCGGCGGCATCGACGTGAGCGTCGGCGGAAAGAAACTTCGGATTGGCGTTCATGCGTATCTCCTCGCAAAGCAATGTGGGCCGCTAAGCAGGAGACGAGATGGAAGTTGTCGGAAATCGCGAGAGATGAAACGGTAGACCAGGTGCGAAATCCGTACGCTTCCCTGCGCTGGCATTATCCAGATCAGGTTCAAAGGGTATTTCTCACCCACGCAACACGGACCTCCAACCTCCGCGCTACGCAGGACCCCCGCGTTAGCAGCGCACACGATACACCGCCCGGGCGGTGCTTGGCAACCCGTCTTGAAAAAGTCAGATGTCGGAGATAACGCCGGTCAGCCACGCACTATTCTTATTGTGATAGGGCTGCCGGGGATGGTGCGGCGCAGCGGTTCTGCGTCGCGAGTGCGCCTGGCTTACAGCGTGAAATCGTCGGCGGCTTCCGGCTGAAACAGGATCTTTTCGAGCTTCAGGACTTTCTCCGTGCCGCTCGGCGGCGTGAAGCGGATGCGTTCGCCGCGTTTGGCGCCGAGCAAGGCGAGGCCGACCGGTGAGAACACGTTCAGGCGGCCGTGCGCGAAGTCCGCATCGGGCGGATAGACGACCGTCCAGGTCATCTGCTCGCCGTTGGTTTCGTCGACCAGCGTGGCTTGCGAATTCATTGTGAGGACGTTCGCGGGAATGTCGCGCGATTCGACGATCACGGCGCGTTCCAGGACGTCGTCGAGCATGTCTTGCAGTTTGGCGTCGGCGCCGGGCGCGGCCGCGTGTTTTTCAAGACGAGCGACGTCGAGTTCGGTGAGGTAACAGGTTTTCGTCTTTTTCATGACGGGTTCTCCAATTGATCTGCACATATGGGAATTGCGTGCGAATGAGATCAGCCCGGAGCCCGACGACGTGGCTCCGGTTATGGAGGAAGCAACGTCAGATCGGGCGCCGGGCGGCGAGAAGCGGGAGCGTTCGGGACGGCTGACCGGCGTGAGGCGCTGCTACGTCCGCGCGCGCGCCACCGGTTGCGCGGCGGGGGCGCAAGCGGGTGAGGGCACGGGAGAACGGAGGACGCATGGGATAGCTGGCAGGGAGCGAAAAGTATTGGGGTAAGCGCCGGAAAGAAGACTTGATCGACGCAATCGAAAGGGGAATGTTAGCACGGGCCGGGCGTCTCCTTAATCGCCGCCGAGAGGTGCCGTGTGCGCAGGGTGCGGCGCGTCTATTTCGCACCGGGTCGTTCAAGGCCGCCGCGGCGCTGCCGTTAATCCGCCTGTAGGGGCGGCCGTTGCCCAGCCGGACGACCGGCGGTGGGTGGCGCGTCAATGGCGTGATGCGGATCGATACGGCTTTAAGGAGATGGGCTCATGAAAACGGGACTAGTGCGGTTTGGGGCGCTCGGCGCGGTCGCGGCGATGGCGGCGCTGGTTGCATCGCCAATGCCGGCGGTGGCGGCGAGTAATGGAACGATTAGTTTTTCGGGAGCGATCGTAGCGCCGCAACTGGCGATTTCGGCGGCCCCGGCTCCGGCCGGGGCACGCGTCGATGCTACCGGCGGGCGGCTCGCGCAAACGGGTTCGGCGGTCACGCTAACCTTTAGCGCTGCGCCGGGCGTGGCTACGGGTGCTGATGTTGCACTTCAGGTGAATAACGGTGCGACGGCGCGTGATGCGGTGGCCGGACGTTTTGTCGATAGCGGTGGCCGTGTGTCTCGCGCTGCCAGTGATGGGCACTACCGGGTTGGCCGCGATGGCGGGGTGTTGTCGCTTGCACCGAAGAATGCAGCGCTGGATACCCGGGTGACGGTTGTCGTTAGTTACGATTGAGGCGTCTTCGCGGGGCAGCGGTGTATTGAGGCAGTTTGCCCTCAAGCGTACAGACACGCCGCGCCCCGCGGGCGTATATAGCATGGAACGGTCGCGACCGCAGTTGAACAACCCCAAAAAAAAAAAGAACTGGCTGTCATAAGCGGGCTCGTGGATCGACAAACGTGCAGATCCTGATGAGAGCACGCCATGCAAACCGCCCGAACCCGCCGAGCCAACCGGCATGTCACCCGCGCAATCGCGCTAGCCGTCGCGCTGACAACGCTGTCAGCCAGCGGCCTCGCCACCGCCGCCGGTGCCGTATGCGCGTCGCACAGTCCATCCCACCGCGTAGCGCTGGTCGAGCTCTACAGCAGCGAAGGCTGCAACAGTTGCCCGCCCGCGGACAACTGGCTGAGCCAGTGGAAAAACAGCGGGGCAACCCAAAGCATCGTGCCATTGGCTCTGCACGTGGACTACTGGAATAGCCTCGGCTGGACCGACCGCTTTTCGCAGCATCGCTTTACCGAACGTCAGCAAACCCTCACTGACCTCGCCGGCGGCCACACCATCTACACACCCGAGATTTTCGTATCCGGCCGCGAGCTGCGCAGCTGGTCGCAGCGCGACAGTTTCCAGAGCCGCATCGGCAAGGTTGTCGCCGAACCGGCGCAGGCGAACGTGGCGCTCGAACTGAAGCCGCAGGCGAAGGGCGCCTTCAATGTCGATGCGCAATTCACCAGCAAGGCGGCAGACACAACAGCTCAGCTGAATGCCTACGTCGCGGTCTACCAGAACGCATTGAACTCGCAGGTCAGAGCCGGGGAAAACAGCGGCGCGACGCTGCATCACGAACGCGTCGTGCGGCAATGGATTGGCCCCGTGCCACTTGTTGCCGGTAACGCGCAAATCCGCCGCGATATCCGCATCGACGATGCCGATGCCAACGCCCCGGCTGACAACTTTGGCGTAGTCGCGTTCGTCGAAAACGCGGCGACCGGCGACGTGCTGCAAGTGGGCGAACTGGCCGCCTGCAATTGATCGCGCGACGCCCCTCGGTTCCCCTATTTCACCGGAGATTCTCATGGCAACGCCTCATGCTCTCAGCGAAACCGCTCCGCCCGTTATACCGAAGAGCGGCACGATTCATCCGGTGTGGGTGCGCATCACGCATTGGCTCAATGCACTCGCAGCCATCCTGATGATGCTGTCCGGCTGGCGCATCTATGACGCGTCGCCGATCTTCAAAGGTTTTACGTTTCCCACGACGATCACGCTCGGCGGCTGGCTTGGCGGCGCGCTGCAATGGCACTTCGCGGCGATGTGGCTGCTGGTCTTCAACGGTCTGCTGTATCTCGCGCTGAACCTGGCGAGTGGGCGTTTCGTGCGCAAGTTTCTGCCGGTCTCGCCGCGCGCCGTGCTGCACGACTTCGTCGCCGCACTGACCGGCAAGCTCTCGCACGCCGATCTGCGTGTCTACAACGCAGTGCAGAAATTCGCTTACCTGTTTGTCGTCTGCGATCTGATCGCGCTGGTGCTTTCGGGCCTCGCGATCTGGAAATCGGTGCAGTTTCCGCTGCTGCGCGATCTGATGGGCGGCTATGACAATGCGCGCATCGTCCACTTCTGCGCCATGTCGCTGATGGCTGCGTTCATCGTCGTGCATCTGGCGATGGTGGCGCTCGTGCCGCGCTCGCTGCTGGCCATGCTGCGCGGACGCTAAGTCGCGGGTTCATGGATACGCACAGCTTAAGGATATCGAATCATGACCAAGCCCGATACAAAACCTGATCGAAAGCTCGCCCCTATGGCTGGCAATAAGCTCGACCGCGAATCGATCCTGATCGACGCCCGGCGCGAACTCGCGATGCCGTCGCGGCGCCTGTTCGGCAAACGGCTTCTGACGCTCGGCGGCCTGTCGATGCTGACGGGCTGCTCGCTCACCGACAACGATTCAGTCAACGCATTCCTGACCGCCGTGTCGCGCCTGAATGACCGGGCGCAAGCCGCACTGTTCGATCCGAAGCAACTCGCGCCGACCTACACCGAAGCGCAGATTACGCGGCCATTTCCGTTTAACGCGTTCTACGGTATCGACGACGTCCCCGAGGTCGACGCCTCCGACTACAAGCTGAAAATCAGCGGTCTCGTGACCGGTCAGCGTGCCTGGACCTTGCCCGAGTTGTATGCGCTGCCGCATGCCGAGCAGATCACGCGGCATATCTGCGTGGAAGGGTGGAGCGCGATCGGCCGCTGGGGCGGCACGCCGTTTGCCGATTTCCTGCGGCGTATCGGCGCGGACACGAGCGCGAAGTACGTCGGTTTCAAATGCGCCGACGACTACTACGAAAGCATCGACATGCCGACCGCGCTGCATCCGCAAACGCTGCTCACGTTTTCCTATGACGGCGAACGTCTGCCCGCGAAATACGGCTTTCCAATGAAGCTGCGCATGCCGACCAAACTCGGCTACAAGAATCCGAAACACATCGTCGAGATGTTCGTCACCAACACGTTCCCCGGCGGCTATTGGGTCGACCAGGGCTACAACTGGTTCGGAGGCTCCTGACGCACGGGTCGGCGCGTGCAGGACCCAGCGCGCGACCCCGGGCGGCAGAAGCTTCGGAAGTACCCCGGCACAAGCTGGAAGCCGGTTCATAGTTATCCATAACGAAACGGAGTTATCCCATGAAAAAGTTCGCAATCGCAGCAATGGCCGTCGCTCTCCTGACCAGCGGCGGTGCCGCGTTCGCTCAGGCAAGTGGCGCAATGTCCAACGATGCGATGTCCAAGGACACGATGTCGAAGGATTCGATGTCCAAAGACACCATGTCGAAGGACAGCATGAAGAAGGACACGATGAAGCACGACAAGATGAAAAAGAGCGGCGACGCAATGGGCATGAAGCACGAAGCCTCGGGCGCGATGGCCAACTAGGCGTTTCCGGCGATGCCGGTTGCATAGCTTCAGCGCCGGTGTCACGGGCGGCTCAAAAGCCGGGGATACGTCCCCGGCTTTTCTGTTGCAAGTACGCAAAAAAGTTACGATTCTTTCAGGCAACGCGGTGGGCGCTTACTGCATAATGCGATGCGCGCCAAACTTTGGGCGCGTGTCAGCCGTGGATCGATTTTTATCGACCGCCGCGGCGTTGTGGCCCCATTGGCCATCTATCGTCTTTCTGTTCCACCAACATGTCCGCCAGCCTCGCCCGTCAGACCGCATCGCCGATGCGGTATCCGCCATCCCGACACCGGGTTTTCAGCGGGGGCGCAGCACCTCGAGCGGCATGGGCGGGTTGAACGCATGTCGCCGCAACTCCCCAGCCGTTTTCCGCGTGGTTTTCCGATCCGTTTGCCGCAGTCCCGCAATGGACAGATCGCGCTCGCGCTCGCCGTCGTTTATCTCGTGTGGGGTTCGACCTATCTCGCCGTGCACGTCGCGCTCGGTTCGTTTCCGCCGCTGCTGCTCTCGGGGCTGCGCAATCTGTTTGCCGGCATAGGGCTCTTCGTCTTCGCGGCGCGCCGCAATCCGGTCTGGCCGAGCGCGGGTGAAATCCGGAACGCAGGCCTTGTCGGCACGATGCTGGTCGGCTTATCGAGCGGCATGCTGGCCTATGGCATGCGCACCGTCGGCACCGGCACTGCGGCCGTGATGGTCGCAACTGTGCCGCTGTTCGCGACGGTGATCGCGGCGGTGGCGGGGCGCAAGATCGGCAGGGGCGAGTGGTTCGCGGTGGGCCTCGGGCTGGTGGGCATCGCGATCCTGAGTCACGGCGACAGTGCGCCGGGATCAGCCGGCGGCAGCCTGGCGATCCTGTGCGGTGCGCTTTTCTGGGCGGGTGGCGCGCATCTGGCCGGCCGGCTGAAACTGCCGTCGGACCTGTTTCTATCGACGTCGTTGCAGATTGGCCTCGGCGGCGCGATGTCGACGCTGGTCGCCTGGGTATCGGGTGAGCGGATGATGGAGGTGCATTTTCTGCCGGTGCTGGCCTTCGTCTACCTGATGCTGATCGGGACGATGGCCGCCTATGTTGCGTACGGTTTTCTGATCCGGCATACGAGTCCGATCATCGCCAGCAGTTGCATGTACGTGAATCCGGTAGTCGCGGTGGCGCTCGGCGCGTTGTTGCTCGGCGAGCCGGTCACGCATTCGACGGTGATCGCGACCTGCGTGATTCTGGCCAGCGTGGGGCTGTCTTTCTGGCTCGATTACCGGAAGAAGGGTCTCGTCTGAGGTCGGGTGGCGGGCAGTTGTCTGCTGCCGGTTGCCCGCTGTCCATTCTCCGGTCTTCGCGTTCCGCTGCTTTGGAGCGCGACGATCACTCCGCTTTCCACTGAGTTAAAGCGCCGCCGCCACTTCCGCGCCTTCGCGAATTGCGCGTTTCGCATCCAGTTCGGTTGCCACCTTTGCACCGCCGATCACGTGATAGCGCGGACCATTCGCGCCATTCGAACCTTTAACGCTGTTCGCGCTGCCGGTCCCATTCGCACCGGTGGCGCCATCCGTAACCCGTGCGGCCGTCTCCGGATGCAGATCGCGCAACGATTCCTGCCCAGCGCACACGACGATCGTGTCCACCTCGAGCCATTCTTCGACACCTTCGCGCGCAATCTTCAAGCCGCGCTCGCCGATCTCCAGATACGACACGCCGCCGAGCATCTTCACGCCGTTTCTCGCCAGCGTCGCGCGATGCACCCAGCCCGACGTTTTGCCAAGCCCCATGCCGAGCTTGCCCGCTTTGCGCTGCAGCAACCAGATCTCGCGGAATGGCTGCGCCGGCGACGGTGCTTTCAAACCGCCGCGTTCCCGCACCGTGAGATCGACGCCCCATTCGTCGAGCCATGCGTCGCGCGGCATCGGTAGCGGATCGCCAGAACGATGCAGCAAAAACTCGCTGACGTCGAAGCCGATGCCGCCCGCACCGATCACCGCGACGCGTCTTCCCACCGGCGCACCGCGCAGCACGTCCACATAAGAGAGTACGTTAGCCCCGTCGATGCCCGCGATCGCAGGGCTCCGTGGCACGATGCCGGTGGCGATGATCACATCGTCGTAACCACCTGCTGCGAGCAGCGCCGGATCGACGCGCGTATCGAGCCGCACGTCGACGCGATGGCGCTGCAACTGGCTCTGAAAATAGCGGATCGTTTCGCTGAATTCTTCCTTACCCGGCACGCGCATCGCCAGGTTGAACTGACCGCCGATGGTTGCGCTCGCATCGAATAATGTCACGCGATGTCCGCGCGACGCCGCGACGGTCGCCGCGGAAAGTCCCGCCGGCCCCGCACCGACTACCGCAACCGAACGCGCCGCCTGCGGGCTTGAAACCGGCAGGTAGATCAACTCGGTCTCGCGTCCCGCACGCGGATTCACGAGACAACTCGCGCGCTGGTTCTTGAACGTGTGATCGAGGCAGGCCTGATTGCAGGCGATACAGGTGTTGATTTCGTGCGCGCGTCCCTCGGCGGTCTTCAGCACGAACTCGGCGTCGGCGAGCAATGGCCTCGCCATTGAAACCAGATCACCCGCTCCCTGAGCGAGCAGTTCTTCCGCGACCTCGGGCGTATTGATGCGGTTCGACACGATCACAGGTACCCTGACCGCGTCTTTCAGACGTGCGCTCAGCGCTGCGAAGGCCGCACGCGGCACCGAGGTCACGATGGTCGGCACCCGTGCTTCATGCCAGCCGATTCCCGTGTTGAACATCGTTACGCCGGCGGCCTCGAGCGCCTGGGCGACCTGCACGGTTTCCTCCCAGGTGTTGCCGCCTTCGACCAGATCGATCAGCGAGAGGCGGTACACCACGACAAAGCGTTCGCCGCACGCCGCGCGCACGTGCTCGACAATTTCCCGCGCGAGCCGCATGCGGTTCTCGATGCTGCCGCCATAGCGGTCGCTACGATGGTTCGTGCGTGGACACAGGAACTGGTTGAGCAGATAGCCTTCGCTGCCCATGATCTCGATGCCGTCATACCCGGCGCGCTGGGCGAGGCGCGCACAGCGCGCATAGTCGCGCACCGTCCGCGCAATACCGGCTTCGGTGAGTGCGCGCGGTTTGAACTTCGAGATCGGCGATTTGAGCGCCGACGCCGACACGACGAACGGCTGGTACCCATAGCGGCCCGCATGCAGGATCTGCAACGCGATCTTGCCGCCTTCGGCATGCACGGCCTCGGTCAGCAAGCGGTGATTGCGCAGATCGAACACCGAATTCAGCGTGCCGCCGAAGGGTAGCAACCAGCCTTGCCGGTTCGGCGAAATTCCGCCCGTGATGATCAGGCCGACACCGCCTTTGGCGCGCTCGCGGAAATACGCGGCCAGTTTCGGGTAATTCCAGAAACGGTCCTCCATGCCGGTGTGCATCGAACCCATCACCACGCGGTTGCGTAAGCGGGTGAAGCCGAGGTCGAGTTCGGCGAGTAAGTGTTGGTAAGACATGCAGGGGGCCGTGTAAGTATTGGGTGCGCACGAACAATACACCGCTCACCGATCCAATCTTCCGAGGAAAAATTCTAATCCGCGCAACTCATTGCTCCGTAAGACATTCATCAGGTGCCAGAAGCCGTATGGAGCCCTGCGGCACGCGCATTGCTGAATTCGAGCGTCCATCGACACGGACCGCGCCGCTCACCAGAACGGGCGCGATGTGCAGCAGGGAGGGGGCGCTTCCTTTCGGAGAGCCGGCCTGGAACCGTTCCAACAACCAACGAACAAGGTTTCCAGCCGGCGCATTGCCCGAAGCGGAGCGCTCGCAAATTAACGGGTCGTGGGCCCAACATAGATAGAGGTGAGCACAATGAAAATGATCCGAACCATGGCGGCTGTGGCCGCTGTTGCATCCGTTCTGAGCGCATGCGGTGGCGGCGGCTCCAGCGACGTAGGCAAGGAACTCGGCCTGACGAATCCGGAGATCCATTTCATCAACGCAGTTCCAGGCGGCCCCGCAGTCGACTTTCTCGTGAACGGTACCGCGCCCTCGGGACAGACGAACATCAGTTATAAGGGCGTGACGAACTTCACCAATATCAACACCGGCGCAACCACGGTCGCGTACTCGAACACTGGCACGACGACCGCATTGGCGAGCGGTAGCTTCCCCGATGTTGCGAAGGGCCACGATTACACCGTGCTGGCTTTACCGGGCCTGACAGCACCGGATATCGGCCTGATCGACGACCCGTTCGACAAGGGTCTGCTGTCCAACAGCGCGCGCCTGCGTGGCTTCAACGCATCGGCTAATGCGACCAACCTCGATCTGTATCTGGTTCAGGCAACCAGCACCGACATCACCAACGCCAGCCCGACGATGGCGGGTGTGTCGTTCAAGAACGCGGTGCCGGCAAGCGGTCAGGATTCGATCTACGTATCGGGCGGCCAATATGTGCTGATCGCGACGGTGGCGGGCAGCAAGACACCGATCTTCCAGTCGCAGTCCTTCTCGCTGTCGAACAACGCCGACTGGCTGGTGACGTCGGTGCCGATCGCCGGTACGCTGAGCCAGCTCGTGCCGGGTCAGATCCATCTGCTGGTCGCGCAGAACGGCAACACCAGCACGCCGAGCGTTGAGTTGACGAATACGCTGACGGGTCAATAAGCGCGCGAGCCAGCATGCGCGTATAGCATGCGAGACATACGATAAGCGACAGTCCCAGGGAGGACGGAGCGGCGATCCACGCGAGTGGATCGCCGTTTTGTTTGTGGGTCTTTTGTGGGCCTATGTCTGTGGCCATAAAAAAAGCCCGCCGCGGTTTCCCGCGACGGGCTATGGAGATCCTGCCTGGCAAGGCGCCGCGAGGCGCCATGCAGTCGCCTGGATCTCGCTAGCTTACTTGGCCTGGTCAGCCGAATTCGTGATGGCGTTGCCCCCCTTCGAAATATCCTGCCCAGCTCCCGCCATCGTGTTGCAACCCGCGAGTGCCGCCGTCCCTGCAATGAGAAGCAAAGCGATCAGTCGATTCATGAAAGTTCTCCTTGTCGAGAATGCATCGGTTGACGTGCCTATGTTTTACGGCACGCGCTAGCCGGGCTAGCTGTCGTCCGACCGGGGCCTACACCAGTCGATCCGGTCTGATTGCATGTTAAAAAAAGGGCGAAGGCCGCGCTGTCAGTTGCGTTGCGATTTTGTTGTAAGCGTGCTCCGGTGTTGACGTCGGCGCACTCCTACACGGGCTTGGCAATAGACCGCAAAGCCTTGCTAGACGGACGTTGGCGACGGCGCCGACGGCGGCAGATCGACTGACGGCGTTGCCGTGCTGACGCTGGGCATCACCACATGGATGTCGGTGCCGTTCGGCACAGCGCGCTGGATATCGAAGCGCCCGCCGTGTGCGGCGACCCGCTGGCGCATGCCGAGCAGCCCGTGGGTGTGCGTACGCTTCAGATCGGCTGGCATGATGCCGACGCCGTTGTCCGCGATATGCAACGCCACCTCGTCGTCGCCGATCTGCAGGGAGATCGATACCTTCGAGGCCCGTGCGTACTTGGCCGCGTTCGTCAGCGACTCCTGCGCGACGCGAAAGAGCGCGATCTCGGTTTGCTCGTCGAGCTGGATATCGTCGGCGGGCAGGTGCGATTCGAGTGTCCAGTTGTTGCGCTGCGCGGCTTCGTCGGCGAGCGTGCGCAGCGCGGTGACGAGCCCGAAGTTCGCCAGCACGGTGGGCCGCATGTCTTCGATGATGCGGCGCTTCAGTGCGATGCCCTGGTCGAGATTGGCGAGCGCGCGTCTGAGTTTTTCGGAGATGTCGGGGTCGCTGTCCTTCAGTTTGCGGTTGGCCCAGGCTACATCCATTTTGCTCGCGGTCAGAATGGCACCGAGTTCGTCGTGCAGTTCGCGCGCGAGCTGCGTCTTTTCGTTCTCACTGACGGCCTGCAAGTGCCAGCCCAGCGCTTCAAGTTGGCGTGTGCGTTCGTTGACGAGTTGGTCGAGCTCTTCCTGTTGCGTGATCAGTTGACGTTGCACACGCGCCTGCCGGTCCATCTGGATGCCGATATTGCGAAACAGCAGGATGAACAGCACGATGTTCAGCGCGGACAGCCCGGCCGCGCACAGCGTGGAGATGCGCTGGTCGGCGCGGCTTGCGTCGAGTGCGTGCTGTGCGCGGCGCTCTTCGTTGTCGCGCAGCAGTGTGAGTGTGCTGTCGACCAATGCGGCGTCGGCGGGACTGGCCTCGCTCGCACTTGCGCAAGTGGAGAGATCGAGTGGGTGCGCGGCCGCGCGTTGCAATGCAGCAGCGCCCGCGCCGATGCGCGCTTCGATCAGCGCGACGATCTGCGTGAAACTCGCGAGCTCGGCGCTGTCCGGTTTGCCGCTACGGTAGAACCTGCCCAGTTGCTGTTCGTTCTGCCGTATCTGTCCGGCGGTCGCGCAAAAACCCTGCGCGGATGCATCCTGCTTCGTCAGAAGAAAATCGCTTTGGTGCGCGCTCAGGCGGGATAGCTGGCTTGCGAGCGTGCTCAGTTGCACGGTGACGTCGCGTGCTTCGAGCGCCGTTTCGTATTCCGCGGCAATGCGCTCGCGCGCGGTTTCGAGAATCACGAGCCCGCCCACGGTGATGACGATCGCCACGGTCATCGCGATCGCCCAACTGCGATTGCGCATCCAGCCGCTCAGTCGCGCTGCAGCCCCTGGATTTTCCGTGTTCGACAGGTTCGGCACATTCGGCTCCTGAGGTGGAACATCAGTGTAACGTCCGCTGGGTTCGAGGATGAAGTGAGTGCATCGCCCTTCGGATCGCAAGCTCCGTACGCCTGGGTAATCGACGCAAACGCGACGCAAACGCGACGCAAACAGCGCGACGCAAGCGGCGTAACCCTGCCGTAATCCAATGTAAGCGGATTCTCACACGAAAAACGGAATGCGTCGGAATGCGCCCACCGCCGCCGGTCGATAGGATGGACCTGATCGTTCATTGATTGATTCTGGAGGAAGCCATCATGCTGAAATGGGCACTATTTTTCGCCGTTATCGCGGTGATCGCCGGCCTTCTCGGCTTTACCGGTGTCGCTGCGGGCGCGGCGGCAATTGCGAAGTTCCTGTTTATCGTGTTCGTGATTCTGTGCGTGGTGTTCCTCGTACTCGGCTTTGTGGTGACGAAGAAAATCGTCGATTAGCACCGCTCGATGAGGCGGTTGCGTGCCGTTCCCGCCGATTGTGAGGGAGCGGTTTGCCTCGGGTTGCTTCAGGTTCGCTGCAGGTCCGTTTCACGCAGAGACTAACAACAGGGAGAGTTGCCATGCTTCACTATGCCATCGTCTTTTTCGTCATTGCGATCATTGCCGCCGTATTCGGATTTACCGGTATCGCAGCGGGCGCGGCGGAAATCGCGAAGATCCTGTTCTATATCTTCCTCGTCGTATTTGTGGTCACGTTGCTGCTCGGCGTATTCCGAACGTAGACGAATACTCCATCCTTAAACCGGCGTATCAGGCGCGATTCGTGCGGGATACGCAATTCCCCCAATACCGGATAAAGGAGAAATTCAATGGCGAAGTCTTCTGGCGCGCACAGCGCAGCATCTCAATCCAGCGATCCATTCGTGATGGACGTGAAAAAGATCCGCGACGATGCGCGCAAGCACATGTCGGATGGCGCGGTTACGCAAACTTACGGCGCGGATCGCGAGACGGTGCTGAAGTTGCTCAACGACTCGCTGGCCACTGAAATCGTCTGCGTGCTGCGCTATAAACGACATCATTTCATGGCCAAGGGCATCAACTCCGAGGGCGTGGCGGCGGAATTCGCGGCGCATGCGACGGAAGAGCAGGAGCACGCCGACCGTATCGCCGAGCGCATCGTGCAGCTTGGCGGCGAGCCGGATTTCGCACCGGACGGCCTGAAGACGCGGTCGCATTCGGAATACCAGGAAGGCGATAATCTGACGGATATGATCCGCGAAAATCTGATCGCAGAGCGTATCGCGATCGATACGTATCGCGAGATTGTGCGCTATCTCGGCGAGAAGGACGTGACGACGCGCCGGATGTTCGAAGAAATCCTCGCTGTCGAAGAAGAGCATGCTGATGATATGGCGGACCTGCTCGAAGGGCGCGAGTAACAAGGTCGAAAAGCGAGGCTGCGGCAGGCGGAAGTTGATAAGCGGGTATCGGCTGTGGATGTTGGTGTCGATAAGCGTTGGGTGGCCTAAACGCGAATTATCGCTTCCGTTGCCGCATTTGTTCGGGCGGTGCGGCCGGTGCGGGAAGGTCTGAATGGTCTCCCGCACCCGCAGTGTCCGCTGCTTCTGCCGCTGTGATTCTCCATCTTCGGCCGAAGCCGGGCCGGAGATCATTACAATGTCTGTTTTGGAGCAATCCTGTTGCACGGACACCAGACCGATGATTCGAGTGTTGATAGCTGACGATCATGCGATCGTCCGAGGTGGCTTCAGGCAGTTCGTCGCTGACGAGCCGGATATGTGCGTCGCGGCCGAAGCGGCAACCGGCGACGAAACCATTAGTCTCGTGCGGGAGCAGGCATTCGATGTGGTGCTGCTCGACATCGCGATGCCGGACAAGAACGGCATCGACACGTTGCGTGTAATCAAGCAGATTCGGCCGGAGCAGGGCGTACTGATTCTGTCGGGCTATCCGGAGAGTCAATACGCGATCAACCTGCTGCGCGCGGGGGCTAACGGTTACCTCAACAAAGACTGCGAGCCCGAGGAGATCGTGCGGGCGATCCGCGCGGTGGCGCGCGGGCATCGTTACCTGTCGGAGGCAGTGGCCGATACGCTGGCCGACAACCTCGACAAGCCGGCTGCGGGGCGGCCGCACGAAGCGCTATCCGAGCGCGAGTTCCAGGTATTCTGCAAGCTCGCGGCGGGACAGATTCCGACTGACATTGCAGAGGAATTGCATTTGTCCGTGAAGACCGTGAGTACTTACCGGGCTCGCGTGTTGGAGAAAATGCGGTTGGCGAACAATGCCGATCTGACTTATTACGCGATCAAGAACGGCTTGATCGAATAATGGACGATCGAGATACACCGATGAACAGCGAATCGAACACTGTTGAACCAGCCAGTCGCGCACCGTTGCGCGTGCTGCTGATCGAGGATTCGCCGCTGATCCGCAGGAGCCTGGTCGAAGCGATCGACGCGTCCGGTTTGCTGCAGGTGGCCGCGTATGCGGATTCCTCCGATCAGGCGATTGCTTTGTTGAGCGACGAGACGTTTGATGCGGTGATTGTGGACTTGCAGTTGAAGCAGGGGTCAGGGGTGCCTGTACTTGCGTATTTGCAGCGCGAGGGCATGATTGATTCGATTTTTGCTGCAGTGCTGACGAATCATGCGTTGCCGGCTTATCGGGAGCGCTGTGAACAGTATGGGGTTCGGCACTTTTACGATAAGTCGTTTGAGTTTGATCGGGTTATTGATGCGCTGCATGAGTATGCGTTTGCGCGGGGCGCTGGGGGGTAGGGGTTTGTTTTTGTTTGTTCGTTTTTTTGTCTTTCGTCTTTTGTCTGTTTGCCTACGGCGTTGGCTTTTTCTTGATTAGGTTGCTTGCGCGGTGCTTGTTTGTCTGTGTTTTTATTGCGTTGGCCTTTCCTTGTTTTCTTAGTGGTCTATTAGCGTCGCCCCTGTGCGGGGCAGGCACTGTAGTGGTCAAGTAAACATGGACACCCGGAGAGGGGAATATTTAAAAAAGTGAAGCTTCGCATCGTGCCGGCGGCTGACCGCCTGCTGCCGAATGGATGCGACGGTAGTTATAAAAGTCGTCGATGTAGGCCCCGATGTCGTGTTCGGCGTGCGCGTGATCGGGGTACCCTTTCTCGTCGATCCATTCGCTTTTCAGGCTTCTGAAGAAACGCTCCACCGGCGCGTTGACGCTCCTATGTCAAGCAACAGGCGTCGAATCGGCCAGATCAGCCAGAATGAGCGGGTACAGCTCCCGGACGATATAGCGTTTCAGGCAGCGGTGGATTTCCTTGTGCGACATGCCTTCCTTTGTCCGACGATCGACGTAGGTCCGGGTACGTGGATCACTGCGCATCCGAACCATCGCAATGGTCCATAGGGCGTTGTTCGCAGACCGGTCACCGCCCCTGTTCAAACGATGCCGGACCGTCTTGCCGGACGACGCCTGCAATGGACTTGTGCCACAGAGTGCCGCCAGCGCCGCTTCACTTTTCAAGCGTTCGGGATTGTCGCCCGCCACAGCAACCAATACTGCAGCGGTCTGCGGGCCGACGCCGAATCGTTCGCGAAGTCGCCTGGCATGCTGGCTGGTCAGGCTGTCAAGCATGGTGTCGAGTGCTTTGATCTCCTCTGCCAGCGTCAGCCAACGCTTCGCCAGCAAACGCAGTGTGGTCGTGAGCGTTTGCAACATTGGCGTTTTGCCCAACGAGCGAAGACGGGCGCAACCTTCAACGCACTCTGCAGTCTTCGCTTTCAGAAGACGCTCACGGATTTCCTGGGGAGCGCTCACGAGCAAGGCCCGTAACTGATTGATAGCCTGCGTCTTTGCCTTGACTGCACTGCGTCTCGCAACGGAGACGGCGCGCATTGCCTCCGCGGCGCCGGATTGCTCCTTCGGGATAGCCGTAGCCTTTCCGGCGAGGACTGCGCGCGCCGCGTTCTCGGCATCGGTGGGATCGGACTTCCCTTTAGATCGGCGCATCGCGCGATCGGGACGATTGACTTCAAACACCTCAATCTCATGATCGCGAAGCACGCGGGTCAATCCCGCTCCGTAGGTTCCAGTCCCTTCAACGCCGGCGCGCCGTAGTTGGCCGAACGAATTTGCCCAGGTCAGCAGCTCGAAATAGCCTGCTGTGTCGGTCGATACCGATAGCGTTCCGAGAAGCCTGCCTGTATCGCTGATCACAGCCCCGACATGCTTATCCAGATGCGTGTCAACACCCAGAATCACTTCGTTTTGTTCCATGCGTATATCCGTTGTAGTGGGCGCATCGCCAACCCCACTCGCAGGACAGGACACTCACGGTGCAGAACAAAGCTCCTATCAGGTCACAGACGGTGAGCCCGGCAACGCTCGGGGAACGCCGGAATCCGATCGACAGGTCAACGCAAAGGCAGCTTGGCCAATCCCAGCACGGGTCAGATCGGTCCGACATTCAGAAGCGATCTTAGACTGAGTATCCCAGCAATTCCCCTTTCTACTCATGCTCTGAACGATGCCGTTTGCCTTCAGTTCGTTCACGAAGTGCGCGCTGGTGTACTGGCATCCCTGGTCCGAGTGGAACATCAGCCCCGGCGGCGGACGTCGCTGGTCGCGCGCCTGCTGCAAAGCCCTGATGACCAGTGCTGTATCAGGCAGCAGTGCAAACGCCCAGCCGACGATGCGGCGCGAATACAGGTCCATCACGATGGCCAGATACGACCAGCCCTGAAGCGTTCTCACATAAGTTATATCTCCTGCCCACACCTGGTTGATGGACGGCGGCTCGAAGTTACGCGCCAGCAGATTCGGCGCCACCAGCGCCTCGCCATTGCTCTTCTGATAGCGATGCGTGCGCTTTCTGGTGACCACCAGTTGCGCGCGCTGCATCAACGTGCGGGCACGATAACGCCCCACCTTGTGACCGCGCCTTTGAAGCTCATCCGACATCCTGCGGCTGCCATAGCTGCAGCGGGTTTCGCGATGAATTTCACGTGCAGCGGCCATCTGCGGGCAGGGCGTTGGGCTAGCCGACGGGCGCCCCGCGAACGCGTAATAGCTGCTGCGCGCCACTTTCATCACCTCACACATCACCCTCACAGGCCAGGCCTTCTTCAGTGAATGGATCACTTCGAGAAGCGATCCATTTCCTTGACGAAGAAGGCCGTAGACTTTTTTAGAATGTCGCGTTCCCTCTCGAGATCAGCGACCTTCGCCTCGAGCTCGCGAATGCGACGCGCGTCGGTCTCGATCTCTATCGCTGTGCGCGGCGGTTTGGCCTGCTCCTCTCGCCACCGCGCGACCCAGCGACGCAACGCCGTATCGCCAACGCCCAGCGCTTCGCAGGCCTGCGAGTACGAATAGCCCTTGCTGACCACCAGCTGGACTGCTTCTGCCTTGAATTCTTCAGGAATGTTCCGTCTGCTCATTTCTCACCTCAGTTGGAGAATTATCCCCTTTAGAGGTGTCCAGGTTCATTGAACCACTACACACCTACTTGTATATTCCCTCCTGTGGCGTCGACCCGATCAGTTGTCGCCACACGGACAGTCAGCTCGTCTGCCTACAGTGCCTCGAGCCCGCAGAAAAGCCTGAGCGACTGTCCTTTTTATCCTCGTAACCCGAACAGTTGACTGAGCCTCGAGCTCGTATTTTCCTGCAAGTATGGGTACCGTGATGAACCAGACTTCCTCTTCCGTTTATATCGGCATCGACGTCAGTGGTAGCACCCTCGACGTTGCCATCCACGACACTACCGAACATTTCAGTGTCGACAATGAAACCGCCGCCATCGACCAGCTGGTCCAGCGTCTGATGGCGCTGAGCCCCACACTGATCGTCATGGAGGCCACCGGCAAGCTCGAACTCGCTGTGCTCAGGGCACTCTGCGAGGCCGGTCTGCCCGCTGTCGCAGTCAATCCCCGACAGGTTCGGGATTTCGCGCGTGCCACAGGCCGACGCGCCAAGACCGATCGCATCGACGCGTTCGCCATCGCCCATTTCGGCGCCGTCATCAAACCCGTCGTGCGTCCGTTGAACGATGTGCAGACCGAGCAGTTGCAGGCGCTGCTGTTGCGCCGCGCCCAGCTTATCGACATGCTGGTGGCGGAAAAAGCCCGCCTGGAGCGCGCCCACGCCGCAGCTAAGGAAAGCCTGAACGACCACATCAAATGGCTCAAACGGCAGCTCACCGTCGCGGACAAGGACATCGATTCGTTCATGCGCTCTTCGCCCGCCTGGCGTCAGAAGGAGGATCTGCTGCGCTCCGTGCCCGGGATCGGCCCCGGTGCCGCGGCCACGCTGATTGCATTCATGCCCCAGCTCGGCTCGCTGAACCGTCGCGAAATTGCCGCACTCACCGGTGTCGCGCCGTTCAATTGCGACAGCGGCAAGCACATCGGCAAGCGTCGCATTCAGGGCGGTCGCGCCATCGTGCGTCGCGCGCTTTACATGGCCTGCATACCTGCGCTGCGCTTCAATCCGGTGATCAGAGCCTTCTATGACCGTCTGCGCAAGGCCGGCAAACCATTCAAGGTGGCCATGACCGCGTGCATTCGCAAGCTCATCGTGACGCTCAACGCCATGGTCCACAACGCCACACACTGGAACGCATCGATGAATTGACCGGCGGTATAGCTTTGCCCGGATGCTGTGCCTGAACGCGATCACTCGCGTGGTCTGCGCTCGCCTGTACGGACTGGCGAACCGCACTGAGAATCCAGCACCCGGAAACAGCCTGTCGCTTGACTTCCAATACGGTTGCTTTTCTTTGCCTGCCGCAAAGAAAAGTAGGCAAAAGAAAGCAGCTCAAACCGCTAGCTCATAAGCGGGTCCCCTGGCTTGGAAGGGACAGTGGAGCATCTGGAATCCGTGTTCTCGCACAATTCGGCATCAGTGACAAGGCCGTCATACTTCCGGCAGCGCTGCGCGCGCCGAAGCGCACTTCATAAACCCGCGCGCTGTGTTTTCGCGCTCACAACTCATTCGCCTCAGTGATTCAGCCGGTATCGTGCTTATCGCTTCGCCGCTTCGCTACTTCAGTGCTTCGGTACATCGGTACATCGGTACTTCGGTACTTCGGTACTTCGGTACTTCGGTACTTCGGTACTTCGGTACTTCGGTACTTCGAATAAAGCATCGATGCTTTATTCGAAGTACAAACTATGAAAAGTTCCGACTGGGACGGCTTGCTGGTCGGTCGGAGTGAAGTAGCGATACCTGCAGAGCGCTGCGGTACTTGCGCATTTGGCGTCTTGCCAAGGCGAGGCGAGGCGAAGCGAAGTCGATGGCCCCCATCGCGCCCAAACGAAGCCCCTGGTTTCCCATGCAGACCCATCCGCGACGCACGCAGTGCGGAGTGGGAGCTGATGAGTGCTTTGTCACTAAGGCTGAATGCGCGTGGACACGGATTCCAGATGTACCACTACCGTGGCTGCGCAGGGGATCCACTTAAGAGCTAGCGGTTTGAGCTGCTTTCTTTTGCCTACTTTTCTTTGCAGCAGGCAAAGAAAAGTAGGTGCCTGCCCCGCACAGGGGCGACGCTAATAAACCACTAAGAAAACAAGGAAAGGCCAACACCATAAAAACACAGACAAACAAGCACCGCGCAGGCAACCAAAAATCAAGGAAGGCCCAACGCCACAGACAACCAGAAAAACAAGCGCCGAGCAGGCAAAACCCCTAACCTCTAACCCCGGCTGGAAGCCTCAAATGATTCCAGGCCGCCAGCCCGGCAAAAACAACCCCAGCAACGCTAACCCCCATCCACCCAAAGGCCGGCCAAACCACAGCGCCGACCCCCGACCCGACAGCTCCGCCAATAAAATACGCCACCATGTAGACCGTATTCACGCGGCTCCGCGCTTCAGGCTTGAGCGCATAAATCCGTGATTGATTGGAAATCTGTGCCGCCTGCACGCCGATATCGAGGATGATCACGCCAATCACCAATCCGGCAATGCTCCTGGCCGACAAGGCAAAAACAACAAACGAAATCGCCACCAGCACAATTGATACCGTGATAATCGCCCGCGGCCCGCGTCGATCGGAAAACTTGCCGGCGAGCGGCGCGGCCATCGCCCCCGCTGCACCGACGATCCCGAATAAGCCGGCCGCCTGCGGCCCTAGATGAAACGGTGCGCCGGCCAGCAATAACGCCAGCACGGACCAGAAAATGCTGAACGCCGCAAACATTGCCGCGCCGGTCAAGGACGCTTCACGGAGCGCGCGATGCTCGACCACCAGGTGCCACATCGAGACCAGCAGCTTGCCGTACGGCAATGTTGACGTCGGCTTGCTCTTCGGTAGACGCATGATGATCACCACCGCCAGCACCAGCAGCGCGACGACCGAAGCGCCGAACACCGCACGCCAGCCGAAATACTCCGCGACAATGCCCGCCGCGGTCCGTGCCAGCAAAATTCCGAGCAACAGTCCACTCATCACCATGCCAACGGCATGGCCACGCTCCGTTGGCGGCGCGAGTTCGGCCGCGAACGGCACGGCCTGCTGCGCGATGGTGGCGAGTATGCCGATCGCGAGGCTCGCGATAATCAGCACCGACAGCGTCGGCGCCGCGGACGCGACCACCAGCGCGATACACATGCCCACGATCTGCAACAGGATCAGGCGGCGTCGATCGAAGCGATCGCCGAGCGGCGCCAACAACAGCATCCCGGCTGCGTAGCCGAGTTGGGTCACGGCCGGCACCGCGCCGACCCACGACGCGCTGTTCGGAAACGACTGCCGGAAATTGTCGAGCAGCGGCTGGTTGTAGTAGATGTTGGCGACTGCCACGCCGGCAATCGTCGCGAGCAGGAGCAGCAGCCCGCGCAATGACCGGTCGGCGGAAGCGGGAGTGGAAGCGTCGGAAGTGGACATGAGAGGGGACGATCGTTGGACCGGCCCATGCGCGGTCCTCAAGCGTGCCGATCATACCGGAGCAGGAAGGATCGTGCTGACGGCCGCTGATGCACCTCTGCAGTACTGCGTGGACGGAAAGGCAAGGTGGGCCAAGCCCCGCGCTACAGAGAAGCGGAGGCAGTTTTGAATGCCGTGCAGGAAAAATGAGATGGTCGTTCGGTTTTCGTTCGTAGAATCGGTACGCGCCGCAACAGGCGCAATCAAAACTATGACGTGAACGACTTCATGAAAACTAAAACGAAACTTGAACCGAAGGGCATCGGTGGCTGGCTGCTGCTGCCGCTGAGTGGATTGCTCCTGACGCTTGCGTCGCTGCCCAGCGATCTGTACGGACCGTTGAAGAAAATCATCGCCGAATGTAGCGCCAGTTGCGACGGTTGTGGTGGCGTCGCGCTAGTGCCGATCGGGTTGATACTGTTCTCCGCTTTCGTAATGGCGACGTTCATCGTCTGGCTGCTGTCGCTGTCATACCGGCGTTCCAGGCGCTTTCCAAAGTGGATGAAAATCTCGTTGTTCGCCTGTACCGTGTTCGGCGCTCTGATCGGCCTTTGCGAGTACATGGCCATGGAGCATGGGCTGGTTCCAAGAAAATCCCCATCGGTCGATCTGTGGACTGAGCCACTCACTTATGCCTTGATCTGGATTCCATACTTTCAGTGGTCCCGGCGCGTAAAAAATACGTTCACGCAACCGTGATCTCGGTGAATGGGTACGAAAAGATGAACACAACGACACAGCCCGCACCGCGGGCCGTTGGCGGTTGCTTGCTGCTGGCCCTGATCTGCCTTGCCGCATGGGCGCTTTCAACCGCGATCACGCTGCGCGATCCGTTGAAGCTGATGCTCGAATGGGAACTCCTGGCAGTATTCGTGCGCCCCGAAACGCATGGCTGGTATCGCACCGTGATCGCCATGGTCGGCTGCGACGTGCTCATCGGGGCGTTCATCGTAGCCGGCGCAGGCTGGCTGGCGCTGCTCGTGCGGCGCAAATCGGCACGCTTTCCCGCACAGGTGCAGGCGTGGCTGCTGGCCATCGTAGTAATGCGCACCGGCGCCTATCTGCTCGGCGATCATATGACCCACGCCATTGGCATCGACATTGCCATTCCATTCGATGGCTTTGTTCAGGCCGTTGTTGCCGCCGCGCTCGGAATACCGTATTTCAGGCTGTCCCGGCGCGTACAGCAAACTTTCGTCGCCGCCTGAACTGGCGGCACGCTCAATCGATCAGGTCACCCTTGGGCTCGTAAAACGGATACGGCCCATCGGCTTTATCAACATACGCATGATGCGTGACGATGCCCGTCGGCGGATCGTAGCGATGCAGTGCATACGCAGGCGGCTCCATCACGAACGCGGATGGCGCATCGTCGCGCAAGTCGAGCCTGACCTGATGCGCGGGCGCCGGCACCGCCGACGCAATCGTGCCGCCAAAACGCACGAACATCGGCCGATGCACATGGCCGCAGATCACCCGTTCGACGTTTGGATAACGCGCGATCAACGCGGCGAGCTTGTCGGCGGCCGCGGGATCGAGCCGCAATTCATCCATATGCCCGATACCGCAGACGAACGGTGGATGATGCAACGCAATCACCGTGGGCCTGCCTTGTGCCGCATCGAGTTGCGCCGCGAGCCACGCTAAACGCACATCGCACAGATTGCCGGCGCTTTGCCCCGGCACCATCGAATCGAGCGCGATTACGCGCAGCGGTCCGACGTCGACCGCGTATTGCACGAACTCGTCGCCACTGCGCAATTCGTTGCGATCGGGAAACGCCGCGCGCAACGCGGTCCGTTCGTCATGATTGCCCACCAGCAGGAAGTAGGGGATCTCGAGCGGCGCGAGCAGGGTCTTGAGGTGCTCGTACTGTTCCGGATCGCCCTGATCGACGAGGTCGCCGGTCATGATCACTGCATCGGGACGCGGCTCCAGCGCATTGAGCGCGGCGATGGTGCGCGCGAGATAGGCGCCGGTGTCGACGCGGCGGTAAGCCAGCGCGCCGGGTCGTTTGATATGCAGGTCGCTAATTTGAGCCAGCAGCATGGGGATATCCTTTTTATGGCGCGCTAAAAACACCGCGCTGCCTCGTTACGATAGCGCAATCAGCGCGTCCTGCGCGATCGAAATCCCGACCGGTGTGCCGCGCGCGAGTTCTACCCGACCCGCCACGTCGATCAGCAAAGCATCCGGCGCGGCGCCACCGATCGTCAGCCGGGTGCGCTCGCCGAGAAACGCCGTGCTTTCGATATTGCCGCGCAACTGGGCGCTGGCCGGGTCGGCAAGATACGCGTCTTCAGGGCGGAAGAAAATTTCGTGTGCCGCGCTGGCGTGGGCGGGACCTGAGGGCAGCGGTACAGCACCGCCAGTCGTCGTCAGCAGGCCATCGCGCCGCTCGCCTGCCAGCCGGTTGATCGTGCCGACGAATTGCGCAACCGTGCGATTCGCCGGCCGGTAGTAAATGTCGCGTGGCGAGCCGATCTGTTCGATACGCCCCGCACTCATCACGACGATGCGGTCGCCCAACTCCATCGCCTCGGCCTGATCGTGCGTCACGTAGACGGTCGTGATGCCCAAGTCGCGCAGCAGCGTATTCATTTCGCTGCGCAAGGTGTCGCGCAAACGTGCATCGAGGGCGGTCAACGGTTCGTCGAGCAGCAGCACGCGAGGTTGCACGGCGAGCGCGCGCGCCAAGGCAACGCGCTGACGCTGGCCACCCGAAAGCTGATCGATGGATTTGTCCGCGTGCGCGGTGAGACGCATCATCGCGAGCAGTTCATCGACGCGTTGCCGTACAGCGTTCGCCGGTACGCGTTTGATCCTCAGCCCGTAGCCGATGTTGCCGCGTACGGTCAGGTTCGGAAACAGCGCGTAGCTCTGGAACACCATGCCGACCTGGCGTTTTTCGATCGGCAGCGTGGTGACGTCTTCGTCGCCGAACGCGATGCAGCCGCCTGCGTCGGGTGTCTCGAGACCCGCGATCATACGCAGCGTGGTGGTCTTGCCGCAACCGGACGGGCCGAGCAGCACCAGCGTCTCACCGGCGCCGATGCGCAGATCGAGCGGTTCGAGTACGCGCGTGCCACGAAACGTTTTCGCGCATTGCGTGAGCGTGATGGGAACGGAGTCGAGTTTCATGGCGTGGACGTTGGTATTGGCTTTGAACGGGCGGCGGCAATGCGTTTTTTCCCCGCACTGCGCTGGCCGGTCGCATCGACGCCGAGCCATTGCATTGCGACGAGTAGCGGCATCGTCATGATGAAAAACAGAATCGTGTAGGCGCTGCCGATCTCGATGCGTAACGACGCATAGGTGTCGGCGAGACCGACCGGCAGCGTCTTGGTGTCGGGCGTGTGCAGCATCCACGTCAGGTTGAATTCGCCGATCGAGAGCGTGAGTACCGCCAGCGCACCGGCGACGATTCCTGGGCGTGCATTCGGCAGCACGACCGTTATGAAACGTTGAAGGAAGCTCGCACCGAGGCTCGCCGCGCCTTCCTCGAGCGTGCGCAGATCGCTGCTCGCGCACACCGCTGCGACCGCGCGAACCATGAACGGCAGTGTGAACACCACATGCCCGACAACGATAAACGCGACGCTCATGCGAAACATCGTGAAGCCGCCGTAGACCACCAGTAGCGCGAGCGCGGAAGCGAGGCCGGGCAGGGCGATCGGCAGCACCAGAAATTCTTCGATGATGCGCGAGAGCCGCGTCTTGCTGCGCGCGAGCACGTACCCGGCGGGCACTCCGGTCAGCAGCGTAATGAACAATGTCGCCGCCGCCACTTCGAGCGAGAGAAACACCGAGTCGTGATACTGGGTCCACACTTCGCCAAGCCAGCGCAATGTGAGTCCGCTCGATACGCCTTTGAAGTAGTTGACTGTGAGCCCGGCCATGATCGACATCACGACCGGCACGATCAGAAACGCGCACAGCAGCAGCGTAACGAACCACTGACCGGCTGCCAGCCAAGTGCGTGAGGCGGGAAACCTGATTTGCCGCGCGCGCGGCCTGGTGGCCGGCCGGCTTGGAGCGCTAATGGAATTCATCGAAGTCTTGTCATCGGGTTTGGAAACACCGCTCATGCGCTTGCCGCGACAGCCGAGCCGCTCACGCTGCGAGCGAACGCCAGCACGGCCCATGTGACGATGCCGAGCACAATGGACAGGCCCGCTGCCGTCACCATGTTCGCGTTCAACGTGAACTCGGTATAGATGGTCATCGGCAACACATCGATGTCGGTGGCCAGTGTGAAGGCGGTGCCGAAGGCGCCCATCGCGGTCGCGAAACACACCGCGCCCGCCGCGATCAAACCTGGCGACAACGCGGGTAGGACGATGTCGCGCGTGATACGCCACGGCGATGCGCCGAGCGAGCGCGCGGCTTCTTCGAGCGAGGCATCAAGCTTGGTCGCCGATGCCATCACCGTGACGATCACGCGAGGAATCGAGAAGTACAGGTAGCCGAGAAAGAGGCCGCTCATCGAGTAAGCGAACACCCAGCGCTCACCGGTGAGTTTTAACGACAATGCGCCGATCAGACCCTGGCGTCCGGCCAGCATGATCACCATGAAGCCGACCACGACGCCTGGGAATGCCAACGGAAACGTCAGCAGGGCGAGCAGCGTGCGCTTGAGCGGAAACTCACGGCGCGCCAGCAGTAAACCGGCGATCACCGAGAGCACCAACGTCGTCGCCGTGACCGCGGCGGACAACACGATGGTCGCGCCGAGGCTCGACATGTAGCGCGGATTCGTCAGCATCGCGCGATAGGTTGCGAACGCGTGGCCGTCGCCGCTGATTTGCGCGAGCGCCCCCATTGGCAGCAGCCAGAACGCGATGAAAACCACCAGCGCCGGCGCGATCAATGCGATGCGCCAGCGCAGCGGGAACGTGACGTCGTTCAATGCATCACCTGTAGATAACGCTCGCCGAAGCTCGACTGCTTCTCGGCCATTTTGCCGAAGTCGACTGGCTTGGCGCGGGCATAATCGCTTGCGGGCAGGAATTTAGCGGCGGTTTCCGGGCTCATCGCATTCGCGCGCACCGGACGCAGATAGGCTTCGGCCCACAGCTTCTGGCCTTCATCCGACAGCACGAAATCCAGCACTTTCTTGCCGTTCGCGTCATGCGGCGCGCCCTTCACGAGACTCATCACGTACGGTACCGAGATCGTGCCTTCCTTCGGAATCACGAATTCGACGTTGGCGTGATCCTTGTACTTCGCGCGGTAGGCGTCGAAGTCGTAGTCGAGCAGGATCGGGATCTCACCGGACATGACGCGCGCATAGGCGGTCTGCTTCGGCACGATCGGCGCGTTGGCCTTCAGCTTGCGGAACCAGTCGAGGCCCGGCTCGAAGTTATCGAGCGTGCCGCCGAGCGCCTGATTCACCGCGACAGCGCCCGCATAGCCGACAAACGCGCTCGACGGATCGAGGTAACCGATCATGCCTTTGTACTCAGGCTTAAGAAGGTCGGCCCACGAACGCGGCACCGGTTTGCCTTCGAGCGCGTCCTTGTTGACGAAAAAGCCCAGCGTTCCCGAGTGGATCGTGAACCAGTAGCCTTGCGGGTCCTTCATGTTCGCGGGGATGTCGTCCCAATGCGCGGGCTTGTAAGGCTGGATGACGCCTTTGTCCTTCGCCTGGAAGGCCGACGACACGCCGAGATACACCACGTCCGCGACCGGGCTCTTCTGCTCGGCCATCAATTGCGCAATCGATTGGCCGGAGTTCTTGTTGTCGAACGGTACGCGGATGCCGGTCTTTTGCTGGATCGCCTTGATCTGGCTCGCCCAGTCGGCCCATTCGGGCGGGCAGTTGTAGCAGATGGCGGTTTCGTCGGCGTGGGCTGCTTGCGGCGCGAGCGCTGCGAGTGCCGCGGTGACGATCATGCCAGCCGGGAGCGCGGTTGCCGCGGTGCGGGCGACGCGGCGCCAGAGCGGTTTGATCGATGAAGTAAAGCGTGTTGAAGAGCGGATCACTGCGGGTCTCCTGGAGCGGAAGAGGGCGGGTGGTTCGGCGTTGTTCGAACTGGATGATTCAACGGCGGCCTGACAACGGGGCATGGCGAACGGTTTGTGAAAACGACTGATGCAGTGAGTTGGTGCATCGAATCATGCAAAGACTCATGTGGTGGCTTATACAAAAGGCCTCTCGACCGATACCGAGGCATGCGCCGGCGGCTTTTCGTTGCTGTTCGAAATCGCCGCGATGGTGGCGCCTTCGCGCAGGCTGTGCGGCAACGTCAGCGTGAGCGACGTTTCACCTGATGTATCGTAGGTGCCGGTTACGCGAGCCAGCAAACGCTGCCAAGCGGCGCAGCCGATCTCACGATTCGGCGCGCAGATACTTGCCAGCGGCGGCGATAGTAGTTCGCCCATCGCGAGTCCGTCGAAGCCGAGAATCGACATGTCGTGCGGAATCTGCAGACGCGCACGGCGCAGGCCGCGCATCACGACCATGGCGAGCAGATCGTTGCTGCAGAAGAGGGCAGTCGGGCGGTTCGGGCCGCTGGTCAGATGAGCCAGCACGGACGGCGACAGTTCGTCGGCGTTGAAATCGACTTCGAGCGGGGGCGCGGGGGTAAGACCGGCTTGTTGCATCGCCTGCGCGTAGCCGAGATGCCGCTGACGGGCACGGTCCGAGGCGGCAAGCGTCCCGGCGAGCATCAGGATGCGGCGATGGCCGTGCGCGATCAGCATGCGCACGCCATCGAACGCGGCGAGGCGGTTATCGACCGAGACCGATGGACGCCGCACCGTGTCGTTATGTATCAGCACATAGAGCAGGCCGGCGCGGTCGAGTTCGTCGAGCAGCGGATGCGTGTCGGCATCGGCAACGGTCAGGATCAGGCCTTCCACACGATGTTCGCGCAGTGTTTCGATGGCGTGGCGTTCGCGGTCGGCATCGTACTGGGTGGTCATCAGCATGAGCCGGTAGCCTTGCGCCGCAGCGAGCTCGTCGATACCTTGCAGGCATTCGGCAAAGACGGGATTGGCGAGCGTTGGCAGGATCACGCCGATGAGGCGGGTGCGCTCACCGCGCAGTTGCCGCCCTAGCGGGCTGGGGCGGAAATTAAGGGCGTCGATGGATTGGCGCACTGTGTCGAGCGTGACCGGGTTCACGGTGTGCGGCGCGTTGATCGCGCGAGAGACCGTGGCGATGGAAAAGCCCGCGTGGGCGGCGACATCTTTGATCGTCGGGATCATGGTTTCCGCTCGGGTTGTAAACGTTTTCGTGAGCGGATTATCGGGAAGGTTTGTGACTCCCGGATGACTCTGACTTTTGTGCTTGCGGGATGGGAGGCGGTGTGCGCTGCGGCTGGATTGCGCAGGTTTGGTGCGCTCGCCGGGCAATGGTAGAATTCGCGTCCACGAGCGGTTCTGACCCCTGCCGGGGTGATGAAATTGGTAAACATAGCGGACTTAAAATCCGCCGCTTAACAGCTTGCCGGTTCAAGTCCGGTCCCCGGCACCAGAAAGTGTTCCACCCGATTCCTGGAAATTCCTTAAACCCTTGATGCAGCAATGCTTCGAGGGTTTTTTATTTCCAATGAGTTCCATGGAGTGCTATTGCCATCCGGGGTATTTTTAGAGTATCTGCCGAATTCAATACCCTTCTTGCTCCGTCTGACCGTCAGCAACCTTTTGCCGGTCACCCGGCCGGCCAGACTCCGGAACTCCCACGACGGTGACTGTCCAGCAAATGCGTGTCGATAATCCCTACAGCTTCCATCAGCGCGTGCATCGTCGTGGGGCCGACGAACGAGAAACCCTTTTTACGAAGTGCCTTGCTCAGTGCGGCCGACTCCTCGGAGACTGTGGGAACTTCGTCAATCGTTCGGGGACAAGGCGTGCTCGCCGGTTGAAATGACCAGATCAACCTGGCGAGACCTCCGTCCTGGCGCAGCTCGATCGTTGCGATCGCGTTTTTTATCGTCGCCAGTATCTTGGCGCGATTGCGTATGATGCCGGAATCGGTGAGAAGACGCTGCACGTGCTGCTCGTCGAACCGCGCGACTGTGTCGGGGTCGAAGTTGCAGAATGCGGCACGAAATGCGTCCCTCTTCCTGAGAATCGTCGCCCACGACAGGCCTGACTGGAACGCCTCCAGCGAAAGTCTTTCAAACAATCCTCTTTCATCTCGTACCGGCATCCCCCATTCAGTGTCGTAGTAGGCGCGCAGCATTACGTCAACCGCTGCCCATGGAGGCCGGGCCAGACCGTCATCGCCGATGACAACACTTCGCGTAGCAGCAGGCGAATTGTTCACCTCGTTCCGTCCGCTCCTGCGAGCCGATTTCGCCGTCGCTCCCAATTCAATTCTCCGTTCCCCAAGTTCCACCGCGTATCTTAGCCTCGGCCGCAAGATTCGAATCGAAACCTTTCACACCGGCACCTTCGTGACCGTACATTTAGATCCCAGGATTCGCCGATACAGCAAACTCCGGGTTGCGTAGAGATTAGCCGGGTGCGAGTGCACGAAAGCCAGCGAGATCACGCGCGGCGTCTGAACCACCCGGTGAGGGACAGGCGGTCGCGCGTCGCGGGCAATACCTCGTGCAACATATCGGCGGATAGAAACACCGCGATCCGGCTGCCAACCGGAGCGATATCCCGCATGCTCAAGCCCTCTGGATGCAGTCTTAATGCACCGCCATGCTCAGGCAGCCAGTCGGCATTCAGATAGACGACGATCGACACCGTGCGGCTGTCGTCGTGGCGAAACTGATCGCGGTGTTGCAGATACGAAGCACCTGGCGTGTAGAACGCGAAATGGCTCTCGTATTCTTCGAGTCCCAGAAACAGCCCGTGATTCAAGGCGATACGCAGCGCTTCCATGATCGCGAGGTACCGGTCGCAGGCTTCGGATTGACCTGCTTCCAGCCACTGGATCTGGTCGCCGCGGATGTTGGGTTGGAGCGAACGCGCCGCGCCCTGGCTGACACGGGCAAGTGTGAGCATCCCGGTTGCTGCAAGCGTCGAACATTCCAGCGCCAGCGCGAGTGTCAGATCCGGCGGAAAAAAATTGTCCTGTTCCGACCAGCCATGCAGATGAAGGTCATCCACGATTCGTTGATGCCCTTCATCTCCGCGCGCATCGGAATGCGCCGGTGAGTATGATCGGTTCACTGCCTGTTCCTTCGAATGAAGGTGCTGGTTGGGAATTCGAACTGTCGTCCGGGAGATATGAGAGAGGCGGGGTCTTCTGTGCACCCGGCTGCTGTCAGTGTGATGTCAACGGGTGGACTATACGCGTCTGACGAGCAGAATTGACCGCGAGCTTACGCGATGCTCGTTCTGGCTGACGCACCCAATCGATAAATCCCAGCATGTGCAGCCCCGGTGCGCGCGCTGCCCGCAGCGCGTTAAAGCATCGGGTTTATCACTCCAGCAGATAACCGTATCGGATTTGCTTCGTTGTCGTCGCGCGCGTGCGCGGGTAAATTTGGCTGACTTCGCCTTCGCCGGCGCCCTCCGAACAGATTCGACGAAGAGTTTCCTGTGACGACTGCCTTTGCCCCCACCGCCACCAGCGCTGCTGGCCGTGCTAATCAAACTCAGCCCATCGAAATTCGCGCTTTCGACGGCCCCGTCGGCGCGGAAGTTCTGGGTCTCGATCTCGACCAACCGCTGGGTCAGGATGATTTCGCACGCATCCACCGTGCGCATCTGGACCATCACGTGCTGGTGTTTCGCGATCAACGCATCACGCCGGATCAGCAGATTGCCTTCAGCCGCCGCTTCGGCCCGCTGCAGATTCACGTACTGCATCAATTCCAGTTGCCAGGCTACCCGGAGGTGCTGGTCGTCTCGAACATCGTCGAGAACGGCCAGCCGATCGGTCTTGGCGACGCCGGTCATTACTGGCATTCCGATCTGTCCTACAAGGAGAAGCCGAGCCTCGGTTCGCTGCTGCATGCGCAGGAACTGCCTTCGGAAGGCGGCGACACGCTGTTCGCCAACATGCATCTCGCGTGGGAAACCTTGCCGGCTCACTTGCGTAGCGCGGTGCAGGGGCGTTCGGCGGAGCACACGTATCTCGCGAAATATGCGGAATTGCAGAAACGCAGCCCATGGCGGCCGAATCTGTCGGCGGAGCAGATCGCCCAAGTGAAACCGGTGGTGCAGCCGATCGTGCGCACGCATCCTGAGACCGGGCGCCGCGCGCTCTTCGTCAGCGAGCATTTCACGACCCGTGTGATCGGCCTGCCGGAAGACGAGAGCAAGTCACTACTCGAGGAAATTTTCGCGCATAGCGTGCGCCACGAGCACCTCTACCGGCATCAATGGGCCGAACACGACATGGTGTTCTGGGACAACCGCTCATTGATGCATCTTGCAGCCGGTACGCCCGATCATCTGCGCCGCAAACTGTATCGCACGACGATTGAAGGCGACGTGCCTTTCTGACGGCAACGCCGCCCGCCTTGACCACTATCCCATGCTGACCGGAGTTCCGATGCTTGCCAGGTTTCGCCCGACCGCTCTTCGGTCGTCTTTTGCCCGCATCGCTGCTTACCTTATCGGTGGGTGCGGCCGGCTTCGGCGCAGCCGTGCCCGCCCGTGCCGAAGGCCAGATCCGCGTGGCCGAACAGTTCGGTATCGTCTATTTGCTGCTGAACGTGGCGCGTGACCAGCAGTTTGTCGAGAAAGAAGGGCGTAAGCAGGGGCTCGACATCAAGGTCGACTGGGTGAAACTATCGGGCGGTGCCGCCGTCAACGATGCGCTGCTCTCCGGTGCGGTGGATATCGCCGGTGCGGGCGTCGGCCCCTTGCTGACGATCTGGGACCGCACGCACGGCAAGCAGAACGTGAAGGGCGTGGCGTCGCTCGGTAATCTGCCGTATTACCTCGTCAGCAACAATCCCAATGTCAAGACGATCGCCGACTTTACCGAGAAGGACCGCATCGCGGTGCCGGCGGTTAACGTGTCGGTGCAGTCGCGCGTGCTGCAATACGCGGCGGCGAAGCGCTGGGGCGACAAGGATTACAACCGCCTCGACAAGTTCACGCAGGCGCTGCCGCATCCTGACGCCGCAGCGGCGATCATTGCGGGCGGCACGGAAATCAGCGGACACTTCGGCAATCCGCCGTTTCAGGAGCAGGAACTCGCCGGCAATCCAAAGGCGCACATCGTGCTGAATTCGTATGACGTGCTGGGTGGGCCGAGCTCGGCAACCGTCCTGTACGCGACGGAAAAATTCCGCGACAACAATCCGAAGACCTACCGCGCATTTGTCGATGCGCTGGCGGATGCCGCACGCTTTATCTCGGCGAATCCCGACGCCGCAGCCGATATCTACATCCGTACGAATCAGTCGAAGATCGACCGTAATCTGCTGCTGAAGGTCATCAAGGATCCGCAGGTGCAGTTCAAGGTCGCACCGCAGAACACGTTCGGACTCGCGCAGTTCATGTATCGCGTCGGCGCCATCAAAAACGAGCCCAAGTCATGGAAGGACTATTTCTTCGACGACCCGGCGACGGCGGCAGGAAGTTGAGCATGACTTTCTTCTTGAGCTTCGACGAACATAAATCGGCCCGCGTGGTCAGCTCACAGGGAGCGATCTGATGGTGGCAAATCCCACGCTGCTGTTTCCAGGCCACACTGAGCAAGCCGGTCCGGCGACCAGTGAAAGACTGCTCGCGGTCGAGAATGTCAACCTCGAATACCGCACGCGCGAGCGGATCGTTCGCGCGACTCATGACGTGAGTTTCGATGTCTACGGCGGCGACCGCTTCGTGCTGCTGGGACCATCAGGTTGCGGCAAGTCGACCCTGCTCAAAGCCGTGGCCGGGTTTATCGAGCCGACCTCCGGCAGTATCTCGCTCGACGGCCAGACTGTGCGAGGCCCCGGTGCCGATCGCATCGTCGTGTTTCAGGAATTCGATCAGTTACCGCCATGGAAGACGGTACTGCAGAACGTCGCCTTTCCATTGCGTGTAGCGAAGAAGCTTTCGCGCGCGGAAGCCAACGGGCGTGCGCTCCATTATCTGGAGAAGGTGGGGCTCGCGTCGTTTGCGAAGGCCTATCCGCATACTTTGTCGGGCGGCATGAAGCAGCGCGTCGCGATTGCGCGTGCACTGGCGATGCAGCCACGCGTGCTGCTTATGGACGAGCCGTTCGCCGCACTCGATGCGCTCACGCGCCGCAAGATGCAGGAAGAACTGCTGCGTCTGTGGGAAGAAGTCAACTTCACGCTGCTGTTCGTGACGCACTCGATCGAGGAAGCGCTGGTGGTTGGCAACCGTATCCTGTTGTTGTCGCCGCATCCCGGACGTGTGCGTGCCGAACTCAACAGCCATCAGTATTCGCAGGATAGTTTCGGGCGCAGTGATTTTCAGCGCAGCGTCGCGCGTATTCATCATCTGTTGTTCGAGCAGACGGAGGCCGTGCAATGAGTTCCCCCGCCACCTTGTTGCCGCCGGTTCGCGAGGAGTACGAGCGTCCGCTCGAACCACTCGGTGAACTCGTGCTTGAGGCACCGCTGCCGCTCGGCAAACGCCTCTACGCGCAAAGCTGGTTGCGCAAGACGCTGATCGCGCTGGTGTTGATCGCAATCTGGGAAATCGCCGCACGCGTGATCGATAACGATCTCCTGCTGCCGACGTTCGGCGCGACATTCAGTGCGTTCGTCCAGGGCGTATGGTCCGGCGAGTTGCTGCAGAAAACGGCTGTGTCGATGTCCGTGCTGTTGCGCGGCTATCTGCTCGGCGCCGCATTCGCGTTCGTGCTGACCTCGCTTGCCGTGTCGACGCGCCTGGGGCGTGATGTTCTGTCGATGCTGACGGCGATGTTCAACCCGTTGCCTTCCATCGCGCTATTGCCGCTCGCGTTGCTCTGGTTCGGTCTCGGCACCGGCAGTCTGTTGTTCGTGCTGGTCCATTCGGTACTGTGGCCGCTGGCGCTGAACACCTACTCCGGTTTTCAATCGGTGCCGGCTACGTTGCGAATGACGGGGCGCAACTACGGGCTCACGGGCATACGCCATGTGCTGCTGATTCTGGTGCCGGCGGCGTTGCCCGCGATTCTGGCTGGCTTGCGGGTGGGTTGGGCCTTTGCGTGGCGCACGCTGATCGCTGCCGAACTCGTATTCGGTGCGAGTTCCGGCAGTGGTGGGCTTGGCTGGTATATCTTCCAGAATCGCAACGAGTTGTACACGGATCGCGTTTTCGCAGGGCTAGCCGCGGTCATCGTGATTGGTTTGCTGATCGAGCATCTGGTGTTCGATACGCTCGAGCGCGTGACTGTTCGACGCTGGGGCGTGCAGCACTAACGGTCCGAAGCCCGCGACCACTATAGTGTAGAAAAGCACTTGAACATGACGAAACGCGACGCTTGCCAAAGTTGGCGAAACTCTCAGTTGCGCTTGCTGCTACTGTGCACTACAACTCTTAAGCTGCGCCGCGGCCTGCCACCGGCGCGCTGAGCATCTCATTGACAAACGACGGTTCGCAACAAGGCGTGCGACCCGTTGGGGACTGTGAGTAGACGAGCGCCTTGGGCCCTGAACCAGATAGAAGGAGCGTCCCGTCATGCTTATGCGCCCAGATCCCACTTTCCACGCGTCGCCGAAACTCGCGATGGATGCGCCAGCGGAAGACTTCGCCTACACGCTGCTGCTCAGCCCCGATTTCTCGCAGCCTGACGCGCTCGCCGTCGTGGACGTGAAGGCCGGCTCGCCGACCTATAGCCAGGTGGTTCACACGGTGCCGGTGCCTAACAAAGGAGACGAATTCCACCACTTCGGATGGAATGCCTGCTCATCGTCACTGTCGCCGCTGACCGGCCACGCCTTTCTCGAACGGCGCTATCTGATCATTCCGGGAATGCGCTCCTCGCGCATCTACATCGTCGACACCAAGCCTCATCCGACCCAGGCGCGAATCCACAAGATCATCGAACCTGAGGAAATTTTCAACAAGACAGGCTACTCGCGTCCGCACACGGTCCATTGCGGGCCTGAAGGAATCTACGTCAGTACGCTCGGTGGCGGTGGGAAGGATGGCACAGACGGTCCTCCGGGCATCTTTATCATGGACTGCGAGACGTTCGATGTTCTCGGCCGCTGGGAGATCGACCGCGGGTCGCAGGAGAAACACTACGATTTCTGGTGGAACCTGCCGCGTGACTACATGGTGTCGAGCGAGTGGGCGTTGCCGCCGCAATTCGAGAACGGAATCGTCCCGGAAGATCTTCTGTCGAACAAGTACGGGCACCACATCCACTTCTGGGATCTGCGGGCGAGACGCAACGTGCAGACGATCGATCTCGGCGCGAACCACCAGATGGCGCTCGAAGTGCGGCCCGCGCACGATCCCAGCCGGGAGTACGGCTTTATCGGCGTGGTGGTCGACACGACGAACCTTGAAGGATCGATCTGGACCTGGTGGCGGGAGGGTGGCAAATTCCACATTGAGAAGACCGCGACCATTCCGCCCGAGCCCGCAGCCACGGAATTGCTTCCACCGTTGCTTCAGGGATTCGGTGCGGTGCCGCCGCTCGTCACCGATATCGATCTCTCCATCGACGACAAATTCCTGTACGTCGCCTGTTGGGGAACCGGCGAGATGCGCCAGTACGATGTGACGGAGCCCCGGAAACCGAAGCTCACGGGATCGGTCCACGTCGGCGGGATCGTGCGGCGCACGCCCCATCCGAACGGTAAAACCTTTGCAGGTGGTCCGCAGATGGTCGAGATCAGCCGCGACGGGAAGCGCGTCTACTGGACGAACTCACTTTACTCGACCTGGGACAACCAGTTCTACCCGGACGGCGTGCCGGCGGCACAGGTCATGGCTCGGGCTGAACCGGGCGGTGGCCTCGCGCTGGCCGACGATTACTGGGTAGCCTTTCCCGACGGATACCGGGCTCACCAGATCCGGCTCGAAGGCGGTGATTGCTCGACCGATTCGTTCTGCTATCCGTCGGTGGGGGTTTGATCGGGGGCGGCTGGCCGCAGACCAGCCTTTGGTTAGCTGTCGCGGCGAGTGGTTTTTATCACGGGCTCAACCCGGCGATGGGATGGCCGCTCGCCGTCTCGAGCGGGCTAATGGAGAGACGGTCACGGGCGCTGTTCTCCGCGCTCTTATACCTCGCGGCGGGGCACGTGTTGGCCATGTTCGTGGTAATGGTGCCCTTCGCCATGCTTGCGATCCTGCTCGCCTGGCAGCGCGAAATCCAGATTGGCGCGAGTGTGCTCGTCATTGGCTTTGGTGCCTTTCTTCTGATCTGGCGGCGTCATCCGCGTGTACTCGCGCGGATCCCCCCGTCGCGGCTTGCGCTCTGGTCCTTCGCTGTTGCCATCGCGCATGGCGCAGGACTGATGCTTGTGCCGATCTACCTCGGTCTTTGCCGGCCCTACGACAGCGATCAAGGGCATCAGGCCGCACGGGCCCTGATCGACGCCAATCTGGGCATGGCGCTGCTCGTTTCTGGCGTCCATGCCACCGCCATGATCGTGGTCGGTGGACTGCTGGCCTGGTGGGTCTACCGCTACGTGGGGCTGAAGTTCGTGTCACGGAGCTGGTTCAATCTGGACGCAGTCTGGGCATCGAGCCTCATTCTGGTGGGTACGCTCTCATTGGTATTCAATACCCTGGTATCAGGCAGCGAGGGGCGATAGTGGCGAGCTTGCGTCGACGTGGCGTTGATCGAATTAGGCTACCCCGAGCAGGTTTCTCCACTCCGGGAGGCTTCCCTTCGGATCCAGTGCTTCGACCAATGGCGCGCCTCGCGTCGCCAGGTCCTGTTGCACGTCGGCGACAGCGTTTGCGAGGGCACTCGACATCCCTAAGGCGTCCAGCATCAATGCGGCTTCGCGCATCTCTTCGGCGCGCCGTTGCCCGTGTTCGACTACACGACCGATCAGATAGGCCTCGTAGCCCTTATCCCAGCCTACGCCCGGAAAGCTTGCCGCGAGCGATGCAAGCACGCGGCCGTCCACGTCGAACTGTCTGGCTGCCAGCATCGACTGAACGCATAGCGCCTCCATGCCCTTGATCATGATGCTGCGGCATAGCTTGATGGCTGACGCGAGGCCGACCTCCTGCGCCACCGCTTCGGTGCGCATCCCCAAACCATTGAGACGGTCTGCCGTTTGCCCGGCGAGCCGGCCGCCCAACAGCATCGGCACCTGTATGCCGTGCGGCGGAACCGGCGCCATCACCGCAGCCTCCACGTAGTCGGCGCCATTGCGTTCGATCTGCTGGCAGTTGCGTTGTTTGACGGCGGGCGAAACTGAATTGAGGTCGAGGAAGGTCTGGCCGCTCGTCAGATATTCCGCTGAAACGGTGGCGACCGTTTCTGCCTGGCTCGCGGTCACCGCGGAGAAAATGAGTTGCGCATCGCGTAGTGCCGCTGGGAGATCGTCGGCCACGTGAACCTTGCATTCGTGGGCCCGCTGCACGATCGTCGAACGCGTAGCCGCATCTTGCAGCTTGATGTCGAAGATCGACACTTCATGGCCGGCCGCGGTCAATGCGAGACCGAAGATAGGCCCGACTTCTCCGAAGCCGATGATTGCGATGCGGCCAACAGGCTGAGTGCGATTCTGATCCATGCTGATTCTCTGCGAGTGAGGGTGGGAAATGACAATATGTTTTGGGGGCGCCGTGATTTGCGTCGCAACCTCAACGCGGGTGTTCGGTTGCCCGGACTGTCACCGGTCCCGCTGGCGGCGCGTGGCGACCGTTAACGTAAGCGTCGAATTTTTGCTGATCGAACATGCGCTCCCATTTCGCCAGCACGAGCGCCGCGACCGAGTTGCCGATCACGTTGGTCGTCGACGTGGCGATCGCGAGCACGCGATCGATGCCGAATAGCAGACCCACACCCGACAACGGTAGCGCGTGTGAAGACTGCAAGGTGGCCGCCAGTTTGACTAGTGCGCCACCGGCCGCGCCGGCGCCGCCTTTGGACGTAAGCAGCATTACCGCGAGCAGGGCCAGCTGTTGCGAGAGCGGGAGCGGGGTATCGGTCGCCTGCGCAATGAAACCGACCCCGCACGCCATATACAGGCAGGCGCCGTCAATATTGAAGCTATAACCTGCCGGCAGCACGAAACCGACCACCGCCTCGTCGCAGCCCGCCTGTTCGAGCTTGGTGATGAGACGGGGCAGCGCGACTTCGCTGGCGGCCGTGCCCATGGCGAGAATGGCTTCTTCCTTGATCAAGCCAAGAATCTTCAGAATGGAGAAGCCCGCTGTGGCCGACACAATGCCCAGTACTACGAGCACAAAAAATAATGTGCTCGCGTAATAGGTCAGAACGTAGCGCAACAGATAAAGCAGCGTGACGCCGCCGTAGCTGCCCACGGCAGTCGCCATTGCGCCGAATGCGCCGAGCGGCGAGAGGCGCATGATGAAACCGAGGATCCTGAAGACGACAGTTTGCGCTTCTTCGATCAGCCGGAAAATCAACCAGTCAGGCTTCGCGCAACTGCTCAACGCGAAGCCCGTCAAAAGCGAAACGAATAGAACGGGGAGGATGTCACCGCTGACGAAAGCGGAGAACAATGTGTGAGGAATGATGGAGCTCAGGAAGTGGGTGAACGAGAAGTCGCCGGAACTGCCCGTCTTGATGACGTCCGCCGCGGCGTGCACCGGACTTAGGGCGCTGGCATGCAGTCCATCGCCAGGCCGCACGATATTGACGATCGCGAAACCGACCAGCATTGCGAGCGTGCTGACCACTTCGAAATAAAGCAAGGTTTTGATGCCGAGCCGGCCTAGCCGCCTGAAGTCCTTGATATGCCCGATTCCATGAACGACGGTGCAGAAAATGATGGGTCCGAGCATCATCTTCAGGAGCGCGATGAAGCTGTCCCCGAGCGGTTTCATCATCACGGCCTGATGCGGCGCAAGCAGACCGAATGCGATCGCAAGGGCGATGGCGATCAGCACCTGGACGTACGTCTTGCTCAACAGACTCACCGTCTCCTCCGTTCTGCTTTTTCTCGATGTCGAAAGTATGGAGGGGGTGCGGACGTTTGCCCGCTGCCAAGTGTTGAATGTGCCGCCTGTTTTGTTTATCGGGGCAGGCGGGGAAGGTCAGATGTCCGCGTTTATACCGATGGAATCGATGGAAATGCGCCGTGCGTGGGGTGGCGAGCGCGGCGAATCACGCAGATCGGGGCAGGTTCGCTCAGGTTCGCCGGGTGACTTCGCGAATCGCTTCGATCAGCTTGCGGGCGGCCGGAGACGGTTCGGCCGCCGCTCGCGTTGTCAGACCGATTGCGCGTTCCGTGTCGGGCAGCGCAACGTCCAGAATCACCAGTTGTCCGGTCTCGAGTTCGTAGTAGACCTGTTGCGCAGACAGAACGGCAAGCATGTCCGTACGCAACAGGAGACCGCGAATCATCGCGAGATCCGCCGTTTCGATCGCGGGTACCGGCACTCCCAGCTCCATGCGCACGAATAGCGCATCGAGAATCGAACGCGCCGGCGTGTGGTTGCGCGGTAAAAGCCACTCCGCGTCGGCCAGTTGCTGTAACTCGAGTCCCCGCTTGCCGGCGAGCGGATGGTCCGCCCGGGCGAGCACGACCATATCGTCCGACATCAACGGTTCGCCATGCAGCCCGCTCGCGGCATCGGTGGGACGCAGGGCGCCGAGAATGAAGTCGATGTCGCCGGCGCGCAGCTTCGCCACGAGCGTCTCGTAGGCGCTTTCGTCGGTAGTAATGCGCACACCCGGATAGGCACGCCTGACACACGCTACCGCCTCCGGAAGGATCAACGTACGGCTGAGCGGTAACGCGCCGACCGCAGCATGACCGCGGATACTGCCGCGCACTGCAGCGATATCGTCAGGGATGTGGCGCAGTTCGTTGAGAGCGCGCCGCACGTGCAGTGCAAAAATTTCTCCCTCGCGGGTGAGTTGCACGCCTCGCGCCGTACGGTGAAACAGCGCGATATCGGCGCCATTCTCAAGAATCCGCACTGCGCTGCTGACGGCCGGCTGGCTGACGCCGAGCGCCTGCGCCGCGCTTGGCATGTGCTGATGACGCACGAGAGCGACGAACAACTGCAAGCGCCGTGTGTTCAGCAAGTAGGACGGAATCGAGCCAGAAGTGAAGGCGCGTGCGCGCGCCTGGCGCGTCGCGCACCACTGCGCGAGTGCCTGCAATTCCGCGAAGATGCGCCGGCTGCGTTCGTCGACCGTACGCCCAACCGAGGTGGGCAGCATGCCCGATGGCCTGCGTTCCAGCAGCCGTTCGCCGAGCGTTTCTTCGAGCTCCCGCACGGAGCGTGTCACGGCTGATTGCGCGCGAAAGAGCAGCGCGGCTGCCCGGCTTGCACTGCCGTGTTCAACGACGATGGTGAACACACGCAGTTGAGCGAGATTGAGAAGATCGGTGCTCGGAGATGTCGAATTGGCCAAGAGAGCGGACGTGCGAAATAAACCCAGGGTCAGGCAGCGGTGCCGTAGAGCGGCAATATTTTCGATTCGAGCATGGCGATCGCCTGGATGGCAAGTTGCGACAGCGTGTGCTTGCTACTGGTTGCGATCGCAAGACGGCTGAAGAGCGTCGGCTCGGTAATGCGGATCACCTGGAAGCGCCGCTTGAGCGCATCGCTGCTAGTTGCATTGAGCGATAGCACCGCATAGCCGATACCCTCGCTGACCAGATCGAGAATTGAGGTCACTGCATCGACCTCCAGTTCGATCCGCAATCTTACGCCCTGTTCTGCGGCAGCCGCCTCGACCATCCGTCTGATCGCGTGCATGCGGCCGGGGATGATAAGTGGGTAGCGTACGATTTCCCGCAGCGTGATCGTTGTTGTGGGCTCGCGTTCTGCCGCTGTGGGGGTGCCGTCACTGTCCGGGCCGATCAGAAACAGTTCTTCGGTAAAGATGGTTCGCTTGTCGATCAACGGCGTATCGAATGTGTCGTACAGAACCGCGACGTCGATGCGGCCCATCATCAGCCATTCGATCAGATAGGTGGACAGGCCTTGAGCCACCGAGATAGTCGCCCCGGGAAACGAGGAGCGAAAACCCCGGACGAGCTCGTGCGTGGCGACTCTCGCGAAGCTGGGGGTGATGCCGATGCCGAAATGACCGCCGGGTGCACCGTGCAACTCGTCCAGATCCTGCGAGGCGCGCTGCACCTGCTGCAGGATACCTTTCGCATGTGCGAGCATCCGCTGGCCTGCCGGCGTTAACGTCACGCCGCGACCGGTCCGTTCGAGCAGCGTATGCCGCAATTCCACTTCCAGATGCCGCACGAGCCGGCTCAGGGCGGGCTGGTTCGTGTCCAGCGTGATCGCGGCACGCGTAAAGCTGCCGAGTTCAGCGACGTGAACGAATGCCTCGAGCTGCTTCAGGTCCATGGTTGGCAACGTATGTGAAATTCACATATCAGATAGTTCAATATGGTGATTGTACCGATCGATCATCGTCGCCACAATGCATGCAGCCCTTACAAAGCCGCGCCATGCGGCATGACATCGAGACGACGCTTCATGAAATCCTGCCTGCCTCCGGATCCCGATCCCGTTCGACCCGCTCAGCAACTGCCTGCCGGTGCATGTGACGCGCACTGCCACGTATTCGGCCCTGCCGATCGATTTCCTTATGCACCGGAGCGCAGCTACACGCCGCCCGACGCCCCGTTCGAGCGCCTTGTCGCGCTGCACGATTTTCTCGGCGCGAACCGGGGCGTGATCGTGCAGGCAAGCTGCCATGGCACCGACAACACCGCGATGCTGGATGCGATCGCGCGTGGCAATGGACGCTATCGCGGCGTCGCGATCGTCGACGGCGACGTGACCGACGAACAATTGGCCGAGCTCGACGCGCGTGGCGTGCGCGGCGTGCGCTTCAATTTCGTCGCGCATCTGGGCGGCGCGCCCGATCTCGACGTATTCGATCGGGTGCTCGAACGGATCGAGAGCCTCGGCTGGCACGTCGTGCTGCATCTCGACGCGCAAGACATCCTGCAATACGGCGAGCGGATCGCGCGTATCAAGGTGCCTTTCGTGATCGACCACATGGGCCGTGTACGCGCGGAAGCCGGCATCGATCAGCAACCGTTCCGCCAGCTTCTGGAACTGATGCGCAACCCGCTAGCATGGGTCAAGGTATGCGGCGCCGAGCGCGTGTCCGCAGGCCACCGTCCGTTCGACGATGCGATCCCATTCGCGCACGCGCTGATCGAAGCCGCTCCCGACCGCGTGCTGTGGGGTACCGACTGGCCGCATCCGAACATCAGCCAGGACATGCCGAACGACGGCGAACTGGTCGATCTGCTGTTCCGCTTCTGTCCGGACGCGGCGCTGCGCGAGCAACTGCTCGTCACGAACCCGGCACGGCTTTACGGATTCTGAGCGAACCGTTCGCTTTACTTATCCACTACTCACTTTTGAACTGCCACACCAAGAATGGCAGCCAGGCGGAAATCCGGAATCGACCGGCTTTCCGCTCACCATTCGTATCAGGAGACAACAATGACCGGTATGCATTTCCACTGGGCCCATTCGGCCCGTTCGGCTCATTCGCGAGCGGCGCCATGAACGACAGCGCCGTCATGACATCCCCCGCGCGCAGCGCGAAGCAACCCTTCTATCGCGCGCTGTATTTCCACGTGTTACTCGCGATCCTTCTCGGCGTGCTGCTGGGTCATTTCGCACCGTCGCTCGCCGTGCAGATGAAGCCGCTCGGTGACGCGTTCATCAAGCTGGTCAAGATGGTGATCGGCCCAATCATCTTCTGCACCGTTGTCACCGGCATCGCCGGCATGGGCGACATCAAGAAGGTCGGGCGTGTCGGTGGCAAGGCGCTGCTGTATTTCGAAGTCGTATCGACGCTGTCGCTCGTGATCGGACTCGTGGCCGGGCATCTGTTTCATCCCGGCACCGGCTTCAATCTGAATCCCGCGACGATCGATACCAAAGCGCTCGCCGGATTCGCGACGGCCGCGCACGAACAGAACACGGTCGAGTTTCTGATGCACATCATTCCCGACACCGTGGTCAGCGCATTCTCGAGTGGCAATGTCTTGCAGATTCTACTGGTCTCCGTGCTGTTCGGCGCCGCGCTCGCGGCTACGGGAGAATACGGCCGGCCCCTGGTTCGCATGATCGACCGCTTCGCACAGACGTTCTTCGGCATCGTTCACATCATCATGAAGGTCGCGGCGATCGGGGCGTTCGGCTCAATCGCGTTCACGATCGGCACCTATGGCATCGGCGCCGTACTACCTTTGCTCAAACTGATTGGCACGTTCTACCTGACGCTCGCCTTCTTCGTGCTGGTGGTGCTCGGTGTGATTTCGCGCTTGCTAGGCTTCAGCATCCTGCGCTTCCTGAGCTATATCCGCGAGGAAATCCTGATCGTGCTCGGCACGAGTTCGTCCGAAGCCGCGCTGCCACGGATGCTCGAAAAACTCGAACGGCTCGGCTGCTCGAAATCGGTGGTGGGTCTTGTGATTCCAGCCGGTTATTCGTTCAATCTCGACGGCACCAACATCTACCTGACGATGGCCGTGCTCTTCATCGCGCAGGCATTCAACATTGAGCTCAGCCTGACGCAGGAGCTCACGCTCGTGGGCGTGGCGATGCTGACGTCGAAGGGCGCGAGCGGTGTGGCTGGCGCGGCCTTCGTGATGCTGACTTCGACGCTGCTGGTCTTTCCGATTATTCCGGTGTCCGGCATGGTTCTTATCCTCGGCATTCACCGCTTCATGGGAACGGGGCTCGCGATCGCCAACACCATCGGTAACGGTGTCGCCACACTAGTGGTGTCGGCATGGGAGCACGAGCTTGACCGTTCGAAACTGAACGCCGAAATGTCGCGCCGTCACGCCGAATGACGCGCTAGCCGGCGAGAAAACCCCTCGTGTGTTTCGCCGTCTGCGTGCGCTGCCCGTGCACGCAGCGGGGGAGCGCTCGCGCGTAAAACAACAAACTGGTTTGGAGACGAAAACATAATGTCAGTGGAAAAAAGCGGATTGCCCGGTCGAGTGAAGCTCAACGCCGCATGCGTGGTAACGGGATTGTTGGTGGCCAGCGGCGTTGGCGTCGCGCACGCAGACGATTCATCGGCGGTAGCCGGAGGGGCGGGGACACCATCGTCTTTCGTACAGATGTATGGACTCATCGGCATGTATATCGACAGTTCGAAACTCAGCACGACCCGTGCAAGCACGGTACAGGAAGGCGGTGGAGGGATGACGACGTCGTTCTGGGGCATGCGCGGCCGCGAAGACCTTGGTGGCGGCAATGCGGTGATCTTCGCGCTCGAGAGTTTTTTCAGGCCGAACACGGGGCAGATGGGACGCAACACCACGGATGGTTTGTTTTCGCGCAATGCCTATGTCGGCCTGACCGGCGCATATGGCACGTTCAAAGTAGGGGAGCAGACCAATCCGACTTATTCCAACCAGCAACTCGTCAATCCGTTCGGCTCGTCGGTGGTGTTCTCGCCGTTGATCGTGCAGTCGTATACCGCGAGCTATAGCAATACGCAGATCGGCGACACGGTCTGGCAAAACGCCGTCGAGTACGTTTCGCCAAACTACAGCGGTCTCACTGGCACCGTGATTTATGGCGTCAGCAGTACCACGGGTCAACAGGGGAAGGACAATATCGGTTTGCATCTGACCTACGCAAACGGGCCGCTCACGGCGGTGTTCTCGGCGCAGCGTGTACGAACGGCGGCGGTTGCGCCGTCGAGCGGTCAATATCTTTATCTTGCAGGCGCTGCTTACGATGCAAAGATCGTCAAGCTCTATGGGGCTGCGCAGATGACAAGCAACAACGACGTTGAGACCGGCTCACATACGTATGAGCTAGGAGTTTCCGTGCCGTTGTCGCCGTCGAACACGATCCTCGCCGAATGGGCGCGCACGAAGCACAGTGCGCCGTTGAACCAGAGCAATGTGCGCAATACCGGCTCCATTGCCTATAACCATATTTTGTCGAAGCGCACGTATGTGTACGCGGTCTATTCTTATGACAAGCTGACGGCCAACCCGTCGGGCAGTACATACGGTGTCGGCATGCAGCACACGTTTTAGGGCGAGGCGATCTGGCGGCCGAAAGGGTGCATTTGCGAAGTCAGCGCGCATGGCACCTGGGCAGTCGCAGGCGTCCTGAATGGCTTTCGTTGAAAGCATAGATCACATTGGGAAGACGTCGACTTCTCTTTAAGCGCTCTTTATACCTGCCGCTATTCCATCAATTTCCTGGAAAATTGACGATTCCCTGCTGTTACACCGACCCGGAGATTCGGTGAACAAAACTCGACAAATCTCTACAGCGCCTGCCAACCCGGCTCGTAGGCATCACGCTAGAATTTGACTAAGGCAACGTAGAGAAAACGAACAGCCCGCGGGGAATCTGTCTGGAAACGGTTGGAGTTTGATAGGTACGAGTTAAAAGAAATGAAGTTTCGAAAACGAAATTGTACTGTCGACGCAGTCCAGTGGTTCAAGCCGGGTGATCATGCTGCGGTCGAAATGCACGATGGGCTGTGGCGTGTTTTGACGCCGGAGGGGTGGCGCACTGTCGCGCCGGGTGACTGGGTCGTGACAGACGACGGCAAAAACTCGTTCCCCATGAAAAATCAGTTGTTCATCAACATCTACGAACCAGCAACCGAAGCCGACTGATATAACGATTAGATGAACATCGCGTAATGCTGGATTTCAGACGGACCGGCAGGTCTTTAGCGCTGCCGGTCCGTTATCTCAGGCGGTCTTGCGACGGGCAAAGCGCCGCTTTCGAAGGGCTGGCGTAATGCGCCGGAAGCGCTCCTTCTTATGCTCTTCTTCAAAATGGCTGAGCGACGGCTTGATCAGATCGCTGCGTGACACGATCCCAACCAGGCGCATCGTGTCCCGGTCAGCGACGACAGGCAAACGTTCCAGACCATGTATTGCCAGCCTGGTCGCAACGAGCCGGCAGGTTTCGTCGGGCAAGGCAAAAGCGGGGGGCCGTTGCCGCAGTACGTCAGCCAGACTCAGACGGGATTTGAGCCCCGAGTCATCCTGACACAGCTGTTGAAGAAACATCCGGTCGATCATGCCGAGCACAGCGCCATCTTGCACCACCGGGTACGCGCGGCGCGTCTGCGTGCGACCAAAGTACGTTGCCAGTGCATCGGCAACCGTCGTGACGGCATCGATCGATTCGACCAACGGTGTCATGACCTCGTCGACATAGTGGCGCTCCAGCGGGTCAACGCCATACTCCCGATAGATGTGATAGCCGCGCCGCGCGATTTTTTCCGTCATGATCGAGCGACGCATCACTACCGTCGAGAATCCGTGTGCAACCAGTGTTGCGGTCAGAAGCGGCAGCAGCGCATTGCTGTCGTGCGTGAGGCCGAATGCGAATACGATCGCTGTCAAAGGCGCGCCGAGGGTCGCACCGAGCGTTGCAGCCATGCAGACGAGCGGCCACAGCGCCGGTTGATTGCCGGGCAGAAAGTGGGCAAGTACGGTCCCGAGTCCGGCGCCCAGCATCAGCAACGGTGCAAGCACGCCACCGGAGGTTCCCGAGCCGAGCGCAACGACCCACATGACGGCCTTGACGGCCAGTAACGCGAGCGCGCTTTGCAAGGCGATATTCTGGTGAAGCAGATCGCCGATCACGTCGTATCCGACGCCGAGTGCGCGTGGCTCGATGAACCCGCCAATGCCGACGATGACACCGCCGAGCGCGGGCCACCACATCCAGTGAATCGGCAACTTGCCGAACAGATCTTCCGTCTTGTACAAGGCAGTTGAAAGGCCTGAGGCCAGCGCGCCAGATAGCAGTCCGGCAATGACGCAGGAAATGAGCGACCAGCCGTCAGGCGCTCCCGTTTCCAGTGGGAACAGCGGTCCGGTGCCAAAAAACGCCGCCCGCGCGAAACCGGCGACAGCACAGGCGAGCGCGACAGGCAGGAAGCTGCGCGGCCGCCATTCGAAAAGCAGCAGTTCGACGGCGAGCAGCACAGCGGCCACCGGTGTGCCGAACACGGCGGTCATACCCGCCGCCGCGCCCGCGACCAGCAGCGTTTTGCGCTCCGCCGAGGTCACTTTCACACATTGTGCGAGCAGTGAACCGAGTGCGCCGCCCGTCATGATGATCGGTCCTTCGGCGCCGAAGGGGCCACCGCTGCCGATCACAATGCCTGACGATAGCGGTTTGAGCACGGCGATTTTCGGCGACATCTTGCTCTTTCCAAACAGGATCGCTTCAATCGCTTCCGGAATGCCATGCCCACGGATTTTTTCGGAGCCGTACCGCGCCATCAGGCCGACGATCAAACCGCCCACCACCGGCACGAGAATGACCCAGGCGCCGAGCGCATTGTGGGCGGGCGAGCGATCCTCAAACGAGAGGATTCCGAAGAAGAAAAGATTGGTGAACAGATGGATCAGATTCATCAATACAAATGCGGCAACGGTACTGATTGCACCGATACATGCAGCAAGTACGAAAATGCCAGGCAGCCGTGTATTGGTTGAAAAATCGCGCTTGTGAGAATCGGTGCTCATCATTATTCGAAGTCGATTTGTGGAATCTGGAAAGCACCCTCGAGCGATTTCAGCTCGGCACGGTGCAGTTCCGCCAGTTTTGCAAGGACCTTTTCACCCGCTTTCTCCAGGTGGACCTCAACCTGACGGCGGTCCGCTTCGCTGATCTGGCGGCGGACCAGACTGAGTGCTTCACAACGCGATACCAGAGCGACGACACCGTGGTGCTGGGCCTGAAGTCGCTCCGCCAGTTCGCCAACGGTTGCCCAGTCGCGTTCCGGATATCCCTTGATGTGCAGCAGCAGCAAATACTGGAGTGGCGTGATGCCTTCGCTTTGGGCGGCCTGTTCTGAGAACCGTTCAAAGCGCCGCATCTGGTAGCGAAACTCCGACAACTGCTCGAAGTCGGTCTTGCTCAGCCCGCGAATCCGTTCTTTCATTGGATACCTGCCAACGTAAAAGCGATAATTATATCATGGAGTGATATAAATGGTCGTAAATTGGCCGTGTTTGCTCCATCCGCCGGCTGCCGTCGTTACGTCGCCGGCCGGTCCTTCGCGAAAGTCTGACGATACAGGCCAGAGATCAGATCCACCTGCGTAATCATGCCAACGACCTGGCCCGCAGCTTCGAGTACCGGAATATGATGGTGGCCGTAGTTCGCGAACATGGGCACGAGTTCGGTAATTGGCGATGCCGCGTTGACCGTGCAGACCTCGGTGCTCATCACTGAGCCGACATTCGGCGTGGAGAGCGAATCCCGGCGAAGCCAGCCATCGACGTAACTGGCAACGGAGGAAAGCCTTCCGAATGTTCGCTTATCGATCAGATCCGCGCGGGTCACGATACCAACGAGCCTGTGCGCAGGATCGGTGACCGGCAGGGCTTTCACGTGATTGCGTTTGAGCAGCCCCCACGCGGCCGCCGCCCGGGTGTCCGGCGCAACCGTCACGACGTTACGCGACATGATGTCCGCGCACGTCAGTTCGTTAAAGGTTCGCGAGAAGGCTTGAAGCTGTGTTTCGCGCAGCAGCGACTCGAGGTCGTCCGGGTCGATGTCCAGCATTTCGCCGCGCCTTTTCAGAACCGCGTCCAGATCCGCGCGGGTGAAACCCGAGCGCGATGTTTGATCGGCCGCTGCGCCTGCGTTACCCTGGTTTTGACGGCCGGCGTGCGGATAGCGATGACCGGTGGCGGCGTGGTAGACGATCGCGGCGCAGAGTAGCGCAATCGACTGAACGGCAATGGGCTCAAGCACGAAAGCGTAGCCCAACGCATGTACGGCGGGGCCGCCCAGCACAGCCGTCAGCGCAACAGCACCCGAAGGCGGATGAACGCACCGAAGAGCGAACATCCCGCAGATCGAGAGGGCGACGGCGAGCGCCGACGCCAGGATCGGGTCCGCAATCACACTTGCACAGGTCACGCCAATCGTTGCAGAAACGAGGTTGCCGCCGACGATAGACCATGGCTGTGCGAGCGGACTGGCCGGCACCGCAAACAGTAGTACCGCGGATGCGCCCATTGGTGCGACGAGAAGCGGAATGTTCGCCGCAGACCCGAGCAGGAGATGCGTCGAGCCGCCCGTGAACGCGATGCCGAGCAGCGCACCGAGGCAGGACCGCCAACGCTCTTGCCATTTAACGGCAATGGGGGTCGGGATGAAGCTGGAAATCCAGTTGAGTGCGATGGAGCGGGACAAGATCAGACCGGGAAAAAGGGTGTATGAAGTCAATCGCGAGGCCATGACCTTGAGGGCGGGAACTCTCGCGAAACGAAATAAACAATCGCATTAATTATATCGCATTGTGATGTAACCTCGCGATCTGGCTGCTCGCAGTGCCTGTGAAACCGTTCGCCAACCCCGTTGTGGACCTGTACGGATGAGATGCGCCGAACCTTCAAAGAAATCGCCGTCTATCAAAGTGACTCATGGCGTGATATAAAATAACTGCATGGTTATTGTGCGAGTGAAACCAGTTCGACCGTGATTCACTCTATAAGAGAGAGGCCATCGCGAGTAGGAAGAGGAGGTGGTGACATGTCGAGTTTCAACCGTGTGCTTCTTTGTTATGACGCAACCCGTGAGGGACAGCGGGCTCTTGGAGAGGCGGCCGCGCTGGTCGAGCAACTCAAAGCGGAAACGCACGTTCTTTCCATTCTTAACAACTCTGCGTGGATACAGGGCGCGGATATCACCTCCGCTGTGCCCTTTGACGTCGTGAGCAACGCTGCCAAAGACCTGCTTCAGGAAGGGTTGAAGAAGCTCGAAGCGCGCGGAATCCAGGCAATCGGACATTTCGCCGTCGGCGACCCGTTGGATCAAATTCCGTTCTTTGCAAAAGATCTGAACGTTGACCTCATCGTGGTTGGTCACCGCCACTCCACGCGGTTGGCGCGTTGGTGGGCCGGAAAAAATGACGGGCTGCTGCTGGACAGGGTCAGTTGCAGTGTGCTCGTCGCGATGTGTCCGCACAGCCAATGACCGCGTATAACGCGGAATGTGTCCTCACACCTGTTCATGGGGGAATGGAATGCGCCCGGGGCGTCGCCGCGATCACCGGCATGTCCTGGCATATACCATCCTGAGCGGTGAGTCACCCTATCGCGCCGCACTCCGCCTGCGCGGTGATTTGCCGGAAGTCTTTCCGCCGGCGCCGGCCAGTTTAGTCACGGGCAGCTCACGGGCCGTCTCCCTTAGCAGGGTGCGCAGCCATGAGATCGCGGGATCGCGTTCCTGATACTTGTGCCACTGCACCTTTTCCGCGAACGTCGGAATCTCGATCGGACACTGCAGGATGCGCAGTGGAAATCGCTGCACCATCTGCAAGGCTAACCGTGTCGGAAGGGTGGCGATTCTTGACGTACCAAGGAGCAGTTCCGGGACAAGCGTGAAGGTGGGTGAAATCACGTCCTGCCGGCGAACCTGTTTGCCGGTGGAGATCATCTGCGCGTCTAAGGTCACGCGCCTGCCGCCGCCCCATTCGACACCGACATGTGCCGATTCAAAATATTGGTCGGTGGTGATCGTACCGCCTTTGACTGGGTGGTCCGCGCAGACCAGACATGAAAACGTGTCTTCAAACAGCACTTCGGCTGGGTGTCCCGCAACCGTGTTGAATACCGGTGCGATGAGCAATTCGACTTCGCCTCCCTCGAGGTGCTCCGGCGACTGTGGGCTGAGCGCCCTCAAGTCGAACTGCATCAATGGCGCAAGCGTGGCCGCCTTTCTCACCACTTCGGAAAGAAACACGCTGATCACGTAATCGGATGACTCTATGGTGAAGCGCCGCGTCGATGTCGCCGGATCGAACGTGGGTCTGGCCCGCGTGATCGTCTGAATTTGCAGCAGAACGTCTCTGACAGGTTTGACTAGCTCGGTAGCCAGTGGCGTCAGAACCTGGGTCTTTCCTACGGGCACCAGAAGCTCGTCTTCGAAATACTCGCGCAGGCGGGCGAGGGAGCAACTCGTTGCCGGCTGGCTGAGAAACAGTCGTTCGGCCGCACGGCCGACGCTGCGGGTGGACAGGATCGCATCGAGCACGACCAGCTGATTGAGGTCCAGTTTGTTGAAGCGCATTTTCGTGTGACATTTACCATATTAATGCTCTTCATTTAAACAATAAATTTGGTAAATGTCCCGCGAAATCTATACTTGCTGCAAATAGCGGCCCTCTGTGGCGCGCACAAAACCTTCGGAGACAGAGAATATGGAGGATCGCCGTAACCGCAATTCAATTCTGCGGCAGTGGGGGCTGGTTGCCTGCCTGACCGTCGTGAGCATGCTGGCGCAGATCGACAAGAACATTCTCGTGCTGATGGTGGGGCCAATTCAACGGGATTTTGGCGCGAGCGATGTCCAGATCAGCCTTCTTATCGGCGCGGCATTTGCCGTTGCCAATATTGTGGTTGGGTTGCCGTCCGGCTGGTTGGCGGATCGATTCAACCGGCGCGTTGTCATTGCCGTGGGCGTCGCGATCTGGTCGCTTGCCGTGGCTTCCAATGCAGTCGCGTCGGCGTTCGTGGCGCTCCTCGTGGCCCGAATTATCGTCGGCGGTGCGGAGGCATTGATTCCGCCTTCGTCCTATTCGTTGATTCGCGACGGGGTCGACGAACAGCGCCGGGCACGTGCATTGTCCGTGTACACCATGTCGCTGATGCTCGGAACCGGGTTGTCGCTCGTACTGGGTGGTCCATTGCTGGGCGCAATTCAATCCGCGGGTATCCGCTCGATTCCTTTCATTGGTACGGTTTCTCCGTGGCAGGTCACGTTATTTCTGATCGGCGTTGTCGGGCTGCCCATGAGTCTGCTCATTTTTCTTGCGAAGGAGCCGGGGCGGCAACAGGAAGCATCCTTGGATGCAAGCCGCGGTCTGTCGGGAATCGGCCGTTACCTGGTCGTCAATCGGGCGATATTTCTGCCGTTGTTCATCTTCGCCGTCTCTCACGCGATGATCACGTTCGGCCTCGGGAGCTGGATGCCGACCATGACCGCACGCCGCTTTCACCTCGGTCTGCGCGAAATCGGCCTGATGCAGGGCGGCCTGTTACTGACCATGGGCCCGCTTGGTCTGTGGCTCGCCGGCATGGCGATGGACCGGAAAGGGGGCAGAAACCTGGCGGGCGTTGCACGTGTCGGCGTGCTCGTGACGATCGCTGTAACAGCGCTGACAGTCACGATGTGCCTGATCGGGTCGGTGACCGCATTCTGGATCGTCGATGCCCTGGTGGTGCTGTTTTCATGGACGTTTATGGCAGTCACTTCGACGGTCGTTGCGAAAACCGCGCCTGCGTCGATCGTGGGCGCTGTTATGGCGATCGTCCTCGTTCTGAACGGGTTGATTGGACAAGGCGGTTCTCCCACGTTGATCGCACTGGTCAGCCAGCATGGTTTTGGGGGAGGCCACGATGCGTTGCCCCAGGCGATGGCTTCGGTATTCGCCGCCGCGGGCGCCGTCGCGCTCTGGGCTGCCGTGGTGCTTTATCGCAACTTTCTTCGTTGGGACGGCGTGGGTGTCCCCGCAGCATTGCACGTTCATATCGGCGACGCGTGACGAAAATTGAACCGTCGGTCAGAAGAGTTGCAGAAGATCGCTACTCCATACAACGATTGGTCTGATCCCTGTCCGGCTTGCGAATCGCAGCTATAGCGATCGTGTTCGAGCGGGGTTTATGGAGGAGGTAAGGAGACATGGAAATGAAAACAAAATTATTAATTAGTATAACGATGTACATGGCTATTTCAGGTACTGCTTGCGCCCAGTCTAGCGTGACCCTTTCGGGTCTGCTCGGAACGGGCATTGCGTACAGCAACAATGCGGGCAAGGGGAGCAACCTGTATCAGATGACCGGATCCCATGCGGTGCCGTTCTGGGCAATATCGGGCAGGGAGGAACTGGATACGGATAGCTCGGCGTTCTTCCGGCTGAGCCAGTACGCCTTTCTGAACAATGGCACGAGCTCGCCTTTCGAAAGCTACCTTGGTCTGAAATCAAACAAGGTGGGAACGGTCACGCTGGGCTCCATGTATGACCTCCTTGCCGATCTTGTTCCATTCACGTCTGAACGCTTCACTTCTTTTCTGGCGACCCATCCTGGCAATCTGGACCGGACCGTGGGTAACTCGCTCAACAACCTGATCAAGTACAAATCGCCTGTGTTCGGTGGCGCGCTTCAGTTTGGCGCTCAGTATGGGTTCGGGCAGCAGGGTTCGACCACCAACACGGGTCGTACCGTTGGCGCGGAAGCCAGCTTTTCCAGCGGCCCGTTCCAGTCCGTGCTCGTTTGGGAATCGGTGGATGGCGTGCCGTACGCACCGTATACCAGGCTAGGTGTGAGCGAGCTGTACGGTATCAATTTCAGCGCCAATCCCTCGCGGACCGTTAGCCAGAACCAGAACACGACGACGATCGGCGTGGCCTACGCCGGCGACACGGTGCGTGTCATGGGCAACTACAGCTATACGCACCTGACGGCCGCGGGCCAATCGGAAACGGCGCAGTCCATCGATGTCGGTGCGTACAAATACATCACGACGCAAATGCGCATCGGTGGCGGCTATTCATACACGAAGCTGGACACCTACAAATGGAACCAGGTTCATGCCCATCTCGACTATGCGCTTTCGAAGCGCACGAGCCTTTACCTGCTTGGCGTGCTGCAAATAGCAGGCAGCGGACAACTGGCGGTGCTTCGAAACCAGGCGCCGGCGTCGTCGTCACGACAACTGGAGCTCGAGGCCGGGATGACGCATCTTTTTTAAGTCGAGGGGCCCGTCTGGCGCTTTCATCACATAACCGCGGTCGGGCCCGGCATTACAGGATCGCGATGCAGGATCCAAATTCACAAGGCAGATGGAGAAATACGATGCAGTGGGATGTCATTGTGGCCGGCGGCGGTCCGTCGGGCCTAACGGTTGCTGCGGAACTGGCGGGAGCGGGCGTCAAAACGCTGGTGCTGGAGCGACGTACCGAAGGTGTCCAGTCACGCGCCGGCACGATCCTGCCGCGCGTGCTTGAGCTGTTCGATGCGCGAGGTATTGCGGACAGGTTCATCGAGAAAACGCGCAAGATTGCGGAGTACCCATTCCGTCCGTCCCATATCTGGGCGGGCTTCCATCCTATCGAATGGAAGTATCTGGAAACGCGCTTTGGCTTCACGTTGGGCTTGCCGCAGAACCTGACCGAAGAGATCCTGTGGGACTGGGCGGTGGAAAGCGGTGTGAAGGTGCAGCGTGGCGCCGAAGTGCGGGACGTCCGCCAGCATGCAGACAGTGTTGAGGTCGATGTGGCCGATGCCTCCGGTGTCATCTCGACGCTGCACGCGCGCTACCTGATCGGCGCCGACGGCGGCCGCAGTACCGTGCGCTCGAAAGTAGGCCTGCCGTTCGAGGGGCGTTCCGGCACATTCCGCGGCATCGTGCTCGACGCCGAGTTGAAAGCACCGTGGCCGGGCGGACGGATCAATGTCGATAACGAAATGGGCTGGGTGCGCGGCTACACCTTTGGCGAGGGGATTACCCGATTCAATATCGTGCATCGTGATCGCCGCCATGCGCCGAAAGACGAGCCCGTTACGCTCGAGGAAGCACTGCAGTGCATTCGTGATGTGCATGGTACCGATTACGGCATCGAGAAGTATCGCTGGGCATCACGATTCGACGACCAGATGCGCGCGGTGCCGAGCCTGCGTCTGGGACGTACTTTCCTCGTTGGCGAATCCGCGCGTATTCATTACCCGGCAAGCGGCGTGGGCATGAATTTCTGTTTGCAGGATGCGTTCAATCTCGGCTGGAAACTCGCCAACGTTATCAACGGCGTCGCGGATGTGGCCACGCTGGACACTTATGACACGGAACGTCTTCCCGTCATGCATGCGTTGCTCGACAGCGTGAAGGCGCAGTGCGTGCTGCAGTTTAACTTCGAGCCCGAGGCGGTGGCGCTCAAGCGTCGGATGCAGGAGCACATCGTTCCGTTGCCTGATGTGCAACGCAAACTGGTGCTGGAGCTATGCGGTCTGGAAGCGCCTTATCCGCGCGACGCGGATAGCCATCCGTTGACGGGCCTGCGTTGTCCCGATTTCGATCTCGTGTTGCTTGACGGACGTTCCGTCGCGGTGACGGAGACTTTGCGAAGCCGGCACTTCGTGTTGCTGGATCTCGAAGGATTCAGCCGCCAGTTCGGGGCACTCGATGTGTCCGGGCTGCCGGTCACGGTATTGCCGGTGCGTGCCGCGCATATCCCCGCGTCGATGGATGGCGTGAAAGCACTGCTGGTCCGTCCGGATGGATACGTGGCATGGGCAAGCACGGAGGTGGCGCGTGCCGGCGAAGCCGAAGCGCAAATCGGCAAATGGCTCAAGCGGTGACATCATGAACGAACCACGAATTCTGCTGACAGGTGGCTGGATCCTGAGTATGGATCCAGCTATCGGCGACCTGCGTAAAGGTGACATCCTCGTCGAGGGGAAGGACATCATTGCCGTCGAGCCCCACATCGACGCTCCCGATGCCGGGCATGTCGACGCGCGCGGCATGATCGTGCTGCCTGGGTTTGTCGATACGCATCGCCACACGTGGCAAACCTGCGTGCGCCATCGCTATGCGGATATCGATCCGCAGATTTACTTCGCCGAGATGCTGGGCGCCAAAGGCGCCGCGTTCCGGCCGGAGGACGTCTACATTGGTACGATGCTCGGTGCCGTTTCCGCGCTGGACGGCGGCATCACCACGATGCTCGACTGGTCGCACGTGCAGAACACTCCGGAACATTCGGACGCGGCTATTCTAGGCCTGCGTGATGCGAACATTCGCGGCGTGTTTGCCCACGGCTGGCCGCTGGTCGACGGTGCTTCGTGGATGTTCGACAGCCAGCGCGGCCACCGCGATGACATCCGGCGACTGCGCGAGCGGTTCTTCTCGTCGGACGATCAACTGCTCACGCTAGCGATGGCGGCGCGTGGCCCCGAAATGGCGCGTCGCGACGTCTGGCTTGCCGATCTGCGACTCGCCCGCGAACTCGACATCCGCTCGACCATCCACATGGGCGCGTACGCGCGCAACGCGTCGGTGAAGGCCATTACGCAGATGCACGACGCCGGTGTATTGAGCGACGACCTGACGTTCGTGCATTGCTGCTTTTGCGGCGCGGATGAGATTGCGATGATGGCCGATGCCGGGGTCAGCGCTTCGCTCGGCGTGCATTGCGAATTGAATGCTCAGGGCATCGGCGACATTCCGCTAGATCGACTGCTGGCGGTTGGCATCCGGCCCAGTCTGAGCGGCGACACCGAAACAAAATGCGCAGGCGACATGTTCACGCAGATGCGGCATGCGTTCGCCTATTACCGCTCGTGGATGGGGGGCAACCATTCGAGCGTTCCGAATGCACCGGCCACGCTGTCGATGCGCGACGTGCTTGAATTTGCCACCGTCGCGGGTGCGCGAGCGAACGGTCTCGATCACAAAGTCGGTTCGCTCACGCCGGGCAAACAGGCCGACATCATCATGATCCGCTGCGACGACCTCAATCTCACGCCGGTTTCCGACGCGGTGGGGGCTGTTGTGCTGGCCGCTCATCCGGGCAACGTGGACACGGTCTTTGTCGCGGGCCGGGCTGTGAAGCGGCATGGCCACATGCTGGATGTCGACCTCGACGCGCTACGGCAGCGCGCGCGGGCGTCCCAACAGTACATTCTCGGATTGCAATGAGAGACGCCGCCATGCCTTTACCGCTCGATTTTGAACTGGCTGGCATTGTGTCGGCCATGCGTGCCGCTAACGCACCTCCGCCGTTTTCCGGCACGCCTGAGCAAGCCCGCGAGCGAATGCGGCGCGCCATCATGGCGGCGCGCGAACGGTCTGCGTTGCCCATCGTCGGCGTGGTCGAAGATGCGCTTGCCGGGTTCGACGGTGCCCACGTGCCGGTGCGTGTCTATCGTCCGCAAGATGCGCAACCTGGGTTGGCGACGGTGGTGTTCTTCCACGGCGGCGGATTCGTGCTCGGCAGCGTCGAGTTGATGGACGACATCGCACGCAAGCTATGTCGGGACATGAACGCGGTTGTGGTATCTGTCGAGTACCGGCTGGCGCCGGAGCACCCGTTTCCTGCCGCCCATGATGACGCGTTGACGGCCACGCTATGGGCCATTCGCAACGTCGCGGCACTGGGGGGCGATGCGTCGCGCGTCGCGGTGGCAGGGGAGAGCGCGGGTGGCAACCTCGCTGCGTCGACTGCTCTGACACTGCGCGATCGGGGAGAGCGTCTCGCGGCACAACTGCTCGTGGTGCCCGGTGTCGATCTGGCTCGTGATACCTCGCGGATCGAAGCAAAACAGAGCGACTTCCCGATGCTGTCGCCGTCGGATCTGCGGGATATTTCGCGGCTTTACATGGGGGCAAACTCGGCACAGGCGGGGATGTTTCCGCCATCGCCGTTGCACGCTGCGGATTTTGCAGGGTTGCCGCCCGCGGTGATCGCCGTTGCCGGGCACGACCCGCTTTGCGAGGAAGGACTCGCCTATGCGGAACGTCTTGGCGCCGCCGGCGTTCCGGTGCAGGTGCACCGATTCGACGATATGTTCCATCCATTCTTTGGGTTCTTCGATGCTTCGGCAGCGGCGTGCCGCGCGAATGACGAGATTTGTCAGGGCTTTGCCGCGTGGCTCGAGCAATACGCGTTGCCTGTCGCCCGGTGAAAGAGACACCTCAAGCTCACGATTAATGTAAATTGGTCGTACTTGAGAGTGCCTTTCAGCGGAGAGACCCATGAAAAACGGAAAACCAAAACGGACGCGTCAGGATGCGGACAATCTTTTCCCCGACCTGCAGCAAAGCGGCACCCATCTTGCGAGCCGGCCTGACAACCCGTTCGGAGAAAAAGTATCTGAGCCAATCGCGCGACGTGATCGTGACGAGGCATCGTTGTGGAAAGATAATCTCGTCACCTTGCCGACAGCGATCGAGTTGCCTCCGGGATATCAGTCGGTGCCGCACGTGCGCGAGGCGATGGAGAAGGCATGGCGTATGAAATGGGTCAGGGAAAGCGGCAATGAGGTTGTCGCAGAATTTCCTGAGGGCTGGGCGGCCATTCGGCCCCCGAGCGGTGCAGTGGAATTGAGGGACGCGACCGGCGTGGTCCGAGCCGTGTACGGCTGGGCAGAGGATGCTGAAGTGAGACTTCTGCCGCGGTATAGGGTCGAATCGCAGGCGAACAGCTCGAGCGGTCTCGGCAGCCTGGTCGTGCGTGATCGCGAGAACGGAAACATTCTTGAGAGGTCGTCGATCTGGTCTGCTCAGACCGGGACAAACCACCCCGATTGGGCGAGGCTTTCGGCATGGCTGGACAAGCAGTATCCTGGCCACCGCGATCCACTGCGGCTGTGGGCGGATTGCGAAGACAACCTCAGTTGAATTCTTCTCATCGAGAGTCCGGCTCCCCAAGAAGCCGTTCCGTACGAAATCAAACGCTGCTATCTCGTGCCATGCACGCAAGAAAAGCGGCAATCGCGGGACTCTGCCCGCGTTCTTTCAGGTAATAGATGTATTCGTCGATCGTCGTGCGTACGCCGCGCAAGCCAAGCACGCACAGATCGGGATGTTTTTCGACCTCGCCGAGCGGAAACAGGCTGCCGCCGATCCCACGCAGGATCGCTTCCCGAATGGCCTCCCGGCTGCCGATCTCCGCGACTCGCGGTGGCGCGACCCCCGCGGCTGCAACGATCTCTTCAGTGCGCTGACGTGTCACCGAACCATCTTCGCGCATCAGCAGTCGCACCTCGCCCAGCATCGACGCGTCGATCTCGGTGAAGCGTGCCAGCGCATGCGTGCGGTGGACGACCAGCACCAGTGGATCCGTTGAAATCACACGCCGCGCCAATCCTTCAGCAGCGTTGAGTTGCGAGGACACCGCAAGATCAATGCGGAATTCGTGTAACGCATTGAGCATTTCTTCCGAATTGCCGATCCGGCAGGTCAACTCAATTGTCGGATAGACCTCCGAAAAGCGGCCGATCGCATCCATGATGTAGTACGGCCCGGTCGCCCCGAGCCGCAGATGACCTTCGAACAAGCCGCCTGCATTACGCAGCGTCGTCCCGGCTTGTGCTTCGAGGTCGATCATTTTCTCGATCACGGGCAATAGCTTGACGCCTGTCTCGGTCACTTCAAGCCTGCGTCCACTGCGATAGAACAACTCCGCACCGTAGGTCTGTTCGAGTTGTCTGATCTGCGCCGCGATGGTCGGCTGACTCAGGCCGAGATGCCTCGCTGCGCGCGTGATGCTGCCCTGTTGCACGGTCGCGTGGAATGCTTTCAGCTGATCGTACAAACTCCGTCTCCTTCATTTTCACAACCCCTCAGCTTAACGGCGCGTTATGTCGAGCATGTGAAACGGTCTCTATCTCAACGACCGCAAAGGTTTGCGCTGCCACCTTTACCCCAGAAAGCTTGGGTGGCTACCCAGGAAACCTCGGGGAACTGGTCAAGTCCGCGACATGTGCGGCAAGTATTAATAGGGGTGTTCTAAACGACTGGACCATTCAACCATGCACAGACTCAGATCGGCTGCGCTCTGCGCGGCTTTGCTCCTCACGGTCGCGCTGGCGGCTTGCGGGGACGGCAGCAGCGGTTCGTCGGCCGCGCCTGCCGCTAACAGCCAGACGCCCGCTTCTGACGCAAATGCACAGGAGCCATCGTCCGGCACGCCCGTCGTGCATTGGGCGCCGGATTCTGGCGCGAGCGCCGCCAACTGACCCGTGAATCGGGCCCTGCATCGCCTCTTCCCACATCACCAGGTTTCTCATGTCCTCTAAAAACAGACGCGACTTCCTGCGCCTTGCCGCGACGTCGGCCGGTGCGCTTGCCACTTATGCAGGCTTTCCCCCGGCGATCCGCAAGGCGCTCGCCATGCCCGCGGCATCGCGCACCGGCACGATCAACGACGTCGAGCACGTCGTGATCTTCATGCAGGAGAACCGTTCGTTCGATCACTATTTCGGTGGCATGCGGGGTGTGCGCGGGTTCAACGATCCGCGTCCGCATCTGCTGCCCAACGGCGCACCTGTGTGGCAACAGCCGCCCGCCACGGTGCAAACGCAACGCTACAACGCGCGCGGCCTCGATCCAGCCGCGCCGTACGTGATGCCTTTTTATCTCGATCCGGCGCGGACGAGCGAATTCCAGCCGGGCACCGATCACGGCTGGAGCAGCGGCCACCTCGCGTGGAATGGCGGGAAATGGGATCAGTGGGTCAACCAGAAGCAGGACGTGCTGACGATGGGTTATCTGAAGCGCCACGATCTTTCGTATCACTACGCGCTCGCCGAAGCGTTCACCGTGTGCGACTCGTACTTCTGCTCAGTGAACGCCGATACCGCGCCCAATCGTATCTATCTGTGGACGGGGACTATCGATGCCCGCAACGCATACGGCACGAAGCCGAACGGTCCAGGCCTCGGCGAGCGGGACGGCACGAATGGCTATACGTGGACGACCTATCCGGAGCGGCTCGAAGCGAACAACATCAGCTGGAAGCTTTACCAGGGCGGCACAGGAATTCCTGGCGATCCAACGGATAACTTCACCGACAACTCCCTGGAATTCTTCGCCCGCTATCAGGTGCAGGGGGGTGCGAGCGGCCCACTCGTCGACAAGGGCGCATCCCAGCACACGCTCGCCGAATTCAAGTCCGATGTGCAGAACGACCGTCTGCCGCAGGTATCCTGGATCGTGTCACCGTACAAGTACAGCGAGCACCCTGCGGCCTGCGCCACCGACGGTGCCTTCTTCATCAACATGATTCTCGAAGCGCTCACGTCCAACCCCGACGTCTGGGCAAAGACGGCGTTCTTCATCAACTACGACGAGAACGATGGGTTGTTCGACCACGTCGTTCCGCCGATGCCACCTACGACGAGCGGCGTCAACGGGCAGGGCATCGTGTCGGGCGATCTGCTCGCGAGCCTCGGTGACGAACTGCTCGATCTCGACAAATACCCAGGCGAAAAGAGTCCGCTCGTACCTGGCGCGGATCCTGGCGGCATTCAGCCGATCGGCCTTGGAACACGCGTGCCGATGATTGTCGTCTCGCCGTGGACTAAAGGCGGATGGGTCTGCTCGGAGGTCTTCGATCACACATCCGTGCTGCAATTTCTCGAAGCGCGTTTTGGCGTCGCGGAGCCGAACATCAGCAAATGGCGCCGTGCGGTGTGCGGCGATCTCACGTCGGCGTTCGACTTTTCCGGGCGTCCCGATACCGAGGCGGTGAGCTTCACTGTGCCGCAGCACATCTCTTCATCTGGGCTGGCGTACCAGGTGCCGGCCCAGCAGACGATGCCCGTGCAGGAACCCGGAACGCGGCGCGCCCGCGCATTGCCGTATGAGATGTACGTCAACAGCCGCGTCGCGGGGCATGACGGCAACGTATGGCTCGACTTCGCCAACACCGGCGAGGTGGGCGCGGCGTTCTACGTCTATGACCGGCTGCGTCCAACCGACACGCCGCGCCGCTACACCGTTTCCGCGAAGGACAAACTGTCGGATTACTGGAGCACCTCGGCATCGCAGGGCGCCTACCATCTCGCGGTGTACGGGCCGAACGGCTATCTTTGCGAGTTCCAGGGCAATACGAAACTCGCGACGGATGGCCGGCATGCAAATCCGGAAGCGCGCATTGGCTACGACGTGCGAAACCGGCACATCTATCTGGAGGTGCGCAACAGCGGCAATGCGACGTGTCATGCGACGGTCGACAACGCGTATGGCCACGGCCACGGGCGGCACTACACGTTGCGACCCGGCGATACGGTTCAGGATCACTGGGAGTTGAGTTCGAGCCACGGATGGTACGATCTGACGATTTCCGCCAGCACGACCGGAGGAGATTCGACGGACCCGGTCATGCGGCGCTTCGCGGGTCACGTCGAGACTGGGCGGCCGAGCAGGAGCGATCCCGGGCCGGGCAGAGAGTGACGCTGCGATAGCGTAGACCGACGCATGGCGTGGCGGCTGAAGATGACCGCCGGCCATGCCACTCACTGTGTGCTGGTCGCGACGCCCCTGACCCTTTGCGACCAGCAAAAATCACCATGCAGCAATTGAAATACCTAATCGGCTATCCAGCGTCTCTGCAGGAAAAAGTCCAGAAGCTGATTGCCGACGAGCAACTCGGCGCTTATCTAAGCGCGAGGTACCCCGGCACGCACACAGTGCAAACAGATAGAGCGCTGTACGAATACTGCGCAGAGTTGAAGCGCGAACACCTTCGCACGGGAGCCGCGATCGACAAAGTCACCTACGACAGCAAGCTCGATGTCGTGCGCCATGCGCTCGGCCTTCACACGAGCATTTCGCGTGTGCAGGGCGGCAAGTTGAAGGCAAAAAAAGAAATCCGCATCGCCTCGCTATTCAAGGACGCCGCGCCGGAATTCCTGAAAATGATCGTTGTACATGAACTCGCCCATCTGAAAGAAAGCGACCATAACAAGGCGTTCTACCGCCTCTGCGAGTTCATGCAACCGGGCTACCATCAGATCGAATTTGATCTGCGCTTGTATCTGACGTACCGCGATCTGAGGAAAAGCCAGACCTGAGCGGTAAGCACGTGTTTCGCTACGTATCAGGTTCGTGTGGTTGCGAGCGGCGCCGTACGGGCGGCATACGCGACCTCTGCTGCAGCTTGATCCACCGCCGCGCCGGTTGAATCCGCGTACGCCTGTTCGCGTGCCAGGCTCAGGCGGAACTGCCTGCAGCCGAACCACAACAGCACGGCGGCCAGCAGTGTGGCGACCAGGTTGACGATGGACATCGAGTTGCCGACGGCTTTGGGCGAGCCGAACACCTTGTCGGTCAATAACGCAACAAGAGTGGTGCCGATTCCGAGCGCGATCAGGTTCGAGACCAGCAGGAACACCGCTGAAATCTGCGCGCGCATCTGATTGGGTGCGAGGGTTTGCATCGCGGCAGTCGAAGTAGGCATCGGGAACGACGCAAAGAACATCGCGATCACCAGTAGCCCGAGAGAAACGGTCAGGCTGCCGACCTGCGTGAAGACGACCGCCGGCACCAGCATCCCGATTGCGCCAATGAAGCCAGCGAGCATCGGGCCGTCTGCGCGGCCTTTCTTCATCAGCCAGTCGTTGAGCCAGCCGCCGCAGAACACGCCGACGGTATTCGCGATCAGCAGGATAGTGCCGAGCGTGTAGCCGGCTTCGACCGGCGTAAGCCCGAAGCGGCGGATGTAGAACGCGGGTGTCCAGCTCATCAGGCAGAAGAGGGTCATCGCGTAGAAGGAAAAGCCGAGGTAATGGCAGAAGAACGTCTTGCCATGTTTGCGGATGAAGCGCAGCGAGTCGCCCATCGACACACGCTTTGCCTTGCCGGCGCCGTCCTGCATGAGCCCCTTACGTTGGGGATCGCGCACGGTCAGGATAAACAGCAGGGCTATAAGAAAGCCAGGCAGCCCGACGATGAAAAAGGTCAACTGCCACGAGCGCACGTCGCCGACGAGCGGCAGTGAGACGGTGGTCATCTGTTTCAGCAGGTTGATCACGTACCCGCCGATCAGGAATGCGATCCCGCCGCCAATGAACGATCCGAGGGAATAGATGCCGACTGCGCGCCCCAGCTTTTCCTTGGGAAAGTAGTCGCTCAACATCGAATACGTTCCCGGCGAGAGCGCGGCTTCGCCCACACCGACGCTCATCCGCGCCAGAAACATGTGAAGGAAGTTCTGGCTGACGCCGCAGACAGTGGTGGCCAGACTCCATAGCGCGATGCCTGTCGCGATGATGCGCGGCCGCGCAAAGCGGTCGGCGAGATAGGCGAGCGGCATGCCCATCACCGCGTAGAAGAGCGAAAACGCGAAGCCCTGCAACAGGCTGAACTGCGTATCGGTCAGATGCAGATCCTTTTTGATCGGCTCGATCATCAGCGCAAGCACCTGCCGGTCGATAAAGGAAAAGACATACGCAAGCATGCAGATCACGACCACATACCATTCGTAGGTATAGCGCTTGCCCGCAGGTTTGCTGCGTGTTGATACGGTCATCTGGGTTCTCCGGGAATCGGTGTTCGACGGCGCATGGCAGCGCGCGTATGCGCACGTCCTGCATGAGAAGAGTCCGCTACGGTGGCGTTCCGGAGATGCAGCGTACGTAAACAAAATTCCGAAACCTATGCGCAATACCTGCACGCACACGGCGGCATTCCCCTGGGAAGCTAAGGCTTTTCCCAGGGTGAGTCGCTAAAAGGCCCGCCACATAAGGCGCCGAGGAGCGCCATGCGGTGTGCGAGGCACATCATTCGTGCGGTCTATAAGTGTTATATGCATGAGTTGATCGACGCTCGAAATTGGTCTTCCTAGACTCGCTTCGTTTTCCGCTCGATCAAACGAAGTCCTTAGGGAAGGCGGGAAACACAAGCGCCGCAGCGTCCAAATCCGCTCGGCCCATAAAAATCAGACTCTCGCCGGGACCACAGGAATGATTAACTGGAAATGGTGCGCGCCGCTGCTATGCGTCGCAGCGACGCCCGCGCTGGCGCAATCAAGCGTGACCTTGTATGGACGTATTGATACATCGATCGAGTACACGAATTTCGGCCCCAACCACGTAGTGCGGATGGGCAGCGGCGATATCTTCGCGACGCAATGGGGCTTGAAGGGCAGCGAAGATCTCGGCGGTGGCTACTGCGCGATCTTCAAGCTTGAAAACGGCTTTAGTTCGGCCAACGGCACGCTCGGCAACAACGGCGCGCTGTTCGGGCGCGAAGCGTGGGTCGGACTGTCCGGGCCATTCGGCGCCATGCAGGCGGGCGTCAACTATACGATCCTGCATACCTCGTTCGTGACGTACAGTCTGCCTGGAGATGGCGCCGGGCTTGCGTGGGGCAACGCGGCGAACAACTTTGTCGGACCCGCATTCCTGCGCGTGAACAACTCCGTGAGGTACACGTCGCCGCGTTTCGGCGGGTTCCTGCTCCGGGCGATCGCCGCGCGCGGTGCAAATGGTGCGCAGAATGTGCCGTCGACGCTCGGAGACACCTATGGGGCGTCGCTCAACTACCTGAACGGCAATCTGTCGATCGACGCCGACTACATGCAGCAGACCTTCAGCCCGGCTAGTGCGGCGACGCTGAACGCGAACAGTCCGACGGCTGCCGGCAATTACGCGCTCGGCGGCGTGTCGTACGACTTCGGCTTCTTCAAACCGGCATTCATCTACATGCGCCATCGCGGTGGACCGGACGTCGCGGCCGGCGTGAATGCCACCAGTTCGAATCCGCACAGCGATCTGTTTGAACTTGACGCAACCGTGCCGGTGGGGCGGTCGCAGGTTCTGCTGAGTTACGGCCATTATCGGAAGGTCGCCGACAGTGGAGGCAATGCGGATTCGTTTGGCGTGCGCTACGACTACCCTCTGTCGAAGCGCACGGTGCTCTACACGGGCGCGGCCATGATCCGCAACGGCGCACATGCGACGTTCACGGTCAACGGCGCGGCGGGCGGCGGGGTAGCCGTGGCCAAGCCGGGCGCTACCGCGAGTTCGGTGGTTGCAGGCATCATGACGGCGTTCTAGGCGAAGCATCCGCTTCCGCTTCAAACGCCGAATGTGACGCGGCTAGTCGCTGTGCAAGCCTTCCGGGTTGAGATTGAGCGGCGCGCCGAGCCAACTGTCGAATGGCTCGGCGGTGCCGATCCTGAAGAGTTCCATCAATAACCCGCGTAGCCAGCGGTGGCCGGGGTCGGCATCGAAACGCCGATGCCAGTACGCGTTGACGGGCCACGTGCCCGCATCGTCGATCTCGAAGACGGCGGACTCGCCGAGCGCGGAGAAGGCACGCGCCACGGTACGCGGCAGAATCAGCGCGTAATCGCAGCGGCTAAGGATCGCCGGCACGACCATGAAGTTCGGCACGGCGATCCGCACGCGCGCCGTCAGGTGATAACGTTCGAGCAATTCGGTCGATTGCGGGTGTGACGTGACCGCGATGAAATGCAGCCCTGAGGGTACATTCGCGCCCAATGTGTAGTGTTCATCCAGTTCGAGTCGCTGTGCCACGCGCCGCGCCATCAGCAGTACGTACCGTTCATGGAGGAGTTCACTGTGGTAAAAGTGGCTTGATGCGTGCGGGAAATGCCCAAGGGCAAAGTCGATGCGGCCGGATTCGAGCGCCACGTTGAACTGGCTGTCCTCAATGTGATGGGTTTCGACCATCACGTCCGGCGCACGGGCGCTGAGTTCGCGCATTAGCGTCGGCAGAAATGCGCTTTCTGCAAAGTCGCTCATATGCAGGCGAAACACGCGTCGCGAGGTGGCTGCGCAGAATTGCGCGCCTTCATCGAGCATGTCCTGGAGGATGCGCAGGACGCGGTCGATCGAGCCCGCCAGGCGCTGCGCGCGCGGCGTTGCTTCGACACCGCCGGGTGTGCGCACGAACAGGGCGTCACGAAACACAAGCCGCAGGCGGCTCAACGCATGGCTGACGGACGGCTGCGTCACACCCAGGCGTAACGCCGCGCGCCTGACGTTCTTCTCGACGTGTACCGCGTGAAACGCTTTCAGCAGGTTGAGGTCGAGATCCTGCACGCGCGGCGCGTCGCCGGCATCCATGAAGGCTCGTAGGTCGTGCGCAGGCGGCGTGACGTCAGAGGGGGCAGGGGGATTGGTTGGCATGAGGTCGTTAGGCGTTTTGCGAACACCGGGTCAGTTGCACATCCGGCGCTTCGCGGTTGCCGATGGCAGACAGCCGAAGCGTCGCGCATAAGCCTTCGCGAAATGCCCAAAGCTGTTCACGCCATGTTCAATAAGGATGTCGGTCACCGATCGTTCCGGCCCGGCCTGGAGTGCGCGATGGACTGCCTCGAGCCGTCGTTCGCGGACATAGCCACCCGGCGACGTATTGAGAAACTGGCTGAAGCCGTTTTGCAGCGTGCGCGCCGATACGCCGGCTGCACGCGCCAGCGTGTCCATGCGGAGCGATTCGTCGAGGTGCGCGTGGATATAGTCGCGCGCGCGGCGCACGTGGGCCGGCAGCGGCGCGGAGGATTCTTTCGCAAGCGCCGCGCTGTATGAGTGAGGAAGCTGGCTGAGCAGTACCGTCATCAGCCACTGCGTGAGATCCCGGCCAAAAATCCGTTCATGTGCCGGCGTGTCGAACTGGTCGCAGAGATCGCACAGGTAACGCAGCGTCGAAAAAAAGACCGTCGTGCCGGTATGTGCGCCGTCCACCGCGAGGTCGAATACCAGCGGCTGTCTGACGCTGTCGTTGAGCATCTCGGCGAGCTTGACTTCAAGTGCCTGCCGGTCGATACGCAGCAGCAGGTTGCGGCATTCGCGATCCGTGACGATGCGGCTCACACGCGCAGGCGACGACACGCTCAGGCCACCCGCGCGCAACGAGACGCGTTCGCTGCCGGATTCCAGCGCGCATTGACCGCTTAGCGTGGTGCGAAACAGATAGTGATCCCCAATATCGCCCGCGTCGATGTGCGTTTCGCTGCCGTAGTGGAGTTCCAGAAGCGTCGCCTGATAGAGGGCGACACGGTACAACTCCGCGTTGAGCGGTCCGCGATCCGCGACTTCCATTCTGTGTGGGCACAGCACCTGCGACACCTCCCGTTCGATGTCCTCACGCGCGTGCGAAGCGATAAGCCGGTTACGGGTCTTGCGTGAAATCGCGATGTCCATTCGTGGCCTCGAGCCGTGCAGTAGGTAGCGCGCTCATGATGCGATGACCATATTGTTCGCGCAAGAACGGGGCGACCCGGATGGCGAATTGTTCATCGCGCGTCCTGGTGCGCAGCATCGAGTTGCCGGATTTGAATGCGGATTGCGCGGCGTGAAGCGTTTTTGTGCGGGTGGGCACGTACTCTGGCAGCCATCGAACAAGGAGAACTGTGATGAATGTCAGCGTACTGGGCGGCGGCCACGGCTGCTATGCGGCCGTGATCGACCTGTTGGAAAAGGGCCACCGGGTGACGTGGTGGCGACGCGACACGAGCGCCGCGGCGCGACTGCGCGAAATTGGCGCGTTGAATGTGAAGGATTTTCGGGGCGAACGGCGTGTGCCGCTTGGCGAGGCGCAGGGCGCAGTGCGCCTCGTCGACGACCTCGCTGAGGCGGTACAGGGCGCACGGTTAGTCGTTATCCCGTTGCCGTCCACAACGCACGAAGCGCTGGCGGCGCAACTCGCGCCATGCCTCGCGGACGATCAGGTCGTCTTCCTGCCGCCGGGCACGTTCGGCAGCTATGTGTTCGCGAAGGCGATGCACGAGGCCGGCAACACCAGCAAGGTGGCACTCGCCGAAACAGGCACGTTGCCGTATCTGGCTCGCAAGCACGGTGAAGACAACGTCGTGGTGAGCGCCTATGCAACCCGATTGCCGACCGGCGTGTTCCCCGCGCGGTTTTCCGGCTGGGCGTTCCCCGTGCTCCAGGATGGCTATCCGTCGGTCGAACCCATCGAGGATGCGCTGAGTGGCGCGTTGATGAACGCAGGGCCGGTGATTCACCCGCCGCTGATCATGATGAATGCGGGGCCGCTCGAACATTTCGACGCCTGGGACATTCACAACGAAGGCACCCAGCCTTCGATCCGCCGCGTGACGAGTGCGCTCGATGCCGAACGTATCGCGGTTCGCGAAGCGCTCGGCTACGGCGCGCCGCACTTTCCGCTCGCAGACCACTACGCCAGCGAGGGCGATGAGTGGATGTACGGTCGAGGCGCGCATGGCAAGCTGACCGACAGTGGCGACTGGCGCGAGGACATCGATCTGAAGACGCACCGCTACATGCTGGAGGACACGCGGCTCGGCCTGTCGTTTCTCGTCTCGGCTGGACGGTGGGCCGGCGTGCCGACACCCGTGGCCGAAGGCTTGCTGAATGTGGCGAGTGCGGTGTCGGAGCGCGATCTGTATGGCGAAGGCCGTACGCTGGAGCAATTGGGCATCGCTTCGCTTTCGCGAGAAGCGATGACGGCCCTGCTTGAACGAGGCTTTGCGCAATGAGTGCGGCCGCTGCTATCCAGCATGTCCATATCCTTGGCGCGGGACGCATGGGCCAAGGCATCGCGCTTGCGTTCGCGTACGCGGGGTTGCACGTCACCCTGATCGATTTCAAGGATCGCGACGCAGTGGCCCGTATTGCATTCGCCGCGGCAGCGCGAGGCGACATCGCGCGGCAGTTGCAAACGCAGGTGAGCGTCGGCCGTATCACGGATCCGCAGGCGGCCGAGGCGATGGCTCGCATCGGCATCGTGGATCGCGAGCGAGCGCGCGCCGGGCTTGCTGCGGGCGAGATCGTCTTCGAAGCCGTGCCGGAAGTCATGGAGGCCAAGCAGACCGCATTCGCATGGTTGTGTGAACACGTGGGCGCTGAGGTGCTGATTGCGTCGACCACGTCCACTTTTCTCGTGACCGAACTGCAGCAGATCGTCGCTCATCCGCGGCGGGTGCTCAACGCGCACTGGCTCAACCCCGCCCATCTGATGCCGCTCGTCGAGGTGAGCCGCAGCGACGTGACGAGTGAGGCGGCCGTGCAGCGCGTTGTGGCGTTGCTGCGCAGGGTTGGCAAGGTACCGGTGGTGTGTGCGCCGTCTGCCGGTTACATCGTGCCGCGTATTCAGGCGCTCGCGATGAACGAAGCCGCGCGCATGGTCGAGGAGGGTGTCGCCAGCGCGGAAGATATCGACATCGCTATCCGTACGGGCTTCGGCCTGCGTTTCTCGGTTCTGGGTCTGCTGGAATTCATCGACTGGGGCGGTTGCGACATCTTGAACTATGCGTCGCACTATCTCGCACGCGCAATCGATCCGCGCTTTCTGCCGGCGAAAATCGTCAGCGACAACATGCGCGAAGGCCGTGACGGACTGCGCAATGGGCGCGGTTTCTACGATTATGCGGACGTTGATGTGCCCGCATATCGGGAAAAGCGGTTTGCTGAATTCGGACACGCGCTGGATAGAATGGGGCTTTTGCCAGCATTCAACGCTGCCATTTGAGGCTGAGGGGGCCAACGTGAATCAGGTGCGGAGCTTCGGGCGGCACCCGCCAACTGTGACGCAAGACCCCTCACGCAGCAGCCGCCTCCATCGCCGACGCCGTCAGCAACACCGGAATCGACTTCGAAGTCGGCGTCCCCGCGCCATCGGCGACCGACGAGAGCGGCACCAGCGGATTCGTCTCCGGATAGTAAGCGCCGAGACATCCACGTGGAATGTCGTACTCCACTAGCAGGAACCCAGCCGCGTGACGCTCGATCCCATCGGCCCACACGCTCGTGATATCCACGCGCTGGCCCGCAACGAAGCCGAGCATCGCGAGATCGTCCTTATTGGCGAACAGCACGCGCCGCTGTCCATACACGCCGCGATAACGGTCGTCGAGGCCGTAGATCGTCGTGTTGTACTGGTCGTGTGAGCGCGTCGTCATCAAGGTCATCAACCGCTCGCCATGCTCTGCGCGTGCCTGATGAATCGGCGTGTCGACATCAATCGCATGCACCAGGAATTGCGCTTTGCCGCTCGGCGTTTTCCAGATGCGATCGCGCGAGGCGACGCCGAGGTGGAAACCGCCCGGGTGCTTCAGGCGCTCGTTGTAATCGTGGAAGCCATCGATCACTTTCGCGATGCCGTCGCGAATCAACGCGTAGTCGGCCGTCTGTGCGAGCCAGTCGACCTTGTCGCTGCCGAGCGTGGCGCGTGCCATCCGCGCGACGATCGCAATCTCGGACAAAAGATTTTCCGAGGCCGGCTTGTTCATGCCGTACGAGATGTGCACCATGCTCATCGAATCTTCGACGCTCACGCCTTGCGCCACACCATTCTGCAGATCGATCTCAGTACGGCCGAGTGTCGGCAGAATCAGCGCGTCGCGGCCATGCACGAGATGGCTGCGGTTCAGCTTGGTCGTGATGTGCACGGTCAGGTCGCACGAGCGCATCGCTTCCCACGTGCGCGGTGTGTCCGGCGTCGCGATCGAGAAGTTGCCGCCAAGCCCGATGAACACCTTCACCTTGCCGTCGAGCATCGCCTGGATCGTGTTGACGACGTCGAGGCCATGCTCGCGCGGCGGCTCGAAATCATAGACTTCGCCGAGCCGGTTGAGAAACTCCTGAGTCGGTCTTTCTTCGATGCCGACCGTGCGATCGCCCTGCACATTCGAGTGCCCGCGTACCGGGCACAAGCCCGCGCCAAGGCGGCCGATATTGCCGCGCATCATCATCAGGTTCGACAGGATCTGCACCGTCGGCACCGAATTCTTATGCTGCGTGAGGCCCATGCCCCACGTCGAAATCACCGCGCGGCCCTTCACGTAGATGTCGGCGAGCTTCAGCACGTCTTCGAACGGCACACCCGATTCGGCGACGATCATGTCCCAGTTTTCGGCACGCAAATCGTCGGCGAACGCATCGAAACCGACCGTGTGTTCGGCGATGAACGCGACGTCGAGCACGCGTTCCAAACCTGAGTCCAACGCTTCGTCGTCGAGTTCGATCACGCGTTTGGCGACGCCCTTGATCAAGGCGAAATCGCCGCCGACTTTCGGCCGGATGAACACGGAGCTGATCTTCGTGCTGCCCATCGTGATCATTTCCACCGGATGCTGCGGGCTTGCAAAGCGCTCGAGCCCTCGTTCCTTCAGCGGATTGATCGACACAATGGTCGCGCCGCGCTTCGCGCACTCGCGTAGTTCGCCGAGCATGCGCGGATGGTTGGTCGCCGGATTCTGGCCGAAGATCAGGAGCGTATCGGCGTGTTCGAAGTCGTCGAGCGTGACCGTGCCCTTGCCGATACCGACCGTGTGCGGCAAGCCGCGGCTGGTCGCCTCGTGGCACATATTCGAGCAGTCGGGGAAGTTGTTGGTGCCGTACATGCGCACGAACAACTGATACAGGAACGCGGCTTCGTTGCTGGCGCGGCCCGAGGTATAGAAGGCGGCCCTGTCGGGATTGTCGAGTCGTTTCAGGTGAGCGGCGATCAGGTCGAAGGCTTCGTCCCAGCCAATCGGCACGTAACGGTCGCGCATGGCGTCGTAGACGAGCGGGTCGGTCAGGCGGCCGTGTTGTTCCAACTCGAAATCCGACTGGGCCATCAGTTCTTCGACGGTGTGTTGTTCGAAGAACGCCGGCGTGACGCGCTTGCTGGTCGCCTCGGCGGCCACGGCCTTGACGCCGTTTTCGCAGAACTCGAAGGTGGACGCATGTTCGCGATCCGGCCACGCGCAACCCGGGCAGTCGAAGCCGTCCGGCTGATTCTGTTTGAGCAGCATGCGGTAGTCGCCGCCCGTCACCTTTTCCTTCAGCAGGTTGATGGCGACGTATTTGAGCGCGCCCCAACCGGCAGCGGGGTGCGTGTACGGTTCGATGCGGGCTTCGGGTTTCTTCATGATCTTGCTGCCGGATGTGGCTTGGACGAGGCTTTTATGCCGATGCAGAGAAGCCTACTGTGTTCCAAAAGCAGCGCAGCATACAGAAAATCGGAAAACGGAGGAGTACAGTTGTTTGATATTTGTCATAGACTGACGATCCCGCCCACGCTTTCGTTTGATCCAGGTCCTTGAAACTGTACGAAAAACTCGCCGATGAAATGACCGAAGCCGTGCGCCGCGGCGTTTTCGCGGCGGGCGAGCGGATTCCGTCGGTGCGGCAGGCGAGCCAGCAGCATGGCGTCAGTATCAAGACCGTGTTGCACGCATATGCGTTGCTGGAAAGCCGGGGGATTGTCGAGACCCGTCCGCAGTCGGGGTATTTCGTGCGCGACGCGGCGGCGACGACAGCAGCGCTCGACGAGCCGCGTTTGAGCCGCCAGCCGGCGGCGCAAACTCCGCCGGTGGCCGCCGCGGTCGACGTGAGCCGCCTCGTGCTGTCGACCCTGCGCAGCATCCGCGCGCACGACGCCGTGCCGCTTGGCTCGCCTTATCCCGATCCGTCGCTGTTCCCGTGGCGGCGCATCAATCAGTACGCGAACGCGATTGCCCGGCGCCATGCGAGCTGGAACCTGATCGACGACTTGCCGCCCGGCAATCCCGAGCTGATCCGCCAGATTGCGCGGCGCTATGCCGAGAACGGCGTGCCTGTGGATCCCGACGAAATCATCATCACGCTCGGCGCGACCGAGGCGATCAACCTCAGCTTGCAGGCGGTCGCCAAACCGGGCGACACAGTCGCCGTCGAGTCGCCGACCTACTACGCGATGCTGCACGCCATCGAGCGTCTCGGCATGCGCGCCATCGAAGTGGCGACGCATCCGGTCCATGGCATCGATATCGAGGCGTTGGCCCAGGTCATCGCCAGACAGAAGATCGCCGCGTGCATGGTGATGCCGAACTTCCAGAATCCGCTCGGTTTCCAGATGCCGGACGCGCGCAAGCAGCAACTGGTCGAACTGCTCGCCGCGCACGAGATTCCTGCCATCGAGAACGATGTCTATCAGGAGCTGTACTTCGGCGAGGCGCGGCCGTCCACTTTGAAGAACTACGACACCAGGGGGCTGGTGCTGCATTGCGCGTCGTTCTCGAAGAGCCTGACCGCCTCGTACCGGATCGGCTGGGCGATGCCGGGGCGCTACCGCGCGCAGGTCGAGAAGCTGAAGTTTCTCAACACGCTGACCACGCCCTCGGTGCCGCAAGTCGCCGTCGCCGATTACCTCCGGCAGGATGGCTACGACCGGCATCTGCGCCACGTGCGCAAGCTCTACCGCCAGCAGGCGAGCATCATGACGGCGATTGTGCAGCGGTTTTTCCCGGCGGGCACGCGCATGTCGACGCCGCAAGGCGGTTACGTGCTGTGGGTGGAGTTGCCTGAACGTGTCGATTCGATGCGGCTCTATGAGGCGGCGCTCGCGCGCAGCATCACGATCGGGCCGGGCATGATGTTTTCGATGCGCGACGACTTTCGCCACTTCATCCGGCTCAATTACAGCTATCCGTGGACGGCGCAGACCGAGGCGGCATTGAAGACGCTGGGCGAACTGGTGGCGCACATGGCTTGATGGCGCCTGGCAGGGCATGGGGAAAACGAGGAGACATTCACAATGGAAGACGACGAACTCGATCCGGTACTGGTCGCCATCCTGACGCAGTTGTGGCGCGCCTGTCAGGAAACGCCTGGCGGCGCGTGGTCGCTCGCCAAACTTTCCAGGCAGGCGGATGTGCCGATGAGCGGCTTGCGGCGACAGTTGACGGCACTCGTCGACGGCGGTCTGGTGGACACCACGTTCAACGAGGAAGGCACGGGCACGGCGCGCTTGAGCGAGACCGGCCAGGCTTTGTGCGCGGACTTGTTCGGCGAGGGCGACGCGCCTGACGAAGAGCCGGCAGACCCGCCGCCCCAGGTTCATTGAGTTGCAAATGCGCGTAGCAGATGAATTCGGCGCGAGGAAGACGGCTGCGCCTTCAGCATCCGGATGTGGTGCGCGCTTGCCGTCCCATGTTGCCGACGTACTCCTTCGAAGATATCGATCACGTTTCCTGGGCACCAAAATACCGGATTCGTTATGGGCGGGATAACGAATACTAATTTTTCCACTGAAATTGACCTTCGAATATGGCCCTCTATGCTGGAGCCGTGCCCGGGCGTGTCCCGAGCGAGCGCTGTGGCAGGCACTTCACCTGGAAACCATCTTCGGAGAATTCATGAAAACAAAGCTGGCGCGAGCGCTGCATCACTCATTGCGCATCAAAACCGTCCGGACCGCTCTCGCCGCATTACTCGGCGCGACTCTGGCGTTCAGCGCCGCGACCGCAGCCGCAGCGACCGCACAGCCGCTCGGTATCGCCTTCGTCTACCTCGGTAATCCGGGCGATGCCGGTTGGACCTACGCGCACGAGCAGGGTGTGAAAGAGGTCGAGGCGAAATTCGGTGACAAGATCAAGGTGACACGCGTCGAGAACGTGCCGGAGTCGGCGGATTCGGAACGCGTGTTTCGCGATCTGGCATCCAAGGGCAACAAGATCGTGGTTGGTTCGAGCTTCGGTTTCCAGGATTTCGAGCTGAAAGTCGCCAAGGACTTCCCGGACGCCGTGTTCGAACATGCGACCGGCTACAAGAAGGCCGCCAACTTCGCCACCTATGACGTGCGCACGTACCAGAGCGCCTACCTGGCCGGTCTGGTCGCCGGTTATACGACGAAGTCCAACACGCTCGGCTTTGTCGGCTCGGTGCCGGTGCCGGAGGTGGTGCGCAACATCAACGCGTTCACGATGGGCGCGCGTTCGGTCAACCCGAATGCGCGGGTGAAGGTCGTGTGGATCAACAGCTGGTTCGACCCGGGCCGCGAAAAGCAGGCCGCCGAGACGCTGATCGGCCAGGGCGCTGACGTGCTGATCCAGAACACCGATTCGACTGCGACCATGCAGACGGCCGAACAGAAAAAAGTGCATGCATTCGGCTGGGATTCCGACATGAAGAAGTTCGGGCCGAATGCACAGTTGGGCGCATGCGTGAGCAACTGGGGCGTGTATTACACGCATCTGGTGCAGCAGGTGATGTCGGGTACCTGGAACAATTCGCCGGTATGGTGGGGGCTGAAAGAGAAGGCGATCGATCTGGCCAACATCAACACGGACGCGGTGTCGCCGGTGGCGCAAAAGGCGTTGAACCAGAAGCGTGACGACATCATCTCGGGCAAGTTCAACCCGTTTGCCGGTCCGATCGCGGATCAGTCCGGCGTGGTGAAGGTTGCTGCCGGCAAGTCGTTGAGCGATGCGGAACTACTGCGTTTGAACTGGTTCGTGCAGGGCGTGGACGGTTCGCTGCCGAAGTAACGAATTGATTGGTTTGCCTAACTATTATTCAAGGAGATTGCACGTGAGTCTTACCGTCCCGACCGGTGCCGATGCTGCTGGAGTGGCGCCGACCTATCCGCCGCAGGGTTTAACGCCGACGCACGAGCAGATTGTGCGGCATCTACGGCATTCGAGCCGGGTGGCCGAGCGGGCGACATTGCTGGGGCACCACCCGTTCGGCGCCGTGCTGGTCGGCCCGGATCAGGAGACCGTGTTGATGGAGCAGGGCAACGTCGACACGGTGAATCATGCCGAGTCGGTGCTGGCTCGCGTGGCGGCGTTGAATTTCACGCCGGAGTATTTGTGGAGTTGTACGTTGTACACGTCAGTCGAGCCCTGCTGCATGTGTGCCGGCACGATGTATTGGGCCAACATCGGCCGCGTCGTGTTTGGCATGACTGAGAAGCGCTTGCTGGAGGCGACCGGCGATCATGCCGAGAATCCGACCATGAGCGTGGACTGCCGCTATGTGTTCGACCATTGCCAGAAACCCGTTGAGGTGATCGGTCCGGTGGTCGAGGTGGAGGGCGAGGTGATGGCGGTTCAGCGGAGGTTCTGGAGCGGCAGGTAGCGCTATTGCCCCTCCACTGGCGCGAGCATGGCGAGGCCACAGAACCAGTCGCCGCCGTGCGGCTTATATTTCCACTGACTGTTGTTCTGCCTGATCACAGTGGAGCACTGGTCATTCACAACGATCCCGGGATTCGCGGCGGTGCATTGAAGCATCGCCGTTTCGATTTGTTGTAGCGCGGGCATCACGGCCTTACGTTGAGTGTCCGGTTTGGCCGGCGCATCTGGCGTTTCCATCTGCATGCTTTCGATCAGCCGTTGCAGTTCTTCGATCCGCGTCGTATACCACGTCCCCAGGCATGCCTCATCGCGGCAATTCGCTTCCCGCCACGCCCACTTGCTGTCGCTATCGGTGAGGAAGGCGCGACGGTTAATGACGCGCCGCCGTGCTTTCCAGTACAGTTGTCCCAGTGTGTCATCGAGCTTCGAGAGCGCGGGGTCGTTGCAGATCATCCGTTCGGTGAGCGAGCGTCCCCGATGGCAGTCGAAGCTGGTAGCGTGAGCGGGCAGATGCGTGAGCATCAGTGCGGCGACAAGGATGGGGCGAAAAATTTTCATGGTGGTCCCGCCAGTGCAAGGGTTTTTCATGCAATGGATGATCGGCTGAGTTGCCGGAACGCAGACGCCCGAAAACAGCGTGAGTTCGGCTGGGTGATTACCAAATCTTGCTTTGTGCGAGGCGGCACTGGAATGGGTAGGGCAAGCCCGTAGGCATTTGCCGGGCGGTTTCAGGCATGTGCATTGCAGGTGCGGATGAGTAGGTACCCTGGCCGCGACACCGCTTGAGGCGACGGGCCTGGCCCGATGCATTCCCACGTGCGTGCAGGTGGGCACACATGCGGGCCATAGCGGCAGGCACGCAAACGCGGGACGTAAAAACGGGAGAAAAAATGAAACAGCACCTCGTTCGATGTATGTACGTGGCGGTCGGCTTGCTGTCACTGCCAGCAGTGGCTTCTGCGCAATCGCAGGCTTACACGAACAGCACCGTCAATGTGCGTGCCGGGCCTGCTTCGGATTACCCGGTCGTGACGCAGTTGCCAGGTGGCGTGCCGGTTAGCGTGATGGGTTGCATCAGCAATTACGAATGGTGTGACGTCGCTGCTCCGAATCTGCGCGGTTGGGTCTATGCGGGGCGGCTCAGCTATCCCTATCAGGGCAGCAATGTGCCGGTGATGAGCTACGGCACGGTGATCGGGCTGCCGATCGTGACGTTCTCGATCGGCGCCTACTGGGGCAATTATTATCGGGGCCGGCCGTGGTACGGCCAGCAATCGCGCTGGGCGCATCATCCGCCCCCGCGACCGCCGAGACCCGGTGCCGGACGGCCACCAGGGGGCCGTCCGCCGGGGAATGTGGGTGGGCGTCCGCCACCGGGTAACGCAGGTGGACGACCGCCAGGAGGTCAACCGGGTAACGCGGGAGGACGCCCGCCAGGAGGTCAACCAGGGAACGCGGGAGGACGCCCACCAGGAGGTCAGCCAGGGAACGCGGGAGGACGCCCACCAGGAGGTCAGTCAGGGAACGCGGGTGGCCGTCCGCCAGGTGGCCAGCCGCCGGGTAATGCAGGAGGCCGCCCGCCGGGTGGCAATGGTGGTGGCCGCCCGCAAGGTGGCGGTGGCAGACCCCCGGGTGGCGGAAAAGACGGCGGTGGAGGCGGAGGTAACCGGCCACCGGATCAGCGTGGCTAATCCGCATAACGGCACCGGTGGCGAGGGGGCAGGGGCAGGATAAGGCACCTCGACTCGCCAGAGCCTGCGCCTGATTCGGGTTTCGCAGCGCCGCGAGGCGCGTGCGGAACCCGCCTGACGCGCCCGCTCTAGCTTCGTCGCCGTCCTCACGTTGGGGACACGCCGAGCCGTCGCTCCTCTTCAGTACGCCGCGTTCAAAAACGCCGAACTAACCGCGCGCAAGGTCTCCTGCGAGCGCGGGTCGCTAAGCCGCGTATGCAGCACCACTTTCGAGTTTGGCAGCGGCGGCAAGCCGAGTTGCTCGCCGACCTCGACCGTTCCCGCCGGCGCCACGCGCTGCGCCAGCGCGGCCACGGCGAGCCCGGCGCTCACTGCCGCGCCAACGGCCATCACGCCGCCGCCGACGAACACCTCGGTCCACGTAATCCCGGCAGCATCGAGCGCGTCTGTGGCAATCGCCCGAATCCCACACGGCGCGGCGAGCGTCGCCAGCTTCAGCGGCTGCCCCTCGCGATGTTGCCAGCCCGGCGCCGCGAACCAGCCTAGCCGCTCCTCCGCCAGCAGTTGCCCATCGCGGCGATCACCCTCGCGACGGCCGATCGCCGCGTCGATTTCACCCCGCTCGAACCAGGCAAGTACGTCGCGTGACGCAGCAATGCGTACCTCGATGACGAGCAACGGATCGTAAGCCGCGAGCCGCCCCAGCAACACCGGCAGATTGGGCCCCGCCACGTGGTCGCTGATGCCGAGCTTGAGCCGGCGTTCCGGCGCATCGGTAGTCTCCGCCAGCGCTCGCTCATGAGCGAGCGGTGTGTCTAACAGCAGGATGAGCGAAACTGGTTCGACAGCGACGCTGGCGGCCTCTTCTCCGTCAGCGCCGCTCGATGCCCGGGTGGCGCTGGCCACCCACCTGACAGGGCTCGCGCTGACGGCCGGTGCAATCGTGGGATTCGCCGTATTAATGGTGCTGTCGCTTCATTGGCTGAATAGATAGCTGGACGGCCGTGCACTTCGCCCTATGCATCGCGATTAAAGTGCGCCGGTCTCGCGTAAACCCCGGTGCGCCGCGTACACTAACTTGCCGATGTGGGGTTAGGGGGCGCACAAATGACACGCGATGCGACGTCAGATACGACGATGGGAGCAACGCCTGAGGGCACCCGCTACCGGCCAAATCTGGCCGAGGGTGTGCTGGCGTCGGAGCGTACGGTGTTGCGGCTGATTACCCGCAATACCCCGCTGCCGGAATTGCTCGATGAAGTATGCCGCCGCGCGGAAGCGCTGCTCGGCGACGGTGCGTCCTGTTCGATCCTGTTGCTGGATGCCGACGGCGTGCACGCGAGAGTGGGTGGCGCGCCTTCGCTGCCGGCGCACTTCAGCGCCGCGATCGACGGCGCCGCGATTGGCCCAGGGGTAGGGTCCTGCGGCACCGCGATGTACGAGCGGCGCATGGTCGCCGTCGAAGATATCGAAACCGATCCGCTGTGGGCCGATTTCCGGCACCTTGCGTTGCCGATCGGCTTGCGCGCGTGCTGGTCGGTGCCATTTGAAAACGATGCCGGCACGGTGCTGGGCGCGTTCGCGGTCTACCATCGCACGTCGCGCCGGCCGAGTGCCGAAGAAGAGGCGATGCTCCACGACATCAGCCACAGTGTCGGTCTCGCCGTTCATCAGGACGTTATGGCGCAACGCCTCGCGCACAGCGAGGAGCATCACCGGCTGGTCGTCGACCATCTCAACGAAGGCATCGTCGTGCAGTCGCGCGAGGGCGTGGTGCTGGCCTGCAATCCGAGTGCGCAACGCATTCTGCGGGCGAACACCGATCTGATCGGCCAGGACATTCTGACGGTCATGGTGCGCGCGTATCACGAGGACGGCTCCGCCGTCACCGAGGCAGATCGTCCGACCGCTCAGGTGCTTGCAACCGGCACACCCATGCTTGGCATCACGATCGGTCTGGAGCTGACCGACGGCGAGGTCATCTGGATTACGGAGAATGTCGTGCCGATCATCAAGCCGGGCGACAGCGAACCCGGTTCGGTGCTGATCTCGTTTACCGACATCGGGCCGGTGCGCGAGGCGCAACGGCAGCTCAAGTTTCTGGCCACTCACGATCCGCTCACCGGTCTCTACAACCGCGCCTACCTGGCCGAGCGGATGCGCGATCTGTTTGCGCCGGGTGGGGTGGCCGGGATGGGCGAGCTGGCGCGGGTCGCCGTGCTATTCGTCGACCTGGACGGTTTCAAGAAGGTCAACGACACCGCCGGTCACGAGGCCGGGGATGCGCTTCTATGCAGCGTGGCGGAGCGGTTGTCGGCGTGTGTCGCGCGGAACGACACGCTCGCGCGCGTGGGCGGCGACGAGTTCGTGATCGTGGTCTGCGCTTACGAAAACACCGGTCATCTGATCGCGCTCGCCCAGCGCATTCTCGACATGATCGCGGTGCCGTTCGCGGTGGCGGACAACGAGTACTACATGGGTGCGTCGATCGGCATCAGTCTGTTTCCCGAAGACGGCCAGGACGTGCCCACGCTGATGCGCAATGCCGACTCGGCGATGTACCACGCGAAACAATGCGGGCGTAACAATTTTCAGTTCTTCACGGTCGAGCTGAATCAGCATCTGCAACGCCGCTTCATGATCGAGCAGGCGTTGCGGCGTGCGCTCGCTACCAACGAACTGAGCCTCGTGTATCAGCCGATCGTCGACAGCCAGTGCGGCCGCACGATCGGCGCCGAAGCGCTGCTGCGCTGGTACAACACCGAGTTGGGCAATGTTTCGCCGGTGGAATTCATCCCCGTGGCCGAAGACGCCGGCCTGATCGTCGAGATCGGGTCCTGGGTGCTGGCGCGGGCCTGCGAGCAGGTCGCGCAATGGCGGCGCACGCTGGCGCCCGAGTTGATCGTCGCGGTGAATCTGTCGCCGCGCCAGTTCAAAAACGGGCTCGTGGAGCGGATCGAGCGTTGTCTGGAGCAGTCCGGGCTTGAGCCGGAGGCGCTGGAACTCGAGATTACCGAGCGGCTGTTGATGAGCGACAGCGACGCCGTATTGCCGATGCTGAGCGCGTTGAGCGCGATGGGCGTGCGGATTTCCGTCGACGATTTCGGTACCGGCTATTCGTCGCTGTCGTATTTGAAGCGGTTTCCGCTGCATAACCTGAAGATCGATCGTTCCTTTGTCGCGGGCTTGCCGGATCATCGCGATTCGATCGCGATCACCCAGGCGGTGGTGGCGATGGCCCATTCGCTAGGCATGAATGTCACGGCTGAAGGCGTGGAGACCGCCGAGCAGGCGGCGTTTTTGCGTGGGATCGCCTGCGACAAGCAGCAGGGGTATTTTTATAGCCGGCCGGTTGGGGCGAGTGCTTATGCGCGTAGTTTGTGTGACGCTCAGATAGGGCTGGCCGGGGCATCATGACTGTCCTGACGTTTCCGGCCACGGCCGCAGGCAGGCGCTGGCGTAGCAAACCCACTTCGCCGGGCGGGTTAATCCAGCAAACAGACCCCTCTGCCGCGGGCATCCAGACTTGATTGTTCAGTTTTGCAAACAAGTGCCTTCGCGTTCCCGGTATTTATCCGAGCCCCCTGTTTCCCTAAAATTCTCCCATCGAATATACATTCCGCGCTGCGCCGAAGCGGCCCCGCGCGATGGGAGCCGTTATGCCAGCCCTGATTCAAAACCAGCTTTATCGGCCATCGGTGATCCTGCCGATGGTCGCCCTCATGCAGGTGATGGTGTCGCAGGATTTCAACCTCGGCCAGGTCGGCTGGGTCGTCGCGACGCGCGGCGCGCAGGCCGCACTGCAACGCTCGCGTGAATTGATCTGCGCTGTGCACTGCCACGCCTGAACACAATCGGGCGCGATTTCCATTCAATCGACTGGCGCCGGTCCCCCGGCGAGACGAAAACAGATCGCACGCCGGCGCGCGGAGCTCACGGAGCGCAGCAGAATCAACGAGGAGGGGCGACAAAGGCAACACGCGGCGCTGAGGGTAAGATGCTACGACCAGCACCCCAGCCTCGGGAGATCTGCCATGCCACAGCACTTCGACGCAGTCGTGATCGGCACGGGACAAGGCGGTGCGCCGCTTGCTGTCCGTCTTGGTGAAAGCGGCCGTAAAACCGCGGTCATCGAACGCGCGGCCTTCGGCGGGACCTGTGTGAATGTCGGCTGCACGCCGACCAAGTCTTATGTGGCCAGTGCCCGCGCGGCCCACGTGGCGCGCCACGCCGCGGAGTTGGGCGTGCAGGTGAGCGGCGCGGTCAGCGTCGATCTGGCAGCGGTCAAGGCACGCAAGGACGGGATCATCGGTCAATCGCGCGATGGCGTCGAGAAATGGCTGCGCGGCGCGGATAACCTCACCGTCTTCAACGGCCACGCGCGCTTCACCGGCGCCCATACGCTCGCCATCAGCGGCCCGGACGGCGCGGTGCTCGATGAGCTCAGCGCTGACGAAATCTTCATCAATACCGGCACGCGGGCCGTTGTGCCGCCGCTCGAAGGGCTCGAGCGAATTCGCTACTACACCAATTCGAATCTGCTTGATCTCACGGAATTGCCGGACCATCTGGCGATTGTCGGCGGCAGCTATATTGCGCTCGAATTCGCGCAGATCTTTCGCCGCTTCGGCAGCCGGGTGACCGTGCTGGTGCGCGGCGAGCGCGTGCTCACGCGCGAGGATGCCGACTTTGCCGACTCCGTGCAGAAGGTGCTGGCGCGCGAAGGGGTCGAGTTTGTCTTCGGCGTGCAACCCTCGCGGGTCGAGCCGCATCCGCATCACGAGAACGAGGTGTGCATCGGCTTCGAGCAGAACATTCCCGCACTCGAGGCGTCGCACCTGCTGTTCGCCACCGGCCGCGAACCGAATACTGACGACCTCGGCCTCGACGCCGCCGGCATCGCGACGGACCGTCACGGCACGATTCCCGTCGACGGCCAGTTGCGCACCAATGTGCCGGGCATCTGGGCGATCGGCGACATCAACGGACGCGGCGCCTTTACCCACACCTCTTACGACGATTTTCATATCGTCGCGGCCAATCTGCTCGACGGCGGCGCGCGCAGCGTCGACACGCGAATCATGGCGTACGCGGTGTTCGTCGACCCGCCGCTCGCGCGCGTCGGGCTCTCGGAAGCCGATGTGCGCAAGGCCGGCCGCGACGCGCTGATCGCCACCATGCCGATGACGCGGGTAGGCCGGGCCCGCGAACGCGGCGAGACCGACGGCTTCATGAAGGTGCTGGTCGACGCGCAGAGCAGGCAGATTCTTGGCGCGGCGATCCATGGCATCGAAGGCGACGAAGCGCTGCACACGTTCATCGACATCATGACGGCCGGGGCGCCGTATCCTACCTTGCAGTACGCCATGCACATTCATCCAACCATCAGCGAACTGGTGCCGACTTTGCTCGATGGACTCAAGCCGATGAAATAGACGATGTATCCGGCGGTAAACCGGGCGACGTGACGTGTGCTGTGGGCGAAACGCGCTGCGAACCGGTTGCCGGGCAATGACCAATCGCTGAGATCACGTCGCCATAACGGGATTACACTCGAACTGGGACGTATCCTGGAGCAAAATTATGATCAATGCCGACCCCAAAAGCACTTTTCGCGGTCTTCCGTTGACCCCGGAACAGGACGCGGAAGTCAGACATTACATCAAGAAGCAGAAGCAACAGGGCGCGGAGTGGGACACGCCAGAGCTGGCGGCCATGCTTCGAGACATGCTGGAACCCCCGGGTGATGATGACGAGGAATTCGATCCCGTTTTCGACGAAACGAAAGCAGCCGCGGAACGTGCGGCGGCTTCGATCGACGAGTCGATGGACCCGATTGAAGCCAGCGAAGAGCGGAACGCGGCTATGGAAATCGAGGCCATGAAGGGCAAGAGGCGTTGAGCCTGCATGACGGAGCGACAGAACGACTGGCGAGCCGCGCTTATCGATCCGGCGATCTTGCACGGAGTAAGGACTTCGTGGTTCTATCCGGCAGCAGCCGATCAGTCATCAGGGGAAAACATGAGCATTAGCATCGTCCAGCTAGGGTCTCCGAGGGCGGCCGACGAAGGGGTGCGTATCGGTACGGTTCGGCGACCGCCGCGCGGCGTACCCCGGACGGAATTCGCCACCCGCGACTACTACGATGTGTGGCTGCCTAATCTGTCGCCTGATGCGGAGTTGGTGAAGGAAGCAAAGGCGGTCGCCAGTGACGCTGAGTGGGCCGCGTTTGCGAAAAAATTCCGGACCGAGATGAATGGCAGCGACACCAGTAAGGTGTTGGACCTGCTTGCCGCATTGTCAAAAACGACGCACTTTTCCATCGGCTGCTACTGCGAGGATGAAAGCCGGTGCCATCGCAGCATTCTTCGTCAATTGTTAAACGAGCGGGGTGCGCTGATAAGGTGATGTGTGCGTACGCGGTCGGCCTTCAGCGATGGTGTGATCGCCATCATCATCACGATCTTGTGCTCGCGTATGAACGAGCGGCAGTGAGCTTACAGTATGGTTGGCAGTTAAGCTGGCTGCTTGACACATGGCGGAATGACCGCACGCTGCGTATGCGCCTTTACGATGACCGGCGCGCATCTGGGGTATGCGGACAGGCGCAAGCGGGATAATCGCGCGCGCCTGGAACACTATTTTCCAACAGCAAATCTGCTATTCAAGCTGTGGACAAGCTGTGGATTGATTTCAATTTTTAGTTTGATGCTTAACATCACTTTTTCGGGAATTTAGCGTATCCACGCATTACGAAACCCGAGTCGATATCCACTTTTGGCATTACCGTGCCGCAGTAGAATTTCCGATAGCTTATTTTCCAAATTCATTGCCTGGTCACCATGGATTCCATGATTCAGGCTTTCAGCCGGTTCCAATCCGCGTTCCCTCCAGGGTGTCGGGCGTGTGACGGCTCGTGTATCCTCTTGCTAACAGGCCGTTCATCGAAATAATCCGTTTTGACCTGATCTGTGTGGCCTTTGAAAACAATTTCAATCATCGAAGGGACATAAATGAATCGGATCCACCGTGTCATACATGAACGCTCGTCTGATTCTATGCAAATGGCATTTGAAGCCGTCTGGCCGAAAGATAGCCATAAAACTGGTCAAACCGTCACTCACGCCACCAGGCTAATTGGCCGCGGCGGCGTCGCTGAATCTCGCGACAAACCTCTTCTCAGACCCATTAGCGCCAGCATTCTGTTAATTGGCGTCAGTGCGGCCGTCAGTACAGCACAGGCGCAAACCATTTCATTCACGACAAACTCGACCGTCGATATAGGCGATTCGACAACCTCTGTCACCAGTCTGCTGGTTAGCAATAACGTTACCGGCACGCTCAATGGAGTGGGTGGCACGCTGGTGTATTCGGGCGGTGCCTTCCGCCTCGGCGGCACGGCTAACGGCACACAGCAGACGTTAAATATGTCGGGGCTGAGTAATTTCATTTCCAGCAATGCGACGCAAGCGTTCAGTATTAGCGGGCAGATAACGGCAGTGGGCGGGTCGGGTAGCACGAGCGGTAGCATGACCCTGGCGGGCAGCAACACCATTACGGCAGCCACGTTCGGCGTGGGCGATTTCAATCGCAGCGTGTCCAATTCCGCAACTAACGTCGGAACCGTGTTGCTGGGACAAAGCAATATGATCAACGCGGATCAGATTACGATCGGGAACAACCAGGCAAGCGGCACGCTGGCCTTCCAGAGTGGGAGCAACGGCGGGACGCTCGTGCTCCGGGGAACCGATGGCAGCAGTCCGGTCGGCACCTGGAATATCGCCGTGGGCGTATCCAGCAATTACACCGGTAACAATGGCACTGTGGACCTGAGCCGAGGTTCATTGGACGCGAAGATAGGCAATCTGCTCATTGGTTCAGCTGGATATGGCTCGCAATCGGCCGTCGGCAGTTTGAGCATGGGAGCCGGCATACTCAATGCCACGTCCATTACTCTCGGCCAACGCAGCTCCACGGTTGGCGCCGGTGGCGCCCAAGGAACATTGACGATTGCCGGCGGCACCGTATTGACGCAGAGCCTGACACTCGGCGACTTCTCCGGCACCATCGGCTCGGCAACTGGCACGGTCAACCTGAACAGCGGCGCTACGCTTCGTGCCCTGTCGATTCAACCCGGTGCGGGTAGCGCAACCCGGACGATCAACTGGAACGACGGCACGCTCGGCAACTATGCCGACGGCGACAACATGACGGTGTCGGGTGCGCAGATCCGTTTGTCCGATAGCGGTACGCACACGTTCCAGATCGACGGCGCCAATGCGCTCGCAACGGTGAGTTCCACGTTGGCCAACGCGAGCGGTTCGGTGACGGGCGGGACGCTGGTCAAAGCAGGGACGGGGACGCTCGCGCTGACAGCGGCGAACACCTATAGCGGCGGCACCACAGTGACCGGCGGACTGGTCAACTTCCAGAGTCTGTCCAATCTCGGGACCGGAAATGTCACGCTCAATGGGGGAGGTCTCCAGTGGGCGAGCGGGGTCGCTGCGGATGTGTCTGGCCGCCTGAATCCGCTGGGCCAGAACGGCGGGGTTTTCGATACCAATGGCAACGACGTCACGCTCGCTACAGGCCTGACGGGAACCGGCGGCAGCCTGACCAAACAGGGCGCAGGCGTTTTGACACTGACAGGCAACAATACCTACACCGGCGGCACGGTGATTGGCGCCGGCACGCTGCAGCTCGGCAACGGGGGCCCCAGCGGCAGCATCGTGGGCAACGTGACCGATAACGGCACGTTTGTCATCGATCGCTCCGATACCGTGACCCTGCCGGGTGTGATTTCCGGAACCGGCAGTGTGAATCAGCACGGCCCGGGCACCGTCATTCTTGCCGCGGACAATACCTATACCGGTGGCACGACGATCAGCGCCGGCACACTGCAGCTCGGCAATGGCGGCGCCGGCGGGAGCCTCGTCAGTGATGTAACCGACAATGGCGCGCTTGCTTTCAACCGCAGCGATACGCTGACCTACGGCGGCGCGGTGAGCGGCACAGGTTCGCTGGAACAGGCGGGCACCGGCACCTTGATCCTGACCGGCAATAACACTTACACCGGCACCACGACGATCAGCGCCGGCACACTGCAGCTCGGCAATGGCGGCCCCAGCGGCAGCATCGCTGGCAACGTGAACAATGACGGCGCGCTGGTATTCGATCGTTCGGATAGCCTGGTTTATGACGGAACCGTCAGCGGGACCGGATCGGTTACGCAAGCGGGTAGTGGCAAGGTGGTTCTCAATGGCGTGCAGACTTACAGCGGTAACACGAATATTGTCGGCGGCACGCTGGTCATTGGCGACAGCGCGCACACCGGCGCAGAACTGGCAGGAGGCGGACAGGTCAACATCGCGGCCGGGGGCGCATTCGGCGGCTACGGGAAGGTGACGGGTCCGGTCGTCAACGACGGGCTGATTGGCGTGGGCAATGCGCTGCCGGCCCTGGCCAATGGCCCTGATGCCGTTTTTACCGTCGCCGGCAATCTCGATAACGGTGGCACGATTACCATGGTTAATGGCTTTGCTGGCGACCGCATGGCCGTGATCGGCGGCACGTACACGTCCAACGGTGGACGGCTGCTGATCGAGACCGTGCTCAATGCAGGGGGCGCAAGTTCTCAAACCGATACGCTGGCAGCCCAGTCAACTGCCGTTGGAGCAGGCGGTGCGACCAGCATCACCGTTCAACGCATAGGCGGCACGGGGGCGGTAACCGACCAGAACGGCATTCAGGTCGTGCAGGTGGCTGACCCGAGCCGCTCGGCGAGCGGTGCATTTACTCTCAATGGCCGCGTGGTAGCCGGCCCCTATGAATACCGGCTGTTTCAGGGCGGGGTGAGCGATCCTGCCGACGGTCAGTGGTACCTTCGTTCCGAGCAGCCCACGCCCACACCGACGCCCACACCGACACCGACACCGACACCGACACCGACACCGACACCGACACCGACACCGACACCGACACCGACACCGACACCGACACCGACACCGACACCGACACCGACACCGACACCGACACCGACACCGGCCAAACTACTGAGGCCTGAAGGGGGCGTCTATCTTGGCAACAAGTACGCGGCGCAAACCATGTTTCTGAATACGCTGCATGACCGCTTAGGTGAGCCTCAATTCGCCGAGCTTGATAAGCCCGACGGCAGCGCCCGGCTTGCTGATGGATGGGCGCGCGTTGTGGGCACGAGCTTGCGTAGCGACGCAGCTGGCGGTCAGCTGACTGTGAGAACGCAGGGGGAAGTGCTACAGGCGGGCGGCGACGCAGCGCAATGGTCCGTGTTGCAGAGCGGCGACCGTCTGCATCTGGGCGTGATGACCGCCTACGGCAACATGCGAACGAACTCGAGCGCGGACGGCAACCCTTTCAATGCGCATGGCACCGTGAACGGCTACGCGGTCGGCACCTACGCCACATGGTTCGCTAACGAAAAGGACCGGCTCGGCGCTTATGTCGACAGCTGGGTCCAGTACGGCAACTTCGACAATCAGGTCGAGGGCGATCTGCTGCCAGGCGAAAAGTACAGCGCGCATAGCTGGACCGGTTCGCTTGAGGCGGGCTACGCGCTGAAGCCGTTCGGTAATGATTGGGTGGTCGAGCCGCAGGGGCAACTCATCTATATCGACTACAGTGCGGGCACTCATACGGAAGTCAACGGGACTGACGTCGAGGACAACAGCTCAGGTGGGCTTGTGACCCGCCTGGGCGCACGCATCTACCGGGATTTTGCGAGAGATAGCGGCAAGACGATTCAGGCGTCGTTCGAGGCCAACTGGTGGTACACCAACCGCAAAAATGCGGTAGCGATGGACGGTGTGAACGTTCCGCTCGATGGGATTGCGAAAAGCACCGGGGAAATCAAGGCAGGGGTGCAATACCGCTTCGCTCATCGGTGGCAAACCTGGGGTAGCGTGGCGTGGGCCTTCGGCGGCAGCGATTACCAGCGTCTGACCGGTATGGCAGGCGTGAAATACGCCTGGTAACGGTTTCTTCGTGCGCCGCCAATGCAGGCCATCGCGTTTCGCGTGTTCTTCTCGCACGGCGATGCGCGGGGCGACCCGATATTGACGCGGTGGTCCGCGTTCATGAGCCGCCGCCCGCATCGACAAATCGAGTGGTCATCGCCGATAATTGCCGTCGGGCATGCCAGCGTAAGCATGCTGGCATGCTGCGCGCGGTGCTCGCGCAAGGACCACGTTCCCGGCACACGCGCATTTCCCTCTCAACCGCCGCTGCACGACCAGGAAACCAAACGATGGGCAAGGGACGTGTCGAAGCTTTCAGCGATGGCGTGATCGCCATCATCATCACGATCATGGTGCTCGAGTTGAAGGTGCCGGAAGGCTACGACCTCGCTGCGCTGCGCCCCGTGATCCCGGTGTTCTGCGCCTACGTGCTGAGTTTCATCTACGTCGGCATCTACTGGAACAATCATCATCACATGTTCCATGCCGTCCAGAAGGTCAACGGCGCGGTGCTCTGGGCCAATCTCCATCTGTTGTTCTGGCTGTCGTTGCTGCCGGCCGTCACGCATTGGATCGGCGAAAACCATCTGGCTTCGTGGCCGACCGCGCTGTACGGCGTGGTGCTGTTCATGTCGGCGATTGCCTATTTCATTCTGACCCGCGTGCTGATCCGCGAGCACGGCACGGAGTCGACGATCGCGAAAGCGCTCGGCAACGACTTCAAGGGCAAGGTCTCGGTCGTCATCTATCTGGCGGGTATCGTGCTGGCATTCGTGCAGCCGTGGCTCTCGGCTGCGCTCTATACGCTGGCTGCGGCGTGGTGGCTGGTGCCCGACCGGCGCATCGAGCACCTGATGGAAGCGTAAGCAGTTGCTTCGCGCGAAGCGGCCGGTGTGGACCTTGACGCGGGAGCTTGCCGAACAGCAGTCGGCAGACTGAGGCCGTTTGGCAGATACTGGCATCATGACTTCGCGTACCCAAAACTCCCCAGCCACTCGAATCGGCCTGATCTCCGATACGCACAACCTCGTGCGTCCTGAAGCGCTGCAGTATCTCGCAGGCTGCGATGCGATCATCCACGCGGGCGATATCTGCAATCAGGCGGTGCTCGATGCACTTGCGCAGATCGCGCCGGTCACCGCCGTGCGCGGCAATAACGACATCGACGACTGGACCGCCGAGCTGCCGACCCACGTCAAGCTCACAGTGCAACAGGTGACGATCCTCGTCGTGCATGACATCGCCGACGTGGGCGACGACCTGCGTCGTGAAGGCGTCGACGTGGTCGTGACGGGGCACTCGCATAAGCCCGCGATCAGCGAGCGCGACGGTGTGCTGTTCGTCAATCCAGGCAGTGCCGGACCGAGGCGGTTCAAGCTGCCGATTTCCGCGGGCATGCTAATTATCGAAGGCACGCATGCAAGTGCGACGTTCGATTCTCTGGTGACATAAAAAACGGGCCGGCAAAAATCTGCCGGCCCGTTTTCGGACACGCTAACGCGAATTACAGTGATTGCTTGCCGCCGCCTCGTTCGCCCCTTACGGCGGGCGCTACGGGTACGACTTCGGGCGGCCAGCTACCGCGCAACCCAGGATCAGGCACGCGCCGTAGCCGCAGCAGCGTAACCTTCATCCATCTCCGCCGCCTCACGCTCGCCGCGCAGCACCGCATGCGCTTCCGCACGCGTTGCGACACACGGACCCGAGCCGAGCAGCGGCTTGCGAGCCGTTTCACGCAGTGCGAACACCGACACGATCCCGATCAACGACGCGCCCATCAGGTAGTACGCAGGCATCATCAGATTGCCGGTGCTATTGACTAGCCATGCCGTCACGAGCGGCGTTGTCCCGCCGAACAGCGACACCGAAATGTTGAAGCCGATCGCGAGCGCACCATAACGGATCTTCGTCGGGAACAGCGCCGGCAGCGCCGACGGCATCACGCCGGTAAAGCACGACAGCAGCACGCCGAGAATCATCAGGCCGCCGAACACGGGCAGCACCGTGCCCATGCGAATCAGCAGCAGCGCGGGAATCGACAGCGCGAACAGACCCACGCAACCGAACAGCATCACCGGCTTGCGGCCGATCGTGTCGGACAGACGGCCGGCGGCCAGCGTCATCGGCATCATCAGCACCATCACGAGCAGCACGAGGAAGAGACCATGTGTTTCGTTGAAGTGCAGCGTGGCTGACAGATAGCTCGGCAGATACGAGAGCGCCATGTAATCGGTGACGTTGAAGATCAGCACGAGGCCGACGCACAGCAGAAGCGGCTTCCATTGCTGCATGAGCAACTCGCGGAACGATTGCTTCGGGAGCGCCTTGTCTTCGGCTTCACGTTGTTCTGCCTGCTTCTTGAACGCGGGCGTTTCTTCGAGCTTCATCCGGATGTAGAGGCCCACCAGACCCAACGGCCCAGCGATCAGGAACGGCACGCGCCAGCCCCAGGAGAGCAGCGCATCGTTCGACAGCGTTGCCGTCAGGACCGCGACCGTACCTGCGCCGAGCACATAGCCGATCAGTGTGCCGAACTCGAGGAAGCTGCCCATGAAGCCGCGGCGTTTGTCCGTCGAGAATTCGGCGATGAAGGTGGCGGCGCCGCCGTATTCGCCCCCCGTCGAAAAGCCTTGCACCAGGCGCGCGACCAGCAGCAACACCGGCGCGAAAATGCCGATCGTCGCGTAGCTCGGAATCAGGCCGATCGCGAAGGTGCCGAGCGCCATCATGATCATGGTCATGGCCAGCACGCGCTGACGGCCGATGCGATCGCCCAGCGGCCCGAACACCATGCCGCCGACCGGCCGCACGAGGAACGCCGCGGCAAACGTGCCGAAGGTGGCGATCAACTGGGCGGCCGGACTCGCCGACGGGAAGAACACTCGGCCGAGCGTGACAGCGATATAGCTGTACACGCCGAAATCGAACCATTCCATCGCGTTGCCGAGCGCCATGGCGCCGACGGCCCGCTTGAGGAGAGATTTGTCGACGACGGTAATGTCGTCGAGTGAGAGGCGTTGTTCTTCTTTGTGATGTCGCCAGAAGCCGTTGCTGGAAGCGGTCAAGGTGAAAACTCCAATGACTGCGACGAAACTCATGAAAACGCGCATGAACGTTCCGCCACGGGTGCTGGGGAAGTGCAGTTTCGCGAGCAGAGCGATGGCGTCTCTTTCGCCCGAGGACAAAAGAAGTGGGCGCGAAAAAGAAAATAAAACGCCCGTGCCTCGCGAACGATTCGCGAAAAAACACTCGTCTAGATTGTGCTGACTGTTGCATCTGCGTGGCCGTGGAAGGGGGGCAGATGCATGAGGACGCTGGGGTGGCTGAAAGCTGGCCCATGCGCCGCTGGAAGGCTCGAAACGAAAAAGGCCGGTGCTGGATCGCCGCTCATGGGATGAGATCCGGCGGGGAAACGACCGACAAGCCTTCTTGTATAAAAACTGTCCAATTCAGCGTGGCGGCGTACGGGAAAAGACACGACGGGCCAGCTTGAGAGAACGCGAATGAAGGTGAAATGCTGTTGGAACGATGAACACGATAGCACGATGACCGAGGATCGTGCAAACCAGGCGTGCGCTCAGAAGCCCGGGGAGGGCAGTCAATCCCTTGCGTGGTGGGGAATCCAGCGGATTGCGGCGGTATGGAAAGGAGGCTTAAAAATGGCCGGAAATGGTCCGGTTAGTGAATTTTGCCAAGGAGTGACAGTAGTGAAAGGCGCAACGGGAAGCCGGTGTATCGAGCGGCTCAAGGTTCGACGAAAACGTGGCGTATCGAGCGGCGAAAGGCGCGACCAGACAGGCGAAAAAAAACCGCGCACGCGGCGCGGATTCTTCATACGGCTGATCGCCAATACTGGGGCGTAGCCGAAAACGCTTATTCGGCTGCCGGCGGCACGTAACCCTGCGCCGTATCCGCGCCTTCGCCGAAGAAGAACTTTTCGGTCTGCTTCATCAGATACTGACGTGCGCGCGGGTCGGCCATATTAAGGCGGTTTTCGTTGATCAGCATGGTTTGCTGCTTCAACCAGGCCTGCCAGGCTTCCTTCGAAATACTTTCGTAGATCCGCTTGCCGAGTTCGCCCGGCAGCGGCGGGAAATCGAGACCTTCGGCTTCCTTGCCGAGCTTCGCGCATTGAACCATACGAGTCATGCTGTGCTTCTCCTTTAATCGATGTGGGGGCGGGCAGTCGCTTTATATGGGGACGCTCAGAGCTGTTTCATCAGCACGAGCGACTTGCGCTGCCAGTTATAGAGTCGCCGGCGGTCTTCAGGCAGGTCGTCCACCGTGACCTTGACGAAGCCGCGCTTGAGGAACCAGTGTTCGGTGCGCGTGGTGAGCACGAAAATGCGGGTGAGGCCGCGTGCCCGCGCGCGTTGTTCGATGCGCTTGAGCAGGCGTTCGCCGTCGCCGGTGCCCTGCGCTTCCGGCGCGACCGTGAGGCACGCCATTTCGCCGATGCGCTCCTGCGGGTACGGGTACAGCGCCGCGCAGCCAAACAGCACGCCATCGTGCTCGATCACCGAGAAATGGTCGATGTCCCGTTCGATCTGGTGGCGGCCTCGCCGTACCAGCGTGCCGTCGGATTCGAGCGGTTCGATCAGCGAGAGAATACCGCCGACGTCGTCCGGCGTGGCTTCGCGCAGGCTTTCGAGGTTCTCGTACGAGATCATCGTGCCCACGCCATCGTGCAGGAACAGTTCGAGCAGCAGGCTGCCGTCGAGCGCGTAAGGGATGATGTGCGCCCGTGCCACGCCGCCGCGGCAGGCGCGGATCGAATGCTTCAGATAAAAGCCAGCGTCACCGGTGACTTCGCCGCTTTCGTGGAGCTTGTAGGCGTCGTCGAGCGACAGTTCTCGGACCAGTTCGGGGCCGTTTTCGCCGGTTTCCATCAGGCCCGGCGTTTCGGTCAGGAACACGATCTTGTCGGCGCGCAGTGCGATGGCCGCCGCCGAGGCGACGTCTTCCATCGACAGATTGAATGCCTCGCCGGTGGGCGAGAAGCCGAGCGGCGAGAGCAGCACCAGCTTGCGGCTCGCGAGCGAATGGCGGATCGAATCCGCGTCGATCTTACGCACCACGCCGGTGTGGGCGAAATCGACGCCATCCAGAATGCCGACCGGGCGCGCCGTGACGAAGTTGCCGGACACCACGCTGATGTGCGCGTGCGCCATCGGCGTGTTCGGCAAGCCCTGGCTGATCGCTGCCTCGATATCCAGACGCACTTCGCCCGCCGCTTCTTTGGCGGACTCCAAAGCACGCGCGTCAGTAATGCGCATGCCGTGCGAAAACTCGGATTCCACGCCATGCAGGCTCATCTGCTCTTCGACTTGCGGTCGTGAGCCGTGCACCAGAACGATCTGGATGCCCATGGCCTGCAGCAAAGCGATATCGGACACGAGTGCGTTCAGGAGCCCCTGATGCACCACCTCGCCGCCGAAACCGACGACGAACGTCTTGTTACGGAACGCATGGATGTAAGGGGCGACTGAGCGCATCCAGTCGACAAATTGCGCGTGCTGGGCGAGGTCTTCCGTTGCTCCGGTGGGGGCCGGAGCGCTCGCGGGCGCGGGAACGAGGTCGGTTTGGGAATTCATGCCGGGGATTATAATGCGCCCCCATGTCGAATGTACCCAAAAGTCCCGCTACGGCGAACGAGAATGCGGCGCCGGCCGCCGATCAGGCGAAGCCTGGCGACGCTGCACGCCGCGAAGCGCCAGACGCCAACCGCAACGCGCCGCGCACGGCGCGCGAGCCGCGACGCACCGCGGAAGGCGCGCAAGCGTTGGCGCAAAAAAATAATCCGCCGCGTGAGGCGCGCCGCGAAGCGGGCGCGCCCGCGCGCAAATCACCACAAGCAGGTGATGCTCAAGGCGGCCAGCCCCGCCGCGAACCGCGCCCGCCGCGCGTTCAACGCGTCGTCGAACCGAACCCGATTCCGCCGATCACCTTCCCCGAAGCGCTGCCGGTTTCCGGCCGTCGCGAGGAGATCGCGCGCGCTATCGCGCAGAATCAGGTCGTGATCGTGTGCGGCGAGACCGGTTCGGGTAAAACAACCCAGTTGCCGAAAATTTGCCTCGAACTCGGTCGTGGTCTCGGCGCGGGTGGCACGGGCCTGATCGGCCACACGCAACCGCGCCGGATCGCGGCCTCGGCGACGGGCCGCCGCATCGCCGAAGAGCTTGGCACGCCGTTCGGCGAGGTGGTCGGCTACAAGGTGCGTTTTACCGACAATCTGTCGCCGGGCGCGTCGGTCAAACTCATGACCGACGGCATTCTGCTCGCCGAAACGCAGACCGATCCGCTGCTGCAGGCCTACGACACGCTGATCATCGACGAAGCGCACGAGCGCAGCCTGAACATCGATTTCCTGCTGGGCTACCTGAAGGAAATCCTTGTCAAACGGCCCGATCTGAAGCTGATCGTGACCTCGGCGACGATCGACGCGGATCGCTTCGCGCGTCATTTCGGCAGCGACGAGAAGCCTGCGCCGGTGATCGAAGTGAGTGGCCGGCTCTATCCGGTCGAGATGCGCTATCGGCCGGTCGCGGAAGACAGTCCGGCGGTGAAGTCGGCGGAAGGCGCTTCTGCATCGTCGTCGCGTGAAAGGCCGAAGACCCAGCGCGAAACGGATCGCGATCTGATGGAAGCGATCGTCGATGCGGTCGACGAACTGTGCCGCGAAGGTCCCGGGGACGTGCTGGTCTTCCTGCCCGGCGAGCGCGAGATTCGCGACGCCGCCGAAGCGCTGCGCAAGCACCATCCGCCGCATACGGAAATTCTGCCGTTGTTCGCGCGCTTGTCCGCCGCCGAACAGGAGCGCGTGTTCCGCACTTCGAACGCGCGCCGTATCGTGCTCGCGACCAACGTCGCCGAAACCTCGCTGACCGTGCCTGGGATTCGCTACGTGGTCGATACGGGCCTGGCGCGCGTAAAGCGCTACTCGTATCGCAACAAGGTCGAACAACTGCAGGTCGAATCGATTTCGCAAGCCGCCGCGAATCAGCGGGCAGGGCGCTGCGGCCGCGTTGCCGATGGCGTGTGTATCCGTCTGTATGAGGAAAGCGACTACCAGGGCCGCGTGCGCTTCACCGATCCGGAGATTTTGCGTTCGTCGCTGGCGTCGGTGATTCTTCGCATGAAGTCGCTGCATCTCACGGCGATCGAAACCTTCCCGTTCATCGAGCCGCCGCCTGGCCGCGCCATCGCCGACGGCTACCAATTGCTCAACGAACTGGGCGCCGTCGACGATGACAACCAGCTCACGCCGCTCGGCCGCGAACTCGCGCGCTTGCCGCTCGACCCGCGCGTCGGCCGGATGATTCTCGCCGCGCGCGATCAGCAGGCGTTGAGGGAAGTGTTGATCATCGCCAGTGCATTGTCGGTGCAAGATCCGCGTGACAGGCCGATCGAAGCGCAGGAGCAAGCTGACCAGGCCCATCGCCGGTTCGCCGACGAGCGTTCCGAGTTCCTGCAATGGCTGAAGATCTGGAACTGGTTTGAAGAAGCGATCGCGCACAAGAAGTCGAACCGGCAGTTGCAGGACGAATGCCGCAAGAACTTCCTGTCGCAACTGCGCCTGCGTGAGTGGCGCGACGTGCACTCGCAACTGCTCACGGTGGTGCGTGAGCACGGCTGGCGTCTGAACGAGGCCGAAGCGACCTTTGAGCAGATCCACCTCGCATTGTTGACCGGTTTGCTCGGCAACATCGGCCTGAAAGCCGACGACGAGCCGTATTTCCTCGGCGCGCGCAGCATCAAGTTCTACCTTTGGCCTGGCTCGGCGCTGGTGAAGAAGGCTGGGAAGTGGGTCATGGCCGCGGAACTGATTGAGACGAGCCGTCTGTACGCACGTTGCATCGCGAAGATCGAACCGGAATGGATCGAGAAGATCGGCGAGCATCTTCTGAAGAAGTCATTGTCCGAGCCGCATTGGGAAAAGCGCGCGGCCCAGGTGTCGGCGTTCGAGCGCGCGGTGCTGTACGGCTTGCCGATCTACCACCGGCGGCGCGTGAGCTTCGGCAAACAGGACCCGGCGCGGGCGCGCGAGTTGTTTATTCGCGGTGCGCTGGTGGAAGGCGAGTTCGATACGAAGCTTGCGTTCTTCGCGCACAACCGCAAGCTGCTCGCCGATATCGAGCAACTGGAACACAAGTCGCGCCGTCAGGACGTGCTGGTCGACGACGAGCTGATTTTCGGCTTTTACGATCAGGCGTTGCCGCAGGGCATTTACACAGGCGCATCGTTCGAGCGCTGGTATCGCGACGAGGTCAGGAAGAGCGGCCAGTCGGAGGACAAGCTGCGTCTGCTGTATCTGTCGCGTGATGATCTGATGCGGCACGAAGCCGCCGGCGTGACGACCGACCTGTTCCCGAAGCGCACGACGATGGCGGGCGTCGAGATGGCGCTCACGTATCACTTCGAACCCGGTTCGCCGCGCGACGGCGTGACGCTCGCGGTGCCGCTCTACGCGCTGAATCAGGTCGACGCGCGCCGTTGCGAATGGCTCGTTCCGGGCATGCTGAAAGAGAAGGCGCAACTGCTGCTGAAATCGTTGCCGCAGAAGTTGCGGCGCCATTGCGTGCCGCTGCCTGAGTTCGCGGCGGGTTTCGTCGATCGGCATAGTGGTCCGCGTTTCGGCGCGGGCGGTTTGCTCGAGTCGCTGATTGCGGACATTCGCGAGCAGACCCAGGTCGCGATGAAGCAATCGGACTTCAAGCTCGAAACGCTGACGCCGCATCTGTTCATGAACTTTAAGGTTGTCGACGAGCACGGGCGGCAACTTGCGATGGGCCGGAATATGTCGCAACTGCGCGCCGAGTTGGGCGGTCAGGCGCAGCAGCACTTCCAGAAAATTGCGTCCAGTGCGGCTGGGGCGGCGTTGGCGGATGCGGGCGGCGGTAGCGTAGCGGTTGGCTCGCAGGCATCCGGCTCAGCAGGCGCGAGCGGTGCGGCGCCGCGGGGCAAGGGCGTCGCTGCGGCTGGTCCAGAAACAGCGTCGCAAGGCGGCGGCGCACCGGCTACCGCGCTCTACGAAAAACTGACGACTTGGAATTTCGGCAAGCTTCCCGAGTTGCTGGAAATTCGCCGCGGCGGGCAGACGTTGTTCGGCTATCCGGCGTTGGTGGATCGCGGCACGCATTGCGACGTCGAAGTATTCGATTCACCGGACGAAGCCGCGCGCATCCATCGCGCGGGATTGCGGCGCCTCTTTGCGTTGCAGTTGAAGGAACCGATCAAGTATCTGGAAAAGAATCTGCCGGGTTTGCGCGAAATGGCGATGCAGTTCATGCCACGTGGCACGCAGGAGGCGTTGCGCGATCAGCTGATCGATACCGCGCTCGACCGCGCGTGTCTGCAAGACCCGCTGCCCGCCGATGACGTTAGTTTCCATACGCGCCGCGACGAAGGCCGCAGCCGTCTGACTTTACTGGCGCAGGAAATCTCACGGCTGGTGGGGCAGATTCTGAGCGAATACGCGACCGTGACGAAGAAGCTGGTGCAGGCGAAGTCGTTCACTGCGGCGTATGCAGACATGCAGAACCAGCTCGATGGGCTGATCGGCAAGCGTTTCGTGGTCGACACGCCGTACCCGCAGCTGGCGCACTTCCCGCGCTATCTGAAAGGAATCGCGCTGCGCATCGACAAGCTGAAGGCTGACTCGGCGCGCGACGCCCGGCAGTTCGCCGAGTTCCATCCGTTGTTGCAGAACTATCAGCGGGCAGTCGCGCAACGCGGCGGCGTGCTGGATCCTCGCTTGTCGGAATTCCGCTGGCTCCTGGAGGAGTTGCGGATTTCGCTGTTCGCGCAGGAGTTGCGTACACCGATGCCGGTTTCGGTGAAGCGTCTGTACAAGGTGTGGGAATCGATGCAGCGCTGAGCGGCGGTGGGGTAGGGGCGCTGCAGGTGCCTGCTCCATCTGGGCGGCGCGGCTGCAACGCTTGCGCAGTGCGCATAAAAAAACGCGCGACACCGCTCCTTTTGAGAGTGACATCACGCGCAAAGGGCGGGGGCCTTTCGGACCCGCGCCTGCTCGCTGCTAGTACAGCAACGCTGTAGACTTCTACGTGACTGGCTCAGGTCGAGCCGGTCACGCTTCTTGCCGAAGTTTTACCAGTGCATGCCGGCGCCGACCGACGCGCCGAACTGACCACGCGAGTCGGAGGTGCCTTGCACCTTGTAGACCCACTTGCCGGTTTCCGACAGTTGCGACACGCCGATGGCGACTGCTGACTGGCCACCGTAGGTGCCCGCAGCCATCGCCACCATGCCGTGACCCGGCAACACGGCTTGCGGCAAGCCCGCAGCCGCCAGTGCCGTTGCCGTGCCACCGTAGGCATCGCGGCGAGCCGAGCGGATCTGGTCGTTGGTGTAGCTGTTGGCCTGACCGACCGCGCCGTTCATGCTCTGCTGCAACTGGTTGACGTTGACCGCGTCCGTGCCTTGCACGCCGGCTGCCACGTTGGTGATCTGACGCTCTGCACCCGCCGCGCCGACCGACACCGTGTTCGCCCGATCCGCGACAGAGCCTTGACCCAATGCCACCGAGTTGTCCGCGCTGGCATTGGCGTTTGCGCCGAGTGCCGTTGCGTTGTTTGCGCTTGCAACCGAATTCGCGCCGATAGCGACAGCGTTGGTACCCGTGGCTTGTGCGTTCGCGCCTGATGCGACGGAGTGCGTACCGGTTGCCACCGCGCCTTCGGTATCGCGATTGCCTTCGGCGCTGAAGAACGGGTTGGCCGAGTTGACGGTAATGTTGCTGACCGCGCCGTTGATGGCCGCGTTCAACTGACCGAGGTTGACCGCGTCGTTTGCATCCACGCCGTCGGCGACATTGTGGATCGCGGTGCCCGCGTCGCCGCCCAGCGTGACGCTGTTCTTGTTGACCGTGCCATCGGCGTTCTGGTCGTACATGACCGCGCCGTCGAGTTTGGCTGCGGTGGCGGCGCCCTGGTCGCTGACGGCTTTCAGTTGGGCGACGTTGACCGCGTCGGTGTCGGCGGTGCCGGCTGCGACGTTGGTGATCTGACGTTCTGCGCCTGCTGCGCCAACCGATACGGTATTTTCGCGATCAGCGACTGAGCCTTGACCGAGGGCGACTGAATTGGCCGCAATAGCGTTCGCCTTGTAGCCGAGGGCGGTCGAGTTGTCGCCCTGCGCCGTGGAGAGCGTGCCGACAGCGGTGGAGAAATCGCCTTGTGTTTGCGAACTTGTACCAGCGGCAAAGGATGCTTTGCCTGACGCGTCGGCGGAGCTGCCGATCGCGACGGCGTGATCGCCGCTTGCGATCGCATCGTCGCTACCGTCATTGGCGCCGTTTGCCTTGAAATAACGCGATGCGCCGGCCGTGGCGGCCTGCAACTGGCTGACGTTGACGGCGTCGGTGGCCTCGGTGCCGGCTGCGACATTGGTGATCTGGCGTTCGCTGCCCGCCGAGCCAACGGAGACGGTGTTTGCGCGGTCGGCCACCGAACCTTGACCCAATGCGACAGACCCTTCCGCGGATGCGACTGCACCTTGCCCCAGAGCAACGGAGTCGGTGGCGCTGGCCGTTGAAAAGGCGCCGAGCGCGACACTGCCAAAATCGCTGGCGGTGGCGCCTGAGCCCAGTGCGACCGAACTGTCGCCGCTGGCTTCGGCGTGCAGGCCCATGGCGGTTGCGGTCAAGCCGCTAGATTCGGCGAAGTTGCCGATCGCGACTGCGCCCGTCGTCGCGGCGCTGGAGTTCGCACCCAGCGCTATTGCGCCGTTGCCTTCAGCGTCGGCAAGCGTGCCGACAGCGACGGAGTAATCGGCGATTGCCATGGCTGTCGCACCGCCTGCGAACGAACCGACGCCGGATGCCGATGCGTTGCTCCCCACCGCAGTGGCAGCCGTGGTGCCCGCCAACGCCTTGCTGCCGATAGCGACTGATGTCGTGCCGAGCGCTTGCGCGTCGTCCGAGCCGTCGCTGGCGCCAGTTGCCTTGAAGTAACGTGATGTAGTGGCGGTGGCGGCAGCCAGTTGGCTGACGTTGACGGCGTCGGTGGCCGCAGTGCCGGCTTTCACGTTGGTGATCTGACGCTCGCTGCCCGCAGCGCCGACGGAGACGGTGTTTGCGCGGTCGGCCACCGAACCCTGACCCAATGCGACTGAACCGTCTGCGCTGGCGTCGGCATAGTTGCCGAGTGCGACGCTGCGGGATCCCGTCGCGGACGAATTGCTACCGATCGAAGTGGAGACCTGACCGTCGGCGACGGAATCGATCCCCACCGCCGTCGCAAGTTGACCATTCGCCGCGGCGCTTGAGCCGATTGCTACGGAACCAAAGGCAGTGGCGCTGGCGTTCGCTCCTGCTGCAACCGCGTTCGTACCGCTGGCGGCTACCGCGTCGTCCGTACCATCGTTGGCGCCGTCGGCTTTGAAGTAGTGCAGGGCGCTGCTTTTGGCGACAGCGTCGACCTTGCCATCGACCGCGCTGAGTTGGCTGACGTTGACTGCATCCGTCGCGGCCGAACCGGCTGCGACGTTCGTGACGCGGCGTTCATTACCAGTGGAACCCACTGAAACTTCACCCGTTGCGGTGGTGGCTGCGACGGCTGTGGCGCCTGCACCTGTCGGCACAACAGCCGGGGTAGTCAGATCGGCAGTGGTGGTCGACTTTGCACCCAAGGCAACACTGTTGTCGCTTGCGGCAGTTGCGCCGTAGCCGATTGCTACGGAGTTGATGCCCGCGGCGTTGGCGTTCGCTCCGGCAGCAACCGCATTCGTACCGGTGGCGGCTACCGCGTCATCCGTGCCATCGTTGGCACCGTCGGCTTTGAAGTAGTGCAGGGTGTCGTTTTGGGCGACAGCATCAACCTTGCCATCGACTGCGCTGAGTTGGCTCACGTTGACCGCATCGGTCGCGGCCGAACCGGCTGCGACGTTCGTGACGCGGCGTTCATTACCTTGGGAGCCCACCGAAACTTCACCTGTTGCGGTAGTGCCTGCGATTGGCGCAGACGTTGTACCGTCCAACAGTTTCGGTGCATAAGCTGCAGCACCCAGATCTGCGGCCGCGGTCGAGTTCGCACCCAGCGCGACGCTGTTCTCTGATGTGGCCTGCGAGTTGTACCCCAGCGCGACCGAGTTTGCGCCATTCGCCACGCTATATGCGCCGACTGCGGTTGCTCCGGCTGCAGCTGATGTGGCCCAGCCCCCGAGGGCAATACCGGATTCGTTCAATGCCCATGCTGCCGTGCCGGCCGAAACAGCACCTTGGCCCATTGCGTGCGCGTTGCTGCCGAGCGCAATGGCGCCTCCAGCTGTTGCCATTGCTCCATAGCCGACGGCAGAGGAGCTGTCACCTAAAGCTTGGGCGTTAGCGCCGGCCGCGACTGAAGCCTGTTCACTCGCCATCGCGCCGCGATCTACGCCGTTAGCTGCCGGCGTGGCCACGAAGTGATCTGGCGTTGTCTGTGCGTGTGCGATCGATGCAGCACCCATCAACGCAGCCCCAGCCAACACCACCTGCGCCATCGCCAGCTTCCGCGCCGTGCCGCGCTTCGTCTTCGACCGTGCCGTTTCCGACGTGGCTACCCACGTTCCCGTCGCTTCACACCAAACCGATTTGTAAATCTTGTTCATGTTTTTAGAAAACTCCGCGGAATTACGAGTGTGGACAGTGCGTGAAAGCATTTTGATTCGGAGGGAATGTCATCGCCCCAATATGTCGCGCACAAAATAAAGCATGTCGACCGCGGTTTCTCCGTTGTCCGTTTTTTCGTGTCCTGCTGAATTTTTCGCGCGTCCGAATCGCATGCGTCACGCTCTTAAGTCCACAGGATTAAGTGCATGGGCGATGATCGGCGGGATTGTCAGGTGTGGCGGGGAAGGGGCGGAATAAGCCAATTCCTAAACGATTAAAAATAAATAATACATTGTAATTTAATTTGATTAAATGTTATTTGAATGTATAAAATTAGGGGGTGTAAAGATAAATCTTGGTTTGTCTTATTTGATATTTAAAAAATTAAGAATGTAATAATCCGTTATTTTGATTAAAATGGTGGCATTGAGAAAATCAGATGAGGATTTTCTTACGCGAAGCTGACCTTATGTCAGCAGTGCGGCGGAATGCGCTGACAGTCTCGTGCCCGCATTCCGCCTGTTTTCCGTTTTCCCCCACGTGTCATACCCGCATCCACGTCAACCGCGTGCCCCGGCAAACGTTCTACAATGACGGTTGTTCTCCGAAGTGAGTTTTCATGCGTAAATTTTTTCTTCCCGGCTTGACTGCCACGTTCGCCGCAGGCGCGGCGCTGGTTGCCGCCGCAGGTTTTTTTTCTCCGGCGGCCCACGCCAATAACGTGATCGTGCTCAATTCCGGCGAAGCCACGCTGAGCCTGATCGACGAGGCCACCCGCCAGGTCGTCGGCACGGTGCCGACGGGCAAGGAACCGCATCACCTGATGGCCACGCCGGACAATTCGTCATTGATCGTCGCCAACTCAGTGTCGAACAACCTGATGTTCGTCGATCCGAAGTCGGGCCAGGTGCAGCGCTGGGTCGAAAACATCGAGGATCCGTATCAGATCGGCTTTTCGCCTGACCGTAAGTGGCTCGTCACCACCGGGCTGCGTCTGGACCGTCTCGACATCTATCATTACGACGGCCAGAAGAATCAGATGGCGCTGGCCTCGCGTCTGCCGCTCGCGGTGATGCCGAGCCACATGGCGTTCACCAATGACAGCAAGACGGTTTTCGTCACGCTGCAGGTTTCGGGCGAACTGGCCGCTATTGATCTGGCCACGCAAACCGTCAAGTGGAAGATGAAGGTCGGCAAGGTGCCGGCCGGCTTGTGGATGACACCGGGCGAAAAGTACCTGCTGATCGGCATGACCGGGTCGGATTACGTCGCGGTGGTCGATTGGCGCAATCAGAAAATCGTCAAGACGATCCAGACAGGCAAGGGCGCGCATAACTTCCGCTCGCTGGCTGACGGCAAGCATGTCGCGGTGTCGAACCGTGTCGCGAGCACCATCAGCATCATCGACGAAGACACGCTCACCAACGTCGGCGACATCACCGGTTTGATGCCGGGGCCGGACGACATGGAACTTTCCGCCGACAAACGCTATCTGTGGGTTACCTTCCGCTTCGCGAAGCACGTCGGCATCATCGACCTGAACACGCGTAAGCTGATCCAGACGATTGCCGTCGGCCGTTCGCCGCACGGTATCTATTTCTTCAATCGCGCGCCGGTCACGGCGCCGAACGGCGCATGATACGGTTATCAGCGAACCGTCAGGAATGAAGTAACAGGCCAGCACCATGTTCCATCTGATTTTTTCTTCGCTCGACAGCTTCGTCTCGGCCCTGCAGACGCTGCTGTACGTCGACGTGGTGCAGCCGTTGCTGTTCCGCTTCAATCTGATGGACTACGACGAAGATACCTACGACAGCCTGTATTGGGTGATCGTCGGCGTCGTCGAGGTGCTGGCGATGTACGCGGTGCTGCGCCCGCTCGAGGCGCTGCGGCCGGTGGAGCGGTGGGAAAACCGCAAGGCCGTGCGGGTCGACGTGATCTATACCTGGATCGCCAAGCTCGGCATCCTCAACCTGTTCTTCTTCTTTGCGCTGCAGCCATTCTTCGACACCGTTCAGGCCTGGCTGCGTCTGCACAACATCGCTAATATCGAATTCGACAATCTGTGGCCAGGCGTCACCACGCAGCCGCTCGTCACGTTCGTGATGTATCTGCTCGTGCTCGATTTCGCCGGTTACTGGTACCACCGCTGGGAGCATCGGATCGGCGTGTGGTGGGAGCTGCACGCGGTGCACCACAGCCAGCAGCAGATGTCGCTATGGTCCGACGACCGTAACCATCTGCTCGACGATCTGCTGCAAGCGTCGTTCTTCGCGGTGATCGCACTGGTGATCGGCGTGCCGCCGTCTCAATTCGTCGTGCTGGTGGCAATCACGAACCTGGCGCAGAGCGTGCAGCACGCAAACATCCGTCTGTACTTCGGCTGGCTCGGCGAGCGCCTGCTGGTCAGTCCGACTTTCCATCGCCGTCACCATGCGATCGGCTACGGCCACGAAGGCCTGACGTACGGTTGCAATTTCGGTGTGCTGTTTCCGTGGTGGGACATGTTGTTTCGCAGCGTGTCCTGGAGCCGGGAGATGGAGCCGACCGGCATCCGTGACCAACTCGAAGGCCGGCGCTACGGTGACGGTTTCTGGGCGCAGCACTGGCTCGCCTTCGTACGCATCGCCGGACGTCTTTCGCCGAAGCGACGCCGCGCCGAAGGCAGCGACGCCGCGCCAGTTTGAGCATTCTTCTTCCCACGCTGCCGGTTTTCCCGGCGGCGCGTCACGTGGTTTATCCTGTCCACGTTTGCGCGCACGTTCCTGGTTCGTTTTCCGATCCGCATTGCGGTCTGTCTGCCGGATCCTTCGCCTGTTCGTCGCGCTGTTCCCCTTATTCCATCGTTTCGTTCACCGGCACTGGCACGTATGAATGATCTGTTGCGCTCGTTCGGACGTGCGCTCGCAAGCGCGCTCCACCCGCGCATGCTCTGGCTGACCTTCCTGCCGTTTCTGGGGGCGACGCTCGGGTGGGGCGTGATCCTGTGGTTTTCCTGGCAGACGCTGATCGGCGCTACCCGCACGTGGCTCGAAAGCTGGTCGTTCACGATCACGCTTTATCGTCTGTTCGACTGGCTCGGTTTTTCAGCGCTGCACACGGCGATCGCCCCGTTTATGGTGATTGCAATGGCGATTCCGCTGATCGTCGTCACGGTGTTGCTGTTGATCGCCACGCTGTCGATGCCGGCCGTGATCCGCTTTCTGTCGGCTCGGCAATTTACCGGACTCGAAATGCGCCACGGCGGAACGTGGTACGGTAGCCTCGGCCAGGCGTTGTGGACCACACTGGTCTGCCTCGTGCTGCTGATCGTCACGTTGCCGCTGTGGTTGGTGCCGCCGTTCTTCGCGCTGATTCCGCCGCTTCTGTGGGGCTGGCTGACGTATCGCGTAATGAGTTACGACGCGCTCGCCTTGCATGCCACGCGTGAAGAGCGGCGCGAGCTGGTGCGGCGCTTCCGGCTGCCGCTGCTGTTGATCGGCGTCGCGAGCGGACTACTGGGCTCACTGCCTACGCTGTTGTGGGCGTCGTCGGTCTGGTTGATCGTGTTGTTCCCGGTGATCACCGCGGTGACGATCTGGATTTACGCGTTCATCCTCGTGTTTTCGGCGCTGTGGTTCGGCTACTACTGTTTGCGCGCGTTGCAACGCATGCGCGCGGAAGAGCACGGTCCGCGGCACGCGGCGCCGGTTCCTTACTGATGAATTATTGACTAAGCGAAAGAGGCGGCAATGGCATTTGGCGTCATCATCATCGGCGACGAAATCCTGTCGGGCAGACGCATCGACAAGCATCTGCCGAAGGTCATCGAATTGCTGGGCGCGCGCGGGCTGTCGCTCGGCTGGGCGGAATACATCGGCGACGAGCCGGAGCGCATCACGGCAACGCTGCGGCGCACGTTCGCATCGGGCGACATTGTGTTTTCCACGGGCGGCATTGGCGCCACGCCGGACGACCATACCCGCCAGTGCGCGGCAGCCGCGCTTGGCGTGCCGCTCGAACTGCATCCGGAGGCCGCGACGCTGATTCAGGAGCGCATCCGTGATATGTATCCGGCGAACTCGGCTACGCGGCTTGATCTGGCTTCGCCGGAGAACCGGCATCGTCTGAATATGGGCACGTATCCGCAGGGCGCATCGATCATTCCCAACGGCTACAACAAGATCCCAGGCTTCTCGATCAAACAGCACTACTTCGTGCCGGGCTTTCCGGTCATGGCGTGGCCGATGATCGAGTGGGTGCTGGATACGCAATACGCGCATCTGCACCACGCGATGCCGCACGCTGAAAAGTCATTGCTGGTCTTCGAGCTGCCGGAGTCGCGCCTTACGCCGTTGATGGAAAAGATCGAACACGATTTTCCGGGCGTGAGGGTGTTCAGCCTGCCGAGCGTGGGCGATGCGGAGCGCGGCGGTGTGTATGCGCGGCATCACATCGATCTCGGTGTGAAAGGCGAACCGGAAGCGGTGGCCGCGGCCTTCGTGAAGCTGCGCGAAGGTGTGCATCTGCTGGGCGGCGATATTGTCGAGCTTGAGGCGGCCGCGGCTAAACCGCGCGGTTGATCAGCCCAACACGCCAGACGTTGTTCGGGTGCACTCGCGCCTCGTGGCGAGCTTATTAAGACTCAACGCATCATCGGCCTGTCACATGCAGCGCCGACGATGCGTCTAATCGTTCCGCCCTTCGACTGACGGTACCCTCAAGTGTCCTTATGCGCCGGCTTGGACACGCGGCTGACGAAAGTACCCGTACCGCGCCGATAGCGGTACGCGCGCAGAGGTGCCGCTGAAGCGGGCAGCAACGTTCAGGCCGCCGACCAGCAATCAGGCGCCAATCCACGGCAACCCGCGAAAGCACCAGCCCGACACTGTCTTCCGATGCCCTTGGCCGTCCTTATCGCCTTCAAAGCCTTCCAGCAGGTCATACGCCTTGGTAAAGCCGGCCTGGGCGGCGGCGATCGCGGCGAGCTTCGACCGCGCGGCGCTGCGGCACAAAAACAGCACGGGTGTATCGGGCGAGGCCACCTGGCTGAGTTGCTGAAGGAATTCCTGGTTCGGCACGGCGCCCGGATAACGCGTCCACTCCACATGCGCGTATTGCCCGTCGCCCATAACCGGCCGGCCGACCCAATCGAGTTCGGCGCGGGTGCGCACGTCGACGAGACGCGTGCGCGGATCGAGTTGCAGCAGTTCGAACGCTTCGGCGGGCGATACCGCGCCCGCATAGGGCAACTGGTTCTCGGTGCGGCGCTTGTCCGCCTGGGCGTACAACTGTTCGAGCGTGCTCATGAGCGCAAATCTCCTTCGGACCAAATGACCATTCTAGCGCGCGGCGGGCAGGGAGCATGCCGTTCAGAGGCGGCGTCTCGGCCGTGTGGAGCGAGGAGGCGGACGCCCAGTAATGGTGCGTTTTTGCGAGATTGCACCAAGATAGAGATGTCGGCAGTTGCGGATTTTGCGAACGCACTAATTCGGTGCGTAACGCGACACAAAGATTTCAGGGCTGCATGCTGTTCGGTGCGCTCATTCCCCGCAAATGCGCGCGCAGTGCGGTTTTGCGCCGGGTTGGCGCATGCATGGCACAGAAGCTGCTTTATTGGTGCCGATCGATTTGCTCCAGCAGGCTTTTATGTTCGCCCTCAACGATACAGGGGTGGACGGGCCGGAGCGGGTCAGCTAGATTGGGCGGCGGCTGAATCCGCCGAATTCGTTAATCAGGAGATAGGTTATGAGTAAATCCGTGGCCGACGTCATTCAACTCGTCAAAGACGAAGACGTCAAGTTTGTCGACTTCCGTTTCACCGACACGCGCGGCAAAGAGCAACACGTTTCGGTGCCGGTGTCGGCATTCGATGAAGACAAGTTCGAAAGCGGCCATGCGTTTGACGGTTCGTCGATTGCCGGCTGGAAGGGCATCGAAGCATCGGACATGTTGCTGATCCCGGACGCGAACACCGCCTTTATCGACCCGTTCTATGAAGAGTCGACCCTCGTGCTGACGTGCGACGTCGTCGAACCGGCTGACGGCAAGGGCTACGAACGCGATCCGCGTTCGCTCGCAAAGCGCGCTGAAGCGTATCTGAAGAGCACGGGTCTGGGCGACACGGCCTTCTTCGGTCCGGAACCGGAATTCTTCATTTTCGACTCGATCAAGTGGGGCACGGATCAGTCGGGCACGTTCGTCAAGATCGGTTCGGAAGAAGCACCGTGGTCGTCGTCGATGGACTTCGAAGGCGGCAACACCGGCCACCGTCCGGGCACGAAGGGCGGCTACTTCCCGGTCGCTCCGGTCGACACGTTCCAGGACATCCGTTCGGAAATGTGTCTGTTGCTCGAACAGATCGGCATCCCGGTCGAAGTGCATCACCACGAAGTTGCGGGCCAGGGCCAGAACGAAATCGGCACGAAGTTCTCGACGCTGGTGCAACGCGCCGACTGGCTGCAGCAGATGAAGTACATCATCCACAACGTCGCGCACACGTACGGAAAGACGGCTACGTTCATGCCGAAGCCGGTGGTCGGCGATAACGGTTCGGGCATGCACGTTCACCAGTCGATCTGGAAAGACGGCGCGAACCTGTTCGCAGGCAACGGTTACGCAGGTCTGTCGGAATTCGCGTTGTTCTACATCGGCGGCATCATCAAGCATGCTCGCGCGCTGAACGCGATCACGAACCCGTCGACGAACTCGTACAAGCGCCTCGTGCCGCACTTCGAAGCACCGGTGAAGCTGGCTTACTCGGCTCGCAACCGTTCGGCATCGATCCGCATTCCGCATGTGTCGAACCCGAAGGGCCGCCGTATCGAAACGCGTTTCCCGGATCCGATGGCGAATCCGTACCTGTGCTTCTCCGCGCTGATGATGGCGGGTCTGGACGGCGTGCAGAACAAGATTCACCCGGGCGAAGCTGCCGACAAGAACCTGTACGACCTGCCGCCGGAAGAGGATGCAAAGATCCCGACCGTGTGTGCCGGCCTCGACCAGGCGCTGGACTCGCTGGACGCGGACCGCGAATTCCTGACGCGCGGTGGCGTGTTCACGGACTCGATGCTCGACGCGTACATCGAACTGAAGACGGGCGAGTTGCAACGCTATCGTCAGTCGGTGCATCCGATCGAATTCGAAATGTACTACTCGCTGTAAGCGGCAATGGCGCTTCGCCCTTCAAACGGCGAAGCGCTTTGCCCGACGCTCGCGATCGGTCACAAAGGGACGGCGGCGCCGTCCCTTTTTTGTTAGACCCGAATTCGTTTGCAGCGTAGGGGCAGCAATAAAGCAGAACAGTAGGCAGTGCAATAAGCGGTACACCTGATTTATCACCATCTCCTATCGGCCAGACTGCAAGATGGTTCTGAAGAATCTGATGAAGGCAAGAAAAGGGCACGAGCAGACGCTCTCGGACGACGCCCAGTTGGTGAGTTCCGGGTTGTTGCCGGGCTTCGAGGCATTACCAACGGTCGTGCTGGTGCTCGAAAAGCGCACGCTGCGTGTGGTGTTTGCGAACCCGTCGGCGGAATCGATGCTGGAGCTTTCGCGAAAGCAACTGACGCAGATGGCGTGGCAGGACATTTTCTCGAATGCCGACGAACTGGTCGCCACGATTTCCGCGATCGCCGCCCACCGTTTTCACGCCACGCATCTGGACGCCGTACTCGAGCGTCCCGGCCACGAGCCGCTGCATGTGCATGCGATCGTCGGCTTTCTGGAGAGCGCGCAAGACTATGTGCTGCTCGAACTATTCGAGAACGAGCGGCATTTACGTTCCGACCGCGAGGAACGCATCAACGACCTCACGGCCGTCAACAAACAACTGATCCGCAATCTCGCGCACGAGATCAAGAACCCGCTTGGCGGGATTCGCGGCGCGGCGCAACTGCTCGAGTTTGAACTCGGCGAGCGCGAACGGGACGAGTTGCGCGAGTACACGCAAGTCATCATCAAGGAATCGGACCGGCTGCAAACGCTGGTTGATCGCTTGCTGGAGCCGCACCGTCATCCGCATATCGTCGGTGACGTGAATATTCACGAAGTGTGTGAGCGCGTGCGTCAGGTGATTCTCGCGGAGTTTCCGCGCGGACTTACGATCGAGCGCGATTACGACGTCAGCGTGCCGGACCTGCGTGGCGACAAGGAGCAACTGATTCAGGCGCTCCTGAATATCGTGCGCAATGCAGCCGAAGCGCTGCGTGAACGCATCTCGCAAGGCGACGCGCGCATCGAATTGCGCACTCGCATTGCGCGCAAGATCACCGTGTCGAAACGTTTATGTAAGCTGGCACTGGACTTGCATATCATTGACAACGGCCCTGGCATTCCCGAGGAAATCCGTGACCGCATTTTCTATCCGCTCGTATCGGGGCGGGAGGACGGTAGCGGTCTCGGTTTGACGCTCGCGCAGACCTTCGTGCAACAACACGACGGACTGATCGAAGTGGAAAGCCGGCCGGGCCATACCGAGTTTCAGATTCTGCTGCCGCTCGACTGCTAACACCAAACGCACCGTGAGAAAACGCCGGGCCGCCCCAAGTTTTCTCACCCCCTTCGGGGGGCCTGGCGCGAAGCGACAGGTTTGGGGGCGCTCTTAAGACTTCTGACCGACCTATATGAAGCCGATCTGGATAGTAGACGACGATCAATCGATTCGCTGGGTGCTCGAAAAAGCGCTCGCCCGCGAAAACTTCGCGACGCGCAGCTTCGCGAACGTGCGCGAGGCTTCCGCGGCGCTCGATCACGACAGCCCTCAGGTGCTGGTGTCCGACATCAGGATGCCTGGCGGCTCGGGTCTCGAATTGCTGCAAACCGTCCGTGAGAAGGTGCCGGGTTTGCCCGTCATCATCATGACGGCGTTCTCGGACCTGGACAGCGCGGTTGCGGCGTTCCAGGGCGGGGCATTCGAGTACCTCGCCAAACCGTTCGACGTCGACAAGGCGGTCGAGCTGATCCGCCGCGCGGTCGACGAAAGCATGCGTGGCGAACAGACGTGGGACGACCGCGTCGCCGATGCACCGGAAATGCTCGGCCAGGCGCCGGCGATGCAGGACATGTTTCGCGCGATCGGCCGGCTGTCCCATTCCGCGGCCACCGTGCTCATTACCGGCGAATCAGGCACCGGTAAGGAACTCGTCGCGCGTGCATTGCACCGACATAGCCCACGCGCGAACGGTCCCTTCATCGCGCTGAACACGGCAGCGATTCCGAAGGATCTGTTGGAATCCGAACTGTTTGGCCACGAGCGCGGTGCGTTCACCGGTGCGCAGGCCATGCGTCAGGGGCGCTTCGAGCAAGCGGAAAACGGCACGCTGTTTCTCGACGAAATCGGCGATATGCCGTTCGATTTGCAGACACGCCTGTTGCGTGTGCTGTCAGACGGGCAGTTCTATCGCGTCGGCGGGCACAATCCATTGCGCGCCAATGTGCGCGTGATCGCGGCGACGCACCAGAATCTCGAATCGCGCGTGCGTCAGGGCCTGTTCCGCGAGGACTTGTATCACCGGCTCAATGTGATCCGTTTGCGCTTGCCGGCGTTGCGCGAGCGCAGTGAAGACATTCCGTTGCTTACCCGCCATTTCCTGCAAAAGAGTGCGCGCGATCTGGGCGTGGAGCCGAAGCGCGTGTCCGAAGAGGCGCTCGCTTATCTGGCATCGCTGCCGTTTCCCGGCAATGTGCGTCAACTGGAAAATCTCGCCAACTGGCTGACGGTGATGGCGCCGGCGCAGACCATCGAGATCAAGGATTTGCCGCCTGACCTCGGTCCCACGCAAGCGGGCCTGACTGATCTCTCCGGTGGTGTTGGCGGGATGATCGGCACGGGTGAGGCAGCCCTCGCGGGTGGCGCGCCGATCAACGGTATTGGCGCGGCTACGCATCCGGCTACCGCCGCCGGTATGCCGGCCGCGACTACCGTAAACGCCTGGGAAGGCGGCTTGCGCACCGAAGTCGCGCGGATGTTGCGTGAGAATGCGGCCGACGTCATGGACGAACTCGCACGCCGTTTCGAAGCTGCGGTGATTCGCGAGGCGCTGGATTTCACGCGTGGGCGTAAGGTGGAAGCAGCGGAGCGGCTCGGCATCGGTCGTAATACGATTACGCGCAAGATTCAGGAGCTCAATCTCGAGCCCTGAAGTGTGTTGTCAGCCGGGGTAGCTTGCCAGCCGCCCCGGCAGTTGTCGCTTAGGCCGCTCGTTCGGCCATCTCATGGATAAGTTCCTAAGCCGCCTCTCCAGCGATCTCTTCAGCTGTTCCGGCGCGTGGCATCAAAGGCCTTCGGGCTCACGCAAGGCATAATCAACGCTGTTTTCATTCGACAGCTGACGATGCCCGCTTCTCCCGCTACTTTCTCCTGGCCGCTTTCCCCCGATACCTTTCTGTCGCTCGAAGCACTCGACGACCCTGACGCGCTCGCGTGGGTCGAAGCGCAGAACGACCGCACGCGCGCGGCTTGGTGCCGCAGCGCGGAATTTGAGTCGCTCAAACAGCGGCTTACCGACGCTTATCTGCCGCGTGAGCGTCCGGTTATTCCCGATCGCTGGAAGGACTGGGCCTACGATTTGTGGCAGGACGAACGCAATCCCAAAGGCATCTGGCGGCGTACGACGTGGGCAGCCTGGCGCAGTGGCGCGCCGGTCTGGCAGAACCTGCTCGATTTCGACGCGCTCGGTGCAGCCGAAGGCACGCCATGGGTCTGCGCCGAACTCGACATTCTTTATCCGGACGGCGATCGCGCATTGATCACGCTGTCGCCGGGTGGCTCGGATGCGCTCGTGGTGCGCGAGTTCGACATCGACGCGCAATGTTTTGTCGAGGACGGTTTCGTGATCGCGAAGGCCGGCAAGCACACGGCTTCGTGGATCGATCGGGATACGCTCTATGTTGGCTGGGACAACGGGCGCAAGACGTTGACGCGCTCCGGCTATCCGCGCGAAGTGCGGCGTTGGACGCGGGGCAGTGCGCTGGCCGACGCGCCGGTGGTCTTCAAGGGGGCATTCGGCGACATCGGCGTGGAGGCACACTACGATCCGATCGAGCTGCGGCATGCCGTGGTGAGCAGTGTCGATTTCTTCGATTCGCAGACGTACTACCTCGATAGCGCCGATGGCACTGCAGATGGTGCTGGTGCGGCCAATCGTGCTGATATTGTCAATGCCTGGAAGCAATACGACGTGCCTTCGCACGTCGCGGTCGGCGGCTGGCAGGGTTGGCTGCTGCTCGAGCCGCGCCTCGATTGGGACTGCAACGGGGTGCGCTATCCGGGCGGTTCGTTGCTGGCGATCCGCGAAGCGGCGTTCTTGCGTGGCGAGCGTGACGTGGTGCCGCTTTTCACGCCGACATTGCAAACCTCCGTCTGTGAGTGGGCGCACACGCGCAATCACCTGATCGTGTCGTATCTGGAAGATGTGCAGAGCAGGACCGCGCTGTGGATCCCGTCGCAAGCGGCCGATCAAGCCTGGCACTGGCATCGACGCCTCTTTCCATCGCATGACGACGTGCAGGCTGACGTCTCGCCCGTCGAGCCGACGCTGAACGACGAAGTGTTCGTCGATACCGACGATTATCTGCAGTCGCCTGCGTACTGGCTCACCGATCTTGCTCGCGATGACCTGACCGATTGGGCGTTGCTGGACCGCTGGCCGACTCAGTTCGATGCGACGCCGTTCGCCGTGACGCGTGGGCATGCGGTGTCCGCAGACGGCACACCGGTGCCGTATACCGTGATCGGACCGCGGGTTGCGCCGCATGCCGGGCAAGGGCAGACGGCGCAACCTGGGCAGCAAACGCATGGACAAACACACGAGCAGACACACGAGCAAGCACGCCCATGCCTGCTTAACGGTTACGGTGGCTTCGCGATTCCGTTGCTGCCGGGTTATCTGACCGGGCAGGGCATCGGCTGGCTGGAGCGGGGGGGTGTGTATGTGGTGGCGCATATTCGCGGCGGCGGCGAGTTCGGCACGGCGTGGCATACGGCGGCGCAGGGCGAGCATCGACAGCGCTCGTTCGACGATTTCATCGCGGTGGCCGAGGCGCTTATCAGCACAGGCGTAACCAGCGCGGCGCAACTCGGCATTCAGGGCGGTAGCAATGGCGGCCTGCTGGTCGCGGCGTGCATGGTGCAGCGGCCCGAGTTGTTCGGCGCCGTGGTGTGCGAGGTGCCGTTGCTCGACATGAGCCGCTATCACCTGCTGCACGCGGGCGCGTCATGGATCGATGAATACGGCGATCCGGACGAACCCGACGAAGCGCGCGTGCTGGCCGCTTACTCGCCTTATCACCGCGTGAGCGCGGACGTGGCGTATCCGCCCGTACTGTTCACCACGTCGACGGCCGACGACCGCGTGCATCCCGGACACGCGCGCAAGATGGCGGCGCGCATGCAGGCGCTGGGCGCGGAAAGGGTCTGGTATCGCGAGAACACGGAAGGGGGTCACGGCGGCTCCGATGAACTGGAGCAGGCCGAGCATGACGCGATGGTGTTCGAATTTCTGTGGTGCTGTTTGAACGGGGCGGCGTATGCCTTTTGAAACAGGCGGACTGTCGTCCAGCGTGAGGCCTCGCTTGCGGCGCGTTCAGTCGATCTGTGCGACGACCGGTGCATGGTCAGACGGCTGTTCCAACTTGCGCGGCACTTTGTCCACATCGCAGGACGAGCACGCTTCAGCAAGCTCTTTCGACAGCAGAATATGGTCGATGCGCAGCCCCGCATTGCGGCGGAACGCCATCATCCGGTAGTCCCACCACGAGTAGATCTTCTCCGGTTGCTCAAACTTGCGAAACGCATCGACAAGACCGAGTTCAATCAGTCGCACGAATTCGGTACGCTCTTCGGGCGACACAAGATTCTGGCCTTCCCATGCTTTCGGATCGTGTACGTCGCGATCTTCCGGCGCGATGTTGTAGTCGCCGAGCAGCGCGAGTTTCGGATACAGCACCATTTCGCTCGCGATCCAGTCGTGCAGTGCGGCGAGCCAGCGCAGCTTGTAGGCGAATTTGTCGGTGCCCGGCGCCTGGCCGTTCGGGAAGTACGCGGAGATGATGCGCACGCCTTCGACGGTCGCGGCGATCACCCGTTGCTGCGGGTCTTCGAAGCCGGGGATATTGCGCACGATAGTGCTTTCGTCGACGTTCAGGCCTTCGCGCACCAGGATGCCGACGCCGTTATAGGTCTTCTGGCCCGCGAACCAGCTCCTGTAGCCTTTCTCTTCGAGTTCGGCGCGGGGGAACTTGTCGTCGGTCAGCTTCAGTTCCTGCAGGCACAGCACATCCGTATGGCTCGTTTCGAGCCAATCGATGACATGCTGCAAGCGAACTTTGAGGGAGTTAACGTTCCAGGTGGCGATTTTCATGAAGTTCTCACATTCTTGCTGAGCAAGGCTTGGTGGGGCGCTGACCCCGCGTCTTTGCTTTATCTACCCGTCTGGCGACCCAAAATCGGATTGTCAGGATCGGGTTAATTCTGATAGTCCCGCATCTTATCGCGCGAGACGGGCGACGGTGAAAATTGCCCCGGCGGCCGTGAAAAATAAAAGCCCGATCCCTTCATGCCGCAGCGTATAGTGGGATCACATTTACACGCATCAAGGATGCACCATGGCCCAACTTTATCCAGCCCTTTATAAGGACTTCGAAGTGCATCCGCTGGTGTTTTCGCGGGAGTTCGACAAGTTCGACGGTCACAAGCGTCATGCCGAAGGGTACGACGTTGCGGTACGCGTCTGCCGGCCGGGTGCGATCGGCGGCTCGAAGGCAAGCCGCGTATTTCGTCTCGTGCTGCCGGCCACGTTCTCCGATTTCGGCGTCGCGAAACGCAGCGCGAGCCAGTACGGCGCGGACATCATCGACGGCAAAGTAGAAGGCGCTACGGTCGAAGATCTTTGAGTTGCACGCTCACGTGCTGCATGAGCGTGGACACGCGCGGCGCGCCTCGTTTGAAACTATTTCATCCGATTGTTTGACGTCTGGCTGACAGCCCGCTATAATCTTTTTCTCTGACGCGGGGTGGAGCAGTCTGGCAGCTCGTCGGGCTCATAACCCGAAGGTCGTAGGTTCAAATCCTACCCCCGCAACCAAGTATTGTTGAAAGCCCGCTAGCGCAAGCTACGCGGGCTTTTTAACTTCCAACGTCTCCTCATGCTCGCCTCATACATGCATGAGGCGAGCTTGCATTCAGTCCGACTCGATCGCCCATTCCACTGCCGCCTGCGCATGCAACGCAGTCGTGTCGAACACGGGTAACGCCGAATCCTCCGGCTTGATCAGCAAGGTGATTTCCGTGCAACCGAGAATCACCGCCTGCGCACCGCGCGCAGCGAGCCCTTCCATCACACGTTGATACACCGCACGCGAGGCGTCATTCACTTTGCCGTGGCACAGCTCGTCGTAGATGATGCGGTGCACATCCGCGCGTTCGGCTTCGTCGGGAATCAGTGTCTCGAGGCCGTAGCGCTCGCGTAAGCGTCCCGTGTAGAACGTCTGCTCCATCGTATAGCGTGTACCCAGCAAGCCCACCCGTTCGATTCCTGCGGCGCGCAGCGCGTTGCCGGTCGGATCGGCGATGTGCAGGAAGGGCACGTCGATCGCCTGTTCAATCGATTCATACACGCGGTGCATCGTGTTGGTCGCCAGTATCACCAGGTCGGCACCGCCTCGCTCGAGTTGGCATGCGGCATCGGCTAGCTGTTTGCCGAGCGCGGTCCAGTCGCCGGCACGCTGGTTGGCCTCGATCGGTGCGAAGTCGACCGTCAGCATCAGGCTGCGCGCATTGTGATGGCCGCCCAGACGCGCCTTGGCGTGCCGGTTCAGGAGCTTGTAGTACTCGGTGGACGACTCCCAACTCATCCCGCCGATCACGCCGATGGTTTTCATGGTCTTGCTCCGTGGGTGGATGAGGCAGGCACCCGTTGTGCGCCGAAGGAGGATGCCAACGTCAGTGCGGAACCCCCAGGCGTCGAACATGTGGAAGGTCGAGTATAGGCGCGCGCCGTTGCCTGGAGCCGGTACGGATTTCCCTCTGCCCACCGGTACGGCATCCTGTTAAAACGCGGCACTTGGTTTCTGACGCCGATAGAATCACCATTAGTCAAAGAGCGGTCAACAGGAGCGAATCATGGATCTGATCATCCGCCACGCGATGCTGCCGCCGAGCGCCGCGCCGCAGCAAAAGCAGCCGGTCGACATCGGCATCGAAGCGGGGCGCATCGTCGCCGTCGAACCGAATCTGGCCGCGAGCGCGCGCGAAGAAATCGACGCCGTCGGTTCGCTCGTCACGCCGCCATTCGTCGATCCGCATTTCCACATGGACGCGACGCTATCGTATGGTCTGCCGCGCGTGAACGCGTCGGGCACCTTGCTGGAAGGCATCGCGCTGTGGGGCGAACTGAAGCCGGACCTCACGCAGGAAGCCCTGGTCGAGCGTGCGTTGCATTACTGCGACTGGGCTGTCGCGCGCGGACTGCTGGCGATTCGCAGCCACGTGGATGTGTGCGATCCGCGCTTGCTCGCGGTCGAGGCGCTGGTCGAAGTGAAGCGCCGCGTTGCACCGTATCTCGACTTGCAGCTGGTTGCGTTTCCGCAGGACGGCGTCTTGCGTAGCGCAGGCGCATTCGAGAATCTCAAGCGCGCGATTGCGATGGGCGTCGACGTGGTCGGCGGGATTCCGCATTTCGAACGCACGATGGCCGATGGCGCGCTGTCCGTGCGCATGTTGTGCGAGTTCGCGGCAGAGCAGGGCTTGCGCGTCGATATGCATTGCGACGAATCGGACGATCCGATGTCGCGCCATATCGAAACGCTCGCTGCCGAAACGCACCGGCTGGGCTTGCATGGGCGCGTCACCGGTTCGCATCTCACCTCGATGCATTCGATGGACAACTACTACGTCAGCAAGCTCTTGCCGCTGATGCGCGAGTCGGGTGTCGCCGCGATCGCCAATCCGCTGATCAACATCACGCTGCAAGGCCGCAGCGACACGTATCCGAAACGGCGTGGCATGACGCGCGTGCCGGAGATGATGGCCGCGGGCATCAATGTCGCGTTCGGCCACGACTGTGTGATGGACCCGTGGTACAGCCTTGGCTCGGGCGACATGCTCGAAGTCGCACACATGGGTTTGCATGTTGCGCAGATGACGGGCGTCGACGGCATGCATGCCTGTTTCGACGCGGTCACGGTGAACGCCGCGCGTATTCTCGGTCTGGAGGGCTATGGCATCGCGCCGGGAAGCGCCGCCAACCTCGTGCTGCTCGACGCGCGCGATCCGGTCGAGGCAATTCGCTTGCGCGCCGCACGGCTCGCGGTGGTCAGTCGCGGCAAGGTGGTGAGCCGCGCGCCTGCTGCGCGTGCGGCGTTGTCGCTGGACGGGCGTCCTGCGCAGGTGGATTTCAAACTGCATCGCGGTTAGCCGGCGCGCGCAGCGTACTGACGCGTAAATGGAAAAAACCGGTGCTTGCTCACGCAAGTCACCGGTTTTTTTGTCGACGCTGGCGTGACCTGCAACGCCAACTGATGCTTCAACGCAAGATCAATGCGCGGCGGCAGGCGTCATGCCATTGTGGCGCAGCAGCGCATCGATATTCGGCTCGCGGCCGCGGAATGCCTTGAACGATTCCATCGCGGGACGGCTGCCGCCCACTTCCAGAATCTCCTTGCGATAACGCATGCCGGTCGCCTGATCGAGCACGCTGCCGCTCGCGGCTTGTGCAGCTTCTTCGAACGCGGCATACGCATCGGCGGACAGCACTTCAGCCCACTTGTAGCTGTAGTAACCTGCCGCATAACCGCCCGCGAAAATATGGCTGAACGTATTCGGCCAACGCGAGAACGAAGCTTGCGGAATCACATGGAAGCGCTCGTTGATCTCGCTCGCGAGTTCGGTCGCGTTCTTTGTGCCGGACGCATCGAAATCGGTGTGCAGTTGCATGTCGAACATCGAGAAGACGATCTGGCGCAACGTGCCGAGACCGCTCTGGAAGTTCTTCGCGGCGAGCATCTTGTCGAACAGATCACGCGGCAATGGCTTGGCGGTGTCGACGTGCGAGGTCATGTCGCTCAACACGTCCCATTCCCAGCAGAAGTTCTCCATGAATTGCGACGGCAATTCAACGGCGTCCCACTCGACGCCGTTGATGCCCGACACGCCGAGTTCATCGACACGCGTCAGCATGTGATGCAGCCCGTGACCGAACTCGTGGAATAGCGTGATCACTTCATCATGCGTGAAGCAGGCGGGTTTGCCGCCCACCGGCGCCGAGAAGTTGCAGGTCAGATACGCGACCGGCGTTTGCACGCTACCGTGCGTATGTTTGTGACGGCCGCGGGCGTCGTCCATCCAGGCGCCGCCGCGTTTGCCTTCGCGTGCATACAGGTCGAGATAGAACTGCGCGACGAGTCCGCCGTCCTGATTCTCGACGCGGAAAAAGCGCACGTCCGGATGCCACACGGCCGCTTCATCGCGACGGATGCGCACGCCGAACAGCGTTTCGGTGACCTTGAAGAGCCCCTTGAACACGACGTCTTCCGGGAAGTACTGTTTGACTTCGTTCTCGGAGAACGAATAGCGGTTCTGGCGCAAACGTTCAGCGGCAAACGTCATGTCCCATGGCTGCAGGTCGGTCATGCCGAGTTCGTTCGCGGCAAATTCGCGCAGCTCCTTCCAGTCCTGTTCGGCGTGCGGACGCGCGCGCGTGGCGAGGTCTTCGAGGAAGCTCATCACTTGTGCCGGCGACTCGGCCATCTTCGGTGCGAGCGAGACTTCGGCGAAGTTGTTGTAGCCGAGCATGTGCGCTTCTTCCGCGCGCAGCTTCAACTGATCGGCGAGCACCTGAGTGTTGTCCCACTCGGGCTTGCCGCCGCCGTATTGCGGCCCGAGTTCGGAGGCGCGCGTTACATACGCGCGGTACATCGTTTCGCGCATCGCGCGATTTTCCGAGTACTGCATCACCGGGAAATACGAGGGAAAGTGCAGCGTGAACTTGTAGCCGGTCTTGCCTTCGCGTTCGGCCGCTTCCTTCGCGGCTTCGATCACGTCCTCAGGCAGGCCGGCCAGTTGTGCTTCATCGCCGGCCTCGACAACATACGCATACGCGTTCGTCGCATCGAGCACGTGATCCGAAAACGCTTTGGACAATCCCGCCTGGCGTTCCTGCAATTCGGCGAAATGCGGCTTCTGGTCTTCCGGCAGTTCCGCGCCTGACAGTCGGAAATCGCGCAGCGCATTGCCGAGAATCTTCTTGCGCTCGCCGGTCAGCGACGAAAAATCGCTGCTGGCGTGAAGCGTCTTGTACTTCTCATAGAGCGCGAGATTCTGGCCGACGCTCGACCAGAATTCGGTGACGCGCGGCAGATTCTCGCCATACACGGCGCGCAGTTCCGGCGTATCCGCCACGGCGTTCAGATGGCCCACCACGCTCCAGGCGCGCGACAGCGGTTCGGTGGCGCGCTCGACCGGCTCGACCACGTCGGACCACGAAGCGGGCGTAATGGGTTGGGCGGCGCGCTCGACGGCGGCGGCGGCATCGGCGAGCAGGACATCGAGGGCGGGGGTGACGTGTTCGGGGCGGATCTCGCCAAAGCGCGGCAGGTCGGAGAAATCGAGGAGCGGATTGTCTTGATTCGAGGGGGTAGTGGACATAAGGCTTCCTGTCTGACGCGGGTGAACGGGTAATCGGTGCATCGACGGGCGCGCGCGATGGCGCCCCGATAACACTCCATATGGACATTATTGGGGCAGGGCGCGCCGATTCCAATCCGTCGGCAGACAAATTATCAGATGTCGCGCGCCTGTGCGCGGAGAGCGCATGGCGTACGCGGTTCGGGCGGCGGGAATGCGCCACCATGCCGCGCCCGCCATGCCGCTGCGCTCTGTGCGAAAGCGAACGGTTCGAATTGTTGCCATGCCGCATTCTGACGTGTCGCTACCGGTCAGCGACGCTTTCTGTAAGAGGTATCGATGAACCCGCTTTCGCACGCTTTATCGCGCAAGGGCAACAATTTCGACCTCGTGCGGCTCTTGGCCGCCGTTGCCGTGGTGTATGGCCATTCGTATCTGCTGCAAGCACCCGACGGCGCGACGGATTGGGTCCAGAACGCGCTTGGCTTCGACGGTTTCGGCGCGCTTGGCGTCTACGCGTTTTTTTTGCTGAGCGGCATGCTGGTGACCGCCAGTTTCGACCGGCAACGTTCGGTGCCGCGTTTTGCCGCGTTGCGCATCGCGCGCCTGTGGCCGGCGGTGGCTGGGGGCTCGCTGGTGACCGTGTTCATCCTCGGGCCGCTGTTCACGACACTGCCGCTGCGCGACTATTTCGCCTCTGGCATGACGTGGGGCAACCTCGACAATTTCTCCACCATCGTACTGAAAATCGGCTGGGCGCTGCCTGGTGTATTCGAGCACAACCGCTTTCCGGTCGACGTCTGCGCGCCGCTGTGGACGCTGCCGCTCGAAGTGCGCTGCTATCTGATCGTGATGGTGACCGGCATGCTGGGGCTGTTGTCCAGCACGCGCGGCATCGTGCTGGCGGTGGCGCTCGGATGCGCCGCGTTCGTTCTGCGCGTGCATCTGCCGCATCTGCAAATCGGGCTGCGCGACTTCAGCGAAACGCCCGGCGGCTATTCGTTCTGGCCGGAGCCGTTTTTCATGCTAGGGATGCTGCTGTACGGATGGCGCGAGCGGATCGACATCAACGGTCTGACGGCTCTCGCGCTGGCGATGGTGTTTCTGGTGTTCCGCGACACGGCTGGTGCTCAACCGCTGTTCTATCTGGCTTTTGCTTACGGCGTGCTGTGGGTGGGTTCAACGCCGCTTTTGCGGCGCTTCGTGCCGCGCCACGATTACTCGTATGGGATTTATCTGTACGGTTTCATGGTGCAGCAATGCGTCGCGAATATCGCGCCGCGGTTGAGCCATGTGACGGCGGTGCTGATCGCCGCGCCATTCATCCTGCTATGCGCGGCGCTGTCGTGGCACTTCGTGGAGCGACCGGTGCTGAAATGGTGCCGCGGGCGCCTTGCGCGTCGGCAGACGCCGCATGGCGCGGGCATCGCGGCAGGGGATCAGGCCGCACGTTGAGGGTGGGGTTCGCCGTCAACGTGGAGCGATCGGAGTTGGCTCTTTACGCGAGCCGCCGTTGCGGATTTATGCCTGTGCCGCCGCTTCGCGCTCGGCTGCTTCGATCGTGTTGACGAGCAGCATCGTGATGGTCATGGGGCCGACGCCGCCCGGCACCGGCGTGATATAGCCCGCCACTTCCTTGACGCCCGCGAAATCGACATCGCCGCACAGCTTGCCGGCTTCGTCGCGATTCATGCCGACGTCGATCACGGCAGCGCCCGGCTTCACCATGTCCGCCGTGAGAATGTTGCGCAGGCCGGTGGCGGCGACCACCACGTCGGCGTTACGCGTATGAGCGGCCAGATCGCGCGTCTTGCTATGGCAGATCGTGACGGTTGCGCCGGCTTCGAGCAGCAGCAGCGCCATCGGCTTGCCCACGATGTTCGAGCGGCCGATCACCACGGCATTCGCGCCTTGCAGCGGAATCTCGTAGGCCGCCAGCATCTTCATCACGCCGTATGGCGTGCACGGACGGAACAGCGGCCGGCCGGTCATCAGCGCACCGGCATTGGCAACGTGAAAGCCGTCGACGTCCTTTTCCGGCGCGATGGCCTCGATCACCTTGTGGCTGTCGATATGCGGCGGCAGCGGCAGTTGCACCAGAATGCCGTGGATGCGCGGATCGCGGTTCAGTTCGTCGATGCGAGCCAGCAGTTCGGCTTCCGGCAGATCGGCCGGATAGCGATCGAACGACGAACCGAGGCCGTTGTCATTGCACGCTTTGACCTTATTGCGCACATAGACTTCGCTGGCAGGATTGTCGCCGACCAGCACCACGGCGAGGCCCGGCTGATGTCCACGGGCGGTGAGGGCGGCGGCGCGCGTGGCGACGTCGGCGCGCAGGGTCTTGGAAAGGGCTAGGCCGTCGATCAGTTTGGCAGTCATGGTCGGTCGAGATGGGCAGTTTGGAAAGCGGAGCAGGGCGCAGGCGCGCATATATGGCATGTGCGGCACGTGCGATGGCGCTTTTCACCGAAAACGGGTCGGCACATGAAAAGCGCGCGGAGCGAATCGGGGATAAGCGGCGCTGCAAAGTCCGACATTATACCGGCCCGGCATGACGCACCACGTACGGATTCCAGGCGCGTGGGAGCGCCGCGGATTCGCGATGCCTTCGGGGGCGGATCCGCACTCGCGGCGGCTGCCTGGTGTGGTCGGCAGGCGTGCGTGTCGCGCGGACGTTGCCATGAATACCGGTGTTGGACACCGGCACAGATCTAAAAACAGATCGGCCGCGGGCGGCTTGTGCGCCGCCGCGGCCGTCGAGCGACGCCCGCCGCTTTACTGTTGCACCGGCTGCCAGCTATCGTCGGGGTCGAACGACTTAATGGCCGCCGCGGCGCGCGCGCTTTGCGGCCCGAGGTTCTTCTGATAGACCTGACCATCCTGATTGACGATAAAGCTCATCACGCCGGTCTTGCCGTATTCGGCCGGCGAGGCGATCAGACCGAACCCTTTGGTCATCTCGCCGTTCTCCACGTAGTTCTGTGCGCCACCCTTTGCGTGCGAACCCTGCGCCGTCAGGATCCGGTAGTGATAGCCGTGGTAAGCCTCTTTCGGCAGCGTGCCGTTGGGCATGGTGGCGGCGAGCGGTCCGAGCGGGCTTTCCGTTTCGCCGGGCGCCGTTGTCCAATACAGCCCGTCATGCTGGCCCGGCGTACTGACGAAGCGCTGTGCGTAGTGCTGGGTCAGGTTGTGATAGTCGTTTTGCGCGTCGAGATAGGCGAGCGAGGTCAGGATCGCTGCGTGTTCGTTGCGGCCGATGCGGCGTGTCAGCATCTCGTCCTGCGCGGCGGGTGGATCGAAGCGCCAGCCATGCGCGGCCTGCACGAGCGGAATCGGCAAGGTCCAGCCGCTGTCGCCGACCGCCAGATGCGCGGTTGCGCGGCCCTTGCTCTTCACAGGGTCTTCGACGATCTGATGTCCTTTCGACCATGCGCCGAGGAACTGGTAGATGTCGTCCTCGCCGATTCCTTCGGAAGGAATGAAGCGATGAAAATCGTTGCCGAGCACGTGCTTGAGCGCGTTTTCGTCGTTGCGGGCCAACGCGTCGACGAACGCACTGGCGGCGTCGTCAGCACTCGGATAGACCGCCTGCGCGTGTGCGGCGGTCGTGCCGAGCAGCAGTGCCGGCGCCACCAGCAGGGTACCCATCGTGCCAAGGGCGAGGGCGAATGTCAGTGCGCGGACGCGTAAGGCGCCCCGTGGAAATAAGCGAATCATCAGAGACTCCTCTTGATCGTTCAACGGTTGCGGCCGAGGTGGCGCTCACCACCGCCGCCACCGCCCAGTCGGCCGCCACCACCGCCGCGCTGGATGCCGCCGCCGTTTGCACCGAGACCGCCGCCCGTGCGTTGCTGGCCGCCACCGTTGGCGCCGAAGCCACCGCTGCCGGAACGGTTCGCGGCTGCGTTGCGGCTCGCCTCGCCACGCTGCGTGTCCTGCCGCGCGCTGTTGCCGTCGCCGGCGCCGCGCAACGCGTTATCGCGATTGGCGTTCTGCGCGCGGTTTTGCAGATCGGTGTTCGCGGTGCCGCCCTGGTGAATCCCCTGCACGCGCTGGCTCGCGTTGCCACTCAGATTCTGGCCGGTACGATTCTGCAAGGTCTGCTGCGCCTGGGCGCGGGCGGCGTCGTCACGTCCGCGGTAGGCATCGCGTTGCGCACCGCCGAGGTTGTTGTTGACGTTGCGGTTGAGATTCGCATTGTTGACGTTGCGATTAACGTTGGTGTTGCGGTTCCAGTTCGTCGTGCTGCTGTTCACGTTGAGCCGGTTGTTCACATTGATGTTGTTGTACCGGTTCACGTTGATGTTGACGTCATGTGTGTTCCAGTTGAAGCCACCCCACAGCGAATTGGCAACGGCGACGCCGGCGCCGAACGCAAGGCCTGCAGCCAAACCGGACGCGATTGCATAACCGGGCGGCGGCGGGACATACACGGGCGGGTAGGCGGGATAGGGCCATGTGCCGTAGACGACAGTCGGGTTATACGTCGGCACGTACACCACTTGCGGATTGGCCGGCACGATCTGAATCGTGCTTTGCTCGACCACGACTTTCTGTTGCGAACTCGTCTTCAGATTGCCTGCCGCTTGCGCCTGTTTGCGCAAGCGCTGCACAGAGTCCATCACGTCATTCGGCTGACCGAGAAAGGCGGTGCCGAGTTGCGAGACCCAGTCGGGTTTCGACGCCATCGTCGCGAGGACCTGCGGGAAGGCGACCAGCGATTGCACGCTGGGATCCCACGGTTCGGATGCGACTGCCTTCACGGCGTCGTCGCCTTGCAGCTTCGAGTTCGCTTTCGACCATGCGGCTGCGACCTGCACGTCTTGAGGGAAAGTGGCGGCCATCAGCACCTGCGCGAGCAGGGCATCGGGATAGAGCGCGATGGGTGCAGTCAGCGAATCGAGTTGCTGGGTCGACATCTTCGCGGCACTTTGCGCATAGACTGCGCCTGGCATGGCCAGACCGGCGAAGAGTGGCGCGCCCGCAAGTGCGGCGCAAACAAGCAACACACGCGAACGGTGTGTTCCGGATCGTTTCACGATGAAATCCTCCCGGGTGCGTTAGACGCGCGAAGTCAATGCGCAGCGCATGCTGCGTTGCTTCGGCGCAAAGGAATGGAGAAGGAAGCGAGTAAAGGCCGGCTCAGTTTTGCTTGAGCCGTTCGATAGAACAGATCCCCCAGCAATGCGGTTGAACCACGGTAACTGCTTTGCATCGCCTTGCGACGCACACACGAAAACGGCAGCACACCTGTCATGCGTTTCATCGGGCATCAACGGTTCCTGTTGAGGAGTTCTGTGTAAATTAAGGGGCGCAGCGAAGCTTGTCAATCTTGCCGGAGGAAAGAAATTATTGCCGCGCGACGTAAGCGCATGCTGAGTAATGCGTAATGATTAACGGATGCGAACGTGGATGCGGGCGTGTTGAGCCATGCCGCCCGTCGTTGTTGCGAAGCGGGGGAAGAGAGGAGAAGTAGATGAGGCAGGCCGGACTGTTCGACAGCCCGGCCGTTGACACCGCACACAGTCACGACCCCGGCCTGTGCCGCGGTCGCTATGCTTATCGGTTTATTGCGCCGGTTGCGGTTTGTTCGACAACGCGAGGCGCAGCAGATCGGCGACCGTGTTGACGTTGAGCTTTTCCATGATGTTCGCGCGGTGCGCTTCAACCGTCTTGATGCTGATGCCGAGGTCGTCGGCGATCTGCTTGTTCAGGCGGCCGGCAATAATGCGCTCAAGCACCTGATGCTCACGCGCGGTCAGCTTGCCTAGGCGCTCCGCAGCGGCGCGCTGTTGCTGCACGCTGGTGCTTTCGCTGCGCGCCTTGTCGAGCATGCGCTCGACAAGCTTGCGCAGTTCGGCTTCGTCGAATGGTTTTTCGATGAAGTCCATGGCGCCTTTTTTCATCGTCGACACGGCCATCGGCACATCGCCGTGACCCGTCACGAAGATGATCGGCAGCGAGGCGTTGTCGGCGATCAGGCGTTCCTGCAACTCGAGCCCGCTCATTCCGGACATCCGCACATCGAGAATCAGACACGCGATCTGGCCCGGATGCGTATGCGGCTGCCATGCGTCGATGAACTGCTCGGCGCTGGAGAAGCATTGCACGCGGTAGCCGTTCGCCTCCAGCAGCCAGCGCAGCGAATCTCGTACGGCCTCATCGTCGTCGACGACAAAGACAGTTTCCTGTGTGGTGACTGGGCTGTTCATAGCTCTCCCGTAACGGTTTGTGGTGTCGGCGCCTCTGACCCGCCGTTGCTCGGGCCGTCGGGCTCTCCAATAGGCAGACTGCAATGGAACGTGGCGCCTGTGATGTGGCCGTCAGATTCGACGTTGTTGACCACCCACAGACGGCCGCGGTGCGATTCGATAATCGAACGGCAAATGTTCAGCCCCATGCCCATACCATCGGACTTGGTGCTGTAAAACGGTTCGAACAGCCGCTCGGCTGTCGCTTCGTCGACGCCCGGTCCCTGGTCGACAACACTGATGCAGACAAACCCGCCTTCCAGCCGGACGACCACGCGAATCACGGGGTCGACGGCATTCGGGCGCGCATCGTGCATCGCTTCGGCACCGTTCTTCAGCAGGTTCACCAGCACCTGCTCGATCAGCACCGGGTCGACATAGATCACCGGCAGGCGCGAGCGCAGATCGGTCACGATGCGAATCTTGCGCTTGCGCGCTTCGAGTTCGGCGAGACCCACGGCATCGGCCACGATATCGGCCACGCGCGTGGCCTGGCGTTTCGGCTCGCTGCGTTTCACGAATTCGCGAATGCGCTTGATGATCATGCCGGCTCGCACCGCCTGTTGGGCGGTTTTCTCGAGCACGGGCAGAAGATTGTCAGGCGTCGTCCGACCGGATTTAACCAGTGCTACGGTTCCTGAGCAATAGTTATTGATCGCGGCGAGCGGCTGGTTCAGTTCGTGCGCGAGGGATGAGGCCATTTCGCCCATCGTCATCAGGCGGCTGGTGAACTGCAGCTTCTCGTCCTGTTGGCGCGAAAGTTCCTGAGCCTGCTTGCGGGTGGTGATGTCGGTCGCGATCTGCATCTGCGCGAGGTGGCCGTCCACCCACTGAATGTACTGGCGGCGCACTTCGAACCATTTCTGGATGCTCTGGACGTAGATTTCCTGCGCATCGGCTGTGCTTTCGGTCAAGGCGGCGGCGGGCAGGCCCGCGTAGGTATCCACCATATCGATCGAATCGGACGACGCCTGTGCGCTATCGAACCCGCCGCCTGCCAATTCCAGATGGCCGTCCGGGCGAATGCCGAAGAGGTGACGGTAGTAGCGGTTGGCGAACAGCAGTTCGGCTTCGTCGGCGGCCAGCACGGAGACAGCGGCGTCCAGACTTTCGAGCACGGTCGTGAAGCGCTCGTGTGCAGCGGCGAGTTCTTCGCGCGCGCGTTTCGGTTCGGTGATGTCAGTCATCGACGACATCCAGCCGGTCTGGCGCCCCGAGCTGTCGATCAGCGGCGACACATAGAGACGCGCGTGGAACAGCGAACCGTCCTTGCGGCGCACCCGCAATTCGAAGCCGGAAGAGGGCGCCTTGCCGCGCAGCGTCATATCGAGCTGGCGTTGCATCTCTGGGTAAGCGTCGCGTGGCCAGTAGGCGAACGGCGCGTTCTTGCCGACCAGATCGCTTTCGTCCCAGCCGGTCATGCGGCAAAACGCCGGATTGACGTGAGTGATGCGGCCGTGCATGTCAAGCACGCGCATGCCGATCAGCACCGAGTTTTCCATCGCGCGCCGGAAGAACGCTTCGGCGTAAAGCGCCTGTTGCGCTTCGAAGCGTTGCCGCGTGTGTTTCCACAAGCTCCACAGACTCCACAACACGAAGCACGACAGGCCGGCCACCAGCCAGACCAGTGTGTTGTTGGTGAAGTTGGTCATCTGCGGGAACGCGTAGACGCGTACCGAGACGCCCTGGCCTGGCGGGTCGAGCGGCAGATCGTAGAACATGTCGCGCGGCAGGCGCGGGCGGGTCGACGTGGTGGTCAACTCGCGATTGTTCACGTCGATGATCGAGATTTTGTATTTGGCCGACAATTCGGGCGGAATGTCGTGCTTCAGTATCCCTTCTACCGAGAACACGGCGGCAATCGTGCCGAGGAAGTCGCGGTCGCGATAGACCGGCGTTTGCAACGTAATGTAGCCGTTGCCGACGTCGTCGTAGATCAGTGGCGAGTACACCTGGCGGCGCGTATTGCGCGCCTCGTTGAACGCGGCTTTGACGGCATCGTCCATCTGGGCGTCGTTCGGCTTGGCAAGGCGCTGGCCGAACACGGGCAAGGCGGTATTGGGCCAGCGCGGCTGCTGCTGGCTCGTGTACCAGTTCATATAGAGGATCTCGGGATGCCCCTGCATGATGTCCGTGGTGGACACCTGGAATGAATGCGGATCGGCGTGGCCGGCGACGAGATCGCGGGCGAGGGCCTGAATCTGTTCCTGCGCGCCGGTCATGGACAGGCGGATCTGCTGCTGCGCCCACGCGACGTTACGGTAGAGCGTGTCTTCCTGCTGCTGCTGTTCGCGCCGGTTCAGACTCCACAAAATCAGGCTCATGACGACCAGGAAAACCAGGATCGACAACAGCGGCGTAAGCAAATAGGAGTTCGACCACCACGGTCCGTGGTGCCAGCGGGAGGACGGCGTCGAATCCGCCGGCGAACCGGCGGTGCGCGCCGAGCGAGCGAAAAGCCGTTCGGTCAACATGCGTGGCATTGTAGCGCAGCGAGTCACTAGCAAATGGCGCAAAAAAGCACTGAAAGTACCGTTAATCGGCGCAAACTAGCCGACGTATCCGTCGATCGACAGTCAAATCAGGTTGCGCCGCAGCAATTTTTCGCATTATGAGAACCAATCTCGTAATTCGAAAATTTTGTTGCGCGGACGTCGGGACCCCTTTTACAATCGGCCGAAGCTGCCGCGGCCGTGCTTCGTCCGCGTCGTCTGTTCAAAAGAGCGTTCCTCTATATCCAGGAGACGAGCATGTCCGCTGTACCCGACGAAGTCATGAAATATGTCGCCGCCGAGAAAGACGACGATCCCCAGGAAACCGGCGAATGGCTGGAAGCGCTGGATGGCGTGATTTCTGCTGTGGGCCCCGATCGCGCCCACTATCTGATCGAGAAACAGATCGAATTCGCCCGTGTACACGGCGAACATCTGCCGTTCTCCGCTAACACCCCGTACATCAACACGATTCCCGTGTCGCGTCAGGCGCCGATTCCCGGCGACCAGGATCTCGAACACCGCATCCGTTCGTACACGCGCTGGAACGCCATTGCCATGGTGCTGCGCGCGGGCAAGGACACGAACGTCGGCGGTCACATCGCTTCGTTCGCGTCGGCTGCCACGCTGTACGACGTCGGCTATAACCATTTCTGGCACGCACCGTCGGCTGAACATGGCGGCGATCTCGTGTTCGTGCAGGGCCATTCGTCGCCGGGTGTGTACTCGCGCGCGTTCCTGCTCGGCCGTCTGACCGAAAACCAGCTCGACAATTTCCGTCAGGAAGTGGGCGGCGAGGGCATCTCGTCGTATCCGCATCCGTGGCTGATGCCGGATTTCTGGCAATTCCCGACCGTCTCGATGGGCCTCGGCCCGATCATGGCGATCTATCAGGCGCGCTTCATGAAGTACATGCAGGCGCGCGGCATCGCGAAGACGACCGGTCGCAAGGTCTGGGCCTTCCTCGGCGACGGCGAAACCGATGAACCGGAATCGCTCGGCGCGATTGGCATGGCCGGCCGCGAACGCCTCGACAACCTGGTGTTCGTGATTAACTGCAACCTGCAGCGTCTCGACGGCCCGGTACGCGGCAACGGCAAGATCATCCAGGAACTCGAAAGCGAATTCCGCGGCGCCGGCTGGAACGTCATCAAGGTTATCTGGGGCAGCCGCTGGGATGCGCTGTTCCAACGCGACAAATCGGGCGCGTTGATGCGCCGGATGATGGAAGTCGTCGACGGCGAATACCAGACGTACAAGTCGGAGTCGGGCGCGTTTGTTCGCGAACACTTCTTCAACACGCCGGAACTGAAGGCGCTGGTCGCCGAATGGTCCGACGAGGACATCTGGAATCTGAACCGCGGCGGTCACGATCCGCACAAGATCTACGCAGCATTCCAGGAAGCGTCGAATTCGCAAGGCCAGCCCACCGTCATTCTCGCGAAGACGATCAAGGGCTACGGCATGGGCGAAGCGGGCCAGGCGATGAACATCACCCACCAGCAGAAGAAACTGCACGTGGATCAGCTGAAGAAATTCCGCGACCAGTTCCGTCTGCCGATCTCCGACGAAGACCTCGTCAACGTGCCGTATCTCAAGTTCGAAGAAGGTTCGAAAGAACTCGAGTACATGCGCGCTCGCCGTCAGGACCTCGGCGGCTATCTGCCGGCGCGCCGTCAGAAGGCCGAGCCGCTGCCGGTCCCGGAACTTTCGGCATTCGAGCCGCTATTGAAGGGTACGGGCGAAGGCCGCGAGATCTCCACGACGATGGCGTTCGTGCGGATACTGAACATCCTGCTGAAGGACAAGGCGCTCGGCAAACGCATCGTGCCGATCGTGCCGGACGAGTCGCGTACCTTCGGTATGGAAGGCCTGTTCCGCCAGATCGGTATCTGGAATCAGGAAGGCCAGAAGTATGTGCCGGAAGACTCCGACCAGCTGATGTTCTACCGCGAATCGGAAACCGGCCAGATCCTGCAGGAAGGGATTAACGAAGCCGGTGGTATGTGTGACTGGATCGCAGCCGCGACGTCGTACTCGACGCACGGCGAGATCATGATCCCGTTCTACATCTTCTACTCGATGTTTGGCTTCCAGCGTATCGGTGACCTGGCATGGGCTGCGGGCGACATGCGTTCGCGCGGCTTCCTGCTGGGCGGTACGGCTGGCCGCACGACGCTGAACGGCGAAGGTCTGCAACACGAAGACGGCCATTCGCTGCTGTGGGCGGCATCGGTGCCGAACTGCATCAGCTATGACCCGACCTTCGGTTACGAACTTGCCGTCATCATGCAAGACGGTCTGCGCCGCATGGTGGCCGACCAGGAAGACGTGTACTACTACGTCACGGTGATGAACGAGAACTACGAGCACCCGGCAATTCCGCAGGGCGAGTCCGTAGCGGCCGACATCATCAAGGGTATGTACTCGTTCAGGAAGGCCGATGCTGATAAGAAGGCGCCGCGCGTTCAGCTGATGGGTGCCGGCACGATCTTCAACGAAGTGATCGCCGCTGCCGACCTGCTGAAGAACGACTGGGGCGTCGCTGCCGACCTGTGGAGCGTACCGAGCTTCACCGAACTGGCTCGCGAAGGTCACGAAGTTCAGCGCTGGAACCTGCTGCACCCGAGCGATGAGAAGAAGGTCTCGCACGTCGAAAAGCTGCTGAAGGATGCGCAAGGTCCGGTCATCGCATCGACCGACTACGTGCGCGCGCTGACCGAACAGATCCGCGCGTTCGTGCCGCAGAAGTTCGTCGTGCTGGGTACGGATGGCTACGGCCGTTCGGACACACGTGAAAAGCTGCGTCACTTCTTTGAAGTCGACCGCTACTGGGTCACGGTTGCCGCGTTGAATGCACTGGCAGATGAAGGCACGATCGAACGCAAGGTCGTCGCCGAGGCGCTCAAGAAGTACAACCTTGATCCCGCCAAACCCAACCCGATGACCGTCTAAGGCATCATTCCCCGTGTGCCACGGCGTGCGCGCCTGTCCCTGACGACCAGGGGCGGGTGGCGTGCGCGGCCCAGGAGACACTAACAATGAGTCAAGCGATCGAAGTCAAGGTGCCGGACATCGGCGATTACAAGGACATTCCTGTGATCGAGGTGCTGGTGAAGGCGGGTGATACCGTCGAGAAAGAGCAATCGCTCGTTACGCTGGAATCTGACAAGGCGACCATGGACGTGCCGAGCCTCGGCCGCCGGTGTCGTCAAGGAAGTGAAGGTCAAGGTCGGCGACAACGTGTCGGAAGGCTCGCTGATCGTCGTGCTGGAAGGCGAGGGTGCGGCTGCTGCCGCGCCGGCGCCCGCTGCGGCACCTGCACCTGCGCCCGCGGCGTCACCTGCTGCTGCTCCGGCAGCGGCGCCTGCCGCCGCTGGCGGTGGTGGTCTGCAAGAAGTCAAAGTGCCGGATATCGGCGACTACAAAGACATTCCCGTGATCGAAGTCTCGGTGAAGGTCGGTGATCGCGTCGAGAAAGAGCAGTCGCTGGTGACGCTCGAATCCGATAAGGCGACCATGGACGTGCCGAGCTCGGCCGCCGGCGTCGTCAAGGAAGTGAAGGTCAAGGTCGGCGATAACGTGTCGGAAGGCTCGGCCATCGTCGTGCTGGAAGCGGATGGTGCTGCTGCGCCGGCTGCGGCTCCCGCACCCGCGCCTAAGCAGGGCGCGGTCGAGAAGCCCTCGGACGCGCCGGCTGCTCCGTCGCCCGCTCCGGCTTCGCCGTCTGCGCTTGCACACGCGCCGCTGATTCAGGCTGGCGAGGGCGGCGCTCGCCGTGCGAGCCACGCTTCGCCGTCCGTGCGCAAGTTCTCGCGCGAACTCGGTGTCGACGTGACGCAGGTGCAGGGCACGGGTCCGAAGGGTCGCATTACGCAAGCGGACGTGACCGGCTTCATCAAGGGTGTGATGACGGGGCAGCGTGCTGCACCGGCAGGTGCTGCTGCGCCGGCCGCTGGCGGTGGTGGCGAGCTGAACCTGCTGCCGTGGCCGAAGGTGGACTTCACGAAGTTCGGTCCGGTCGATCCGAAGCCGCTGTCGCGCATCAAGAAGATCTCGGGCGCGAATCTGCATCGCAACTGGGTCATGATTCCGCACGTCACGAACAACGACGAAGCGGACATCACCGATCTCGAAGCGCTGCGCGTGCAGTTGAACAAGGAAAACGAAAAGGCCGGCGTGAAGATCACGATGCTGGCGTTCGTGATCAAGGCGGTGGTTTCCGCGTTGAAGCAATTCCCGACGTTCAACGCCAGCCTCGACGGCGACAACCTGGTGTTCAAGCAGTACTTCCATATCGGGTTCGCTGCCGATACGCCGAATGGTCTGGTCGTTCCGGTGATTCGCGATGCGGACAAGAAGGGTTTGATCGACATCGCCAAGGAAATGACCGAGCTGTCGAAGGCTGCGCGCGACGGCAAGCTGAAGCCGGATCAGATGCAGGGTGGCTGCTTCTCGATTTCATCCCTGGGTGGCATTGGCGGGACTAACTTCACGCCGATTATCAATGCGCCGGAAGTTGCCATTCTTGGGTTGTCGCGTGGCGCGATGAAGCCGGTTTGGGATGGCAAGCAGTTTGTGCCGCGACTGATTCTGCCGCTGTCGTTGTCGTATGACCATCGGGTGATTGATGGTGCTGCGGCGGCGCGGTTCAATGCGTATCTGGGTGCGATTCTTGCCGATTTTCGGCGTGTGATTCTTTGATGTGATGACGTCGCTGTGGCGCCGGGGGCGTGGGTTTTTGCTGGTGATCCACGTCTCTCGTTGAACTTGTTTTCATGTCGGTCTATTAGCGTCGCCCCTGTGCGGGGCAGCACCTACTTTTCTTTGTCTTCCAAAGAAAAGTAGGCAAAAGAAAGGCGCGTCCTTGGGCGGACGGCAAAGGCTGATTCTGTCCAGCACGCTGCCAGCTTTTGCGCTGTTTTTAGGCTGCTTGATTCCGTTCACGCTGCCTCATCATCACGATCAATAAGAGAAGGGGACACTATGAGTCTCGTCGAAGTAAAAGTGCCGGATATCGGTGACTTCAAGGACGTCGATGTCATCGAAGTCAATATCAAACCGGGCGATGTCATCGAGAACGAACAGGCGCTGATGACGCTCGAGTCCGACAAGGCCTCCATCGAAGTGCCGAGCGATACCGCCGGCACAGTCAAGGAAGTACGCGTCAAAGCCGGCGACAAAGTTTCGCAAGGCACGATCATCGCGCTGGTCGAAACGTCGGCAGACGCGGGAGCGGCTAAAGAGGCACCGAAGGCTGCGGCCAAAGAACCCGAGAAAGCGCCCGCGCCTGCAGCGCAAGCTGCGGCCGCTGCGCCGAAGGCTGCCGCACCCGCACCGCAAGCCGGTAGCTTCTCCGGCAACGCGGATATCGAGTGCGACATGCTCGTGCTCGGTTCGGGCCCCGGTGGATACTCGGCTGCGTTCCGCTCGGCCGACCTCGGTATGAAAACGGTGCTGGTCGAACGTTATGCAACGCTCGGCGGTGTCTGTCTGAACGTCGGTTGTATTCCGTCGAAGGCGTTGTTGCACACCGCTCTCGTCATCGACGAAGCGGAAGCCCTCGGCGCGCATGGCATCACGTTCGCCAAGCCGCAAATCGATCTCGACAAGCTGCGCGACTTCAAGTCGGGCGTCGTCAAGAAGCTCACCGGCGGTCTCGCCGGTATGGCGAAAGCGCGCAAGGTCGAAGTCGTGACGGGTAACGGCTCGTTCGTCGATCCGCATCACATGGAAGTGCAGACCGAAGGCGGCAAAAAAGTCGTCAAGTTCAAGCAGGCAATCATCGCCGCGGGCTCGGAAGCGGTGAAATTGCCGTTCATTCCGGAAGATCCGCGTGTGGTCGATTCGACCGGTGCGCTCGAACTCCGTCAGATTCCGCAACGCATGCTGGTGATCGGGGGCGGCATCATCGGGCTGGAAATGGCGACGGTCTACGCCACGCTCGGCGCCAAGATCGATGTGGTCGAAATGCTCGACTGCCTGATGGCCGGCGCGGATCGCGATCTGGTCAAGGTCTGGGAGAAATACAACAGCAAGCGTTTTGCCAACGTCATGCTGAAGACCAAAACCACTGCAGCGGAAGCGAAAGACGACGGCATCTACGTGTCGTTCGAAGGCGAAAAAGCCCCGGCCGAAGCGCAACGCTATGACCTCGTGCTGGTCGCCGTCGGCCGTACGCCGAATGGCAAGAAGATCGGTGCGGATAAGGCAGGCGTGGCCGTAACGGATCGCGGCTTCATCGACGTCGACAAGCAGATGCGCACGAACGTGCCGCATATCTTCGCGATCGGCGATATCGTCGGTCAGCCGATGCTCGCGCACAAAGCCGTGCACGAAGGTCACGTCGCCGCTGAAGTGGCGCACGGCGAGAAGGCTTACTTCGACGCGCTGCAGATTCCGTCAGTGGCCTACACCGATCCGGAAGTGGCATGGGCCGGCAAGACGGAAGACCAACTGAAGGCCGCGGGCATCAAGTACGGCAAAGCAGTGTTCCCGTGGGCAGCCTCGGGCCGCGCAATCGCCAACGGCCGTGACGAAGGCTTCACCAAGCTGCTGTTCGACGAAGAAACGCATCGTGTGATTGGCGGTGGGATCGTCGGTCTGAACGCGGGCGACCTGATCAGCGAAGTCTGTCTCGCGATCGAAATGGGTGCGGACGCAACGGATATCGGTAAGACGATTCACCCGCACCCGACGCTCGGCGAATCGATCGGGATGGCCGCCGAGTTGTACGAAGGCGTTTGTACCGACTTGCCGCCGCAGAAAAAGAAGTAATGCGGTTGGTAGGCTCACCTGCATGCAGGTGAGCTGGAAGCAACAGAGGCAAAAAAACGGCGCGCCCTGTAAAGGGCGCGCCGTTTTCTATTTGCAGCAGACAGCGCAAAGCGTTTGTCGTGGCGCACCGCATGAAACATGCGCTGCGCACTCTGACCGAGGGGAAAAAAATCCCGGCCTTTCGCCGGGCAAACGATACGTCATTCAACGTATCGGAGCGTTCGGCCAGATAAAACCGTGTGAGCGGCACGGCACGACGCTGTTGCTTGCGATAACGCCGGCCCAGCCTGTGAGGCGGGCCGGCGTGATGTGATGCCTGAAACTTAGACTGCCTTCTTTGCCGAGCGCGATGCTTGTGCCGCGGCTTGCGACGCTGCCTTCGATGCGGCCGTTGCGGCTGCATTGAAGTTGCTTTCGGCGATTTCGACAGCTTGCTTGGTTGCCTTGTGGACCGTTTCGTACGTGGTGTTGGCGGCGGTGATAGCCGACTTCATCACGGCGACAGCGGTTTCCGAACCGGCCGGAGCATTCTTTGCAACGTTCTCGACGAGCGCCTGAACCTTGCGGTTCTGCTCTTCGAATTGGGCTTCCGCGACGCGGGTGAATTCACCCTGCGTTGCCGAAACGATTTCATACACGTGACGGCCGTACGACAGCGCCTTTTCAGCCACCGGCTGTGCAAGGCTTGCTTGCAGCGCCAGCAATTCCTGCGCGTCCTTCACCGACAGTGCGCGCTGGGCATTTTCCTGGCTTTCCGCGAGCGTCGACTTCACGACTTGCAGGTTCAGCTCAACCAGCTTTTCGACGCCCTCAAATGCTTTGGTCGTCAGGCCGAACAACGTTTCAAAGTTGGCTTTCTGGGCTGCGGCGAATTGCTCAGGGGTCAGCAGAGTCATGGTTTACGCTCCTGGATTGCGGCCTGTCTGTGCGGACCGCATTGGGTTGGTGGCGAGACGCTTTAAAGATCGTCTCTCCGGACCGCGATGTATTGTGCATCGCAGCAATGGTTCCCATTTTAGGATGGCCACAACGAATGTCAAGCGTTTTTTGTGCGTCGCACAATGTTAAGAAATTGCTGATAAAACAATGCCTTATGCAGTAGGCATGACATTCATATGATGCAAGTTAATTTGTCCATTGCACTATGCTGGTGCGAGAGGAAACTGCATTTGTTACCGATTTCAGGAGGGATTTTGACCGCTTGACGAGGAGTGGCGCCGACGCAAACGTGGTGTCGGCATTTGACAAAAAATCCATCAATTGGCCATTCCGATGTAAACCGGAAAGTGTCACGGAACGTTAATGTTCTATGCCGGTCCAATGCGCGTTGGCGGTCTCCAGCAGATGTTTAACAGACTGCAGCGAGACCCCGGCGACGTTCTGATGCTCCGGCACGTTGCGCCGGCAAGGCTTTAGACGCTTGCGCTCAGACCGTATTTCCCCTGATCAAGGTTGTCTCGAAATTGCCGTTATGCTGAAAGAATCGTCTTGATTCCAGCATCTGGCGGCAAAGGCGAGGCAAAGCGCGCCGGCGATCGTTTTTTTCGATCGGCGCGTGGCACTTATTTGTGTTTTTGCGATCGGAGCTTACAAGCCGGTTTAAGGAGCGCGTATAAGTGCTTCAAATTGCTAATTTTTCATTGTTTTACTACACTTGCGGAAACCTCTCGCCGCTCCCTACCGAACACCCATGAAAACCGACATGTTTTCGTCGCTAAAAGTGATCCACGGCGCGGCCCGCAGCACCGCTCTGTCGGTGGCCGCCTCCATGGTCATCGCAGCGGCGTTCGCCGCGCCTGTCAGCACTTTTGCCGCCACGCCCGCTACAACCGCAAAAACCTCCAAACACGCGAAAGCAGCCAAAAAGCCTGCCGCAGCCGCTGCCGACAAAGTGTCGAGCAAGAAGGCCGCCAAAGGCGCCGCTGCGAAGACCGTCGCCGCCGCGGATGACAACGCGCCGCGCGCGAGTGTCAAGCGCAAGCGCGTAACGTATACGTCGAACGGCCGCCACCGTTCCGTGGTGCGCCGCGTCGCATATGAACCGCGTCCGCCTACTGTCGGCCAGGCTTTTGGTTTGCACGAAACGCCGGACGCGCTGATGCTGCGTTCAAGCGTTGCCTACGTGATCGATCAGAACTCCGGCGAATCGCTGTTCGACAAGAATTCGCGCGCCGTGGTGCCGATCGCGTCGATCACCAAGCTGATGACCTCGATGGTCGTGCTCGATTCGAAAGAGCCGATGACCGACCAGATCGAAGTCACCGACGAAGACCGCGACTACGAGAAGAACACGGGCTCGCGTCTGTCGGTGGGCTCGGTGCTCTCGCGTGAAGACATGCTGCACATCGCGCTGATGGCCTCGGAAAACCGCGCGGCCGCAGCGCTGTCGCGTTACTTCCCGGGTGGCCGTCCGGCGTTCCTCGCGGCCATGAACGCGAAGGCCAGGCAACTCGGCATGACCGACACACACTTCGAAAACCCTACGGGTTTGACGAGCCAGAACGTGTCGAGCGCGCGTGACCTCGTGAAGATGGTCAACGCGGCGTATCAATATCCGCTGATCCGCAAGTTCTCGACCGATCACAGCTACGAGGTGTACACCGGCAAGCGTTCGCTGGCGTACAACAGCACGAATGCACTGGTGCGTAACCCAACGTGGGACATCGGTCTGCAGAAGACCGGCTTCATCAACGAAGCGGGCGAGTGCCTTGTGATGCAGGCGACCATTCATGGTCGTCCGATGATCATGGTGCTGCTCGACTCGTCGGGTAAGTACTCGCGCTTTGCAGACGCGACGCGTCTGCGCACGTGGCTCGACAACGGCGGCGATCAGCCGCGCATTACCAGTGCGGATGCCGGCGGCGCCGGTACCTGAAGTGGGCTAGCATGTTTTAGTGGTCGGTTTTCGGACCGGCCAGAAAAAAGCCTCGCAGACGCGAGGCTTTTTTATTGAGCCGAAGAGGAAGGCCCCGCCAGCCTATGCGTGCTGGTGGCGCGTATGCTCCTGTGGTTTCTGCGGGCGATAACCGAGCGACTCGGAAATCAGCAACGCCGTTTGGCTGAGCTGCCCCAGCCACGAGTCTTGCAAGCGATCCGCCGGGGCGGACAGCGACAGGCCCGCAACCAGCTTGCCGGTGTCATCGTAAATCCCGGCTGCAATGCAGCGCACGCCGAGTTCCAGTTCTTCGTTATCGCGTGCGCACGCCTGCTGGCGCACGTGCGACAACTCACGTTCGAGCTTGGTCAGATCGGTGATGCTGTTCTGCGTGTGACCAGACAGCCCGGTGCGCGTGGCATAGGCCCGCACGCGGGTCGATTCGTCCGCGGCGAGGAAAAGCTTGCCCACTGAGGTCAGATGCAGTGGCGCGCGCCCACCAATCGCTCGCACCACCTGCATGCCGGAACGTTCGGAATAGGCGCGTTCTATATAGACGATCTCGTCGCCCTGACGCACCGACAGGTTCACTGTCTGTCCGGTTTGACGGTGCAGCTCGCGCATCGGCGTGAGCGCCGCGTCGCGTACCGACAGCCGCGCCTTCACCAGATTGCCTAGCTCGAGCAGGCGCATACCGAGACGGTAAGTGCCGGGGTCCGACCGGTCGACCAGCCGGCACATCACCATGTCGTTCAGGATGCGGTGCGCGGTGGACGGGTGCAGCTCCGTGCGGATGGCAAGTTCTTTCAGGCTGACCGGGTCGCTATGCGCAGCGAGTGCATCGAGCAGGCGCATCATGCGTTCGATCACCTGGATCGACGTTTTGGGATCCGGGTTCGTATCGCTCATGGGAGGAATCGGTTGACGCGTCAAACAGCGGAAATTGATTGTATCCCGTATTGTGAAAAGAAGGAAAGCAGTTGGAACGCCTATTCCAATTTAACGTGGCATTCGTCCTATGCCTTCCGGTCGTTGGTATTGTGCGGCAAACAGCGGATAATCAGGGACGTTTTCCCGAAGGAGGGCTCATGCGAGTCGGATTGTTCGTCACCTGCCTGATCGACCTGATGCGTCCGGAGATCGGTTTTTCGGTCATCAAACTGATCGAAGGCGCCGGTTTCGAGGTGATGGTGCCGCCCGCGCAAACCTGTTGCGGGCAGCCCGCATACAACTCGGGCGAGCGGCACATCGCGCGCGACCTTGCCGAGAAAACCTTGCGCGAGTTCGAACAGTTCGATTACATCGTAGTGCCGTCCGGTTCGTGCGGTGGCATGATCCGCGCGCATTACGGCGACCTGTTTGCGGACGATCCGGAGCTGATGAACCGCTTCGGCCGGTTGCGAGCCAAAGTGTTCGAGTTGACCGACTTCCTCGTCAATGTGGCCAAGGTGCAATTGCAGCCGGGTGAGTTCGCGGGCCAGGTGACGTACCACGATTCCTGTTCGGGATTGCGCGAACTCGGTATCAAGGCACAGCCGCGAGCGTTGCTGACGCAGGTGGGCGTGGCCGTGACCGAAATGAAGGATTGCGAGCACTGCTGCGGTTTTGGGGGCACCTTCGCGCTCAAGTACGGTGACATCTCGACGGCGATCGTCGACGAGAAATGCGCGAATATCGGCGCGAGCGGCGCCGGCACGGTGGTACTCGGCGACCTCGGCTGCATGCTCAATATCGAAGGCCGCTTGCGGCGCACCGGTGACACCACCACGCGCGTGCTGCACATCGCCCAGGTGCTCGCCGGCGACGCCTGAAAACCATTGCGGCGCTTGAACCGGTGCACTTGATTCGGCGCACGCCATTCCGCACGCTTCGCTCGCGCATCTCACTCGCGCATTTCACCCGAATACGCTCAAGGCCGCCATGCAAGTCCAATCGATGCATTTCAAGGCCCGCGCGGGCCAGAAGCTCGCCGACCAGCGTCTGCAGCAGAACCTCACCAAGCTGTCGACCAAGTTCGTGTCGGCCCGCGCCGCGGCCATTACCGCGATCGATTTCCCCGCCACCCGCGCCGCGCTGAAGGAGCGCCGCGATCGCGCGCTGGAAAATCTCGATGTCTGGCTCGAGACCTTCGAACGTGAAGCGACCCGGCGCGGCGTCACGGTCCTGTTCGCCGAGACGACGCAGGAGGCCGCGCGCCTCGTCGGCGATATTGCGCGTCGGCACGAGGTGAAGAAGGTGATCAAGACCAAGTCGATGGTCACTGAGGAAGTGCGCCTGAACGAAGTGCTCGGGCAGATGGGCGTGCAATCGATCGAAACCGATCTGGGCGAATACATTCTCCAGCTTAATGACAACGAGCCGCCCAGTCACATCATCGCGCCGGTGGTCCATAAAGATAAGGACGAGATCGCCGACCTCTTCGCGAAAACGCACGACCGGCCGCGTCTGACCGAGATCACGGACATGACCCGCGAAGCGCGCGAGATGCTGCGGCCGCACTTCATGACCGCGGACATGGGTGTGACCGGCGGCAACTTCGTCGTAGCGGAGACGGGTTCGGTCGCGTTGGTCACGAACGAGGGCAACGAGGGCATGTGCACCGTGATGCCACGCGTGCACGTGGCCGTGACCGGCATTGAGAAAGTGTTGCCCACGCTGGAAGATCTCGCTACGGCTATGCGTCTTTTACCGCGCTCGGCAACGGGGCAGGCGACGTCGAACTATTTTTCCGTGTTAACCGGGCCGCGCGGGGCGCGCGATCAGGACGGTCCTGAGCATATGTACGTGGTACTGGTCGACGGGGGGCGCACGGGGCTGATCGGCGGCGACTTCCAGGAGATGCTGCGCTGCATCCGTTGCGGTGCCTGTATGAACCACTGCCCGGTGTATCAGAAGGTGGGCGGCCACGCCTACGGCTGGGTTTATCCGGGGCCGATGGGGGCGGTGCTGACGCCGAGCTATGTCGGAATCGACAAAGCGCTGGATTTGCCTCAGGCGGCGACTTTGTGCGGCGAGTGCGACAGCGTGTGTCCGGTGGGGATTCCGTTGTCCAATCTGCTGCGCAAGCTGCGCGAGAAGCAGATCGAGCGGCGCCTGCGGCCGTGGCGCGAGCGGGCAGGGCTTGCGGTATGGGGGTTTCTCGCGCTGCACCCGGATGCTTATGCGCTCTTCACCAAGCTCGCGGTTCGCGTGCTGGAAAGAATGGGTGGGAGAAATCGTTCGATTACCAGGCTGCCGCTGGGTGGCGCGGGCTGGACCAATACACGCGATATACCGGCTCCGGTCGGTCGCACGTTCAGAGAACTGTACGCCGCGCAACGCAGCCATCTTGGCTGAGCGAGCGGCACAGCAGTTGTAGCTTGCACCGCCGGTGCATTGAAGCTTTCGCACGTAGGCCCATAGGCGGAGCGTGGCCCGAGCCGCGCTGCCAGCGCTACCTGGCTTTGTGTTTTATAGCTGGCGCTTCTGAAGCCATTCGCCTCGCGCCACTCGGTTCGTGCAATTCTCTCGCGGTACCAGGTGCGTCAGGTACGCCAGGTGCGGGAAGCGTGACCTAAGACTGCGCTTCCGTTCTCCACCACCTCAATGGTCCGTCATTCCCCCTGACTGGCGGTTGGGATTGCCTCTGGCCGGCGTATTCCCCCCATTTCCGCGCCCGCCGCTGTTGCCTGCTTGCTGCGGCGGAGGTGGGCTGCCTGCCCCCGGCCGTGGCGCGTTAGACCCGCTTGGTCCCCTCGGCCCGCCAACCGCGCCTTGAGGCGGCGGCCCTCCACGTGAGCCGCCGGCGTTCGGTTGACCATGCCCGCCCCCGTTGTCTCCGCGGTTGCCGTTGTTTCCATAGTTGCCGTTATTCGGCCGTCCCCGGTCCGGATAGCCCGGGTAGCCGCGATAGCCCGGCCCCGGCCCGTAATAGCGGCCCGGTCCGTCGTAGTAACCCGGGCCCGAATAATTGCCATAGCCCATATAGACGTTGGTTTGTGGCACAACTGGCGCGCCGGTGGCATAGCCATCGTAACCGTCGTAGCCGCTGTAACCGCTGCCATAGCCGTTGCCGACCATCGGCGTGCCGTCCGGATAGACTGCGCAGCCGCCTAGCAACGCAGCAGCGACCGTGAGGCTGGCAAGTGGAGCAATACGTTTCATTTGGAGGACCAGTGCGAAGATTTCATGTCTGTAAGACATCTATTATCGCTAACCGGCATGCCAGTTTTGTATGCGTTTGTAAGGATTTCTCTTTCGTGCCACGACCCATGTCAACGGTGCGTGCGGCAAAGCAGTCAATGGACTGTTCCATTCAGCGCAACGCTGTATCTCGTGCCAGTGGGTTTTTCCCGATTGTGAATTCCTATAGCATTTGGACTGGGCATAGTGTGTCACAAGCTCATGAGCCCCTAATCGGAAGAAACGACATCATGAAAAAGATAATATCGGTGTACTGGCCTCTTGCCATCGTTGTGTCGCTCGCTGTGGCAGGCTACCTGCATATTTGCGGCGGCGCCGCTTCGCGTTCCTCGCAAGCCCCGCTCGCTGCTGATCAACTGACCGCGGAACTGGCGCGCGCCGTCTCGTATGGCATGGTCGACAGCGCGACGACGTTGCCGGCCAAGCCCATGCGCGCCGTTACGGCGATGCCGCTGGCCGAAGCGTCCTAAGCAGGGCGGATCGGATCGTGCGCCGTGATTCCAGCGATTCCATCATCCCGGCGCGGCTTGGCGTTACGGCAGTGTCCGTGGCCAACCTGCCGCTTGCTGGAGTTGCTAGCGCAGTTTCCGTAGCCGAATCCGGTCGCCGGCTGAGGTGCTCCGCCTCGGGCGAGATTTTGTTCAGCTTTGTATAATCGCGGCACCTTTTCCTAACTGCCGATCCGCGCGCGCTTGACGCCCGAAAGCCTCTGATGAAAACCGTGTCCATCTGCTTTGTCTGCCTGGGGAACATCTGCCGTTCACCGACCGCGGAAGGCGTGATGCGTCATCTGGTTGGGGAAGCGAAGCTGGCGGAGCGCATTCTGATCGATTCCGCCGGCACGGGCGACTGGCACATTGGCCAGCCACCTGACGATCGCGCGCAACATGCGGCCGGCCAGCGAGGTTACGAGCTTGCCGCCTTGCGTGGCCGCCAGATCGCCTCGGCGGACTTCGAGCGCTTCGATCTGCTGATCGCAATGGACGACAAAAACGTCGCCGCGCTGCGTCAGGTGTGTCCGGCGGAGCAGCGTGACAAAATCCGCCTGCTGATGGAGTTTGTGCCTGAAGCGGATGGTCGCTGGGGTGGCGCCCGCGAAGTTGTCGATCCCTATTTCGGGGGTGCCGAAGGTTTCGAGCAGGTGCTGGATCAATGCGAAGCAGCCTGCCGCGGGCTGATCGTGGCGTTGCGTCCCCAATTGATTGCATAAGCCTGGCGGGACATTGGCGAACTTCGGCCGCCTTATCCAGCAATTAAGCAAATGACCCAAATCGCGGTAGGGATACTTGACTAATTCACTCATGTATTTATACTTGACCAAACTTGTCGAGAATTACGGTTCCCACACCATATGAGACTCACCACGAAAGGCCGTTTCGCCGTCACGGCGATGATTGACCTGGCCCTGCGCCAGGAGCAGGGCCCGGTGACGCTTGCGGGTATCAGCCAGCGCCAGCATATCTCCCTGTCTTATCTCGAGCAGCTGTTTGGCAAGCTGCGTCGTCACGAAATCGTCGAGTCCGTGCGCGGACCAGGCGGCGGCTACAATCTGGCCCGCCGCGCTGAAGACGTGACCGTCGCCGACATCATCATCGCTGTCGACGAGCCGCTCGACGCCACCCAATGCGGTGGCAAGGGCTCGTGCGAAGGCACCAAACAGCACGACGGCCACTGCATGACGCACGAATTGTGGTCGACGCTGAACCAGAAAATGGTCGAGTACCTGGATTCGGTCTCCCTGAAAGACCTGGTCGATCAGCAGCGTTCGCGTGAAGGTGCGCCGGCGGTGTTGCGCGACCGGCGCAATGAGGCGCCGGCGGTCGAACCCGCCCGCGTCGTGCCGAAAGGGCCTAATTCTGTTTTCAACATGGCCGGTTCCTAGGCGCGGCAATCTGAACACACCGCAGCCTGATAAAGAACCCAGAAGCCAGAACAATGACGTCCCCGGAGCAATTGATGAACAACGACACTCTCCACCTGCCCATTTACATGGACTACAGCGCGACGACGCCGATCGATCCGCGCGTGGTGGACAAGATGATTCCGTACCTGCGTGAGCAGTTCGGTAACCCCGCATCGCGCAGCCACTCGTATGGCTGGGACGCGGAACGTGCGGTCGAAGAAGCGCGCGAGAATGTCGCTGCGCTGGTGAATGCCGATCCGCGCGAAATCATCTGGACCTCGGGCGCAACGGAGTCGGACAACCTCGCGATCAAGGGTGCCGCGCACTTCTACAAGAGCAAGGGCAAGCACATCATCACGGTAAAGACCGAGCACAAGGCTGTGCTCGACACTTGCCGCGAGCTTGAGCGTGAAGGCTTCGAAGTCACGTATCTGGATGTGAAGGACGACGGTCTGATCGACCTCGAGAAGTTCAAGGCAGCGCTGCGCCCTGATACGATTCTGGTCTCGGTGATGTCGGTGAACAACGAAATCGGCGTGATCCAGGACATCGAGGCGATCGGCGAGATCACCCGTGAAAAGGGCATCATTTTCCACGTCGACGCGGCGCAAGCCACCGGCAAGATCGCGATCGATCTGCAAAAGCTGAAGGTCGACCTGATGTCGTTCTCGGCCCACAAGACATATGGTCCGAAGGGCATCGGCGCGTTGTACGTGCGTCGCAAGCCGCGTATCCGTATCGAAGCGCAGATGCACGGCGGCGGTCACGAGCGCGGCATGCGTTCGGGCACGCTGGCGACTCACCAGATCGTCGGCATGGGCGAAGCATTCCGTATCGCACGTGAAGAAATGGCGACGGAAAACGAACGCATCCGCATGCTGCGCGACCGTCTGTTGCGCGGCCTGCAGGACATGGAAGAAACGTATGTGAACGGCGACATGCAAAAGCGTGTGCCGCACAACCTGAACATCAGCTTCAATTTCGTCGAAGGCGAGTCGCTGATCATGGCGGTGAAGGACGTCGCGGTGTCGTCGGGCTCGGCGTGCACGTCGGCCTCGCTGGAACCGTCGTACGTGCTGCGCGCACTGGGTCGTAACGACGAACTGGCGCACAGCTCGATCCGCTTCACGGTGGGCCGCTTCACGACCGAGCAGGATGTCGACTACGTGATCAACCTGCTGAAGACCAAGATTTCGAAGCTGCGCGACTTGTCGCCGCTGTGGGAAATGCACAAGGACGGGATCGATATTTCGACCATCCAGTGGGCAGCGCACTGACGCGCCAGCTTGGACGACGTCGAATTTATCGAATTGCAAATTGCAGGTTGAAACGGATCAAGGAGTGTCATCATGGCTTATAGCGACAAGGTTCTGGACCACTACGAAAACCCGCGCAACGTTGGTTCCTTCGCGAAGGACGACGATGCAGTCGGCACGGGCATGGTCGGCGCGCCGGCATGCGGCGACGTGATGAAGCTGCAGATCCGCGTGGGCGCGGACGGCATCATTGAAGACGCGAAGTTCAAGACGTACGGCTGCGGTTCGGCGATTGCGTCGAGCTCGCTCGTCACCGAATGGGTGAAGGGCAAGACGCTCGATCAGGCAATGTCGATCAAGAACACGCAGATCGCCGAAGAACTGGCGCTGCCACCGGTGAAGATCCACTGCTCGATCCTCGCGGAAGACGCGATCAAGGCAGCGGTCGCCGATTACAAGCAGCGTCATGGTGAAGCGGTCGTCGAAAGCGACAAGCAACACGCATAAGTGCGTGTTTGAGTGAGTCGAAGCGGGCCGTGCCAGTAGAAAGGCGCGGTCCGGCATGAGCGATATTTGAGGCAGGCAGGGTAGCAGTGCGTCAGTAGGCATACGAATGCCGAACGCGCGCGGCGCAATGAGAAACGCTATGGCAATTACGTTGACCGAAAAGGCAGCACAGCACGTCCAGAAGTATCTGATTCGTCGCGGCAAGGGTGTCGGGCTGCGCGTGGGCGTACGCACGACTGGTTGCTCGGGTTTGGCCTACAAGCTCGAGTACGTGGATGAACTCGCGCCTGAAGACGAAGTGTTCGACTGCAACGGCGTGAAGATCATTGTCGACCCGAAGAGCCTCGCCTATATCGACGGCACCGAACTCGACTTCGCACGCGAAGGGTTGAACGAAGGCTTCAAGTTCAACAACCCGAACGTGAAGGACGAGTGCGGTTGCGGCGAATCGTTCCGCGTGTAAATCGGCTCATTCCGCGTGCAGCGGATCAAAGGCGGCGCGGGCCGCCTTTTTAGTTTCATCCGCGTATTTGGCCTGGTGTCTTGCGGCTGAGCTTTGCCGTTGAACTTTGGCGGCGCTTTCGATCCGCGTTTTTAGCCTGCACTCCGGTGCGCTTTCCTGAACGGACTCTTTCTATCCGATGGCCTCGCTGAACGACAGCCACTTCGACCTGTTCGATCTACCGGCGCAATTCGCGCTCGACGCAACGACGCTCGATCACGCCTACCGCACGGTGCAGGCGCAAGTGCATCCGGACCGCTTCGCGGCGGCCGGCGACGCGCAAAAGCGTATCGCGATGCAATGGGCGACGCGCACCAACGAGGCGTATCAGACGTTGCGCGATCCGTTGAAGCGCGCGACCTACCTGCTGCACCTGCGCGACATCGACGTCGGCTCGGAGAACAACACGGCGATGGAACCGGCGTTCCTGATGCAGCAGATGGAATGGCGCGAAAACATCGAAGATGCAGCCGCGGCGAAGAACGTCGACGCGCTCGACGCCTTGCTGACCGAACTGCGCGACGAAGAGCGCGTGCGTTTCGACAAGCTCGGCGCGCTGCTCGACAGCGGCGCGAACCAGGCGGCGGGCGAAGCGGTGCGGCAGTTGATGTTCATCGAACGGGTGGCGTCGGAAATCGGCACGCAGATCGAGCGGCTCGAAAACTAGCGGTCCGGCGCACGCCGACGCCGCGCATGAATATGCAGCGATAGTAGCCGTAGCAATACATCCAGCAACGCGAAAATTCAGGACGGGGTCAAGCGGCCCCGAGAAGATCCAGATGGCCTTACTGCAAATCTCCGAACCCGGCATGGCGCCGGCGCCCCATCAGCGGCGTCTGGCGGTCGGTATCGATCTCGGCACCACCAACTCCCTCGTCGCCGCCGTGCGCAGCGGCGTGCCCGATGTGCTGCCCGACGAAGATGGCTATGCGTTGCTGCCGTCGGTCGTGCGTTACCTGGAAAAGGGCGGCCGCCGTATCGGCCGCACGGCCAAGGCTGAAGCCGCGACCGATCCGCGCAACACGATCGTGTCGGTCAAGCGTTTCATGGGCCGCGGCAAGGCGGAAGTGGAAGGCGCTGAAAATGCGCCCTACGATTTCGTCGACGCGCCGGGCATGGTGCAGATCCGTACTGTCGACGGGGTGAAGAGCCCGGTCGAAGTCTCGGCGGAAATCCTCGCAACGCTGCGCCAGCGCGCCGAAGACACGCTTGGCGACGAACTGGTCGGCGCAGTCATTACTGTGCCCGCCTATTTCGACGAAGCGCAGCGCCAGGCGACCAAAGACGCCGCGCGTCTGGCCGGCCTGAACGTGCTACGTCTGCTGAACGAGCCGACCGCGGCTGCGATCGCCTACGGTCTCGACAATGGCTCCGAAGGCCTCTACGCGGTCTACGACCTTGGCGGCGGCACGTTCGATCTGTCGATTCTGAAGCTCACCAAGGGTGTGTTCGAAGTGCTCGCGGCCGGCGGCGATTCCGCGCTCGGCGGCGACGATTTCGACCATGCCCTGTACCGCCACGTGCTGGAGCAGGCGGGCATCGCGCCGCGAACGCTCGCACCGGAAGACGTCCGCCTGTTACTCGATAGCGTACGCGCGACCAAGGAGGCTTTGTCGGATGCGCCGGGTGCGAAGGTGCAGGCCAAGCTCTCGAACGGCACACGGATCGATCTGACGGTCGACGAGGCCACTTTCGAGGCCGTCACTCAGGCGCTGGTTCAACGCACGCTTGGGCCCACGAAGAAGGCGCTGCGCGACGCCAAGGTTGCCACCAAGGATATCAAGGGCGTGGTGCTGGTCGGCGGCGCGACGCGCATGCCGGTGATTCGTCGCGCGGTCGAGTCGTTCTTTGGTCAGCCGCCTTTGATCAACCTTGACCCGGATCAGGTCGTCGCGCTCGGCGCGGCGATCCAGGCCGATCTGCTCGCGGGCAACCGCGGCGCCGACGGCGACGACTGGCTGCTGCTCGACGTGATTCCGCTGTCGCTGGGCGTCGAAACGATGGGCGGTTTGACCGAGAAGATCATTCCGCGCAATTCGACGATTCCGGTCGCGCGCGCGCAGGATTTCACAACGTTCAAGGACGGCCAGACGGCGATGGCAATCCACGTCGTGCAAGGCGAGCGCGAGCTCGTCAGCGATTGCCGTTCGCTCGCGCGTTTCGAATTGCGCGGCATTCCGCCGATGGCCGCCGGCGCGGCGCGGATTCGCGTCACGTATCAGGTCGACGCCGACGGCTTGCTGTCGGTGTTCGCGCGTGAACAGGGCTCGGGCGTGGAAGCGTCGGTGGTGGTGAAGCCGTCCTACGGTCTGGCCGACGACGACATCGCCAGGATGCTCGAAGACAGCTTCTCGACCGCCGAGGTCGACATGCGCGCGCGTGCGCTGCGTGAAGCGCAAGTCGAAGCGCGCCGCCTCGTCGAAGCGACCGACGCGGCGCTCGCCGCCGACGCCGAATTGCTCGACGACAACGAACGCGCCGAGCTCGATACGCAGCTCGCCGCGTTGCGCAATATCGCAGCAAGCGAAGACGTCGACGCGATCGAAGCCGCGACCAGAACGCTCGCCGAAGGCACCGACGAATTCGCCGCCCGTCGCATGAACAAGGGCATTCGCCGGGCACTGGCCGGCCGCAAGCTCGACGAGATCTGAGCCTTGCGGCGTGGCCGCGCCATGCGGGCGGTGCCGGCAATGAACCGCGCCACGCGGACTTAAAAAGTCCGTGCGGCGCCAGTAAAATGGTACGGAGCCTGTTTGCGGCCGCCGTGCCGCAGACCCAAACGGAAAATGTATGCCTCAAATCGTTGTGCTGCCTCACGTCGAACTGTGCCCGGAAGGCGCGGTGATCGATGCCGTGCCCGGCAAGAGCATCTGCGACAATCTGCTCGAACACGGCATCGAAATCGAGCACGCGTGCGAGAAGTCCTGCGCGTGCACAACCTGTCACGTGATCGTGCGTGAGGGTTTCGCCGCCTTGACGCCATCAGAGGAAGACGAGGACGATCTGCTGGACAAGGCGTGGGGGCTCGAACCGGCCTCACGTCTGTCGTGCCAGGCGATGGTGCCGGCCGAGCAGGATCTGGTTGTCGAGATCCCGCGCTACTCGATCAATCACGCGAAGGAAAATCACTAACTGGAGGATGCAGCCATGAAGTGGACCGATACGCAAGACATCGCGATGGCCCTGACTGACAAGCACCAGGCCATTGATCCGCAGCAGGTGCGCTTCACTGATTTGCACCGTTGGGTCACCGAGCTGGAAGGTTTCGACGACGACCCTAACCGGTCGAACGAAAAAATCCTCGAAGCGATTCAGACTGCATGGATCGAAGACGCGGATTACTGAGCACGCGGCCGGGTTTTCCAACGGCGGTGGGGCGCGATTGATTCCGCTCCGGCTACAGCAAAGAAAAAGGCGATTCCATTGGAATCGCCTTTTTTAACGCCAGGAGAATCTTCAGGCTGCCAGTGGTCAGCTTGCTACGAGCGTGCCGTTTTCGACCCGCACGCGCTGGCCTTGCTGGAACGGCGGCGCTTCGTGATAGGTGAAATAGCGCGTCTTGCCGTTTTCCATCTGCACCCGGACCGAATAGGACGTCGTGCTGCGGATGTGCTTTTCAACCGAGTTACCGGCCAGGCCACCGCCGAGCACGCCGAGCACCGTCATCGCGGTGCGACCGCCACCGCTGCCGAACTGGTTGCCTACGACACCGCCGGCCACTGCGCCGCCGACTGCACCGATACCGGTGCCATGGCCTTCCTGACGTACCGCCGAGATGCCGGCCACCGTGCCGCAGCTCGAGCAGTAGGCCGGTTGCGACGGCTGTTGCTGAGCGTACTGCGGAGCCGGCTGAGCCTGTTGCTGCTGGGCGTACTGTTGTTGCTGCGCTGGTGTCGGGGCGCGCTGAGGCGCCTGCTGCTGCGCTGCCTGTTGTGCCGCGGCCTGCTCGGCTGCCTGCTGAGCGCCCGGATTCGCGGGTGCCGCCGAATCGACCACACCCGGTTGGGTGGCCACTTGCGCAGCCTGGGTCTGATCGGTTTGCGCGCCACTGCTCGAGGCCTTGGGGAACAGGCCCGTGACGGCCGCCGTTGCGGCGAGGCTGGCGATGATCACTGCACCCGCCGCGGTAGCGACGAGCGGATGAATACGACGTTGTTGCGTGGGTTTGGTATCTGGATTGTCCATATTGGCCTCCGTCTGGAGCAGAGTCGACTGTTATTGAGACTGAGTGTCGGGCAAATCGATCCCGGGAGGGTTTCAATTTGTAACCATTCCTGGGCAATTATCGCGGCTCTTTCGCGTCAAAGCGCGCGAAGGGCGGCGGGGCGCCTGATTCCTTGCGGTTCCGCAGCGGGTTAAGAAAACAGCGGTCTGGCGGGCAATGCGCGCCTTTTACCGATGGTTACAAACCGTCAGGTTGCGGCCGGCAGTGCTTTTCATACGCCGCATAAAAAACGCCCGGCATCGAACCGGGCATTTTTCTTTTACGGGCCGTTGACGCGAGCAACGGGGCGATCAGTCTTCGCGGCGCAGATGCGGGAACAGAATCACGTCGCGGATGCTCGGGCTGTCGGTCAGCATCATGACCAGACGGTCGATGCCGATGCCGCAACCACCGGCCGGCGGCATACCGTATTCCAGCGCGCGGATGTAGTCGGCGTCGTAGAACATGGCTTCTTCGTCGCCGGCGTCTTTCTGGTCGACCTGCTTCTTGAAGCGGGCGGCCTGGTCTTCCGGATCGTTCAGCTCCGAGAAACCGTTGGCGATTTCACGGCCTGTGATGAACAGCTCGAAACGCTCGGTGATGCCGGGGACCTTGTCCGATGCGCGCGCCAAAGGCGACACTTCGACCGGGTAGTCGATGATGTAGGTCGGCTCCCACAGTTGCGACTCGGCGGTCTCTTCGAACAGCGCCAGTTGCAATGCGCCGACGCCCGCGTTCAGGAACTGCGGCTTCGACGCGTCCACGCCGAACTTCTTCAGTTCGGTGCGCAGGAATGCGTCGTCGCCGAGTTGTGCGTCCGTGTACTGCGGCGCGTACTTCTGGATAGCCTGGCTGATCGTCAGGCGGTGGAATGGCTTGGCCAGATCGAGTTCGCGGCCCTGATAGCTGATCGTGGCGGTACCGAGCGAGTCGATCGCCGCCTGGCGGATCAACTGCTCGGTGAAATCCATCAACCATTTGTAATCGGTGTACGCCGCGTAGAACTCGATCATCGTGAATTCCGGATTGTGGCGTACCGACACGCCCTCATTGCGGAAGTTACGGTTGATCTCGAACACGCGCTCGAAGCCGCCGACCACGAGGCGCTTCAGATACAGCTCCGGCGCGATCCGCAGGAACATTTGCATATCGAGCGCGTTGTGGTGCGTGGTGAACGGCTTGGCCGCCGCGCCGCCCGGAATCGGGTGCAGCATCGGCGTTTCGACTTCCATGAAGTCGGCATCCGACATGAACTTGCGGATCGACGAAATCGCCTTGGTGCGCGCGACGAACGTCTTGCGCGTTTCCGGCGTGACGATCAGGTCGACATAGCGCTGGCGGTACTTCATTTCCTGGTCGGCAAGACCATGGAACTTGTCCGGCAGCGGACGCAGCGACTTCGACAGCAAACGCAGTTCGGTACAACGCACCGACAGTTCGCCCTTGTTGGTGCGGAACAGCACGCCGCGCGTCGCGACGATGTCACCCATGTCCCATTTCTTGAAGGCGTCGTACGTTTCCTGACCGATGTCGGCGGGCGTGATGAAGAACTGGATCTGACCCGAACCGTCGCGCACGGTCGCAAAGCTCGCCTTGCCCATCACGCGCTTGAGCATCATGCGGCCGGCGATCGCGACTTCGAGCGGATTGGCTTCGAGCGCTTCCTTGTCGGTCTCGGCGTACTGCGTTTGCAGATCCGCGGCATGGTGCGTGGGACGGAAATCGTTCGGGTAGGCGACGCCGTGCTCACGCAGTTCGCGCAGCTTTTCACGGCGCTCGGCCATGATCTTGTTGTCGTCTACCTCGGGCGCGACATTGGGCTGGGCCGCATTAGGCTGGGTCGGTTCGGTCATGATGATTTGGTATTCGGTGGCCCGCATCGGGGAGCCCCACATGCGGGTGGCCAGTCAGTGAAAAAACCTCAGGCGCTATGACAAAGTTGCAAAGAGACGGCGCAGCAATGCGATGCATGCCGCGCCGGTTGCGCCTAGACGCCCTGTTTCAGGCTGGCGCTGATGAAGGGATCGAGGTCGCCGTCGAGCACGCTCTTGGTATTGCTGATTTCGACGTTGGTGCGCAGATCCTTGATACGGCTGTTGTCCAGCACGTACGAGCGGATCTGATGACCCCAGCCCACATCGGTCTTGCCGGCTTCGAGCTTGTCCTGCTCGGCCTGACGCTTGCGGATTTCCGCTTCGTACAGGCGCGATTTCAGCATGGCCATGGCTTCGGCACGGTTGCGGTGCTGCGAGCGGTCGTTCTGACACTGCACGACGATGCCCGAGGGCATGTGCGTAATCCGCACGGCCGAATCGGTCTTGTTGATGTGCTGACCGCCCGCGCCGGACGCGCGGTACGTGTCGATGCGCAGATCGGCCGGGTTGATGTCGACTTCGATCGAATCGTCGACTTCCGGGTACACGAACACTGACGAGAACGACGTATGGCGGCCGCCCGACGAATCGAACGGCGACTTGCGCACGAGGCGGTGCACGCCGGTTTCGGTGCGTAAAAAGCCGTATGCGTATTCGCCTTCGATCTTGATCGTGGCGTTTTTGATGCCGGCGACGTCGCCGTCGGTCTGTTCCAGCACTTCGGTCTTGAAGCCCTTGCGCTCGCAGTAGCGCAGGTATTGGCGCAGCAGCATCGACGCCCAGTCGCACGCTTCGGTGCCGCCGGCGCCGGCCTGAATGTCCAGGAAGGCATTGTTCGGATCGGCCGGGTTCGCGAACATCCGGCGAAATTCCATGTCGGCGACGCGCTGTTCGAGCCCTTGTGCATCCAATTCGCAGGAGACGAGGGTTTCCTCGTCGTTTTCTTCGCGGGCCATTTCGAACAGGTCGTGCGCGTCGCGCAGGTCGTTGTCGAGCGAGGTGAGCTTGCCGACGACGTCGTCGAGCAGTTTCTTTTCCCGGCCGAGGGCCTGGGCGTGTTTCGAGTCGTTCCAGACGTCCGGGTCTTCGAGTTCCCGGTTGACTTCAATTAGACGCAGTGCTTTGTCGTCGTAGTCAAAGATACCCCCGTAGGTCGTCCGCGCGTGTGCGCAGGTCCGCCAGAGAGGCTTCGATCGCGTTGAGACGTTCCGCTTCCATGTCGATCTTTTATAGCTTCGTAAAAAGGGGAAATTATAGCCGATCGGCGCGCCGCGCCGGAGGCTAGTGTGCGATCCGGCGCGGGTTTGGGGTTGATTTTGCGGTGTTTTTCGGCGTTTTGCGCGCGCTGGGCAGAAGGTTGGCCGCACTCAGGCAGCGCACGCGCAGCACGCGGGAGCCGCTCGCGCGGCAACCCGTGGCCGCGTCAGCTCGCCGCGTGTTCGACGATCAATTGCACGCGCGACACGCCGTTCCAGGTGTCGCTGGCGAGCCGGTATGCAACCGTGGTGCGCGCCGGCAGCGTGTCGGTATGGTTGAACCAGATTGCGTTGAAACGCTGGCGGCCGCGCACCAGTTGCAGTTTCAGATGCTTGTCTTTCACCAGCGCCTGCGAGGCGATGTCGAATTCGCCGGAAAACACCGGCGCCGGAAAGCCCTGGCCCCATACGGCGGCGTCGAGCATTTCGACGAATTGCGGCGTGAAGTAGGCGTCTTCGAGTTCGCCGTCGGTTTCGACCGTGCGCGATAGCGCTTCTTCGGAGAGCCATTCGCGGCCGATCGCTTCGAATGCGGCGGTGAAGCGCGGCACGTCGGCGGTGGCCATCGTCAGGCCCGCGGCCATCGCGTGGCCGCCAAATTTGACGATCAGACCCGGCTCGCGCTTCGAGATCAGATCGAGCGCGTCACGCAGATGGAAGCCCGAGATCGAACGGCCCGAGCCTTTGACAAGCTGGCCGCTGTCGTCGGCGAGCGCGAACGTGAACGACGGCCGGTGGAACTTCTCCTTCAACCGTCCGGCGACGATGCCGATCACGCCCTGGTGCCAGCCCGGATTGAACAGTGTGATGGTGGTCGCGCCGTCAGGATTGATCGCGGAGAGGTCTTCGAGCGCCTGCTGCTGCATGCCGGCTTCGATCTCGCGGCGTTCGCGGTTCATGGTGTCGAGCTGCTGGGCGAGATCCCATGCGCGGCCGATGTCGTCGGTGGTCAGGCATTCGATGCCGAGCGACATGTCCGACAGGCGGCCGGCAGCATTCAGGCGCGGCCCGAGTGCAAAACCGAGGTCGAAACCCGACGCGCTGCGCGCGTCGCGCGCGGCGGCGCGAAAGAGGGCGGCGATGCCCGGCTGCATCTTGCCTTTGCGGATCCGCTGCAGACCTTGCGCGACCAGCACGCGGTTGTTGCCGTCGAGTTTGACCACGTCGGCAACCGTGCCGAGCGCGACCAGATCCAGCAGGCCATCCAGACGCGGCTCGGGGAATGCATCGTTGAAGGCGCCGCGGCGGCGCAATTCTGCGCGCAATGCCAGTAACACATAAAACATCACGCCGACACCCGCGATGCACTTGCTCGGGAATGTGCAGCCCGGCTGGTTCGGATTGACGATTGCGCGGGCCGCCGGCAGTTCGTCGCCGGGAAGGTGGTGATCGGTGACCAGCACGTCGATGCCGAGCGCATTGGCTGCTTCCACGCCGTCGACGCTGGCGATGCCGTTGTCGACGGTAATCAGGAGTTCTGGCTTGCCCGCCGCACTGCGGGCGGCCAGCGCGACGATTTCGGGCGTCAGACCATAACCGTACTCGAAGCGGTTCGGCACCAGATACTCGATCTGGCCGCCGAACATGCGCAGGCCGCGCACCGCGACCGCGCAGGCAGTGGCGCCGTCACAGTCGTAGTCGGCGACCACCAGCATGCGGCGTTTGCCCTGAATCGCATCGGCGAGCAGCACGGCGGCGTCTTCGCAACCTTTGAGCCCGGCGGGCGGCACGAGCCGCGCGAGGCCGGTTTCGATTTCATCGGGCATGCACACGCCGCGTGCGGCGTACAGGCGCGCGAGTACCGGATGCAGGCCGTGGCGGGTGAGGATTTCGGCGTCGACGGGTGAAGCGGCGCGCGTAACGATTCGAGTCATTCTGAAAGGTCGTGGATCATTCGATAAGTCATTCGATGAACAGCGAGGCGAGCACGCGCCGCCGCCAGAATTTGCGCAGGTCGCCGCGCGTGATCGTGAGCGTCACCGAGCCGGTGTCGCCGCACAGCGTCAGGTCAAGTTCGCCGAGCTGGCCCGACTGCAGCGCTTGTAGCGCCGGTTCGAACCAGTCGGTTTGCAACGCGGCGAAAGCGTCGTTCCAGCGCGCCCAGTCCTGTTCGATGTAGGGCGCGGAAAAGGGATCCAGTTCGACCAGCGTGGCGCCGTCGGCGTTGACATTTGCATTGGCGGACGTGCCGCTCGACGTACCGACCGCACCGGTAGCGGCCCGTAGCGCCGCAAATGACGCCGGCGGCGCAGCGGCCGCGACGCCCGCAGTCATGGCGAGGCCGCGCGTCGCTGCTGCGTCGGAGAAGACCCGCGCGAACGGGCTCGTCACCGGTTGCACTGCGCCCTGTGCGTGAAACCAGATCGAGTTGACAGCCGGCAAGCCACGCGCCTCGCGCGCTTCATTGACCGGATGTTCGAACCACGCCATCTGCACTTCGTTCTGCAGCTTCATCCAGGCGCGCGAACGGTCGCCGGAATGCGCTTCGTGCGGCAGCCAGATTTCGATGTTGCGGCCGCTCGCGCGCAACGGCGACGCTCCCGCCAGCGTGCCGAAGCCATCGCCCGACAAATACCACCGTGTGGGCTTCGGCGCGTCGATACGCACGCCGAGTTCCTCGATCAATGGCCGGGCGACTGCCAGCAGCACGCTGGCTTCGTCGTCGGAAAGATCGAGCGAGGCCGGATCGATCAGCACCAGATGGTCGTGCGCGATGCGCACATGCACCGGTTGCACGCAGGCCCACGTGGCGTTGCCGGGGTCGCCGCCGTCGGCGCGCAGCATATACGGGGCGAGCGGCGCTTCATCGGCTGCCGCCGCGCCGCTGGGAAGCGCGCCGAACTGGCGTGCCACCCAGCGCTCGTGCGGCAGTGTGCGCTGAAAATCTTCGCCGACCACCCGTTCGACCAGCGTCGCGCGGGCGATCAGCCGGTCGAGGGCCGGACTCTGGATATCGTGCAGGGCGGTAGAGGCGTCCGCTGCGGCGGGCAGCGCGAAGGGCAGGAGCAGATGAAGACGGTTGGCGTGCATGATGCTGCGCATTGTAGGGCAAAGAGTGCGAGTATTCAGACCATATCGGCGGATTCGGGCGCCTTGCCCGAGCCTTGCGGGTGGCAGCAGCCGGGCGCGGCGGCACCGCGCGCATGACGAGGGAGACCGACATGTCGCGTGAACTGAAAACCGAGCAGGAACTGCTTGGATTGGTCGTACAGGCGCTCGAAGCCAATCCGGCCACGGCCGGCTGGATTCCGACCGGATTCCACGAGACCGTCGAGGACGAGGAAGGCTGTAACTGGGATATCACCCATCTGCACCGCGACCGTAAAGATGCGGAGGTGCGCGAAGCCGCGACCAGCCAGGCGGCCGGGATCATCAACGATCTGCGCCGCCATTACAACCTGCGTTAGTGCGGAACGGGCGAGTCGGCTCAAGGCGGCAGGTGAGCCGGTTTTCGCCGCGAGTCCGGCGTTCATGACCGGCAGCAGGCGCTTGAGCCCGCCGCGAGCCCGTGTGCAAGGCCTTTGCGCGAGGGCGCGGCATTGTATGGCAAACTTCGCGCTTGATTGAAGGTGGCAGCAGCAGTGGCGGCGGGGTAGCTCCAGTGGCGCCGGGTTTGCTAACGACGCTGTAAGGCGCCCGAAGGCGCCAGAACGTCGTACCGGAACCATCCGGGTTGCCGCGACACCAATGATCACGACGCTCAGGCCACATAACAGGCGCGACAGGTTCAGGTTGCCGCCGTCATGCGCAGCAAAAGGGCCATGAGCAGACGGGCCATGAGCAGACGAAGAACGCAGAAAAGGATTCGCTTGAAATTTCCCTACGAATGGCAGATTGGCTGGCGCTACACCCGCGCCGGCAAACGCACGACCGGTAACGGCTTCATTTCCTTCATCGCGCTCGTGTCGATGTCGGGCATCGCGCTTGGCGTTGCGGCGTTGATCGTCGTGTTGTCCGTGATGAACGGTTTCCAGAAAGAGGTGCGCGACCGGATGCTGTCGGTGCTGGCGCACGTCGAAATTTTTTCGCCGACCGGTTCGATGCCCGACTGGCAATTGACTGCGAAGGAAGCCCGCCAGAACAAGGAAGTGATCGGCGCTGCGCCGTATGTTGAAGCGCAGGCGCTGCTCACGCGTCAGGACGCGGTGAGCGGCGTGGCGCTGCGCGGCGTCGAACCGACGCTTGAGCCCGAGGTGTCCGATATCGGTAAGGAGATGAAGGGCGGTAAGCTAACCGACCTCGTTCCGGGCGACTTCGGCATCGTGCTTGGCGCTGACCTCGCCACCAATCTCGGCGTGACGGTCAACGACAAGATCACGCTGGTCGCGCCTGAAGGCACGATCACGCCCGCCGGCATGCTGCCACGGCTGAAACAGTTCACGGTGGTGGGCATCTTCGAGTCGGGGCACTACGAATACGACAGCACGCTCGCGCTGATCAACATCAAGGACGCACAGGCGCTGTTCCGGCTACCCGCGCCAACCGGCGTGCGGCTGCGCCTGACCGACATGCAGCGTGCGCCGGAGGTCGCGCATCAACTGGCACGCAGCCTGTCCGGCGATTTATATATTCGCGACTGGACTCAGCAGAACAAGACCTGGTTCTCGGCGGTGCAGATCGAAAAACGCATGATGTTCATCATCCTCACGCTGATCATCGCGGTGGCGGCGTTCAATCTGGTGTCGTCGCTGGTGATGACGGTGACCAACAAGCAGGCTGACATCGCGATTTTGCGCACGCTCGGCGCGCAACCTGGCTCGATCATGAAGATTTTCGTGGTGCAAGGCGTGACGATCGGTTTTATCGGCACGGCGACCGGCGTCGCGCTCGGCTGCCTGATCGCGTGGAGCATTCCGTGGCTCGTGCCGATGATCGAGCATCTGCTCGGTGTGCAGTTCCTGCCGCCGTCCGTGTATTTCATCAGCGAACTGCCGTCCGAACTGATCCCCGCCGACGTGGCGCGGATCGGCCTCATCGCGTTCCTGATGTCGGCGCTGGCGACCCTTTATCCGAGCTGGCGTGGTGCGAAGGTCCGTCCTGCGGAGGCACTGCGCTATGAATGACCGTTCCGCTAGCGTTTCCATGAACTCTGAAGACACCGCGCTGTATCCCTATGTGCTGGAAGCAACCGGCGTTTCGAAGTCGTTCGTGCAGGGTGGCCTCAATGTGCAGGTGCTGAACAACGCGCAACTGAGCGTACGGCGCGGCGAAAAGCTGGCGATCGTCGGCGCATCGGGGTCAGGCAAGAGCACGCTGCTGCATGTGCTCGGCGGCCTCGACGATCCGAGCGCAGGCCATGTCTCAGTGATGGGCAAGCCGTTCACGAAGCTCTCCGAACGCGAACGTAACGACCTGCGCAATCGCGCGCTCGGTTTCGTGTATCAGTTCCACCATCTGCTGCCGGAATTCACCGCGCTCGACAATGTCGCCATGCCGTTGCGGATTCGCCGCATGACGACCGAAGCCGCGCGGCGCGAAGCGCTCGCGGTGCTGGAGCGCGTCGGCATGGGGCACCGCGCGAAGCATCGTCCGGGCGAATTGTCCGGCGGCGAGCGTCAACGGGTCGCGATCGCGCGGGCGCTGGTAACGAAGCCCGCGTGCGTGCTCGCCGACGAACCCACCGGCAATCTGGACGGCGGCACCGCGGACACCGTGTTCAATCTGATGCTCGAACTGTCGCAAACGCTCGACACCAGCTTTGTGATCGTGACGCACGATCTGGAATTGGCCGGGCGTTGCGACCGGATCATGCGCTTGCGTGACGGCGTGTTGCACGAAGATCCGCCTGTGCCGGTTTAATTGCCGCGCGGAATGTGAGCGATGCTTTGCCGCTAACGAGGCGCGCCATGTGGATCGATACGCACTGCCATCTCGACGCTTCCGAATTCAACGCCGACCGCGATGAAGTCGCCAATGCGGCACGTCAGGCAGGTGTCGGACGTATCGTGATTCCCGCGATCGGTCGCGAGAACTTCACGACGGTGCGCGATCTCGCGCACCGCATCGACGGCGGCGCGTATGCACTCGGCATCCATCCGCTCTTCACGCCGGGCGCGCAGGACGGCGATCTCGAACTGCTGCGCATGGAAATCGAGGCGAGTCTCGGCGATCCGTTGTTCGTCGGCATCGGCGAGATCGGCCTCGATTATTTCGTCGAAGGTCTTGACGATACGCGCCAGCAGTTTTTCTACAACGGTCAACTTCAACTGGCGCGCGAATTCGATTTGCCTGTGATTTGTCACGTGCGCAAATCACAGGACCAGGTCATCAAAGGGCTGCGGCGACATCAGATCCATCGTGGTATCGCCCATGCATTCAACGGCAGTTTCCAGCAGGCTCAGGCGTATATCGACCAGGGCATGCATCTCGGTTTCGGCGGCAATCTGACTTTCGAGCGGGCGCGGCAAATCCGGCGACTGGCGGAGCAATTGCCGTTCGACGCGCTAGTCGTCGAGACCGATGCGCCGGACATCGCGCCTTCCTGGATGTACAAGCAGCGCAACTCGCCGGAGCAGATTCCGGGCATCGGCGCGGGCCTCGCGCAACTGCGCGGCATGACTGCCGACGAAGCCGCCCTAGGCACAACGGCTAACGCGCTCGCTGCGTTGCCGCGGCTTGCACTTTCCTCTGCATAATTGAACGCGATGGTTTGAGTGGTTCGCGCCGGGCGGAACACACGCCCGGCGGGCCTGCTGACGCCTGCTCGCTGTGCGTTGCGTCCTCCGGCGATGGCGGGGCGGAAGGGGCGGAGGGTGGATGCGGGCATGGTGGTGCGGGTTTGCGCTGGGTGTGATCTGGCTGCAGCGGCAGGCGGCGTTGCCGGATTGGGGTGGGTGGTGTGCTCTGGTGATGTCTGGGTGCGTTGCGATTCTTTTGGCGGCGTGGGGATTGCGCTGCGGTGCGCGAGATGAAGTGCGCGGTGATTCGATAATCGCGCGCGCGCATGCGGCAGTTGCAATTTCGCGATTGTGGTACGTCTTGCCCAGCGCTCGCGTGCGCTCATGCGTTGGCTGGGGGGCGGTGTGGATTGCCGCCATGTGCATGGGTTTCGGCTATGCCGCCTGGCGCGCTGAAACACGGCTCGCGGTGAGCTTGCCGAGCGCATGGGAAGGGCGCGATATCGACGTCGTCGGCAGCATCAAGGGTCTGCCTTCACGCGACGACAAGGGTGCGCGGTTTCTGTTCGAAGTCGCTTCGGTCGACGCGCCGATCGACGCTTTTCCCCGCGTGATTCAACTCACGTGGATTGCCGCGGATGCGCCTGCGCCATTGCTCGAACCCGGCGCGCGCTGGCGTCTGAGCGTGCGGCTCAAACGTCCGCATGGCAACGCGAACTTCGGCGTGCGCGACGCTGAGGCGAGTTTGCTGGCGCGTAATGTACGCGCTACCGGCTATGTGAGCGCGCCGGCTCACGCTGTGCGTTTGCCGGGTTACGCGCGTGGCGCCAGCGTCACGGTCGATCGCTGGCGCGCCGCGCTGCGTGCGCGCATCGACAAGGTGCTCGCCGATGCACCGCACCGTGGGATCGTGGTGGCGCTCGCCATCGGCGCGCAGGACCAGGTCAGCGCGGCCGACTGGCTGCTGATGCGCGGCACGGGCACCAGTCATCTGGTGGCGATTTCGGGCTTGCATATTGGCTTTGTCGCGGGCCTTGCGGCCTGGCTCACTGGTGCGGTGTGGCGGCGCTCGGGGTTCATCGGCCGCAACTGGCCGTTGCTGCTGCCCGCGCAGGTCGTTGCAGTGACGGGCGGCGCGGCGTTCGCGGGGCTGCATGCGGCATTGGCCGGTTTCAACGTGCCGGCGCAGCGCGCGCTGTGGATGGCGGGCGTGGTGGCGCTCGCGTTTATCAGCGGCCGTAATGTCGCGCGATCGGTGGTGCTGGCGTGGGCGCTGGGCCTGGTGCTGCTGATCGATCCGTGGGCGGTCGTGTCGGCGGGATTCTGGCTGTCGTTCTGTGCGGTGGCGGCGATTCTGTTCGCGATGTCGGGACGGCCCCGTGTGCAGGATCATCAGCAGCGTCGAGACGAAGACGGTGAGGGCGGCGTAGCGCCGACAAGGCTCTCGCGGCTGTGGTCAGGCCTGGGCCGCCGCGTGCGCGCTTTCGGTGAACGCCTGCGTAGCGCCGCGCATGTGCAGTTCGCGGTGACCGTCGCGCTTGCACCGCTCACCGTCTACTGGTTTGCGCAGATTCCCTTGATCGGTCCGCTCGCGAATGCGTTCGCGATTCCGTGGGTGAGCCTGCTGGTAACGCCGGCGGTATTGGCGGGCGTCGCGTTGCCTGCGCCATTCGATGCCTATGCCTTTCGCGCCGCGCACACCTTGCTCGACCTGCTGAGCGCGGGCTTGCAGATGCTGTCCGGTCCGGCATGGACGCTCTGGCGGCTGCCGCAGCCGGACGCGTGGGCGCTCGCCGCGGCGGCGGCCGGTGTCCTCTGGTGTCTGGCGCCGCGTGGCTGGCCGCTGCGTTGGGCCGCACCGCTCACCTGGCTGCCACTGCTGATGCCGGCACCGCCCGGGCCGCCGCATGGCAGCTTCCGTCTGACGGCGCTGGATATCGGTCAAGGCACCTCGGTGCTGGTCGAAACCGCGCATCACGCGCTGCTGTTCGACACCGGACCGGGGCCGGAATCGACGCATGCTGGCGAGCGGGTTGTCGTGCCGTTTTTGCAGGCGCACGGCGTCACGGCGCTCGATACGCTGATCATCAGCCACGCCGATTCCGACCACTCGGGTGGCGCGCCGGCTGTACTGGACGCAATCGAGGTGCGTCAGATGGTGGCGGCATTGGCGCCGGCCAATCCGCTGTGGTCGAATGCAAGGCAACGCGGCGCGGATACGCTGCCCTGTGCGGCGGGGCAGCGCTGGCAATGGGACGGCGTCGAGTTCGCGGTGCTCTGGCCGGATGCCGGGCCGCTGCAAGGCAAGCCGAATGCGCATTGCTGTGTATTGCGAGTGAGTACGCTACCCGCTGCGATGAAGCGGTCTGCCATGGCGAGCCCGCCGGTCGCGGAGGGCATGTCGCTGGCGGCGGGCGGGGCGGCTGTAGAGAGCGTGCCGGCTGGAAGTGTTCAAACGGCGCCGGTACGCATGGCCGCCTTGCTGGCGGCTGACATCGAAGCGCCAGTCGAACGCATTCTGCTCGCGCGCGATCGTGACGCGTTGCACGCTCAGGTGCTGGTCGTGCCGCATCATGGGAGCAAGACCTCGTCGACCGAGCCGTTCCTCGACTCTATCGACCCGCTCGTCGCGCTATTTCAGGTAGGCTACCTGAAACATCCAGCCAGCCCCTCCACTTCCAATGCTGCTGACCACTGCGCTGAAACCCTTATGCAGCAAGGCTTTCAGCCAGCCTTTAATGCTCTCGGCGGGACTGTGCCCGAAATGCCGGAACCATCCTGTGTCCAGATTGTGACCGTCTCGGCATGCGGGGCAAGATGGTCGGGCGCGAGGTGGGCGTAGCGCAGCACCATCTCGTACTTCGACCAGCCACCCAGCTCCATCAGACGATTGAGCGGTGTTCCGCCCTGGACATGCCAGCTTGCCCACGTGTGCCGCACATCGTGGAACCGGAATTTCTGGATGCCGGCGCGCTCGCACGTCCGGTTCCATTGCTCCAGATCCCACTTCAAACACTCCTTCCCGCGCCGGGTGAACACGAACGTGTCGTGCTTTCCGATCTGGCGCCGGATCGCTGCCACGGCCTCCGCGTTCAGCGGTACGCCAATCGGTTTGCGTGCCTTCGCCTGATCGGGATGAATCCACGCCCGACGCTTCACCAGATCGACCTGCGACCACTCGAGCCCAAGAATGTTTGCCTGTCGCAGGCCTGTCGCAAACCCGAAGATCGTCACGTCACGCATCCACTCGGTGCGCATCGACGCCAGCAGCCGCTGCGCCTCATCCCGCGAGATCCACCGGATGCGTTTCTGCCCGGTTTTCAGCTCGGGCAGGTTTGGCGCCTTGTCGATCCACTCCCACTCCTTTAGCGCGGTGTTCAGCATGTTGCGCATCGTGCCGAGATACCGGTTTTTCGTCGAGTTCGACACCGGCGTCACGCCCTTGGACCGCTTGCTTGCCTCGGGCAGCGCGGCGAAAATCTCGTCACGCGTGATCGACTCCAGCTTGCGGCCGCTGAACACCTCCCTGAAATGCCGGATGTGTATTGCCTTGTTCGTGTAATCCACCGTTCCGGCGTGCTCGGTAAGGAAGCGGATCGCTGCCTCACCAAATGTCCGGGACGGTTTTTCGCCCAGCTTTGCGACTCGCCACAACTCCGCTTTCAGCTTGTCGTGGTATTCCTCTGCCTCCTTCCGGTTGCTGGTCCCAGTAGACGGTCTAACTCGGCCTCCGCCTGGCGTGCGGATATCAACATACCAGGCGTCGGAGCCTTTGCGCTTTCGGATAGACATGATGTTTCCTCGCGTTCCGTCTGCGCCGGTCGGCGCTTATTGTAATCCTGCGTGACTTCTTTCAATTTTTCCGGCCAGATCCGCCACACGGAGCCGATTTGGAAGAAGCCGAGTTCGCGGCGGCGCGCATAGACGGTGCCGTATGACACACGGAGCAGGGCAGCAGCTTCGCGCAGGCTGATGGCGCGGTCGCCAATGATCGGGATAGCGTTGTTCACTGCCTCTCCTTCAGGGCGCGAATCGCCGTAGCGCACTTGCCGTCCATACCGCATGTCCCGCAGGTGAACGTGTCCGCAATCGCGGCTGCCTGCTCGAGCACACCGGTCGTGTGCATCATCAGCTTTAGCATCGACGCCGCCTCGGCATGGAACGCCGCAAGCTTTTGATTGCGACGGGTAACGGCGGCTCGGTGGACTGCGCCGCCGGTTGTCTTGTGGTTGTCCGCGAGCCACGCGAAGCGCTCAGCCTGCTCGCGGTGCCACATAAACAGCTGACTGAGCGTCATAGAAGCTCCAGTTGTTCGAACGGCATGTCGGGCCAGTAGCGATTCGCCTTGATCGCGTTTTCAAGCCAATGGCTCACCTGCAGGTTGTGGGCGACGTGCAAACCGCACACACGCTCGCCGTCGAGCGGCACGATGTGGTCGACGACGTGCAGTTCGCCCGTTTCGAGCGTGAGACGCTTTGCTTCGCGATAGAACGGGCGCAGGTCGGACAGCTTCACCCACGGGGGCATCGCCCGACGCTCGCGCATGCGGCGTCGCCGGCCCGCGGTTCGCCCGCAATCGATCAGCGGCGGGCGTCGCTTGACCAGCACAAACAGCGGGCCCGGATGAAAACCGCCGACGAGATCGAGCTGCATGGAGGCTTTTTCCGATTCAGAGCCGAACGTTGCACCCGACACGCTCGGATACCTCGTTGAACTTGTCGACGGTTGCTTCGCCCAGGTCGACGCCGGCGCGCATCGCGAGGATGTCGAGATAGGTCACGATGTCAGCGAATTCTTTGGCGAGCGCTGCTCGCGCATCGTCGAGCGTCAAATCACCGCGCTGTACCTTTTTGATAAGGTTCGCAGCTTCACCGAGTTCGCCCGTTACGGCGTTACACCATTCTCCGAGCGACCAGTCAGACCCATCGGGCTGGCTGTGGGCTGGCTCACCGCGCGCGTTTTTGAATTGCGGCAGCCGTGCGGTATTTGCCATCCGGAGCATGCTGAAAGTGAGCGCTGATTTATCGATCATGATTTATCCACAGGTAGCGGGCGCACGTGCCCGGTTTTGAGATTGACGAAGGCGCCGCACCAGCTGAGCTTTCCGTGCCGGAAAAACTCCCACAGGATCCCCAGCGCCGGCGTCACGATCGCCTGATTAATGAAAAGCTCCTGCCGCTCAAGCGCTTCGGCGAGGCCACAGCTGGGCGTGTCGTCTTCGGGCACGGATGTGTCGATCAGCTCGGGCAGCACGGCATACGGCCAGCGCAGTGGAACGCTTCCGTCATTGCGGAGTGGCGTTCCGGCCGGCGACGGGTCGACGCGGAAGTGCCCGAAAACCACCTGCCCATCGCTGGCGCGGTTGCCGAGATCCATCACATACGCCGCGGTCTTCGCGAGAATCGGCGCAAGCTTTGCTCGAGCAGCTGCGCTGTCGACACACACGACCGCGATACCCGCACCCACGTTGACGAGCTCGGTCGGGCCCGCGTGGATCGGGCGGCCGTGCCAGTCCAGACCAAAGAACGCATTCAGCCGGTGAACGAGCACGACACTCTTGTGCATGCCGACGTCGGCCGGGCTGAACATCTGGCGGCCGATATTCGCCTCGCTGACCGTGTCGCCGTCGAATGCCGTGACGTGCAGGCCGGGGTGGCCGAGCGCGGTCAGCGCGTGGTTGAGTCGCGCGAGGCCTGTAAGCATCTGCGACCCGTTACCGCCGCAACCGATCAGCGCGATGTTCACGCGCCGATCGAGAAAATGCGCGGGCGTGATGTGCGTCATGCCGGCTCCGGAACCTTGAACACGGCGGACGCCGGTACCTTCAACGGAATGATCAGGCCGAGCACACACAGGCGGAATGCGACGCTTGGCGTTCCGCCATCGCCGAGGCCTCCGATCACGCCGGAGATCTTCACTTCGCCGGCATCGTCGGTGTTGTCGGTCGAACTGAAAAACGCTTCGCCGGCGCCGTGGCTATGCAGATCGATCGCGAGCGATTCGTGCGGCTCCAGTTCCGGCCGCGTGAAGGTGATCGATCCGGGCGACGATGCGGAGACGTGAAGTGCCTTGTAGGCGAGTGCCTTCTTTTCCTGATCCCAGACGATCCAGGCGGCGTGCTCGTTCGGCAGCGCGCTTTGCGCCTCCTCGGCGAACGCCTGCACGAACGGCATCGCGACACCGAGTCGGCCGAAAGCAAGTTCGATCTTCGGCATGACCAGGCCGTAAGGCGGCTTCGGGCCCACGTCGTTATGCTTGGCCAACTGCTGGATGACATGGAGCCACGGCCGGCGCACCTCAACAAACACACCCTCGGCCGTCATCAGGAAGCGGTGGCCGACGTCGGCGAGCGGCAGGAACTGCGCATGCTTCGGTACCGCAACCGTCGGCGCGCTATCGAACAGGGCGATATCGAGCGGCAGCTGGTCGTCGTCTTCGGCTGCGGCGATCGCCCGCGGCTTGGCGCGCGCGAGCTCGTCGGCGACGCCTCGCGAGAAGCTTTCGAGCGCAGCGGCGATATCGCGGAGGCCTTCTTTGGTGGCGTCCTGAAATTCAGCGAGTAGGTTTTCCATGAGATCAATCCAGTGATTTGAGGTTGTCGACGACTTCCGCCAGCGTGCGTCCGGTGGCGATCAGGCGATCAAGGGGGAATTCGGCGCCGTCGAGCAGATCCAGCCACAGGCGTACAGCGCCGCCGCGCCTGTGGATAAGTCGGGGGTTATTCGAATGGGTGAAGCGGCTGCGAAAGAACGCGTCTTCGAACGGCTTGATGCTGTCCGTGCTGATGCTGTCGGGCGTCTTGACGTTGCCCTCGCAGATTTCGCCGTTTTCCCACACGTTGTAATAGGGCGCGGTGTACAGCCGGGTCGATGGACCCGGCCGCACGTTTTCACGCAGGGCGAAAACCAACCAGCTGGACTTGCTGACAATGAACATCAGCGGCGGGTGACTCGCCTCGGCGGCGCGCTCGCCGATCGCGTCTTGCGTTTTGAACCAGACGCGACGCGTGCAGGCCGGAACCCACCATGCAAGCTGATTCGGCGCGAAGTAGACGACGCGCTCATGCACGAACCCGCGATAGCTGGTTTTCTTCGCGGCCGCGTCGGCGATATCGGCCAACTGGTCGAGCGTGATCGGCACGCCCGGCAGCAGTGAAGGCTTGCCGTCGACGACTCGCGCGCTGTGCTGGGTCGCGTAGATATGGTTCGTGCCCTGTCCGCGGTAGAACAGCAGTGCGCTGTCGAGCGCCAGCTCCACGTCGCTGTCCTGAGTGATCTGGACCGGGTTCATACGCGCACCCGCACCATATTTCGCGGCGACACGAACTCGTCCCGCATGAAAATCGCCAGCAAATGCTCCACGGCCTTTGCGAGCAGCGCTGTCGCTTCCATGTGTTTCAGCCATTCCGCGAGGTCGCCGCCGACAATCTTGAGCGGCGTAACGGCGGATGCTTCGAGGTATTCGCCCTCATAGGCCTGATGTGCGTAGTCGTCGATGACGCGGGTTGCCACGTCGTCTTCGCTCCACCGGATGATCAGGCTGAAATCGATGAGGTCCGCTCCGACTTCGCCCGACCTGAGATCGGCAAACGGGCCGTAGTGGCATGCGATGCCCCAGATCGTGGTCATTGCGTCGACCACTTCGCGGGCAAGCGGGTCTCTATTGGCGGCGCGATTGATCTGATTGCGCGTGAGCACACGTCGCGGCAGGGCGGCCCACTCGGGCATGCCTTCGAAGAACTGCGATCGCGTGAAGAAGTCCGTCAGTGTCAGCAGTTCTTCCCGTGTCTTGACGTCGTGCATTTGCATGGCTTCTTCGATCGCGTATTCCTCGTTGCTCTCGCCGTACCAATACATGTACTCGGCGAAACCAAGCTGAAAGCCCGGCGTGCACACAGTCGGCAGCAAAGCCAGCGCGTCGCACAGTGCTGCGAGAACGGTTTGCCCAAGCCCCTCGCGCACTTCCTCGAGCGCCTGCATGGCGCCGCCGATGCAAACATGGGGACAGCTAATCGCACCGCTGGTCGTGTGGATAATCGCCCAGAAGTGATCGGCCGATTTGTTCCGATCGCCGAAATAGCCGTCAGGCGCCTGCTCGATACGCAGATTCCAGTCGAAAAGCCGCATGCCTTCGGTGATGCGTGCCCAGCGCCGCGTCAGCGCCTCGGCGACCAAAGCAGCTTCGGACTTAGGCCGGCGCTGCACATCCGCTTCGACGATCACGCCGGAGTCGAGCATCGAAAGCGCGAGCGGCCGCACGAACGATCCGCCGGAACGGATTGCGTATGCAGCGGGCACCGCGTCGAGCGTGGGGAGAGCGAGGGCTGCGAAAGTCATGGCAGCACCGGCATGTGATGGCAGGGCAGCTGCAAGCGGACGCCTGCGGCGCGCTTCGACGCCACCTGATGAAGTCGCCGGGTGAGCTCATCCGACGCGGCGCGCACGTCGATGCCCGGCGCGGCGGATTTCGCGATCGTGCCGCCGGTGAGCTCGGCGCGGAGCTGGCCGAGCGTCATGACTGGACCGCCGTAATCGATCGGACATAACGCTTGTGCAGCGCATCGATAAACTTCACTTCTTCATCGAGCAACGGGCACACATGCGCGGTTGCGAAGCGTTCAACCCGCTGCAGGTAAGTGAGGGTCGACAGTGGCATCGGCGTTGGGCTGCGCAGCACTGCGGCGATCTGCTGGCGCACGCTCAGCAGTTCGTCGGTGGCGCCCTTGGTGCCGACGGCGCGACGGAACGTGAACACATTCGTGTTGCCGACGACTTCCGGCCCTTCGATCTCGGCGTTGACGATCTCCGGATAGGTATTGCCGTAGAAGTCGCGGACCTGTTGCAGCGAAAAGGTAGGCGACGGATCCGTGAGCTTGGCGCCGTTGTAGCGGAATGCACGCGTGAGGGTTTCGGTTTTCATCGCGGCGCCTCAAAGGAGGTCGACGCCGCCGTCATCCTCGGCGGCGGGTTGTGCGTTGGTCGATTCCGGCTCGGCTGCAGCTGGCGTTTCCAGTGTGGCGAGGTCTGCGTCCGGATCGATGCCGGGAATCTGCGTCTGACGCGGATCGACCGGTAGTTCCTCGCTTGGCCCGGCATTCGCCTCGGGCGCCGGCAATTCAGCGGGGCGTTTGCCGCCGCGCTTTCCCTTCGGCGTGGGCGCAGGCAGCGCGGGCGTGCTCGGCGGATTGCCGTTTGCGGTACTGGCGGCGCGCGCCTGCTCAAGCACTGACAGCGTGCTGGGTTCATAGATCGACACGGCCTCGGCGAAATCGCGGTCGAGTTCGTCGGGCGTGCCGAGCAGCGAGAGCGGGTAGAGCGTCTTTTCGCCCTGCACTTCGTTTCTAGGCCGCGGCGTGACGTTCACACGCAGCTCGTCGCCCTCGACGGTGATGAGTAGCGTCAGCGTCGTTTTCTGCGCTAACGGGAACAGCGATGCAAACAGGGACATTTGCGCTTCTCCATTGAAGGTGAGGTTAGTGCTGCTTTGCGCGCCACTCGGCGAACGGGCGGCGTAAGAGGTTGTGAAAGCGCTCGGCTGCGGCGGTGTCGGTGGCGAGATCGCGCCGGCTATTGACGTTGCAGACGACACGGATGAACTCGGCGGCTTCGTCGACGGTTAGCGGATCGATCTCGGCGTGAGACGCGGCCCACTCGCGAAACTTTGGATCGCGGGCCAGCATGCCGGCGAGTTGGGATATGGAAGCCATCAGGCTGCGATGCCGTCGTAATTGCGATCGGCGAAATCGGGATCGCCGGGATAGCGGCCGGTGCCGTCGGCACGAAGCCAGCAGAAAAGCGAGCCGCGACGATGCGGGAACCAGTAGCCCTCGCAGTCGCACCGCGTTTTTCCCGTGTCGCGCCGGTTCATCCAGCGGTCAACGCGATAGTTCCGGCGCCCGCAGACTGTGCAGGCCGGCAGGCGGGTGTAGTGGCGCGGGTTACGCCGCAGGCAGCGGCGGGTTGCGCAGTGACGGCAACGGACGTGGCAGCGGCTCATGGTCAGTCGTGATCGTTGGCGGCCAGGCGCTTTGCGTCGACCCATTGTGTGGATAACTTCGGGAGCGCCCGGCGCACGGAACCGGCGGAACGGACACGCGGATTCGGATCGAGGCGCGCACGCAACGTTGCGCGCAGGGCAGCGCGTACGGCCGCGTTCGCAGCGTTCGGCACACCGCTGAATCCCTGAGCGTGGAATTCGCGGTCGATCATGTCGTCGGTGATGGTGACGTTTTCCATGTCAACCCTTCCTCACGAACAGGTGCAGCAGTGCGCCGAGCACGCCGGCCGAGGCCGCGAGAACGACCGCACCGATGATCAAAACGAGAGTGGATTCGGAGCACGTCATGTCAGCGGCTCCGGCGCCGGGCGGCGCGCAACTGGGCGCGCAGCAGGCGATAAGCGGCCCAGCGCGAGAGCGAGCCGTTAGCGACGTCTTCGATGATTTGCCAGAGGGAGCGCATGCTCAGTGCTCCCCGCAAAGCAGATCGGCGTGCTCGAAGGGCGCGAAAATCATCGCGCCGTACATCGGTTCCCAGAACTCGGGCAGATCCTTGAGCGCGATCTCATTGCCGAAATCGTCGATGACCAACGTCAATGCGACGAAAGGCCGGAGCGTCTCGAAGTAGGAGATCACCATGTCAGGCACCCCGACCCATCGATACGCGCACTTTCTGCGTTTCCATTTCGTCCCACTGCTGAACGGCGGCGAGCACCAGAACGGCCGCGACGAGCACGACGAACGCGCGCGCCCAAAGGATCAGCAGCGCCTTCATTGCGCTACCGCCGCTTTGATCAGCAGGCAGACATAGATGAAGCCGCTAACGCCGGCACCGGTCGCGCATGCGTAGGCGAACTGGAGAAGGAAGCGATCGACCGCGGCGAGGCGGCGCGGATCAGCGGGCGCGCCATTGAGGCCGGCGAAGTGTTTGACTTCGTCGTCCACGCGCGTCGCGGCGGTGAACTTGAGTTGGGGGGACGACATTCTTGCCTCGCGGTTCAGATGAACTGGAGGCAAATATACCTAGATGGTTTATTTTTGTCTACACCAAAAAGGTATATTTTCTGATGCTATGTGCAGCTGAGCGCTCAGCGTCTACGCAGCAGCGCAAAAAAAATCCCGCCGTAGCGGGAGATCTTTGCTTGATGGAGGTCAGTGTCCGAACAATGGTCGGACTATCAGCCAATAGACCGGCCAGATGCCGGCCTGGAGCTCATTTAGTGGTACGGCGATAATCCAGTTCCACCATGTGTAGCGAAATCCGTCGAAGAACGTCAATTTCGCGAACGTCGCCACGTTCCCAGCCAGCCACGCGATTAACAAGACTACGCCCCAGCGATTGCTCATAACTTCCCCCGGTTGAACAAATTTTTATGTCGGCCGCTGGCTTTGCTCCGGCCGTTAGTGTGACCGTGCGCGCTCTATTTGTCGCTCTCTGCCGCGTTCGCGGCTTCCCACGTCTCCACGGTGTCTTTGATAAACCGGCCGATTCGTTCCTTTTCAATGGCCGGGAGCGCGTCGAATCGCGCCCGTTCGACGAGGAATGGCCAAACCCCCAGTTCGACCGGCTTCCCGTCCAGCCCCGCGACTTGTGGAACGTCGAACCAGCCGTGCGGCAAATTAAACGCCTTTGTCGCGCGCTCGATTGGGGCATCAGTGATCCGCTTTATCGGGTGACGCCCTATGTACGCATGCATTTGCGACGTGGCGAGCCCGAGCTTCCGCGCTAGGGCGGCGTTGCTCCCTTCTTTCTCGGCCAGGAGTCTCATGTTGGCCAGTCGAATTTCCCAGATGTCCATGACGTGGTTATACGTCTCTATACCTAAACGGTAAATTCTGCATTTTGGTGTATGAGGTATTGCTGGCATATATCGAATTGGTATATGCTCCGGCGAAGATGAATTCACAGGTGGCTCCCAATGGATTTGAAGACGTTCTACCAAGGCCTGTCTGGGGATCAGCGCAAGCGGTTTGCCGCGATAGCCGGGACGAGCACGGCCTACATCGAAGTTCATCTGCTTCCGCGCCGAAAGATGCCCCGGCCGCGTCTGATCGAAAACCTTGGCAATGCATGCGCAGCGCTGGGCGGCGCGATCAGTCAGGAAGATTTGCTGGCTTTCTTCTATCGCGCGTCGCTGGAGAAGCAGCCGAGCGCGGCGTAATCGTTCGCTACAACCGTTGATTGAAGTATCGGCGCTATCGCTGAAAAGCAAAACCATCAACTCGGGGAAACCTCTATGGCCCTTCGAAACGCCTATCTCGCAATGTGCCGGGCTTTCCCGGGCGGCGCGGAAGCCATGGCGGCCGCAATCGGCATGCCGTCCGCTGCGGCGCTCAACAACCGGATGTACGAGGTCAAGGGTCAGCGCGTGCACGTCGACACCGCTCTGGCCATGCAGGCTGCGAGTCGCACGACGCTGTTCGCCGAAGCCATCGCACGCGAAAGCGGCGGCACATTCGTCGCGTTGCCGCACATCGACGAAGAAATCGACAACGACGAGCTGCTGAAGAAGTTTTCGCAGATCGTTGAGCAGAGCGGCCGGCTGGCGCGCGTGCATACCGACGCTATCGAAGACGGGCATCTTGATGAGGTGGAAGAGGCTGCGCTGCGCAAGGTGGCCGCCACGATCCACCAGCGCGTCGAAGAACTGCTGGCCGTGACGGTTCGCGTGTACGGCAAGAAAAGCGAGGACGGCGATGGACGCTGACATTCTGCTGGCCGGCATGGTGGCGCTGATCGTCATCTCGATTCTCTTTTGCGCGGGATCGCTCCGGTGAGGGTCGGCGACGTCCTGCGCGAGCTCGGGCGCCCGATCGCGTTCTATCCACAGTTGAGCCGCTATCTCGGCAGCGTGAATGCCTCGGTGCTGTTTTGCCAGATTTTCTACTGGCAGGACAAGACGACTAGCGAGCTTGGCGTGCACAAGACGTCTGCCGAGCTTCAAGCCGAGACGGGGCTTTCCTACGAGGAGCAGCGGGCGGCGCGGACTTCGTTGCGCGCCACAGGCGTACTTATCGAGACCGAGAAGCGCATCGAGCACAAGATCTATTTCCGCATCGACGAGGACGCGCTCGAGCGTTTGCTTTCGTCTGGGCCACCGGTGAAAAAAGTCCGCAAAACGAAGTTGAAAATGTCCGCTCAGCCACCTGGGGAAAGTCCATCTCCCGAAATGGGAAAAGTCCATTCCGGGAAACTGGAAAAGTCCATTTCGGGAAATGGGGAAAGTCCATCTCCCGAAATGGACAAATCCCAGTCCGCGACCTGGGAAAACCCTTCTCCGCCGACAGGGAATTTCCCTGCCCGCGGAGAGGGAAATTCCCAGGTCGTTAACTCATGGGTGACTACTACAGAGACTACAGCAGCAACGCGCGCGACCGACCCTGTGGATAAGTCCGATGCTGCTGCTGCTGAAAATGAGAAAACAAAACCGGACCCCGAGCGCGAGCTCACCGACTTGCTGGTGTCGCTCGAAAGCGCTCGAGGCAAAGCGCTGACGATCGACCGAAGCCGGGATCGCCTCGTCGTGCTGACGTGGGTCGGCAAGGGCGTGACGGCGGCGCGGTTGCGTGAAGCGCATGCGCTGGCGGTGGCGGCACGGATCCGCGACACCGACGACCGGCCGACATACGTCGGATTCGTTGCGACGTTCATCGATGCCGCAGCTGCGGCACCTGCAACGCCAACAGCCAGCTTCGATCCGGCCGAATGGTTTCGCACGCCCGAGGGCGTCGATGCGCAAGGCGCTGAACTCGACGTCCGTGCCCGTAAGGCCGACGAAGACTGGCGCTACTACCGCGTGCTGGTGGCGAAGGCTTCGCGTGAGCCGCGAGCAATCGAATTCGTGCTGTCGGACGCTCAGCGCTTCAACCAACTCGACCTGTACCAGCTCGCGCGCAAGACGTTTGGCGACGCGCTGATGCCTGTCGACGATTACCCGTCTTGAGAAAAATTCAGGGGATTTAGCATGCGCAAAAACTGGACGCTGCCCGAACTGAAAATGCTTGCTGATGCGTATGCATCGCACGCGCCGCTGTCGGCGCACATTCACCTTTTCGGCGGTCGCAGCATTGATACGGTCCGTGCCAAAGCGCGCAACGTCGGGCTCGTTCATCAGTCGTTGCCTGACAGGATTCGGGAACTGATGGCGCCTACTGGCGACGAGGTGCCTGTACCGCGTACAGCCGCCGAGGTGGCCGCGTTGCTCGGCGTCGATAAAAAGCCGGTGCGTGACGTTCTGTCCGCGATGGTCCAAAGCGAAGCCGCTCACATCGTCGACTGGCGCGGTTCATATCACGAAATCGTGTACGTCAATGGACCCGGCGAAAACGCTCCCAAGCCTCTTTCCGCGACTCCCGCCGCATATCGCAGGCGGCTCAACGAGAAGCGCAAAAGGGCGGCCGGCGTCCCGTCCGACATGAGCGATGCCGAGATCGACGAGTTGTATCGCGCTGGGGATAACTGGTGGCCGCGGGCTGATCCGGTCGTTGTCGGTTCGATCAACGCGATGGTTCACGCCGGGCGGCGCGCTCAATGACACACCGTGCGAACAAGCGTGAGCAGGCCCATATGGGTCGCATTGCGAAGATGCAGTGCATCTGTTGCTTTCTGCTCGGGCGCACGCAGGAGAGCAAAACCGATGTGCATCACGTTCGCGTCGGCCATGGCGGCGCGCAACGGTCTGGTGACTTTTGCACCGTGCCGTTGTGCCACGAAGACTGCCACCAAGGCAAAAACGGCGTGCACGGCGATCAGACGTACCTGCACATCCTGAAGATGACGCAGATCGATTTGTTGAACGCAACGTTGGAGCGGCTCTACGGATGAGGTTGCTGGTTCGCATGTCGATGCCGTTTTCGACGTATGACGGCGCGCAGTTTTTCGAGTGTCTGGTGTCTCGCGTTCAGCGGGCGCAGGACGATCCGGATTGCGAGGTGGCCGTAATCGTCGATGTGAATTTGCCACCGCAGTACGCCACGTATGCGAACCCGCGCAACTGGCAACCGGATGGAACGTATCGGGTTGAAGCGTTGGTGAAGAGCAACCGCAGATCGCTGGCCGCGTTCATCGCGAGCGGCGACAACGAATGGGATCTGAGTGATGACGAATCGTAAGGCAGATGAAGGATTTACACCGCTTGACCCCGCTCCGCTCTCGCGCGTACACGCGCGCGTGCATTTGAGCGATGACCTGATCTCGTTAATCGCGGATCAGGCCGCGAAGTTGGCTCGGAAGGATCGATTGCTCGGCAAGCCGTTGAGCATCGAACAGTTCGCCGACCGCGTGATCCGCGCGACGGTTGGTGCGATCAATCTCACGGTCGACGATCAGCGTTACCGCGATTGGGAGTTTGAAAAGCTCGCGATTGCGCAGCTGGACGACGACCAGGCGCAGCAGAGTTTTGACCGCTGGAAAGCCGGCGCGAGTGTTTAAACCGAAGTCACTAGGAGCGGCACATGCGAACTATCACGGAGCACGTTGTAAATCCCGCAAACGATCAATTGAAGATCACCGTTGTCGACGAGCCCGGTTCGGGCGGTGCGCATCACCACTATGCGATCGATTGCCCGTCGAATGAGGATGTGGCTGTCGACATTCGCTTTCAGAACGGCCCGATCAACGAAGCCGGTGTGAATGGGCTTACGCAGGAAGTGTTGTTGGCGATCGTCGCTGACCGGCTGCGCTCGTTCCAGAAGGGCCCGTTTGCGTGTAAGGCCAACGCGTGCGCATTGACGCATATCGAGGAAGCGCAGCACTGGCTTCAGCAGCGCACGCTCGAGCGCATGCGTCGTGGCGTTGAAGGCACCCATACCGTTTAACCCGTAGCACAAAGCGTCTTAACCTCCAGGAGTCATGATGCGAGTCTCACAACTTTTGAAACTGCTGTTGATTGCCGCGTTGCCGATGCGCGCGGTTGAAGATGGATCCGCCGACGCGTCGCCGAGCGGCACGGAGGCTGGCGCGGCCGCGTCGGGGGAGACTTCGACCGGGCAGTTGCCGCAATCGGTAGGCGCGAGTCCGGTCGATTCTTTTTCGTCAGGCTCAACCTCGGGATCGTCGCCGTCGGCGTCGGCTTCTTCGGTCGTTGGCGCGGTTGGTGGTGATTCCCCAAACGTTGCCACGCTTGCGGCCGGACAGTCCGCAAGCGGCATCTCATCGTCTGCACCGAGTGCATCGCCCGGCGTCGCCACCGCGGATACAACTGGTGTCGGCGCGTCGGCGGCTGAACTGGGAAACTCGATCGCTGCCGGCAGTGCGGCGGTCGCACAACCCGTTATTTCCGATACGACTACTGTCGCGCTTGCCGCATCGGGTTCGATTCAGGCCGCAGGTGATCAGGGAAACGCCCAGGCCGTGCTCTCACAGTCAACGAACGTTGGTGCAGATGGCACGGCATCGTCAACGGGCAGTGGTGTTGGCAATGCTGGCGTGACGGGTGAAGCGGGAAACGCCGTCGCCGGTGCGATTGCTACGGGATCTGCACTGGCGCCTGTTACTGGTGATGCGGGAAACGTCCAAGCCTCAGCGAGTACTTCCGCCGACGCGGCGACGTCTGCAGCTGGGGCTTCTCCGGCTGGTGAAGCGGGAAACGTTGCGAGCGGTGCGCCGGCCGCGGATGGTATTGGCAGTGGCTTGCCGGCACTGTCGACAGCGCAATCGTCTTCTGCGGGTGCTCCGATGGTGAGCGATTCCTCGACCGGACAAGACGATTCGTCGCTCAGCTCGGGCCTCGCGGAAGCAATCGAGTCTGAGTTTGCCGAGGCTGAACACCCGGTGAAAGTGCAGGCCCGCAACTTCCGCACGCGTCTCGAGAACGGTGAGGCCATCATCATGGCCGACCTGATGAAGGTGTTGCACGCAATCGAAGGAGCGCTGTAACGCATGAACGCCCTCGCGCCCACAACTCGAATCGACTGGTTTCGCATCCTCGAGGATGTCGCGCGTGAGGGCTATTCGCTTTATGAGGTTGCGCAGTTCACAACGATCCCGAAGAACACACTGCTGGGCTACCGGAACAACGGCATCGAACCTCGACACGACGTTGGCGACGTATTGCTGAAATTCTGGGCGCAGGTCAAGCAGGCAGATCCGGCCAGTGCTCCGCGTGTTCCGCGGTTGCCATCGGCCTGGAATCCTTCGGAACGGAAGTATCGGCGCAGATAGCCGAGAACTCGACTGGTGGCGCGCTCAATACTCGCCACCACATTGATGGAGGTTTCACGATGAGCAGGCATCACAACATCCAGACGCCGGGTTCGGCGGTGCAACAAGCGATGACGCAATCGCCCGGTGATCGGGCGGGCGGCGACGATTCGCACGTGCAACTGATCGGCCTCGGCGATCCAGGCGCGGCGATCGACGTCGAGGGCCGCACTGTCGCGCTCAATGAGATCGTGACGTCGGCATTTGAAACCAGCGGTCTGTCCGTGCTCGAGTGGAATGCGCTCGAAGGCGTACAGCGCGATGGTTTTGTCGCGAGCAAGCGCTCGGAACTGGCGACGCTTTACCGCAATGCGCCGGCTGACATGCCGTCTCAAGACGAAGCGCGGGCGAATGCTCAGGCAGCTGCCGCTCGTCGGCAAGCTGCTCGCCAGGCAAATCCCGACAATCAGGCCGCCGCTCGCGAATCGTCGCTGCCGCACCGCGACGAGATCGACCCGAAAGCGATCAGCGCGCCGGTGCTCACGCAACAGGGCTGGGTTGTTCACAGCCCGAAAGCGTTGCCGCGCAACTTCCAGTGAGGTGAGGCATGGGCAACTTTAGCTTTTCGAAGTTCCTCGACCCGGGCGGTTTGTGGACGAAGGACGCATCGGCGACGCCGACGACCACAACCACGACCGTGGGCACGACGGCGGCTTCTGCCGCTGATGCGCAGGCTGCTCAAGCCGCGAATGACCAGGCTGCTGCGGACAAGAAGAAGCGTGCTGCGTCCAGCCTGCTGGCGACTGGCGCCGGCGGCACGACTGGCGGGACCGGCACATCGTCCGTGCTGGCATCTGGCAAAACCACACTCGGCCAATGACCAACGATCTCGGCGCCCAGCTCGCGCAACGCTTCGATGCATTGAAAAGCGCACGCACGCCACACGAACAGGTGTGGCGCGACTGCTTTCTTCTCACCGATCCAATCCGCGCTTCCGGCCTGCAAGGGCCGGTGATGGACGCCAACGAGATCGCGCGTGCGGTCTCGATGATCTTCGACTCGACGGCCACCGATGCAACGCGGATCCTGAAGGCTTCGATTATCTCGGGCATGACGCCGGCGAACTCGCTGTGGTTCAAGATGCGCGTGAATCACGAAGACGACGAAAGCATGCGCTGGCTCGACGAATCGAGCGAGCTGCTGTGGGAGAACATCCACAACGCCAACTTCGACGCCGAGTCGTCGGATTGCATGGACGATCTGATGGGCGGCTGGTTTGCGCTGTACGTCGATGAAGACCGTGAGAAGGGTGGTTTCTACTTCGAAAACTGGCCAATGGCGAACGTCTTTTGCGCATCGTCCAAGCCAGGCGGTTTGATTGACACGGTGTATCGCCCGTATCAGCTCACCGCTGAGCAGGCCGTGAATGAGTTTGGCCGCCGCGGCGACACGCTGCCGGCGTCGATTGCCGAGCTTGCGAAAACGCAGCCATACGAGAAGGTCGATTTCTGCCAGTGCATTTTCCCGCGCAGTGTGTCGGTCGTGAATGCGGTGTTGCCGAAAAACATGCCGATCGCATCGACCACGTACGCCTGCAAGACGAAGTCTGTCGTGCGTGAGTCTGGCTATCACGAAATGCCTGTCATCGTTGCGCGCTGGAAGAAGATCCCGAACAGCGCATACGCAGTCGGCCCGGTGCTCGACGCATTGCCCGACGTTCGCACGCTGAACGATATCGTCAAGATGGAGTACGCGAATCTCGACCTGGCCGTGTCCGGCATGTGGATCGCCGAAGACGATGGCGTGCTCAATCCACGCACGATCAAGGTCGGGCCGCGGAAGATCATCGTTGCGAACTCGGTCGACAGCATGAAGCCGCTGCAGCCCGCCGCTAACTTCAATGTCGCGTTCACCGAGAAAGACAAGCTGCAGGGCGCGATTCGTCGGACGCTGATGGCCGATCAGTTGCAACCGCAGGATGGCCCGGCCATGACGGCAACTGAAGTACATGTGCGCGTCGACCTGATCCGCCAGCTGCTCGGCCCGATCTACGGCCGTCTGCAGGCCGAATACCTGCAGCCGCTTATCGCACGCTGCTTCGGCATTGCGTACCGCGCCGGCATATTTGCGCCGCCTCCGCCGGCGCTGGGCGGCACCAACTTCTCGATCCAGTACCAGAGCCCGCTCGCTCGCGCTCAGAAGCTCGAGGAAGTCACCGCGATTGAGCGATTCATGGGCGATGTCAGCGTGATGGCTCAGGTCGACGAGTCGGTGCTCGATAACGTGGATCTCGACGAGGCAGCACGCCAGACGGCGAAGGGCCTGGGCGTTCCGGATTCGATCGTGCGCCCGGCTGATCAGGTTGCGATTCGTCGCCAGCAGAAGCAGGCCGCTGCACAACAGCAGCAACAACAGCAACTCGGTATGGAAGTGCAGGGCGACGTGATGAAGTCGGCCGGCAGCGCTGCAGCTAACCGGATGATCGCCCAGTCATGAAAGCGAACATCCCAGGCGCCGAGCCCATGAAGGCAACACCCGACGAGTACCGCGCTGCGTTCGAGTTTTCGAAGTCCGGCGCGCTGGTGCTCGAGGATCTGATTTCGCGCTTTTGCGGTAACACGTACGTTCGCGGCGGCCTCGATGCACAGCGCGAAACCGATTTCCGTTCGGGTAAGCGTGAGGTTGTCGAGTTCATCGTAAAGCAGATTAACTGCGCCAATGGCGCACAACCCATAGAACAAGGGGACTGACATGGCTGGCGGTGGAGCATCCCTTGGTGCGAGCGGTTGGACGTGCAATCAGATTACGCCGGATCCGCCACAGGTGAACGGCCATCTGTCGCCGTACACGATTGGAGAGTCGGCCGTCCCGACCAGCGTTACCGGCACTGTTGCGGAAACCACACTTGCGACGATTCCGATTCCAGCGGGCGCTTTGGGTTTGAACGGCGCACTGCGTGTCACCGTGTTTTCGACGAACACGAACAATGCGAACAACAAAACGCTTTCGCTTCGGCTTGGCGGCACGCTTGTTCAGGCGACGGTGCGCACGACGACGTCGAACCAGGGGATGTCGTTGATTGGCGCAAACCGTGGCGCCGCGAATTCGCAGATCTGGTTTCAGCCCGCGCAGGGTGGGCAGCTCACGACATTGTCGACAGCTGTCGACACGTCCCAAAACCAGAACTTGACCATCACCGCGACTTTGGGCAACGCAGCCGATTCCGTCGTGCTGGAGTCGTACCTTGTGGAGGTGCTGAAGCCATGACCACGATACCTGCTGTGATCGATCCCATTTCGGGTATCCAGTCGCCGGCGTCTGCATTTCCCGACGGTGCCATCGCCATTATCTGCGACGGTTCCGTTTACACGATTTATCAACCGGGCGATCAGGTCCCGCAACCTCAGGAGTGAATCATGGCTGGAACCTCTACCCTCGACGGAAACGGATGGACTGCGAACCCGACTCCGGATTCGCGTTTCGACAGGACGGTTTCAATCCCGTCAGTCATCGGTCAGCCCGCTGCTGAGCTCGGCAAGCCCGGTGATCTGGCTATCGATGTCGTGGCGCGCAAGCTGTACGAGAACGTCGCCGGCACTTGGTCGGCCGGCACGGCGTATTAACGATTTGGACGCGCGACGCGCGAGGAGATAACGATGCATTGGTTCTGGAAAAGATATGCGTTCATGGATACGGCGGGTGATGGCGGCGCTGCAAGCGGTGGTGCAGCCGCCGGAGGCGGTAATGGTGGCACGGCTGCAGCAACTGCTGGCGCAGGCGCCGCCGGGGGCGGTGGTGCCGCTGCCGGCGGAGGTGAGTCTGGCGCATCTGGCGCCGCTGCTGCTTCAGCCCTCGCCGGCGGTGGCGCCGCTGCGGCCGCATCGACTGGTGCGACGCCTGCTGAGTGGGTGCCCGAGAAATACCGCGTCAATAAGCCGGACGGTACGTTCGACGTCGAGGCCTCGGCTCGCAAGCTTGCCGACGGTTACGGCGAGCTATCGAAGCGTTTTGGCGAAGGCGGCGCCGCGCCGAAGAGCGCTGACGAATACCAGGTAGCGGTTCCCGATGCGCTGAAAGATGTCATTGGCGATCTGTCGAAAGACGAAATGTTCTCGAAGTTCCGCACGGACATGCATGGCCTCGGCCTGTCGCAAAAGCAGTTCGACGGCGTGATGTCGCGCTACTTCGAACTGGCGCCCGCGCTCGCTGCCGGCGCAGGCCAGCTCAACACCGAGGCCGCGACGACTGCATTGAAGGCAGCGTGGCCCGACCAGGCTGCATACGCCGCTAATCTGCAGATGGCGTATCGCGCGAGCACGGTTGTCGCTGGCGCAGCCAAGATGTCCTATGGAGACATTGAGAAAGCCGGACTTGCGAACAACCCTACGTTCATTCGCTTGATGGCGGCGATCGGGCCGGAGTTCGGTGAAGATCGTCCGATTGCCGAAGGCCAACCGGTTGGATTCGCGAGCGAAGACGAGATCAAACAGTTGCTCACGTCCGAGGCCAACACGAACATGAAGCACCCGCAGCATGCTGCGACGCGCGCCAAGGTCGACGCCTATTACGCGCGCAAGTACGGCACCGCGACCATCGCTTAACCGTTGTCTCCTCGTAGCCGTCTTTGCCCCGTGCACTCACGCGGGGCTTTTTTTCGCCCATCGCTTTCATTTAGCCGAGAACTCGACCGCCCCTCAAGACGATGATCGCCAGCATTCGGCCCGCTTTGGCAAGCGGACACCCGACATGCCCGAACCCCATGTTCGCCGACGTGGGGCGTACGACAGGCCCGGTAACGGACACCCTGGAAGGCGACAAGAAAACATCGAACCTTTTAGGAGCTCTTCATGAACTCGGCAGTCAACGACTCAATTACCGCCGCATTTGTCCAGCAGTTTGCGGACACGTATCAGATGGTTGCGCAGCAGAAGGAGTCGCGTCTGCAGGCAACCGTCACCGACGTCGGCGGCGTCACCGGCACGTCGTTCACGGAGAACAACGTTGCCGCTACGCAGGCCAACGAAGTCACGAACCGCCTCGGCGATACCGAATGGTCGGACAACACCAACGATACGCGCGTCGGCATGATGCGCGACTTCGACTGGCGACGCCCGTCGACAAGTACGACGTGCCGAAGCTGAAGGCAAACCCGGGCGGCGTGTACACGCAGAACGGCGTTGCGGCGATGAACCGCAAGAAAGACGTGGTGATCTACCAGTCGATTATCAACCCGACACTGGTTCGCGCCGGTGAGGGCCAGCCGTACAGCACGATCGCAATGCCGAACACGCAGAAGATCCTGGACGGCGGCCTCGGCATGACGAAGGCGAAGCTGATCACCTGCAAGAAGCTGTTCCGCAAGGCCGAGGCCGACGAGCAGAACGGCGAGTCGCTTTACATGCTGTACGACTCGGAAATGCTCGAGGACATTCTGTCCGACACCACGCTGACGTCGGCTGATTTCATGGCCGTCCAGATGTTGCAGGAAGGCAAGTTGTCGGGTCAGTGGCTCGGCTTCAGCTGGATTCCGTACGAAGGCCTGCTGACGGTCGGCACGGTGAAGACCACGGTTGCGTACACGAAGACGGCTGTGCAGTTCGGCACCGGCCTCGCGCGTGAGATCGATATCGGCCCGCGTCGCGACAAGAAGAACGCGACGCAGATCTACATTTCCGAATCGTACGGCGCGCTGCGTACGCAGGAAAACAAGGTCGTCACGGTCGACTTCCAGTTCTGATCCTGATGCGGTGGCCGGTTCGCGCCGGCCGCACTTCGGACCTCATTCAAGCTTAGGAGCATCACATCATGGCAGAAGCTAACTCGATCCAGATGGCGAAGCTGGCGGCGACGCCGAGCAGCAAGCTGCAGTCCAACGAGCGCCACGGCGTTCGCCGCCTCATGTTCGGCCAGATCAATTCGATCTCGGCCGCGATCGGCGACACGATCTATTTCGGGCGCATCCCGAAGGCGGCGCGCATCTGTGGCGTTCGCCTGAACAACGCCGCTGGCACGGCGTCGAGCACGCTCGCGATCGGCTTGCGCAAGACGTTCGACAAGACGGTCATCGCTGCGTCCGGACTAGCCGCTGCGACCGCGATCAACGCGGCCGGGAATGCGGACGTGACGACCGGCACGCTGGTGGTTACGGGCCTGTCGTACATCACGCAGGACGAGGTGGATGTGTACGGCACCATCGCCGGCGCCGTGACGCCGGGCGGCGGTCAGTTGATCGCGGTGGCCGTCGACTACGTGACCGACTAACCGGACGCGATCCCGGCAAGTTGTGAGGTGTACATGCCGGGGGCTCACGCTCCCGGCATTTTCGTCTAAGGCAAACCATGACCAGCAGCGTTTCCGTCTGTTCAAACGCACTTTTGCGACTCGGGGACAACCCGATCTCGTCGCTGAATGATCCCACCAAGGCGGCGCGTGCGTGCGCCAATCTGTACCCATCGGTGCGTGATGCGATTCTTCGCGACCATCCGTGGAACTGCGCGCGCAAGCGCGTTGTGCTGGCGCCGCTCGCCACGAAGCCTGCCTTCGATTTTCCGTACCAGTTCCAGTTGCCGTCCGACTGGTTGCGCACAATCCAGATTGGCGAGCGCGATGTGCCGCTGACCTACACGCAGGAGGGTCGGCTCATTCTTGCCCATCGCGCCACGCTGCCGCTGGTGTACGTGTGGAATAACCAGGTCGAATCGACGTGGGACAGCGAACTCGTCGGGGTGATGGAGGCGGCCATGTCGGCCGTGCTTGCATATCCGATCACGCAGTCGACGGCGATGATGCAGGCTCAGGAGCAGAAGCTCGCCGGCCTGATGAAATCGGCGAAGGCGGTCAACGGCCAGGACTCCGAAGACGAAACGCTCGGCGACTTCCCGTTGCTGATGAGTCGTCTGTACGGCTTCTCACGCGCGCCGGGTCGGTAAGTCATGGCAAAGCTCACTCTCATTCAGACCAGCTTCAACGCTGGCGAGCTCTCGCCCGATCTCGCCGGGCACATCGATCTCGACCGGTACCAGAACGGCGCAAAGACGGTTCACAATGCCGTGCCGCAGCTTTCCGGTGGTGCGATGCGCCGCGCCGGCAGTCGCATCGTTGCGCCGACGAAATACCCCGATCGCACGACGCGGCTGATTCCGTTCGTATTCAACAAGTCGCAGGCTTACGTGCTCGAGGTCGGCGACGGGTATGCGCGATTTTTCACGGTCACCGGCCAGATCCAGTCCGGCGGCGCGCCAATCGAGGTTCCCACGCCGTGGCCGCAAGCCGAAGTTTTCAACGTCGAGTTTGCGCAGCGTTCCGACACGATGTTCGTTGCGCATCCATCGGTACCGGTGAAACGGATCGTGCGAGATGCGCAGACCGCGTGGGCGATCGGTGATGCACCGTTCGATCCGGGCCCAATCGACGAGATCGGCGTCCGTCCGGCCGCTGACCTTGCTCTATCTGTGACCGCATCGGGCGCAACTGGTGTTGCGACGGCGGCAGGCGCGTTTCTTCCGTCCGACGTCGGTCGCAATATCGTTGCCGATTCCGGTATCGCCGCGGTGACTACGTACGTTGATGCGAACAACGTCGATATCACTGTCACTTCATCGTTTCCCGCTGGCGCTTACGCGGCCAGCGCGTGGAAGCTTGACCAGTCTCCCTTCGTTTCGATCACGCCGTCCAATGCTGTGCCGGTCGACGGCGCCGTGACTCTGGTTGCCGACGGCCCGGCGATCGCGGTTGAAACGCTGTCGCTGACCGGCACGACGATGACGCTCGAGAGTCAGGCAAATCACGGCCTCATCGTCGGGCAGCAGATCGCGCTGTCGGGCTTTGAGTCTGCCGGGCTCGATGGGCTTTACACCGTCGTCGCGGTACCGGACGTCACGTCCATCACATTCACCTTCAATGGGTCGCTGCTCGCTGGCGGCACGTTCGGCTCGGTGTATCCGTACGGTACCGGCTCGGCATGGCGCGCGACGGACGTTGGCAATTACATTTCGATCAATGGCGGCCTGGTGCTGATCACGCAGGTTGCCTCTGCATCCAAGGCGTACGCCCAGATTGTCAAGGCACTGACCGCGACAGTTACCGCACCGCCGAGCAGCTGGTCCCTCAAGTCGGCCGTCTGGAATCCGGTCGACGGCTACCCCCGCGCCGTGAGCCTGTATCAGCAACGTCTGTACGCCGCAGGGTCGACCAGTTTCCCGGAAATGGTATGGGCCAGCGGTACTGGTCTCTATTTCGATTTCACGCCCGGCACCGATGACGACGACTCGTTTGCCTATTCGGCGGACTCTGACCAGGTCAATGAAGTGGTGCACATCGCATCGTCGCGGATTTTGACCTTGTTGACGCAGGGCGAGGAATTCACGGTCAGCGCGCCAACGGGTAGCTCGGTCGGGCCCACCAATATCGATGTCCGGAGCCAATCCATTTATGGAGCAGCTCAAGCCCGGCCCGTGCGTGTCGGCAACGAGCTCATCTATCTGCAGCGCGCCGGGAAGAAAGTTCGCTGCATGAATTACGACTTCACCACGGATTCGTACAAGTCGCGCAACCTCACCCGGCTGGCCGCACATATCACCGGGCCGGGCGTCATCGACATGGCTTTTCAGGCCGAGCCTAACTCGATCGTGTGGATGGTTCGTAGCGACGGCGTGCTGGTGAGCCTGACGTATGACCTCGACGACGGCGTGTGCGGCTTCGCACAACACACGACGGATGGGCTGTACAAGTCCGTGTGCGTGATTCCCGGCCCCGATGGCGACGTTGTTTTCGTGGTGGTTCAGCGCACGATCAACGGCGTGACGGCGCAATACGTTGAAGTGTTCGACCAGACCGTCATGACAGACGCCGCCATTCTGGGCACGTATGGGCCAGGCGCGACGGTCTGGAACGGATTCGGGCTGCTCGAGGGAAAAACTGTCGACGTGAAGGGCGACGGCGTTTACCTCGGCCAGTTCACGGTGACTGGCGGTCAGGTCACGATACCGCGCATTGCTTACTCGATCGAAGTGGGCCTGCACTACGACAGCGAACTGTTGACGCTTTCACCGCAGGTAAGCGGCGGACTCGGCACGTCGCAGGGCAACAAGGTGATGACGGGGCAGGCGATCGTACGGGTGCTCAACACCATCAATTGCCTGATCGACGATCAGCGGATTGCGTTCCGTGAGTTCGGCGTTGGCATTCTCGACAAGGCGCCGCAGCCGTTCACCGGCGACAAGGAAATCTCCGACATGGGCTGGGATACGTCGTCGGAGATCTCCATCAAACAGGACCAGCCGTACCAGTGGTACGTGCTTGCGTTCATCCGGCAATTCACCGTCAACTCGGGCTGAACATGATCAGGCAGGCAACACACGACGACATGCCGGAACTGCTGCGAATGGGAAGTGCTCTCGTCGCGGAGGGCCGTTTTCGCTCGTTCGGCTTCATCGAAGCCAAAGCACGCGCGATGTTTGAGTCGCTGATCGACGGGCCCGGCGTCGTGTTCGTGAACGAGCGCGTCGGGCAGATCGTCGGCGGCATGGCGTGTGGCCTCTCCGGAGACTGGTTTTCCGACATACCGCTGACGTTTGACTACGGCGTGTTCGTCTGGCCCGAGCACCGCGGCACGTTCGCTGGCTTCGCGCTGATGAAGGCTTATGTGAACTGGGCGCGTGCACAAGCTCCAGTCGTGAACATCAATATCGGTGTGACCAGCGGCATCGACGAGGAGCGCACGGTCGCGCTTTACGGCTTGCTTGGCCTGAAGCGGATTGGCTCGGCTCTTTCTAATCTGGGGTGACACATGGCATGGCTCGCACTGGTTGCGCAGGGCGCTGGCGCGGTGGTCAACGCGCAGGGCACAAAAGCGGCGGCAAACGCGCAGGCCTCGCAACTGACCACGCAGGCGAATCAGGACTACACGACGGCCGACCAGACGCAGGCCTCCGGTTATCAGGCCGCCCAGCGGATCCGCACGCAGGGCCGCAGCACGGTTGGACAGGCAAATTCAGCCATGGCGGCGTCGGGCGTCGACGTCAGTCAGGGAACGGCGAGCGACGTTCGTACGAAGATCACCCAGAACGCCGAGTCGGACGCAATGAACACGATTCTTAACGCGGATAGTCGAGCGACGAACATGCGCACGCAGGCAGGGTTTGAGCAGCAGGCCGCCGCCGATGCGCTGAAAGCCGGGCAGGTCGGCCTGGTGAAAGGCGCCTTGAGCGCACTCGCTGGCGGTGCGACGACAGCGAACAGTTGGAAAACGGCCGCTGGGTCTTCTTCTTCGTCGGCCGCCGACACCTCTTTCGACAACCCTTCAGATTACGGTTAAGCGATGCCACGAATTCCACTGGGCAATCAGGGCGACGTCACGTCGACGCCTCCGCAGCAGGTTCAGACTTCCACCGCCGACTTTGGCGGGCTGTCGGCGGCCGCCGAGCAGCAGTTGGGCACGACGATGGAGGATGCCGGCCAGAAACTGCAGGCGCAGCAACAGAGGCTTAACGACGATCTGCAGCGCACCAGCGCCGCAACGGCGTTTCAGCAGCATGATATGGATATGAAACTGGCACTCCAACGATCTGGCCAGCGGCTGCAAAGCGGCGAGATTGACCAGACGGAGTATCAGTCGCAGATCGACAATGCGAAACAGCAGTCGTTCGACAGCACCATCGGCGCGTTGCCCGACACGCATTACAAGCGCGTTGCGACAATCCAGTCGGGCGCTCTTAATAGCACCGTGGCGCTCAGCGCGCAGGCTGCAATCACGAAGAACAGCCAGCAGCTGATTGGCGCCAACGCCAATACGATGCTGGACACCGCTGGGAAGAACATCGAGATCGACCCGGGCAGCATCGACGCGACGGTGGCCAGCACGAAGGCCGGCTATCTCAATGCCGCTCAGTCGGCCGGCGTTCCACTTGAGACCGCACAGAAGACCGCGCAAAGCTGGGCCGAAAACCAATATGCGCAGCACGCCACGACCGCCGTTATTCAGGCGCGATCGAACGGCGATCTCAATGCGCTCAACCAGCTGCAGCACGACCTCACTGCGCCCGACGGGTTTTACGCGGACAAAATGAACCCGACGCAGCGCAATCAGGCGCTTGCCACTGTGGTGTCGCAGCAGCTTTCGCTGGGAAACCAGCAGGACGCGGAGCAGCGCGCACGCGAGACTCAGGCCACGTCTGCGTTTAACGGCGGCCTCGACCTGATGAATCAAGGCAAGCAGTTCAGCCCTGCCTATCAGAAGCAGTTGACCGCAGCGACGGCTGGCACGTCGCTCGAGGGCGAGGCACAACAACTCATCACGCAAGCTGGCAAAAATGCCGGTTTCTCGACGTTGCCATTGCCGCAGATGCAAGCGGCGATCCAAGCCGACCAGCAAACTGCTAACACGCCGGGTGTTGGAACTGATCCAGCGACCGCCGCAGCAGTTAAGCAACGCCAGCAGATCTACACCTCCAGCGTCGAGGCATACAAAAAAGACCCATGGAATGCTGCTCTCGATCGCGGCGCCATCCAGAGCATTCCGCCGATCGATGAAAGTTCAGTCCCGAATCTTCTCACCTCACTGCAGCAGCGATCGCAGTCGGCTGGCGTTGTCGATCAGGCCGCCGGCCGCAAGGTGTCGTTGTTGACGCCCGACGAGTCGCAGCAGGTATTGCAGACGGTAGCCGCTTTGCCGGTAGACGCGCAGGCCCAGGTGATGAACGGCATCGGCGGGGCGTTCGGTGATGCCGCCCGTATCGGTGATCTCGCCCAGCAGTGGAAGGAAAAGAATCCGGCGGCTGCGCTGGCGCTGAAAGCTGGCGCTGGCGGCGGAAATGGCGATCCGCTCATCACCGTCAGCGGCAACCCGGTGAGCGCGTTCATTCTGTCCGGCGCGCAGGCCGAGAAAGACAAGACCGTGAAGGTCGACGAAACCGTTGCTACAGGCATGAAGGCGACTATCGCGAACACCATCGGCCAGGCGCTCCCGCCGGAGCAGGCCGCCGACGCGCGCGATATGGCGTATCTGATTGCCGTCGGCAGTGCGGCGCGTAACGGCCGCCCGTCGCCGAACAGTACAGATGTTCAAGACGGTATCAACGCGGCGACTGGCGGTATGTCGACGACTGGCGGCTTGCAAGCATTTGGCCAGAACAAGGGCAAGCCGAACGCCGTCGCAATGCCGTACGGCTGGAACGAAAACGACTTTCAGAACAGCGTGAAAACCGCTTCGGCCACGAACATCGAAAACACGGTGGGAGGCAAAGCCATCGACACGGTATATGCGAACGGCCAGCCGATCCCGGTCGCCGACTTCATGGCGAAGTTCCCCAGCTACCAGTTGACGCGTGTCGGCGTGCGTGGCACGTATGCGATCGGTGCCGGCTCCAAGTTCGTCAACGATTCGACTGGCAAGCCAGTGCTTGTTCATCTGATGCTTGGCCAGAAGCCGCAAGCCGCAGCGCCGACGTCGGACGTTGGCAGCGTTTCCACCGCCGACATGACGCCGAATCCTTTCTGAGGCCCGCATGCCAATTGACGACCTCTATGCCGATTCAACGTCGAGCTTCCTCGCCGGGTCGAATCAGGTCAACGTGCCCACGCCACAGAGCACACCGTCGACATCCATCACGTCGATCGCGCGCGCCGTCGGCCGAGGCATCGGACAGGGCGGCGCGTCGCTGTTCGGTGCCGCCGCCGATACGGCGAGCGGTTTGTCCCAGCTATACGTCGACCCCGATTCGCTCGCTGGTAACCCGGATGCGGTGCAGCGCGCGGATGCGCAGGTTGGCGATGCATTCACAAAGGCACGTTCTGGCCATCTGTTCGAATCAACAGCCGGTACCAATCTTTATGATCTTGCCGACACGCTGAAGCCTGACCCGACGAAAACCACGGCTATTGATCAGGTCGTGCAAGGCGCCGTATCAGGCCTCACGCAGATCGTACCGGCGGCCGTGCTCGGCGGCCCGCTGGCCGGCGCTGTCGTTGGCGGCGGCTCGATGGGTCTGTCGCGTGCGGAAGATCTGAAGCGGCAGGGCGTCGACGTCGGTACCCGTACAGCGATTGGCTCGATCGAGGGCGCGCTCGGCGGCGCGGGCGCGGTGATGCCGCTCGGCGGTTCGACGTTGTTGCGCACCGCGGGGCTTGTCGCTGTCGGCGGCCCTGGCCTGACGATTGCGCAGGGTGCTGCCGAGAAGGCGATTTTGCGCAACGCAAATTACGACCATCTCGCCGATCAGATCGATCCGCTTGACCCGACCAATCTCGCCGCGTCGACGTTGGTCGCCGGTGCGTTCGGCGCCGTGCACGCCGTCGGGCAGATTCGAGCCGACAGGGCCGCAACTGCTGCGGGCGCTGCGCCGACGCCGCCCGTGCCGATCTCGTCCGAACCCCTGACTAGCATGTCGGTCGCTGATCGTAAAGCGCTGGCGTTCAACTCACCATCGCTTGACGCTTACGCGACGCAGGCCGCGCAGGCGGCCGGCGTGCCGCCCGCGATGCTTCTTTTCATCAAGAATAAAGGCGAGCAGTCGAATAGCAATCAGGTGAGTTCCGCCGGCGCCAAAGGTGTAATGCAGTTCACGGATCCAACGTGGGCAGCGTACGGCAAGGGCGACCCGACTGACCCTGTCAATTCCATCGACGCTAGCGCTTTGTACGCGAAGGATCTGCTGCAGCGCTATGACGGCGATGTGCGTGCCGCGATCACCGAGTACAACGGCGGCGTGAAACAAGCCGAAGCGGTGCACGCCGGCGGCGCGCCGACGGATCCGCAGACGATTGCATATCTGCATCGTTACGACCAATTCGCCGCGGATCACCAGATCAGCAACGCTTCGTTCACGCCGACGCCGGAACAGGTGGATGCGTCGCTGTTGTCGACTGGCCAGCATCTTGTCGACGATGCTCACCTCGGGCCCGACACCGATATCGCGAGCATGGTGGCGCATCAGGATGCGTTCGAGCTGGCGGCGCGCCAGATGGACGGCGGTCAGTTTCCCAGCGTCGCAGATGCGTTGCCGCCCAACTCTTTGCGCGCGGATGCGCTGCAGACGTTCGCGCGCGATGCGAACGCCGGCACCGCTAGTGGTAGTGAGCCGGCCGTTACTTCGAATGAGCCTGCCGAAACCGCACCGGTGACGGCTTACACGACTGCGAAGGGCAGCGATTACACGGTTCATGATGACGGCACGACGACTCGCAACAAGGCAGCGCGCTCCGATGTCGGTCATGAAGGTGACAGCGGCGTGAAAACGCAGTCCGCCAGAACGGTTTATGTTGATGACGATGCGTCGCGGCTTTCTGCAGCCGGCCTTGAAGGTCTAAACGAGAAAGGCGCGCGCGTTGTCATCAAAGACGGTAAAGCAACGCTTCTCACGTGGAACGAGAAAGAAGGCAAGTGGGGAGCGTCACCGTCCAGTCGCGGCATTCCGATCCACGATGAGCCCCAGGTCGGGCGCTACCCGCTGGAACTATGGAAACCTACCGACGATATTCCCGGTTACGAAGGCTATCGGGGGATGCACGCCGGTAACAAAATCGTTGAAGTGAGGCGCGCAGAGGCTGTCGCCGCGCGTGCTCGGACTGTTCCTGATGCGTCTGGCGCCGGACTCGATCGGCCAATTCAGAGCGCCACGGCGAGCGATGAAAAACGGCTGAGCCCGGTCGAATCAAATGTTCGAGATGCCGCTCAGGTCGCGCCGGATACGCCTGTTCATCTTGACCCGTCGACACCCGATGCTGTGGAACACAACGGCACGCTCGCATCCGCGCTCGAATTGATCGATAACGAACACGCGGCCACGCTCGACGATACGAAGCTATTCAGCGTCGCGGCAAACTGCTTTATTGGGACGGTGACCGGAAATGCATGATAAGTGTGCGAATGCAGTGCAACAGGCCGCGGCGGCTGCCGGTCGAAAGCCGCTCACGAAAGCGGAGCTAGACCATATCGAAGACCGCGTGCGCGCCGGCATGCGCTCGATCGCGAACCGCGATATCGATGCATGGCGAGGCATGAACCCGTCCGAGCGCATCAGCGCCGGCGCGGAATGGGCCGCGAAGCAGCTGGCCGCAGAAGCTGAGCTCGCGAAGCAGCGCAAGCTTCTGCAGGTTTCCAAGCAACTCGAAACTCAGAACCGGATTGAAGACGCGTTGTATGCCGAACCTGAGAAGGCGCACGACAAGCGGGCACGCGAAAAAGTTGTGAAGACCGACATTGAGCAAACGTACGTGCTGTCTGGCGCGATCAAGGCCGACTATATGCGAGGCACGATGGGCGCGATCGACGCCATGAAGGAAGGGCAGAACTTTCTCGCGCGCGCGTTCGACGTCGACAACCCGGCGATGGAGCGGGACATCATTCGCGAGATCTACAAAAAGGCCGACGGCTCGACGGGCAATGACGTTGCCAAGGCCGCGGCCGAGCAGATCAGCAAAACCAACGAAGCGATGCGTAAGCGCTTCAATTCATCCGGTGGCAATGTCGGTGACGTGGGTTACGGCTATGTGCCGATCAGGCACAACCAGTCTAGGGTGCTCGGTAATGGTTCCGACGTGGCGCGCCATGCGTGGGCGGATTACGTGCTGCCGCGGCTCGATCGCTCGAAATACCTGAACGACTCGGGCGACATGATGAGCGATGCCGAGGTGCGTCAGGTTTTGACCGGCGAGGCGCGCGGGCCGTGGCAGGAAGCGAACATTGCTGCTCAGGGCAGGAACGTCGCGAAGCGCAAGCCGGGAATCTGGGACGAGATCGCCGGCACGTCGCCGCGCGAAATCACGACGTTGCGCGGCGCCGTTGGCGCGCGGGCGAACGCGAATTCCGAGCACCGGTTCCTGCACTTTGCGGATGCCGACGCTCACATGGACTACAACCGTACGTATGGCGAGGGCTCGCTGCTCAACGCGCTGAATGATCACGTCACCGGCATGTCGAAGAACATTGCGCTGGTCGAGCGCTACGGCCCGAACCCGACGCGCAACATCATGGCGCAGATCGACCGCACCGCCGAGCACGACTCAACGCCGGTCCGCGTTCTGGAAAAAGGCCCGACGTCGATCGGAGCGTACTGGGATTATGTGAACGGCAATACCAACACGCCCGTCGACCCGGCGCTGGCCAAGACATTCCAGACGTTGCGCACAACCGTTGGCGCAATCAAGCTGCAGGGCACCGTGCTGCAGGCGCTCGGCGACGTCGGTACGCTGTTTGTGACCGCGAACTACAACAAGGTGCCGTTCTTCCGCTCGCTGGGTACGGCGGCGCGCCTGATGGCGCCGGGCTCGAAAGAGTTTCGGTCGTGGCTCTCGTCGCAGGGTTTGATTGCCGAGCAGCTCGAGCACGGCATGACGCGCTGGGGCTCCGACTTTCTGGCGACGAACTGGGCGAAAAACCTGTCAGCGTCAACGATGAAGTTCGGCGGAATCACTGGCTGGACGGATGCGCTTCGCACCGGCTTTCAGGCCAACATGATGCGCGGCTTGGGCGAGATCTCCAAAACGCCGTGGGCAGACCTGACGGAATGGGATCGCCGCACGATGTCGCGCGCCGGGATCACGGCCGACGACTGGTCGGTCGTCAACCAGGCGACGCCCGGCAAATACGGCAGCAGCAGCTACCTGACGCCTGATTCGATCTACGAGACCGGTGACGAGCGCGCTGCCAACGTGGTGCCCAAGATCCTCGGCATGATTCGCGAAGAGGGCGAATTTGCCGTGCTGAATCCGGACCTGACGACGAAAGTAATTACCTCCGGCAACGCCGGCACGTGGAAGGGTGAACTGCAGAAGACCTTCATGCAGTTCAAAAGCTTCCCTATCGCGATGGTGACCCGTCATTGGGGGCGGCTCAACGAGATGCGGCGCTCCGGCGATTACCGCGTCGAGGGCGCACCGGCGCTTGCCAATCCGCTTGCATATGGTGCCGCGCTGATCGTGCGCACGACCCTGATTGGGGCAATCACGAACGAGGCGAAGAGCCTTCTGACGGGCAAGGATCCCGAGCCGGTTGCGGGCCCCGACCTGAAGCACACCGCGGCGTTCTGGACGCGAGCTTTCACGACGGGCGGCGGCGCGGGTTTCGCGGGCGACATGCTGAACGCGGCGCTCACCAGTTCGGATTACGGTTCGTTGCTGTCGAGCCTCATCGGCGGCCCGGTTGTGTCGACAGCATTCCAGCCGCTTCACGCGCTGGCCACCAACGCGGCCGACGCCGCCGAAGGAAAAGACACGCACGTTGGCGCGGACCTGCTCAAAACTGCGCAGTCCGATCTGCCGCTCGTTAACCTGTGGTACTGGAAAGCGGTGATGAACCGACTGGTCTGGGACAACCTCGCCGAGAATCTTTCGCCGGGCGTGACCCAGCGCAACATCAACCGTTCGAACAAACAGGGCGGTAATGAGTATTACTGGTCGCCGGGCACGTCATCGCCGCAGCGTGCGCCTAATCTGGCTTCGGCATTCGGGAGGCAGTGATGCGACAGGATCAACTGGAACGGCTGCAGCAGCTCCAGGAGAAGCTGGTCGATGTGTATCTCGACGAGGCCGATCCGGAGAACTGGCCGGGCGTGGGCACGATGGGCGCGCAGCTCACCAAGCAGGAACGCGGCGACCGCTACTGGGAAAAGAAAAACGCTGTCGCGACGGTGATGCTGGTACACGAAACAAACAAGCTGATCGCGAACGATAAGCCGGCGCTCGGCCGCGATCCGTACACCGATGGCGAGCTCGACCGCCAGATTCAGGGTGCGGAGAAGCGCGCATCGCAACTGCTCGACAAGGTACGGCAGGACACCTCGCGCGCGGGGTTCCTGAAGCGTGCAGCTGGTGACTCGTAAGATATCGTTTGTTGCTTTCTTTCTGATTTGGGCCGACCGGATGCGCTGGGAGGTTCCGGATATTCACGTCATTGCTGCCCACTGGTTGGAAACTCGCGGCAACCTCGGCGTGTTTCGCTGCTTTCGCGGGTTCGGCAAATCGACATTACTCGCGATTTACAACGCCTGGCTGTATTACGAAGACCCGAAGTTCCGCATCCTGCACCAGTCCGAATCTGACGGCACCGCTTACAAAACGAGCCGCGACACGCAGAACGTCATTCGCAATCACCCGCTGACCAAGGGCTTATTGCCGCCCGGCAAAGGCACCGTTGAGCAATGGTGGATCGTTGGCGCCGTCGACCACCGCAACGCCAGCATGTACGCCAAGGGCATTCTGTCGAACGTGACCAGCGCGCGCTCCGACGAATGCCAGAACGACGACGTTGAGGTGCCGCGCAACATCCAGACGCCCGAGGCGCGCGAGAAGCTGCGCTACCGCCTGGGAGAGCAGACGCACATTCTAGTGCCGGGCGGCCGCAAGCTCTACATCGGCACGCCGCACACGCACGATTCCCTTTACGACGAAATCGAAAAGCTCGGCGCGGACTGCCTGACCATCAAGATGTTCGAGCATGAGCACCGCTTTGAAGCGGCAAAGGCCGAGCGGTACGAGATACCTTTCCGGCCGGAGTACGTTTTCTCGGGGATCGGCAAGTCGGCGCGCCTGCTGCGTGAGGGCACCGATTATTTTGTTGAAGAGGGTAACCGCGTCTGGTTCGCGCATGCGCCCGACTGCCTGATCGATTTCTACGCCGGTTGCGCGTGGCCAGCACGCTTTGATGCTGCCGAGCTCGAGAAGCGGCGGCGCGAGACGCGCACGATCAACGAATGGGACAGCCAGTACCAGCTCCATTCGAAGCCGATCGGCGAGGTGCGGCTCGATCCGGAGAAGCTGCGCGCGTACGACGTTCAGCCGGTGGTGCAGTTCGGCAGCCGCGGCGATATGCGCATGATGCTTGGCGGCGTGCGGATCGTCAGCGCTCGAGCTTATTGGGATTGTGCGACCGGTAAGGTGGGCGGCGACGTGCCGGCTGTGGCGCTGATTCTGGACGATGCGGCCGGCAACTATTACTGGCACGTCGCGGAAGGGATGACAGGGGAGTTCGCGGAATTCTCTGACGGCGCCAACGCGCAGATTACCGGCGGCCAAGTGTTGCAGGTTTGCGACCTGATCGAGAAATATCACATCCCGCAGATGTACGTCGAAACCAACGGCGTCGGCAGTTTCGTGCCGCAGTTGCTGCGCAAGGCGATCAGGCAGCGGCGACTGCAATGCGGCGTGATCGAGCGCACGGCGACCCTGAAAAAGAACGAGAAGATTCTCGCGGGTCTGGAAGGACCGCTCAAGTCCGGCGTGCTGTGGGCGCACGTGAACGTACTCGACGGCCCGACGTGGGACCAGATGAAGGATTTCAACCCCCTGATCAAGGAGCAACCTGACGACTATATAGACGCGGCGGCGAGCGCGATCCTCGAAGCGCCGGTGCGGATCGGTCGTTTAGCCGAGAACTCGACCGTCGAACAGCAGCACGATTGGCGTCCATCAGCGGGCGTTCACGAAGTGACGCTCGAAACGTAGCGCCGCCAATGCGGCGCGCTACCCAGTGAGGCCGCAGCGTGACGCTCCCAGTCCAGATCCCAGTCGTAGCGTACGTCGGTAATGGCGTAACAACGCTGTTTACGTTCCCGTTCACGATTTTCGAGGCGGAAGACCTCGTCGTCGAGCTCAACTCTATTGCGCAGGGGAGCGGTTTCGCCGTTGCCGGCGTGGGCGAGGTCAGTGGCGACGTGACATTTACGGTTGCGCCGGCTGCTGGCGTGCCCGTGGTTCTTTACCGTCGAACCGCCCTCGCGCGCGACATCGACTATCAGGATAACGGCGACCTTCTGGCGCCGACGCTGAATCAGGATTTTGACCGCCTCTGGGGTGCGCAGCAGGAGCTGGGACAGAGTCTGGTTCAAGCTGTACAGATCCCATTCGAAAACGCGGGGCAGGGCACTCTGTTGCCAGGCGCCGCGGCTCGCGCCAGTAAGGCGATGATTCTCGATCAGTTCGGCAACGTCATCGTCTCGCAACAGAACTGGGAGGAGCCGCAGGGCATCAAGGACGATGCGAAAGCCGTTGCCGAGGTGCTCGTTGCTGGCGTGGCCCCGGGCGCCGGTACGGGCTTCTTTCTAGCCGATGGAGTTGGATCGGTCGCGCGCACGTTCCAGAGCAAGGAGCGCGACTTCCTCAGCGTGAAAGACAAGGGCGCAATCGGCGATGGCGTTACCGACGACACGATGGCGATTGTGAACGCGATCGCGGCGATCGCACCCGGCGGGATTCTCTATTTCCCGCCCGGGACATATCTCGTCGAACCGGACGCCATCACCACGAACAAGGCGATCGTGATGACGTCGTTCGCCCGGTTCAAATGGGCGGCGACGAGCTATGCGAGTGTGCGCCTGAAAGCTGCAACGTCTGGCGGATACCTGCTTTCCTTCGACGGCAACTTCACTGGCGGCACGTCTGGCACGAAGGTGTTGGGCGGCGGCCTGCAGGGCATCGCGCTGGACGGTAACGGCAAAACCCTGTCGACGGGCATTTTCAATCTGCACCAGTATTCCGAATTCAGCGTTGTCGGTTTGGGTATCCAGAATGCCGTCGGCCGCGCCGTGCGCCTGTCAAACACCTTCGAAACGAAGTTCGACGATGTCTTTGTCAACAACATCGATGCGACCGGCACCGCGGACCAGAATGTTTTCTACGTCGACAACTATGAAAACGCTGACCTGAACCAGAACGTCAATAACCTGAAGGTCTATAACAGCCGTTTCGAGAGCAACAAAGGGCACATCGTGGGCGCCGGCGCGGCCACGAACCTCGATATTTTCAATATCCACAACACCAAGTTCGAGTGGGGCCTATCGGCCGCGCCCGCTGGTGGTCCGTACTTCGTATTCAATTTCCTGAGCGGGTCGCGTCTGGACATCGGCGACGGCACAACGCTGACCCATTTTGCATCCGCGAACGGCTACGGCATCCTCAAAGTGTCCGGTGCGGCGCGCGATGCGCAGATCGCGTTCCACGATGTCTCGATGTCTTTCGAAGACCCTGCCACGGTTCTGCTGGCGGCGGACGGTGGTGTGAACGTCGAGTTCTACAACAACCGGGTGCTTAACGGCTCGTCGGTTCAGTGGGGTGCGGCCAACATCCAGAACACGTCGAAATACGCGCTGCGCTTCGAGTGGCCCCGGGTTCAGCCGACGATCAGCGGGCGTGGCGCCGGCTATAGCTCGTTCGGTCAACCGTTGAGTGGGCGCATGGGCGGCACGTCGATGCACGACATCGCCTCGACGTCTGTGACGTTCGTTGCCGATGCCTCCTGCAACGACATTCGCGGAACAGTCGCCAAGGTCAACGCCGGCCAGAACTCGACCATCGCGAGCATTCCACTGTCGTGCTTCGCGCATTACAACCAGGACCTCACGATTTCGATCGTGATGCGTACTGACGCGACCGACTCGAACTCGAAGATCGGCGTCGTCACGACTAACGGCTTTTCGCAAAGCGTCACCTGCGCCGCTTCTCCTGCTGGCTATGCGGCATACGACATAACCGTCCCACTCGCCTATCTCCAGACGCTCGGCAACAGCGCGGCTGACACGCTCACCCTGTTTTCCGCGACCGGGTCAACGGCTCCGATTTATATCGAGAAAGTATTCATTCACTGAGTTTTCTCGGACCGAATAAGACGGCGCAAGCCGACGACCAACAGCACGACGTCAAACGGGAATGACGCCAATGTCAGATCAAAGCGAAGTTGTTGACGCCATCAACGCCCTCGGTGCGCAACTGAACGAGAAGCACGTCGAGAACACGGATGCGCTCGAGGAGATCAAGGCCGACATCAAGGAGCTGAAGGCGGGCTTTCCGGATGACGATCCGCGGGGGCATCGTGACTTTCACGATGCGCTGATTGCCGAGAGCAAGGCTCGCAGACAGTTCTGGGTCGACATGCGCAACAAGCTCATAGAGCGGGGAATGCTGGCGGCCATCGGCCTGCTGGCGACCGCGCTTTTTTTCTACGCCAAAGCACAAGTGGGGAAGCAATGAAACCTGTGTCGTATTGGCGCAAGGCGCACAAGCGGAATTCAGTTAAAGCGCTGATCGCTGGATCCGTCGTGCAGGCAATTGGCGGCGCGTGGGCGGCCGTTCCAGGCGCGTATCTCGACCGGTTGCCGATGTGGGTGCCTTTCGCGGTGAGCGGCGTCATCTTCGCGTTCGGCTTGTGGAGCGCGTACACGCATCAATCCTCGCTGGAGTAACGATGGCAATGCGTCCGGGAAAGAAAAGTCTTGCCGCGATCGTCGGCGCAGCTGCGGCCGCGGCGCTGTTTCACGTTGTTCCGGTCTTTGAGGGAACAGTGTATGTCGCGGCGCCTGATCCGATCGGCATCGTGACGGCATGCAACGGCGACACGCACGACGTCAAGCTGGGTCAGAGATTCACGCCGCAGGAATGTGAGCTGCGCCTCGAGGCTCAGCTGGTCGACCATGCCGAGGGTGTGGATAAGTGCACACCGCTCGCGCCAATGGCCTGGTATCAGCGAGTGGCCTTTGTCTCATTCGCCTACAACGTCGGCGTCACGAAGTATTGCGGATCCACGATGGCGCGCAAGGCTCGCGCCCATGACTACGCCGGCGCCTGCGCGGAGTTTTCCCGCTGGACGTACGCCGGTGGCCAGCAACTGCCCGGCCTTGTGAAACGCCGAGCGACCGAACGCGCTATGTGCGAAGGAAGAATGCGATGAATGGATATTTCATCACCGGCATTGCGGCCGGCCTGCTCGGTCTCGCCATCGGCGCCGGCGGCGCGCATTTGCTCGACGCGAATCACTACGGCGCGCAGCTCAGCGCGGAGCAGGCGGCGCACGCGCACGACAACGAGCAGCACGCCAACGATCTCAACGCCATTTCAAAGGCCGCGCTCGAAGCCGAGCAGCGCGCCATTGATGCGCACACCGTGGCCGAAGGAAGGATTGCCACGATCGACGATCAACTGACGAAGGAGAAGAAAGCCCATGAAACCGACAACGCTCGCAATCGTACTGCTATTGCTGACGGCGCTCGCCGGCTGCGGATCGCCGTGTCCAACTTCAAACCAGCCGGTGGTGAACAAGCCGGTACCGCTTCCGGCGCCGGCGGCGTGGGCGATGGAGCCGCCGGCAGCGCAGACCTCGCACCAGCGTTTGGACTCGCTCTTTTCTCCATCGTCGACGACGCCGACGTCGACCGCGCCAAAGTGATTTACCTGCAGGGGTACGTGTGCGCTGTTCGTCCGGAAACCGAAGGATGCGCTAAATAAGCGCCCCCACTGCGTCGATGACGTCGGATACCAGATCGGTGGCGAGCCAGAGCACGTTGGCCATGTGTTCCGGATACAACTCTCCGGTCTGGTGGCTGATCGTCGTGGTAGCGAGCAGGGCGCGCAACTGCATCGCCCTTGATGTTGCGATATCGATCGGATCGGCGCGTACCCCAGCGCTGCTCGCGGATTTGGTTTCCAACAATTCCATTGTGGGTGGCTCTCAATATAGTAGTGTTTCCGGTACTTCATTAAGCCCGGTGAAAACATTCTGTAGGGTGAGTGCCGCCGTCTAAGCGGCGAAAAGAGACCGTGTTTGCCGTCAATTCAGCGGCACAGTGGCGCGAGGTGGCGGCGCGGTTTTGCTGTGTCTAGAATCCGCCGAATGCCCAATTCCGAACCAATTAAAAAGTACACGTTGCGCATCCCGGCCCAGCTGCACGCGCACCTGGAGCGATCTGCTTTGGCCAGCGGTTTGTCGCTGAATGCCGAAATGCTGGTCCGTCTGCAGCGCGAGCACCAACTCGACGCCGCTGAAAAGATATTCGAGGAAATTCGCCGCCAGCACGCCATCGTCGCCGATGGCATGCAACGCCAGATTGGTGTCCTGTGGAGTGCGCTCGACCGGGCGAACGGCGCGCTGGAGAAGGTGGCCGATGCCATGGCGCAGGTGCCGCCGGACGGATCAGCAGCGGCGTTGAAACGAGAGGTGGAGTTTGCGCTTGAGTTGATCAACGCGCTGAGCGCCCATCGGTGACACGATAGTGAAAAGCAGCAACGGAATATGGCTGTGCGATTTTTGCGGCAAGACTCAACATGCTGCAGAGTCGATCGTGCACGGTCCGGATGGCGTGGCGATCTGTGACGAATGCATTGATCTCTGCAAAGAGATCGTCGACGAGCGGCGGGGCAGGCCCGAGCGGAAGTCGGCATTCGAACTTGCCAAAGGCTGGGCGCGTCGCTTCGGGCGTGTTCGCTGAGACGCGATGATCGCTCAAGCGTACTGTGCCCAAATTGTGCCCAACGTTGCTGCGAAGTGCTCGAAAACAGCTAAAAACGGTGACAATCTCAAAGCTGACCGGCGCAAGATTTGTCGTTAAAAATCAAATAGATAAAATCGTCTAGTCACTTCTGCCCTACGATAGGCTATCGCAACCGTTTTCATCATCCGAACGCGGGCGTGTTCGAGCGCTACAACGCCCGGCACATCGAGCTCGCCCGCAGCGATGCAGACGGCGCGGTGCGGGTCGATGTCAGCCCGGGTCCCGATCCGGACACCGGACCCGAGGGAAGCACGGGAGTCAGTGCGGGGCTGAGCGGCGCAGCACTGACGCTCGAGCGCTATCGCGACACGCAGCGCCGCTACTGGATGGATCGTTGATGGATCGCCGGCCGTACAGATAGAACAAATGCGCCGCTGGATTCGGAGCCGGCACGAAAAGCCAGGCCCGGAGCCCGCGCGTCAAAACAGAACGGAGATAGCCGCAGTTGAAAAACATCATCCACTTCTCGCACGCGAACGGTTTCCCGGCGTCGACGTACCGGACGATCTTCGCCGAACTCGCCGACGACTACGAATTGCGCTCCATCGAGCGCATCGGCCACGACGCGCGTTATCCGGTCACGCAGGACTGGCCGCATCTGGTCGAGCAATTGCTCGACGATGTCGGTCGTACCTACGAGCGGCCGGTATGGTTGGTCGGCCATTCGCTGGGTGGCTATCTGTCGCTGATGGCCGCGCTGAAAAAGCCGCAGTGGGTAAAGGGCGTGGTGATGCTCGATTCACCTGTGATCGCCGGTTGGCGCAGCAGCATGTTGCGGGTGTCGCAATGGACCGGACTCGACGAGCGGCTTTCGCCCGCGGCCGCCACCCGCGCGCGGCGCACGCAGTGGGCGAGCCGCGACGAGGCGTGGCGGCACTTTCATTCGAAGCCGGCGTTCGCGCGCTGGGACGAACGGATGCTGTCCGATTACATCGACTTCGGCATTCCGCAGAGCGCGCCTGACGGCGGCCGGTCGCTCGCTTTCGACCGGCGCACTGAGTACCAGATCTATAAAACCTTGCCGCATACGCTTGGGCCCCGCCTTGCGCGCGGCGCCCCGGTGCCGGTGGGGTTCATTGCCGGCACGCATTCAAAGGAGGTGCGCCAGGCGGGTCTGGACGCCACCCGCCGCGCGACTGGCGGTCATGTGGAATGGATCGAAGGCAGCCATCTGTATCCGATGGAAAAACCGCTCGAAACCGCACGCGCGGTACAGCGGATGTTGCGCGAACTGGAGCGGGGGGCTTAGGGCCACGGGCTGCGCGGCGCGCGAGTTCATCGGCGCGGCGGGCTGCTTATAAGCGGCACCGCCGTGGCAGCGGTGGCAGCGCGGCCTGCTCAAGCGGTTGGGCGCCGGCGCGAAAACGGTGCATGATCGGCGCACGGCGATTGCCGCCGCCGTAGCGTCGGCGCGTGCAGATGTCGCTCGGATTTTGCTGGGTTGAGACCCTGCTTTACGGTATAATCCGTTTTTCCCGCGAGCATCCAGCGATGACCAAATATGTTTTCGTCACCGGCGGCGTAGTATCTTCCCTCGGCAAGGGTATTGCCGCCGCTTCCCTCGCCGCGATCCTCGAATCGCGCGGTCTTAGAGTCACCCTCCTCAAGCTCGATCCCTACATCAACGTCGACCCCGGCACGATGAGCCCGTTTCAACACGGCGAAGTGTTCGTAACGGAAGACGGAGCGGAGACTGACCTCGACCTCGGCCACTATGAGCGCTTCATCAGCACGAAGATGCGCAAGGCCAACAACTTCACCACAGGCCAGATTTACGAATCGGTGATCCGCAAGGAACGCCGCGGCGATTATCTCGGCAAGACGGTGCAGGTCATTCCGCACATTACCAACGAAATCCAGGCGTTCATCGAACGCGGCGCAGCTTCTGCGACGTGCGGTGAGCCAGATGTCGCGATCGTAGAAGTGGGCGGCACCGTAGGCGACATCGAATCGCTTCCGTTCCTCGAGGCCGCGCGTCAGATGAGCCTGCGCATGGGCCGCAACAGCGCGTGCTTCGTGCACCTTACGCTGGTGCCTTGGGTCGCCACCGCAGGCGAGCTGAAAACCAAACCTACGCAACATAGTGTGCAGAAGCTGCGCGAAATCGGGATCTCGCCGCACGTTCTGCTGTGCCGCGCCGACCGCCCCATTCCGGACGACGAGCGCGCGAAGATTTCGATGTTCTCGAACGTGCCCGAAGACGCGGTGATTTCCGTGTGGGACGCCGACAGCATCTACAAGATTCCGCAGATGCTGCACGACCAGGGTCTGGACGCGATCATTTGCGAAGAGCTCAAGCTCACGCCGAAGCCGGCCGATCTGTCGATGTGGTCGAGTCTCGTCGAGAAGCTCGAGCATCCGCAGCACGAAGTCACGATCGGCATGGTCGGCAAGTATGTCGATCTGACCGAGTCGTACAAGTCGCTGATCGAAGCGCTGCGCCATGCGTCGATGCATACATCGACCAAGGTCAACATTCAGTACATCGATTCGGAAGAGGTCGAGACGCAAGGCGTCGACAGCCTCAAGCATCTCGATGCGGTGCTCGTGCCGGGCGGCTTCGGCCGTCGTGGCACCGAAGGCAAGATCGCCGCGATCCGCTATGCGCGTGAAGCGAAGGTGCCGTATCTGGGCATCTGCCTCGGCATGCAGCTGGCTGTGATCGAATTTGCCCGCGACGTGGTCGGCCTGAAGAATGCGAACAGCACCGAGTTCGATCAGGAAACCGAGAACCGCGTGGTCGCACTGATCACCGAGTGGTACGACCGCGAAGGAAAGGTCGAGAAGCGCACTGAAGAATCGGATCTGGGCGGCACGATGCGCCTCGGTTCGCAACGTTGCCCGATCAAGCCCGGCACGATGGCCGAAGAGATCTATGGCAAGGATGTGAACGAACGCCATCGCCACCGTTATGAAGTCAATAACCGCTTCGTGCCCCAACTCGAAGCCGGTGGCCTTATCATCAGCGCCCGTACCCCGAGTGAAGATCTGCCGGAAATGATGGAATTGCCGCGCAGCATGCACCCGTGGTTCGTCGGCGTGCAGTTCCACCCGGAATTCACGTCCACGCCGCGTGACGGCCATCCGCTGTTCAAGTCGTTCGTCGAAGCGGCGCTTGCGCATCAGCAGTCGCACACGGTGAACGAAGTCGGGGAGAAAGCATGAAACTGGGCGATTTCGAAATCGGGCTCGACAAGCCGTTTTTCCTGATCGCAGGCACCTGTGTCGTCGAATCCGAACAGATGACGATCGACACGGCAGGCCGGCTGAAGGAAATCTGCGCGAAGCTGAACATTCCGTTCATCTACAAATCGTCGTACGACAAGGCCAACCGCAGCAGCGGCAAGTCGTTCCGCGGTCTGGGCATGGACGAAGGCTTGCGCATCCTGTCGGAAGTGAAGCGTCAGCTCGGTTTGCCGGTGCTGACCGACGTACATGCCGAGCACGAGATCGAGCAGGTCGCGTCGGTGGTCGACGTCCTGCAAACGCCTGCTTTCCTGTGCCGTCAAACAGATTTCATTCACGCTTGCGCGCGTTCGGGCAAACCGGTCAACATCAAGAAAGGCCAGTTTCTCGCACCGCACGACATGAAGAACGTGATCGACAAGGCGCGTGATGCGGCGCGTGAAGCCGGTCTCTCGGAAGACCGCTTCATGGCGTGCGAACGCGGCGTGTCGTTCGGCTATAACAACCTCGTGTCGGACATGCGATCGCTTGCGATCATGCGCGAAACCAACGCGCCGGTCGTGTTCGATGCCACCCACTCGGTGCAGTTGCCAGGCGGGCAGGGCACGAGCTCGGGCGGTCAGCGCGAATTCGTGCCGGTGCTGGCGCGAGCTGCCGTGGCGACGGGCGTGGCGGGTCTCTTCATGGAAACCCATCCGAAGCCTTCGGAAGCCAAGTCGGACGGCCCGAACGCGGTGCCGTTGCACCGCATGGCCGATCTGCTCGAAACGCTGGTTACGCTCGATCAGGCCGTCAAGCGCGCGCCGTTCCTCGAAAGCGATTTCAACTGATTCAGGCGTTCGCAGCGTGTCACGATTGGGCTGCACAATGGGCTCAGTCGGTATCATCGGCACGCGGCGAATGCACGCAATGGTCGTCGAAAGCATCAGGGTGTGCGTAGTGTGCTGGGGAGACCAGTGCTCTGCATGGGACCGGATCGACAAAGCGCTAACTCCGGATCGACACGCCTGATGCAGTTTCACAGTAAAGAATTCAACGTCATTTCTTGAGGAAACCATGAGTGCTATCGTAGATATCATCGGTCGAGAGATTCTCGATTCGCGAGGCAACCCCACCGTCGAATGCGACGTGCTGCTCGAGTCGGGCACAATGGGCCGCGCTGCGGTGCCGTCTGGTGCGTCGACGGGTTCGCGCGAAGCGATCGAACTGCGCGACGGCGAAGCCGGCCGCTACGGCGGCAAGGGCGTGCTGAAGGCCGTCGAGCACATCAACACCGAAATCTCCGAAGCGATCATGGGCCTCGACGCTTCCGAGCAGGCCTTCCTCGACAAGACCCTGCTGGAACTCGACGGCACCGACAACAAGTCGCGCCTCGGCGCGAACGCGATGCTGGCCGTCTCGATGGCCGTGGCCAAGGCTGCTGCTGAAGAAGCCGGTCTGCCGTTGTACCGCTACTTTGGCGGCTCGGGCGCGATGCAACTGCCGGTCCCGATGATGAACATCGTCAACGGCGGCGCGCACGCGAACAACAGCCTGGACATCCAGGAATTCATGATCGTGCCGGTCAGCCAGCCGACCTTCCGCGAAGCACTGCGCTGCGGCGCCGAAGTGTTCCACGCGCTGAAGAAGATCCTGTCGGATCGCGGCATGAGCACGGCAGTGGGCGACGAAGGCGGTTTTGCGCCGAACTTCGGCAGCAACGACGAATGTCTGTCGACCATCCTGCAAGCTATTGAAAAGGCCGGCTACCGCGCCGGTGAAGACGTACTGCTGGCACTCGACTGCGCAGCGAGCGAGTTCTACCACGACGGCAAATACCAGTTGGCGGGCGAAGGCCTGCAACTGTCGTCGACCGAATTCGCCGATTACCTGGCGAACCTGGCCGACAAGTTCCCGATCGTCTCGATCGAAGACGGCATGCACGAAAGCGATTGGGCCGGCTGGAAGATCCTGACCGACAAGCTCGGCAAGAAGATCCAGCTGGTGGGCGACGACCTGTTCGTCACCAACACGCGCATCCTGAAGGAAGGCATCGAGAAGGGTATCGCCAACTCGATCCTGATCAAGATCAACCAGATTGGTACGCTGACGGAAACCTTCGCGGCGATCGAAATGGCGAAGCGCGCTGGCTATACGGCTGTGATCTCGCACCGCTCTGGCGAAACCGAAGATTCGACGATTGCGGATATCGCAGTCGGCCTGAACGCCGGTCAGATCAAGACGGGTTCGCTGTCGCGTTCGGACCGCATCTCGAAGTACAACCAGTTGCTGCGCATCGAAGAAGACCTCGGTGATATCGCCAGCTACCCGGGCAAGTCGGCGTTCTACAATCTGCGCTAATGGCTTGGCTGCCAGCGCCGACCGATGACCCGGTTATCCTCCGTTTCTGATTGACCCCGCCGCCCTGCGTATAGCGCAGGGCGGCGTGTATTTATTGTGCTTACTTCATGCGGCTTGTCACTGCTGTCCTGATCGTTCTACTGGCGCTGATCCAGTACCCGCTCTGGTGGGGACACGGCGGCTGGTTGCGTGTGCACGAGTTGCAGCAGCAACTGGCGCAGCAACTGCAGAAGAACACCGATTCGAAGCTGCGCAATGAGCGTATCCAGGGCGAAGTTCAGGATCTGCAGAACGGTACGGCCGCGGTGGAAGAGCGGGCGCGTTACGAAATGGGCATGGTGAAGGACAGCGAAGTGTTCGTGCAGTTCGTTGCGCCGAACGCGCCGTTGCCGGCTGCAAACACGCCTTCGGTTACCACTTCTACGCGCGGTGTGGTGTCGGCGGCGCCGCTGCATATGGTGCCGAATCCGGAGTCGCGCGCAAAGCCGGAGCGCAAGCGTGGCGGTAAGGTGGTGACAGAGAAGAAGGCCGCGCACTGAGTTTATTCAGGTTGGTTGAGCTCGCAGACGAACGCAAAAACGAACGTAAAAGTTCGCAGGAACATGAAAAAAGCCGCTGATCCACAAGGTCAGCGGCTTTTTTGTTTACCTGTGATGCCAGTCTCTCCGTCTGGTCGCCGTATCGGCATACCTACTGTCCGGAGTGCCCGCTTCGGCTTACCAGCCCCAATACGGCGAATAGCCTACGCCAACACCCGTGCCCCAGCCGTGTCCCCAACCGCCGCCGTAGTAACTGCCGTACACGCTGACGGGCGGCGAGTAATAACGTGAGTACGCTTGAGCAGCGTTTTCGGCGGCAATGGCCTGATTCTGATCGGACAGCACCTGACGGTCGATCGCATCGTAGCGCTCGCGCTCTTCGGGTGTGAGCGGCCGGGCGGTACTGGCCATGCCCGACTGGTCAGCCGGCAGCCGGCTATAAATCGGCGATGGGCCCGGCGGGTCCATCACGCAACCCGCCAGCGCAGCGCTGCCGCCGATGAGCGTCAGCACGGCGACCGTACGCATGCAATGCTTCAACGAAGTAGGGATGTTCATTTTTATCTCCATCGGTCGGATGCCTAAGCAAAACATGCGCAGCGCGCACCCCCGACGATCCAGCGCAATGATCGACGATAACGCGTCACCCGAGCCCGAAAAGGCAGCGGGCGGCACATTATCTTACTGCCGTAATGCCGGCCTAATGAACCGCCGCCTGGCTGCTTCAGTGCCGCTGGTCGGCTGCTGGGGTCACGCCTTGTGAGAGCGCATTAGCGACAAAAAGTTGCGCTACGTCGACCGGATCGAATTCGTACCGTTGATTACAGAATTCGCAATGAATCTCAACGTGGCCGCGCTCTTCGATCACGCTGTCCACTTCCTCACGGCCCAGCATTTTCAACATGGCGCCGACTTTTTCGCGCGAACAACTGCATTCGAAACGCGTCGTGGCCGGCTCGAAATGCTGCACATTCTCCTGCCAGAAGAGACGGCGGAAAATCGTTTCCGGTTCTTCTTTCAACAGTTCGTCTTGCGACATCGTGCCGCCGAGCGTGCAGACGCGCTCCCAGGTGTCCGCGTCCAGGTCGCCCGGATGCGGGACGATACCGCCGTCACCCGGCAGTTTTTGCAGCAGCATGCCGACTGCGCGCTCGGTGTTTGCTGCAAGCCACAGGCGCGTGTCGAGCTGCTCCGAGTGATGCATGTAGTGCTCGAGCACTTCGGACATCGACTTGAGCGGGCCGTCCACACCCGAGAGCGGGACGATACTTTGATACGGCTGCTGGCCGGGCTGCTTGTCGCGCGGGTCGAGCGTGATCACGCAACGGCCATGGCCGCTTGCGTTGACCAGTTCGATCATGGAGGTGGTGTCGTCGATCGTATTGGCCGCTTCGCCGGAGAGCTTGGCGGTGGCGCGCATCGACAGGTCGGAGCTGCACTGCACCACCAGCATCTTGGCCGGTCCGTCACCAAAAATCTGCATGACGAGCGTGCCGTCGAACTTGAGGTTCGCCGAAAGCAGCGCGCACGCGGCCATCATCTCGCCCAGAATCGTCCGTACGGGCGCCGGATAGTCCCGGCGCGTCAGCACTTCCTGCCACGTATTGCGCAGAGAAACGATCTCGCCGCGCACCGGCGCCGCGCTGAACATGAATTTTTGCAACTGGTCGCTCACAACTTTTCCTCGGTCGAATGACGCAGCCTGATGCTGCGCCGTGCGCGCCGCGCGCCCCGGCTGATTAGCCGATGCGCACGAGCTGCGCCTTGAAATATTCGCGGCGCTCGGCATAGCTTGCCGTGCCGCGCTGCATATTGGCGATATCCGTCTCGGTCAGTTCGCGCACCACTTTGGCGGGCGCGCCGAGAATCAGCGAATTGTCAGGAAACACTTTGCCTTCCGTGACGATGGCGCCCGCTCCGACCAGACAGTTGCGGCCGATTACCGCACCATTCAAGACCACGGCCTGAATTCCGATCAGCGAACCTTCCTTGATTGTGCAGCCGTGCAGCATGACCTGGTGGCCGATCGTTACATTCGGCTCGATCTTCAGCGGGAAGCCGGGGTCAGTGTGCAGCACCGCGTTTTCCTGGACGTTGCTGCCGGCGCCGAGGGTGATCGGCTCGTTATCGCCGCGAAGCGTCGCGCCGAACCAGACGCTCGAATTTTCCTCGAGCGTCACATTGCCGATAATGTTCGCGGAATCCGCGACGAACACGCTTTCATGGATGGTCGGGGCTGCTTCGCCAAGCTTATAAATTGTCACGGAGTCTCCTCTTGATCGGTCGCTGCGCGCTACGCGGGGTGGCCGGGGCTTCGAAACGGGCTGCAAAGCGGAGCGGCGAAACACCGGAAAACGCCCGAAACGCCTTGATGAGCCGGGTTGTCCCGCCGGCCCTGCGCAACAGGCGCGCTAGATTGTCGAATCGAGTATTGTAAACGGTTGTGTGCTTAGGTCGGTTGGTGTCGGCGCACGCTGTCCGGTGCTCATCGGCCTCAGCGCCCGCCGCGCCCCCCGTCTTGCCTGCTGCCGTGCCCTTTGCCAACCGGGTTGCCATGAATTCCGCTGCTCCGTCCGTTTCGCCCGCTCTGCCGATATCGAATCCTGAGCATTGTTCGAATCGCGTGAATTGCGCGCGCACCACAGCGCTGGCCGTATTGCGCGAGAGTGATCCGGCAAGCAAGGCAGCCGCGGCCCGCGCGTTATACGCCGCGGCACTCGACGGCAGCCTCGCGTGCCCAGCAGACCTCGAACTCGCCGAGCCGGCCGACCTGCCGGGCCGTCCCGCGCGCCCCGAACTGGTCGATCCGCGCAAACTGAAACGCCGCAGCATGCAATCGCCCGAGGGGCGGGCTGTCTTGCTGCACGCACTGGCACACATCGAATTCAACGCCATCAATCTCGCGCTCGACGCCGTCTGGCGTTTCGCCGGCATGCCCGCCGCCTTCTACACCGACTGGCTCAAAGTCGCCGCTGAAGAGGCGCATCACTTCTCGCTGCTGGTCGCGCGGCTTGCGGAATTCGGCCATGCGTACGGCGATTTTCCTGCACACGATGGCCTTTGGGACATGTGCGAGCGCACGCGCGCCGACGTGCTGGCGCGCATGGCACTCGTGCCACGCACCCTCGAAGCGCGTGGCCTCGACGCCTCGCCGCCGATCCGCGCACGCTTGCAGCAGGCGGGCGACCAGGCATCCGCGGCGATTCTCGACGTGATCCTGCGCGATGAAATCGGCCACGTGCTGATCGGCAACCGCTGGTTCCGTCATCTCTGCGACGCGGGCGGCCTCGATCCGCACGGTACCTATACGCGCCTCGCCGACCAGTATCACGCACCGAAATTACGCGGTCCGTTCAATTTCGAGGCGCGCCGCGATGCCGGTTTCGACGAAACCGAACTGGCCGCGCTCGTCGCCCTGGCCGGCCTCAACGCTGAGCCTCCGGCCCCTCCGGCCCCTCCGGCCACGAGCGACTGAAGCCTTCTTCCATAGCCGGACCCCACGCATTGTCCGACTATCTCGTTATAATCGAACGACCATTCTTTTTTCGGGCGAGCCGTTCATGAATACCTCCAAGTCTGAATTCGTCGCCGCGCACGGCATCCGTCTGCATGTGCGGCGCTGGGGCAATCCGGATGCGCCGATGCTGTTCATGCTGCATGGCTGGATGGACGTGGCGGCATCGTTCCAGTTCGTCGTCGATGCATTGGGCGGCGACTGGCAGGTGATCGCGCCCGATATGCGCGGCTTCGGCCTGTCGGACTGGCCGGTCGCCGAGCGCGGCGGCGGCAACTACTGGATTCATGACTATCTCGGCGATCTCGACGCGCTGCTCGATCACTATGCACCGACCGGCGAAGTCAATCTGGTCGGCCACAGCATGGGCGCGAACATAGCCTGCCTGTATGCGGGCGTGCGGCCGGCGCGGGTGCGCTGCGTGGTTGATCTGGAAGGCTTTGGGCTCGCGCCGTCGCACTCGGCGCAAGCGCCTAAGCGGCTCTCCAACTGGCTCGACGAGTTGCGCGATCCGCCGCAATTGAAACGCTACGCGTCGCTGGATGATGTCGCCGCTCGCCTGATCAAGACCAACCCGCGCCTCGATCCTCAACGCGCGCAGTTCCTCGCGGAACATTGGTCGAAGCCGGACGGAGAAGGGCGCTTCATGCTGCTCGCCGATCCGGCGCACAAACTGCGCGGGCCGACGCTGTACCGCCTCGACGAAGTGATGGCCGTGTGGCGCAAGGCAAGCGCCAAAGTGCTGCACGTCGAAGCCGCCAACTCGCCCACACTCGCACAGATCGCCGGCGAGATTCCGCTCGACGAATTCAAGGCGCGTTTCCAGGCTTTTTCGAACTGGCGCGAGAAGATCATCGATGAAGCGGGGCACATGGTGCATCACGACCAACCGGAGCAGGTGGCCGCGCTGATCGAGGGCTTCTGCGCCTGAACCTTGCAAAAAGGTTTCGATGCGAGGTCCGCTATCGCGAGATAGCTCTGCGGGCATTTACTGCGTTGCAGTAAAATGAGTGTAGAACCTTCTCAAGACAAAGATGAACGCTGACCTCCACTGCCATTCCACCGTTTCCGACGGCCAGTTCGCGCCGGCCGATGTCGCGCGCCGCGCGCACGCGGGAGGCGTGACGCTGTGGGCGTTGACCGACCACGACGAACTGGGCGGCCAGCACGAAGCGCGCAGCACCGCTGAGGCGCTTGGCATGGGCTACGTGAGCGGCGTGGAGATCTCGGTGACGTGGGCTTCGCGCACGGTGCACATCGTTGGCCTGGGCGTCGATCCGACCAGCACAACGCTGATCGACGGCCTCGCGCGCACTCGCAACGGCCGCGCGGCGCGCGCCGAAGCAATCGGCGAACAGTTGGCCACGCTCGGCATTCCCGACGCCTATCAAGGCGCGCTCCAATACGTCTCGAACCCCGACATGATTTCGCGCACGCACTTCGCGCGCTTCATGGTCGAAAGCGGCTACGCCAGTTCGACGCAGGACGTGTTCAATCGCTATCTCGGCGACGGCAAGCCCGGCTACGTGTCGCATCGCTGGGCGAAACTGGCGGATGCGGTTGGCTGGATTCAGGCGGCGGGCGGCGAGGCGATCATCGCGCACCCGGGTCGATATGCGTACTCGCCGGTTGAGTTCGACGCGTTTTTCGCTGAATTCATCGACCTTGGCGGCAAGGCGATCGAAGTGGTGACGGGTAGTCACACGCCGGATCAGTACCGCGAATATGCTGACGTCGCGCGCCGCTTCGGCTTCGAGGCCTCGCGCGGTTCTGACTTCCATGCACCCGGCGAAGGCCGCATCGACCTCGGCACGCTGCCGCCACTGCCTTCCGACCTCAAGCCCGTTTGGGAACGCTGGCTGTGATCGCGCCGTGCCACGGCGGCACGATCTGCGCGACAGCCCTCGAACGAGGGCTTGTTTTCGCCCGATCTGCTGTCCGACTTGCCACTTTTCGCCCAACTTCCATCCGCAGCTACCTGTAGCCACCGTTAGTCAAAATGTCCCAATACTTTCGGCTTCATCCGGATAACCCGCAGCCGCGCCTCGTCAAACAGGCCGTGCAGATCATCAATGACGGCGGGGTCGTCGCCTTGCCGACGGATTCGAGCTATGCGCTTGCCTGTCATCTCGACGACAAGGACGCGGTCGAGCGCTTGCGGCGTATTCGCGGGCTCGACGAGAAGGCACTGCTGTCGCTGCTGGTGCGCGATCTATCGGAGTTGTCGAACTTCGCGATGGTCGACAACCGGCAATACCGCCTGATCAAATCGGTCACGCCGGGTCCTTACGTTTTTGTGTTGCAGGCCACCAAAGAGGTGCCGCGCCGCCTGTCGCATCCGTCGCGCAAAACCATCGGCCTGCGGGTACCGGAGCACGCGATCACGCTGGCCATTCTCGAAGAGCTCGGCCAGCCGCTGCTCGGCTCCACGCTGATCATGCCGGGCGAAACCCAGCCGCTGAACGATCCGGAGGAAATCCGCGAGCGGCTCGAAAAGCAATTGGACCTGGTGATCGACGGCGGCCCGTGCGTATGCGAACCATCCACCGTGATCGATTTGACCGGTGTTGAGCCGGTGCTGGTGCGGGCAGGGCGTGGTTCTCTCGCGCCATTCGGTCTCGAAGAGACGGCATGAGCGAAAGCGGACAGACGCACGCAATCGCGTTGTTACAATAGCGAGTTATGGATTCTTCCCTGATACAAACCATTGCGGTTTACGCGTTGCCAGTGATTTTCGCCATCACGCTGCATGAAGCCGCGCATGGCTACGTCGCACGCTGGCTCGGCGACAACACCGCATATGTGCTCGGCCGCGTCTCCATCAATCCGATGCGGCATATCGATCCGCTCGGCACGATCGCGATTCCCTTGCTGCTGTACTTCGCCACGAGCGGCGCGTTCATGTTCGGTTACGCGAAGCCTGTGCCGGTCGCCTTTGGCAACCTGCGCAATCCGCGCTGGGGCAGCCTGTGGGTCGCGGCTGCCGGGCCGGCCTGCAATTTTGTGCAGGCGCTGGTGTGGGGCCTGGTTGGCGTCGCGCTCGCGGTGGGGGGCGTCGAAGAGCCCTTCTTCACGCGCATGGCGGCCGCCGGCGTCGGCGTGAACCTCGTGCTCGGCGTGCTCAATCTGTTTCCGCTGCCCCCGCTCGACGGCGGCCGCGTGCTGATGGCGCTGTTGCCGCCGCGGCAATCGATCGCGCTGTCGCGGCTCGAACCGTACGGCTTTTTCATCGTGATGGCGCTGGTCATGACGGGCACGCTTACGCGTTATTGGCTCAGCCCGCTCGTGACGCTCGGCTACGGTGCGATTACCGCAATTCTGACTCCACTTGTTTCGCTTTTCTAAATAACCATGTTCCCAGACCGTATCTTCTCCGGCATGCGGCCCACCGGGTCGCTGCACCTCGGCCACTATCACGGCGTGCTGAAAAACTGGGTACGGCTGCAGTCCGAATACCCATGTTTCTTCTGCGTAGTCGACTGGCACGCACTGACGACGCACTACGAAACGCCCGAAGTGATCGAAAAGAACGTGTGGGACGTGCTGATCGACTGGCTCGCCTCGGGCATCGATCCGGCGCAGGCTACGCTCTTTATCCAGAGCAAGGTGCCCGAACATGCGGAACTGGCGCTGCTGCTCGGCATGAGCACGCCGCTCGGCTGGCTCGAGCGCGTGCCGACCTACAAGGAGCAGCAGGAGAAGCTGAAGGACAAGGACTTGTCCACCTACGGCTTTCTCGGCTATCCGGTACTGATGGCGGCGGACATTCTGCTGTATCGCGGTTCGCTCGTGCCGGTCGGCGAAGACCAGGTGCCGCACGTCGAAATGACGCGTGAAATCGCGCGCCGCTTCAACTACCTGTACGGCCGCGAACCGGGCTTCGAAGAGAAGGCCAACGAAGCCGCGAAGAAGCTGGGCGGCAAGCGCGCCAAGCTTTATCACGAGCTGCGCAACGCCTATCAGCAGGAAGGCGACGACGAAGCACTCGAACAGGCGCGTGCGATGTTGCAGGAATCGCAGAGCCTCTCGATGAGCGACCGCGAGCGTCTGTTCGGCTACCTCGAAGGTTCGCGCAAGATCATTCTGGTCGAGCCGCAGGCCATGCTGACCGAAGCGTCGCGCATGCCGGGTCTGGACGGTCAGAAGATGTCGAAGTCGTACGGCAACACGATCGGCCTGCGCGAAGACGCGGAAACGATCACGAAGAAGGTTCGCACCATGCCGACCGATCCGGCACGCGTGCGCCGCACCGACCCGGGCGATCCGGACAAGTGCCCGGTGTGGCAGTTGCACCAGGTTTACACGGACGAAGCTACGCACGAATGGGCGCAGAAGGGCTGCCGAACCGCGGGAATCGGTTGTCTCGAATGTAAGCAGCCGGTGATCGAAGGCATTCTGCGCGAGCAGCAGCCGATGCTGGAGCGCGCGCAAAAATACATGGACGATCCGTCGCTGCTTCGCGCAATCGTCGCCGACGGCTGCGACAAGGCCCGCAGGTTCGCCACGGAAACGATGCGTGACGTGCGCGAGGCGATGGGCCTGTCGTACAACTGATCGCCGCGCCGAAGCGATGAGCACTCCCGTTGCCGCCATGCCGAACGGTTCCTCGCACGGAAACGGCGAACCGTCGCGCTGGGTGCGCCATTGGGCGCATCTGGTCGAGGCGGGCGGCGCGGTGCTTGATGTGGCGTCGGGGGCAGGCCGGCATGCGCGGTTCTTCGCGTCGCTGGGCCATTCAGTGACTGCGCTCGACCGCGATGCGGCTGCGCTGAATGCCATGCGTGACGAGCCACTCGTCACCACGCTCCAGGCCGATATCGAAGGCGCAGCATGGCCGCTGCCCGCCGACGTGAAATTCGCTGCGATCGTGGTCACGAACTATCTGCACCGGCCGCTATTTCCGCAGTTGTTACGCTCACTCGCGCCTGGCGGCGTACTGGTTTACGAGACCTTCGCGCAAGGCAACGAAAGGGTCGGCAAACCGTCTAACCCGGCGTTTTTGCTTGCACCCGGCGAGCTGCTCGAGGTGGTGCGCGGCCACCTCCGCGTGGTCGCATTTCAAGACGGATTTCTCGCGCAGCCGCGCCCGGCTTACGTCCAGCGGATATGCGCAATTAAGGAGGCGGATCGCTCAGCCGAGCCTGCAGATGCGGCACCCCCGCGTTGTTACGAGCTGGCTGGCTAATCCGCTACAATCGCGGTTTACCTGATCAAATTCATGGCGTTTCATGACTAACGGCAATCAAAGCAGTACTGGCGGCGTTCAGATTCGCGGCAGCATCCCTGCCATCATTACTCCGATGCTCGAAGACGGCGGCCTCGATCTGCCGGCGTTTCGCAAACTGATCGACTGGCACATCGCAGAGGGCACGGACGCGCTGGTCGTGGTCGGTACGAGCGGCGAGTCGGCCACGCTGACGGTCGAAGAACACGTGCTGATGGTCAAAACCGCGGTCGAGCACACAGCGGGCCGGATTCCGGTGATCGCGGGCTCGGGCGGCAACTCCACCGCTGAGGCCATCGAGCTCACGCAGCAGGCCAAAGAGGTCGGCGCGGACGCCACGCTGCAGGTCGTGCCGTACTACAACAAGCCGACCCAGGAAGGCATCTATCGCCACTTCACGAAGATCGCTGAAACCGTCGATCTGCCGGTGATCCTGTACAACGTGCCGGGCCGTACGGTCGCGGACATGAGCAACGAAACAATTCTGCGTTGCGCGCAGGTGCCGGGCATCATTGGGGTGAAGGAAGCGACGGGCAACATCGATCGCGCCGCACACCTGATCAAGTCGGCCCCCGCGCATTTTGGCATCTACAGCGGTGACGATCCTACAGCGATCGCGCTGATGCTGCTTGGCGGCCACGGCAATATTTCGGTCACCGCGAACGTCGCGCCGCGCGCAATGAGCGATCTGTGCAAAGCCGCACTTGCCGCGGATGCGAAGACCGCTCGTGAGATTCACCTGAAACTCCTGTCGCTGCATAAGAACATGTTCATCGAATCCAATCCGATTCCGGCGAAATGGGCGTTGCAGCAACTGGGTCGTGTGCAGGGCGGAATCCGCCTGCCGCTCACGCCGCTCGACGCGCAATACCACGAAGTGGTGCGCGGCGCGCTGCGCGAAGCGGGCCTGCTGGGCTAGGCGGGCTCAACCCGGCACGCCCAGCGCTAACGAAAGCCTGTTACCGGCACTCCCTTAACCGACGTCGATCCAGCCCACGTTCCCGGCACTCAGAACCAGGCACCGCGTTCCAGCATCACGAAGGACCTCATGAAACGTTCCGCACTTTCCCTCCACGCAACCCGCATGGCGGCGCTGGCGCTTGCCCTGGTGACGCTCGCCGGCTGTGACTCGCTGAACGACTGGTTTGCTTCCGACCGCGTCAACTACAAGGGCGCGGGTAGCGCGCCGCCGCTCGCCGTTCCGGGCGATCTGACCACCACGCCGACCGATCAGCGCTACGTTGCGCCGCCGGCCAATCTGGCGCTGGGCGGCTCGCCGCAACGCGCGATTACCGCAGCGGGTAACGCCACCGAAGGCCAGCCGAATGCGCAAGACCCGCTGGGTATGCACATTGAACGTGACGGTGATCGTCGCTGGCTGGTAGTCGACGGCCGCACGCCGGAACAACTGTGGCCGCAGTTGCAGGAGTTCTGGCAGGAAAACGGCTTCGCACTGAAAACCGATGCGCCGGCCACCGGCATCATGACCACCGACTGGGCTGAAAACCGCGCCAATATTCCGGACGACTGGTTCCGTCGCACGGTCGGCAAGGTGATCGACTTCGCCTACTCGTCGGGCACCCGTGACAGCTTCCGCACGCTCGTTTCGCGCGGTCCGGCTGGCGCTACAGACATCTCGATCACGCATAGCGCGATGGAAGAAATGCTGACAGGCCAGGACAAGACGTCGTCGCGCTGGGAAGAGCGTCCGCGCGATCCGGCGCTGGAAGCGTTGTTCCTGACCAAGCTGATGCAGAAGTTCGGCCTGACCGACGCGCAATCCAGGCAACTCCTGACCGACGCACGCCCGGCCAGTGCTCCGGCCACGATCGACCAGAGCGCGGGCGCATCAACGCTCGACTTGCAGGAATCGTTCGACCGCGCCTGGCTGCGCGTGGGTCTCGCGCTTGACCGCACCAACTTCACCGTCGACAACCGCGATCGTTCGAAGGGTATCTACTACGTGCGTTACGCGGACTCGATGCAGGAGTTGAAGAAGGAAGGGCTCTTCGGCAAGCTGTTCTACAGCGGCAATTCGTCGAAGAAGCCGGGTCAGGAATTCCTGGTCAATGTGCGCTCGAAGGGCGACACCGTGACGCAGGTGGCGGTGCTGGACGCGAACGGGCAAGTGGATAACTCGTCCGACGCGCAACGCATCGTGACGCTGTTGCACGCACAACTGAACTAAGCGGGCTGTGCGCTTCGCCAGTCTCGGCAGCGGCAGTGAGGGCAATGCCATGCTGGTGGAAGCGCAAAGCGGCGCGACCACCACCCGCGTTCTGCTTGATTGCGGCTTTTCGGCCAAGGAAGTCGAGCGGCGTTTAACGCGGCTCGGAGCGGGCGTCGAAGGTCTCGACGCTATTCTGATTACGCATGAACACAGTGATCACATTGGCAGCGCGCTGACGCTGGCGCGCAAGTGGTCGATTCCGTTGTATATGAGCTGGGGCACCGCCCGTGCGGTGGGCGCTGACGAAGCCGACGTCGACCTGCAGGTGCTGTGGGGCGACGAAGCGGTGGCGATCGGCGACCTCAGCATCCTCCCTTATACCGTTCCGCACGACGCCCGCGAGCCGCTGCAATACGTGCTGTCCAACGGGGCAAGCCGACTTGGCGTGCTGACCGATGTTGGCACCTCCACGCCGCACATCAGCGCGGTGCTGAGCGGCTGCGACGCGCTGGTGCTCGAATGCAATCACGATGTGCGGATGTTGGCGGGAAGCCGGTATCCGCAATCGCTGAAGGCGCGCATCGGTGGCAATCATGGGCATCTGAACAACGAAGCCGCGGCTGAAATCCTGGCCTCGCTCGACCGTTCGCGCTTGCGCCATCTGGTGGCCGCCCACCTGAGCCAGCAGAACAACTCGCCGGAACTGGCGCGGGCTGCCATGGCGGGTGTGCTGGGTGCTGCGCCGACCGAAGTGGTGGTCGCTTCTCAGGATGAAGGCTTCACTTGGCTGAGCTTGTGATCCATCCCTGATTGTCGGGCATTTCCGCGCGCGACCACGACCGGCGGGCCGGGCGCAACGGCGATGCAATGAAAAAAGCCCATGACGATTGCTCGCCATGGGCTTTTTCCTTCAAGGCCGGCGTTTCGGGCGCCGCGCCTTGCGTCAGACTTAGTTGCGGTTGCCGCCGAAGATGCCGAGCAGCGCGAGCAGATTGACGAACACGTTGTACAGATCCAGATAGATGGCGAGGGTAGCGGTGATGTAGTTCGTCTCGCCGCCGTTCACGACGCGCTGGACGTCGAACAGCATATAGGCCGAGAAGATCACGATTGCCAGCACCGACACCGTCAGCATCAACGCCGGCAGGTGCAGGAACACGTTCGCGACCGAAGCCAGCAGCAGCACGATCACGCCCATGAACAGCCACTTGCCGAGACCCGAGAAGTCGCGCTTGCTGACCGTGGCGATCGTTGCCATGGACGCGAAGATCACACCAGTGCCACCGAAGGCCAGCATGATCAGCGACGGGCCGTTCGAAAAACCGAGCACGAAGCTCAGGATGCGCGACAGCATCAGGCCCATGAAGAACGTGAAGCCAAGCAGCACGAACACGCCGATGGCGCTGTCTTTAGTTTTCTGGATAGCAAACATAAAGCCGAAGGCGATCGCGAAGAACGCCAGCATGCTCATGCCAGGGCTGGTGGCGGCGAATAGCGAGAAGCCGGTTGCCACGCCAACCCACGCGCCGAGCACTGTCGGGATCATTGACAGTGCCAGCAGCCAATAGGTGTTCCGCAGCACGCGGTTGCGCGTTTCGACCGTGCTGACCGCGCCATTGCGGCCAAAGCTATACGGATGATCGTTCATGGTCTCTCCTTACCTCAGAAGCGTGTTGCGTAATGGTGGTGGTGTAGCGGTTGTGTAGCGGGTTGTGCTGCGCCGGGCGGGATTTTTTGGCGCCAGTCGCAGCGTGTCCATCCCTAAGATTGATGCGGTGGCACAGAGTTTCAATGCCTGGAAAATGTCCACACGCCTACGCTACCAGCATTCAGAAACTCCTGCTTGGAGTCTTTCAATACTGTAAGGGTTCAATCGCAATCATACACGGGAACATGCTACAATAGCGGATTCATTTGAATCTGTAACCTCTTAATTTTTTGGAGTTTTTATGGCGATCGAACGCACCCTGTCGATTATCAAGCCGGACGCAGTGGCCAAGAACGTGATCGGTCAGATCTACAGCCGTTTCGAAAACGCTGGCCTGAAGATCGTGGCTTCGCGCATGGTTCACCTGTCGCGCGCTGACGCGGAGAAGTTCTACGCTGTGCACGCTGCCCGCCCGTTCTTCAAGGACCTGGTCGATTTCATGATCTCGGGCCCGGTAGTCGTGCAGGCGCTGGAAGGCGAAAACGCGATCCTGAAGCACCGCGACCTGATGGGCGCGACGGATCCGAAGAAGGCAGAAAAGGGCACGATCCGCGCTGATTTCGCCGACAGCATCGACGCTAACGCGGTGCACGGTTCGGACGCCGCTGAAACGGCTGCCGTTGAAATTGCGTTCTTCTTCCCGCAAGTGAACGTCTATTCGCGTTAAGCGGATTCGGGCAGGTTTGAGCGGGTTTCGTGCGCAGCCGTTGGATTTGTCGCACGAATCCGCACGAACAGTCCGGCAAAGTAGTAAGGTAAAGCAGCAGGAATGGGCGCGAACGGCATTGCGTTCATGCAGCTTGTTGCATGAATGTAGTCTCGCACTGAAATGGCAGGATTCGATATGACGAGCAGTTCCACCGTCAACCTTCTCGACCTCGACGCCCAAGGGCTTGTCGCCTACTGCGACAGCCTGGGCGAGAAGCCGTTTCGCGCCAAGCAATTGCAGCGCTGGATCCACCAATACAATGCTGCCGACTTCGACGGCATGACCGATCTGGCGAAGTCCTTGCGCGAAAAGCTCAAGGGGCGCGCAACAATCACGATGCCTGGCATCGTCAGTGACAATATTTCGACCGACGGTACACGCAAGTGGCTGATCGACGTCGGCAACAGCAACGCAGTTGAAACTGTTTATATCCCCGAAGAAACGCGCGGCACGCTATGCGTGTCGTCGCAGGCCGGGTGTGCGGTCAACTGCCGGTTCTGTTCGACCGGCAAACAGGGTTTCTCCCGCAATCTCACCACCGGCGAAATCATCGGCCAGCTGCGAATGGCCGAGTTCGCGCTGCGCGCGACGCGCGGCACGGACGGTGGGCGTGCCACGGGCGGGGACGGCAAGGGCGAGCGTGTCGTCACGAACGTCGTGATGATGGGCATGGGCGAGCCGCTGCTCAACTACGACGCGGTCGTGCCCGCCATGCGCCTCATGCTGGACGACAATGCATACGGCCTGTCGCGCCGGCGCGTCACGCTGTCCACTTCGGGCGTGGTGCCAATGATGGACCGGCTCGGCGCCGATCTGCCGGTGGCGCTCGCGGTATCGTTGCATGCGTCGAGCGACCCGCTGCGCGACATGCTGGTGCCGCTGAACAAGAAATATCCGCTGCGCGAATTGATGGCCGCCTGTCAGCGCTATCTGAAAGTTGCGCCGCGCGATTTCATTACGTTTGAATATTGCATGCTCGACGGCGTGAACGACAGCGAAGCGCAAGCGCGGGAATTGCTCGCCGTTACGCGCGACGTACCGTGCAAGTTCAACCTGATTCCGTTCAATCCGTTCCCTGAGTCGGGCCTCATCCGCTCGAAACCGGAACAGATCAAGCGGTTTGCACAAGTGTTGATGGACGCGGGCGTCGTCACCACGGTGCGTAAAACACGCGGCGATGATATCGACGCTGCCTGCGGTCAGTTGGCGGGTGCGGTGAAAGATCGCACGCGCCTCGCTGAGCGCACCGGGAAGGCGGCGAAAGTTATCGAGGTTCGCGCCGTGTAATCGTCGCGAGGCGACAGGGCGCGAGCGTTCGGAGGAAGACGCCCGAGCGCGCGAAAACGCCCCATGCCGTCCGCGATTGAAAAGAAAGTTTGCAGAAGCGATCGGAAGCGGCACACAAGGCCGCGCATTTTGTTATAAACGGTCTGCGATTCGGGTGTGAGGCTTTGGTCCATCCGGGTTGCACAAGTGAAAAAGAATCGACGCGAAAGGATTTGGGATGAGTGAGCCGCAGCACCCGCAGCCGCAGGACACAGACGCAAACGAAGGCCATCCGGCGCCCGTCGCGCGGGCGGTGGTGCAGCCTGTTGTGCAGCCGGACCTGACGGGTCTGGACTCGTTGGCAGCGGTTGGCGCGCGCTTGACCCAATTGCGTGAATCGAAGGGCTGGACGATCGAAGACGTCTCGGCGCGTCTGAAGGTATCTGTCGCCAAGTTGCGTGCGCTCGAATCGGGTGACATCAGCCATTTGCCGGACACGACCTTCGCGCTCGGCGTGGTGCGCAGCTACGCGAAGATGCTCGGTGCCGATCCCACGCCGTTCACGCAGGCGTTGCGCCGCGAGAAGGGTGTGCCTGCGCCGGATCTGTCGATGCCGGCTTCGTCCGGCAAGGATTTGCCGCGCGGCCGCGTATCGCTGTCGCTTGGCGGCAGCGGGCAAAAGAGCCGCTCGTGGTTATGGGGCATTGCGGCGGTGGTCGTCGCCGTGATCGCGCTCGGCATGTGGCATACCAATGGCGGCGAGTCGTCGGCATGGCTCGCACGGTTGAAGGCGAGCGCCAACGGTGGCGCGACCGGAGCATCGGGCGCGGTGGTGCAAGGTCAGGCGACAGGTTCCGAGGCAGCGGCAGAAGACGCGGCTTCCGCGCCGGAAACGCAGGCCGCGGCGGATAACGCAGCGTCGGCTACGCCGATGCCCGCGCCGCTGGCGACCGGTACGGCGCCTTCTTCCGCGCCGGCTGTCACGGCAGCAGCGGTCGCGCCGAAGGCCGGTCCGCAGGCCCAGGCCGCGATGCAAGGCGCGAGCGCGCCGGTTGTCGCCGCGATAGGCGCGCCGGACACGGCAACGGCGGCGCCGGCTGCAGGCGAGGCGATTGTCGCGTTGCGCGTGACACAAGATAGCTGGTTCAGCGTGCGTAGCAAGGACGGCAAGGAGGTGTTCTCCGGCCTTGTGCGTGCGGGCGATACGAAGGAAGTGACGGGCGCGGCTCCTTTCAAGGTCACGGTCGGCAACAAGGCGGGTCTCGAGTCGCTTACGCTCGATGGCCAGCCAGTCGATCCGTCGAAATATTCGGCGGCCAAGGGCAATGTTGCGCGCTTCGCATTGCCTTGATAGATACGGTATGCGTCGCGGCCAACCGGGTCGCGGCGCTTTTTCAATTCAGGCGCTACGTCTTTTGTGTAGCGCATGCGGCGTAAATGGGTTTTTCGATGCAATCCGAAGCTCAATCCCAATCCAGTAGCAAGATCGTTTCAAATGAGCCGGTGTTCGGCGGCCACGCGGCGCGGCGCAAGTCGCACGCGGTCGACGTTCGCTGGGGCGGCCAGCTTGTCACCATCGGTGGCGATGCGCCGGTGCGCGTGCAGTCGATGACCAACACCGACACCGCGGACGCGATCGGCACGGCGATCCAGATCAAGGAACTTGCGCAAGCCGGTTCGGAACTGGTGCGTATCACGGTCAACACGCCGGAAGCGGCAGCAGCCGTGCCGGCTGTTCGCGAGCAGCTCGACCGCATGGGCATGTCGGTGCCGCTGGTCGGCGATTTTCATTACAACGGCCATTTGCTGCTGCGCGATTACCCCGCGTGTGCGGAGTCGCTGTCGAAGTACCGGATCAATCCGGGCAATGTCGGCCACGGCGCGAAGCGCGATACGCAGTTCGCACAAATGATCGAAGCGGCGGTGAAGTACGACAAGCCGGTGCGGATCGGCGTCAACTGGGGCAGCCTCGACCAGGATCTGCTCGCGAAAATGATGGACGAAAACGCGGCGCGCTCCACGCCGTGGGAAGCCCAGAGTGTGATGTACGAAGCGCTGATTCAGTCGGCGATCGGCTCGGCTGAGCGTGCGGTCGAAATCGGCCTCCCGCGCAACAAGATCATTCTGTCGTGCAAGGTCAGCGGCGTGCAGGATCTGATCGCTGTCTATGGCGAGCTGGCGCGTCGTTGCGAATTTGCGCTGCATCTCGGCTTGACCGAAGCAGGCATGGGTTCGAAGGGCATCGTGGCGTCGACCGCTGCGTTGTCGGTGCTGCTGCAGCAAGGCATCGGCGACACGATCCGCATCTCGCTGACGCCGGAACCGGGTGGCCCGCGGACGGGAGAAGTGATCGTTGGTCAGGAAATTCTGCAGACCATGGGCCTGCGTTCGTTCACGCCAATGGTGATCGCGTGCCCGGGTTGCGGCCGCACCACCAGCACGTTGTTCCAGGAACTGGCATCGCAAATCCAGACCTATCTGCGCACGCAGATGCCGATGTGGCGCGATCAGTATCCTGGCGTCGAGAAGATGCACGTTGCGGTGATGGGCTGCATTGTCAACGGTCCGGGTGAATCGAAGCAGGCGAATATCGGCATCAGCTTGCCGGGTTCGGGCGAGAATCCGGCTGCGCCGGTGTTCATCGACGGCGAGAAGGTCAAGACGCTGCGCGGCGATAACATTGCGCAAGAATTCCAGCAAATCGTGAGTGATTACGTCGAGCGCCGCTATGGCCGCGCCGAAGCACTCAACTAAAAACCGTCAATCGAAGACAGATGACTGAACAGAAGAAAAAGCTCGAAAAGTTGTCCGGCGTGAAGGGCATGAACGACATCCTTCCGCAGGAAGCCGGGTTGTGGGAATTTTTTGAAGCGACCGTCAAGTCGATGCTGCGTTCGTACGGATACCAGAATATCCGTACGCCGATCATCGAGCATACGCAGTTGTTCAAGCGCGGTATCGGTGAGGTGACCGATATCGTTGAGAAAGAAATGTACAGTTTCACCGACGCGTTGAACGGCGAAAATCTGACGATGCGCCCGGAAAACACGGCGGCTGTCGTGCGCGCGACGATCGAGCACAACATGTTGTACGACGGTCCGAAGCGGCTGTGGTACATCGGTCCGATGTTCCGTCACGAGCGCCCGCAGCGCGGCCGTTATCGGCAGTTCCATCAGGTCGGTGTGGAAGCTTTGGGCTTCGCCGGTCCGGATACCGACGCTGAAATCATCATGATGTGCCAGCGTTTGTGGGACGACCTCGGCTTGATCGGTATCAAGCTCGAACTTAATTCGCTGGGTCTCGTAGAAGAACGCGCGGCGCACCGCGTCGAGTTGATCGCTTACCTCGAAAAGCACATGGACGTGCTCGACGAAGAGGCGAAGCGCCGTCTGTACACGAACCCGCTGCGCGTGCTCGATACGAAGAATCCGGCGATGCAGGAAGTCGCGCAGAACGCGCCCAGGCTGATCGATTTTCTCGGCGAAGAGTCGCGCGCGCACTTCGAAGGCCTGCAGCGCATTCTGAAGGCGAACAACATTCCGTTCACGATCAATCCGCGTCTCGTGCGCGGTCTCGATTATTACAATCTGACCGTGTTCGAATGGGTGACCGACAAGCTTGGCGCGCAAGGCACGGTCGCGGCAGGCGGCCGTTACGACCCGCTGATCGAACAGCTCGGTGGTAAGCCGACGGGCGCTTGTGGTTGGGCAATGGGCGTTGAGCGTATCCTCGAGTTGCTGAAAGAAGAGCAACTCGTGCCGGAAGACGAAGGTTGCGACGTGTACGTGGTCCATCAGGGCGACGCCGCACGCGAACAAGCCTTTATCATCGCCGAGCGTTTGCGCGATACGGGCCTCGACGTGATTCTGCATTGCAGCGCGGACGGCCAGACGGCGAGCTTCAAGTCGCAGATGAAGCGTGCTGACTCGAGCGGCGCGGCATTCGCGGTGATTCTCGGCGAAGACGAGATCGCCAACGGTACGGTCGGCGTCAAGCCGCTGCGCGACGCGAGCGCTAACGGCGGTAAAAACGAGCAACATAACGTGCCCGCCGAAGACTTGACCGAATTTCTAATCAATGCGATGGTTGCAACCGCCGAAGACGGCGACGACTGATCGCGATGTCGTCGGGCCCCCTGGCTCGACACGCACACGTATCAAGAAAGAGGAAATCGCCGGGCGATGAGTTACCACGACGAACAAGAATCGATTGAAAGTCTGAAGGCATGGTGGACACAGTGGGGCAATGCCGCCACGTGGATTGTGCTGGTGGCATTGGTCGCTGCAGCGGGCTGGAACGGCTGGAATTTCTGGCAGCGGCGCCAGGCGACGGAAGCCGCCGTGCTGTATGACCAGGTGCAGCAAGCGGTGGCATCGGGCGACAAGGCGAAGATCACGCGTGTCGCTGCCGATATGGAAGACAAGTTCAGCCGCACCGCGTATGCGCAGATGACCGCGCTGGGCGCCGCCAAGGCGCTGTACGCCGCAGGCGACGAAGCCGCCGCGAAGGCCCAGTTGCAATGGACCATCGATCACGCGAAAGACGACGAGTTCAAGCAGATCGCCAGGCTGCGCCTGGCTTCGCTGCTGCTCGACGACAAAGCGTACGATCAGGGCCTCGCACTGCTCGCCGAACCGCAGTCCGATGCGTTCAAGGGCATTGTGGCGAACGGCCGCGGTGACCTGCTTGCTGCTCAAGGCAAGCGTGACGATGCGCGCGCGGCCTACAAGCTCGCGCTTGACTCGCTGTCGAAAAACGATAGCTCGGCTCGCCAGTTGATACAGTTCAAGCTGGACGCGCTGGGCGGTTAATCGCCGCATGCAGTGCGCCGCATGTAACGACCAACCGGTCTCCTTTAATTAATTTCCTGAATGCTTCGTCCACCGATGAATCTGCTGAAACGTTACGCTGTGCCCGTTGCCTGTGCGATGACCGTCCTCACCCTGGCGGCTTGCTCATCCGCGAAAGACGAGCGCCGCGTGCCGACGCCGCTCACCGAGTTCAAACCCGTGCTCGACGTGCAGCAGGCGTGGAAGACAAGCGTGGGCAAGGCGGGTCGCTACCTGTTTTCGCCGGTCGCCGTCGGCAACGCGGTGTACGCGGCCGGCGCGAACGGCTCGGTTGCGAAGATTGACGCGCAGACCGGCAAAGACATCTGGCGCGTCAAGCTGCATGACGATCTGTCCGCCGGTGTCGGCAGCGACGGCACGCTCGCGGCGGTCGGCGGCCTGAAGGGCGATGTCTACGTGCTCGGCGCGGACGGCAAGCAATTGTGGACTGCCAAGGCGCCTGGCGAAATCATCTCTCCGCCGCTGGTCGGCAACGGCCTCGTGGTGGTGCGCACGGTCGACGGTCAGATCGTCGCGTTCAATGCGCAAACTGGCGAGCAGAAGTGGAATTACCGCAACCGCGCGGTGCCGCTCAATCTGCGCGTCTCGTCGGGCATGACGTTCGCGGGCGACGCGGCTGTGCTTGCTGGTTTCCCGGGTGGTGCGTTCGCCGCGATCAACGTGCAGACCGGCGACAACTACTGGCAAACGCCGGTGTCGTATCCGAAGGGCGTGACGGAAGTGGAGCGCATCAATGACGTGACGGGGCCGCCCACGCTGGTCGGGTCGGAAACCTGCGCGGTGACGTTCCAGGGTCAGATTGGCTGCTTCGATGCGAACTCGGGCCGTGCGCTGTGGGAAAAAGCGTTCTCGAGCACGAGCGGCCTGGCGCAGGATGACCGCGCCGTGGTGGCGGCCGACGACTGGTCGGTGGTGTCGGCGTTTGACGTCAGCAACGGCGCGCCGCTGTGGAAGAACGACAAGCTGAAGAATCGCGACCTCGGCGTCCCGTTCATCCTGGGTCACGCCGCCGTGCTGGGCGACTATCAGGGTTACGTGCATTTTCTGTCGCGCGACGACGGCACACTCGTGGCCCGTGTGAAGACCGACGGCACGCCGATTACCGCCGCGCCGGTGCTGGCCGGCGAGACGCTGGTTGTGCAGACGCACGACGGCGACCTGTACGGCTACCGCCCGCGCTAATCGCGTAGGCCATAATAGGTAGTCAAGCGTGCAGGCCGGCTTTGCCGGCCGCGCGCGTTTTTGTAGTGCAATAGAGTAACCAGAAATATTCCGCCGGACTGGCTGGTCCGGCGAGTCGGATCAGAAACGGCCCATGTGGCCATCGGTGGCTGCTTGCGGCGCCACCTTCGACGCCAATCCTGGTCGATACCGCAGAGAATCGTATCGAGCTGGCGTGCGAGCCGTTGAGCAAGAAAGACTGAACGGCGGCCCATTGGCGCCGCCCCATACAGCCAAACCCCCGTCCGCCCGGGTGCGCATATTGACAGCACATCCGGGGCTGGCCGAATTCGTGATAATTTTCGTCAAACGCTGCCGTGTAGCGGCCGCATGGCGTCGCTACGCGGGCGGTCGATTTCGATCCCGCGTTTCACCGTGAACAACATCTGATGAAACCCGTTATTGCCCTGGTTGGGCGCCCCAATGTGGGGAAATCCACGCTATTCAACCGTCTCACGCGCACGCGTGATGCACTGGTTGCCGACCTGCCCGGTCTCACCCGTGATCGCCATTACGGCGAGGGGCGCGCCGGTGACCGGCCGTATCTGGTCGTCGATACTGGCGGCTTCGAGCCGGTCGCGAAAGACGGCATCCTGCATGAGATGGCGCGTCAAACCCGTCAGGCGGTCGAGGAATCGGATGTCGTCGTGTTCATCGTCGACGGCCGCAACGGTCTCGCGCCGCAAGACAAGACGATCGCCGACTATCTGCGCAAGGTCGGCCGGCCGATCTTCCTCGTCGTCAACAAGGCGGAGGGGATGAAATACGGCATGGTGGCCGCCGACTTCTACGAACTCGGTCTCGGCGATCCACGCGCGATTTCCGCCGCGCACGGTGACGGCGTCACCGAAATGATCAATGAGGCGCTCGAAGTCGCGTACGCCGGGCAGCCGGAAGAAAGCGACGAGGAAAAAGAAACGCGCGGTGTGAAGATCGCGATCGTCGGCCGGCCGAACGTCGGCAAGTCGACCTTGATCAATGCGCTGGTGGGCGAAGAGCGCGTGATCGCGTTCGACATGCCCGGCACCACGCGCGATTCGATCTACGTCGACTTTGAACGGCAGGGCAAGCCGTACACGCTGATCGACACGGCCGGTTTGCGCCGCCGTGGCAAGGTGTTTGAGGCGATCGAGAAGTTCTCGGTGGTGAAAACGCTGCAGTCGATCTCGGACGCGAACGTCGTGATCCTGCTACTCGACGCGCAGCAGGACATCTCGGAACAGGATGCTCACATCGCCGGCTTCGTGGTGGAGCAGGGCCGCGCGCTGGTGGTGGGTGTGAACAAATGGGACGGTCTCGATCCGCATGTGCGCGAGCGCACCAAGGCGGACCTCGAGCGCAAACTAAAATTTCTCGACTTCGCCAAATTCCATTTCATTTCCGCTGCGGAAAAAACCGGAATCGGCCCGCTGATGCGCTCGGTCGACGACGCCTATGCCGCGGCGATGGCCAAGCTGCCGACGCCGAAGTTGACGCGTGCGCTGATCGACGCAGTGGAATTCCAGCAGCCGCGCCGACGCGGTCCGGTGCGCCCGAAACTACGGTACGCGCACCAGGGCGGACAGAATCCGCCGATCATCGTGATTCACGGTAACGCGCTCGATGCGATCACCGAAACGTACAAACGCTACCTCGAAAACCGCTTCAGGGAAACTTTCAAGCTGATCGGGACTCCATTGCGCATAGAGTTCAGATCGTCGACGAACCCTTACGCGGACAAAGGCTAAACCCAGGCTGAAAGCCGCGTGTGTGTTGGGTTTGGCCGTCAGGGCCGCCCTCTCGCGCAAAAATGAAAATCGGCTATAGTGTAGCGGTTGACGGCGGATCTCTTTTTCTTCGTCGTCAATTTAGTCAACCTGCAAAAAAATACGGAGTTTGCTATGAGCAACAAAGGGCAATTGTTACAAGACCCGTTTTTGAACGCACTGCGTAAAGAGCATGTGCCGGTGTCGATCTACTTGGTCAACGGCATCAAGCTTCAAGGGAACATCGAATCGTTCGACCAGTACGTCGTGTTGCTCAGGAATACGGTCACCCAGATGGTCTACAAGCACGCAATTTCTACTGTCGTGCCTGCCCGTCCGGTGAATTTCCACCCGGATTCCGAACAGTCCTAACCCCCCGTCGCGGCCGGCGTAGCGTCGCCCGTTGGCGATTACTCCCGGCCGCCTCATTTTGATACCCTCCAATTTGATCAATGCAGCGCTTGTCGGCATCGACTTCGGTAAGATCGATTTCGAAGCCAGTCTCGAAGAACTCAGCCTGCTCGCGCAAAGCGCGGGCGCGAATCCCTTAGTCACCCTCACGGGGCGCCGGTCCAGTCCCGATGCCAAGATGTTCGTCGGCAGCGGCAAGGCCGAAGAATTGCGTCTTGCCTGTGAGGCGAACGACATCGAACTCGTCATTTTCAATCACGCTCTGGCACCTGCGCAGCAGCGCAATCTGGAGCAGGCGCTTAATCGCCGCGTGATTGATCGCACCAGTCTCATTCTCGATATTTTTGCGCAACGCGCCCGCAGCCATGAAGGCAAGCTGCAGGTGGAGCTCGCGCAGTTGCAGTACTTATCGACGCGACTAATCCGCGCATGGACCCACCTTGAACGCCAGAAAGGCGGTATTGGTTTGCGCGGCCCTGGCGAAACGCAGCTCGAAACCGACCGCCGGTTGATTGGCGAGCGCATCAAGGCACTGAAAACCCGGCTCGAAAAGCTGCGCCGTCAGCACGGCACGCAGCGCCGCGCGCGCAGTCGTAACCAGACCATGTCCGTATCGCTCGTCGGCTACACGAACGCGGGTAAATCCACACTTTTCAATGCGCTGACGAAGGCTCAGGCGTATGCCGCCGACCAGCTGTTCGCTACGCTGGATACGACGTCCCGCCGTGTCTATCTCGGCGACGAAGCCGGTCAGGTGGTGGTATCCGACACAGTGGGTTTCATCCGCGAATTGCCTCACCAACTGGTGGCGGCTTTCCGCGCCACGCTAGAGGAAACCATCCACGCCGACCTGCTGCTGCATGTGGTCGACGCGTCGAGCGCCGTGCGTCTCGATCAGATCGATCAGGTCAACGAGGTATTGCACGCAATCGGTGCAGACACGATCCGTCAGGTGCTGGTGTTCAACAAGATCGACGCCGTGCCTGAGTTGGCGGCCCGTGGCGACGCGGTCGAGCGGGATGAGTATGGTAATATTTCGCGCGTCTTTTTGAGCGCGCGCACGGGGCAAGGGCTGGATACAATGCGCGCTGCCATCGCTGAAATCGCTACTGCCGAACCTCTCTCCGATACGCAGGTCGATCTATCGGAAGAAGACCGGTCGGCAGCACCACGCGAGGACCGTAAGGTCTCAGAACTCGGGCACTGACCCGCTCCAATTGCACTGACCCGCTGTCTACTCTGGTGAACGAACACAGGTGAACGATTACAACGAGCGGAGTATCTGGCTGCGCATGCGCGCCATGCTGTCACTGAACGATCCGCGCTGGGGCCGGGGCGACGGCAATGGCGACCACCAACGACCCAACGAACCCAAGCGTCCGCCGAACAAGAACGGTGAAGGCCCGCCTGATCTCGACGAGATGTGGCGCGATTTCAACCGCCGTTTGAGCCGGGTGTTCGGCCGCAAGGGCGGTGGTGCGGGTGGCGGTGGCCGTCCGGACAACGGTCGCAGCGCGCGCATCGGCGTGGGCATCGTGATCGGCGTGTTGATCGCGATCTATCTCGGCAGCGGCGTGTTCGTCGTGCAAGATGGCCAGGCCGGCGTCGTGATGCAGTTCGGCAAGTATCGCTACACAGCGGGGCAGGGTGTGCATTGGCGCCTGCCGTATCCGTTCGAAGCGCATGAGCTCGTCAATATCGGCCAGATCCGTCAGGTGGAGGTCGGCCGCAACAACGTGGTGCGTCTTGCCAACGTGAAAGATGCGTCGATGCTCACGCACGACGCCGACATCGTCGACGTGCGCTTTGCCGTGCAGTACCAGGTGAGCAAGCCGACCGATTATCTCTTCCGCAGTGTCGATCCCGAGCAGAGCGTGATGCAGGCCGCTCAGGCGGCGGTGCGCAGCATCGTCGGTGCGCGCAGCGCCAACGATATCCTCTATCAGGATCGCGAAACAATCCGCCAGCAACTGATGGCGTCGATTCAGCAATCTCTGGATGAATACCAGTCCGGTCTCGCCGTGACCGGAGTGACGATCCAGGGCGTGCAGGTACCCGACCAGGTGCAAGCCGCTTTCGACGATGCCGCCAAAGTGCGTCAGGACAATGAGCGCGCCAGGCGCGAGGCGCAGGCTTATGCCGCCGAGTTGCTGCCGCGCGCGCAAGCCGACGTCGCGAGCCAGATCGACGCTGCGAAAATGTATAGCGACAAAACCGTGGCCCAGGCGCAAGGCGATGCTGAGCGCTTCAAGCAGGTCTACGCGCAGTACTCGAAAGCGCCCGCGGTGATTCGCGAGCGCATGTACCTGGAAACCATGCAGCAGATCTATTCGAATACGACCAAGGTGTTTGTGGACAGCAAGAGCGGCAACAACGTGTTGTATCTGCCGCTCGACAAGCTCGTCGAGCAGACTCGCCAGCGCGTTGCTGACGCTGCTGCGGCCGCTTCCGGCGCTGCCGTTGCGTCGGGGGCTGCTGTGCCGCAAGCCGCGAGCAGCGCTGTCGCACCGGCTGCCGCAGCACCGGCTGCCGCTGCTTCCGCACCCGCCGCGGTCGCAACGCCTGCCAGCCAGGCGGCAGCCAGCAGCGACGCACTGCGTTCACGCGACTCCTTCCGCAGCCGTATGCGCGAAGACGACGTTCAATAAGGAGCGCACATCATGAACAAGATCATCGCGCTCGTCGTTGCCTTAGTCATCGTGCTGTTCGCCGCATCGTCGATGGTATTCGTGGTCGATCAGCGGCACCTGGCCGTGCTGTCGTCGCATGGCGACACTGCGCCCACTTTGCTCGGCCCCGGTCTGCACGTGAAGCTGCCGCCGCCATTGCAAACGGTCACGCTGGTCGATAACCGTATCCAGTCGCTCGATGCGCCGGATGAAGATCGCTATGTCACGTCGGATAAAACCGATCTGCTGGCCAACCCGGTCATCAAATACCGTGTGACCGATCCGCTGAAGCTGCTCGCCGAAACCAGGGGTGACGTGCAAAGCCTGTCGGACCGCCTGGCGTTGCTGTCACGCAGTGCGCTCGGCGACGCGTTCGGCAAGGTCACGCTGACCGACGCGCTTGCGAAGCAACAAGCCGTTGCCGACGAAGCACGCGGCACGATGGATAAAGCTGCGGCGTCGCTGGGCGTTTCCGTGCTCGACGTGCAGCTTACGCGTGTCGACTTCCCGGCAGCGATGGCCGACTCGGTCTACAAGCGGATGATCGCCACACGCGAGCAGGCCGCGGCCGACGAACGTGCGAAGGGCACGGCCGAGGCCGACCAGATCAAGGCAGATGCTGTTGGCCAGCAACAGGCGATTCTCGCGGACGGTTATCGTCAGGCGCAGACCATCAAGGGCGAGGGCGATGCCAAGGCAGCGGAAATCGCCGCCGAAGCGTACGGCAGCGACCCGCAGTTCTACCAGTTTTATCAAAGCATGCAGGCGTACAAGAACACCTTCAAGCCAGGCGACGTGATCGTGGTCGACCCGAGCAGCGAGTTCTTCCGCTTCATGCGTAGCCCGACCGGCGGCACCGCCCCGGACGCTCCCGCGGTACCGCGCAAACACTGATAACCGGAACGCCGCGGCATCCGCATCGCGGCCCCTTCATTCGCATGGACATAGCCGGCTCGTTACTGCTCGCGATCGCATTGATGCTGATTATCGAAGGGATGTTCCCCTTCGTTTTTCCGAGCGCCTGGCGCGACACGTTCCGTAAAATAGCGGAACGGCCCCCGCATCAGATTCGCGTCGGCGGGTTGCTCGTGATGGTGCTCGGGCTGATCTTGCTGTTTATCGTGACCTGAAGGCGCGCTGTACAGCGCCCGCCGTTGCGCTGGCGACATGCGCGGCAACAGCGAGCGCGCCGGCGCGCCCCGGGTTTGGCTGAGGGGCTGCGGAGCGCGGTTCCAGTGCTTGCGATAGCCGCCAGAATAGAGCCGTCGCCCGCCATTCACACTCACTTACCGGCGCACCCAGTCGCCGTGTTCAACGTCGTAGGACTGTATCGATGTCGACCTGGTTACTTCCTGAGAATATCGCCGACGTGCTGCCGTCGGAAGCCCGCAAGATTGAAGAGTTGCGGCGCCATTTGCTGGACCGTTTCCGCTCGTACGGCTACGAGATGGTGATGCCGCCGCTGCTCGAGTACATCGAGTCGCTGCTCACCGGTGGCGGGCACGATCTGGATCTGCGCACTTTCAAGCTCGTCGATCAGCTGTCCGGGCGCACGCTCGGTCTGCGCGCCGACATTACGCCGCAGGTCGCGCGTATCGATGCGCACCTGCTCAACCGGCAGGGCGTGACGCGTCTTTGTTATGCAGGCAACGTGGCGCATACGCGTCCGCGCGGTCTGCACGCCACGCGTGAGCAAATCCAGATCGGCGCAGAAATCTACGGCCACGCCGGTCTCGAAGCGGATCTGGAAATCCAGCAGTTGATGCTCGACGCGCTGCGTCTGGCCGGCCTCGCGAAAGTGCGGCTCGATTTATGCCATGCAGGGGTACTCGCTGCGCTGATCGAAGCGGAGCCTGCCGCAGCCGAACTGGGTCAATCGCTCTACGATGCATTGGCCGGCAAGGATGTGCCGCGCCTCGTCGAGCTGACCGCCAATCTCACGCCGGTCACGCGCGACGCGTTGCGCTCGCTCCCCACGCTCTACGGCGACGCGTCGGTGCTCGACGAAGCCCGTGCACGCCTGCCGAACGCACAGGCTATCGCCCGCGCGCTCGACGACCTCGCGTTCCTCGCAAGCCAGGTGGACGGCGCCGAAGTGATGATCGACCTGGCCGATTTGCGTGGCTACGCTTACCACAGCGGCGTGATGTTCTCCGCGTATGTCGACGGTGTGCCGAATGCGGTTGCGCGCGGCGGCCGTTACGACCACGTCGGTCAGGCCTACGGCCGCGCACGCGCGGCCACCGGCTTCTCGCTCGACCTGCGCGAGGTCGCTCGTATATCACCCGTCGAAGCGCGCAGCAGCGCGATTCTCGCGCCGTGGCAGCACGACGACGCGCTGCGTGTCAGCGTCGCCGCATTGCGTGACGCCGGAGAAGTTGTGATCCAGGCGCTGCCTGGCCACGAACACGATCTGGACGAATTCGCCTGCGACCGCGTGTTGGTCGAGCGCAACGGCGTGTGGGTCGTCGAACCCCGTTCCTGAGCGTGACTCGATGACCGCCTGAGGGACGTCCCAAGGGCATTTCAGAAGGCGTCCAAAGCGTCGCCGGACCCGGCGCGGCCACTCGCCGCGCTATTTTCGATATACCCACCATAACGTGCATACCATTGAGCGGAAACGGAAAAATTCGGAAGGTTCCGCGAACATAGGTAGAATACGTTTTTAACCAGCTTACGAAACAACATGTCTGCCAGCGCAGTGAATGTGAACCCCGGGCGTAACGTCGTCGTCGTGGGGACCCAGTGGGGTGATGAAGGCAAGGGCAAGATCGTCGACTGGCTGACGGACCACGCTCAAGGCGTCGTTCGCTTTCAGGGCGGTCACAATGCCGGTCACACGCTTATCATCGGCGGCAAGAAAACCATCTTGCGTCTGATCCCGTCGGGCATCATGCATCCCGGCGTCGCGTGCTACATCGGTAATGGCGTCGTGTTGTCGCCGGAAGCGCTGTTCAAGGAAATTGGCGAGCTCGAAGCCGCCGGGGTCGACGTTCAGAATCGCCTCTTCATTTCCGAAGCCACCACGTTGATCCTGCCGTACCACATTGCCATCGACCAGGGCCGCGAAGCGCGCCGTGGTGCGAGCAAGATTGGCACGACCGGCCGCGGCATCGGCCCGGCCTACGAAGACAAGGTGGCGCGCCGTGGTTTGCGCGTACAGGACCTGTTCGAGCCGGAAAGCTTCGCCGAGCGTCTGCGTGAAAACCTCGACTATCACAACTTCGTGCTGACGCAATATCTGGGCGTCGCCGCAGTCGACTTCCAGCAAACGCTCGATACGATGCTGAGCTATGCCGACCGTCTGAAGCCGATGGTGACCGACGTGTCGCGTCGCCTGTACGACGAAAACGCAGCCGGCAACAATCTGCTGTTCGAAGGCGCGCAAGGCACGCTGCTCGACATCGACCACGGCACCTATCCGTTCGTCACGTCGAGCAATTGCGTGGCCGGTGCAGCCACGGCGGGTGCGGGTGTCGGTCCGCAAAAGCTGAACTACATTCTCGGCATCACCAAGGCATATTGCACGCGTGTCGGTTCGGGCCCATTCCCGAGCGAACTGTACGACGCGGATAACGCCGCGCGTCAGGAACCGATCGGCCTGGAACTCGCCAAGGTCGGCAAGGAATTCGGCTCGGTTACCGGCCGTCCGCGCCGCACCGGCTGGCTCGACGCCGCCGCGCTGCGCCGCTCGATCCAGATCAATGGCGTGTCGGGCCTGTGCATGACCAAGCTTGACGTGCTCGACGGCCTCGACGAAGTGAAGCTGTGCATCGGCTACACGGTCGACGGCAAGAATGTCGACCTGCTGCCGCGTGGCGCATCGGAAGTCGCGCGTTGCGTGCCGGTGTACGAAACCTTCGCGGGCTGGAAGGAAAGCACCGTCGGCATCACGGAATGGGACAAGCTGCCGGCCAGCGCGCGTGCGTATCTGACGCGTGTGCAGGAAGTCGCGGGTATTCCGATCGACATGGTGTCGACCGGTCCGGATCGCGACGAAACGATTCTGCTCCGTCATCCGTTCAAGGTTTAAGCCATGGTTCAAGGTGTACCCATGATTGCGATGAAAGATCCGCGCAACGATGACAAGAACCTGTGGGTCGGCTGGGACGAGTATCACCGGCTGATCGAACTGCTGGCGTTGGCCGTGCATGAATCAGGTTGGAAGTTCGACAAGATCCTGTGTCTCGCGCGTGGCGGTTTGCGCGTCGGCGACCAGCTCTCGCGCATTTACGATCTGCCGCTGGCGATTCTCGCCACCAGTTCATACCGCGAAGCGGCCGGTATGGAGCAGGGCGAACTCGACATCGCGCAATACATCACGATGACGCGCGGTGAGCTGCACGGTAACGTGCTGCTGGTCGACGACCTGGTCGATTCAGGTGTGACGCTGGCACGCGTACAGCAGCATTTGAAGGAACGTTATCCGGCGATCACGGCGGTGCGGTCGGCTGTGCTCTGGTACAAGGGCTGCTCGAAAGTGACGCCCGACTACCACGTGCAATATCTGCCTACCAATCCGTGGATTCACCAGCCGTTTGAGGAGTGGGACACGGTTCGTCCGCACAACCTCGGCGCGTGGATCAAGCGTGGTACGCAGCAGGAGCAGGGATCGTCGGGCACGTGATGCACGCTACGACGCCGTACTTATTGCGTCGTAACCATTGCAGTGTCTGCAGAACGGAGCCCATTGGGCTCCGTTTTTTTGTGCCTCGAATGTGTCAGGCAGACTTGCCCAAATCGCAGTGCTACACTTCGCGGACCATCCACGTGGTGTATCCACAACAAGCCGGGCGGCGCTAGGCGGGCAGTTTAGAATAGCGGTCGTTTTTTCCGCTCAGGGAACGGATTTCCTCGCGTTTATGACAGATAACAATCACGTGCACAAACAGCCTCTGCCTTCCCTCGCGATTGCCGCGATCGGAGTGGTCTTCGGCGATATCGGCACGAGCCCGTTGTACTCGCTGAAAGAAGCATTCAGCCCGTCACATGGTATTCCGCTGACCGATCAATCGATTCTGGGCGTGATCTCGCTGCTGTTCTGGGCGATCGTGATCGTGGTCGGCATCAAGTACGTATTGTTCGTGATGCGCGCCGACAACAACGGCGAAGGCGGTGTTCTCGCGCTGATGGCGCTGGCGCTGCGTTCTCTCGACCAGAAGTCGAAAATGGCCGGTTTGCTGATGATGCTCGGCATCTTCGGCGCCTGCATGTTCTATGGCGATGCGGTGATTACACCGGCCATTTCGGTAATCTCCGCGGTCGAAGGTCTTGAAATCGCGGCACCCCATCTGTCCCACCTGGTGTTGCCGCTCACGATGGTAATCCTTGTGCTGCTGTTCTGGATTCAGCGGCACGGCACGGCCACCGTCGGTCGCCTGTTCGGTCCGATCATGGTGCTGTGGTTCCTGGTGCTCGCAGCGCTGGGTCTGTGGCACATTCTGCAATCGCCGAACGTGATCCGCGCACTGAACCCTTACTACGCCTACACCTTCATGGCCGCGCACGTATTGCAGGCTTACGTGGTGCTCGGCTCGGTCGTGCTGGTGCTGACCGGCGCCGAAGCGCTGTACGCCGACATGGGCCACTTTGGCGCCAAGCCGATTCGGATGGCCTGGTACTGCCTCGTGATGCCTTCGCTGGTACTGAACTATTTCGGCCAGGGCGCGCTGCTGATGCATGATCCGAAGGCGATCGAAAACCCATTCTTCCTGCTCGCACCGGATTGGGCGTTGCTGCCCCTCGTGGTGCTGTCGACAGTGGCGACGGTGATCGCCTCGCAGGCGGTGATTTCCGGCGCCTATTCGCTGACGAGCCAGGCGATCCAGCTCGGCTACGTGCCGCGCATGAAGATCCTGCACACGTCGGAACTGGCGATCGGCCAGATTTATGTGCCGGTGGTGAACTGGATGCTGCTGTTCATCATTCTGTGCATCGTGATCGCGTTCAAGAGTTCGGATAACCTCGCCGCTGCTTACGGCATCGCGGTGACTGCCACCATGGTGATTACCACGATCCTCGCCTGCGTCGTGATGGTCAAGGTGTGGAACTGGAACAAGTTCCTCGTGGCGATGATCATCGGTGTGTTCATGGCGGTCGACTTAGGCTTTTTCGGCGCCAATCTGCTCAAGGTTGCGGAAGGTGGCTGGCTGCCGCTTGGCATCGGCGCGCTCCTGTTCTTTTTGCTGATGACCTGGTTCAAGGGCAGGATGATCGTCAAGGAGCGCACGGCCGCAGACGGTATTCCGCTTATGCCGTTCCTGCAAGGTTTGCTCGCGCATCCGCCGCATCGCGTGTCGGGTACCGCGATTTATCTGACGGGCAGCGATACGCTCGTGCCGGTGAGCTTGCTGCACAACTTGAAGCACAACAAGGTGCTGCACGAGCGCACCATTTTCCTGACCTTCGTGACGCTCGATATCCCGTATGTTAAGGATGCTGAACGCGTGACGGTAAAGGATCTCGACGGTGGCCTGTACCTCGTCAAGGCGGCGTACGGTTTCAACGAAACGCCTGACGTGAAGGCGGTGCTGCTCGAGGTGGGCCGCACGCACGACATGACCTTCGAGATCATGGACACGTCGTTCTTCCTCGCACGCGAAACGGTGGTGCCAACGCAGTTGCCGGGCATGTCGGTATGGCGCGAACGTGTGTTCGCATGGATGCATCAGAACGCCGCGAAACCGACCGATTTCTTCAGCATCCCGGCCAATCGGGTCGTGGAGTTGGGCACGAAGATCGAGATTTGAGGACGGATTCAGGTTCGGAGGCGCCCGCGGCAAGCGATAAAAAAGCCCACGCAATTGCGTGGGCTTTTTTTGCCGCTCAGTCTCGTAAGCGTCAGCGCGTGAGTGAATCACGCGCTGACGCCGCCGCTTACTTCTGCTTGAGCTTTGCGAATGCAGCGGCCATTGCGCCGCCTGCTTCCGGTTCGCGCGAGCGCTGTTGCTGCGCACCGCGTCCACCGCCGCCGGAGCGGCCGTGATCCTGCTGGGCGCCGCCACCGCTACGCGGTGCTGCTGCTGCGCCGAACTCGTCGTCCAGACGCATGGTGAGCGCGATACGCTGGCGCTTCACGTCGACTTCCAGCACCTTCACCTTGACGATCTGGCCGGCTTTGACGACTTCGTGCGGGTCTTTGATGAATTTGGTCGACATGGCCGACACGTGCACCAGACCGTCCTGGTGCACGCCGATGTCGATGAACGCGCCGAAGGCCGCCACGTTCGTCACGACGCCTTCGAGCACCATGCCCGGCATCAGATCACTGACCTTCTCGACGCCTTCACGGAAGGTCGCGGTCTTGAACTCGGGGCGCGGGTCGCGGCCCGGCTTTTCGAGTTCCAGCAGAATATCGCGCACGGTCGGCAGGCCGAAACGGTCGTCGACGAATTCCGCCGGCGACAGGCCGCGCAGCGCGTCGCGATTGCCGAGCACTTCGCCGACATGCTTGCTGATCTTCGCGAGCATGCGTTCCACGACCGGATACGCTTCAGGGTGAACCGACGAACGATCGAGCGGGTTTTCACCGTTGTTGATGCGCAGGAACCCGGCGGCCTGCTCGAAGGTTTTGTCGCCCAGGCGCGGCACCTTGCGTAGATGCTCGCGCGACAGGAACGGGCCGTTTGCATCGCGATAGTCGACAATGTTGCGAGCCAGCGTGGCGTTCAGACCCGACACGCGCGCCAGCAACGCGACCGATGCCGTATTGGCATCCACACCGACCGCGTTCACGCAATCCTCGACCACTGCGTCGAGCGAGCGGGCCAGTTCGCGCTGATTCACGTCGTGCTGGTATTGGCCGACGCCGATCGCCTTCGGGTCGATCTTGACCAGTTCCGCGAGCGGATCCTGCAGACGGCGCGCAATCGATACGGCGCCGCGCAGCGACACGTCCATGTCCGGGAATTCCTTCGCCGCGAGTTCAGAGGCCGAGTACACCGACGCGCCGGCTTCGGACACGACGATTTTCTGCATCTTGAACTCCGGATGACGCGCGATCAGCTCGCTCGCCAGCTTGTCCGTTTCGCGCGACGCCGTGCCGTTGCCGATGCTGATCAATTCCGCTTGCGTCTGTGCACAGATGCGCGCGAGCTTGGCGAGTGAGCCGTCCCAGTCGCGGCGCGGCTCGTGCGGATAAATCACGTCGGTGGCGAGCACCTTGCCGGTCCGATCGACCACCGCGACTTTCACACCGGTGCGCATACCCGGATCGAGACCGATTACGGCCTTCGGGCCCGCCGGCGCGGCCAGCAGCAAGTCCTTCAGGTTGCGCGCGAACACGCGAATCGCTTCGTGTTCGGCTTCGTCGCGCAGATTGGTGAGCAGTTCGTTTTCGATGTGCGGCTGCACCTTCACGCGCCAGCACCAGCGGCACACGTCTGAGAGCCACTTGTCGCCCGGGCGGTTCTGATTGGCGATACCGAAGTGGCGGGCGATCAACGCTTCGCCCGGATGCGGCACCTGCGCGTCGAGTTCTTCGCCGAGGCCCAGCTTGACCGTCAGCACGCCCGCATTGCGGCCGCGGAACAGGGCCAGCGCGCGATGCGACGGCACCGTCCTGATGGTTTCCGCGTAGTCGTAGTAGTCGCGGAATTTCTCTTCTTCCGCGTTTTCCTTGCCTTCGACCACTTTCGACGACACCACGCCCTGGTTGAACAGGTAGTCGCGCAGCTTGCCGAGCAGATCCGCGGTTTCGCCGAACTGTTCGGAGAGGATGTCGCGCGCGCCGTCGAGCGCGGCCTTGATGTCGGCGACACCTGTCTCGGCGTCGACGTAGGCAGCGGCTTCGGTTTGCGGATCGAGCAGGGGATTGGCCAGCAGGGCGTCAGCGAGCGGCTGCAGGCCGGCTTCGCGGGCGATCTGCGCGCGCGTGCGGCGCTTGGGCTTGTACGGGAGATACAGGTCTTCCAGTACCTGCTTGCTGTCGGCGCCTTCGATCGCGGCACGCAGCTCGTCGGTGAGCTTGCCCTGTTCGTCGATGCTCGCGATGATCGTGGCACGCCGGTCTTCCAGCTCGCGCAGGTACAGCAGGCGTTCCTCGAGATTACGCAGTTGCGTGTCGTCGAGATTGTCGGTCACTTCCTTCCGGTAGCGGGCGATGAACGGAACAGTCGCTCCTTCGTCGAGAAGTTGCACCGCGGCCGCGACCTGGCGCGGCTGGACGGACAGTTCGGCGGCGATGCGCTGTACGATCTTGAGTGCTACGGTTTCCGTCATAAGGTCTTGGTGTTCCTGCTACTCAATCAAAGGTCGCGCGGTAACGGCACACGTTGGGCACGTCGACCCACGCTGGGCGTGCGCGCTGCGACCAGGTTGCTGGAGCGGGGCATTTTGCCATAAATGCCAAAGGGCTCAACCGCGGGGTGATAGAATTTCAGGCATGTTCCGTTGACCATTTACGACGTTGCCAACCTCCTTGTCCCTCAACCGCTTGGTCTCTCGCTTGTCACAATTGCCGTCTTTTCTGTCGCTGAATGTGTCGCGATCGTCGCTTACGTCGCGCATATCGGCGTCGCGGTCCGTGTTCAGGTCAGCGTTTCCGTCCAATGGAATGTTTTTCGCTGCGTGCGTGATGGCGGCTTCGCTGGTCGTGTCCGCACCGGCCGTGGCGCAATCCGCAGCGCCGCTCGAGACCGCCAGCAGTCTCGCTCCAGCAGCCGCTTCGGGGGCTCACGCAGCAAGCGCGGCGGGAGCAACGGGCGCCACGAGTGTCACGGGCGGGGACACAGCCGGCAGCGCAGAGAATGCGGATAACACGGCATCGCTTGACAGCGCATTCGACGCGCGGCAGAAAGTCCTGGATCAGCGCACCGAGGAAAACAACTACCGTTATGCGGTTGCCGAACACGATTGCTACAGTACGTTCTTCGTCAACCACTGTCTGAACAAGGCGCGCGACAGCATGCGCTCGGCGCAGGCCGACATTCGCAAGGAACAGCTCGCGCTCGACGGCGAACAGCGTGTCCAGCGTGCTCGCCAGCGTGACGAGCAGGCAGCGCTCAAACGCGCGCAAGACGAAGCGAGTGCGCCGCAACGCGCCGCCGACGACGCGCGCAACGCGCAAGCCTACGAAGACAAGCAGCGCCAGCACCAGCTCGACCAGGCGCAGCGCGCAGCCGAGGCGCCCCAACGTAACGCCAACGCGCAAGCCTATCAGCAGAAGTTGCAACAGCACGCGCTGGATCAGGCGCAGCGCGGCGTCAGTCCGTCGCAGGCCGCAGCTAACCAGCAGGCTTACGACCAGAAACAGGGCGACTTCCAGCGCAAGCTCGATGAGGCACGTCAGCAGGGTGCGCAGAAGGCTCAGGAGCGCGTCGAAAAGCAGCAGACCTTTGAGAAGAAGCAGGCCGATGCGGCGCAGCATAAAGCCGACGTCGAAGCGCGTCAGAAGCAGGCGGCCGAGAAAGCCGAGCAGAAGCGTCAGGACCAGTTGAAACAGCAGCAGGAACTCGAAGAGCAGCAGAAGCAGCAACAGCAACAACAGTAGTCGCTGCGCTGTCTTTATCTCTCGTAGGGTTGCAGGAGCGGAGTATCGTAGTCGCTGTAATGCGTTTTAAGCCGGACAGCAACCTCCGGCACGGGCTGCATCACGCAGTCCGTGCCGCTTACGAGAGGAGGCGAGCATGCGCGATCAACATCACGTCATCACCACGGACACACTTCGCGACCGTATTCTGCAACTGGAATCGGAGCATAGTGGGCTCGATCGTTTGATCGACCGAATGTCGGATGAGCCCGGCATCGACGACTTCGAGTTGCAGCGCCTGAAAAAGCGCAAACTCAAAGTCAAGGACACCATCATCTTGCTGCAATTGCAGCTCGAACCGGACGCACGCGCCTGAGTTCGCGGCCTGGCAGGTGCCGGGTCGCGCCGCGCGCGCCGGACTTTGCAGGAAACGCTTGCCTTGAATTCACCGCTTGAACCTTCACCACATGTCACGGCGGGCGACGGCGCTCCGGCGGCCGGCACCCCGGCGCTGCGTCCTCCGGCGTCTGCGCTCTCCGCGTCACTGAACCCGCGCCGCGTCACTGAACTGGACGACATTTTCGCCGACAACGGCCTGCTCGCCCGTCAGATCGACGGCTATCGCTCGCGCGCGTCGCAGATCGAGATGTCGCGCGCGGTTGCGGCGGCCATGGAAGCGTCGGGTCGCGCAATGCCTGAACCCGCGATGTTCGAAGCGCAAAAGCGTCCGGCGCGACGTCTGCAATCGCCGGGCGCGGATGCATCGGCTGACACCGCTGAAAACGACGAATCGAATGGTCTCGACGGCAGCGAGAACACGCTGATCGTGGAAGCGGGTACCGGGACCGGCAAGACCTATGCGTATCTCGTGCCGGCCATGTTGTGGGGCGGCAAGGTGATCGTCTCCACCGGCACCAAGCATTTGCAGGATCAGCTCTTTCAGCGCGACATTCCGACGGTGCGCGACGCACTCGCTGTGCCGGTGTCGGTGGCAATGCTCAAGGGCCGCGCGAACTACCTGTGCCATTACTATCTGCAGCGCACTGCGGATAACGGCCGGCTGCCGTCACGCCAGGAAACTTCGTATTTGCAGGACATCATTCGCTTCGCCAAGATCACGCGCACCGGCGACAAGGCCGAACTCGCGAGCGTGCCGGAAACGGCGGCGGTGTGGTCGATGGTGACATCCACGCGTGAAAACTGTCTTGGCCAGGAGTGCCCGCATTACAAGGAGTGCTTTGTGATGCAGGCGCGTCGTGAGGCGCAGCAAGCCGACATTGTGGTGGTCAATCACCATCTGTTTTTCGCCGACATCATGTTGCGCGATACCGGCATGGCCGAATTGCTGCCTACGGCGAATACCATCATCTTCGACGAAGCGCATCAACTGCCGGAAACCGCGACACTGTTTTTCGGCGAGACGCTCTCTACCGCGCAGTTTCTCGAGCTCGCACGCGATTCCGTGGCAGAGGGTTTGGGTCACGCGCGCGAATCGGTCGATTGGGTGAAGCTCGGCTCGACGCTCGAACGCGCGGCGCGTGACGTGCGGCTCGCTTTCAAGGAAGACTCGGTGCGTTTGTCGATCGGCCAGTTGCCCGGCGATCATCCCTTATTCCCCGCGCTCGAAACGCTTGAAACCGAACTCGACGCACTGACTTCGGCGCTGGCTGGTCAGGCCGAGCGAGCCGAATCGATCGGCGCGTGTTTGCGCCGCGCGCGTGAGTTGCAAGGCGTGCTCGCGGGCTGGACGACACCACCCACCGAAACCGAGCGCGCAGCCGCAGATGCTGCCTCGGCGGACGGCAAGGCCGAGCGCGCCGATCCGAATGAAAAGGTGCGCTGGATCGAAGTTTTCGCGCATACGGTGCAGTTGCACGAAACGCCGCTGTCGGTCGCGCCGATCTTCGCGAAGCAGCGCGCCGGCGTGCCGCGCGCGTGGATTTTCACGTCGGCTACCTTGTCGGTGCGGGGCGACTTCACGCACTACGCGGCGCAGATGGGCCTGAACGCAAAGCGTTCGATGACGCTCCCAAGTCCTTTCGACTATCCGACGCAAGGGCTTCTGTACGTGCCGCGCAATTTGCCGCAGCCTTCGTCGCCGATGTTTACCGACGCCGTGTTCGACGCTGCGTTGCCCGCCATCGAAGCATCGGGCGGCGGCGTATTCATGCTGTGCACGACGTTGCGTGCAGTGGACCGCATCTCGGCCAAGTTGCGCGACACCATCGAAGCACGCGGCTGGAATTATCCGCTGCTCGTGCAGGGTGACGCGAGCCGCACCGAGTTGCTCGATCGCTTCCGTGCTTACGGCAATGCGATTCTGGTGGGCAGTCAGAGCTTCTGGGAAGGGGTGGACGTACGTGGCGATGCGCTTTCGCTGGTCGTGATCGACAAGCTGCCGTTTGCGCCGCCTGATGACCCGGTGTTGTCGGCGCGTCTGGATGCACTAACGAAGAAGGGATTGAGCCCGTTCGCGGTCCATCAGTTGCCGCAGGCTGTGATTACGCTCAAGCAGGGCGCAGGCCGTCTGATTCGCGCTGAGACCGATCGCGGCGTGCTGATGATCTGCGACACACGTCTCGTCGACAAACCGTATGGGCGCCGTATATGGCAGAGCCTGCCGCCATTCAAACGCACCCGCGAGATCGAAGTGGTGCGCGAGTTCTTCGAAGAGAGCGCGGCGCCAGCAGAATAAGTTATCCGATACACGCCGTTGCAAAAAAGCGGCGCTTAAATGACAAAACGCCACGGATGTGAATCCGTGGCGTTTTGCTTTACTGCCCGGAAAATCAGATCTGATTTTCCGGGCAGTTCTCGCCCAGAGGCGAACCCTATGCGACAGCTTACTGGCTTGCGCCCGAAGCCGGAGCAGCGGTAGCAGCGTCGCTTGCAGCAGCCGCCGCACCCGAAGCAGCGTCCGTAGCCGAAGCAGCAGCATCGCTCGCAGCAGCAGCACCCGAAGCAGCCGTAGCCGCATCCGAAGCTGCAGCAGCCGGTGCCGAAGCAGCAGCTGCGTCGCTAGCCGGGGCAGCGGCTTGATCGTTGCTCTTGTTGCATGCAGCCAGTGCTACAGCTGCCAACAGGGATGCTACGAGGAGGGATTTCTTCATGATCACGTCCTTTTATGGTTAAAGGTAAGCAACAGCGCAAAATAATACCGGTAATGTGCTCCAACACCGACCTGGGCCGCTGGTGGAGACGCTCTTTTGACGAGCTAGAATCTTCCCTACGGCTTGGGCGGAAATTATATGCACTTTCGTACTGACAATCCATAAATCCGGGGTCAATACGTTGTCTTTCTCATACAAAATTTCACAGTACGGTATAACAGGCAGGCAGAGTTACGCAAGCTCGCCCACTTGTATCCAGCCCGCACAATACCACTCGTGAAGCAGTGCTGTCACCGACGAATCGTGTGAGAGTGTTACAAAGCGTTTCGCACTCATACACCGATGATCAGCGAGGTCAAACAACCACTTTTTTGCGCCATCAAACGGCATTTCCTCTCCATTTACGAAGAAAAAACGGCGGTTGTACAACAAATTAGTCTTGCGATCCAGCCGAATGCCGGACTTCGACGCCTGAGTGATGAAACGGGCTTCATTGAGCGGCCGTTGCGGCGGATCAAAGACGACGCTCGGCTTCGGTTCGCTGAGGTACGTTCCAAGGAACGATGCAATGTCCTGCTCATTCCATTTAACTCGAGCAAGGATCGCGCCAACTCGTTCGATCAATGCGGCGGGCAGCTCTGCGGGACGTTCGACCGCGGGTTGTTGAGGGTCGCGATAAAGCGCTTCGGGCCGCGCAGTCGACTCGCCGCGTTCGGCCAGATGGTAAAGGAACTGCGCGGTCAACTCGCCCGCCGAGGGCGCGCGAAAACCGATCGAGCAGGTCATGCATTCGCCTTCGGCGACACCGTCATGGGCGATATGCGGCGGCAGGTACAACATGTCACCCGGCTCGAGCAACCATTCATCTTCCGATTCGAAATGCTGTAAAACTTTCAAAGGCAAACCCGGTTGGAGTGTCAGATCTTTCTGTGCACTGATCCGCCACCGGCGCTTGCCTTTTACTTGCAAAAGAAACACATCGTAGGAGTCGAAATGGGGGCCGACGCCGCCGCCATCGCTCGCATACGAAATCATCAGATCGTCCAGACGTGCGTCCGGCACAAAGCGGAAGCGGTCGAGCAACGCACGCGCGCGATCGTCGTAAAGGTCTACGCCTTGCACGAGCAAGGTCCAGGCGCGCTGCTTTACCGACGGCAGTTCATCAGGCGCGAACGGGCCGTGCTCCAGTTGCCATTTGTTGCGAAAGTGCGTGATCAGACGCGCTTCGACTTCGTCGTGGTCGGCCAGTTCGAAAAACTCATCGCGCGACAGCGGCGCCTCCACGTTCGGGATCGCCTGGCGGATCAGCAGTGGCTTTTTTTGCCAGTACCGGCGCATGAATTGCGCCGGTGTCAGATTGCCGAGCAACGGCGTAGGTGTGTCGGGCGAGGGCGGCAGGCCGGGGAGCGACGGCTTTGAAGCCGGCGAAGATTTCCGTGCCGAAGCTGCGTCGGCCGGGTGGTCAGTGGGCCGCTTGGGCATCGTATAATATGAGTTGTATTCTGGAGAATCGAATGAAAATCGCAAAGAACACCGTCGTGTCGGTCGCTTACAAGCTATCGGATGCGCAGGGCAATCTGATTGAAGAAAGCGACGAGCCGATGGTCTATCTGCACGGCGGCTATGATGGCACGTTCCCCAAGATCGAGGAAGAGCTCGACGGCCACGAGGCCGGCTTCGAGGCTCAGATCCAGCTTGAGCCGCAAGACGCATTCGGCGAGTACGACCCCGATCTCGTGAAGATCGAGCCGCGCGATCGCTTTCCGGAACCGCTCGAAGTCGGCATGCAATTCGAAGGCACGCCGGACGAAGGCGACGAGGATCTCGATTCGCTCGTCTATGTGGTGACCGACGTGGCAGAAGACAAAGTCGTGCTGGACGGCAACCATCCGCTCGCCGGCATGGCGTTGCGTTTCGCGCTGACAGTCAAGGACGTGCGTCCGGCTACTGAAGACGAAATCCAGCACGAACACGCGCATGGCGCCGACGGCCTCGAAGTCCTCGATGACGATGACGACGAAGCTGAAGACGACAAGTCAGGGCCCACGCTGCACTGAGCTTGCGGGCGTGCCGGGCGCGCTTGAAGAAGCACCCGGTGCGCGCGGTAAAACGGCGGAAGCGGGCGGGGAGGACATGGCGGGGCCATATTCGCCGTTGCCGTCGTCCGCCGGTCCGCGTTGCTGCTGGGCCGGTTGTGGCTGCCCGGGCGTTTGCAACATCGGCGGCACCTCGGAAGCGGGGCCTAACGCAGGCACGGCCGGCATCGAAGCCGCCGGCTCGTCGCGCGGCTGCAAAGATGGCGCCGTGGGCATTGGCATTTGCTTCGGCACATCGCGCACACTGACGCGGAACGGCGGTTTCTTACCGAGATCCGCTTCAATCTGAATCCACTGGTTAAGACGATCATGCGGCGCGAGTGCGATACGTGTGAGATTCGTTACCAGCATCCCCTTGTCATTGCGTAGTGGCTGATCGATCACGAAGCCGGCGCTTGCGCGTTCATCGTCGCAATGAATCACCAGCACGGGTCCGCGAAAAATCTGCGCGAGTTTGACAAGGCTGCGTTTGAACTCCAGAAAACCGTCGCGGCGCGTGTTGCGCGTAAAGCGCAGCCACGCGAAACGGTCAGGCCGTTCGTAGCGCTCCGGATCCGGATCACCCTGAATGAAGACGACAATCGCACGCGCGTCGCGGCGTTTCGCGTATTCGGCGGCGTGCTCGAGCCAGAATGCATTGGCGATCACGCGATCTTCGAACTCACCGTTACGGCCGCCCGCAGTCAGGTAATGATTGTTCGGGCTTGGTGCGTTCAGACCGACGAACACGGTATCGCCGACTTGCCAGCGCACGTTTTCCCGGAACGGTCGAAAGCGCGACACTTCGCTCTCGCGCGTCAATGCAATCGGGTTCTGCCCCATCGACGTGGAGTCGGTGAAGAGGGTTTGGCGCAGTTGGTCGAGCCGCTCGACCGGGTCGAAGCCGCCGGCCTCAGCCGTGCCGCAGTCGGCCCAGTCGTGCTGGCCCGGAATAAAGAAGAGGGCGGGTCGTGACGTTTCGAGCAGCGCGTGGCGCCGTTCGTATAACGCATCGCGGCAGGCTTCTTTCGCGCCCTTCAGATTACCGTCGTAGACGATGAACGATACTTCGCGATCGCGGCTGATTGCTTCGATCAGGCGTTGCGTGGGCGCTTCGTCGGCAAGGCTTTGCATCGTGTTGGCGATGACCGCGAAGGCATAGCGCGGCGTTTCGGCATGCACGAGCGGAGCAAACACCACAAGCGGCACCAGTGCCACCAGCGGCACCAGCGGCACGAGGCCGCTCCTGAGGGTGAGAGCAATGGTCAGCGCCGCGCAAAGTTTGCGCGGGCGCTGCGAGGGCCTGTGTGCGTCAATGATCTGCATCCGGCGCGGCGGCCAGCTCGTGCAGTTCGTACAGCAGGTCGAGCGCTTCGCGCGGCCGCAGATCGTTCGGATCGATTGCGCGCAGCCGTTCGACGAGCGCCTGCATGGCTGGCGACCCCGCCGCTGAGCCGCGCTTATCGTTGCGTTCGTCGTCGGCATCTTCGACCAGCATGGGCAGGGGTGCTGCGAACAGATCGAGTTGTGGTGCGGGTTGCGCCGCCGATTGCTGTTCGAGATGCGCGAGATGCTTGCGGGCTGCGCGAATCACCGCGTTCGGCACACCGGCCAGTTGCGCGACCTGCAAACCGTAGCTCTGATTCGCCGGACCTTCACTGACCGCATGCAGGAACACGATGCCGTGCCCGTGCTCGACTGCCGAAAGATGCACATTGGCCGCGTGTGGAAACTCGGCGGGCAACTGCGTCAATTCGAAGTAGTGCGTGGCGAACAGCGTATGACAGCCGTTGTGCGAGAGCAGATGCCGCGCGATGGCCCAAGCCAGCGCAAGGCCGTCGAACGTCGACGTGCCGCGCCCGATCTCGTCCATTAGCACGAGACTTTGCGGTGTCGCGTCGTTCAGGATCGCGGCTGCTTCCGTCATCTCCACCATGAAGGTCGAGCGGCCACCGGCCAGATCGTCCGCTGCGCCGATTCGCGTGAAGATGCGATCGATCGGACCGAATGCCGCGCGCCGTGCCGGCACATAGCTGCCGACGTACGCCAGCAGTGCGATCAGCGCGGTCTGCCGCATGAAGGTCGATTTACCGCCCATGTTCGGGCCGGTGACCAGCAGCAGTTTGCGCTCGGGTGTGAGCGTGCAGTCGTTTGCGATGAATTGCTCGACCTGCGCTTCGACAACCGGATGCCGCCCCTGTTCGATTTCGATGCCGGTCTCCGGCGAAAACGTCGGTGCGACCCAATCGAGTGCGCGGGCGCGTTCGGCGAAGGCGGCTAGCAGATCGAGTTCGGCGAGCGCCGCGGCGACCCGCTGGCAGTCCGGAATGAAGGGCAGCAGCGCTTGCAGCAACGCGTCGTAAAGCGAGCGTTCGCGAGCCAGCGCGCGTTCCTGCGCGGACAGCGCCTTGTCTTCGAAAGTCTTCAGTTCCGGCGTGATGTAACGCTCGGCGTTTTTCAGTGTCTGACGGCGGCGGTAGTCGTCCGGCACCTTGTCAGTCTGGCCGCGCGTGACTTCGATATAGAAGCCGTGCACCTTGTTGTACTCGACGCGCAGATTGCCGATACCGGTGCGCGCCCGTTCGCGCGTTTCGAGGTCGATCAGGAACTGCCCGCAGTTCTCCGAAATATCGCGCAATTCGTCGAGTTCCGCATCGTAGCCGCGCGCGATCACGCCGCCGTCGCGCACCATGGCAGATGGCTCTTGCGCGACCGCGCGCTTGAGCAGTTCGACGCACGCTTGCGGCGGTTCCAGCGACGCGTCGATACGCGCCAGCGAATCCGCATTGGACGAAACGGCCGCGAGTTGCGTGCGCAGTTCCGGCAAAGCAATGAACGTATCGCGCAGACTCGACAGATCGCGGGGCCGCGCCGACAGCAGCGCCAGACGCCCGGTAATCCGTTCGATATCGGAGATCTGCCGCAATGCGCCGCGGAGCGTGTCGACGCCTGTGCCCGGCGGCGCGTCGAGCAATGCGCCGATGGCCTGCTGACGTGCTTGCGCCACGGTGGCTTCGCGCGGCGGATGATGTAACCAGTGGCGCAGCAGACGACTGCCCATGGTCGTGCAACAGGTGTCGAGCAGCGAACACAGCGTGGGCGATTCGGTGCCGCGCAGCGTTTCCGTGAGTTCAAGATTGCGACGCGTGGCGGGGTCGAGCCCGATATATTCGGACTCGTATTCGACCTTCAGGCTGCGCACGTGACGCAATTGCTGGCCTTGCGTGGCCGCCGCGTACAGCAGCAGCGCACCCGCCGCGCCGCATGCCGCCGTCAGCGAATGCGCGCCGAAACCGTCGAGACCAGCGACTTCCAGCTGATCGCACAGACGCTGCGTGCCCGAAGTGATATCGAAGTGCCAGATCGGCACACGGGTGAGGGCGCCTGCGTTGACGGGCGGCGTCCAGCTCGCGGAGTCGGCGGGTGTATCTGCCACCAGAATTTCCGCGGGACGAATCCGTTCGAGCGCGGCGGCCACCTGGTCGGGTGCAACTTCGGCGAGGCGCAACGCGCCGCTCGCCAGATTCAGCCACGCGAGTCCCACGCCCGTTGCGACGCCGCGGCGGTTATGCCCGACGCACAGCGCCATCAGGTAGACATCGTTCTTATCGGACAGGAGCGCTGCATCCGTCAGCGTGCCGGGCGTGACCACACGCATTACCTTGCGCTCGACGGGGCCTTTCGACGTAGCCGGGTCGCCGATCTGTTCGCAAATCGCAACGGATTCGCCGAGCTTCACCAGCTTGGCCAGATACTGCTCGACCGCGTGATACGGTACACCCGCCATCTTGATTGGATTGCCCGCCGACGCGCCGCGCTGCGTAAGCGTTAAATCGAGCAGGCGCGAGGCTTTTTCCGCATCTTCGAAAAAGAGCTCGTAGAAGTCGCCCATCCGGTAGAACACGAGCGTGCCCGGATGATCCGCCTTGATGCGCAGGTACTGCTGCATCATTGGCGTGTGGGGTGCGACGTCATTGGCCGCTGCGGTTTGAATGCCCATCCTTGGTGTCTTTTTGCGTTAGCTGTTCAGGGCGTGAGTTTAACCTGCCGGGGCGGCGAGCGGACCCTGGCCGGACGGCTAATCCGCAAAGCAGTTCGCATGCCGCGCGGCAAATTCTCGCGCCAGCCGGGCGACGCGCGCCACGTCGTCATTCTTCCAGGAGCGCGCGCATATCCATCGTGCGCTCGTTCACGGCACTGCGCCGTTTTGCGAGCCACATCATGAACGTGATGAAACTGCCGAACACGACGATGATCCATTGCGCCGGCATCTTCGCCGTCAGGAGTATCGCGTAGACGCCGAGCATCAGCAGCACGGCCAGATTCTGGTTGAAATTCTGCACCGCGATCGAATGGCCCGCGGAGAGCAGCGTTGCGCCGCGATGCTGAAGAATCGCGTTCATCGGCACGATAAAAAAGCCGGACAGCGCGCCGAGCAGGATCATCAAAGGATAGGCGAGCAGGATATAGATCGGCAGGACATACGAGCCGATACGAAAGCCGGCGCCTGCCGGAAACAGATCCTTGTTGTAGAACGCCACGGCGATCGCTACCGCGCCGGTGAGGATGCCGATTGGCAGCACGCGCAGCGAGTTGCGCAACGGAATCAGCGCGGCCGCGGCAGTCGCGCCGACGGCAATGCCGAGACCCGTGACGCCTTGCATCACGGCGGCCTTCGAGAGCGACAAGCCGAGGTTCACGTTCGCCCATTTGAGCACCAGCAATTGCAGCGTGACCGCGCCGCCCCACATCAGCGTCGTGACCCACAGCGCGATCTGCGCGAGCTTGTCGGCCCACAGCACGTTAAAGCAATGATAGAAATCGCCGACCAGTTTCTTCGGCTCGGTCAACCGGTTCGGATAACGTGCGCCGGTGTCGGGAATGAAGATGTTGATCGCGGCCGCGATGGCATACGTGACCATCACCGCGAACATGGCCAGATCGGCGGAGGAGCGGATCAGCGGCAAATGTGCATGCGCGACGAATTTATCGGCCAGGGTACTGATCAGCGCGCCGCCGACCATCGTGCCGACAATCGTCGACAGGACGGTGGCCGATTCGAGCCACGCATTCGCCTTGACGAGTTTTTCCGCCGGCAGGAGCTCGGTGAGAATGCCGTATTTGGCCGGCGAATACGCGGCCGCGCCAAAGCCGACCACGCCGTACGCGATCATCGGGTGGACGCCGGCGATCATCATCAGGCAGCCGCTCGCCTTGAGCGCGTTAGAGACGAACATGACGTGCCGCTTTTGCATCGCGTCGGCGAACGCGCCGACGAAGGGGGCGAGCAGCACGTAGGAAACGGTGAAGAAAATCTGCAGCAGCGGCGTGACCCAGGCAGCCGAACGGATCACCGATAGCAAGGCGATGGCGGCGATCAGCAATGCATTGTCCGCGAGCGACGAAATGAACTGCGCCGCGATGATTGTGTAGAAGCCTTTTTTCATGAAGCGGATCGGAAGCTGCGCGGAAGTCTGGCGCGAAGCAGAGCGCTGCGAAACACGCGCGAAACGCAGCCGGCAATGAAGCATGCCGGCGCGGCCTCCCGCTTTGTAGCACGAACGCCTGCCGGATGCAGGCGCGCCAACGGAAAAGCGGCCGAAGCCGCTTTTCCGTGTTGCCGATGCCAGCGCCGAGCCGGCCGGACGACGGGCCTGGACCCGGGGCCGGTACCTTAAGCCGCTTGCTGACGCGTGCGGCTATAGCGCGACAGGATCGGGATCATCTGCGCGTAGACCTTCGGATTGCCCACGACGATTTCGCCAACGTGCAGGAAATCCGAGTCCCCCGTGTAATTGCCGACCAGACCGCCGGCTTCCGTGATCAGCAGGCTGCCTGCGGCGACGTCCCACGGGTTCAGACCTTGCTCGAAAAAGCCGTCCATACGGCCAGCAGCGACGTTCGCCAGATCGAGCGCGGCTGCGCCCGGACGGCGCAGGCCGGCGCAGGCTTCGGTCATTTCAGCGAACTGGCGGCCGTATGCTTCGAGACCGTCCTTTTCGCGGAACGGGAAGCCGGTGCCGATCAGGCCGTCAGCGAGGCGGTCGCGCTTGGCGACGCGAATGCGGCGGTCGTTCAGGAACGCACCGCGACCGCGCGAGGCGGTGAACAGGTCGTTACGGGTCGGATCGTAGACCACGGCCTGCGTCACGATGCCCTTATGGGCGAGCGCGATCGACACACAGTAGTACGGAAAACCGTGGATGAAATTGGTGGTGCCGTCGAGCGGATCGATGATCCACTGATATTCGGACTCGTTGTCCGATTTGCCGGATTCTTCGGCGAGGATGGCGTGATCGGGGTAGGCGGTCTTGAGCGTATCGATGATCGCCGCTTCAGACGCTTTGTCGACTTCCGTGACGAAATCGTTGTGCTGTTTCTTGCTGACCTGGAGGAGATCGAGGTCAAGCGACGCGCGGGTGATGATCTGGGCTGCGCGGCGCGCGGCCTTCACAGCGATATTGAGCATGGGATGCATGAGACTGGATCCTTGTGCCGGGGCAGCACGGCTGCTTACCGGTAAATAAGCGCGGGATGAGCGCTAATTGAGCGCCATCAAGGGGCGCGGAAACAGCACGGAACGCACGTCCGATAAGGACTGGTGCGCATTCCGCCGACGGAGACGAATTGAATAAGAACGAGGCGCCGGACTTTTCGTAGGTGATAAGCCGGACGCGAATATTGGTATTTTACCTGAGTCCGGGCGCCGCGGCAGCGCTTGCTGCCCGGCACGCGGGACGACGGCCGATTTGGCGCGCGTTTTGTACGGTCGGCACGCAGAATTCGGAGCCGATGCGGGGTTGGCGCTACCATAAGCGTTCTTTAGCTTGCCGAATTCCTCCGTGGACCACACCCACCATTCTTCCGATCCCGCCGTGGCCGAGCTGCGCGGCGGTTTTACATCGACACGCTTCGTACTCGTCGAGCCCAGCCATCCCGGCAACGTCGGCGCCGCGGCGCGGGCGCTGAAAACCATGGGCTTCTCGCGCCTCGTACTGGTGTCGCCACGTGTGCCGCACGTGCAAAGCGATCCGGAAGCCATTGCCATGGCGAGCGGCGCGGACGACGTGCTGGCCTCCGCGCATGTCGTCCCGACGCTTGCCGATGCGTTGAGCGGCGTGCATTGGTCGATCGCGCTGACTGCACGGTTGCGCGAGTACGGGCCGCCGCAATGGACGCCACGTGCCGCGGCCGGCACCGCGTGTGAGCATGCAGCGCATGGAGAGATCGCGCTGGTGTTCGGCAACGAGCGCACAGGTTTGTCGAATGAGGATGTCGAGCGTTGTAGCGCGCTCGCTCATATTCCGGCCAATCCGGCCTATAGTTCGCTCAATCTGGCGCAGGCCGTGCAGGTGCTGGCGTATGAATTGCGCACGGCGTATCTGTCCGCTGGCGACGCACCGGCCTTGGCGCCCGCGCCGCTTCAAGCCGGCGCAGTAGCGGGCGAGCCGGTCGGCGCGCGGGCGGCAAGTGACGAGATCGAGAGCATGTACGCGCACCTGGAAAGTGCGCTGGTCGCGCTCGAATTTCTCGATCCGGCCAATCCAAAGAAGCTGATGTCGCGCTTGCGGCGCCTGTTCGCGCGTTCCGGTCTGGAGCGCGAGGAAGTGAATATCGTTCGCGGCATCGCCAAGCATATTTTGCTGAAGACCAAACCGCCGGGCTAGGACCCATCCAGCGCAGCACCCACCCCTAATCGACGACCTTGCCGGCAGCGTGGGCTTCCGGCAGATTTCGCGCAATCGTCCTACAATCGCTCGAAACGTTCTAAGCAAAGCTGCCGATCTGCTATGCGGCAAGCATCCGCCGCGCGTGGTGTTTCACGCAAGCGGTCTTTTCCCCCACGACACAGTCCCTGCCATGTTCACGAGACTTCGCGAAGACATCGCCACGATCCGCGAGCGCGATCCCGCCGCCCGCAGCGCCTGGGAAGTCCTCACGTGTTACCCGGGTCTGCACGCGCTCGTGCTGCACCGGCTCGCGCATGCATGCTGGCGGGCTAAACGCCGCTGGCTCGCGCGTTTCGTTTCGCAGATGGCGCGTTTCATGACCGGCATTGAAATCCATCCGGGCGCGACGCTGGGCCGCCGCGTATTCATCGATCACGGCATGGGCGTCGTGATTGGCGAGACGGCGCAAATCGGCGATGACTGCACGATCTACCAGGGTGTGACGCTCGGCGGCACGTCGCTCACGCGGGGCGCGAAGCGCCATCCGACGCTTGAGCGCGGCGTGATCGTCGGCGCGGGGGCGAAGGTGCTAGGCGGCTTCACGATCGGTGCGGACGCGAAGATCGGCTCGAATGCAGTGGTCACGAAGCCGGTGCCGACACGGGGCACGGCGGTGGGTAATCCGGCGCGGATCATCGTCCCGGCTGCTGCCGTAGCTTCAGCCGCGGCCTCCGACGGTGCCTCGCGCGATGTAAAACGTACGAGTGAAAGCAGCGCATTCTGTGCATACGGCATTACGCCGAATGCGGACGATCCGGTGTCGCTGGCGATTCACGGCCTGATCGATCACGCCGCCACACAATCGAAGCGTATCGACGAAATCGTCGACGCGCTGGAGCGGCTGGGAACAAGCCTCGAAGGGCTGCAAGGCGCCGATGCGGCGCTACTCGACTTGCGGCGCCTGTCGGCGGCGATTGCAGGAAAGGTTGAAGGGGCGGTGGCCGAGCGCTAATGTTTCGCGGAGACGATGCAAAAGAGCGGCGCTGGCGCGCGCGCCATTCAATCCAGCGGCAACGCCCGAATCCCTTCGGCATCGATCCGCAGATAACCGCCACGGCGCTCGCCGTGGTCGAGATCCCAATCGGGCAAAACCCAGCGCGTGCCGCCTGGTTCGCGATGTCGAGCCGGCCGATGCGTATGCCCATGGATGAGCGTGGCCGTTTTCGACGACTTGAATAGCGCTGCGACGCCCTTCGGCGTCACGTCGTACTTTGGCGAAACCGGACGCGAGCGGCCTTGCTCACTTTTCGAACGCATATTCTCCGCAAGCGCCTGACGCCAGCGAAACGGCCACGCGAGAAACAGCATCTGCGCAAAACGGCTGCGCGCAAAGCGCCGGAAACATTGATAGCCGCGATCCGCGGTGCAGAGGCCGTCACCATGCGCGAGCACGATACGTGTACCGAATGCGGTAATCACGAATGGATCGGGCAGCCAGATCGCGCCGGCCGCTTTCATGAAGCGCTTGCCGAGCAAAAAGTCGCGGTTGCCATGCATGATATAGAGCGCGATGCCGCGTTCCGACAGCGTATGCAGTAACGCCGCCATCCGCGCGACGAACGGCTCGACGAGCATGTCGTCGCCGATCCAGTACTCAAACAGATCGCCGAGAATGAAAACCGAATCCGCCTGCTCAGCGGTGACGCGAATGAAGTGCTCGAACGCGGCGACCGTGCGCGGAATCGCCTCGCTCAGATGAATGTCGGAGAGGAAAAAAAACGGGCGTGCGGCGTGCGGGCGTTTGCCCTCGCCAGGCACGCCCGCGGCGACGCTTCGCAGCGGCGTTTCTTGCAGCATTGAAGGTGCCTGATTTCAGTTCAAACGGGTTGGCCCTTGTCGGACGGTTATTCGACGATCACAGCTTTTTCGATCACGACGTCGTCAGCCGGCACGTCCTGATGGTGGCCCTTCGAACCTGTCTTGACCTTCTTGATCTTCTCGACGATGTCCATGCCTTCGGCCACCTTGCCGAACACAGCGTAGCCCCAGCCCTGCGGCGTCGGCGACGAGTGGTTCAGGAAGTCGTTGTCGTTCACGTTGATGAAGAATTGCGCGGTCGCCGAGTGCGGGTCGTTCGTGCGAGCCATCGCGATCGAGCCGTTGACGTTCTTCAGACCGTTGTTCGCTTCGTTAGCGATGGCTTCAGCCGTCGGCTTCTGCTTCATGCCGGGCTCGAAACCGCCGCCCTGGATCATGAAGCCGTCGATCACACGGTGGAACACGGTGTTGTCGTAGTGACCGGCCTTCACGTAGTTGAGGAAATTCTCAACCGACTTCGGCGCCTTTTCAGCGTCCAGTTCGAGTTTGATGACGCCGTGGTTCGTATGCAGTTCAACCATGATGGAATCCTTTGATGAACGGGGTGGGTAAAAGGCGCGGCCGCTCGTCACGTGATTACGATGACGACGGGCCGCGCCGGGGGGCGTAGATCTGGCGCTTGCGAATGCTTGCGCAGCCTGCTTTCGTGCTGCCTGTCGTTCTGTTACTTGCCGACAACCGTGGCCGATTCAATCACGACCGGCTTTTGCGGCACGTCGCTCATCGGGCCGCGTGTGGTGGTGGGCGTGCCTTCGATCTTCTTCACGACGTCCATACCGCTCGTGACCTTGCCGAACACCGCGTAGCCGTTGCCGTCCGGATTCGGATAGTCGAGGCCGGCGTTGTCCACCGTGTTGATGAAGAATTGAGCGGTGGCCGAATTCGGATCGCTGGTGCGCGCCATGGCGAGCGTGCCGGCGGCGTTCTTCAGACCGTTGCGGCTTTCGAGCGGAATCGGCGCGCGGGTGGGCTTCTCAGCGAAGCTCTGCGTATAACCGCCGCCCTGAATCATGAAGCCGCGAATCACGCGATGGAAAATCGTACCGCTGTACTGGCCGGACTTCACGTAGTCGAGGAAGTTGGCGACCGTCTTCGGCGCCTTCTCAGGATACAACTCGACGCGGATGTCGCCTTCCGTGGTCTTGAAGAGGACGGACGGATGCGCGGCCTGCGAACCGGACTGGGCAAACGCGGGGGCGTTTGCGATCAGGGCGGCGCTGCCGAGCGCCAACATCAACCATTTCATGAAAATCCTCAGGGTTGGAAAAAACGTGTTGCCGAAACCGGTGACGGTGTTAATTCGACGGCGCCATGTAGGGCGGCATGGCGAGCGAGCCATTTGCGCCGCCGAACTGGAAGCTCGGTGTCTGCGTCATGTCTGAGGTCGCGTGCGTGGCGCTGGCCTCGGCAGGCGCGGCGGCTTTTTTCGCCGGTGCAGCGCTCCTGGGTGGCGAGACGATCTTCTGGATGTCCGCGAGGCGCTGCGTGGTCGTGGCGCTTGCTTTGCCGAGGCTCTGCGCGCGACGGTATGCTTCGTTGGCCATACGCAGATACAGATCGCCGAGATTCTCGTACGCGAGACCGTAGCCCGGATTCACCTTGGTCGCCGTTTCTAGCGCGGCGCGTGCTTCGGCATAACGGCCGTGCTTCGCATAGAGCGCAGCCAGGTTGTTATACGGTTCGGGCAGTTCCGGATACAGTTCAGTGAGTTCGGTGAACGCGGTGATCGCCTCGTCGTCGCGATTCAGGTGGGCCAGCACGGTGCCGCGCTTGAACTTTGCTTGCGCGTCGTGCGGATTCGAGGCGATTCGCGCATCGAGCTGGGTGAGCGAGGCTTGCCAGTTTTTCTGCGCAATCGACGCGTCGATCTCCGGCGTGTTGTCACGCACGGCGGGGCCCTGCGGCATCGTGGCGGCTTTCTGCGCGAATGCGGCAGTACCCGGCAAGACCGTGAGGGCGACAGCGCAGAATGCCGTTGCGGCAAGGGTCGCAGCGCTGCGCGCGCGGCCGCTGGAAGGTTTCATAGGCTCGGGTCTGGATGTTATACTCCGACCCATTCTAACAAAAGGTCTGCGCGTTCCGTCGAACCGCAAACTGTCTTTTCGCCACTCGTGGTCGTCTCCGCCTTGATCGCAGTCTGATCGCCGCACCAGGTGCACCGATTTGCTGCTGTGCATGTTGCAGTACAGGACGCATCCGCCGTCGTCTCGCGGGGCGCCTCATGCACGAAACACATTGTGGATTTCGTTCGGCCCACGCACCGTTCTCTATGGAATCACTGCGCATCTACAACACGCTCGCGCGTGACAAGCAAACTTTCGTGCCGATGCAAGATGGCGTCGTGCGGATGTACGTCTGCGGGATGACCGTGTACGACTATTGTCACGTCGGTCATGCGCGGGTGATGGTCGTGTTCGACATCGTGCAACGGTGGTTGCGCACGCTCGGTTACGACGTGACCTACGTGCGCAACATCACGGACATTGATGACAAGATCATCCGGCGCGCAGTGGAGAACGGCGAAACGATCAAATCGTTGACCGACCGCTTCATCAAGGCGTTGCATGAAGACGCGGACGCACTCGGCATCGAGCGGCCCGATCTGGAGCCGCGCGCCACCGATTTCATTCCGCAGATGCTCGGCATGATCGAGAAGCTCCAGGCGAACGGCTACGCGTATCAGGCGAGCGACGGCGACGTGAACTATGCGGTGCGCAAGTTCGCGGGCTACGGCAAGCTGTCGGGCAAGTCGCTCGAAGATCTGCGCGCCGGTGAACGCGTCGCCGCGAACGACGCGAAGCAGGACCCGCTCGACTTCGTGCTGTGGAAGCAGGCGAAACCGGGCGAACCGGCGGACACCGGCTGGGAGTCGAAGTACGGGCGCGGCCGTCCTGGCTGGCATATCGAATGCTCGGCGATGGGCTGCACGTTGCTCGGCAATCACTTCGACATTCACGGCGGCGGACAGGACCTGCAGTTTCCGCACCACGAGAACGAGATTGCGCAGAGCGAAGCTGCGACCGGACAAACCTTCGTCAATTACTGGATGCACAACGGCTACGTGCAGATCGACAATGAGAAGATGTCGAAGTCGTTGAACAACTTCTTTACGATCCGCGAAGTATTGGCGCAGTACGATGCCGAAGTGGTACGGTTTTTTATCGCGCGTGCGCATTACCGTTCGCCGTTGAATTACAGCGATGTGCATATCGACGACGCTCGTAATGCCCTCGCACGTTTGTACACCGCGCTGAAAGACGTCACGCCGGACGGCGCGGAGCTTGACTGGAACGAAGCACATGCGCAGCGTTTCCACGCAGCAATGAACGACGACTTCAACACACCGGTTGCAGTGTCGGTGTTGTTCGAGTTGGCAACTGAAGTAAACCGCACGCGCGACCCCGTGCTGGCCCGTCAACTGCGCTCGCTTGGCGCTGTGATCGGGTTGCTCGGCCGAGAGCCGCGTGCATACCTGCAGCAGGCTGCGGGCGCAGCCGCTGAAGGCGCGCTCGACGCCGCCGCGATCGAAGCAAAGATCGCCGCGCGTGTGGCCGCCAAGCAGGCGAAAGACTATGCGGCAGCAGACCGGATCCGGGCAGAATTGCTCGAGGCCGGCGTTGCACTTGAAGACAAACCCGGCGGGTTGACCGAGTGGCGGCGCGTGTGAGCGCACCTCGACCTTCCCTTTGATCGACTCGCCAGGCAGGAGGCAGGATGGCAACGGCCACGAAGACGCCGGCTAAACGAGCCACGTCTCAAACAAACGCGGCAGCCGCGGCAAAGTCGACACGAACGTCGGCTCGTGCGGGCAGCAGCGCGGTAAAGAAAGCATCGGCGAAAGCCGCTGGGGTGGCCGCGAAGACAGGCGCGCGCGCAGCGGTGGGCTCGGCAACGACGGCAGTGAAGAAGGCCGCGGTCAAACGCGGGCTGAACGGTGCGTCGGCGCATGCGCCTGTTTCGACGCGCGCCAAGGCATCGCGTGCAAAAAGCAATGGCGCGTTGCCTGCCGAACTCGCCGGCGACGTGCAGGAACTCGCGCGCATTACGCACGAAGGGCACGAAGGCGAAGTCGTACGCAAGACGCGCGCGTCATCGAGTGCGGGCGGCGAAGCGGCGGGCGCTGCTGAGCTCGCTGTGCCGGTGCAGATCGGCGGCCTCACGCCTGAAGTTACCCGTCCGGCATATTGGGACAAGGCGTGCGCGGACCTCGTCAAGCGCGACCGGATTCTGAAGAAGCTGATTCCGAAGTTCGGCCCGGTGCATCTGCTGAGCCGTGGTGATCCGTTCGTCACGCTCGCGCGTTCGGTGGTCGGGCAGCAGATTTCGGTGGCGTCTGCGCAAGCAGTCTGGGCGAAAGTCGAAGCGGCGTGTCCGAAGCTCGTGCCGCAGCAGTTCATCAAGCTCGGTCAGGACAAGCTGACCGCGTGCGGGCTGTCCAGGCGCAAGGCGGAATACGTGCTCGATCTCGCGCAGCACTTCGTGTCGGGCGCATTGCACGTCGGCAAGTGGACCTCGATGGATGACGAGGCGGTAATCGCCGAACTTACGCAGATTCGCGGCATCGGCCGCTGGACCGCGGAAATGTTCCTGATCTTCAATCTGTCGCGCCCGGACGTGCTGCCACTCGACGATCTCGGCCTGATCCGGGCGATCAGCGTCAACTACTTTAGCGGCGAACCGGTTACGCGCAGCGAAGCGCGCGAGGTTGCGGCAAACTGGGAGCCATGGCGCACCGTCGCCACCTGGTATATGTGGCGTAGTCTCGATCCGTTGCCAGTCGATTACTAAGTACCCTCGAACCTGGGGCTTCGCCCCAGACGCTCCGAGGAGGCAATCCCCAATCCTCCAAGAGGAATGTCTTCGGGGTGGGGGCTCCCTGCGGGGCGGAAAACCTGGGGGCGACCCGGCGTTTTCTTGAGAAGAACAAGAGGCAATACAAGAGGCAATGTTGTTTTTGAAAAAACTATCAATTGTTAAAATTGATAGTTGCGAGATGGTTTTGACATCGGCGAGCGCGGTTAGAATACGCGCTGCCGGTAAGTCCAAGGATTACAACCAATGAAGACCACCTTTCTGGATTTCGAACAGCCGATCGCTGAACTCGAAGCGAAGATCGAAGAATTGCGCTTCGTGCAGGACGATTCGGCCGTCGATATTTCGGAAGAGATCGAGCGGCTGTCCAAGAAGAGTCAACAGCTCACCAAAGATCTGTACGCGAACCTCACCCCGTGGCAGGTTTCGCAAATCGCCCGACACCCCCAACGCCCGTACACGTTCGATTACGTGAGCGAGCTGTTTACCGATTTCCACGAGCTTCACGGCGACCGTAACTATGCGGACGACCTGTCGATCGTCGGCGGCCTCGCGCGTTTCAATGGCCAGGCTTGCATGGTGATCGGCCATCAGAAGGGCCGGGATACCAAGGAGCGCGCGCTGCGCAACTTCGGCATGCCGCGTCCGGAAGGCTATCGCAAAGCTGAACGCCTGATGCGTCTCGCCGAAAAGTTCGGCTTGCCGATCTTCACGTTCATCGATACGCCGGGTGCTTATCCGGGCATCGGCGCGGAAGAACGCGGCCAGTCGGAAGCGATCGGCCGCAATCTGTACGTCATGGCTGAACTCAAGACGCCGCTGATCGCCACGATCATCGGCGAAGGCGGTTCGGGCGGCGCGCTCGCGATTGCCGTCGGCGACAGCGTGCTGATGCTGCAGTTCTCGACCTATTCCGTGATCTCGCCGGAAGGTTGCGCGTCGATCCTGTGGAAGAGCGCCGCGAAAGCGCCGGAAGCAGCGGAAGCGCTCGGCCTGACCGCGCATCGCCTCAAGGCGCTCGGCCTGATCGACAAGATCGTCAACGAGCCGCTGGGTGGCGCGCATCGCGATCCGAAGGGCATGGCCGCGATGTTGCGCCGTGCGCTCGCCGACTCGCTGCGCCAGTTCCAGGGCATGAGCATCAACGACCTGCGTCAGCGCCGTTTCGAACGGCTGATGTCGTACGGCAAGTTCAAGGAAACGACGCCGGGTGCTTAAGCCCGCGCGCGTTCTCTTTTGTCCTTCAGCGCGTTACGCGCTAGCGACGTGACTCCCACCGCCGATTCGCACGCTGACCGCCTCGTTCTCGAGGCGGTCAGCGTGGCGCTGTCCGCGTTGCCTGCGAATGCGCGGATTGCGATTGCGTTCAGTGGTGGCGTCGATTCGAGCGTGTTGCTCGATGCGGCAGTGCGTATTGCGGGCGCGTCGCGTTGTGTCGCGCTGCATGTGCACCATGGTCTGAGCGCTCACGCTGACGAGTGGCTCGCGCACTGCGAAGCGTTTGCGCAGGACCGTGGCCTTGAGTTCGCGGCGCAGCGTGTGGAAGTGGTGCGAGACGGGGGCATAAGTGTCGAGGCCGCGGCGCGCGATGCGCGTTATCGCGCACTGGACACGATGTGCGCAACACGCGCCGTTCACACGCTATGGCTCGCGCAACACGCGGACGACCAGGCGGAGACGGTACTGTTGCAACTGTTGCGCGGCGCGGGCCTGGCGGGTCTTGCTGCGATGGCGCCCGAGTACTTGCCGGCGGGTGCCGCTGCGGTGCGCGTGAGGCCGTTGTTGCACCTGCTGCGTGCGCAACTCGAACAGTACGCGAGCGCCCGTAATCTGCGCTGGATCGACGACGAATCGAACGCGGACACGCGTTACGCGCGCAACGCATTGCGCCACGAGGTGACGCCGGCGCTGGCCGTCCACTTTCCTGGTTTTCGCGATGCACTCGCGCGCACGGCCGCGCATGCGGCGTCGGCGCAACGTCTGCTCGACGATCTCGCGCGCATCGATCTGGACGCAGCAGCGCGCGATGAAGGCCGTGCACTCTCGCATGACGCGCTGTTCACCCTGGATGACGATCGTGCGCTCAACCTGCTGCGCTACTGGATGCGCGCGCTGGGTTTCGTTGCTGCATCGACCGCGCGTCTTACCGACGTTTTGCGCCAGTTGCGCGAAGTCGGGAAAGCCGGCGAGGGCCATAGCCTGCGTATCGATCATGCAGGGCAGGCGTTGCGCAGTTATCGCGGCCTCGTCTATTGGGAAGCGGGTGATAGCGGCGAACCCGCCGACGAAACCGCGCTCACTGAGCGCGCCGTCAGCGAACTCGCATGGCAAGGTGAGGCGATCTGGCGTTTGCCGCAATGGCGAGGCACCTTTGTGTTCGTCGCTGTCGATGCAAATCTGGGCGGGGATGCCGGCGCTGATCCCGATATCGGTCGCGATGCCTCCGGCAATGCAGATGTCGTGCGGGACGGCCCCGATACGCTTCCTGTCAGCGTTCTACGCCGGGCATTGTTGAGCGCGCGATCGCGCAGCGGCGGCGAACGGATGCGCACCAGCGCTGCACAAAGCGGCCCGAGCCGTACGCTGAAAAACCTGTTCCAGGAGCGCGGCATTCCCGCATGGAAGCGCGACGTGCCGCTGCTTTACGTGGGCGGTGACCTGCTGTTCGTGCCCTTGCTCGGTTTGAACCGCGCAGTGTTGCCCGAGCAGGTCAATGCGGCCGAACCGCGCGTCAGGATCATCTGGCGCGACGACCTGCTAATCGCCTGACCGACCGATCGGACAGGCGGCTTATCTGGCCGGCGCATCCCGGAAATAGGGCGCAAAACCGCACCGGATAAGCCTTTGCTGCCCGCAATGTGAGCAATCCGACGGGCATTTCGGCTTGTCTTTTTGCGCTCGATCGGGTAATTTAACTTGTTTGCCCGACCCGATTTCGCCGTCGCTTTTGTCAATTTTTCGTATTTGCCGGTTTGCGAGCGTGATCCGTCGTTTCCGGTAAGCCACTAGCGATCATTCCCGGGCAAATCCGCGCGTCTTACGCGCGCGCTGCATCTACGCCGCCACACACTTTGCCGTCGTTCACAAGACGTTGCGCTCCTGTGCTTTTGTGCGGTCGTCTCCAGCGCGCCAGCGCGGTTTATCCTCCAGTTCAGAACGACAATGGCACTCATCGTACATAAATACGGCGGCACCTCGATGGGCTCGGTCGAGCGCATCAAGAACGTCGCCAAGCGCGTCGCGAAATGGCACAAGGCCGGCCACAAGATGGTCGTCGTGCCGTCGGCAATGTCCGGCGAAACCAACCGCTTGCTCGGTCTCGCGAAAGAGATCACGAGTCAGCCGAGCCCGCGCGAACTCGACATGATCGCCGCCACTGGCGAGCAGGTCAGCTCGGGGCTGCTCGCCATCGCGCTGCAGGAAGCCGGCGTCGACGCGGTCAGCTACGCCGGCTGGCAAGTGCCGGTCAGAACGGATAGCGCGTTCACGAAAGCACGCATCAGCGAAATCGACGGCGAGCGCGTGCTGCGCGATCTCGACGCAGGCAAAGTAGTGGTGATTACAGGCTTCCAGGGTATCGACCCCGAAGGCAACATCACCACACTGGGCCGCGGCGGTTCGGATACGTCCGCTGTCGCGGTCGCTGCCGCATTGAAAGCCGACGAGTGCCTGATTTACACGGACGTCGACGGCGTCTACACGACCGACCCGCGCGTGGTGGAAGAAGCACGCCGCCTCGATCGCGTGACGTTCGAAGAAATGCTGGAAATGGCAAGCCTGGGTTCCAAGGTGCTGCAGATCCGCTCGGTGGAATTCGCCGGCAAATATCAGGTGAAGACGCGCGTGCTGTCGAGCCTGACCGATCCGCTCATCCCGCTCGACGCTGAAATGAAGTCGGGCACCCTGATTACTTTTGAAGAAGACGAGACCATGGAAAAAGCAGTCATCTCGGGCATCGCGTTCCAGCGCGACGAAGCTCGTATCGCCGTGATGGGTGTGCCCGACAAGCCGGGCATCGCGTATCAGATTCTCGGCCCGGTGGCGGACGCGAATATCGACGTCGACATGATCATCCAGAACCAGAGCGTCGACGGCAAAACGGCCTTCACGTTCACGGTCGGCCGCGGCGACTATCAGCGCGCCATGGATATCCTCACGGGCCAGGTGAAGGGTCACGTGCAGGCTGAACAGGTGCTGGGCGATCCGAAGGTGTCGAAGGTATCGGTGGTCGGCGTCGGCATGCGTTCGCATGTGGGTATCGCGAGCACGATGTTCCGCACGCTGTCGGAAGAGGGCATCAACATCCAGATGATCTCGACCTCCGAAATCAAGATTTCGGTGCTGATCGACGAGAAGTACATGGAACTCGCCGTGCGCGCGCTGCATAAGGCGTTCGAACTGGATCAAGCGTAACGTGCTGCACGGGGTGAGGCGTACAAGAGCGCCTCATCTTTTATGCGTGACCGTGCACGCGGCCGGTGTGAATAAATTGCGTCGTCCATGACAAACCTGGCACAAAAAATGTGCGGTAGACATTGACCTTCGTGGTTCGGCCCGCTATTATCTTGGCTTCGTTGCGCTGACTCCCTGCGCAACCGAAAGTTTGGGAGACGTGGCCGAGAGGTCGAAGGCACTCCCCTGCTAAGGGAGCATCTGGGCCAAAACCTGGATCGAGGGTTCGAATCCCTCCGTCTCCGCCAGCAATGGTGGCAAACCCCGCAGAGTCTAGGCTCTGCGGGGTTTTGTTTTTGTGACACGCGATTTATGCGTCGGCAAGTCGTGGCGGGAACTGGGCCGCCGCGTATTCCATACTTTGCGTTCTTCAGCGGGAAGGCTGGCTCAACGCCGGTACCGATCCGGTTGATTTCATACCTCAGTTTGTCAGTGTGTGATGCGGCTCCGCGGCGAGAGTCGAACGCATCATCCATGCTGATCAGGCAAGAGCTCCGATGGAGGGGTAGGACGCCAGCGCGCGGAAAAGCAAGGGCGATTGAGACAGATGGAATGGACGGATCTCAGCGTCCGGCCAGGCCTGTTAGCCCCGTTACGTGCCGCGAGAATGTTTCGATATCCTACTGATTTCGGTGCGCTGGCAATATCGCGCCCATAAGGCTGACCGTGGAGCCGATGGCCGGATTAACTGGCGCATGCGGGAGCATGCGTCAGAATCGCCACGCAGCGAATGCGGTCGGTGACAGATGGCTAAAACCATCGACAAACGGGTGACTAACGGCGAGGCGGTTCGATTACACCGTCACTACGTTTTCACCAGACTTCTGCCCAATGTAACGAGACGTAACCAGGCGGCCAGCGCTGCGATGTTATGCATCAGTTATTACAAAGTTGAAATACGCGGATGGCTACCTTGCGCTATATTTCGGCCAACAACACACATTCTTCAAAAGGGTGATCAATGAAGTCCGCACGTCTTGTTCCACTTCTGATCGGGGTTCTCGGGTTGGCTGCGTCGGGTGCTGCAATGGCCGGTGGGCTCAACATTGGTGTCAACATCGGCATTCCCGCGCCGGTCTATGTGGCCCCGGCGCCGATCTATGCACCGCCGCCTCCGCCTCCGCCGCCCGTCGTCTATCAACCGGCTCCTGTGTACTACGGCGGTCCGGCGATCGTGATCGGCTGGCACGGCGACCGCTATTGGGACGGCCGCCGCTACTGGGCGCGTGACGATTGGTATCGCCGTCACCCCCCGGGTCGCTACGACTACGGCCGTGACCACTACGACAATCGTCGCGGCTGGCACTAAACCAGGTAGTCGCGGATGATCCAGCCGCGAAGTAAAAAAACCGCCCGGACAGGGCGGTTTTTTATTGCGCTCGCGAAACCGGCAGACCTGGCGACGGGCCCCGGCGTCAATGCAGCAAGCAAGCCCAATTATTCAGCTACGGCAGCCGTACCGCCGACCACAGCGTTAAAGCCGCTGTCTACGTGCACGATTTCCGCCGTCACGGTGGCGGCCGGATTCGACAGCAGGCCGGTCAGCAAGATGCGTTTACCAGCGAGGAAGCCAATCAATTCTCCCGACAAGGTCCGCGCGCCACGCGCGTGAATGTCGTGTAGATGAGATGTGCGGATTGCGCGGGTTTATTGGGTAGAATTCTCTCACATTGCAATTGCCCACTGACCAACAAGGCCCCTATGACAACTGGCTCGCGATGGGCTAAAACGCCTCGCGCACCTCGATGCAGCGTGATTCACAGGCTATCGCGTGTCGGTCTACCGGTTGTGTCGCGGGTTGTGCCTTACTCCTGGCGGTCGGTGTGCGCCGTCGTGCTGTGTGGCCTGTCCGCCGTGGCCGGTTTGCTCGCAGCGCCCGAGGCCCACGCGGTCTACGCGATCGCGCAATACGGTGAGCCGAAATATCCGGCCGATTTCAAACACTTCGACTACGTCAACCCGGATGCGCCAAAGGGCGGCACGCTGGTGATGGCGAATCCGAGCCGGCTCACCAGCTTCGATAAATTCAATCCGTTCACACTGCGCGGCAATACCGCGCCGGGCGTGGATCTGATGTTCGAAAGCCTGACCACCGGCAGCAGTGACGAAGTGGCCTCCGCCTATGGCCTGCTCGCCGACGACATCAATATTGCAGCGGACGGCTTGTCGACCACGTTCCACATCAATCCGCGCGCACGCTTTTCGAATGGCGATCCGGTCACCGCGGACGACGTCAAATTTTCGCTCGACACCTTGAAAAGCCCGCAGGCCGCGCCGCAATTCGCGTCGATTTTCGGCGAGATCACGCGCGCAGTAGTCGTTGACCCGCACACGATCCGTTTCGAGTTTCGCCAGCGCAATCGTGAGTTGCCGTTGCTGGCGGGCAGCATGCCGGTGTTCTCGCACAAGTGGGGGATGAAGCCGGACGGCAGCCGGATCGCTTTCGACCAGTTGGCGTTCGAGAAACCCATTGCCAGTGGGCCCTATCTGATCGATCAGTATGACAATGGCCGCACGATTACGTATCGGCGTGATCCGAACTACTGGGGTGCGACATTGCCTGTGCGGGTCGGCACGAACAATTTCGATCGGATCGTCTACAAGCTGTATTCGGATAATACGGCGCGGCTCGAGGCGTTCAAGGCGGGCGAATACGATGTACTGGTCGAATATGTCGCACGCAATTGGGTGCGGCGCGACGTCGGCAAGAAGTTCGATAGCGGCGAGCTGATCAAGCGCGAATTTCCGCAGCATAACGGCACCGGCATGCAGGGCTTCGTGCTCAACACGCGGCGGCCATTGTTCCAGGACGTGCGGGTGCGCAAGGCGCTCGATCTCGCACTCGACTTTCAGTGGTTGAACCGGCAACTGTTCTTCAATCAGTACACGCGCATCGACAGCTTCTTCGCCAATACGGATTTGCAGGCGAAGGGCATGCCAACACCTGGCGAGCTGGCGCTGCTTGAGCCGTGGCGCGCCAGGCTCAATCCGGCTGTGTTCGGTCCGCCGCCGAAGCAGCCGGACACCGACCCGCCAGGTTCGCTGCGCGCCAATCTGCTGCAAGCACGTGCGTTGCTGCAGCAGGCGGGGTGGACCTATCGCGACGGCGCATTGCGTAACGCCAAAGGCGAGCCATTCCAGTTCGAAATTCTCGACGATTCCGGTTCGTCCGCTCAGTTCGAGCCGATCGTTGCGACCCTCATCCGCAATCTGCAGAAGCTCGGCATCACCGCGACGTTCCGCGTATCCGACTTCGCGGTCTACCAGAAGCGACTCGACGCATTTGACTTCGACACGACCACGATCCGTATGGCGGACGTGCAGGTGCCCGGTTCGGAACAGATCGACCGGTTCGGCAGTAAGGCCGCGGACACCCCAGGTTCGGACAACGTGATCGGCCTGAAGTCGCCGGCTGTCGATGCGATCCTGAGCGCGCTCGTGCATGCGCAGACGCGGGAGCAACTGATCGACGCGACGCACGCGCTCGACCGGGTGCTGATGCATGGCTACTATGTGATTCCGCAGTGGTACAGCGCTTCGCATCGGGTGGCGTTCAAGCGCGGTTTCGCGTGGCCAAAGACCTTGCCTCTGTACTATGGCGCTGAGGGCTGGATCACGTCGATGTGGTGGTATGCACAGCAGCCGCAACAGCCGTAAGCCCAGGCGCGCCAAGCGTCATTCACTCACCGCCTTCGCACCGGAAACGCCGCCATGTGGAGCTACATCCTCAAACGCCTGCTGTTGATGATCCCGACCTTGCTCGGCGTGCTGACACTGACCTTCGTCGTGATCCAGTTCGTCCCAGGTGGCCCGGTCGAACAGATGCAGCACGAGTTGCGCAAAGGCGCGGAGAATGGCGCGCCATTCGGTCTGCGTGCGCATACCGGCGTCGACGCGCAGCAGATTGCGCAACTGAAAGCGCTGTATGGCTTCGACAAACCGCCGCTCGAGCGCTACGTCCTGATGTTAAAACGCTTCTCGACGTTCGACCTTGGCCAGAGCTATTTCCGCCATCAAAGCGTGTGGTCGCTGATCGTTTCGAAATTGCCGGTGTCGATCAGCATCGGCTTATGGACCTTCTTCCTGACGTACCTGATATCAGTGCCTCTGGGAATAGCCAAGGCGGTACGCAACGGCTCGCGCTTCGATATCGCAACGAGCCTCGTCGTGTTGGTCGGCTATGCCATTCCAGGCTTTGTGCTGGGCGTGCTGTTGCTGGTGCTGTTCGGCGGCGGCAGCTTCCTGCAGCTCTTCCCGCTGCGCAATCTCACCTCGGATAACTGGGCGCAGCTGAGTCTTGGCGGCAAGATTGTCGACTACCTGTGGCATATCACGTTGCCGATTACCGTTTCGGTGGTGGGCAGTTTCGCCGTGGTCACGATGCTGACGAAGAACGCCTTCCTCGACGAAATTCGCAAGCAGTACGTGCTGACCGCGCGTGCCAAAGGTTTGTCGGAAAGGCGCGTGCTGTGGAAGCACGTGTTTCGCAATGCGTTGCTGCCGTTGATCGTCGGTTTTCCGGCAGCGTTTATCGGTGCATTTTTCACCGGCAGTCTGTTGATCGAGACGTTGTTTTCGCTCGACGGGCTCGGTTTGCTGTCATACGAATCGGTGGTGCGGCGCGACTATCCGGTCGTGCTCGGCACGCTCTATCTATTCACGCTGATCGGTCTTGCGACCAAGCTGATTTCCGATCTTTGCTATGTGTGGGTCGATCCCCGCATCCAATTCGAACAACTGGAGCGCTGATGAATCGAGCCCGTCTTTCAGCCGATGCGGCGGCGCGCACCGAACCGGCTCGCGCGTTCGTGTCGCCTACGCCGGCGCGTCGCGTCTGGCAGCGGTTTCGTCAGCAGCGCCTTGGCTACTGGAGTCTGATCATCTTCGTCGTCGCGTTTGCCGCGAGCCTCGCGGGGCCGCTGTGGTCGAACGACAAGCCACTCGTGGTGCGCTACGAAGGGCAGTTGTATTTTCCGATGTTCAAGACTTACGCGGAGACCACCTTCGGCGGCGACTTCCCGACACCCGCCGACTATCTCGACCCGTATATCGAGCGTCGTTTCGACACGCCGGGTAATTTTGCAGTGTATCCGCCGAACCGGTACTACTACGACACGCTGAATTATTTCTCGAAGGAGCCGAACCCGGCGCCGCCGTCGCGCGATAACTGGTTCGGCACCGACGACCGCGGCCGCGATCTCTTCGCGCGTCTTCTGTATGGTTTTCGCGTGTCGGTGGAATTTGGGTTGGTGCTGACCTTGATTGGCACCGTGCTCGGGATTGCCGCGGGCGCCGTGCAGGGTTACTTCGGAGGACGTACCGATATCATCGGGCAGCGTCTGATCGAAATCTGGAGTGCCATGCCGGAGCTTTACCTGTTGATCATTTTCTCGTCGATCTTCGAGCCGGGGTTCATTCTGCTGATCGTGCTGCTGTCGTTGTTCGGCTGGATCGGTTTGTCCGATTACGTGCGCGCGGAGTTTCTGCGCAACCGTCACCAGGACTACGTGCGTGCCGCGCGGGCGATGGGACTCTCGAACTGGCAGATCATGTGGCGGCACGTATTGCCCAACAGTTTGACGCCAGTGATCACGTTTCTGCCGTTCCGCATGAGCGGCGCGATTCTCGCGCTCACCAGCCTCGATTTTCTCGGCCTGGGCGTGCCTTCGCCGACACCGAGCCTGGGCGAACTGCTTGCGCAAGGCAAGGCGAATCTCGACGCATGGTGGATTTCGTTGTCCACTTTCGGCGTGCTGGTGGCGATGCTGTTGCTGCTGACGTTCATGGGCGATGCCCTGCGCAACGCGCTGGACACTCGCATCTCCGATGCCATGCGCGCGGGAGGCAACCAGTGAGCGCCATGGTGGAAAACAACGCAAAACAAGGCACGATGCCGCCGCTGCTGGAACTCGATCATCTGCATGTGACCTTCGGCGACACGGTTGCGGTGAACGACGTGACGCTCGCGATCCAGCGCGGCGAACGGGTCGCGCTGGTCGGCGAATCGGGCTCGGGCAAGAGCGTGACCGCACTGTCGATCCTGCGTCTGTTGAGCGATGCGCAAGTGAGCGGGTCGATCCGTTTCGACGGCGAAGATCTGCTCGCCAAAAGCGAACGCGAGATGCGCGGCATGCGCGGCTCGGACATCGCGATGATTTTCCAGGAGCCGATGACAGCGCTCAATCCGCTCTATACGGTCGGCGACCAGATTGCGGAGACGATCGTCGTGCACGACGGCGTAACGGCGAACGAGGCGCGTAAGCGCGCTGTGGCGTTGCTGGGGCGCACGGGCATTGCCGAGCCTGGCAAGCGTGTGAACAGCTATCCTCATCAGCTCTCGGGCGGTCAGCGGCAGCGCGCAATGATCGCGATGGCGCTCGCGTGCCGCCCACGCCTGTTGCTGGCCGACGAGCCGACAACGGCGCTCGACGTGACGATCCGCGCGCAGATCGTCGAGCTGCTGCTGGAGTTGCAACGCGACGAAGCCGAGAAACGCGGCATGGCCGTGCTGCTGATCACGCACGACCTGAATCTGGTGCGGCACTTCGCGCAACGCATCGCGGTGATGGAGAAGGGCGTCCTCGTGGAAAGCGGGCCGGTCGAGCAGGTATTCGAGTCGCCGCAGCATCCGTACACGCAACGTTTGCTGGCGAGCCGTCCGCAGCGCACGGTGGTCCCTGTGCTGCCGATTTCACCGGTGCTGCTCGAAGCGCGCGATGTTTCGGTCGACTTCAAAACGAAACTGCCGGGCTGGAGCGGCTGGTTCCGCTCGGGGCACTTTCGTGCGGTCGCCGATGCGAATGTGTCGGTGCGCCAGGGCGAGACGCTGGGGATCGTCGGCGAATCGGGTTCGGGCAAATCGACGCTCGCGATGGCCTTGCTTGGCCTGCAACGCACCGCGCACGGCGAGATCGAGTTTCAGGGCAGGGCGCTCGGCAGCTATCGCGGCGCCGACCAGACCGCCTTACGCTCGAATATGCAGGTTGTCTTTCAGGACCCGTTCAGTTCGCTGTCGCCGCGCCAGACCATCGAGCGGATCGTCGGCGAAGGGCTGGCGCTGCATCGGCCGCAAATGAGCCAGGAGGCGCGGCACGACAAGGTGGTTTCGGTCCTGCGCGAAGTCGGTTTGGACCGCACGGTGCTGTACCGCTATCCGCACGAGTTCTCCGGCGGCCAGCGTCAGCGGATTGCGATTGCGCGCGCTCTGGTGCTGGAGCCACGCATTCTGATCCTCGATGAACCGACCAGTGCGCTCGACGTGTCAATCCAGCAGCAGGTGCTAAAGCTGCTTGCCGGGTTGCAACAGAAGTACAACCTCGGTTTCGTTTTCATCAGCCACGATCTGGCCGTGATCGGCGCGATGGCGCATCGTGTCGCGGTCATGCAAAACGGTTCGATCGTCGAAAGCGGGGACGTTGAGCAGATTTTTGCGACACCGGTGCATCCTTACACTCGAAAGCTGCTGAAAGCGGCGCTTGACCACTGATTTTGCACTCTTTCACCAATTGGGTGCGTGTCTCGATTGTATTTTTCTATTTGTTTTGACACACGAATACTTACTGGCTAGTATCGACCAAACTTTTTCCGTAGCCCACTGATTTTTAGGCAAAAAATACCGACCAATGCAGCACAGAAACCTAACCCAGGCTTGCACGCGCGTCGTCGCCGGGATGTTCATTGGCGTCTTGATGGCAGCAACTCCCGGCGCTTTCGCCGACGAAGTAAGCAGTTTTAATCAGAATGCCTCATATTCGACCCCCAGCGGGTCGAATTCTTTGTCTCCCCTCAATTCGCAATCCGCCGCTCCTGACAGCGACGGCGGCGCCAAATCGTTCCTGTCCGGCATGGCCGGAAAAGCGGGCGACGTGGTGGTCGGCGCGCTGAACATGATCGGCGTTCGCTACCGTTGGGGCGGTAATACGCCCGATTCGGGGCTCGATTGCAGCGGCTTTGTTCGCTACGTGTTCCAGGACACGCTCGGTATGGCGCTGCCGCGCCGCGCCGAGGAAATGAGCCGCGTCGGCGAGAAGGTTCGCGTTAGCGACCTGAAGCCGGGCGATCTGGTGTTCTTCAATACGATGCGCCGTACGTTCTCGCACGTCGGCATCTACATCGGCGACAACAAGTTCGTGCATTCGCCTTCCACGGGTAGCACGATCCGCGTCGACGATCTGGATAGCGGTTATTGGGAAAAGCGTTTCACGGGCGCACGCCGGATCGAGACGTCCTATCAGGACGGTGAGGATCTGCGCAAGCGCGTGAATGCCTCGATTGGCGGCAATCAGTAACAGACTTAGCCCGCACCGGCGATTTGGGTGTGAAAAAAGCCTGCTTCGTTCGAAGCAGGCTTTTTGCGTTTGAGCTTGCCGATAGGTCGGCGAATCATCCGCGCCGTGCCTCAGGCTGCGCCGGCGCTGCGTGCGTGAGGACAGCCGAAGTGCGCCGGTCGCTGCAACCGGCGCTGTCCTGACGAACTAAGCTGCGACGCGGCTCTCGGCCAGCTTGCGTTGCAACTCCGGCATCATCTTCGCCACCGCTTCCTCTCCAGCCAGAATCGCTGCGTTGCGCTGCGAGAAATCGCTGCCGCTCATGGCCGCCAGATTCGGCCGGATCACGACGTCGGCGTACTTGTCGAGTTCATAGGTCTTGATCGTCTGGCCCATGATCGTGAAGGTCTGCATCAGCACGTCGAACGAACTGACAGTGAGGCCGCTTTCCGGGCGCTGTGAGATGTCCACGGCGATCACGAAATCCGCGCCCATCTTGCGTGCGAACGAGGCGGGCACGGGACTCACCAGGCCGCCGTCCACATATTCGTGTCCGCCGATCTTCACCGGCTCGAAAATCGATGGCACGCTGCATGACGCGCGTACTGCAATGCCGGTGTTGCCGCGCTGGAAGAGGATCGGCTGGCCGGTCCGCAGATCGGTGGCGACCACGCCGAGCGGCTTGACCATCTTCTCGATCGGACGGTTGTTGAGCGTCGTATTCAGGTAGTTCTGCAGCGCGATACCTTGCAGAAAACCGCGCGTGCGAAACGGCATGGCCCAGTCGCTGATCGACGCTTCGTCCATGGTCAGCGCGAGCTTGTTGAGCGCAAAGCCGTTCATTCCCGAGGCGTACAGCGCACCGACTACCGAACCCGCGCTCGTGCCGGCCACCAGATCGACCTGGATATTGCGCGCCTCGAGCGCCTTGATCACACCGATGTGCGCGAAGCCGCGCGCGGCGCCGCCGCCTAGCGCGAGTCCAACGCGGATCGTTCGCTGCGGTTTGTCGAGCGGTGGCGAGTTGGTGGGCGGCGTGGTGGCAACCGGTGTGCTATCGGTTTTGCTGCCGCCGGTCGTGGTGCAGGCGGCCAGCACCGCGGAGGCGGCCGCCAATGAGAAGTTGCGACGGGCAAGGCGTGGGGATGACGGTTTCAACGGGTTCTCCAGCAACGGCGGGGGCGACGCAATCGGCGCAACCTGTGCCGCGGTCAGGCGGATAGTCAGACGGACAGGAGCGCCGGTGGCGATTCCATGCGCCGTGGTTCTATCCCCACCCGCAGCGCGCGCACATCATAAATCAAAGCGCCGGATGCGCGTTGGTCCGGTAATGAAACGTTGCAGAGGAGGCCCTCGGGTGTGCTCAAGTAGGCTTCGCGAGCGTCTTGTGTGCTGCCATTGGCCATTTGGACGAGGGCAGGCAACGCGTGTCCGGAAGGTATAATTCGGCTCTCGCATTTATTTCCTTCGTGTCCGTGCAAGGCGTTTTCTGCTGCACGAACACGGTCCGCTGCCGCGCTTCACTGGCGATGTTTGCTACGGCGCCGGCGCCCGTCTTCCGAGTAACCGCTAATGACCACCTCCGTCCGTACCCGTTTCGCACCGAGTCCCACCGGCTTCATCCACCTCGGCAACATTCGCTCCGCGCTTTATCCGTGGGCGTTCGCGCGCAAGATGAAAGGGACCTTCGTGCTGCGGATCGAGGACACCGACGTCGAGCGCTCCACTTCCGAATCCGTCGACGCCATTCTCGAAGGCATGGCGTGGCTCGGCCTCGACTTTGACGAAGGTCCGTTCTATCAAATGCAGCGCATGGACCGGTACCGCGAAGTGCTCCAGCAGATGCAGGACGCAGGGCTCGTGTACCCGTGCTACATGTCGACGGAAGAGTTGGACGCACTGCGCGAACGTCAGCGTGAGGCGGGCGAAAAGCCGCGCTATGACGGCACGTGGCGACCGGAACCTGGCAAGGTCTTGCCGGAGCCGCCGGCGGGTGTGCAGCCCGTGCTGCGCTTCCGCAATCCGCTCACGGGCGTAGTCGCATGGGACGACGCCGTGAAGGGACGTATCGAAATCTCGAATGAAGAACTCGACGACCTCGTGATCGCGCGACCGGACGGCACGCCGACCTACAATTTCTGTGTGGTGGTGGACGATCTGGACATGAGCATCACGCACGTTATTCGCGGTGACGATCACGTGAATAACACGCCGCGCCAGATCAACATCCTGCGCGCGTTGGGCGGTGAGCCCCCGGTCTACGCCCACTTGCCGACCGTGTTGAACGAGCAGGGCGAGAAGATGAGCAAGCGCCACGGAGCGATGAGCGTGGTGGGTTATCGCGACGCAGGCTTTCTGCCGGAAGCCGTGGTCAACTATCTGGCACGTCTGGGCTGGTCGCATGGCGATGCAGAAATCTTTACGCGTGACCAGTTCGTCGAATGGTTCGATCTGGAGCATCTGGGCAAGTCGCCGGCTCAGTACGATCACGACAAGTTGAACTGGCTCAACGCGCACTACATCAAGGAAGCGGACAACGCGCGCCTCGCGGAGCTCGCAAAGCCTTTCTTCGCTGAACTGGGTCTAGACGAAGCCGCCATCGCACACGGCGCCGATCTGACGTCGGTGGTGGGTTTGCTGAAGGACCGTGCGTCGACGGTGAAGGAAATCGCCGAAAACGCCGCGATGTTCTATCGCGTGCCGGCCCCTGAAGCCGATGCGCTTGCGCAGCACGTCACGGATGTCGTGCGTCCGGCGCTTGCCGATCTGGCTGCTTCGCTCAGGACGGTCGAGTGGACCAAGGAAGCGATCGCTGCGGCATTGAAGGCAACGCTCGGCGCGCACAAGCTGAAAATGCCGCAACTGGCCATGCCGGTTCGTCTGCTGGTGGCGGGCACCACGCATACACCGTCGATTGACAGCGTGCTGATGCTGTTCGGTCGTGATGTTGTCGTGAGCCGTATCGAAAAAGCGTTGGCTTAAGCGCATTCGTGCGAGCCTTGAGATTGTTTGCATGCGACTTGCGAAAAAAGTCGCATGCAATTGCTCAAAGGGTATTTACAAAGCGAAAATTGGCCTCTAAAATCTCGTTTCTGTTCTGCAAGGGGGGTATAGCTCAGCTGGGAGAGCGCTTGCATGGCATGCAAGAGGTCAGCGGTTCGATCCCGCTTACCTCCACCATCAGAGCAGAGTGAAGTGGTTCCGAAGTATGGAGCTTGTAGCAAAAAAGACTTCACAAATAGCTGTAACGTAGTTAGAATATTGGTCTTTGCTGCTGACGAAACAGAGTTAGCCGAAAGTTAAAGCGAGTTGGCAGCAAGATAAAGACAGATCTGAAAAGATTATGTCCCCTTCGTCTAGAGGCCTAGGACATCACCCTTTCACGGTGAGTACAGGGGTTCGAATCCCCTAGGGGACGCCAAACATCAGCGTCGCTTGGAAGTAATAAAGCAGCGCAGCTTGCAGAGAAAAAACCAACGCTCGCAAGTCATGATAGGCAAACTGGAGTGGTAGTTCAGTTGGTTAGAATACCGGCCTGTCACGCCGGGGGTCGCGGGTTCGAGTCCCGTCCACTCCGCCAGACAAAGCCCGTTCATGCAAACTTGAACGGGCTTTGTCATTAAAGGTGTAAGCAGTACGTTGTCCCCTTCGTCTAGAGGCCTAGGACATCACCCTTTCACGGTGAGTACAGGGGTTCGAATCCCCTAGGGGACGCCAAGACATCGGCGTCGTTCAGCGAGCAGTATGAGCGGTGCAGTGGGTGAATGAGCAGGGCTCATCAGCCACGGTGCAAAAATCTGGAGCGGTAGTTCAGTTGGTTAGAATACCGGCCTGTCACGCCGGGGGTCGCGGGTTCGAGTCCCGTCCGCTCCGCCAGATTTTAGAAAGCCCACTTCGAAAGAAGTGGGCTTTTTTTATTTCCGCGGTCAGTTTGCCCCTGTATCGTCCGGGTATGCTCGGGACAAACAGCCATTGCCAGCGCGCGCGGCCTGTTTTACCGTTGACCCGACTCATCTTCGTCGTTCCACCATGTTCGATCCAACCGAAGCTCCGTCACCGTTTCATCTGCGCAGCGCCAGCATGGACGATTTCGAGTTCGCCGAGGCGCTGACTCGCAATAACATGGGTGGCTACTATCACCGGCACCATCTGGTCTGGCGTGGCGATCTGTTTCTCGGCAGTTGGCGCGAGTCGGAGAATTTCATTCTGGAAGTGGACGGCCAGCCAATTGGCGTGCTGCGCATCACGCAAGAAGGCGATTCCCTGCATATCCGCGACGTGCAGATTGCCGAAGGGCATCGGCGGCTCGGTGCCGGCACATATCTTCTCGATATGTCACATCAGTGGGCGCGCGAGCGCGGCCTGCGCGAGTTGCAGTTGCGCGTGTTCGTCGACAATCCTGCGGCGCGCCTGTATCAGCGCAAGGGGTACAAGCTGACCGGACCGCGTCTGGCGCAACTCGGAGCGATCCGTCATCTTGCGCGGCGTGTCTGACTCAACGTGCCTGAATCACTGCGTCTGACGCAACGCAGTTAGCGGTTCCGAGCTACGCCGTCACTTTCTTGCGGTCTCTTCATCGGCCTCTGTATCACCACGATCCCCGCTCTCCACGCGATGCTCCGAGCCACGTTCGATGAACGCGCGTGGACTTTCGCCGAACGCCCGCCGGAACATCGCCGAGAACGCACTCTGGCTCTGATACCCCAGTTCCTGCGCGACATGCGAAAGTGGCCGCCCCTGGCTCAACAGCGGAATCGCGCGCGCCAGAACCGCCTGCTGACGCCATTGCGAAAAACTCACGCCCAACTCCTGACGAAACAGCCGCGCAATCGTGCGCGTACTCGCACCCACGCTCGATGCCCATTGCTCGAGCGAATCGCCGTTTGTCGGGTCCGCGATCACCGCCTCACACAATGCGCGCAAGCGCTTTTCGTTGGGCATCGGCACGGACAGAGGGAGCGGCTCCGAACGCGTCAGTTCGTCGAGCGCGAGCGCGCCTAGCAACTGCTCGCGTGTCGCCGAGATACCAGGCGTATCGAGCGCGGCGATGACTTCGCGCAGCAGATCCGATACTTCGACCACGCGCGGCGTATCCAGTCCGGCCGGGACGGTGCTTTCGGTAATGTAGAGCGTGCGCAGAAATGCATCTTCGACTGCGACCACTTCGTGTGTCACATGCGGCGGCACCCAGATCGCCCGGGACGGCGGCACCATCCACGTCGTACCGGTCGTCGCGACCCGCAGCACGCCGCGCGACGCATAGGCCACCTGTGCCCACGCATGCGTGTGTCGTGCGATGCGCCAGCCCGAAGGCATCTGCCGCGAGCGCACGCGGATCGGGTGCGTTTGCGTCGGCTGGAATTCGGGCGGGATGTCGGCGAAGTGGCTCCGGCTCGACTGGACTGAGTCAGTGGGCGAATTCATGTTGAAGAACGATCCAATGGATGGAACTCAAAAAACGCAGAGCCTGCAGATGCGGACCTACGAGCGCGGAGCGCCCGGGCATTGAGCCTTCGGGCACAGAGCGCTGGGAGCACAGACCCGAAGGTGCAGACCCAAAACCACCGGGGCCTCTCATTGTAGGTGTTACGCCGGTGTCAACGTTGCATAATGTCCCCAATGCACGGATCCCGAGGAGACCCCCATGAGCTTTGCAACCGCTGATTTGTGCGACGCGCACGAGGATCAACTGGTGCTCGGAACGCTGCGCGTCCTCGAACCGGTCTTTCATCTTTTCAGCCGTGCCGAGTGTTTCAGCGGCGAGGCGGTCACGTTAAAGGTGTTCGAAGACAACGCGCTCGTACGCGCCACGCTCGAGGAGAAGGGTGCGGGCCGGGTGCTGGTAGTCGACGGCGGTGGCAGTCTGCGGTGCGCGCTGGTAGGCGGCAATCTCGCGCAAATCGCCGAGCAGAATGGCTGGGCGGGCATCGTGCTGAACGGCTGCGTGCGCGATACGCTAGAGCTCAATGAAGTCAATGTCGGGGTGGCGGCGTTGGCGACCTGCCCACGGCGTGGCCAGAAACTCGGCACGGGCGAGCGCGACGTGCCGGTGCAATTGCCGGGCGCGCAGGTCCGTCCTGGCGAATGGATCTATGCGGACATCGACGGCGTGCTGGTGGCGAGCGCGTCGCTGAACTGAATCCTCGGCAACAGCCGAGGTATAAACCCGTAATCAGGGAGAGCAAACGACGATGCAGACCGTCTTTGTATACGGCACATTGCGGGCCGGTGAAGTGAACGACCTCAGTGAGGCTGCGGCGCGCAACGACATCGCCGCACCGAATCTGCTCGGCACGGCCACGGTGCGCGGCCATCTATTCGACTTCGGCTTGTATCCGGGCCTCGTGGTCGACGAAGCGGGCGTGGACGTCATAGGCGACGTCTACGAAATCGACGATGAACTGGTTGCGGTGCTCGACGAGATCGAAGCGGTGTATCCGGGCGTCGAAGATCGTTTCCTCGCGCGCGAAGTGATGGTGAAAGTAGACGGTAACGTCGTGAACTGCCGCTTCTATCCGGTGGCGCCCAATGCGGTGAAGGGCCTCCCGGAAATCAGGTCGGGCGATTGGGTCGAGTATCGCAGCGCACGTTGAGGGCGCGTAACCAGTCGCAGAAAGCTGACCACGAGCACACCACGAACGCATAACGGGCGTACGGCGAGCGCATAAAAAAACGGCCCGGCAGGCATGCGCCTGTCGGGCCGTCCGGTCGGTCAGCCTTGCGACCCGGGCCGCTCTTTCATCTTGCGTGGCTGGTGAAAGCGGGCCCGGTACGATGTCGTTATTGCTGATGCTTGGGGCCGTTCAGGCGCCTCAGATTTCTTCGTACAGCGGCAGTGTCAGGAAGTCGGTGAATTGCTCCGACGTCGACATTTCTCCGAAGATTTGTGCAGCGCGATCGTACGGTTTCGTATCGCCGCCGACTGCCTGCTTCACCTTGTCGAGTTCTTGTGCCGACAACTCGCGCACCAGTTCGGCCGTGACTTTACGGCCGTCTTCGAGCTTGCCCTTCGGCGAGCGAATCCATTGCCACACTTGCGAGCGCGAGATTTCCGCGGTGGCGGCGTCTTCCATCAGGTTGTGAATCGGCACGCAGCCGTTGCCCGCGAGCCACGAACCCAGGTAGTGAATGCCGACGTTGATGTTGTTGCGCAGACCGCCTTCGGTGATCGGCGCTTCAGGACGGAAGTCCATCAGGTCGGTCGCCGTGACGAGCACGTCGTCGCGTTGCTTGCCGATCTGGTTCGGTTTGTCGCCGAGCACCTTGACGAATTCTTCCATCGCGATCGGCACGAGGCCCGGATGCGCGACCCAGCCACCGTCGTAACCGTCGCCGGCATCGCGCGCCTTGTCGGAGCGCACACCGCCCATTGCCTTGTCGTTCGCCGCCGGGTCGTTCTTGATCGGGATCAGCGCGCTCATGCCGCCGATTGCCGGTGCGTTGCGGTGATGGCAGGTTTTCAGCAACAGCAGCGCATAGGCACGCATGAACGGCGCGGTCATCGTGATCTGCGCGCGGTCGGCGAGACAGAAATCGCGGTCGCTCTTGAACTTCTTGATCGCCGAGAAGATGTAGTCCCAACGGCCGGCGTTCAGACCCGAGCTGTGTTCGCGCAACTCGTACAGGATCTCATCCATTTCGAACGCGGCGACGATCGTCTCGATCAACACCGTCGCGCGAATCGTGCCGCGCGGCACACCGACGGCTTCCTGTGCGGCGAGGAAGATGTCGTTCCACAGGCGCGCTTCCAGGTGGCTCTCCATCTTTGGCAGATAGAAGTAGGGCGCCGTGCCGCGCGCGACCTGTTCCTTCGCGTTGTGAACCATGAAGAGCGCGAAATCGAAGATACCGCCAGAGACGCGCTTGCCGTCCACCGTCACATGCTTTTCGTCCAGATGCCAGCCGCGCGGACGCACGATCAGTGTGGCGATCTTGTCGTTCAGCGTGTAGGACTTGCCGTTCTGTTCGAGCGAAATCGTACGGCGCACGGCGTCCTTCAGATTGATGTGGCCGGTAATCTGGTTATCCCAGCTCGGCGCATTCGAATCTTCGAAGTCGGTCATGTACGAATCCGCGCCCGAATTCAGCGCGTTGATGATCATCTTGCGCTCGACCGGCCCGGTGATTTCCACACGGCGGCATTGCAGATCGTGCGGCAGCGGCGCGATCTTCCAGTCGCCTTCGCGCACGCTTTTCGTTGCGGCGAGGAAGTCGGGGCGCTCGCCGGCGTCGAGCCGCTTCGTGCGTTCCACACGAGCCTGCAACAACTGCTGACGGCGCGGTTCGAACGTGCGATGCAGCGCGGCGACGAGCTCGAGCGCTTCGCGGGTGAGGATTGCTTCAAAGCCTGGCTTGATCTCAGCCGTGATTTCCATGCCCTGCGGCAGCTGCAGTAATGACTGCGATGACAGCGGATTCGCCATGGTTTCTCCTTGGTCGGTCAGATTGCAAAGGTGCAAATGTTGAGATGCGGTTGAATTGCGTCGTGGGATCCAGGTGGAAGCTGTCATGCGCCAGGGCTGTGGCGCGTGCGGTTGCCACCTGGATTGCCGGTGCTGCCCGTGCCGCTGTTGCGGTCGGGCGACGCGAGGGACTTCAGAAAAGCGAGCAGATCGTTCATGCCTCCGCCCACGCCATGCGGCATGACGCCCAGTTCTTCGACTGGTGCGTTTTGCCGGTTAAGCCAGAAAGTTGTGAAGCCGAACCAGCTCGCGCCTGCCACGTCCCAGCCGTTCGACGACACGAAGACGATCTCGCGCGGCTCTGCGTCGAAGGCTCGCGTGCCGAGTGCGTAAGCCGTGGGCGAGGGTTTGTAGGCGCGCACTGCGTCGACGGATAGAACATGGTCGAACAGGCCCGTCATGCTGGCGCTCTTCACGGCGATGTCGAGCATTTGCGGATTGCCGTTCGAGAGGATCGCGAGACCCGGCCGTAAGCCGGGTCCGCCGTACGCAGTCGTAGAGACAGATGCAGGCGATGCCGGAGGCGCGTCGCGCAGCTGGCGCAGCGCGGGCACGGCATCGGGAAAAGCGGACAGGCACGCATATTCGTCCATCAGACGCTTCTCTGCCGCGCGGCCCAGCGTGAGATGCAGTTTCTTGGCGGCGAAGCGCAAGGCGTCGAGCGTGATGTCCCAGAACGGCCGGTAATGCCCGCCGGGCGCATCGGCCGGATCGGCGAGCGTACGCAACTGCGTGTATTCGATCTGTTTTTGGCGCCACAACTGCGAGAGCGCATCGCCGTGGCCGGGAAACATCTGCTCCGCGGCAGCGATCACCGAATGCACGTCGAAAAGCGTGCCGTATGCGTCGAAAATCACTGCTTTAGGGAAGGGTGTCGTTGTGGCCGACATTGCCGTGCACTCCTATCAGAGGTCAGGATGGATTGTATTAGTGATGCTATGCGCTAAAAAAGAGGTTAAACATCACTTGATCTTTTACTTTCATCCACCTAATCTGACGCGCACCGACCACTTCCCCGCGCGACCCCCGAGGGACTTCCTTCGTGGCGTTGCGGCTCCGCTCCCCATGGACCGTTTCAAGCAGATCGAGACTTTCGTTGCCGTCGCCGCCAAGGGCAGCCTGTCCGCCGCAGCCTTGGCGGAGGGTGTTGCGCCCGCGATCATCGGCCGTCGCATCGATGCGCTTGAAGAGCGCCTTGGCGTCAAATTGCTGGTGCGCACCACGCGCAAGATCACGCTGACCTTCGAGGGCTCGGCGTTTCTCGAAGATTGTCAGCGCGTCATCCACGACATGCAGAACGCCGAGGCCAGCGTGTCGGCGGGCGGCGTGAAGGCGAGTGGCCATTTGCGGCTGTCGGCGCCGGCCGGCTTTGGGCGCCGGCATGTTGCGCCGCTGGTGCCGGCCTTCACCGTCGCGCATCCGGATGTGTCGATTACGCTCGACCTGTCCGACCGCCTCGTCGACCTTGTCAACGAAGGGTTCGACTGCGCCGTGCGGCTCGGCGAATTGCCCGATTCGTCGCTGGTGTCGCTCAAGCTCGGCGAGAACCGCCGTGTGTGCGTGGCTTCGCCGTCGTATCTGAGCCGACGCGGTTCGCCCCACACACTGGCCGACCTCGCGCACCACAACTGCCTGGCGCTCGGCGCGAGCGCCAATCAGCAGCGCGGCTGGATGTTCCAGCAGGGCGACAAGGTGGTGTCGATCAAGGTGTCCGGCACGATGGAATGCTCGGACGGTGCTGTGCTGCACGAGTGGTGCCTCGAAGGTTATGGGCTCGCATGGCGCTCGTGGTGGGAGGTCGGCACGGATATCGCGGCCGGCCGGCTCGTTAGCGTGCTCGACGAGTTCGCTGCGCCGCCGATTGGCATTCATGCGGTTTTTCCGCAGCGCCGGCATTTGCCGCTGCGGGTTCGGCTGTTTCTGGACTTTCTCAAGCATACGTACGGCCATTCTGACTACTGGAACTGAGTGTGGCTGAGCTGCGCCCGACGTCCGGTGATCGGGAGCAAGAGCCCTTGTCCCCGCTCCGCATAAGCGTCGCGCAGGCCCGCGCAACGGGTTTCCGATATGCGGAAAGACCCGCACGACGGCCTTACCCGCATTTCCGCGAACTACAATCGATTGACGCGGCTTTTATGCCGAGCCTCGTGGGACGCTGACGCCGCGCTGCGCATAGCCGGCGACGGAGGGCATCATGTTCAGGCACATCCTGGTTCCGACCGATGGTTCAGACCTGTCGCGCAAGGCGATAAACGGCGCCATCGATCTCGCGCAGGCAGTCGGCGCTCGCGTCACCGCCTACGCCTGTCTGCCGCAATATCCCTATTCGCTGTTCTCCGACGTCGTGATCGAGCCGCCGGTTGAGTTTTTGCAACGCAGCGAGCGTGAGGCGCGCGTGCATCTGCGGGAAGTGGAGCTGGCTGCGCACCGTGTCGGAGTCTCGGTCGAGAGCCGCACCAGTGTGCATCCGGCGCCTTATCTCGGCATCATCGAAGCGGCCGAGCAGGGCGCATGCGATGTGATTTTCATGGCTTCGCATGGGCGGCGCGGCCTCGGCAGCTTGCTGATCGGCAGCGAGACGCAGCGGGTCCTGACGCATACGAAGATTCCGGTGATCGTGTATCGCTGAGATGGATGCTCGCGATCACCGTCGCGGGCAGGTGCGACATAGCAAAAAAAAACGCGCCGGCGATGAGGCCGGCGCGTCCTATGCTCGCCGCATGCATTGTGCTGGCTTTCTTTCCGCTGCTGCCATCTCCAGCCATCAGGGCAGACCGACGTACTTCAGCCCTGATGGCTGCTCCTCCCTGACAGCGGCTCTCTAACGGAGCCGCTTTTTGTCTGCCTTGCCGTTCTCGCGATCAGACCGCGGGTGTCTTAAGCGACCTTCTTGTCGAAGAACTGCTCGTCTTCCGTCGAACCGTGCAGCGCGGTCGTCGATGCGTCGCGTTCGACCGTTTGCGTCACGGCGTCGAAGTAGCCAGTGCCGACTTCGCGCTGGTGCTTGACCGCGGTGAAGCCCTTTTCGGCCGCTGCGAATTCAGCCTGCTGCATTTCGACGAACGCGGTCATCTGGTTGCGGGCATAACCGTACGCCAGGTTGAACATCGAGTAGTTCAGCGCGTGGAAGCCGGCCAGCGTGATGAACTGGAACTTGTAGCCCATTGCGCCGAGTTCGCGCTGGAACTTGGCGATGGTTGCGTCGTCCAGGTTCTTCTTCCAGTTGAACGACGGCGAGCAGTTATACGACAGCAACTGGTCCGGGAATTCCTTATGGATCGCGTCGGCGAATTTCTTCGCGAACTCGAGGTCCGGCTTGCCGGTTTCGCACCAGATCATGTCGGCGTAGGGCGCGTAGGCGAGGCCACGCGAAATCGCCTGTTCCAGACCCGGCTTCGTACGATAGAAACCTTCCACCGTGCGTTCGCCCGTCAGGAACGGCTTGTCGTTGTCGTCCACATCCGACGTGATCAGGTCTGCGGCTTCAGCGTCGGTGCGGGCCAGCAGCACGGTCGGCGTGCCCGAGACGTCGGCGGCCAGACGCGCGGCGGTCAGCTTCGCGATGTTTTCACGGGTCGGCACGAGCACCTTGCCGCCCATGTGACCACACTTCTTCACCGAGGCGAGCTGGTCTTCGAAGTGCACGCCTGCCGCGCCGGCTTCGATCATTGCCTTCATCAGTTCGAACGCGTTCAGCACGCCGCCAAAACCGGCTTCCGCGTCGGCCACGATCGGTGCGAAGTAGTCGATATAGCCTTCGTCGCCCGGATTCTTGCCTTCCGACCATTGGATCTGGTCAGCGCGCGTCAGCGTGTTGTTGATGCGCTTCACAACGAGCGGCACCGAGTTCGCCGGATACAGCGACTGGTCCGGGTACATTTCACCGGCCACGTTCGCATCGCCCGCCACTTGCCAGCCGGACAGGTAGATCGCCTTCAGACCAGCCTTCACCTGTTGCATCGCCTGGTTGCCGGTCAGCGCGCCGAGCGAGTTCACGAACGGCTCGTTGTTGACGCTTTCCCACAGTTTTTCCGCGCCGCGCTTGGCGAGCGTGTGCTCCACTTGCACCGAGCCGCGCAGACGGATCACGTCTTCAGCGGTGTACGTACGCTTCACGCCTTTCCAGCGCGGATCGGTTTCCCATTGCTGTTGAAGTTGTTTGGCTTGTTGTTCGCGGGACATGGTGTGCTCCTTGGTTGCCTGTAATGGATAAGTGACGCTTGTCTTCGTCGAAGCGGCTGGCCCTTTAAGGCGTTTCGTTTCGTGAAGTCTTATATAAGAGTCTAGGCAAATCGATCGTCACGCAATAGCGGCCAAGGAGTGTTTTTTTAATATTTATTTTAGTTAAAAATCAATGGTTTATTCATGACGTTCCACATTAAGAAACGTCTTTTTCCATCTTGCAATAGAGTGTCTTGTGCCTTGCAGCACGATTTTTTACGACGCAAAAAAATTTTCCACATGGTGAAATTCGGAGGGCCGCCAAAACACGGGCGAAAAAAAACCGGCGCCTGAGCACCGGTTTCTTTCGACTGACGGGCGGCGCGAGGCCGTCCGGGTCTTTTTTCAGGCAGCCTTACGTACTGAACGAGCCACGTAAATAGCGCTTGCCTGATGACTACTGAGTCGCTGCTTAGCTGCCGCGACGCGCCGTACGCGGACCGTCGCTGCGGCGTGCACCGTAGCCGCCGTCACGCGAACCGCCGCCGAAGCCGCCGCCGCCTTCACGCGAACCGCCGCCAGCCGACTTGCCGGCCCAGCCGCCGCCATTACCGCTACCGCTGCGAGCGCCGCCGCCGTTACCGGCCGGCTTGCCAGCGCCGCTACCGCTACCGAAACGACGGCCAGCACCGCCGCCGTTGCCACCGCCCGGACGGCCACGGCCGCCAAAGCCAGGACGGCCGCCGTTGCCCGACGGAGCCGACTTGCGCGGCTCGAAGCCTGCGACGACGTTGACCGCCAGCGGGGTACGCACGAAACGCTCGATGCGCTTCAGCGCGCCTTGTTCCGCGTGGTGCACGAGGCTCACTGCGATACCCGAGCGGCCAGCACGGCCAGTACGGCCGATACGGTGCACGTAGTCTTCAGCGAACTTCGGCAGGTCATAGTTGAACACGTGCGTGATGCCCGGGATGTCGATACCGCGAGCGGCGACGTCCGTGGCGACCAGCACGCGCACACGACGCTCGCGCAGAGCCTTGATCGTGCGGTTACGTGCGCCTTGCGGCAGATCGCCGTGCAGAGCAGCCGATTCGAAACCGGCGTCGGCCAGACGGCCTGCCAGTTGGTCAGCGTCCATCTTGGTTGCCGTGAAGACGATAGCCTGATCGAGGCCCTCGTCGCGCAGCAGATGGTCGAGCAGACGATCCTTGTGATCGCGGTCGTCAACATAGTGGACGGTTTGCGCGATGTTGGTGCGTTGTTCGAGGCGTTGAACGATCTCGATGCGTTCCGGATCCTTCAGCAGGCGGCCGGTCAGCGAACCGATCTTGCCGTCGAGCGTGGCCGAGAACAGCATGGTTTGACGCGAAGCCGGCGTAGCGGCAACGATCGTTTCGATGTCTTCGATGAAGCCCATGTCGAGCATGCGGTCGGCTTCGTCGAGCACGAGGATCTGCAGTTGCGATAGATCAATACGGCCGCGTTCCAGGTGGTCGATCAGACGGCCAGGCGTAGCAACCAGGATTTCCGGGTTCTTTGCCAGCAGCATCAGTTGTTGACCATAAGCGACGCCGCCCAGAATGCTGACGGTGCGCAGACGCTTGAGGTGCTTGCCGTACGTGGAAGCGGCGGTGGTGACCTGCATCGCGAGTTCGCGGGTCGGCGTCAGGACCAGCATGGTCGGACGTGCAACCGGCTGCGGACGGCGCGTGCGGGCACCGTCAGCCGGACGCGGCTCACGCGGCTGGCTGGCTTGTGCTTTTTGCAGTTGTGAGAAACGTTCAATAGCGGGCAGCATGAACGCGGCGGTCTTGCCCGAACCGGTCGGGCTCGAGACCATCAGATCGCGGCCAGCGATTGCGGCGGGAATCGCGCGTTGCTGAACCGGAGTCGGGTTTTGATAACCAGCGGCGGTCAGCGCGGAGACGACATCCGCGGAGAGACCGAGCGACGCGAACGACGGGCCGGTCGGCGCTGCGGCTTCTGCGGCGACAGCTTCCGGAGCGGCAGCAACAGCTGCGTCTTGCACGGGTGCGTCGGCGAAACCGAGGGCTTGATCGGCGATGGCGTTCAACGGGCTGCTGGGGGTATTGCTCGAAGTCATGAGAATCCTTGGTACACAGGGAATTAAAACGTCGGCGCCAATCGGCATACCCAAGTCGTCGGATTCAGCGAGCAAAGAAGCAGCGAGCAAATCGAAAAACGGGGGCAGCTCGCGACAATAAAGGCGAGCTTTTCGTTAGAAGCTGTATCGGATGCGACATGCCAACACGGCGTGCCGCCAGCCTGGGACATGATCGCCCGTAGGGGGCTAGGCAGGAGGGGACAGGTTCTAAACTGGATTGGAGCTAAACGCTACGAGGCGCTGCGCCGCAAAGGCCGCTAGAGGAAAGCCGGGCAAAGCAGTGAAGCGCAGGCAAGATTATATAGAGTTTTGTTGCACTGCGCCACCGTTAAGAAGTTTCCTGGCGGAAAACTTCCATTTGGCTGCCGAAGGGGCTTGAGAAGCAGGCTTAAGAAGCGGGCTTAAGAGCCTGCCCACGGGCCTGCTCAGCGATCCGCCCGAGGAACCGCGCTGCCTGTGGCCGCCCAAGCGACCTGTCTTGCCGTGGCCATTCCGGGACGTCGTCCCGGAATGGCGTTTCGCAATGGATTGCGCCACGGGGTCAGATCAGGCGGCGGCGCCGCTCTTCAGGGATTCAACGAGATCGATGTATTGCTGCTTCGCTGCATCCTGAGCGGTGCCTTTGAGCGCGGCCCACGCATCGTACTTGTATTTGCCGACGATATCAGTGAAGCCGGGTTTGTCGCCGTGGACATCGCCGTCGGTAGCCTGCTTGAAGAGGGCGTAGAGGCGTAAAAGCGTGAGATTGCCCGGCCGCTCGGGCAGTTGCTTTGCATCTTCCTGGGCCTGGACGAATTGCGCGTTGATGTCTGTCATTGTGGTTTTACCTGCTGGTGAGGTTGGTTCTGGCTGGGCCGATGATCATAACAACTGCATGCTGCCGCGGGGCCGAGGGGTTATTCCAAACATCCATCTGCACCCGGCGGGCAATCCCAAAACCGCATCGGCACGTGCCGTGCCGATTACAATACGGTCCATGACTCAAACTGTGCTCCTTGCCCTCGATACTTCGACCGAATTCTGCTCGGTAGCGCTCCTGTCCGCCGTTAGCGGCGCGACGGGCCAGACAGCGGACCAAGGTCGCGCCGACCCCCGGATATGGGTGCGTCACGAGCAAACTGGTGCAGTCTCCAGCACGCGCCTGCTACCCGCCATCCGCGAACTTTTCGACGAAGCCGGCCTGAAACTGGCGGACTGCCATGCCATCGCCTTCGGCTCCGGTCCAGGCTCATTCACAGGTCTTCGCACTGCGACGGGTGTCGCTCAAGGCCTCGCATTCGGCCTGAATCTGCCGGTCGTGCCGGTCAGCACGCTGCTGGCCTGCGCGGAAAGCGCACGGCTGCGCGATCCGTCGGCGACCCGCGTGCTCGCCGCGCTTGATGCCCGGATGGACGAAATCTATTGGGCCGACTACGCATGGGACGCAGCACTCGGCGAATGGCGTACGCTTCAGCCGGCTTCGCTCGACGCGCCGGAACGGCTCGTTTTGCCCGACGTCCCCTTCACTCTGGCGGGCAATGCTGCTGCCGCCTTTGGCGCACGGCTGCCCGCCGTTGCGGCTGCGCGGATCGTCGACGGCGAGGCACTGCCGCATGCCGTGCCGCTTGTGCATGCGGCGCTGCGCGCGTTTCGCGCCGGCCGCACTGTGCCCGCCGACCAGGCCGCGCCCGAATACATTCGCGACAAGGTCGCTCAGACCACGGCGGAGCGCGTCGCCGAAAAAGCCGCCAAGGCCGAGCAAGCCGCTGCCAGGCTCGCACATGATGCGGATCAAGGTAAGGGCCGGCAATGAGCGGCGTGTTGCTGGCGGACCGTTACATGTCGCCGATGACCGAAGCCGATCTGGACGAGGTCGCGGCGATCGAAAAAATCGCCTACGAATTTCCCTGGAGCCGCGGCAATTTCGGCGACTCGTTGCGCAACGGCTATTTCGGCATTTGCCTGCGTCACGTAACAGGCACACTGATCGGCTATTGCGTGCTGATGCCGGTCGTCGATGAAATGCATCTGCTCAATTTGTGCGTGACGCCTGCAGCGCAAGGCGCCGGTGCAGGGCTCGCGCTGCTGCGCGAAGCGGTGCGCATTACGCGCACCGAAAAACTCGAAGGCCTGCTGCTCGAAGTGCGGCCGTCGAATCATCGGGCTATCCGCCTTTACGAGCGCTTCGGTTTTGCCTCGATTGGCCGGCGCAAAAACTATTATCCGGCGCGGCATCGCAGCCGGGAGGACGCCATCGTGATGCGTTTCTCGTTTGCCACGGAGGGCACAGATGGCGCTGCATGAATCGGTACTGGAAGAGTTCGGGCTCGCGCCGCTGTGGGTGCGTCGGGGGATGTCGGCGGCGCAGGAGCCCGTAGGTGAGGCCGGGGGCGAGCAGGGCGCTGACGCGTTAGCGAATCAGAAGGCGCATCGCGACGATCCGCGTGCGGCGGCGCGTGAAGCGTCATCGGCAGCGCTTGCGCAGGATGGTCGGGATGATGCGCAGATCGCGATGCAAACCGGCGAAGCTCGACAAGCCGATTCCGCACAAATCCAGGGTGAGCGCCTTGCGCCGCCCGCGCAGGAACAGCAAAGACGCGTGCAAGCGCCGGTCGAAGCGCGGCAGCCATCGCAGCCGCTGCGTACGCCTGAACCGCCGGCATTCGACGGCTCGCCCGACGACGACTTCGCATGGTTCGACGATCAGCCGGCCCATGCACCCGCTGAAGCGCGCCGCGAAGCGCCCGAACCCTCGTCGATCCAGACGCTCGACTGGGACGCTTTAAGCGAGCAGGTCGCCGCCTGCGAACGCTGTCGTCTGTGCGAGAAACGCACGAACACGGTATTCGGCGTCGGCGATCGTAACGCCGACTGGATGTTGATCGGCGAAGCGCCGGGTGAGAACGAAGACCGCCTGGGTGAGCCGTTCGTCGGACAGGCCGGCAAGCTGCTCGACAATATGCTGCGTTCGCTAATGCTCGCACGCGACAGCAATGTCTATATCGCCAACGTGATCAAGTGCCGGCCGCCGGGCAACCGCAATCCCGAGCCGGATGAAGTTGCGCGTTGCGAGCCGTATCTGCAACGACAGGTCGCGCTGGTCAAGCCGAAGCTGATCGTCGCGCTGGGCCGCTTCGCCGCGCAAAGTCTGCTCCGTACTGAGGCAAGCATTTCGTCGCTGCGCGGCCGCGTGCACGAATACGAGGGGGTGCCGGTCATCGTCACCTATCACCCGGCGTATCTGCTTCGCAGCCTGCCCGACAAGGCGAAAGCCTGGGCGGATCTGTGCCTCGCGCGCGACACGTGGCTCGCGGCGGGCGGCGTGCCGTCCAACGCGGCGAAGTGACCGACGCGACCCGGCCGACATCGCGCCTCGCCACCGCGACGGGCACATCCGCGGCGGTCCTCGAGACTCTGCTCGTCACCTTGCGTGACCCGGCAGTGCGCGATCTCGCGTGGTTGCTGCTGAGCGCCGATTTGTTGCGAGCGCAACCACCGGTGGGCGCGCTCGCCGATCCGTTCGCTTCACAGCAGGAAGCGGATGCAACCGTCGACTGGTTACGTGCGTTAGATGCCGATCCTGCCGGATTGCAGCGCGACCTTACCGCGACGCGTATTACGCGTCTTGGCCGCTACGCCGAACGGCTGCTCGGATGGTTCCTGCAACACGGACCGGCGGCGCGGCTGGTCGCGGCCGGCGTGCCGTTGCGGCGCGCGGGCGTCACGCTCGGTGAATGCGATTTTCTCGTGCAGACGCAGCAGGGCGCGCGCCTGCATTGGGAGTTGGCGGTGAAGTGCTATTTGCATGCGGGCGAAAGCCGCGCGCAGTCCACCACCCAGTCGGCCACGCAGCCGGTGGCGCGATTAGCCGATTATGTCGGCCCGAATCTGAAAGACCGCTTCGATCTGAAGCTCGCGCATGTGCTGAATCATCAACTGCCATTGAGCGCGCGCGAAGAGTTCGCATCGGTCGGCTATGAAGGGCCGTGGACGCCGCAGATGTTTATCAAAGGCTGGTTGTTCTATCGTGCGGGCGAGACGCCAGCCGATCCTGCCGAGCTCGATCCGTCGCACGGACGTGGCTGGTGGGTCACGCGCAACGACTGGCCGGAATTTGCGGCGGCGCGTGCACAGACGTGGCGTGTGTTGCCACGGCTGGAATGGCTTGCGCCACGGCGTCATGAAAAGGGTGAAGTGGAGGCCGCAGGGTTTGCCTTCGTCGATCAGCAGACGCTTGCCGAACAAACCTCACATCAGCATGGACCGACGATGGTCGCGGCGTTCGCGGCCGATAGCGCCGGCAATCTGAGAGAACTTTCGCGCGGCTTCATCGTGCCGGACGATTGGCCAGCGTTGGCGCAGGCCTACGCGCGGCCGCATTCAGCCCCTCACCACCACCGATAAAAATGATGCACCGGCCCGACGCCGCTGCCGACGTCGAGTCGATCGCTCGCCTGCAACGCGCCGGTCAGATACAGCTTGGCGTCGGCGACCGCGCTCGCCAGATCTTCGCGCTGCGGAATCAATGCCGCAATCGCCGACGACAGCGTGCAGCCCGTCCCATGTGTATTTTTCACCGGCACGCGCGGGCCGCCCAGACGAAGCGTGCCGCTGTCCTGCACGAGCCAGTCGGGACTGTCCACCGCGCTCAAATGGCCACCTTTCATCAGCACCGCCCGCGCGCCAAGCGCCCGCAGCGCTTCGCCCTGTTCCACCATGCCGGCTTCATCGGTAGCAGCCGGCACGCCTAGCAAGGCAGCGGCTTCGGGCAGATTGGGCGTCAGCAGATCAGCCAGCGGCAGCAACTCGTCACGCACGGCAGCGACCGCATCCGGCAGCAGCAGCGCGTGATTGCTCTTCGAAATCATCACCGTGTCGAGCACGATGTGCTTCGGTTTATACCGCCGCAGTGCATCGGCGACCGCGCGTGCAATCTGCGCATTCGCCAGCATGCCGATTTTCACGGCATCGATACGGATGTCGTCGAACACCGCATCGAGTTGCGCTGTGATGAAGGCGGGCTCCGGCGCATGAATCGCCGTGACGCCGCGCGTGTTCTGCGCGGTCAGCGCAGTGATCACACTCGCGCCGTAGGCGCCAAGCGCCGAGAATGCCTTCAGATCGGCCTGAATGCCGGCGCCGCCGCCGGAATCGGAACCGGCGATCGTCAGCACATTGGGAATGGGTTGAGTCATGGCAAAACGAGGAAAGGGGGAGGGCGCGGGCAGTAAGCGCGGTGCCCGCTGCGGGTCAGTGCTTGACTTCGCCGATGAGCGCGACCGAGTCGAACGCGCGCTGATTCGCGTGGTGGCGCCGCATCACGAACCACATCATCACGCAGACGAAGGTGCCGAATAGCACGATCACCGCAGTGACCGGCACGTCGAGCCATACCAGCACGGCGTACAGGCACAGCATCACGAGCACCGAGAGATTTTCGTTGAAGTTCTGCACGGCGATCGAGTGGCCCGCCGACAGCAGCACGTGGCCACGATGCTGGAGCAGCGCATTCATCGGTACGACGAAAAAGCCCGACAGGCCGCCGACGATCATCAGGAAGATATACGCGACGATCAGATAGCCCGGCACATGCACACGGCCGAAATACAGGCCCCAATGCGTGGGGAACAGACTGCGTGTGTAGAAGGCCATCAACATCACGGCGATGCCCATCATGATGCCGACCGGCAGCACCGTCAGCGACTTCTTCAACGGTACGCGCGAGGCCGCGAAAATCGCGCCGGCCGCCACGCCCACTGCAACGACCGCTTGCAGAATCGCGGCTTCCGAAAGCGACATGTTCAACTGAACCTCGGCCCACTTCAGCACGATGAATTGCAGCGTCGCGCCGGCACCCCAGAACAGCGTGGTGACGGCGAGCGAGATCTGGCCGAGCTTGTCACGCCACAGCACGAGAAAGCAGTCGGCGAAATCGGTGACCAGCTTGATTGGGCCGCGTTCCTGTTTCGGATAACGCGCGCCGGTGTCGGGAATGCGCAGATTGAACAGCGCCGCGATCACGTAGATTGCCATGATCACCAGCATTGCCGCTTCGGCGGGCGTGTTGACCGTGGGGATGTGGTACCGGAGGATCGGCGCGGCAATGTGCGGGCTGATGAGCGCGCCGCCGAGTACCGTGCCGAGAATGATCGAGCCGACCGTGGTGCCTTCGATCCAGCCGTTCGCCGCGACCAGCCGGTCAGGCGGCAGCAGTTCGGTAAGAATGCCGTATTTGGCGGGTGAGTAGGCCGCCGCGCCGAAACCCACAATGCCATAGGCGATCAGCGGATGTGCGCCGACCAGCATCGTGATGCAGCCGACCACCTTGATCGTATTGGTGACGAACATCACGCGTCCCTTCGGACGGGAGTCGGCGAAGGCCCCCACGAAGGCGGCCAGAACGACGTACGACAGCACAAAGAACAACTTGAGCAGCGGCGTCATCCAGTTCGGGGCGTGAAGATCTTTCAGCAGTGCGATAGCAGCGATCAGAAGCGCATTGTCGGCCAGCGACGAAAAAAACTGCGCGGCCATGATGGTGTAAAAACCTTTTTTCATCTGATGCGATGCTGTCCTCGCTGCGGTCTGTCCGCCCCGGCCGTGTGCAAAGCGTCCGGGCTTATGCCGTTCGAAATGGGTTGTGCGCACGGCTTTATATCACGAAAATAGCTGGATTCGGACTAGCAGAATCCTTGATCGCACCGCCCAGTGGGCCGCCGAGCGTTGAAAACGCCCTGTAAGCTCCTGATTCGCAAGCGTCTTTACGAAAATTACCCATGCCGCGCCCCCTCTCAGCCACGATTCATACCGCCGCACTCGCCAATAATCTCGCCGTCGCCCGGCGTTACGCACCAAAATCCAAGATCTGGGCCGTCGTTAAGGCAAATGCTTACGGGCACGGCCTCGCGCGTGCTTTTCCCGGTTTGCGCGCAACCGACGGCTTTGGTTTGCTGGACCTCGAAGAAGCCGTGAAGTTGCGTGAATTGGGCTGGGCCGGCCCGATTCTGTTGCTTGAGGGCTTCTTTCGTCCAACCGATATCGACGTGATCGACCGCTACAGCCTGACCACGGCGCTGCACTCGGACGAACAGCTGCGCATGCTCGAAATGGCGCGCCTGTCCAAGCCGGTCAATATCCAGCTGAAAATGAACACCGGCATGAACCGCCTCGGTTACACGGCGGAAAAATTCCGCTCCGCGTGGGAGCGTGCGCGAGCCTGCCAGGGCGTTGGCCAGATCACGTTGATGACCCATTTCTCGGATGCCGACGGCGAACGCGGCATCGCCCATCAGATGCAAACGTTCGAGCGCGGCGCGCAAGGCATTGCCGGCGCGCGCAGCCTCTCGAATTCGGCGGCCACGCTGTGGCATCCCGAAGCACACTTCGACTGGGTGCGCCCGGGCATCATCCTGTATGGCGCTTCACCCTCGGGCGTGACGGCCGCGATCGCAGGCACCGGCCTGCAGCCGGCCATGACGCTTGCCTCTGAACTGATCGCCGTGCAGACGCTCGCCGAGGGCTATACGGTCGGCTATGGCTCGACGTTCAAGGCGCGCGGCGCGATGCGCATCGGCGTGGTGGCTTGCGGTTATGCGGACGGTTATCCGCGGGTCGCGCCGGAAGGCACGCCGGTGATCGTTGACGGCGTGCGTACGCGGATCGTTGGACGGGTGTCGATGGACATGCTGACCGTCGATCTGACGCCGGTTCCGACGGCCAACGTCGGCTCGCGCATCGAGTTGTGGGGGGCCGCGCTGCCGATCGACGACGTTGCGCAGGTGTGCGGCACGATCGGCTACGAGTTGATGTGCGCGGTGGCGCCGCGCGTGCCGGTGCGTGCGGAGTAAGGCGCGGCTCTGACACACCGGAAGAGGGTCGCCGATGGCAGTCCCAATGACGGTTGCAGAGAGATCCCCAATGACGGTTGCAGTGGGCTTCTCGATGAGAGCCCCGGCAAGCGCATCAATCCAAAGAACAGCAACACAGGCAAGGGCGCGTGGCTAAACAGAAGACGTTGTACATCTGCAGTGAATGCGGCGGCCAATCGCCGAAGTGGGCCGGGCAGTGCCCGTCATGCAATGCGTGGAACACGCTGGTGGAATCGGTCGCGGAGGCACCGTCCACACATCGTTTCCAGGCGCTCGCGAAGAGCGCACCGGTGCGGCGTCTCGCCGATATCGACGCGTCCGACGTGCCGCGTTTTTCGACCGGCGTCAGCGAGTTCGACCGTGTGCTGGGCGGCGGTCTGGTGCCGGGCGGCGTAGTGCTGATCGGCGGCGATCCGGGCATCGGCAAATCGACGCTGCTGCTGCAGTCGCTCGCGGAAATTGCCGCGGACAAACGCGCGCTCTATATCAGCGGCGAAGAATCGGCCGCGCAGATTGCGTTGCGTGCGCAACGACTTTCGTTGCTGGAGCCTGGCTCGAAGGCGAGCGAATTGCAACTGCTCGCGGAAATCCAGCTCGAGAAAATTCAGGCAACCATCGCCGAACAGCGGCCGGACGTTGCGGTGATTGACTCGATTCAAACCGTTTATTCCGACGCGCTGACCTCGGCGCCGGGTTCGGTCGCGCAGGTGCGCGAGTGCGCAGCGCAATTGACGCGCATCGCCAAACAGTCGGGCACGACGATCATCATGGTCGGCCATGTCACCAAGGAAGGTGCGCTCGCCGGGCCGCGCGTGCTCGAGCACATCGTCGATACGGTGCTTTACTTCGAGGGCGATACACATTCGTCGTTCCGTTTGGTGCGCGCGATCAAGAATCGCTTCGGCGCGGTCAACGAACTCGGTGTGTTCGCGATGACCGAGCGCGGTTTGCGCGGTGTTGCCAATCCGTCGGCGTTGTTTTTGTCGCAGCACGAGCAATCGGTTCCGGGGTCGTGCGTGCTGGTGACGCAGGAAGGCACGCGGCCGCTGCTGGTCGAAGTGCAGGCGCTGGTGGATTCCGCCAACGCGCCGAATCCACGACGCCTTGCGGTCGGGCTGGAGCAAAACCGCCTGGCGATGCTGCTGGCGGTGCTGCACCGGCACGCCGGCATCGCCTGTTTCGACCAGGATGTGTTCCTGAACGCAGTGGGCGGCGTGAAGATCACGGAGCCCGCTGCCGATCTCGCCGTGCTGCTCGCGATCCACTCGTCGATGCGCAACAAGCCGCTGCCCAAGGGGCTAGTCGTGTTCGGCGAAGTCGGACTCGCCGGCGAAATCCGGCCGTCGCCACGCGGTCAGGACCGTCTTAAGGAAGCGGCCAAGCTGGGCTTTTCAGTCGCGGTCATTCCGAAGGCCAACGCACCGAAGCAGCCGATTGAAGGCTTACAGGTTGTTGCGGTCGATCGGATCGAACAGGCTATCGACCGGGTGCGCACACTCGAATAGACGGGGCTTTGAAGCCTGCGGGCGCTATCGGCCCCGGTAATGCGCGGTAAATATCTCCATATTGGCTGTAACCAAGTCGCCATTCCTTTTTCCTAAGCTGCGAGGGTATTGCATCCCTTCTGATGCCCGAAAAAGGATCGCGCCTTGAAACAGTCATATGAAACCGTTGCCGAGCGGCCAATGCAGGTGCGCGGTTGCCGCGTCTCCGAGCCTATTCGCCAGCCTTGGGGCGGCGCTTGCCGGATTGTCGAGTGGATTGATACGACGGGACAGATTTCGCGCCGGGTGGTGGCCGAAGATGTCACAGCGGCCGAAGTGCGCGCAACAATCAACCGTCATGTGGAAGGCCGCAAACATTTTCTGTACGACGACGAAAAAACGCCGCGCCAGGTTTTGCCGCGGCAGGCAGCGGCACGGCGCTGACGATTTTGGGGCGTTGGGGGCATTAACCGCCACTGCCTGAATTCAAGTCTTGGCGTGGCCTTCGCTTAAGCTTTGCACGCTTCAATAGCGCTTAACTGGACTGGCGATCATCGTCTCCGCCATCGTTTCCATTCTGGTCTTCGTTCATCGCCGCGTACGCCTCGCGGTTGAATAGCGGGTGCTGCGCGGCTTCCGCCGGGGTCAGCACCGGCGAGACGCAGCAGTCCAGCGATTCCAGCAGCAATACCCATTCCGCTAGCGGACGCTTGCCGATCAGGTCGGCCATTTTCTGTGTCAATGCGGCGGCGTCAGGGCCGCCGATGGCCTGGCCGAGACTCCAGTGACGCGTCGCCCATTCGGGCCGGTCCAGCGCCATGCACAGCGTTTCCCAGAACTTCAGTTCGAGCGCGCCGACCGCGAGCCAGCGGTTATCGAGCGTCTGATACAGGTTGTAGCAGGGCACGCCGCCGTTCAGCAGACCGGCGCCCGCGGCCGGCGCGGCACCCTCATTGGCGAGCGTCACCTGCGCGACGACGTTGTGTGCATACGTGACGTGCGTCATCGACACGTCGACGAAGCGGCCTTCGCCGCCGCGCGACACATGCCATAACGCGGCCAGGATCTGCGTGACCGCGCTCAAGGCGCCGCCCAGCAGGTCGGCGATCTGGAAGTTCGGCAGGATCGGCGCGCCGTCGCGGCCTGCCAGTTGATCGAGCACGCCCGCGTAGCCGACGTAGTTCAGATCGTGACCGGCGTGGTCGACAAACGGACCGCTTGCGCCATAGCCGCTGATCGCGCAGTAGACGAGCCTCGGATTGACCGCGCGTAGTGTTTCGTAGCTGATGCCGAGGCGCTCCATCACGCCGGGCCGGAAACTCTCGATCAGTACATCCGCTTCGGCCGCGAGCGCGCGCAATACGTTGCGTCCCGCTTCCGATTTGAGGTCGAGCCGTGTCTCGCGCTTGCCGCGATTCACCAGCCGGTAAAACGCGCCTGGCCGGCCGGCCACGCGGTCGCTTGACGACTGCATCATGGTGCGGGTGGGGTCTCCCGCGCCGGGTGCCTCAATCTTCAGCACATCGGCGCCGAGTTCGGCAAGGCGCAGGGCGGCTACCGGACCCGGCAGAAGGCGCGTCAGGTCCAGTACGCGCAGGCCTTGCAGCGGAGCAGGCGCGGGCACGGATGACGGCGCAACTGACGGTGCGGCTGAGGCCGTAGTCGAAGACTCAGACGGGCTCACGGGTGACAAGGGCTACCTCCGATCGATGCCGGCGCGGATCGCGAACAGCCTGCCGCTAGCCGATTTGTTCGAGTTCCTCGTGAGTCTCGAGCCATTCGGCTTCGAGCGCTTCGAGGCGCGCGTTCACATCTGCCTGACGGCGGATCGCCTCCGTCAGTTTGCTCTTCTGTTCGGGCTCGTAGCTGGCCGGATCGACGACGAATGCATCGAGCGTCGCCTTTTCCGCGTTGAGCGCGTCCATTTCCTTTTCGATCTTCGTGATGCGGCTTTGCAGGGGCTTCTTCAGGTGGGCGAGCTTCTGGCGCGTTTCCGCTTCGAGGCGGCGTTGCTCCTTGCGATTGACGCCGCTGTCCGCACTATCCGCATCGTTCGACGCCGTGCCCGCTTTCAGCGCCGCGCGTTGTTCGGCGGCATGTTGCAGCAGCCAGTCGCGGTAGTCGTCGAGATCGCCGTCGAATTCCTGCAGGCGGTGCTTCGCGACCAGCATGAATACGTCGGTGGTGGCGCGCAGCAGATGCCGGTCATGCGACACCAGAATCAGCGTGCCCTCGAATTGTGCAAGCGCCATGGTCAACGCGTGACGCGTTTCGAGATCAAGGTGATTGGTCGGCTCGTCGAGCAGCAGCAGGTTCGGCTTTTGCCAGATGATCAGCGCGAGTGCCAAACGTGCTTTTTCGCCGCCCGAGAAGGGCGCGATCTTCGCGGTCGCCATCTCGCCGGAAAAGTTGAAGCTGCCGAGGAAGTCGCGCAATTCCTGTTCGCGTGTATCGGGTGCAAGACGCGCCAGATGCTGCAGCGGCGTGTCGTCCGGGCGCAGCGTTTCGAGCTGATGCTGCGCGAAATAGCCGATGCGCAGTCCCTTGCCTTCGCGCACGTGGCCCCCGAGCGCTTCGAGCGTACCGGCGAGCGTTTTGATCAGGGTGGATTTGCCCTGACCGTTCGCGCCGAGCAGGCCAATGCGCTGACCGTTCTGGATTGACAGCATCACATGGTCGACGATTGGAATTTCGCCGTCTTCACCGCGATAGCCGCAGCGCACGTCCTCCATCACCATCATCGGATTCGGCGCGGAATCGGGCGTGCGGAATTCGAACGTGAACGGCGAGGACGCGTGCGCCGGCGCGATCAACTCCATTTTTTCGAGCGCTTTCACACGGCTCTGCGCCTGACGCGCCTTGGTGGCCTGCGCCTTGAAGCGATTGATGTAGCTCTGCAGATGCTCGACCGTGCGCTGTTGCTTCTCATACGAGCTTTGCTGCAAAGCAATCTGTTGCGCGCGCAGGATTTCGAATTGCGAGTAGTTGCCGCCGTAACGCTTGATCTGCTGATGTTCCAGATGCAGCGTGACGTTACAGACCGAATCGAGAAATTCGCGATCGTGCGAGATCACGATCAGCGTGCCTGGATAGCGGTGCAGCCAGTCTTCGAGCCAGATGATCGCGTCGAGATCCAGGTGATTGGTCGGTTCGTCGAGCAGCAGCAGGTCGGAGCGGCACATCAGCGCCTGCGCCAGATTCAGCCGCATGCGCCAGCCGCCCGAGAAGCTGCTGACCGGCTCGCGCGTCTGTGCGAGCGTGAAGCCAAGGCCGAGCAGCAAGGCCTCGGCGCGGGCGGGCGCGGTGTAGCCATCGGCGTCGGCGAATGCGGCGTGCGCTTCGCCTTCCGCCGCGCCGTCATGCGCGGCCGATGCTTCGGCGATGCATGCTTCGATCGCGCGCAACGCCGCGTCGCCGTCGAGCGTATAGGCGAGGGCGGTCTTGTCTGCCGCGGGCGTTTCTTGCGCGACGTGGGCGATCTGCCAGTTTGGCGGGATAGAGAAATCGCCGCCATCGGCGTGCAGTTCGCCGAGCAGCACGGCAAACAGCGTCGACTTGCCCGCGCCGTTCGCCCCCACCAAGCCGGCCTTCTCGCCGGGGTTGAGGGTGAACGTGGTGTTTTCAAAGAGCGGCTTGGTGCCGCGCGCGAGGCTGAACTGGTTAAAGCGGATCACGAAGAGGCCGGCTGGAGAAAAACGCTATTTTAGACTGCCGGGGCTGACACCGGGCGCTCAACCGGGATCGGCCATTCGGCCGACTGTAGCGGCGAAGTTTTTGGCATAGACTGACGGCTTTCACGGGGAGAGCACATGACATCGATTTATTCGTTTTCTGCACATACGCTCGGCGGCGAGGAAGTGAGCCTCGAGCGCTATCAGGGCAAGGTCCTGCTGATCGTCAATACGGCGAGCGAATGCGGGTTCACGCCGCAGTACGCCGGTCTGCAAAAGGTGTATGACACTTACGCGGCGCGCGGATTTGCGGTGCTCGGTTTTCCTTGCAACCAGTTCGGCAAGCAGGAACCGGGCGACGCTACGCAGATCGGCAGCTTCTGCGAAAAGAACTACGGCGTGACCTTCCCGATGTTCGACAAGATCGACGTGAACGGCGCCAATGCTCATCCGCTGTTTCGCTATCTGACGGGCGAGGCGCCGGGCCTGCTGGGGCTCGAGGCGATCAAATGGAACTTCACCAAGTTCCTGATCGGCCGCGACGGCAATGTGGTGAAGCGCTACGCGCCGCTGACCAAGCCCGAGGCGATCACCGAGGACATCGAGAAGCTGCTGTAACGCATAGCAACGCGGGACGCGAAGTCGGCGTCGGCAATGGCCGAGTCGCGGCGCGGTGCCGCCGCTACAGGATCGGCGAGAACAACCGCGCCACGTGCATCAGTACGCGCCGCAGCGCGCTCGCCTGGCGATACTCGTTGCGGTCTATTTCGAGCGACTCCGTGAAGTCCTTCAGCAGCATTGTTTCGACTTCTTTGGCGAAGCCGCGGTCCACCGTCAGCACCATGATCTCGAAGTTCAGGCGGAACGAGCGGTTGTCGAGATTGGCGCTGCCGATTGCCGCCGCCACGCTGTCGATCAGCACGACCTTCTGGTGCAGGAAGCCCGGCTGGTAGCGGAAGATCCGGATACCCGCGCGCAGTGAGTCGTATGCATACAGTTTCGAGGCGGCGAACACCACGCGGTGATCGCGCCGGCACGGAATCAGAATGCGGACATCCACGCCGCGAAGCGCTGCCAGTCGCAACGCGGCGAACACGGCTTCGTCGGGTATGAGATAAGGCGTGGTGATCCAGATCCGCTCGCGCGCCGCGTTGATCGCTTCGACGAAGAAAAGCGAACAGGTCTCCTGCTTGTCGGCCGGGCCGCTCGGCACGACGAGGCAGTGCATGCCTTCGTCGCCGGGTTGAGGGGGCGGCATGTCGAATTCGGGCAACTGCTGGGTCGCCCAGTGCCAGTCCTCGGTGAACACGAACTGGATGCTGGCGACGGCCGGGCCGCGCACTTCGATATGCGTATCGCGCCATGGCGACAACGGCGGCTTGCTACCGAGATATTCGACCCCCACGTTGTGTCCGCCGACGAACGCGCGTTCTCCGTCCACCGAGACGATCTTGCGGTGGTTACGGAAGTTCAACTGCAAACGGTTGACGAAGCGGCGATTGGTGGCGAACGGATGCGTCTCCACGCCGGCTGCCCGCAGCGCCGCCACGTAGCGGTGGGGTAGATCGAAACTCCCGATGCTGTCGTACAGGAAGTAGACGCGCACGCCTTGCTGCGCTTTCGCGATCAGCGCGTCTTTGAGCATTTCGCCAAGCGCGTCGTCGCGCACGATGAAGAACTGCACGATCACGTAATTGCGTGCCCCCTCGATCGCTTCGAAGATCGCCTCGAAAGTCGCGGCGCCGTTCACCAGCGTGCGCACGGAATTGCCCGGCAGGAACGGCATGCCACCCAGGCGTGTAAGCGAATGCACGAGCCTCGCGCCAAGCTCCTGCGTAGGCAGCCCCGCGGATGAGGCGCGTGTGTCCCATTCCTGAGGATGCGCGCGCGTGCGCAGCAACTCGTTTTCGATGCGGCGAGCGTCCGCATAACCCTGGAATTTGCTGCGGCCGAGGAACAGGTATGGCACCAGCGTCAGATACGGCATGGCGACCAGCGACACGGCCCACGCAATCGCGCCTTGCGACGTGCGGGTGTTCAGAATCGCGTGGCACGCCGCGATCACGCCGAGAATATGGGCGAGAGCGACCAGCGGGCCGATGTGAAGCAGGTCGAATTGCATAGGCGGGCGAAGGGTTGGCGAAACGCTGCTGCGGCTGCCTGGTGTCAGCGCGGACAGCTCCGCGCCCATCTTACCGAACGTGAGTGCGTTGGGGGGGCGTTACGGTCAGGCGTCTCTGAATCCTGCGCGGATGCGGGGAAGGTGCGGGTGCGGTTGCTTACGGATGTGTCCGCTGTGGCATGCACGCGAAAAGCCGGCTCAAGGAGCGTGAGCTATGGCACGGGCATGACAAGTCCCGGGTCAAGAGCGTTTGCTATGGTGTGAGCGAGAGAGGAGCTGGCTCAGGTGCGGCACGCGCGGCAAGCAATCAAGGCCTGCTGCGCGCGTCGCGGGATGAAGCTACAACACGTCAGACCGGCAGATCCGCGGCCTGAATCAGGAACACGTTATCGTCGCCGGCACTCGTCGACAGCCAGACCAGATCGAGGCCGCCGAATGCTGCTTCGACGTTCGCGCGCTCGTTGCCGATCTCGACCACCAGCACGCCGTCTTCGGTCAGCCAGTTGCGCGCGTCGGCGATGATCCGTCGCACGATATCCATGCCGTCGGTGCCGCCAGCCAAAGCCATGTCCGGCTCGTGCTTGTATTCGGCGGGGAGTGCCTGCATCGAAGTGGCGTTGACATATGGCGGATTGCTGATGATCAAGTCGTAGCGGCGCTCGGCGAGCGGCGCGTACAGATCGCCTTCGAAGAGGGCGACGCGGTCATCGAGCTTGTAGTCCGTGACGTTACGCGTGGCGACTTCCAGAGCGGGTGCCGAGAGATCGACGGCGTCGATATCCGCGTTAGGGAATGCATGAGCCGCGAGGATCGCAAGGCAGCCGGAGCCGGTGCACAGTTCCAGCACGGCGCCGACCTGTTCGGGATCTTCGACGTAGGGCTGCAAACCGTCCTGCAGCAACTCGCCGATGAACGAGCGCGGCACGATCACGCGTTCATCCACGTAGAAGCGGAAGCCGTGCATCCACGCTTCCTGCGTGATGTAGGCCGCCGGCACGCGCTGGCCGGCGCGTCGCTCGATCACGTTCAGCACGGCGTCGATTTCGGCCGCGGACAGACGCGCGTCGAGAAACGGATCCAGCAGATCGAGCGGCAGATGCAGCGTGTGCAGGATCAGATAGGCGGCTTCGTCGTAGGCGTTGGCCGAGCCGTGGCCGAACGACAACTCGGCCTGGTTAAAGCGCGACACCGCGAAACGCAGCAGGTCGCGGACGGTGGAAAACGGGAGCGTCATCGCAGATATTCCTTGGTCAGGCGATCAGTTGTTCGAGCACGCGGCGATACACGTTCTTCAGCGGCTCGATGTGTGCGACTTCGATATGTTCGTCGATCTTGTGGATGCTGGCGTTCAGCGGACCGAACTCGATCACCTGCTCGCAGATGCGGGCGATGAAACGGCCATCCGAGGTGCCCCCGGTGGTCGACAGTTCAGTCGTGATGCCGGTTTCGTCCTTGATCGCTTTAGCCAGCGCGTTCGACAGATCGCCGCGCGGCGTGAGGAACGGCAGGCCGCTTACGGTCCATTGCAGGTCGTATTCGAGATTGTGCTTGTCGAGGATCGCACGGACGCGAGCCTGCAAGCCTTCCACCGTACTGGCCGTCGAGAAACGGAAATTGAACATCACGTCCGCATGGCCGGGGATCACGTTGGTGGCGCCGGTGCCGCTATGGATGTTCGAAACCTGCCAGGTGGTGGGCGGGAAGTATTCGTTGCCGTCGTCCCAGCTTTCGGCGACCAGTTCGGCCAGTGCGGGCGCGAGCAGATGCACCGGATTTTTCGCCAGATGCGGATAGGCGATGTGGCCTTGCACGCCTTTGACGATAAGATTGCCCGACATGGACCCGCGCCGGCCATTCTTTACCATGTCGCCGAACTGTGCGCTCGACGTCGGTTCGCCGACGATGCAGTAGTCCATGCGCTCGCCGCGCGCCTGCAGCGCTTCGACGACCTTGACGGTGCCGTCGGTAGCGGGGCCCTCTTCGTCGCTCGTAATCAGGAAGGCGATCGAGCCGCGATGCGCGGGGTGCGCCGCGACGAATTCCTCGCTTGCCACCACGAAGCCGGCGATCGACGTCTTCATGTCCGCCGCGCCCCGGCCGTAGAGCTTGCCGTCGCGGTGGGTCGGCTCGAACGGCGCCGAGTGCCATTGTTCGAGCGGGCCGGTCGGCACGACGTCCGTGTGGCCGGCGAACGCGAGCAGCTTGCCGCGTGTGCCGTCGACGCCGCGTTTGACGGCCCACAGGTTGGTCACACCGTGCGATTCGATGGTCTCGTGCTCGAAGCCGAGCGCGGACAGGCGTTCGATCAGCAGGCGCTGGCAATGCTGGTCGTCGGGCGTCACGGAGGCGCGCGCGATCAGTTGTTCGGTAAGGGCAAGGGTGCCGGACATGGATTCAGTACAAGCCACTTTGAAATGAAAAAATGCCGGCTGGCGGTTGGACACCGCAGCCGGCAACAGCTTTTAAGCAACGCGGCGAGGCCACGTTTTACGTCTTTTTGCGCCTTTGCGCGCGATCTTCGCGTTCGGGCCTGGCATCTGATGTCTGATACTACGCCTGGCGCTACGTTCGACGTTCGCGCCCGGTCCTGCTTTTCGGATCAGGCAATCAGGCAAACAGTGCTTCGTATTCGTCTGCCGCAAAACCGAGCGACTTGACCTTTCCGTTGACCACCAGCACTGGCCGCTTGATCACCGACGGCTTGTGGATCATCAACGCGATCGCGCCCGACTGCGTGTCCGCCGCCGCCTTCATGTCGTCGGACAGACCGCGCCAGGTCGTGCCGCGACGGTTCAGCAACGCGTCGAGCTTCACGTCCTTCAGCCAGTCCTGCACGAGCGGCGCCGTCACACCGTGTTTCTTGAAGTCGTGGAACTCGAACTCGACGCCGTGCTCTTCCAGCCACACGCGGGCCTTCTTCACAGTGTCGCAGTTCGGGATGCCGTAGACGACGGTCTTGGTGCCGCGTGCCATTAGTCGCCTCGCAGGAGCTCGTTCAGGCCGACCTTCGCACGCGTCCTGGCGTCGACTTTCTTGACGATCACGGCGCAGTACAGGCTGTGCGAGCCGTCCTTCGACGGCAGGTTGCCCGCTACCACCACCGAGCCCGCCGGAATGCGGCCGTACGTGACTTCACCGGTTTCGCGGTCGTAAATCTTGGTGCTTTGACCGAGGTACACGCCCATCGAGATCACCGAGTTTTCTTCGACGATCACGCCTTCCACCACTTCCGAACGCGCGCCGATGAAGCAGTTGTCTTCGATGATGACCGGATTGGCTTGCAACGGCTCCAGCACGCCGCCGATGCCCACGCCACCCGACAGGTGAACGTTCTTGCCGATCTGCGCGCACGAGCCGACGGTCGCCCACGTGTCGACCATCGTGCCTTCGTCCACATAGGCGCCGATGTTGGTGTACGACGGCATCAGCACGACGTTCTTCGCGATGAACGAGCCGCGGCGCGCAATGGCGGGCGGCACGACGCGGAAGCCACCGGCGGCGAAGTCTTCAGCGGTGTAGTTAGCGAACTTCGACGGCACCTTGTCGTAGAACTGCGAGTAGCCGCCAGCCGGCATCGGCTGGTTGTCTTCCAGGCGGAACGACAGCAGCACGGCTTTCTTCAGCCATTGATTGACGACCCAGTCGCCGTCCTTCTTTTCCGCGACGCGCAAGGCGCCCTTGTCCAGTTGCTCGATGGCGTGGGCGACGGCTTCGCGCACGTCGACCGGCGCGGCCTTCGGCGACAGTTCGGCGCGGTTTTCCCAGGCGGTATCAATGATCTGCTGAAGTTGTTGCGACATATGCGTGCTTTTCTGAAGAGTTGAAGTCTGAAGAAGGGAATGCGGTGCGCGGGGCTGCTGAATACAGAAACTCACGAAAAACTCAGCCCGCGAGCGCGCGGCAAAAATCGACGATCCGTTGTGCGCCCTGCGTGCATTCGTCGACATCGGCGACGAGCGCCATGCGCACGAAATTACGGCCGGGGTTCACGCCGTGCGCAGTGCGCGCGAGAAACGAGCCCGGCAGAACCGTCACATTATAGTCGGCGTAGAGGCGCTGGGCGAACTCGGTGTCCGACAGGCCGGTGCGCGAGACGTCCGCCCACAGGTAGAACGCGGCGTCCGGCAGGCGTACGTCGAGCACCTCGGCGAGCATTGGCGTGACGGTGGAAAACTTCTGCACGTACTTCGCGCGGTTCTCGCGCACGTGGGTTTCGTCGTTCCAGGCCGCGATGCTGGCACTCTGGAACACGGTCGACAAGGCCGCGCCGTGGTATGTCCGGTATAGCAGGAAATCTTTCAGGATCGTCGCGTCGCCAGCTACGAAGCCCGAGCGCATGCCCGGCACGTTCGAACGCTTGGACAGGCTCGACAGCATCACGAGGCGCTCGAAGCCGCGGCCGAGCTGGTGAGCCGCCTCCAGACCGCCGAGCGGCGGATTGGCTTCGTCGAAGTAGATTTCCGAGTAGCACTCGTCCGAGGCGATTACGAAGCCGTAGCGGTCCGACAGCGCGAACAGTTCGCGCCAGTCCTCGAGTGTGAGCACCGCGCCGGTGGGATTGCCCGGCGAGCACACGTACAGCAGTTGCGTGCGCGCCCAGATGTCGGGCGGCACCGCCGAATAGTCGCAGGCGAAGTTGCGCGCCGGGTCGCTATTGACGAAGTACGGCAGCGCGCCGGCCAGAATCGCCGCGCCTTCATAGATTTGGTAGAACGGGTTCGGACAGAGTACGATCGCAGGCTCGCCGTCAGCATGACGCTTGGGGTCGATTACCGTTTGTGCGAGTGCAAAAAGCGCCTCGCGCGAACCGGACACGGGCAGCACCTGAGTGGCCGGGTCGACCGGCGGCAGGTTATAGCGCTGCGTCACCCATCTGGCGATCGATTCGCGCAGTGCTGGCGAACCGACGGTGGCCGGATAAGCCGACAAACCGCCGAGTGAGGCAATCACCGCGTCGCGAATCAGCGAGGGCGTGGGATGTTTCGGTTCGCCGATGCCGAAGCTGATGTGCGCGAGGCCGGCCGGCGGCGTGACGTCCTTGAAAAGCGCACGCAGCTTTTCGAACGGGTAGGGCTGAAGGGAGTCGAGTAGCGGGTTCACTGGGCGGATCGGGCCTGATCGAAGAGGGCGCAGACGGGTGCTGGGAAATGCTGGGTACCCGCGCTGACGGTAAAACGCCTGAAAGACGCGAAAACAGTGGCAGCGGCGGCGAACAAATGATTATAGCGTGGCACGCGGCCGTCAGGCCGTGGCGCAATCCGCCAGGCAGCGCAGGCAATGCGACGCAGCGGGAACGACGCGAACCGCAGACGGTTCGCGCAAAAAAGAAGCAGGAGCAGCAATGGTCGTAGCAGCAACGCAGACATCCGGACGATTCGGACGATTCGGACGATTCGGACGACGAGGGCGCAAGAACGCCACCCTCGGCAAAGTCGGCAACCCCGCCCGCAGGAGCAGCAACCACCGCGGGAGTGCCGCACCATGAGCAACTGGCTTCGCAATGGCTGGCCCACCCTCGCGATCATGCTGGGCGCCTCCGTGTGGGGAATGATCTGGTACCCGCTGCGCATGCTGAATGCACTCGGCGTTTCCGGCACGGCAGCGAGCGCGCTCACGAGCGGCGCCGGTTGCCTGTTTGTCCTGCTGGTGCGCTATCGCGCGCTCAGGACCGTGCGCTGGCACTGGCTGCTGCCGGCCATGGCGCTGGCCGCGGGCGTGACCAATCTCGGCTTCGTCTGGGGCTCGATCCACGGCGAAGTGATGCGCGTCCTGCTGCTGTTCTATCTCACCCCCGCCTGGACCGCGCTCTTTGCACACTTCATCCTGCACGAACGGCTGACCTGGGCGGGTGGGGGCCTCGCCGCGCTGTCGCTAGCCGGCGCGATGACCATGCTCTGGTCGCCGCAACTGGGCATTCCGGTGCCCGGCAACCTCGCCGAATGGGCTGGGCTCGCGGGCGGCATGGGCTTCGCGATGAGCAACGTCCTGATTCTCAAGACGAGCCGCGTGCTGCCTGAGATGAAGCCCGAAATGCGCACCGCGACGATCTTCGGTGGCGCAGCGATTTTCAGCGCCTGTGCGTCGCTGTTCGAGGCGATGCCCGCACCGCCCACCGGCGCGCATCTCGGCACGGCCGCGCTGCTAGTGCTCGGCCTCGGTTTTCTGCTGGCGTCGAACAATATGCTGGTGCAGTATGGGCTCGCACGCGTGCCGGCCAATCGGGCCTCGATCATCATGCTGTTCGAGATCGTGGTGACGGCTTTGTCCGCGTGGCTCTTCGCCGGCGAGACGCCGGGCCCGCGCGAATGGGCCGGCGGCGCGTGCATCGTGCTGGCGTCGGCACTGTCCAGTTGGGTGCACCGGACCAAGGCCTTGCCGCCTGATCCGGCCAATCAGGATGTGGGGCTCGACGTCGATGATGACGCAGACCGTAAGGACGGTAAGAACCGCTCGCGCGCGATGGTATGATTGCCCCTCATTAGTCGACGCACGCTTCACTGCGTGCGATTGGCGCCCGTATCGCGGGGTTTCGCGGGCCGTTTCGCTGCATCGGCGAGCGGCTGGTGCGGCCTTCACGAGCCACTTTTTATTTTCCCTTTTCAAACAGCGAAATCGCCGTGCGTCTGACCTCGATCAAACTCGCTGGCTTCAAGTCATTCGTCGATCCCACGCATTTCCAGGTCCCGGGCCAGCTCGTCGGCGTGGTCGGACCGAATGGGTGCGGTAAGTCCAACATCATCGACGCCGTGCGCTGGGTGCTCGGCGAATCGCGCGCTTCCGAGCTGCGCGGCGAGTCGATGCAGGACGTGATCTTCAATGGCTCGACCGCGCGCAAGCCAGGTAGCCGCGCCAGCGTCGAACTCGTGTTCGACAACGCCGACGGCCGTGCCGCCGGGCAGTGGGGGCAGTATGCCGAAATCGCCGTCAAGCGCGTGCTCACGCGCGACGGCACTTCGAGCTACTACATCAATAACTTGCCGGCGCGCCGCCGCGACATTCAGGACATCTTCCTCGGCACCGGCCTTGGGCCGCGCGCGTACGCGATTATCGGGCAGGGCATGATCGCGCGCCTGATCGAGGCGAAGCCGGAAGAACTGCGTGTGTTCCTCGAAGAAGCCGCGGGCGTATCGAAGTACAAGGAACGCCGCCGCGAGACGGAGAACCGCCTGCATGACACGCGCGAGAATCTGATCCGCGTCGAAGACATCGTCCGCGAACTCAGTTCGAATCTCGAGAAGCTCGAGGCGCAGGCGGTCGTCGCGACCAAATATAAGGATTTGCAGGCCGACGGCGAAGAGAAGCAGCGTCTATTGTGGCTGTTGCGCAAGAACGAAGCCGGTGGCGAGCAGGAACGTCAGCAACGCGCAATCGAACAGGCGCAGATCGACCTCGAAGCGCAAACCGCGAAGCTGCGCGAAGTCGAAGCGCAGCTCGAAACGCTGCGCGTCGCGCATTATTCCGCCAGCGACGCGATGCAGGGCGCGCAAGGCGCGTTGTATGAGGCGAATGCCGAAGTCAGCCGCCTCGAAGCCGAGATCAAGTTCATTGTCGAATCGCGCAACCGTGTGCAGGCGCAGATTGCCGCATTGACCGCGCAGCGTGAGCAGTGGCAGTCGCAAGCCCAAAAGGCGCAAGACGATCTCGAAGACGCGGAAGAACAACTGGCCGTCGCCGAAGAAAAAGCCGCGCTGGCCGAAGACGAAGCAGCCGGCAAGCATGATGCGATGCCGGCGCTCGAAGCCCGCTGGCGCGATGCGCAGACCGAACTGAACGCTGAGCGCGGCGGTATCGCGCAGACCGAACAGGCACTCAAACTCGAAGCCGCGCATCAGCGCAATGCCGATCAGCAATTGCAGCAGTTGCAGCAGCGTCACGAGCGGCTGAAGTCGGAAGCGGGCGGTCTCGATGCACCCGACGAAGCGCAGCTCGAAGACCTGCGCATGCAGCTCGCCGAGCACGAAGAAATCCTCCATGACGCGCAGACCCGTCTTGCCGACGCGCAAGAAACGCTACCGCGTCTCGACGGCGAACGGCGCGTGGCCCAGGAGCGCGTGCAGTCGGAGAATGCTCAGATTCATCAGCTCGACGCACGGCTTGCCGCGCTCAAGCAATTGCAGGAAAACGTCCAGACCGAAGGCAAGATCCAGCCGTGGCTCGAAAAGCATGAGCTGAGCGGCTTGCCGCGCCTGTGGAAGAAGCTGCACGTCGAAGCCGGCTGGGAAGCCGCGCTTGAAGCGATACTGCGTGAGCGGCTCGCCGCCCTGGAAGTGTCGAACCTCGATTGGGTCAAGGCGTTCGCCACCGATGCGCCGCCCGCCAAGCTTGCGTTCTACGCGCCGCCGGCAGCCGGTCAGCCGGTCGCTACGCCGCCGGCTTTGCGTCCGTTGCTGTCGCTGGTTCGCATCGACGATGCAGGTATTCGCGCCGTGCTGAACGACTGGCTCGGCCTTGCCTTCATCGCTGACGATCTGCAGCAGGCGCTAGCCATGCGTTCGCAGTTGCCGGAAGGCGGCTCGTTCGTCGTGAAGGCCGGCCACGTCGTGACGCGTGTCGGCGTCCAGTTGTATGCCGCCGATTCCGAACAGGCCGGCATGCTGGCCCGTCAGCAGGAAATCGAAAATCTGGGCCGTCAGGTCCGCGCGCAAGCCTTGCTCGCCGATGAGGCGAAGGCCACCGCGATCCGCGCTGAAGCCGCGCACACGCAAGCCGCGCAAGCTTTGACCGATGTACGCCAACAGTCTGAGCGCGCGACCCAACGGGTGCACGCATTGCAGATGGACGTGCTCAAGCTTGCGCAGGCGCATGAGCGCTACACGCAGCGCAGCACGCAAATCCGCGAAGAGCTCGGAGAGATCACCGCGCAGATCGAAGAGCAGCGCGCATTGCGTGGCGAATCGGAAGCGAATTTCGAACGTCACGACTCCGAACTCGCCGAATTGCAGGCGCGTTTCGAAGATCACCAGATGGCTTTCGAAGCACTCGACGAACAGCTCACCGCCGCGCGCGCGCAATCGCGCGATCTCGACCGGGCCGCCACTGACGCGCGTTTCGCCGCGCGCAACATGGCGAACCGCATCGACGAATTGAAGCGCAGCATCCAGGTCTCGCACGAGCAGAGCGAACGCGTCGCAGCGTCGCTGGAAGACGCGCGCGCCGAACTGGAAACCATCAACGAGCAAACCGCGCACACCGGCTTGCAGGACGCGCTCGATATCCGCGCAGTCAAGGAAGAAGCGCTGCACGCCGCACGCCTCGAACTAGACGATCTGACCGCCAAACTGCGTGCCGCAGACGAAACCCGTTTGACCGCCGAGCGTGCGCTGCAACCGCTGCGCGACCGCATCAACGAATTGCAGTTGAAGGAACAGGCCGCGCGCCTGAGCGGCGAGCAGTTCATCGAACAACTGGCCGAGGCCGGTGTCGATGAAGCCCAACTGCAGGCCAAGCTCACGCCGGATATGAAGCCGTCGTATCTGCAAGGCGAGGTCACGCGGATCAACAACGCGATCACGGCGCTCGGCCCGGTCAACATGGCCGCGCTGGACGAGCTGAAGGCGGCGAGCGAGCGCAAGACTTTCCTCGATGCGCAATCGGCCGACCTGAACAACGCGATCGAAACGCTCGAAGACGCGATCCGCAAGATCGACGGCGAAACGCGTACGCTGCTTCAAGGCACCTTCGACGAAGTGAATCGTCATTTCGGCGAGCTGTTCCCGCGTCTCTTTGGCGGCGGTCAGGCGAGGCTGATCATGACCGGCGACGAGATTCTCGACGCCGGCGTGCAGGTAATGGCACAGCCACCGGGCAAGAAGAATTCGACGATTCACCTGCTGTCCGGCGGCGAGAAGGCATTGACCGCCACCGCGCTGGTGTTCGCGATGTTCCAGCTGAATCCCGCGCCGTTCTGTCTGCTCGACGAAGTGGACGCGCCGCTCGACGACGCCAACACGGAACGCTTCGCGAACCTCGTGCGAGCAATGTCGGACAAGACGCAGTTCCTGTTCATTTCGCACAACAAGATCGCGATGGAAATGGCGCAGCAACTGATCGGCGTGACCATGCAGGAGCAGGGTGTGTCGCGGATCGTTGCCGTCGACATGGAATCGGCTGCCGGTTTCGCCCAGAATATCGTTTGAGTTTTCGTTTAGGTTGATCATCGCGGGCTCCCGCGTTCAGCGCAGCGGCCATCGGCCGCGCGACACATGGGGCGGGCGCATAGCCGCGCAGACAGAAGAATTGCTGATGGAGCATGCATGGACGAGTTGACACTCGGTTTGATCGGCGCGGGTGCCGTGGTGGTCGGGGGCGTGGTCGTGTACAACGCGTGGCAAGGCGCGAAGGTGCGCCGCAAGATGCCGCGCGCGATGCCGGCAGACGCCGCCGAAAGTTTCGCGCGCGACGATCAGGAGGAACAGAGCCCGTTTATCGAGCCGGCCCGGCCGACCACGCGGCGCGAACCGATAGTGGGTTCAGACACCGCGGCGGAAACCGCCGCGGCGCGCGTCGAGCCGACTTTTGGCGCAACCGCCGCGCCGCTCGATACGCCTGCCGATATTCAGGCCGAGACGACGACGCCGAACGGTTATCCCGAAGCTGAGGGCGTTGCTGAAGCCGAAGGCGGTATGGGGGGGGAAGCGGGTAAGGCTGCGCAAGCCGGCGAACCGGTCGAGCCGATCCTGCCCGCTGCCACGACGATTTCGTCGGCGCCGCCGGCGATCGTCGATCGCCGCATCGACTGCATCGTGCCGATTCGTCTGAACGGGCCGGTGGCCGGCGACAAGGTGATTCCGCTCGCGCAGCGTCTGCGCCGTGCCGGCAGCAAGCCGGTGCATATTGAAGGCAAGCTCGAAGGCGGACCCTGGGAGCTGTTGCAGAACGGCGCGCGCTATGAAGAGCTGCGCGCGGCCGCGCAATTGGCCAACCGGAGCGGCGCACTCAACGAACTGGAGTTCTCCGAGTTCGTGACCGGCGTGCAGCAGTTTGCCGATACGCTCGATGCGTCGCCGGAATTCCCCGACATGCTCGAAACGGTGGCGATGGCGCGCGAACTCGACGGTTTCGCCGCGCAATGCGACGCGCAATTGTCGATCAACGTGCTCTCCGACGGAGCGCCGTGGTCGGCCAACTATGTGCAGGCAATCGCGTCGCAGGACGGCCTGCTGCTCTCGCGCGACGGCACGCGCTTCGTCAAGCTCGACACGAAGCAGAGCCCGGTGTTCATGCTGCAATTCGGCGACACCAATTTCCTGCGCGACGACCTGACCTACAAGGGCGGCCAGATGATCACACTGGTGCTCGACGTACCGGTCGCGGACGAAGACATCCTGCCGTTCCGCCTGATGTGCGACTACGCGAAATCGTTGGCTGAGCGTATCGGCGGACGGGTGGTCGACGATGGGCGCCGTCCGCTGCCGGAAACCGCGCTGCTGGCGATCGAAAAGCAGTTGATGACGCTCTACGCAAAACTCGAACAGGCAGGTATTCCGGCGGGTTCACCGGCTACCCGGCGTTTGTTCAGCCAGTAACGGTTCTATTTTTTATGCAGTGCTCGACGGCCGCACGATGTGCGGCCGTTGCCGTTTTCAGTGGTCGTTTCACAGCAAGACCGAACGCACGAAACTGGCCATTCGGCCGATGTAAAGGGGCACGCTTCCTGCGATAATCCAATGTCTGAATTCTTTTGAAGAAGCGTCCGACAGCATGGCCCGAACTCCCGCCTCAAATCCTGCAACCAGCGCTCCCGCAGAGCGGGCCGCGTGGCTGCGCGCGGAACTCGAACGCGCCAATTACGCGTACTACGTGCTCGACCAGCCGGACCTGCCGGACGCGGAATACGACAAGCTCTTCAAGGAGCTGGAGCGAATCGAGACGGAGCATCCGGACCTGATTGTGCCGGATTCGCCCACCCAGCGCGTGGGCGGCGAGGCGTCAACCGGCTTCGAGCCGGTCGTGCACGATCAACCCATGCTTTCGCTGAACAATGGCTTCGAGGACGAAGACATCGTCGCGTTCGACAAGCGCGTCGGCGACGCGCTCGGCAAGAACGCGAGCGAGCCGCCCGTGCCGGTCGATTACGCGGCCGAGCTGAAATTCGACGGCCTCGCCATCTCGCTGCGCTACGTCGACGGCACGTTCGTCCAGGCGTCCACGCGAGGCGACGGCGCCACCGGCGAGAACGTTACCGAAAACGTTCGCACGATCCGTTCCATTCCACTCAAGCTCAAGGGCAAACGGGTGCCGCATGTGCTCGATGTACGCGGCGAAGTGCTCATGTTCAAGCGCGATTTTGAACGTCTGAACGAGCGCCAGCGGGCTGCTGAGCAGAAGGAATTCGCCAATCCGCGCAACGCCGCGGCAGGCAGCCTGCGGCAACTCGATTCGAAAATCACCGCGCAGCGGCCGCTGTCGTTCTTCGCTTATGGAATCGGCGTGCTCGAAGGGCTCGAGATGCCGGCCACGCATAGCGAACTACTCGACTGGTACAAGGAACTCGGCTTGCCGGTGAATGGCGAGCGGGCGGTGGTGCAAGGCGCCGAGGGCTTGCTGGGGTTCTTCCATGCGGTAGGCGGGAAGCGCGACACGCTGCCTTACGATATCGACGGTGTTGTCTACAAGGTCAACCGGCGCGATGAGCAGGACGCGCTCGGCTTTGTCTCGCGCGCGCCGCGTTTCGCATTGGCGCACAAATTCCCCGCGCAGGAAGCGCTGACCAAACTTGTCGCGATTGATGTGCAGGTCGGCCGCACCGGCGCGATCACGCCGGTTGCGCGGCTGGAGCCGGTGTTTGTCGGCGGCGCAACGGTGACGAACGCGACGTTGCACAATGAAGACGAAGTGCGCCGCAAAGATATCCGCATCGGCGACACGGTGATCGTGCGGCGCGCCGGCGACGTGATTCCCGAAGTGGTGAGCGCGCTGCTCGACCGTCGCCCGGACGACGCCCGCGAGTTCGTCATGCCCACGCACTGCCCGGTGTGTGGTTCGAGCATCGAACGGCTGCCGGACGAGGCGATCGCGCGCTGCACGGGCGGGCTGTTCTGCCCGGCGCAGCGCAAGCAGGCGTTGTGGCACTTTGCGCAGCGGCGGGCGCTGGATATCGACGGGCTCGGTGAAAAGATCATCGATCAACTCGTCGAGCAGAATCTGGTGCGTACGCCGGCCGATCTGTTCAACGTCGGCTTTGCAACACTTGCTGAACTCGACCGCTTCGCCGAAAAGTCCGCGCAGAATCTGCTCGACTCGCTCGAAAAAGCCAAGCACACCACGCTGGCGCGCTTTATTTACGCGCTCGGCATCCGGCATGTGGGCGAATCGACGGCGAAAGATCTGGCCAAACATTTCGGCTCGCTGAATCCAATCATGGATGCCTCGGTCGAAGAATTGCTGGAGGTAAACGATGTCGGGCCCGTGGTGGCCGAGTCGATTCATCAGTTTTTTGCCGAAGAGCACAACCGCACGGTGATCGAGCAACTGCGCGCGCCGGGCAAGGTCACATGGCAGGAAGGGCCGCCCGCGCCGAAGGCGCCGCAAGGCGTGCTGGCCGGCAAGACGGTCGTATTGACCGGCACCTTGCCGACGCTGGCGCGCGAAGAGGCGAAGGAAATGCTCGAGGCGGCAGGAGCAAAAGTGGCCGGTTCGGTGTCGAAGAAAACAGACTATGTGGTGGCCGGAGCCGAAGCCGGCAGCAAGTTGGCGAAGGCGGAGGAACTCGGCGTCCCCGTACTCGACGAAGATGGTATGCGTAAGCTCCTGGAGGGGCAGTTATGATCCGCGAAATTCTCAAGATGGGCGATCCGCGCCTTTTGCAAATTGCCGATCCGGTCGACCATTTCGACACCCCTGAACTGCATGAGCTTGTCAAAGACATGTTCGAGACCATGCACGACGCGAACGGCGCGGGGCTGGCCGCACCGCAGATTGGCGTCAATCTGCAGGTGGTGATCTTCGGTTTTGGGCACAACGAGCGCTATCCGGACGCGCCGCCGGTACCGGAGACTGTGCTGATCAATCCGACCATCACGCCGGTGTCGCAGGATATGGAAGAGGGCTGGGAAGGTTGCCTGTCGGTGCCGGGACTGCGAGGTGCGGTGAGCCGGTTCTCGATGATCAAGTATCACGGCTTCGATCAATTCGGCAAACCGATCGACCGCGTCGCCGAGGGCTTTCACGCGCGCGTCGTGCAGCATGAGTGCGATCACCTGATCGGCAAACTGTATCCGATGCGGATCAACGATTTTGCGAAGTTCGGCTTCACGGAAGTCCTGTTTCCGGATATGGACCCGGATAGCGACGACTGACGCCGCATCCCGGCGGGCGGCGATCGCATCGTCGGGTATGTCGCAGAAAACAAAAAACCCGCGCATTGGCGTGGGTTTTTTGTTGGGCGAGCTTCACGGTGCGGGCACCGTGAGTCGTTCGCTGTTTGAGCGTTAAGCTCCCGGCGTCAAAACGACTCGTCCGCCGACAGATAACGCCATTGGCCCGGCGGCAGAGCGCCAAGCATCACCTGACCCATCCGCACGCGCTTCAGGCCGATCACTTCGAGACCCACCAGCTCGCACATCCGGCGGATCTGGCGTTTCTTGCCTTCGCGCAGGACGAAACGCAGTTGCTCGCCGTTTTGCCAGTTGACCTGGGCGGGTTTCAACGGCACGTCGTCGAGGGAGAGGCCATGGCACAACAGTGCGAGGCTTTCCGGCGGAAAGTGATTTTCGACGTCAGTGGTGTGCTCGCCGAACGACACGCGCACCAGATACTCCTTGTCGATCTCCGAATGGCCGCCGATCAGCTGCTTGGCAATACGGCCGTCCTGCGTCAGCACCAGCAAGCCTGTCGAATCGATGTCCAGGCGTCCGGCCGGCGCGAGTTGGCGCAGATGCGAGACCGAGAAGCGGATGTCCGAACTGTCGCCTTCCCAGCGATTTTCCGGTGTGACCAGCGTGATCGCCGGCTGGTAGCCGTCTTCCGCCTGGCCCGACACAAGGCCCACGGGCTTGTGGATCAGGACTGTCACCTGGCTTGCTTGCGCAGCTTCGGCTGCGGGGTCGATCTCGATGCGCTGGTCCGGACGAACCTTGGTGCCGAGCGTGTCGATCCGTTCGCCGTCGACCAGCACCCAGCCTTTTTCGATCCATTCGTCGGCTTCGCGGCGTGAACACAGGCCGAGTTCCGACATCAGTTTCGACAGACGCAGGGTGCCCGGCGCATCTTCATAATCGCGGCGCGGCGTGCGCGGAGCGGCGTCGGTGTCGCGTTCGGCTTTGGCTGCGGATGCCGGGCCGCGCGGCTTGTCGGCATGGGCGGGGCGGCTGTCGTCGCCAAAGCGGCGGCCGGCGGCCGGCAGTGCCTTGTCGAAGGTCCGGGCAGGGCGTTCGCCTCGGTCGTTACGTTCGCAGGCACGCGCCGGACGATCGCCGAATTCACGCCTGGCTGGTGCTCGTTCGCCGCGGTCGTCGCGCGGTGCGCGCGCCGGACGGTCCGTGCGGTCGCCGTAGCCACTTTTGACGGGCTTCGCGAAAGTGCGCTCGCCACGGTCGGATGAGCCGCGGTCGCCTTCAAAACGGCGCGGTGCGCTGTCGCTGCGCGGCCCGCGCTCGCCGCTGCGGCGCTCCTGCGGGGCGCCCCGTTCGCTGCCGAAGCGGGGTCGATCCGATGCATCACGCGCCGGACGCTCGCCACGTGGGCCGCCTTCCGTCGGACGGCCTGCACCCGGGCGTGGGCCGCTGAACGAGCGGCGTTCACCGTCGTCACGTCGTGGGGTGCGGTTGCCTTCAAAACTACGGGGTGCGCGGTCATTACGATCACTGCCGCCTTCAAACCTACGGGGCGCACGCTCACCATCGTCCCGACGCGGAGCGCGATCGCCGCCGGCCTCAAAGCGACGCGGGGCACCTTGCGTGCGCTCACCGTCAGCACGGCGCGGAGCGCGTTCGCTACGGTCGCCACCACCTTCGAACTTACGCGGCGCACGAGCGCCCTCGTCCCGACGCGGAGCGCGATCGCTGCGGTCGCCGCCACCTTCGAACTTACGCGGCGCACGAGCGCCATCATCCCGACGCGGGGCGCGATCACCGCCGCCCTCGAAGCGACGTGGGGCACCTTGCGTGCGTTCACCGTCAGCGCGGCGCGGAGCGCGTTCGCTACGGTCGCCACTACCTTCGAACTTACGCGGCGCACGAGCGCCTTCATCCCGATGCGGGGCGCGATCACCGCCGCCCTCGAAGCGACGCGGGGCACCTTGCGTGCGTTCACCGTCAGCGCGGCGCGGAGCGCGTTCGCTACGGTCGCCACCACCTTCGAACTTACGCGGCGCACGAGCGCCTTCGTCCCGACGCGGAGCGCGATCACCACTTCCCTCGAAGCGGCGAGGCGCACCGTCGGGCCCTTCGCGTCGCGGCGGCCGATCTGACGGTGCCCGGCGCGCAGCGCCGGCATCCCGCTCGCGGGAAAACGATCCTTCAGCCCGTGGCGCACGCGCACCGGCGCCCGCCGGGCGCTTGCCGCCGCCTGACGCAGCGCCTTCACCCCGCCCCCCGTTGAAACCCGCCGTCGGTGAAGACGGCCTGGGGCCGGCCGGGCGCGTCGGCTTACGCGCCGAGGTGCTTCCGGTACGGACAGGGGCGCGTTCGGACGAAGCCGGCCGCGGGTGCTTGGCTGTTAATTTGACTCGCATGAAATCTCACACTGCAATCGCGCGCAGCAGTTCGGTCTCGACCTGAATTTGCAGGCGGTTGTCCGACAGACCCTGCCCATCCAGCAGGAACACGTCTTCGACGCGTTCGCCGAGCGTATTGATCCGCGCCGACGCGACGCCGACCCGGTGCTCGGCCAGCACGCGCGCGATTGAATAAAGAAGGCCTGGCCGGTCGTTCGCAGACACGGACAGGATGTAATATTGGCCGCGCTCGTCGGCCCGAAGATCGACGCGCGGCGTAACAGGGAAGGTTCGCGACAGCCGTGACAAACGGCCTTTCGACGGTCCCGGAAGCAGAGTGCCGTCACCCGTGAGGCGTGCGGTCAGTTCCTGTTCGACCAGATTGGCAATATCGCGATAATGCACGTCTTCTTCGGTATGCGCGACGAGGAAATTATCGAGCGCGTACCCGTGACGGGTCGTGCTGACCCGCGCATCGAGCACCGACAAGCCGTTGCGGTCGAAATAAGCACAAATGCCGGCGAACAGATCGGGTTGGTCTTTCACATACACCAGCACCTGAAGCGCTTCGCCGATCGGCGACGGACGTGCCCGCACAATCGGCGTCGTGGTCTCGACGTGCCGGTACAGCACGCGGGTTTGCCATGCGATATCCGCTGCGTCGTGGCGCAGGAAATATCCGATATCGAGCTTGTCCCACAGTGCCTTTTGCGCGCCTTCCGGCACGGTTTCGAGGCGCAGCAACGCAAGTGCCTCTTCCTGGCGCGATTTCAGTTCCGAATGCGCGTCAGGCCTTGCGCCACCGAGCACCGCCAAAGTGGCGCGGTACAGGTCCTCCAGCAGCTTGCCTTTCCACGTGTTCCAGACTTTTGGGCTGGTGCCGCGAATGTCGGCCACGGTCAGCAGGTAAAGCGCGGTCAAGCGGCGCTCATTGCCAACCAGTTCGGCAAACCGTTTGATGACTTCGGGGTCGCTCGTATCCTGCTTCTGCGCGACCTGGCTCATGGTCAGGTGCTGCTGGACCAGCCAGACGACCAGTTCGCCGTCCTCGCCCTCGATGCCATGGGTGCGGCAAAAGCGCCGCGCATCGGTCATGCCGAGCGTGGAATGGTCGCCGCCACGGCCCTTGGCGATATCGTGAAAGAGCGCGGCCACGTACAGCACCCACGGCCGGTCGAAATTCACGATCAACTGGCTGCAGAACGGATATTCATGCGCATGCTCTGCCACCGCGAAGCGGCGCAGGTTACGCAATACCATCAGGATGTGCTGATCGACCGTGTAGACGTGATACAGGTCGTGCTGCATCTGTCCGACAATGCGCCGGAAGTTCAGCAGATAGCGCCCGAGCACACTGGTCTGGTTCATCAGACGCAGCGCGTGCGTGATGCCGGCCGGCTGTTTCAGAATGTCCATGAACAGGCGCCGGTTTTCCGGATCGCGCCGCCAATGCTGATCCATTACGTCGCGGGCGTTGTAGATCGCGCGCAGGGTGCGCGCCGACAAACCCTTCACGCCCGGCGTCTGTTCGTAGAGCAGGAAAGCTTCGAGGATTGCGTTCGGCTCGCGCTGGAATACGTCGTCACTGGCGATTTCCAGCATGCCCTGCTTTTCGACGAAACGGTCCGACAGCACGCGCGTGATACCGCTCGTATTGGGGAAAAGCTGCGCTTCGATGTTCTGGATCAGGATGGTGGCGAGCTGCGTAACCGCTTTGGCGGACCAGTAATAGCGTCGCATCAGCTGTTCGCTGGCGCGCTTGGTGGCCGTTGGCTGGTAGCCGAAGCTTTCGGCCACCGGCGTTTGCAGGTCGAACACCAGAATGTCCTGGCGGCGGCCGGCGATCACATGCAGCCGGGCACGCAGCGTTTTCAGGAAGCCTTCGTTGCGGCGCAGTTCGCGCGCTTCACGCTCGGTGATCAGGCCGCGTGCTTCGAGTTCGCGCCAACTGCTGCCGAATCCCGCCGCTTGTGTAATCCACAGAATCAGTTGTAGGTCGCGCAGACCGCCCGGGCTTTCCTTGATGTTCGGTTCGAGCGAATACGGGGTGTCCTGAAACTTGGCGTGCCGCTGACGCATTTCCAGCACTTTGGCCTGGAAGAACGCGCGCGGGTCGAGCGCTGCGCGGTAGCGCTTCGCAAAGTCGTCGAAGAGCGGGGCGCTGCCCGTAATGCGCCGCGCCTCGAGTAGCGAGGTACGCACGGTGACGTCGTTGGCGGCTTCTTCGAGACATTGCGACACACTGCGCACGCTGCTACCCAGTTCGAGCCCCAAATCCCACGCGAGGCTGATAAAGCGTTCAATGCGCGCTTCGAGATGCTCGATCGGCGTGTCGGGCAGCAGGACCAGAATGTCGATGTCGGAATGCGGTGCGAGTTCGCCCCGCCCGTAGCCGCCCACGGCCAGCAGGGCCAGTTCGGGCGGCAACTGACAGGTGTTCCATGCGGCGCGCAGCGACTCGTCAGTGGCACGCGCGAGCGCGGCCATCAGCGAGTCGACGTTGGAGGCGGTCTTGAAGCGTTCCAGCAACTGGGCTTTGGCCACTTTATAGTCCGCCTTGAGCGACGTGGCATGGGAGTGGGCGACGGCTGGAACACTACTCATTGGCGGGCGGGTGAGGTCGGAAGTCGGTCAGGCTGTAGCTGCGACAACCGGCGGACGCGCGGGCGTGCCAACTGAGACAGTCAGCACGTCGTAGCCGGTTTCGGTGACGAGCACGGTATGTTCCCACTGTGCCGACAGGCTGCGGTCTTTGGTCTTGACGGTCCACTGGTCCGGCATGGTGCGGATGTCGCGCCGCCCGGCATTGATCATCGGTTCGATCGTAAAGATCATGCCAGTCTGCAGTTCGAGCCCGGTGCCGGGGCGGCCGTAATGCAGAATCTGTGGGTCTTCGTGGAATACCGTGCCGATGCCGTGGCCGCAATATTCACGCACCACGCTGTAGCCCTGGCCTTCGGCGTGCTTCTGGATTGCGTAGCCGATGTCGCCGAGATGGGCGCCCGGGCGCACCTGATCGATGCCGAGCCACATGCATTCAAAGGTGGTCTGCACGAGGCGTTTAGCCATGATCGAGCCTTCGCCGACGATGAACATCCGGCTGGTGTCGCCGAAATAGCCTTCCTTGATCACCGTGACATCGATATTCAGCGCGTCGCCGTTCTTCAGCGTCTTGTCGCCCGGAATGCCGTGACAGATCACGTCGTTTACCGAAATGCAGGTGGCTTTCGGGTAGGGCGGATAGCCCGGCGGCTGATAATTCAGCGGCGCCGGAACCGTGCCTTGTTTCTTGAGCATGTATTCGTGACACAGCCGGTCGAGTTCGCCGGTCGTGATGCCGGCTGCAACGAACGGCGTGATGTAGTCGAGTACTTCGCTGGCGAGCTTGCAAGCGACGCGCATCTGCGCGATATCGTGTTCGTTTTTGAGCGTAATAGCCATGAGTCGGGCCTGAAATGCGATTTATTGCAAGATTATCGCACCATATTCCGGCTGCCGCAGGGTTTTGCCCGTGTTTTGCGATAAGGCGGCGAGCGCGTAGGTGCAACCCGGCTGCGGCAAGCAGGAGCTACCGCGCGGGTTGAGTCGGCCGATAGTCACGTGCTATAATCTTTGGCTAAGTCGATCCCTGTCTTATTTTGTTGCTTTATTGCTGTTCTAATGGGCGCAAACTGGCGGGAAAGACCCTCTGTAGCGATAGTTGCCTGCGCTACGGGGTAGCAGTACCAGGGCAGCAGACTCGCAAGCCGGCGCACCCAGGGTGTCCGTCGCGTTCAGCCAGAAAACAATGGCAGCGCGGCAGATGCGGCAGCCGGCTTAAGACCCAACCCTCGCGGAGATTTTCATGGCAGTTACCATGCGTCAAATGCTGGAAGCCGGTGTCCACTTCGGTCACCAAACGCGCTTCTGGAACCCGAAGATGGCCCCCTTCATTTTCGGTCATCGCAACAAGATTCACATTATCAACCTCGAAAAGACACTGCCGATGTACAACGACGCGCTGAAGTACGCGCGTCAACTGGCAGCGAATCGCGGCACGATCCTGTTCGTCGGCACGAAGCGTCAATCGCGCGACACCATCGCTGAAGAAGCAAAGCGCGCTGGTATGCCGTACGTCAATGCACGCTGGCTCGGCGGCATGCTGACCAACTTCAAGACGCTGAAAGTCTCGATCAAGCGCCTGAAGGACATGGAAGCAGCGCTGGAAGCCGGCGAAACCGAACGCATGAGCAAGAAAGAAGCGCTCCTGTTCGAACGCGAAATGGCCAAGCTGCAAAAGTCGATCGGCGGCGTGAAGGACATGGGCGGTATTCCGGACGCGATCTTCGTGGTCGACGTCGGCTACCACAAGATTGCCGTCACCGAAGCTAACAAGCTCGGCGTGCCGGTCATCGCCGTGGTCGACACGAACCACTCGCCGATTGGCATCGACTACGTGATCCCGGGTAACGACGACGCTTCGAAGGCTGTCGCTCTGTACACGGCTGGCGTGGCTGACGCGATCCTTGAAGGCCGTGCAAACGCGGTCAACGAAGTGGTGCAAGCTGCCCGTGGCGGCGACGGCGACGAGTTCGTCGAGGTCAACTCGGAAGCGTAAAGCTGCCCCGTGTCCGGCAAAAAAGGGGGCTTTCTACAGGCCCCCTTTTTTTAAGCCGCGACAAAGTAGTGGTGCTGTGAGCAGTGCCTAAGCGTAGCCCGTAAAAAATACGTGCGACGTTGAAACGAATTCTTGCCGCCGGTATCGAAGTCCGGGCGGCGTGTGACAGACGGAACTCAAGGAGCAAATGATGGCGGCAATTACCGCAAGCATGGTTGCAGAACTGCGCGCAAAGACTGACGCGCCGATGATGGAATGCAAGAAGGCGCTGACGGAAGCCGACGGCGACATGGCGCGCGCTGAAGAGCTGCTGCGCGTGAAGCTGGGCAACAAGGCTAGCAAGGCAGCGTCGCGCGTGACGGCTGAAGGCGTGGTCGCATCGTTTATCGGCGGCAACGCGGGTTCGCTGGTCGAGCTGAACTGCGAAACCGACTTCGTTTCGAAGAACGACGACTTCCTGGCTTTCTCGAAGACCGTCGCTGAACTGGTCGCTACGCAAAACCCGGCTGACGTCGCGGCTCTGTCGGCACTGCCGCTGGACGGCTCGACGGTCGACGCAGTGCGTCTGGCACTGGTCGGCAAGATCGGTGAAAACCTGTCGATCCGCCGCTTCGTGCGTTTCGATACCGCGAACAAGCTGGCAGCGTATCTGCACGGTACGCGTATCGGCGTGCTGGTCGAATACACCGGCGCGGACGAGCAGGTCGGCAAGGACGTGGCCATGCACATCGCCGCAATGAAGCCGGTTTCGCTGTCCTCGGACGACGTCCCGGCGGATCTGATCGCCAAGGAACGCAGCATTGCTGAACAAAAGGCTGCTGAATCGGGCAAGCCGGCTGAAATCGTCGCCAAGATGGTCGACGGCAGCGTGCAGAAGTACCTGAAGGAAGTGTCGCTGCTGAACCAGACGTTCGTTAAGAACGACAAGCAGACGATCGAACAGATGCTGAAGGCTGGCAACGCGAGCGTGCAGAAGTTCGCGCTGTTCGTGGTCGGCGAAGGCATTGAGAAGAAGCAGGACGACTTCGCAGCTGAAGTGGCCGCTCAAGTCGCTGCTGCAAAGCAACAATAAGCATCGCTTAAGCTTCAGTTAGTACCGTTGGACCCGCGGCGGAGCAAGACTTTGCCGCGGTCGGCGGCGCCGCAAGGCTGCGCGCGGGTGACCCTCGTGGCGCACGCCGCTGGCGAACCCCAGGGTTCGTCAATTTGGCGACGCTTGCCCGAATCAGCATTTCACCCCTACATTAGTCCCTTGTTGTTGCCCTGTTCTGCGCGATCTGGATACCCCTATGCCCACTGCCTATAAACGCGTCCTGCTCAAACTCTCCGGTGAAGCTCTGATGGGCGACGATGCCTTTGGCATCAATCGTGCAACCATCGAACGAATGGTAGCTGACGTGGCCGAAGTGGTCCGTCTCGGAACGCAGCTGGCCGTGGTGATCGGCGGCGGCAATATTTTCCGCGGCGTGGCGGGCGGCGCGGCCGGTATGGATCGCGCCACGGCTGACTACATGGGCATGCTGGCCACCATGATGAACGCGCTGGCGCTGCAGGACGCAATGCGCCACGCCGGTATCGAAGCGCGCGTGCAATCCGCGCTGCGCATGGACCAGGTGGTCGAGCCGTACATCCGGCCCCGCGCGATTCGCCAGCTCGAAGAAGGCAAAGTCGTGATTTTTGCGGCCGGTACCGGCAACCCGTTCTTCACGACGGATACGGCCGCTGCATTGCGCGGCTCGGAAATCGGCGCGGAAGTCGTGCTGAAAGCCACCAAGGTGGACGGCGTCTATTCCGCTGACCCCAAGAAAGACCCGAGCGCGACCCGTTACACCACGATCAGCTTCGACGAGGCAATTGGCCGCAATCTGCAGGTGATGGACGCCACGGCGTTCGCGCTGTGCCGCGACCAGAAGCTGCCGATCCGGGTGTTTTCGATCGTCAAACCGGGCGCGCTCAAACGCATCGTACAAGGCGAAGACGAGGGCACCCTCGTCCACGTGTAAACTCTCGTTCACATAACGTGGGCTTTAACGCGGGCCCAGGCCGCCGCATATCGCGCGCGCTGGCCGGCTCGCACCGTTTTGAAGGTTCGGAGGCTTAAAAATGTCTGTGGCTGATATCAGGAAGGGCGCTGAACAAAAGATGCAGCGTTCCATCGACGCGTTCAAGAACGATCTGTCGAAGATCCGCACGGGCCGTGCACACACGGGCCTGCTCGATCACATCCAGTGCGATTACTACGGTTCGCCGGTGCCGATTTCGCAGGTCGCGAACCTGACGCTGATCGACGCACGTACGATCGGCGTGCAGCCGTGGGAAAAGAAGATGGTCCAGGTCGTCGAAAAGGCGATCCGCGAATCGGACCTCGGTCTGAACCCGGCTACGCAAGGTGACGTGATCCGCGTGCCGATGCCCGCGCTGACCGAAGAACGCCGCCGCGAACTGACTAAAGTGGTCAAGAGCGAAGCGGAAACGGCCAAGGTCGCCATCCGTAACTTGCGCCGCGACGCAAACGAGCAACTGAAAAAGCTCGTTAAAGACAAGGAAATTTCAGAGGATGACGAACGCCGTGCAGGTGACGACGTTCAGAAACTGACGGATAAGTTCGTTACCGAAATCGACAAACTGGTAGTGACCAAAGAAGCCGAGATCATGACGGTCTGAGGCCGTTGGCTCCCAGGAAAACGCCGGTCCGCCCCAAGTTTTATTGCCCCTCGGGGGCCTGGCGCGAAGCGGCAGGTTTGGGGGCACTCAACAGTTTCAGGGTTTCCACTTCTTTTTTTGCAGTCACTGTCCCGACGGCCATGACCTATACCAGCTCAACCGTGCGCGTGCCTGATGTCGCCGCGGTGCCGCGACATATCGCGATCATCATGGACGGCAACGGCCGTTGGGCAACCCAACGCCGGCTGCCGCGCGTGGCCGGCCATACGCGCGGCGTCGACGCGGTGCGTGCGGCCGTCGAGGCGTGCGCCCGGCAGGGCGTCGAATATCTGACGCTCTTTGCCTTCAGCTCGGAAAACTGGCGCCGCCCGAACGACGAAGTGTCGTTCCTGATGCGCCTGTTCGTCACCGCGCTGGAGCGCGAGATCGGCAAGCTGCACGCGAACGGCATCCGTTTGCGGGTAGTGGGCGATCTGTCGAAATTCGACACGCGCATTCGCGACCTGATCAAGCGCGCAGAAACCAAAACCGCGCGCAATACCCGTCTCACGCTGACCATCGCCGCCAACTACGGCGGCCGCTGGGACATCATGCAGGCCACCCGCAAGCTTGCCGAGCAATCGGCGCTGGCGGGCAAGGCTGTCGAGGTGAACGAGGACTCGTTCGCCGAACACCTGTCGATGGCCTATGCGCCCGAGCCGGACCTCTTTATCCGTACCGGCGGCGAGCGCCGCGTCAGCAACTTCCTGCTGTGGCAACTCGCCTACACCGAGTTCTATTTCACCGACACCTTCTGGCCGGATTTCGATGCGGACGCGCTCGGCCACGCTATCGCTTCCTACGCGGAGCGCGAGCGCCGCTTCGGCCGCACCAGTGCTCAACTCGAGCCGCAATCGCAAAACGTCGATTCGCTTCCATGCTAAAGACCCGTGTCATCACGGCGATCATCCTGCTGGCGGTCTTTCTGCCGGTCACGTTGTTCGCGCCGGTGGGCGCGTTCGGCGCGCTGATCGCCTTCGTCGTCGTGTTCGCTGCGTGGGAATGGGCGCGCCTGCTGAAGCTCGGCGGCGCGGGCCCGATCGTTTACGCGCTGGTGGCCGCCGTTGCGCTGGTCGCGAGCACACGTCTCGGTACCGGCGTCGAGGAGCCCCGGCCGCTCTTTCAGGCGGCCGCGATTTTCTGGGTGATCGCGGGGCCATATGTGCTGCTGCGCAAGCCGACCCTCGCGCAAGGCGCCTGGCGCGCTTTTCTATTCCTTGCTGGCATTGTGGTTTTCGTCGCGTGCTGGCATGCTCTCGTCGCCGCGCGCATGAAGGGCGTGCCGTTCGTGCTGTCGCTGCTGCTCCTGGTATGGCTGGCTGATATCGGCGCATACTTCTCTGGGAAGGCCTTCGGGAAGCACAAGCTGGCGCCTGCCATCAGCCCGGGTAAGACCTGGGAGGGCGCGATCGGCGGCTGGCTGGTGGTGATGATCGTCGCCGCGGCGGCGGTCTTTTTGCACGCGTTCGAGCCGACCCTGTATTCTGCGCTGCTGGCGCAATTGGGCGCCGTACGTACGCTGCTCGCACTGACCCTGCTGGTGGCATTCAGCGTGGTGGGCGACCTGTTCGAATCAATGATGAAACGCCAGGCCGGAGTGAAAGATTCAAGCGGCCTGTTGCCTGGGCACGGTGGCGTACTCGACCGCATCGACGCATTGTTGCCGGTGCTGCCGCTTGCCATGCTGCTGCTCGGCTAGAGAAAGAGATATGCAAAAACGTCTGACATTGCTCGGTTCAACGGGCTCGATTGGAGACAGTACGCTCGACGTCGTCGCGCGTCATCCCGAGCGCTTCTCGGTTTACGCGCTCACCGCGCATCGCAACGGCGACAAGCTCGTCGAGCAATGCTTGCGCTTTCAGCCTGAAGTGGCAGTGGTCGGCGATGCCGATACGGCCGCACGCGTCGCTGCGAAGCTGCGCGAAGCGGGTTGCAAGACCGAAGTCACGTACGGACCGCAAGCGCTCGTCGACGTATCGGAGAGCGCCGGCTGCGATACGGTGGTGGCGGCGATCGTCGGCGCTGCCGGCCTCGCGCCCAGCCTGGCTGCCGCTCGTGCCGGCAAACGCATTCTGCTCGCCAACAAGGAAGCGCTGGTGATGTCCGGCGCGATCTTTATGGACGCGGTGCGCGACAACGGCGCGGTTCTGCTGCCGGTCGACAGCGAACACAACGCAATTTTCCAATGCCTGCCGCGCGAAGCCGCGCTGCATGGCGGCGTCTCGAAGATCATCCTGACCGCGTCGGGCGGCCCGTTCCGCACCCGCGAACCGGCCTCGCTGGTCGACGTCACGCCTGACGAGGCCTGCAAGCATCCGAACTGGGTCATGGGCCGCAAGATTTCGGTCGACTCCGCCACGATGATGAACAAGGGCCTCGAAGTGATCGAGGCGCACTGGCTCTTCAATTTGCCGGGCGAGCGTATCGAGGTGCTGATTCACCCGCAAAGCGTGATTCATTCGATGGTGTCGTACGCCGACGGTTCGGTGCTCGCGCAACTGGGCAATCCCGACATGCGCACGCCGATCGCGCATGCGCTGGCATTTCCGGATCGCGTCGATTCGGGTGTGGCGCAGCTCGATCTGCTGCAGGTCGCGTCGCTTTCGTTCGAAAAGCCGGATTACACACGCTTCCCGTGTCTCGCGCTTGCGGTGAAGGCGCTGGCCGAGGGTGGGTTGGCGAGCGCAGCCCTGAATGCCGCGAACGAAGTCGCGGTTGAAGCGTTCCTGTCGCGTCAGATCGGTTTCATGGCGATCGCTCAGGTTGTCGACGCCGTACTCAACGCGTTGCCGAACCGCAGCGCGCACGCGCTCGAAGACGTGATTGAGGCCGACGCCGCTGCACGCCGCGCCGCGGCCGATTTCATCGTGCGTCTGCCGGACGGCGCCCGTCGCACGGAACGCGCCGTCCAGTGAGGCGCCTATGAATCTGCTGATCGAACTGCTTGCCTTCGCGGTCGCGATCGGCGTACTCGTGGTCGTTCATGAGTACGGGCATTACAGCGTCGCGCGTTTGTGCGGCGTCAAGGTATTGCGCTTTTCGATTGGCTTCGGCAAGCCGCTGTTCCAATGGGTGAGCCCGAAAACGGGTACCGAATGGACGATTGCCGCGCTACCGCTCGGCGGCTACGTGAAGATGCTCGACGAGCGCGAGACCGGCGGGGCGCCGATTCCGGTTGACGCCTTGCCGCATGCCTTCAACCGGCAGTCGGTGTGGCGCCGGTTTGCGATTGTCGCGGCGGGCCCGGTCGCGAACTTCCTGCTCGCCATCGTGCTGTTCGCGCTGGTATTTGCTACCGGCGTGACGGAACCTGCGGCCGTGGTTGCCGCGCCTGCTCCGAATACGCCAGCGGCGCTGGCCGGCTTCGACGGTGGCGAAACCATCGTCGCGGTGCGTGCCGAGAACGCCGGTGAATCCGAGCGCGTGCGCTCGTGGTCCGACCTGCGCTGGAAATTGCTGGGCGCGGCATTCGATCACAAGCGTGTTGTGCTGAGCGCGAAAGATGCCCACGGCACCTCGGATTTCCAGCTGGATCTGCGCGGCATCACCGAGAAAGACGTCGACGACGACTTTATGTCACATCTCGGTTTCGAGCCGGGTGGTGGCAAGCTGACGGTCGCGGGCGTGCAGCCGGATAGCGCAGCGCAAAAGGCAGGCCTTGCGGTGGGCGACCGGCTTCGCGCAGTCGACGGTATTCCTACCGACAATGCCACGGCCTTCATCGCTTATGTAAAATCGCACGCTGGCAAGCCTGTGACGCTGCAAGTGGAGCGTGGCGGGCCGGCGGCGGGCAAGCTGGAAGACGTTCGCATCGTCCCGCAGTCGCAGCATGATGACGCGACGGGGCAGCAGATCGGCCGTATCGGCGCGGAACTCGCTACCCAGGTGCCGTCGATCGACGTGCGTTACGGGCCGCTCGAAAGTCTGCAACTGGGCGCGCGCCGTACGTGGGATCTGGCTGTTTATTCGGTGCGCATGTTCGGACGAATGATCGTCGGCGAGGCTTCGCTGAAGAATCTTTCCGGTCCTGTCACGATCGCGGATTACGCAGGAAAGAGCGCACGTCTAGGTCCTTCTGCATTCCTGTCGTTCCTGGCCCTTGTCAGTATTAGCCTCGGCGTACTGAACCTGTTACCAATTCCGGTATTGGACGGGGGTCATCTGTTATATTATTTGGTTGAAGCTGTAACCGGCAAAGTTGTCTCCGATCGCTGGCAACTCGTTTTTCAGAGGGCGGGTCTCGCCTGCATCGTCGCGTTGTCGGCGATTGCGCTGTTCAACGATCTGGCTCGTTTAATCCATTTTTAAAGTGTCTGGCGGCGTTCACGATGGCGACCGCCCGACCTGATGCAGCTATACACACTGGGGAAGCACGTTGTTTAAACCTCATCGCTTTGTTCCAAAGACGGTTATAGCCGCGGCGTTTGCCGCGCATGGGCTGGTTGCTCACGCAACAACGCCCTTCGTGGTGCAAGACATCCGGATCGAGGGATTGCAACGCGTCGAACCCGGTACCGTGTTCGCCTACCTGCCCATCAAGCAGGGCGACACGTTTAGCGACGACAAGGCTTCTGAAGCCATTCGCGCGCTGTACGCCACGGGCTTCTTCAACGACGTCAAGATCGCGACCCAGGGCAATGTCGTCATCGTGCAGGTGCTGGAACGTCCGGCCATCGGCACGATCGACTTTTCCGGCATTCACGAGTTCGACAAGGACAACCTGACCAAGGCGCTGCGCGCGGTCGGTTTGTCGCAAGGCCGTTACTACGACAAGGCACTCGTCGACAAGGCCGAGCAGGAACTGAAGCGCCAGTACCTGACGCGCGGCTACTACGCCGCCGAAGTCACCACCACGATCACGCCGATCGACCGCAACCGCGTGTCGGTGCTGTTCTCGGTGGCTGAAGGGCCGAGCGCGAAGATCCGCCAGATCAACTTCATCGGCAACAAGGCGTTCAGCACGGGTACGCTGCGCGACGAAATGCAGCTGTCCACGCCGAACTGGTTCTCGTGGTACACGAAGAACGACCTGTACGCGAAAGACAAGCTCACCGGCGACCTCGAAAACGTCCGCTCGTATTACCTGAATCGCGGCTACCTCGAGTTCAATATCGAGTCGACCCAGGTGTCGATCACGCCGGACAAGAAGGACATGTATCTGACGGTCACGCTGCACGAAGGCGAGCCGTACACGATCAGCAGCATCAAGCTGGCGGGTAACCTGCTCGACCGTGAGCCGGAGCTGGCCAAGCTCATCAAGATCAAACCGGGTGACCGCTTCTCGGCTGAAAAGCTGCAAGCCACGACCAAGGCGATTGTCGACAAGCTCGGCGAATACGGCTATGCGTTTGCCACCGTCAACGCGCAGCCGCAGATCGATCAGGAACACCACAAGGTCGACCTGACGCTGCAGGTGGACCCGAGCCGCCGCGTGTACGTGCGCCGCATCAACGTGGTCGGCAATACGCGTACTCGCGACGAAGTGGTGCGCCGCGAAATGCGCCAGCTCGAAAGCTCGTGGTTCGATTCGAATCGCCTCGCGCTGTCGAAAGACCGGATCAACCGCCTCGGCTACTTTACCGATGTCGACGTGACCACGGTGCCGGTAGAAGGCACGCCGGACCAGGTCGATGTGGACGTCAAGGTGGCTGAAAAGCCGACCGGCGCGATCACGCTGGGCGCGGGCTTCTCGTCGACCGACAAGGTGGTGCTCTCCGCTGGCGTGTCGCAGGACAACGTGTTCGGTTCGGGTACGAGTCTCGCGGTGAACGTGAATACCGCCAAGACGTACCGTACGTTGACGGTCACGCAGGTCGACCCGTACTTCACGGTCGACGGGATCAAGCGGATTACCGACGTCTACTACCGTACATATCAGCCGCTGTATTACTCGACGGATTCGAGCTTCAAGATCGTCACGATCGGTGGTGACCTGAAGTTCGGTATTCCGTTCTCCGAAGTCGACACGGTGTACTTTGGTGCCGGCCTCGAGCAGAACCAGCTGGACATCGACGCGAATACGCCGCAAAGCTATATCGACTATGTGAACCAGTTTGGACGTGTGTCGAACAACGTGCCGATCACGGTGGGTTGGTCGCGCGACGCGCGTGACAGCGCACTGGTGCCGAGCCGCGGTTACTTTACGCAGGCGAACGCCGAATACGGCACGCCGCTCGGTGGTACGCAGTACTACAAGGCCGACATCAACGCGCAATACTATTATTCGTTTGCGCGTGGTTTCGTGCTGGGCTTCAACTTCCAGGGCGGTTACGGTAACGGCCTGAGTGGCAAGCCATACCCGATTTTCAAGAACTACTACGCCGGCGGTATCGGGTCGGTGCGGGGCTACGAGCCGAGCTCGCTGGGCCCGCGTGATGCGAAGACGAACGATCCGATCGGCGGCTCGAAGCTGCTGGTGGGTAACGTCGAATTGACGTTCCCGCTGCCGGGCACGGGCTACGACCGCACGTTGCGTGTCTTCACGTTCCTAGACGCCGGTAACGTCTGGGGTACGGAAGGCAACAGCATCGGCGCGAACGGTCTGCGTTATGGCTATGGTGTCGGTCTTGCCTGGATCTCTCCGATCGGCCCGCTCAAGCTCAGCTTGGGCTTCCCGCTCACGAAGCACACCGGCGACCAGTATCAGAAGTTCCAGTTCCAGATCGGGACGGCGTTCTGATCCGGCGAACGGCCCGGTTATGGGCGGCTCCCGGCGGCGGGCCCCGCCAAACTACAGTATCGAGAGGATGACTTTGCTAACCGGTATGTTTTCGAAACGTGTGGCGTGTGCGTTCGCGCTGGCAATGACGCTGGGTGTCGGAGTAGCGGGGGTAGCACACGCGCAGGAAGCCCGGATCGCTGCGGTGAATTCGGACCGTATCCTGCGTGAATCGGCTGCCGCGAAGGCTGCGCAGGTCAAGCTCGAGGCAGAGTTCGCCAAGCGCGACAAGGATCTGGCCGATATGGCGCAGAAGCTGAAGTCGATGTCCGACTCGCTCGACAAGAACGGCGCGTCGATGTCGGCCGCCGATCGTGCGCAGAAGCAACGCGATCTGTCGCAGATGGATACGGACTTCCAGCGCAAGCAACGCGAGTTTCGCGAAGACCTGAACCAGCGCCGCAACGAGGAGCTGGCGGCGGTGCTCGACCGGGCCAACAAGGTAATCAAGCAGATCGCCGAGCAGCAGCACTACGACCTGATCGTTCAGGAAGCGGTGTATGTGAGCCCGCGCATCGACATTACCGATCAGGTGCTCAAGGCATTGGCGGCGTCGGGCAACTGAACGCGGCCGTGGGCCGCCGGCGTCGTAAGCCGGTTCGCAGCGCGCGGCTGTAGAACTGACAAGCTGGACTGATTTTGCAGCAACCATGTTGCATGGGACCAGAGAGTAACCGCTAAAGCGCCAACTCTGGTCGACAGCGTGGCATGGGATCGGAGTAAGCGCTGAAGCGCTAACTCCGATCGACACAGGAGACAGGATAGGCATGGCATTTACGCTCGAGGACATCGTCCAGCGGTTTGGCGGTGAAGTAGTCGGAAATGGTTCACAGCGCGTCGGCAGTCTGGCGCCGCTCGACCAGGCAGGCCCGGACCAGCTGGCGTTCCTCGCCAATCCGAAGTATTTGTCGCAGGTCGAGACGACCCGTGCGGGCGCGGTGTTGATCAATGCCGACGACCTCGCGAAGCTGGCCTCCCGCGACGCTCGTAACTTCATCGTCACGCCAAATCCGTACGCTTACTTCGCGCGTGTCGCGCAGACTTTCATCGACATGGCGGCGCCCAAGGCTTTGCCTGGTGTGCACCCGAGCGCGACGGTCGATCCGTCGGCTCAGGTCGCCGCGAGCGCGGTGATTGGTCCGCACGTCACGGTGGAAGCGGGCGCGGTGATCGGCGAAAACGTGCGCCTGGATGCCAATGTGGTGATCGGTCGCGGCACGCGGATCGGCGCGGGCTCGCATCTTTATCCGAATGTCGCCGTGTACTATGGCTGCAAGCTCGGCGAGCGCGTGATCGTGCACGCGGGCGCGGTGATCGGTTCGGACGGTTTTGGCTTCGCGCCGGATTTCGTGGGCGAAGGCGATGCGCGTACCGGCAGTTGGGTGAAGATTCCGCAGGTTGGCGGTGTGTCGATCGCGGCAGACGTCGAAATCGGCGCGAACACCACCATTGACCGCGGCGCCATGGCCGACACGATCATCGAAGAGTGCGTGAAGATCGACAATCTCGTGCAGATCGGCCACAACTGCAAGGTCGGCGCTTACACGGTGATCGCCGGCTGCGCGGGCATCGCGGGCAGCACCACGATCGGCCGTCATTGCATGATCGGCGGCGCGGTTGGGATTGCCGGTCACGTCACGCTGGCGGACTATGTAATCGTCACGGCCAAGTCGGGCGTGTCGAAGTCGCTGCTGAAGCCCGGCATGTACACCAGCGCTTTCCCGGCTGTGAACCATGCCGACTGGAACAGGAGCGCCGCTTTGCTGCGTAACATCGACAAACTCCGCGACCGTATCAAGGCGCTTGAAAATGCCGCTTCGGCAAGCAAGCCGGCCCACGCAGCAAGTAATTCCGCAGGCGACAAAGCCTGAATATCAGGCCGACTCGCAGAGCAACCGTAGGGCAACCTGCCGGCACCGCGTAAAATAGCGGGCAAGCATCAGGAGCAAAGTCGGTTGCCGTGACCGGGTGGCATGGCCTCCGGGTCACGGCAAGCGCCGGCAGCACGCGTTACCAACCCACCTGCACCAGCATCTGCAGTCATCATCGCGCAGTCAATGCGTGAGTAGAAACACCATGAGCACCGAAAAAATCAATCTCGACATTCATAAGATTCTCACGCTGCTGCCGCATCGTTACCCGATTCTGCTGGTTGACCGGGTGCTCGAACTCGAGCCGCATAAGAGCATCAAAGCGTTGAAGAACGTGTCGATCAATGAACCGTATTTCCAGGGTCACTTTCCGACCCGTCCGGTGATGCCCGGCGTGCTGATTCTCGAAGCACTCGCGCAAACGGCGGCCTTGCTGACGTTTTCGGAAGAGCCGAGCGATCCGTCGAACACGCTGTACCTGTTCGTGGGCATCGACAACGCGCGCTTCAAGCGCGTAGTGGAACCGGGCGATCAGTTGATCCTGAACTGCACGTTCGAGCGTCATATGCGCGGCATCTGGAAGTTCAAGGCGCGCGCCGAAGTGGATGGTGCCGTGGCGGCGGAAGCCGATCTGATGTGCGCGGTGCGGCACACGGACAAAGACGTTTAAGCCGGTTTCCGGGCAGTCAGCGGCTTATCCCAAGCCCTGCAAGCCTCCGGCTACGCCCATCCAGACAACGCAACAGAATCAGAAGCGAGGACGCATGAGCAGGATTCATCCCACTGCGATCGTCGAACCGGGCGCGCAACTCGACGAATCCGTCGAGATCGGACCGTATGCCGTCATCGGCGCACATGTGACGATCGGCGCACGGACCACGGTCGGTTCACACAGCGTGATCGAAGGTCACACCACGATCGGCGAAGACAACCGGATCGGTCACTACGCATCGGTCGGCGGCCGTCCGCAGGACATGAAGTACAAGGACGAGCCAACCCGGCTCGTGATCGGCAATCGCAACGCGATCCGTGAATTCACCACGATCCACACCGGCACGGTGCAGGACTCGGGCGTCACCACGCTGGGCGACGATAACTGGATCATGGCCTACGTGCACATCGGGCACGACTGTCATGTAGGCAACAACGTCATTCTGTCGAGCAATGCGCAGATGGCTGGCCATGTGATCGTTGGCGACCACGCGATCATCGGCGGCATGTCGGGCGTGCATCAGTTTGTGCGCATCGGTGCGCACTCAATGCTGGGCGGGGCTTCGGCGCTCGTGCAGGACGTCCCGCCGTTCGTGATGGCTGCCGGCAACAAGGCCGAACCGCACGGTATCAACGTCGAAGGTCTGCGCCGCCGCGGTTTCTCTGCGGACGCGATTTCGGCGCTGCGCTCGGCGTACCGCTTGCTGTACAAGAACGGCCTGTCGCTCGAAGACGCGAAGGTGCAGTTGCGCGAACTCGCGTCCGCGGGTGGCGATGGCGATGCGCCGGTACAAACGCTGCTCGCGTTCGTCGAAGCGTCGCAACGCGGCATCATCCGCTAAGCGATGGCATTGAACCCGACTCCGCTGCGTGTCGCGATGGTGACTGGCGAGCCGTCCGGCGACCTGCTGGCGTCGTCACTGCTCGACGGCCTCGCGAGCCGTCTGCCCGCCGGTACCCAGTATTATGGGATCGGCGGCCCGCGCATGATCGCCGCGGGCTTCGATGCCCACTGGCCGATGGAAAAACTGACGGTACGCGGCTATGTCGAGGCACTGCGGCATATTCCCGAAATCCTCAGCATCCGCAACGAACTGAAGCGCCAACTGCTGGCTGAACCGCCGTCGGTGTTCGTCGGCGTGGATGCGCCCGATTTCAACTTCGGCCTTGAGCATCCGTTGCGCGAAGCCGGTATTCCGACCGTTCACTTCGTCTGTCCGTCCATCTGGGCGTGGCGGGGCGGGCGCATCAAGAAGATCGCCAAGGCGGTCGACCACATGCTGTGCGTGTTCCCGTTCGAAACAGCGCTGCTGGAAAAGGCAGGCATCGCGGCGTCCTACGTGGGCCATCCGCTTGCCGACGAGATTCCGCTCGAACCCGATACGCTCGGCGCGCGCCGCACGCTCGGCCTTGCTGAAAGCGGTCCGGTTATCGCGGTGCTACCGGGCAGCCGGCGCTCGGAGATCGACCTGATCGGTCCGACGTTCTTTGCCGCGATGGAGATGATGCAGCACCAGGAGCCCGGTTTGCGTTTCGTGATGCCGGCGGCCACGCCCGCGCTGCGCGAAATGCTGCGGCCGCTGGTCGATGCGCATCCCGGTCTCGCACTGACCATCACAGACGGCCAGTCGCAGATCGCGATGACGGCGGCCGATGCGATCCTCGTCAAGAGCGGCACGGTGACACTGGAAGCCGCGTTGCTGAAAAAGCCGATGGTGATCTCGTACAAGGTGCCCTGGCTGACCGGCCAGATCATGCGCCGCCAGGGTTATCTGCCGTACGTCGGCCTGCCGAATATTCTGGCGGGACGTTTTGTGGTGCCTGAAATTCTGCAGCACTTCGCCACACCGCAAGCGCTTGCCGAAGCTACGCTGAAACAGTTGCGCGACGAGGCCAACCGGCGCACGCTGACGGAAATCTTCACGGAGATGCATCACGTGCTGAAGCAGAACACCGCGCAGCGTGCGGCGGAAGTCGTGGCGAGCGTCGTCGAAAATCGGAAGGCGCGGCCGTGAGCACGGCGCGCGGACCACGCCGCAAGGCTGCGAGCGCTGCAGGTGCGGCGGCGCAGCAGGTCGGCATGGACTTCGAGACACCGGATGACATCGTCTGTGGCGTCGACGAAGCCGGGCGTGGGCCACTGGCTGGCCCGGTGGTCGCTGCCGCGGTGATTTTCGATCCGTCGAAGCCGATGATTCGCGGCCTCGACGATTCGAAAGTGCTCAGCGCCAAAAAGCGCGACGAGCTGTACGACAAGATCGTCGATCGGGCGCTCGCGTACTGCATCGCGTCCGCTACCGTCGAGGAAATCGACACGCTGAACATCCTGCACGCCACGATGCTGGCGATGAAGCGGGCGGTCGAAGGCCTCTCAGTCGTGCCGACACTCGTAAAAATCGACGGCAATCGCTGCCCGACGCTGAGCATTCGCAGCGAGGCGGTGATCGGTGGCGATGCGCTGATCAAGAGCATTTCGGCAGCGTCGATTCTCGCCAAGGTCACGCGCGACCGGATGCTGCTCGAATTGCATCAAACCTATCCGGTCTACGGTTTTAACGCCCATGCCGGCTATGGCACGCCACAGCATCTCGCGGCGCTGCGCGAACATGGGCCCTGTGAGCATCATCGGCGTTCCTTTGCGCCGGTGCGCGAAGCGCATCTGCGCTTCGGCACGGGTTCTAAGCTGCCGGCGGGCGACGTGATCGTCGTATCCGGCACCCTCACCGGCGCCGTGCTAGACGACGACGCCTTCGGCGAACGCAGCGGCGCCTGAGCGCCCGTATGGCCCGGCGCGTCGCCGACTCTTTCCTCATTCTCACTGTCTTCGCTGCCTGTGAAAGCCATCACCTCGCGGGACAATCCGCTCTACAAGCGCCTGAAAGCATTGGCCGGCTCGACGCATCAGCAGCGCCGTAGCGGCCACGCGCTGCTCGAAGGCTTCCATCTCGCGAGCGCCTATCTCGACGTCGCCGGGCAGCCGGAAATGTGCATCGTCACCGAGGGCGCGCTGCGCCACGACGAAGCGCAGGCCATCGTGTCGCGCATCGACGAGCAGCACATCGTCACGCTGCCCGACGCATTGTTTGGCCAGTTGTCGAACGTCGTGCACGGTGTCGGGATTCTGCTGCTGGTCGAAAAACTCGACACACCGCTGTCGGCGAAGGTCGAAGAAACCTGCCTCGTACTCGATGGCGTGCAGGACGCCGGCAACGTCGGTTCGATTCTGCGCAGCGCGGCCGCAGCCGGTATTCAGCAGGTATTTTGCGCGCCGGGTACGGCATACGCATGGTCGTCGAAGGTCTTGCGCTCGGGCATGGGTGCGCATTTTCTGCTGCAGATCCATGAGGATGTCGAAACGCAGGCGCTAATCGAGCGCCTGGCCGTGCCGATCGTCATTACGGATTCGCACGGTGCCGAGGCGATCTACGACTGCGATCTGAGCGGACCGCTCGCGTGGGTCTTCGGCAACGAAGGGGCGGGCGTGTCGCAGGCCTGGCGCGACGTGGTGTCGCTGCGGGTGACGATTCCGCAGCCAGGCGGCATGGAATCGCTCAATGTGGCGGCCGCGGCCGCTGTCTGCGTGTTCGAACAGTGCCGCCAGCGGCGCCGCGCGTGACTTCATCGGCATGACATGAGTGGCGTGGCATCTGTCATCTGAACGCCACGCATATCTCCATAACAGGCTGCGCTCAGTAAGCCGGCCGGTCCAGTTTGATCTCCTGCAGGATGGTTGTCGCAATCTCTTCGATCGACTTATGCGTCGACGACAACCACTTGATTCCTTCGCGGCGCATCATGGCTTCGGCTTCATTGATCTCGTAACGGCAATTTTCCGGCGCAGCGTACTTGCTGCCCGGCCGGCGCTCGTTACGGATCTCCGACAGACGTTGCGGATCGATCGACAAACCAAACATTTTCTGCCGATGCGCCAATAGCGGCGTGGGCAGCTTGCCGCGTTCGAAGTCTTCCGGAATCAGCGGATAGTTGGCCGCTTTCACGCCGTACTGCATCGCCAGATACAGGCTCGTTGGCGTCTTGCCGCTGCGCGACACGCCGACCAGAATCACGTCGGCGTCGGCGAGATTGCGGTTCGATTGACCGTCGTCGTGCGCGAGCGAAAAGTTGATCGCCTCGATCCGGTTTTTGTACTCCTCAGTATCCGCGTTCTGGTGGCCGCGGCCCATCGCGTGGCTCGACTTGAGCTCCAGTTCCTGTTCGAGCGGCTCGACGAAGGTCTGGAACATGTCCAGCACGAGCGCATTCGAACCTTTGACGATCTGATTCGACGCACTGTCCACCAGCGTCGTGAAGACGATCGGACGACGGCCGTCCTGCAGGATCGCTTCGTTGATTTTTTCTAGCGTGGCGTAGGCTTTTTCCGTCGAGTCGACGAAGGGCACACGAACCAGGCGGAATTTCTGGTCGAACTGGGAGAGGATCGAATGCGCGAAGGTTTCGGCAGTGATCCCGGTACCGTCGGAGACGATGAATACGGTGGGCGGCATCAGTGGGCTGGGGAACGTGAGCGGAAAAAAGCGCTCGAATGAAACATCGCTGCATTGACGTCGCTGCGCGGTGGCTAACCGGAGATTGCAGCAGCGTCATTTCAGCGCGCCGTGGGCACCGCAACTGCGCCCGGATGGCGGCGGGGCCTCGCAAAAGCCCGTCAGCCGGTCCGGGGCGCGATTCGAGGCGCAATTCTCGTCCGACTGTCACATTTTGAGAGTCGGCACGGTAGAATAGCGGCAACCTGTTGGATAAGCAATTGCGGGCGATTGGCGTCTAACTCACCGTGAACGGTCGGTCAACGCCGCGCTTTGCGCCGGTAACTAGCGGCAAATTGAAAGATTAGGGTGGATCGATCGGTAATTTCGTTCAACCGCTTTCTACGTCGTGCATCCGGCGCTTTTTGGCCCCCGCGACCATTTGCAGCGATTGCTTCTCCAACAGGTTGTGCAAGACGCGAGGTCACGCTTCCAATGGGCGTCTCGCGTTCAAGCCCACTTGCACAGCCGTGAATTTCTTTCACACTTAGGGGCTTGTATGACTAACGCAGTTACCGTCGCAAAGGAAGAGGCGTATGTAGTTCCGTTCGAGCAGTTGCGGATGACCGATGTGGAGATTGTCGGCGGCAAGAACGCGTCGCTTGGCGAGATGATCAGTCAACTCGCCGAAGCCGGCGTGCGCGTGCCGACTGGCTTCGCCACCACGGCGCTGGCTTTCCGTGACTTCCTGCATCACAACAATCTGACTGAACGCATCGCCAAACGCCTCGAAACGCTCGACGTCGACGACGTGAAGGCGCTCGCCGAAGCGGGCAAAGAGATCCGTCAATGGATCATCGACGCGCCGATGCAGCCGCGCCTCGAAGCGGATATCCGCGCAGGCTTCGACACCCTGCAAAACAGCTCGCCTGAAGAGTTGTCGTTTGCCGTGCGTTCGTCGGCAACGGCGGAAGACTTGCCGGACGCATCGTTCGCGGGTCAGCAGGAAAGCTACCTCAACGTGGTCGGTGTCGACGACGTGCTCGATCGCATGAAGCACGTCTTCGCGTCGCTGTATAACGACCGTGCTATCTCCTATCGCGTCCACAAGGGCTTCACCCACGCTGAAGTCGCATTGTCGGCAGGCGTGCAGCGCATGGTGCGCTCGGACGTCGGTGCGGCCGGCGTGATGTTCACGCTGGACACGGAATCGGGCTTCAAGGACGCCGTCTTCATCACGTCGAGCTACGGCCTGGGCGAAACGGTCGTGCAGGGCGCCGTGAATCCGGACGAGTTCTACGTCTTCAAGACCACGCTCGCGCAAGGCAAGTACCCGATCATCCGCCGCTCGATCGGCTCGAAGCTGATCAAGATGGAATTCACCAAGGCTGGCGAAGAAGGCCGTGTGAAGACCGTCGACGTCACGCACGAGCAGCGCAACCGCTTCTCGATCACCGACGAAGACGTGATCGAACTCGCGAAATACGCCGTCATCATCGAAAAGCACTACGAGCGTCCGATGGACATCGAGTGGGGCAAAGATGGCCGCGACGGCAAGATCTTCATTCTGCAGGCGCGTCCGGAAACGGTGAAGAGCCAGGCTGCGGGCAAGGCCGAGCAGCGCTTCAAGCTGAAGGGCCAATCGAACGTGCTGGCAACCGGCCGTGCAATCGGTCAGAAGATCGGCGCGGGTCCGGTGCGCGTGATTCACGACCCGTCGGAAATGGACCGTGTGCAGCCGGGCGACGTGCTGGTCGCCGACATGACCGACCCGAACTGGGAGCCGGTCATGAAGCGCGCGGCGGCCATCGTCACGAACCGTGGCGGCCGTACCTGTCACGCGGCGATCATCGCGCGTGAGCTGGGCGTACCGGCCGTGGTCGGCTGCGGCGATGCCACCGACGTGCTGAAGGAAGGCGCGCTGGTGACGGTATCGTGCGCGGAAGGCGACGAAGGCAAGATCTACGACGGTCTGCTCGAAACCGAAATCACCGAAGTCCAGCGCGGCGAACTACCGCCGATTCCGGTGAAGATCATGATGAACGTCGGCAATCCGCAACTGGCCTTCGACTTCTCGCAATTGCCGAATGCAGGCGTGGGTCTGGCGCGGCTGGAATTCATCATCAACAACAACATCGGCGTTCACCCGAAGGCGATTCTCGAATACCCGAACATCGATCAGGACCTGAAGAAGGCCGTGGAAAGCGTGGCGCGCGGCCATGCATCGCCGCGCGCGTTCTACGTCGACAAGCTGACCGAAGGTATCGCCACGATCGCGGCGGCCTTCTATCCGAAGCCCGTGATCGTGCGTCTGTCGGACTTCAAGTCGAATGAGTACAAGAAGCTGATCGGCGGTTCGCGTTACGAGCCGGACGAAGAAAACCCGATGCTGGGTTTCCGTGGCGCATCGCGCTACATCGCTGACGACTTCGCCGAAGCGTTCCAGATGGAGTGCATCGCGCTGAAGAAGGTGCGTGAAGAGATGGGCCTCGACAACGTCGAGATCATGGTGCCGTTCGTGCGCACGCTGAAGCAGGCGGAGCGCGTGGTCGGGCTGCTGGAGAAGTTCGGCCTGAAGCGCGGTGAGAAGGGTTTGCGCCTGATCATGATGTGCGAAGTGCCGTCGAACGCGATTCTCGCTGAAGAATTCCTGCAATTCTTCGACGGCTTCTCGATTGGTTCGAACGACCTGACGCAGCTCACGCTCGGCCTCGACCGCGACTCCGGCATGGAACTGCTGGCAGTCGATTTCGACGAACGCGATCCGGCCGTCAAGTTCCTGTTGAAGCGCGCGATCGACACGTGTCTGCGACTGAACAAGTACGTCGGTATCTGCGGCCAGGGCCCGTCGGATCATCCGGACTTTGCGCAATGGCTGACCGATGAAGGCATCAAGTCGATCTCGCTGAACCCGGACTCGATCATCGAGACGTGGCAGCAGCTAGCGAAATCGCTGACGAAGTAATCGAAGTCAATAAGCGAAGTAAAAATATGCACGAGGCAGGTGCCCGATAAGCGGCTTGCATAAAGGACGGTGCGATACGTCAAAAGCACGTAAAAGCGTGCGGCACCGTTCGGTAAAATGCACCTGCTTCGTGCTATAAACACCCCGGTAGATCCGGGGTGTTTTGTTTTGTGGAGGTCGACGTGGCGCCAGGTGGATTGTTCTGGTGGATCGGGGCGGGTGTGCTTGTCGTGCTGGAGTTGATCAGCGGCACGTTCTATTTGCTGATGATCGCGTTGGGCTGCATTGCGGCTGCCATTGCGCAACTGGCGGGGGTTGCCGCCGACCTGCAGTTCGCGATCGCAGCGGTCGTGGCGCTGGCGGCCGTCTTGTTGCTCCGGCGTTCGCGCTTTGGCCGCAGAGCGCGCAAGGAGGCGTCGAAGAACCCGGACGTCAATCTGGACATCGGTCAGACGCTGACCGTGCCAGCGTGGCATGAGCGCCGGGCGCGCGCCAACTATCGCGGCGCTGCATGGGACGTCGAATTGGCCGCCGGCGAACCCGAAGACGCGCCGCTCTATGAAATCGCCGAGATGCGCGGCAGTTGCCTCGTCGTCGTGGCCAGCCGGTCGGAGAAAGCCAAGGCAACGGTGGCCTGAGCACGCGCCAGCGCGTGTACAGAATCATGCACCAACGCGTGCGCAGAACCACGCACCAACGCGTGCGCAGAACCACGCACAACCATTCGAACTACGGACCGGAGGGCAGTAATGGATTCAACCATCGTCGGGGCGGTGCTTCTGATCATCGTGATCGTGCTAGCGGCGCAGACGCTCAAGATCGTGCCGCAGCAACATGCGTGGGTGCTGGAGCGGCTCGGCCGCTATCACCGCACGTTGACGCCGGGCCTGAGCTTCGCGTTTCCGTTCGTCGACCGGATTGCGTACAAGCACATTCTTAAAGAAATCCCGCTCGAAGTGCCGAGCCAGGTGTGTATTACGCGCGACAACACGCAACTGCAGGTGGATGGCGTGCTGTATTTCCAGGTCACCGATCCCATGAAGGCGTCGTACGGTTCGAGCAACTTCGTGTTCGCGATTACGCAGTTGTCGCAGACCACGCTGCGCTCGGTGATCGGCAAACTCGAACTCGACAAGACTTTCGAGGAACGCGACTTCATCAACCACAGCATTGTGTCGTCGCTTGATGAAGCTGCGTCGAACTGGGGCGTCAAGGTGCTGCGCTATGAGATCAAGGACCTGACGCCGCCCAAGGAAATCCTTCATGCGATGCAGGCGCAGATTACCGCCGAGCGCGAGAAGCGCGCGCTGATCGCGGCATCCGAAGGGCGTAAGCAGGAGCAGATCAATATCGCCTCGGGTGGGCGAGAAGCATCGATCCAGAAGTCCGAAGGCGAACGGCAGGCGGCGATCAATCAGGCGCAGGGGCAGGCAGCGGCGATTCTGGCGGTGGCGGAGGCTAACTCACAGGCGATTCAGAAGATTGCTGCGGCCATCCAGTCGAACGGTGGGATGGAAGCGGTGAACCTGAAGGTGGCCGAGCAGTATGTGAACGCATTCGGTAACCTGGCGAAGCAGGGCACCACGCTGATCGTGCCGGGTAACCTGGCGGATATGAGTTCGATGATTGCGTCGGCGCTGACCATCGTGAACAAGGGGAAGGGCGCGACGGACGTGCGTTGATTGACGTTTTTCCTTGCCGAAAAAAATGGCCCGCAAAATAAGCGGGCCATTTTTCGTTAGTTTTGGCGTGAATCGCGGCTTTTGCCCGGGAATTGCCCGGGCTAGCAAAGCGCGGCAAATCCGCGCATTACGCGGCGGGAGTCAGGCCAGGTCGCGGATCAAGCCTGTGAAGACCACCATTACGACGGCGAACGCATCAGGCGTGCCTTCTCGCGTTCCCAGTCGCGCTGTTTTTCAGTCTCACGCTTGTCGTGCTGCTTCTTGCCCTTGGCCAGGCCGATCTCGCATTTGACGCGGCCGCCTTTGTAATGGAAGTTCAACGGCACGAGCGTGTAGCCGCGCTGCTCGACTTTGCCGATCAGTTTGCTGATTTCCTCGCTGTGCAGCAGCAGCTTGCGCGTGCGCACCGGGTCCGGGTGGATGTGGGTCGAGGCTTCGGGCAGCGGGCTGATGTGCGTGCCGATCAGGAACAGTTCGTTATTCTTGATAACAACGTAACCTTCCTTGATCTGGCCGCGCCCGGCGCGCAGCGCCTTGACCTCCCATCCTTCGAGCACGAGCCCTGCTTCATAGCGTTCTTCGACCGAGTAGTCGTAGAAGGCTTTTCTGTTGTCGATGATGCTCATGAATGGAAAGTGCCCAACTCGTTTAAAATCACGATTTTAGCAAAGCGGGGCAAGGAAAGCCCGCGGCGCTTGTCCACCCTTGCCACGCGCTGTTCAATTTATGGCAGATGTCCAGAAAACCGTGTTGATCCGCCATTCGGCGGAACAGATGTTCGACCTCGTCACCGACGTCGCCGATTACCCCAACTTCCTGCCTTGGTGCGGGGGAGTCGAAATCCGTCGCCAGGACGAAACCGGCATGGAGGCGAAGATCGACATCAACTTCAAGGGCATCAAGCAGCATTTCGCCACGCATAACAGCATGGAGCGGCCCACGCGCATCGATATGGAGTTTGCGGACGGTCCATTTCGCAAATTCACCGGCTTCTGGCGCTTCACGCCGTTGCGCGCGGATGCCTGCAAGATTGAATTCGCGCTGCACTACGAATTTACCAACATCATTCTTGAGAAGATCATTGGGCCGGTGTTCAGCCACATTGCCAACACCTTCGTCGAATCATTCGTGAAGCGCGCCGATCAGCGCTACGGTAAGGCATGAGCGCGCGCTTGTCGATTGAAGTCTGCTACGCGCTCGCTAATGAGCAGACGCTGATCGCCGTGGAATTGCCGGAAGGCGCCACGTTGCAGCAGGCGCTCGACGCGAGCGGCATCTTGCGGCGTTATCCGCAGATCGATCTGGGCACGCAGAAGGTTGGCGTATTCGGCAAGCTCAAGCCGCTCGATGCGGTGCTCGCCGACCATGATCGCGTCGAGATTTACCGTCCGTTGCTGGTGGATCCGAAGCTGTCGCGTCAACGGCGCGTCGAAAAAACCCGCAAGGCGGGCTCGATCGAAGGGCGCCGCTGGCAGAACAAGGATTCGCGCTAGGCGTGTCGTGGAGAGGGGGGGCGCGGCTGTTGGGCGCGACTTGGCCGTTGCCGTTGCGTGGCGCCGTGCGTTCCCGGAGTCACGGCCCCGGATCACTGCGCCGGGTCAAAACGCGAGGTCAAGACGCCGAAACTTGTGCTTTTCCGTCTATCGAGGCCCCGCCAGACGAATCGTCGTCTGCATGCTGGCGCACCGACCAGCATACCCCCGCGACCAGCAGCAGGATCGCCGCCGTTTCAAGCGGACGCGGCAACCGCTGGTCGTAGATGAACGCGTAGAGCAGCGCAAATAGCGTCTCGAACACGATCATCTGGCCGGACAGTGTGAGCGGCAGCCGTTTCGACGCGGCATTCCACAGCCCGTTGCCGAGCCACGACGCGCCCACTGCGAGGCCCAGATTCAGCATCCAGAAGGTGTGCCAACGCCCGTCGCCGAGCGGCGCCTGCAGGCCGCCAGAGGGCATGACGGCGACCACCAGCCACAATGCCGCGCCGAGCGCGCCTGTCACCACGCCCCAGAGCACCGACCACTCGTTGCCGCTGAAATGCGTCTGTCGCTGCAGATAACGGGCGTTTTCGACCGCGAACCAGGTCCAGCAGGCGAGCGCGCCGACTGCGCAGGCGAGGCCGAGGAGCTTCGTCGCGATACTCACTGGCGTGCTGTCCGCTACCGTGAACACGTCGATGTTGATGCAGGCGATGCCGGCCACCACCAACGCGAGCGGCCACGCGAGGCGGGCGAGCGGCACGGCGCCATGATCGCGCCGGCCGAGCAGCGTCACCGTGACCGGCAGCACGCCGACGATCAGCGATGCCGGCGCGATGCCGATCATATGGACGGCCGCAGTCAGCAGCAGGTAGTACAGCAGGTTGCCGGCCAAGGCCAGTTTGACCAGTGCGCCGAGATCCTCGCGGGTCAGGCGTTTGACGAGCGAGCGGGCCATTGGCAGCGCGGCGGCCAGCGAGACGATGCCGTACATCGTGTAACGGCCGGCGCTCAGCAGCAGCGGCGAAAAATCGGGCAGCACGCGCGGCACCAGAAACACCATGCCCCATAGGGCCCCGGCCATTACTCCATATGCCACACCGCGCTGCATCGACTGCCCCTGCAAGAAAAACTGGAATGGTCGGCAGAATAGCCGTTTGGCTGGCGGGGTGTCTTGTTTGATTCTGCATTCCAGTGGTTTTGTCCGGCGTTTTCAGGCGCTTTTTTACTTCCGCGCGGCGATTCGGCTGCGCGGAAGCCTTCGAATTGCCCCGCGTGACCCGGATGGCGCCTCCATGCGCCCGAACGCGCAAACGAAACCGGATCGAACCTGAGGCGAACGCAGAAGCGAAATCGAAGGGTTCGAAGTCACGAAAAAAATCGCCCGAAATTCGCTAAGCTGCTGTTAGTGCAGTGAAAACCGGGGAGGTATCGCGTATAATTCGCTTTTGCGCCTATAGGATTTGCCATGCGTCTGATCCAAACAGCACTCACGTTCGATGACGTGCTCCTTGTCCCGGCCTTTTCTGATGTTCTGCCGCGCGACACCAGCCTCAAGACCCGGCTGACCCGCAACATCTCCCTGAATATGCCGCTTGTGTCCGCCGCTATGGACACCGTCACCGAAGCCCGTCTCGCGATCGCGATGGCGCAAATGGGTGGCGTGGGCATCATCCACAAGAATTTCACGCCGGCGGAGCAGGCGCGTGAAGTGGCCAAGGTCAAGCGCTTCGAATCGGGCGTCGTGCGTGATCCGATCACGGTGCCGCCGCAAATGAAGGTGCGCGACGTCATTGCGCTGTCGCGCCAGCATGGCATTTCGGGCTTCCCCGTCGTCGAAGGCGCGCAACTGATCGGGATCGTCACAAACCGCGACTTGCGTTTCGAAGAGCGTCTGGACGAGCCGGTGCGCAACATCATGACGCCGCGCGAGCGCCTCGTCACCGTCAAGGAAGGCACGCCGCTCGCCGAAGCCAAGGCGCTGATGCATAGCCACCGTCTCGAGCGCGTGCTGGTCATTAACGACGCATTCGAGCTGCGTGGGCTGATGACCGTCAAGGACATCACCAAGCAAACCGAACACCCGGACGCGTGTAAAGACGAACACGGCAAGCTGCGTGCAGGCGCTGCGGTCGGCGTGGGCGAAGACAACGAAGAACGCGTTGAACTGCTGGTGCAGGCAGGTGTGGACGTGATCGTCGTCGACACGGCGCACGGCCATAGCAAGGGTGTGCTCGAGCGCGTCAGGTGGGTCAAACAGAAATTCCCGCACGTCGAAGTGATCGGCGGCAACATCGCCACCGCTGCGGCGGCCAAGGCGCTCGTCGAGTACGGCGCAGACGGCGTGAAGGTCGGTATCGGCCCGGGCTCGATCTGCACGACGCGGATCGTCGCCGGCGTGGGCGTGCCGCAGGTCACCGCGATTTCCAATGTCTCCGAAGCGCTGAAGGGCACAGGCGTGCCGGTCATCGCCGACGGTGGCGTGCGCTTCTCGGGCGACGTCAGCAAGGCGCTGGCCGCCGGTGCGAACTCCGTGATGATGGGCAGCATGTTCGCCGGCACCGAAGAAGCGCCGGGCGACGTGTTCCTGTTCCAGGGCCGCCAGTACAAGTCGTACCGTGGCATGGGCTCGGTCGGTGCGATGAAAGACGGTGCTGCGGACCGCTACTTCCAGGACAACTCCGCGAACATCGACAAGCTCGTGCCGGAAGGTATCGAAGGCCGCGTCGCCTACAAGGGCTCGGTCAACGCGATCCTGTTCCAGCTGATCGGCGGCGTGCGCGCCAGCATGGGCTACTGCGGTTGCCGCACGATCCCGGAGATGAACGACAAGGCCGAGTTCGTGCAGATCACGGGCGCGGGCTTGCGCGAGTCGCATGTGCATGACGTGCAGATTACCAAGGAAGCGCCCAACTACCACGTGGACTAAACGCCAATGAAGCCATTGCTGCGCGCTGTACTCATCCTCGATGCATTGTTGTTGCTTGCGTTCGGCCTGCTGTTTCTGCTGACGCCCTGGACTTCGTTGTACAACGCGCTGCTGTTGGTGCAAACCCAGCCGGCTCTGGTCGGCCAAGGGTTTGGCGTGGCGCTGATCGGGCTCGCGTGGCTCGCTTTGCACGCGTCGCTCGACGGTTCGCTTACGTCGACGGTTGCCAAGGTCGTCGGCCATGTGAACTGGCTGACCGGCGTGCTGATGCTGGTCTGGCTGCTGGGGCTGCATACGCCGGCGCTGACCGGCTTCGGGCAGATCATCGCTGTGTTGACCGGTGTCGTGCTGCTGGTGATCGGCCTCGGCGGTGTGCGCCTCTCTGGCGCGGTGCGGCGGCGCGAAAAGGTGCGGCTGGTTGAGGCCGCTGCTGCCGAGCGTGCTGAAAAACAGGCCGCCAAAGATGCCGCGAAAGATGCGGCCAACCGGCGCGAACCCGCTTCCGTTACGGCGGGCTTTCCGGTCTATCGCGCCGAACCGGCAGTCGAGCCTGTCATGCCGGTCACACGGCCCGTGAGTCCTGTTGCGGCAGCACCGCTTCATCCCGAGGTCGACGAACCGGGCCTGACGGCGTCTGAACGCGCCGCACGGGCCGAGGCTGCAGCCGCGCGCGACGAAGCTCGCAACTCCGCTGCCGATGCGCCCGGTGCGCCCCGGCCGCCGTTTCATGGCTGACTCATGACTGACGCCTCGAGCGCCAGAACGCCTGCCGAAGCTACCGGATTCCGTTCGTGCGCGCCGCTGGTAAGTGCCTGCGGTGCCAGCGGGTCCAACGCGCTTCATCGTTACGCTTCATGTTCGATCGTCCCCACGTGGACCGTTTTGAATTCAACGCCGCGCTTCGTGCGCGGCATCCCGTATCCGTTCACTTTTGACTCCGTCCGCTGCCATGCATGACAAGATCCTGATCCTCGACTTCGGTTCGCAAGTCACCCAACTGATTGCACGTCGCGTTCGCGAAGCCAACGTGTATTCGGAAATTCATCCGTACGACGTCGATGCGTCGTTCATTCGCGATTTCGCGCCGAAGGGCGTGATCCTCTCCGGCGGCCCGAGCTCGGTCACCGAAACGGATACGCCGCGCGTGCCGCAAGCGGTGTTCGAACTCGGCGTGCCTGTACTCGGCATTTGCTACGGCATGCAGGCGATGGCCGAGCAGCTCGGCGGCAAGGTCGATATCGGCCACCTGCGTGAGTTCGGCTATGCCGAGGTGCGCGCGCGCAACCATACGAGCCTGCTCGAAGGCATCAGCGACTTCACCACGCCGGAAGGTCACGGCATGCTGAAGGTGTGGATGAGCCACGGCGACAAGGTGTTGGAAATGCCGCCGGGCTTCCAGCTGATGGCATCGACGGAATCGTGCCCGATCGCGGCGATGGCCGACGAACAACGCCATTTCTACGGCCTGCAATGGCACCCGGAAGTCACGCACACCGTGCAAGGCCGCGCGATGCTCGAGCGTTTCGTGCTGCAGATTTGCCGCGCGAATCCCGACTGGGAAATGGGCCACTACATCGACGAAGCTGTCGCGAAGATTCGCGAGCAGGTGGGCAAAGAGCATGTGATTCTAGGCTTGTCGGGCGGCGTGGATTCGTCGGTGGCGGCGGCGCTGCTGCATCGCGCGATCGGCGACCAGCTGACTTGCGTGTTCGTCGATCACGGCCTGCTGCGCCTGAACGAAGCCGAGCAGGTGATGGCAACGTTCGCTGAAAACCTCGGCGTGAAGGTGATTCACGTTGACGCAAGCGAAGTGTTCCTGTCGAAGCTGGCCGGCGTGACCGACCCGGAAGCGAAGCGCAAGATCATCGGCGCGGAATTCGTCGAAGTGTTCCAGACCGAAGCCAACAAGCTGACCGACGCGAAGTGGCTGGCACAAGGCACGATCTATCCGGACGTGATCGAATCGGCCGGCAAGGGCAAGAAGGCGACGCAGACCATCAAGAGCCACCATAACGTGGGCGGCCTGCCCGAGACGCTGAATCTGAAGCTGCTCGAACCGCTGCGTGAGCTGTTCAAGGACGAAGTGCGCGAACTCGGCGTGAAGCTCGGTTTGCCGCCGGCAATGGTGTACCGCCATCCGTTCCCGGGCCCGGGTCTGGGCGTGCGGATTCTCGGCGAAGTGCGCCGGGATTTTGCCGATCTGCTGCGTCGTGCGGACGCGATTTTCATCGAGACGCTGCGCACCTTTATCGACAAGGAAACTGGCAAGTCGTGGTACGACCTGACGAGCCAGGCGTTCGCGGTGTTCCTGCCGGTGAAGAGCGTCGGCGTGATGGGTGACGGCCGGACTTACGAGTACGTCGTTGCGCTGCGCGCGGTGCAGACGCTGGACTTCATGACTGCGCATTGGGCGCATCTGCCGCACGACTTGCTGGGGCATGTGTCGAATCGCATCATTAATGAAGTGCGCGGGATTAACCGGGTGGTTTATGACATCTCGGGGAAACCGCCGGCGACGATTGAGTGGGAATGATTTAGACTGCTCCCAAGTCGTTCCGGGAGGTCCGATTTTCCATGTTTTCCGTTTAAAAACATGAGGTTATTGTCCGGTGTGGTCTGCTGTGATCCGGGCGATGCCTGGTGGAAATGTCGGTATCGGTGACGGTACCGACATATCTTCCTCGGACGGTCTTGTCCGATACCGTCAAATCAGTCTGGCGGTATCGGTTGACGGTATACGTTCGAGGAGTCTCTATGCTCACAGACATGCAGTTGCGAGCGCTGAAGCCGGCCCAGAAGATCTATAAGGTTGCCGATCAGCGGGGGCTATATGCGGCAGTGACGCCTTCTGGCGCGGTGAGCTTCCGGTACGACTACCGGGTGAACGGTCGCCGGGAAACCCTGGTTATCGGTCGGTACGATCCATCACTTTCCGCACGGAAGCCACGCAAGCCAGACGAACTCGGATTCGGAATGGCTGTTAGCCTCCCGGAAGCCCGGCTTCTACGCGACCAGGCCTACGGAACAATCCAACGCGGAGAAAGTCCTTCACGTGCGAAAGTCGAGAAACGGGTCGAGGCGACCGAGGCGCTAACGTTTGGTAAGTGGGCGGAGAAATACTTTGTGGAGACTGCTCTTGCCGACTCCACACGAGCGATGCGCAAATCGGTATACGAGCGGAATCTCGCGTCGGAATTTGGCCGGCTGAAGTTGGAAGAGATCACGCCCGCACGACTGATGGCGCGCTGCGAGAAGATCAGGGAGAGGGGCGCCGCGGCCCCTGCCGTGCAGGCGCGCGACATCGTTCTGCAGGTCTACCGTTTCGCGCAGGTGCGGGGACTAAAGGTGGACAATCCTGCGGAGGCCATCCGCCCGTCTGCCATCGCCAGCTTCAAGCCGCGTGATCGGGCACTGTCTCCTGCCGAAATCCACGTGTTTTTCAGTGCACTGGAACGGACGCCGACGATGCCTACGCTGCGTCTTGCTATCAGATTCATGCTGCTCACGCTGGTGCGCAAGTCCGAGTTCATTCTGGCGATGTGGGGTGAGATAGATTTCGACGCCGCAGTCTGGACAATTCCGAAGGAACGGATGAAGGCCGGTCGCCCCCACATTGTCTATCTTAGCCAACAGGCTCTGGACATTCTGGTCGCATTCAAGACGTGCTTTGGAGCGAGTTCGTACGTGCATCCCGGCCGCTATGAGACGGCTTCCCCAATAAGTGCGGCGACCCTGAACCGTGTCATCGACAGCACGGTAAAGCTGATACGCGACGACGGAGCAGATTTTGATCCTTTCACGGTGCATGATCTGCGTCGGACGGCCAGCACACTGTTGCACGAAACAGGGTTCAACACTGACTGGATCGAGAAATGCCTCGCTCACGAACAGCGTGGTGTGCGCGCGGTCTACAACAAGGCCGAGTATGCAGAGCAGAGGAGGGCGATGCTCCAGGCGTGGGCAGACATGCTGGACGGCTGGATTGCCATCAATCCAAAGGCGAGCGTCCTAGCGTCGACACAGCCAGTCAAGACTCATGAGTACATCTCCTAAGCTCGAACTCCTGTGGGCTCTGATGTGATGGACGACTCCCGCCCTTCGGGATAGGCATGTGCCAAAGTGGAGAGGTCGTGACTTGCCACGGCAAAGGAGCGTTCATCATGAAGATAGCGACTGTTGGGCTGGATCTCGCAAAAACGCTATTCCAGGTTCATGGAGTGGATTTGCAGGGACATATCGTCGTCCGCAGGCAACTGCGCCGCGCTGACGTACTGCCGTTTTTTGCGAAACTTGAGCCGTGCGTGGTAGGCATGGAGGCATGTGGCTCGTCGCATTATTGGGGCCGGGAACTCACGAAGCTCGGACACACCGTGCGCCTGATTGCCACTCAGTTCGTTCGACCTTACGTAAAGAGCAACAAGACCGATGCGGCCGATGCCGAAGCGATCTGCGAGGCGGTAACGCGACCGCACATGCGCTTTGTACCGGTCAAGACGCAAGCGCAACAGGCGATGCTTTCACTGCATCCGGCGCGCACGGGGCTGGTCAAATCGCGTACGGCATTGGCCAATCAAATCCGCGGTTTGCTCAGTGAGTTCGGTATCGTCTTGCCGCAGGGGATCAGACTGCTCGGGAAAAGGGCCATCGAAGCTCTGTCCGATCGCGAGCATGAGCTTTGCGAATCGTTCCGAACATTGATTCAGTTACTCGTCGAGCATTTACGCGAACTAGGCAACAAGGCTGCGGAACTGGAGGGACGCATCCGTGCGATGCATCGTACGGATGAAGCTGGACAACTTCTCGAAACGATACCTGGAGTTGGGCCACTCACCGCTCCCGCACTGGCAGCCTCAATCGGTGACCCCCGCGCCTTTCAGGACGGCCGCGAACTCGCTGCATGGCTGGGTCTGGTCCCGCGTCAGCACTCCTCGGGTGGCAAGCCGCGCTTGCTGGGCATCAGCAAGCGCGGCGATGCAGCACTACGAACACTTCTGATTCACGGTGCTCGCGCTGTTATTCGCATGGCAGCCACCAAGCCCGAAATGGCAGATTCGTGGGTCATGAAACTATGCCGACGCCGGCACAAAAATATCGTTGCCGTGGCGCTCGCAGCAAAAAATGCACGAACGGCGTGGGCTCTGCTGGTTCGCAAACAGGTCTATCAAGTTAGCCACGTTCCCATACAACCTTGCGTGACGGTTTCACAAATGTAGGTTTTAACATCGGAACAGCATTTACCTTCCAGAGGTTGCTTGAGCAGACTTCAATTCGATGACAGAACGGTCGGACCGTGGTGGGCCAAACCCGCTTTGCACCAAGGGCAATCAAGCCCGTGGCTCTGGTGGGGTACCCCACTTGCGGATATTCACCGTGGGCCTGCAGCGAGTGCTGCGAACCGAGCCCGGATACATGGCTGCACTCTCGACCCAATGCCAGAGATTCAGGCTGCTTGACAACTGGGAGTCGTCCATACATGGTGCAAATAGTGGAGACGGTCGAGGAAGTTGGTCTTGATAGGATGCCTCGTTGAGCCCAGCGGACCGCATTCCAAACACGCAGGTGTAGTGCTCTTTGAGGCGCAGTTGGGTGAGGCTAAATTGTCCTTTGCGAATGTGATGCATCAAATCAACCCTCGCCAGCGTGATCGTGGCGCTCTTGAGTTGCTTGAAACCAAGCATGACTTTCGGCCTTGATTTGATGTTGCGATGGTCTTGGTCGGGTAGCAGCAGCGCATTGCTGCGCTGCTGCCCCCTAAGAACCGTACGTGCGCCTTTAGGAGCATACGGCTCAAGCCTCTGCAAAGGCATCTGTCGACACCCGGTAGTACAAGTTCATTTTCCGGCGTACTGCGGATTTCTACGGCAATTGAGATGGTTAACCTGGAGGTTGCTTGCTGCATCCGTGCCGCCGTCAGTTTGCTTCACAATATGCGTAACATCCCAGCGGGTGTTCATTGTGATGGGCTGCTGACAGTTGGAACACATGCCATCTTGCCTTACCCAGACACGGTACAGCTTACGGCGACCGCGCGTCGAGTTCAGCATCTTCTGGCCCCATCGGGATTCGAAGTATGGTGCCCATTGCGGATCGTGCGGATTTGCGCCCGCTCGGATCTTGATGTGCCGTTTTATTGGCGTGGCCGATTCCTTCAGCAAGGTGACCTCTCTTGTCGTGCCATCCTCTTTTTTTCTGTGGCGGCAAATACCCAGTCCCGCAAACCTTTGGCCCTGAAGTATTTGCTTTTTATCCATCGGGCGCCTTTTTTAGGGTGCCTTCTTGCCGCCCATCGCCATAGCATTGACCAGACCTCGTGATCAACCCGATCGAAGGCTTTCTTGGCGACGACATGGCTATGGTAATTCGCCCATCCTCGTAAAACAGGATTGAGCAGCTTCACCAGGTTCGCCTGTTTAGCCGTCTTGTTGGCCTTGATGATTTCACGAATTTTGTCAAGATGTGCCTTGACGTTCGCTTTCGACGGCTTCATCAGTAGCTTGCCGTTGTACTTGCGAATGTTCCATCCGAAGAAATCAAACCCATCCTTGATGTGCGTTATCCTGGTCTTTTCTGGTGATAGGACCAGCCCGCGTTCCGCCAGGAATTCAGCTACTGCCGGCCTGACTTCATGTTCCAGCCACTCCTTCGAGTGGCCGGTAATAATGAAGTCGTCCGCGTAACGCACCATGTTCATTTTCAGTCCTCTCGGCTTCGCTCGCGGGAATTTTTCCGCTAGCATAGCTTCGAGGCCATCGAGCGTCATGTTGGCTGCCACCGGGGAAATAATTCCCCCTTGCGGGGTGCCGGCGTCAGTGGGGAAGAGTTCGTTTTGATACACGTATCCCGCTTTGAGCCACTTCTTTAGAACCACCTTGTCCGTGGGGATATTGGCAATAATCCAGTCGTGGGAAATTTTGTCGAAACAGCCTTGGATGTCGGCCTCCAGCACCCATTCCGCACTCGCCTTTTTTGCCAGAGAAATGAAGCATTGTCCCCCAGCGTCAGCAGTAGAGCGTTCCGGTCTGAACCCATAAGAGTTCAGATCGGCGGTGGTTTCCGCAACGGGTTCCAACGCCAGCAGATGTAACGCCTGCATGGCGCGGCATTTCATCACGGGTATGCCGAGCGGCCTCGTCTTGCCGTTTTTCTTCAGAATAAAAACTCTCCGAAGTGGAAGGGGCGAATAATCCCGCCTCTTCAACGACGCAATCGCGTTGGCCTCTGCCGCCGGTGTTTTCCACGTTACCTTGTCCACACCGGGGGTGTTCCTGCCTTTGTTTTCAGTCACCCGCTTCACGGCTAATGCACGGCCGCTGAACGAATGGGTCAGCAGCCATTGCAGTGCTTTCACCCTGTTATGGCGGCCGGCCTGTACCGCCTTCACCATACGCGATTGCAGCGTAAGCGGCTCGTCTGGGCCGTTATGGACAGCGGATTGAGGGTTTGGGTAATTTGGTGTCCACCAAATTATTGCGGACACCAAAGTGGACAATACATTGAAGGCGCGCGCAGCCGGTGGCGCATATAAGCGACCGAATTTCCCTACGGAGTTCAAACGGCGCCTGGTAGAGCAGTCACTTGAGCCAGGTGCCTCGGTAGCGTTGATTGCGCGTGCCAACGAGGTTAATGCGAATTTGCTGTTCAAATGGCGACGGCAGTATCTGCAAGGTGCCTACGGCATCCCGTCGCTTCCCAACCCCACGATATCCGATCCTGCCCGGGAGAGTGCGCCGCTGTTGCCGGTGAGCATTGTCGCCGACACCGCCGAATCGACCCCGGTGACGGTGCGCGACGCGGGGGGCGTGAACACCGTGGTTGAGAGCGTGTGCGAGGTGGTGTTCAGCAATGCGTGTCTGCGGATCCGCGGCGAGGTCTCGCCCGCCACGCTACGTCTGTTGATCCGTGAGCTGTCGCGATGATCGGCCTGCCGGCGGGCACACGTATCTGGATCGCAGCAGGGGTGACCGACATGCGCTGCGGCTTCCAGGGCCTGGCCGCCAAGGTACAGACGGCGCTTGAGGAGAATCCGCTGGGCGGTCACGTGTTCATCTTCCGCGGCCGTCGCGGCGACCTGGTAAAAATTCTTTGGGCTACCAGCGACGGGCTATGGCTGCTTGCAAACTATCTGGCTTCATACTACAACTCCTTTGGTTGGATGAGAGGGTTTTGATTCTTTCGTCGCCTGCACCGCAGCTACGCGGTCAGCGAGCCGGTCCCATCGACTACTATGCTTCACCGGTGGGTTCGAATCGGGGACTTCGTAGAGATGCGCATAATCGTTATAGGCGTGTTTGGTGACGATGCCGTGTTCCACCCATCTGACGAGCGTGGCTTCATGGATTCCAAGCCGCGCGGCGGCCTCAAGTCTCGTCAACATGCCACGATCCCGCAGTCTGTCGCGACGGGAGCGGAGCCCGTTTCGCTGAGCCTGATATGCGACGCGCAGCGCGGTAAATCGGATGTCGGCCTTACCTGGCCGGACACAACCACCAGGGCGGATACCCTGATTGTTGAGGATGTCAGCAATCTCGGAGCATATGTGGCTGTCGAGAAGCGTGTCGATGAGTTCCAGGACCTCTGGCCGGGTCTTAACCTGTTGTGCAGAGGTTTGGGGATTCTGCGCCGTCAGGGTTTCAGTCCTGCCAGCCTTGAAGCGGACGTGAATCCTGGTTGTTCCCTCTTCTGGCAGTTTGACCAGCGTGACATCCTCGATAATGTAAGCGAGTAGCCGCTTGCGTTCACGGTTCGGTAGTGATTGGTCACGCCAGAGCGTTTTGAAGTCGGTCGTCATGGCGATGAGTCGGTCGCGGATTGCATCGTCGACCACGAGACGTTCCTCCTGCTGGCTACGCTCCCTTTCCTCCCTGGCGTTGGCCAACGTGCGTAACTTGTCGTTCCATTCATGCTCGAGCGTGTCGGCGACCAGACGATTATCTGGGGCAACCAGCATGAATCGTCGCTGTGCAAGATCAGCCTCGTACTGCGCGCGTTCGACGGCCCGAAGGCGCAACCGGTCTGCTTCGTCGTGGCGGGCTTCGATCTCTCTGCGAATCTCCAGCGCCAATTCAACGGCGGCCGGAGTCATCATGGCGGCGACCAGTGCACCAACCGCTTCATCTATAGGCGCTCCGGCAATCGACTGGCAGCAGGGTTCGCCACGAGTGCCTTGTGCGCGATCGCAGATATACCACGCTTCCTGTCGTCCGCGTCGTGTTGCGTACCGGAGCCGGAAGTGCCGGCCGCAAAGCCCGCAAACCGCGCGCCCCTGTAGCAGGGCTGCGCCTTCCCTGGGCGGCGACGCTCGCGCAACCTCGTACCCTTGACCATTGGTCTTGAGAATCTCGAGATTCTGCTGAAACTGTTCCCGTGTGATGTACCCGGGATGGGCATCCGGGATGCAGGCTAGCCAGTCGTCACGTTCGCGCTTCCGAGTCAGACTCTTACCATCAGCAGTCCGCCGGTAATACCGCCGGCCATAGAAGTAAGTGCCTGCGTAACGCGGGTTGTTCAGTGTCCGGAGCGCGGTCGACGCGGTGAGGGGCTGGAAGGTTATCAGCTTCTCGTTGCGCATGCGGGATGGAAACAGAAGCCCCTCATTCTTGAAGACCTTGACTGTCTGACAGGCAGAGCCTACCCGTGAAAACGTCTCGAAGAAGTACGCGATTGTCTCCCTGACCTGCGAGTCTGGGTCAAGCACCACGTTGCCGAGTTCGTCGTACACGAAGCCTGTCGGAAGTCGACAGCGAAACTCGCCACGGCGCGCCTTGTTCAGGATTCCGCCACGCAATCGGGCCTTGATAACATGGAGTTCGGCCTCGCTCATTGTTCCCTTGAGCCCGAGCAGGAGCCGATCATTGAAGCTGGCCGGATCGTATACTCCGTCTTCGTCCAGAATCAGCGTATCAGCGAGGGCGCAGATCTCCAGCAGGCGATGCCAGTCGGCATTGTTTCTCGCCAGGCGTGACACCTCCAGGCCCATGACGATGCCGGCCCGGCCCATGCCGACATCAGTAACCAGCCGTTGAAACCCCTCCCGCCAGGACGCCGACGCTCCAGATTCACCTTGATCGCTATCGATCGTGATGATCTGGTCATCGCGCCAACCAAGCGCGGTCGCACGACCACGCAGGGCGTACTGCCGTTTCGTGCTCTCGACGTTCTCGACGACCTGTCGCATCGACGACTGCCGAATGTAAAGGTACGCACCCCGCTCGAGGTGATGAGGTTGAACTTTATGCGATGCGTTCATAGTGTTCCCCACTTATTGAATGTCATGGCCATGCCTGCGAGTGCGTAAACCACGGTGTTGCGCTCGAAGGATCGTGCATGTGGTGCGGATTGGGTCGGAATCGGTTCCGGGCGCGTGCCGGTAGTGACCGACATGCATGCCCATGCCCACATGCCTCGATTTAGAAAGACGTTGAGCCCACGCCGGGCGTCTGCAGGCAAAACCTCCCCCAGCATGGCCGAACGCATCACCTCGTACTGCGCGACGACGGCGGGCGAAAGCGTCGGTGGTCTGGCGTCGGCTCTGGTTATTCCGCCGTTTTTTTTACACCGAAGGCACGTTCGATCGTTCTTGGATGCACATCGAGACCAAATTCCTTGCGAACCAGCCTTGCCAGTTCGCGTGCCCGAATCGGCTCTCCAGGGGCAAGCCGTGTCTTGAGAAACGCCAACACATCACCCTGGATCTTGTGTGGACCATGCGGCCCCCGCTTCCTCGGCATCAGTCCAGCGATCCCGCCTTCCTCGAAGTCCATCCGGGCCTGATAAAAGGTCGGTCGTGAGACGCCGTATTCGTCGGAAACCGACGTCACCGATGCCTTCTCGACGGAGACGCGGCGCAACATCTCGTACTTCACCTGCACGGCATCGTGCGGGTCAAAAAAACTCCCTTCCTGAAACTTGGGGTCCAGGACGTTCTCCGGCATCGGATTCAACGCGCCGTCCTCTGTGAGAACGTCGATCTTCGAGCGCTTGCGTTCGATGGTTGTGGGCACATTCAACTCCAGATGACTCAAAGAGTATATGTAATTAAAATATGCCGCAATGCAAGCCTTGTCAAGGTCAATAAAGATGGACTTTAGTCGTAATTTTACGGAATAGTATTGCGACTATGGCTGCGTTAATGAAAGAACGTGCGGCATAATTACATTACATAAGCGGCAAAATTAGGCTTACAGCTAATTGGCGCTATCAGCTCGCCTTTGCGAGGAGAGGCGTGTCACGAGGCAAGCAAGTTCCATCAAGTCCGCTACCGTGAACAGCGCACGTTCTTGCCCCATGGTGACCTCAGGATCAGGCTCGCTCATATCGGTCCACTTCGGGGGAACAGAGCAGAAGCTCTTGTCGTCGATGCGCAGCAAGAGACGCTTGCCGGAGCGGTTATAGCGCTCGCCAACGCAGACGAGCTGCCGGCCACTGAAGGGATGGAAGGGATGAGTTATGCGGACAAGCTGCGCCGAGGTAGCAACAAGGCCTGCATTCCGAGCTATGTTACAAGCGGCTCGAGCGTGGCCGCTTCGTTTGGCCGCAGGCCGATAGCGGCAAGATCCATCTGACCCACGCCCAGCTGTCGATGCTGCTCGAAGGCATCGACTGGCGGCAGCCACGCCGCACCGCTGAGCCACTGTCGATGTTGTAAACCGCGCGGCACCTGCGTAAACTGCGTGGCATGTCTGATGCCAGCGACCTTCCTGATGACATCGATGCACTCAAGGCCTTGCTGCTCGAGGCGCGGGCGTCCCTGGCCGAGCGGGATCTGGAAATCGAACGGCTCAAGGCGCAAATCGACAAACTCAAGCGCATGCAGTTCGGCCGCAAGTCCGAGAAACTGGACCGGGAAATTGCGGAACTTGAGACCCGACTGGAGGACCTGACCGGCAGCCGGGGCGTGGCCGAGACGCGCGAAGCGCAGGCCGGCAGCAGCAAGGCGAGCGCGAACCGTGCTTCGCGCGAGGCGCTGCCGGAACACCTGCCGCGCGAGGAGCATGTGCTGGAGCCGGATCCGGTTTGCCCCGAGTGCGGCGGCCAGATGCAACCGCTGGGCGAGGACGTCTCCGAACAGCTTGGCCGCATCGCGGCAGCGTTCACGGTCATCCGTACCATCCGGCGCAAGAAGGTCTGCGCGTGCTGCCGCCGCATCGTGCAGCCGCCTGCGCCGAGCCTGCCGATCGAGCGCGGTATCGCACACCCGAGCCTGCTTGCCGACATTCTCGTGGCCAAATACGCGGATCACCAGCCGCTGTACCGGCAGTCGGTGATTGCGGCACGCGACAAGGTCACGCTGGACCCGGCGAGCATGGGCCGATGGGTCGGCATGTGCGAGTCCCTGGTCGATCCGCTGGTGGAGGCGTTGCGCCGCTATGTGATGGCCGGCACGAAGCTGCATGCGGATGACACGCCGATTCCCGTGCTCGCGCCAGGCAACAAAAAGACCCGAACCGGACGGCTGTGGGTCTATGTGCGCGATGATAGTCGGGCTGGCTCGAAGGAATCCCCCGCGGCATGGTTTGCCTACTCGCCCAACCGGCGCGGGGAGCATCCCCAGCGCCATCTGGCCGACTTCAGCGGCATCCTGCAAGCGGACGCTTACGCCGGCTTCGACGAGCTGTTCAAGGATGGCTCGATTCGCGAAGCGGCGTGTCATGCGCACGCGCGACGCAAACTCTACGACATTCACGTACGCACGCCATCAGAGACGACCACCGAGGCGCTCAGATGCATTGGCGAGCTCTATGGTATCGAGGCCGGCATCCGCGGTAAGCTGCCAGCGGAGCGACTGCGTGTGCGGCAGGCGCAGGCCAGACCCTTGCTCGAAAACTATGGCATGTGGCTCAGGGCAAAGCTCAAGACGTTGTCGGCCAAGTCGGACACAGCCAAAGCGATCAACTACTCGCTCAACCAGTGGGATGCGTTGACGCTGTATTGCGACGACGGCACGGTGGAGATAGACAACAACATCGCCGAAAATGCGCTGCGTTGTGTGGCCCTGGGTCGAAAGAACTTCCTCTTTGCCGGCTCCGACAGCGGCGGCGAGCGGGCGGCGGCGATGTACTCGTTGATCGCGTCGTGCAAACTCAATGGCATCGACCCGCGCGCTTACCTGTGCCACGTGCTGACCTGTATTGCCGATCATCCAATCAACCGCGTCGACGAATTGCTGCCCTGGCGCGTTGCCGCAGACCTGCAAAATCCACCCCAACCTGCGGTTCCGACCGGTTGAACAACAGCGGTGGACAGCACGCCCCGATCGCCCGGAGCGGCTCACACGCGCTGAGCCGGTAGCCGACTGCACCTGGGACACCGGTCCGTTACCCGGTAACGCTGAAGGGCTACCGTGGCACCTGGAAGTAGGTATCCCATTCTGCGGAGTCCGGATCGAGCCTGCGCACGATCGCCGCGTCCGCCCGCACTGCCAGCCGCTCCAGCATCTCACGTTTCGTTACCGAGTAACGGCGTGCCAGCCGTGCGAGCGCGAGATCGGCTTCAGTGGTCACCCACATATCAAGCCGCCGCTCCCCGTTGCCATCGTTTCCAGCTGTCGCCCGCCTTGCCCGGAAGGCGGCCTGCCGCTCCGCTGTTGTTTGCGCCATCGGTTTCCCCTCGTCGTTGTTACCCGGTAACGATATGTCTGAACTCGTTACCGGGTAACGCAAAATACCCAAAGGAGATAGCATGTCCCGCTTCACATCGCGTTGTCCAGGAAAAACCGAACGGTCCAGGCGAGGCGCTTACATTGCAGCCTCCTTACCTGACGTTGAACATCGGCCCAATTGATGCCGGTCCACGCCACGCCCGAAGGTGCACGCGCCCGTGTTGCTGCGCTCATTTGCTTTCCTTCCGTTTAGATGGTTCTGCAAACTCTCTGGTGAGGAGAGACCACGAGGAAGTCTGCCCGCTTTCGCGTCGGGTGATGTTGCAACCCGTATCCCGTCCATTACAGCCGGGCATTCGCTTTTTCCCCGATCCTGTGCCCGCACCGCCATGGGCAGACCTCGCAGCCTGCTGTCCCGAAGGGAGCGATACGGGGTTTCCACGTTCCGCTTATGGAAGTACGCCGGGTTAGGTGCCTGCTCTGGGCCGGGAGGTATGCGGGTCACGAACGCGTAATCGAAAGACGCTGTTCCCACCTCCAGTACCGTTTTGGTTCGAGCGCAATAGCCATTTCCGCTCGTTCAACGTAACGACCCTACTGCAGATTCAAATGTTTTCACCATACCGACTATCTGGCACTCATCCGGCGTATGGCTGCCAGAAGGGTACGCCTCTCGCGATTGATACCCCGCGCCTTGCGGCGCTTCGTTACGTTGTCAGAGCCGCTCTTGATTCAGGCCCCTAGATTCACCGGGTGACACCGGTGGTTCTCGCCTTCGATACGGCGAGAAGGGAGAACAACTTCTGTAAGCGACCTCGTGTCGCACCTCGACTACGTTGTTCAGGTGCTTCGAGGACCGGACCTTGGTGTCTTCGCGAAGCACGCCGTCGTCCTTCATCTCACGAACCGCGCGATGCGAAGCCGCGGAGCCATCGAGCGTGATGGTTTTCGGCGGCTGGCCCTGATGCTTGATAGCTCTTTTTGAAAAATGCTTTTGCTGCGAGCACGTCGCGCTTGGCGCGAAGCATGAAGTCTACTGTTTGGCCTACTCGAGCCACCGCTCGATAAAGCTAGACTCATTTGCCGCGCAGTTTGATATATGTCTCATCGACACGCCAGGACTGACCGGTGGGCGTGCCAAAGCGGTTCCAGCGTTTGACGAATTCGGGCGAATAGTGCCTCACCCAACGCAAGATCGTGGTGTGCGCCAGCGACAGTCCTCGCTCGGCCATCATTTCCAGCACGTCCCGCAGGCTGAGCTTGTGGCGCAGGTACCAGCGAACACACAGGATGATTACCTCGCGATCAAAGTGCCGCTCCGCGAACAACTCCTCCAGACACTTAAATTTGCTCATCGTCGGCTCTCAAATTCGCTCAGCTCGAAACCGTAACGGTTTCGCCCACGCTATTTGTACCAGAGCCTCTGACTGCCGATGCGCTACGCCCTCGTCGGCTAAACGCGGACTATTTGCACACCGCTTTGAGCGATCTGGAACACTTTTTCGGTGAGTCGATTGAGCCTGCGCCCGTCGAAGAGTCGGAAATCCGGAAGACCGAGAAGCGATCCGGACCCATCGAGCGAATTTGCATCGATCGCGCTGCGCTGGACGACGACCACGTAGACATTCCCAGCTTCGTCAATGGCTTTGAATTCTTCTGTTGTTAAGGGGATCATTTCGAAAGGGTTAGATTAAAACTCCCAATTCTACAAGCTGCTGGGATTCGCACCTGACTAAGCGGCGCGTTGGAAATAAAGAGCATGGCGCTTACCGCATTCGAACAAAGCAGATCCGCGAAGCGCTCTGGGCGATCGCCCGCGCCGGGAGGGCCATCCCGGAGAGTGTAAGGAATCACCTGGCTGTCCGCGCGGCACCCAGCAGACGAATCGCTGCAATCTGGCCCTCCCGGGCACCAGATGCTGCTACCGCGCGTCGGTGATTGGCAGGCTGTGACGTCGGCGATTCTTATCGGAAACCGTGTGGAATACGCATCGTAGCCGGTGGCGAGCACGAGAACGTCCAGATCGTGCAATGTCCGTCCACCGTGCACATGCCGCTTGGTTCGAAGCATTCGATCTCGACACTTCGTATGGCTTATATCAGTCGCGTTAACGCTTGTGTTCCGCCCGCATTCCCACGCGCTCATTCGTCCCAGAATTTTGTTCAATCCTCCAATTGCTCTCCGAACGCGCAACGAGGTTGCATATCGCGATGCAACGCCGTTGCACAAACGCAGCGGTCAATGGGTTGCAACTGCCTGAGCTTGCGGTTTTACGCTTTGGCACGCTTGTCGCTATATGAGCCTGTCTGAGCATCTGCATGGAAAAAACAGAATGGGACGAGATCCCGAAATGAAAATCGTCATGTTTGCGGGAGGCGAATAGGGACCGAGAACACTTGGGCACTGAGCAATATCACCAGCTTATCAACCTGTTAGCTCATCGTTAAGAAATGAAGGACAAATTGAACATGAATGCTCCGAGAAATGATGCAAGGATGATCACCACCGTCGGCGCGGCACTCGCAGACGCGACTGACCGCTATCCGAATCACGTATTCCTTAGCGACGGGACGCGCGACCTCACGTTTCAGGAAACGTCCGACCAGGTTGACGGGATTTGCCGCGCGTTGCTGGAGCGGGGCCTGCAACGCGGCGACAGACTGGCGCTGTTGTTGCCCAATTCTCCTGAGTGGGTCTTGCTCATGCTTGGTTGCGCGCGGCTTGGCATCATGGTCATCACCGTCAACACGCGCGGTAAGGCCGAAGAAGTTGCATATGTGCTGGCGAAGTCCCGGGCCAAAGCGTTAGTCATGGTCGATAGTTACTGGAACATCGACTATCGGGCGTCGCTCGCGGGGGCGAGTCCATCGCTTTTCGACGCCGGCGCCGGTACCGGTCTCTCAACCGCGCTCTCGCATCTCGAGCAAGTGATCGTGCTCGACGGCGCGGCGTCCGACTTTGGACTCATGCGCTCGGTCAACTCGGCACAAGTGAGCCACGACGCCCTCGCTCGAGCGCAAGCGGCCGTGCTACCGGACGATCCGGCAATCACCGTGTTCACATCGGGCACGACGGGAAAACCGAAAGGCGCGGTGCACAGCCACGTTTTCCTGCGAAACGCATCCAATTTTGCTCGTGGCATGCGTATGGCGCCGGGTGACGTGATTCTTGGGCATATGCCGTTCTTCCACGTGGCCGGCCTCGTGACCGCGCTCTTTCCTGCATTGCTGACGGGCTGCGCGCTGGTGACGATGAATCAGTGGCAACCGCAGGCGGCCGCACGCCTGATCGCCGAGCGGCGAATCCGCTTCTTTGGCGGAATTCCGACGCACTTCATCGACCTCGCGGAAATCGTCGAGCGGGAGCGGCTCGACACGTCGTGCCTGAAGGCTGCCTGGATAGGAGGCGCGAACGTCTCCACGGAGGTGGCTCTGCGCGCGATGCGGGTACTCAGACTCGAGGCCTTGCTAGCCGCATATGGAATGACCGAAACAAGCGGCTGCACGACGTTGACCCGCTATGACGATCCCGTCGAAGTCGCGTGCGAAGGTAAGGGTATGCCCATTGGCGACTACGAGGTTCAGGTGGTCGATCCAAAAACGCGAGCGCTGCGCCTCACGGGCGAGACTGGCGAAATCTGGGTGCGAGGCGAGATCGTGATGAACGGATACCTCGAGGATCCCGAAGAAACCGCCGAGGTGATGACCGAGGACGGCTGGTTCAGGACGGGCGACCTGGGGCAACTGGATCCGCAAGGCTATCTCAGGATCACTGGGCGTTTGAAAGACATGTTCATCGTCGGCGGCAACAACGTCTATCCGGCCGAGGTTGAGCGCTGCCTTCATTTCATGCCGGGCGTGCGGCAAGTGGCGGTGGTCGGTGTGCCCGATGTTCGCCTCGGCGAAGTAGGCTATGCATTCGTCGAACGCGACGGTGCGACTGGCGTGACGCGGGAACAAATCGTCAGCTTTGCCAAACGGCATCTTGCCGACTACAAGGTGCCGCGGCATGTTGCGTTTGTCGATGCCTTTCCGATGACTGGCGCGCGCAAGGTCCAACGGCATGCGCTCGTCGCCGACGCGATCGAGCGTCTAAAAGATAAATAGCATGCCTAAATTGTTGTTAAGGTCGCGTCGTATAGATGGCGCGACCTGTCTGCCTGGCATGGTGGGCGCTTTCCGGAAAATTCAACTGTACCCACGACTCCATTTCAGCCCATGACGTTTGAGCTTACGATACAACGTGACGCGATGAATGTTGAGTTCGGCAGCAGCCGCCTCGATCTTGCCATCGTGACGATTCAGGACGCTCAAGATCACGCGAAGCTCAGCATCGTTCAGCAAGTCGGGATCATGAGAAGGCACCACTTGCTCGTCGGCAAGTTCAATATCTGTTCTTGCGATCCGTTCGCCTTTGCTACTCAGAGCAGCGTGGACAAGCACGTTGCGTAGTTCCCGAATATTGCCGGGCCAGTCGTAACTTTCAAGCAGTTGAAGGGCGTCACCGTCGAGTGTTTTCTGCTCCTGCTTCAATATTTTCTCTGCGAGCAGAGCGATATCCTCCACTCGCTCGCGAAGGGGAGGAATACGCACGGTACACACGTTGAGGCGGTGATAGAGATCCGCGCGGAATTGTCCGGTCTTGACCAGATGACGTAAATCCAGATTCGTGGCTCCCACGACACGCACGTCTACGGGGCGTGGCTTATCCGCGCCGATGCGCACCACGGTTTGTTCCTCGAGAAAGCGAAGGAGACTGACCTGCATCGCGGTTGACATGACTTCTAGTTCGTCTAGAAACAAGGTGCCGTGATTGGCAAGTTCGAGCTTTCCTTGGCGTCCTCCTCGCGCTGCGCCTGTGAACGCTCCTTCTTCATAGCCGAACAATTCCGCCCTGAGTAATTCCCCGTCCATGCCGCCGCAGTTGATCGACACGAAAGGCCCCAAACACCGTGAACTTTCCGCATGAACGGCATGTGCGAAAAGCTCTTTGCCAGTGCCGGTCTCGCCGACGATCAACACCGCGTCATCGCGTTGCGCGATCTGCTTCGCGCTTGTAATACTCCTGAGGAGCGAATCGCTCTGTCCAATCAATCCGTCAAACCGATGATTGGCTTGCCATAACGCGACTTGCCGTCGTCGCGCCACGGGTTGGACGCCCGGCGATTTCAGTGTGAGGAGGAAGCCTAAGATATCCGACTGCTTGTGGAGTGGCTTTATCTCAGCAGCCAGGCGGTCGTCGCCACATTGCAGATCCACGGTCTGCGGATGCTTCACAGAGATGAGTTCTGATGCCGTGCCCTGGAGTCGGATGCCGGGCAAGGAGGACAGCAACTTGCCACGGACATCCGTACCTTTGAGTCGGAGTGCGCTGCATGCAGCCGCCGATATCCCGACAATGACGCCTTGTCGTGTCACGCACACCACAGGATCGTTTGGAAAACGCGAAATATGAGCTTCATACAGTTCCAGCAACTGAATGCGGCACCGCTGCTCGTCAAGGATGAGCTCGCTCTCAATAATGGCGCCAGCATTGCTAGTCAACTCAAAGGCCTTTGGATGAGCAATGCAGCCAAAGCCGTACACGCTGACCGCGCCTCTGACTTCTCCCGTCACGCGATCCAGTATCGGGGATGAACTGCCCGTCCACTGGTCTAGCCCCTGCGTGTAATGCTCATACCAATGAACCTGGACCGGTTCGCAGAGGGCATGGCAAAGCGCCACGGAGCCTGTTCCAACAAGCTGTTCCAGCCACTGGCCACCCGCAATATCGTTGACGAATTCCGCCTCATTCCTGACAGCATTGCCAGTCGACAACCACGCCGTTCTTTGAAAACGGTCTGTCAACATTAAAACAGACGCACGATCGCTCAGGGCCTTTGAAAGTAACTGGAGGATCGGCGTGGATGCGTCGACAAGGCGGCGGTCCTCCTGGGCAGAAACAAAACTTGCCGCAGTCACGCCGCTTTTTGATTCGTCGGTCAGCCGCCCCTTCACTCCCCAACTTGGGTCAACGCCCGCAGTGCGGGAGCGGCGCCAGGATTCAAGAATCAGTGGGCGAACAGAAGAAAGATCTGCATCTTCGCCGGCGTGCACACGGTCGCGCGCACGGCGTACGCGGCGCGCGTCTTGAGATGATTCGGATGACAGGGGACTTTCGTTTCGCATCATTCAGGCCCGACCAAACCGCGTTCTGCATGTAAGGGATCCTGCGCAGGTCGCACACGACGGGCGCCTTCGAAGGACTCAGGTGACAACGAGCATTTGATGCCGCATGCATCGCCCGATTTTTATTCACCATTTTCTTACAGTCAAGATGAAGCGGGATGGAGGGGCATGCCTTCAGGCGAATGAAAGCATGCAACCCCCGTATTTACTTTTTGATGAGAAGCGTGCGCGTGTTGGTGAACTCGCAGAGCCCCTCATGCCCATTTTCGACACCCAGCCCCGACTGCTTGTGGCCGCCGAATGGAATGTCGACGCCATAAACGTGAATCTGATTGACCCACACCGTCCCCGTCTCGAGCCGGTTCGCCACGGCGATGGCAGCGTCACGGTTCTTGCCCCAGACGGAGCCGCCCAGCCCGAAGGGGCTGTTGTTCGCGCGGCGGATCACGTCCTCGACGTCGTCATAGGCCAGGATCGGCAGGATCGGGCCGAAGGGCTCTTCCTGCACGACGCGACTCGATTCCGGCGGGTTGTCGATGATTGTCACGGGCACGAAGTTGCCCGCGAGGCTGCGGTCGATTGTGCCGCCGAGCGCGACGCGGTAGTCATTGTTCTTCACATCCTCGAACAGGTCGGCGAGCTTTTCGTACTGCATGCGGTTCTGGATGGGGCCGAGATCGGTAGCGGGATCCATGCCGTCACCCACAGACTTGGTCTTCGCGTAGGCCACAAACTCGCTCACGAATTCGGCATGAATGCTGGTGTGGACGTACAGGCGCTTGATCGCGATACAGAGCTGAGCCGAGTTGTCGAAGGCGGCCCAGAAAAGCGTGGGGATGATCGACTTGTAGTCGGCATCGGGCAGCACGATGGCCGCGTCGTTACCGCCCAGCTCGAGCGTGAGACGTTTGAGATTGCCCGCGCTACTCGCCATCACCCTTTGGCCGGTGGCGGTGGAGCCGGTAAAGCTGATCTTCGCGATGTGCGGGTGTTCGGTCATGATCTGGCCGAGTTCGTTGCCCCCGGACAACACATTAAGCACGCCGCTCGGCAGAACCTTCAGCGCGATCTCGCCAAAACGAAGCGAGGTGAGCGGCGTATAGGGCGAGGGTTTGAGCACCACAGTGTTGCCGGTAACCAATGCGAAGGCAACCTTCCAGAGACCCAGCAGCACCGGCACGTTCCACGGCGTGATTGCACCCACGACTCCGAGCGGCGTGTGCTGGACCTGGACAACCTGCTGTTCGTTGTCTTCGAGCACCTCGACCGGAATGCGCCGTTTGGCGACTTCGCGGATCCAGTAAATGGCGCCTTCGACCTCGGTGGTGGCCATCGTGTGGCGCGGCTTGCCCTGTTCAAGCGTGAGCAGTGTGATGAGCTCGTCCTTGTTGGCGTCCAGCGCGTCAGCATAGCAATTCAGGTAGCTCTCGCGTTCATCCCATCCCAGCGCGGCCCACGCGGGGAATGCATTCCTTGCGCCCTGAATCGCCGCCTCTATCTGTTCAGGCGACGCGGCGGGCGCCTTGGCGAGAACCGTATTGCTGGCTGGATTGAGGACATCGAAAGTGGCCGATGCCGTGACGGCTTGACCGTCGATGGACAGCACGTAGGGCTGGGTGAAGTCGAGCGTGACGGATTCGGCGATGGCGTGTGAGGTCGGCATGGAAGATTCCTCTGGAACGTGAAGGTTGGACTCAAGCGCTCAAGCGAGAAGCGGCGGCGAAGCCGCCATCCATCCAGACGAGAGGATCGATCTCTGGATGGTTGACTATTTCGAGTACCTCGCCGGTGCACAGCGTGTGGGTGGAAACTTCGAAGGAGCCTGATTTGCGGCACAGCAGGCTGGCGATGGCATCAGTGAGCACGGGCGGGCGGTCTTCGTGGAGGCGCCACTGGCCGGTTTCGAAGCGCTCGCGTCCCTTCTTGAGGCCGCTGAAAATGCCGACCAGATCCTGATGCCGCGCCGACAGGAGGTTCACGCAGAAGTCCTGCTCGCGCGCGAGAATGGGCGCGATGCTGGCGTTGCGGTTGACGGCGACCACTAGGGTTGGTGGGTCGGCGGTGACGGACATGACGGCGGTGGCGGCCATGCCGGTGCACTGCTCGCCATGGCCGGCGGTGACGATGGCGACGGTAGTGGCGAGGCGGCGCATGGCCTGCCGGTAGTCATCGGCAAGAGGGTTCATGATTGGACTCCGTAATGAATGAAGGGCTCAGGCGTTCATGGGGTGGGGCATGTGCTTGACCCGTGCGAGGCTCGGCATGGCATCGGGTTTCGCCTCTTGTGTCGGGATAGGCTGGAAGTCGACGATGTTCAGCCCATAGCCCTCGAGCGCGTTGGGCACGGGATGGGAGTTGGTCAGCAGGATCATGTTCTGGACTCCCAGGTCATTGAGAACCTGGGCGCCGATGCCGTAATCGCGCAACGCCTGTTCCGCACCGGCGCGGGCTGGCGCGTCGCCGTAGTGGTCAGCGAGGTCGCGCCACTCCTTGAGCAGCACGAGCACGCCGCGACCGGCTTCAGCGATGATGCGCATAGCCTGCTCGAGCTGGCCGGCGCGCGGGCACTCCTCGCCGAGCACATCGACGCTGGGCAGATAGGGATGCATGCGCACCAGCACCGGCGCGGAACCAGTCACGTCGCCACGCACGAGCGCGATCGACTCGCTGCCGTCGATGCGGCTGGAATAGACCTTGAGCCGGAATGCGCCGCCGAAGCGACTGACGATGCTGTCGCTGGTCACGCACTGGACGAGCTTCTCGGTGCGGCGGCGGTAGGCGATCAGGTCCTTGATGGTCGCAATCTTCAGGCCGTGGGTCTGGGCAAAGCCCATGAGCTGGGGCAGGCGGGCCATGGTGCCGTCGTCGTTCATGATCTCGCAGATCACGCCGGCGGCGTTCAGGCCGGCGAGGCGCGAGACGTCGACGGCGGCCTCGGTATGGCCAGCGCGCACGAGGACACCGCCATCGCGGGCGACGAGCGGGAAGACGTGGCCGGGCGAGACGAGGTGAGCGGGACCGCAGGCGGGATCGGTGGCGATGGCGACGGTGCGGGCGCGGTCGGCGGCGGAAATGCCGGTGGTAACACCCTCACGGGCCTCGATGGAGACGGTGAAGGCGGTCTGATGCAAGGTTCCGTTGCGGCGGCTCATGAGCGGTAGGCCGAGCTGATCGACGCGTTCCTTCGAGAGGGCGAGGCAAATGAGACCCCGCCCATGCATGGCCATGAAGTTGATGGCTGCAGAGGAGGCCATCTGGGCGGGAATCACCAGATCGCCTTCGTTCTCCCTTTCCTCGTCATCCACAAGGATGAACATGCGCCCCGCGCGCGCTTCCTCGATGATTTCCTCGATTGGCGAGATGCGAAAGGGTGTTTGGCTGTGCGCCAGAGTCATGGTCATATCTGCCTCCTCATCGCAGCGCGTTAGCCGGCCAGAAGGCCGCGTTCCTGAAAAACCCTCTTGGCGATCATGATTGCGCTGACACCTGCGGGCCACCCGGAGTAGAGAGTGACGTGGGTGATCAGTTCGACCAGTTCGTCACTGGTGACGCCATTGTCGAGCGCCTTGCCGACATGGAAGGGCAACTGTTCGATGCGGTACTGCGCGGTCAGCGCGGTGACGGTAATCAGACTGCGGTCGCGATGGGACAAGCCAGGTCGCGCCCAAATGTCGCCGAACAGCAGGTCATCGGTCATGTCGGCCAGCTTGGGTGCGATATCTCCATACATTTGCTGGGCGGCGGAAGTCGATTTCTGGGTGCTCATCTCTTTCTCCTTGGTTTTGCGCCGCGCAGGCTGCGGCGCCCTGCGGGTTCAGTGTCCCGATTATTCACAGAAAATACTTATGAGTCAACATAGGTACTAACGAGTATTTATTCGTGCCGTCGATCTGGAGGATCGTGTCACGTCGACAGGCGTTCGGCCTTGTGATGGCACCCGGTGGAACGCGGCACTCGATGTTATTGACAGTCGATTTTTTCCATGCGAGGATAATCATGGTACTAATTTCTACCATTAAGTAGATAAGAATACTTTTCTATTTATGCGATCCCTGATCGCGGTGCAGCGAAGGACGCTGGCGTTGCGAGATTCCGGCCGAACACCGGGAATAGCCTTTCCGAAAAAAGGCGTCGCCGCAGTGTGGCGTCTTGATTGCGGGATGTGTTTGGGCTTGAGAGATGCCGCGTGCTTTTGCGTTCGGCAGTAATAAGCGTGCAGTCGGGCGTATAAGCAGTGATGACGGTGAGCATGGACGGGGGCGGCCGCCAGACAATCGGCCCATTCAGCGGCTTTCATAGCCATTATTTTCAAACAGTTCATCAATAGTACTAAGTTAACTGAATATCCGGAGGGATGGGATGAAAGCCGTACGCAACGCGTTAGTTTCGCTAGCAATGATCGTGGCATGCCAACTCGTGCATGCGCAAAGCTCGGTAACGCTCTATGGGGTGCTCGACGAATCGATCCAGTATGTTCATAACACCGCCGGTCAGCGGAGCCAGATTTCAATGCAGCAGGGCAACTGGTTACTTTCTCGCTGGGGGGTGACCGGCAGCGAGGACATCGGCCATGGAACCAAGGTGATTTTTACGCTTGAAAGCGGCTTCAATCTGAATAATGGTGCGTTCGCCAGCAGCAACCAGATATTCAACAGAGCGGCATATGTCGGCGTCAGCAATCCGCATTACGGCGATTTCACGTTCGGGCGGCAGCTGAACATCATGTATACGGTTATTACGCCGGTGCAGTGCAACTGGTATTACGGTTTTTGCGCGGCCCCTGGCGACGTCGATATGGCCGATGGCGGGATAAGGCTGAATAACGCTGCCACGTGGATGAGTCCAGTCTGGTCCGGGCTGCAACTCGCCGCTCAATACTCATTCGGGAACGTTGCCGGTTCCGTCGGTTCGGATCAGACGTATTCGCTGGCGGCCAGCTATACGTCCTCCACGCTCAAGGCGGCGGCTGGGTACATCCACATCGACAACGGCAATCCGGTAGGTTCGGTGCGTGGGACAGGTAATAACGGCAATATATTCTTTTCAGCCGTGAATGCCGCCTACATGACCGCCAGTTCCTATGACGTTGCGCGTGCGGCGGCGTCCTACACGATCGGCAGCGTGACGCTCGGTGGCTACTACAGCTTTTCCGAATATGTCGCTGACGGCTATTCGGTATTCAAAAAGTCCGAAAGATATAACAACGCGTCGCTGTACGCATACTGGATGATGACGCCCGCGTGGTCGAGTGAGTTTGCGGTCGACTACATGCGCACCCGCGGCGATTCATCCGCAACCTACAAAACGGCCGTTGCCAGTCTCGGCTACAGCCTGAGCAAGACCACCCAACTATATGGGTCCGTCGCATACGGACATGCGGCCGGACAAAACGGCGCGGGCGCGGCTCAAGCAGTCATTGGGGACTCGTGGGCGGCCGCGGGGACCTCGTGGCAAACGCTCGCTTTTGTCGGGATTGACCACCGATTCTGAAGGTACTCGTCGTGTTCGTGAATTTATGGGCAAAGGTGCCGCTATGAAACGCCAGATGCATTTGATTTCTGTCACGCACTCAGGGCCGCTGGTCGGATCCTGGCGTCATCCTGAATCTCAGAATGCGTACCTCGACGCAGACTGGTGGGCGACGATCGCGCAAACGCTTGAGGCGGCAAAGTTCGACGCCATCTTCTTCGCGGATGCCCAGACCTTCTACAACGATGAGATGGCCCGCAAGGGCGGCGACGTCTATCTGCTCGATCCGGTGCCGCTGGCGGCGTCGATTGCGAAGGCAACCCAGCGCCTGGGTATCGGCATCACTATTTCGGCGAGCTTCTTCGAGCCCTATGGGGTCGCGCGGGCACTCGGTACGCTCGATGTACTGAGCAAGGGACGCATGGCTTGGAATGTCGTGACGTCCGTTTCCGATCAGGAAGCGCAGCGTTTTGGCAAGCCTCGGCTGCTGCCCAAGGACGAACGCTATGACCGGGCCGACGAAATGGTGGACGCCTGCATGCAGCTATGGGGCAGTTTCCCGCCTGATGCGTACCTGGCGGACCGCAAGCGCGGCGAATTCATCGATCCCACGCGGCTCAAGTCGTTCGAATACACAGGGAAGTACGTGAAGACGCAGGGGCCGCTTACGGTTCCGCCGAGCCCGCAGGAACGGCCGCTGATCATGCAGGCAGGATCCTCCGAGCGCGGGCGGCAGTTCGCGGCGCGTTGGGCCGAGATCCTGTTTACTTTCCAGCGCACTCAGTCATCCATGCGTGCCTTTCGCGCGGACATGAACAGGCGTCTGGCCCAGTTCGGACGCGCGCCGGAGGATTGTGCGATTTTGCCCTCCATTCAAGTCGTGGTGGGCGAAACGGAAAGCATCGCGAAGGAGAAGCAACAGTATCTGTATTCCCTCGTTGACGATGACGTCGCGTTGGCGCGAACGTCCATGTCAGTCGGCGTCGATTTGACCAACGTCGCGCCTGATCAGAAGTTATCGGATCTCGACCTCGGCGCTGGATCGACTGGCGCGCTCGACGTCATGATGAGCGCCATGGCGGGCGAGAACCTCAGCATTATCGAGGCCGCGCGGCGCTATGCATTGAACTCACTGTGCCCCGAACTGGTGGGAACGCCGCTGCAGGTCGCGGACAAGATGCAGGAGATGTTCGAAGAGTGGGGCGGCGACGGATTCATTCTCTCGCCTCATGTCCTGCCAGCGTCGCTCGAAGAGTTCGCCCGATCCGTCGTGCCGATTTTGCAGGAGCGCGGCATTTTCCGGACCGACTACGTGGGCAGCACCTTGCGTGACCATCTGAAACAGGGCGCGCGCTAGGCCGACCCGATAGCCGCACTAACTTGGCCGAGTCGAGACTCGGCGTAACGGTGTAAATTACGCTATGCAGATACCAACAAGTACTAAATTAATTCAATAAGTATAAATAATTGACACGTATAAAACGTCATGATCTACTCGGTATCAATGAGTGAGACGTGTCGCGAGCCGAAATCTTTTCATTGCGCGTTCGACGCAACAGCGGAGACACATTCGCTGGTCCTGGGGGCGGCACCAGGCTTTGACTTCATCAAATTGTTTTAAAAGAGAGGGATTTCATGTCACGTCAGATGCACCTCATTGCGATTCTCTCAACGGGACCGACTACACATCATCACGCCATGTGGCGTCATCCGTTGACTGAGAACCGTTTCCTGGACCCTGAATGGTGGGCTCGACTCGGCAAGACGTTCGAGGACGCCAAGTTCGATGCCGTCTTTTGTGGCGACTCCCAGATTTTCTATAATGACGTTACGGTCAGAAAGGGTGGACAGATCTCCTTTCTCGACCCGATGCCGGTCGCCATGCTGCTCGCGCAAGCCACGAAACATCTGGGCATCGGAATCACGGTGTCGAGCAGCTTCTTCGAGGCCTATGGCATTGCACGCTCGCTCGGCACGCTCGATCTGCTGAGCGGCGGACGGATCGCCTGGAACGTGGTGACATCCACGTCGCAAGAAGAAGCGAGCCGTTACGGCCTCGATCTGTTGTCGCGCAACGCGCGTTACGACCGGGCTGACGAGATGCTCGAAGCGTGCTTCAAGCTCTGGGACAGCATCGATCCGGAGGCCTTCGTCCTGAACAAGAAGACGGGCGAGTTCATGGACGCATCGAAGCTCAAGTCGTTCGAGTACAACGGCAAATACATCCGGACCAAGGGGCCGCTGACGGTGCCGCCTAGTCCGCAGGGACGCCCGGTCATCATGCAGGCGGGTTCGTCCGAGCGTGGGCGGCAGTGCGCCGCGCGCTGGGCAGAGATCATCTTTACGTTGCAGAATTCGTTGCCCGACATGCAGGCTTTCTATTCCGATATCAAAGGCCGACTGCCCCAATATGGCCGCCGTGAAAGCGATTGCGCGATCCTGACGTCGGTGGATCCGATCATTGGCGAAACAGAGAACATTGCGCGCGAGAAACAGGCCTATATCAATAGCCTCGTCGACGAGGAATTGGCGGTGGGACTAGCTTCGATGCACCTCGGCGTAGACCTCACGGGCTTTGCAATGGACCAGCCGCTCGAGGATATCAACATGGAGACCGGCTCGCGTGGCGCATTCGACATCATGCTGAGCGCTTCGAAGGCGCAAGGTCTCACGCTTGGGCAAGCCTGCCGCCTTTATGCGACCAGCGAGCTCTGCCCGCAGCTCGTCGGGACACCTGAGCAAGTCGCCGACCAGATGCAGGACCTGTTTGAAAAGCGTGGATGTGACGGGTTCATTCTCACGCCGGTGTGCGCGCCGGGTTCTTTCGAGGATTTCACCCGTTCAGTGGTGCCCATCCTTCAGCAGCGCGGGCTGTTCCGCAAAGAATATCCCGGTACGACGCTGCGCGCGTCACTAGCCGAATAACACAGCAGCGAATTCGATCTCTGGAGGCATATAGCCATGCAAGGACAATCTGAAGTCACAGTTGATAACGTAGCAGGGCCGGCCAGCGGGTCGTCGGGCGTTCGCTCGGCGCCGACGTTGGTCCTGATTCTCGTTTCATTGGTGTATCTGGTCAGTTACATGGACCGGCAAATTTTCTCGCTGCTTCTGCCAGCGATGAACAAGGACATCAAGCTGACTGACACGCAGATCGGGCAGTTGACCGGACTTGCCTTTCCGATCATCTACGGTATTGCGAGCGTTATCGTGGCGGTTGCCGCGGACCGTATCAATCGCGCGAAATTGATCGGTTATTCGACGCTGCTGTTTGCGGTAATGACGGCGATGTGCGGTGTCGCGACCAGCTTCTGGTCCATATTCTTCACGCGTCTGGGTATCGGGCTGGGGGAGGCTGGCCCGACACCGCCGTCGCTTTCTCTCATCGCCGACAACTTCCAGGGACCGAAACGTCAGGTTGCCAATTCGGTCTATACGGCTGGTGCAGTGTTCGGCATGCTGGCTGCGTACATTTTCATTGGCAACGTCAGCGCATCCCACGGCTGGCGGGTCGGCTTTTACACGGCCGGCGCGATGGGACTGGTGGTGGGCCTGACTGTCCTGCTGTTCATGCGCGACAGCGGACGCAGCTCGCCGGAAGCCATGAGTTTCAGGGATTTCATGGATTTTCCGGCACTTTTCAAGATTCCGAGCTTTCGTTGGATTATCGGGGCGGCCATGCTTCATACGGTGCTGACCGAGTCCAGTGTCCAGTGGCTGCCATTGTTCCTCACGCGTTCGATGCATATGAGCCAGGCAGAGATTTCGTGGTTCCTCGGGCTCAATTACATCATTCTCGGCCTCACGGGAATTTTGATCGGCGGCGCTATTTCGACCCGCTTGCGCAAAAAATCGGCGGGCCGGCCGCAATTGTTCGGTTGCTCGGTCGCCTTCCTCATTACCGTCGGCTATGTGATTGCGCTGCTGTCGCTGAAGAAGAATGTCTCGGAGGTCAGTCTCGGTATTGTTATCCTGCTGAGCATTTCGAATTACGGCTCATTGCTCGCGTTCATTCAGGACGTGACGCCTGAAGACGGACACGCGAAGGCAACCGCGATCGCATTCTTTCTGATGAACCTGGCATGGGGCGTCGGCTCGCTAGCGATCGGGATCCTCAGCGATTACCTGGTTTCTTACTGGGGCACCGAATCGCTGCGTTATGCGCTGGTGCCGTCTGTTGCGATATCGGGGCTGCTGGCTTCGTTCTGCTACTACATGGCGGCACGTAATGGCGATCGCGACGCAGCACGTTACGGCAGCAAAGCGCACGTCTAAGCGGCTTTGATTTTCCGGTCCGGGTGTCTTCGTTATGAAGGCACTCGGATTTGCTTTTGTGGAGAGGGAAAAGCTGAAAGAGGCAGAAGAGGTGATAGAAGAATGACTTCGACAATCGCCCGCTGGAAGGTGTTACTTTCTGGTTTCGAGTACCGCGAGCGTTCTGAGCATCTCGTTGGTCAGAATCATGTGCCCCTCATCGAATCCCAGACCCGGCTTCGACATCAGGAAGTCAGGCTGACAGGCCAGGGCGATCTGTGCGGTCATTCGCGCGGAGATATCCGTTTCGTTGGCCGAGCCGCCGAGGCAGGATCCCATGCCGAACGCGCGGCACAGCAGAATGGCTTCGATTATATTGTTGATTCCGCCCATGTCCGGGCATTTGATCTGCACGAAATCCGCCACGCCGAGGCGGCTGCATTCGCGGATATCGCTCAGCGTATTGCACCACTCATCGATCACGATCTTAACGGTACTGGAGCGGCACGCCAGTGCGTCCCGGAGCTTGCGATAACAGTCGAACTGGTCTTGCTGAGTCTCTTTGATAATTGGCGACTCGATCAGCAAGGGGAACGGGGCGACAGCGTCGGCCAACCGATCCAGAAACTCCGCCATCGCCGCCGCGTGGCCGAACAGCTTTTCAACAGAGCCATACATGTCGAAATGGATGGAAGGGAAGTATTCGCTTCCACCAATCTGCCGAATGCGAGCGGTCAGCTTCGCGGCATAGTCGAGCAGTTTACCCCCATCGTGGCCGAGATCGTTTTCGACGGAGGAGAAAGCACCGTGCGGCAAAAGATCCGCCCGCTTCAGGATCGCTCGGTCGATCAATGTCGAATCCGATTGCTCGGACGCCGCCAGAATTCTTATGGGCACTGTCGCGATGCTCGTCACATATTCATCGGCAATGACTTCCGCCGGCATGCGATGGCGGCTCAGCGCCACAGCATGAAAGATTGCCTGGGTCGTGCCATATCGGATGGCGTTATGGATCGGCTTGCCGTTCACCACGATCGCATCGATTTCCTGCGCGAGCTGGCTGGCGCTGCGCAACTCTCTGCCTACGAGGCGCGGGCGAAGTTGGCGGTCGAGCAGGTCCATGGCGGCGGCCGGCCGGAACACGGCGTCGCGGCCTGCCACGCCAGCCAGAATCACACTTACGCCTTCGCCGACGGCCACCTGGCCGTCATTGAGCAGTAACAGGACGGAGATCGCTTCGCCTGGCTGGACGATCCGTTCGAAGCCCGGCGTGACGGGCTCTCCCTCGTATAGGAAACCGTTGCGGGTTGGGGACGCGAGTTGCGCCGCCAGATCGATATTGAAGTAGCCGCCGCGACTAGGGACAAAGCGCACGTCGGTAATTTTCGGCATGGTTGACTCCGCTTCGATGATTCAGCCGATCGGCACGGCCACGAGCACCCGTCCATGCGCATGCCGTGCAAGTTCTTCAAGCGTGGGATCGGGCCGCCACCAACGCTGCAGGCTGCGCCGGTGGCGATAGCCGATCACGATCATGTCGGCATCGACCAACGCGGCCTGGCGGGCGATGCAATCGACGACCCTGCCATGAGAGACGTAGCCCCGTGCATCGGTGCCATGGGCGCCAAGGTCGGCGAGCGCTTCGTCCAGCGTATGCCAGGCTCTGCCGATGATCTCGCCATAAGCGACATCAGTGAGCAAGCCGGCACTTGCCGAAATCGCGGATAGCGTCTCCGCGACCGCGAGCACGTGGACCTCGATTTCGCACGAGCGAACCAGCTCGGCGGCACGACGAAGCGCGCACCTGGCCTCGACAGAGCCGTCGTAGTAAATCAGGATCGAAGTCACCTTGGACACGGGATTTCCGAAACCGGGAGAGGAATGCGCGCACGCATCCGTTTCGTGCAGAACGCCCGTGCCTGACGGTTCGCTGCGTTGTGGCGCCTCGTAAGACGTCATCACATTATTTCGGATGACGAATGAATCGGGGTGCGACTTCGTTTGCAAAGCGCGTCAACATCCGGTGTCTCGTTTCCTTTGGAACGCCAGGCGTGTTATTGGTCACAATGATGTGATTAAAGCCCAGTTCCGCAAATTCGCTCACGCGTGCGGCGACGGTTTCAGGGGTGCCCACCATGTTGATATCCAGAAAGCCGCCGATATTTTCAGGCTGGGACATCTTCTTGAGATTGGCGAAGGTGCGGCCGAATTGCTCATATCCGGCAATGTCCTCCCACGGGGTCATGTCGCCGCGATAATGCTCGACCTGTTTCTGGAAGTAGCTGGGCAGGAATGAGCGAGCCTCTTCGCGGGCCTCTTCGTCGGTGTCGCCGATGTAGCATTGGACGACAATGGGGCGTTCAACATTGGTCGACAGACCTAGTTCGTTGGCGCGCTGCGTCCAGCTGTCCACGATGCTCTTGAGCACATGGCTGGGAAACTGCGCGATCGCAATGAGTGGCAAGCCGAGGTCCGCCATGGTGGTGGCGCTGCCTGCACTGCCGATAGCGCCGTAGAAGTTGGGCAGACGGTCCGTGAGAACCGGGCGTGCCGTTACCTTGCCGTCAATTCGCCAGAAATCGCCCTTATACGAGAACGCCTCGCCTTTGAGCGCGAGACGGATGATCTGGACAGCTTCATGGAACCGCTCCCGCGCTTCCGACATGTCGACGTTGAAAGCGTCGTATTCGAGCTTGGCGACGCCGCGTCCCATGCCGATATGCAACCGGCCGCTGGTCAGTGTCTGGAGCATGGCCACATCTTCCGCAAAACGCAGCGGCTGATACCAAGGTAAGACCATCACGGAGGTGCCGAGGTCGAGTCCGGGGCAGGCGGCGGCTACGTGCGAAAGGAACAGCAGTGGGTTGGGCGTCGGAAAATAGTCCGTGAAATGATGCTCGACCATCCAGGCGGCCGAGTAGCCGAGGGACCGGCCCAGCTTTGCGTCTTCGATCGCTTCGTGATACATGCCCCGATCGGGCATTCCGGATTGGCCCACCGCACCAATCTGGAAGCTGAACGTCAAATCGGTTTTAGAGTTCATTGTGATTCCGCGAGGAACATTCTGATGCTGGATAGGTGATCGAGGTGAGGCGCCCACACGCGAATTCCTGGCGACTGGACCGCGGCGGCAAGTCGACCTGCTCGTTGCAGGGTAGTTGCGCCGTCTCAATCGGCTTCCCGGATTGGCGCGGGGTGGGTTGCTCAACCGGCGGCGGCGATTTCGATATGGGCTCGTATCGCACCGGTTCCGTCTGTCCATCCGGAGGCAGCGGCATAGTCGAGCATTTTGCGCAGACCGGTACGCCAGGTCTCGTCGGAGGGGCCGTTGCTTTCGACCCAGGCGCGCGAGACCCACAGATGATCGCCGTCCAGGCGACCCACCCTGCCAAGAGCGCTCTCGCACTCGCGAACAGTCGCGGTGCAAAGCACCTTGAACGCGCGGAAGTTGTCTTGATCTTCAAGACGGGCATGGCCCGAAGGCTCGACCTTGATGAGCATCTGTGTATCTCCTCCTGAATGACTGGGTTCGGCGTAAGGGCAGGCTTGCGGTAATGGACCCGGCCACCTGCGCCACTTGATCTCAAGGTTTACAATAATACCCGACGGTATATATGTCAAACACACGGTATATATTTTTTAAGTTTGGGTGGTGCCTGCGTTCAGTGGCTTTTCAGCAGGCCATCGAGGTTGGAAGCCGGCATCCAATTGGCGCCGAAGCATTGGCCTAATTCATCTGCCATCGCCTTCACACGTTCGAGGCCCACGCGACGTCCCCAATACATCGGTCCGCCCTCGTGCCTCGGAAAGCCGTAGCCGCTGGACCAGACGACGTCGATGTCGCCCTCCCTTATTGCTGTCCCGTCAGCCAGTTCCTTGGCGCCTTCATTGACGAGGGGTAGGAGCAAGCGGTCGAGAATTTGCTGGTCGGTCAGCGCGAGGCGAGCGAACCCGTTCCGCCGAACATGTTCTTCGAGGATCGTGGTGACGTCGGGATCGGGCAGGCGACGACGACCTTCGTAGCGGTAGAAACCTTTGCCGCTCTTCATTCCCAGTCGGCCCGCCGCATGCAAGGCTTCGACCACTAGCGGCGTGCGCGTGCCCAGAGGCTGCCGCGCCATGCGTTGCTTGCGCACGAGTACGGTCACGTCGAGCCCAACCAGGTCGCGCAACGCAAGCGGCCCCATCGGCATGCCAAATGCTTCGGCTACGGCGTCGATGCGCGTCGGCGCAATGCCGTGCTCGACCATGAATTCCGCCGAACAGCTGTAGTAATGCAGCATGCGATTGCCGATAAAACCGTCGCAGTTTCCAGCCAGAACACTGACTTTGCCGAGGCGTTTGCCAAGCGCCATCACCGTCGCAATGGTCGTATCGTCGGTCAGGCTGCCGCGGACGTTTTCCAGCAACTTCATGACGTTGGCGGGCGCGAAGAAATGCACACCGACCACCTTGCCGGGTCGCGATGTTGTCTTGGCAATCTCGTCGATATCGAGCGAGGAGGTGTTGGTGCCGAGAATCGTGTGCTGCGGCGTCACGCGATCAAGGGTCGCGAAGAGTTGTTGTTTAAGCGCCATCTCCTCAGGGATTGCTTCCACGACCAGGTCGACTGGGCCAAGCGCCTCCAGTCCCACGGCCGGTTCGATGCGCGCGCGCGCGGCATCGGCCGCGTCGCGGTCGATTGCTTTGCGCGATACGGCGTTCTCGTAGTTCTGTCCGATGGTGGAGAGACCGCGTTGCACAGCAGCGGTGTCGACTTCGGAGAGCACGACGTCGACACCGGCGTTGGCGAAGGCCATCGCAATGCCGACGCCCATCGTGCCGGCGCCAATTACCGCGACGCGACTCACCGGCGCAGGCGTGGCCACCAGATGAGGAACCTTAGCGGCGGCGCGCTCGGCCTGGAAAAGGGTGGTCAGGGCCATGTGCTGGGGATTGGCGCGCAATGCATCAAGTAGGCTGCGTTCAAATCGTAAACCTTCCCTGGGAGGGAGCGTGCATGCGGCCTCCACACAATCGACGATCGCGGCCGGCGCAGCAAGTCCGCGCGCTTTGGCGACGGCCTTGCTGCGCTGCTCGGCAAAGTAGGCGCGATCGAAGCCCGAGACCTTGTCCGTCCTACGCAACGCGGCCGTGGGGCGGTTTCCCGTAGCGGCGATCGCTTTTGCTCGCGCAATGGCTTCGCTGAGCAGGTCCTCGGCAATCGCGTCGATCATGCCCAACGCCAGCGCCTGCTGGGCGTCGATGGTGTGGCCTCGTGTCATCAGATCAATGGCGGCCTGTGGGCCGATCAGGCGCGGCAGCCGTTGGGTCCCGCCCGCACCGGGGAGGATGCCGAGCTTGACCTCCGGCAGGCCGAATCTGGCGGACGGCGTCGCGATGCGATAGTCCGTCGCCAGAATGCATTCCGTTCCGCCGCCCAACGCGAGACCGTCGACGGCCGCGACCACCGGCTTCGGACTGGCTTCGAGCAGCGTGAACAGGTCCCACAACATCGGTTTCAACCGCACTTTGTCGCCACTGAACTCGGTGATGTCAGCGCCGGCGGAGAACAGGGTTGTTCCGCACAAGACGATTGCGTTGATATCCGGCGCTGCACACGCGGCCGCTAACCCGCGCGCGAGCGCGGCGCGTACGGCGCCGCCAAACGCGTTCACGGGCGGAGAGTCGATCTGCAGAATCGCGATACCAGATACAGTCCTTTCAATAATGGACACTCGGATCTCCCTGAGAGACAGAATTGGCGCTGAAAAAATGAAGACACGGGTGCGATACATGCCCGATGTTTGAGTGGCGCACGGACCTCATTGATAGAAGTCCATGCTGGTCGAGACACACGATTACGCGGACTCGAGAATCATTTCCGCCGCGCGCCAGCCGATCATGATGGATGGCGCGTTGGTGTTGCCCGACGTGATGGTGGGCATGATCGACGCATCCACCACACGCAGCCCTTGAACACCGCGCACACGCAACGTGGGGTCGACTACCGCGGCGTCGTCGGTTCCCATCTTGCAGGTGCCGGCAGGATGGAAGAAGGTTGAGCACGACTGACGCAGAAACTGCAGCATGGCCTCGCGCGACTTCACCTGCGGTCCCGGCAGAAGTTCTGTTTTGCGGATATCGTCAAATGCTTTGCCTGCGCCGATGGCACGCGCCAACTCCGTGCCGTGCATGAACGCATCGATATCCGCGCTCGTTGCGAGATAGTTGGGGTCGATAACCGGCCGGTCGCGAAAATCGTTTGACTTCAGCTTGATCGAACCGCGTGAGGTGGGTTGCGTCACCCCGCAAAGCACCGAATACCCGTTCGTTGCTTTCAGATTGAGCTCGGGTGTGGCGAACGGCAGGCTGACGTAAAGCGTGTTGACATTCGGGGACGGCCGGCTTGAATCGGTGCGCGTCCACATGTAGGCTTCACAGTGGTTGTAGTGGGACACCGGAATGGGGCACTTGGCCTCATAGTTGACGCCCGCGCCGAGAATGTGATCCTGCAGGTTTTTACCGACACCGGACAACGCCACTTTCGTGGCAACGCCGATGCGTTTCAGTTCCGGCTCCGGCCCGATACCGGAGAGCATCAGGAGTTTCGGTGAACCAATGCTTCCGGTCGAGACGATAATCTCCTTATTGGCGCGGACTACGGCCGGCTTGCCGTCGTGCAGATAGCTGACGCCGACGCAGCGGTTTCCTTCCATGACGAGATGCGTTGCAGGCGCGTCGATCAGCACCGTCAGATTCTTGCGTGTCATCGCGGGCTTCAGGAATGCCAGCCCGGTCGATTGACGGGTGCCGCCGCTGATGGTCAGGTTTGCCCAGGCAGGTCCCTCCATGCGCTGCGCGTTGTAATCGGGATTGGCGGCGTAACCCATCTCCACCGCGGACTGGATGAAAGACGCCGCGCCGGGATGCCTTAACGCCGGATCGGGTTGCGTGACACGCAGCGGGCCACCTGCGCCGCGAAATTCGCTCGCGCCGCCTTCCCAGTCCTCAAGTGCCTTATAGGCCGGCAACACGGAATCGAAATCCCAGCCCGTGCATCCCGCCGCCGCCCACGAATCGAAGTCGTTGCGATGCCCACGGCAATAGATCATGCAATTGATGTCGCTATTGCCGCCAATGGCACGCGCCTGTAGCCAGTTGATCACCCGCTGGTTGGCGTGCGTCTGGCGCGTGGTCGGGAAATGTTCGACGAAGGGCTTGTCGAGGGCGTCTGGCCAAAGCTGCGGATTACGTATCTCGGGCAGTTGATCCGTCCCCCCGCCTTCGAGCACGAGCACGTGCGCGCCCGAGAGCTGAGCGAGACGCGCCGCGAGCGTGGCGCCCGCCGACCCCGCGCCCACCACGATGTAGTCGAAGCCCGTCTTGGGAACGGGCACGTCTCTCGTCGAACTGGCGAACGCGTCATTCGATAGGGCAAGCGACAGCGTATTCGTCAAACCCAGCGAAAACCCGGCTGCTGCCATTCGTGCCAGAAATTCGCGGCGGCCGAACTTGCTCGACTGGTAGTCGTGCATTGCGTCAGCGCCCTTGCGCCGATTTCCTGAACTCATCTTCGTCTCCAAGGATGCCATGCGGCACCGGCGCGTAACACCTGTGCGATCTGTTCGGCCGGATTATTGCCGCTCAATACTTTGAAGTCAATATATATACCGATAGGTATTGATAATCCGAATCGAGCCGTTTGGGAAGCCGCCATGCATGCCGGCCATGCGCGTGCGGTTAGCTCCTTACAGGAAGCCATGCCAACGGGCTAGGCGAAACAAATTCCATCGTGCATACGTAAATTCCCTATGGAATTAACAAATACTCACGAGTATCCTTGGTTGCATTCGATGCAATGGGCGTTGCCTGGCTGAGCGGCCGGATCAGGCCCGCTCTGAAACATCGTGTGTAACGCTTCAAACTATTGAGAGGTCGTCCCGTGTTAGCTCGCCTTGTCCACCAGCTGGAGAGATTGTTTTTCCGAAACCGGCTGATCGTCCTGGCCGTCATCGGTATCGTTACTGCAGTGATGGCGGTGTTCGCCCTGCAGCTGAAAATGGACGCTGGTTTCGAAAAGCAGATGCCCATTGGGCATGAGTACATCAAAACGTTTCAACAATATAAGAACGATCTGTTCGGAGCGAATCGCCTGACGGTGGTGGTGAGAGCCAGGCACGGGGCGATCTGGACGAGAGAAGGCCTGACGCGTCTCTATAACGTCACCGAGGCCGTGACCTATTTGCCGAATGTCGATCGCATGGGGGTTCAGTCGTTATGGACACCCAACAGCTTCGTGAATGAGATCACTGAGGAAGGCTTCCGTGCGGAGCCGCTGATTCCTGGTACGGTGACGATCGCTTCGTTGAGTCAGGCGACCATCGCGAGCATTCGACGCTCGGCGACGGAAGGCAACTACATCGGCTCGCTGGTGTCCCGGGACGAACGCTCCGCGATGATTACCGCGGAAATCAACGAAGTGGGCGCGGACGGCAAGAAGATCGACTATGTCAAATACAACCAGATCCTCGAAAACACTCTCCGCAAGCCCTACGAGGATGGTGATTTCGAGGTGCAGATCATTGGTTTCGCCAAGCAGATCGGCGACATTGCTGACGGCGCGAGAAGCGTGCTCGAGTTTTGCGGGGTTGCGCTCCTGTTGACGGCACTGGCCGTCTATTGGTACTGCCACTCGTTACGCTTCACGATTTTGCCGCTCGTCTGTTCGCTGACTTCGCTCGTGTGGCAATTCGGCGCGTTGCATATGCTGGGCTACGGTCTTGACCCGCTCGGCGTTCTGGTGCCGTTCCTCGTGTTTGCGATCGGCGTGTCGCACGGGGTCCAACAGATCAACTTCATCACGCGCGAGATCGCCCAGGGTCGATCGTCTTTCGACGCCGCGCGGCACAGTTTCTCCGGATTGCTGATCCCCGGTGTGCTGGCCTTGGTTACCGCCTTCGTTTCTTTCGTTACGCTGCTTCTGATCCCCATTCCGATGATCCGGGAACTGGCCATTACTGCGTCGCTGGGTGTGGCGTTCAAGATAGTCACGAACCTGATCATGTTGCCGGTCGCGGCGTCCTGCTTCAATTTCTCGCGAGCTTACGCGAACAAGGTGATGACCAAGCGGGCACAGCGTGCGCGCTGGTTGAGTACCCTCACGCGAGTCGCGGAGCCACGCAATGCGGCCGTTGTCGTGAGCGTCGTCATGCTCGTGTTCGCGGCGGCGACCTGGCAAAGTCGCGACCGTGTCGTCGGCACGTTGCAGCCAGGCGCGCCGGAACTGAGGCCCGATGCGCGCTTTAATCGCGACGCGGTGTCGATCGCCAACAATTTTGATCTCGGACTCGACTGGCTTTCCGTGGTGGTCGAGGCACCGCCGGATTCATGTGGCAACCCAGCGGTCGGCGCCTATGACGACAGCCTTGAATATGCCTTGCAAGGGGTTCCCGGTGTGGTGTCGGTCAGCTCGTATCCGCGTATGTTGCGCACGTATAACGAGGGCTATAACGAGGGCAACCCGAAGATGAATGTGGTGCCGATCGATCCCGACAACTATGCGGCTCTCTCAACAGAAGTGGGGCGGGTGCGTGGTTATTTGAACAAGGACTGCTCGATGACCGCCGTCCACCTCTATTTGAGCGACCACAAGGCGACGACGCTCAACCGGGTGATCGACGCTGTCAAACGATTCCGCGATTCGCATGTCGTGCCTGGTATGCAGGTCCGTCTAGCGGGAGGTAACGCGGGCGTCCTCGCGGCCATTAACGACGAGGTCGCAAGAAGTGAATTACCCATGATGCTGTACGTGTACGCGGCAATCATTTTGCTGGTCCTGCTCGTGTATCGGGACGTTCGTGCGGTCATCGCGTGCTGTTTTCCGCTCACCGTCGGCACCTTCATCGGCTACTGGTTCATGAAGGAGTTTGAGATTGGAATGACCGTCGCGACGCTGCCGGTCATGGTGCTCGCCACGGGGATCGGCGTCGATTACGCGTTCTACATCTATAACCGGCTGCAACTGCACCTTGCCGAGGGCGACTCCATCTCGCTGGCACTGGAGCAGTCGATCATGGAAGTCGGCATGGCAACGATCTTCACGGCCATCACACTCGCTATCGGCGTGGCAACGTGGAGCTTTTCGGCACTCAAGTTTCAGGCCGATATGGGCAAGCTACTGGCGTTCATGTTCATTGTGAATCTCATCATGGCGATGACAGCGTTGCCGGCGCTCGCAGTATTGCTGGAGAAGTGGTTTCCGCGCCGCAAGCCGGTTCGCGCGTCGAGCGCCTTCAGCCATTGATGGGGGCAAAGACATGAACGCAATCTTCAGGTGCGTGTTGAGCACCGCGCTCAGTGGGTCCGCGGCGCTCACGTTGGGGCTGACCAACATGAACGCATCGGCTAACGAGGGCGTACCAGTGTTGCAAATCCGCGCTGCGGAGTCTGCAAGCGCTGCAACCCATGTTCAGGTACTCGGCGCCACGCGCGCGGGCTCGCGGATCGTCGCGGTGGGTGACCATGGCGTCGTTCTGCTGTCTGATGACCGAGGCAGGACGTTCCGCCAGGCGCAGAGCGTGCCGGTCAACGCCACGCTTACTGCGGTCTCTTTTTCGGACCGCAATACGGGTTGGGCGGTAGGGCATTGGGGGGCAATTCTCAAGACGACCGATGGTGGTGAACATTGGATATTGCAGCGTAGCGATCTGAAATCCGATCAGCCGCTGTTTTCCGTGTATTTCAAGAATGCGGAGGAGGGCTGGGCGGTCGGACTCTGGTCCATGGTGCTGCATACCGCGGACGGCGGACGGTCGTGGGCGATGATCAAGCTGCCCCACGCCGACAATAGCAAGATCGACCGCAATTTCTATTCGATCTTCGCGGACCGCAATGGCAATCTCTTCATCGCCTGCGAGCAGGGCCGCGTGGAGCGTTCGAGCGACGGCGGCGCGACGTGGACGTCGATCGACACCGGTTATGCCGGGTCTTTCTGGATAGGTGCGGCATTGCTCGACGGCACGCTCCTGGTGGGCGGGTTGCGCGGAACGATATATCGGAGTGCAGACGGTGGAAACACATGGCAGGCCGCGAAGACTTCGTATCGGAGTTCGGTAACCGGTATTGTCGAGAACCCGGATCGCAGTATCACCGCGATCGCCCTTGATGGTGTGACCTTCACTAGCCGTGATTACGGCGTGACTTTCGTTGGCAGTCAGCGACCGGACCGCGCTGGATTGACGGCGGTGGTTGGCGATCCGGATGGCCAGCATAGCCTTTTTTCGGAGAACGGCCCACTAGCTCCGACGCAATAGCGGTGCGCCACGGGATTGAAATGGGGTGTGCGGCGGATCACGCCGCATGCCCCGCTCGCGCGCCAGTGCAAAGCTTGCGGAGACAGCGCTGAAATGAAATTGCCCATCCCTATGCCCATGCTTGCGCAAACCTCATGGCCCGGCAGCGGCGGCACGCAGCAGCGCGTGAAGCTCGTCGCCAAGGCGGCCCTGCCGACTCGTTACGGGACCTTCGTGTCGCACGCATTCAGCGTCGCGGCCGACGCGAGCGAGCACCTCGCGCTGGTAATGGGGGACGTGAGAGGGGGGGAACCCGCACTCACGCGATTGCATTCGGAATGCCTCACCGGCGACGTCTTCGGTTCGTATCGATGCGACTGCGGGGAGCAGCTCGATCTCGCTTTGCGCCTGATAGCGGCGCAAAGGCGCGGCGTATTGCTCTATCTGCGCGGACATGAGGGACGCGGTATCGGTCTATCGAACAAGATTCGCACCTACGCGCTTCAGGAGCGCGGATTCGATACGGTCGAGGCGAACCGCGAGCTGGGTTTGCCGGACGACGCGCGTGAATACGAATCGGCCGCCGCGATCCTCAGGCTGCTGAACGTACAGTCCGTGCGGCTCATCAGCAACAACCCGAAAAAGTTCGAGGCGCTGGCAAAGCACGGCATTGCCATTCATGAACGTGTCGCGCTCCCAATCCCGATACGCGGTGAGAACGAGCGCTATATCCGCACCAAACAGGTCAAGTTCGGGCACTACCGGGATGAACAGGATTAGTCGCTGAGGCGTTGTCGCGTTGCCCCCCTCACTGCATGAAACTTCTCGGGTCGCTCTCGTATTGACAGCTACGATTTGCCATGCAACGATAGATTCGGTATGAAATAGTACTAACGGGTATATTGGAATGCCGGGTAGCTATCCGTAGTCTGCCCCGGTGTGTGGTTTCAACATTTCTCAAATGGAGAATATCAGTCATGGAATTTGGAATTTTTCTGCCGAGCGCTCGGAACGGCTTCATCATTTCGGAGGCTTCGCCGCAGTACTCTCCGAGCTACCCGCTGATGCGCGACATCGTTCAGGCCGGTGAAGAATCGGGCTTCTCGTTCGCACTCGCATTGTCGTGTCTGCGAGGACTGGGCGGCACGACCGGGTTCTGGGACGATGCGCTCGAGGCCATGACGGAGATGGCTGCGTTGTCGCGCGACACCAGGTTCATGCGTCTCATCGGTTCGGTCAACGTTCTCGCCGTGCATCCCGCAATGGCGGCGCGCATGGCCATGACGATCGATTCCGCGAGCGACGGGCGCTTCATTCTGAACATCGTGCCGGGCGGCTGGCACCCGAAAGAGCTTGAAGTGCTCAAGGTATGGCCGGGCTATGACTACAACGAGTATCGCTGGGAATATTGCGGCGAGTATTGCCAGGTCATTCGCGAGCTTTGGCAAACGGGTACGAGCAGTTTCAAAGGCAAGTATTTCCAGTTCGACGACTTGCGCCTCGGGCCGCGACCGGAGCGTCACATCAATATTGTGTGCGCGGGTACGTCACAAAAGGCAGTCGAGTTCACCACACGGTACGCCGATTACCAGTTCCGCCTCGCGTTCGGTGGCAAGGAAGCGCTGGCTGAGGCGATGAAGAAATACTCGGCGCAACTCGAGACCGCGGGACGCACGATCAAGGCCTACGCCGCGCTCGGGATCGTGTTGGCTGATACCGACGAAGAAGCACAGGCGAAGCTTCGCGAGTACGAGACCCATCCGGATTTCGGCGCGATCAACTACATGGTGGCTCAGGCGTCGACCGATACAGCGGTGGGCGGGACCTCGCACAACATCGTGAACGTGGAGGCGGGAGACATGGTGCGTATGTCGACGGATTTCCTCGCCGGATCGCCGCAGACCATCGCGCGACTGCTCGACGAGTGGTCTGAAATTGAGGGCGTGGCTGGCTATATGCTGATCTTCGCGGATTACGTCAAGGACATCAAGCGGATGAAGCGGGATGTATTCCCGCTGATGAAGAACTACACGCCGCCTGTCGAAATGCTCGAACCCGCCTAAGTCTTCGTGTCGCGCCCGCTCGCTGCGGGCGCGACCTAGCCGCTAGAAATTTGGCACTGTTGCAAGCTCATAGGCTTTTGTTTTCAGGTGGCGCAATATCTGGCGGCCCGCTCCTTGGCGAGCCCCTTCCTTATTACGAATCGCGCGCAATCTTTTGCCCGAAGCGAATGCGATCACGTACGACGGCCAGCCGGGCGCCGGGAGTCGGCATCTTGGTGAGCTTCCCGCGATTCGCTCGTCCAGCCGACCATGTGAAGAGCAGTGCGGGTGAGTTCGTCGCACAGATCGTCTGCGGAAAGGCGGCCATTCGGCACATACCAGCGGTGCGTCCAGCGGACCATACCGCTAATCGCAAGCGAGGCGATGGCCGCATCGTCGACGACAAAGGCGCCCGCACGCATGCCATCGCGCACGAGGTCGGCTAGCAGTTTGTCGAAGGTATGTTGTTTGCTGCGGATGTCGGCAATTTTCTGCGCGCTGAGGTTCTTTTCTTCCTCCAGCAGAATGCCCGTAAAGGTACGCAGTTCGAGATTCCAGCGGATGAACCGGGAGACAAAGTGTTCGAAGCGGCGCACCGGATCCCGCTCCTCCAGTTTCTGGAACCCCCTGACGGTCACATCCAGGTCTTCATAAACCTTGTCGACCAAGCGTTCAAGAACATTGTGCTTCGATTTGAAGTACGTGTAGATGAAGGGCTTTGTGACCCCGAGCACTGCCGCGACGTCGTCCAGCGTCGTGCGCTGGAAGCCACGCTCGTAAAAGAGATCTGCTGCGGCATTGATGATCAGGGATTCCTTGTACTCCCGGATCTGCAGTTTCGCGCTGCCGTCGGCGGCTATTGGCTGTTGTTCCCGCACGCCTCGCCCTCATTGCTGTGGAATCACGTTAGTCAATGCGCGGGAATGCGACATGTTCCCGATGGATTGTGAAAGCGAATTGCCCTCGCAATCCGAGATCACGCGGCGATCTTAGCATACCTTACAGTTCATTTGTAACGCATTGTGTATTGTGGAAATCCCTAATGGTACTACAATATACCGATAAGTATATTTCCATGAAATTGATTCCGAGACTCCAGTATGCAGTGCATTAACCCGGACGAACGACCGCAATGCAGAATCCCGTGATTGTCGATGCCATTCGTAGCCCCATGGGCCGCGCGAAGAAAGACGGCGGTCTCGCCGACGTGCACGCGGTCGAACTGTTGTCGCAGATACTGGCAGCGCTGGTTGGGCGCAACCGGCTGGACCCGGGCCAGGTCGACGACGTCATCGCCGGTTGCGTCAGCCAGTACGGCGAACAGGCGGCCACACCCGGCCGCATGGCCTGGCTCGCGGCAGGCTTTCCCGAACACGTGCCCTCGACAACCATCGACCGCAAGTGTGGCTCGAGCCAGCAAGCGATCCACTTCGCCGCTCATTGCATCCAGGCGGGGGCCTATGAGATCGCGATCGCATGCGGCATCGAGTCGATGAGCCGGGTGCCGATGGGATCCGCACGCGGCAGCATGGATCCTTACGGACCGTCTGTGACGTCGCGCTACTCGCCTGGCCTCATTTCGCAGGGCGCTGCGGCCGACCTGATTGCGCATCGTTACCGCCTCACTCGTCGGGAGCTCGACACCTTCGCGGCGCAATCGCATCAGCGGGCGCTCGCGGCCGTGGAGAGCGGAGCCTTCACGCGCGAGATTCAGCCTATCGCGACGCCGTCAGGCATGTTCGAGCGCGACGAGACGATCCGGCCAGGCACTTCGGTCGAGAGCCTCGGCACGCTTGCACCGGTGTTTCGAACCGATGCGCTCGCTGACCGCTTCCCCAACATCGACTGGCAGACCACGGCGGGTAACTCGTCGCAGATGAGCGATGGCGCGGCCGCTGTGCTGATCATGAGCGAGCGCGCCGCGTCCCGTCTGGGATTACAGCCGCGCGCGCGCTTTGTAGCGTTCGACGTTCGCGGAGATGACCCGCTCGCCATGCTGACCGCACCCATTATCTGCACGCGTCGTGTCCTCGCGAAGGCCGGGATGAGCATGCACGACATTCAGCACTTTGAGATCAACGAGGCGTTCGCCTCGATTCCACTCGCGTGGCAGCGTGAAATCGGCTGCGAGCCGGAACGGCTAAACCCACGGGGCGGCGCCATTGCGCTAGGGCATCCGCTGGGGGCCTCCGGAGCACGTCTGATGACAACTATGCTGCACGCGCTGGAAGACAACAGGGGTCGCTATGGGCTCCAGTCGATGTGCGAGGCAGGGGGTATGGCGAACGCAACCATCATAGAAAGACTGTAAGACAGCGCCTGTTGCAAGTGTGAACGACGCGATTCATTGCAAATGTACCTGGCGCAACCGGACGGGAACGCCGACTATCAAGAGAGTGGACGAAATGAGTAAATTTCTGTTGTATGAGCAACAGGGTCACGTGGTGACACTCACCATGAACGAGCCGGAACGCCGCAACCCGTTGACGGGCAACACGGCGGTGACGGAATTTGTCGAGTCGATCGAACGGATTCGTCGCGACACTAGCGTACGGGCGGTGATCGTCACGGGCGCGGGCAGTGCGTTCTCGTCGGGCGGCAACGTGCGCGATATGGAGCGTCAGGCCAGTGGCGAAGTGTCCGGCCTGCAGATTCGCGCGGATTACCGCAACGGTATTCAACGTTTGCCGCTCGCGCTGTTCAATCTGGATGTGCCGGTCATTGCCGCTGTGAATGGCGCGGCGATAGGCGCGGGTCTCGATCTGGCCTGCATGTGCGATGTGCGCATCGCGTCGGAGAAAGCAAAGTTTGCGGAGAGCTTCGTCAAGCTCGGCATCATTCCCGGCGACGGCGGCGCATGGCTGCTGCCGCGCGTGATCGGTCTGTCGCGTGCCGCCGAACTGACGTTTACCGGTGACGTGATCGACGCGGCCACAGCGCTGGAATGGAACCTGGTTTCCCGCGTTGTTTCGCAAGACAAACTTTTGCCCACGGCCCATGAACTCGCTGAGCGCATTGCAGCCAATCCGCCGCATGCCGTACGGCTTGCCAAACGTCTGCTGCGCGAAGCGCTGCACACCCGGCTCGATACGCTGCTCGAACTCTCGTCGACGTTCCAGGCGCTCTCGCATCAGACTGCCGACCACCGCGAGGCCGTGGCCGCCTTCATTGAGAAGCGCAAGCCGGTGTTTTCCGGCAGTTAGCAGAGCAGTTTTCTGCTGCGCACGAACGCAGGTCTATCCGAATCAGGAGCTGTGGTTTTGGACAATGTATTGAACGTATTCCGTCTGGCGGTATTGCCGCCGGAGGCCGAGGCCTTCCGCAATGAGGTCAAGGCGTTTCTGCGCGAGAACATGCCGGCAACGGCCGCCGATATTCGCGCCCGCACGTGGATGGGTTTTAACGCCGGCTTCAGCCGCCGTCTTGCCGAACGCGGCTGGGTGGGCCTGACGCTACCGGACGAATGCGGTGGTGCGGGCATGGACGCGTTCCACCGCTTCGTGCTCGTCGAAGAACTACTTGCGGCGGGAGCGCCGGTTTCCGCGCATTGGATTGCCGATCGTCAAAGCGGGCCGCTCATTCTGAAGTTCGGCACCGAGACGCAAAAGCGCTTCTACCTACCGCGCATTTGCGCCGCGCAGGCCTTCTTCTGCATTGGCATGAGCGAGCCGAACTCCGGCTCGGATCTCGCGAGCGTACGCAGCCGCGCCACGCGTTGTGACGACGGCTGGCGCCTGAGCGGCAGCAAGATCTGGACGACGAACGCGCAACACTGCGATTACATGATCGCGCTGGTGCGCACGTCGGGCGTCCCCGAGGATCGTCAAAAGGGGCTGTCGCAACTGATCGTCGACTTGAAGGCGCCGGGTGTGATGGTTCGCCCGATTCAGGACCTCGCAGGTGATGCTCACTTTTCCGAAGTGACCTTCGACGATGTTTTGCTATCCCCCGACGCGTTGATCGGCGAAGAGGGCAGTGGCTGGCTGCAGGTCAATGCGGAACTGGCGTTCGAGCGTAGTGGCCCTGAGCGGATCTATTCGAGCGTGGTCTTGCTCGACCTGTGGCTCGCGCACCTGCGCAAGACCGTAGCGAGTGCCGCCGACGTTGCACTTGCCGGACACTTTGCGACGCAGCTCGCGACGTTGCGCAATATGTCGATCGCCGTCACGGCCAAGCTCGCCCGAGGCGAGAGCCCGGTGGTCGAGGCGGCGGTGGTCAAGGACATCGGCACGGAATTCGAACAAGCCATACCTGCGGCCATCGAGGCAGCGATTGCAACGGGTCGAGATGCCGACATCGACGGTGAGCTGTATCGGGCCGTCGCGTATCTCAGCCAGATCGCGCCAACCTTTTCATTACGCGGCGGTACCCGGGAAATCCTGCGCGGGATGATCGCGCGCGGCCTTGGCCTCAGATAAGTCACTGCGTCCCGTTACCCCGTTTGAAAGAGAACAGAGCCTATGTTTGTCGAAGCTATCGAAGCGATTCTGGTTGATCAGTGCACCCCACAGGTGATCCGTGGCATCGAAGGCGGCAGTTCGCCTGCGCCTTTGTGGCGGGCCATATCCGAGTCGGGGTTTCTCGAATTGCTCACGCCGGAAAAACTGGGCGGCGCCGGGCTGACGCTCGATGCGGTGTTTCCTGTGATCGAGTGCCTCGGCCGCCATGCGGTGCCCGTGCCTGTCGCAGAGGGCATATTCGCTCGCGCGCTGTTGGCGCCGCAGGACGTATCCATCCCGGAGGGGATGATTACGTTTGCCTCCCGCTATGCGGCGGCGAGCGATGGCTCCGCGCAGAGTCCGTTCACGCCGTACGGGCTCATGGCCGACGCCGTGCTGGTCGAGCATAAGGATGACCTGTTGTTGCTGTCGTGCACGAACGCGACTCGGCACGCCACAGGCGTACATGGAAGCTTGTGCGCATCGCTCCATTGGAACGAGCGCACCGCGCCGCTCGCACGCATTGTCGGCGCTGCCTCGCGCTTGCGCGCCTGCGCGGCGATCGTCAATGCGGCACTGCTGGCGGGCGCGATGAACCGCGTACTCGACATGTCGCTCCAGTACGCCAACGACCGTTCTCAGTTCGGCAAGCCGATTGGCAAGTTCCAGGCGATCCAGCAGCAACTGGCGGTAATGGCAGAACATGTCGCCGCAGCGAACATGGCCGCCGAACTGGGCTTTCGCGCGAATGACGGCTTGCCCGACCCGCTGCGGGCAGCCATCGCCAAGGCGCGAACCTGCGAGGCCGTGACGCCTGTCGCCGCGACCGCTCATGCGCTGCACGGCGCCATGGGCGTGACCGAAGAATACGACCTGCAACTGTTCACGCGTCGCATGCATGAATGGCGGATGGCGCATGGCGCGGAGCACGAGTGGAACAGGTTGGTCGGCGAAGCGCTATTGGCAAGCGGCCAGACCACAGGCGATTTCGTTCGCGAAGCCGCGTAACGCGTGGTGGGCAACATTGGCATAGGTAGGAATGCAAGAAAGGATTGAGTTGGAGCGCTTGCCCCCTGCACAATGACTGACCTTCTGTTTCACCGGCAAGCAGGGCTCGTGGCTCGCAGCGTATAGCTGCGATATCGCGCGCGCCGTTGTCGCGCCTTTTGGCCCCCTTCCCGCTGACGGGGGCGCGGTCGATCTCACGCGCTCGAACTAACGACAAAGCCCGCCCAGCACTGAACGGGTGTCGTCCCGTGCGGATGACCGCCGCTGGAAGCTACGTTCCGGTGCGAACACGCCTTTCCCCCGCACAGCAATTACGCGCGATCTCTATTCTGCTGCGTACTCACGAGCAAGCTCAACAAGCGAGTCTGCGCGCCGCCGTCTGACGGCAGCGTGATTCGTCGATTCCTTGTTTCATGCCTATATATACCTTATGGTATTTAATAATACTTGTAAGTATACTATTCTGGGCGGACATGAATGCCGTGTTCGAGGTCTCGCAGGCAAGCGACTTGACGCCGACCTCAGAAGACTTTGGCTCCTGAGTACGACGTAGAGGCGGCCGCAATCGACACGCCGTGCATGACGTAATGCTGCCCTGCGCCATTTCGCTATCGGACACCCTATGTGCAACGGAAAACATCATGATTAACGGAAAGAAACTGAATATTGCAGTTATCGGTGCCGGCGCGTCCGGCATCATGAGTGTCATTAAGCTGCGTGAGATGGGTCAGACCAATGTACAGGTTTTCGAAAAGGCTCAGGATATCGGCGGCACGTGGCGCGACAATCGTTATCCTGGGATCGCGTGCGACGTGCCATCGCATCTTTACCGCTTCTCCTTTGCGCCCAATCCCGACTGGACGCGTGTCTGCGCTTCCGGAGAAGAAATCCTGCGCTACCTTCGGCGCGTGTATGACGAGCGCGACGTGGGCCGCCACGTCACGTTCAATGCCGAGGTGACCGAGGTGCACTATCTGAAGGGCGCATGGACGTTGAAAACCACGGGAGGAACGTATGGTCCGTTTGACGTGCTGATCACGGCGATGGGAATTCTGAGGTTTCCCACCATGCCGGATATCGCGGGACTCGCCAGCTTTGAGGGAACCATGTTCCATACGGGGCGCTGGCGAGACGATGTGAGTCTTGAAGGCAAGCGCGTTGGCATCATCGGCACCGGGTCCACGGCTACTCAGATCGTATCTGCTATCGTCGGCAAGGTTGGCAAATTGTTGCTGTTCCAGCGCACACCGCAATGGATCATGCGCTTGCCGAATACCGAGATTTCGCTGGAGGAGCGCGAGCGTTTCAGGCGCGACCCCGAGTTGCTGGAACAGCATTACCAGGAGCTGGGCCACGAATTCAACAGCAAGTTCGCGGCGGCCGTCGTGGGCCAGAATCCCCGCGTGTACGAGTATATGGAACAGATGTGCCGCGAGAATCTCGAAACCAGCGTGACTGACCCGGTATTGCGCGAGAAACTCCGCCCGAATTACAAAGTAGGCTGCAAGCGGTTAGTGATGTCCGACACCTTTTATACCGCTATCCAGCACTCCAATGCCGAACTGGTAACGGATCGGATCGAGTGCGTTGAAGCAGGCGGTATCCGGACCGTGGAGGGGCGCCTTTATGAAATCGACGTGCTAATACTCGCGACTGGCTACGATGCGCATTCAACGCTCTTCCCGATGAAGGTGACCGGGCGCCACGGCCTAACGATCGAAGAAGCATGGAAGCAAGCGAACGAGGCCTATCTTGGTGTCACCATTCCCGGGTTCCCGAATTTCTTCATGATCGGGGGGCCCAATAGTCCAATCGGGAATTTTTCGTTCCTCATGACAGCCGAGCGCCAATGCGAATACGCCATTTCGATGATCCAGTTTCTCGCCACGAACCCCGTAGTTGCCGTCTCTCCAAAGCTGGAGGCAATGCGTAACTTCAATGAGTCGGTGAAGGGGCAGATGAGTGAGACCGTGTGGGCGAGCGGGTGCAAAAGCTGGTACATGGACCGCAACGGCAATATTGCGTCGTGGCCGTGGACCTATGAGCATTTCGAGCAACTCATGAACCATCCCGATTTGGCGCATTTCGAGCAACTGGACTCGACGCAGGCGTGAGCTGTCGCCAAGTCCGATCTGTATGGGCTGGACGCGTTTTCTACCGGTCGGGTTTTTCTGCTACGCTATCGGCTTCGCTGCGTCGGGGAGACTGCGCGACGTGGCACGATAACCAAAAAAGGGGCTTCGATGAGCAGCCGCTCGACTGACATTAATGGACGCGCCATGAAGGACGAAGTGATTGAGTTTAAGCGGGAGCGGATTCTGCAAGAAGCCGTTCCGCTGTTTGCCGAACACGGCTTTCAGGGCGTGAGTATCGATACGATCGCCAAGCAGCTGAACGTCACCAAACCGTTCATCTACACATACTTTGAAAATAAGCACGCGCTGCTCGAGGCGATCTACGAGCGCGCAGTCGAGTCATTGCTGGACGGGGTTGATCAGGTCTTCGCGGCTGATCGCCCCGCGCCGGAACAACTGAAGGCGCTGGTTGAATACTATGTGCTCGAGAATCTGAAGAGCGCCAACCTGACTTCCATTTTCCTCACTGAGGAGAAACACCTCTCTGAGGAATCGCAAAAAAGGGTGCGCGAGAAACACCATCTTTTCGACAACAAGCTGACGAAGTTGCTGAAGAAAGGGGTGAAGGAAGGCGTCTTCCAGATCGATGACCCGGTGCTGGTTTCTTTCGCCATCAGCGGAATGGTGCGCTGGGTGCACCGTTGGTACAGTCCGGGTGGTCGTCTGAAGCCCGAGCAGCTTGCGAGCAAGCTTGCAAAACTGGCGCTGAATACTGTTTGCTACGATCCGGCGCGCAGCGATAAGTGATCGATGCAAGCGGGTTCGACCAGTAGCGAGAGTGCGGCTCGAACCCATGCTCCCGTACCCGCCGGGCATCGCCATCTTTACATCGCAGGACGCCGGCGGGTTCGAGTCGGGTCGGTCCTGTCATCTTGTCTGCACGCTGTCGTGCACACCCAACGAATGCTCCCAAGTATTGTCTGAAGCCAAACGGACGCAACGCCTGCGTTACGCACGATCTCACCCCCTTTCTAACAATAGCAAAAACGCTTGCCGTAAAGCGGTAACCATTTCGCGATCCAATGACGGCGCTGCGGCAGCTTGCACAAAATGGATCCGACAGCGATTTCGTCAACAACGGCCTAATAAAATTAGTACTGAACCATACTTCCTCACCTTGGTGCAACGCCAGGGCGCAGCCGAGGGTGAACTCGTATTTTAGACCGTAGCAGTGACTGATCCGGCGCGATTAAAAAGCCGCTCCGTTCGTTCCTTTGATCAGCAAGTCTGTCGTTTCCCTCGCACTATCGCACAAGACAATCCCGCATTTCACGCTAAACATATTTATTGTGGTATGAGTGTATTCCCTATGGAATTAAAAAATACTCATGAGTATTATCAATGGGAAAGCTCCTCGCGCAGTCCATGTCCAAAGGCTCGCGCACTCATGGGGCCGGTCAATGTTTGCGAGGGGAGAGACTGCTCGAATCATGACGGCGGCGATATCGATGTCTCGCTCATGTCCACGTCCGCGGGTTGCACATTAGGCGAAAAAATAAGGGGTAATTGAATATGGTTGTTCCGGAGAATGGTCCGAAGGTGGCCCCCACCACGATTGGGGCAGCGTTGGCCGGCACAACCGGTCGTTATCCAGATCGTGTTTTCCTGAGCGATGGCGATCGCGCGTTGACGTTCAGAGAGGCGTCTGCGCAGATCGACCAGATTTGCCGCGCATTACTCGCGTGCGGTCTCAAGCGGCACGACAGGCTTGCGCTGTGGCTGCCGAATTCTCCGGAATGGGTACTGCTCGCGCTGGCGTGCGCGCGTTTGGGCATTTTGGTTGTGACCGTCAATACCCGGAACAAGGCCGAGGAAACGGCCTATGTACTCGCGAAGTCGCGGGTCAATGCGGTGGTCATGGTCGACCGGTACTGGAATATCGACTATTGCGCATTACTCGCGCAGGCCATTCCGTCATTTTCCGCGACCAACAGACTCGCGCGCAATGCCGCGGCGTTACCTCATCTCGACCATGTCATCGTGCTTGACGGCGCGACGCCCGACCTAGGCATCTCGCGGTGGGTGGGGGGCGTCACGGCGGTTGGGGATGACGTGCTCGCTCAGGCGCAGGCCTCGGTGCTCCCCAGCGACCCCGCAATAACCGTATTCACATCGGGCACAACGGGGTATCCCAAAGGTGCCGTTCATAGTCACATCTTTCTGCTCAACGCGTTGAACGTTGCGCGCGAGATGCACATGGAACCAGGCGATGTCATCTTGGGGCACATGCCGTTTTTCCACGTAGCGGCCCTTGTCACCGCGCTGTTTCCCGCATTGCTGATTGGCTGCACGCTGGTAACGGTCGCGCATTGGCAACCGGAGACCGTCGCCCATCTGATCGCCGAGCGACGGGTCAGCATTTTCGGCGGCATCCCGACGCACTTCATCGACTTGGCGGAAATCGTCGAACGTGAGCGTCTGGACACGTCCTGTCTGAAGAGCGCGTGGATCGGCGGAGCGAATGTTTCTTCGGAGGTTGCGAGGCGGGCGAAGCAGGTGCTGGGCCTGGACGCACTGCAGGCTGCCTATGGAATGACTGAGACCAGCGGGTGCACGGTGCTGAGCCGGTTCGAGGATCCGCTCGACGTGACCTGCGATGGCAAGGGAGTGCCCGTCGGCGAATTCGAGGTGCAGGTGGTCGATCCCGATACGGGCGCGGCGCGCCCCACGGGAGAGAGCGGTGAAATCTGGGTGCGGGGCCACATTGTGATGGACCAGTATCTGGACGACCTGGAGGAAACGGCCAAGGCGATCACGAAGGACGGCTGGTTCAGGACCGGCGACCTAGGCCGCTTCGACGAAAAAGGCTACCTCAAAATCACGGGCCGTTTGAAGGACATGTTTATCGTTGGCGGAAACAACGTCTATCCTGCGGAAGTCGAACGCTGCCTTCATCTCCTGTGCGGTGTGCGCCAGGCGGTGGTCGTAGGCGTGCCCGACGTTCGTCTCGGGGAGGTGGGCTATGCCTTCATCGAATCCGACGGGTCGGTCGATTTGACGGCGGAGCAGATTGTCAGCTTTGCGAAGCGGCACCTCGCGGATTACAAGGTCCCGCGGCACGTTGCCTTCGTTGAAGAGTTTCCGATGACAGGCTCGCGCAAGATTCAGCGGCACACCTTGGTGGTCGATGCCGCGAATAGGCTCAGAAACGCGCAGCACGCCTGAATGGGTGCCCGGTTCGAACGCAGCGGTGTGCACGGGCAGGGGCATTCGTTGCCCGGCCGCCGTTTGCGAAGCAATAGCGGCGCATCAGACATGGAGTATACCGAGAGATGGTCTGGGTACCTGAAGGTCATTTCGATCGGCATCTGCCACTCGGCTTGTTGACCGGTTTTCTGGGCAGCGGCAAGACAACCTTACTCAATCAGCTTCTACGCGACCCGCGCATGGCTGATACGGCGATCGCCATTAACGAGTTCGGTGACGTCGGGCTCGATCAGCATTTCGTCGAAGGGCAGGACGACGATGTAATCCTTCTCGCGAACGGTTGCATGTGCTGTCTCGCCGGCGAGCAGATCGAGCAGTCGCTCGCCCGTATTTTTCGGCGCAGCGCCACAGGCGAACTGCCGCAGTTTAAGCGCCTGCTGATTGAAACTTCGGGACTTGCCGACCCCGAATACGTTCTTCAGTCTATTCTCGACAACCCGGTCATGTCGCGCTTTCTATGGCTCGACAGCATTGTTACGACCGTCGATTCATTGTTCGGCTTGCAGCAGATCGATCAGCATCACGAGGCGGCGAAGCAGGCACGGCTGGCGGACAAGCTCGTCATCACCAAGGCCGATATGGTCGACGCGGACGCACTCACCGAGCTGCGCGACACGTTGGGCGCGCTAAATCCGCGCGCCGCGCAGATCACAAAAACCGATGACGAGGTCGACCTGAGCACGTTGTTCTCCGCGACTTTTTTCGATGAACGCGAGGACGTTTCATTGCTCGGCAACTGGGCGGAGTCCTTTTTGGCGTCGCGGGGCGACAGCCGTCATGCCTATACCGACACCCATGCGCATGCGCATGGTCAAGCCTGCACGCACGCCTGCAAGGCGGCCTGGCACGGCTACAAATCCGAGCGATCACGGCATGCGCGGCACGCGAGCACCGTAACGTTGACGGCCGACTTTCCACTGGAATGGCACAGTTTCGTGCTTTGGTTGGGCAGTGAGCAACGACGGTATGGCGACAGATTGCTGCGCGTGAAGGGCATTCTGAATGTCACGGGAACTGCCGACCCGGTCGTTATCCATGCTATCCAGTCGGTTTTGCACGCACCGGTTTCGTTGAAGAAGTGGCCGCAGGGGCGGATTCAGTCGAATGTCGTATTTATTCTGGACGGACACGATCACGATTTGCACGGGAGCTGGGCCGCGCATCTGGATACCTTGCGCAATTGATCCGCGCGGAAACTGGAGCTTCCCGCATTGCCCGTGAATCGCGACGGCGAGGCGCCCCGTTCGTTGCCCATACTGTGTTGCCGGCTGTGCCGTGCACATTTTCACCGAACCGGCTTTTCATATTTATTTCACCTTGACAGAAAACTATCTTGTATAAGAATATACCAATCAGTATCTAATGCTACGGTAAGCTGCGTTACGGCCGTGGCATAAGACAGGGTATGACTGCCGGCGCCGAAGCGCGATCGTCGGCGCTCACGTCGATGATGATGGAGAGAAACCGAAATGAGAGTGGATTTGCTTTATGCCCTGACGAATCGGTCGGGCGATATGTCCTGGGGTGACGTCCTGACGGCTACGCGCCAGCACGCGGTCATGGCTGACAAATTGGGCTTTGACGGTATCTGGCTTGGCGAACACCATTTCGATACTGACGGCACCGACGCCTGCGCGAATCCCGTCATGCTCGCTGCCGATATTGCGGCGCGCACCGAGCGTATTCGTATCGGGTTGGCTGCGGTGCAGTTGCCGCTTTGGCATCCTGTGCGTCTTGCGGAGGACCTCGCAATGCTCGACCACTTCAGTGGCGGCCGCCTGGAGCCCGCCTTCGCTCGCGGCATCGTGGATTTCGAGGTGATGAATCTCAATCCCGAGGCGGATCGCTGGAGCGCGGGACCGTCCAAAAGCGAGGCGATCTTCGAAGAAAACTTCGAAATCATGCGCCGCGCGATGACCATGGATCCCTTCAGCTACAAGGGCGAACGATATACGTTCCCCCATCCCGGGCTGAAATTCAAAGCCGCAATGGGGGCGGTCGAACACCCCGGTTATGTTGACGAGAATGGCTTCATGAAGGGTTTCGGCATCGTTCCGCAGCCCGTCCAGAAACCCACGCCGCCAATGTACGTCGTCACCGAAAGCATGTCGGGGTTCATGGGGGCCGCGCGGCGAGATACCGGTGCAATCACCTGGTATCCGACGGGGAAGGGGCTGAAGGATCTGTTTGCCGCATACCAGAAGGAGTTGACCGAGCGCCACAATAAGCAACTGGCGCTGGGTGAGCGCTGCGCGGTCCTGCGTCTCGCTTTCGTTGCCAAAACAGATGAGGAAGCGCGCCGCGTCACAGAATCATCGGTGGTGGCCTTTGCCGAGTACGTCAACAAAGTACGGCGGGCGAACATGTGGCTCGACATCGACGAAGACCCGAACGATCCAAACCTCGCGAAGATTCCGATGTACGACCTCATGATGGAGCGCGATCACCTCATGATCGGTTCTCCTAAAACCGTCATCGAACGGATGCGCCGGCTTTCGGAGACTCACAATGTGAAGCACTGGTTATTGCAGATGGGCTTCCCTGGCATCCGCGGGCCCGAACTGGAGTCGTCTTTGCAATTGTTCGGGGAGGAAGTTCTCCCGGCGCTGCGCAAGTTCTAGAATGTTCGTGACGATTTATCTTCTTCAATTTTAATAACTTCGAACTACTAATAAAATTTCTGAGAACACCATGACTATTCAATATCTGAATCCACGCGGCGATCCATATCCGAAGTTCGGCCTGAATCCGGGTGTCGCCGCAAACGGCATGGTCTTTGCGGGCGGCATGGCGCTCGACCTGCACACGCTCAAGCGTCTTCCTGAGGCCGACACGATCGCGAATGAAACGCGCCTCGCGTTAAAGGAAGTGGAGGATGTGATTGCGGCCGCCGGCTGCACGATGAAGGATATCGTCAAGGTGACCTGCTACCTCGCGGACGATTCGTATCGCAAGGAGTTCTGGGAAGCCTACACGGAAGTGTTCGCCCCCGGTCCTTATCCGGCGCGCTGCACGTTGGTGGTAGGTATCGCGGGCGATTGCCGGGTTGAACTGGACGTGGTCGCCGTGCAACCCAAGGGGCGCGCTAATGCCTGATCGGCCATTCACCGATTGGCATACCCATATCTACCTGCCTGAACACGTCGGTCCGGTCTGGACCGATCGCGGGCTCGAGATGGTCGGGCGCAAGGCATTCGGGGAGGCTGATCCGCAAACGCATACGCGCACGATGGAGGCCGCGGGCGTCTCCCGCTTCGCGATTGTCGGCCTGCAAATCGCCAATATGGGCATGCACATTCCCAATGATTTCATTGGAACCTACCTGCACGCCAACAAGGACCGCGCGATCGGGATCGGCAGTGTGGACCCTACTCAGCCAAATGCGGCGGGAAATCTGCGCGTTGCGGTTAAGGAGTGGGGACTGCATGGGGTGAAGATTTCACCGCCTTACCAAGGCTTTCATCCCCATTCCGAAGAAGCGTACGCGGTCTACAGGGCAGCGGCCGACCTCGGCATCTTCCTGATGTTCCATCAAGCGAGCGTGTTCTCGCCGAACGGCTTCCACGAATACGCGAGTCCGTCCTTGCTGGACAAGGTAGCGAGAGAATTCCGCAGCACGAAGCTGTTGCTTGCGCATTTCGGAAAACCGTGGATGAACGAGACGGTCGAGTTGATGATGAAGAACCGCAACGTCTACGCCGATGTGTCGACGCTTCCGCTCAAGACTTGGCAAATGTACACGGGTTTGCGTCTGGCAATCGAGGGGCGGGTGACCGATCGCCTCGTTTTTGGCTCGGACTTCCCGTCGTTCAATCCCCGCTCTGCGGCCGACGATTTCCTCGCGATCAGCGAGCTGGCGATGCCGCTTCCGATTCCACGCGCGGACGTGGAAGACATTCTCTACAACCGGCCTTTTGAAATCATGGTGCCATCATGACGCGATACTTGAATCCACCAGAACTTGGCGACTATTCTGCTGCCGGCCTATCTTCCGGCACCGCGACGGATCTCTTTGTCTATGCCGCCGGGTTGGCACTCGATCCTACGACCATGCGTCGACGCGTCGACGCGGCTTCGATCGGCGATGAGACGCGTATCTGCCTCCGGAACATCGAGACACTTCTCGCGGAGGAGGGTCTGACGCTACGCGACGTGGTCAAAACAACCTGTTACCTGCGCGACGAATCCTATCGTGGCGAATTCATTGAGGCATACCGCGAGAAACTCGGCGCGGGGCCCTATCCGGCGCGATGCTCCTTCGTTCTCGGTATTGCTTCGGACCTACGTGTGCAGATCGAAGCGATTGCAGCAAGGAATATCGACTGACCGACGCGTGAAGTACGGCCGCTCGGTTTCCTTGGGAGCGCATTTGCAATGCTGCGCACATGCGTGGCGTTTCTCCGGCGGGGCAAAAATTATGCGCCATGCAGGTTGAAATGCCCGCCATTCAGATCATCCATCCATCGGAAAGTGGATCCCATGTCAAAAGAAATTTATTGGGTCTTTAGCATTTCGGTCAAAGTCGGACGATTCGACGAGTTCAAGCGACTGGTCGGGGAGGTGGTTGCGGAAACCCGCAAGGAGTCGGGTGCGCTTGCATACGAGTACAGCGTGGATGCTGATCAATCGACAGTGCATATCTTCGAACGCTATCGTGATTCCGCCGCTGCTATCACGCACATCGATCAAACCTTCGTTCCTTTTGCAGAACGCTTCCTGTCGCTCGTGACGGTCATGGGCTTGGTCGTTTACGGTGCGCCGGACGATGTGGTTCGCAGCCGTCTTGACGGGTTCGGCGCAGTCTATATGAGTCTCCTTGACGGTTTGTCGCTGTCCTGAACCCTAGTATACGAGGGCGTCAGGCTTCTTCACCTTCGCATGAGACGCCCGCCTTGGAAATCGTCTTACTGCCTATTGCTCACTCACGCCTGCGCCGGAATTAGTAGGTCAAACATGTTTTCGACGGCGTGCTCATACGCTTACTGCACATAAGAAAAAGGTGTCACCATGAAGCGACAGATGCATTTGATTCCTGTGATGCAGACAGGGCCGCTGGTTGGATCCTGGAGGCATCCGGAAGCCGAAATTTCATTTCTGGATGGAGGGTGGTGGGGTTCGATTGCACGAACGCTGGAAGCGGCCAAGTTCGACGCGATTTTTTTCGCAGATGCGCTGACGTTTTATAACGATGAAATGACACGCAAAGGCGGGGATATCTACCTCCTCGATCCCGTGCCCCTGGCTGCGTCGGTCGCTCAGGCCACCACGCGTCTGGGCATCGGCATCACGATTTCCTCCAGTTTCCTTGAGCCATATGGCGTCGCTCGCGCACTCGGCACGCTGGATGTGTTGAGTAAGGGACGCATGGCGTGGAATGTGGTGACCTCCGTTTCTGATCAGGAGGCGCAGCGCTTTGGCAAACCCAAGCTTCTGCCCAAAGATGAGCGATATGACCGCGCCGATGAGATGGTCGAATCCTGCATGCAACTGTGGGACAGTTTCGCTGCGGATGCTTACCTGGCCGACCGGAAGCGAGGCGAATTCATCGACCCCGATAAACTCAAGCACATCGAGTACATCGGGAAGTACTTCAAGACGCAGGGGCCACTCACTGTTCCGCCAAGCGCCCAGGGAAGACCGATGATCATGCAGGCAGGGTCTTCGGAGCGCGGCCGGCAATTCGCGGCGCGTTGGGCTGAGATTCTCTTTACCTACCAGCGCACGGAGGCCTCGATGAAGGCGTTCCGTGCGGATATGGACCAACGGATGGCGCACCTCGGCCGGGCGCCGGAGGACTGTGCGATTTTGCCTTCCATCCAGGTGATCATCGGGGAGACTGAACGCATTGCCGAGGAAAAAAGACAGTATTTGTACTCTCTCGTCGACGATGACGTTGCACTGGCGCGCACGTCCATGGCGACAGGTGTCGATCTCACCAAGGTATCGCCGCACCAGAAGTTGACTGATCTCGACGTGGGTACGGGATCGACAGGCGCCCTCGATGTAATGGTCAACGCAATGGCGGGCGACAATCTCACCGTGGTTGAGGCCGCCCGGCGTTACTCTGTGAATGCCTTATGTCCTGAACTTATCGGCAGGCCGGAACAGGTCGCCGACCAGATGCAGCAGATGTTTGAACAATGGGGGGCTGACGGTTTTATCTTGAGTCCTCACGTCATGCCTTCTTCGATCGAAGAATTTGCACGCGCCGTGGTGCCGCTTCTCCAGGAGCGTGGGATTTTCCGGGAGGACTATGAGGGCACGACACTGCGTGATCATCTGAAGCAGGGGAGCAGGTAATTCGAGGCCTGCGGCTGGAAAGTCGCAGGTCGGCTATTCATTCTGAGTTTGACTGCGCCTGCTTCTCGTGGGTAACACTCGTGTACCGGGTGCCAGAAGGCATTCTGCCGGCGTCAAGCGCGATTCAATCCCGGCGCGTTCCCTCGCGCGTCAGAGCGTGAAGCCCGTCCGTGATCCATCGCCGGCGCACGCGAACTGCGTGCGGGCACGGCCGTAGACGAAATCCCCTGTTGCGGGATTAGCCGACCTCGTTCGAGGCCGGTGATCGGTATCCTATCTCGACCCCTGTGAGAGCCCAAATGCTGCTCGTTCGTCTCTGGACGCGCCGGTTGACTTCGTCACGGAGTGTGCCGCGCGACCGCGCGGCTCGCACGCCAAATGTTTCTTGCAAATACAAATTCGTATACGTAAATTCCTTATGGATTAAAAAAATACTCATCAGTACTATTTGTTGTACGGTGTCATGCTGATTGCGAAAAGATCGGATACTGGCCAACTGCGTCGGCGTGGGAAGCGCCACCCGCGATGTCGGTTACGGATAGATAGCCGCTGCCGTTAGGTGTTTAGACGATTTCACCAAGGAGAATTGCCATGAAGTTCAATCGAATGTCTTTCGTTATGGCTGCAGCTGGCCTGCTTGCGGTCAATGCTTATCCAGCGTCGCAGGATGACATTTCCCGTCTCGGTCGTGATCTCACCCTTGTGGGTGCCGAGAAGGCAGGTAACGCCGACGATACGATTCCCACTTTCTCCGGTTCCGAAACGGCGCCGCCGGGGTGGAGTTGGGGAAAGCCCCGCGTCGCTTACTGGAAATACAAGGATGAAAAGCCGCTTTTTGTCATTGATGTCTCGAATGTCGACAAGTATGCAGACAGGCTGGCTCCTGGTCAGATCCAGATGCTGAAGCAGGTGAAGGGCTATACGATGCCGGTCTATCCGAGCCATCGCGATTGCGGTCTTCCTGATTTCGTTACGCGAAACACGAAGGAGGGAGCGGGGAAATCGACAATCGGAAAGGACGGTTGGTCTCTCGCCAGTGCGGTGTTGCCGGGTGTGCCTTTCCCTGTGCCGAAAGCCGGTATCGAGATCGTATGGAACTGGCTGATGCGCTATCAGACGGCGGGGCAGGAATGGACGAATGGCAACGAGTACGTTTCGCCCCGTCCAGGCGGCAGTGAGCCTATCAAACTGAGCTACAAAACCACCTATTACTATCCTTGGGCAGAGGAAGGGCAGCACTCGCCACAGGACATGGGCGGCTTGCAGAACGGGAATTACTACGGCTACGCTACCCCCGCAGCAATGGCAGGCCAAGGCGTGATGCAGCGCTACTATTTCGGTAAGGAAACGGATTCCTGGTACTACTTCACGGGCCAACGACGCGTGCGTCGCCTGCCGAGCTATGCATACGATGCGCCTCTTATCGGCTATGAAAATCAGTATCCGGCGGATGCATCGTGGGTATTTTCGGGTACGCCAGATCGCTTTGACTGGAAGATCGTCGGCAAGAAAGAGGTCTACATTCCGTATGACAATTTTGTGGCGCAAGACTTCACCCGAAAGCTGGAAGATGCGACGGGGCAAGGTGCGGTGAACCCGAATTTCCGTCACTACGAACTGCACCGGGTATGGGTCGTCGAGGGAACTGTGAAGGCAGGTATGCGTCACTCCACGCCGCGTAAAACCCTCTATGTCGATGAGGATAGCTGGCTGCTGGTGGTCGGCGACGATTACGACGCGCAGGGCAAGATCTGGCGGGAAAAGGAAAACTTCATCGCCCCGCAATGGGAAATCCAGGCCTGTACGCCGATCGCGGGTGTTTTCAACGACATGACAAGCGGCCGTTATGTGCTCGATCAGACCGTGCTTGGAACAGGAAAGGATGTCCGTTTCTTTCCTCCAGGCACCCATGATCCTCGTCTGACCGACAACTATTATACCGGCGAGAATCTCGGCACGATCAGCGAACGTTGATGAGTTAACCGTCACTGAATTCGCGATCCTTGGATCGCTAATTCCTGAGGAATACAGGTGGAGTTGATTGAATTTTTAGACACATCTGGAACGTATAAATAAGGATTACGTAATAATATGACAAAAAGAAAATTATATGGAAATGCCATTTTTTATAATTCGGAATCGTGATCCCGGCTCGCTTGTTCATTGAGCGCATACACCTTTTCACGGTTTCACAAGTACCCGGTATTTCATTGGTTTGCCTGGATACCAGCCAGCTGCACGGTCGCGTATCCGCTCAAGTAAATACGCCGTGGCTTGACCTTTGATCCGGATACCTATCGCCGCCGAATTGGTGAATGCTGCGCATTGCGGCTTCTCCGCATGAGCACGGAGCGCAGCTGGCGGCGCTCCGTCGATAGGGAATTGGGGGGCTGGCCACTCTAAAACTATTTAGATGGTGGATTGAAATGAACGTAAGTAAAAAAGTTCCGCTATTTGGAGTCACGCTTTGCAGCGCGCTCGCGATGGGGCAAGCGCACGGGTACGAGTTCGATACAGGACTGGGCGATCTTCACGCCTCCTGGGTTTCCAACCTTACGGCCGGCGCCGGTATACGGACCGAGTCACCGAGCTGCTCGCTCACGGGCGATCCGAATTCCGCCGGCTGTGGCGCAGGTGCCAATGTCGCGCAATGGGGCGCGGGGGATGCGGGCGACCTCAATTATCGGAAAGGGCAACCGTTCACGACGTACGTGAGCGCAACGAGTGAGTTGTTGTTCACAATGCCAGCCGAAGGTTACAAGGTTATGATTCGTGGCACGGGGATGTATGACTTTCTCGCCGGGGACACCGCGAGAACGCCTCTCTCGAGCACGGCTAGCGCACAGGTGGTCTATAACGCGCAACTGCTCGATCTATGGGTTGAAAAAGACTTTACGCTCGCGGGTTCCGCTGCGCATGTTCGGCTGGGAAATCAGGTCATCAACTGGGGTGAGAGTTATTTTGCGTCGGGCGGCATCAACGCCACCAATTCGCTCGATATCCAGAAGCTTCTGATTCCCGGCACGCAACTCAAACAGGCGCTGCTTCCTGCGCCGATGCTGAGCTTTGCGACCGGTCTGCCGGCCGGCTTCAGTACCGAGGGTTACTATCAGTTCCAGTGGAACGGAAACCGGTATCCGCCTGTCGGTAGCTATTGGTCGGTCACCAACTCCTTCGGCCGTGGTGTTTGGCCGTATACGGGCAGTACGAACAATTACAATGTCAGCGGGCCTGATGCGGGAACCATTGCCGGTTCCAACTCGGGGAATGCCAATACGATCTCCGGGATCAATACCGGCCTCGTGAATGGTGCGTATTCCGGCGCACCGTACAATTCAATCGGCTATCCGGTAGAGACGCAATTGCCGTCGAAGTACAAGCCTCAATTCGGGATCAAGTTCAACTACAAGCCGACAGCCATCGACGCTTCGTTCGCGTTTTATTACGAGAACTACACCGACAAGTCGCCGGTGTATTCCTCGATGGCGAGCGGGACAATCCAGTATCAATATCTTGAAAATCGTCAATTATTTGGTGTGAGTTCGAATTTCGCATTGGGAGACTGGGCGATCGGAACTGAGCTTTCATACCGTCCCAAGGACGCGGTCGCGCTGTCGAGCTGCTTCGGCGCCGGCGGCCTGCCCGATCTCAACACCAATAGCGTAAGCGGGCTGAACTGTCAGCAGTGGGTCGACAGGAAGAAGTTTCAGTACGACATCAACGGTCAATTGAACCTTACCCAAAGCAATTACCCATTCTTGAAACTGATTCATGCAGACATGGCTGTCCTTACAGCTGAGCTGACCTGGATTTACTACCCCGGTCTCAGTTCCGGTGGCGTCACACGTACCGTCAACGGAACCACCGTGACACAACTGCCAGCGGCAGGTTATAGCGCGTGGCTGAACAACGACTCCGGCGTGGGTTATCCGATCATCGCAGCGCAAGGCACGGCGAGCTCGGTGGGGGCGACGATCGATTTCAACTGGACCTATGACGGAAGCGTGATTCCCGGCTGGCAGATTACCCCCGGCGTGACGTTCTCAGACGCACTCTACGGCTATACCCCGACATTCTCCGCGAACTATATGCAGGGAGCCAAATCCGTGAACGTCTATGTGCTGTTTAACCAGAACCCCGCTGTGTGGCAGGCAGGCATCAATTTCACGGCGTTTTTCGGGGGGCACGATACCGTTGGTCAACCCTATGCCGACCGCAATTTCGTGGGGATGTTTGCAACGCGAAACTTTTGAATCAGTGAAGGGCATTAGACGTTGAACCGGCCGCGCGTTGTCTCACTGCGCGCGTCGGTGACCGGGTAACGAGCAGAATCGAATCCGATTTCTGGAGAAATGGCTATGCAGGGGCAATCTGAAGTGGCATTGGAGAGCGTGGCGGAGTCGGTCGGTAAGCCATCTGCTTCTGACTCGGCGCCGGCGTTGATCCTGATTCTGGTTTCGTTGGTGTATGTGGTCAGCTATATGGATCAACAAATTTTTCCGCTACTACTTCCGGAGATCAGCCGGGAAATCAAGCTGACCGACACGCAGATTGGTCAGTTGACGGGTCTTGCCTTTCCGGTGATCTACGGCATTGCAAGCGTTAGCGGCGCTGTTGCCGCGGACCGTGTCAATCGGGCGAAGTTGATTGGCTACTCGACAATCCTGTTTTCCGCAATGACGGCGGCTTGCGGGATGACGACTGGCTTCGGGTCAATTTTCTTGACCCGTCTCGGTATTGGGCTCGGCGAGGCTGGCCCCACCCCGCCGTCGCTCTCACTCATCGCCGACAATTTTGAAGGGTCTAAACGGCAGATCGCCAATTCAGTCTATGCCGCGGGGGCAGTTTTCGGCATGCTGGCCGCCTATATCCTGATAGGGAACGTTAGCGCTGCCCATGGTTGGCGCATCGGCGTTTATACAGCCGGCGCACTTGGGCTGATTGTGGGTCTAGCCGTTTTACTGTCCATGCGAGACCGTGAACGCAGTTCGCCGCAAGCAATGAGTTTTTCGGATTTCAAGGACTTTCCGGCGCTGTTCAGGATTCCGATCTTTCGCTGGATTGTCGCGGCAGGCATGTTTCATACGAATCTGACCGAATCCAGCGTTCAGTGGTTGCCATTGTTTCTGACGCGATCATTGCACATGAGCGAGGCGGAGATCTCATGGTTTCTCGGTCTCAACTACATCATTCTAGGACTCGCGGGGATTTTGATTGGCGGCACTATTGCAACGCGGTTGCGGCGCAAGTCGGTGGGGCGCCCCCAGTTGTTCGGCTGTGTAGTGGCAATCTCCATAACGGTGGGTTATGTAATCGCGCTGCTGTCGCTAGAGAAGAATATCTCCGAGGTGAGCCTTGGCGTCGTTATCCTCTTGAGCATCTCGAACTATGGGTCGTTGCTTGCGTTCATTCAGGACGTGACACCTGACGATGGTCACGCCAAGGCAACCGCCGTCGCGTTCTTCCTCATGAACCTGGCGTGGGGCGCCGGTTCATTGGCGATTGGCGTCCTCAGCGATTACCTCGCCTGCTTCTGCTACTACATGGCAGCACGTCATGGCGATCGCGATGCAGCACGTTACGGCAATAAAGCTCACGTCTGAGCCGGCATCTCCACGGTTTTGCCGTGTACAGATTTAGGGATTTTCATTCATTAATACTTTTGCCGAGCGAGGTGATTATGTTAGCAGCGAGTCAAAGCTTTGTAGCCCAGGTTTCCACCGAGGCATTCCTAACCGATTTCTTTTACATTTTTGCCACGATGGGTGCCTTCATTGGTCTTCTGGCGCTCATTCTCCTTGATGGCAGCCTGGTCCAGCCGAAAAATCTGGTGGATACATTCGTGCAGAAACTCACGAGTGCGTTCGTGGGCGGCGTGGCGGTTCTGATTGCGGGCTATGGTATCTGGAACTGGCAGTTCGACCAGGCGTATGGCGTGCCTGATGCATTTCGTCAGTCGCTGTCGGACTGGTGGATACTTGGACCGAACATGCGAACATTTGCACAGAACGTCGACCCCAAGGTGCTAGCGGGTGCTGACGCTCAGCAGATCTTCAACGTTTTCTTCTTTGCGTTTGCCGCGTTGATTGGTGCGTTTATTCACGGCATGGGCATCGAACGACTTAAGCCGATCGCTTGCTACATCATGTCGGCACTGGCGGGTGGCGTTCTGATGCCTTTCCTCGCCTATCTGACTTGGGGTCCAGTGGGACCACTGACGAACCTCGGGCTGCACGATTTTGTCGGCTGCTTTGGACTCTATATGAACGTCGGTGTATTGTCGTTGATCCTGGCGTGGCGGCTCGGGCCGCGTATCGGATCGGAGGGCGGCTTCAACATCACGCTCCTGGCTGCCGGTGCCGTGCTGCTCATGATAGCGATTCCGATCTTCGTGATCGGTTGCGGCTATTTTGAACCGGGAGTGGGGTACTTTGGAATTAGCAATACCTCGTCTGGTCTGGGGATTGTATTTTCAAATGTATTTGTCGCTTTGAGCGGTGGGGCGCTGGCCGGTGCGGTGATTGCCTATCAAAAACATAACCCGCTCTACATTTTCTTTGGTCCTATTGCCGGCTATATTGCCTGCACCGCATCGCTTGACATTGCGGCGCCTTGGCAGTGTTTTGTTCTTGGCCTTGTGGGACCATTCGTCATGCTGTTGGGCGGGACTGTCATGACGCGGCTTAAGATAGACGATCAGAAGATCGTGCCTCTGGCACTGGGGCCGTCGATCCTCGGCGCTCTTGCGGCTGGTGTCATCGGATCGGGGTTGCCGACCGGGGGTATGCCCGGACTGACCGGACACTATGCATTCCAGCATGCGCACATAAGCTTGGGCATGCAGGTGATCGGTACACTGGTGACGTTGGGCTGCAGCGGCGTGGCCGGGTTGACCGTCGTGCTGATCATTGAGAAAACGATCGGGCTCCGTGTTGACCGTGCGACGGAGCAGGCAGGCCTGGACCACGAGTTCTGGACACCTGGCTCGCCGTTGCCGGTAGCCCTTCCTGCTGAGAGCGCCGTGCACGAGGCCTTATAGCCCGCGATATCGGCCGGTCGCAGACAGACTGGCGGCCCACTGCGCGGGGCGGCGGCAAACGGCGCACGATGGTTTAATCATGCGTTCGCACAAACTGCGAAACGATCGAAAACGTAGGTTACATCTTCGTCCACACGCTCTGACTGAACGACGTCGTCGAAAAATTGTTTATTGGATATTTTCTGGCCACTGACGATCCCTTGGATGGAGAGGTTCGATCGCAGTACCTAAGTTGGCGCGCCGCGGCGGAGTGTCGTCAGTCGATGCTAGCCGACGCAGCGTGAAGACGGCGGAGGGGGAGGCGGGAAGCGGCGATCGCTGTCCCGGAAAGTGGCCGCGCCCAGAACGAGTGGCATGCATGCATTGTGCGGATCGACTTGTCTGAGTTCTTTATGTCAATGCGGTGCTGGTTCGTCGATACGAACAACGCGCGATGAAATGCGGTTTCGGCCCACTGGCCGGCGCGGCAGGAGACTTATGCTGGCGACAGGGAATTAGGAAGGTCGGGTAATGTGTGCACGGCGCTCGGCGTGCCGAAGTGCTCGATAGATTCCCGCTACTGACGGCAGCAAAACCCAGCTTCGGACAAAAAACGCCCAGTCCATCCGGCCCGGGCGTGCGGAGACTGAGGCATCAGTACAATAGAAGAGGTCCGCTCTAATACCAGATACGGACCTGTTTCGGGATGCTGGGCCGGGTGGCTGAGTTCCTACTTGCCAGATTGCGACGTGCTGCCGGTATCGGCGCCGTAAGCAGTGTTGTTGCTATTCTGTTGCGAGACAATGGCTTCAGCGTTCTGAATGTTTGCCGGGTAATGCATCCAGTCGCTCGGGTTGTAGCCGGCTTTTTCAAGCTGAGCAAGTTCTGCGCGGACTTGCGCACGCGTCACCGGCTGGCTCGACTGCGCGAAGGAAGCGAGCGGCGTGGCAATGAGGGCGGCGACGGCAACGGCCTTGATGATCGACTTCATGATGACTACCTCCGGAGCTTATTCTGATATGAGCAACAAACCCGTATGTCCGTTGCAGAAAGAAGTAGTTTAGGAGCTGGGTGGGATCAGGGTAAGTACCTAAATCAGGGATAAACTGTTGCGAATTTTGAGATAGTCGGGTTCGGCGCGTGCGCAGATATGTTTTGGTCGGCAGGGGCGACAATGGCGTGACAACGAAGTCGAGCGGCCAACCTGCGGGCCTTTCAGGCCACACCTAGCGCCAGTGTGGCGAGCTGGATAGGTAACCGGCGTTCGATTCTGGTTGTGCAGAATGAGGGGGAGCGGCCTTTTGGTGAGTGGTGCTGCGCGGCATCCTACTTCGCAGCGGAGCGTCGAACCGGGAGATATCGGAGAAATTGTTCCTCTCCGAAAACACGGTGAAGTTTCACCTGAAGAATCTCTATCTCAAACTGGAGGTTAAGACCCGCGCTCAGGCCATCCTCAAAACCCAGCAGGACATGCGATGAAAACACCGTCCCGCCTGTCATCCCTCCACGTACGATGCGATCTTCGTTCTCACGAAATCGAAAAACCTCCGTCGATCGGGAATATCTGGCCGGTCGTCGTTTTCGATTCGTCAGAGGCGAGATACAGCGCGGTCAAGGCGACTTCGTTCGGCTCGATCAAACCCAGCAACTGACGCTCGCCGGTCTTGTTGACGACTTCGGGTTGCTCATCGATCAGGCCGAGCACGCGCGCCGTCTTCGTCACGGCCGGCGCGACGGCGTTCACGCGGATGCGATAGGGCGCGTACTCGACAGCCATCGAGCGCGTGATCGACGATATGCCGCCTTTCGCCGCCGTATAGGCATCCTTGCCGCGGGTGCCGACGAGTGCGAACACCGAGCCGCTGTTGATGACCGAGCCACCACCGCTGTTCATCATCGCTGCGATGCCGTACTTGCAGGTAATCCAGGTGCCAAACAGATCGAGTTTGACCGCACGCCAGAACTCCTCGGCCGGGCAGTCGGTTACCTGCGCGTCGATCGATGTCGATCCGCCTGCATTGTTGTACAGCACATCTATCCGGCCGGCGAACTGCACCGCGACCTCGATCGATCCGCGTACGTTGTCCTCGCTCGTCACATCCGTGTGGATGAACTTTGCCCTCCCGCCGGCAGCATTAATCGCATCGGCGCACGCCAGGCCATTTTCCACGTTGAATTCCGCGACGATGACGGTTGCGCCTTCGCGGGCGAAAAGCTCGGCGGCGGCACGGCCGATACCCGCGCCTGCGCCCGTAATGTAGGCGACCTTGTCTTTCATTCGTCCAGTGCTTGCGTTCATGCTACGTCTTTGATGGTTTCGTTCGATGTTTCGACGCTGGTGGCGCCTCCCTGTGTCAGCACAAAGCCCGGATAGCCTGCTGCCGCGATGTCGTCACACTTCTTGCAGTAGGTGCCGTGGCCGCCCAGATACGGCAGGAACACGTGCGCTTTCCCCGGCACGTTCGCGCCGACATACCAGGAATTCGCTTTCAGATACAGCGTATTTGCGACGACGTCCTGGACGTGTTGCATCCAGCTTTCTTCGGCATGCTGCTCGGCGTCGATACGGTCGACGGCGGATTCGCGCAGATGGACCATGCATGCCGTGATCCAGTCAATGTGCTGCTCGATGCTCATCGACATGTTCGCGAGCGGGCCTGGGCTCCCTGGTCCCGTGACTGTGAACAGGTTCGGGAAGCCGCTAGTCATCAGGCCGATGTACGTCTTCGCGCCGCTCGCCCACTTGTCGGTCAGCTTGCGGCCGTTCACGCCGCGTACGTCGATCTGCATGAGTGCGCCGGTCAGCGCGTCATAGCCGGTTGCGTAGATCAGGCAGTCAAGCTCCTGCAGGCCTTCGCTGGTGACCGCGCCTTCGGGCACGATGCGTTCGATCGGCGTCGCCTTGAGGTCGACGAGCGTGACGTCGTCACGGTTGTACACGCTGTAATACGTGTCGCCGAGACACGGGCGCTTCGTCCCGAATGGGAAGCCGCGCGGGAGCAGCTTTTCGGCAACGTCGGGATTCTCCACCGCGTCACGAATCTTGCCGCGGATGAACTCGGCCACGGTTTCATTGGCGGCCTCGTTCGCGAGAATGTCGCCGTAGCACATGCGGAAGCCCAGCAGCTGGCTGTTTTCCCATGCGTTCTCGTACTTCCTGCTGCGTTCTTGGGGCGTCGCGTCGAGCGCCGATTCAACCGGGAAGGGCACCGCAATGCCAAAGCGCGTCAGGCGGCTGATCGCGCGGCGCTCAGCATACGTTGCACGCACGCGTTTTCGCATCTCCGGCGTCAGGGGGTGATTCTTGGCGGGGACCACGTAAACCGCTGTGCGCTGAAACACGGTCAGGTGCTTACACTTGCCCGCGAGCGCCTGGATCACCTGAATCCCCGAAGATCCGGTGCCGATTACGCCCACGCGCTTGTTGCTGAAATCGACTTCGTGATGAGGCCAGCGCCCGGTGTGATAGCTCTCGCCCTTGAACGATTCGAGGCCTGGAATCTCGGGCGGCTTTGGCACCGACAGCACGCCTGTCGCCGGCACAAAGAAGCGCGCCTTCGTGACCTTGCCGTCCGAGGTCGTTACGGCCCAAAGGTTCTCCCGCTCGTCGAACACAGCCGACTCGACCTTCGTTTTGAACTGGATATGCCGGCGCAGTTCGAAGCGGTCGGCGACGTGATTCAGGTACTTCATTAACTCCGAAGATGCAGGGTAACGCTCCGGCCAGTTCCATTCATCCTGAAGTTCGGGGGAAAACGAATAGGAATAGTCCCAGCACTCGAGATCGACACGTGCGCCGGGATAGCGATTCCAGTACCACGTACCGCCAACTCCCTCACCGGATTCGAATGCCTGGATCGCGAAGCCGGCGTCGGTCAGCCGTTTGATCGCATACAGCCCGCCAAAGCCTGCGCCGATGACTACGGCGTCCAGAACGTTTGAGTCGTGATTCATTTGGGTCATTTCTTTCGTCTCCTGATGTTCTGCTTCCTTAGGGTCTATTGAATGGCGGGTTGCCAGCGCTCAGCAATTGGCATGGAAACGCTTTCCCGTACTTTGGAATCGGGTTCGGGCGTCTGATGCAGAAGGGAAATTTCAAAGTACGGGAGACGCACGGTGCTCGCGTTGACGCGGCATACGTCGACTATTCATCGTTGATGCCTTGATACAAAAGGAGCACGTCGCAATGTCTACTGCAATACAGCGGCTGGTCGATAAGGATCTGATTCGCGACGTGATGCTGCGTTATGCCCGCGGCGTGGACCGGCGCAATTGGGAGCTCGTCCGCTCTGCATTCTTTGAGGATTGCCACGACGATCACGCTGACTTCAAGGGGGCGCGGGACGACTTCATCGCGTGGGTCAGGGAACGGCACGATGATCCTGGCCTCCTGACATCCACGCACTTCCTTGGCAACTGCCTGGTGGAATTCGCGTCTGACAACGTCGCCGCCGTCGAGAGCTACTTTGTCGCGAGGCTGGAAATCGCGCCCGGGGCAAGTGGGCACCGGTCCATGCTGGACTCGAAGAATCTCGAGAGCAGACAGAACAGCCGGGTCGAAGTTTTCGGCCGCTATGTGGACCGTTTCGAAAAACGCAACGACGAATGGCGCGTAGCGAGACGCCGCACCGTGTTCGACGCAATGCAGTCGCATCTTGTCGATGCAAAAGACGGCGCCCTGAATCCGGCATGGACGCTCGGCAGACGGGATCAGCTCGACCCGGTCTTCGTCGTGCGAGTTGAAGCAGGATTGCGCTAGTATTCTGTCCCAGAAATAACTTTGCATAACCGAGCCACTTTCCGGAGAATGGAATCGGCTGTCGCGGTCCAGACGAAAGCCCGCTTGTGCTCGTTGTATTGCTCGATGTAACGCTCGATGTCGGCAATGAGTTGGCGCACGTTCCTGAACGACCCTCGACGGATCGCCTGCTGCGTAATCAGGCCAAACCAGCGTTCAACCTGATTGAGCCAGCTCGAGTAGGTCGGCGTGAAATGCATGTGGTAGCGCGTGTGCCTGGCCAGCCATGCCTTGACCTTCGGATGCTTGTGTGTCGCATAGTTATCGACAATCAGATGCACATCGAGATTGGCCGGCACCGCCAGGTCAATATGCCTGAGAAACGCCAGAAATTCCTGATGCCGGTGGCGCGGCTTGCATTGCGCAATGACTTCCCCTGTTGCAGTGTTGAGCGCAGCGAACAGGGTCGTGGTGCCATGCCGGACGTAATCATGCGTCACCCCTTCGAGATAGCCTAACCCCATCGGCAACATCGGCTGCGTACGCTCCAGCGCCTGGCACTGGCTCTTCTCGTCCACGCACAGCACCAGGGCATTGATCGGTGGGCTCAGGTACAGCCCGACAATATCGCGCACCTTCTCGACGAAGTACGGATCGGTAGACAGTTTGAAGCTCTTTGAACGATGGGGCTGCACACCGAACAGCGATAGATATCGGGCCACCGAACTCTTTGAAATCCCTGTCTGCGCAGCAGCGGAACGCACGCTCCAGTGCGTCGCCCCGTTCGGCTTCTCATGCAGTACCCTGGCGAGCAGTTCCGCTACCACCTCATCGTCATGTGTGCGCGGGCGGCCCGGGCGGGCTTCATCATGCAGGCCGGCAAGCCCGTGCGCGACAAACCGCTTCTTCCAGTGTGTGATCGCCGGTGGCGTCACTTCGCACTGCATCGCAATTTCCTGGCTCGTATGGCCATCAGCCGCCATCAAAACAATCTTTGCACGACGGACCAGAGAATGAGGCAGCGAACGTGAGCGGCTCATTGACAGCAATTGCTCTCGTTCCAGTTCCGACACCACAACCTCGATTCCCTTGCGTCCCATGGTCGCCTCCTGTTCTCCCGGATTTGATCATAGAACAATCGAAATTTACGACAAGTTATTTCTGGGACAGAATACTAGCAGGGCGTTGAAATATCCGTCGTTGATGCGCTCAGGTGCATTACGACGGATGCTCGGTTCGCATTTTTGAAACGCGGAACACGTTTGCGGGCATTCGACGTTGCTCGCGGGTTCGCCATATCGGTGTTATCCATTGCTTCCTGCTCCTCAACCGGCAAGTGTGCGCATACGCGTCAGGTTGTAGCCGACCTGCGTCAACACGAAGAGCTGGTCTACGCGTTCAAGTCCTCGATACATCGCTTGTCGAATTCGTCCGACTGTCTTGCCCCATCCGAACACCTGCTCAATGCGCTTACGTTTTTGCTGGCTGACCGCGTAACCCGGCCAACGCGTAGTTCGCTCGTCAATTGCTGAACCGCCTGGACGCCCATCGTTTTGTGCCACATGCGGCGTTACACGGTTCGCTCGACAACTGGCCACGAAGCCGGCGGTGTCGTAGTTCTTGTCCGCCCCGACCGTGATGGCGCCCGGTGCAACACTTGCGGCATCAGCAAGCATCCGCCCGGCCGCGTCGCGCTCGGCGGTGCCCGTCGCCAGCGTCACCTGTGCGTTGACCACCAGGCCATGCCGGTTGTCGGTCAGCACGTGGCCCATGTAACAGAGCATCGCTCCGGTTCCTTTGCTCTTGCGAAACAGGCGCGCCTGCTCGTCCGTCGTGGATTGGTGCGTCTCGTTACTGCGCTTCTGTCCGTGCCAGTTGTCATTCGGCGCGGGCGGTTCGTCAGGAGGCGTGTCGTCTTTGTCCGGACTTGCCTTGGGCACAAAGCTCTTATGCCCGGCCCATGCCTGAATCAACGTGCCGTCAACGCTAAAGTGCTCTCCAGAAAGATATCCGCGCTCGCGCGCGGTCTCGACTGTCTCGTTGAAGAGCAACACCAGCACATCGTGTTCGAGCAACCGGTCGCGGTTCTTGCTGAACGTCGAGTGGTCCCACACGGTCCCGTCCATCGGCAGGCCGACGAACCAGCGGAACAACATGTTGTAGGAAATCTGTTCCACCAGCATGCGCTCGCTACGAACTGAGTACAGCACCTGCAGCAAAAGAGCTCGCACCAGCTTCTCCGGCGCGATGCTCGGCCGGCCACCTTTCGCGTCAGCTTCGTACATCCGCGCGAAAACGTCGTCCATGCGCTTGAGCGCGTCATTGAGCCAACTGCGAATCGGACGCAACGGATGGTCCTTCGGCACGAAATCATCCAGCTTCAACACGGTGAACATTGACTCGGTAAAACCATCTGGCCCACGCATCCGTTCCATCTCGCTCTCATTGATGACATCAGTTCAACGTTTACACCTGCGTCCCGGATGACCGCTACATGAGGTATTTCACCGGCCTGCTAGGGCACCAGGGAGCTTTCCCGCTTCGTCTACATTGCCCCATCCGCAGCCCCGGTCCGCGTGCGTGTCTGTAACCACTATGTAACGCGTTTCAATGCTTCCGGTGTTAGAACCGAATCCAAGGAGGATTTCATGGTTTCGCGCAAGAACGTGCTCGTGCTCGTGGTCGGCGGAGCCGGCGGGATCGGTGTCGCGTGTTGTGCCGCGCTCACGTCGAACTGGATGCCGATCGTGGCCGACCGGGACGGGCAGGCCGCCGCACATGTGGCGGAGAAAATCGACGGCCGCGCCTATCAGTTTGATGTCGGTGACGCCGAGCAGATCCCCTCGTATATCGAAACCATCGAGCGCGAATGCGGCGACATCGACGGACTCGTCTTTGCGGCAGGCGTGATCCCTCCCGCGCAAGGTCCATTGCAAACGGACATGTCGGTTTGGGACCGGATACTGAACATCAACGCACGCGGCGCTTATGCGGTCTGCCGCTCGGTCGGACTGCGTATGGCGTCGCGTGGGCGCGGCAGCATCGTGCTCATCTCTTCGTTAGCGGGTATGACCGCGACGCCGCATCTCGCTTATGGCCCGTTGAAGGCGGCGATGATCAACCTGACGGGTGCGCTGGCGGTGTACCTGGGGCGGCAAGGCGTCCGCGTCAATGTGGTATCACCGGGTCCCGTATGCACGCCCATGATCGAGGCAAGCTACGCACGTGGCGAACGCGACCCGGCGGTGATGGCGCGACAAGCCGCTCTCGGACGTGTGATCACACCCGCCGAGTTGGCCGGATCGAGTTCCTTCTGTCCGACGCGGCCTCCGCAAACATCCTTGTGGATGCAGGCGCGACCGCGCGCTTGGATGGAATCTGTTTGGTGGCGTGGAAACGGCTCTCGCCGGGCTTCCGTCGGAACTGTAGACCGCCATCAGTCATCAGTCTACTGCTGAGAGCGGCTCCAAAGTCCTCAATGTTGAGGCCGCCCAGACGGCTGTCAGTGTGCGGGGACCTCAGAAAATCTCGATCTAGTTGTTCGCTCAACGACAGGACAGTCAAGGAGACCCCGTATGTATCGCACTACTGCGTCGCGCGTTCGCTCGACTGATTGCTGTGGCAGCGCGCACCTTCCTGGACGGAGACAGCCATCATGAGCCTGGATCACGAAACCCGTGCATTCATGGACAAGATCGCTGCGGCGTCATCGAAGCCACGGCATCTGATGACACCCGACGAGGCGCGTGCAGCCTTCGCCCGGATCAGCACGATCCTGTTCGCCGGCGCCAATGTGCGTGACGCCATTTCGCTCACGATCCCCGTCGGCAACGGCACCCTTCGTGCACGTCTGTATGTGCCGAACCAACACCCGGCAGCGTTGCTCATCTATTTTCACGGCGGCGGCTGGGTGGTTGGAGGGATCGAGGAATTCGATCCGCTCTGTCGGGAAATCGCCACCGGCGCAGGCGTCGTCGTCGCGCTCGTCGAATACCGGAAAGCACCGGAACATCCCTTTCCGGGACCCGTTCAGGACGCATGGCAAGCGACGAAGTGGCTCGCCGCGAAACAGGTCGAATTGCTGAGCGCCGAGCTGCCGCTCCTTGTCGGCGGCGATAGCGCGGGCGCAAACCTCGCGATTGCGACGACGTTGCTTGCCCGGCAAGAGCGAACAGTAATGTTTGCTGGTCAACTGCTTGTCTATCCTGTGACCGACTGCCGCTTCGATCGGCCTTCCTATGTCGATCCCGAGAATCAACTCCTGACCAATCGCGACGCGATGAAGTGGTATTGGAAGCAATATGCGCCGGAGGACGCTGCCAGATACTCAACCATGGCATCACCGCTTCGCGAACCCGATCTCTCCGGATTGCCGGAAGCGATCGTCGTCACGGCCGAACACGACGTGCTTCGCGACGAGGGCGAAGCGTACGTACAGCGCCTGCAACAAGCCGGGGTGCCGGTACATCATCTGCGAGCTGCGGGACAGATGCATGGTTTCCTTATGATGATTGGAATTTTGCCCGGAAGCCGCCACGGACTCGGCTTCGTCTGCAATCAGCTTAGCCGGCTTGCGATGCGGTCGCGCGGGTGATCGCCAAAGCGGGCCCGATCATAGTAGGATTCGAGCATCACAGGCGCAACAGTGGACCGACACACGGTCCTATAAGCAGTAGATGGAGACGCGCATGCAATCCGAAAGGTCCTGGCCGCCGCAGGATGGCGGGAGGTCACGCAATGGGCCACACGGCGTCGACACGGCATGGCCCTTGCCGCCGCAAGGAAGGCGGGCGGAAAGCGATGCCATGGTGACGCCTCTGGCACGCGGCCTGTCCATCCTGTCGGTGTTCGGCCCTGGGAAGGCGTGGCTGGGAAATCTGGACATCGCGCTGGAGACCGGCATTCCTGCGCCGAGCGTTCTGCGGCTTCTGCGCTCGCTCGTCGCGCTCGGCTATCTTCACCACGACGAAGGGAGCAGGAAGTATTCGCTGGCGCCTGCTGCGCTGGCGCTCGGCTATGCGGCCATTGCCGATCCCGACATCCTGCGGTTCGCGAGCGTCGAAATGCGGAAATTCGCCGAGGCGACCGATACCTATCTGTTGCTCGGCACGCGGGACAGGCTCGACGTGATTGTCCTGGATACGCAGGTAGGCAGCCGCGCGGTGCTCGATTTGCGACTGTTGCCAGGCATGCGCATGCAGATAGCTTATTCGCTGATGGGATGGGCGTTGCTCGCGATCCTTCCAGAAGAAGAGCGTTGTTATTTGCAAAACCAGGTGGAGCGCAAGGCAGGCAATGCCTGGCCATCGTCGATACGGCGCCGGATGAGCGAAAAGATCGCGCAGGTGCACGAACTGGGCTTCTGCATGTTGCATGGCGAGTGGGAGCCAGAACTCGCCTGCGTCGCTGCGCCCGTCTCACTTCCCGACCGCCCGCCATGGGTGCTGGGCTGCGTCGGACGCACTGCCCGCATGGCGCGAACCCGAATCGAGCTGGAACTCGGGCCTCGGCTCGTCGCAACGGCTCAACTGCTGCAGGCGCACCTGCCGGTACGCGACTGACCGCGCGCGGGTCATGCATGCGCGACATGCAACCATGCCACCCCAATCAGGAGCCGCTATGTCTCGCCCTATCCAAGTGACCATGACGCTCGATCGCGGGCTCCAGGTGCTTCGGGCGTTTCATGCCGATCGCGCACCCCTGACGAATGGAGAACTGGCAGGCCGCACGGGGCTGTCCCGGTCGGTGGTCTCGCGCCTGACGTCAACACTCATTCAGCTGGGTTTCATCCGCCGCGTTGCGGGTGGTCCACGATTCGAACTGGCTACGGGTGTGTTCGGCATCGGACAGGCGTATCTGGCGACCAATCCGGTCACGCGCCTGGCCCAGCCGCTCATGCAGCAACTCGCGGATCGGCTCGGTGTCTCCGTGGCCCTTGCCATGCCCGACCACCTTGACATGCTGTACATCGCGTATCGATACAGCGCTCGAGTTTCAACGTTGCAACTGGGTGTCGGCTCGTTGCTGCCGATGGGCATGACGGCCATCGGCAGGGCCTGGCTTTGGGGGCTGCCCGAGGATTCGCAGCGTCGCCACATTGCGCAATTGTTGGAGGCGGCGGGTCCGCAAGCCGAGGAAGTCAGGATCGGTATCGAGACCGCTTTCGAGGATCTGGGTGCGACCGGTGTTTGCATGTCGATCGGTGACTATCAGCGTAATGCATACGGGATTGCATTGCCGGTCAGGGTCGGGCATCCGGCAACACTGATGTCGCTGAGTTGCGGCGCGGTTGAATTGACACCGGATCCGGACACTATCAGAAGACGCATCATGCCGGAACTCAAGCAGGCCACGGTTGAACTGGAGTCGCTGCTTTGCGATGTCCGGTTCCAGCCCTCGTGATGAAACACGGGCTTTTACGCACGGCAGCATTTTTGCAACCGTATCAGAGTACGGAACTCTTTCGCAGAGTACGTTGACGGCGACTCGATGCAACCTGCATTGTGAATAAACGGCGAGCAACCGGACATATCCGACGTCGTCACGCGCTGTCCTTCATTATAAAAAGCATTCTTGCTACGACGTGGGAGCTCGTCTGAAGGACCGGTATGCGTAGGTGTTTTCCGTTTCTTCACAAAATAACTGCCATCCTGATTAATTAACCTCGGGCGAGCTTCATTCGGATTGAAGCGGTTTCATCAACGAGTCTGAAGATCGATATGGCGGCTGCGAGAGGCACACTGGTACTTCGGCATCGATTGCATAAGAGCTGACACTCTTGATAGGGCTGCACGGAACGGACCTGCTTAAAGATTCGCGCGAAGCAAGGGTCTGGATCCGTTCTGGATTCATTTAAGTGTTTTCTTATATATAAGGATAACGAATTATTTTGAATGGAAATTGAGAGATGTGAATTCATCTGGTCTGCTGCGGTTGAGATGGGCGCGTGCCAGAGAAGAGGCGAGCGTGGCGGGTTGATAGGTTAGTAAAGATTAAAGAATATTAAAAATAACTAGGAATACTAATTTTAGGTAAGGAGACAATGATGCGAGTTCTGGAAGTTGCGGAGGGTTGGATGACGAGGGTTGTCATGGTGGCGGGAGTCGCTTTGTTGCCAATGGCAGCCTATGCGCAGGGAAGCGTGACGCTGTATGGCACGCTCGACTCAGGGCTGCTGTATACGAATAAATCCCTGAGTCCGACAACGGGACTCAACACCGGCAAGCAGTTTGAATTCGTCAGTAGCGGAACGGAGCCCTCTGTATTCGGGCTTGCTGGCCAGGAAGATCTTGGCGGCGGATTGCAGGCGAAATTCAAACTGGAGAGCGGCATCAGCCTGGCTAATGGTGGGTTCGATAACACCAATGGGGGCATCTTCGGCAGGCAGGCGTGGCTGTCCCTTTCGAACTATCTCGGTGAACTGAAGGCGGGTCTGCAATTTTCGCCCTTTATTCTCGCGGTGTACGACACTGACCCGCGCAGCATGAGCCAGTTCGGGAGCGCAATTACGATCTACGCTTCCAACACGTTTACGGGCACGTTCAGTTCAAACGCGATCAGTTACAAGACGCCCAGGATCGCCGGCTTTACCGGGAGTTTTATGTATTCGCTTGGCGGCGTGCCTGGAAATTTCCAGGCAGGACGCTCTTACTCGGCGAGCCTGAAATACGAGTATGGCGGCCTTGTGGTCAATGCGGCGATCCTCGACGCGAGCGGGGGTGGCGACGCCACCGTAAGCAATACCTTGTTTGAAATGCCGGTCGAAGGGCGGACGGTCGGCGCGAGTTATCGCTTCTCCAACTGGACTGTGAAGGCGTCCTTCACAAGCTACAAGGCGCCTGAGACCGTTTTGAATGGAGTGCAGGGCGGCGGTAACAACAACATCTGGGGCGGCGGTTTCGACTATCAGGCCACACCGTTTCTGGATATCGATGCGGGTGTCTGGTATATCCGGAACCCGAATGAATCCAACAATCACGCGCTCGTGTCCGCGCTTGGCACGACCTATTCACTGTCGAAGCGAACCGCGCTGTACGCTCAGGTGGGGGTCGTGAACAATCACGGCCGCGAGGCGTTCGGCCTGGACGTCGATGGCGCGTTGCAGGGGCCTCCGGGCACGACTGTCGGAGGCGGTGTGGGTATTCTCCACAAGTTCTGATTCAACGCGGACTGCCAAGAGTGTCTCCTGCTGATCCGCCCGTAATGTGGGCGGCTCAGCAGGCACGCTCAGGCCTGGTTTCCAGCACGATATCGGAGCGAGGCGGCCTGCCGGGGCAAGAGTGGTCCGTAGATCATCAGGTAGCTTATCAATCAGGGTGCTTCCCAAGCCGTTTGTCCCCATACTTTCATAGTACGGAAATCCGCGTCGTTCCGGGTTGACGCGCTCCTGCCATTCGTCCAAGTTTCAGAAAGTACCCCCATAAGAAACTAGGAGACGGCTCTCATGAGTGCATCGAGGCATTCGGCTTCTCAGTCAGAGTATGCGCCATTCGACGTCGTCATTCGTTCGGGCACGGTCATTGATGGCAGTGGCAGCCCTGGCTGCATTGCGGATGTTGCGGTACGCGACGGCAAGATCGTGCGGATCGGGGAGGTGTCAGGATATGGCCACGAAGAAATCTGCGCGGCAGGGCAGATCGTAACGCCCGGTTTCGTCGATATCCACACGCACTACGACGGCCAGGTGACCTGGGAACACCGCCTCGCGCCATCGTCGAACCATGGCGTGACACCGTCGTGACGGGCAACGGCGGGGTGGGCTTCGCGCCATGCAGGCCGACCCAGCGCGACACGCTGATCAAGGTGATGGAAGGCGTGGAAGACATTCCCGAAGTCGTCATGACGGCGGCCATCCCATGGAACTGGGAAACCTTCCCGGAATACCTCGATTCTTTGAGCAATCGCCGATACGACATCGATTTCGCCACGCAGGTGCCGCACAGTGCAGTGCGCGTGTATGCGATGGACGGACGTGATGGGCATCCGAGCGCGTCGGAACAACTGCGTGAGATGACGCGAATCGTGCGCGATTCGATGCGCGCCGGTGCATTCGGCGTGAGCAGTTCGCAGCACGCCGGACATCGCACCGTGGAAGGCGAGCTTGCGCCCAGCGTCCGGGCTGCTGTCGATGAGCTATACGCGCTTGCCCAAGGCTTGAAAGAAGCCGATCGCGGCGTGTTCCAGATTATCACCGACGGCTTCGGGGGCGGCTCCGACGCCGAGACACAGATGAACCTGATTCGCCGGCTTGCCGAAATTTCGGGGCGGCCGGTCAGTTACTCGCTGGTTGAGAAATCTGTCACGATCGGCCCGCCGGACGCGATGCTCGCCCTCAACCGCAAAGCGCGCGAGGACGGACTGCCGATCATGGCGCAGGTCTTTCCGCGGCCGGTGGGATTGCTGTTCGGATTGGACCTTTCGTTTCATCCGTTCCGTTTTCATCCGAGCTATGTGAAGATCCACGCTCTTCCGTTGAAGCAGCGCGTCGCCGCCATGCGCGATCCCGAACGGCGCCGCGCGATCCTCGCGGAACAACCTGTTCACACAAACCCGGTGTTCATTGCAATCGTCTCCAGTTTTGAAGAGGCGTTCGCGCTCGGCGAATCCCCCGATTACGAGCCGGCGCCGGACCAGGCGCTGGGTGCGCGTGCTCGCCGCCTGGGCATGAAGGCGGACATTAACGTGATCGACTACGTGAACTTCGAACTGGGCGCGCCAAGGCCGGTTCACGATCTGCCTGCGGGAGGGCGGCGCATTGTCCAGTCCGCGCAGGGCTACACCGCCACGCTCGTCCGTGGCGAGATCACTTACCGGAACGGTGTACCTGGTGGAGCATTGCCCGGACGCCTGCTGAGAAGCTGCGCGTTCGTCTGACCATCGCGAGCGGCACGCCTCGATCCATGCCGCAACTCTTTAAAAAATCGGAGATCATTCAATGTCGAATGCAACTGCCAGGCGATCTGAAGTTCCGTTCGGTCATCACGACCATTTTTTCATCGGTGGATCATGGGTTAAACCGTCGACTGACGCCAGACTCGACGTGATCGCCCCGGCGACGGAGGAGATCTATGTGAGCGTAGCGGAGGCGAAAGAGGCCGATATCAACGCTGCCGTCGCGGCTGCGCGCACGGCCTTCGATCGAGGTCCGTGGCCCAGGCTGTCGCACGCGGAGCGCGCGAACTACCTGCGGGAAATCTCGAGGAAGGTAGCCGAACGAGCCGAGGATGTGGCACAGATCTGGCCCAATGAAATGGGGATTCTTTATCCGGTCGCCCAGGCCATGGCGCCTACCACGAGTCACCACTATGACTTCTATGCCGGACTGGCCGACACCTTCCCTTGGGAGGAACGGCACCATCCCGCGGGTGGCGGCGACGTCGGGCTTCTGGTGCGGGAACCGGTTGGCGTCGTCGCCGCGATCATCCCGTGGAACGGGCCGATTCTGCTGATCGCGCATAAGTTGGCCCCGGCGCTGATTGCCGGTTGCACTGTCGTCATCAAGGCTTCTCCTGAGGCGCCCGGCGCCGCATACATCATGGCGGAAATCGCCGAGGCGGTGGGTCTGCCACCGGGCGTCGTGAATGTCGTCACGGCGGAGCGCGAAGTGTCAGAAGCCTTGGTGCGGCACCCAGGTATCGACAAAGTGACATTCACCGGATCCTCTGCAGTCGGGCGCAGGATCGCATCGATCATGGCTGACCGGATCGGCCGGTATACGCTGGAACTCGGCGGAAAATCGGCGGCCGTTATTCTGGACGACTACGACATCGAGACAGCAGCGCAGTCGCTTGCCGCGCCAGCCTGCTTCCTGTCCGGGCAGGTGTGTTCGTCCCTGACTCGAATCGTCGTCAGCCGCAAGCGTCACGATCAACTCGTGGAGGCGCTGGCCGCGAGTTTCGGTACGATGCGGCCCGGCGACCCGTTCGACCCGGCATCCCAACTTGGCCCGGTGGCGATGCGCCGCCAGCGCGACCGGATCGAGGGATTGATTGCCAAGGGCCTGGAAGAAGGCGCGACGTTAGCGGTCGGCGGTGGCCGGCCTAAACACCTGAGCCGAGGTTTCTATATCGAGCCGACGGTCTTCGGGAATGTCGATAACAACTCGACCCTCGCGCGCGAAGAAATCTTCGGTCCGGTATTGAGTGTGATTCCCGCGGACAGCGAGGAGCACGCCATCGAAATCGCCAATGACACCATCTACGGGCTGAACAATTCGGTCTTCACGAACGATGCCGATCGGGCCTATTCGGTTGCGCGCCAGCTTCGTTCCGGGACGGTCGGACACAACGTCTTTCGTACCGATTTCTCGATCGCGTTCGGGGGTTTCAAGCAATCGGGCATTGGCCGCGAAGGCGGCGTTGAAGGATTGCTGCCGTATCTCGAAGCCAAGACGGTGATTCTCAACGGCAGACCGTCGCATATCGGAGCCGATTCGTGAGCGTAGAGTCTCTATCGTTGAGCGGCATCATCAACCGGTCGACGAGGCCGTCCGTGGCATGGGCGCGTCGATCGGGAAACCGGCCTCTTTAGTGTGGGCTTTCAATGTAACGCGCCTCGCCGGCGAATCAATCTGTCCTGTCTTTCAAAACAGATATTCGAGAATTCCGCGGGATCAAATCGGGCGACACACCGCTCGGCGTGACTTACCAGCGTGATCCCCGATAGTGAGGGCGGTTTTACATATGCGAACGTATCTAACGATGGTTAGATTATTTTGTGCGTATCGAATCAGAAAAATCTGTGTGCTTTCTTGCCTGGTGACGCGCGACAGTCGGCAACCTTAAATACAAAGGAAACCATTCATGTCGATTAGTTTGATACCTATGCGCGACGAGTTGAACGTTCGTCCCGGCCGGCTATTCATTGGGGGAAGCTGGCGCGACTGGGACGGCGAGCGTTTCGACCAGATCCATCCGGCGACGAACGAGGTAATGACGAGTTTCCCGGAGGCAGGGAGGCGCGGCGTGGATGAGGCGGTCGCGGCGGCCCGGCGCGCGTTCGACGAAGGGCCCTGGCCGCACATGCGCGCACAGGATCGCAAGCGGCTGCTGCAGCCGATCGTCGAGCGGTTCTACGCGGCGGAGAGGGAAATCGCGCAGCTGCAGACGCTCGACAACGGTATTCCGTTTACATTTAGCCGCAACTCGCGCGTGTCCGCCAAGGCGGCAGCCGACATCTTCGATCATTACCTCGGCTGGATCGACAAGATCAACGGCGAGACCTATCCGCAGTTCTCCAGCGCATCGAACATGCAGTACATGACGTTCCGCGAGCCGGTCGGTGTGGTGGCCGCGATCCTGCCGTGGAACGGCCCGGTCTTGACGTTCGCGCTGAAGGTGGCGCCCGCGCTCGCGTGCGGCTGCACGGTGGTCGTCAAGCCCTCGGAATACACGAACCTCGCCGTGATGCGGCTGGCGGAAATCATCGCGGAAAGCGATCTGCCGCCGGGCGTGTTCAATATCGTGACAGGGGCTGCGGAGGCGGGCACGGCGCTATCGTCGCATCAGGGCGTCGACAAGGTGACGTTTACCGGCAGCCCGGTCGTTGGCGAGAAGATCACGATCGCAAGCGCGCCGAGCATGAAGCGGCTGTCGCTCGAACTGGGCGGCAAGAGCGCCGCGCTGGTATTCCCCGACACGCAGAGCGTCGCGGCCGCCGCGACCACGCTGATGGGCCTGTGCTCGACATTCCTGTCAGGCCAGGTGTGCTCGACGCCGACACGAGCCGTGGTGCACCGGTCGATCATGGACGAATTCCTGCACCACGCCGCCGAGCAGGTGAAGAAAGTACGCTTCGGCGATCCGTTCGATCCGGCCACGACTTCCGCGCCGATCATTTCCAGGCGGCAGCGGGCGAAGATTCTTGGCTACATCGAGACCGGCAAGCGGGAAGGCGCCGAGTTGATGTTCGGCGGCGGTACGCCAGGCGGCGAGCTGGCCAACGGCAACTGGATCGACCCGGTGTTATTTGCGAATGTGCGCAACGACATGACGATCGCGCGCGAGGAAATCTTCGGGCCGGTCTTGTCCGTGATTCCGTTCGACACGGAAGAAGAGGCAATAAGAATTGCAAACGATAGCGAATACGGCCTGGCGGGCTGCGTGTACACGGCCAACGTCAACCGCGCGTTCCGGGTGGCGCGAGCGATGCGCAGCGGTTCGATCGGCGTGAACGGCTACGCGAGCATTCCAAATGCGCCGATGGGCGGGGTGAAGCGCTCGGGCGTCGGCCGTGAGGGAGGCTGGCCGACGATCGAGGCATTTACCGAGCTTAAGACGGTCAATTTCAATCTCGACGGCTGACGGTCATGCCGACCTGAACTGAACCAGTCAACTGGCGTTCGACTCATCTCTACACAGGCGATAACCATGAGCGAAGTATTTGACTATGTGATAACCGGTGCCGGCAGCGCCGGTTGCGTGATGGCGATGCGGCTGTCCGAAGCGGGTTATTCGGTCTGCGTGCTCGAAGCCGGCCCCGCCGACAGCAGTCCGTATATTCACATCCCCGCCGGCTATATCAAGAATCTGTTCAACCCGAAGCTGATCTGGGATTTCAAGAGCGAGCCGAATGCCGCGACCGGCAACCGGACGCTGAGCCTGACTCAAGGCAAGGTGCTCGGCGGCTCCGGCTCGATCAACGGCATGGTGTACAGCCGCGGGCAGCACGCCGATTTCGACGGCTGGGCCGAGCGCGGCAATCCGGGTTGGCGCTACGAAGACGTGCTGCCGTACTTCAAGAAGGCCGAAACGCGTATCGGTGTGGGCGACGATCGGTATCGCGGCCGCAGCGGTCCGCTGACGGTCACGGATCCCGTGCATTCGAGCCCGCTCTGTGACATCTTCGTCGAGGCGGTCAAGAGCCTCGGCTATCCGTACGTGGAGGACCACAATGCCGCAACGCAGGACGGCGTCGGTCCCTGGCAGTTCACGATCGACTCGCGTGGCCATACGATGCGCCGCATGAGCGCGGCTCAGGCGTATTTGCGCCCGGCCGTCAAGACCCAGTGCGTCGACGTGCGCACTGACAGCCCGGCCACCCGCGTGCTGCTCGAGAACCGGCGAGCCGTTGGCGTGCGCTATCGTGCGGGTGGCCCCGGTGCGCCGGAACGTGAAGTGCGCGCGCGGCGTGAGGTGATCGTGTCGGCCGGCGCGCTGAACACGCCTCGCCTGCTGCAGATTTCCGGCATCGGGTCCGCCGATCATTTGCGTTCGATCGGCGTGAAAGTCGAAGTAAACTTACCGGGCGTCGGCGCGAATCTGTGCGATCACTACAACCTGCGTGCTGCAGCCAAGGTCAGGAACATCGCGACGATCAACGAGCGCGGCCGCGGACTGCCGCTCGCATGGGAAATCACAAAATACTTCGCCGGCAGGCCGAGCATCCTCAGCATGGGGCCGGTGCCGATGCGTTTCTTTTTCCGCTCCGATCCGTCGCTGCCCACTCCGGATCTGCAGGTTTCGTTTACGCCCGGCAGCTATCGGGAAGGTTTGCCCGGCCTGCTTGATCACTATCCAGGCATGACCCTGGGCGGCCACAAGCAGCGCCCGGAAAGCCGAGGTTATGTGAAGGCGCAGTCAGCGCTTATCGAGGTCGATCCGATCATCCAGCCGAACTATCTGGCGGCCGAATCGGATCGGAAGGCGATCGTCGCCGTCGTCAAAATGGCGCGCGCGGTGCTGCAGGCTCGTCCGTTTGCTGCGTATTACGTCGACGAAATTTTTCCCGGCAATGATGTGCGCACCGACGACGAAATTCTCGACTTTGCGCGGCAGCGCGGGGGCACCGTGTATCACCACAACGGCACCGCGCGAATGGGACCTGACAGCGATCCGGACGCGGTTGTCGATGCCCGGCTGCGCGTGCGCGGTGTCGAAGGTCTGCGCGTCGCCGACGCATCGATCATGCCCGCGCCGATCTCCGGCCCGACCAACGCGTCGGTGATCATGATCGGGGAAAAAGCGGCTGACATGATTCTGCAAGACGCCGTAAGGCCGCTTCGGCAGGGTACGGAACATTCGTCGAATCGCAGCGACTCCTTCGATACACCGCAGGCAACCACGTCGTCGCACTGATCCAGACGTCGCGCGAATGCATAAAAGGCGCGCAACGCAAGAGCGTGGCGCCCACCCAGAGGCAGATATGGAAATGCGACTCGCAGGTCGGCGTGTGCTGATAACCGGGGCATCACAGGGCATCGGCGAAGGTCTCGCAAGAGCGTTTGCCAACGAGGGTTGCCATCTGTCGCTGATAGCCCGCTCGGCCGGAAGACTCGAGGCGCTCGCCGCCGAACTTCGATCCGCACACGGTGTAGTGGTCGATGTGCTGGCATTCGACATGACGAGTCCCGGCGCGATCGCGGACATCATCTCGTTTGCGGGACATGCCGATGTTCTCGTCAACAACGCTGGTGCCATTCCGGGTGGCACGCTGTGGGAAGTCGACGAGAACGCCTGGCGAAAGGGCTGGGAGCTGAAGGTGTTCGGTTACATCAATCTGACGCGTGCGATGTACACGGAAATGAAGACGCGCGGACGCGGCGTCATTCTGAGCAACATCGGGAACGGCGGCCAGAACTTCGACTTCAACTACATCGCGGGGACGACAGGTAACGCGGCGCTCATGGCCTTCACCTGTGCGCTCGGTGGCCGCAGCCTCGAGGACGGCATTCGTGTGGTAGGCGTCAATCCCGGACCTGTTGCAACCGAACGCATTGTCAAGGTGCTCAAAGGCCATGCGGCCCGCCTGCTCGGCGACGAGGCGCGCTCGGGCGAGCTGCTGGCAGGTTACCCGTTGGGCCGCGTCGCTACCGTGGCGGAGATCGCCGACCTGTTTGTCTATCTGGCTTCCGACCGCTCGGGTTACACGACAGGCACGATCGTCACGGTGGATGGCGGCATCACATCGAAACGGTCGGTGGCCTGACGACGGGCGTCAGCGAGTCTTTACGCCGACGGATCTCGTGGGATTGCGGAATCAGGCGGCGGGAGTATTTCGCCCCGCTGGCGCCCCGGTGAAAACCGCGGCGCCGAAAGAGCGATCGTCAGTTCATCCGTCGACGAAACGATAGCGGAGCACATCGCCATCCCGCTCGACATGCCCAGCGGATCCTTGCCTGAAATGCGCCGGGAACAGCACGGTATCCGTGCCGGCAATCTCGTTCAGGAGGGTGGTGCGGACCTGTGCGGCGAGGGCACCGTTCCAGTCGTAGGCGAAGTGGAGGTCCGGACGGATCAGCTGAATCGGATGATGGATCACGTCTCCCGAAAACAGTGCGCTCGGGCCTTCGCGCCGCGCGTGAATCATGCAACACCCCGGTGAATGGCCATAGGCCGGGCGCAACCAAAGGCCGTTGCCGATCTTGCCGAGAATGACCTTGTCTTCCTCGACAATATCGGCTTGCCCTGCCTCGATGACCGGCAGGATGGAATCAAGCCAGGGTTCCCGATTGAACGCGTCCGTTTCCGGCGAACTGACATGGTCAACATCGCGCCTGCCCATGACGTAGCGGGCATTCGGGAAGGTCGGCACCCAGCGGCCGCCTTCGAGACGCGTATTCCAGCCGACATGATCGATGTGCAGATGGGTGCACATGACCATGTCCACATCCTCCGGTTCGACGCCGAGCTCGCGCAGGCGGTCAAGCCAGGGCGTTCGCAGCCGGTGACCGAAGGCCATCGAACGATCCTTGTCGTTGCCGTTGCAACTGTCGATGAGAATAGTCTTGCCGTCGAACTGCACGAGGTAGGTATGCATGCTCAGACCACATTGCGCGTCCGCTGGAGCAAGCGACAGGGCATCATCCCAATACCAGTTTTTAAGTTGTGCCAGATTGCGTGCCGTCACCCCAGGAAATATGGCGTTCATCGGAAGACTGGTTTCTATTTCAGGGACTTTTCTGACGGTAATCTTGCCCAGCATGATTGGTTTCATGATCGTGTCTTCTCTGCGTACGTTGTTGTTTGTCCACTTCGTCGAACGCGCTGAACCGGGTTGCCGCTCCACTGACCTGGCGCCGAAGCGTCAATTCGCTTCCTTCAGTTCGATTAGCAAATCCTTTGCAGCGACCCGTTCGCCCACCTTCACGTGCACGGCGGCGATTTCGCAGTCCCGGTCGGCAGCGATATGTGTTTCCATTTTCATTGCCTCGAGCGCGATCAGCGTTGTCCCGGCCGTCACACGCTGTCCAGGCTGTACCGTCACCGTGACCACGGACCCCGGCATCGGCGCTGCGATGTGCAGCGGATTGGCCGCGTTGGTCTGCGGGCGGGCAGGGCGCGCCGTGCCCGCCTGAACGGCGCGCCGCTGCTCAATCAGCGCCGTGCGCGATTGGCCATTCAGCTCGAACTGGACCTTGACCACGCCGTCTTCGGTATCCGCATGCTGTCCCTGCAAGGAAACCAGCAATGTTTTGCCCGGCGAAATATCGATCGCCACTTCTTGCTGCTGCTGCGGACCATAAAGGAACGCGGGGGTCGGCAGAACCGAGGTGTCGCTGTAAGTGCGCACATGCGCGTAGTACTCGCTGGTCTGCTTCGGATACATCAGGTACGAAGCCAGTTGCCGGTCATCGAGCGCCTGTTCGCAGGTGGCCTCGCCTTGCGCACGCACCGCTTCGAGATCGACGGCGGGAATCTGGTCACCCGGCCGGTAAGGCGCCGGTGGCTCGCCCCTAAGCACCTTTCGCGAGAGTTCCGCCGGGAAGCCATCCGGCGGGAACCCGAGCTCGCCCTTGAACAGCGACACGACTGACTCGGGAAACATGATCTCCTTCGCCGGATCTCGCACGTCGTTCAGATTGAGATCGTTCGCCACCATCATCAATGCCATGTCGCCGACTACCTTCGACGTCGGTGTCACCTTGACGATGTCGCCGAACACCCGGTTGACCTCCGCGTACGCACGCGAGACTTCGGTCCAGCGATGATCAATCCCGAGCGAACGGGCCTGTTCGCGCAGGTTCGTATACTGGCCGCCAGGCATCTCGTGACGGTACACGTCGGCAGTCCCAGCCCGGATTTCGGATTCGAATGGCGCGTAGTAGCGGCGTACGCCTTCCCAGTACATCGAGGCTTCATGCAGGCGGTCGAGATTCAAGCCCGGATCGCGTTCACTGCCCGCCAGCGCGGCGGCGATGCTCGACAGGTTGGGTTGAGACGTCAGCCCGCTCATCGCATCGAGTGCGCCGTCCACTGCATCGCAGCCTGCGCCGATCGCGGCGAGCGCCGACGCCGCGGAAATGCCACTGGTGTCGTGCGTGTGGAAGTGCACGGGCAGCCCGGTTTCTTCCTTTAGCGCCTTGACGAGAGTGGCGGCGGCCTGCGGCCGGCAGATGCCGGCCATATCCTTGATGCCAAGCACGTGCACACCGGCTTGTTGCAATTCACGTGCGATGCCGACGTAATACTTCAGGTCGTACTTCGCACGCGAGCGGTCGAACAGATCGCCCGTGTAGCAGATCGCGCCTTCGCACAGCATCCCGCTTTCGCATACCGAGTCGATGGCGACGCGCATGTTGCGGACCCAGTTCAACGAGTCGAACACGCGGAACAGATCGACACCGGCGCTCGCGGCCTGCCGCACGAAGAAGCGCACGACATTGTCCGCATAGTTGGCGTACCCGACCGCGTTCGAGCCGCGCAGCAGCATCTGGAACAGGATGTTGGGCACGCGCTCGCGCAGCAGCGCGAGGCGCTCCCACGGGTCTTCCTTTAGGAAACGCAGCGCGACGTCGAAGGTCGCGCCGCCCCAGCATTCCAGCGAGAAAATTTGCGGGAGCGCGCGGGCGTAAAACGGCGCGATCGGCAGCATGTCTGCTGTGCGCATGCGTGTCGCGAACAGCGACTGATGCGCATCGCGCATCGTCGTATCGGTCAGGAGCACCTGCTTCTGATCCACCATCCAGCGCGAGAACTTTTCGGCGCCCAGTTCGCGTAGACGATCCCGCGTGCCCACGAGTATCACGGATGACGTGTCGATCTTCGGCAGGATCGGTTTCGGTAGCGGCAACGCGGGTAACGTGCGGCCGTTCATCTCGCTGTTTCCGTTGACGGTCAGCTCACCCAGATAACGGAGTAGCTTCGTCGCGCGGTCGCCTCGTTTGGCGAATTCCAGCAGTTCCGGCGTCAGGTCGACGAATCGTGTTGTGACGTCGCCGCGGCTGAAAGCCGGATGGTTGATAACGTTTTCGAGGAACTGCAGGTTCGAGGTCACGCCGCGAATGCGGAATTCGCGTAACGCACGGTCCATCCGATGAATCGACTCGGCCGCTGTCGGCGCCCATGTGGTCACCTTGACCAGTAACGAGTCGTAGTACGGCGTGATCACTGCGCCGCCATAGGCGGTGCCGGCATCGAGACGCACGCCGAATCCCGCTGCACTGCGATACGCCGTCAACCGTCCATAGTCGGGAAGGAAATCGTTCTCTGGGTCTTCGGTTGTGATCCTGCATTGCAGCGCATGGCCATTGAGCGGCACATCCTGTTGAGCCGGGACACCGGCCGCGTACTTCGCAATTGCCCCGTTACCGTCGCGCTCATCCTCGTTCAGGCCAATTCGCCCACCCTCCGTGATGCGAATCTGGGCCTTGACGATGTCGATTCCCGTGATCATTTCAGTCACGGTATGCTCGACCTGGATGCGTGGGTTCACCTCGATGAAATAGAACCGGCCGGTATCGGCATCCATCAGGAATTCGACCGTACCGGCATGCGTATAGCCGACCGCGCGCATCAGGCGGAGTGCCGTTTCACAGAGCGCATTCCGTCCTGCGGCGTCGAGGTACGGCGCTGGGGCGCGCTCGACGACCTTCTGATTGCGCCGTTGCACCGTGCAGTCACGCTCGTACAGGTGCACGAGCGTGTCGTGCATGTCACCCAGTACCTGGACCTCGACATGGCGCGCGTTGCGCACCAGCTTCTCGAGATAGACCTCGTCGTTGCCGAATGCTGCGAGCGCTTCCCTGCGCGCGGCGGCGAGTGCCGTCTCGAGGTCGTATTCGCTTTCGATGACCCGCATGCCGCGTCCGCCTCCACCCCAGCTCGCCTTGAGCATGAGCGGATAGCCGACCGTTGCTGCAAGCTGCTTGCAGGTTTCGAGATCATCAGGCAGCGGCGCTGTGGCGGGCATCACGGGCACGCCCGCGGCGATCGCCGCGTGGCGAGCGGCAACCTTGTTGCCAAGCGTTCTCATCACCTCAGGTGCGGGACCGATCCAGCGGATGCCGGCGTCGATAACCGCTTGCGCGAAGTCCGGATTCTCCGAGAGAAAGCCGTAACCGGGATGGATCGCATCGACCTTCGCCTGGCTGGCAACGCGCAGGATGTCGTCAATATCGAGGTAGGCCGCGAGAGGCTTCTTGCCTTGGCCGATCAGGTAGCTCTCGTCTGCCTTGAAGCGGTGCAGCGCGAGACGATCCTCCTTCGAGTAGACCGCGACGGTACGGACGTTCAATTCAGCTGCTGCGCGCATTACGCGAATCGCGATCTCCGAGCGATTCGCGATCAGCAACGATTGGATGGGAACGTGGATCATGTATTCATAGGAGGGAATTAGGCCAGGTTCTGGCTGGGGCATTCGTCTTCGCCCCTGCGGGACTACAGGTAGCATTGGACAATCGCTAGCACTTTCGTCATTACGGGTCTCGAAGCAGGCTTCGCGCAAGACGTCATCCGCATGTGTTCCGTAGATCGAAATGAATGGCGGCCGTGATGCACCATCGACAGTTGACGTCATCTCGATACTGTGGTCCTATTGAAGTCATGTACCGCGCCCAGACCACTCTATCGCTACTACTAGCCCGCTCTACCGGGCTAGGTCTGCTGCTGCGCGCTTCCATCTGAAACACTCGAAGCATCGCTGAATTCCCCAGTAACTGACCCAGCCCCGGTTTCCGACCGGCGGCCATGCTTTGTCTTTTTGCCGTCCGGTCGACACTCAGGTCGTCGCACCCCAAGGATGATGAAAATGTTGAAGAACCCTGCTACCAAATATCGTTCGTTCAAGCCCATCAATTTGACGGACCGCCAGTGGCCGTCGCGTGTCATCACGCGCGCGCCGATCTGGATGAGTACCGACTTGCGCGACGGCAACCAGTCGCTGTTCGAACCGATGAACGCCGAGCGCAAAATGCGCATGTTCAAAACGCTGGTGCAAATTGGTTTCAAGGAAATCGAAGTCGCATTTCCATCCGCTTCGCAGACTGACTTCAATTTCGTACGCGAGTTGATCGAAGGCTGCCATATCCCTGGTGACGTCACCATCGAAGTCTTGACGCAAGCTCGCGACGATCTGATCGAACGCACCTTCGAATCCTTGCGCGGCGTACCGCGCGCCATCGTTCACCTGTACAACGCTACCGCGCCCGAATTCCGCCGCGTTGTGTTCGGTCTGGACAAGAACGGTGTCAAGGAACTTGCGCAAAATGCCACCCGCACAATCAAGCGCATCGCCGATGCCACTCCGGAAACGCACTTCACGTTTCAGTACAGCCCGGAAGTGTTCAGCGGCACCGAGCTCGAATTCGCCAGGGAAGTGTGCGACGCCGTGTTCGGCATCTGGCAACCGACGCCCGAGCACAAGGCCATCGTCAACCTGCCGGCAACGGTCGAAATGTCCACGCCGAACATCTACGCGGATCAGATCGAGTGGATGCACCGCCATCTTGCGCGCCGGGATTCACTGCTCGTGTCCGTGCATCCGCATAACGATCGCGGCACTGCTGTAGCGGCGGCAGAGCTCGCGGTGATGGCGGGAGCCGACCGTATCGAAGGCTGCCTGTTCGGCAATGGTGAACGCACCGGCAATGTCGACCTCGTGACGCTTGCTTTGAATCTGTATACGCAGGGTGTCGATCCTGGACTCGACTTCTCGAATATCAATGAAGTCGCGCGGACCGCCGAGGAATGCACGCAATTGCCGATCCATCCGCGGCATCCGTATGTCGGTGATCTGGTCTTTACTGCTTTCTCGGGCTCGCACCAGGACGCGATCAAGAAGGGCCTCGCGGCACTTCAACGCGATGCCATTTGGGAAGTTCCTTATTTGCCGCTTGATCCGAGCGATCTCGGCCGTACCTATGATTCCGTCATTCGTGTGAATAGCCAGTCGGGCAAGGGCGGCATTGCGTACCTGCTCGAGCAGACATATGGCGTGATCTTGCCGCGCCGCCTGCAGGTCGATTTCAGCTCGGCTGTGCAACGTCATACCGATGACAGTGGGCAGGAAGTCACGCCTGCGCAGATCTGGGAATTGTTCCAGCAGGAGTATGTGCACAGCGCAATGCCAGTACGATACATCGCTCACCACTTGACCGAACAGGGCGATGGTGCGCGCATCAAACTTACCGTGGAGGTAAACGGCTCACGGCGTGTCTTGAGCGGTGAAGGCAACGGTCCGCTTGACGCCTTGATGCACGCGATGGGTGTACCGGTGCGGATCCAGCATTACGAAGAGCGTGCATTGACTCAAGGCGCTGACGCGAAGGCGATTGCTATTGCTGAAATGACCGGTGCCGATGTGGCGGGTAGTGCGTTTGGAGTTGGAATTGACGCGAACCTGGTCACTGCATCGATTCGTGCCGTAATCAGCGGCGTTAATCGGGCTTTTGCCAGAACCCATGATGCTGCGCAGGCACGCTTTTTCGACGTCACGATGAGCGGTAACGCCGAGCGCGCGATGGTTTGATCGTTTCATTGCACGGAAAGCATCGTTTGTCGGATTTGACCGGGAGGAAGCTTAATAGCATTGTTGGTATATACGACGTGCCCCGGTTCCGTTCGAGGCGGGAGGTTCGACTGATCGCGATCGGGCCGCGTCGCACAACAAGCGGCGACCCCGCCGCAGTGGAGACAATGCATGCTGCTTATCCATCAAACGCTCTCCGGACGCCGCAGGCTGGTCGGCAACATCACCGCTCTCTCGGTGTAACGCACGATGCCACTCGATCCCGAAGTCGCCGTCATCCTCGAGAGTCTCGAGTCCGCACCTGCTATGGAGAGCCTGTCCGTCGAAGCGTTGCGCGCCAGTCTCGTCTATCCGCCTCTTGAGCGCAGGACCATGGTCGGCGAGGTTGTCGACATAGCTATGCCTTTGACGGGGAGGGTGTTGCCGGCGCGTCTGTACCGGCCGGTGGAGGCGCAAAGCGACGGCGCCACAGTGTTTTTTCACGGTGGTGGCTTTGTGATAGGCAACCTCGACACCCACGACCATGTGTGCCGCGATCTATGTGCCGGAAGCGGTGCCGCCGTGATTGCGGTGGACTACCGGCTTGCACCCGAACATCGGTTCCCCGCTGCGGTCGACGACAGCCTCGCGGCTGTGCGATGGATCGCGCAAAATGCTGCGGCCTTCTCGCTCGACCCTTCACGCATCGTCGTGGCCGGCGACAGCGCCGGTGCCAATCTAGCCGCCGTGACCGCGCTTCGAGTCCGGGACGTGGGCGGCCCAGAACTGCGGGCTCAGGTGCTCGTGTATCCGGTGACCGACTACCACACCCCGCCGACGCGCTCCTATATCGACAACCAGACTGGCTATTCGCTGACGCGTGCCGCGATGATCCGATTCTGGCGGGACTACCTACTGGATGAGCACGATGCGGCGCATCCGCATGCGTCTCCGTTACGCGCTGTGTCGCTGTCCGGCTTACCGCCGGCACTGGTTGTCACAGCCGAGTTCGATCCGTTGCGCGACGAGGGCGAAGCATACGCGCATCGTCTGCTCGACGCCGGCGTGCCGGTAACCCTACGGCGCTATGACGGGCTGATCCATGGGTTCTTCCGAATGGGTCTCGCCTGCGCCAGGGCGCAGGAAGGCGTGCTGCGTTCGGCCGCCTGGATCCGCGACGCGATGAAAGGGTGACGTGGCACGTCGCTGCCACGCGAGCGCACAATCAGTGAACGTAATCGAGGTCTGAATGAACTCCGTAGAAAATGTTGGCTTCCTGGGACTGGGGCAAATGGGCGGCCCAATGGCCGAGCGCTTACTGGGGCAAGGCTTCCAGTTGCATGTCTATGATCCGTCGCCGGCAGCATTGGAAGCTTTCGTTGCGGGTGGTGCCGTTGTACACGATTCACCACGCGCTTTAGCCAACGCCGCGAGCATTGTCTTCGCCTGCCTTCCGAGCCGGGAAATCTCGCTTGCGGTCGCCCTCGGTCCGGATGGTGTTGTGCATGGTTCCGCGATTCGCCTTTACGCGGAAATGTCTACGATCGGCCGGGACATGGTGGTGCGGATCGGTAAAGGACTCGCAGAGAAGGGAATCGAGATTGTCGACGCACCGATCTCGGGGGGCGCGCCCGCCGCGCGCGCGGGTACGCTTGCGATGCTCGTGTCGGGTTCGCAGCCGCTTGTGGAACGGGTTTCTCCATTGCTCGCGCGGATCGGCAAAGAAGTGTTCGTGATGGGCGATCAACCCGGTATGGCGCAGATCATGAAGATCGTGAACAACGTCGTCATGGCGACCAACATGGTCGTGTGTTCGGAAGCGCTTGCGATGGGCGCCAAGGCGGGGCTCGACTCCGACATGATGATGCGTCTGCTCGATGCCGGAACCGGGCAGAGCTTCGCGTGTTCGAAGATACTGGCACGGGCCGTTTCGAGGCAATTCAACTATGGCGCGGCGCTGGCGATCATTGAGAAAGACATGGCGCTCGGCCTGGATGAAGCGAACCTGATGGAAGTCACGATGCCGACGATCGAGCGCGCACGCGATGTCTGGCATGCGGCTTACGAAGCGGGACGCGGAAGGGAGGACTTCACTTCGATCCTGAAGTTCGTTGAGGAAGAAAACGGTACGCGCGTGCGGAGCCGGGCCGCCTGAATGGCGGTGTAGGTGGTTATGCGTGCCGTCACGTCGCGCGGCTCTGCAGATGAGGGACGCCCAGAAGAAAGCTCTGCATACCGAGACAACTGACGATCTGCATTACCTGCAGGATTTGCTCCGGCGTGGCGCCATAGCGCAGCGCATTGCGTGTGTGAATGCGTACGCCAGGTTCAAACAGGTGTGTTGTCGATACGTCGATAGCCACATACAGGAGTTCCTTGACAATCGGTGCGAGCGTGCCCGATCGCCAAGGCGTCGAGGAAAACGCGGTATAGCCCTCGAAGAACGCAGGAGAGGTGCGCACCATCGACTGCAATTGCTCGCTCCAGTAGCCGCGCTGTTCGGTGAATTGAGATTTGACTTGCTCGAATTTCTCGCCGAGGGGAAAGGTGTCATCGAGTGAGGTCCCAGTGGCGACGAGTTCGTCTAACAGCACGGGGACGCCGACCATATAGGCGTGAATTCCAAGCACCGACGATATCTGGAGCACTTCGGCGATCTCTTTTCGTGTTGCGCCGTGGCGCAGCGCACCCTCGATATGAAGCGCAACGGCCTCCGAGTTTAGATGGGTAACGCTTGCGCTGGCGGCGATCATGACGAAGTCACACACCTTCGGCTCAAGATGACCGCACCCCAGCGCGACCTTTGCCATGACCAGGTAGTCGAGGAAGAACGCGGAGTCTTCTTTCAGGGCGAGATCGAGTGCATCGCTCCAGAAACCGTGGAGTTGCTCGAATTCGGTTTTGATATTTGCAGCGCCGGTCATGGAAGGTTTCCTGATGCAAAGCGTGGGTGAGAAAGGTGCCGCTTCCTATGCGATGCCGAACCCTTAACACCGGATATGCCGTCCGAGTAGCGGTGCGGTAAACCATTTGATCCTGGCATGCGCGAAGAGGCAACAGTCCGCGGCGGGATTCGTCCGTACTTTGGAATACCAATGCCTGGCCGCGCATTCCATAGTACGGAATCATGCGGCAGACCTCATTGACGTCTCGACAATTTCCCTCCAATCATCTGGATGCCTGAACAAAAGGATCCGGCAGACAGCAGGCGAAATGACAACAAATGAGTAAGAAACAAGAAAATATTAAAACTGGAGAGACAAATGGGTCGAATGAACGGTAAGACTGTAATTATCACCGGTGCTGCGAGTGGCATGGGCGCCGCTGGCGCACAGCTTCTGGCCAGGGAAGGCACAAATGTTCTGGTTACGGATATCCGCGAAGATGGAGCGGAGAAGGTTGCAGCAGAAATTCGAGCACAGGGCCTGAGCGCCGATCACTTCGGATTGGATGTTACCAAGGAAAATCATTGGCATGCTGCCGTCGATAAAACACTTGCCAGATGGGGAGCAATCAACGTCCTCGTGAACAATGCCGGACTGCCGAGAACACCGGAAACATGGGATCAAGCGACACTCGAGGGACTAAGCAAGCTGATTGACTTGAATCTCAATGGGCAATTTCTGGGCATCAAGGCGGTGATTCCTCATATGGAGAAGGTTGGCGGTGGGTCGATCGTGAATATGTCTTCGATCGCGGGGATGATCTGCTTCCCGAATCTGCATCCTGGGTATGGCGCATCAAAAGGCGCGAACCGGCTTCTTTCAAAAAGTGCCGCAGTAGATTTGGCGAGCCGGGGGATTCGGGTGAACTCAATCCATCCCGGGATAATTTATACGCCGCAGAGCGCCTATCTGCTCGACGATCCAGAGGCTATCAAGGCGATTCTTCCGAAAATACCACTGTCGCGTGCGGGCAAACCTGAGGAGGTTGCAAATGTCGTATTGTTCCTGGCGAGCGACGAATCGTCGTATGTGACTGGGGCGGAGTTGGTGGTTGACGGTGGATTTACCGCAATCTGACGAGATAGGTGCTTATTAACTTTGAATCATGCCGCTGATTTCAGACAGAGTAAGTGAGCCCGCCTAATGGAAATCTACGATTACATCGTGGTCGGCGCGGGCTCGTCGGGTTGCGTAGTTGCGAATCGCTTGTCCGCGGATTCTGCCGCTCGCGTGCTGCTCCTCGAAGCTGGCCCGAGCATGGACAATTTCTGGGTACGCACGCCTGCAGGAGCGGGCAAGCTCTTCATGGACAAGCGGTTCAACTGGGCGTTCAATACCGAACCCGTGCCGACGCTGAATGGGCGCAGGGTTTACTGGCCGCGAGGCAAGGGCCTCGGCGGCACCAGTTCCATCAATGGCATGATCTACATGCGCGGGCAACCGGGCGATTTCGACCACTGGGCTTCCTTGGGCAATGAAGGATGGGGCTGGGAAGATGTGCTGCCCTATTTCATTCGCTCCGAAGCCAATCGACGCGGCGCCAATGCCTACCATGGCGGGAATGGTCCACTGCATGTGAGTGACCCTGCCGTTTCACATCCGACGGCGGACGACTTCATCGCCGCAGCCCAAAGCCTGGGCATCCCCCGCAGCGAGGACCTCAACGGGCCGCCTCACGAGGGCGTCGGCTACCGGCAGTACACGATCCGCGACGGGCGCCGCCACACGTCCTATAACGCCTTCGTTGAGCCAGTGCTGAACCGGCGCAATCTGAGCGTGCGGACCGGGATTCGCGTGACTCGCGTGATCCTCGAATCAGGCCAGGCGACCGGCGTCGAGGTTCTGGAGAATGGCCAGCGGCGCCAGATTGCCGCTGCCCGGGAAGTGATCCTGTCTGGCGGCGCGCTGGCCTCACCGCATCTGCTCATGTTGTCGGGAATCGGTGGTGAAGATGGATTGCGCCGCCACGGTATTGCTACGGCCGTCGACTTGCCGGGGGTGGGGCGTAATCTGCAGGACCACTGGTTTGGTTCGTTCGCATGGCGGGTCACGCCGAAAAGTTCCTATAACAACCGTCTGCAGGGCTTGCGAAAGTACCTGGAAGGCGCGCGCTACCTGCTGACACACGGCGGCTATCTGGCGTTGGGCGCAGCGCCGGTCACGGCCTATGCGCGTAGCGAGACCGGGCGTCCGGAGGCGGACTTGCAACTGACGGTCAGTCCGATGACGTTCAAGTTCGCGCCGTCCGGCGAACCCGTGGTGGACGGCTTCCCAGCCATCGGGGGCTCGGTGGTGCTACTGACCCCAGATTCGCGGGGTCACATCGAATTGACGTCGCCTGATCCACTGCGGGCGCCCGCGTTTCACCCGAACTATCTGAGTGACCCCGGGGACATTCGCCGTTCGCTTACGGGTATGCGATTAATGCGGCGGATCGTTGAGGCACAGCCTTTGGCATCGCGGGTGATTGCCGAAATCGCGCCGGGATCATCGAGCGAGACTGACGAACAACTGCTGGATCACCTCCAGGCCAACGGCAACAGCGGTTGGCACCAGGTCGGCACCTGCCGGATGGGCATCGATTCACTGGCCGTGGTGGATGCCCGGCTCCGCGTGAGAGGCGTGCAACGGTTGCGGGTGATCGACGCGTCCGTTATGCCGAAGATTGTGGCGGGCAACACCAACGCGCCATGCATCATGATCGGGGAAAAAGGGGCCGACATGATCCGCGCCGATGCCGTCCCCGCACGCCTCATCAAGGTCTGATCAGACTATTTCCGCTTCGCCGTTGTTAAGCACCACGACGTCGCGTTCCAGCGAACGCGCCCGGAAATGCAGCGGTTTTCCCGCATCGATCGGTCGCCACATTTCTACGCGGACCGTTTCGCCCGGGAACATCGGCGCGGAGAACCGCGCGTATAGCATTTTGAGTCTTGCCGCATCGTAGTTGCAAACGCTGCGCAGGATCGCATGACCGGCTATGCCATACGTTGCGAGACCATGAAGAATGGGGCGTTCGAAGCCCGCCGCACGCGCAACTTCGGGGTCGGCGTGAAGTGGATTCGGATCCCCGTTCAATCGATAAAGCAGCGCTGCATTCGGGTAAACCGGCAAATCGCAGACGATGTCAGGCTCCGTCTCCGGCACTATTGGAGGGGGAGAAAGCGGTGGGTCGCTAGCTTGCCCACCAGCCGAAAATCCCCCGTCGCCGCGGCAAAAGTTCAACTGTTCGACTTTTGCGAGCAGTTCGCCGCTCGCTTTGTCGATCACGTCCCGCTCCATCAGCACCTGCGCGCCTTTACCTTCACCCTTATCGACGATCACCTTGACGTGCGTCCGACCGATGATCGTCGCGGCCGCAGGGAGTGGACGAAACAGTCGTACGCGTTGCTCGCCGTGCACGACCTTGACCCAGTTGATGCCGCTTTCAGGCTGCCTCATCCATTGTCCGGGAAACCCAAGAATGGCGGCCATGGTGGGAGCAACCGACAGCTCGGGACCGTAAGTGAACCTGAGCGCGCGGTGCTCGAGCGGAGCGAACCCGAACCCCACGCTGAGCGCATACAGCGCGGTATCGCGCTCGGTGTAGGTATGTTCGACATCGCCGAACGGCCAGCTCTTCAAAGTTTGATAATCGATTGTCAACTCTGTCTCCGCTTCATGCACGAACAGTCGCAAGCGATCACGTCAGATCGGGTCCCAGCTGAACACATCGCCAGACCGATCCATCGGAATGAACGACGCTTTCAGCGCGGGCATGCCATGCTCGGCGATCGATTCCGGCGTCCAGCCGTCGCTGCGATGCACGGACCGGATCGGGCGCGGCTGACTCATCAGAAAGATCTCGTTGTTGCGTACCGTGAAGATCTGGCCGTTGACGTCGCGGGCGCCGTCGCTCGCGAGATAGACCGCGAGGGGTGCAATTTTCGCTGGCGTCATCTGCTTGATCTTCTCCACGCGCGCTGCCTGCTCGGGCGTATCGGTGGGAATCGAACTCACCATCCGGCTCCACGCGAACGGTGCGATACAGTTCGATCGAACATTAAACTTGCCGAGGTCGAGTGCGATGGATTTCGACAACCCTGCGATACCCATCTTCGCGGCGTTGTAGTTCGCCTGCGCGAAGTTGCCGATCAGGCCGGACGTAGACGTCATGTGGACGAACGTACCGCTCTCCTGATCCTTGAAATGCGGGGCGGCGGCGCGGCTCAGGTTGAAGGTCCCATACAGGTGGACCTTGAGCACCGCATCCCATTCTTCGTCGGACATCTTGTGGAAGAAGCGGTCGCGGAGAATGCCGGCGTTGTTCACGACGCAGTCGATCCGGCCGAACGTGTCCAGCGCTTGCGTGACGATACGCGTGCCGGCACCATTGTCGGCGACACTGTCGGCGTTGGCCACCGCTTCGCCGCCGGCGGCACGGATTTGTGCGACAACGCGTTCGCCTGGCGAGCTGTCGTGCCCGGTGCCTTCAAGTGAGGCGCCGATGTCGTTAACCACGACACGTGCACCGTACCGGCCCATCAGCAGCGCGATATCGCGGCCGATGCCGCCGCCCGCGCCCGTCACGATGACGACCTTGCCTTCCATCATGTTGTTGCCTGCCATGTATGTCTCCAGTCTGCTTTCCATGCCGACAACACCGCGCTGATCAACCGACGATGCTTGCGTTGACTGCGGTGCGTTCGGGAATCCGTTCAACGAGCGACCACAATGCGGTTCGCTGCCGAACGCTGTCAACGCTGCGCTAAAAGGCATTCCGTACTTCGAAACACATTGGCTTTCATACATGGGACAAGCGTGTGGCGATGTGCCTGCCTTAACGGTGTGATGGGAGGCGATAGGGTGCGATGGACTATTCAAAGTACGGAACATATCGACCGATGTCGTTGACGCTCGATTGCGCCGGGTCCCACGATGAGGACATGACAGAAGCATTTGGAGAGACAAGGAACCATGATTCGCGATATCGAAACGATGAACCTTCTGCGCGACAATATCGCGCGCTTCGTACGTGAACGTTTGATCCCCAATGAACAGAACGTGGCCGACACGGACGAAATCCCGCAGGACATCGTCGACGACATGAAGGCCATGGGTCTGTTCGGCCTGACGATTCCGGAATCGTACGGCGGCCTGCAACTCACGATGGAAGAAGAAGTGCTCGCGATGTTCGAGCTCGGCCGCGCGTCGCCGGCGTTTCGGTCGCTGATCGGCACGACGGTCGGGATCGGCTCGCAGGGCATTCTGTTCGACGGCACTGAGGAGCAGAAGTCACGCTACCTGCCGCGTCTGGCAACCGGCGAGATTATCGCGTCGTTTGCATTGACCGAGCCTGAGGCAGGTTCCGACGCCGCGTCGCTGCGTACGACGGCGATTCGCGACGGCGACCATTACGTCGTCAACGGCACCAAGCGCTTCATTACGAACGCACCGCAGGCCGGCATCTTCACGCTGATGGCGCGCACCAACCCAGAGGACAAGGGAGCGAGCGGTATCTCGGCGTTCATCGTCGAAGCGGGCACGCCTGGCATGAGCTTCGGTAAGCGTGACAAGAAGATGGGGCAGCGCGGCTCGCACACGTGTGACGTCATCTTCGAGAACTGCCGTGTCCCCGCGGCGAACCTGATCGGCGGCGTCGAGGGTAAGGGCTTCAAAACGGCGATGAAGGTGCTGGACAAAGGGCGCATCCACATCGCGGCGATCTGCGTCGCCGTCGCGCAGCGCATGCTAGACGATACGCTGCGCTATGCAATCGAACGCAAGCAGTTCGGTCAGCCGATCGGCGAATTCCAACTGGTGCAGGCGATGCTCGCGGATAGCCGCTCAGAACTCTATGCGGCGCGCTGCATGGTGCTAGACGCCGCGCGTCGGCGCGACGATGGCCAGAACGTCAGCACCGAGGCGTCGTGCGCGAAGCTGTTCGCCTCCGAGATGTGCGGACGCGTTGCGGACCGTGCGGTGCAGATTCACGGCGGCGCCGGATACATGAGCGAGTCCGGAATCGAGCGGTTCTATCGCGATGTCCGGTTGTTCCGGATTTTCGAGGGAACCACTCAGGTTCAGCAACTGGTCATTGCCCGCAACATGCTGCGCGAGGCGAGAGCTTAAGCGGCGAGGCAAACGTAGAGCGACACGAATATTAGGCAGGAGACGAAAATGGATGCGATGCGAACGTCTTTGCGCGACGCCGTGGAGCGGTGGCTGACGCCGAACGGGGCGATCCCATTTCGTGTCCGCTCCCTGCGGCGCATTGAGTGCAAGCGATGTGTCAGGGTCGAGGCCAAGGTGCCCACGGGGGACGTCGCAATCTGTTTCTTTCAGCACGACGATGGCGCGTGGCACGTCTTCCCGCCTTTTCCGCGTCGTGTGACGATGCGCATAGCGTAGCCGATGTGCTTGCCGCCGAAGGGCTAACGGCACGAATTGCCTCCGGTATACTGCGGCAACGGTTCGTCACGGTGATCAAAGCAGGGCACGTTCGCGCCCTCGCCAAAGACGCCCTCCCGAAGACCTATGCATCAACTGGCGCCGTGTGCCGGCGCCACCATCTTTAATTGCCATCGGCCAATCGTGTAGGCGTTCTACCTGGGTTGTTGCGGCTCAATATCTACTGGAACAAGCGGTTTTGTTGGACTGGGGCGTACATGACAGCTACGGGCGAGCAGAGAAATATAACGTTGACCGTCGAACGTGGGCTCGAAGTGCTGCGTGCCTTCCGTGCGGCGCGGGCGCCCTTGTCCAACGCGGAGTTGGTCCGGCGCACCGGACTGCCGAAGGCGACCGTGTCCCGCTTGACGACCACACTGATCTCGATCGGATTTCTGCGCAGGGTAGGCGGCGGCCGTCAGTTTGAGTTGAGCGCCGGCGCATTGAGCATCGGGCACGCTTATCTGGAGTCGAATCCAGTGACGCGCATCGTCAATCCGATTATGCAGAAGCTGGCCGACAAGCTGGATTTGTCCGTCGCGCTGGCCATTCCACATCACGTCGACATGCTGTATATCGCATGGCGCGCAAGTGTCAAGATTGCGACGCTGCGACTGGGTGTCGGATCGCTGTTGCCGATGGAATCAACGGCGGTCGGCCGCGCCTACTTGTACGCGCTGCCAGAGTCTGAGCGCGAGCCGCTCGTTGCCGCGCTGCTCGAGGGCGCAGGCGACCAGGCGGACGCTGTCCGGAAGAATCTCGACACGGCATTCGACGATCTCAGGCATTCCGGGGTGTGCATGGCGGTCGGCGAGTACCAGAGAAACGCGTACGGGATAGCGCTCCCATTGGTGGTCGGGCAATCGCGTACATTGATGACGCTCAATTGCGGGGCAGTGGAACTGGCTCCGGACATGACGGCGATTCGAAAGCGAGTCATGCCGGAGTTGAAGGCCGCCGCCGCCGGGTTGGCTGATTTACTCGCCGACGTCGACTGCACGCCCTGACGCCGGACCGATACGGCTGGAAGAACGATCCGGTGATAGCGCCGCGTTGCGGCGACGCATGTTTGCGTCTTTACAGCGCTTCTGCCAGTTCCGGCACGAGCGTGAACAGGTCGCCCACCAGACCATAATCGGCGACGCTGAAAATCGGCGCTTCCGGGTCCTTGTTGATCGCGACGATGACCTTCGAGTCCTTCATGCCCGCCAGATGCTGGATCGCACCCGAGATGCCGACGGCCACATACAGTTGCGGCGCGACGATCTTGCCGGTCTGACCGACCTGATAGTCGTTCGGCACGAAGCCCGCATCGACCGCTGCACGCGATGCGCCCAGCGCTGCGTTCAGCTTGTCGGCCAGCGGCTCGAGAACCTTCGTGTAGTTCTCGCCGTTGCCCAGACCCCGGCCACCCGAGACGATGATCTTCGCCGAGGTCAGCTCCGGGCGGTCCAGCTTCGTCACTTCACGGCTGACGAACTGCAACAGGCCGCTGTCGGCTGCCGCTTCGATCTTCTCGACCGTTGCGCTGCCGCCAACGGCCGCCACCGGGTCGAAACCGGTCGTGCGAACCGTGATGACCTTGATCGGATCCTGGGATTGAACCGTTGCAATCGCGTTGCCTGCGTAGATCGGACGCTCGAACGTGTCCGCGCTATCTACAGCCGTGATGTCGCTGATCTGCGCGACGTCCAGCTTCGCGGCGATACGCGGCGCGATGTTCTTGCCGTAAGCCGTCGCCGGCGTGAGGATGTGCGAATAGTCCTTCGCGATGTTCAGCACCGTCGCTTCGACGTTTTCGGCCAGCCCTGCTTCGAGTTGCGGCGCGTCGGCCAGCAACACCTTCGAAACACCTGCGATCTTCGCCGCCGCATCGGCCGCAGCCTGTGCGTTGTACCCTGCCACCAGCACGTGAATATCACCACCGATCTTCTGCGCGGCTGCGATCGTGTTCAGCGTCGCGGCCTTGATCGACGCGTTATCGTGTTCTGCAATTACCAGATTCGTCATTTCGTCCGTCTCCTGCGTTGTCCTTAGAGCACCTTGGCTTCGGTCTTCAGCTTCTCGACCAGCGTCTTCACATCTGGCACCTTCACACCGGCAGAGCGCTTCGGCGGCTCGACAACCTTCAGCGTCTTCAGACGCGGCGTCACGTCGACACCGAGGTCTTCTGGCTTGACGATTTCCAGCGGCTTCTTCTTCGCCTTCATGATGTTCGGCAGCGTCACGTAGCGCGGCTCGTTCAGACGCAGATCGGTCGTGATCACAGCCGGCAAGCTCAGCGACAGCGTTTCGGCACCACCGTCCACTTCACGCGACACCGTAGCCTTACCGTCGGCCACAACCACCTTCGAGGCGAACGTGGCTTGCGGCAGATTCGCCAGCGCAGCCAGCATCTGGCCGGTCTGGTTCGAATCGTCGTCGATGGCCTGCTTGCCCAGAATGACCAGCCCAGGCTGTTCCTTGTCGACCAACGCCTTCAGCAGCTTGGCAACGGCCAGCGGCTGCAGTTCTTCGTTCGACTCGATCAGGATCGCACGGTCCGCACCGATCGCGAGCGCTGTACGCAGCGTTTCCTGCGCTTGCGTCACGCCGGCCGACACGGCGATCACTTCTGTCGCCACGCCTGCTTCGCGCAGACGAACGGCTTCTTCAACCGCGATTTCGTCGAACGGATTCATCGACATCTTCACGTTCGCGATGTCGACGCCCGTGCCGTCCGATTTCACGCCGACCTTCACATTCGCGTCGACGACGCGCTTGACCGGGACCAATACCTTCACTCTGTCTCTCCTTTTCGATCCAACATTCCGCTTCAAACAGCGCGGACCTTAAAACATACCCATCACTTTCCGGCAAGAACTCGTCCCGGCTGGGCTAGACGACACGCCGTTCACGCAGTCCCGCAATGTGGTTTTCGTCATAGCCCAGACCATGCAGAACCGCATCAGTGTGCTCGCCGAGCGCCGGCACGGCTGCCATCACGGGTTCATCCCGCGCGGTCAGCCCTGGTGGGTAGAGGGCGGCCACACGGCCCGCCGGCGTATCGACCTCGGTCCAGCGCCCACGCGCACGCAACTGACCGTGATTCCAGACTGCCTGCATATCGTTCACCTGAGCGTTCGCGATACCGGCTTCCTCCAGACGCGCGACGACTGCGTCCGCGTTTAGCGTAGAAAAGGCCGCATGGATAACATCGCGAAGTTGATCCCGGTTCGCGACACGCTTGCTGTTCGCGTTGAAGCGGTCGTCGCCGGCAATCTCCGGCAGACGAATGACGACGTCGCAGAAGCTCTTCCACTCACGCTCGTTCTGTAACCCAAGCATGACCGTCTTGCCGTCGCCGGCGACAAATGGGCCGTACGGAAAGATCGTCGCATGCGATGCTCCAGTTCGTCGCGGCGGCGACTGGTCGTTGATCGCGTAGTAGAGCGGGTAACTCATCCATTCGACCATGCTTTCCAGCATCGACAAATCGATGTGGCGGCCACGTCCGGTCTGCTGGCGTTCGATCAGCGCGGACAGGATGTTCGTGTATCCATACATGCCCGCGGCGATGTCGGCGATCGAGCAGCCAGCCTTGGCCGGTTCGTCTTCGGAGCCGGTGATGCTCAGGAAGCCCGATTCGCTCTGGATCAGCAGGTCGTATGCCTTCTTGTCGCGATACGGACCGTCGAGGCCGTAGCCTGAAATGTCGCAGACGATCAGCCGCGGATAGCGTTCGCACAGCGATGCATAGTCGAACCCCATGCGTTGCATCGCACCGGGAGCCAGGTTCTGCACGAGCACGTCGGCTTGCGCGAGCAGTTGGTGAACTATATCGACGGCTTCGGGCTGCTTGACGTCGAGCGTCAGGCTCTCTTTGGAGCGATTGGTCCAAACGAAGTGTGACGCGAGCCCCGCCACGCGTTCGTCGTAGTTCCGCGCGAAGTCGCCCGTACCCGGCCGCTCGATCTTGATGACGCGCGCGCCGAGGTCGGCGAGCTGCCGGGTGCAGAATGGCGCCGCGATCGCGTGCTCGAACGTGACGACGGTGATGCCTGAAAGCGAACCCATGATGTTTCTCCGTCAGAACGAGCGGGGCAGGTCGAGGACGTGCTCAGCCACATACGACAGGATCAGGTTCGTTGAGATCGGCGCGACCTGATAGAGGCGTGTCTCGCGGAACTTGCGCTCGACGTCGTATTCGCACGCGAAGCCGAAGCCGCCGTGGAACTGCAGGCAGGCGTTGGCCGCTTCCCACGACGCATCGGCCGCGAGCAGCTTCGCCATATTGGCCTGCGTGCCACACGGCTCGTGTGCGTCGAAACGCCGGGCGGCTTCGAAGCGCATCAGATTCGCTGCCTCGACGTTGACGTACGCGCGCGCGATCGGAAACTGCACGCCCTGGTTCTGGCCGATCGGGCGGCCGAACACGACGCGATCCTTCACGTACTGCGACACCTTGTCGATGAACCAGTAGCCGTCGCCGATACATTCCGCGGCGATCAGCGTGCGTTCCGCATTCAGCCCGTCGAGGATGTACTTGAAGCCTTTGCCTTCTTCGCCGATGAGATTTTCCGCGGGAATTTCAAGGTTGTCGAAAAACAGCTCGTTCGTCTCGTGGTTCACCATGTTCAGGATCGGCTGGACCGTCAGACCCTTGCCGGTTGCCTCGTGCAGATCCACGAGGAAGATCGACATCCCTTCGCTCTTCTTCTTGACCTCGGAAAGTGGCGTTGTGCGTGCGAGCACGATCATCATGTCCGAGTGCTGGACGCGCGAGATCCACACCTTCTGGCCGTTGATGACGTAGCAGTCACCCTTACGCACGGCCGTCGTCTTGATCTTGGTGGTGTCGGTGCCCGTGGTCGGTTCCGTGACGGCCATCGACTGCAGGCGCAGTTCGCCGGACGCGATACGCGGCAGATACCGCTGCTTCTGCTCGTCTGAACCGTGGCGCAGCAGCGTGCCCATGTTGTACATCTGGCCATGGCACGCACCGGAGTTGCCGCCGGACCGGTTGATCTCTTCCATGATGATCGACGCCTCGGTCAGACCAAGCCCGGAGCCGCCGTATTCCTGCGGAATCAACGCTGCGAGCCAGCCGGCCTTCGTCAGCGCGTCGACGAAGGCTTCGGGATAGCCGCGCTCCTCGTCGATCTTGCGGAAGTACTCGCCCGGAAACTGGCTGCACAGATCGCGGACGGCTTCGCGAAGGTCTTGATACTGATCGGGTGTTTGGATCATCGTGGGTACCTTGGAAAATTTTTTGGAAAATCAGGCGAGCGTCGCGCTGGCGGACATCGTGAGCCAGCCTTCGTGGTCATGCGCCCACAATTCGACCGACTTGCCGTCCACCGAGGGTCGACCGCATAGCGTGAACGAATGGCCCAGGAACGTGGGTCGGACCGCCTTGAACGCATAGTCGAGAACGGTCTTGCCGGGGAGCGAGCGGGATACCAGATCGAGCAGCAGCGTTGCGAGGAGCGGACCGTGGACGACCAGGTCGGGATAGCTTTCGACGTTGCGCGCGTAGTCCCTGTCGTAGTGAATGCGATGACCGTTGAAGGTCAGTGCCGAGTAGCGGAACAGCAGGGCCTCAGAGGGCAGGATCTCGCGTTTCCAGCGCGCGCCACTGGGTGCCGGCTGCGGGCGTGGCGGCGGCGCGCCGGGTTCGGCGGCCTCGCGGTAGACAATGTCCTGCTCTTCGCGAATGACGGCGTGGCCTGCGGTTGCAATCGTATGTTCAATCGTGACGAACGCGAGGCGGCCACTGCGTCCCTCCTTGTTCTCGATCGACAGTACGCGCGATGTACGTGTCGCGGCATCGCCGATTCGTAGCGGGTTATGAAAGAAAAGACGTCCACCGGCGGCCATCCTGCGCGGCAAACCGAGGTCGGGAAGGAAACCGCCGGTGCGCGGATGGCCGTCCGCTCCCAGGTCGGATTGCTGCGCGACGGACCAAAAATAGAGCCAATGCCAGATGGGCGGAAGTGTGTCGCCAGGTTTGAAGCCGGAGTCGCGATCGAGCGTCCCTGCGAGCGCGTTGGCGGGAGCGGGAGAAATCAGATCGTGGATGACCTGAGAGGTGCCGTCGATGAGGCTCGCGTGGGTTGGGTTCATGGCTGTCTCCGCGGCTAACTGCCAGCCGCCTGGAATGGGATTGAGCCGACTTTATGTGAACAGCCGTCGCAAGGGAAATACCAATTGAATGTGCCGGTCATAGATGTATCCTATGACCTAACATGGGAAACTGCATACATTATGGACATTCGCCAACTCCGCTATTTCGTCAGCATCGTCGAATATGGAAGCCTTGGGAAAGCGGCGGAGAAGCTGTATGTCGCTCAGCCGTCGCTGAGCCAGCAGGTCGCGAAGATCGAAGCAGATCTTGGCGTCGCGTTGCTCGTGCGCGGCCCGCAGGGGATGAAGCCCACGCCGGCCGGACAAGCCCTGTACCGGCACGCGAGGCTTGTGCTGCGGCAGATGGATCAATTGCGGCAGGAGATCAAGGCAGACGTGGGCGGGGAGTCTGGCACTGTCGCAGTCGGTTTTCCCACCACGATGACTCCACTGCTTGCGTTGCCCGTATTCGAGCGGGTGAAAGCGCGTTATCCGGGCATCCGTCTGCAATTCTTCGAGAGCATGAGCGGGTACATCAACGAACTGCTGGCGAACGGGCGGCTCGATCTGGCGATTCTGTTCCGCGAATCCAATACGGCAGGCATCACCGCGCTGCCGTTGTTCGACGAAGAGTTATATCTGCTCGGAGAACCGGGTGGAGATGTTGCGCCGCGCGCGCGGACCTGCCGGCTTGCGTCTCTTGCCGGTGCATCACTGGTAGCGCCGAGCGTGACGAACGGGCTGCGCCTGCTGCTCGAACGGACGTTCGCGCGCGAGGAGATACCGCTGAATATCATCGCCGACATTGATTCGTTGCCAACCCTGCTGTCTATTGCTCATTCGGGCGCGGCGTGTACCATTCTGCCGGCCTCCGCGCTTGCATCACGGGAAATCGCCAACCGGCCGAAGGTGCGCCGGATCGTGGACCCGGAAATCCGCCGGCCAGCCAGCCTGTGCTGGTCGAACACCGCACCGGTCATATCGGCCACACTGGCCGTCCGCCAGATCATCGTCGAACTGATTGTCGAACTGGCCGAAAGCGGGGCCTGGACGGGCATTACACTGCGGCCGCCGGTAGACGCTCATTGATACGGCGAAACGCCAGCATGCGGTAAAGCGCGTTTCGAAGATCGAGTGCGGTGTTGTAGCCGCGCGCGTTGATTGAGTCGCCCGTCTTGTCCAGCGTCGAATGGTTGGATTGATCCACCAACTCCTCCCGCCTTGTTCCGTACAGTGGGGGTTGCATCGACTCATCTAATGGAAATCCATAGGTTGCGCGCACGAACAATCTTCATGAGAAACCTTGCGGTTTTGTGACGACGCGTCCGTGCTTTAAGCCGCGGTGCCTACGCTGACTGGAAGGTGCGACTCGCACTTTCGCTTTTTCGTCAAAGTACGGAACACTCATTGAAGCCGCGTTGACGCTCGACTATGGCGATGATGCAATGGACTCAAGGTTCTTCGGGACGCTTGACGATGCTCACGCGTCAGCATGCCCTTTGTAAGCAGACAATTTCGACCGGCTGGTTCGATGCGTGACGATTGGTGGAATTGGGACTTTTATTAGTAATTAGTTATCCATATTTAACAGGCGTGATGTTTTACGCCTGTGAGGAAGCAACACGCGTTGCTGAAAAAAACAATCCCGGCGCTACGGCCGGAGGAGACGAAATGAGGCGAGTAACACTTGTGGTCGATCTGGCATGAATCACGGAAAATTCACCCTTCCTGAAGGATCGGACGCAACCGTATCGGTCAGCCGCTGTCCGGATCTTTCCAGCCTGATCCGCCCTGGCGACACCGTGATGTGGGGGCAGTCGCATGCCGAACCCGTGACGCTGATGCGCGCACTCGTCGCACAGCGGGACCGGCTGCGGCGCATCCGAATTTTTCTCGGCATCGGCCTCGCTGATGTACTCGCCCCCGAACACGCCGATGCATTCGATTTTCTGGCGTATTGCGGCAGTGGGTCGAACCGCGATCTGGCCCGCGCGGGCGTACTCGACATTCTTCCCGCGCATTACTCGCAGCTTCCGGGGCTGATTCGGAGCGGCGCGTTGCGCATTGACGTTGTCATGTTGCAGGTGTCGCCGCCGGACGAACACGGACGCTATAGCCTTGGGCTGGCGCGCGAATATCTAGTCGAAGCGGTGAAGAGCGCACGCGCCATCATCGCAGAAGTGCATCCCGCCGTGCCGTGGACGTACGGGGAGCCATACCTGCACGCATCTGATATCGATCTTCTGGTGGAATCGGACGCCGCGTTCCCCGACGGGCCCGCATCCGTCCCTGGTCCGGTCGAACAGGCGATCGGGCAACACGTTGCGGCTCTCGTGGAAGACGGCGCAACCCTGCAGACAGGCATCGGCGCCATTCCCGACGCGGTGCTTGCACAACTCAGGAGCAGACGGGACCTCGGCGTTCATACCGGCAGCATCGGAGACGGCATCGCGGCGCTTTGCGAAGCAGGCGTCATAACGAATGCCAGGAAGACCATCGATGCGGGTATGACCATTGGCGGCGTCATCATCGGTTCCGAACGCGTTCGCCGCTTCGCGCACCGCAATCCTTCGCTCACGCTGCGTGGCACAGAGTACACACACAATCCAGAGGTGCTGCGCGAGATCGACCGGTTCGTCGCGATCAACTCGGCTGTGGAGGTGGATCTGACCGGGCAGGTGAATGCCGAGGTAGCCGCCGGCACCTATGTCGGCGCGGTCGGCGGAATCGGTGATTTTCTTCGCGCGGCTCAGTTCAGCCCGGGTGGCGTGCCGATTATCGCGCTGCCGTCGACCGCGGGGCAGCACAGCCGAATTGTGGCGAAGCTCTCGGGGCCGGTCACGATACCGCGAAGCGATGCGTGCGTGATCGTCACTGAATACGGTGTCGCCGACTTGCGAGGTCTCTCGCTTGCCCAACGTATTCCGAGGCTAATCGCCGTCGCGCATCCCATTCACCGCGAGCAGCTGGAGCGCGAAGCGCGAGAGCATCATTGAGGAGCATTGCAAATGAACTGGCAATTACTCGGAGCACAGCTCCTCGCCGGCGTCGCGAATGGCGGTCTTTACTTTCTTGTCGCGTCCGGCTTGACCTTGCTGTGGGGCGCGATGGGTGTCGTCAATCTGGCGCACGGATCGTTCTTCATGCTCGCGGCATTTTGTGGCGCGACATGCATCCGGCTCCTCGGTCCTGAGCTTGGCTTCGTCGTCGCGATCGTCGTGGTGCCGGCCGTCATGGCGCTCTTCGCGTGCGTGCTGGAGTTGGCATTGTTCCGCAGGGTGTATGCATCCGGGATGTGGGGCCAACTGCTCGTTTCGTTCGGCCTCATGCTGTTGCTGAACAACCTCGCGCGCATCATCTTCGGCACGGAGTCGCTTTCGATGTCCGCGCCCGCGCAACTGTCCGGATTTGTCGAGTTCGCCGGGTTCCGGCTCGCCACCTATCAGCTCGCGGTACTGGCGATGACGGCCGTCGTCGCCGTCTATCTGTGGGTGGTCATGACGAAGAGCAGAACCGGACGGCTGATACGCGCGGCCGTGGACGATCCGCAAATGCTCGAAGCCGTGGGTATCGACGTGAAGCGGCTGCGGACCATGGTGATGGGCGTTGCTGCATTGCTGGCCGGCATCGCGGGCGTCGTGGCCGTGCCGCGTGGCGCCATCAATACCGGACTGGATGTTCAGATCGTCGTGATTGCCTTTGCGGTAATCGTCATTGGCGGACTGGGCGCAATCTGGGGAAGCCTGGTTGCCGCACTCCTGATCGGAATCGCTGAATCGCTGTCGACGATGGTACTCGACCACGGCAGCGAAATGGTTATCTTCGCGGTCATGGTGATTGTCCTCATATTCAAGCCAACCGGTCTGCGCACGATAGTAGGGAGAGAGTAACCATGAAGCAGTTCACCGGAAAGACACTATTGACATCGCTATTGGTGGGTGTAGTGCTATGCCTGCTGCCGTACGTGATGTCCGAAGCCTATCTGCCCGAAGTCACGCGTATGGTGATCTTCGCCGGCGCGGCGATGAGCCTGAATCTTCTCGTTGGTGCGACGGGCTTGTTATCGCTAGGTCACGGCCTGTTCATCGGGCTCGGCGCATATGTCGTGGCGATCTCGACCATCCGCTATGGAATGTCCTTCTGGGCCGGCGCGGCGCTGGCACTGGCGATATCCGTGCCCGTATCGTTGCTGACTGCCTTGATTTCACTGCGCGCGCGTCATCTTTTCTTTGGCTTGCTGACGCTGGCGATCGGACAGATCGCATTCGTGTTCGTGGTGTCGAACTACAACCTGACGGGCGGCGACGATGGGCTCGTCGGCGTGACGGTCCCCACCTGGCTCGGCAGCAGTAGCGCGCAGTATCGCTTTGCGGTGATCGCCACCATCGTCGCCTGCGTGGTGCTGCTGAAGCTCGTCGCATCGCCATTCGGCGCGCTGCTCGGCGCAGTCAGGGACAATGCCGACCGGGTGGCATCACTCGGTGGGAATCCTAAGCGTTACGAGGTCGTCGCGTTTGTGATAGCCGGCGCACTAGGATCGATTTTCGGCGTCGTGTTGGCCGGCGTCGAAGGCAGCGTGGATCCGCACCTGTTCTCATGGGTCACGAGTGCCATGCTGCTGATGATGATCGCGCTCGGCGGCCGCTCGACGTTTCTTGGCCCGGTACTCGGCACGCTGGTTCTGGAAATTCCGCGCACCTTTGTTCAGGCGCACTCGTCCAACTCGGACCTCGTCGTCGGTACGCTGGTGATCCTATGTGCGCTTCTGTTTCCGGAGGGCATCGGTCCGAAAATCAAGGTGCTGCTATCCACGATATTCGGTGCGCCGCGTTTGGTGGGCGAGGCGGTCTCGTCGTCGAAAAATGAAGCGGGTGGTCAGCCATGAATGAGAACCTGGAGCCGGTTCTGCAGGCATCAAACCTCGTGAAGTCCTTCTCCGGATTCACCGCCGTCAACGGCGTGTCTTTTAGCGTGCGAGGCGGTGAGGCGGTTGGGATCATCGGCCCTAACGGCGCAGGAAAAAGCACGCTTTTCGATCTGCTCACGGGCAGAAAATTGCCTGACGGTGGGGAAGTGCGCGTGTTCGGCGAGCGGGTCACACGTCAACCGCCGTGGCGGCGTGTCAAACGGGGTGTGGGACGATCGTTTCAGGTCAGCAGCGTATTTCCGACGTACACGGCGCAGGAAAACGTGCAGATCGGACTGATGCTCGCTCAAGGACGGTCGTGGAATATGTTCCATCAGGCCGTGCGGACCACGAGGAGCGACGCTGAACTGCTGCTCGAAAAAGTCGGCCTCGCAAACAAGCGCGCGGTGCTTTCCGCGGAACTGTCATATGGCGATCAGCGCAAACTCGAGCTTGCGGTGGCACTATCCACTCGCCCGAAGTTGCTGTTGCTGGACGAACCGACTGCTGGCATGGGACGTGAGGAATCGCGTGAATGTCTGAGCCTGATCCGGACGATCGCGATCGACGAGAAGATGCCCATTGTCTTCGTCGAGCACGACATGGACATTGTGTTTTCATTCGCGACCCGCGTGATGGTGCTGGTCGCCGGAACCGTACTGGTCGACGGCGAACCGAACGTCGTGCGCGGCGATCACCGTGTCAAGGAGGCCTATTTTGGAGAAGAGATCTGAAGAGGCACTGCACGTCGCCGAACTGGACGCGGGGTATGGCCGGGTCAAGGTGATTCGCGGCGGGGCAATTTCGGTCAACCACGGCGAGGTTGTCGGGCTGATCGGTCGTAACGGCGCCGGCAAGACGACGTTCATTGCATCAGTCGCCGGACTTATTATGCCGACCGCGGGACGCATCACGCTCGACGGCGCGGAGATTGCGAAACTCCCGGCGAACAAGCGCGTGGGCGCCGGGCTTGCGATCGTACCGAGCGGCGGCCGTTTGTTCAGGTCGCTCACGGTTGCGGAAAACCTCACCATCGGTGTGAGGAGCCCGGCACCCGGTCAACTGGACGGGGTATTCGATCTGTTCCCCGAATTGCACAAGCTGCGTCAACGGTATGCCGGCAAGCTATCCGGCGGCGAGCGCCAGATGGTCGCAATCGCGCGCGCGTTGTTGCTGAAGCCGCGTCTTCTGTTGCTCGACGAGCCGAGCGAAGGGCTCGCACCCATTGTCGTGTTGCGGCTCGCGAAAGCGATCAACACATTGCGCGAAAGCGGCATGGCGATGCTGATCGCGGAGCAGAACGTCAAGTTCACCGATCTGATCTGCCAGCGGTGGTATTCGATCGACAAGGGCGCCATTGTGCCGCTCGGGCGGGACCCATCCGTCGATGCTGCCATGCACCCACGCGCAGTGCCGGTCCGCGAATGATCACGCAAGCCGGTCAGGTTTACCGCGACCGGCTTGCGCGTCACGAAATAATTCGAATCGAAAAAGGTAAGGAGACACAGCATGAAACGGACAACGCTGATAGCACTGTTTGGCATCGCGTCGGTATGGGGCAGCGCGCACGCGGGTACGCCAATCACGATTGGTGGGTCATTTGATTTGTCCGGGCCGGCGGCGGAGGTCGGCAAGGATAGCCTGCTGGGTACCCAGTATGCGGTGGAAGTGCTGAACAAGCGTGGCGGCGTACTGGGCCAGCCGGTCGTGCTCAACTACCAGGACAACGGCACCAATCCTCAGCGTGCGAGCAATCAGGCTGCGTCGTTGGTGCATGGGGGGGCGGTCATGCTGATGGCGCCGCAGTCGTCGGCGGATACGCTCGCGGTTAGCAAGACCGTGTCCGCGAAGCTCAAGGTGCCGATGTGCGTGTCGGCCTCGGGTTCCGAGGACATCACGATGAAGTCGTTCCAGCCGTATGTTTTCTCGATCGCGGTGAACGGCTATTTCCAGACACGGGCGATGGCGACCCGGCTGGCGAAGATGCCGTATAAACGCTACGCGGTCGTGGCGGCCGACTACGCGGGGGCCCGCACCAACGCGGCTCGATTCATGGAACTTATGAAGGAGATGAATCCGAACGTCGAGTTCGTGATCGAGGAGTATCCGAAGCTCGGTGCGATCGATTACACCGCCGCGATCAACAAGATCCTGGCGGCGAAGCCGGACTACGTGTTCACGAGCTTGTACGGGAGCGATCTCGTGACCTTCTCCAAGCAGGCGACAGCCGTTGGATTCTTCAAACAGATCGACAACAGGTTTATTGCCCTGTATGACGAGAGCACGTTGAAGTCGCTCGGCCAATTCGCCGCGATCGGCAGCGACGGCGGCCAGTTCGTGCCGGCGTCGTATCTGGCCACGGCCAGTCCGCAGTCGAAATTGTACGTCAACCAGTTCAAGGCGAAGTACGGCGTTGTGCCGTCTGACTGGACCACGTCGGCCTATGAGTGCGTGATGATCTGGGCGCAGGCGGCCACGGCGGCGAAGACGACCGACGCGGACGCGGTGATGCACGCCGTCGAATCGTCCGATTTCAAGGTGATACGCGGCACGCTGCGTTTCGCGAAGTACGACCATCAGGCCGATACGCCAATGTTTATTGGCCGCGTCGACTACAGCAAGGAGCTGAAGCAACCCGTCATGACGATTACCGATGTCATTCCCGGCGCGACCTTGCAGCCTTCAGAATCCGTGGTGATGAAGGCGCGGCAGTCGCAGTAACGCGGAGCGGTTTCGTCGAGACCGCCGTCGGCCGGGCCGGGATGGAAGCCGGCTCGGCGGCGGGTGGCAACATGCACAGCACGCCTTACGGCGTGCTTCGTGACTTCAGGCGTACAGGTTCGGGAACTGACCCGTGGTGCTGATGATCGTCGTGCGGGTCTCGAGGTACGGATCGAGCGCATTGATGCCGTTCTCGCGGCCCCAGCCGCTGGCCTTGAACCCGCCGTAGGGCGTCGACCAGCGAAGGAACGAGTAGGTATTGACCCACACCATGCCGGCCTCGATGCGATTCGAGACGCGGTACGCGCGGCCGACGTCGCGCGTCCATAGGCCGGCGGTGAGGCCGTACGGCGAATCGTTCGCGATCGCGATGGCTTCTTCTTCTCCTTCGAACGGGATCAGCGACGCAACGGGGCCGAATATTTCCTCGCGGGCGATCCGCATCTGGTTCGTGACACCGGCGAACACGGTCGGCTCGACGAAGTAGCCAGGAGCGAGCTCAGGAGTCGCGATGCGGTGGCCACCGGTGATGAGTTCCGCGCCATCCTGCTTGCCGATCTCGATGTACGACAGTGTCTTGTTGAGCTGCTCTTCGTGCGACTGCGGGCCCATGTGATTGGAATCGACCGACGGCAGGCCGACGCGCACGGATTTCGCGCGGGTCTGGAACGCTTCGACGACGCGCTCGTAGATCGACCGCTCGACGAGCACGCGCGAACCGAGCGCGCAGCTCTGGCCGGTCAGCCGCCACGCCGATGCGGTCGCGGCGTTGATCGCGTTGTCGAGATCGGCATCGGCGAAGATGACATGGGGGGCCTTGCCGCCGAGTTCGAACGTGAAACGCTTCAGGTTATCGGCGCCGTCGCGCACCATGTGCTTCGCGGTCTGGCTGGCGCCGGTGAATGAAATCTTGTTGACGTCCGGGTGCTTGACGAGGTGCGCGCCCGCTGTACGTCCATAGCCGGGCACGACGTTGAATACGCCGGGCGGAAAGCCGGCCTCATGGACCAGACGCGCGAGTTCGAGTGCCGACACGGGAGTCTGCTCGGCGGGCTTGACGACGACCGTGCAGCCGGCCGCGAGCGCGGCACCCACCTTGAGGCAGGTCGCAAGCAGTGGCGCGTTCCACGGAATGATCGCGCCAACCACGCCGATTGGCACACGCGTTGTGAAAGCGTGCACGCTGTCGTCGATCGGGATCGTGGTGCCCTGCGCCTTGTCCGCGAGCGACGCGAACCATTGATACCACTGAACCTGCGCGGTGAGGCTGCCGCGATGTTCCCGCACGAGATTGCCGTTGTCGCGCGACTCGATAACCGCGAGCTCGGGGATCGCTGCGCTGAACAGATCGGCGAGGCGGCGCAGCAACGCCGCCCGCTCGTGACCGGGCATGCGCCGCCACGGGCCATTGAATGCCTGACGCGCCGCGGCTACCGCGCGATCGATGTCTTGCGCGCCGCCCATTGGGGCGATGGCCCACGGCTTGCCGGTTGCGGGATCGATGCTCTCGATGAGTTCGCCATCGATCGGCTTTACCCATTCGCCGTTGATGTACAGGTGTTCGTAGCGCCGCAGCGGCGTATCGCTCGCTGTGGCGGATGATTGGTTCGACATTTGATGCTCCAGGAAGGGTATGGCTTCGTGCGGGAATTCGGGTTGCTCACGTCGGCGGAGTGCTCTCGCAGAGCGCGGGTGTGGCGTGGCGATTGGGAATGTTCTGTTGCTGCGAGAGTTATGCCGGAACTGGGACACTAGGACGTGCCGACGCCGGACGTCCATGCCGCGACAAGGTTTGTTCCGGATTTTGAAACAGGGGAATGTGCCGCGCGGGCCGGCATCTCGCGACACTTCGATCCTGCCGAAGTCCCACTTCGGTTTTCCGCGATTGGACTCGTTCTGCACGGGGGGTAAGCTTCTCATCCAATTCGAGAGGAGACCGCGACAATGCGCAATACTCAAGGCCCGCTTTCGGGCATCAGGATCGTGGAGCTGGGCGGCGTCGGGCCGATCCCATTCTGCTGCATGCTGCTTTCGGATCTCGGTGCGGACATCATCCGCATCGACCGGCCGCCCGGCTACGACGGTGGCATGCCCGGCGATCCGCGTTTCAACCTGCTCAATCGTGGCCGCCGCAGCGCGGCGCTTGACCTGAAGAAGAAGGAAGCGGCCGACGCGATCCTGAAGCTCGTTAGTCAAGCAGACGCGCTCGTCGAAGGGTTCCGGCCTGGCGTCGCCGAGAAGCTGGGCCTTGGGCCTGACGCCTGCCTCGCGGTCAATCCAGCCCTGGTCTATGGCCGCATGACGGGCTGGGGCCAGGATGGGCCGCTCGCGCAGGCGCCGGGGCACGACATCAATTACATCTCGCTGACCGGTGTGCTCCATTCGATTGGCGCCGCAGGGGGACCGCCGGCCATCCCGCTAAACCTCGCCGGCGATTTCGGCGGCGGATCCTTGTATCTCGCGCTGGGCGTCGTATCGGCGATTCTCGAGAGCAAGCGATCTGGCAAGGGGCAGGTGGTGGACGCTGCGATGGTCGACGGCTCGGCGTCGCTGATGACGCTTTTCTACGGGATGCTTGCGAGCGGGTACTGGAAGGACGAGCGCGGCGTCAATCGTTTGGACTCCGGTGCACCCTGGTATAACGTCTACGAGACGAAGGACAGCCGCTGGATCAGCGTGGGCTCGAACGAGGCGCGCTTCTGGCGCAATACGCTGCAAGTGCTCGGGCTGGGCGAAGAGGAGATGCCGGACCAGCACGATCGTTCGCGCTGGCCGGAGGTTCATTCGAGATTTGCCGACGTGTTCCGCACGCGCACGCGCGATGAATGGTGCGCATTGGCCGAAGGCCGCGAAGTGTGTTTCGCGCCGGTGATGTCGCTGTCGGAGGCGCCGGATCATCCGCATCTGCGAGCACGAGAGACCTTCGTCGAACGCGACGGTGTCGTTCAGCCGGCACCAGCGCCGCGTTTTAGCCGTACCCCAGGGGCGATTCAGCATCCGCCTGCGCGCCCCGGCGAGCATACGGACGCGGCGCTCAGCGACTGGGGTTTCAGCGCCCATGAACTTGCTGCACTGCGTGAAGCCGGCGCAATTGTGTGACGGGTGATGCCGACAGGCGGGCAACGCCCAAGCGCTTGCATGAGCGCCCGCCGCAGCGTTGCGACCACCTGTATTAACCATTCCCTCTGATTCCGACACCGCGCCTGCGCTGCAAAAAGCAGCGTACGCGTGGTATTCGCACGTCCGGCTTCCGCAGCGCGATGTGCAGGGTGTTGCGGCGCGTCATGCCGCGAAACGACACGACTTCACACGCAACGCGCGATCTTCGATGTTTTCGAATCGAGGCTTCGGAAATGCTCAGTTGGATTGCGCAATGACCGCCCTTAACCTGACTAACACGATGACCAAGGCTGATGCACAAGCAAAAGCCGAATAACTGGAGCGAAGACAAGTGACGAACTTCCTGGACGAATCCCAAACCATGTGGCTCGATACCGTGAACCGGTTCATGGATAACGAGATCACCGTCGAATATGTGCGCAAGTGCGACATGAATCGGGAATACCCGTACGAAGCGTACGAGAAGATTGCGAAGCAGGGCTGGCTGGGCATTCTGATTCCGGAGGAGGAAGGTGGCTCCGGCGGCGACATCTTCGACTACTCGCTGATGGCCGAGGGCCTCGGCAAGTTTGGTTTCGACTTTGCGTGTTCGGTGCTGGTGCCTACCTTTACGGCAATGAACATCATCAAGTTCGGCACGCCGGAACAGAAGGCGAAGTACGTGAAGCCGTTTATCGACGGCGAGATCCGTTTCTCAGTGTCGATTTCGGAACCGGACGCGGGCTCAGACGCAGCGAACACGAAGACGCGTGCGCGTCGCGACACCAATGGTGACTGGATCGTAAGCGGCCAGAAGCTGTGGTGCAGCGGCGCGGCGGCGAAGAACACAGTGATCGCGATGCTGGTGCGCACCGACGCGGACGACAAACACGGCGGTCTCTCGGTGTTGCTGATCCCGAACGACACGCCGGGAATGGTGATCAACAAGTTGCCGACATTGTCGCGCCACGCAACCGGTACGACGGAAATATTCCTGGACGAAGTGCGTATGCCGGCAGAAGCGCTGCTGGGCGAAGTGGGGCAGGGCTGGAAGATCATCACGGAACATCTCGAACTCGAGCGCTGTGCGGTGGCGGCGGCATACACGGGCAATGCGCAACAGGCGGTGACGACGGCGACGCGCTATGCGCACGATCGCATCCAGTTCAGCAAGCAGTTGTATGAATTCCAGGTGATTCGCCACATGTTGGCTGACTGCCAGACGAAGGTGGATGCAGCGCGCCTGCTTTGCTACCGCGCCGCGCAACTGGCCGCAAAGCATGTGCCGTGCGCCCGTGAGGTATCGATGGCAAAACTGTACGGCTCGGAGACGCTGAAGGAGTGCGCGCTGGCCGGCATGCAGATTCTGGGCGGCTACGCGAACCTGCCGGAAGCGGACATGGAACGTTATCTGCGCGAGAGCATCCAGTCGACGATCGGTGGCGGCACGTCACAGATCCAGCGCACGATTATCGCGAAGTCGATGCGTCTGTAACGGTCAATAGCGCGTGTGCGATTCCACGCACGCATGATTCAGGCGAGCGGAGTGCGTAGCAGCGCGTCCGTCTCGTCAATCCAATTTCTCAGGAGACCTGGTAATGAGTGTCATCAACAACAGCATCAACATCCCTCTGGACGAACTGGAAGTCGGCCACAAGTTCCGTTCGCCGGGCCGCACGGTGACTGAAAGCGACGTGGTGATGTTCTGTATGTTCACCGGCAACTGGATCGAGATCCATTCGAACAAGGAATACGCGGAGAAGACCCGCTGGGGCGAGCGTATCGTGCAAGGCATGCTGACGTTTTCGCTGATCTCCGGACTGCTGCAGTTCGGCCCGGCGATCCAGGCAAACTACGGCGTCGACAAGATGCGCTTCCTGAGCCCGGTGAAGATCGGCGACACGGTTTATGCCAGCGCCGAAGTCATCGGCAAGAAGGATAAGGACGACAAGTACGGCGTCGGCACGATGCTGATCCAGGCCTACAACCAGCGTGGCGAAGTGGTACAGCGCAGCGAGTGGAGCTTGCTGATGCTGCGCCGGCGCGCGGATCTGGAGGCCTTGATCGCCGAGGCTCAGCCTGAGTTCAAGGTCTGAGGAGCGCCAGCATGACGCCCAAACCCGTCGCGGCCATCATCGGCATGGGGGATGCCTACGCATCCCGCGCCGATCGCAAGGACCCGCTGCAGCTCGCCGCCGAGGCAACCCACGCCGCGCTCGCCGACGCGGGTATCACCAGGGATCAGGTCGACGCGGTGTTCACCGGTCGTTCGCCGTGGGCCGACAAGCGTTCGCAGTGGAGCAATATCTTCATCTCGCACATGCAGATGCCGGTGACGCTGACGAGCGAGCTGACCATGCACGGCGCGGGGCTAACCTCGACGCTCGCGGTCGCGACGCAGATGATCGCAGCGGGCCGCGCCGAATACGTGCTGTGCCTGCAGAGTGACGCGACCGAGCTGTTTGTCGACGCGGTGGCGATGGGTGCGGAAGCCGATGCCGATCCGCAGTTCGAGCTTCCGTACGGCCCGACGATCCCGGCGCTCTATGCGCAAGCGGCGCATCGCTATTTCCACGAGTTCGGCATCACCGAGGCAGACCTGGCCGACGTGGCGATTGCGAATCAGCGTTGGGGCCGGCACCACCCGCATGCGGCGAAGGCGAAATTCGGCGAGATCGATCGCGCGAAAGTACTGGAGTCGCCGTATGTCGCAACGCCGCTGCGCCGCTGGATGTGTTCGACGTGGGGTGGCGGCACGGGCGGCGCGCTAATCGTCACGTCGCCGGAAAAGGCGCGCGGCGCGCGCAATCCGGTGTACCTGCTCGGCTACGGTTCGGCGACGACGCATGAATATCTGACCGACCGCATGAACATGCGCAGTTGCAAGTTCGACAGTCTCGGTACCTTCCCGAACCTGACGACCACCGCGACGGCCGAGGCGGCCCGCCAGGCCTACGCGATGTCGGGGCTGAGCCCGGTGGACGTCGACATGACGCAGATCTCGGTGAACTTTGCGCACATGGGGCCGATCGTGATGGAGGATCTGGGCTTTGCGAAGAAGGGGCGCGGCATCGACCTGTATCGCGAGGGCCGCACCGGTGTGGATGGTGATCTTCCGACGGATACCAACGGCGGTTGGCTGTCGTTCGGGCAGCCGGGCATCTCGTGCAACATGGACAGCATGATTGAGGCGGTCCGCCAGTTACGCGGCCAGGCGCTGGGGCTTGCGCCATCGCGCCGCCCGAAGACTGTGCTGGTGCAAGGGGCGGGGGGCATGCTGGCCGCCGGCGCCGTGCTGCTGCTGTCGTCCGCGACCTGATCCTTGATTGAGAGCAAGCTATGACAGAAACTCATTTGCCTAACCAATGGCCGCAGCCCTATCGTTTGCTCGACGCGCAACCGTATTGGGAAGCGTTGTCCGACGAAAAGGTGACATTCCAGCGCTGCACCGAATGCGCGCAGGCGGTGTGGCCGGCGCACTCGTTCTGCACGCATTGCGGCTCGAAGTCGCTCAAGTGGGAAGCGTCAAGCGGCTGCGGGGAGATTTACTCGCACAGTACGATCATGCGCGGGCCGACGCCGGTGTGGACGGAGATCGCGCCTTACACGGTCGGCTTCATCTGGATGGACGAAGGCTATTACCTGTTCGCGCAGATCGAAGCCGTGCCCGAGGCGGTGCAGATCGGTCTATGTGTCGAAGTGAAGTTCGTCCAGCGCGGCGAGCAGAAGTTGCCGGTGTTCGTGTTGTCGGATAAGTAATAACCAACCTGCTGTTCAATCAGTTGGGGGAGACGTTGTGAAGCTGTTCAATTTCAACTCCGCATACGAGACGATGCGACCCGCTCTGGAGGTCCAGCATGGCCGGACCACTTGACGGAGTACGCATCCTGGACCTGACGTCCAATTTCATGGGCCCGTACGCGTCGCTGCTACTCGCGGACATGGGCGCGGACGTCTGCAAGATCGAATCGCGCCAAGGGGACACGACGCGCAACATCGGCCCATGCCGCCATGCGGGAATGGGTCCGATCTTTCTGCATCTGAATCGTAACAAGCGCAGCCTCGTGCTGGACCTGAAGCATCCCGACGGGATCGCTGCGCTGAAGCGAATGGTGGAAGCCGCCGATGTGCTGCTGTACAGCATGCGCCCGCATACGATGGCCAAACTCGGTATCGCCTATGAAGACGTCCGTAAGGTCAATCCGCGGATCATCTATTGCGGCGCGTTCGGATTCGGCCAGAACGGACCGTATGCGTCGCGCCCCGCGTACGACGACCTTATCCAGGCCGCGGTGGGCATGCCGGTGTTGCAAGCCCGCAAGGAAGGGCCGCCCAGCTATGTCGCGACGGCGATTGCCGATCGCGTCGTCGGTATGGCGACCAGCAACGCGGTGTCCATGGCGCTGTACAGGCGCGAGAAGACGGGTGTTGGCCAGCAGGTGTTCGTGCCGATGCTGGAGACGTTTTCGCATTTCGTGCTCGGCGATCATCTGTATGGCCATACGTTCGTGCCGCCGATCGGCGACTGGGGGTATGCGCGCATGATGAATCCGGATCGCAGGCCGTATCGCACGCTTGATGGTTATATCGGCGTCAACGTCTACGCGGATCATCACTGGCAGCGCTTTTTCATTCTGTCCGGTCATCCGGAGATGGCGGAAGATCCGCGCTTCAACAATATCGGCGGACGGACCGAGAACATCGCCTATCTGTACGAATTCCTTGCGCGTGTCTTCGAGATGAAGACGACAGCAGAATGGGTCAAACAGTTGAGCGAGGCCGACATTCCGATTATCGAAATGAACACGCCCGAGACGCTCCTCGACGATCCGCATATGAAGGCGGTCGGATTCTTCGCCGAACAGGACCATCCGTCGGAAGGCCGGATCCGTACGTTGGGGATCGCGCAGCAATGGAGCGAAAGCGCGCCGGAACTGCGCTACCCGGCGCCGCGTCTCGGTGAGCATTCCGTGCAGTTGCTGTTGGAGTACGGTTTCAGCCGTGAGGAAATCGAGGAGATGTTGAGTTCCGGCGGCGCGCATACGGTCGAGAGCCCCGGCTTGCCCCAATCAGAATAAGCGTTGGAAATGTTGGAAAGGGAGAAGCGACATGTTACGAGATCTACCGCTTTCAGGCGTCGTGGTGGTGGAACTGGGCGACAGTGCATCGGCGCCGTTCAGCGGGAAAATTCTGGCGGCGCTCGGTGCCGAAGTGTGGAAAGTCGAGCGCCCCACCGGTGATTCGGCACGCGGCTGGGGTCCGAGCAAGTGGAAGGACAGCGGCGCGGCCTATCATGCGCTCAATCGCGGCAAGCGCAATATCTGCATCGACATCAAGGATAAGGATCAACTGGCGATGTTGCATCGGTTGATCGCCGAACGAGCTGACGTATTCATTCACAATCTGCGTCCGGGCGCGAGCGCGAGCTACGGTCTTGACGCGGACAGCCTGCGCGTGACGAAGCCCGAGCTGATTCATTGCGAGGTCGGTGCCTTCGGTCACGCCGGGCCGATGAACACGCTGCCCGGCTACGATCCGCTGATGCAGGCGTTCTCCGGCATCATGAGTATTACGGGCGAGGAGGGACAGTTGCCGGTGCGGGCGGGAGTGTCCATCGTCGATTTCGGCACGGGCATGTGGGCCGTGATCGGTATTCTGTCGGCGCTGTATCGCCGGCAGAACCGGCATTGCGGCGCGACTGTGAACAGTTCGCTGCTGGAGACCGCGATCGCGTGGATGTCGGTGGGCGTCGCGAACTTCAATGCGGACGGTGAGCCGGGCGCACGTCATGGTTCGGGCGTCGCATTCATCGTCCCGCACCGTGCGTATGCGGCAGCGGATGGCCACCTGATCGTGAGCTGCGCGAACGATCCGCTGTTCGCGAGGCTGTGCGCTGCACTCGATCATTCCGAGTGGGCGACCGACGAGCGATTCGCGACGAACGCGGGACGCCTGAAAAACCGCGCCGAGATTGACCGTCTGATCGGCGAGCGCATGTCACAGGAAACGCGTGCGTTCTGGACGGCGCGCCTGCAAGCCGCCGGCCTTCCGGTCGCGCCGATCCAGACGACGGAAGAAATGCTCAGCAGCGAGCAGACGCGGTCGCTCGGGATCATCGAGAAGCCGTCGGGCGACGAGATCGGCATTGTCGGGCTGCCGATCTCGTTCGACGGCAAGCGTCCGCCGCCGCTGCATTCGGCGCGCGATACCGGCGCGGACAACGCGCTGCTTGAACGCGAGCTGGAGACGAATCGGCGTCCGTAGTGGCACGACGGCCTGCTCTTCACGACTTTCGATACTTTAGCGTGTCGACCAGCAGAGAGAACGCGGACGAGCCCTGGCGTCGATTGGCGTAATACAGGTGGTAGCCCTCGAACGTCTTGCGCCAGTCGGCCAGCACCTGGATGAGTGCCCCCGCCGCGATCTGCTCACGGACGTAGTCCTCGGGGAGGTAGGCGAGGCCGATACCCGCCAGCGCGGCATCGCGTATCGGCATAATGCTGCTGAACACGAGCGGCCCGTCGACCTTGACGCGGTGCTCCTTTCCAGCCTTCACGAACGTCCACGGCAGGAACTCGCCGTGCGTCAGGAGGCGCAGGTTGAGGCAGGCGTGCGTGATCAGATCGGGAGGTCGTTTCGGTGCCGGGTGCCGGGCGAAATAGGCCGGTGCACCGACCACGGCCATGGGGATGTCGGGTCCGATCCGCACCGCGATCATGTCTTTTGCCACTAGTCGGCCGCGGCGCACACCGGCATCGAAGCGGTCACTGACGATGTCCACCAGACCATAGTCCGTTGTGATCTCCACCCGGATCTGCGGATAGTCGGACAGGAAGCGCGCCATGGCCGGTTGCAGCACGCTCTGCACCGCGTATTCATCCGCCGTCAGGCGCAGGGTTCCGGCGGGTTTGTTGCTCAACTCGCCGATCTCCTCAAGACCGGCATCGATCTCGATCATCGCGGGGCCAACCCGGCTTAGCAGCCGTTCGCCGGCTTCGGTCAGCGACACACTGCGGGTGGTGCGAGAAAACAGCCGGAGTTGCAGCCGAGTCTCGAGCCCACGAATGGTCTGGCTGAGCGCCGATTGCGACACGCCCAGCCGGGCCGCGGCCCGAGTGAAGCTGGATTCTTCGGCGACCATCACGAAGGCGGATAGATCTTTGAGATTGCCACTGGCCATTGAGAAGCTCCACTTATTACTTTTATGAGATTTTGCGGGATTATCACTGAGCTTGCTAGTGACTATCATGAATTCTGTCTCAGATTCCTTTCTTACTCAGGAGCAAAACGTCATGCCGCAATCAGTCAAATTCAGCAATAAGTTTTCGGATGTCGCAGCCGATTTGTACTTCCCCGCCAACTTCGATGCAAAGAAGAAATATCCCGCCATTCTCTGCGCCCACCCGATCAGCAGTTGCAAGGAACAGACCGCGGCAATCTATGCTCAGAAACTGGCCGCGCTGGGCTACGTTGCGCTGGCGTTCGATGCCTCGCACCAGGGCGCAAGCGGCGGCGAGCCTCGCTACCTGGAAGACCCGGCGAGCCGTGTCGAGGACTTCCGTTGCGCGGTGGACTATCTGGTGACGCTCGATTATGTGGATGACGCGCGCATCGGCGTGCTGGGCATCTGCGGCGGTGGCGGATACGCGGTCAATGCCGCGATGACCGAGCGCCGGATCAAGGCGGTGGGCACCGTCGTGGCCGCCAACTACGGCCGTCTCATGCGCGAAGGCGATCAGTCGCCGGATGCGGCGCTGAACGCACTCGACGCAATTGGCAAGCAACGCACCGCTGAGGCCCGTGGCGCCGAGCCCGCGATCATTACCTATATTCCCACCTCGGTAGCGGAGCGTGAAAAAGCCGGGATCACCGACATCGACATCGTCGAGGCGGTCGACTACTACACGACGCCGCGCGGGCAAAAGCCCGGCTCACCCAACAAGCTGCGCTTCTCCGGCCTGCAGGCGGCGGTGGGCTTTGACGCCTTCCACCTTGCGGAGCATCTGCTGACCCAGCCGCTGCAGATCGTCATCGGCAGCGTGCCCGGCGGATTCGGCTCATACCGTGACGGTTATGAACTGTTCAGCCGCGCCCGTTCGAGCCGGAAGAACCTGTTCGTCGTCGAAGGGGCGAGCCACTACGATCTGTACGACAAGCCGGAATATGTCGAGCAGGCGATGACGAAGCTCGGGCCGTTCTTCAAGGAAAACCTCTGATCGGCGGTTGAAGGTGCAGGATGATTCCGATGCTTCTTTCTCGTTTCGGTAGGGACAATCCGTACGCGCTGTTCTACCGATCGGAAGATGCTGCTGGCCGTGGAATCTTGTGAGGCCGACACCCGTGCAGAAGCGGGTGTTCCCGCATGCAGCCATCGCGTTTCAATGTACGGAAGGTTTGTGCTTCTCGAATTGACTTGCTTCAGCGCCGGAATCACGCTGACTGGAAGTGAGTCGCGCGAAACGGCGCTGATCCAACTACAAGGAGACAAAGGATGCAGTTTCACCGTGATTCCGGAGACGGTGTGCCGGCCGCCATACAGGCGGACGCCACCGCGATGATCGCCGGACACGTCGCACGCGTTGCGAATGGCCGCCTGGACGAGGCTGACACGGAAGCGCTCCGCCGGCTTTTTCTTGACAATTTCATCGTGTCCGTATGGGGCAGCACCCGGCCCTGGACTCGTCAGATCGCGCAATGGACGCGCCGTTTCGCCGGCACCGGCGCGAGCCCCGTGCTCGGCGGCGACTGGTTCGCGGATGCGTCCGTCGCCGCGCTGGTGCACGGCACCGCGTCGCACAGCTACGAACTTGACGATACCCACAACGAAACGCTGAGCCATCCCGGCGCCGCTATCCTTCCTGCGGCACTGGCTGTGGCTGCTGCCACCGATGCTTCGCGGGCGGAACTGTTTCGTGCCGTGGCCGCCGGCTACGAGGCGATGGCGATGGTGGGAGCGGCCGCAGGCGGCCTGGAAACCGTACACCGCGGATTCCACCCCACGGCGATTTTCGGCACCTTCGGCGCCGCTGCGGCGTGCGTGGCCCTGCATGCGTACCAGCGCGACGCGCCGGTGACATCGGAACTGCTGGTTCGCGCGTGGGGACATGCGCTTTCGCAAGCCAGCGGCTCCATGCAGTTCTCGGCGGAAGCGTCCGGCGGCGAGGTCAAGCGGGTTCACGCAGGGTTTGCTGCCCGTAACGGTGTGCTGGCCGCGGAATTCGCGCTGATGGACGCGGTCACGGCACCGCAGCTCGCCATCGAAGGAACCTATGGGCTGGTCGCGCTTTTCGGCGGACCGCTGCGTGCGGTTGTACCGTCCGCAGCGCTACGGATCCATGAGATCAGCCTGAAGCCGTATGCGTGCTGCCGCCTGTTCCATTCCACCATCGATGCACTGGCCGAACTAACCGACAACTTCAGCATGCCGACCGCCGGGATTCGCGAGATCGTCATCAGCGGTCCGCAGCTTATCGCGGATCAGCACATGCTGGCGAAGCCGACTTCGACGATGGCCGCGCAGTACAGTTGCCCCTATATTGTGGGGGCAACGCTGAGTTACGGACCTTATCGCTACGACGCCTACGACGAAGCATTCCTCAACGATCCCGAGATCCGGCGCCTCGCGCAGAAGGTGCGCTTCGAGTTCAGTGAGGCGCTGACCCAGTACTACCCCAGGCGGTTTGCCACTGGCGCCAGAATTGACTTGCAGGACGGTACTGCGCAGTCGAGCGTCGTGGTCGACAGCGTTGGAACGCCAGCCAGACCGCTGAGCATCGAGCAGATCATCGCCAAGGGCGATGGTCTCGCTTCACAAGACCCGGCATCGCCGGTCGGAAAGAAACTGGCTGTGCTCTTATGGGATAGCGCCGAGGGCAGCCGCGCGCTGGCGCAGGCGCTGGCTCATGCCTGCACGCAACCGGCCGGGCAAGGAGTGAGCGTATGACCATCGAGCAGACCGCCGTCCCGGCGGACGACGTGACCCGCGAGCCGCTGCACGTCCGGCGCATCGAGTTCAACGGATTCCGGCGCAGCGATGGCCTGTTCGAAGTCGAAGGCCATCTCACCGACCAGAAATCGCATGACTTCACCCCGCCAAGCGGCCTGCGCACGGTGCCGGCCAACGATCCTATCCATGACATCGGGCTGCGCGTCGTGTTTGATTTCGACATGATCGTACGTGCCGTCAGCACCTATATCCGCGCGTATCCGTACCGCGAGTGCCCGGGTGGTGGAGATTCGCTACAGGCCTTGGTGGGACTGCGCATCGGCGCGGGCTGGAGCGGCGAAGTGCGCAAACGCCTGCCGACGGGCGAGACCTGCACCCATTTGCGGGAGATTCTGATTCCGCTGGCGACGGCAGCCATTCAGTCCGTCAATCCCCTGCGTTCGCAAGTGCTGCTGGAGGCGACCGACGCCAACGGCAAGCCACTCAAGATTGATAGTTGCTACGCCTACGGCGTCTCGCGCGAAGTCGTCATGCAACGCTGGCCGACGTTCCACCGGCCGGAAAAGCCTTAGCGCCTGGCGCCGAACGCTGAATATTAGGTCTCGATCTTGCGCGAGTGGCCGCCGCAACTTCGATCGTCGACTCAGGTCGCACTGCGCGACGGTCCTTAAGGATGTAGGAAGAATCGCCTATGGACCCGCTTTCGGATGTTCTTTCGCTACTGAAGCCGCGCAGTCAGTTCTATGCCGGGCTCGACGCCGCGGGCCCGTGGTCCTTTCTCTTTCCTGCCTACGAAGGCATCAAGTTCGCAGCCGTACTGCAGGGCGCATGCTGGGGCGTGATCGACGGCGTGAGCCGGCCTGTCCGCTTCGAAAAGGGGGATTGCTTTCTGCTGAACAGCGGACGCGATATCGTTCTGTCAACGGATCTGGCGCTCCCGCCGCAAGACTCGACTGCCATCATGGAGGCGGTCGCCCGCGACGGCATTGCCGTCCACAACGGCGGAGGCGAGGTTCTCCTGATCAGCGGGTTCTTTGCTTTTTCCAGCAATCATGCCGCCGTGCCGTTCGATGCGCTGCCGCCGCTCATTAACGCGCCGCAAGCCTCCAGTCAGGCAGAAGTGTTGCGTTGGTCTCTCGATCAACTGACGTCCGAGTTGCGTCATCCGCAGCCGGGCGGCGCGCTGGTGTCGAACCATCTGTTGCACCTCATGCTCGTGCAAGTGCTGCGGCTTCATCTGACGGCATCGTCTGCCGATTCGCCCGCAGGATGGTTCATCGCGCTATCGGACCGGCGCGTTAGTGCGGCAGTCAGTGCGATTCACGCGGAACCGGCACGCCACTGGACACTAGGGGAACTGGCTAGTGTCGCGGGACTGTCGCGAACGATCTTCGCGCAGCGTTTCAAGAGTCTGGTGGGCGCGACGACGATGAACTATCTGACGCGCTGGCGCATGCTGATGGCGGCGGATCGGCTGCGCGGCGGCAACGAGAGCGTTGCGTCGATTGCGTTTTCGCTGGGTTACGAGTCTGAAGCGGCCTTTTGCACGGCGTTCAAAAGGATGATGTTCTGTTCGCCGACGCAGTATCGTCGTCAACCGGAAGTGTTGACGACGAGCGAGTAAGGCGACGCAGCGTTGACGATGCCACTATGCAGGCCGCGCCGAAAGGAGACAAGGCAGCGCAGGAAATCCGTACGATCTAGAAACAGAAGCGGACTATCGCGAAATGCCTATGCGCCGGCCAAAAAATAACATCATGGTGTGCTTGGGCCAAAAATATCAGGAGACTTTGAACATGGACAAGAGGAATGTCAGCCTCGAAGAAAAGATCAAGAGGGTGATTGATGTAGAGGAGATCAGGTCCCTGATGTCGAAGTACTGTCATGGTATCGACAAAAAAGACGAAGCGACCTTCATGAGCATCTGGGCCGATGACAGTGTCTACGATCTGCCCCGCGGGCAGACCGCAGGCATCGAGGGAATCCGGCAGCTTGTCCACAAAGTGTGGAGAGAGGTGCCGAAGTGCCATCACCACATCACCAATCCGCTGATCGAGATCAATGGCGACAGCGCAACTGCCATGACCGACGTCGTCTATTACCGGCAGACGGAAGACGGCGTGCTGCAATTGCTATCCGGAACGTATTCATTCAAGTTCGCGAGCATAGCCGGAGAATGGAAGACGACGTATCTGAAGTTCACGGGTTTTGACACCGTCAGCCCGATCTTCAAGGAGAACATTAAAGGATGATTCTCTGATCTGGTAGCAAGCAAGACGATTGGTCGTTTGCGCAAGCTGACATTAAGCGTTGCGTTCAATTCGTATAACTTAGTAAATACAAGAAATATGGCGGAAGCCATTGGGTTGCGAACGACGTATTCGCCCCTGTAAAACGCAGACATATTAAGGAGGAGGACGATGACTAACGATGTATCACGCGATTCGAATCGCTTGCCAGAGGGTTTCGAAGACCTCGAGCCGTTCCTGGAACATTGGAGCACGCCGACGTCGCACGAACGATGGATCAACCGTGCGGCAACGCCGTACCCGGAAGTCGTGAAGTTCTACGACGCGATGTTCGCGCGCGCCGAGGAGGCGACCGTCTACCTGGAGCAATTCCCGCTGAACGAGATGCCAGAGCCGGCGCAGAACCTGTTCCGGTTGCTGCTTGCGCTGTGCCATGCATCGGTCGCCGTTGAGATGCATCAGGCGTCCGGCATCCGGCATGCACCGCCAAAGCATGCGCTTCAGATCGTGACCGGCTTCCAGCCGCACGGCTGAACGGCGCGCCGGTCACGATCGTTTCCGAACCCCACTGGTACGCAGGAGTTAGCATGAATCATCCGAACGAATTCAAACCGAGCTTAACCGAGTCAGTCGGCCTTAATACCGGCACGATACCGACCTCCCTCTATACCGATCCGGCGCAGTTTGAGATCGAACGCGAACGGGTCTTCCGTCGCGCGTGGCTGATGGTGGGGCGTGTCGAGCGCATTCCGAAGCCGGGCGATTTCTTCGTGAAGGAACTCGCGATCTTCAAGGCATCGATCATCGTGGCACATTCGGAGGACGGCAAGATCCGGGCATTCCACAATGTTTGCGCGCACCGCGCGAACGTGGTCGAACATCGCCCGAGCGGCAATGCAAAACGCTTTGTGTGCCGCTACCACAGTTGGGGATACAACAATTCGGGCGAACTGGCGCACGTGCCAGACGAATCCGGATTCTTCGGTCTGGACAAGAAGAAATGTGGCTTAACGCCGGTCACGCTGGAGGTCTGGGAAGGCTGGGTCTTCATTAACATGGCGCCAGCGCCCGAAGTCAGTCTGCAGGAATTTTTGGGACCAATGGCAGACGCGATGACGGGCATCGAATATCAGAACCCTGACCATCCGATCGTGCTGCGTGGGGAATTCAAGGCGAATTGGAAGGCCGTTGCCGAGAACTTCAGCGAGGCCTACCATATTGCGTCGATCCATCCGAAGACGCTGGGGCCGGTCTACACGGGACAGCCCAATCCGTTCAGCCGGCCAATCAGCGCGAACCTCTACGGTGCGCATCGCTCGCTGTCGCTTTGGCTCAATCCGGCCGCCCAGCCGTTTGCGAAATCGAAAGTCGCTCAATGGCTGTTTCCAGCGAATCACTCAGTCACGGGCACCCGTCAGGAGGGGCAGACCAACTTGGTTGTCGAGCACAAGGGCGTGAATCCGACGAAGCACGAGCACTGGTCGAGCGACGTCAACTGGTTCTTCCCGAACTGGCATCTCCAGATTTCGGCGAACCAGTTCTGGACGCATGAGTTCTGGCCGACGTCAGCCGGGACGACGGTCTGGGAAGCGCGCTTCTACAACAAGAAAGCGAAGACGGTGCGCGAGCGCTTGCAACTCGAACATTTCACGTCGCACATCACCGACACGATGCTTGAGGATCTGGGGAACATCGAAAGCATGCAGGTCGGAATGGAATCGGGCGCTAAGCCTTTCGTGTACTTCAACGAGAGCGAGATCCTGTGCCGCCATGGGGCCGAGCAGATCATCAAGTGGTCGTCGTCATCGACTGCAAAGGACGCACTGGCATAACCGGGACGACTGCGCATCGCATCGCGTCGTGGCGCTCGATCGGCGGGCTCGTCGATCGAGCGGCTAACGAAAGGGGGCGGCAAGCGGTCCCCTGGATTCCCGCTGCACGAAGATCATTAGTCGTCGTTCGATGGTTGTTTAACGAGAAGAAATTGCTGCACGTAACACGTGCCGTCAAGTGCCGTCTCGTATCAAGCGGCATGGCGATAGATTGACGGACGCGGGCGCACACATTCCCGCTGTTCGCGGAGGAGACATGACGAGTGTAATGGGCGGACTCAAGGTTCGCGTGGCGGCAAGGCGCGACGAAACCGCCGACATTTGCAGTTTCGAACTAGTTCACGCTGACGGGCAGCCGCTGCCGGCGTTCTCGGCCGGTTCGCATATCGACGTGGCCGTGCCGGGCGGACCGACGCGTCAGTATTCGCTGTGCAACGCGCCGGATGAAAACCACCGATATCAGATCTCGGTGCTGCGCGATCCGACGTCGCGCGGCGGATCGACCGGTATGCACGATCGCGTCAGAGTCGGCGACGAACTGACGATCAGCGTACCGAAGAATCATTTCGAGCTGGCTCATGGCGCGAAGCACAGCCTGCTACTGGCGGGCGGCATCGGTGTGACACCGATTCTTTGCATGGCCGAACGGCTCGCGACAACCGATGCGTCGTTCGAGATGCATTACTGCACGCGTTCGCGCACTCGGACGGCATTTCTCGAACACATTGGCCGCGCGCCGTATGCGCCGCGCGTGCAGTTCCATTTCGACGACGAAGCGGGCGACCAGCGATTCGACATCGCGGCGCGGCTCGCCAAGCTCGAGATCGGGACTCATCTGTACGTGTGTGGGCCGCAAGGCTTCATGAATGCAGTATTGAATACTGCTCGCGTGGCGGGCTGGCCCGAGACACAGCTTCACTATGAATTCTTCACTGTTGAGGCGCGAGAGACGGCTGACGATGGCCGTTTCGAAGTTGAAATCGCGAGCTCGGGCAAGGTGATCGTCGTCGAGAAGGACGAGTCGGTCGTGCAGGCGCTCGCGAAGGCCGGCATCCAGATCGAGACGTCATGCGAACAGGGCGTGTGCGGCACGTGCGCGACACGTGTACTCAAAGGCGAGCCCGATCATTTCGACGTCTGTCTGACGCCTGATGAGCGCGCGGAGAACGATCAGTTCTTGCCCTGCTGTTCGCGTTCCAGATCAGCGAGACTGGTTCTGGATTTATAGGCATGCCGGCTGTTGCGCAGCACGTAATACCGACCAACCACCATGGAATCGAAGCCGGTGATGGTGCAGTACTTAAGAATCCTTACTACATATTGATAAATGGAGGAGATGACAAATGGCAATCAGAATTCTGTGGCAGGCCGAAAATCGGTCCAACGATGCGGATTTTCCGGGCGTCCCCGAAACCTACGGCGCAATGATCCAGTTTGCACGACAGGTTGCCAGACCTGATACCGAGATTACGCTGCGCTACATGGAAGAGGCGCCGCGGTCGTTCGCCAACAACTTGATTTACCCGCGCGCCCTGACGAAAGTTCAGGTCGTCAACAAGGTCGTCGAAGCGGAAAAGGAGGGATTCGATGCCGCGCTGGCCGGCGTCTGCATCATCGATGCGTATTCGCAGGAATGCCGGCAGACGGTGAAGATGCCGGTGCTCGGTGGTGCGGAATCGACGATGTTGATGGCGCAACTGGTCGGCAAGAAATTTGCATGGGTCACGATCGCTCCGGCGTTCATCGAGCCGTTCGAAGCGCACATCCGCCTGCACGGATGGGAGCATCGCGCGATTCGAAACCAGCCAGTGCGCGCACTGGATCCGTCGTGTTGGCTGGCTATTGTTGATGCCGCGAAAGGCAAGCCGGAAAAGTGGATCGAGATGTTCGACGAGGCCGCCCAGGCGTGTGTTCGGGACGGTGCCGACACGGTGCTGTGCGGATGCAATCCGGGCGGCGCGCTGCTGGCGCTGGCCGGCTACAACGAGGTGCGTGGTACTGGCGTGCCGGTGATCGTCGGACCGGCGGCCATGGTGAAACTAGCCGAGTCGATGGTCGACCTTAGAAGAAGTATCGGGTTGACCAAGTCGGAAGCGGTCGTCGGCGCTTATCGAACGACCCCCCCGCATATCCTTGAGGAACTGCAGGCGATGGGAAAGAAGCTGTTGACGTAATGCCATGGCGGCGATCGCTCGATGAAACGGTCGCCGCGCTTTGGCTCGCGCGGCGTGGCAAAGAATATAAACATAATCGGTGCGAGACTCATAATGGAGACATACGACTATATCGTCGTCGGAGCAGGATCGTCGGGCTGTGCGGTTGCCAGCCGGTTGTCCGAAAACCCCGATCATTCGGTTTTGTTGATCGAGGCAGGCGGCCCGGCCGACGATTTCTGGATTCGGTCCCCGGCCGGCATGGGCCGGCTGTTCCTTGAGAAACGCTTCAACTGGGCCTATTTCACCGACCCGGTGCCTGCTGCGAAAGCGCGGCAGATCTATTGGCCGCGAGGCCGGACGCTCGGCGGCACGAGTTCGGTCAACGGCATGGTCTATATGCGCGGGCATCCGCTCGATTTCGACCATTGGGCAAGCCTTGGCAACGAAGGATGGAGTTGGCGCGATGTCTTGCCCTTTTTCATCAAGTCGGAATCGAATTCGCGCGGTGCCAGTGAATATCACGGCGACGTCGGCCCGCTGCGTGTCAGCGATCCATCGATGCGGCATCCGACGATTGACGACTATTTACGCTCGGCGGATACGATCGGCATTCATCGCGTCGGAGATCTGAATGCGCCGCCCTACGAAGGGGCGGATTTTCATCAGCACACGATCCGTAAGGGTCGCCGCGAAACATCTTATACCGCGTTCATCGAGCCGATCCAGCATCGGAAGAATCTCACCGTGTTGATCCGTACGCAGATCATGCGTGTGGTATTCGATGGAAACGAAGCGACTGGCGTCGAGGTTTCGCAGAACGGCGAGCGGCGCATCATCGCAGCGGCCCGTGAAGTCATCCTGTCTGCTGGCTCTTTGAATTCCCCCCATCTGCTGATGCTGTCGGGTATCGGGGACGGCGGCATGCTGCAGCAATACGGCATCGGCACGCGCGCCCATCGTCCGGGCGTCGGCCAGAATCTGCAGGATCATTGGTTCGGGCCGATGATCTGGCGGACCACGGTCGAGAGTTCGTATAACCGGACCTTGTCGGGTTGGCGGAAGTATCTCGAGGGGATGCGGTATTTGACTACGCATCGCGGTCTGCTCTCAATGTCGGTATCGGCATCGGCTGCCTTCGCCCGGAGCTCGGATGAACAAGCGCGTCCCGACCTGCAGATGGTCTTGCGTCCGGTTTCCTATACGTTCGATCCAAAGGGCGCGGTCGTGGTCGATTCATTTCCGGGCATCAGCGCGGGGATCGTCCTGCTGAATCCGAAGTCGCGCGGATCGGTGGCGTTGAAGTCCGCCGACCCGTTGACGCCGCCGGCGTTTCAACCGAACTACCTGTCCGAGCCGGACGATGGCCGGCGGACGGTCATCGGCTTGCGGCGCATGCGCGAGATCATGGCCAGCGAACCGATCGCGTCACGCATCGTCGCCGAGCAGATGCCGGGGCCTGGTGTGCAATCGGACGAGGAGCTGCTCGATCACATCAGGACGATCGGCAACTGCGGCTGGCACCAGGTCGGTACCTGCAAGATGGGCGGCGACGATCTGGCGGTCGTGGATGCGCGATTGCGCGTCCATGGCGTCCGGCGCGTGCGCGTTGCCGACGGATCGATCATGCCGACGATCACGTCCGGCAACACGAATGCACCGTGCATCATGATTGGTGAAAAGGCTGCGGCCATGATCCGCGAAGACGCGTTGCCGCGTCGCGTGATCCGATCATGAGCCCAACGAAACACTGGGTCGGTGAAGCGTTGACCGAGTTGACGCAGCAGTAGTGTCAAGGGGCGCACGTGCCCATTCCAACAATAGCGAATGTACGTTTGCATGGAGGTGTCATGGCTGTCGAAATTCGAAGAATCGTGACTGACCGCAATGCGGAGAACCGATCCGTGTTTGTCAAGGACGAACCGACCCCGGTCGAGAGTGTGATCGGGATCAACATGTTCAATGTATGGGGGAGCGGCGATGGCTTGCCCGATCTGGTCGCGGGCGACAATCCCGGGCGTGTCTTCGAGCCGTTCTTCCCGGGGCCGGGGGGTACACGCTTTCTGGTCGTCGAATTCCCACCCGATGATCCGAAGGCCGATGCGGCGGCACTCGCGGCGGCCGAGCGTCAGCAACCGGGCGGGATCGGCGCTCTCTACGAGGTGGAGAATCCAGGGATGCATGTGTCCGACACGATCGATTACGGCTTCTGTATTGAAGGGGAGCTTTATCTGGAACTCGACGGCGGTGCCGAGCGGCACATCACACCGGGTACCTGCGTCGTTCAGATGGGCACACGACATGCGTGGCGTAACCGCAGTGGCCGGCCGGCGAAGATGGTCTATTTCATGGTCGGGGCAGCGCGCAAGTAAGGCCGCTTGATTGCGGCCGTCGGCGGATCGAAGCGGGCGTGCGCTGCACAATGCGGCGCGCTCTGTCATTGGGCGACCCGTCCTGATGGATAAGCTACCGAAGACCGGTGTACGATTCGCTACAGCGAGTACGAAGACGTACACAAGAGGAGACATGAGCACCTTCAACCGGCTGCATTTGATTCGTCAGGTGGATCTGTTCACACTGAAGCTGTTTGTTTCGGCGGTCGAGGAACAACAAATCGGCCTCGCCGCAATGCGGGAGAATATTGCGGCTTCGACCGCGACCAAGCGTATTCAGGATCTGGAAGACATCGCCGGCGTCAAACTGCTCGAGCGCGGGCCGAAAGGCGTTGTTCCCAGCCCGGCAGGCGCCGTGCTGTTGCGCTATATCCGCAAGATCTTCGACAACCTCGACGATATGCGCTCCGAGATCGCGTCGTTCACCGACGGAATGCGAGGTGAGCTCACGATTGCATCGGCACGTTCCATCATCGTTCCGTTTCTCGCACGGGAGATGGGCGACTTCAGTCGGGAGTATCCGCTTGTTGACCTCGTGGTGCGCGAACTCGAGAACGCGGACATCGTGCAAACGGTCGCGCGGGGCGAGGCGGATATCGGGGTGTTCGCGGCCGCGCATGAACTCGATCTGGGGGGGGTCGACGTGACACCCTACCGGCGAGATCGCATGGTTGCCGTCGTGCCGCAGGGGCACCGTCTGAGCGCGCAGGCCAGCGTGTCGTTCAAGGAACTCTTGCCGGAGAACCTCATCACGGTGAATGCAATGCTGGGCGCATTCCGGGTGGCCGCGAGACGCCTCGGTGTGGAATTCGAGCCGCGTTACAGCGTTAGGAGCGCGGGCGTTGCCGTCAGTCTGGTGGAAGCCGGTTTGGGCGTGACCGTTCAGCCGGAATGTCTGGTCAGTCACGAGCTGTTCGGTCGCATCGCCGTACGGGAGCTGGCGGAACCGTGGGCGGGGCGGCGGATTCATATCGCGACGGCGCGAGGCCGTGAGCTGAATCCGATTACGCGCGCGCTGATCAAGCAGCTCCTCGATCGGCCGCGCGACGAACCCGTTACATGATGCGCATTTGGGCGCAGCGTGAGCGCGGCAGACGCGCTCACGTGTGGACTTTCGACGCGGAGGGCACGACGCGATATCGTTATCGACACGTTAAGCGCCAGGCCGCTTCCCTATTTACTTACGCGCGTCCTCGACGATCGACTTTGACGGACGCGTTGCGCCGGCGGGCACCACCTCGTCGATGTCGAGCACGGCCTGACCGAACTGGGCGCTTTTAACGATCTTGCCAAAGTAGACGGGCACTTCAGCTTCGTGGTCATACTGGCCGAAGCGCACCTTACCGCGCAGCGTGTCGAAGGTGCCCGTTTCGATTGCCCGCATGACCGCATCCGGGCTGGTTGATTTTGCCGCGGTGACGGCCTGGGCCCAAGTCATCACGCAGTCATAGGAGACGCTTGCCCAATCCGACGGATAGTTGCCCGTGCGGAACTTGAACAGCAAGACGAACTCCTGCGCCTGCGGTGTTTTCCCGAGATAGTTGAACGGCGCGTATTGATATCCTTCCGTGCCGATCGGTGCGTTGTCGCCGAGCATTTTCAGCGTATCCGCATCGACTACCGTCATGAAGTGATTGTTGATCTGTTTGAAGAACCCTACCGCGTTGGCCTGCTTAGAGAACGTCACGAGGTCCGCGCCAAAGATCTGGGCCCACACGTAGTCCGGCTTCGCCGCGAGGATCTTGTTGATGCTCGCGGTGTAATCTATTGCGCCAAGCTTCGGATATTCCTCGACGACGATCTGGGCCTGCGGATTCATCTCCTTCAGGAACGCCTTGAATCTCGCGGCAGCCGAACGTCCGCCCGCGTAGTCGGGTATGAGCAGCGCGTAGCGCCGGTACGGCTGTTTGGCGAGCCGGGCGGTCATTGCGCGCATCAGCATGTAGGTCGTCGGCGCCATCGAGAAGACGTACGGCTGATAATCCTTCATCGTGATCTCCTCGGCGGCCGAGACGGCAACGCACATCGGCACCTTGAGCCGGGCGGAGACCATTTTGCTCACGGCGAGGGTGCTGCCTGACGAGATCGGCGAGAGCAGCAGGGAGGCACCCGCTTCAACGAGCGCGTTAGCCTGACTGATTGCGCGTTGCGGATTGGTGCCGTTGTCCTGCTTGTCGAACGTGACCTGTTGTCCGAGTACTCCACCACGTTTGTTTAGGGTGTCGATCGCGAACTGGATCCCGGCAAGCGACTGTTCGCCGAGTGCGGACGCAGGGCCGCTGAGATCGAGCGAGCCGACGATTTTCACGGGCGTTGTGCTTTCTGCACCCGCAATCGTGCTCGACAGGGCGAGCAGCAGGCCGGCAAGCAATGCGCCGACACGGGTGAGCGAAATTCGATCCATTGAGAGGTCTCCTCGTTGTGGTTTGTTCACATGTTGTACGTTCGTTCGGCACCCGAGGACAATCTCGGCGAACGAATCGTTCCACGCTTCGAAACGGGAGAGGGGGGGCGAATCCGCCCGGCCGGAACTGAAGGGGTAGGCCTTTATCTGGGGCGAGCCCGGTTGCTTTCGGGGCGAAAGCCTGCCGTTCAAAAGACGTGGCAGCGCGAAACCGCCACGCGTCATTACGCCGTCAGTATTCCGATAGCTGGATCACGCTGCTTCGAACAAGGCGGCCAGACCCTGGCCGCCGCCGATGCACATCGTTTCGAGACCGTAGCGCGCACCGCGGCGGCGCAATTCGTGCAGCATCGTTGTCATCATCCGCACACCCGTCGCGCCGATCGGGTGACCGAGCGAGATGCCGGACCCGTTGACATTCAAGCGGTCGACGTCGTTCCACTGCCAGCCCTTCATCACGGCTAGCGCCTGCGCCGCGAACGCTTCGTTCAGTTCGACCAGATCGACGCGATCGAACGAGAAGCCGGTGCGAGCGAACAGGCGCTCGACGGCAGGCACAGGGCCGATGCCCATCTTCGACGGTTCGCAGCCGGCAGCGGCCCAGCCGACGAGATAGCCGAGCGGCGTCAGTTCGAGCTGATCGAGCACGTCCTCGGCGACGATCAGGCACGCGGACGCGGCGTCGTTCTGCTGGCTGGCGTTGCCCGCCGTCGTAATCCCGTCCTTCATGAGCGGCTTGAGCTTGGCAAGGGACTCCGCCGTCGTGTCGGGGCGAATGCCTTCGTCGCGCGCGAACATCACGGGATCGCCCTTCTTCTGCGGGATCGCGACCGGTACGACTTCGTCATCGAAGCGGCCGGCTTCCCAGGCCGCAGCGGCGCGTTGCTGGCTGCGCGCGGCAAACGCGTCGGCTTCCTCGCGCGTGATGCCGTACTCGCGCGCGAGGTTCTCGGCCGTTTCTACCATGCCCGAAATGTAGCCGAAGCGCGTTTCTGGCTGCGACCGTTCACGGCCGCGCTCGAGACGATCGTGGAAGCGTACCGAGCCGGAGCGTTTGCCCCAGCGCATGTCGGTCGTGTAGTACTCGATGTTGCTCATGCTCTCGACGCCGCCAGCGAGTACTACGTCCGCCGCGCCGCTCTGGACCATCATCGCCGCCGTGGCGATGGCCTGCAGTCCGCCGCCGCAACGACGGTCTAGCTGCATCCCCGGCACGCTGATCGGCAGGCCCGCATTCAGCGCGGCCCATCGTCCGATACAGGGCGTCTCGCTGCTTGCGTACGATTGCGCGAACACGACGTCGTCGATGCGCGACGGATCGATCTTCGTGCGCGCGAGCACGGCCTGGATGACCGTGTCCGTCAAACCTTCCACCGGGATGTTACGGAGGCTTCCGCCGAACGCGCCGACCGGGGTGCGAACGGGTGCAACAATGGCTGCTCGTCTCATGAAATTTCCTTCTGTGTTGTGGGTGGCACGCGTGCGATTCGATACGGCATGCCATGTCGAAATGTCCGTCCACAATGCGGCGCGCGTCGAGCGAGCGTCAACGTGCACCCGGAAATATTTCCGTACTTCGATAGGAGGGTGAACAGAGGGGCAGTTGTGCTGGACGCAGACACGCGGCCTGCGCGGGGCCGTGGCGTGTGCCCGGTGATATGCCGCAATTCCGTTGCACGGAACATGCGATCTCGTCGCGTTGACTTGGTGGTGTCCTCCACTCACGATGGACAGAACAATGAACAGGCCGATTTCCGACCTGCTCTTACCTCCGCTTACCCGCCTGGAACTTCAATGAGTGAACATCAGAGGAATGTGTGGAATCCGACGGCTGACGATATCGCTGCGTCGAACGTCAATGCGCTGATCGCGCGTTTGGGGCTCAGGGACTACGACGAACTGCTGGCCTTCTCGAATGCGCAACCCGACGCTTACTGGCGAACGGTGGTCGATTTCTGCGGCATCGTCTGGGATACCGGCTACCGCACGTATGCGGATCTGTCGGCCGGTCGGGAATTTCCGAAGTGGTTCCGCGGCGGCGAACTGAACTGGGTGCGGACCGCACTCCAGTGGGCGCACGATCCGGCGACGGCGCAACAGGATGCGGTCGTCGCCGAGCGCGAAGACGGCTCGGTTCAGCGTTTGAGCTACAGCGAGCTGGCGCAGCGGGTGGCGTCGTTCGCGGCAGGCCTGAAGGCACAGGGCGTGCGGCGCGGAGACCGCGTCGGCCTGCTGATGGAGAACGGTGTTGAGGCAACGGTGACGCTGCTGGGCCTTGCGTGGCTGGGTGCGGTCGCGGTGCCACTCTTCAGCGGCTTTGGCGTCGATGCCATCGTGTCCCGGCTGTCGTCGTGTTCCGCGCGCGTGCTGGTGGCCACGACGGGGTTCTCGCGCCGCGGCAGGCGGGTCGATACGCGCAAGCTGGTCGACGAGGCGCTGACGCGGCTGCCGGACATCGACACGGTGATCTGGAAGCACGCGGACGAGCCGATCGAATTCGGTGCGAACGTGCTCGACTGGCGCATGGTTGCCGGCGCGCAGCCGGACCCGTTGCCCGAGCGGATGTTGCCCGAGGATCCGTTCATGGTGATCTACACGTCGGGCACGACGGGCAAGCCCAAAGGCGCGGTGCACACGCATGGCGGCTTCCCGCTGAAGATCGCGCACGACTCGGCGGTGCATTTCAACGTCAAGCAGGGCGACGTGTTCTGCTGGCCGGCCGACATGGGGTGGATCGCCGGCACGCTGGTGCTGTCGAGCGCGCTGCTGCGCGGCGCGACGCTGGTGTGCTATGACGGCGCGCCGGACTTTCCGGACTGGTCGCGCATGTCGCGGCTGGTCGAACGCCACCGCATCACGCATTTTGGTTCCGCGCCGACGCTGATCCGCGGGCTCGCGGCGAATGAAGATATTGCGATGCAGGGCGATGTGTCGACGGTTCAACTGCTGATTACCGCAGGCGAGGGCATCGATCCTGAACATTTCAGCTGGTTCCAGAACGCGTTCGGATCGGGGCGCCGTCCCGTCATCAACTACACGGGCGGCACGGAGGTATCGGGGGCGCTGCTGTCGAGCGTGGTGGTCAGGCCGATCGTGCCGGGCGGGTTCAACACGGCGTCGCCGTCGGTGGCGGTCGATGTTGTCGGGCCGGCGGGCGAATCGCTGGTGGATACGATCGGCGAGCTGTCGGTGCGCGCGCCGTTCGTGGGGATGACGCAGTCGTTCTGGCAGGACGATGCGCGCTACCTCGAAGCGTACTGGCGCGCCGTTCCGGGGATCTGGGTGCATGGCGATCTGGCGATGCACCGTGCGGATGGGCACTGGTTCATGCTGGGCCGCTCGGATGACACGATCAAGCTCGCGGGCAAGCGGGTGGGTCCGGCGGAGATCGAGGAGGTGCTGCTCGAATTGCCGGAGATCGCCGAAGCGGCGGCGATCGGGGTGGAGGATCCGGTGAAGGGGCAGAAGCTGGTGGTATTCGTGATCCGCACGGCGGGCTCGCAGGTGTCGCAGGCGGAGCTCGAACAGAGTCTGGCGAAGCATGTTGATGGCAGGCTGGGACGGCCGTTCCGTCCGGCCGCGGTGCATGTGGTGACGCACCTGCCGAAGACGCGCAGCTCGAAGATCATGCGGCGGGTGATTCGCAGTGTCTACACCGGGCAGTCGCCGGGGGACCTGTCGTCGCTCGATAATCCGATCGCGCTGGACGACATCCGGCTTGCCGCCGGACGTTGAGTTGCAGGCGCGATGAGGGCGGTTCGCGGACCGGCAGCGCTTGCGGGTTGCCGGTCTGAAGAGACAGGCGGCGCGGGTACATAGGGTTCGCCCGTCTCAACAGCGCGCCGTCCGGGCCGCGTACGGACCTATGCACCTAACCCGAGCAGCTTGGCAGGACCACCCGTGGGCGAGTTAATCGGCGCATTGCGCGAGAGGAATTGAACGGCCGCCTTCCCGAACACATCGTTTCGGTCGCCTGCCACCATATGTCCGGCTTCGACGACGTTTACGTATTCCGAGTGCGGGCAGAGTTCGAGGAATTCGCGGACACCCGCTTCGCTGACAACGTCGGAACTGCCGCCGCGCACCAGCAACGTCGCCAGCGTCAGGTCGCGCGCGCAAGCCGAGAACCGCTCGTGACGCGTGCGCAGATCGATGGGGCCGGCGAGGAACTGAGGGTCCCAATGCCACCGATAGCGTCCGTCGTCGCCCAAGCGGACGTTCTTGGACAGACCGTCGAGATTGCGCGGGCGCGATTGAGTCGGGCGGTATTGGCTGATCGCGTCGGCGACTTCCGCGAGTGAGCCGAATCCGTCAGGGCTTTGCTGCATGAATGTGTGAATTCGGGCGACGCCGGCGGGCTCGGTGTATGGCACGATATCGACGAGGATCAGCGCGTTTGCCTCAACGTGGCGCTCACCGGTTGCAACGAGGCTCGTGCCTCCGCCCAGCGAGGCGCCGACGCGCACGGGCCGTTGTCCACCGAGCGCCGCTACGACGCACTGGAGATCCCGGACCAGCGCGTCCTGGCTGTAATCGCCATCGGGACACCAGTCGGAATCGCCATGTCCACGAGCATCGTAGGCGACGGCAAAATAGCCGGTCTTGCCGAGCAATTCGCCGGTTCCGCCCCATGCGTGGCGGGTCTGGCCGCCGCCGTGCAGCAAGATGACGAGCGGGCCGTCGGGATGGCCCCATGTATCGCCTGCGAGCCGGATGCTACCGGAACCTTTCCACATGTACATCGGCTCCGGGGTGCCCGGAAGGCGGGTTCCTGCTTTCATTTTGATCCTCATGGCTGGGTAGGCACGACATATGATTGGCGTGCGGCGGCGGGACCTCCGGCTGGGCGTCGCGCGAATGGACAAGGCTGATGGCGTGTGGACGAGGAAGCCGAGACCAGCGGCGCTCTGCGCGTCCTCCCCAAACTTCGCCGGCGGCGGCAACTGTGTCAACGTCGGCGATCACGATGTTCCGTACTGTGATCGATCGACGGCGGGCGTTTATCGAGCAAAATTCGTAGGGATAGGATCAATGGATACGCTACAAATGATGCGAATATTTGTTCGCATTGCAGAGGAAGGCAGCTTCACGGGAGCAGCTCAACGCCTGAATATCACTAACGCCAATGCGTCGCGATCTATCGCGCAACTGGAGGCGCATCTGCGCACGCGCCTGCTTAATCGCAGCACGCGCCGCGTCGTGCTCACCGAGGCAGGGCAGCGCTATCTCGAGCGATGCGAGCGGATTCTCGCCTATATCGAGGAGGCCGAGGCAGAAGCCGCGGATGCGCAGGTCCGGCCGTCCGGAAAGTTGCAGGTGCACGCGACCACGAGCTTTGGCCAGACGTATGTCTTGCCGGCGGTCATGCGCTATCGGGAACGCAATCCTTCGGTAGCCGTCGAGCTGACGTTGTCGCAGCATGTGCCCGACCTCCTCGACGAAGGCTATGACGTTTCGCTTCAATTGAGCATGTCGGATCTTCCCGATTCTGGCTTCGTATCGCACCGGCTCGGCGATGTGTATAACGTGCTATGCGCGGCGCCGGCCTATCTGAGCGAACATGGCACGCCTCGTAAGGTGCAGGAGCTTCGCGGACACTCATGTCTGCAGATTGTCTCATCCGTGTTTCCGCGCGATCGCTGGCATCTGGAGGGACCCAGTGGCCACGAAACGTTCGAGTTTTCGCCAGCAGACTTTCAGGTGAATGTGGTCGATGCGCTCGGAGTAGCGCTGCGGGAGGGCGTCGGCATCGGCGCACTGCCCATGGCGACGGCGTTGCCGGCGCTGCGCAGCGGGGCACTGATCCGCGTGCTGCCTGAATATCATTTGCAGAAACTGACCGCTTACGTACTGTACGCGTCGCGCCAATACCTCGATGCGAAGATCAGGACGTTCGTCGAATTCCTTCGGGAATTCGTGCCGGAGGCGTTGATGGCCGACAAATCGGCATTGTGCCTGTCCGGGCCGCCGTGATCCGGCGCGTCGGCGGGACGCTCGCTCCGGTGCGCGACTGTTTGCACTGTCGCCCGCACGCCGCGCCGTCTGCCGTCGGCGATTACGCTAACTAGCTTGCATGACAAAAGTACGATAACCTCCCAAACATTAGATTGTGTGGCGGATATACGTGCGAAAACGAAATGTAAATCCCAGTGCGGATACCCGGGAAAACCTCCTGCGATTGGCGGCGCGCTCCTTTGCAACGCAGGGGTATGCGGCGACCACGATGCGCGCCATTGCGGACCAGGCGGGCATCGAGGCGGCGAGCATCTATTATCACTTTGCGTCGAAGGAAGAGTTGGTTGACGTCGTGATGGAGCACGGCGCGGACAGCATCGTGCAACACATCAAGGAACATTTCGACGCATTGTCGCCCGACGCGACCGCCGAGGATCGCTTCAAGGCGGCGCTGATTGGGCAGATGAGCGCGCTGGTCAAGTTCGGCGACTACGCGCTGGCGCACGGCCGGCTACTGACCCAACTGCCGGACAATGTGCGGGAGCGTCAGGTCAAGCGACGCGAGCGGCATCAGCAACTCTGGTCCGGGGTGTTCGACGACCTGCGCGCCGAAGGTTTTTTGCGCGAAGATGTCGATATCGCGCTGTGCCGCGTGTTCGTCCTGGGCTGCATCAACTCCGTCCAGACGTGGTTTAATCCGAAGAAGGGCACGCTGGACAAAGTCGCGGATCAGCTCTGCACTATGTTCTTCGAGGGCGTGAGACCTGTCGCCAAGCCGCGGCGCAGTGGTCGTAAGCTGGAGGCAGCCGCCTCGTCGTGACTATGCGACGCTGGCGGTTCCAGGCAGCGTCGGGAGAATGAGAAATTCGCCGGCTCTGTCACGTTACGCTCGCGCGCGGTTCGGCGATGGAGGAAGACGTGGTTGTCCTCCACCGCTACGAGCATTAGACCCGAATGACTAGAACTGTTTGTTGATCCCGATGACGGTGCCGACGGTCGTCCCCGGCGGGCCGTATAGTGCATTGTCGATAGACAGCCCGAGATTCTCGCGGCCGTGGTTGTTCGCCACGCCGACCTCCACATACAGCGACGTCGATTTCGACAGGAAATATCTTCCCGTCAGCGCGCCGAGAATGCCATGGGTGTCCGAGTTGTGCGGATCCACGGAATACCAGACGCCCGAATTGATGTCGAGAGTCGGGATCGGATAGTAATCGAAGCCGAGGTTCCAGACGTTGTTGCCGCCGCCGCTCACGACGCCGTTGGTGACGGTCGTGGGAATCTTGTAGCTGGTGAAGGATCCCTTGACCGTGAACGGACCGAAGTTGTAGCCTGCGCCGATCATGCGCCCCGAGAACGGCTGCTGAAACGTCGTCAGCCCGGCCGCGCTGTTTCCGGAGGTTGAGGTGTACATCGCAGCGTTCACGACCAGTCCGCCGTACCCGTAGCGCGCGCTGACTGAGTACTGCTGTCCCGCCCGGAAGTCTCCCGCCATGCCACCCAACGCGTACATCACGCTCGCGGAAAATCCCCCGATACTCGGACTCGTATAGGTAATCGCGTTCGGGTTGAACGTGCCCGTGAAGGTATTGTCGGCGTACACCGAGAACGCGGTGCCGAACTGCCCCGCGTTGCGCGGATCGGCCTCGTAGATAGCCAGTACGAACGGCGAATACTGCACACCGGCCTTCAGTTCGCCGAAACCGCCGTTGAGCGCCACCCAAGCCTGTCGGCCGAACAGATTGCCGTTACTGTTGTCGAAGCCGCCGTTGACGAGGCTGACACCGCTCTCCAGCTTGAACGTCGCCTTCAGTCCGCCGCCCAGATCCTCCTGCCCCTGAAGTCCGAAGTTGGTCGGTACCAGCCCGGAGCTGATGAGGCTGACCTGCTTGCCGCCGTTGCCGCCAGTTGCCGAGTTGAGCGTTTTGTTCGTGAACAGTACGCCCACATCCAGCGTGCCGTAGAGCGTGACGCTGCTCTGTGCCCACGCACACGCGGGAAGAAGCGATATGGCGAGTGCGAGTATCGATTTCTTCGGGGAAAAGCGGGGCGACCGACAAAAAATCATTTTGGTATCCGAAGTTAACAGGTTGCGGAAGTGAAATTTGTTATTGATGAATCCAGTCATGCATCGATGCATGTGGCAGTTTTTTTGTTTAGCGGTTCAAACTCAAATTAACCTAACGTTAGGTAGAATGCGGTGCGTGCGGTCGAATCTCCATTGGGTTTAACCCGCATCGAAACTGTGTGTGTTTGTGCCGATCCATTGGGTGAATCGGCGCGTTCCGTACTTCAATCTAACTTTCGAATCGGGCGGTCCGGAATGTCATTTGCTATGCGGAACAAACTGTCTGGTCGCGAACTTTCAGAGGGAGGAAGAGGGGGATTCTTCGATATCGTACGCATGCCGCCTCGGCGACGATTCGTTAGTGAGATTTGCGGCGTGGAACAAATATTTCGACTCGATCTGTGGTAACCAGATCACAGTTTCGTTTTCAAATCGTCTTTGCATTACTGAATATTTTGTGGCAGCTTGGGGCGGGTCCTGGCTGTCCTACGTCCGTCGTTCGCCAGTGCATAAGCAGCGACCGCCATCAACAGAATCCCCGCGTACAACAACTGACTCACGGCATTGGGCACCCCGAGAAACTGGGTCGCATTGCGGAGCACGGTCAGGAAGATTGCCCCGAGCATAGCGCCTAGGAACGTGCCGCGACCGCCGTTCAGGGTTGCACCACCGAGGAAGCAGGCAGTGAAGGTCGGAATTGCCAGGTCGAGGCCCACGTTGTTGCTTCCGATACCGACTTGCATGGACAGGAAAACACCGGCGACGGCTGCGCCCAGTGCTGCGGCGAGGTAGCCCATGGTCTTGATGCGGTTGGTTCGGATGCCGATGCGTTGGCTCGACCCGGCATCAAGACCCACCGCACGGCAAGACAATCCGGACCTCGTCAGGTGCAGCCAGAGATCCAGCAATAGTCCGATTACCACGATGCCCAGGAAGACGAAAGGGACAGGACCGACGCCGCTTGCCGTGTTCGTTGCCAACTCGGGTGAGATTGAACCGGCCGGTAGTGGCCGTAGAAGCACGGCGATGCCCGTCAGGATTCCTGTTGTCGCAACGGTGGCGACGATGGCATTTACCTTCAGAAACAGTGTCAGGCATGCGTTCATGAAACCAACGGCGACACCTACGGCCGATACGAGTAGCAAGCCCTGAATGATGGATCCGGCGATGTAGTCCGACAGGACGAATGAGGCGACACAGACCGCGATTGTCATTGAGGCGCCGATGGAAATGTCTATACCGCCTGTAATGAGATTGAACTGTTGGCCGAGGGCTGCACAGATGAGGGGCAATCCCAACACCATCATGTTCGCGACGTTCGATGAGGTCAGGAAGAATGGGACTTGACTGGTGGTATAGAGGCTCACAACTGCAAGCAGCAAGAGGAGGACAAGCACCGGCAACTGTGGGGAAGAGAGCGCTGCCGCGAAGCGGCGGGATTGAGTTTTAGTCCGGGAAACGTTGGGGCTCGTTTCCCAGCTGGTGCTGGCGCTGACGAAACGTTGCACAATATCAGCCTCGCCGAAATGGCCTTGCAACTCGTCGATGACGACACCGTCGGCCATGACGTAGACCCGATCGCAAAGACCGGCCAGCTCCGAAGAGTCGGACGAATTGAGCAGGACACCGACGCCGGCTTCCGCTGCGTTCGTCAACACACCGTAGATGTCCAGACGCGCCTTGGCGTCGACACCTTGGCATGGCTCATCTACGATGAGCACCTTGGGCGCCCGCAACATCGGTCGCGACAATACAACCTTTTGCTGGTTGCCTCCCGATAGGGCACCGATCGGCTGGTATGGCGATGCCGTAACGATACCGAGCCTGGCGACAGCTTCCCGGTATCGGGGCAGTAAAGATCGCCGCAGCGCCAACCAGGCAGGACCAGCATCCCGGCCCAACTGCAGAGTGCTGTTGTCCAGGATCGACATAGCTGGGAAAATTGATTCAGCTGCGCGGTCACCGCTTTGAAAACTGATGCCTGCTTGCAGCGCCGCCGCCGGAGTTGCTGCAAGTACCTTGCCGTCCAGATGCACGGAACCGGCCTTGCGGTCGATCCCGATGATTCCGCGAAGAAGGTTCCGTTGGCCATTGCCCTCGGCACCCGCGACGCCGACGATCTCGCCGGCGTGAACCGTGATCAAGACTGGACCGAATCCGGGACCTTCGATATTGCGCACATCAAGAAGCGGTGTGCCGACGGTTGTCTTGCTGCATCGCAAAGGAAACTCCAGTCCGACCGGTGCGCCGACCATCAGCTCCACGATCTCTTCGACCTGCCAGTTCATTTGCGTATGGGTCCCCTGGATGACACCGTCACGGATGACTGTGAGGCGGTCGGCCAACCGGCGCACCTCTTCAAGTCGATGGCTCACGAAGATGATGGCCATTCCGGCGTCCCGGGCAAGCATGATGAGGTCATGGATCTGCGCGGCTGTCTGCATATCGAGGGCGGCCGTCGGCTCATCAAGCACCAGCACTTTTGGGGAGTGCAGCATCGCCCGGACGACCTCGAGAATCTGACGCCCGCCAGGGCCGAGCGAGCTTACGGTGTCGCCCGGTCCGAATGGAAGCTTATAGCGGGCGAGGACACTCCTAAGATCCTCAGGCGTCGGTTCACCGAGAATGTGAAAGGAGACTTCAATGTTCTGGGCGACCGTCAGGCTGCCAATTAGTGAGGTATCCTGATAGGCGGTCATCAGCCCGCATCGGCGTGACTCGCGCGGGTCGCCTATCTTCAGGGTCATATCGCCGATCTGGACCGTACCGGAATCGGGAACAACGATTCCGGCGGCCACTTTGATGAGGGTAGATTTCCCCGAACCGTTCTCCCCGACCAACGCGTGGACCTCTCCCGCGCGGCACGCAAAGTCCACCCTGTTCAAGGCAACCACACCGGGAAACGTCTTGGTTATCCCGGACAATCTGAGCACCACTCTTTCCGCGCTCATGCCCCCGTCTCGTTGACCAATTCTGGATGACTGAGCCTGCGAGAAGGCGGAAGCGTTTTCAATATTCATTCAAAGTCTCCTCCCGCGATACCGAGCCACGGCCGGGTCTCGGGGGAGACCCGGCCGTGGCCGCTTGAGTGGCTCAATACTTCAGCGCCATGACCGTGTCTTGCCCTTCGAGCAGACTGCCGTTAAGTGTGACTTCGGGCAGTGCGAGGTCCTCTTGCTTGATCACGTCAGCAATATTGATAATTTCCATGGGATAGTTGATCAGCGTCGAGGATGGTTTCTTGCCGTCCCGGATTTCCAGCCCCACCACAAGGGGGATAACCATCATCCATGAATTATTGGGCATCACGAATACGTCTGGCTTGAACCCGTTCTTCCACGCTTCCTTGTACGCCAGTAACGAACCGTGTGTGCTGCTACCACTGAGCACAATGGTCGGGATGTCGTGGTCGCCGGCGGCAGTGTAGGCGTTGATGAAATCTGTTGCCGACTCGTCGTAGGCGATCAGCGCGGGCTTCTTGCCAGATGCCCGCAGCGCAGCGGCCGCCTGGACAGTCCCCTGCGGGGTCCAGTTCGTCGTCCCGTCAAACACTTTTGTGAAGCCTGCAGTATCCAGCGCTTTTTCGGCGCACGGCTGCCAGATATGGGCAGAGGGATTGCCCGGGATACCGGTGAACATGGCGTAGGTGAACTTTGTGACGCCCTCGTCTGCAAGGCGCTTCTTGAGGGTCGGCGCGGCCGACTTCCACATGCCGCAAACATCGGAGTGGACCCGTACCGTCAAATTCTTCGCGATACTGGGTTCGGGCTCGCTGGACCCGTTGACGACAGGAACGCCTGCGGCCGTCGCCTGCTGGATGACCGGTCCCAACTGGTTAGCCACGGTGGCGAACCAGGGTACGATTAAATCCGCTCGCTGTGCGATTGCGATGCGCCAGTCGGTTGTGTGCCTCTGGAGATCGGGGCCGCTGTCCATATAGACGATCCTGGCGACTTCGCCGCTCTTGATGGCATACGTGACGATCTCAGCGCGTGACTGGCTAAAGTAAGGGTGCGCCAGGTCGGAAAGAAGGAAGAGCGAGTACTTTCCCTGGCCCGTCTCGCACGCGGTACTGGCCATGCACTTGTCAAAGATCGCGCGCTGGGCGCCGGTCAGCGGCACCGATCCTGCCATGAATATTTTCTGGATCTCCGGTGCCAGCGCGCTGACGTCAACGGTCGGGTTCAGAACTTCTGTCGCAACCTTATGCAGGGTTGCAGTGTCGGTCGGGGGGATGGTGCTCTGCGCCATGACCACGGTTGTCGAAAGGGTCAAGGTGAATGCCGCCGCCAGCAATAAAGTCCAATGCCTGGTTGAGCACTTCAGTGTGACGAGTGCAGATGTCTTGTTCACGATTGCTTGTCTCCATACTGTCGATTGAGTTTTTAATTGATGGACGATCCCAAGCTACGGGCCGAACTGGCGAGCGAGCAAGGGAAACACATCCATTACTTCTTGCCGGCGAAGATGCCGAACATCGGCAGACGCTGCCACCCTTGCCGGGCGAGCAGGGCAAGCGTGTTCGCGGCGACCGCCAGGATCAGCACGACCCCTTGAACCATCAGGCGCACGCCTGGGCTGAAGTTCTGGATCGCGAGCGCCTGATCCAGGACTTGCAGAAGCAGGCAGCCAGCAATCAGCGACGACGCACTGGCGGGGCCACCGGAGAACAGCGCGCCGGCCACGCCTACGGCTGTCACCGTCGTCAACATGTACGGCATCCCCAGATCGGCATTGGGCACACGCACGAATCCCGCCAGCAGGGTGCCTGCGGTAGCGTAGAAGGCGCCCGCGACCGCAAAGGTGATCAGCGAGATCAGGTTGACCCGCACACCCAGGACCCGTGCAGCGCGCCGGTTGGTTCCGGTCGCCACCAATTGACGTCCGGGCCGGGTAAGAAGGAGTGCCGCGGCAGTGAGTGCCGACAGCACGATGGCGACCACGAAAATCGCGCTGACGTTGAAAAAGTAGCGGGTGGCCAGCTTTCGCAGCCACGCGGGCGCCTGTCCGTCGCTCGAAAACGTCTGTCCCATCCATAGCACGAGCGTGGCGCCGACGATCGTATTGACGGCAAGGGTGACGATCAGCGAGTTCAGACGGAAAAGGGTGATGAGAGTCCCACTGAGCAGGCTGATACCCATGCACAGAACGACCGCCACGAGGAACGATCCAGAGCCGCCGAAACTGCCGAGGTAGTGCACGTTCACCGCAGCGCCGAGGGTCATCAGCGATCCGACCGACAGGTCAATAGATCCCAATGTGACCACCAGAAGCTGACCCAGGCTCGCCAGGAGAAGAACACCCGTGACAGCCGTGATGAGATTGATCGATGGTTCCGCGTAGGTTGCAGGTGTCGTTACGGCAGCCACGAGCCCCACAGCGATCAGCGCCACCCAGGCGACCAGAAAGCGACTGGGCAGCCGATACCTCAGGTCAACGAGCAAGCGGGATCGCGGCGGCCGGCGAAAATTCATTTTGGTATCCGAATCTAAAAGTTGACGGAGGCGAAATTTGCTGGTGATGAATCTAGTCCTGCGCCGATACGCGTGACAGCTTTTGTTCACACTGTTTAAGCGTCAATTAATCTAACGTTCGGTAGAATGCGATGCGTGGAGTCGTATCTCCATTGGGTCTAACCCGCATCGAAACTGCGCATATTTGTGTCGATCCATTCGGCGGATTGAAGCGTTCCGTACTTCAATCTATCTTTCGAATGGGGTGGCTCTGAATATCGGTTGTTATGCGCAGCAAAATGTCTGGCCGCGTATTTTTAGAGTGCGAAAGTGGGGAAATTCTTCGACATCGTACTCACGCCGAACTGGAGACGATTGGTTAGCGGATTTTGCCGGGCGGAACAAATATTGCGATTCTTTTTGTGGCAATCGGATCACAGCTTTGAGCGAAGTGTGGCACCGTCCACGCGATCGTCGCGGACGGCACCACGAAATTACGACGCGGATTTGCCCATGGGCTTGGCGAACATCATGTGCGACATACCGCCGTCGCACGCGATCGCCTGGGCGGTGATGTAGCTGGCTGCCGGCGAGGCCAGGTACACGATGAGGTCTGCGACTTCGTCAGACCGGCCCACGCGGCTCATCGGCAGCATCGTGGCTAGCTGGTCGAGAATCTCCTGCGGCACGGAGCCGCGCGCCATTGGCGTGTCGATGACGCCGGGCAGTACGACGTTCACGCGCACGCCGTACGACGCCCATTCGTGTGCCATCTGACGGCTCAACGTGATGAGCGCGGCCTTGCTCGGACCGTAGGCGCCGCCCTGCGAATAGCCGTGCACACCGGCTAGCGAAGCGGTATTGACGACGGCCGCGTGCGGGCTCTTCTTCAGATGCGGCAGGGCGCTGCGCGCGAGCATCAGCGCGCCGTCCACGTTGACCTGGAAGCCGCTGCGCCATTCATCAATCGAAACGTCCTCGAGCATCCCGGAACGTACCAGCGCGGCGGTGTTGATCACGACATCGAGTTTGCCGAAGTGCTCGAGCGTCTTGTCGATCGCCGCGTCAATGTCCACCTGCTTCGAGACGTCAAGGCCGAGCGAGATTGCGCTTCCGCCGTGCTGCGCGATCTCGTTCGCGACGCGTTCGGCTTGCCCGGCACGCAGGTCGGCGACGACCACCGAGCCGCCGTTTGCCGCGAACGCCTTCGCGCTGGCTTCGCCCATGCCGCTACCGGCGCCTACGACAAGCGCGGTCAGGCCTTTGATGCGCGAATGGATCATCCAGTCGCGCGGAGAGTCATGTGCAGATTCAGCGTTCATTCGGTGTTCCTTAAGGTGTGATGGGGTCTTCCATCCGTGTTCATGAGGGTTAAACCGGATGGTGGCTTTTTCCTTCGTCAATCAATCTACCAATCGTTAGGTTGATTAACAATCGCAAATAACCCGGATGAATGTGGAACTTCAATAGTCCATTTCGACGTTGATGCAACGACAGGACACGCCATGATGGAAGCAACCGAAGACCAATGGGTTGATGCCCATTTCCATATTTTCAATCGGCGCCGGCTCGGCTATAGCTGGCTCGATCAGTACAGCACCGAAGTGAGCCAATTGCTGGGCGATTACCGGGCGCTCGACAAGGACTATCCGCCGGAGGAATTTCTGGCGGATTCGCTTCCTTCCGGGCTGACGAAGGCCATCCACATCGAGGCTGCATTCGGTTCCGATCCGCCGGAGGAAACCGGATGGATCCAGAGCGTGGCCGATCAGCAGTCGATCCCGCTCGCCATCATCGGGCACGCGGATCTGACGTCGCCGGATGTGGAATCGGTGCTCGATCGCCATTGCGCGTTTCCGTCTTTTCGCGGCGTGCGGCGCTTGTTCGCGGCGGACGAGGCGTCGTCCGTCACGTTCAGAAAGGGATTTGCCGCGCTTGCCGAGCGCGGCCTGATCTATGAGGTCGCGTCGATATGGAGCAATTGCTTCGACTCAGTCGGGAAACTCGCGGATGATTTTCCGGACACGCGCATTGTGATCGAACACTGCGGCATCCCGATGCAGACGGACGATGCTTACCTCGATGAATGGCAGCGCGCGCTGTCACGTCTGGCCGAACGGAAGAACGTCGTTTGCAAGATGTCGGGATTTGGAATGATCGATCACGCGTGCACACCCGAGCGGATTCGCCTGCTAGTCCGGCGCATGGTAAAGGCGTTCGGTGCGGATCGATGTTTCTTCGGCTCGAACTGGCCGGTCGATTCGCTATATATGAAGACCTACGGCCAAATCATCGACACTTATCGCAATGCGGTCGCCGGCTATTCCGCCGATGAGCGGAGGGCGATGCTGAGCGGCAACGCGTCGCGCGTCTATCGCATCTGACCCTTCGTCTCGAGGGTTGCCTGATTTCGCACCGGCGAGTGTCCGCCGGATCGTGTCGAAGTACGGAATCTAATCGCTCGATCCAACGCGGAACCAGCCATCGGTGTTTCAATTCTGCAGACGTAGGGACTATCACTCATGACGGTCCTTCGCATGACACCTAAGCTATCTAACGTTCGTAAGAAAATTTCGCGTTGTCGTTCGACCGATCGGGGCGTGGCGCGCTGCGAGGGGGGCACTCGACCGGGATCCTCAACGAAGGTCTGGCGCTGGCCGATTGAACTGAACAAGGAGAAAGCATGAACAAGGACACCGTAGCGACGCATGCCGCGGCAAGCGACGCCGATGCCGGTGTAACCAAAGCGCGAGCGTGGATCGGCGCGGGCCCCAAACGTCTGCTTATCGGCGGGCGCTGGGTGGAGGCTGCATCGGGCAGGACCTTTAAGGTTGTGAATCCGGCGACGGAGGCACTGCTTTGCCATGTGGCGGAAGCTGACAGCGCGGACGTCGACGCAGCGGTGGCAGCCGCGCGCCTGGCATTCGACAAATCGTCCTGGGTGGGAATGAGCCCGCACGCGCGTACTCGTGCGCTGCTGCGCATGGCGGATCAGGTCGAGCGGCACGCCGGCGAACTCGCGGCGATCGAGACGCTCGATAACGGTATGCCCCTGTGGTACAGCAAGGCCGCCGTCGCCGCGTCGGTCGACATTTTCCGGTACTACGCTGGATGGTGTTCGAAGATCCTGGGTAGCACGATCCCGTCGGATGCATCCGGCTTCGTCTACACCCTGCGCGAGCCGCTCGGCGTGTGTGGACAGATCATCCCGTGGAACGTCCCGGTCCTGATGGCCTCCATCAAGCTGGCAAACGCGCTGTGCTGCGGCAACACGCTGGTGCTTAAACCTGCCGATCTGGCCTGCCTGAGTTCCTTGCGTCTGGCGGAACTCGTCGAGGAGACGGATCTGCCGCCGGGCGTGATCAATGTACTGCCGGGCTTCGGCGTCACGGCCGGCGCGGCGCTCTCGTTGCATCCCGACGTCGACAAGATCGCCTTCACGGGTTCCACGGCCGTCGGCAAGCAGATCGTGCAGGCCTCCACGTCGAACCTGAAGAAGGTGACGCTGGAACTCGGCGGCAAGGCGCCGAACGTGATCTTCGCCGACGCCGATCTCGACAAGGCCATCCAGGCCGCGGTCAAGACCTTCTGCGGAAATTCCGGCCAGGTGTGCTCGGCGGGTACGCGGCTGTTCGTCCACGAGAGCGTGTACGACGAGGTATCGGAACGCGTGGTGAGCCTTGCCTCGACCTACAAGGTCGGTGATCCGCTTGCGGCGGACACGAAGCTTGGCCCGCTGATCTCGGCCACGCAGCGTGACCGGGTGCGCTCGTACATCGACGCCGGCCAGTCCGCCGGCGCGTCGCTGCGCGCCGGCGGCGCGCAATGGACGGGCGAAGGCTACTTCGTCGAGCCGACTGTGTTCGGCGGCGTGACCAACGACATGCGCATCGCCCGGGAGGAAATCTTCGGCCCCGTGTTATCCGTCATCCCGTTTCGGGACGAGGAAGACGCTGTGTTCCAGGGCAACGACACCACGTACGGTCTGTCGGCAGCCGTATGGACGCGCGACATCGGGCGTGCGCACAAGGTCGCGCGTGCGCTCAAGGCGGGGCGCGTATGGATCAACACCTATGGCGAGGCCGATCCTGCGATGCCGTTCGGCGGTTACAAGCAATCGGGCTGGGGGCGCGAATTCGGGCAGGATTCCATCGACGCGTACACGCAGGTGAAGGCCGTGATGCTGCGGATGTGATCCGGGACCGGTTCATCCATTCAGATTCGACTTGTCAGGAGTAGACATGCGAGGCGTGGTATTCAAAGGGGATCGCAAGCTGGAGCTGATGCAATTTCCCGACCCGACCCCAGGGCCGGGCGAAGCCGTGATCGAGATGAAGGCTTCGGGCATGTGCGGCAGCGATTTGCATTTCTATCGGAACGAACCGGCGGAGGTGATCCGGTCGTTGGGTTTCAAGGACCTGGCGTCGCGCGGTATCGACGAGCGCGCACCGGTCATCGGCGGTCATGAGCCCTGCGGGGTGATCGCCGCCGTTGGCGCGGGGGTGGACTCGCGGCTGTTCAAGGTCGGCGATCGAGTGACGGTGTTTCATTACGAAGGCTGTAAGCACTGCGATTCGTGTCGCACCGGCTGGACCCAGTTATGCGACCAGGGGGCCACGATTCACGGCGTGATCGCGCACGGTGGCCATGCCGACTACCTGAAAGTACCCGTTTCGTCGCTCGTTCATTTGCCGGAGGAGATGTCGTTCGCGGGGGGCGCCGCTGTGTCCTGCGGAACCGGCACTGCCTATGGTGCGCTGCTGCGCCTCGACATCAGCGCGCGCGACACGCTGGCGGTGTTCGGGCTCGGCCCCGTCGGCCTGTCGGCCGCTCAACTCGCCGCGGCGATGGGTGTCGAGGTGATCGGCGTCGACATCTCGGCCGACCGCGTCAGCCGCGCCAAAGAGTTCGGGGTCGCTCACGCGATCGACGGCAGCAAACTGGACCCGGTGGCCGAGATTCTCAAGCTTACCGGCGGCAAAGGCGTGAGTTGTGCGATGGATTGCGCCGGCGGGGAGGTGCCCCGGCAGCAGGCGGTGCGTTCGACCCGGCCGTGGGGCAAGATTGCGCTGGTGGCCGTCGGCGGCAGTTTTACCGTCGATGCGATGAAGGATCTGATCGGCAAGCAACGCACTGTGATCGGGTCCTATACGTTCTCTGAAGTTGCCATGAAGGATTGCGCACACTTCATCGCCGATCACGGTGTCGAAGTGGACAAGCTGTTTACCGACTACTGGCGGCTCGAGCAGGCCGACGAAGCATATCGCCAATTCGATGGCCAAGCTTCAGGCAAAGGCGTATTTACGTTCTGACGCATATACGCGACCAATTTCACTGTTATCGAAGTGCGTTCGCGACCGGTCGCGCGGCGCTCTTCCAAGGAGACTACATCATGACTACCCCCGTGGCAGACTCGACCGTGCCGCTCAATTGCCCGCCGCTGGAACAGGCGGTTGTCCGCTTCATCCAGGCGTTCACATTCGATCAACTGGATGACGCGGCGCACGCCGGGCTGAACCGGCTGATTCGCGATCAGCTCGCGCTGCAGATCGGCACCTCGCAGATGCCCTGGTCTCACCAATTGTTGGCGTACGCCCGCGCTCGCCAGCTTCCGGGGCGCAGCCGGGTATCCGCCAGCCAGCTTGCGATGAGTGCGCCGGACGCCGCGTTCGTCAACGCCTCGTATGGCCATGGTTTCGAGTACGACGACGCACATGGCGTCAGCGCCAGCCATCCTGGCAGTTGTGTGATTCCCGCCGCCTTGGCGATCGGCGAAGAACTGGGTTCTAGCCTCGAAGAGGTTCTCACCGCGCTCGTGACCGGCTATGAGGTCTACACCCGCATCGGCATGCTGGCGGCGCCCGATCTGCTCAAGCGCGGTTTTCATCCGCATGCGGTACTGTCTAACTTCGGTGCCGCAGCGGTCGCGGCGAAACTGCGCAAGTTCGACGCGGAGACCACGCTGCATGCGCTGTCGATCGCGTTGAGCCATGCATCCGGCACCACGGAGTACAGCTCCACCGGCGGCTCGATCAAGCGCGTGCATGCTGGAATCGGGACGCGCAACGGCATGGTGTCTGCCGACATGGCGCAGGCTGGCATCACAGGGCCACGGGCGTTCCTGAGCGGCAACAAGGGCTTTTTCCGCACGCTCCTGCAGCGCAGCGCCGGCGAGCACGCCGAGGCGCGTTTCGCAGCGGGGCAGCCGTTCGAGATCGGCACGGTCTGGCTCAAGGCGTACTGCGCGTGCTACTGCACGCATGCGTACATCGATGCGATCCGTCCGTTCGCCGAGCGCCGATCCGATATCGAGAAGGTGCGGGTGCGCATCCATCCGGCCTTCAACGTGGTCGTCGGCACAGCTAACGCCAATACATTCGAGCCGAAGAATATCGAGCACGTGCAGTACAGCCTGCCGGTGCAGATGGCGTTCGCGCTGCTCGGCAAGGGCAACGGCTACCGCTCGCATCGTGACTACCTGAACGGCAACGTAGACATGGGGCCCGTTCTGGCAGCGGCGCGCGGCATCGAGATCACCGAAGCCCCCGAGCTGGAGACGGGCTATCCGGGCAAGTTCGTGGCCGACGTGACGGTCGAGTTCCGCGACGGCAAGTCTGAGCACGTGTTCGTCGAAGATCCGATCGGCACGCTGGCGAACCCGATGTCAGAGCGTGAACAGGACGCGAAATTCATGGAGTTGACCGTCGACGTACTCGGCGACGACCGCGCCCGCGCGCTGCTCGCGGCGCTCCGGAAGCTGGATCCCCGCCTCCAGGCCGCCGACCTGATGGCGATGTGCACTGCCTGACGCGTGACGCCTGGCGACGGTCTCACCTGATCTGCTGCTGGACGAGCGCGATTGCGCCGCCCAGCAGCGCAAGCACGATCATCACGTGAAAGCCGTCCAGCACGCTCATGAAGCTCGCCTGATGTGCCGCGACGCGAGCGAGTTCCGCCAGCGCGAGGTTGCGCGCGTCGCCGGCTGCGTTTCCTAGCGCCTCGAACGCGCGAGTCAGCGTGTCGAGCGTGTTTCGGAAGATCGGATTGAACGGGCTCGCAAACTCGTTGAGACGCGTCTCATGGACGGCCATGCGATGCTGTTCCAGGATGATCACGGAAGCCGTCGACAGCGAGTAGGACAGTTGCTTGACGATGTTCTTGAAGCGGTATCCGTGCGTGAACTCGTCGTTCGAGAAGATCTGGAACGCGACGCTGGCGGTCGGCAGCGCGATGAACATCAGCAGGAAGCCGCGCATGACTAGCGGCGGCAGGAGCCACGGCGTACTGACGTCGGGCGGCAGGTGTTCGACCCATATGCCGATGAATGCTGCCATCAGGAATCCCGGCACGATCAGCCATTTCTTGCGCGTAATGCGCTTCGCGTAATGAAAGTAGGCGAACGCCATGGGAATCGACGCGAGCGACGTGAGTCCGACCAGGCGGCCCGCGTTTTCAACCGGATAGTCGAGGCCGCTCAGGAGCAGCCTCGAGATCAGGTAACCGATCGCATTGCTCATGAAGTAGTAGCACGCATACAGCACGATGCCAAGCCGGTAGGGGCCTTCACGCAGCGCGTTCAAGCGCAGGAGCGGCCTCGGATCATGCCATTGCTGCCATGCGAACCAGCCGAGCGCACATCCGCCGGCCACGGTCATGAACAGCAGTAGCGGCGACGTGCTGAACTGCTCGAAACGGATCTGCTGCGTGACGATCTGAAGCGTGCCGAGCGCGGACGCGAACACGAGGTAGGGCCACAGGTGCGTCGCGCTGCGCCGCTCGGGCCGCCGCTTGCCGACGTGCGGCACGACCAGGAAGGAGAACACGGCCAGCGCCGTGCCCGCAACTGTCGAGCAGGTGAATAGTGCGCGCCAGTCCAGATGCGCGACGAGATAGCCTCCGATCATCGGGGCGAGCGCGCTGGCGAGCAGGATCATCGTCAGGAAGATGCGCGTGGCCGGTGCGCGCTCCTGCGGCAGGAAACACGTCTGTAACAGGATGCGGCAGGTACCCAGCATCGGTCCAATGAAATACCCCTGGAAGCCGCGCGCCATCGCAAGTTCGAGCGACGACTCGCTGAGCGACGCGGCCAGTGAGCCCGCGGCAAACATCAACAGGCAGGCGCTGAGGTAGCGGCGAAATCCAAGTCGCTCGATCAGCCACTGTTGCTGGACGATGCCGAGCACGGATGTGGTCGCGTACGCGGTCGACGACCAGACCAGTTCGTCGGGCGACGCGTTGATGCCGCCGGCAATGTAGCTCGTGAAGAACGAGAAGATCGTGTTGTCGAAATAGTCGATGCCGACCGCAAGTGCGATGGCCCACGGCAACAGATCATTGCGCAGATGCCTGAGCGTGAAGAGGCGTGTGCGGGAAGCCGTGAGCCTCATGATTTTGAATTACTTGAATCAGACGTGAGGGTACACGTATAGGTATCGACGGATTACGACGGAATTGCGGTCGTTGTTAGAGGGCTTCGCGGCTAAAGAGAACGGGAGTCGCCAAGGGGCATGATACGGCCGTCCCGTTTCGGTTCGTGGAATGGGAGGCCTTTCGTTCCGTACCTTGAAATATGCGTTGCCGCGCTTACTCGCTTGTCATCAGAACCAGTGGCTGGCGTCGGTACTGTGTCGGCGACGAGAGCATGGTTCTTTTAAACGCAGTGCTGAATGCGCTTTCGGATTCGTAGCCCAGCGAGAATGCGATCGAAGCGATGCCCTCGTCGCTGCCACGCAGACGATCCGCCGCGATCAGCATGCGCCAGCGCGTGAGGTAACTCATCGCCGTCGTTCCCACCAGACGCTTGAACCGTTGCGCGAAGATCGTCCGCGACACGCCCGCGATTCGGGCCAAGTCCTCGAGCGTCCAGTTGCGGGCAGGCTCGGCGTGAATGGCGCCCACCGCCGAGCTGATCCGCTGGTCGGACAGCGCCCGGAACCATCCCGTCGGCAAATCGGCGGAGCCGCTATCCAGATAGAGCCGCAACACTTGCACAAGCATCAGGTGCACGAGATACACGGAAACCAGAGTGCCGCCCGGTTGCGGGCGCCGCATTTCGGATACCAACTGATCGAGCGACCAGCGTAGGACTTCCGCCTGGACTGAGGCCCGCGGCACATGAATGACCGGCGGCAACGCTTCGAACAGCACAGGCGCGTGATGGCTGGAAAAGGCGAAGCGCCCGCTGATCAGGAGAACCTCGCCACCGCCGTTGTGGATCGCGATGCCGTCGCGGGCCGCGGCCCCCATCATCGCCTCGGAGTCGTCTGGCGGCAGTGCCGGATCGGAGGCCAGCACGAAGCGACGCCCGCTGTTCAACAGAAAGCAGTCGCCTTCGTCGAAGCGGATCGGCTGGTCGAGACCTTCGGCTATCCCCCAGCACGTCCCCCGCAGGACGGCTGTGAACTTGATGCCTTCGTGAGCAGGGAAGACGAAAGACCAGGCCCCCGCCGTGTCGAACCCGGCGCAGAGTTGACTGCGCGGCTTCAATAGCGAAAGAACGTCTGAAAGCGGGTCCATGGGATGATTCGTGCGATCTGTGAGAGGCCCGCGTGCTGCGACGCGCAGCGATCTGCATTCGGGTCGTACCGCGAGCTTACACGCGGACGGTGGACGTGCCGGAAACGAATGCCGAAGACGTCGAGCGCTTCGGCAAGTCGCTTCGGCAAGCGGCGGCGTGCCGCCTGGTCAAATGGGCGTGTCGGCCACGCCACCGTCGGCCCGCAGCGCAGCGCCCGTCGTGGCGGAAGCGAGCGTCGAGCAGGTGTAGAGCACCAGATTGGCCACTTCCTCGACCGACTGGAAGCGTCGGGTGATGGATGAGGGGCGCAGCGCCTTGACCAGTTCAGCGCCCTGTTCCTCGATGGTTTTGCCGGTGCGGTTGATCTCGGCCTCCAGGAATGTCACGACACCTTCGCTCAGCGTCGGCCCCGGCAGCACCGCGTTCACCGTGACGCCGGTGCCGGCCATACGCTTGGCGAGGCCGCGCGAGATGCCAAGGAGCGCCGTCTTGGTCATCGCGTAGTGGAGCATGTCCGGTGGTGTGCTGATGCCGCATTCGGAGCTGATGAACACCACTCGTCCCCAGTCGCGCGCGCCCATTGCCGGTAGGTATGCGCGAGACAGCCGAACCCCGGCCATGATGTTGAGGTCGAAATACTTTTGCCAGGTTTCGTCGGAGATCTCGAAGAAGTCGGCCGTCTCATAGATGGCCGCGTTGTTCACCAGAATGTCGCAGGCGGGGACTTGCTCCACAAGCTTGCGGCAGCCTGCGGCGGACGATAGATCGGCCGCCGCGCCGCGTACCTTCGCGCCGGGGAGCGCGGCTTTGAGCGCGGCTACAGCCGTCGCAACCCGCGATTCGCTGAGGTCGTTCACCACGACCTCGGCGCCGGCCTCCGCCAGCCGCTTCGCTATGGCCCAGCCGATGCCCTGTGCGGCGCCGGTCACGACAGCGACCTTGTTGTCCAACGTAATCTGCATGGTGTCTCCTTGTAGTTTCGGTCACTTCGCGCATGCTATGTATTTTGTGCCGGACTGACCTTGCCGGAGCGTCCGTTTTTCTTGCTCGATCGTACGGGGCGACGCGCGCGTATTCGCCGTGCAACACGCCCGACGAAAGCCATCCTTGTCAGGTCACGCTAATGGGATTCTTCTGAGCACCAGGAAACGCCGTGTCTTCGGATTGAGCGCGCCACGGACCGAGATCCTTGTTGCGCGACGCTATCGTCGCTTCCCACAAACCATACGCATCTGAACCGAGCATCAGGCGCAGCGGTGGCGTTTCGCTTTCGACCACGTCGATCATCAGATGGGCTGCCTTGACCGGATCGCCTGCCTGAGTGCCTGCCTGGCTGGCGAAGTACTGCTGCATCGGCTCCGTCATAGGTTCGTAGATGTCGAGGCTTCGTTCCGGCTGCATGTTCACGTCGCCGGCGAACTCTGTGCGGAAGGCGCCCGGCTCGACCAGAGTGACACGAATGCCAAACGGCTTGACTTCGTGATGCAATGCTTCGCTCAAGCCTTCCAGCGCAAACTTTGACGCGCTATAGAGGCCGCAGATGGGGAACGACACCAGGCCGGCAATGCTGGTGAGGTTGATTCTTTTTAGATCGTACGGGGGCCGCTAGCGTCGAACCCTCCCGACTCACAATTCGTCCCGGCTTCAGCGGGACACTTCCGAAATCGGCGATACCGGATGTCAGCCGACTTGCGCTGCGCGTTCCTCCGTGAGCAGGCGCCGGTAATGGGGCAGCGCGGTGAAAAGCAGCCACGCGGCAAGAGCGGACGCGATTGTGCACACGATGGCGATCGAATAGCCGACCATCTTCGGATTGTGGAATACGTGATCCGTGAGCAGAGCGATCAGTGTCGGACCTGCGCCGAAGCCGATCAGCTGCGCGACGAACGAATAGAGTGCGCCAATGGCGCCGCGCATGCGGCTGGGTGCGACGAGCTGGAGTGCGGCCGCCATGCAGCCGGTCGGCAGGCTGAAGAAAAAGACCGTGCCGGCTGCCGCGGCCAGCGCGCCTGCGGAACCGGTCGCGAACGGAATGCATGCACAGCAGAGCAGCATCGGAAACATCGAGAGCGCGGCGGTACGCAAAGGGGCATCCTCATAGCCGCGCCGTTCGAGTTGCTGGGCGATCCACGGTCCGACCAGCGCGCCGGCTATGCCGAAGCTGACAACCAGTATGCCGAAACGGAACCCGACCGACGCGGCGGGCATTCCATGGGCACGAATCAGATACGTCGGAAGCCATGCCGGCATGCCGAGCACGACAATCGCGAGAGTACCGACACCGAGCAGGATGCGCGTATAGAAGGCGCGCCGTTTCCAGAGAAACGCCGCCGCGTCGCCGGTGGTAAATTGACGATCGTCCTCGCCACCGCCAAGGATCCTGCTGCGCACCGGTTCGCGCACAGTCAGCAGCACCAGCAGCGCGAACAGTATTCCAGGCAGTCCGATGATGACGAAGGCGAGTTGCCAGGTCTGGAACTGCGCGAGGATCGGGAACTGCAGGTGCACGCCGCGCGCGGACTCGATCACGAGGCCGCTTGCAACAAGCGAAAGTCCGCCACCGAGCATGGGTCCGAGAATGAAGATGCTCATCGCGCGTGCCATGCGCTTCGCCGAAAAGCAATCGGCAAGCATCGAAAGCGCGATCGGGAATACGCACGCTTCACTGGCACCGACGCCGAAGCGCGCGAGGAAGAGTCCTTCGAACGTGTTGGCGTTGCCGCATAGTGCAGTAAAAGTGCACCACAGACAGATGCCGATCAGCAAGATGTTGCGCCGGTTGGTTACGTCGACGAGCCGGCCGAATAGCGGGGACGCGATCAGGTAGGCGGAAATGAATGCAATGCCCTGAACCAGGCTCAGTTGCGTGTCGGAGATGACAAGCGAATGCTTGATCGGATCGACGAGCAAGTTGAGAAGCTGACGATCGATATAAGCGAGCGAATACGCCAGCGTCAGGATGCCCAGAATGTACCAGGAGCGCGGACTGTCGTGCACGATTCGCGCCCGTGATTGCCGGGATAGCGCTTCTTTGGCGCTGCCGCCTGGTGGTACAGCCTCTACAACGTTCTTCATATCGTCTCCGATTCGATAGTTAAATTGCTGCGAAACTTGGTGCGTCGAATAGGCACAACGCATTACGGTGACGTGCAAGGTCTTGCGTTACGGCACAAATTAATTTGTGCAACCAAACGGATGTTAGGTAGTTTCGCGGACGAGAAAATCACCTGCAATGGGTGTTATCCATTAAGGCGGGATTCGGCGCGGGAGTCTGTGGAGAACCTGGATGACGATTGTGTGATCTGTCATCCGAATGGGTTATTTCGTTTTCCGGAACATTATTGTCGAGCGTGACTTGCCGGTGTTTTTGTCGTCGTTATGCAGTTATGATTTCCACGCTTCCTAACGCAAAAACCGTCGGGTGGCGAACTGGGAGAGATACTCCGAGTGATTCATTTCAGACCAATCAGAAGAGAGAGTGCAACGATGAGACATGAAATCGGCAAATTGATGCTCGCCACTGCCACGGCCGCATTCCTGATTACCGGCGCCGCACCGGCGTTCGCGCAAGCGTCCGCTGGCGAATCCACCACACAGACAGCCACGCCTACCGCGAAGGAAAGCAAGGCGCAGGCGCGCAAGGAGGCGCGCGCCAAACGCAAGGCGGAACGCAAGGAAGCGCGGGCGAAGAATTCCGCGGACCTCAAGCGACTGGAGGACGCCGGATACAAGCCCGGCGTTCCCGATCCGAACTATCCGCAGAATCTGCAGAACGCGGAAAAGAAGGCAGCGACGAAGGACGCAGTTCCGGCCGGCGCCAGCCAATAGGTGTAGTCGAGTAGCGTGCGACGCCGTTCACGCAAGGCACGCTGCTCGTTCGTTACGTGCCGATCGATTCACGCCCGCGTCGCTTCGATCGGCATCGGACATACCACCTTCCAGCTCGCATGCCTGTGCATCCCATCACGCGAGCAACTGCTCGGGGTATCGCTGTTCAGTGTCTGTGTCGACTGCTGAAGATGCGAACCGCGATCGAAGAATACCCACAATGATGGTTGCCGCTGACATCTGTCAACGGGCGACGCGCCGGCATTCCGTACAGCGAAAGTGCCGGGCAGCGCACATGGCCGGAGAACCACGCGATACATGCGGGTGTACGCCGCGGAACTGCGCGCCCAAAGTACGGAACATATCCGCGGCCACCGTTGACGTGCGACCGCACGATGCGCGCATGATCAAAGCATCCGGAGAGACAAGAAATCCCGTGTGCATTCGGTTGACCAGAGCCGGTTCTGTGTTCCGTACTATGAATTCAGATTCCGATCGTGTTATCTAGGAAAAGCCGCAGGAAGTCCTGTTTTTCGGCATGCAAGCACGATGAGTATCTCGCTATCTGTTTCAAAGTACGGAACATATCTCGGCTATCATTGACGCGTTCCCGGCTAGATCCTTTAATTCATGGTATCGGACGCGTGCACGCGGCGAGCTCCGCACAGATGCGGAATGTGCTGCCGTGATTGATTCGTAAGCGCAGTTCATGGCCGTTTCCAGAGCCAAATCGAGACAAACGGAGCGATCGATGTCGTCGCAACAAAACCAGGATATGCAGTCCCTAGCGGGGCAGGAAGACGCGGGTTGGGATGCGGCATCGATGGACGGCGGCGGGCATCCGGAACGTGGGCAAGCTGCCGGGGCGATGGTCGTTCCGCTGGCGCGGAGCCTGGCGATACTGACCGCATTTTCGTCACACGAACCGTGGCTCGGCAATCAGGAACTCGTGCTCGAAACGGGGATCCCTGCGCCGACGATTTCGCGGATGGTGCGTTCGCTCGTCGCGCTCGGTTATCTCCATTATTCACCCCAGCGTCGCAAATACCGGCTGGCAGCGCCTGTGTTGTCGCTCGGCTACGCGGCGATTGCCCATTCCGATGTTCAGCTTCTCGCGCGGCTTGAAATGCAGGCGTTCGCCAACGCGAGCGACACCTATGTGATGCTCGGCACGCGCGATCGTCTCGATGTCATCGTGCTCGAAACCTGTTCGAGCAAACCCGCCTCGGTCGATCTCAAGCTGGGTGCGGGTACGCGCCTGCGCATCGCATCGTCACCGATGGGCTGGGCTCTCCTTGCGGCATTGCCGGAACTAGAGCGCTTCTATCTGCTCGGTAACATCGAGCGCAAGACAGGGCGAGATTGGCCTCACCTGCGGCGACGCATCAGCGAAGGCATCTCGCAAGTACACAACGTCGGTTACTGCATGTCGCTCGGCGAGTGGGAGCCGGATCTGACGATTCTCGCCGTTCCGCTGGTCATCCAGGACCACACGCCACTCGTGCTCGCCTGTGTCGGCCGCAGCGCGCGCTTGGGACGCGCGCGTGTCGAACGGGAACTCGGGCCGCGGCTGGTCGCGGCGGCACAACACCTGCAGGAGCAAGCGGTCGTTATTGACTGAGACGAACATGAACAGATCCGATACGCAAAAAGGTGTGACGCTGACCGTCGAACGCGGACTCGAGGTGCTGCGGGCGTTCCGGGCGGCGCGTGCGTCGTTGTCCAACGCTGAACTGGTGAGGCGCACGAGCCTTCCGAAGGCGACGGTATCCCGGCTGACGACGACGCTGATCTCAATCGGATATCTGCGCAGGGTAGGGGGCGGGCGTCAATTCGAACTCAGCGCCGGCGCGCTGAGTATCGGACACGCATATCTGGAGGCGAATCACGTCACGCGCCTCGTCAATCCGGTGATGCAGAAACTGGCCGACAAGCTGGACCTCTCGGTCGCGCTGGCGGTGCCCCATCATCTCGACATGCTGTATGTCGCGTGGCGCGCAGGCGCCAGGATTGCGACGCTGCGCCTCGGCGTCGGGTCGCTGTTGCCGATGGAATCGACCGCGGTCGGGCGCGCCTATCTGTATGCGCTGCCGAAGGAGGAGCGCGAAACTTTGATCGCCGCGTTGCTTGAAGCAGCGGGCGACGACGCTGACAAGGTCCGCAGGAATCTCGATGTTGCGTTCGCCGATCTGCAGCAGTCGGGGGTGTGCATGTCGGTCGGCGAATATCAGCGCAATGCGTACGGCATCGCGTTGCCAATCGTGATCGGCCGCTCGCGTACGCTGATGGCGCTGAACTGCGGCGCGGTGGAACTTGAAGTGGACATGGCGGCGATTCGCGGGCGCGTGATTCCCGAATTGAAGGTCGCGGCCGACACGTTGGCCTTCATACTGGCCGATGTGGACTGCGCGGCCTGACGCCTCGGCGCCCAGTGATGAGGCGCCTTGCAGCGACATGCGTGCACGGTCTTACAGTTCGCTAACGAGTTCCGGCACGAGCGTGAACAGGTCGCCCACCAGACCATAATCGGCGACGCTGAAAATCGGCGCTTCCGGGTCCTTGTTGATCGCCACGATCACCTTCGAGTCTTTCATGCCCGCCAGATGCTGGATCGCACCCGAGATGCCGACGGCCACATACAGTTGCGGCGCGACGATCTTGCCGGTCTGACCGACCTGATAGTCGTTCGGCACGAAGCCCGCATCGACCGCTGCACGCGATGCGCCCAGCGCTGCGTTCAGCTTGTCGGCCAGCGGCTCGAGAACCTTCGTGTAGTTCTCGCCGTTGCCCAGACCCCGGCCACCCGAGACGATGATCTTCGCCGACGTCAGTTCCGGGCGGTCCAGCTTCGTCACTTCACGGCTGACGAACTGCAACAGGCCGCTGTCGGCTGCCGCTTCGATCTTCTCGACCGTTGCGCTGCCGCCAACGGCCGCCACCGGGTCGAAACCGGTCGTGCGAACCGTGATGACCTTGATCGGATCCTGGGATTGAACCGTTGCAATCGCGTTGCCTGCGTAGATCGGACGCTCGAACGTGTCCGCGCTATCTACAGCCGTGATGTCGCTGATCTGCGCGACGTCCAGCTTCGCGGCGATACGCGGCGCGATGTTCTTGCCGTAAGCCGTCGCCGGCGTGAGGATGTGCGAATAGTCCTTCGCGATGTTCAGCACCGTCGCTTCGACGTTTTCGGCCAGCCCTGCTTCGAGTTGCGGCGCGTCGGCCAGCAACACCTTCGAAACACCTGCGATCTTCGCCGCCGCATCGGCCGCAGCCTGTGCGTTGTACCCTGCCACCAGCACGTGAATATCACCACCGATCTTCTGCGCGGCTGCGATCGTGTTCAGCGTCGCGGCCTTGATCGACGCGTTATCGTGTTCTGCAATTACCAGATTCGTCATTTCGTCCGTCTCCTGCGTTGTCCTTAGAGCACCTTGGCTTCGGTCTTCAGCTTCTCGACCAGCGTCTTCACATCTGGCACCTTCACACCGGCAGAGCGCTTCGGCGGCTCGACAACCTTCAGCGTCTTCAGACGCGGCGTCACGTCGACACCGAGGTCTTCTGGCTTGACGATTTCCAGCGGCTTCTTCTTCGCCTTCATGATGTTCGGCAGCGTCACGTAGCGCGGCTCGTTCAGACGCAGATCGGTCGTGATCACAGCCGGCAAGCTCAGCGACAGCGTTTCGGCACCACCGTCCACTTCACGCGACACCGTAGCCTTACCGTCGGCCACAACCACCTTCGAGGCGAACGTGGCTTGCGGCAGATTCGCCAGCGCAGCCAGCATCTGGCCGGTCTGGTTCGAATCGTCGTCGATGGCCTGCTTGCCCAGAATGACCAGCCCAGGCTGTTCCTTGTCGACCAGCGCCTTCAGCAGCTTGGCAACGGCCAGCGGCTGCAGTTCTTCGTTCGACTCGATCAGGATCGCACGGTCCGCACCGATCGCGAGCGCTGTACGCAGCGTTTCCTGCGCTTGCGTCACGCCGGCCGACACGGCGATCACTTCTGTCGCCACGCCTGCTTCGCGCAGACGAACGGCTTCTTCAACCGCGATTTCGTCGAACGGATTCATCGACATCTTCACGTTCGCGATGTCGACGCCCGTGCCGTCCGATTTCACGCCGACCTTCACATTCGCGTCGACGACGCGCTTGACCGGGACCAATACCTTCACTCTGTCTCTCCTTTTCGATCCAACATTCCGCTTCAAACAGCGCGGACCCTGCCGCGGATGCATCAAGTTCCAGCGAGGACGGGGCCTCGCCTGGAACTTGCCGCAGCACCTCCGTTGGGTTCAACAGTGTCGGTTCAGCCGTCGGGGCGTCAATACCGTTTGATCAATGGTTCCGTACTTTGGAAGTGCGGCGGTGAGTGATGATCCGGTTATGCGCGCCACGTGGCTGTATCCGTACGAAAAGGCGCATCGCAGTTATTTTGACGTACGGAACAACACGAGTAATCGCATTGACGAGACCGGATGCAGCGGACACGATTGACCGGCATCGCGATCGAGATCGAACCCGATAAGCGGCCCTCGACGTTCAGACAGGCATGCTATGGAACTGGATCTCGAAGGTCGATCTGTCCTCGTGACCAGCGTAGCGGCGCGGGCATCGCAAAAGCATTCGCGCGAGAGGGCGGCCAGTTTCGGCTCGTCGCGTATTCAGCCGACAGGCTCGCGGCGATGGGAGAGGAGATCGGAGCGACCTTGGAGCATCACGTCGCGCCGCTCGGTGAGTCAACCATAAGGAAGAGGAAGGGGAATCATGCCTCAAAACAGTAAGGAGACGTCGGCTTACGCCGGCTATTCAAGTCTCGCGTTCGATCGTCCCGCGAAGGGCGTCCTGCGTATCACGCTCAACCGCCCGGAACGGCTCAACGCGCTCGATGCGCGCGGCCACGACGAATTGGCCCGCGTGTGGCGCGACGTCGACGAGGATTCGAGCGTCGCCGCCGTGATCCTGTGCGGAGCGGGGAAGGCATTCTCCGCTGGCGGCGACTTCGACATGGTGGAGGAAATGATTGATTCGTTCGATGCACGCGTTCGCGTGTGGCGCGAATCCAAGGATCTCGTCTACAACATCATCAACTGCTCGAAGCCGATCGTATCGGCGATTCACGGCTCGGCGGTTGGTGCGGGTCTGGTTGCCGCGCTGCTCGCGGACATCTCGGTCGCGGGCCGCTCGGCGCGCCTGGTGGATGGACATACGCGCCTGGGCGTGGCGGCAGGCGATCATGCCGCGATCATCTGGCCGCTGCTGTGCGGGATGGCGAAGGCCAAGTATCACCTGATGCTGTGCGAACCCGTGACCGGCGAAAAGGCGGAGCAGATCGGCCTCGTGTCGGTCGCGGTGGACGACGCGGACGTGCAGCAGACGGCGCTATCGATCGCGACGCGGCTCGTGAACGGCGCGCCGTCGGCGACGCGCTGGACCAAGTACGCGCTCAACAACTGGCTGCGCCAGGCGGGCCCGATTTTCGACGCGTCGCTGGCGCTGGAAATGCTCGGCTTCGGTGGCGCGGAGGTGCGCGAAGGCGTTAAGTCGTTCCGCGATAAGCGGGCGCCCGAATTCCCCGTCGATACGCCGGTGTCTCCGACGCGGCCTGCGTGAATAAGGATAACGACTGATGACGAAGGTTCTGGAAGGTATTCGTGTTCTCGACTTTGGACGCTATATCGCCGGCCCGTTTTGCGCGGCGCTGCTGGGGGATTTCGGCGCCGACGTGATCCGGATCGACCGGGTCGGCGGGAGCGAGGACCGGTTCGTGATGCCGGTGACGGAGAGCGGGGAAGGTGCGGTATTTCTGCAGTCGAATCGCAACAAGCGCTCGCTGACGCTCGATCTTGACTCTCCGCAGGGGCGAGAGGTCGCGCGGCGGCTGATCCGAACCGCAGATGTGGTGGTTGCGAACATGCCGCCGAAGACGCTGGCGAACCTCGGGCTCGATTACGAATCCTTGTGTGCGATCAAGCCGGACATCATCCTGACGGCGTCGTCCGCATTCGGCAACCACGCTGATGCGGCGCATCGTGTCGGTTTCGACGGCGTCGGACAGGCGATGAGTGGCGCGGTGTATCTGTCGGGTATGCCCGAGAATCCGGCGAAGGCGATGGTGCCAGTGGTGGACTTCGCGACCGCGATGTCAAGTGCGCTCGGCACGGTCATGGCGCTTTACGAGCGTCGCACGAGCGGGAAGGGGCAGATCGTGGAAGGCTCGCTGTTGCAGACGGCGTTGACCTTCGCGAGCGGCATCCTGATCGAAGAGTCGGTGCTGGGCCTCGATAGGCAAGCCACGGGGAATCGCAGCCCCAGCTATGGGCCATCGGATATCTTCCGTACCGCGGATGGCTGGATCATCGCGCAGGTGATCGGGCAACCGTTGTTCAAGCGCTGGGTACACTTGATCGGCGCCCCCGAACTCATCGACGACCCGCGCTTTGCAGACGATCTGAGCCGCGGCGAGAACGGCCAGATACTGAGCGAGATGATGTCGAAGTGGTGTGCATCGCGTACTCGCGCGGAAGCGCTCGACGCGTTGGAGAAGGCCAAGATTCCGGCCGGCCCGGTCTACTCGCCCCGCGAAGCGCTCGACGACCCGGTGATTCGTGCATCGGAGGCATTCGACTGGGTCGACTACCCGGGCATGGCGCGCTCGGCGCCAATCGTGTCGTCACCTGCGAAGCTGTCGCGCACGCCGCCGGCGATCGAATCGCGCGCGCCGACGGTCGGCGAACACACGGTTGCGATCCTGCACGAGGTCGGGTATAGCGATTCGGAGATTGGCGCGCTTCGCGAGTTGGGCGTCGTGTAAGGCGGCGCTCGTGCCGACACGCTTTGATGCACTTGCACCTTCCACCGAATCACCGATATACAGCAGGAATCCGAAATGTCGTCCAACGTCTCTCATTCGCCGCAATCCTATTTGTTTGTACCCGGCAGCCGGCCCGACCGTTTCCAGAGCGCGCTGTCGAGCGGCGCCGACGCCGTCATCGTGGATCTTGAGGATGCGGTCGAACCCGCAGCCAAGGAATCGGCCCGCGCGGCCGTCGCGGCATGGGTGTCGCGCAGTCACCCCGTACTGATCCGGATCAATGCCTATGGCACGCGCTGGTTCGACGAGGACGCGAAACTGGCGGCGCTTGACGGCATCGCGGGCATCGTGCTGCCGAAAACGGAGCGCGCGTTGGACGTGATCAACGTCGTGTGGCGCGCACGCCGAAAGGTACCAGTCTTTCCGCTGATCGAGACCGCCGTTGGCATGCTGTCGGCGATGGAGATTGCGAAAGCGCCGTGCGTGAAACAACTGATGTTCGGCACGCTGGATTTCATCGCCGAGATGGGTATGCAGGAAGACCGCGAAGCGTTGAATCCGTATCGCGCGCAACTAGCGCTGATCTCGCGTGCCGCTGGGCTCGATCAGCCGATCGACGGCGTCACACCCGACATTAACGATGTCGAGCGATTGACGGCCGACGCGTTGAACGGCAAGAGGCAAGGCTTCGGGGCGAAGCTCTGCATTCATCCCGGGCAGATCGCGGCTGTCCACGCGTGTTATCGACCCGGTGAACAGGAACTCGCGTGGGCGCGGCGCGTTGTCGATGCAATGACGGAGTCCCGTGCCGGCGCGATCACAGTCGACGGAAAGATGGTCGACCGGCCGGTCCTGTTGCGCGCGCAGCGCTTGCTGGCGTTTGCCGCGGGCAAGAAGCAGGCTTGAGTATTCCCGGACGGTTACGCGACGACTGGGCAACGCGGACGCGCCGCGATTAATTGAACGAAAGACGGTCGATTGCCATGGCACGGCCGGCTTCCCCCACGCGACGGAATGCCGTCGCATCAACACGATTTGAATCACCACATGCCACATACCAGCCTCATTGAGCAATACGGTCCGCGCGAGTCGATGGAATACGACGTTGTGATCGTCGGCGGCGGCCCGGCTGGCCTGTCCGCAGCGATCCGCCTGAAGCAGTTGGCGGCTGAAAAAGGCGTCGAGATTGGCGTGTGCGTACTGGAAAAAGGCTCGGAGATCGGGGCTCATATCCTGTCGGGCGCGGTGATGGATCCGCGCGCCATCACCGAACTGATTCTGGACTGGAAGGAAAAAGGCGCGCCGCTCACGGTGGACGTGACCGAAGACAAGTTCCTGTTCCTCACCGAAACCGGTTCGAAGAGCGTGCCGACCTGGGCGCTCCCGGAAAACTTCAAGAATCACGGCAATTACGTGATCAGCCTCGCGAACGTCACGCGCTGGCTGGGTCAGCAGGCCGAAGCGCTGGGCGTCGAGATCTTCCCGGGCTTTCCGGCGGCTGAAATCCTCTATAACGACGATGGTTCGGTTAAGGGTGTTGCAACCGGCAATCTCGGCATCGGCAAAGATGGTCAGCCGACCGAGAACTTCCAGCTCGGCATGGAACTGCACGCGAAGTACACGCTGTTCTGCGAAGGCGCGCGCGGGCATCTGGGCCGTCAACTGAACGATAAATTCAAGCTGCGCGAAGGCGTCGATCCGCAGGTCTACGGGATCGGCATCAAGGAACTGTGGGAAATCGATCCGTCGAAACACAAGCCGGGTCTGGTGATGCATACGGCCGGCTGGCCGCTTGAGAACGACACGTACGGCGGCTCGTTCCTCTATCACATGGACAACAACCAGGTGGTGGTGGGTTTTGTGGTCGGTCTCGGCTACACGAACCCGTATCTGTCACCGTTCGAGGAATTCCAGCGCTACAAGACGCATCCGGCGATCCGCGCGGTGCTCGAAGGCGGCAAGCGCGTGTCGTACGGCGCGCGGGCGATCACCGCAGGTGGCCTGCTGTCGCTGCCGAAGCTGGTGTTCCCGGGTGGCGCGCTGGTCGGTGACGATGCCGGTTTCCTGAACGCGTCACGAATCAAGGGTTCGCACGCGGCGATCAAGACCGGCATGCTGGCCGCCGATGCGGCATTCGATGCCGCGCAGGCGGGCCGCACCAGCGATGAGCTGACGGCCTATCCGGAGTCGTTCAAGACCTCGTGGCTGCACACGGAACTGCATCGTGCGCGCAACTTCAAGCAATGGATGAGCAAGGGCCTGTACCTCGGTACCTTGATGGTCGGCGTGGAGCAGAAGCTGCTGGGCGGCAACGTGCCCTGGACGCTGCATCACCAGCACTCGGACCACGAGATGCTCAAACCTGCTTCGCAATGCAAGCAGATCGCGTATCCGAAGCCCGATGGGAAGCTGACGTTCGACCGGCTCTCTTCGGTGTTCATCTCGAACACCAATCACGAAGAGAACCAGCCGGCTCACCTGACGCTGAAAGATCCTTCGGTGCCGGTGAATGTGAACTGGCAGACCTATGCCGGTCCGGAAGCGCGTTATTGCCCGGCCGCGGTATATGAGTTCGTGAAGAACGACGACGGCAGCGAGCGTCTCGTGATCAATGCGCAGAACTGCGTGCATTGCAAGACCTGCGATATCAAGGACCCGACCCAGAACATCGTGTGGGTGACGCCGGAAGGTGGTGGCGGCCCTAACTATCCGAATATGTGAAACCGACGATAGATCAGCGCGACATGGGGTCCTTCATGTACGCACGTGGACATTGACCGGGAGAACCGGAGCATCAACCTAACAAATGGTAGATTGATGTATGATTCAGATCATCAGTCAGCAAGAAAAGGGGCGTTATCCCGTGCAGTCAAAAACCGAAAGCCTTTCTTCCAGCGTCCCGTTGATGGCGGATGTGGAGACGATCCGCCGCCTGTCGTCCGAGCGCTTCACTTGTCGAGCGTATCGGCCCGATGCCATTCCGGTAGAAGTGATCGAGAGCATCGTCGATATTGCGAAGCGGACGGCGTCATGGTGCAACGTGCAGCCATGGCACGTGCTTGTGACGTCTCGCGAGACGACCGAGCCGTTTCGCAGCGCGCTCGCCGACCATGCCGCGCGGCATCCCGAGGTCGACTCCGACATTCCGTTTCCGGAGGAGTATCGCGGCGCGTACGGCGACCGTCGCCGGGAAGTGGGTTACGCACTCTACGCTGCCCTCGGCATCGAGCGCAGCGACAAGGAAGCGCGCGCCCGGCAGGTTGCCGAGAACTTCCGGCTGTTCGGTGCGCCGCACGTCGCGCTGCTGACGATGCCGGCCGAACTCGGGCCGTATGCGGCGGTCGACTGCGGAGCGTTCGTCGCGTCGTTCCTACTGGCGGCGCGCGCGCATGGTGTGGCGACGTCGCCGCAGGCCGCACTTGCGAATCATGCCGGTTTCATCCGCCGCTACTTCGGAATCGGCGACGAGCGGAAGTTCATCTGCGGTATCGGGTTCGGCTATGCCGACACGGAGCATCCCGCCAATGCCTTCCGCTCTTCCCGCGTGGCGACGGAAGATGTGATGCGGATGGTGTAAGACGCGCAAGGAGGAGAACGCGATGAGTGGAACGAGTGACGCGGCCAGCCCCGCGCTGGCGATCGTGCAGGCCGCGTGGAACGCGGCCGCCCGTGACTGGAATCCGGATACGCTAACCGCGGTGTATACCGAGGATGCGCTCTTTTTCGGCGGCAGGCCTGGCCACTCGGTCGGCAGCAGCGCGATTCGCGAGTACTTCGCATCGTACGACGGCGTGATCGAATCCGCGACGCTGGCGCTGGTGGAGCAGCACTTTATCCGGCTAGGGCCAGACTGTTTCCTCGCACAAGGCTATGGCGAATTCTCGTTCGTGATCAGCGGCGGCCGGACGTCGAACTCTCGCCTGCGCACAACACTCGTGATCGTGTCGCAGCACGGTGAATGGAAGATCCGCCAGCATCATTTCTCGACTTCACCGGACACGCCGCCGATCTGACTGAACAGGACAATGTTTACCTTACCCGCCTGGAACTTCAATGAGTGAACATCAGAGGAATGTGTGGAATCCGACGGCTGACGATATCGCCACGTCGAACGTCAATGCGCTGATCGCGCGTTTGGGGCTCAGGGACTACGACGAGCTGCTGGCGTTCTCGAATGCGCAGCCCGGCGCTTACTGGCGAACGGTGGTCGATTTCTGCGGCATCGTCTGGGATACCGATTACCACACGTATGCGGATCTGTCGGCCGGTCGGGAATTTCCGAAGTGGTTCCGCGGCGGCGAACTGAACTGGGTGCGGACCGCACTCCAGTGGGCGCACGATCCGGCGACGGCGCAACAGGATGCGGTCGTCGCCGAGCGCGAAGACGGCTCGGTTCAGCGTTTGAGCTACAGCGAGCTGGCGCAGCGGGTGGCGTCGTTCGCGGCAGGCCTGAAGGCACAGGGCGTGCGGCGCGGAGACCGCGTCGGCCTGCTGATGGAGAACGGTGTTGAGGCAACGGTGACGCTGCTGGGCCTTGCGTGGCTGGGTGCGGTCGCGGTGCCACTCTTCAGCGGCTTTGGCGTCGATGCCATCGTGTCCCGGCTGTCGTCGTGTTCCGCGCGCGTGCTGGTGGCCACGACGGGGTTCTCGCGCCGCGGCAGGCGGGTCGATACGCGCAAGCTGGTCGACGAGGCGCTGACGCGGCTGCCGGACATCGACACGGTGATCTGGAAGCACGCGGACGAGCCGATCGAATTCGGTGCGAACGTGCTCGACTGGCGCATGGTTGCCGGCGCGCAGCCGGACCCGGCGCCCGAGCGGATGTTGCCCGAGGATCCGTTCATGGTGATCTACACGTCGGGCACGACGGGCAAGCCCAAAGGCGCGGTGCACACGCATGGCGGCTTCCCGCTGAAGATCGCGCACGACTCGGCGGTGCATTTCAACGTCAAGCAGGGCGACGTGTTCTGCTGGCCGGCCGACATGGGGTGGATCGCCGGCACGCTGGTGCTGTCGAGCGCGCTGCTGCGCGGCGCGACGCTGGTGTGCTATGACGGCGCGCCGGACTTTCCGGACTGGTCGCGCATGTCGCGGCTGGTCGAACGTCACCGCATCACGCATTTTGGTTCCGCGCCGACGCTGATCCGCGGGCTCGCGGCGAATGAAGATATTGCGATGCAGGGCGATGTGTCGACGGTTCAACTGCTGATTACCGCAGGCGAGGGCATCGATCCTGAACATTTCAGCTGGTTCCAGAACGCGTTCGGATCGGGGCGCCGTCCCGTCATCAACTACACGGGCGGCACGGAGGTATCGGGGGCGCTGCTGTCGAGCGTGGTGGTCAGGCCGATCGTGCCGGGCGGGTTCAACACGGCGTCGCCGTCGGTGGCGGTCGATGTTGTCGGGCCGGCGGGCGAATCGCTGGTGGATACGATCGGCGAGCTGTCGGTGCGCGCGCCGTTCGTGGGGATGACGCAGTCGTTCTGGCAGGACGATGCGCGCTACCTCGAAGCGTACTGGCGCGCCGTTCCGGGGATCTGGGTGCATGGCGATCTGGCGATGCACCGTGCGGATGGGCACTGGTTCATGCTGGGCCGCTCGGATGACACGATCAAGCTCGCGGGCAAGCGGGTGGGTCCGGCGGAGATCGAGGAGGTGCTGCTCGAATTGCCGGAGATCGCCGAAGCGGCGGCGATCGGGGTGGAGGATCCGGTGAAGGGGCAGAAGCTGGTGGTATTCGTGATCCGCACGGCGGGCTCGCAGGTGTCGCAGGCGGAGCTCGAACAGAGTCTGGCGAAGCATGTTGATGGCAGGCTGGGGCGGCCGTTCCGTCCGGCCGCGGTGCATGTGGTGACGCACCTGCCGAAGACGCGCAGCTCGAAGATCATGCGGCGGGTGATTCGCAGTGTCTACACCGGGCAGTCGCCGGGGGACCTGTCGTCGCTCGATAACCCGATCGCGCTGGACGACATCCGGCTTGCCGCCGGACGTTGAGTTGCAGGCGCGATGAGGGCGGTTCGCGGACCGGCAGCGCTTGCGGGTGCCGGTCTCAAGACGCGGCGTTCGTGCCTACTTATCGTGGCGCCATCGGTAATCGGGCCACGGGGATCTCGGCGGCGCCGTCGCGGTCAGGCAACCGCGCGGCGCTGCGGCGCCTGATCGGCCTCGGCCTGATGCGTGAGAAAGCGAAGCACGGCCTTACCGAATGCATCGTTACGCTCTCCCGCCACCATGTGGCCGGCATCCTGGATATCCACATATTCCGCATGGGGACACAAGCGCAGGAACTCATCCACGCTTGCTTTAGTGACGATCTCCGAACCTTCCCCGCGTATGAGCAGCGTCGGCAGCTTCAGCTTGCGTGCGCTGGCCGAAAAACGCGTATGGCGGCGTTCCAGGTCGCGCGGCCACGCCAGAAAGTGCGGATCCCAATGCCAGTGGTATTTGCCGTCGTCGCCGCACCGCAGGCTGCGAGTCAGGACTTCCGGCGCGAACGCGCGTGCCGAATGAGGGCGGTAGTGCCGGATCGCGTCGGCGGCTTCGTCGGGCGACTGGAAACCGTCGGGCTGCTGCCGCATGAATGACTGCAGGCGAGACACACCCACAGGTTCGATAGAGGGCGCGATATTGACGAGCACCAGCGCGCTGGCATTGAGGTAGCCTTCTCCGACGGCGAGAAGGCTCGTGCCACCGCCCAGTCCGGCGCCGACGAGCATCGGCCGTCGGTTGCCGAATGTCGCGGCGATGCCTTCGAGATCGCGGACCATCACGCCTTGACTGTAGTTGCCGGTCGGTGACCAATCCGAATCGCCATGACCCCGCGCGTCGAAGGCGACGGCGTAAAAGCCTGCCGCACCGAGCGCACGGCCGGTTCCGCTCCACGCGTGACGGGTCTGCCCGCTGCCGTGCAACAGAATGACGGGCGTGCCGTCCGGGTCACCCCACGAGTCGCCGGCGAGCCGTACGCCGTCGGCGCTTTTCCATGTATGCATCGGGTCGGGCGTACGCGACGGGTAGGTTCCTGCTTTCGATAAAGTCATCATGATCGAACTACTCCAACATTGCGTGGCCGTTCCACGCGGAACCGGATAGGAAAACGGCTGCAGTCCGCGAATCGGTGTTGCTCCGGCTGGCCCGTCGACGACGCTGCGACGCGGAAGCATTCGTGCCGCGTGCGGAAATCGACAGGTATTCCCATAACATCAAGGCGGGGCGCGGCCGCGTCAATCGCAATCGAAAGAATGTTCCGTACTCCGATCGGATGAGATATCAGCATCACAATGCGGTGCGATCGTTTTCCGCCATCGTGCGGAGCACGTGTCTGAGCAGCTTTCCGCTGGTGGTCGTGGGTAGCTCCGGAATGACGACGATCCGCGCCGGCCGCTTGTACGGCGACAGGCGTGCGGCCACATATTGCTTCAACGCGTCGAGGTCGGCGCTTGCGCCGGCCTCGAGTTCGACGAACGCGACCACTTCCTCGTTGCTGTCTTCGGTGCGGCGGCCGACGACCGCGGACTGTTTGACGCCGGTGTACGAGTTGATAACCGTTTCCACTTCGACCGGATAAACGTTGAATCCCGAGCGGATGATCAGGTCCTTGGAGCGTCCGACGATGAACAGTGCGCCGTCTTCATCGATTCTGCCGATGTCGCCCGTGTCGAGCCAGCCTTCGGGATCAAGCGCGTCGGTGGTCGCCTGCGGTGCGCGGTAATAGCCCAGCATGACCCCGGGGCCGCGTACCCACAGCGCACCCGGCGTTCCGGGCGGCACCGGACGGCGCTGCTCATCAAGCACGCGCAGTTGAGCACCGTCGACGATTTCGCCCGCGGAGCAATCCTGCCGCGGCCGTTCGATGCGTGTGACCGCAAGCGAGCCTGCGTACTCGGTCATCCCGTATCCGTGGTGCAGCGGCTGTCCGAAACGCGCTTCGGCCTCGCGCTTGAGCGTCAGGTCGAGCAGGCTGCCGCCGGTGTACAGGTAGCGCAGATTCGCAATGCTGATGGTTCGTCCAGATTCCCGAAGGAAACTGACGAGCCGCGTGAACATCGTGGGCACGCCCTGCAGGATCGTGATCGTGCCGTTTTCGATCGCCTCGATCACATCGGCCGGATCAAAGCGTGTGGACAGGTAAAGGCTGGCGCCGCCGTACAACGTGGCGAGAAGCAGGGTGCCGATGCCGAATATGTGCGACATCGGCAGCACTGCGTACGCGCAGTCGCCCGGTTCCAGGTTCCGTGACGTCGCGGACACGCGAGCGAAGTGCAGCAGTCCGCGATGCGTGACCATCACGCCCTTCGGCTGGCCCGTGGTGCCCGACGTATAGATCAGGAGGGCGACCTCGCGTGCCGCCGTCCCGCTTTCGGCGTGGACATTGAGCGCGGCGTCGCAAGCCATCACGGTGCCGATGCCGTCCGCTTCGATCACGCGCGCGCCGAGACGCTCGCCGTGATGCCGCGCTTCCGCCGACACTTTGTGTGTGAAGAACATCAGTCGTGGCTCGCAGTGCGCGCAGATCGCCGACAGTTCCCGTTCCGACAACCGCGCGTTGACCACGACCGGCCATGCGCCGAGTTCCGACACCGCGAACAGCAAGACGATTAGCGCCGCACAGTTCTCGCCGACGATGACGACGCGATCGCCGGGCCGCGCGCCCTGGCTTTCGAGAAAGGCGTGCGCCTTGCGGATGCGGGACCACAGTTCCCCGAACGTCGTGCACCGCTCGCCGTCGATCAGCGCGTCGAGGTCGGGTGCGCGCAGTGCCCATGCACGCGGAATGTCGCTGATCCGCGCGAGTGTGTTGCGTACTGTCATTGAATTCTGTTCCTGGCTGCGATTCTTCAGGCCGGTCCCGCTGCGTCCAACGCGGGGCATACGGTACCGGCGGACATCGTTGCACGCCACGCCGCGAAAGGGCTGGTCATTTAGCGTTTATCTTACTACCGTTAGTTTGATTTTTGCGTCATCCTGTACGCATCAATCCGATGTGCCGGGCTCCTCAAGCACGCGGTCCAGGGCTAACCCTGGTGGAAAAGCGATAGTCCGCAGGGCACACTAACTAACGTTAGTAAGGTAAATCCGATCAATGTTGATGAAAGGGTCAGTCTGATGAGTACCACCCCCGTGAAACCGATGCGCTCGTTGTTGTTTGTGCCGGGCAACAAGGAATCCTGGATCGAGAAGTCGATCACATCCAAGGCCGATGCACTGATTCTCGATCTCGAGGACAGCGTTCCGCACGAACATAAGGTGGAAGCGCGCGGCATCGTCAAGTCGAAGCTCGCGTGGCTGGCCGAACAGAAGCAGCGCGTGTACGTGCGTATTAACCGCAGCCCGCATCTGTACGATTTCGACGACGTCCTTGCCGCGGTGAGCCCGCATGTCGAAGGCATCGTGATTTCGAAGCCGTGCGGTCCGGAAGACCTCGACTGCATCTCGATGATGCTGACCGAAGCGGAATACCGCAACGGCGTCGAGCTCGGCAAGACCCGCGTCATTCCCCTGCTGGAAACCGCGCGTTCGCTGCAGCTCGCTTATGAAATCGCGCTGCGCGAACGTGTCGTCGGCCTGGTCGGCGCGACGGCGAAGAATGCCGACGTCGCCCGTGCGCTTGGCTATGTGTGGTCGCCGGGAGGCCGTGAAAGCCACTACCTGAAGTCGCGCGCCGTGATGGCGGCGAAGGCTGCGGGAAAGATGGCAATCGGCGGCGTGTGGCAGCAGATTCGCGACCTCGAAGGTCTGCGTGAATCGTCGCTGCTGGACCGCCAGCTCGGCATGACCGGCGAACTGGCGCTGCACCCGACCAACGTGCCTGTCATCAACGAGGTCTACAGCCCGTCCGCCGATGAAGTCGCCTACTACGAAGGCATGATCGCTGCGCTCGAAAAGGCCGAGGCCGCTGGCCGCGCTTCGACAGTCTACGACGGCGAGCACATCGACATCGCGCACGTAAAGACCGCGAAGGAAATCATCGCACTCGCACGTCAGTTCAACGGCTGATCGATCGGGCCATCCATCTATTATTGCGACCGGCACGGTGCTGGCCGCCCAGAATTATCAGGAGAGAATCATGGCTGGACTTTACTTCGAAGAGTGCGTTGAAGGCCTCGTGGTCGAGCACCCGATTCGCCGTACCGTCACCGAAACCGACAACGTGTTGTTCTCGGCGATGACCTACAACAGCGCGCCGCTGCACATCGACGCCGAGTACTGCAAGGGCACGATCTATGGACAGCGCCTTGTCAACAGCATGTTTCTGCTTGCGCTGGTGGCTGGTGTGACCGTGCAGGAAACGACGCTCGGCACGACGCTCGGCAACCTGGGATTCCAGGAGATCAAGTTTCCGAAGCCGGTGTTCCATGGCGATACGATCCACGTACGAACGGAGATTGTGAATGCGCGCCTGTCGAAGAGCCGCAACGATTCCGGCATCGTCACGTTCAGGCACATCGGCTTGAACCAGCGCGACGAAGTGGTCTGCGAAGCGATCCGCGTCGGTCTGATGATGACGCGCCCCGTCGCCAAAGCTTGATTTCGCACCTTCAGGAAAACTTAAGCCATGGACTACCAACTCAGCGCCGATCAGGTTGCCATTGTTGATGCAGCACAGAAGATCTGTGCGGATTTTCCGCTCGATTACTGGCGTAACAAGGATAAGAACCACGAATTCCCGCACGAGTTCTTCGCAGCCGTTGCCAGCGGCGGGTGGCTCGGCATCTGCATGCCCGAGGACGTGGGCGGCGCGAATCTGGGCGTGACGGAGGCGGCGCTATTCATGCGCGCCGTCGCCGAGTGTGGCGGACAAGCGGCTGCGTCCACCATCCATATGAACATTTTCGGCTTGGCGCCGGTCGTTCATTTCGGCACGGAGGCGCAGAAGAAGGCCTGGCTGCCGCCTTTTGCCCGTGGCGAGAACAAGGCGTGTTTCGCGGTCACCGAGCCGGACACGGGACTGGACACCACCAAGCTCAAAGTGGTGGCGAAGAAGCAGTCCGACGGTAATTACCTGATCTCGGGCAAGAAGGTCTTCATCTCGACCGCGCAGGTCGCCGACCACATGCTGATCCTCGCGCGCACCACGCCGATCGAGGAGGTCAAGAAGCATAGCGAAGGGCTGAGCCTGTTCTACACCAAGCTCGATCGAAACTATATCGACATCCGGGAGATCGATAAGCTCGGCCGCGCCGCGGTGGACACCAACGAACTCTTCATCGAAGACCTGCCGGTGTCGAAGGAGTCGTTGATCGGTGAGGAAGGCAAGGGCCTGAGCTACATATTCCACGGCATGAACGCCGAGCGCGTGCTGGTCGCCGCGGAGCAGGTCGGCATCGGCCGTGCCGTGCTCAAGCTTGCAACCCAATATGCCAAGGAACGGGTCGTGTTCGGCCGCCAGATCGGCCAGAACCAGGGTGTCCAGCATCCGTTGGCGCGCAACTGGGCTGAGCTGGAAGCGGCGAACCACATGATCTTCGCGGCCGCTGATCTTTACGACAAGGGGCTGCCCTGCGGTTCGGAAGCCAATGCGGCGAAGCTGCTGGCATCCGAGGCTTGCATGCAAGCCTGCCAGACCTCGATGCTCACGCATGGCGGCTTTGGCTATGCGAAGGAGTATCACGTCGAACGGTTCATGCGGGAAGCCTGGATTGGCTACATCGCACCTGTCACTCCGCAGCTTATCCTGTCGAATATCGCCGAGCGCAAGCTCGGCCTGCCAAAGTCGTACTAAGCGGCGGCGCGCGGTTCAGGAAACTCGAACCGCCGGCGCGAGCAATCTACAAGGAGACGAACATGACAAATCAGGTCGTGCGGCCACTCGAGGGCATCCGGGTGCTCGACCTGACCGTGGCGCTAGCCGGCCCCTATGCATCAATGATGCTGGGCGGCCTCGGCGCGGAGGTCATTCGGATAGAGGCGCCCGGCGGCGGCGACATTGCGCGGACGAATCCGCCGTTCGTCGGCGGGAACGGCATCAATTTCGGCGCGCAGGCGGACGGCGAAGTATCGCTGAGCATTCTTAACCGCGCGCGCAACAAGAAAAGTATCACGCTCGATCTCAAGTCGGAGCGGGGGCGCGAACTGTTTCTGCAACTCGTCGAGCAGGCTGACGTTCTGGTCGAGAACATGAGCGAAGGTGCGACTGCGCGGCTGGGCGTCGATTACGACAGCGTAAAGCAGCGCAATCCGAAGCTCATCTATGCGTCGATCAAGGCGCTGGGCGAGCCGAGCGCGTTCCCGGGCTTGAAGGGCATGGACATCATCGTGCAGGCGCTGAGCGGCATCATGGAAGTGACTGGCTTCGCAGACGGTCCGCCGACGCGCTTCGGCTTGCCCATCGCGGATCTGGTCGCGCCGCAGTACGCGGTCAACGGCATCCTCGCGGCGCTGATCTATCGTGGCCGCACGGGCGAAGGCCAGCTCGTGAAGGTGTCGATGCTGGACTGCCTCGCGTCGTGGGTGGCGGAAGAGCATTTCGACGTGTTCGGCAAGGCGGGCTACGCGGCGCGCACGGGCAATTTCCAGGATCGGCTGGTGCCGTTCGGCGTTTATCCGAGCAAGGATGGCCACGTGGCCATTGCGGCGTTTCATCCGGATTGGCTGCGCGGCCTGCTCGACGCGCTGGACCAGTCCCACTTGATCGAAGACCCGCGCTTCAGTAGTCGCGGACCAAGACTCAAGCACGCGAGCGAGATGAATTCGATTATCGAGGCGTGGACGCGTCAGCGGGCGTCGGACGAAATCGTGCTCGAATTACTGGAGAAACGCGGGGTACCGTCCGCGCGCGTGCGTGGTCCTAACGAGGTGCTGCACGATCCTCGCCTGCACGAGAGCGGTGCCGTGATGAATCTGACGCATCCCACGCTGGGACCGATCGAGGCGGTCGGCATGGGATTGCCGATCCAGTTCTCGAAGAGCACGGCTCAGTTCGATGTGCCCGCCACCGAACTGGGTGCGGCCAACGAGCAGATTTACGGCGACCTGCTGAAGCTGTCAAAGCAGGACATCGACGCGTTGCGTTCAAGCGGCGTCATCTAGCCGTTTGCCAACTATCGATCGGCCATCGGCCCTAACCAACTGGAGAGACTGAATTGGGACCGCTGAACGGGGTCAAGATCGTAGAAATCGCGGGCATCGGGCCGGGGCCCGTGGCCGCCATGCTGCTCGCCGACATGGGGGCCACGGTGATCAGGGTGGATCGCAAGGAGCCGTCCGGGCTCGGCCTGCCGAGACCGATCGAATACGACGTCGCGCTACGCAATCGCAAGTCGATCCGGGTCGATTTGAAGGATCCGGCTGGCCGTTCGCTTGTTCTCGATTTGATCGGCAAGGCAGACGCGCTGATCGAAGGTTTTCGGCCGGGCGTGCTCGAGCGTCTCGGACTAGGGCCGAACGATTGCCTCGCGCGCAATCCCGCGCTCGTCTACGGGCGCGTGACGGGTTGGGGCCAGGACGGCCCGCTCGCGCAATGCGCAGGCCACGACATCAACTATATCTCGATCACGGGCGTACTCAACGCAATCGGCCGTCGCGGCCAGCCGCCGAGCATTCCACTGAACGTGATCGGCGATTATGCGGGCGGTTCGCTCTATCTTGCGCTGGGCATCCTGGCCGGTCTTCTCGAGGCGCGTAGCTCAGGCAAGGGGCAAGTCGTGGATGCCGCGATCGTCGACGGTGTCGCATCGCTGATGACTGTCCTCGTCGGTCTGAAGGAGGGTGGCATGATGGCGGGGCAGCGGGGCACCAATCTGCTGGACTCGGGCGCGCCGTTCTACGAGGTCTACGAATGCGCGGATGGCAAGTACGTTTCTATTGGGCCGATCGAGCGCAAGTTCTACCTGCAGTTGCTGGAACGGATCGGGGTCGATGCGAAGGATCTCGGCAATCAGGCTGACGAGCACGACTGGCCGAAGGCGAAGGAAGTGCTGGCGTCAGTGTTCCGGTCGAAGACGCGCACCGAATGGACAGCGCTGCTCGAAGGCACCGACGCGTGCTTCGCGCCGGTTCTGGATCTCGAAGAAGCCTATGCGCATCCGCACTTGAAGGCGCGCGGAACCTACGTCGACGTGGCGGGCGTTATGCAGCCGGCGCCCGCGCCGCGATTTTCCAGAACTAAGCTCGATGTGCCAAAGCAGCCCGCCGAACTGACTGCGGAGAATGCCAGCGAGGCGTTGTCGGGATGGTTGGAGCACAGCGATATCGAGGCCCTCGCGAGCGCGGGCACTTTCAGCTAGACCTTGCGAGCACACGCCGGGCGCGCGCCGCACCATTGATGGTGCGGCGCAGTCGCGTCTGGCCTCCCAAGGTACGGAACACCAAAGACCGCGAGATTGACGGTGGCGAAGTGCCGTCAGTAGCATCGGTCACATTGTCACGAACGGCAAACTCGCTTCGTGCACATTGATAACAAATATTGGAGGCCTAAACAATGAAATTATCCTTTGCTCGAAAGCTTTGGTTGCCGTTGATCCTTAGTTTGGTCGGTCTCGTCTTTCTGTCCGTCACCGATGCGTATCGGGGTCGCGAGGTCCGCATGGAGGAGAGGAAGTCCGATCTGGTACATGCGACCCAGATCGCGCTCGCAACAGCGAGGATGTATGCGGATCAGGCTTCTGCCGGCAAACTGACAGTCGACGAAGCTCAAAGCAAGGCGATGGACGTGATTCGCAACATGCGTTACGGCGACTCAGGTTATTTCTCGATCGTGAACTCGAAGGGCGTGGTCCTCATGTATCCGTTCGACGCCGCGCTGCAAAACAGGCCGCTGAGCGAATTGAATCCGAAGGTCGCAGCGATTGTCCGGGACCAGATCGACGCGGTAGCACAGAACGGTAGTGGATTCAGGCGCTTCCTTTATCCACGAGAGGCATCCGGTACCACGGTGGACGTCGCCCGGATTGCCTACATTGACACCTATCGGCCGTGGGATTGGATCGTCAATACCAGTCTGTTCGTCGACGACATCGATGCGGCGTTTTACACCAACCTGCTGCAGGGCCTCGGTATCTGCACGGTCATCGCGGTATTGCTGAGTGGTGTCGTCGCGCTGCTCAATCGCGGCATCGTCCGTTCTCTGGGCGGAGAACCCGACTACGCAGCCGTGATTGCCGGGCGGATTGCGAGAAACGATCTGACGGCGACCGTCCATACCAAGCCGAACGATCGCGGCAGCTTGCTTTATTCGATGAAGCGGATGCAAGCGAATCTATCCGGCGCGATTCACGGGATCAAGACGTCCGCCGACTCGATCGCCGCCGCGGCCGCGCAGATATCGGCCGGCGATCTGGATCTGTCGCGGCGCACGGAGCAACAGGCGGCGTCGCTGCAGGAAACGGCGGCGAGCATGGAAGAGCTGTCATCGATGGTCAGCCAGAACGCCGACAACGTGCAGCAGGCGAGTCAGGTCGCGGCCCGGGCTGTGCAGGTTGCCGAACGTAGCAACGGCGTCGTATCGCAAGTCATCGACGCGATGAGCGGCATCAACGCAAGCTCCGGCAAGATCGCGGAAATTGTCGGCATCATCGAAAGCATTGCGTTCCAGACGAACATTCTCGCGCTGAACGCCGCCGTCGAAGCCGCGCGCGCTGGTGAGCAGGGGCGGGGATTCGCTGTGGTCGCGTCCGAGGTACGCTCGCTTGCGCAGCGTTCCTCATCGGCATCGAAGGAGATCAGGGGGCTTATTCAGGATTCCGTCACGCACGTTCAGGGCGGTGTGGAACTGGTGAACGCGGCGGGCGCGTCGATGAGCGAAATCCTGGAGGCGATCCGGCGTGTGACCGACTTGATGAGCGAAATAGCAGCGGCTTCGGTCGAGCAGAGTCATGGCATCGATCAGGTTACCCAGGCCGTGGCCGAGATGGACCGGGCGACGCAGCACAATGCCGCGTATGTCGAGGAAGTGGCCGCCGCCGCGCAGTCGCTGGACGATCAGAGCAAGCAACTCGTCACGATGGTTTCGACTTTCGTCGTTCATGATGATCGTCCGTTGCCGGCGCAAGGGATGATCGGCTCGCAGCGGCCGGTTGCGCCGGAGTTCGAGCAACGATCTGCGGCGACCAGGGAGGCTTATGCGGTGTAGCTGTAGCGAGAAAGCGACGGGGGAAGGTGCGAGCGGCTAGGCCGCTCGTGAAGGCCTGCGGCGAACATGAGAATGTCGCCGCTGGTCAGGATGTTCACTCGTCATGCAGCGGCAATACGTCGGCCGGACAGATCAGGTGATCAAGCGCCTCGCTGTCAAGGTGCGCGAACGAATAGGGAATCGACAACAACCCGAACAGGATCCACGACCGGCAAACACCGGTCGGCACCCGACCTGCCGATATCGCTTTACGTCGTGACGGAGGGTGGTTACAGGCGGCCATGATCATCCAATCCTTCGTTCGCGCGATTGCGTCTGCCTGGCGTCCGGACCGAGCACACGCATGATCGACGCGACATCGTCGACGTTCTCGAGATTGAACACGGCGCCGATCACATCGTCGATGCGATCGGCGGACATCACATCTTCCGTATTGCGGCGGAACTTGGCGGCGAGTTCGTCGTTGCTCATCAGGCTCGCCGGATCCGGCGACGGGCTGCCCTTTGGATAGCGCCGCTCGCCAAGGAAGGTTTGACCGCGTGCGGAGACCTCGATCTTCGCCGGGCGGCTGGCGGCGTGGCCGGACAGCAGTTCGACGTAGTTCGGATGCACCTCGTGCGAGACCTTGTCCATCAGCTCCATCACGGAGGGGCCGAACACCAGCTCGGGATCCTGCCAGGCCTTGCCCGGCGGCACCCGATGCGCGCCCAGCGCGAGTCCGTGCGCGATGCTGAACTGCGCGTCGTGCACATGGGCAATCTCGCGATTGAGCCAGACGGGCTGCTCGACGAAACCCTCGACCCACGCTTTGATACCGTCGATCTCGTGCGGCGCGATGTCGTGCGTTTCGACGATCTCCGTCAGGCTGTCGAGCAGCGCATGGAGAATGCGGCAATGCGGGTAGGGCTTGTACGCCTGCTCTGTTGGAAACAGCCAGTCGGTGCCAAGCCTGGCCGTGATGCGCTCAGCTTCCCAGCGCCGCGTACCAATGAAACGGGGGAAGCCGTATTCGCGATCGTCGAGGATCTGGACGTCACCGCGATGGCCGAGTTCCGCCATGTGGGCGGCGGTCATGGCTGTCTGCGTGAGCGCGCCGGCCAGCAGGTATTTGATCGTTGAGCTCGGTGCATGCTGGAACCACGCGACCTGCGAATTCACGGGCGAGATGCTGCCGGCGATGCCGAGCGCGTTCGGGAGCACCTCGGCCGGCAGCGCCTTCAGCTTGACGATCGCGGCCGTCGCGCCGAACACGGTGCTGCTGTAGCCGTAGACGGGCGGCGGCGACACCTTGCCGTCTTTGGTATCGCGCAGATAATCCATCGCCTTGCCGAGGCGATACGACATTTCGTGCGAGAGTGCGATCGCTTCGATCAGCGCCTTGCCTGCCGCGTGCCGCGCCTCACCCACGGCGAGCGCGCCGGGCAGCACGTATGGCGCGACGTGACCGGGCGGCACGACCGCGTCCATGTCGAGTGCGTTGATCAGTTCGCCGTTCGCGAATGCGGCGCCGAAAATCGACACGCGTTCGCCCGTTCCGATGATGGTTGCGTCGTCATTGCCGCCCATCATTCGCGCATAGTCGATACCAATGCGCCCTTTGGGTTCGCCGATCGCCGCCACGGCGCAGCCGATCGAGTCGAGCAGGATGCGTTTGCATTCCTCGACGACGGCAGGGGGGAGCCGGTCGAATTCGGTTTGGGCGGTGAAATCCGCAAGCTGTTCAATGATCGTGTCGGACACAGTGCAATCCTGTCGGGGAAAAGGTTAGGGATGCGGCGGCACGGATGACGTGCTGCGCGTAGCGGAAATGCGCGCGGGATGTGTGCGGTACATGGCGGCCCACATCGCGAACGGAAGGCATATCCATTTTTCACTAAAACTAACGATTGTTAGTTTTGACCGGAAGCGTGTGAATCACCATGAGTATTAATCCCTATACGCGGCGAATTTCCGGCGGATTGTGTCGAAGTACGGAACCGAAAAACCTGAGCCGACATGGAGGGGGGCATCGGTAGCAAAGGGCGTCCCCGGACTGCGGGTAAACCGCTGCCTGATAGCGATTGGTTTGTCCCTCTGGAAGGGGATGGTTGGGGGGAGGAGTCCTTCCTATCATCACACTCACAATCCAGACAGGAGACATGTCAATGACTTTCAGTGTTCTGCCCATTCGCGATCGCTTCGGTGTCAAGCCGGGGCGCCTATTCATCAATGGCATCTGGCGCGACGGTGGCGAAGGCCGTTTTGACCAGATCCATCCGTCTACCAACGAAGTCGTAACGACCCTGATCGAGGCCGGCGCCAGCGGCGTCAACGAGGCCGTCGCCGCAGCGCGTCACGCGTTCGATCATGGACCGTGGCGCAAGATGGCCGCGCGCGAACGCAAACGTATCCTGCAGCCGATCGTCGAGGCGATCTACGCGGCCGAAGAGGAGATCGCGTATCTGCAGACCCTCGACAACGGCATGCCGATCACCTTCAGTCGCAACTCGCGTGTGTCCTCACGCGTGGCTGCCGACAACTTCGATCATTACGCCGGCTGGATCGACAAAATCACCGGCGAGACCTTCCCGCAATACACCGACTCGACCAATCTGCATTACTTGACGTTCCGCGATCCGGTCGGCGTGGTCGCCGCGATCACGCCGTGGAACGGCCCGGTGATGACGTTCGCAATGAAGGTTGCGCCGGCGCTAGCGTGCGGCAACACGGTTGTGCTAAAGCCGTCCGAGCTCGCGAGCCTGGCTGCGATCAAGCTTGCCGACATTCTTGCCCAGTCGGATCTACCGCCCGGCGTGTTCAATCTGGTTACCGGCGGCCCGCTCACCGGCCAGGCGCTTTCCACGCATCCGGGCATCGACAAGGTCAGCTTCACCGGCAGCCCGGTGGTGGGCGAAAAAATCCTGTCGACCAGCGGCAGCAACATGAAGCGCATGTCGCTCGAACTCGGTGGCAAGAGCGCGGCACTGGTGTTCCCTGACACGCGCGACGTACGGGTTGCAGCGCGCAACCTGATGGGCCTGTGCTCGACCTTCCTGTCGGGCCAGGTATGCTCGACGCCGACCCGCGCGGTGGTGCACAAGTCGATCCTCGATGAGTTTGTTCATCACGCTCAGGAGCAGGTCAAGGAAGTCCGCTTCGGCGATCCGTTCGATCCGGCGACGACGTCCGCGCCGATCATCTCGAAGCGCCAGCTCGACCGCGTATGCGGTTATATCGAAAGTGGCAAGCAGGAAGGGGCGCGTCTCGTATTCGGCGGCGACCGTCCAGGCGGCGATCTCGCGAACGGGAACTGGGTGACGCCGGCGCTGTTCGTCGATGTCGACAACAAGATGAAGATCGCGCGTGAAGAAATCTTCGGGCCGGTGCTGAGCGTCATCGGCTTCGAGACCGAGGACGAGGCGGTCGCGATCGCCAACGACAGCGACTACGGGTTGTCGGGCGGCATCTACACGACCGATCTGTCGCGCGCCTTCCGTGTCGCCCACGCGATGCGCACCGGCTCGGTCGGCGTGAACGGCTACTCGGTGATGCCGAATTCGCCGGCGGGCGGCATCAAGCGCTCTGGTATGGGCCGCGAAGGGGGCTGGACCACGATCGAGGCGTTCACCGAACTCAAGACCGTGATGCTCAATCTCGATGCATGACGTGATCCTGACGCAACCCTGACGAGAATGCGATGACTTCATCGACCGTGACAAGCAAGGCACTTCATCTGGAACGCGAACCGGTGGACGGCGTGTGCCCCGAATGCGGATCGGCCGCGCTCAAGCGCTATCCCGTGCATTCGGAGGGCGGCTGGTTCGACGTCGTCAAATGCCAGGTCTGCCTGCATTCCATCAAACGCGAGCGCGGCGCCCGGCTCGGGCCGGCGCTGCGGCTACTGTCGGACACACTGTAAGAGAGAGCAAGATGATCGCTATTGACGTTGGCGGTACCTTTACCGACGTAGTCTCGCTGCGAGACGGCCGGATCGAGACCGCGAAAATCTCGACGGATTATGACGACGTGACGAAGCCGATTCTCGCCGGCGCGCGGGAACTCGGCGTCGCGGATGCGAAGGCGTTCAATCACGCCAGTACGCACGGTCTGAACGCCGTGATTACGCGTCGCTTGCCGAAGATCGGGTTCTTGACCACCGAAGGCCATCGCGACATTCTCGACATGGGGCGTGTCTGGCGCCCCGCGTCGGCGATTCTCGATCCGCGCTGGCGCCGCAGCTTCGGCGATGCCACGCGTCCGCTCGTGCCACGCTATCTGCGCCGCGGCATTCGCGAGCGAATGCTCGCGGACGGCTCGGTACTGTTTCCGCTCGATGAGGTCCAGGCGCGCCAGGAACTTGAAGTGCTGAAGCGGTGCGGTGTGACCGGCGTTGCGATCTGTCTGTTGAATTCGTATCTGAACCCCGCGCACGAGATCCGCCTGAAGGCGCTCGTGGAGGAGGTACTGGGTGACGTCGAATGTTCGATCTCAAGCGAGGTGTCGCCGCTCGCGCGCGAATATCCGCGGGCTTCGACGACCGTCATCGACACCTTCATGAAAATTATCTACTCGGACTATACCGAGCGGCTCGAAAGCGGCCTGAAGGCGGCCGGTTTCAAGGGCGAGCTGAACTTCGCCGACTGCGCGGCGACGCTGGTGCCGGTGCGACGCGCGATGGAGCAGCCTTACCGTATCGTGTTCTCGGGTCCGTCGGCGGGCGCGATCGGCAGCGCGCACTTCAGCGCAATGATCGGCGAGACGAACCTGTTGTGCGCGGATGTGGGCGGTACTTCGCTCGATATCAGCATTGTCACCGGCGGCGCGCCGTTCGTGAATACTTCGTTCGAGCTTGAACACGACATGGTCGTGAACTCGCTCGCCATCGACGTGTCGGCGATCGGAGCGGGCGGCGGCAGCATCGTCGCGATCGGGCCGGCGGGCGAGATTCAGGTCGGCCCCGCCAGCGCCGGCTCGACGCCGGGGCCAGCCTGTTACGGCCGCGGCGGCACGCGGCCGACCACCACCGACACGTTCCTGATGATTGGCGTGATCGATCCGAACGGTTTCGCGAATGGTGCGCTCAAGCTCGATCGCGCGTTGTCGCAGCACGCGTTCGAATCGCTCGACACGCGCTTCACGCTCGCGCAGCGCGTGCGCTACGCGTACGAGATCGCGATCCACAATATTTCGGAGGGGTTGCTAAACGTCGCGATCAAGAACGGCGTCGATCCGCGCGACTATAGCCTGATGGCGTACGGCGCAGCCGGCCCGATGCTGCTGCCGGGTGTGCTCGATGCGCTCAAGTGCAAGCAGGTGATTGTGCCGCCGAATCCGGGGCTGTTCTCCGCACTCGGGCTGCTGTCGGCCAATCAGGTGTTCACGGCGAGCCGCAGCCTGTACACGATCCTGTCGGCGGACGCCGCACTCAAGGTCGACGCGCTGTTCGCGGGCATGGAAGCGCAACTGCGCGAAGGGATTGAGCCGGACGCCAAAGTCACGTTCGAGCGCAGCTTCGATGCGCGTCTGGCCGGCCAGAGTTGGGAAACCCCGTTCGTGCCGGCACCGAACGGGAAAATCGACGCGGCGGCGATCGACACCCTGATCGCGTCGTTCCACCAGAGCTATGAGGCGCGCTCGGGCAACCGGTTCGAGGCGTTTCCGGTGCAGAGCGTCACGTTCCGCGTGCGCGCGGTGCTTGAGACCCCGAAGGTCGTCTATCCGGAATTGCCGCCGCGCGGTGATACGCCGCTCAAGGCGGTCGGACGCGTGACGCTGCGCTACCTCGGTGACCTGACCGATGCATCCGGCGAAGGGCGTCAGGAAGCGCTCGTCTACAACCGCGACACGCTGCGCCCGGACGACGAGATCCAGGGCCCGGCGATCGTCAACGAAGGCTTATCGACCACGCATATCGGCGCGCGCCAGGTTGCGAAGGTCGGCCGTTTCGGCGAAATGCTGATCTGCAACAAGGAGGGACTCGCATCATGAATCTTTTGGCCGATCTTGCCGCCGTGCCGTGCGCATCCGACCCATACGCGCCAATCCGCGAGCTGTCCGACGCGCAATTCTTCGAACGCTACGCGTGCGAGCGCTTCACCGCGTCCGTGCTGATCAACCGCCTGCGCTACGTGGTCGAGCACATGTCGACCGGCTTCATGCGTGAAGCGTTTTCGCCGATCATCCGCGACTGGTACGACTTCGCCTGCACAATCAGCGGACCACCGGAGATGGACTATCCGATGCCCGTGGTCAGCAACAGCCTGATCGTGTTCCTCGGCACGATGGGCGACGCGGTGCGCAACGTCGTACAGGAATACGGCCCCGAGAATCTCGCGCCGGGCGACGTCCTGATCTGCAACGACCCTTATCGGGCCGGCACGCACGTCAACGACGTGTGCTTCATTCGTCCGGTGTTCGTCGATGGACAGCTCGTGTCGTTCGTGAACATCCGCGCGCACCAGCTCGACATCGGCGGCGTCGTGCCGGGCGGCTTCTCCGCGACCAAGCGCAACGTCTATGAAAACGGCCTCGTAATTCCGCCGATGCTGCTGTGGTCGAAGGGCAAACCCGTGCGTTCGACGTTCAGCCTGATTTTCGACAACTCGCGCTTCGGCGGACTGCTGCTGCCGGACTTCTACAGCATCGCCCATCAGCTCGAGCTCGGCGAGCGGCTGGTGCGCGGGAACATCGCGCGTTACGGCCTTGACGCCTATTTCGGCAGCCTATCGTATGCGTGCGACGTGTCGGCCGAGCGTATGCGTCGTGCGATCGAACGGGTTCCCGACGGCGATTACAACGGTTCCGCACTGATCGATGCTGACGGCGTCGATGACAGCGTCGACTATCTCGTGAATATCACGCTGCGCAAACGCGGCTACCGGATCGAGGCGGATTTGTCCGGCACGTCCGCGCAGGCGCGTTCGTCGATCAACTGCGGGATTCTCGATGCTAAGACCGCACTAGGCGTCGCGCTGACGATTCTGCTCGATCCGGAAGCCCCGTTCACGTCCGGCACGTGGCGGGATATCGATCTTGTCGCGCCGGCCGGGACCATCCTCACGTCGTTGCCGCCCGAGGGCGCGATCATGATGTTCTGGGAAAGCAGCGGTGCGCTCGTTGCGGCAATTCTGAAAGCGCTCAATCCCGTACTCGGCGAGAACGCGGTCGCAGGCGATTACGGGTCGACCAGCACCCACAACGCGTACGGCGTAACCGACGCGGGTACGCCGTGGGCCAACGTATGCCAATGCGGCGGCGAACACGGGCCGTGGGGCGCGACCAAGGAGGCCGACGGCGACAGCTATACCGTGCTGCTGACGCTGAACAACCTTGACCCGGCGACCGAGTCGATCGAGGCCGACGCGCCGGTCGTGCTGCTGCGCAAGGAGCATGCGATCGACACCGGCGGCCCGGGCACGCACCGCGGGGGCGCGGCGAATCTGAAGGACACTCTGTGGCTGACGGCGGCCCATCACCACAGTTCGCCGTTCCGCACGCGCGAGCCAAGCGGTGTCGGCGCGAACGGCGGCGAGGCTGGACCGTGCGGTGGCGTGTGGTTCTTCCCGCCGGCGCCGGCTGACAATGGCCGCCCCGGGGCGCTGCTCGGGACGCGCACGGAGGTTTACGCGGCCAGCACGCCAGTCGCGGGCGTGCTGGATCCGATGTCGAAGGCGCTCGATCCGCAAGACGGGCGTTACCACTACTATGCAAGCCAGCCGGTCTGGCAGACCAAGCCGGGCGCTGTGTCTCGGTACATCACGAACGGAGGCGGCGGATGGGGTGACCCGCTCGGGCGCGATCCGGCGAAAGTGCTGGCTGACGTGCGCGACGAGTACGTCAGTATTGCCGGCGCTGCGCGCGATTACGGCGTGGTGGTGATCGGCAATCCCCGCACTGATCCGGAAGGATTGCGCATTGACGAAGCTGGGACCCAGCGTCTGCGGGCGGGTCGTTGAAGACAGCCGTACAGGATGAGGAAGACAGACGAAACTCCCGAGAATGTGCGCAACTGATAGCCTGCTACGCCGTTCGGCAAATCTTGCCGACGGCTGATGCTTTGCGTCCTACAGGTAAATACCAGCTAGGAAAAGCGCATCCGATTGCCTAACATATGATAGGTAAAATTTCTTCCCTCGTGTTCAGGCCCAGGCAGTAGCTGCCTGCTTCGAAACCCGGTTCGATCGGAGGAAGAAACTAATCGATCAACCCTGTTGGCTGACGGAGGCGGGATTGACCAGTGCTGCGATTGAGTGGGATAGCCCGCTCAGTGACATGATCGGCGCGATCGGTACGGCGGCGTTTCCAGAACGTTTCGCGCACTGCCTGCGTGAAATCTGCGGCGCCGAACTCGCGTTCATCTTCCGTCTCGTCGAAGCACGGCCGGTAGAGTTCATCTCGATCAGTTGCGACGGCAGCAATCGCGTGGAGCGTGTCCGGAATACCTACCTCGGCGGCAAATGGTGGCAGTTCGACGACGAGATCAACGCACTCAGCGCGGGCAACGGAGAGACCTGGCAGATGCTGAAGACAGACTTCAAGCTGTCGGCGTCTCCCCGCTTGCGGCAGACGTTCTATGGCGAGTTGAACATTCGTGATCGCGTGCTGATATGTGGACGATTCGAGGGCGATCCGCTGGTGCTGAGTCTCACGCGCCCGGAGCAGAGCGGTCCATTCGAAACGCGGCAGGTAGACAGCCTGGTCAAGCGCTCTGCGACGATTCTCTCGATCGCCGCCAAGCATTGCGACATCGCGATGCGCGCGCGCCGCCTGCCAAACCTGCTGACCGATTTGTCCGAGATCGAGCGGCGGATCGCGTCGGCCGGCGAGTCGCTGACATCGCGGGAAGCGGAGGTATGCGCGCGATACCTCTACGGCGTGTCGACGCACGGCATTGCGGCGGATCTCGGGATCGGCACAGAAACCGTCGTCACGTACCGGAAGCGCTTGTACGAACGGTTGTCGATTTGCAGCCATCGCGAACTACTGCTGTGGTATCTCAATCTTTATAGCCAGATGCAGTAACAGCCGACGAAGCAGCCTTGACGGTTTCTGCTCCCTCGTGATCTGAAGCGGTTGTCACGTCCACTGTTGAGCCGGTACGTGGTCGCGGTGCCCCTTCATCTTGTTGCTATCGTCCACGAACACGAGGTTAGGCTTCCATCCAGCCTTGAATTCAGCCTCGTCAATCATCACGAATGTCGCGATGATGACCAGATCGCCCAGTTGTGCGCGTCGTGCGGCCGAACCGTTCAGCGAAATCATGCCGCTACCGCGCTCGCCCTTGATCGCATAGGTTGAGAAACGCTCGCCGTTGTTGATGTTCCAGATGTCGATCCGCTCGTTTTCGACGATGTTGGCGGCGTCGAGCAGATCCTCGTCGATCGCGCACGAGCCCTCGTAATGCAGCTCGCAGTGCGTTACCGCTACGCGGTGAATCTTCGATTTCAGCATGTGGCGCTGCATGATGTCTCCTTGACGCGTTGTGTTGCGTTCTGCTCCCGTGAGATGTGCGGCCGCTGCTGCTCGAGCTCGTGGGTAAATCGCTTGCCTTACACGTCGCCGGTGGATCTCGGTGGGATCGTGCAAGCATTACACCGGTTCGGGCGAGACGGGGTCAATGGCGCTGAACAAACGTTCCGTACATTGGAGGGTTGTGGTGCAAATTACGGGCGCGAGCGAAAAACGGCGTATTTACCATTACATCATCGTGCCGAAAGGACTGCCTTCCAAACAGCAGGCGCAGTGGTATCTTTGAGGCGCAACCGTGCGAGGTTGAACTGACCTTTGCGAATGCGATGCATCAACTCGATGCCCGATATCGTAATGGCCGCATTCCTGAAGCGTTTGAAGCCGAGCATTGCATTGACCCTGGACTTGATGTTGCGATGATCCTGCTCTATCAAGTTGTTCAGATACTTCGACCATCGCAACGTCGTGTCTGCTGGCAGAAACTGGCCCGTCTTCATTTCGCGGACCGCGCGGTGAGACGCCGCGTAACCGTCCAGCGTGATGGTCTTCGGAGCGAGCCCTTGACTCCTGGTCGCCTTCGCGAAGAAAGCCTTGGCCGCGGCGACATCGCGCCTGGCGCTGAGCCGGAAGTCGACCGTCTTTCCTGCGCGGTCAACTGCACGGTAAAGATAGACCCATTTGCCACGGACTTTCAGTAGAGTAAGAGACAGGGCGTAGTCGAACTATTTCCCTGCCTCTCCTCCCCGAACCGGACGTGCACCTCTCAGCGCATCCGGCTCTCCATCCAGGTGTCGCTCGAAGCGAAGACAATCTACCGCAGGAGCCAGCGAGCCTCCGTTGATCTCCACGCGGCATCTCATCAGTTTGCTTTGCATTTCACTGATTATCAGAGGTCTTCACCTCACTATGGCCAGTTAATCTGCCAAGCAAACCACCCGGACTGCCTCCCTTCGCCATGTGACCGGCTTTCCCGGTCTCGGACTACTACGGAGGCTCCGCCAGCTTGCACATCATCGGGGGCACACTCCCTTAACATCTGTGCTAGCCTTCCCCAGTTCACATGCTGGACTCAATCGCACGGGCGAGGTTGCCTGTCGCAGTCTTTATCCTTGCTTGCCGCAAGTCGTCGCAGATATCACGGTCTAGCTGCGCGCTCTCCGTGATGCCCTGCTGGCCGGCCTACATCTCCGGCCAGCATTCGCGGCGTCAGTCCGTACATGTGACTCACGCCGATCCGCGTCCTGCCTCTTAAGCGGTGTAGGCAGGGGTGACGATTCAACCCTCAGATGCGTTTAAACAGGTTCGTGTCCCTCAACCGTCCCATGCTCAGCCTGGAAGCTCATCTCGGCGTAACCGCTTCGCCTCAAGCTCCGTTTCCCACGGACTTCGTCACCTTGCCAGTGTCGGCAAGTCACCGCCGCTTCGGCTCACTTCCTCTCGCAGCAGAGAAAGGGCATGCCCCGGTACCGCAACATCAATTCCACCGGGTCTTGCATTCCAAACATGCTCAAGCAACTTCACCCCCATGCGGGCGGGCTACGTTGGCTGGGCGTACCATACGTCTCGTCGACTCTCCATGAACGACCAGCGGATTTCGCAAACCGATCCCAGCGCTTGACGAATTCCGGCGTGAAGCGTTTGACCCAGCGCATGATCGTAGTGTGCGCCACCGACAGTCCGCGCTCGGCCATTATTTCAACGAGGTCTCGAAGACTGAGCTTGTAACGTAGATACCAACGCACACACAGGACGATGACTTCGCGGTCAAAGTGGCGGCCGCTGAGCAGCCTGTCGATGTCTATCAGCTTACTCATAGTCTGTTCGCGCTCGTCAAAACCTAAGCGTAACCTACCGGCTCCTCCAATTTGCACCGGAGCCGTTTACGGCACCTTCGCCGATGATTTCGTGTCACTCTTTGCACTCGCACCGAAGAACACGATCCTCGTGTATTCATATTCGAAGTACTTCGGCGCGACCGGCTGGCGTCTGGGCACGATTGCGACGCATCGCGACAATGTGCTCGACAGGCTGCTCGCCGAGATGCCCAAGGACGTCAAAAAGGAACTGAGCACGCGCTACGAGTCGATCACGACCGAGCCGGCCAAGCTCAAGTTCATCGATCGTCTCGTGGCCGACAGCCGCACCGTCGCGCTGAATCACACAGTTGGCTTGTCGACACCGCAGCAGGTGCAGATGGTGTTGTTCTCTCTGTTCTCGCTGATGGATACGCCCGATGCGTACAAGAATGCGCTCAAGCGGCTGATCCGCAGCCGTAAGCAGGCGCTATACCGCGAGATCGGCATTAGCTTCGATGACGATGATGAGAACAAGGTCGACTACTACACGATCCTCGATCTCGAGTTTCTCGGTGAGCGAGCCTTATCTAGTAGAAGTGCATTGCACATGGCGCCCAAAACCGGCGGTAGCCTATCCTGCCATCACTTTTCGAATGTTGTATTTCGGCCGTGGAATTTGGCATTTTCCGCGAGGTTGATTTGCTGAGTCTGAGAGGTCACCCGTGCGATTCCGTTGGTTCTGTGCCGACAGTCTGTTAGCGTGTCCAGCCGATTCGGATCATTGCATCTCGCGAGGACGCGGGATTGGCAGTGGCAGTCTGATGGCTCTGAGCTCGTAGTTCGCAACGTCATCCGGGCGAATTTGCACAGGGCAATACTGCAGGTCGCGCTGGCGTGTCGCTTCAGTCTGACGGGTTCCCGCCATAAGTCGGCCAGCTCACGTTTGCCGGTTTGTGATGTGGGCGCAAGCGGTCGGCAGAGTTACCCGATCAAGTCTGCCGGTATGGTCGCTTGAGTCTTGCAGGAACTGCGTTTGCGGGATTGCTCACGACGCGATTCACGTTCGAGGTGAAGTGCGTGCGGCCGCGCGCCGTTGCGCAGCAGTTTGATACCTCATTCGTCAGGGTCTGCGATGTACCCTATTGAAGTCTGTTGACTCGAGCACGGCGTCAAAAATATTTCTCTGTTCCATCGGTTTCCTGCGTATTCCGACTGATTCCGATCGTGCAGTTCTATCATCGGAAGGGGTATTGACGAGCCGTTTCGCAATTCGCATGATGGTCCTGAAGCCGATGTATGGGAGCGAATCGTGCCGGGTGCAAAAAGCTACACACGGGCGCAGTGGGATGAGTTTGTCCATGCCCTTGAGGCATTACCGGATAAACCCCGGAATGAACAACGCGTCACGGTCAGCGATGCGATGAAAGAGGTTCGGGCACATATCACCGCCACTCAGGCGAAAGGCTATACGCTCGAGGAAATTGTTCAGGAGGCTGGGCGCAAGGGGCTCGATTTGAGCATTGGTGCAGTCAAATATGCGCTATATCGACCAACATCTTCCGACGCGGCTTCCAGAACGGCCAATCCGCAGGGAGCGCGGGAGGCCGACCAGTCGTCCCCTCCTAAGAAGAATGGCACTTACTTAAGCCCGAGCCCGAGGAGCGTGCCCATATTTTCGGACGCGCTCGCGTGCGATGTGACGAGGCTCTTTCAGCCATGGATAAGACTTCGGTCTTCGTTTGCGCATTCGTGGTTCGATGCGACCGGGGCGGTTCCCAACACGAGACTGCGCGATCAGCTTGAACAGGACACTCTGGTCGTGAGTTGCCGTCAGACCCCTGGCCAGCCATTCAGTCCATAGCTGCACGGCGTGCTTGAAACTCAGTGTTCTCGGATCGGTGGCGCAGTGGCTGGCGGCTTGGGCCATCAGCAGCCGAATCACGTTGTAGGCCAGCAGATGGACCCACATCTCCTTCTCGTTCATGTGGGCAGTCTGGCAATGCAGCACATCCATGCCCATCGTCGTCTTGATGTTACGTAGATCCAGTTCCACGTTCCAGCGCCTGGCATACAACTGCGAGAGGTCCTGTTTGCTGGTCTTGTGTGCATCAAGCATCGTGGTGACCAGCACCCGGTGATGCAGCCTGCATTCGCGCACCATCAGTTCATCGGGGAAGGCCTGGTACTGCTCACGCGTCATCCAGGCGGGGCACTGCCGGGGTTTGGGCCACGTCACAATGTGATCGCGCGTGCCCTGCGACTTGCCTCGCCGAAAGTCGGTGCGGCGCGCCCCATGCTGTTCCATCACGACATCCACTCCGGCGGCGATCATTGAGGCCATCAGAAAGTAGTGGCAGTACAAGGCATCGGCGACAATCACGTCACCTCGACGAAACGTGTTTTCCAGCATGCGAAACGCCGTCAGCTCCCCGCTGCCTTTGCCCGCGTAAGTTCCGACAGCCGCCTCCAGCACTGCGCCGCTTGCCAGACAGATCACCGCAACCAGATAGGCTAACGGAAATCCCACGCCTTCGGCCTGAGCACTGGACTGTGGGAAGCGCGCCTGGTTCGACGGCGTATCGGGCATCGAGATCCCGGTGCCGTCAACCAGCTTGACCGGGCGCCCGCGCCACTTCCAGGCCGGCTCGGCCTGCTCGTGCAGTTGACGCCCCGTCTCGCGCGCCAACTCCCGGACCATTGTCAGCGGCAGTCTCTGGCGAGCGCGGCAGTAGCCTCCCGTGCGCACGCTCGTGGGCCGCAGCCCGTCGGCAACTCGCTGCGCGGCCCACCCGTTGACTGCCTTCTGACAGGAGGCATCCTCTTCCAGCGCCTGGCGCATGAACATCGACAGCGTCACCGTCGGCGGATACAGCCGTTCTCGATGCGCTGGCAAATACGCTTCGGTGGCGGCCAATAGCTGCGGGCTCGTCAGTATGTTGAAGTAGTCCACAGACTGTGTCCTGCGCGCCCGGCTTTGAACTGTGCTTCGTGTTTGCCTATGATGACTTCGTGAATTACGATCCATGGTGGCTGATCCTTGGAATGAGACGGTGTTTGCCTGGTAACAACCATCCTATCAATCCTTCGATCAGCCGCCTCCCTTTCTCTTCAAGCACTTACCCCCGTCTTCTCCTCCATGCAGGCTTAAGTAAGTGCCATTCCTCCTAAGAAGGCTGTAAAGCGAAAGGGCGCGCGCGTGAACGACGTACATGACATCAAACGACAACAAAGCGTAAGGGGCGTCAACCAGCCGGGATCAATGGAGATTCAGGACACGTTCTCGTTTGAAATCCGGCCTGATATCGAAAACCTGTAGGAGAGTGGTCATGGAAACGACTCACCCGATTTATCTCGTCGGCGGCAGCAAGGGCGGTGTTGGAAAAAGCATGGTGACGCTCGCCCTGGCTGACTACTTGCAGCGACAGGGTATTCACGCGGTACTGCTGGAAACCGATACGTCGAATCCTGACGTCATGAAAGCGCTCAGGGACGAAATCAGGTGCGCCGCCTATGATCTCGACGACGCAGATGGCTGGATCGGATTCGTCAACTTCTGCGATATGCACCGGGACGCGGCAGTGATCGTCAATACCGCAGCACGCAATCAGACAGGGGTTGCCCGATACGGCGGGACGCTGGCCCGAACGCTGGATGAACTGGATCGGCAACTTGTCGTGCTATGGGTGATCAACCGGCAGCGCGATAGCCTTGAGTTACTGCATATTTTCGGGCAGACGTTTCCGGATACCCTGACGCATGTTGTTCGCAACGGCTACTTCGGTGCGCCGGACAAATTCACGCTGTATCAGGAGTCACAGCTTCGCAAAGCCATCGAGACGAAAGGGCGCTCGCTCGACTTTCCTGATCTGGCGGATCGGGTTGCGGACGAACTGCGCAGTCAACGCATTTCCATCCGCAAGGCAGCAGAGATGATGCACATAGGAGAGCGGGCGGAACTGTTGCGTTGGCGGGCGCTGTGCAATGCCATGTTCTCGAAGGTGATCAGCGCGGACGGGGAGACACGTGAGCAATAGCCGGTCGCAGTCGGTCGATCCGCTTATCCGTCTGTTTCGGGAAGTGTGCGGCGATGTTCCGGACGTGGCCAGTCTTGCGCGCATGCATCGGGTGTCGAGCGCGCTGAACCTGCATGACAACGACGCGCTGTGGTCGATGATCACTGTGCTCGAATACTATGCGCGCCTGTATGAAGCCATGCCGGAGCGTATCCGGTGGGCGAGCGAGGGGAGCCTCGAAGCCGCGCGCCGGGAAGTCGGCGGCGCAACCGATGCGCTGATGCAGCAGCATCGGGATGCGCTTGAGCGATGCAAGGCAACGATCCAGCTGGCGGAAAACCTGATACAGGAGCATTAGGAGCGGTACCGGGTAGCACTCGCGCAACTCAATGAGACCGGAATGATGACCCTGGCTGAGCGCATGTCAAATCAGGTAGCGCGCAAAGCTGGAAACCGGTTGATTGGTGTCGCAGCGGTGTCGGCCCGTGAGCAACGCGAGCGACTGGACAGCGCTGTGAGCGCGTTCGGGCAGGCAGTTGAGGCAGCGACGGCGCGTGTGGAGACGATGGCTACACGCATGGAGAGGCTTTTTGCGCGCGCGATGCGTCGCATGTTGCTGGTGGGCGGTGTCGTCCTCTGCCTGCTACTTTCAGGCGGGTTGATTGACTGGTGGAGTGGATCTCATCTGGTGGTTGCGGACTGTCGCGCGGTACAGTTCCGGCAGGCAGACGGCAGGCCTTGAAAGGGCCGCCGTCTGCCTTGCCCGGTTGACTCCAGCAAGTGGGAAGGGAGGTTCCGGGTCATGGTGTTGCCTGAAACCATCAGGAATCGATCCGGATAGGAGTCCTGATGGAGAGGTAGAGAACGGGGTGGCAGGTGCCGCCCCTGCCGTGCTTACGCCTTCATCTGGCGCATCGCTTCCGCGAGCATCCAGAGGGCGCGATTGAGCTTCACGTTCTGGTCGATGCCGGTGATGGGGCGTGTGGACACTGAGCGGCCGGTGCGCGAGCGTCCATGCAGGCCACCCTTCGTGAGGTTTTCCTGCACGCGGTTAAAGACCGTCCAGAGATCGTCGTGGCGATCCTCGAAGCGACGCGGGGCGAGCAGCTGGCTCTCGGTGATCGGAGCGGGTATCTCCGCGTCGGTCGGGTCGCAGCGCAGGGCGAGCGCGGAGCGGGCGAACGCATGCTGTTCGCCGTGGTCGAGCGTGACGTCGCGCATGCCGTCCTTCTGCTCATGAATCAGGTCGAAACCGTCGAGCACGTCGAACGCGCCATTGATAACGCTCTGAACGATGTTGCCCTTGTGCGGCACGCGGATATCGGCCACGTTGTCACCTGCGACTATGCCGTTCTGGCAGACAAAGCGCAGCATGCCTGCGAGCATCTGGTAGCTGCTCGTGCCGTCGTGCGAGTTCAACAGCACGATTTCGTTCGCCTCGTCTCCGTTGATCTGGTCAGCGTGACGAAGGCGGAGCATGTGCTTTGTGTATTCGCGCTTGCCCTGATCGCGCACGCGCGTTTGGCAGACCATGAACGGTTGGAAGCCCTCTTCGCGCAGACCACACAGGATGTCGATGGTGGGAATGTACGTGTAGCGTTCCGAGCGGCTTTCGTGCTTGCCATCCGCAAAGATGGACGGGGCAACGCAGCGAATCTGATCGTCCGACAGGGGTGAGTCGGCGCGAAGCATCGGTGAGCCGTAACGGAAGGAGGAAGCGAGTTGCATGGCAGTCTCCACAGCAAAAAGGGTTGAGGACTTGAACCGGGCGAGGGGATGTGCCTTGCAGCTGCGGTTGGACACCTCCTGGTGGAACCCGGGGTTGGCTTTGCTGCCGCCTGGCTCCCGGGTTTCCGCCCGTGCGACTTGAGGAGCCGATAGCGGGCAGGCGTCAAGGAAAAAGGCGAGGGAGGGGTGCGGGCAACACGGTCCATCGCCCCTTGATGCCCGCCCGCTATCGGCTACGGTCGCGGGTCAAGGGCGGCAACTTGGGAGTCCGGTGCATGCCATGCACCGGGTTGACCGGGCAGGGATGCCGCGCGGCAAGCGCGGTTGCGTGGCCGTGCCGGCCACGCTCGGGTAGAAGGTTACGGAGTTGACTGCTGCGCCAGGGATTGACGCCCGGCAGGGGCGAGACGCGGAACGCGGCTCGACGCATAGCGTGAAAGCCTGGTCCCGGCGTGAGAGCGTCGGGAGGCGTCTTATCGGTATGGGTGGTTATACGTCAACATTGATCGCCGACCGGGGCCTGGTTTTGTTGGCCGCGACGTGCAACACGCAGCCACAACCCGGCGATCACATGCGTCGTCGGTCCGACATTCGGGCATCGGGTCCGCCCGTAACCGGCCATCCGATTGGCAAAGACGAACACTCCCCCATCGGCCTTTGCCGACATTGGAGAAGGCTGGGTTCTACGTCGGTAATGTGGCGGAATGCTGATGGTACCGGCTTCGAACTGCCGGACGGCAGCTTCCTGCATCAGCGAATTCACACTCCGACCCAAAGCCGACGCCCGCATCGGCCTACCTACTGACCAGCCCGAAAACTGCCATTCGACAGAGCTCCCATCCACGGTGTGATTCAGGTGCCTACACCTGCAACGCCTTGACCAGGTCGCGCTGCACGCCTTGCGACAAGCCTGACGAGAGCAGGCTGGGGAAGTTCTCCTGATAGACGTTTTTCAGAAGCTCATCTATCTCAACGGAAAGGTAAAGCAGCCAGTCGCGCTTCTCGGAGGTGTCGAAGATCACGCGGCTTCCATCGGGAACCCACAGCCTGCCAGCGGCGATCGGGTCGCGATAAAGGGCGTCGAGGTGACGCTGTGTCTCCGAGAGAATCGCAAGGTCGCTATACTGGCCTAGGTGCAATGCACTCATGTCCGCGTGATACATGATGGCAGCTATGTCATAGCTGGAGAGTTGAATGTTGCGGTCGGAGTCCGCCTTGACACTCTTGCAAAGGCGAATTGCCTTGCGCAGGCCACCGCTGATACTGTCGCATCGGCTACCTACGCGCTGGATGTGAAGGAATGGCAAGTTGTCGATCGTCTCGCCAGTCTTCTTGTTGTAGATCGTCACCGCGCGATCGGCCTGTCGGCCGCTCGTCTGAAATTCCTTGGTGTCGTACCAGTGAGCGGGCACCACGTCGACGGATCGCTGCAGCGATCCACCCGACACCTTGACCGCCTTAGCGCCAGTTTTGTCGACCTTGGCCGCTGGAAACGCGTCATCGAGATCAACCTCAACCTGCTGCCGAAGGCTGCTCAGGACGCCACCTGACGTTCTCTGGGAAGGACTCGTGTATCCGCCCCGCAAAGCCTGCACACCAATGGTGTTATAGGTATAGAAGTCCTTTGTGATGGCCAGCACGTCGACGTCGCTGACCCGCTTGATGTGGACATCTAAAGGCACGGAACCCTGTAACTTGAATTCGGCATTGATGCCCGCTAAGGTCAGCCGGTCGCGCAACTGGCTGGCCACCCGCTCACCGGTCCGTTGGCTGACCTCCGTGTACTTCTTCCCGACGGCCTGCATGGCACCAATGGCGTATCGAGTCCAGCGTTGGTTTGAGGTGCCGCGCTTCTCCCACTCCTCGATTTCCGCGGCATCCATAGCAAAGTGCCCGCTTGAGGCTGAGTCAGCCTTGAGGAAAGCATTTACCGAGGGCTCGCCCTTGCGGCGTGCCCGTAGTTGTGAGAGGCGGGCGTCGATATCGGAAGCCATTAATTCCTCTTCGTCCAGTTCATCGTGCCGAAGGTCATCCGGCCACGGCCATTGAAGTAATCTCCAGTCGCCGACTTCAGGTCCTTCGCGATGGTCATGACAGAGCAGCCGGTGTGCGACGCTAGGTTGAGTGCGGCGGCCTTGGGGTCGTTTCTGTAGTGATAGAGCAGCACGAATCCGTCAACACTGTCATGGGCAAGTGCGGCGGAGATGCTACTTGACCCCGACATCTTGGTGGCAAGGCGGATGCGCAGCTTGTCCCAGGACTGGACGATAGTGACTTCGGCCTGCCATTCGTACTTGGCAGCACCGTCGCCGTCGAGCGTCTCGCCGGTGCAGTTCCATGTGCCGGAGATGTCGGGGACCTTCAGTGCCAAGCCGATACCTGGCCACTTCCACGCCCACTTGTTCAACACCCAGTAGAGGAATCCGAAAACTGCACCGGCGCCGAGCAACGACATCAAAGTGGGCGGCGCGTTGACGTTCCACCCGAACTTTTTTGCTAGATCAACGACGGTCAGGGCAGTGAACACCAGTCCTCCCGAGATGGCGCTCGCTGCCAAGCTCAAGAGTCGGCCGACGTTTGCTCGCTTGACTCCCCCCATCACCGAGTATTCGTGTTCTTGCGGAGCGACCATTAGTTTGAAATTTGACGATGTCACTGTTAAGCGACGTAAATGGCGGAGGTCGTCGCGAAATCAAGAGTCATTCAAGAAAATTAGGGTTTGTCCCAATCTTGGACGCTATATCCTGAACCCCGTTCACTGAGTAAGCGGGTCGCAGTCCCGCGGCCGCCATTCGAGACTCGGTGCCGCATTGAGGGGCGACAAGCGCGATGTTTTCACAACAGAGCCGTTGTTGGGCCGACCGTACTGAGGCGACTCGGCTCGAAGCGGACATTGGCGAGCTTCTGTCTCTGACCGGTTCCGAGCCTCCGGCGAATGCACCAACGGCCGACGTCGAGGCAGGTAAAACAAACAAACTCCACCCTCGTCTCTTTTCGCGGTGAAACATGGCCGTGTGGGAGGGGCTTTTACCTAGCTACCCCACTCGTTCCAGTACTTCTTTACCGCTGCGAGGTAAGCGTCATAGTTCGCCGTCGACCAGCACACGTTTGAGTTATCGCGCACGAGCCAGTACAAGTCGTTCGCGCACGCGAGCTTCGTCTTGTCCGCGTTTAGCACCCAGTTGAAAGTGTTGACGAACGAATCCTCATAGCTCTGGACGAATTTATCAGCTGGGATGTTCCACAGCATCCCCTCAAGAAAGTAAGAGGGTGCCACGCCGTTCGCAATGTACTTGTCGTCGATCATGCGATTCCGCACGTTCTTGCAAACGCGGACCATGCGCTTGAACCGCGAGTTCGTGTTCTGGTGTCTTGTCGTGCAGTTCTCCGAGTGCTGCTTCGGAAAGTTGACGATCTCAGCGCCGTCACTTGCCCAGAAAATAATGCCCTCGTCATACAGAGTATCCACACCAGTGCTCGCATCTCGGTAACGCCTATGTTGCGCACAAACAAGCACATCTGCATCACGACGATTGCCGCTCCCCTTAATGAAGATCGCTCTTTTCCCGGGCTTCACATCGACACCAAACTTCTTCTGCAGCCAAGCGACGACGTCCGTTTTGAAGTCCGCGTACGTGTACGTCGCGAGACTGAATGCCTTGTCGTAGTTTGTCTTCGCGTCGGGGCTTAGCGAAGTAGTGTTCGCATAGTAAGTCTGGTTGAGGCGGATTACGACATCGACATCGCTGTCCCGGTACACGTTCGTGTCGTTGCCGTACGACCCTTGGAGAAAGATCGAAAAGTCTTTCGCGTAGTACGGTGAGGTGCTGTCATTCAACACCTTCTGGATCGTGTCGTACGTTTGGGCAGACTGCTTGACCGATCCCTGATGGGACTATGTTTCGAGCTGCGATTCCGGAATTGCCATCTACTCAACTCCCCTCAGAGAAGAAAAGCCTGGAGTGTCTGCTCGTGCTCGGCGAATGACTGCGCTCCGCGCTGCGTCAGAACGTTGAGTTTCTTCAGGTCGTGCTCGAAGAGGTCGGCCGCCATCGCGGGTTCAGAGAACGACTGGCTGATGCGAATCGTCTGGATATGCTTGTAGAGGATCACCCGAGGGTGTAATTAGTTTTGTGTAAACGGTCATTTGGCAGGAGACTGCCAGTAATCAGGAGCGACGATGACCGTAGCGAAACGCAACAAACGCGTGAAACCCGACCCTGAGCTCGTCAAGCTGGCCGACAGCCTGCTGGCGAACTACCAGAAACCAGAGGACCTGATTGGCGAGAACGGCCTGCTCAAGCAGCTCACGAAGATGCTGGTTGAACGGGCGCTAGAGACGGAGATGTCCGAACACCTGGGCCACGGCAAGAGCGAAGCGGTCACCAATGCCACGGGCAACACCCGCAACGGCCATAGCGCCAAGACGTTGCAGGGGGAGTTTGGCGAGTTGCCGCTCGATATCCCGCGTGACCGTCAGGGTGCGTTCGAGCCGAAGCTGGTGAGTCGTCATCAGACGCGCTGGTCGGGCTTTGACGACAAGATCATCTCGCTATATGCCCGCGGCCTGAGCGTGCGGGAGATTCAGGGGCATCTGGAAGAAATGTACGGTACCGAGGTGTCGCCCACGCTCATCTCGGCCGTAACAGACGCGGTGAGCGAGGATGTGAAGGCCTGGCAAGCCCGCCCGCTCGACGCGCTTTACCCCATCGTTTATCTCGACTGCATCCACGTCAAGGTGCGCGACAGCGGTGCTGTACGGACCAAGGCGGTCTATCTCGCCATCGGCGTGAACATGGACGGCCACAAGGAAGTCCTGGGGCTGTGGATCGCCCAGACCGAGGGCGCGAAGTTCTGGCTGCAGGTGGTGACCGAGCTGAAAACGCGCGGCGTGCAGGACATTTTTATTGCCTGTGTCGATGGGCTCAAGGGCTTCCCCGAAGCCATCGAAGCAGTCTATCCGAAGGCAGCAGTTCAACTGTGCATCGTGCATATGGTGCGCAACAGTCTGAACTTCGTGTCCTGGAAGGTGCAGCGCGAGGTCGCCGCCGACCTGAAGACGATCTACACTTCATCGACGGTCGAGCTGGCCGAGCAGAAGCTGAGTGCCTTCGAAGCCACGTGGGACAAGGACTATCCGTCCATCGGGCAGAGCTGGCGGCGCAACTGGGCACGCGTCATTCCGTTCTTCGACTATCCGCCGGAGATCCGGAAGGTGATCTACACCACCAATGCCATCGAATCGATCAACATGAGCCTGCGCAAGGTGATCAAAACCCGCAGTTCGTTCCCGACCGACGAGGCCGTGACCAAGCTGTTTTACCTGGCACTTAACAACATCAGCAAGAAGTGGTCGATGCCGATCCGGGACTGGAAGGCAGCCCTGAACCGCTTCACTATCCAGTTCGAAGACCGCCTGTTACCGGGTTAAATCAATACCCGTTTACACAAAATTCCGGACACCCTCGATCACCCGAAGCTGATCCATCGACTGCGTGTTAATCTCCAGCGTCTTCTGCAGGAGCTGAACGCCGGGAGTCTTCTGCCTCCAGTAGTCCAACGTCCACCAGTTCACTGGCGGCGGCGGATAGTTGCCGCAGCCAAGACTCACCACACGGATGTTTTCGGGCGGAATTCCCAATGCGACTGTCGCATCCGCGATGGCGTAAAGCGTCGGGTTGTTTGCACAGAACCCTCCATCGATAAGCTCAATGCTATCGCCGCTGGACGTAACGACGGTCTTGCGATTGAAATATGGGTACGCCGAGCAGGAGGCCTGAACCGCGTCACCGAGCTTCACCCCGAATCCAGGCACGAATGAACCCTTCATGCCGTGTGCCTGCCCGATATGCGCCTTGAAAATCATCGGCTTCTCGAGCACCCACTTCGTGGCCACGATGCCGACGCTCGTCTTCACGTCCGTGAACATCGCATCGCCGAAGATGGTCTTCGACAGGTCGGCCAGCGCTCCGGATCTACCATATGCGTCCTTGTTTTTCATGACCGTGGGCACGTGGTCTTGGTAGAGTGCAATGATTTCAGGAACGCTCTTTCCCAAGGCAAGCATGGCGGTGATGATCGACCCGGTACTCGTACCGAAGACCAGGTCGAACCGCTCGTGGAGGTGGCACCCAATCATCGCCTCGATCTCACGCAGGATTCCAAGAGTGTAAAACCCTTTAGCCCCGCCACCGTCGAGACAGAGCAGGCGAATAATGTTATCGGACATGCGCTTCCTCTCGGTAATCATTAGGCGCCGTTTTCACATCTGCCCTCTCGCCCGTTAGCCGCTCGCCCCGATGCTGCCAAGTACCGGGAAATTCTTCTTCTACGCCTCGGCAAACCTGAGGTGTCGCGCGCGACCCAGCAGTGTTCATACGGACAACCGCATAATCGGCCACGCAGGTGTTTGGCGACTGGAAGTGAGTCTCATTTCACATGCCACAGTGTGTCCAACGGCCACTTTTGGGCAGCATCTTCATAGCGCTTTATCTCATCGGCGCGCGTCGAAACGCGACGCATCGCTAACGAACCGTGGGTCGGGCTACTAGTCCAATAGCTACCTTTAAGTATCGTACCTCCTGCGAGCAGCTCGAGGTCGCCAGCGCCGTTTACCAATTTTCGCGCACCGGGATATTCGTTCTTTAACTCGAAAACGTAAGCAAGGCGCGTTGCGTTGTTACGCGCATTGCGAATGATTGCTTCCACTCTCGAGTCCCCAGTCTGACTCTGCGTGAAACTTTGAAGCGATAGTGTTAGGTACGTCTGCCTGATGACGAAAACGATGGGTAACGTAAGCGGTGGGGCATCCGGCGCTTGACCGTAGTCGGACGACAGGAATCCGACCCATACCCCTTGGAGCAGCGGCCGACCACTCCACGCTGGCAACGGGCCAATGCGCCATGCCCATTTGTAGAAGATGACAAACAAGAAAGACGCCGCGGTCAAGCCTGTCGTGAACCAACGAAATAGGCTCGTCATGGTCACTGGGGTATCAAAGAAACGGATGTTAAACAGGGCGACCACACCGGCGAGCATCACTACGGTCGTGGTAAAAGATTTCTTCAACAGATTGAACTGCTGCTCGGTAAGCGTGAGGTTTTCCATCACACCTCCCGCCGCACTGCACGAACACCACCGGAAAAAACGATCGGATCGGCATTTTTGCTCAACAGTCCAGTACAAGCGACCGTATCCATTCTAGAACCCGCTACGGCTGCTAGTTGGCGAGCGCCCATCGGTGTCCCCCGAGGCACCGAAGCTTTCAGAATTTCGATCGGCGGAGCAAAGAACTGGGAAATGTGCGTCAACTGGGCCGTTTTGACGTCAACAAGGTGAAAACCGTCATGCCAAACGGACGCGACTGTCGAGATGGAGGCGAGGACTCGGGCAATGTGCTGGAATTCGGTAACCGGCAGAGCAGGATTGAACAGTGTCTGGTCGCCAAGGGGAACGACTGGCAGGCGTGGAGGACCTAGGTAAAAGAGGATTCCGAGACCATTAAAATCGTCGGGAGCGATACCCCTCACCGCGTCTAGGAGCCCGAACGCAAAGTCTGTATGGAGTGACATGGGTTAGGAGGAGCTCAAGGATAGTGCCAGTTGGTCAGCGGTCACCGAAGACACGCTGACCATGGGGCCAACGGTACTGTTGGGAGGCGGGTTCAGTGTGGGCGGCGAGACTCCGTTGGGGCAGGGGCCATTCGAGCGCGTCCGGTTAGCTGGCGACGAGGGTAGGATAGCCCGGTAGGTGAAACCGCCCTTAGATATCAACACGTAGTTGCCCCACGGACCTGTTCCGATGCGAAAGCCCGGGACCCCGACGGACACACCGATGCCGGCACCAGATAGATTGAAGCGGAATGGTCCAGTGGACAGCGATTTCCTGTAGCTCAGTCCCATTGAATTCTCCCCGATACCTTCTTATTGAGCGACGCACCAGTTGCCAATCATTCTGAATCCTGAGTCACATTCCCATCCGTTCCATGTGTTGGCTAGGTGGGCGTTAGGTGGCAAGCTGATGGCGGCGCACGTGTTACCCATGCGTCTGAAACCTGTATTGCAGTCCCAGTTCGAGCCGACACCAGTCAAATGCGCATTGGCCGGCATGCTCTGCATCGACATACATACTGTCCCGAATCGCAGAAATCCATCGTCGCATTGCCATTGCCCGTCTGTCGAGACTCGATGAGCGTTGGGGGGCATTGCCGTCGGGACGCATCCCGATGGCCCGGCAGTCATTCCAGCAGGACAGTCAGTTCGCGCACGCTGATTGACGGAATTCGTGCACCCAATGCGGTCGACACCTGGCGGGCATAAGGACTGGCTGCTTGCGGATGTGTTTTGCCCCGCGGCGGTCGGCAACGATTGTGCTTGGCTTGGAGATTGGGGCGGCGACGTCATCGGCGATGCATTCACAGGAGGGGGCGCAACAGGTCCAACCGGCTTCCCGCGAAAGGCATTTAGAAACTGGTCAACCTGAATGGGCGCCTCTTGCGCGTGACCATAAGTTGCACCTAGAACCAACAGGCCGGTCAATGACAGGCTAAAAGAGGCGTAGCACTTCGACCCAAGTAAGCTTCTCATCAGCGTACCTGCATGACGGCAAGGTCCGCCTCTGCTTGGGCGAGTGCATGCGAAGCTGCTTCCAGTGCTCCCTTAGCGTTGTTCTGTCGCCCAATTATTTCGCTGCGAAGGTCTTGCAGTTGCCGTGCCCCGTCTCTGAGTTGTTGTTCGAGGTTGTTGCGCATCGACGCGACTTTGGTATTCACCGCGTTAATGTCCTGCTGCGTCGGAGTTGAACCGGCAGTGGGAACAAATCGTTGTTCGATACTGCGCTTCCATGCCAGCAGATTCGCTGTAAGTCCGGTGCCAAAGCCAGGAATGCCAGCGACAGCGGCTGCTGAAATATCTGCCGCAGATTCGATGCCGAACGAGACGAGGGTTTGCTTGCGCTGCTCACCCACGCCCGTAATCTTTGCGGAATGAATGAGATGACGGTCGAGGAAATCATGCAATTGCCGGGCGACTATCGATGCCTGCAGTTGTTTCATCTCGCGCGCGAGCACTTGCGGCAGGTCATCCAGTTGGGCCTTGATTTGGCTTGTTGACCGTGCTTTATCCGAAAGTCGCCGGTCAGAACGCAAGCTTTCGTAGTTGGAAAGTGCCTGCTCGTATGCGCGCTTTGTACTTTCGACAACGCTCTTTCGCGTGATGAGCTCGATTGGTGTGGCCGGTTTTACACCATGGATGGCAAATGCCCCCATCACAAGCCAGAGCGACCATAGCTTAGGGACAACCAGAGACATCAAAAACGCGAGGAGACAGATGGCGGCATAGGTCAGTCGCGTCTTCGTAACGCCTTTGCTTACGGATGTCGGCGGTGGCCGCCCCGTCAGATTGAGGGGCGGGGGGTTATACACCGGTAGCGACGGTAACGCACTTAGGGCCTGAATTTGCGACCAGAGAGCAGCAACGTTGGCGCCCGCAACCTGAAAGTTTATGGTTGCACCGGTGGCCGATGCCGGTGTGAAGTAGGGTGTTCCGAGTCTATCCCGCTCACACCAGACGCAGGTGTTTAGGTGTCCAGGATACTTGTGACGAGGCTCTGCGCTGCATGAACGCAACGAGTGCAATAGCCCGTCCAGAGCGGCAACCCATTCTTTCGCCTTGGGGCGGCCGTATTTCGCGCCTACTTCAGTAAAGGCGCGCCAGAAGAGGTCGCCCATGGTTGGTGGCAGATATTCCAACCCTAGCGCTCTCGGTGGCATATCGTTCAATCGAGCGAGCCTGTCAGCGCCATACGCGAAGCGGAACTCCTTAATTGACCGTTCCAACGGGAGGTCGCCGGATATTTTGGGAATCCCGGAGAAGGGATGCCGTGCCATAAACAGCAACTGGAAAATCAGGACAGCCAGCCCGAAGTTGTCGTGATTCGCAGTACGGGTTACGCCGTGAAATGAGCCCCGCCCCTGTAACTCCGGCGGAGTGTAGTGAGGAACCCCCACTGTGCATGGGAAGCTGGCCGAAGCTGTGTTGACATGAAACGAGTCGCAGTCGAGTAGCTTGACGGTCCCTTGGTGGCTGACAATGATATTGTTTTCATTGACGTCCCCAATCGCGTGTCCATGCGCGTGTATTGCATCGAATGCTGCGGCGATGTTCCTCGCTGTTCCGACTAGAAACGAGAAATCGACTTTTGGGAATGTCTGCCGTCTGCTCGCAACTCCGTACAGTTGGTGCACGGGTTCGTAGCCGGAAAACTTTGGCATAGTGAACCCGGCTACCGGCCCTGGCTTATGTGCCAGCAGAACGCTAATCGGCCACGCTGCAATCTGCTTCAGATAGGTGTCACCCACCTGCGCCATCGCGCGTAGCTTTGCCTGCCGGTCCGCATCCAGAGCGTGGGAATACATCTTGGCGGCCACGTTCTCGCCGTTATGCGTCGCATCGAAGACAGCGCCTTCACCGCCTTGGCCCAGCTTCTTACCGAGCTTGAGCTGGTTTCCCTGTTCGTCAAACGCCACGGACATCAGTGGCCCCCAACGCACGTGTGGCAAGAATCAGCGTCTTATCGTCGTCGGTTCTTTCGTTTATCGCATCGCTACCCAGAAAACGTTCGAGTGCCGCACACAGCGAGTCAGTCTGTTCGTCTGTCGACGTCCGTAGAGCCTTGAACATAGGTTCAAAAAACGGCGCATGCGCTGTTTCGCTGGAGAACACCAGAGCAAGGCGCTGCAACCCGTCACTGAATAGAGCGGCCTCGTCGGTCGTGCACCGTACTTCGGTGCGCAAATGGTCGTGCACATCGGCATCAGTGACGAAATAGGTCATGTTTGCGTACTCGCCGGACTCGGGCCAAAAAACCGGTGCGAGCGTACCTTCATGCCGCGCGACGATTGCCCCGTCACCGACTTGAAAATAGAGTGCTTGGGTTGGCCCAATGACTGCACCGAGCAACGTGCACGCTAACGCGCGCGTGGTTACGTGGCGAGCGGTCGCAGCATTTGTGATTTCTGCTCGCACATTCTCGAGTAACTCGGCAGCCAACTCTGTCGTCAGACCCACTTCGCCTGCGGCCTCGACCGCTTTTACAAGAAGTCTTCCGCTGGTCTCGCAAGCAATCTCAGCTCCTACCTCTCCGAACTGTGCGCTTCCAGCCCCATCGGACGCGAGGGCGACCAGAAAAATGGCGCCGTTTGCGTCATTCGCGACGTGGTAGAAGCAGCTGTCCTGGCACGGTGCTGACGTTTGGACATGCGAACTGCCGACAACGGAAGCGCCAATGACTCGCCAGCTCACACGGAGGCCCAGCCTGTGGGCGCTGCGAGTGGAACTTCAGTGCCGGGCGTTGAGCGGGACACGGCTGCCATCGATGCGGACAGCCACTGAAAAAGTTCGCGGAATTTCAGTCCTTGCAGCGACAATGGCTGACGAGTCGAAATCTGGGCGAGTGTGTCCATATTCGCGCCCTGTACTCCCACCGCGAAGAAGGCGAATTTCTTTGAGGCTTCACCTTCTCGAACTCGGGCCGCAGCTGATTGCCAGGCATCCGTCGGACTGCCGTCGGTGATAAGGAACACCCACGGGCGGTAGTAGGAGATACCGTTTGCTTTGTATTCAGCTTTTCGCGCTTCGAGCGTGTCCAGCGCAAGGTTGATAGCAGAGCCCATTGGCGTATCGTTATGGGCCGTCAGAGTGGGCGGGAAGAAATTCGCTGCCGTGTGGAACGGCATTTCGAGCGTGGCGGGGCCGAATGTCACAATCGCTGTGTCAACCCGCTTCATCGCGAGAGAGTCTGCGGCCAGCTCGTCTTTGAAAGTCGTCAGGCCAGCGTTGAGTTGAGCGATCGGCTCTCCGCCCATGGAGCCTGAACGGTCAAGGACGAGCACGCAGGGGCAGCGTTGCTCAGGATTTTCGGCGAAATTGTCCGTGCCGAATGCTACCTGCGTAGCAAAGTCATTGTTCTCAGTCATGGTCTTCTCGCTATGCGGCGCTGGCTAAGCTCGGAACCGCGCGTTAGTATTTAAGCCTGAGATAATAATCCAAGAATCATGTCCGCAAGTAAAGCTCCAGCTTATTTAGGTTTGGTCTTCGCTGTAGCAATGGGCGTGCTCGTATCCGGGGCTAACAAACACACGTCATCTGACGTCGCGGCGCCGCTCGATATCGCAAGTGCGCCGGCGACAGTGGCGCCGCAACCGGCCGAGCCTGAGTCCGTTCCCGCTGTCGTATGGAAGTTGCAAACGTTAAAAATTGGCTCCTTGCGGCTAAAGGCAAATCTACCGTCGTACGGGATTAATGCGACTTGCATGTTGCCGGGCCCTGCTGACGACGAAGTCAGCATGTGCCAACCAGTTGTGGGAACCTCTGATACGTCCGTCTGGCAAATTCGGATTGTCAGCCAACGCGACCGCTTCGTGCCTTTGACCTGGTTCGAAAGTGTGACCCAATCACTCCGCGGGATGCCGATCGATGTTTTGACTCGCCAACTGGGAAACGAAGCCAACTTGGTGACCAAGGCAGGGTTTACCAGCGCTGCGCTTCTCGCACCCGGCGATTTGTCGGGTGCCGTAGCTATCCGTGGCTCCGCTGCAGCGCCTTCAGCATTCGCCGTTGCTAAGCCCCAATCGTGTGTCTACGCGTTTCTGCTTGCGGCGAACAGGCCAACGACGGTTCTGTACTGTGCTGCGAATGACGAGGATGCGCTGGCAGGCACCCAGAAGATTGTTTCATCCTTGCTGAAATTCAACACATCTGCTGAATACAAGCGTGGAAGTGCGCAAGGCGTCGAGCACAACCTGTATCTGAAACGCCTGAAAGCAGCAAGGGGTCCCGGCGGCGCGCCGGAACTTCTGTCTTCCGAGCAGGCGTATGAGCAGTCGACGGCAGCCGAGTGTGAAAAGTACCCAGCCATATCGCAAGAGCGATACCAGTGCTATGAGGGATTTGCCGCCAATCGTCTGCCGATGCTGTGATGTGCTTGTCTCGTACCGATAGAAATGTTGTGTCGAAGGCCTAAAGTTCTCGACGCAATTGTCGTCAAGCAGGCATTAAGTCCTGCGACGATTTGTGGCGTTCGAATACAAGATGATTCAGGTTCCTCCAGACATTGCGGTCCGTGCCCGCGAGCATAGAGGTAATGAGGCAGCCGCCTATCTGGAAGGAGTTGTCAACGAGTGCGCGCGAGATGGATGGGAATTTTATCGCGTCGATAGCATTGGAGTGAACGTCCAGTCTGGATGCTTCGATGCATTGTTTGGTCGCAAGGCGCAGTTTGCAACATACTATGCCGTTACGTTCCGACGGCCTGATTGGCGCGAGCGAGGCGGTAATCAGTGTCTATCGGAGGTTTGCCCCAGTTGCACTTCGAGACGCTTGCCTTTTCGAGCCGACTTGTTCGGAATATGCGCTACGCGCGATTCGCAAATACGGGCCTTTTCGGGGGGATGAAGACGTTGCAACGAATTGCCAGGTGCAGACAACCGAATGGTGGGATAGACGAACCATGAGGCCATAGAGTTTTGGGAATCGCTCGTTCCAAGGCTGCTGGTAAGTCGGTAAGCGAGCGGTTGAATCTGCCATTCACAACCTTTTGAACTTCTGATTTTTTTGGTCAAAGTTCTCTGAAGCAAAAAAATGAGCAACTTCGGGGTCGGGCTGTTTCTTGTTGGCGTGCTCACCGGATTGATAGGTGTTGGAGGCTTTTTCGATACTCGAAAAGTCGACCGGCGCTTCAAGACAGGCTACAAAAATAACGAGCCGGATAACAGGAACTTTGGTCGTGCGGGCAAGCGCATTCTGTACGGCATAGGGATTTGTATTGTAGCTTCAGCCATTGTCAGCTTAAGTTCGCCATCTGAGCGTACATTGTCCACTACGCAGGTGGACAACGTTGCCTCGCAGCCCGAAGTGGTCGCTGCCTCACAGGTAGAAGTGTCGAATCCGGTTGTCGCTCTTGACCCTAAGCAAGCGGAGCAGAAGTCTGACAGCGGAGTTGCGCTCGGTTCGAACGAGCGAGTGGTCGCTCCCGAAAGTGTCGCACCGGCTTTAGCTTTGGAGTCAGTTCCAGCTGCACAAGTACAAGATGCTCCGCTGCAATCTGGCCAGGAGAGCGTTAGCTGCACCGACGATGGGACGTTTTTCGGTGCCAACATTTGCAAAAGCGCAACTCTCGCGGCGGCCTACGACCGTGAACTGAAGGAGTATGAGGCGGCGCAGGGCCGTATTGGTGGCAAAGACATCGGAGTGCGCATTGAACAGCAGAACTGGCTCGACCAAGTCACCAAAAACTGTTCGGACGTGACGTGCCTGACTGAGGCGTTTGATGCACGCATAGCTAGTCTCCACTCTCGGTACCGAAAAGACGGCTAGATCTGCATGTCTTAGCGTCGAACGTCGCGACATGACCAATTGTCCGATTGCCGCGAAGCTCTCTAGAGGCAGGGGATCAGTTCTGCAGGTGGGTTGATTGCCAAGCCGAACTGCGCTGCGTGACGTGAAAACGCGCATCGCACCCAGATGACAATCTGCCTTTACTTGCTCGTGGCTATGGGTAGCAGGGTGAACTTCCTCGCAAAATACCAGGTTCTGGGGGCGTGATGGAGACAGTTGCTGGGTTTGCGATTTCGGTAGTAAGTTTGATTCTCGGTGCGGTGGTGGCATGGGTGCTATTACGGAGCGGCGAGGCCATGCGCGTGCAGGCAGCAGTCGCTCGCAGCCAATCGGAGTCGCAGATTCAAATTGCTCAGTTCGAAGAGAGACTCCGGGCGTCGGGCGACGACTTGAGGTTAGCTCGCGGGTCGAGGGATGAGGCGGAACATCAAGCCAACGCCTTGCGCGAGGAACTTTTTGCTGTTCGCGATGAGCAGGCAAGGTTGGCTGAACGGTCTTCGCGGGTCCCAGTTCTTGAGGCGGAGATTCGGACGCTGAGTGAACAGGTGCGAAGCAGTTCGGATGAGCTGAGAGTCGTCGCGTCTAGTGAAGCCCAGAAGCAGCAGCTCGTTACATCCCTGACTGAGCAAGTCGCGCAACTGGAGAAGGACCTGACTGACGCGGAGCGGAAGGTTGAACAAACTTCGTCAGAGTTGCAGGTTGCGAACGAGCGCAGGGCCGCGCTGGAAGAAATGGCATCTCGTATCCCAGACCTCGACCGTCAGACGGGCGAGACCGCAGAATCATTGACAGGAACCGTGCGCGCGTTGTCTGAACTGCGGGAGTCAAGCGGTCGCCAGAACGGGAAATTATCGGCTGAATTGGATGCTGAGCGCCTCGCAGCGCGCTTGGTGCGTGACGAGCTCGAGCAGGTAAAAGCTGCCCGGGCCGCGGCGGACCGAGATGTGACACGGCTCACGGACGAGCTTACGGAGCTTCGCACTAGAACTGACGCGGAAAAACAGAACAGTGACGAAAAACTTAATCTCTTGCTGGAGGCAAAAGAAACCCTTAGTGACCAGTTTAAGACGCTTGCCACTGAGATTTTTGAGGAAAAGTCCAAACGCTTCGCGGAGCAGAATCAAACCAACCTCGGACTGCTACTTGAGCCGTTGAAGACGAGACTGTCCGAATTTCAGGGAAAGGTCGAAGAAGTCTATGTTCAGGAAGGTAAAGACCGCTCGGCACTCGCTTCTCAGGTTCGACAACTCGTCGAGTTGAATCAGGTGCTCAGCCAGGACGCAAAAAACCTCACGCTTGCCCTCAAAGGGTCCGCGAAAACTCAAGGTAACTGGGGTGAACTGATACTTGAGCGCGTGCTCGAAGCCTCTGGTTTGCGGAAGGGCGAGGAATATCAAGTCCAAGATAGCCAGGTGCGAGAGGATGGCACTCGGGCGCAGCCTGACGTTGTAATCAACCTCCCTGATGAACGCAAGCTGGTCGTTGACTCAAAAGTGTCTCTCAATGCGTACGAGCGATATGCATCCGCGGAAAGCGACGAAGAGAGGGCAGTCGCTCTTCGCCAGCATGTTGAATCCGTCAGGAGCCACATCAAATCGTTGTCCGACAAGCAATATCAGACGCTGTACGGCAGGTCTCTTGATTTTGTCCTTGCTTTTGTCCCCATCGAACCAGCGTTCATGCTCGCTGTGACGAATGACAACGAGTTATTCATGGAGGCGTGGCGCCGGAACGTCCTTGTCGTTAGCCCGTCTACTCTCCTTTTTGTTGTGCGCACGGTCGCTCACCTCTGGCGGCAAGAGCAACAGAGCCGAAATGCGCAGGATATCGCGCGTCGAGGCGCGGAGCTGTACGACAAGCTTTGTGGATTCGTTGAAGACTTGCAGCAAGTTGGGACACGTCTCGGGCAGGCCCAGAGGGCTTACGACCTGGCACACGGAAAGCTTACGAGCGGGAGAGGCAACGTCATACGACAAGCTGAATTGCTTCGCGACATGGGGGTAAAGCCATCGAAGGCGCTACCGCAGGCCTTGGTGGAGTCTGCATCAGCAGAACATCAGGAAATCGTAGTGCCGGGCGTGATAGGAGATACATCCAGTAGCACCACGGCTGAGCCGGACCTGTGAAGTGCGGATGGTACATCCGGTACGCACGCTCTTAACCATCAATCCAAGAACGCCCGCGGCAAAGCGAGCGTTCTTGTCGGCATTAATCACTGATGCCTTCCGACCAACCAGTTCAGTGATAAATATGAGAGCGCATCCGGACAGTTGGGAAGACATGTCAAATTACGTTGTCCATTTCACTCGGGGCGGCGAGGGGTACGACGACTATCGAACGATGCTGGGCATTCTCGGAAGCGGAATCTTGAAACCAAAACAGCGTTTTGGTATTGGAAAAGACAAAGCTCCGGTTGAGACTAACAGGCCGTTGAAATATCCGTCGTTGATGCGCTCAGGTGCATTACGACGGATGCTCGGTTCGCATTTTTGAAACGCGGAACACGTTTGCGGGCATTCGACGTTGCTCGCGGGTTCATCATATCGGTGTTATCCATTGCTTCCTGCCCCTCAACCGGCAAGTGTGCGCATACGCGTCAGGTTGTAGCCGACCTGCGTCAACACGAAGAGCTGGTCTACGCGTTCAAGTCCTCGATACATCGCTTGTCGAATTCGTCCGACCGTCTTGCCCCATCCGAACACCTGCTCAATGCGTTTACGTTTTTGCTGGCTGACCGCGTAGCCCGGCCAGCGCGTAGTTCGCCCGTCAATTGCTGAACCTCCTGGACGCCCATCGTTTTGCGCCACATGCGGCGTTACACGGTTCGCTCGACAACTGGCCACGAAACCGGCGGTGTCGTAGTTCTTGTCCGCGCCGACTGTGATGCCGAGCGGCGCAACACTTGCGGCATCGGCAAGCATCCGCCCGGCCGCGTCGCGCTCGGCGGTGCCCGTCGCCAGCGTCACCTGTGCGTTGACCACCAGGCCATGCCGGTTGTCGGTCAGCACGTGGCCCATGTAACAGAGCATCGCTCCGGTTCCTTTGCTCTTGCGAAACAGGCGCGCCTGCTCGTCCGTCGTGGATTGGTGCGTCTCGTTACTGCGCTTCTGTCCGTGCCAGTTGTCATTCGGCGCGGGCGGTTCGTCAGGAGGCGTGTCGTCTTTGTCCGGACTTGCCTTGGGCACAAAGCTCTTATGCCCGGCCCATGCCTGAATCAACGTGCCGTCAACGCTAAAGTGCTCTCCAGAAAGATATCCGCGCTCGCGCGCGGTCTCGACTGTCTCGTTGAAGAGCAACACCAGCACATCGTGTTCGAGCAACCGGTCGCGGTTCTTGCTGAACGTCGAGTGGTCCCACACGGTCCCGTCCATCGGCAGGCCGACGAACCAGCGGAACAACATGTTGTAGGAAATCTGTTCCACCAGCATGCGCTCGCTACGAACTGAGTACAGCACCTGCAGCAAAAGAGCTCGCACCAGCTTCTCCGGCGCGATGCTCGGCCGGCCACCTTTCGCGTCAGCTTCGTACATCCGCGCGAAAACGTCGTCCATGCGCTTGAGCGCGTCATTGAGCCAACTGCGAATCGGACGCAACGGATGGTCCTTCGGCACGAAATCATCCAGCTTCAACACGGTGAACATTGACTCGGTAAAACCATCTGGCCCACGCATCCGTTCCATCTCGCTCTCATTGATGACATCAGTTCAACGTTTACGCCTGCGTCCCGGATGACCGCTACATGAGGTATTTCACCGGCCTGCTAAACAGCGTGCCGTGTGTTTTAGCGAAATTCGTGCCGGCCAGTGGAGTCGCTTGGAGGAGCGTCGAGAGACAAAATACGGAGTCGCATTTACGAAGGAGTTCATTCTTTCCCAAGGCGGTGGACCCATTTGGTATGCTTGGAAAAACACGCCGCACTGGCGTGCGTTACAACGGATGATGGCATCGTCCATTGATGACGCCGATGCAGACGTTTGGAAAATTTGTCCAATGATTGACGCCCCCGGACATTACGGCCGTAGTGACTATGTTTTCGATTGGGAAAGAGAGTGGCGTCATGTCGGGTCAATGCGTTTTGATACGAATAATGTTGCATTTCTGTTGATGCCGGAGCAATTGCACGGAGCAGCGCGCGGTTTTGTCGAAAATGCCTTCACCGAGAACATAGGGCCCGCATACTTTTGCCCATACGTCGATCCTGCTTGGGAAAAGGACGCTGTGTTGGACGCACTTCGACGGTGAGTAGGTTGAAGATGCCAAAAATCGAGAACTTCAAGGCGAGAGCGACCGTTATGATCGAGCGACAGCGGCCTCCAACGGGGAAACCCAATTTCCGGCATGCACGAACCATCGCCATTCCATGGCGGCGACGCGCGGGCTCAACGAAAGAGTGAATAACAGTGAACAAGAGGCAGATTTCGTTTCCACCTCACGAAGTTGGGTTCTTCAACAAAGGGGAATTTGTGTATGTTCCCGGGTCAGACTGGGAAACATTGCGAAATGGAATGGTCTATGACCGGAATGGGAAATGGTTCGTATCATTTCCATCGCTGGTGCCGGGGACGCGAAGTCCCGAAGAGCCCTTGGAACAGTTCGATGAAGCGTTAGGGCGCCACGTGCTTATTGATTGTTCGGGAATCGGGCCTCCGCGTGGTCCAGCCATTGACCCCACACCTTGGCGTCTAATCAATAATTCCATTCTCGATCGCTTGCGTGACGCGGAACGCCGACGCGTACGCCTCGAAGTTCTTATGGAGGAGTTGAAGCGGGATTCGACGCTTGATTCGGATCTGATCGAGGACACGATGCGCATGTTCGTCAGCATGGGAACAGGAACTGCCTCGAAGGATGCCGGCGGACTTTGGTTCAGCGCTTCCGATATTGTTAAGCATGGTTTCGCGCGAAAAGATTACTTATCCAGCTTTTCTGACGAACTTCTCGCGAAGAGTCGACGGATCGACAATCTGATTAACCATACTGGAACCGTGGGCAGTTACCGAGAAGAATTGATTCGCGCACTACTGAGACAGGTCTTGCCGACCCGCTATCAGGTTAGTACCGGTTTCATAGAGAACAGTCCTCGGCAACTGGACGTCATCGTATGGGATGCGAAGCGATATGCGCCACTTTTTCGCGAGCAGGATGTTGTCGTTGTACCGGAGCCTGCGGTGAGAGCCATCATTGAGGTGAAGACCACGCTTAACAGGCCGGTGAAATACCTCGCGGAACGGTCATCCGGGACGCAGGCGTAAACGTTGAACTGATGTCATCAATGAGAGCGAGATGGAACGGATGCGTGGGCCAGATGGTTTTACCGAGTCAATGTTCACCGTGTTGAAGCTGGATGATTTCGTGCCGAAGGACCATCCGTTGCGTCCGATTCGCAGTTGGCTCAATGACGCGCTCAAGCGCATGGACGACGTTTTCGCGCGGATGTACGAAGCTGACGCGAAAGGTGGCCGGCCGAGCATCGCGCCGGAGAAGCTGGTGCGAGCTCTTTTGCTGCAGGTGCTGTACTCAGTTCGTAGCGAGCGCATGCTGGTGGAACAGATTTCCTACAACATGTTGTTCCGCTGGTTCGTCGGCCTGCCGATGGACGGGACCGTGTGGGACCACTCGACGTTCAGCAAGAACCGCGACCGGTTGCTCGAACACGATGTGCTGGTGTTGCTCTTCAACGAGACAGTCGAGACCGCGCGCGAGCGCGGATATCTTTCTGGAGAGCACTTTAGCGTTGACGGCACGTTGATTCAGGCATGGGCCGGGCATAAGAGCTTTGTGCCCAAGGCAAGTCCGGACAAAGACGACACGCCTCCTGACGAACCGCCCGCGCCGAATGACAACTGGCACGGACAGAAGCGCAGTAACGAGACGCACCAATCCACGACGGACGAGCAGGCGCGCCTGTTTCGCAAGAGCAAAGGAACCGGAGCGATGCTCTGTTACATGGGCCACGTGCTGACCGACAACCGGCATGGCCTGGTGGTCAACGCACAGGTGACGCTGGCGACGGGCACCGCCGAGCGCGACGCGGCCGGGCGGATGCTTGCTGATGCCGCAAGTGTTGCACCGGGCGCCATCACGGTCGGGGCGGACAAGAACTACGACACCGCCGGCTTCGTGGCCAGTTGTCGAGCGAACCGTGTAACGCCGCATGTGGCACAAAACGATGGGCGTCCAGGCGGTTCAGCAATTGACGAGCGAACTACGCGTTGGCCGGGTTACGCGGTCAGCCAGCAAAAACGTAAGCGCATTGAGCAGGTGTTCGGATGGGGCAAGACAGTCGGACGAATTCGACAAGCGATGTATCGAGGACTTGAACGCGTAGACCAGCTCTTCGTGTTGACGCAGGTCGGCTACAACCTGACGCGTATGCGCACACTTTCCGGTTGAGGAGCAGGAAGTAATGGATAACACCGATATGATGAACCCGCGAGCAACGTCGAATGCCCGCAAACGTGTTCCGCGTTTCAAAAATGCGAACCGAGCATCCGTCGTAATGCACCTGAGCGCATCAACGACGGATATTTCAACGGCCTGTTAATACATCGTCCCTTGATGAGGCACTGGAAATCCTTCATGACGTTACGCGGAACACCCAGCCGCTGCTGCCTATATTCAAGGGGATATTTGCGTTCGAGTCTGACTACGTATCCGACCAGTCCGTAGCGGATCGCATGTACGCCTTTTTTGCGCGGACGGACCCTGATCGTTTCCCCGAACATCGCCATCGGTACCTTGGGCAAGGGGTCAGCGCAATCTGCGTTCCCAACAGAAATTTCGTGTATCAGCGATTTCATTTGCCTAAGGAATCGACTGCTTTTCCGTTTCCGATTCTTTTTACTCTGGAGCCGGATGGCCGTGGTGACGTAAGGACTGGGATATTATTAGGTTAACTAATAAGTCATCTGGATATGGAATGCGGCCCGAAGCAGACTCAGCTAAATATGTTTTTGCCAATTTTCACGGAGTGCCGTACCCGGGTTGTAAATGAACTTTTCGGACCGGATTGGAAGCCGACGATGGCTGTCAATCCGCTTGGAGCGACACTTAAGGTCGAGGGAGCGAGAGCATACGTTGCGCGATTCGATAAGTTCCGGAGTGGGAAAATTGAAGCCAGCGAAATTTTCGAAGATCTATGGAGCGAGCATGCTGGGGCTAACGCGAAAATCCAAGAGGACGTCAAGCGGTCCCGACGCGTGAAAGTTGCTGCCTCGCAGCGACGAAGAAGCCTACGACGATGAGTGGACGATTGCGTATTCGGCGGCATGCGGGTTCAGATCGGATGAGAAAAAGAAATGACAACAATTGACTTTGTTCGGGTGACCTTCGGTTTGATAGTTGCGACCGTTGGATTTTTGATTGCGGCGGCGAAAGTAGCGGAAGACGCCGTTCAACCGGGTATCGGAAAGCGATTTGCTGCAGAGTTCAAACAGTTGGCTGCGACTCCGTCGGTCTCGAGAGCCTATGTGCTTGCGTCTTTGTCTTCGGAAGCGGTGTTCGGCGTCCGTCTGCTGTCCCTGCGTGCTCTGGTCGTGTCCGTCGCCATCAGCATCGGGTGGATTCTGACGTTTCTGCTGATCAGTTGGTTGATGTATGGGCACCGCCTATGGGTCTTCGATGGAATGTTTCCCCCGTTTGTGATCAAACGATTTTGGGGGTTCGCGGTTTTGGGTGTACTGGCTGACTATCTTTCAACATTAGTCACGAGGAAATTGCTGCTGGTATCGGTCTCTGCCAGCGTACTTACGAAATGCCTTGTTGTCGTAGGAAATGTGCTTCTCGTCACTGCAAATTTCTACTCGCTGTTTGGCGTGACGAAGTGGATTGTCGTTGGATCCGGATTCGAAAATATTGTTGATTCTGTCAAAAACTGGATATTCAATTTTTCCGGGCTGGATCTGCTAAACAGGCTCATCCACGATGCGACTCTTGTTCCTGATGGGCCCGGCCAATTCAGGATCGAGAACGGTGAAACAGAGGTGGTGTATGCGTTCCCGGAAGGGCTGTTTTTTCTGTCTAGCCTTTTGACGACGGTATGGGTCTGGCTTCACCTTGGAGGAGCACTGCTGCTGAAAGCCGCGGTCAATGTGGACGTGCTGAAAAATTGGCTGGTGTCGTTGTCAAATATCGATGGGAAGCCGTTTATGTCTGCAGCGGCCATATTCGCCGTCATGACCGGCCTGCTGTGGTGTTTCTCGATTCTGATTTTTTTCGTCTGCCGTATGCTCTAGAGTCGCCAGGCGCTGATGGCAAAGCTGTCGTTAAGGCCGGATCGATACTGATGATAGTGTGATGCTCTCGCGTTTCTTGACGCTAGCGACACATATCGCGCAACGTCAGCACGCAGATCATCAATCCATCTCTGGCGTTTGTCGGCGATAAACGTAGACGCCGACCGTGCATTTGCGAGGCTCTGGACGCTCAGCGCTCGCTTGGCGCTCACATAGTTGACCGAGACCGTAACCAGCACACGGAGTAGGGCAAGTATGGCCGTCCAACCGATGACTGCTGGCACGTTAGACAGCCAAAGCCAGTCGCTATGAAGAGAGGAGGTTATCGTCTGTGGTAAAAGACGCCCGAACGGGCAACGACAGCAATATAACCGACCGGCGACTATCGACGCAGCCAGCACGACCTGAGGGGTGCCAGAGTTGGGGTTGCGGCACGCGATTGACGATTGAGTGGGCCTGCCGCTCAGGTCCGCTTGCTTGATCCTGCTTCTGTCGTTGGCATGCTTAGCCGATCAATATAATCGGCCCACTCCTGCATGACCCGGCGACGATCATCGTCAAACGTTGTTCTATCGTAGGCCTTTTGTACATCGCCACGTTTGGCGTGTGCCAGTTGCGCTTCCAGTACATCGATATCCATACCGAGTCGTTCTCGCCCGACCGTACGAAGCATGCCCCGGAAACCGTGCGTCGCGTGCTTTCCTTGAAATCCCATCTCTCGCAATGCTTTGCTCAATGCATCTCGATGTAGATGAGGGGTCTTCTGGCGGGCAGGGGACGGAAAGACGTAGTGCCCCTTGCCGGTAAGTGACTGCAACTCGTTCAGGATGGTGATCGCCTGCGTCGGCAATGGCACGATGTGATCGTGCCGCATTTTCATCCGCTCGGCTGCAACATGCCATTCAGCTGTCTCGAGGTTCACCTCGGTCCACGGCACCGCTGCAACCACGCCGGGGCGAAGGCCGGTCAGCATGGTGAGCTTGAGGGCGGCGCGGGTAATGGGCGACTTGTAGGCATCGATAGCAAGAACGAGCGGAGCAATGTCCGCAGGCCTGGTGATCGCTGGTATATGGCCTTTCCTGTGGCGAGGCACAACGCCGCGCAGTATCAAGGCGGCGCCATCTGCGCGCAGTCCATTCTGGACGGCGTACGTCACGATTCCACCGACATACTGCCGTGCCTTGGTCGCGAGGTTAGGCGCATGAGAGGCAATCGCTTCGAGTACGGGCTTGACCTCTGGCGTGGTAAGCGTCGAAATGGGCTTGTTGCGGAGTGCGGGAGTCAGGTATTCGCGCACGACAAACTCCGCCTTCCGGTAGGTTTCGTCCGCCCATTCCTTGCGTTTGAAGTCGAGCCAGCGCCGGGCCACAAGATGGAAGGCGCCTTCCGCCACGCGTTTGCGGGCGATGGACTCGGCCTGGCGATATGCAACCGGATCGATGCCTTCGCGTACGAGATTGCGTGCAGTAGTGGCCGACCGTCGCGCATCAACGAGCGTGATATCGGGGTAGGGGCCGAGGCTGAGGAAGTTCTCCTTGCCCGTGCCCGGTCGTCGGTAGCGGAGCAGCCAGGTCTTGCTTCCATCCGGCCAGACGCGTAAGGCGAGCCCATTCCCATCCGTGAGCAGATAGGGGCGCTCGCGGGGCTTGGCAACACGAAACACCACTTCGGAGTTGGGTTCGACGCGTTTGGGCATGGCCTAACATCTCGATTCCGTGTATACGCAAAAATCGTCGACGTCAGCGAAACGCAAGGGATCTGCAGGGAACAAAAAACCCCGTAAGACTTTGATCTTACGGGGTTTCTCGGACTACTTCGGCTTACGCCGGAACAACTGTTGGTGCCCAGGAGAGGACTCGAACCTCCACGGTGTTGCCACCGCTAGGACCTGAACCTAGTGCGTCTACCAATTCCGCCACCTGGGCACGTCTTCAAGCTAGACCAATATTTTAGCGCGATGATGCAGTGTGTCAATCCCCACATGCAAACAAACCATTGCGTCATCAACCGCCCGGTTGTGCCATGCAGCGAAGCAAAACTTCACTGCTTGACCATGCCAACTTGCGTCGACATAACCGTCCTGCCAGCCACATGATCCGATCGAAAAATCAGAAGCGGATCACACATAGCTTCACACAAAAAGTAAAGCCGCCGATGTGAAACATCAGGCGGCTTTACTTTTGAATCTGGTGCCCAAGAGAGGACTCGAACCTCCACAGTGTTGCCACCGCTAGGACCTGAACCTAGTGCGTCTACCAATTTCGCCACCTGGGCAGGTGATGAACAGCAAAGAACGCCATTATAGCGACAGATTCAGGGCTGTCAAGCGTTTCTCAAAAGTCGCTTAAACATCGCTGCAGCGAGCCTGCATGCGGCTCACAGCGATTATTGCCGGGCCGCGTGGCGCGCAAGACGGGTGTTAGAATGCCTCGCAGTAGTTCGTTGGCACGGTGCACACGCCCGTCGGACTCAGACTTGAACGAGCCGGACCCGAGCAGTCATTCCAGTGCAATCGCAAGTGCAACTTAAGCGCAACCCAAACGCTTCTTAAGCCGAGCCACATCGCCGACCGACGTCCATGCAACGAGAAAAAATCATCGACAAGCCCTTGAGCAAATTCCCGTATCCGATCCCAAGCCGCGAAGAAATCCTCGGCGTCCTGCGCTTGAGTGAAGCGCCGCTTGCCGCGAACGACATCGCCGAAGCCCTGTCGATCAAGCGCCAGGAGCGCGAAGGATTTTTCAAGCGCTTAGGCGCCATGGAGCGCGACGGCCAGATCCGGCTCGATCAGCGCAATCTCTATCAGCTGACCCATCCGTCGAATTTCGTCGCGGGCCGCGTGCAGGGCCATCGCGACGGCTACGGCTTCCTCATTCGCGACGACGGTCAGGACGATCTGTTCCTGCCCACCGGCGAAATGCAGAAGGTCATGCACAACGATCGCGTGCTTGCGCGCATCGTCGGCTATGACCGCCGCGGCAGGCCGGAAGGGCATATCGTCGAAGTCACGGATCGCGCCAACAAACGCGTGATCGGCCGCCTGCTCAACGAGAACGGCGCGCTGATCGTCGCGCCGGAAGACAAGCGTATCGGTCATGACATTCTGATCACGCAGAACACCAAGAAGGCCAAGGTCGGCCAGGTGGTGGTGGTCGAGCTGACCGATTTCCCGAGCCGTCATTCGCAGCCGCTCGGCCGCGTGGTGGAAGTGCTGGGCGATATCGACGACCCCGGCATGGAAATCGAAATCGCGGTGCGCAAGTACGGCGTGCCGCACGAATTCAGCCAGGCCGCGCTCGACGAAGCCGCCAAGCTGCCCGACGAAGTCCGTCCGGTCGACGCGCGTCATCGCATCGACCTGCGCGACGTGCCGCTCGTCACGATCGACGGTGAAGATGCCCGCGACTTCGACGACGCGGTCTATTGCGAGCCGGTTCAGGTCGGCCGTGGTGAAGGCTTCCGCCTGATCGTCGCGATCGCGGACGTCTCGCACTATGTGCATCCGAAGAGCGGGCTCGACGCGGACGCGCTCGAACGCAGCACCTCGGTGTACTTTCCGCGCCGCGTGATTCCGATGCTGCCGGAGAAACTGTCGAACGGGCTGTGCTCGCTGAATCCGCATGTCGACCGTTGCGTACTGGTGTGCGACATGATCGTCACCGCACGCGGCGAAGTGAAGGCGTATCAGTTCTATCCCGGCGTGATCAATTCCGCCGCGCGCCTGACGTACACCGAAGTCGCCGCGGTGCTGAAGAACACCAAGGGTCCGGAAGCGACACGCCGCGCCGCCTTGCTGCCGCAACTGCAGAACCTGTACGGCGTCTACAAGTCGCTGTTCGCCGCACGCCAGAAGCGCGGCGCGATCGACTTCGATACGACCGAGACCTACATCGTCTGCAATGCGCAGGGCAAGATCGAGCAGATCGTGCCGCGCACCCGCAACGACGCACACAAGCTGATCGAGGAATGCATGCTGGCCGCGAACGTCTGCGCGGCTGACTTCCTCAAGCGCAACAAGCATCCGGGTCTGTACCGCGTGCACGCCGGTCCGACCGTCGAGAAGCTCGAGAATCTGCGCACGTTCCTGCGCGGCATGGGACTTTCGCTCGGCGGCGGCGACAAGCCGCATGCGAGCGACTACGCGGCGCTGATGGCGCAAATCCGCGAACGGCCCGACGCGCAGATGATGCAAACCATGCTTCTGCGTTCAATGCAGCAGGCCGTCTACAGCCCGGACAACATCGGCCACTTCGGTCTCGCGTACGAAGCCTATGCTCACTTCACGAGCCCGATCCGCCGCTATCCCGATCTGCTCACGCACCGCGCGATCTACGCGATCCTGCAAGGCCGCAAATATCAGCCGGAGCCGCCGCATGGCGTCGAGTTGAATACGGCGCTGTCGCCGCGCGCCCGCGCGATGCAGCAAGCCGACGACGAAAAGCGTGGCCGCCAGCGTTCGAACAACGTGGCGATCTGGGAAGAGCTCGGTCTGCATTGCTCGGCCAACGAACGCCGCGCGGACGAAGCATCGCGCGACGTCGAAGCGTGGCTCAAGTGCTACTTCATGCGCGACAAGCTCGGCGAAGAGTACGGTGGCATGGTGAGCGGCGTGACGTCGTTCGGCATTTTCGTGCAGCTCGACTCGCTCTTTATCGAAGGCCTCGTGCACGTCACCGAACTGGGCTCGGACTACTTCCAGTACGACGAAATCAAGAACGAGTTGCGCGGCGAGCGCACCGGTATTCGCTACCGCCTGTCGGATCGCGTGCGGGTGCAGGTGAGCCGCGTCGATCTCGATGCGCGCAAGATCGACTTCCGACTCGTGCGCGATACGCCGATCAAGCCGCCGACGAATCGGCCGGCCCTCGCCGACAAGACATCAGCCGAAAGCGGCGGCGCACGTGTGCGTTCGTTGCCGCCGGGGGATGGCGGAGCAGGGGGCGGGGCGGCAGGTGCGGGTGGTCGGCGCAAGAAGGCAGCGCCGGCGCAAACCGCGGCTGTCAAGGAAGCGCGCGAGGCACGCGGCGCGGCGAAGAAGCATGGCGGGGCTCCGGCCAAGCCGGCATCGAAACCGCAGGCCCGCAAGAAGCGCTGAAGTCGCATGACGGCTTGAACCGCGCGCATCGGGTACGTTGATACGTACCGGTTGCGCGCGGTCTTCGTTTCATCGTGATCAGGTCAGGTACCGAAGCGGGTACTCAGGCAACACAGCAAGCATCAAAGTAAGCAAGCTCGTATTCATCACAGCAGCGCGCGTTTCAAGGCGCGTTCAATCAAAGGTTTCTCAGTCATGTCACGTCTCAAGGTTCTATACGGTTTCCACGCAGTGACCGCACGTCTGCGGCACGACGCGTCGACGGTCGAAGAGGTTTATTACGACGCCACGCGCAAAGACCGTCGCATGACCGAGTTCCTGCACACGGCGAAAGAAGCCGGCGTGCGTCTGATCGCCGCCGACGAAACGCGTCTGTGGGGTCTCGCGCATACCGAGCGTCACCAGGGCGTGGTCGCGCGTGCGACCGACATGCCGCTCGCGCAGAATCTGGCCGAACTGCTCGACGGCATCAACGGTTCGCCGTTGATTCTGGTTCTGGACGGCGTGACCGATCCGCACAATCTCGGCGCCTGCCTGCGCGTGGCCGATGCGGCCGGCGCGCACGCGGTGATCGTGCCGCGTGACCGCGCGGTGGGTTTGAACGCGACGGCCGCGAAGGTGGCGAGCGGCGCAGCCGACACCGTGCCGTACATCACCGTCACGAATCTGGCGCGCGCGCTGCGTGAGTTGAAGGATGCGGGCGTGTGGGTGGTCGGTACCGCCGAAGAGGCGACCAAGAGCCTCTACGAGACCGAACTCGACGGTCCGGTCGCGCTGGTGATGGGCGCCGAAGGCGAGGGCATGCGGCGCCTCACGCGCGAAACCTGCGACATGATCATGCAGATTCCGATGGCGGGTACGGTCGAAAGCCTGAACGTTTCCGTGGCGAGCGGTGTGTGCCTGTTTGAAGCCGTGCGTCAGCGCTCGGTGAAGAAGAAGTAAATCCCCTGATCATTCGACGCCGGTCCGTTCGCCGAGCTATCCATGCTCATGGCAGGGCCGGCTCGCATATCGCCGGTAGAAGCAGCGTTCGGACGCGCGTGGCGAGGACTTTGCCAGCCGCCGCGCCGGGGTAAATCCGGCGCTCGCTCGCCACTCCGGTAAACTCATCGTTTTTACTGCTCGCCTGCATTTCCCATGACCCAAGACGAACTCAAACAACTGGTCGGCCAGGCCGCCGCCGACTATGTGAACGCCAACGTGCCGGAAGGCTCCGTGATCGGCGTCGGCACTGGCTCCACCGCGAACTGTTTCATCGACGCGCTGGCCGCCAGCAAGACCCGCTATCGCGGCGCGGTGTCGAGCTCGCTCGCCACCACCGCGCGTCTGCAGTCGCACGGTTTCAAGGTGCTCGACCTGAACGAAATCGATTCGCTGCCGGTGTATGTGGACGGCGCCGACGAGATCGACCATAGCGGCGCGATGATCAAGGGCGGTGGCGGCGCGCTGACGCGCGAGAAAATCGTCGCATCGGTGTCGGACGTATTCGTCTGCATTGCCGATGCGAGCAAGCTGGTCGACACGCTCGGCAACTTCCCGCTGCCGATCGAAGTCGTGCCGATGGCGCGTACCGCGATCGGCCGTCGCGTGACGGCGCTCGGCGGTGTGCCGGTGGTGCGTGTGACCCAGGAAGGCGTGCCGTTCATTACCGATAACGGCAACGAGATTATCGACGTCAAGGGTCTGCGCATCAGCGACCCGCGCACGCTGGAAATGCACATCAATGCATGGCCGGGTGTGGTGACGGCGGGCCTCTTCGCAGGCCGCGGCGCGAATCTGTGCATGCTCGGCACGGATACGGGCGTTGAGACGATCGAATACAGCAGGAGCTGAGTAGGGCGCTTCTGCAGTGACGCGCGGGCCTGCTTCGGCGGACTCGCGCGCCAGCATTGACCCAGTATGAGCCCGCGTCGGCCCGCTCCCGCAAAGACCAACGTTTTCCCGCACTAATCAACGTCAACCCGCGTTAGCCCGCAGCTTGTCCAATCGCCTGCATCATCCGCTGCAAATACTGATCCACTGAGAACTCATTTTGCGCATCGGCGAGCGCCTGATCCGCGAGACGCTGCGCCAGTGCCGGATCGGCGCGCAATGCGCCGATCGCATCGGCCAGCGCGGCCACGTCCCCCGGTTTCACCAGCCAGCCATTGCGCTGATGCCGGACGATCTCGGTCACGCCGCCCGCGGCCGCTGCGATGACCGGACGCGCAGCCGCCATCCCTTCGACGATCACCCGCCCGAACGGCTCCGGCTCGGTCGACGTGTGCAAGATCACATCCATCGCTTTCATCCATGCGGGCACGTCGTCCTGAAAGCCCGCGAAATGCACGCGATCCGCTACGCCCAGTGCATCGGCCTGCTCACGCAGACGCTGCGCATATGCGTCCTCGCCGAATAGCGGCGCACCGACCAGCACCAGGTGCACGTCGGGCAGCCGCGCCATCGCCTCGAGCGCAATGTGCTGACCTTTCCACGACGCGAGACGACCGAACAAACCCGCGAGCCACGCATGCTCGGGCAAGCCCAGACGCCGGCGCAGTGCGGCCATGTCGGTGCCATCGATACGCTTGAACGCGCCGGCGTCGATACCGTTGTAGATGACCGGCACCGAGTCGGCCGCGATGCCGGTCAGCGCCATCAACGATCGTTTCGATGCCTGCGAATTCGCCATCACCTGATCAACGGCGAAACGCACCAGCCACTTGATGACGCTCAGCTGCACGCGTCCAAAATGCTCGCGCGTGAGGATGTCGTGCTGATACCAGATCACTGGTTTGCGATGCAGCGGTTTGCCGAGCGCACCCAGCACGAGTGCTTTTTGTGTGTTGAGAAACAGCACGTCGAATGTGCGCGCACGCGCCGCGATCGCACGGACCTGGCGCACGATGCCTGGCACGACGCGCAGACAGTTCAATCCGGACGCTTGCCGAACGATGCCTGACACGCGCGCGTCGTTGAGCACCTGCACGCGAGCGCCGAGCGCTTCGAGACGTCTGCGGAATGGGCCATCGGAAAGCAGCACGACTTCGCTGCGTGCGATGCAGCTTCCGGCCAGTTGCAGGAGCGCGAATTCGGCGCCGCCAAGCTGGCCGCTCTGATCGACAAATAGCACACTCGGCATGGTCGGCGAAAGCGTTGCCGATGTTGCCGTCGGTACCGATGATGCCGGCGCGGCGGAGGGATCGATCCGAGCTGGCTGAACCAGTGGCAAAGAATGGGCGAGTGGAGAAACGTCGATCGTCGGGCGCATAAGGTGCGAAGTCGGGCGAAATGATTGAACACACGATTCGCAAGAGGCGAATAGCGAGTCCTCATTATTCGCGGACTGTCACGCGTCGAATGTGGGCATACGCACGCAACGTAAATGATGTGGCACATACACTCGTTGCTATGGCCATGGGTCGTTTACTAATAGGTGGGGAGATCATGAAAGTGGCGATCGTGCACGACTGGCTCGTCGCACCCGGCGGCGCCGAGAAAGTGCTCGAACAGATCATCGAGTGCTTTCCCGATGCCGATCTCTTCAGCCTCGTCGATTTTCTCGAGGACCGCGGACCTGTTGGCGGCAAACCTGTCACGACGTCGTTCATCCAGCACCTGCCGTTTGCGCGGCGTCGCTATCGCGCGTATCTGCCGTTGATGCCGCTGGCGATCGAGCAGTTCGATCTCTCGGGTTACGACCTCGTCATCACGAGTTCCTACGCAGTCGCCAAGGGTGTGCTGATCGGCCCCGATCAGACGCACGTGAGCTACGTGCATTCGCCAATGCGCTACGCGTGGGATCTGCAACACCAGTATTTGCGCGAAGCGAAGCTGACGCACGGGCCGAAGTCATGGGCCGTGCGTGCGTTGCTTCACTATCTGCGCGGCTGGGATTCGCACTCGGCGAACAGTGTCGACCGGCTGATCGCGAATTCGCAATTCGTTGCGCGGCGCGTGATGAAGACTTACCGGCGCGATGCCGCGGTCATTCCGCCTCCCGTCGACGTGCACAAATTCGAACTGTGCACGCACAAGGACGACTTCTATCTGACCGCCTCGCGGATGGTGCCGTACAAGCGCATCGATCTGATCGTCGAAACCTTCAACGCCACGCCGCACCGCAAGCTGATCGTGATCGGCGATGGTCCCGAGATGGCGGCGATTCGCGCCAAGGCTGGTCCGAATGTGACGATCCTCGGCTATCAGCCGTTCAAGGTTCTCAAGGATCATCTGCAACGCGCGCGCGCCTTCGTGTTCGCCGCCGAAGAAGACTTCGGCATCGTCGCACTCGAAGCGCAGGCGTGCGGCACGCCGGTCATTGCGTTCGGCAAGGGTGGGGCGCTCGAAACGGTGATACCGGTCGGCGAGGCGCATCCTACCGGCGTATATTTCGGACGCCAAACAGTCGTGTCGATGCTCGACGCAATCGACCGCTTCGAACGGCAGCGTGACCAGATCACGCCGGCGGCATGCCGCGCGAATGCCGAGCGTTTTTCCGCGGCGGTTTTCCGGCGCGCCTTCATGGCCGAGGTGACGCGCACGATCGCGGCGTCGGGTTGGCGTCTGCGGGTGGCGGCGGTCGAGCGGATCGAAGACGATCTGGTCGCCGAAGACCTCGCGTGGCCCGCCGAACGCGTGCAGGGCGGCAGTTGGGGACGCTGACACCGGCGAGTTCGAGTGCAGTCGTGACACGGGTGGCGTGAGTTCGCGAAAGGGTCTCAAAGCACAATCGAATATCTCTATATTCGCATATTGCGAACTTCTCGATATGCGAATAGAATGGATTTTGTCTTACTGCAGCAAGACGTTGCTAGCTGTTCGGACTATGCCGTCCGGCTGGCTATCGGTGTCGATCCCATCCCTTTAGCCTTACAGGTAGAGCGTGCATGTTCAGTGCGCGTGTACGTGTGAGGAAATCCGATGCGGGTCATTTCGAAGAAAGTATTGCTGGACTTTATAAAGCGACATCCGGAGGCGCGCAGTGCGTTGTTGACGTGGTACTCACTGGCGCAGGCTTGCCTCGCGTATGGCTATAACGACCTGAAGCAGACGTTCGCGGGCGTGGACTACGTGCCACCGCAATACACCGTTTTCGATGTAGGCGGCGACCGGTTCCGGATCGTCGCGGCGATTCACTACAACAGGCAGTCGTTGTTCGTTCGTCGTGTATTGACGCATGCGGAATACGACCTTTGGACGAGGAAGAATTTAAACTCATGAATGCCGATCGCCTTCCGGGAGTCTTTCCCGACATCGCTGAAACCTGGGCTGCACTGCAAAGCCAGTTGCCGATCACGCCCATTCGCAACGAGCAGGATTATCAGAAGATGGTGCGACTCGCCAACGCGCTCGCCGATCACCTGAACGGTAACGAGGAGGATCCGCTGGCCGATCTGTTCGCGATCGTCACCGACCTGATCGAAAGCTGGGAAGCGCACAACGTGACGATCCCGAAAGCGGAGCCACGCGAGGTGTTGCGGCATCTGTTGGAGACGCACGGGCTCAAGCAGAAGGATCTGATCGGTATCGCATCGCCCACCGTGGTGAGCGATATCCTCGCAGGCCGGCGCGCCATCAGCAAAAAGGTGGCGAAGGCGCTGGCCGTGCGTTTTCGTACCGATGTCAGCGCGTTTCTGTAAGAGCGTCGCCGCGTTCTATACGCCTGAACCTCACACCAATGCAAAAGGGCTGTGCCTCGATCCGGCACAGCCCTTTTTCTTTGACCAGCCTTTAATCCGATCTATCGTGGTCCGTGAGTATCGAGCGGATCGCTGGCGGAGTAGGTGTACGCATACGCATAGTCGTACGTGCCGTTCTTGTTGTGGCTCTTGAGCGGCACCGCGTTCATCACGCCGCCCACCACCCGGGCCCGTGCGCGCCGCAGCTTCTTCAGCGCCTCGGCCACCTGGCCTTCTGTATGAGCGCCGGCCCGCATCACCAGCACCGTCGAACCGGCAATATGGGCAATCACCGCCGCATCGGCCACCGCTAGCAGCGGCGGGGTATCGACGATCACCAGATCGAACTCCTGCTCGAAGCGCGCGAGGATTTCACCGAAGCGCGCCGACGTCAGAATTTCCGAAGGATTCGGCGGATAAGCGCCCGTTGCGATGAAGTGCAAGCCATCTACGCCCGTAGCGCGAGCCGCGACTTCAAGATCAACCTGACCCGTCAGCAGTTCGGTCAGGCCACCATTGGGTGAGCGGCCGAGATACTGCGCGAGGCGGCCGCGCCGCAGATCGGCATCGATCAGCAGCACGCGTTTGCCCGATTCCGCAATTAGCGCAGCCAGATTGGCGCACAGAAAGCTTTTGCCGTCCGAGGGTGCCGGGCTTGTGATCGCTACGATGCGGTTGGGCGCATCGATCAGGCCGAATTGCAGCGTGGCGCGCAATCCGCGCAGGCTCTCCACCGTTGAGTCGTACGGATGGGTCTTCACCAGCAGCGGCCGCATGGGTGTCTTGTGCGACGCAACGACAGTTTGCGTACCGACCTGCACCCTGTCCTGGCGATCCGCTGCCGAACCCGGTCGAAGCATTCGCGTCATGCCCGACGACTGCGCCGACACTTCGGTCGGTGTCGACCTTGGGCTGGGGAGGGCCGCGGCGCGTGCTGCGCTCAACTGCCGGTCGCTACGAGCCTGCTCCGGGCTGAAGGCAATCGAGCCAAAGATCGGCAACTGGAAACGTCGCTCGACGAACTCGGGATCGGCCACGCCGGTAAAGAACGTGCGACGGCAGAACGCGAACAGAATGCCCGCGATGATGCCGAGCAGCGTGCCCGCCGAAATGATCAGAACAGACTTGGGCCGCACCGGCTGGGACGGCAGCAAGGCTTCGTCGATGATATGCACGTTGCCGATCGTACCGGCACGCGAAATCGACAGCTCCTGGGTTTTGTTCAGCAGCGCCACATAGATTTCCTCGGCAACCTTCGCGTCGCGTTGCAAGGAGAGCGCGTTGCGTTCGGAGCTCGGCAGGGTGCTGAAGTGATCTTCGAAACGAGCCTTTTCGCGCGACATCGCCGCCAGTTGTGCGTCCACCTGCTGCACCTCCGGGCTCTCTTCGGTGAAGCGCTGCAGTAGTTGCGCGCGCTGGATGCGTAGCGTTGCAATCTGCTTTTCGTAGTCGAGACCCCCGGCGAGATAGACGCCTGCTTCCTGAGTCGGCTGGAACGAACCGGCTTTAGACTGATACTCCGATAATGCGGTCTCGGTTTTTTTCACCTCGGCGCGCAGCCGTGGCAATTCGCTATTCAGGAAGCTCAGCATGTGGCTCGCTTCTTCCTGCGCGCGTTCGGTGCGTTGCGCCAGATACGACGCCGCCACCGCATTGGTGATCGCCGTGATCGCGTGCGGATCCGGGCCCATGTATGACAATTGAACGACGCCGGTGTCGCGTCCTTTTTCGCCTACCTGCAATCCGGATGAGAGCCCGGCGACCGCGTCCAGCTGGTTGAAGCGCGTTACGTAGAACTCGGTGCCGGGACGGGCCACCAGTGTTTTGACGAACAGCGTGACGTCGTTGCCGCTCGCTTGCTGACCCGCCACGCCGGTGAGAATCTGCGTTCCGAACGAGTCGGTCACTTCATAGCGGCCGTAATCGAGCACGCGTAATGTCAGGCGCGCGCCTTCCAGCGATTTCGGCACCGTAATCGATCCGACCTCGAATTCCTCACCGCCCCACGCATACGAATTCATGCCGAACGCGGCGCCGAGCGGACGGCCCGGATGCGCGAACCACGACGAAATCTTGCCAAGCACCGGCATGGTCTTCGCAGACGTGCTGAAGTTCAGCTTGAACTGCTCGACCACCGGCTCGACCACCGCGCGACTCTTGATGATTTCGATTTCCGCGTCGGTGCGCATCGGGCCAATCGACGGCATAAGCGACAGCGCGCTCTGACTTTGCGAACCGATGCCGTTGGTCTGTGCGTCGACCTGAAGCAGCGCGTCGGCGGAATAGATTGGCGTGGCGATCTTCGTGTAGATCACCGCAGCGAGAATCACGCAGCCGGCAATGCCGATCACCCACCAGATCTGATCCATGATCATGCGCAGCAAGTCGCGCATCACCGCATCCTCGTCGCTGCTGGGCGCGGGTCCGTGGTCCAGCATGTCGTACGTACTCATAGGGATACTCCGTTGCGTGCGTTTTTTTACCGGCCCAACTGCACCGTGTAGAAGATGGACTGCAGGGTCGGCGTGATCTGTTCGAGTGCACGGTTAAAGCGTGCTGCGCTCGAGACCTGTACGTACACCACATCCTTCGGCTGTAATTCGAACTTGGTCATCAGCATCAACGCGTCGACCTGGGTCATGTCGAGCTGATAGACGTCGGGCGTGAGCGTCTTGTCGGCGCCGCGCACCACGTAAACAAAACGCGGATCGCCGGTTTTGACGTCGAGGCTGCCGGCGCCGGTGAGTGCATCGGCGAGCGTCAGGCGGCCGCGGTTCATCGGCAGCGAGGTCGGCTTGTTCACTTCGCCGAGCACGAAGACACGGCTGTTTGAGCGATCCGGCACATCGATGATGTCGCCGTCTTTCAGCAAAACGTTCTGTTGCGGATCGCCGGTTTCGAGCAGTGAGGCGACATCGACCGTGTAGCGCTTGCCGTCGCGGGTCACGCCGACGTTCTGCAGATCCGCGTCGGGCAGCGCGCCGCCCGCGCGATTGATCGCATCGAGCACGGTCAGCGGCGTATCGGTAATCGCTTCGGAGGCGGGCGTGCGCAGATTGCCGGTCACCTGCACCGACTGGCTGTTGAAGCCCGACACGCGCACGTCCAGCTGAGGATTGCGAATCGTCTTCGAGAGCCCCTTCGTTAGCGATTCCTGGACCTGCTGCGCGGTCATGCCGACCACCTTGATGCGGCCTACGCGTGGGAAGAAGATCGTGCCGTTATTGGCAACCCGCACGGTTAGTCCGCCTTCGCCGCCGCCCGTCAGCGTCGGCGCGATCGGTGTCGCGCCTTGCGTCTGCGTAGGGCCAGGCGAAGGCGTTGAGCCGCTGCTGGCGGAAGGAAGCGGGGGCATATTCACGCCCGTGCCGCCACCGGTCAGTTCCGGGTGATCCCAGACGATGATGCTCAACTGGTCGCCGATGCCGAGCCGGTAGTCGTAAGCGCCACGGGTTTTCGCCGTCAGGCACGACAGCGGGCAGACAGCCGGTACGGCGGCCGCGCGTTGCTGGCGAAAATACCCGACGTCGATCGTGTGCACCGGAAACTTCTCCGCGGTTTGCTCCGGCGGAGCAGGCGGCTCCAGCCGCTTGGTGTCGAGATAAGGTCCGGGCGCCAGTGAACAGGCGCATAGAGATGCGGCCGCGAGCCCTGCGGCAATTGTTTTGATAGTCATTTTGGTGGTCCCTCGCGTGAAGTGGCGCGCTGATCGATCAGCGCGCCGCCTCCTGCCATGCCCCGCGCATTGCGCGTAAACCCACTCTCCATTTGCGAAGCGCGAGTGCCACGCCGCCGCGCTCGAATGCCAACGACAATGCGCGCAGGAACCCCGGGTCCGCGCGATCGCCGATCAGCGTCGAGTAAACGACGAACGCCCATCGGCCGGGTGGCGTCAGGTATTCGCACATGATGAGTCGGAGATTGAATGACGCGTTATAGAAAGCGGCGTCGTTAAATGTGAAGCGCTGGTCTTCGTCGCTGCGCTGGGCCGGGAAGTGCTCCACCAGCAGCGACGGGTCATAAATCAGGGTCCAGCCGCGCCGCTGCACGTCCAGACTGAAGGCCATCTCGCAGTGAACCTGCGCGCCGGTGCCGCGCAGGCGGGCGTCGAAGCGCAGCCTGCCGATCGCCTCGCGGCGAAACGCCATGTTGACGCCCTTGAGCACCTGCACTTCGCGGGCCGCGCCGTGGCCGATATGATGATTGCCGATGGTCCGGCCATACCAGCGCACGAGGCCCACGCTTGGTTTCTGCCCCTGGAGAATGCCATTGCGTTCATGCACGATGTCGCGTCCGCCCAGACCGCCGAGCGCCGGATCGTTTTCGAATGCGCGGGCGATCCGTGCGATCCAGTCGGAATGCGGCGCGGCGTCGTCGTCGGTAAAGCAGAGCACGTCGCCGCTGGCGCTGTCGACGCCGAGGTTATAGGCCGCCACCACGCCCGGTTTATGCACCAGCACGATCCAGCGGCGCGGGTCGGGCCGGTTCGTTTCGCGCGTGCGCAGCCAGTCGAGTGTCGCGTAATCGTCGTGGCGGGCGATCACGATCATTTCGTCGGCGCGGCGCTCCTGCGCATCGAGTGCCGCGAGGCAGCGTGCGAGGTCGGCGGTGCGCCGGTACGTCGGCACGATCACGGAGACTTTCACAAACGGTTCCCGGAGTGGCATGGTCAGAATGCGTTGCGGCCGACGAAACCCTTGAAAATCGTGACGAACACGATCTTCATGTCGAACCAGAACGACCAGTTATGGATGTAGAAGAGATCGAACTTGACACGCGTCTCCATCTTTTCGACTTTGGTGGTGGCGCCGCGATAGCCGTTCACCTGCGCCCAGCCGGTAATGCCCGGCTTGATCCGGTAGCGGTTCATATAGCCGTACACCTGATCCTTGTAGAGATCGTCGTGTTCAACGGCATGGGGACGTGGGCCGACCACCGACATCTGGCCGAGCAGCACGTTCAGGAATTGCGGCAGTTCGTCGAGACTGGTGCGGCGCATGAAGCCGCCGAGTTTCGTGATGCGCACATCATTGCGCGCGGCCTGCGTGACCTGGCCGTGCGCTTCGTGGTGCACGGTCATCGAACGGAACTTGTAGATCGCGAACGGCTGGCCATCCACGCCTTTGCGGGTCTGGCGGAAGAACACCGGCCCTGGCGAGCTCAGCTTGATGGCGATCGCGAGCACGATGAACACGGGCGCGAGGGCCAGCAGCGCGGCCGCGGCGAACAGGCGGTCGAAAATCAGCTTCGGCCACATCTGCGGCGGCGAGACGGGCGTGGCGCTCAGATTGAGCGTCGGTAAACCGACGACATCGACCAGCGCGTGGTTGAACAGCGAGAGGCTGCGTACATCGGGGATGAAGCGCAAATTCACGAAGTCATGTCTGAACATACGCGTGAAGCGATAGATCGTATGTTCTTCCGAGAGCGGCAACGCGAGCCACACTTCGTTCACATGCTCTTCGCGCACCTTGGCGGCGAACGCATTCAGATCGGTCAGCACCGGCAGGCGATTGAGGCGCACGCCGTACGTGCCGGCCGCTTCGATACTGGTGTCGAAGACGCAGACCGGCTTGAAGCCGGCTTGCGGCGCACGGTCCAGATGCGCGAGCAGTGTGCGCGAAAAACCAGGCGCGCCGACGATCGCCACCGTGCGGAAGTTCATGCCGCGCCGGCGCACGCTGCGCAGCGCCACATGCACGAGGCACTTGGTGAGGATGATCAGCACGCCGGAGATCAGCGTCGAGTAACCGAACCACAGCCGCGAAACGGCATCCATGCGGTGCAAGGTAAACGCCAGCACGAGGGCGGTGGCGACCACCACCAGCCACGCGGCGGCAACTCTCAACAGCATGGAAGGCAGCGCCTTGCCGCGCCACGTTTCATACACGCCGAAGCCGGGAAACATCAGCAGCACGAGTACGCAGTTGAAGGCGATCAGAAGACGCTCGGTGTCCGACAATGCAATCGGCGTCGAAAAGCGCATTCCGTGAGCGAGCAGCCCGCCCGCAATCACAAAGAGTGCGTCGAGACATCGCGCAGTATTCCTGAACATGATGATCTACCCTGTAATCGAACGATGCAGCCTTGGTTGACTGCTTACTCGACCGTTTCAGCCTGGCGCAGGCGCGGCAGCAGGCGGTCGAATTCGCGCTTGACGAGGCCGTAGCATTCACAGGCGCGAGCTTCAAGACCTTTGCGATCGAGGATCCTGATGTGGCCGCGGCTGTGATGAATCAGGCCTTCGTCATGCAACTTGCCGGCCGCTTCCGTAATGCCTTCGCGGCGCACGCCGAGCATGTCGGCGATCAGTTGCTGGGTGACCGTCAGCTCGTTCGATGCCACGCGGTCCACTTCGATCAGCAGCCACCGGCACAACTGCTTGTTCAGCGCGTGGTGGCGATTGCAGGCGGCGGTTTGTGCGACTTGCGTGAGCAGAGCGTGCATATACAGCAGCATCAGGCGGCGCAGGAAGTCAGAGCGTGCGAATTGCTGCTTGAGTGCCTGTGCGCTCATCCGGTAGGCGAAGCCGGCGCATTGCACCTGCACGCGGTTCGGCATGGTTTCGCCGCCGGTCAGCACCGGCACGCCGGTCATGCCTTCGCGGCCGACCGCGGCGATTTCGACGGAGCTGCCGTCTTCCATCGTCGAGAGCATGGAGATGATCGCAGTGGTCGGGAAGTAGACGTGATGGATGCGTTGACCTGAATCGCACAGCAACTGCTCGTTGCGCAGGTGAACCAGTTCGAGATGAGGGGCAAGAGCTTGCCATTCGTGTGACGGCAATGCGCCGAGCAAATGGTTGCCATGCAGATCTGATTGAAGTGTCAACATGATCGGTCCTCGCTGAAGCCGCGCGCAGCGTGACTTCGTGTTTTTGATCCGATGCCCGCATCCTTGAATAAACGACGTGCTGCCTGGCGAGCAGCGAGGGATGAACAGGAACGGCCCCGTATTGGCCTGATGCGTCGCAGCCGTCTTTGTAGATATCGTTGCGGCGACGCGATGTTGCACTTTCTCTTTAGCGAGGAGCGTGCCAGCCATAGGGGAAACGAGTGCTGGTGCGGCGCAACGAACGAGGCCTCAGCGGCGCGCGAAGCCAAACGTGGCTTTTTGTTTCAATTCTGTACAACGCCTGCTTAACGCGTACCTTCTTCGAAAGGTATTTTTATTCGAGCCAAGTCCTTGATCGGATTGGGTTAGCGGCGGATCAGCATATCTTTGCAGAGGGTGTCTCAGAGATGAAATAGCCCTTGTGTGCGCGTTGTTGGGGGCCGTCCAAGGTGTGCCGGAATTGATTCAGATGTGTTCTATACGTTGCGTACGGTCCCGTACGAAGCGTCCGTTTTGACGATCGGGAGGTCGCAAAAAAACCAACAGTGATTCTGTAGACCAGACAGGCGGGCGCGCGCAGCGCGAGGTTTTATGCGGCTTGCGAGGGGGTAGCTCGTTCAGGGACGACAATTAACCGTAGAAGGTGGCGGATATCGCATTGATCGCGCGTACTTCGCCGGCGGGTGCCTCGCATGTTGCGTCAGCTTTAAACGCTGCGTTAGATGCGTGCACAACGAGTTTCTCAATGGCGATGAGCGGCACGGCACAAGGGCGGTCGGGCGGCAGATGAAACCAGTCGCGTGCGGCACGGTAATGCGTGTCAATGATATGAACGAAGCGCGCAAAGCGTTTCGCTTCGATGATCAGTTGCCAGCCGTCGGCTGTGCGCTCGGCACGGACTGTCAGACCGAGGTCGTGGCGCTCGCCGGCACGCCGCTCTGGCAGATGAACCGCTTCTGAAATGATCCGGCCATTCGCCGGATCGCGCAGTGTCGCAATTGTGACGTCGTGGGCGCGCGGGCCGAAGCGGTATGCGTGCGTGAAGTCGAAGAACTGGCCGAGGCACTCCGCCGCGCCGATACGCCGCGTGCTGCGCGGCGCCAGTTCGACTGCGCGGCTGGCCGACGCTACCTTGACGCTACCGTCGCGCAGGCAGACCAGGTCCAGTTGCGCGAGCAATGGTTCCGCACGTTCGTTCAGCAAATGAATATCGAGGCCGTTGAGGCCTTCGTTAGTCATGAGCATCTGGATGGGTTGCAGCGCGCGTGCGAGCCCGTGCAGGGCGCTTTTAGGCCGTCCTGTGGCGTCGATCAAGCCCCAGCCTGCGCCGGGGCGCAGATCCTGGAGCTGCCAGACCAGCGCGCCGCCGCACGTCGAACCGGCGCGCCGCCATTCGGCGAACGCGTCGCTCATCAGCTCGGCGACCACCGCGCGTGACAGATCCAGATAGCGCTCAGGGTCTTCGTAACGCAGCTGCGCCGGCTCGACACCGTAGAGCGTCTGAAGATAATGGTCGCGCACGTCGTCGAAATCCCAGCCGGCGCCGGGGTCACGCGGTATGGCCGCTTTCCAGCGCGGGTCATGCAGATGGATCGTGCCCAGCGCATCGTGCAAGGTGGCATCGTCGGGCACGTTGGCGAACGCGAGGCATTCGGCGGCGAACCGTACCTGCGAGCGGCGCACGTCGTCGAGCGGGCGTTGATAGGCGCCCACGCCGTAGTAGTGCGTGATGCCCTCATTAGTTGAAAACGGCCACGCGCCGCCTGAGGGCGAGTTGCTCACATACGGTATGTCTGACCGCTCGCGCGCGGCGATAGCGGGTAGCTGTTCGGTAAATACTGGTTGCGTGCGCATCGAAGCGGGCAGGCCGAGCATGGCGGCCTGCTGGTCGACTTCGCTGCCGCCGCACAGTACCGCGAGCGAGGCAAAGCGCCGCGTGCGGGTCAGAAATTGCGTCGCTTCGCGCTCGATGGAAGCGCTGAAGGCGGCATCGTTCGGGTAGTCGAAATTCGCCAACGCAAAGTCTTGCCAGATGAGCAGACCGTATTCGTCAGCGAGTGCGTAGAAGGTGTCGGACTCGTACACCATCGTGCCGCCTACGCGCAGCATGTTCATTCCCGCATCGCGGGCGAGCGCGAAAGTGTGGCGCAGTTGCGTCTCGGTGCCGGTGAGCGTGACGAGATCCGCACTGGTCCAGCAGGCGCCGCGGCAAAACACCGGCGTGCCATTTACGCGCAATGCGAAGCCCGCGCCGTCCGCGCCGTGATCCACTTCGATGCTGCGAAAGCCGATCGATCCCAATGGATGGGAAGTCGCGCGCTCGTCATCAAGCTGCAACGTCAGAGGATATAAAGTGGGATTGCCGTGCGTGTGCGGCCACCAGCGTTCGGCATGCGGGACACAGACGCTGCCGGTCAGTGTATATGCATCGCACCATTGCAAAGACGAAACAAAGCCGCCGCAATTCAACGAGGCCGCACACGTGCCGACGTTGTGCGGATGAACGAAATGTAGCGTGAGCGAAACAACGCCGTCCTTGTCGTCGAGGCGGCTTGTCAGATCAATCGTGTCGAATGCGTGCGGCGCGTCACTCAACAATTCAATTGGCCGCCATGGGCCGACTGCCTGTACTGACGGACACCATCCGGGCATATGGCCGAGCAGGGTGGTGCGCACGTTGCGCAAGGTGGACGGTGTAACGAGCCGTGGCCGCCAGCGGGCACGTGAGCGTTTTGCCGCCAGCGCCGGAGTCAGCGAGCGAAAGCACAGCGTGAGTGTCGCACTGCCGAGCAGTTCGATGTCGAGATCGTGCGCGACGAACATCGAATCGGAGTCGAGGCGCCTGACGCCGTCGAACCAGACTTCGGTGAGAGTCGCGAGGCCGTGTAGGCGCAAGCGGCGTTTGCCTGTGCCGGTCAGCGTGAGCCGGTACCAGTGATCGTCGAAGGCGAGCGGCGGCGGATTCGCTATGTCCAGCAGGCCCGCGGCACGGCGCGCGCTCGCCACCGTACCGGGTACGGGCGCGTCGAGCCAGCCTTGCGCGGGTAAGTCGGCGGGCGACGCGCATGCACCGGCCGGCGTGCTGATGCACTGCCACCCCGCGTCGAGTTGCTGCGGCCAGAGGTTCTGGGGTATAGCATTGGCCGCTGCAACGGCCGTGATAATGCCAGCAGCTTCGGCAGCTTCGGCAGCCGTCTCAGCGAACGCTGCCGGAAGCGACTCGTCTTCATCCGGTACCAGATCAGTCGTCAGCGCATCCACGGCGATTTCCTGAAGCTCGAAACGAGCGCGTCACAGCACAAGCGCGGCGAGTGGCGGCAGCGTCTTTTCATAGGCACTTTCGAGCACATCGAAGCAGTCTTCACACGAATCGCGGCGCCCGCGCGTGATGGCCCGCACGAGCCGGAACTGCATCACCATCGACTCCGACGCGATACTCTGCGCGGCCGCCGGGATCGACGCCGGCACCTCGAAGCCTTGTGCCGACAGCCACAGCAGATACTTCGAGAGAAACTCGAAGTTCGCGCCGAGCTGCCGCATCAGGTTGAACGAGTACGGATGGAAGAACGCCTCGCCGCGTTCGAGCAGCGTCTCGAGATGCGCGGGAAACGCTGCGCGCCACTGCGAGATCGGATTGGTCAGCGGCCGTCGGCCCAGATGCGCGCACAACAATTCCGCCGATGCTTCGGCGAGCGCCGTGCCTTCCAGCGCGGGCCGCGTCTGCTTGGCGAATTCAACATACGGAAACAGCAAGTCCGGTTGCTGCGCGAATTGCGGCAGTTTGCGAAACACGCCGTCGTAGTCAACGCCCTCGAGCAGGTGATAGCCGGTGTTATGAAAATAACCGAGGCGGCGGGCAGGCGGATCGATGAAGTCGATCCCCACCGTGGTTTTCGGATGCTCGCGCCGATACGACGTGGCACGCGTATTCGGCAGGTAATAGCCGTCCACTTCCACCAGCACGGTATGGCCGCGCAAGGTCTGCGCGAGCACGCGGGCTTCGAGCGAGTCGTAGATCGCCAGTTCCTGCACCTGGGTGCCATAGAGCCGCTCGAGGTCTTCGAGCGGGAATTTGAAGAACGTGAACTGATCGCCTTCGAAATCCTGCGTGACGGTGAACCCGAACGCCGCGCGTGGATCGAGCCCGAAACCGTGCAGCAGTTCGATCCACAGGTCGACGTAGCAGTTGGTCTCCTGCCAGACGCGCTCGCCTTGATGCAGCGCGTGCGGCGCATGCTGGCGCAACGGTGCTATGGGCGCGGCCGCGCCGCCCGGAGCTGGCAGATCGAGCCGGCGGGGCATCGGGAAGGTGGATTGCACGCCCTTCGGTGCAGGGATCACGGATGGATTCATGCGCTGTCTCCGTCACCCTGCGCATTCACCGTGGAGGCCGGTTGCATGGACTGCATGCCTTGCGCCACGCGCGCCTCCGTGTCGCCCCACAGTAGCGCGCGCACGTCGTCCGGCCACGCGTTGACGTCGAGCCCGTGATGACGGAATAGCGCCAGCGTAATGCGCTCCATGCCGAAGCCGACGCAACCCGTATGCGCCACCGTGCCGTCTTCGCAGGCAATCTTCCAGATCGCGCCGAAGTGCTCCATGTGATAGTTGAACGACAGGCACGCCGTCTTGCCGCGCGGGTCGGCCACGGGAATCAGCAGTTCGAACTTGAGCGCCTGAGCACGCTGGCTATCGGCGACGATCTTGCCGCCGCGACCGAAGAACGGATCGTTGGCGAGGTCAACTTCCACCGGCAGTTGCAGCAGCGTAATCAGCAGCGAGCCACGTTCCACCCACATCTGCCGGAACGCCATCACCTGGTCGGCGTTGCCGAGGCGCACGTATTCGCGCTGCCGGAACATCTGCATGCGGCCCGGATCCAGCGATGGTTCGTGGCGGAAGCAATACGACAACACGTCGATAGTGCGGCCATCGGCGGGCAGGGGGCCGCGCCGCGCCATCACCGGATAGATCGGGTAGCAGGCGGCCGGCGTCAGCACCACGCGGGTTGGTTTTTGCTGCGCCATCCATTCTTCGCTGCGTTCGTCGTCGCTTTCGGTCATCGCGTCGTCGAGTGCGCGCAACAGGCGCTGGTGGCCCATGTCGTTGCCGCAGAACGAGTGAATCGTGCCGGCCAGGTTCGGGAAGCTCTTCAGGTATTCGCTGTCTTCGAAGTCGGTGCGGCGCATGGCGGGCGGAAAGCGCAGCACTTCCGGCTGCTGGTCCGCGCCGAGATGCGTGATCGCCACGTTCAGACGCTCCACCACGTCTTCGAAAATCTGGCTGCGGCCGTACAGGCCGTTTTCGCCGGTATCGATCAACAGGCCGGCGGCCAGCAGTTCGTCGCGGAACGTCGGCGCCGCGGGGGCCTGTTCCTGGGCCGCAGCGGTCGTTGCGGCGGCCAGCGCGGCGGTATCGGTCATCGTGTTCATGTCAGGCTCTCCCCGGGGCGGCAGGACGCTGTGCGAGCAACAGGCTCGCCGTGTTCTGCGCGATACGGTCGTTGTTGATCATCAGCGGCGCGGAATAGAGGTCGCGCAGATGCCGTCCCACGCTGTATTCCGTGCCGTTCTTGTAGCCCGCCATGCCGCAGATCATCAGCACTTCCTGCACGACCTGCAGCGCGGTGGTCGAGATGCTGGTTTTCAGCGTGTTCATGTCGGAGGCGAACCCCAGCATGGCCGATAGCGGCGCATCGGCCTGGCAGCCGCCGTGTTTCGCGTGGTGCGCGGTGCGCGCCGCTTCGAGCGCGACCGACAGGCGCGCCTGCATCATCTGCAGAAGGCCGACCGCTTCGGCGAGGCGCAGGCCGGCCGGTGGAATCGAGCCGGGCTTCGAGCGGGCCTGCGCACGGAAAAAGGCTTTCGCGCGATTCACCGCGTCACTGGCGACGCCTGTCCATACCGAGGCCCACAGCGTGTGCGAGACCGGCAGCATGGTCTGATCGGCGATATCGGCGAAGGGTGTCGGCAGGATCTGCTCGGCGAGACCCGTGGCGACGAGCCGGAAGCCCTCGCTGCAGGTGCCGCGCATGCCCATCGAATCCCAGCCGCCGCGCTTTTCCAGTTGCGTTTCTTCGCGTAACGCGACGATCAGCACCTGGTCGGCCGCGGCCGACTCGGCGGTGCGGCGCGCGGTGACCAGAATGCCGTCCGCATGTGCGCCGTACGAGATCGTCGGCGCGAGCTTTTCGATGCGATAGCGCTGCTTGCCCGGCTCGCCTTCGAGTTCGACCGAGCAGGCGCTGGTGCGCATATTGCCGCCGATGGTCTCTTCGGAGGTCGCCGAAGCCAGTAGCCATTGATGCTCGACGAGTTGCGCGAGCAATTGCCGATGCCACGCCGACTCGCTGCCGTGCGCCTCGATGCAGGCCACCTGGATCTGATGCATCGCATACACCATCGCGGTGGAGGCGCAACCCTGCGCGAGCGTGTCGCAGATCGCGGCGACATCCGCGAGCGAGAGCCCCGCGCCGCCGAACGCGGCCGGCACCATCGCCGACAGCAAATGTTCGTGCTTGAGCGCGTCAAAAGCCTCGAGGGGGAAACGCGCTTCGCGGTCCACCGAATCGGCGAACTGCGCGGCCACGGCGGCGCAGCGCTGCGCCGCCGCGCGCCAGCCGGGTTCGGTTTCCACCGCGCTCAGCACGACTGCGGCGTTGGCGGGTTGCGCAGCATCGGTCGCGGCGAGCGGCGCCGCGACCGCGGCCGTGTCCAGCAACGGGGCGTTCATGCTGCCGCCTTCGCCTGTTGCAGCTCGGCGACCGCGGCGGCCATCGAAGCGATGCTGGAGAACAACCGGCGCGTCAGCATGCGGTCAGGAATTTCAATGTCGAATTCATCTTCGATGGCCAGCATCAGATGCACTGTTGCGAGCGAAGACAGGCCCGCGGCGTACAGGTCGGCGTCGTCAGCCAGGGTGTCCGGCGGGACGTCGAGGCGGGCCGATTCGGAAAGGATGCGTCGCAGTGCGGTTTTCATGTTGAGGTGCCCCCTTGTTGGTCAACGGTCTCTCGAATGTTGCTGTCGTAAAACGAACGGACATCGTCGTTTTTGGCGTGTATCGCAGCGCGTGGCGTCATCGCGACGCGTCTGGTGGCGGATCGACGCGCATCGTTGCCGCGCTTGCACGGTGCCTGAAGCCGTTTTTTACGATTTCCTGCGGCGCCGTGTTCCGACGCCTCGTATTTAAGAATTGTCAAAGCCCAGCGTCAGTGCGATGGCGCACGGAAACGCGCGTTTCGCGGACGTACCGTGTAGCCATGACAACAGGCCGGCGTGTTGAGCCAGGCCGTCGAGGGCGGCGTGCGATGCCGTGCTCGCTGAACTTATTTACCGCTGGGGAACGTGATGAACTGGAAAACGCTGGAATTCGAGCAGCTTTCGGCACGCGAGTTGTATCTGATCTTGCGGGCGCGTAGTGCGGTCTTCGTGGTCGAGCAATCGCATGTCTGTCTTGACGCCGACGGTCACGATGAGAACGCGCTGCACGTCTTCGCAGTCGAGGACATGGGGCGGCCCATGCCGGTCCTGGCTTACGCACGCCTGCAACCCGGCGACGCCGAAGATCCGGAAATCACCATCGATAAGGTGCTGACCAGCCCGTTGCGGCGCGGCGACGGCACCGCCGAACTCTTGCTCGAACGCGTGCTGCAGGCGATCGCCGAGCGTTGGCCGGGACATGCCACGCGCGTGAGCGCTCCGCTCGGGTTGCGCGACTTCTACGAGCAATTCGGTTTTCGTAAGACGGAAGGGCCGTACCTCGAACATGGCGTGCCGTTCATCGGCTTGACGCGCCAGGTGCGCGGCAGCCAGCCGCTCTTCGGTACGCGGCGCCGCGAGCGCGATGGTGTGGCGCTCGTCAACACTTTTGAGCTCCTGTAATGGCGCGAATGCTGATCACGCCTTCTATGCAGGCTGGACTGCCGGCATCGCAGGGCCAGCGGCGAATTCTGCCCGGCGGGGCGTTTTCGCCAGACGAACCGGCTCCACGTTCAGGCCGTCCCACTCAGGCAGCACGCGCGCGGCGCAAAGGCTTGCGTCATCCGCTGATCTTGCCGGTGCTCCTGTTTGCCGCGACTTTGGCCTTGATCCTTCTGCATCAAGGCAGGCTGGTCGAGTATTTCTATCCGCTCGGTGCGTTCGGCGTGGCGTTGGTGTTGTATCGGCGCTCGCCCGCGCATTACATCGGTTTTGTCTGCTGGCTGTTTTTTCTGACGCCGGAAGTGCGGCGCCTCGCGGACTTCGTCAACGGCACGTTCAATCCGCAGAGTCCCATCATGGTGGCGACGCTGCTCGCCGTCGCGCTCACCGGCCTGACCTTGCTCAAGCATGTGTCGTTGCTGGGGCAGCGCCGTGCGGCGCCGCTGGTGTTGATTGTGATCGCGCTTCTCTATGCCTTTGTGGTCGGTATGGCGCAGGTCGGTCCGGCGGCGGCGACGTTTACGCTCATCAACTGGCTGTATCCCGTGATGGTGGCGTTTTATCTCACCGTGACGTGGCGCCACTATCCGGACTATCACCGGGTTCTGCTGAAGACCTTCGTCTATGGCGGACTCCTGATGAGTGTGTACGGTTTGCTCGAGTTCGTTTCGCCGATGCCGTGGGACGCCTTCTGGCTGATCTCTTCGAAGATGCTGTCCGAGGGGCAGCCGGTGCCGTTCGGCATGCGTGTGAGCAGCACGATGAATTCGTGCGGGCCGTTCGCGGTCACGCTCATGACGATTCTGCTGATGTCGCTGGCCGCGCGCGGTAAAGCGCGCATCGTACTCGGATGCGTAGGGGTTCCCGTGCTGCTGCTCACCAGCGCACGCAGCACGTGGGGCGGTTTTGCGATCGCGCTGGTGTATTCCTTCGCCATGCTCGACGGTAAAAGCCGCATGCGGCTGGTGGCGGCAGTACTCGGGCTGGCCGTGGTGGCTGCGCCGCTGATGATGATCGATCAGGTTGCGGAGCCGGTGACGCAGCGGTTGAGCTCGATTCAGGATCTCGCTCAGGACGACAGCTACCAGGCGCGCGCGGAGTTCTACAAGTCATTCATGTCGTCGGCGCTAACCGATATCGCCGGCCAGGGGCTCGGCACGATCGGCCTTGGCAGCAAGCTCTCCGATGACACGGGCGCACAGGCGATGCTCAACTTCGACAGCGGCCTGATGGAGGTGCCCTACGTGATGGGGTGGCCAGGCACGCTGCTCTACACCACCGGCATCGTCATGCTGCTGTGGCGCGCGTATCGGGCGAGCCGCCAGTACCCGACCGATCTGCTGGCGATCTCCGGCGTCGGCGTGGCCGTGGCGATTTTCTCGATGATGGTTTTCATTAACACGCTGACCGCGGTGTCGGGCATGTTTTTCTTTATCGGCGTGACCCTGCCGGTGATCTCGCTGCGCTACGCGCGTGAACGCCACAGCGTGGTCGCCGCGGCCCCGGCACGACCCTAAAAGATACCCAGATGAAGGACACCCGGATGCGGATTTTGATCGTCACTCATGTCGTGCGCAAGAACGATGGGCAAGGGCGTGTCAACTACGAGATCGTACTGGCGGCGCTCGCGGCCGGTCATTCGGTGACGCTGCTCGCCGCGGGTGCTGCGCCTGAACTGGTGCAGCACCCGCGCGTGTGCTTCGTGCCGATTGGCGAAAGCAGGTTGCCTGGCAAACTCGCCCAGTACCAGATGTTCGCGTGGCGTTGCGGTGCGTGGATCCGTTCACATCGTCAGGAGTTCGATGTGATTCACGTGAACGGTTTCATTGCATGGGCGCGCGCCGATATCAATGCGGCGCACTTCGTTCATGACGGCTGGTATCGCTGCGGTTTTTATCCGTTTCGCCTGTTACGCAGCTTCTACGATGCGTATCAGGTCATCTACACGCTGTTAAATATCGGTTGCGAAAAATGGGCATTCAGGCATGCGGAGGTCATCGTGCCGGTGTCGCACACGGTCGCCGCCGAGGTGCGCGCGCTGGGCATCGCACCGGCGCAGCTGCAAGTGATTCATAACGGCGTCGATGTCGACGAATTCGCGCCCGGTACGCCTGAGCGGACCCGCTTCGGTTTGCCGTCGGCGCCGTTCATGCTGCTGTTCGCCGGCGACCTGCGCATGTCGCGCAAAAATCTCGACACGGTGCTGCACGCGCTTGTGCATACCTCGGCCAATGTGCATCTCGCCGTAGCGGGGATTCTGCATAACAGTCCCTATCCGGCGCTGGTGGCTTCACTCGGGCTGACGGAACGGGTCCACTTCACGGACATGGTGATGGACATGCCCGCGTTGATGCGTTCAGTCGATGCGTTCGTGTTTCCCTCGCGTTACGAACCGATGGGACTGGTGCTGCTCGAAGCACTGGCTGCGGGATTGCCGGTCATTACCGTCCGTACCGCGGGCGGCGCTGAAGTGATTTCGCCCAGAAGCGGCATCGTGCTCGACGATCCCAACGATGCGGTTGCGCTTGCCGCGGCGATCGAGCGCCTCGCCAGCGATCCAGAATACGCTCACCGCCTGGGGCAGGCGGCGCGCGAAGTCGCTGGAACCTTGAGCTGGCAAGCCATGGCGGAGCGCTATCTGTCGCTCTACGAGCAGGTGCATGCGCGGCGCACGGCGCAATCGTTGCCCGCCGGCTGCGCGACCGCGTCGGTGGAGCTATGAGCGCGCCGATCGATTCGCTGCAGATCGGCATGCACTGGTTCAACGAACGGCCAGGCGGCCTCGATCGCATGTTCAAGGCGTTGATCGATACGCTGCCGGCACAGGGCGTCAATGTGCGCGGGATGGTGGCGGGCACCCCCGGTGTGTTCGACGCGTCGGGCGGCAGCGTGCTTGCCTTCGCGGGCGTAGAGGCGTCGCTCGGCACGCGCCTGTGGGGCTCGCGCAGGCAGTCGCGTGCGCTGCGGGCGGCGAAGATGCCCGACGTCGTCGCCACGCATTTTGCGCTCTATGCCGCGCCGACCGCAGGCCTCTTCAGAAGCGTGCCGAAGGTCGTGCATTTTCACGGACCGTGGGCCGCCGAGTCCTATCCGGGTGGCGGTGGCGGCTGGTCGCGCGCGATGCGTGTGGCGCTCGAGCGCTTCGTGTACCGGGGCGGAACGCGTCACATCGTGCTATCGCAGGCGTTCGGGAAGGTTCTGCGCGAGACCTATGGCGTGCGTGACGAGCGCATCCGGATCGTGCCTGGCTGCGTCGATGTCGCGCAATTCGACACGCGCGTGACGCAACGGCAGGCACGCGAGCGCCTCGGTTTGCCGCTGGACCGGCCGTTGCTGTTCTGCATGCGGCGTCTGGTATCGCGCATGGGACTCGAGGACCTGATCGATGCGATCGCCATCGTCAAGCCGGTGCTGCCCGACGTACTCCTGACGATCGCCGGAAAAGGGCCGCTGGAGGCGCAATTGCAGGCGCGTATCGTCGCGCGCGGGCTCGAGCGCCACGTTCGGCTCGCCGGCTACGTGCCCGACGACAAGGTGCCGCTCTGGTATCGCGCCGCCGATATGACGGTGGTGCCGACCGTGTCGCTCGAAGGCTTCGGGCTCACGACGATCGAATCGCTCGCGGCCGGCACGCCGGTGCTGGTGACGCCGGTGGGCGGTCTGCCGGAAGCGGTGGCGCCCTTATCGGCCGAACTGGTGTTGCCCTCGGGCGGCTTCAAGGCGATTGGCGACGGCATCACGGATGTCCTGCTCGGCCGCCGCGTGGTGCCGGATTCGCAGGCGTGCCGCGCGTATGCCCGCCGGCATTTCGACCGGCCGGTGGTCGCCGCGCAGGTTGCGCACATTTACCGCGAAGCGATCGACGCGTTCTGACGCGTTAGAGATCATGCGACGTCTTGCACGCAAAACCTTCGAACGCCTCATATGCGCCGCCGCTCTGGCGTTGCCGGTGCTCGTGCTGATCGCGGCGAGCGACCCGGGGGGCGGCGCGACACTTGCTCTGGCGCAGACAACCCGAGCCGCGTCGGATGCGATCTTCGTGGCGTCTGCCGGCAAGCCCGCGGCCGAAGCGCGCGCGGCGGTCGCGCATCCGTCTCTGTCTTACCGCACGTCGTGGATTGGCAATACCTGGGGCTACGCGGACCATCGCTGGATGCAGATCGATGTGCAGGCGCTCGCTGCCACGCCTGATGGCGACGTCTTCACGAATGCGCCCTGGGACGAAGGCGGCGGCGAGATCGGCCAGTACCGTAACGGTCAACTGGTTCGCTACGGTGGCGAGTCGCACGGCTGGGGCATGATGGGCGGCGACGCAATCGCCGTGAACGACGAATACGTGTTCGTCGCGCAAACGGTTGTCAGTCTCGGCAACGAGATGGCCCAACACCGGCGCATGCCGCGCGAGGGCGAGCAGTGGACCGGCGTCGCTCGCCGTAGCCGCGCCGATATCCGCGACGGCGTGCCGTTCGCCGGTCAGGTGAGCTGGCCGGGCGGTAGCCGGTTGGCGTTTCTGCTGGTCTCGACTTTTTCGAGCAAGGAGGATTACGCGATCCGCGGACTCGCCGCCGACGAGACGCGGCTCTTCGTATCGAATCAGCGAGACAACCGCATTCAGATTTTCGATGCCCAAACGATGCAGGCGATCGGCAGTTTCCCGGTCCACGAACCGGGGCGCCTCGCGCTCGCGCCCGATGGCTCGCTGTGGATCGTCGAGAACAGCCGCACCGATGGCGCCGAACGTGTGGTCCACCGGGCACGCGATGGCGCGCGTCTTGGCGAGCTCGCATTGCCGCGTGGTGTGGTGCCCGCGGATCTGACGGTCGACACACGCGGACGGCTGCTGATCGCCGACAACGGCGCGCGCCAGCAGATCCTGATTTTCACGGCGAACCCAGCGAACCCTGGCGTAACGGCATCCCGCACGGCGCAGCCGGGAGCGGGCATGCAACTGTCGGCGAGTTTTGGAGAAGAGGGCGGCATTTATGCGGGCCGCGCCGGTGCGCCGGGGCCGCGGCGCTTCAATGGATTGACCGGCGTAGGCGTGGACCGGGCCGGCAACATTTATGTGTCGATGAACGGCGCGGGACCGCGTCCCATCGGCACCGGTCCGAGCACCTACGACGGTGCGCTGATTGAGAGCTATGCGCCCGATGGCAAGCAGCGCTTCAGTCTGCAAGGGCTGTTGTTCGTCGATGGGGCGCAGTTCGTCGATGGCGAGCCGCCCTCGGTCTATAGCGGTAGCAAACGCTTCACGCTTGACCTGACACGCCCTGCCGGCGAGGAATGGTCTTACGCCGGCTATACCGCCGACCGTTTCCGCTATCCCTACGATCCGTACTTTCATCTGTACCTGGGCGGCCAGCGCGGCATGCCGCTCGTGCGTGATGTTCGCGGACACCGGCTGCTCTATACGACGGACATGTACTCGTCGTTTCTGCGCATCTACCGCTTTACCGCCGATCGCGAGACGGCGATTCCTTCGGGTCTCTTTTCGCAGTCGCACATCGACGGCGCGTGGCCGCCCAACCAGCCGGCGCAAGGCGAATGGATCTGGCGCGACGCGAGCGGCAAGGGTGACTTTTCCTCCGGCGCGTTCGACCAGAACACCGGCAGCACCGACGCGCCGCAGATGCGCGCGTGGTGGGTCGACAGCCAGGGCGATATCTGGCAGGGCACTGAGTCGCAGGGAATCCGCTCGTTTCCGCTGCAGGGTTTCGACCGGGTCGGCAATCCGGTCTACCGCTATACAGCGATGCGGCAGTATCCGCCGCCCGCGCCGTTCTACCGCATTGCGCGCCTGAATTACTTCCCCGCCGACGACACGATGTTCGTCTCCGGGTCGACGCCGGCGCATCCATTCATTCAGGACAACTGGAATAGCGCGGGCTCGCAACTGGCGCGTTACGACCACTGGAAGAACGGCAAGCCACTGCTGCGCTACATCATCGGCTTGCCCGATCGCGGCGCGCCCGACTGGTCGTCGATCAGCGGCTTCGCAGTGGCGGGTGATTACGTGTTTGCCATCGAAACCCGAAGCGCGATCGTGCGTGTCTACGACCGGGCCACCGGCCGCGATGTGGGCCGGCTCGAACCGGGCAAGGAAGTCGGCTCGACGAGCGGCTGGATCGATGTGCCGATGCCGCTTACCGCTCATCGCCTTGCGTCGGGCGAATACCTCGTGCTGGTCGAGGAAGACGCACACGGCAAAGCCTTGATGTATCGCTTCACGCCACAGACGGCGCCGCCAGCGGTTGCCGCTCCTCACTCAACGGATACTGCACAGATCCCATGAAGATTATTCATCTAGCCAACCATGCACAGAACGTCGGCAATGGCATCGTCAACATGATGGTCGACCTCGCCTGTATGCAGGCGCGTGTCGGCCACGACGTGACGGTGGCGTCGGCGGGTGGCGGCCACGAGGGTTTGCTGGCGCAGCAGGGCGTGCGTCACGTGCTGCTCGCGCAATCGCCACGGCCGTCGCGCGTACCGGCGATGGTAGCCGGCTTTCACCGGCTGGTCGCGAGGTACGACCCCGACGTCGTGCACGCACACATGATCACCGGCGCGCTGATTGCACGCTTGAGCTTCCTGCCGCGGCGTTTCGCGCTGGTCACCACGGTACACAACGAGTTTCAGAAAAGTGCGACGCTCATGGGCGTGGGCGATCGTGTCGTGGCGGTCAGCGAGGCCGTGGCGGTAGCGATGGCGCGACGCGGCATATCACGCGCACGTCTCGCTGTCGTCGGCAATGGGACGATCGGCACGCCGCGTCTCGCCAGCACACCGGTGCCTCACGAACCGCAACTGGCCCATCCGTGCATCGTCACGGTGGCGGGCATGTACGAACGCAAGGGTATCCGCGATTTGCTGCAGGCTTTCGCGCTGCTGCGCGAGCGTGTGCCTGACGCGGTGCTGTATCTGGTCGGCGATGGGCCCGATCGCGCCGCGATGGAAACACTGGCTCAGCAACTCGGCGTGGCGGAGCATGCGCACTTTACGGGCTTCGTTGCTGATCCGCGTGCCTATCTTGCTCAAGCCGACGTTTTTACTCTGGCTTCGCACGCTGAGCCGGGTGCTCTGGTGTTGTGCGAAGCCCGCGAGGCGGGGCGCGCGATTGTCGGGACTCAGGTGGGCGGCATTCCGGAGATGCTCGATGACGGCGAAGCCGGTCTGCTGGTGCCGCCCGCGAATCCGGTTGAGCTTGCGCAGGCGCTTGGCCTGCTCCTGACCGATCGTGTTGCCCATGCCGCGCTGATGGCGCGTTCGCGGCAAAACTGCGAGAGATTCAGCGTGCAACGCGTGAGAGAGGATTACCAGCTGGTTTATGAGCATGCGCTCGCTAGCCGCCAGCCGCGCCGCTTTGCCACGATCGCCACCACGGCCAATCTGGCCGCGCCTGAAATCGCAGTGCGGGACGCTGTCCCCCGGAAGACGACGTTATGACGCGCAAGGGGAGGCGTGACGCCGGGAAACACCGGCGAACAGACGGTGAGGCGGTCGTGCAGGGGCATGCAAAGAGATGGTGAAGCGGACCTGAGTCGCGGTCCGCTTCAACGGGCCGCCTAACTCATCGATAGCGTCACACGTGTCCAGAGTTTGTAGACGACGCTCCTGAGTTCGCTGGACCCATGCAGGGATAGCCCCAGATTCGCCGCCGCCATGACAAGCGCCGCGGCGATCAGCGTTGGCAATGCGGTGATCTCTTCTGAGAGCACCAGTGCGACGACCAGAAACGCCAGATGGACCAGCATGTTGCGCACGATGGACCAGACATGCAATCGCGCGAACGCCAGCAGCACGGCGTAATCGAACAGCGACTTCATCACGACGACGATACCCGCGCCCATGATCCCGAACCAGTGAATCCCGCACCACAGCGCACCGGCGAACACCGGTAATTCGAGCCAGCTCACGCCGGCCACGTAGGCGGGGCTCGTCTGGGCCTGAATCAGAATGCCCAGAATGCCACACTGGCCGCTCAGCCACACGCCCAGCACGAGCACGCCGGCGACCGGTGCGGCGGCCGCGAACGTCGGCCCCAGCCATAACGTCAGAAAGGGTTTGAGCGCGAACAGCGCGACGATCACGCACGGCGTGAAAGCGCCGTTCAGAAATGCGAGGGCGCTATGCGCAAGTGCGTCGGCGTCGGCGCGCGAGACAGCTGACAGGCGCGGGAAGAGTGTGCGCACCATCGCGATCGGCAGCAGGTTCAGGCGCGTGATGAGGTTCTGCGGGGTCGCGTAGTAAGTGACGAAGCGCGCGCCCAGCAGCGCGCCGACCAGTACCCGGTCGAGCGTTGACCCAATCATGTTGGCGCCCGAGAACATCAGCATCCAGCGACCATAGCGAAAGAGTTCGACCATCACGCGCCATTGCGGCATCCGTACGCGGCGAATTCCGATTGCGCGGAACGCCGCCGCGCCGAGCAATACGCCGGCGATCAGACGGGCCACGACCGCGGCCGGAATTACCACCGCGAGCGAGGCCGAGAAACAGAAGATCGACGCCAGCGGCAGCAACTGGAAGAGCGCCGTGCCCAGAGTCTGGTTGATATTGAAACTGGTGAAGCGTTCCACTCCGTTGATGGCACCGGCAAAGACCCACGAAACGTTCGCGATCGGCACGGCCACCGCGATCCACGGCAGGCTCGCCATCACTTCGTGCTGAAAAGCGGGCTCGATCTTTACGCCGTGCGTGATGTAGAGAAACGTGCCGAGGTACACCAGCAGGCCGCCCACGATGCCGGTCCCCAGATTCATGAACCAGGCGCTCCAGAAGATGCACTCAATGGAGTCGTCCTTGGCGGCGCGCGCTTTTGAGATCTGATTTTCGGTGGCGAGACTCGTGCCGAGATCGAGCACGCTGAAGTAGCCGATGAGCGTCCACACCAGATTGATGACCCCATATCGCTCGACGCCCATCAGATGAATATAGGCGGGCACGGTGACGAGAGAGATGAAGGTCGGAGCGATCGCTCCTGCAAAATTGATGAAGATGTTCTTGACGATACTTCTTTCCATGGTGCGCTTTTCCGGCGGGTGATGTCATTGAATGGTGTGATCGATCGTGGACGCTGTCGGTGCGCGGCCGCACCCAGCAGCGCGTTTGAAACGATGACGCCGGCCTGTCGCAGGTGTCGATATTGCGCCTTCGCCCTTTATCGATGTGTGTGTGGCCGTACAGATAGTCATGGTCCGGCAGGGTTAAATGAAACCTTACAGTTTTCGGAGCAACCATGATTGAGATCACGAACGAGGCCGACCGGGGCAGTGGCGGGGCGCTATCCGCGCGTCTGATTTCCATCTGCATTCCCACCTGCAATCGGCCTGCCTTGCTCGAACAGGCCATCGACAGTTGCCATGCGCAGACGTATGGCGAGTGTGAAATCGTGATCGGCGACGACTCGAACGACGACAGTGCGCGGCAAGTGGTGGAGCGTTGCCGCTTGCGCAGCCCGCGGCCGATCCTGATCCGTTATGAACGCAATCTGCCCAGGCTGGGACAGGCGGCCAACGTGAACCGGTTGTTTGCGCGCGCACAAGGCGCGCGGCTCGTCCTGCTGCACGACGACGATCTGCTCGAGCCGGACGCGCTGACCTGTCTCGACGAATGCTGGCACAAGCATCCCAAGTTGACCGCGGCATTCGGCAAACAGCGCGTCATCGCCGACGACGGCACACCGCGGCCGCAAGCCACCGAACGCCTGAACCACGATTATCTGCGCGTGCCTGAACGCGCCGGTCGCCTGCCGGTGCCGGCGCTGGCAGGCATCGACCAGATGTTCCCGAACAACGGCTATCTGGTGGATACCCTGGCCGCACGCCGGATCGCGTATCGCGCAGCCGCTGAGGTCGGTGAAGCGTGCGACTTCGATTTTGGCCTGCGTCTCAGTGTCGACGCTGTCGCGATCTGTTTCGTGGATGTGTTCGTGTCGGTTTCGCGCGAAACGGCGCTGTCGATATCGACCCACGCGCTGCCGGCAATGCACGCGTTTGCGCAATTGCGCGCGAGCAGCGTGCCCGCGGCTGCGCAGGCTGCGCGCGAGGACGCGCTGCGGCGCGTGGCGCCGCGCGCCGCATCCGCCTATGCCCGCGCCGGTGAATCGGCTGCCGCATGGCGTGTGCTGCTGTCGCGGCACTACCCGATGCGCGAACGGCTGCGTGCGCGGTTTTTCTATCACGTGCTGCTCGCCACGCGGTCGGCGTTTGCCTCGCGCGCGCCGCACGGCAATTGAACGTCACGTCGGCCTGAGCTGCATCGGTCGGCGTGACGTGTAACTCGTTGAGCCGCATAAGCATCGGAGTCCGACCCAATGTGGGGGGGCGTACAGATGAATCAGACGGCGTTTGTTGTAGTGATCGAAAGCGGAGTTGAACCGCTGAGGAGCCAGGTGTGAGGCCAGTAGTGTTCGATGGCCGGTTCGGATGGTTGCATCCGGCGGAGGGGCCAAGTGGCGTGGTGCTGTGTTACCCGTTCGGGTACGACGCACTGTGCACCTATCGCGGCATGCGCAGGCTGGCCGAGCGGCTCGCCGCGCGCGGCATGCCGGTGCTGCGCTTCGACTACCCGGGTACTGGCGATGCCGTGGGAGAAGCGAGCGAACCGGGCCGCTGGCGCGCGTGGATCGACAGCATCAAGCACGCCGTGGCGCTGCTGCGTGAGACCACCGGTGTCGAGCGCGTGACGCTGTGCGGGTTGCGTCTTGGCGGTACGCTCGCGGCGCTGGCCGCTCAGGAACTCGGTGGCGTGGATGGCCTGGTGCTACTGGCGCCGGTTTTGTCGGGCAAGAATTATCAGCGCGAATTGCGTGCGCACTATCGCAAGTGGCTCTTGATGCCGGCCGCGATGGATTGCGAAGCCGAGCCCGATACCGACGCATTCGTCGAAGCGTACGGTTTTCGTCTCTATGGCGACGCGCTCGAGAGCTTGCGCGCAGTCGATTTGCGGCGCGATGCCGTCTGTCCGGCCAGGCGCGTACTGATGCTCGATTCGCTGGACCCGGCGCGGGTTGACGCGCTGGCTGCGCATTATCGTGAACAAGGCATGCAGGTGGAGCGGCAGTCGTTTGACGAATACGCCAGGTTCATGATGGAGGCGCTCGATAGCGAGATTCCGCAGGCTGCGTTTCGGTCGATCGAAAACTGGCTGGCAGGCGCTGCTGATAATCCGGCGACGCTGGAGCGCATGGCGGCGGATAGCGACGCTGGTTCCCACGCCGATCAAAAGGCCGAGCTTATGGCGGATCGCGTGAGCGACCCCACCTCGGGCCACCTCGTCGAGCCGGGTGTGATCGAAACGCCGGTGTGGCTCGACGGCGGCAGGATGTTCGGCATCTACTGCACGCCCGAATCGCGCACTGCCGCCGCACCGGCGGTGCTGATGCTCAATACCGGTGCCGTGTCGCGGATCGGCAATGCGCGACTCGGCGTGCGCTTTGCGCGACGTCTCGCGCGGCAGGGTATCGCGTCGCTGCGTGTCGACCTCGGTGGTTTGGGCGACAGCGAGCCATCGCAAGATGCGGTGAGTCTCGATGCACTGTATGCACAGGCAGGCGCCGACGATGCCGCATGCGCGGCGCGTTGGCTGACGGCTCAAGGGCATTGCGGCGCGGTGCTGCTCGGCATCTGCGCGGGCGCCTTCGTCGGCTTGCATGCCGCGTCGCGTGAACCGGCGGTAATTGGCGCCGTGCTGGTCAATTTGCAGAAGTTCACGTGGCAGAACATCTGCGATGAACACGGCAAGCCGAGCGTCCCGGTAGCGGCCTTCGGTTCGACACGCAGTTACCTGCGCTCGATGTGCCAACCACGCAAATGGATTCGTGTAGTTCGAGGGCAGACGGGCGGCTTACCCGTTGCGCGCGAGCTTGCGGCGCGCTTTGCGGCCAGATTTGGCGCAGCGCTCGCCGACCGTCTCGAACGTATCTGCGGGGTCCAACTGGGACCGCGAGAAGAGCAACGCCTCTTCACCGCGCTGCATGCACGAGGCGTCCATACGCGTCTTTTATACGGTGTGCTGGACGAGGGCGTCGAGGAACTCGAACGCTACTTCGGTGTGCGTGGTGGGCGGCTGCGGCGATTCGGCCGGATTGGCGTGGCCTTTTGCGAGCGCACCGATCACGCAATTCTGTCAGCCCGCGCACAAGAAAACGTGATGTCGTACTTCGAGGATTTTTTTCGAAGCACCTTCGACGAAGCCCGTCAGTCCGAGTCATCCGTTAGCGGCGGGACGCGCCGCGCATGGCTCGACTGGCGCCATGCGCGTACCACACAGTGGCTTCTAAAACGCGCACGCGCACTTCGTCTATCAGGCGAAGCGTAATGAACGCATCGGGTTGCCGATCCAGTGCGCTTCCACTTTGATGGAGCAAGGCAATGAACAGTCAATCCGAGTTGGACCGCGTCAACCGTGTCGCATGGAATTCGCCGGATGCGACCCGTGTATTCACGCTCGAGAAAACCTTCTCGGACCTGGGTGAACAGGCTGCGTTCGAGTGGCTCGCGCCGCGCTGTGCCGGTGAACCGTTGCTGGATATCGGCGTCGGCACGGGTCGCACGATTCCGCTGATGACGGCGATCTCGAACGACTACACCGGCGTCGACTACACGCCGAAACTGCTGGAGATCGCGAAGGTGCAGTATCCCGGACGCGACTTGCGGCATATGGATGCGCGCGACATGTCAGCGCTGCCGTCCGGGCATTACGGGCTTGCGGAGTTCAGCTGGAACGGCATCGACTGTGTGGACTACGACGATCGCGTGGCGATTCTCAAGGAGATGTATCGCGTGGTGCGGCCCGGCGGTTATGTGCTGTTCTCATCGCACAACCGCGGCGGCCCGGGCTACCGCGAGAACATCTGGCAATTGCTGCCGAAATTCAGCTTCAATCCGCTCAGGCTCGGCTGGCGCACGCTGCGCTCGATGCGGCGCTTTCAGCTCGGCACGTTGAACTATGTGCGTCACGTGAAGCTGAATCACGACTACGGCAGCTACGCAGTGAAGACGGCGGCGGCGCACAACTTCGGCATTGTGATCGTTTATACGACGCTCAGTGAGCAGCGCCGGCAACTCGCGCAGATCGGCTTTCAGAGCGATGCGGTGTTCGGTAGCTGCGAAGGCAACCGCATTGCGGACGACGTGGAAATCAGTGACACGTTCTGGTTCCACTTCATCGCGCGCAAACCGGTTGCCGCGGGCCCGTTCGACTGACCGCCGCTCTTCGGGCGAAGGCGGCGCACCACGTGCGTCGCATACATAAAAAAACCAGCAGACCAGATTGAACACTAACGGGAAGCGGACCATGAATCGCATCGTTGAACCAGGTAATCCGCTCGCGTCGACTGCGGGCGTCAACGGAAAGGCTACGCGTTTGTCGGTCCAGCCGGTGATTCTCGCGGGCGGTTCCGGCACGCGGCTATGGCCGTTGTCACGCGCGCGCAATCCGAAACAGCTGATCGGGCTGATGGGCGACGAATCGCTGCTCGAAGCAACGCTGCACCGGCTCGACCTTGCATTCGCCAGGGCGGCGGGTAGCGGGACGGCGGGTGAGATGCCGGCAGGCACTCCGCCGGGCATGGCCACGCCGCTCGTGGTCTGCTGCGAGGACCTGCGTCTGCAAACGCTCGAACGTCTCGAACAGTGCGGCCGGCCGGTGCGGATGGTGCTCGAACCGATGCCGCGCAATACCGCGCCGGCGCTAACGGTTGCCGCGTTGACCGCGCGCGCGGGCGCTGTGGCCGGTGACGATCCAATCATTGTCGCGGTGCCGGCTGACCATCTGATTGCCGATCATGCGGCGTTCGGCGCGGCGCTCACGCAAGCGATCTCTCACGCTGCGCGCGGTGCGATCGTGACGCTCGGCGTGCCACCGCAGCGCGCGGAAACCGGCTATGGCTATATCCGCACGGGTAGGGCGCTCGGCGCGCACGGGGCGCGTGCGATCGAACGTTTCGTCGAGAAGCCCGATGCGGAACTCGCGAGGCGCTATGTCGCCTCTGGCGAGTACTGGTGGAATAGCGGCATGTTCGTGGTGCGCGCCTCGGTGTGGCTAGCGGCCATCGAGCTCTGCCGGCCCGCGATCGCGGCGGCTTGCGCGGAGGCTTTCGAGCATGCCGCCGTGGATGGCGACGGCGCGCTGCATCTTGCCCGTGAGGCGTTCGCCGCGTGTCCTTCTGATTCGATCGACTACGCGGTGATGGAACGTGTCGCCACTGACGCGCGCCTCGTCGGCGTTGCAGTGCCGCTGGTGGCGGGCTGGTCGGATGTGGGCGCGTGGGACTCGGTATGGGAGGCGTCCGCCAAGGACGCGTGCGGCAACGTCGCGCGTGGCCGCGTGATGTTCGAAGATTCGGCCGACAGCTTCGCGCATTCCGAGGGGCGTCTCGTCGCATGTGTCGGCGTGAGCGGTGTGGTGGTGGTCGAGACCGCCGACGCCGTGCTGGTCGCCTCGAAGGATCGCGTGCAGGACGTCAGGGCGATCGTCAGCCGGCTGAAGGCGGAGCAGGGCACGGAGGCGCAGGAGCATCGCAAGGTCGGCCGGCCGTGGGGCTTTTACGACTCGCTCGAACGCGGGGAGCGCTTCCAGGTGAAGCGCATTGTCGTTAAACCGGGCGGGCGTCTGTCATTGCAGATGCACCACCATCGCGCGGAACATTGGATCGTGGTGCGCGGCACGGCACGTGTCACGCGCGGCGACGAGTGCTTCCTGCTCTCGGAGAACCAGTCGACGTATATTCCGCTCGGTGTCACGCACCGGCTCGAAAATCCGGGCAAGACGCCGCTTGAAATGATCGAGGTGCAATCAGGCGGCTATCTCGGCGAGGACGACATCGTGCGCTTCGACGATCAATATGGCCGTGACCAGGAGAGCGGCCATGCAGGCGCGGGTACGTGACACTGACGACCGGCAGGAGGCTGGGGCCGCAACGTTGCAAGCGCCGGTGGCTTGCGCTGTGGGCGGCCGTAGCGATGCCGGATTCTGCGCAGGCGGCCTTGACGCATCCGGCGCGGGCACGTTCGACGAGCGCCGCTTCCGCCATGCGCTGGGGCGTTTCGCCACCGGCGTCGTGGTGATTTCGACCGGCAGTGGCGACGGCATGCACGCAATGACCGCCAATGCCTTCATGTCCGGCTCGCTCAAACCGCCGCTGATCGTCGTGTCGGTCGGACACCGCGCACGCATGCACGAGCGTCTGATGAGCAGTGCGATGTTCGGCGTGAGCGTGTTGTCCGATGCCCAGGAGCCTCATAGCCGCCACTTCGCCGGCGAGCCGCAGAGCCGGCTCGCGCCGCGCTTCGCGCCGGTGGCCGGCTTGCCGGACGTGGTGCTGCTCGAACACGCCGCGGCCCGTTTCGCGGCGCGCATGGTGGACCGGCATCCGTGCGGCGATCACACGCTCTTTGTCGGCGAGGTGCTGGTGTTCTCGCTCGACGAACATGCGCCACTGATCTTTTTTGGCGGGCGCTATGCGTCGGTGGCCGAACCGCTTTGAGATACCGCTTGGAATCCGGCTCACAACCTTGGCCACAACGCCGGTCGCCATTAGCGCCTGCTAAAGCGGTGAGCGCGTCTGGTTTTCTTTCAATTCGCCCGCGTTCTTTACGTTCAATGACCAACAATGCTCGGCGGCAGAAGAGCCGCATCGTCGCGCCGGTCTTTTCGCGCCTGCCCGGCGCTGCCCCAGCGGGAGAAAATCAGACAATTCGATTCACTACGTGCGTCTTCGCACTATGCAAATTTTGCCGCGCAGGCACGCTTGAGACGCAAGCTTATGGCCCGTCAAAACATGCGGCGTTACACGGACGAAACAATTCTTCAGAGGGATAACCCTCTCAGGACGTTTCCCAACTGGCGCAACCGTTTCGAAGCTAGCAACGTATCGTAAAAGAGCAATCAGATATCGATAAAACGACACACCAGGGCTGCTTGATCAACAGGCTACGCGGGGGCAAACACCGCTTCGGGGAGAGTGTCATGGAACAGGCAAACAAGGATCGATCGCTGGTCAGCAAGGTCATGGATGGACTCGTGACCGGCATCGTCGAAGAGAAGTACGGCGCCATACTGCCACCGCAGGATGTGCTGTCGAAGGAGTTCGACGTCAGCCGCACCGTCATGCGCGAGGCGCTGTCGATGCTGCTCGCGCGCGACATGCTGGACGTGCGGCCCAAGATCGGCACGCGCATCCGGCCGATGAGCGATTGGCGCATGATCGACGAGGACGTCGTGAACTGGCGTTTTCGCGCGAAGCCCGATCCGCTGTTTCTGCGCGACGTGATCGAGTTTCGTATCCTGATCGAGCCGCGTGCCTCGGCGCAGGCGGCGGCGCGGGGCAGTGCGGCCGACATCGCGGCGATTCGCGAGGCGTTCGACGCTTTCCGCGTGATCCAGCCCGGAGAGCCCGGTTATCAGGCTGCCGATGAACTGTTCCATACGCGCATCGTGGTGGCGAGCGGCAATCAGTTCTTCAAGCAGATGGCGGCCATCATTCGTGGCGCGCTCTCGACTGTCAACCCGATCGTCAATCGGAACGATGGAACGTGGGATAAGGCGGTGAGCACGCATCAGCGCGTGGTCGAGGCGATCGAGCGGCGCGATCCGAAGGAAGCGGAAATCGCCTCGCTGGCGATGATCGACTACACCGCGGAAGAGATCGGCAGCCGCTTTACGTCGGAACCACCGGTGCGCGGTTGAGCGCGGCCGCTACGGCGGCTGCTGAAGTTGTTTTCCCTGGAGAGACCTTGCATAACGAACGGCGGCAGTAGGCCTGCACGCGCGGGTTGCGTCACAATAGCGCCTGTTCTGAACTGCACGGACTCGAAGGAACGATGACAATTGCAATGCAGGAAGCCCCCACGGGCGGCGTGATTCGCTGGGGGATCGTCGGGACGGGCCGCATTGCCCGTCGCTTTGCTCAGGGACTCGCCCATGTGCCGCGAGCGCAACTGACCGCGCTGTGGTCTCGTCGCGCCGAACCGGCCATGGCGTTCGCCGAAGAATTCGGCGGCGAGGTGTGCGCGAGTTTCGACGCGCTGCTCGCGAGCGGTATCGACGCGCTTTATATCGCCACCGTCCAGGACAGTCACGCCGATTACGCGATCGCCGCGCTGCGAGCCGGTCTACACGTGCTGTGTGAAAAACCCGCCACCATCAACAAGCCGCAACTCGAGCGCGTGCTCGAAGTCGCGCGCGCCGGGCAACGGCTTTTCATGGAAGCCATGAAGCCGCCGTTCTATCCGCTCTATAGAAAGTTGCGTGCCCATCTGGACGCCGAGCCGATCGGCGAGGTGGGTCTCGTGCGCGCCGGCTGTTCGGTGCCGGGCGTGCCGGACGATCATCCGTCGCTGTCGTTCGAGCATGCGGGCGGGGCGCTGCTCGATATCGGCGTCTACGAGATGTTTTTCGCGGTCGACTGGCTCGGTGCGCCGCGTGAGGTGCAGACGCTCGGGCGGCTTGGCTCGACCGGCGTCGATACGTTCGCGAGCCTGAACAGCCAGCATGAGCACGGCATCGCCCAGCTGTTTTGCGGACTCGACCTGCACGGCAAGGGCGACGCGTTGCTGATGGCCACGGGCGGCCATGTCACGATCCATGAACCCTGGTGGAATCCGGCGCGCGCCACGATCCGGTACACCGATGGTCGTGTGGTCGAACTCGACGAGCCGTTCGAAGGTGGTGGTCTGAACTACGAGACCGCGCATTTCTGCGACCTGATTCGAGCGGGGCAGATGGAGAGCCCGCTGATGCCGCACAGTAAGTCGCTGCAGATGATCGAGATGGCCGATGCCGCACGCGCCGCGTTGGGGCTTAAGTTCGCGGGAGAGTGAAGAGCCGTTGCCGCGTAGCTTCCAGCGGCGGTGGTACGATTTGCGCGGGCGTGCGGACTCGAATAAAAAAGGGCACGCGCACCCATAGCTTTCGATCACCTTCCACTGGAGCCGCCTGCGATGCGCATGCTTGGAAAACTGTGGCGCGACAACAAGAGTCTCGTCGCCTTTCTGTTCTTGATGGTGCTGTTCCGCAGCGCCGTGGCCGACTGGAACGTCGTGCCAAGCGGCTCGATGTTGCCGACAATCCGCGAAGGCGACCGGATTTTCGTCGACAAGATGGCCTACGATCTGCGCGTGCCGCTCACCCACATCACGATCGCGCATCTGCACGATCCGCAGCGCGGCGATATCGTCACGATCGATTCTTCGGCGGCGCATGAGTTGATCGTCAAGCGTCTGATCGGCTTGCCCGGCGACAGCGTCGCCATGCGCGACAACGTGCTGTACGTGAATGGCGTGCGCGCCGATTATCAGCCGCTGCACCTGAAGCCGCTTCCGGGTGATGCAACGTCTCCTGGCGACTATCTGACCGAGCGCTTCGACGGCGTGACGCACACGGTGCGGCTTGCGCCCGACGCGCCGAGTCCGCGCAATTCGTTCGGGCCGGTGGTCGTGCCGCAAGGCGAATATCTGATGCTCGGCGACAACCGCGACGACAGTGCCGACTCGCGTTACTTCGGCTTCTTTCCGCGCAAGGAGCTGATGGGCCGTACGCGTCACGTCGCGTATTCGCTCGACCCGGATCACTACTACAAACCGCGCTTCGATCGTTTCGGCGCACCGCTGGATAAGGCGTCGCTAGCCGCCAGCCGGTAGGCGGCTGGCGACGGGTGGAGCACTGGAGTGCGAAATGGGGTGTCAGGCGAGGGGCTAGCGGCGCCCCCCGTGACGTGCTCAGTGACGTGCTCAGTGACGCGTCGGCAGCGCGAGGCGTTTTTCATACCAGTGCTGCACCCACTCGAGCACCTGGCACAGCACCCAGTAGACCGCGGCTGCGGCGAGGTACAGCGGCAGCGGCTGATAGGTCGACGCGATGACTTCCTGCGCGCTGCGCAGCAGTTCGGTCACGGTAATCACCGATACCAGCGAGGTGTCCTTGATCAGGCTGATCAGACTGTTCGATAGACTCGGCACCGCAATGCGTAAGGCCTGTGGCGCGATCACATAGCGCAGCGTCTGACGCCGCGAGAGTCCCAGGCTATAGGCGGCCAGCCACTGGCCGCTGGGAATGCCGAGAATCGCGCCACGCATGCTTTCCGACAGATACGCCGCCACGTTGGCCGACAACGCGATCACGCCCGCAGGCGTGGGGTCGAGCGAAATGCCGAGACTCGGCAAGCCGTAATAGATCACGAAGATCTGCACCAGCAGCGGCGTGCCGCGGAACAGGCTGACATACACGCGCGCGATCCAGTTCAGCACGCGGTTGTGGCTGATGCCCATCACCGCGAGCACGGCGCCGGCAAGGAGGCCGAAGATCATCGACAGAACCGCGAACTTGACCGTCAGGACGGCGCCCTGTGCGAGCACAGGAAGCGATTGGACGAGCAGGGAAGTGGTGGACATGAGCGGTGGGTAGGGTTGGCGCGCAAAGTGCACATCATAAACTTTGGCGGGCGTTGAGGCGGAGGCCGGAGCGCCACGCAAAGTGTCGTTTGGAGCGTAACCGGCTCAGTCGGGCGGCAACCAGGCTTTACCTGCGAGCGATTTGATAGCGACCAGGCGCAAGCGGAAAGCGCTTCAGCAAAAGCGAAGGGCGGCATCGTCGACGATGCCGCCCTTCGTTTCATCCGGCGCGCGTTATTTGATCGGCTTGCTGACGTCGATACCGAACCATTTGTCCGAGATCTTCGAGAACGTGCCGTCCGCTTCGAGCTGGGTCATCGCGTCGTCGATCGCCTTGGCGAATTTCGGATTGCCCTTCTTGAACGGAATGCCCGACGGGTTGCCCGCGCCGACCATCGCACCCGTGCGCAGCGGCAGTTGCGAGTTCTTCATCAGATACGCGAGCATCAGGCGGTCGTTCAGCGCCGCGTCCAGACGGCCGGAGGCCAGATCGCGCAGGTATTCAGGCGCGCCCGGATACGTCTTCACATCGATGCCCGGCACCGACTTCGCCATGTCCATGTAGTTCGTGCCGAGACCGACGCCGAGTTTCTTGCCCTTCAGATCGTCGAGCGATTTGAACTGGCGCGTGTCGTCCTTACGCTGGATCAGTTGCGCGGCCGAATACGTGTATGCCGGCGAGAAGTCGAGCACCTGCTTGCGCGCGTCCGTGATGCCGACCTGGTTGACGATCACGTCGAATTTGCCCGCTTGCAGACCGGCGATGATGCCGCTCCACTCGGTCGTGACGAATTCCGGCTTCACACCGAGCCTGGCAGCAACGGCCTTGGCGATGTCGACGTCATAGCCGACCAGTTCACCCGAGGGCGCTTTCGAATTGAACGGCGGGAAGGTGCCTTCCAGGCCGATGCGCAGCGTGCCGCGCTGTTTGACCTGGTCGAGCACGTCGTCCGCGTGGGCGGTGACAGCTGTGAACGATGCGCCGATCAGGCCGGCGACGAGCATCTTTTTCAGCAAGCCAAATTTCATCGTGTTCCTTTTTGTTCGTCTGGCGTTTTAACAGACGAAAGCATAACAAAGCAGACTATCGAAACCTAAATACCGTTTGTTTATGTCTATATTACGGATGCGGATTGGGTGAGGGTTCGCCTTAACGCAGCGCCTGGACGCATTCGGCCACCAGCGCCGGACCGCGATAGATGAAGCCGGTATAGAGCTGCACCAGCGAAGCGCCCGCCGCAAGCTTCGCGCGCGCATCCTCGCCGGAGAAAATCCCGCCCACGCCGATGATCGGCACCGTTTCGCCGACTTCGGCGCGCAGCTTGCGGATCACTTCGTTCGACGCGTCAAACACCGGCTTGCCCGACAGGCCGCCGGCCTCGTCACCGTATTGCATGCCGGTGACGGCCGTGCGCGAGAGCGTGGTGTTGGTGGCGATCACGCCTTCGAACTGGTGGCGCAACAGCGTATCGGCGATCGATTTGATCTGCTCGTCGTCGAGGTCCGGCGCGATCTTCAGTGCCAGCGGCACCAGCTTGCCGTGCATGTCGGCCAGACGCAGCTGCTTGTCCTTCAGCGCGGCAAGCAGTGCGTCGAGTTCGCCCGCGCCTTGCAACTGACGCAGATTCTTCGTATTCGGCGACGAGATGTTGACCGTCACGTAGCTCGCGAACGGGTACACGCGTTCGAGGCAGTAGAGATAGTCTTCGGCGGCGCGCTCGATCGGCGTGTCGGCATTTTTGCCGATGTTCAGTCCGAGAATGCCGCGATAGCGCGCGGCCTGCACGTTCTTGACGAACTGGTCGACGCCCGCGTTGTTGAAGCCCATCCGGTTGATCACGGCATTCGCCTGCGGCAGGCGGAACATGCGCGGGCGCGGGTTGCCCGGCTGCGCGCGCGGCGTGACCGTGCCCACTTCGATGAAGCCGAAGCCGAGCGCCGCCAGACCGTCGATACACGCTCCGTCCTTGTCGAGACCCGCAGCGAGCCCGACCGGGTTCTTGAACGTCAGCCCCATCACGGTGCGTGGCGCATCCGGCACGCGTGGCGCGAGCGCGCCCGCAAGGCCGGTGCGGCCGGCGGCGCCGAGAATGCGCAAAGTCAGGTGGTGAGCGTCTTCCGCGTCCATGCGAAAGAGTTGGGCGCGTACGAGCGGGTAGAGGGAGCTGAACACAGGACGAAGCCGGGCGGCCGGAAAATGGGAACCCGCCATTTTACCGGCTTTAAGACATTAATGAGACTTACTGAAAAGGGAGCGTAGGCGCCGGTGCTGGAGTGCTGCGTAAGGCTGCGTGAGGTGGACTCGTGCGTCGCCGCGGCAATGGCAGCGCAACCCATAGAGGTGTCCGGGGGCATCGCACTTCGACCGAAGCGGCTGCGGAGTTGCAAACACTGTCAGCGCCTGAGCGCCTGAGCGCCTGAGCCATGCCGTCCTACCGTCCTGGTGGCCGGTAAAGGCCGCGGACATCACGGCCGCAGCGGCCCGCGCTTGCCCTGAATCGCCAGATCGACCGGTGGGAGATCGATGCTGGCGGGATCGAGCACCTTCCATGAACCGTCGATCAAACCTTCGAGCGGCCGGAAATTCGCCTTGTACGCCATCTTCGGACTCTCGCGGATCCAGTAGCCGAGATACACGTAGGGCAGCTTGAGGCTGCGCGCCTGTTCGATCTGCCAGTAGATGTTGTAGGTGCCAAAGCTGGTGTGCGGCATACCCGGCTCAAAGAACGTATAGACCGACGAGAGCCCGTCACCGAGGATGTCGATCATGCTGATCATGCGCAGAATGCCCGGCGCGTTCGGATGATCCGGCAGCGGCTCGCGGAATTCGACCAGCCGCGAGTTGATCCGGCTCTGCAGCAGGAACTGTTCGTACTGGTCGCGGCTGTCGCGATCCATGCCGCCACCGGCATGCCGTGCCGATTGATAGCGCATATAGAGCGCGTAGTGCTCTTCGTCGTAATGCAGGGGGGCGACTGTGGCGATCAGCTCGCCGTGCTTTTTCCAGACCCGGCGTTGTGTGCGGTTCGCCTCGAAACGATCGACCGGCACGCGCACCGGCACGCAGGCCCGGCAGCCATCGCAATACGGGCGGTAGGTGAACACACCCGAACGGCGGAAACCGGCTTTGACGAGATCGGTATAGACGTCGGAGTTGATCAGATGACTGGGTGTGGCGACCTGCGAACGTGCGATGCGTCCGTCCAGATAGCTGCAGGGATAGGGCGCCGTTGCATAAAATTGCAGCGCGGAAAGCGGGGAAAGAGGCAGCTCGTTGGGATGAGTCACGTTGGCAGCTCTCGAAGCGTCTCTGGTATTGCAAACCCGGCGTGCCTTGCGGCTCGTGACCCGCGGCTCGGTGGGCGACGGATCCGGATTCGGCCTGATTCTTTCTACGCCGCCGGCGCGACGACATCGCGCAAGACGGTCTTGTCGAAACGCCAGGGAATCGGCGGTGCCTCGACAGCGGTGCGAACATGCGCGATGAACGCTTTGCGCGCGATCTCGCGGCCGCCCAGCGACGCCAGATGCGACGTGTTCTGCTGGCAGTCTATCATTTCTATTTCGTGACGGCGCAAGTGTCCGACAAGCGCGGCCAGCGCCATTTTCGACGCGTCGGTGACCTCGGCGAACATCGATTCGCCGAAGAACATCCGGCCGAAAGACACCCCGTATAAACCCCCTACGCGCTTGCCCTCGAACCAGGTTTCGATGCTGTGCGCATCGCCGACCCGGTGCAGCGACGAATACGCTTCGACCACATCGGCGGTGATCCACGTGCCGCGCTGGCCACGCCGCGGTGCTTGCGCACAGGCGCGCATCACGGCGGCGAAATCATGGTCGACGCGGATTTCCCACGCGTCCTCGCGCAGCACGCGCCTGAGCGTCTTGCGCAGCGACGGCGACAGTTTGAACTCGGCGGGGCGCAGGATCATGCGCGGATCGGGACTCCACCACAACACCGGCTGGCCGTCCGAATACCACGGGAAGATGCCGCGCCGATAGGCGTCGATCAGCCGCGACGGCAGCAGATCGCCGCTGGCGGCGAGCAGGCCGGGTGCGCCGCTTGCCGCGCCGAGCGCGCGCTCGACGGAGGGAAACGGATCGTCAGGTCCGAGCCAGGGAACCATGCGCGCCGCTCAACCTTCGCGCAGCGAGCGGAAAATATCGCCCGTGTGCAGCCCGAAGCTGCCGGCGGCGCGGTCGGCGAAAAAGAAACGCAGGGTCTGTCCGACGGTCGGGAAGGCGATCTCGTCCCACGGAATGTCGCGCTCCTCGAAGAGCTTCACTTCGAGGCTTTCCTCCCCGGCTGCGATATCGAGGTCGAGCAGGCGCGCCATGTAGAACAGGTGCACCTGATGCACGTGCGGCACGTTCAGCAGCGAGAACAGGCTCTGCACCTCGACGCGCGCGCCGGCTTCTTCCAGCGTTTCGCGCGAAGCGGCTTCGGCGGTGGTTTCACCCATTTCCATGAAACCTGCCGGCAGCGTCCAGTAGCCGTAGCGCGGTTCGATCGCGCGACGGCACAGCAGCACTTTGTCGTCCCAGACCGGGACGGTGCCGACCACGTTGCGCGGATTCTGATAATGCACCGTGCCGCAACTGCCGCATACGAAGCGCTCGCGGTTGTCACCCGGCGGAATGCTCAGGCTGACGCCGTGGCCGCAGACAGAACAGAATTTCATAGGAAGGGGGCGAGAAAGAGTGATGGGAGTTTATCACTGGGCAGGAGTTTTCCGAGGTCCGGCAAAGGCGGCGTGCCGGCGTTGGCGTGAAGGCAGTCGTGCGCGTCGCGCGCCGGACCCGGTTCGGGCGATCGTGACTTAGGCCGATTGGCTAACGTCGGCGTTTTTCCACGCTATTCATTGGCAGGGAGTTAGGATTGCTATTGATACGATCAAGTCCCGGAGCGAAAGCTTTCGCGTCAAGCGCGGCTCCGACGTTTTCAGGACCTCGTGTGCATCTGATGACTACGGGGAAAGAGCAGAGCGCGGAACACGCACTACAACGACGAGAGCGAGGCAGAAAACAAAAAAGGCCTGCCGGTTGGGCAAGCCTTTGATGTTGTTTCGACGTTTCGAACCGCGTGAGTTACTTGGTTGCGGGGGTAGGATTTGAACCTACGACCTTCGGGTTATGAGCCCGACGAGCTGCCAGACTGCTCCACCCCGCGTCCGTCGAAGAAAAGATTATAGGACAAAGCGACAGCCAATGCAATAGCTGTTTAAGAACCGGCTTCAATGCGCGCAAATCTGAAGTGAGCGGCGCTGGGACGCAAAGCGTGGCGGCATCCAAAGTCGCGGCGCGCATCGGCGGCGTCGCATACCGGCAGGCTCCCGTAAAGCGCTGCGCTAGAATTCAGGTTCTCTTCGCGGCGCCGCGATGCATGTGCAACGGCCTGCGCTTCACTTCTACTCTGCTCTGAACTCCATGGATATCGCTCACGACCTACAGGTAATTGCGGCTCAGGAACAGGCGCTGGTGTTCCCGCAATTCGACGCCGACCGCGCATGGCAGGTCGGTGCCTATCTGCACGAGATCGCCAAGGCACGCGGTATCGCCGCCGCCATCGACGTGCGCACGTTCGGTCAGCCGCTATTTTTCAGCTTGCTCGACGGAGCGACGCCGGACAACGTCGACTGGGCGCGCCGCAAGGGCAACACGGTCGCGCATTTTCGGCGCAGTTCGTACGCGATTGGTTTGAAGATGCAACAGGCGGGCAGCACGCTCGCTGATAAGCACGGCTTGCCGGTCACGGAGTATGCGTCGCATGGCGGCGCTTTCCCATTGACCATAGCGGGCGCCGGTGTGATCGGCTCGATCACGGTGTCCGGTTTGCCGCAGCGTGCGGATCACGAGCTGGTGGTGGAAGCGCTGTGCGCGCACCTTGGTCACGACTACAGCAAGCTCGCGCTTGCAAAGGTCTGAGGCGATGCGGATGCCCCCTTATGCATTGCTCGCCATTGCGATCGTCGCCGAAGTCATTGCGACCTCTGCAATGCGGGCGTCGGAAGGTTTTTCACGGCTCGTGCCCTCAACAGTCGTTGTGATCGGCTACGGCATCGCGTTCTATTGCCTGTCGCTCACGCTGAAGAGTATTCCGGTCGGCATTGTCTACGCGGTGTGGTCCGGCGCCGGCATCGTGCTGATTACGCTGGTCGCGGTCGTGATGTACCGGCAAGTGCCTGATCTGCCGGCCATTATCGGGCTCGGGCTGATCATGGCCGGCGTCGCGGTATTGAACATCTTCTCGAAGATGCAGGCGCACTGAGCGTTACTTGCAGCGCACGATCATCGAACGGTTTTTCACGTTGGCCGAAACGACGTTCGTGACGCTGCCGCCTGCGGCACCGCCTTCGTCGTTGTCTTTCGACACGATGTCGTAGCCGGTCGCGCCACATGCATTGCCGGCCTGCACGTAGCAGGAGGCCCAACTGGACGCGGCGTCGGCGCCGCTGCAGTTCACCGCAAAGCCCGTTTGTCCGTTCGGCAGATTGATCAGCGACGTGGTGTTCGACGACGCGCAACCGGCGAGACCCGTGCCCAGCAGTACGGCGACGGGCAGGGCGGCAGACAGTGACGCCCTGCGGACTAGAGCAAGCGCGGCGCTGCTGGGTCGAAAGCGGCCGGAGCGGCGCAGTTGCGTCATGAAATGCATCGTGATGTTTCCTTTCAAATAGGTATCGAGACTCGCCACGCAAACCGGCAGTGTGCCAGGAAGACTAAGGCGTTTCGATTGTGATGCCCGCTGCGCTAACCAGTTGACGGCTTTCTGCGCCGCTTTCGGTAGCCGCGTCTTCCCAGATGTTGATGGCTTTCGGAATGTCGATGCCGTGGCTTTCGGCGTAAGCAAACCATTTGGTTGCCGCATCGGGCTCAGGCAGTTCATGGTTCTGCAGAAAATATTTTCCCATATTGTGCTCGCTGACCTCGAAACCGCGTTATTGCGTCAGCACAGATCGTGCCGGTGAACCGGTTCGACCGAAGCCCGCGGCACAAGTGCCATTCAGCATGCAGAACTTATCGGCTCGAAGCGCGCCTTACTTACTGGTCTGCCGCGAGCACATACGTGTGAACCGTCCACGTGGCGCCGCCCATAAATTGCAAACGAGGAGAAAGAACATGGCTGAGCGGGTCAGCGGCCCTTATCGCGGCTATTACATCAGCGCCGCCGCGCGCCTCGTGCCGGCAGTTGGCGCATCGGCGCCGGCTGCCAGCACCGCAAGCGGTACGTACGTCGGCTCGGTGAGTCTTGCCGAACGGGGTCCGGACGATCCGCACCGGATGGAAACCTTGCTTGAACTCGGCGACGAGCAGCGTTTCGGCAGTGAAGAGGACGCGCTGGCCTTCGTCGAACAGGCTGCGCGCGACTATATCGACCGCCTGCTCGGAGGCGCCTGATGGCGGCGCGCGATATCGGGCAGGAGAGCGAAGGAGGCTGGACCGAGGTCCGGCCGCGCGAGTACCATATCGGGCATGTCCGGGGGCGGCCGGTTCTCACCGGTGTCCCTGTCCTGCCGGATCCTTCTGATGAGGCGACCATGGAAATTCGGTTTCCCGCGGATGAGCCTGCTTACCGCGACTCCAATCTGACGGTTGTGTTTCCCGCGCTTGTGGACGGCGAACCGGTGCCCTGCGCGATCTCGGTCGAGGCGCTCGAGGATCACTTCGGCGCGTACTCCGAGGATCTCGAAGGCTGGATGCGCGCGTTCGACGCGGGGCGTCCGCGCATCGAAGCGGTTGCGCGCGAACATTTGCAGATCAGCAATGGCACGCCCGTGCTGCTCAAGAGCGGCCATTTCCCGCCAGGCAACGTCGCGGCCTGATCCGGCCTGTTCGCCGATACGCGGATAACGTGGTTCAAACATCCTCGCTTGCGAAAGCAGCTCTCAGTCAGGTTGTTTTCGCTGCATCCCGATGCGTGTCAGTACTCGCCGATGCCGCCATGCGCGCGGCGTCGAATGCATGCCGGATGCCGTTTTCGTACGACGTTTTGGCGATGGGCCCGATCAGCTTCGTCAATGCGGAGTCATCGAGTACAACCGGCTCGGTCATCAGGTAATTCATTTCAACCAGTTCTCGCATCAACGGATTGAACAGACCAAGCATGCGCAGCATGGTCTTGCCCGCCACCATCAGCTTCGGCTCGCGGCCCGCCAGCGCATAGGCCTGTCTCACCACTTCGCGCGACGTGATCGTGCCCGTGCCGGCGAGGTGCCACCACCGGCCGTAAGCTTCGGGTGTACGCGTGAGTTTCTCGACCACCGGTCCGATATCCGGCAGGTAGATGAATTCGTGCGGCACATCCACCGGCCCGAGCACCTGCGCACGCTTGCCGTGCGCCGCGCCCTCGAACACGCCGTTCAGCAGGCTGCGTTCGATGCCGGGACCGTAGAAATCCGGCAGGCGCAGCACCAGCGTCGACAAGCTGGTTGACCCGCTTGCGCGCCCGTGTGCTGCCAGCACCAGATTTTCCTGCGCGAGCCGCATCTCGCCTTTGAAGGTATGGGGTTCACGCGGATGATTTTCGCTAATCGGATTGCCGCGTGTGCGGCCATACGGATACACGGTGCCGATCAGAATGAAGCGCTCGACGCCCGCCGCCGTTACGCCGGTGAGGGTTCTTTCCATGAGCGGCGGATGCTCCGCGAACTGATCGTAAGGCACGCCCACCAGATAGATCACGGTCTGCAAATCCGCTGCCGCCGCGCTGATCGACGCGGGGTCGTCAGGATTCCACGTGACGATTTCCGCATGCGGGTCGTGACCGAAGGCCGCCTCGAGTGGCGCGCGCGAGCGGCCGACCACCCGGTAATCCCGGCCTGCCGCGCTCAGCGCGGCCGCAATGATTTGACCTGCCGCACCCGCGGCACCGAATAAACCCACTTTTCCTGTGGCTTGCATGACGACTCCTGAAGGCGGCGCCATATCGCGCCTGACGATGGCCGGCTGATTAATGAGAAGTTAGTGAACACCGTTCAGTAAACAGCGTTCAGTTTAATTTGACTTTTCAGTTTGTCAACCCGAAAATGTTCGTCATGGGAATCGTCGAACGAAAAAACCGTCAGAAACAGGCGCTGCGCGAGCGCATCCTCGATGCAGCGCGGCGTATCGTGATGCGCGAAGGCTTTGCCGCACTGTCAATGCGCAAAATTGCCGACGCCATCGAGTATTCACCCGCCACGCTGTACCTTCATTTCGCGAGCCGTGATGAGATCGTGCAGGCGTTATGCGCTGAAGGTTATGCGCAATTGCTGGAGACGTTCGTGCCGCTGGCGCAGATCGCCGACCCGGCTGAGCGTCTGAAGGCCCTTGGGCGTGCTTACGTGGCATTCGGTGTCGCGCATCCGGAAACCTACCGGCTGATCTTCATGGAAGACCCGAGCTACACGGGCGCTGCGCTGGCCGGTGTGGCTGCCGCTTCGGGCGCGGGCGCGTCGGTGGTTGCGGTCGCTGATGCGGATGCGCCCGGCGAAGTGGTTGAGGTCACGGCGGCTGGGACAGCGGTTGCGGGATCCGCCACGTCCGGAAAAGCGAGCCTCGCCCCCCCGAAACCGGACGACGACCCCGGCGACGCCGCGTTGCACATCATGATCTCCGCGCTGGAAGAGTTGAAAGCGGCGGGGCGTCTAAGCGCATCGACGGACTTGATCGTGTGGGCGGAGGCGTTCTGGGCGACGCTGCACGGCATTGTCGCGCTCAACCTCACATGCCCCGTGTTCCCGAGTGCGCCGCTGGATACGGTGCTAGGTGTCGCACTTGATACCTGGCTGGGTACGCAGGGCGCCGGGCAGCAGGCGGGTGTCAAGAGCGCTTCCCGCTCGCGCAAAAAGAAGTCCGCTGAAGCCTTGGTTGAAGCGCACGTCGAGTCGGGTGACTCGCCCGTAGCGCTTGGTGGAAAACCGGCCACTCAGGCGTCTCAGCCACCCGTTTCGTCGGGGAAAAAGTCCGCGAAACCACCGGGACCATCGGCCATTAAACCCACCGATGCGGACACTCACCCCGTCGTCAAACCCGTCACCAGTCCCAAAGCCACGAGTGCGTGATAACGTTCAGTTCCGATTCATTTCGCGCCATCGCGCTTAGCTCTCCATGTCCATTTTCGCCTCACCCGCCGTCAGCGACGAAGTCGCGACCTACGTAGCCAATCGCATCGGTTTCATCGAACTGGAAAGGCCGAAGGCGCTCAACGCGCTGTCGACCGGCATGATTCGCGCGATGCACGCGGCACTGGATCAGTGGCGCGAAGATCCCGACGTGCTTGCCGTGGTGGTGCGCAGTCAGCATCCACGCGCGTTTTGCGCGGGCGGCGATATCCGCTTTCTGTACGAGTCGGCGCTGCGCGGCGAGCACGACGCGCGCGATACGTTTTTCACTGAGGAATACCGTCTCAATCACGCGATCTTCAGCTACCCGAAGCCGTATATCGCCCTGATGAATGGCGTCGTGATGGGCGGAGGGATGGGGATTTCGCAGGGCGCGCATCGTACCGGCGGCCTGCGGGTGGTGACGAACTCGACAAAAATGGCGATGCCCGAGACCCGCATCGGACTCTTTCCCGATGTTGGTGCGAGCTGGTTTCTGGCGCGCACGCCGGGCGCGCTCGGCCGTTATCTGGCGGTCACCGGCGAGACGATCGGCGCAGCGGATGCGCGCTACGCAGGCCTCGCCGACGCCTATATCGACGACGCGGCCTTGCCCGCGCTAGTCGACACGCTGCGCACTGAACTGTTCGAACGTGGGGCTGACGTGGTGGCGTGTATCGAGCGCGAGACAGCCGCCCATCAGGTGGTGCCGGAACCCGATGCTTCGCCGCTCGCGGGCATACGTGCATTGATCGACCGGCATTTCGCGTTGCCCGACGTGGCGCAGATCCTGGCTTCGCTGGAGCAGGAACGGGAGCATGGCGGCGAGGCCGCCGATTGGGCCGAGCAGACGATTGCGGTGTTGCGCGAACGTTCGCCGTTGTCGATGGCCATATCGCTGGAAGTGGTGACGCGCGCCGAGGGTTCGATGGAGGACGTGCTGCGCGGCGATCTCGATCTGACGCGCACGTGCTTCGCGCAGGGCGACACGATTGAAGGGATTCGTGCGCGCATCATCGACAAGGACAATGCGCCGCGCTGGCGTTTTGCGCGCATTGAAGACGTGAGCGCCGCCGATGTGGCGAAGATGTTCGAAAGCCCGTGGCCTGCAAACGAACATCCGCTGCGCGATCTGCGCGGTTAAGCAAGTTCGCGCAACAGCGATAACAGCAGCAGAAGCTATACCGGTTGCCGGATCGCCGGATCGCCGGATCGCCGGGCAGCCCGATCGGTATAGCCTTGCGAGCAGTCGTAAAGAAGCTCAGTCCTCGTCTTCACTCGCCATGAATGCGCGCATGAACACCAGCGCGCCCCAGCCCCACATCGCATTGGCCGCGAAACCCACCGCGAGGCGCGGCAGCATGTTGCCGCTCGGCCAGATGCCGCGCAGCGGATCGACCACGAACACGCTTGCCGCCGTCAACGCAATGCCGCCGAACACGAAGGCCGGCACCCACGGCGCGCGCCGCTCAGGCGCAACGCGCAACAGCCACGCCATCAGCACCGCCCAGAACGCGCTCCAGATTGCGTTCGCAATGAACTCCGGCAGGCCGAGCGGCAAAAACTGCGCGGTCGAAAAACCAGTCAGGTCGATCAGACCGGCTGCGTGCAGCAGCGCCAGAGTCGATTCATGAAAAAACAGGGATGCCAGAAAACCGGCGACGAACGGCAGGATGAGTTTTTGCATGCATTGCACCGCGAGAGCTCAGGCGGCGCGGTTCGCGCGGCCTGCACCGGATTATTGGAAACGTGGCGCCATTATATAGAGCGGTATCCCGGTTCCAGCGTAGGTAAGGCGCAACATCCGTATGCTTTAGCGTCGGGCTAATCACGAAAGTGGAAAACCTAAGCTAAAAAAAATCGTTCAAAAGCCGGGCCCCGATCCATAGACTGTTTCTCCATGCAGACGGCGTTTGTCGCCGTCGCCCATTTAATCGAGCGCGTCACGCGCACGTTTGGTCGAGGGAAGCTGTCGCGATGTCCTGCCTGATGCCGATCTTCAACTGCTCCATGGCGCACGCGCGTTTGCGGACGCGTTGTCGGAACTAGTCCGCGCCTCATCGCAGTATTTCCGTCCTTTTTTGCGTTTGCATCTCCGGCCGCGTGCCGGATGGATGTGCGCGACCAGCGGCGCGCGGCCAGCGGTGCGCGACCAGCCGGCACACAGCCGGCGTGTGCGTGTTCACTCGACGCGTCGTCGTTACACACGTCTCCATTCAATCCAGTTTCGAACAAGCAGGAGCAGCAAATGAATGTGTTCTGGTTCATTCCGACTCACGGCGACAGCCGCTATCTCGGTACGTCCCAAGGCGCACGCGCAGCCGATTACGACTACTTCCAGCAGATCGCCGTCGCCGCCGATACGCTCGGCTACGAGGGCGTGCTGCTGCCGACCGGCCGTTCGTGCGAAGACGCATGGGTCGTTGCATCGAGCCTGATTGCCGCGACCAAACGTCTGAAGTTTCTGGTGGCGATCCGTCCGGGCATTTCGTCACCGGGTCTGGCGGCGCGTATGGCGGCGACCTTCGACCGGCTGTCGAACGGGCGTCTGCTGATCAATGTGGTGACCGGCGGCGATTCGGCTGAACTGGAAGGCGACGGCGTGTTTGTCGATCACGACACGCGCTATGAAATCACTGACGAATTCCTGCATATCTGGCGCAATCTGCTGACCGCGGCGCATACCAACGACGCGATCGACTTCAATGGCAAGCACCTGACCTCGAAGGGCGGCAAGGCGCTGTATCCGCCGGTGCAGAACCCGCATCCGCCGCTGTGGTTCGGCGGTTCGTCGGCGGCGGCGCACGACATCGCGGCCGATCACATCGACACGTATCTGACGTGGGGTGAGCCGCCCGCGGCCGTCGCGAAGAAGATCGCCGACATTCGCGCCCGTGCTGAAGCGCGGGGCCGCAAGATCAAGTTCGGCATTCGCCTGCACGTCATCGTGCGCGAGACTGAAGAAGAGGCGTGGGCCGCCGCGGACACGCTGATCAGCAAGCTCGACGACGAAACCATTTCCCGTGCGCAGGCTTCGTTTTCGAAGATGGATTCCGAAGGGCAGCGCCGCATGGCCGCGTTGCACGGCGGCAAGCGTGGCAGCCGCGCGGACCTCGAGGTGTATCCGCATCTCTGGGCGGGTGTGGGTCTCGTGCGCGGTGGCGCGGGGACGGCGCTGGTCGGTAATCCCGAACAGGTGGCGGCACTGATGAACGAGTACGCGGCGCTTGGCATCGACACCTTCATCCTGTCCGGCTATCCGCATCTCGAAGAGTCGTATCGCTTCGCCGAGCTGGTGTTCCCGCTGCTGCCGGGCCGACAAAGCAAGACCGCGGGCGGTCCGCTGTCGGGGCCGTTCGGCGAGATCGTCGGCAACAACTATCTGCCGAAGGCGGCGAGTTCGAGCTGAGCGCTTTCGCTCGGTTCAGCAACGACGCCCATCGATAAGCAATGAGGAAATCATCATGGCTCAATCCACTGTGAGTGCGGAACGAGGCACACACGCAGGCTCGGGCGCGCGTTCAGGCGCGGGTCTCGGTGTATTACGCCGCATCGGTGCGCATCTTGCGCCGTGGCTCGCGCCGCTGGCGATTCTGCTGGCGTGGGAATTCGCCGCGCGTAGCGGCATTCTCTCGACGCGGGTGCTGCCTGAACCGCTCGCGGTCGTAAAAGCCGCGTGGTCGCTGATCCAGTCCGGCGAAATGTGGGCGGACGTGAAGGTCAGCACGTGGCGCGCGGTGTCGGGCTTTGCGATCGGCGGCGGGATCGGACTGATACTCGGTCTCGCGACAGGTCTCTTCAAACCTGCCGAAATCGCGCTCGATTCGACCGTACAGATGGTCCGCAACATTCCCGCGCTGGCAATGATCCCGCTCGTGATCCTGTGGTTCGGTATCGAGGAAGAAGCGAAGGTGTTTCTCGTCGCGCTGGGCGTGTTTTTCCCGATCTATGTGAACACGTTCCACGGCATCCGCTCAGTCGATGCCAATCTGATCGAGATGGCACGGAGTTACGGTGTGAAGGGTTTCGCACTTTACCGGCATGTGGTCTTGCCGGGGGCATTGCCGTCGATTCTGGTCGGCGTGCGTTTCGCGTTCGGGCTGATGTGGGTCACGCTGATTGTTGCTGAAACCATTTCCGCGCAGTCAGGCATCGGCTACATGACGATGAACGCACGCGAATTCCTGCAAACCGATGTGGTGGTGGTCGGCATCCTGCTGTACGCGGCGCTCGGCAAACTCGCCGACGTGCTGGCCAAGAGCCTCGAGCGTGTGACGCTGCGTTGGCATCCGGCCTATCAACGAGGAGCGAAAGCATGAGTGCAACGACATTGTCGGCGTCGTTTGGCGGCATCGCGGGCAGCGATCTCGAAGCCGAGCTGGCGCAACCGCGCACCGTCGATCACGACGCAGAGGAGTCTGCCGGTTTCGACCGTGCAGATCCGGCGCACGATCGCCGTCAAGTGGGTGTAGTGCCCTCGGCGGCGGGTGCATCGGCGCGCAATGACGCGCGCCGGTCCGCCGAATATTCGGTCGAGTTGCGCGGCGTCAGCAAGCAGTACGGCGAACGCAAGGTGTTGTCCGATTTTGATCTGTCGATCGAGCGCGGCAGTTTCGTTGCGATTGTCGGTCGCAGCGGCTGCGGGAAATCGACCTTGTTGCGACTGGTCGCGGGTCTGGAAAAGACCACGTCGGGCGTGCTCGAAAAACGCACCGAAGACGGCCAGCCGCTCGACACCCGGATCATGTTCCAGGACGCACGACTCTTGCCCTGGAAGAGCGTGCTGCAGAACGTGATGCTCGGCCTCGGCCGCAGCGCCCGTGACGACGCGCGCGCCGTGCTCGCTGAAGTCGGTTTGCTGGAGCGCGCCAACGACTGGCCGGCACAGCTTTCCGGCGGTCAGCGTCAGCGTGTGGCGCTAGCGCGGGCGCTGGTGCATCGGCCGCAATTGCTGCTGCTGGACGAACCGCTCGGTGCGCTCGACGCGCTGACCCGTATCGAAATGCACGCACTGATCGAACGCCTGTGGCGTGAACATCAATTCACCGCACTGCTGGTGACGCACGACGTGCATGAAGCCGTCGCACTAGGCGACCGGATTCTGCTGATCGAAGAAGGGCGCATTGCGCTCGATCAGCCGGTGCCGCTTGCGCGCCCGCGGGCGCGTGCGTCGGCCGGTTTTGCCGCGCTGGAAGAACATGTGTTGCAACGCGTACTGAAGACGGCGCCGAACGACGACGCACTGTCCCAACGCGCTTACGACGCACGTGATGAGGGCCGCCTCAGGCGGCCGACAGAGGTCCGCTGGGCCGTCTGATATCCCTTTGACTGACTGTTTTCAATCGCTTTTCTGGAGTCACTCGACATGAGCATTTCCGCAATCAACGTACGCAATCAGTTCAAAGGCAAGATCAAGGAAATCATCCGCGGGCCGGTGGTATCCGAGGTCGATGTGGATACGCCGTTCGGCATCGTCACCTCGGTGATCACCACGCGCTCGGTTGACGAACTCGAGCTGAAGGTCGGCTCGGAGGTGGTCGCGCTGGTGAAGTCGACGGAGGTGTCGATCGCGCGTCTGTAACGCCGATCAGGCGCGATTAATCCCGCCCGATTGGGCCCGATTGCGCCGTTCGCATCGTCACGCGCGTGCCGACGCTATTTCGCGTTGGCGCCGCTGGCGGGCGGCTCGTGCGTCATCCTGTCGTTGGTCGGTTTGCCCGGACGCTTGATCGGCATATTGTCGGGATTGCTCGAACCGCCTGTGCCGGAGGCCGCCTCGGGCGGTTTTACCATCGATGCGCCGCCATTCTGTGGCGTCGCCTGCGTTGCTTGTGTCCCTTGTGTCTTTAGTGCCGGATTCGACGTTTGTGCGAACGCCACCGTGCCGTCTGTGCCGAATACCGCGAGCGCGACGCCCGCTGTCAGCGCTGCCATTCTGCTTCGCTCCATCTCGTCCTCCTTTGCGATGCCGCTCGCCGGCTGCCGCCGCTGCGCATCCGTACAGCACGCAATACGTATGCCTTGACGTGCCGCTGCGTGCGCCCGCGAAACTTGCTAGGATGAATTGAGCATCACGACGGAGACGGCCATGTCGAAGTCATTAAGTCCGGAGGCGGTTGAAGCATTGCGCCGCCTGAACGATGTCGGCGTCGGACAGCCCATGCCGAAATTTGCGCAATCCGTCACGGCGGAGTTGCTGGCGAACGGGCTTGCCGCCGAAGCGAGCGGCGGTGAAGTCGAGATCACCTGTAGCGGCCGGCAGTACCTGTCTGGCGATTGCGATTAATCGTCAGGTGAAAAGGAGGCTGGTCCTACGCCGAGCCGCTGGGGCGGCCCGGTGGAAAAGCATGGCCGCTATCTTCGCGATGAGGCAGACGGCCGCACCAGGGATGCGATCATGGAGCCGAAAGGCCCTGACATGGGCGACTATCAGGAGCGCTATCAGGACTACGACGTCGAGGTCGCGGTGGGCGCGACGATGCGCCCGTTTTCCTTCAGATCCGGGCGTGCCTTTTCGCGTAGGGCGGTCAATCGGCAAGCGCGTTCGATTAAGCTGGCGGAATCTTTCAAGTTACTGGAGACCGCCATGCACCTGGCAGCAGCCATCCCGATCATCCGTATCTTCTCTGAAGAGAAAGCCAAGGAGTTTTACGTGGATTTTCTCGGTTTCACTATCGACTGGGAACATCGCTTCGAGGCCAATTTTCCGCTCTATGCACAGGTGAGCCGGTCCGACCTGATTTTGCACTTGAGCGAGCATCATGGCGACGCGACGCCAGGTTCGACGATTTTCGTGCCGGTGCAGGATATCGACGCATTGCATGCCGAACTTCAGCGCAAAGACTACAAGTACGGGAAACCGGGAATTGAAGTGGAGCCGTGGGGGAAAATGCTGGAGACGATCGATCCGTTCGGTAACCGGATTCGTTTTTCCGAATCGCCGAAAGAGGAGGGGAGCGAGGCGTGAGGAAGGCGGGGATGGGACTTGATGCTGTGGGCGTGGCCGCCATGTAAACGGAACTGGGCGCCGGCTGCATTGCTGCATGCGCGGCGCCCAGTTCGGCTACCGTCTTGTGAACGGCAACCTTCAGCGGCGACAGATTAGTGGCCGAAGAAAACCGATTGCGGGCCCGAAACCGGCTCACGTGCACCCGATTGCGACGACACGTTTTGCACGCCGCCGTATGCGTTGGATTCAGCGTTAGCACGTTCAGCCGCGATGGTTTGCGAGTTCTGGCCTTGTTGCGAAGCCGGTGCGCCGACCGACGGACGATAGAACGGTGCCGGGCCGTAGCCGCTAGCGAATGCGGGAGCAGCGATCGAGGCAGAAGCAGCAACCAACAGGGCGGCGATAAGCTTGGTCTTCATGGTGTGACTCCGATAACGTTTCGATTTCATTTCAGGAAGGCGTCGCAGGGGCCGGTGAGGTGTGTCTGCAACGTCGATGGAGGCAGTGTATACCCCTACTATCGAAAATTTGTATCGATAATCTGAAATTACTATTCTCGCCACTGAAATAATCGCTCAGACGTATAGGCGACAGGCGTCTGCGGTGGTCCGACCCCATCGGCCAAGCGGTTTTGGCGTTCAAAGACCCGGTTGCCGGGGCGGTTATCGGTGGTGTTTGCGGGAATTCATGGCTCGTCGTGGGCGTTTCAGGGGCGTTTGGCCACTTGCGGTAAAATTGTGGTTTGATTCAAGCCGTCTGGCCGCCCCATGTCTTCAGCTCACACTCCCAGTCCGCGTCGCGTTTCCGTCGCGCCCATGATGGACTGGACCGATCGCCACTGCCGCTCGCTGCATCGCGTGATATCGCGCCATACGTGGCTCTACACCGAAATGGTCACCACAGGCGCGCTGCTGCACGGCGATGTGCCGCGCCATCTGGCGTTTGCGCCTGAGGAGGCGCCGGTCGCTTTGCAACTCGGTGGCAGTGAGCCTGACGACCTCGCGCGTTCGGCCAGGCTTGGTGAGCAATGGGGTTATGACGAGATCAACCTGAATTGCGGCTGTCCGTCCGAGCGCGTGCAGCGCGGGGCGTTTGGCGCTTGCTTGATGAACGAACCGCAACTCGTCGCCGACTGCGTGAAGGCAATGCGCGATGCCGTATCGGTACCGGTGACGGTCAAGCACCGGATCGGCGTCGACGCGGTCGAGGAATATGGCTTTGTGCGCGACTTCGTCGGCACGATCGCGGACGCCGGCTGCAACGTGTTCGTCGTGCATGCGCGCAACGCGATTCTCAAAGGCTTGAGCCCGAAAGAGAACCGCGAGATTCCGCCGCTCAAATACGACTTTGCGTATCAGTTGAAGCGCGATTTTCCGCATCTGGAGATCATCATCAATGGCGGCATCAAGACGCTTGATGAAGCGGAGATGCATCTTCAGCATATCGATGGCGTGATGCTTGGGCGCGAGGCTTATCACAACCCTTATGTGTTGGCCGATGTCGATGCACGCTTCTATGGCTCGACGGATACGCCGCTCACGCGCGAGCAGGTCGAGTCGAAACTGATCGAATATTGCGCGGCTGAAATGGCGCGCGGCACGTACCTTGGTTCGATCACACGGCATGCGCTGGGTCTGTACCGCGGTGAGGCAGGCGCACGTGGATGGCGTCGCGTATTGTCCGATAGCAAACGTCTGGCGGCGCGCGACCTGACCATCTTCAACGAGGCAAGACAGCATCTGCGTGTGCCCGTCGGAATTTTTGAATAAAGGACTAGGCAAACGAGATTCTTGTTCGTATAATCTCGTTTCTTCATTGACGAGCCAAGTTTCTCGGCAACGAGTTGCTCAGCAAGTCAAGCGGATGTCAGTGGTGGCTGTAGCTCAGTTGGTAGAGTCCAGGATTGTGATTCCTGTTGTCGTGGGTTCGAGCCCCATCAGCCACCCCAAAGAATTCGAGCAGTAAAAAATTGCGAAACGGCGTTGTGAGAAATCACAACGCCGTTTTTTGTTTTGGTCTTTGCAAAAGTTGCGGCCTTTGCAAAAACTCTCCCGGTGCAGGACCAGGACCGTCTCGGCATTCGATGCCGGCTTCCATTGACGTCAATGCCCATGTCCCCCATGGCCGCCGCCACTGCTCCACGAACTGCCACCGTTGCCGTGGCCGCCATGTCCACCGCCTCCGTGCCACCCACCGCCGTGCCAGCGCCCGCCGCCCCCGTGGTAGTAACAGCAACCGCCGCCGCCCCAACCGCCCCAGACATCGACCGTCCCGTAAGCCGGCCCATAGGCGTAACCGTAGCCAGGGTAATAGGGTTGCGCGTAGGCATAGTCGTATCCCGGCGCGACCACGCACCCGGTGAGACTTACCGCCACCGCCAACATCGCGACTGATGCAATGAGCCTGCTCACGGTTTTCTCCTTCGTATATGAATGAGAAAAACGGCGGGCCCGGGAGTTCAGCCGCATTTGTGTCCGCAAATTACGGCCCGGATGCGCCGCCGTGCTTTCATGACGCCCGCGCGGCGATCCGGCGCCATAGCGGCCGCGCGTTGCGGCAACCTTCCGGATCGTGCCGGATTCATCATGCTGTAATAGTTCGTTAAATTTTTGAAACGTAACTGTAGGGCGCGCCTGATATTTTCCCTTCAGACAATTTCTCTTTGAATCCAGAACCAAGCTTGCTGACGCTGGACGAAGAAGAACGCACTCCACATTGCCCGGGCCGCTCGATGCGAAGCCTGCAAAAACCTGGCCGTTAATGAAGCACGATCCACAGCCGGCAACCGCATCAGAATGGTGCGCCGAAGGCGACGCCTGTGCCGCCCGCGGCGACCTTCAGGCGGCGCTCCAATGTTTCGACGCAGCCCGCTCGCGCGATCCCGCCGACGCCATTCTTCATGAACGCCTCGCCGCGACGCTCGCCGCGCTGAACCGCTTTCCCGAAGCCATTGCCCGCTATCACGAAGCAATCACGGTCGATCCGCGCAACTCCGATTTGCATCATGGCCTCGGCTGGTCGCTCGAACAGATGCATCGGCTCGAACCGGCGATAGACGCCTATCGCGAAGCAGTCCGGGTGAATCCGAAAGCCGATGGCTCGTACAACAACATGGGTAATTGCCTGCAGGCGCTTGGCCGTTTCGACGAATCGCACGAAGCCTATCGCCGGGCGATCGAGGCCGCCCCGCAGGTGCCGCTGTATTACCGTAACTTTGTGCAGTCCAAGCGTCTTGCCGCTGACGATCCGGTGTTCGTCGCGCTTGAGCATCTTGCCGGCGATATCGCTTCGCTCACCCCCGCCAATCAGGCGGAAATTCACTTCGCGTATGGTCAGGCGCTGTCCGATGTGGGCCGTAACGATGCGTCGTTCGATCACTTCCTGAAGGGCAACGCACTGCACCGCGCCGGCGTGCGTTATGACGAAGCGGCGTCGCTCGGCCTGTTCGCGCATTTGCCGGAACTTCTGACTTCAGATGTGCTGGCGGGCAAACGCGGTCTGGGCGCGCCGTCGGCCGCGCCGATTTTTATCGTCGGCATGCCGCGCTCCGGTTCGACCCTGATCGAGCAGATTCTCGCGAGTCATCCGCAGGTTTTCGGCGCCGGTGAGCGCACGGAGTTCGGCGAGGCGCTGGTGAATTGCATCGGCCGCGATTCGGACGATCCGTTGCGCATCGATATCGAAGCATTGCAGGGCGTCGGTCCCGCGCAATTGCGCACGCTCGGCGCCGACTATTTGCGCCGCATGTACACGGCGCTGCCGGAAATGCAAACCGCAGTACCGGGTTACACGCGTTTCACCGACAAATATCCGTTCAATTTCATCAATATCGGGCTGATTCATCTGGCGTTGCCAAATGCTCGCTTCATTCATAGCAGCCGCTCGCCGTTGCAAAGCTGCCTGTCGATTTTTTCACGAATTTTTCACGACGTCCCATTCAGCTACGATCTCGGTGAACTGGGCCGCTACTATCGCGCGTACGACGCGTTGATGGCGCATTGGCAACGCGTATTGCCCGAGGGCACGATGATCGAAATCAAATACGAAGAACTGGTTGAGGATTTCGAAAGCAATGTCCGGCGCCTGCTCGCGCATTGCGGACTCGACTGGGACGAGCGCTGTCTGGCGTTTCATCAGACCACGCGGCAGGTGAACACGGCAAGCGCGGCGCAGGTGCGCCGTCCGCTCTACAAAACGTCGCTGCAGCGCTGGCAGCCGCAGCAGGCATTGCTGCAACCCTTGTTCGACGGCCTGGGACCGGAATTGGCGTCCGCTGACCGCTTCAGCGCGCACGAGCGTGTGTCTTTGCAAGATGCCGGAGCGGCGGCTAATGAGATGGAGTGGAAGTCATGAGCGCAACCCGTGGGGCCGTCATCTGGATGGCGGGTTTGTCCGGCGCCGGTAAATCGACCCTGGCCGACGCGTTGCACCAGCGTCTGAAAGAAGCCGGGCATGCCTCGATCGTGCTCGACGGCGACGTGCTGCGGCGTGGCCTGACCGCCAACCTAGGCTTCACGCCTGAAGACCGTACCGAGAATCTGCGGCGCATCGCGCACGTCGCGACGCTGTTCATGCAACAGGGTTTCATCGCGATTGCCGCGGTGATCTCGCCGGAGCATCGGCATCGGTGCATGGCGCGCGAGATCGTCGGCGAAGGTTTTATTGAAGTGTTCGTGAACGCGTCGCTGAAGGTGTGTGAAGCGCGTGATGTCAAAGGCCTCTACGCACGTGCACGGCGCGGTGAGATTCCCAATTTCACCGGGATTTCCGGGCCGTTCGACGTACCCATCGGGCCCGAAGTCATGATCGAAACCGATCGGGTATCGATCGAGGAGGCGGTAGGCCACCTGCTCGCCCATCTGACGGCTCTGGGCTATCTGCCCAGGGAGCGCGTGCACGGCAGGCCTCGCCTCGCGAAATAGTCAGTACGAGGTTGCTGCCGTGTTTCGTCCGCGCTTTCGCGATCGAGGGCACGCATCAGTGCGATGTGCGGCGTGTTTCATCTTGCGCGTGCTCGCCGTCACCTATGGTTGGCATTTGCCGAAGGCGTCGCTCTCAGCGCTTGCGTAAAGGCTCGATTAGCGACGACAAACCGTTGTGATCGATCTCGTGCATCAAGGCCAGCAGACGGCCGATTTCGCCCGGCGGAAAGCCCTGGCTCGCAAACCAGTTCAGATAGTGACCCGGCAGATCCGCGATCAGCCGGCCTTTGTATTTTCCGTAAGGCATCACGCGCGTGACCAGTAATTCGAGGTGTTCGGGATTCATCGCAGATGGGTCGGCGGAAAGTTTATCGAGCGTGGTGGCAGTGAGCGACTGCTGAAGCAGCATTTTAGCCGCGCTGCAGGCATTGCGACGACATGGTAACGTCAGCGCTTTCCGTTTTCACAATCAACAGGACAGGTTCGATGGAATACCGCAGACTCGGCGACTCGGATGTGAAGGTTAGCCTGATCGGTCTCGGCACCATGACATGGGGCGAGCAGAACACCGAGCAGGAAGCACACGCACAGATCGATTACGCACTCGATCATGGCGTCAATCTGATCGACGCCGCGGAAATGTACCCGGTGCCGCCGCGTCCCGAGACGCAAGGCTCGACCGAGCGTTATATCGGCACATGGATCGCGCAGCACCGTAGCGCGCGCGAGAAGATCGTGCTGGCCACCAAGATCGCCGGCCCGGCGCGTCAACCGCACAATCCGCGTCATATTCGCGGCGAGGGCAATCAGTTCGACCGCAAGAATCTGACCGAAGCACTGAACGATAGTCTGAAGCGCCTGCAAACAGACTACGTCGATCTGTATCAGTTGCACTGGCCGGATCGCAGCACGATGACGTTCGGCCGCCCTGCGTATCCGTGGGTCGACGACGCGTACACGGTGCCGATCGAAGAAACGCTGTCGGTGCTCGCCGAGTTCGTCAAGGCAGGCAAGATTCGCCATATCGGGGTGTCGAATGAGACGCCGTGGGGCGTCGCGCAATTTCTGCGCGCGGCGGAAAAGCTCGGCTTGCCGCGCATCGTCAGTATTCAGAATCCGTACAGCCTGTTGAACCGCACATACGAAGCGGGGCTATCGGAGTACGCGCATCGCGATAACGTCGGCTTACTTGCGTATTCGCCGCTGGCCTTCGGCTGGCTGTCGGGCAAGTACGAAGGCGGCGCACGTCCGGCAGGCGCCCGCATCTCGCTGTTCGAGCGCTTTCAACGCTACAGCAAGCCGCAAGCGGTTCAGGCCACCACGCGCTATGTGGAACTGGCGAAGCGTCATGATTTGTCGCCCGCGCAATTCGCGCTGGCCTTCGTCAACAGCCGGCCGTTTTTGACGAGTAATCTGATCGGCGCGACGTCGCTTGATCAACTGAAGGAAAACATCGCCAGCGCCGAGGTGAAACTCTCGCCGGAAGTGCTCGCGGAGATCGACAAGCTGCATGAACTGCAGCCGAATCCGGCGCCTTGATGTAGTTGCGTTGTGTGTCGACTTGAGGTTGGCCTGAGCGTACCCCGCGGTCGGCCTGAAGCTGGCCTGAGGTGGACCTCAACGTAATCCGATGCTGGCCCGAATGACCTGAGGTTGGTTTCTGGTTGACTGGCGATTGACCTTAAGTCGCCATTACTTTGACTGGGTATCGCCCCGGCTATGTTGCCGGGGCGGCAAGGCGAGTTGATCCGCCTTGCGCGCCTCAACTTCGTTCAACCTCGCTCAGCGAATCTTCAGCTTCGAGCGCACGGCATAGAGCGCCAGCAAACTCGCCACTGCGCAGAACATCAGATAGAAGCCGGGCGCGAGCTTATTGCCGCTCGCGTCGATCAGCCAGGTGATCACGAACGGCGCAAAGCCGCCGAACACCGTCACGCCGATGTTGTAGCTGACCGCGAGACCGGTCGCGCGTGTCTGGGTCGGGAAAATCTCCGACATCAGCGCGGGCAGCGCGCCAAAGTAGGTCGCTTTCAATACGCCAATCCAGATCAACGCCACCAGCATTGTGGCGAACGACGGGTGCGCATTCATATACACGAAGGTCGGATAGACCGTCAGCAGCATCAACGTTGCGGCGACCGCCATGATGCGGATGCGTCCCAGGCTATCGGACAAGTGGCCGGCGAACGGCGTCAGCACCGTCAACACGACTCCCGTTGCGAGCGTAGCCGCGAAACCGGTGGAAGCGGGCAGGTGCAACTGCTTGATCGCATAGGTCGGCATGTACAGAATCATGTAGTTGGCCGCGGTCGAAATGACCAGCGAACCGACCGCGAGCAGCATTTGGACCTTTTGCGTGCCGAACAGATCGCGCAGCGGCGTGCGGGTTTTCGGCTCCGTGTCGAACTCGGCGCCTTCGTCCACGAAGCGGCGAATATAGAAACCGACCGGGCCGATCGCGAGCCCGAACAGAAACGGAATTCGCCAGCCCCACGATTCGAGTTGCGCTGTTGTGAGCTGGCTCGTCAGCACGGCGCCGAAACCGGAGGCGAGCAGCGTCGCGAGGCCCTGGCTGGCGAACTGCCAACTGCCCATGAAACCGCGCCGCTCGGGTGCATGCTCGACGAGAAACGCGGTCGAGGCGCCGAACTCGCCGCCCGCCGAGAAGCCTTGAACGAGCCGCGAGAGCATGATGCCGGCCGGCGCCCACAAACCGATCGCCGCGTAAGGCGGCATCACGGCAATCGTCAACGTGCCGATCATCATCAAGCCGATCGACAGCAGCAGCGACAGCTTGCGCCCCGCACGATCGGCGAGTGAGCCGAGTACGAGTCCGCCGAGCGGCCGGATCAGGTACGAGATACCGAAGGTACCCAGCGTGAGCATCAGCGAAATCGCTTCGGTACGCGCCGGGAAGAACAGCTTCGCGATCGTGACCGCAAAAAATCCGTAGACGACGAGGTCGAACCACTCAAGCGCATTGCCGATCGAGGCCGCGAGAATGATGCGATGGACCTTCGCGGCTGACGGCCGCGCGGCGCTGGCTTGCAAGGTGGACGTGCTCATCGTGGGCGTGCCTCGTGACGGATGCAGGTAATGGTGAACCGCGGGCGCGATGCAGGCGTGCGGGGTTGATTGCTCAGGCCGCGGCTTCTGTCGATGTTGCGTGTGCGTGCGGAGCGTTTTCGCCAAGATCCCAGAAGAGTCCCGCCATGATTTGCAGCCCCTCGCGCACCACCGGTCCGAGCAGATGCTCGTTCGGCGCATGCTGCGAACAGGCCGGGTACGAATGCGGCACCCAGATGGTCGGCAGGCCGAGCGTGTCGGCAAACACTTCGTTCGGCAGCGTGCCACCAAGATTCGGCAGCACCGCCGTCTTCTTGCCGGTGGTCTGTTCGAGCGAAGCGATGGCCCACGTGACCCACGGGTCGTCGGGATTCAGACGTGTGGCCGGCGCACCGCGCTCGACGCTGATCTCGACCAGTGAAAAGCCATGCGCATCCAGATGCGCACGCAAATGCTGCTCCAGGTTTTCCCAATCGGTGCCGACCACGAAGCGCAACTGGCAATGTGCGAACGCCGACGACGGAATGGCATTGACCGGGTTCTCGGGATTGCCCGCCTTGAAGGCCAGCACTTCGAAACTGTTCCAGCCGAACACGCGTTCTGGCGGTGTGAGACCGGGCTCGCCCCAGTTATCGTCGACGGCCGGGTCGCCCGGACCGCCGCCTACCGTGATATCGGCCAGCGCACGACGCACCGCCTCGGGAATCGGCGGCGGACGCAAGCCGTCGACAGCGATCACGCCGCGCGCATCGACCAGACTCGCGAGTGCGTTCGCCAGCACGGTGGCCGGGTTGCGCAACAGACCGCCCCAATTGCCCGAGTGGTGTGCGCCGTCGCGCAGGTTCAGCGAGAGCTTGAAGTTCACCGAGCCGCGCGAGCCGAGAAACACCGTAGGGCGGCGCGCGGCGAGGCGCGGACCATCGGAGGCGATCAGTACGTCTGCGGCCAGTTCCTGTTTGTGTGTGTGGCAGATCGCGTCGAGCCCCGGCGAGCCGGTTTCCTCGCCCATCTCGATCAGCAGTTTCGCGTTGAAGCCGAGCTTGCCGCCGCGCGTGGCCAGCACGCTTGCGAGCGCGGCGAGATTGATCGTGTGCTGGCCTTTGTTGTCGGCGGTGCCACGGCCATACCAGCGTTCGTCCTCGACGGTCACGGCCCACGGCGTCAGCGGCGCGCGCCACTGGCTGTCGTAGCCGCGTACTACGTCGCCGTGGCCGTAGATCAGCACGGTGGGCAGACTGTCGTCTTCGTGGCGATGGGCGATCAGAAACGGCCCGAACCCTTCCGCGGGATTATCGATAATGCGCGTGCCGAAGCCGAGCCCTTCGACTTCGGGCGCGATTTCGTCGGTCAGATACGACAGCAGCGTGGCGGCGCGATCGCTTTCCTGACTTTCGGTGCGAAATCCAACACGGCGGTTGAGGTTCTCAAGAAAGGCGCCCGATTCGAAATGATGCGTGGCGTGCTCGATCGCCTGGTTGCGGCTCATGTTTGTCTCCGATACGGGATGCAGGGGGATGGCGGCGACGCTGCGCCCTAGGTGGCACGTCTGATTCGCGGCCATCAGCTTCGAAATGATTCTAGGAGGCCGTTATTTTTGTCACAATGATCGTCTTTCGAAGCTTGCGTTGCCAAAAAGGCAAAGCTCGACACCCCGCACGCGGCTGCGGCCGCTCGCAAAAGGCATCGCTCATGGCACTTTCACTACACGGCATTGCATTGCGCTATTTTGTTGAAGTGGCGCGCACCGGCTCGATCAGCGACGCGTCCGCGCGGCTGCATGTGGCCGTTTCAGCGATCAGCCGGCAGATCGCGCGGCTCGAAAGCGATCTCGGCGTTGCGCTGTTCGAGCGGCGCCCGCGCGGCATGTCGCTCTCCGAAGCGGGCGAGCGTCTGCTCGCCTACGCACAGCGCAGCCTGCTCGAGGCGGAGCATGTGATGAAGGAGATCGGCGGCCTCGAGGCGCTGCATGGCAGCATGATCAAGGTCGCCAGTTCGGAGGGGTTCGCCGTGGACTTCCTGCCCAGCGCGATGGCGGCGTTTCGCAGCCACTATCCGGGGATCGACTTCGCGCTACACGTGATGTCGCCTGGCGAGGCGACTCGCCGGGTGCGCGATGGCGACGCCGATCTCGCGCTGACGTTCAGTCTCGCGCCGGAAAAGGGCGTTAAGGTCGAACATGCCGAGCGCGCGCCGGTACTGGCGCTGCTGCGCGTCGATCATCCGTTGGCCGGGCGCGCGAAGGTGTCGCTCGCCGATTTGCAGCGCTATCCGTTGGTGCTGCCGGAGCCTGGCACGACGATTCGCCAGTTGATCGACATCACCTGTGCGCTCGAAGGCGTGCTGCTCGAGCCCGATCTCACCTGCAACAATAGTGGTGCGACGTACCGCTACGCGCAGAAGTCCGGAGCGATCATGTTCACGGGGTTGCTGTCGGTGCGGGACCGTTATGTCGGCGATGGCTTCGTCGCGCTACCGCTGACGCATCCGCAAATGCGCCAGCGCAGCATCCAGGTGCAGACGATGGCCGGACGGGAGTTGCCACCGTCGGTGAAGGCGTTCCGTGATCATCTGATCGCGGAGATCGGTGGCGCGAAACGCTCGGATGCTGCAGCGCCGAAGCGAACTCGAAAACGCGGCGGGACGCACTGAAAGGCAAATCTCCCTGCCGGACGGCGAATCGCGACCTAAACTGTGGGAGCGGGGCGGGCTGGCTGGCCTCTGCTGCGCGGCTCGCGATGCCGTGGCCCACACCAATGGTAGGATTCAGCCCGAAAAATGGAGAGCGGTACGCGATGAATGGGCGTGCCGTCCACAACAGAGCGATAGGACTCAGGACATCGAATGGCGCAACAAAAAACAAACCCAAAACTTGAGCAGGCGCTGACGCGTGGGGATCTTGCAATTCGCCAGGCCAACTCGGCACGGGCGACTGCATTGCTGCGGGCGTTGGGCAAGATGATCGTAGAGGCGTCGGCGACGATCGGTGTGGAGGCTTTCACGCTGATTGCGGACGGCGACAAGACTTACGATCCTGCCGACGGGCTGTGGCCGCAGGAATTGCAGGTTTCGCTCGACGGCCCCGTTGAGGAATCGGATCCGGACGAGGTTCGATCTGTCCGGCTGATTGCTGATGATCCCAGCACGGTGTTCAGGGTTGAATGGCAGCGGGCCGACGGGAAGATCGGGCGTCAGGATGGGGGGCCGTTTGCAACGGTGGCTTTTATTTCTGATGTGGATATTCCGTGGACAGATGATGAGGATTAAGGAGGAGGGGCTTCGCCGCGCCTGGTTTGTGGGTTTGTGGGTTTGTCTGGGGCGTTGGGCTTTTTTTGATTTTGGTTGCCTGCTCGGCGCTTATTGTCTGGTCGCCTATGGCGTTGGCCTTTCCTTGAATTCTTATCGGTTTATTAGCGTCGCCCCTGTGCGGGGCAGGCACCTACTTTTCTTTGCCTGCTGCAAAGAAAAGTAGGCAAAAGAAAGCAGCTCACACCTCTAGCTCATAAGTGGGTCCCCTGACTTGGAGGGGGTAGTGGCGCATCTGGAATCCGTGTTCTCGCACACTCCGCGTGAGTGGCAAGGCAGTCATTCTTCCGGCGGCGCTGCGCGCGCCGATGTGTTCCTCTTAGAACCATTTGATCGTCTTCGCGCGCGGGTTTCACTTGATGCTGCAGCTTACCGTTGCATCTCCTGGCATTTCTTCAATGCGCCAGCGCTTCATTCGCAGTGCGAGTTTGTCGCGCCTGCATGTGGTGTGACTTGTCGGCCGCTCAGAGCGGCAAGTGGCAGTTCCCGAAGCAGATATATTTCTCAGCACCTCGCAGAGGCAAAGCCGATTGCCGCCCCGGACCTCAACCGAAGTCCTGGGTTTTCTTTGCATACCCATCCGCGCCGAGGCGAAGACGATGGCTCCCACCGCCCTAAACGAAGCCGCAGGTTTCCCTGGCAAACCCGTCCGCGACGTACGCAGTGCGGAGTGGGAGCTGATGAGCGCTTTGTCACTAGCGCGGAATGGGCGAGAACACAGATTCCAGATGCACCACTACCGCGACTGTGCGGGGGACCCGCTTATGCGCTAGCGGTGTGAGCTGCTTTCTTTTGCCTACTTTTCTTTGCGGCAGGCAAAGAAAAGCAACCGTATTGGAAGTCAAGCGACAGGCTGTTTCCGGGTGCTGGATTCTCAGTGCGGTTCGCCAGTCCGTACAGGCGAGCGCAGACCACGCGAGTGATCGCGTTCAGGCACAGCATCCGGGCAAAGCTATACCGCCGGTCAATTCATCGATGCGTTCCAGTGTGTGGCGTTGTGGACCATGGCGTTGAGCGTCACGATGAGCTTGCGAATGCACGCGGTCATGGCCACCTTGAATGGTTTGCCGGCCTTGCGCAGACGGTCATAGAAGGCTCTGATCACCGGATTGAAGCGCAGCGCAGGTATGCAGGCCATGTAAAGCGCGCGACGCACGATGGCGCGACCGCCCTGAATGCGACGCTTGCCGATGTGCTTGCCGCTGTCGCAATTGAACGGCGCGACACCGGTGAGTGCGGCAATTTCGCGACGGTTCAGCGAGCCGAGCTGGGGCATGAATGCAATCAGCGTGGCCGCGGCACCGGGGCCGATCCCGGGCACGGAGCGCAGCAGATCCTCCTTCTGACGCCAGGCGGGCGAAGAGCGCATGAACGAATCGATGTCCTTGTCCGCGACGGTGAGCTGCCGTTTGAGCCATTTGATGTGGTCGTTCAGGCTTTCCTTAGCTGCGGCGTGGGCGCGCTCCAGGCGGGCTTTTTCCGCCACCAGCATGTCGATAAGCTGGGCGCGGCGCAACAGCAGCGCCTGCAACTGCTCGGTCTGCACATCGTTCAACGGACGCACGACGGGTTTGATGACGGCGCCGAAATGGGCGATGGCGAACGCGTCGATGCGATCGGTCTTGGCGCGTCGGCCTGTGGCACGCGCGAAATCCCGAACCTGTCGGGGATTGACTGCGACAGCGGGCAGACCGGCCTCGCAGAGTGCCCTGAGCACAGCGAGTTCGAGCTTGCCGGTGGCCTCCATGACGATCAGTGTGGGGCTCAGCGCCATCAGACGCTGGACCAGCTGGTCGATGGCGGCGGTTTCATTGTCGACACTGAAATGTTCGGTAGTGTCGTGGATGGCAACGTCGAGGGTGCTACCACTGACGTCGATGCCGATATAAACGGAAGAGGAAGTCTGGTTCATCACGGTACCCATACTTGCAGGAAAATACGAGCTCGAGGCTCAGTCAACTGTTCGGGTTACGAGGATAAAAAGGACAGTCGCTCAGGCTTTTCTGCGGGCTCGAGGCACTGTAGGCAGACGAGCTGACTGTCCGTGTGGCGACAACTGATCGGGTCGACGCCACAGGAGGGAATATACAAGTAGGTGTGTAGTGGTTCAATGAACCTGGACACCTCTAAAGGGGATAATTCTCCAACTGAGGTGAGAAATGAGCAGACGGAACATTCCTGAAGAATTCAAGGCAGAAGCAGTCCAGCTGGTGGTCAGCAAGGGCTATTCGTACTCGCAGGCCTGCGAAGCGCTGGGCGTTGGCGATACGGCGTTGCGTCGCTGGGTCGCGCGGTGGCGAGAGGAGCAGGCCAAACCGCCGCGCACAGCGATAGAGATCGAGACCGACGCGCGTCGCATTCGCGAGCTCGAGGCGAAGGTCGCTGATCTCGAGAGGGAACGCGACATTCTAAAAAAGTCTACGGCCTTCTTCGTCAAGGAAATGGATCGCTTCTCGAAGTGATCCATTCACTGAAGAAGGCCTGGCCTGTGAGGGTGATGTGTGAGGTGATGAAAGTGGCGCGCAGCAGCTATTACGCGTTCGCGGGGCGCCCGTCGGCTAGCCCAACGCCCTGCCCGCAGATGGCCGCTGCACGTGAAATTCATCGCGAAACCCGCTGCAGCTATGGCAGCCGCAGGATGTCGGATGAGCTTCAAAGGCGCGGTCACAAGGTGGGGCGTTATCGTGCCCGCACGTTGATGCAGCGCGCGCAACTGGTGGTCACCAGAAAGCGCACGCATCGCTATCAGAAGAGCAATGGCGAGGCGCTGGTGGCGCCGAATCTGCTGGCGCGTAACTTCGAGCCGCCGTCCATCAACCAGGTGTGGGCAGGAGATATAACTTATGTGAGAACGCTTCAGGGCTGGTCGTATCTGGCCATCGTGATGGACCTGTATTCGCGCCGCATCGTCGGCTGGGCGTTTGCACTGCTGCCTGATACAGCACTGGTCATCAGGGCTTTGCAGCAGGCGCGCGACCAGCGACGTCCGCCGCCGGGGCTGATGTTCCACTCGGACCAGGGATGCCAGTACACCAGCGCGCACTTCGTGAACGAACTGAAGGCAAACGGCATCGTTCAGAGCATGAGTAGAAAGGGGAATTGCTGGGATACTCAGTCTAAGATCGCTTCTGAATGTCGGACCGATCTGACCCGTGCTGGGATTGGCCAAGCTGCCTTTGCGTTGACCTGTCGATCGGATTCCGGCGTTCCCCGAGCGTTGCCGGGCTCACCGTCTGTGACCTGATAGGAGCTTTGTTCTGCACCGTGAGTGTCCTGTCCTGCGAGTGGGGTTGGCGATGCGCCCACTACAACGGATATACGCATGGAACAAAACGAAGTGATTCTGGGTGTTGACACGCATCTGGATAAGCATGTCGGGGCTGTGATCAGCGATACAGGCAGGCTTCTCGGAACGCTATCGGTATCGACCGACACAGCAGGCTATTTCGAGCTGCTGACCTGGGCAAATTCGTTCGGCCAACTACGGCGCGCCGGCGTTGAAGGGACTGGAACCTACGGAGCGGGATTGACCCGCGTGCTTCGCGATCATGAGATTGAGGTGTTTGAAGTCAATCGTCCCGATCGCGCGATGCGCCGATCTAAAGGGAAGTCCGATCCCACCGATGCCGAGAACGCGGCGCGCGCAGTCCTCGCCGGAAAGGCTACGGCTATCCCGAAGGAGCAATCCGGCGCCGCGGAGGCAATGCGCGCCGTCTCCGTTGCGAGACGCAGTGCAGTCAAGGCAAAGACGCAGGCTATCAATCAGTTACGGGCCTTGCTCGTGAGCGCTCCCCAGGAAATCCGTGAGCGTCTTCTGAAAGCGAAGACTGCAGAGTGCGTTGAAGGTTGCGCCCGTCTTCGCTCGTTGGGCAAAACGCCAATGTTGCAAACGCTCACGACCACACTGCGTTTGCTGGCGAAGCGTTGGCTGACGCTGGCAGAGGAGATCAAAGCACTCGACACCATGCTTGACAGCCTGACCAGCCAGCATGCCAGGCGACTTCGCGAACGATTCGGCGTCGGCCCGCAGACCGCTGCAGTATTGGTTGCTGTGGCGGGCGACAATCCCGAACGCTTGAAAAGTGAAGCGGCGCTGGCGGCACTCTGTGGCACAAGTCCATTGCAGGCGTCGTCCGGCAAGACGGTCCGGCATCGTTTGAACAGGGGCGGTGACCGGTCTGCGAACAACGCCCTATGGACCATTGCGATGGTTCGGATGCGCAGTGATCCACGTACCCGGACCTACGTCGATCGTCGGACAAAGGAAGGCATGTCGCACAAGGAAATCCACCGCTGCCTGAAACGCTATATCGTCCGGGAGCTGTACCCGCTCATTCTGGCTGATCTGGCCGATTCGACGCCTGTTGCTTGACATAGGAGCGTCAACGCGCCGGTGGAGCGTTTCTTCAGAAGCCTGAAAAGCGAATGGATCGACGAGAAAGGGTACCCCGATCACGCGCACGCCGAACACGACATCGGGGCCTACATCGACGACTTTTATAACTACCGTCGCATCCATTCGGCAGCAGGCGGTCAGCCGCCGGCACGATGCGAAGCTTCACTTTTTTAAATATTCCCCTTTCCGGGTGTCCATGTTTACTTGACCACTACAGTGCCTGCCCCGCACAGGGGCGACGCTAATAAACCACTAAAAATTCAAGGAAAGGCCAAGAAACCAGATCAAGGAAAGCCCAACACCGTAGGCAAACAAACCAAAAGCGCCGCCCAGGTCAACAGTTCAAAAAACGGTTCAAAAAATCCAGCTCAAGGAAACGCCAACGCCGCAGGCGAACAGACAAATAAGCGCCGCGAAGCACAAAAAAACCATCCACCCGCCACTCGAAAAATCGCCAGGCCGCAAGCCCCCAACTCAACCCTATTTCATCATCCTGCGCCGAAACAAAACCGCCGAAACAACAAACCCACCCACCGCATAAACCACCAGCACGGCAACGTGCAAAACAGCACCATCGACAGGCCGCCCAAGCATAGCCGGCCGAATCAGATCGACAGCATGCGCCAAAGGCAAAAGTTCAGTCACGACTCGCGCCGCAGCCGGCAACTGTGAAACAGGAAAGAACACACCAGACAACAACAGCATCGGCGTCAACACCAACGTCTGGTAAAACATAAAGAAGTCGTACGACGGAGCGAGCGCGGTTACCACCATCGCGATACTCGCGAATGCGAGCCCCGTCAACACGATCACCGGCAACGCCAGCAGCATCGACGGAAAACTCGCATAGCCCAGGCTACCCGCGACCAGCATGATCGCCGCGCCCGATAACATCGATTTGCTCCCCGCCCAGATCACCTCGCCGAGCACGATGTCGCCGAGTGTCAGCGGCGTATGCATGATCGCCTCCCACGTGCGCTGTACGTGCATGCGCGAAAAGCCCGAATACATCGACTCGAAACTGGCCGACATCATCACGCTCGATGCCACCGTGCCCGCCGCGAGAAACGCGATGTACGATACGCCGTCGACGTGCCCGACCATCAGGCCAAGCCCGAAGCCCAGGCCGAACAGATAGATCATCGGATCGGCAAGATTGCCGAACATCGAAGCAACCGCGAGCTTCCTCCAGACCAGGTAGTTGCGGCGCCACACCGCAATCCAGTTCACGGCGTTGGCGGGAAAAGCGGCGAAAGTTTCCTGCTTCGACGGTGCCTCGCCGTGGGTTTCGTAAGTGCGTGCGTCCATTGCGTGTCTCTTGCCGTGTCGTTATAGCTGTAGAGGATTGCGAACTGAGCCGGGATCGATTCGCATCAATCCTGCATCTCACGCCCGGTCAGACGCAGGAACACATCTTCCAGATTGGCCGGGCGATGCAGATAGCGCAGATCGGCGCGTTGTTTGAGCCGGGCATGTACCGGCTGAGCGTCGTTCACATAGCAGAAGAGCGTCTCGCCGCTGATCTCGGTGCGCTCAACAAGCGGTGCCAATTCATCGCGCAACGCAACCGGATCGGGTCCGAAGATTTCGATCACGTCGCAGCCGATCTCGGATGCGATCAATGCGCTCGGCGCGCCTTCGGCGATTTTGCGTCCTTCCTCGATCACGCAGAGGCGATGACACAGCCGCTCGGCTTCTTCCATGAAGTGCGTGGTGAGCAGGATGGTCTTGCCGCGCGCGAGCAGCGAGCGCAGCCGCTCCCAGATCAGATGGCGGGCTTGCGGATCGAGGCCGGTGGTCGGCTCGTCCATGATCAGCACGTCAGGATCGTTGACGAGCGCGCGAGCCAGCGTGAGGCGCCGCTTCATACCGCCCGACAGTTCGCTCACGCGTGCATCCGCCTTATTTTCGAGGCGTGCAAATTCGAGCAGCGACGGTACCATCGCGCGGCATTGCGCGGCGCTCAGACCGAAGTAGCGGCCGAATACCAGCAGGTTTTCGCGGACCGTGAAATCGGGATCGAGATTGTCGAACTGCGGCACTACGCCGACACGCGCACGCGCCACGCGCGCGCGGTTGGGAATCGGCTCGCCGCACAGGCGGATCATGCCGGCGTCCGGCGCGGCGATGCCGAGCAGCATGCGCAACGTGGTGGTTTTGCCCGCGCCGTTCGGGCCGAGCAGGCCGAAACATTCCCCGGCGTTGACATGAAACGACAGTCCGTCGACGACCATCTTTTCGCCGTAGCTTTTTTTAACCTGCTGGAATTCAATGGCGAGTTCAGACATGGATCGATTGAGGCTCCGGGAAAAGACACAAATGGCCGGTAAGGTCGCTCATTCTATGGCATCGGCAGACAGGTGTTGATCTGTCGCCGGATGCGGCGGACGGCGTTTCTTGCGCTGCGGCAAATGTTCCCGTGCGACCACGACTCGACCCACGCCGGCCTAAACCCGCCACGAATCCAGCACGCACCTGTTTAGGGCGCACTTAGCGTTTTCCATCCCTTGCAACCTGAATTGCGGCGCACCATGATTCATTAAGACCGCGTTCCTCGCGGGATGGGAGAAAAATCATGGCGAGCTACCAAAAAATCCTGCTGTGCTACGACGGCTCGCGCGAAGGCCGCAAAGCGTTACGTTGCGGCGCCGACCTGGCGTTGGATCTGAAGGCGGAAACGCACTTACTATCCGTGGTCGACATGCGTTCGAGCATTGCGCAAAGCGCGGGCCTGCTGACCGATGTGGCTTGCGGCAGTTTCGAAAAAACAGCCCGCGACATCCTGCAGGAAGGGGTGGACTGGCTCACCGAACGCGGCGTGACCGCGCAAGGGCATTTTGCGTTTGGCCATCCGATCGACGAGATCGCCCACCTCGCCAACGAATTGCATGTCGATCTCGTGGTGGTCGGCCACCGTTGCCGCACCGGCCTGTCACGATGGTGGATGGGCGCGGGGAATACACCGCTGCTCGACCGGATCTCGTGCAGCATTCTGGTGGCGTGCTCTTCCGCGAAGGAGCAGGAGCAGGAGCAAGTGGCGGCTTGACTCACGGCGGTGTGGGAGCGCGTGGGCGGAGCTGAATGGGCCACGTGAGCCGAACGGTCGCTCGTTCAGGGCACCCGTTCGGCCAAACTGTGATTCGCTCAGGCCGATAGCGCATGCCAGGCGATCACTCGTTCAGATTGACCGCAGCCAGCTTCCATGTGAACAGACCTTCACGCTGCAAGATCGCCGAGTAACGCGCGTCACCGGCACCATGCTGATAAGTGACGACGAACTCGTTGAGGCCGCGATAGCCTGCCGTGGTTTGCGGCGGTTGCGGCGGTTGCGGCGTTTGCGGCGTTTGCGGCGGCGTAGCGTCGTTGCCGTTGTTAGCTGCGCCGTTATTCGTATTGCCGGCAACCGGGGGTTGCGGCGCAGGCGCTGCTGCGGCCGGCGGATTTTCCGCAGAGCCCGGCACCGGCGGCCGCTCGCCCGGGTTGCCGCGCGGCGGCATGCCATTCAGCAATGCCGCGACGCCGTCGGGTGTTGCATAGGCGTCGACCAGCGGACCGATCAAGGCCACGCCGATCATTGCGCCAATTGCCGCGAACGGATTGCCGTTGCCATGCGCGTCGAGCCGACGTGTTAACAAGCCGGTGACCTGTTGCTTCAGGCTCTCGCGCAATGCGGGAAAGTCGACGTATTCATTGACGGTTTGCGCATCACGCGCATCCGCCGCGCGCTTGAGGTTGTTCAGCGCCATGTAGGGCGACGCGTAAGCGAACCCCAATGCGGCGATGACCACAATCACAATCAAAGTGACGATCAGTGGCCGGGTGGCGTTGCGCCTCGTAGGTGTTGAATCTGCCATCGAGTGGGACTCTCCATCAGGTGTGATCTAACGTGGACCGTAGCCACGCGAAAACGATCCCAGGCGATGCGATATCCGAGAAGGCGCCGGCTGGCGAAAAGCCGTTACGTGCGCCGCACTGCAGTAGCGGATTGTCTGTGCAGTGCCGCTTAAGACTCGAATACCGCGCCGTGCACATTGGCTTCGTCGGCGATGCAGCGATCGATCATGCGGCACACGGCGTCTACGGTGCCGACCATGATCAGCCGTGACGGCCCGTGATACACGCGCACCGGCGCACGACGTGCCGGTTCAGCCGTATTCAGCCCCGAATTCAACGACACACGAGCAAAAGCCGGCAGCGAGGAAGGCAAGCTCGATACGCTGGTGGGCTCGTCGAACAGCGATGGCGCGCTGGCCGTGGACGCCTCGATCAGTGAGCAGGGCACCAGCTTGCGCAGGTGGCGCAAACGACCGAACTGGCGAAAAGGCAGCAGGCGGGCAAAGCGTTCCATGAGTCTCTCCAGGCGTTTCAACGTTGGGGCAGCTTCGGTTTGGCGGACGAGCAGGGTAGTCAGAACTCGCCGGGGCGGATCAACCCAACAGCGATACCCTCCAGCGCGAACTCCGCACTGCCGGTTTCAACGAAGATGTTTTCGTAATCGGGGTTCTCAGCGATCAGCTCGAGACCGTTCGGGCGGCGCTTCAGCCGTTTGACCGTTACGTCGTCGCCGAGACGCGCGATGATGATCTGGCCGTCGTTGGCTTCGCTTTTCTTCTGCACCGCGAGCAGGTCACCGTCGAAAATACCCGCGTCGCGCATGGACAGCCCGCGCACCTTCAGCAGGTAATCCGGCTTGCTCGAGAACAGCGCCGGGTCGCACGCATAGTGCTGCGAGATATGTTCCTGCGCGAGGATCGGGCTACCCGCCGCAACCCGGCCGATCAGCGGCAACGACAGTTGCATGATGCTGGCGTGCGGCAGCGTGAACTGGTACGGCGAATCTTCCGAGCCGCCCAGCAGGCGAATGCCCCGCGACGCACCCGCCGCGAGTTCGATCACGCCCTTGCGAGCCAGCGCCCGCAAATGTTCTTCTGCCGAGTTGGCCGAGCTGAAACCCAGCTCGGCGGCGATCTCCGCGCGGGTGGGCGGAAAGCCGCTGCGTTCGATGGCCCGGCGGATCAGATCGAAAACCTGCTGTTGTCGTGCGGTGAGTTTGGTCATGGGGCCACTGTATGTATGAACAGGTGCCTGTATTTTTATACAGTATTCCGCGCAATTCAAGCTTTACTTTAAGTTCGTGGTCCGGGGTGGCGTTCCGGCGCCGTAAACGGACGCTACAACACCCGTTTTCGTGTCGCAACGCCTTATCCAGCCGTCATTACCACTTTTGCGTATTAAAGAATGAAGAAACATTATTTTTAATGATGAAAGCTCTTCGATAGACTGCCCTTCGAGTTGGCGCTCATGTGCACGTGACCGCGACGTAAAAGAACACCACACGCTGTTTCAGCGGACCACAACGCGGAGAAAGTTGGCATGAACCATCAAGGTACGGGGCTGGCAGGCAGGACCAGAAAATTCATCGCGGCGCTCGCATTCGGCGCAGTCGGCACGATTGCCACGGTCGGCGTCATGACGCCGGCACATGCAGCCGACGCAACGCTGCTGAACGTGTCGTATGACCCGACACGCGAGTTGTACCAGGACGTCAACCAGGCATTCGGCAAGGAATGGAAGGCCAAAACGGGCGAAACGATCACCTTCAAGCAGTCGCACGGCGGCTCGGGTGCGCAAGCGCGTTCGGTGCTGGACGGTTTGCAGGCAGACGTTGTGACCCTGGCGCTCGCCTACGACATCGACGCGCTGGCTAGCAAGGGTTTGCTCGACAAGGGTTGGCAAAAGCGTTTGCCGGACAACGCTTCGCCATACACGTCGACGATCGTATTTCTCGTGCGCAAGGGCAACCCGAAGCACATCAAGGATTGGGACGATCTGATCAAGCCGGGCGTGTCGATCGTCACGCCGAATCCGAAAACCTCGGGTGGCGCACGCTGGAACTACCTGGCTGCATGGGCTTATGCAGAACATCAGCCGGGCGGCAACGACCAGAAGGCCAGGGAATTCGTCGGCAAGCTCTATAAGAATGCCGGCGTACTGGATTCGGGCGCGCGTGGCGCGACCACCAGCTTCGTGCAACGCGGGATCGGCGACGTACTGATTGCGTGGGAAAACGAAGCGTTCCTCTCGCTGAAGGAATTCGGGCCGGAGAAGTTTGAAATCGTGGTGCCGTCGGTGAGCATTCTGGCCGAGCCGCCGGTTGCCGTGGTGGACAAGGTGGTCGACAGGCACGGCACGCGCAAGCTGGCCGAGGCGTATCTGAACTTCCTGTACAGCGAGCAGGGTCAGGAAATCGCGGCGAAGAATTTCTATCGTCCGCGTTCGAACAAGGTGCCGGCTGAGCTGACCTCGAAGTTTCCCAAGCTGAAGCTGTACACGATCGATGATTCGTTCGGCGGCTGGGCGAACGCGCAGAAGACGCACTTTGCCGATGGTGGCGTGTTCGATTCGATCTACTCGCCGCAGTAAGCGACACATAGAGTTGGACCCGCGTCGTTAAACGCGCATGTATCACCCGCCACGAAGCGCGCCCATCGGGCGCGCTTCGTGGCCAGTCAGGCGGCCGAAAAAAGAGCCGCCGGCCTCAACCCTGAAGAGTACTCAGCATGACGACGTTCACCTTCCGAAAACCGAGCGCATTGCCCGGTTTTGGCCTGACACTCGGCATCACGGTGGCTTATCTGAGCCTCGTGGTGCTGATTCCGCTGGCGGCGACCTTTCTCAAGACCGCGACGCTCGACTGGAGTCAGTTCGTGCGCGCGGTGAGCTCGCCGCGCGTGCTCGCGTCGTATCGCCTGACGTTTTTCTCGGCCCTCGGCGGCGCGCTGATCAACGCGGTGTTCGGCTTTCTGGTCGCGTGGGTGCTGGTGCGCTATACGTTCCCGTTCAAGCGCATTGTCGATGCGGTGGTCGATCTGCCGTTTGCGCTGCCTACGTCGGTGGCGGGCATTTCGCTCGCGGCCGTGTATGCGGGCAATGGCTGGATCGGGCAGTTTCTCGAACCGCTCGGCATCAAGATCGCCTTTACGCCGGCTGGCGTACTCATCGCGCTGACGTTTATCGGCTTGCCGTTCGTCGTGCGGACTGTGCAGCCGGTGCTCGAAGAGTTCGAACGGGAGCAGGAAGAGGCCGCTGCGTGCCTCGGCGCTTCGCGCTGGCTGACCTTTCGCCGCGTGGTGCTGCCGGCGGTGTTCCCGGCCTTGCTGACCGGTTTCGCGCTGGCGTTCGCGCGGGCGCTCGGCGAGTACGGGTCGGTGATTTTCATCGCCGGTAACGTGCCGATGAAATCGGAAATCACGTCGCTGCTGATCATTACCAAGCTCGAACAATACGATTACGCCGGTGCCACGGCCATCGCGGTCGTGATGCTGGTGGTGTCGTTTCTGATGCTGTTATTCATCAATACGCTGCAGTGGTATCTGCAGCGCCGGACGAGCCGTGGCGGAGCAGGTCCAGCGCCGGCCGTCGCGAGCGTGGCGGCGATCGGTGTCGGCGGAGGTGCGCAATGAGCCGCGATTCCGTGAATTCCGTGAAAGGGGCCGGTACGGCCGCGGTCGCTGTGGCGCCGCGCGCGCCGCTCAATGTCGCGCGCCGGCCCGATCCGGTCACCGAGCCGCCCGTGGTGCGCTGGATTCTGACTGGCATTGCGTTGCTGTTTCTCGCGCTGTTCCTGGTTGTGCCGCTCGTCGCCGTGTTCTATCAGGCCTTGAGCAAGGGCATTGGCTTCTATCTGGAATCGCTTGCCGATCCGGACGCGTTGTCGGCCATCAAACTCACCGTGATTACGGCCGCGATTGCAGTGCCGCTGAATCTCGTGTTCGGTCTCGCTGCGTCGTGGTGTATTGCCAAGTTCGAGTTCCGCGGCAAGGCATTACTGACCACGTTGATCGATCTGCCGTTCTCGGTCTCGCCGGTGATCTCCGGTTTGATCTACGTGCTGATGTTCGGCGCGCAAGGCTGGTTCGGCCCGTGGCTGCTGGACCACAATGTGCAGATCATCTTCGCGGTGCCGGGTATCGTGCTGGCGACGATCTTCGTCACATTCCCGTTCGTCGCGCGTGAACTGATTCCACTGATGCAGGCGCAAGGCAACGATGAAGAGGAAGCCGCGCATGTGCTCGGCGCATCGGGCTGGCAGATCTTTCGCCGGGTCACGCTGCCTAACGTGAAATGGGGCCTGCTGTATGGCGTGATTCTATGTAATGCGCGGGCGATGGGCGAGTTCGGCGCGGTGTCGGTGGTGTCCGGCCACATTCGCGGTCAGACCGACACGATGCCGTTACACGTCGAAATTCTCTATAACGAATACAACTTCTCCGCGGCGTTCGCCGTGGCGTCGGTGCTGGCCTTACTGGCACTCGTGACGCTCGGTCTGAAGCTGCTCGCCGAGCGCCATATGTCGGCGGAACTGTCTGCCGCGCGCGATGTGCCGGCGTACGCAGGGCCTGTCGCGTCGACGTCCGCTTCACAGTCCGGCAATGCAACACATGTACTGCAGCAACAATCAAAGCAACACGCGCTCAAGCAAGGAGAGCTGTAATGGGTATCACCGTTCGTAACCTGCAAAAGCGCTTCGGAGATTTTGTCGCGCTCGATAACGTTTCGCTCGATTTTCCGCCAGGTGAACTGGTTGCGCTGCTCGGGCCGTCGGGTTGTGGCAAGACCACCTTGCTGCGGGTGATTGCGGGGCTCGAATACGCGGACGGCGGCCAGGTCGTGCTGCAAGGCCAGGACGTCGCCACGGTCGGCGCGCGTGAGCGTGAAGTCGGCTTCGTGTTCCAGCATTACGCCTTGTTCCGGCATATGACGGTGTTCGAGAACGTCGCGTTCGGCTTGCGTGTGAAGCCCCGCAACGAGCGGCCTTCGGAAGCGGTGATTCGCGAGAAGGTGCATGAACTCCTCAAACTTGTGCAACTCGACTGGCTCGCGCAGCGCTATCCGTCGGAACTGTCAGGCGGTCAGCGGCAGCGCATTGCGTTGGCGCGCGCGCTGGCTGTCGAACCTAAGGTGCTGTTGCTCGACGAACCGTTCGGCGCGCTGGATGCGAAGGTGCGCAAGGAATTGCGCAGCTGGCTGCGTCGTTTGCATGACGATCTGCATATCTCGACGATTTTCGTTACGCACGATCAGGAAGAGGCGCTCGAAGTGGCCGACCGTATCGTCGTATTGAATCGTGGACATGTGGAGCAGGTGGGCAGTCCGCAAGACGTCTACGACCATCCGCAAACCTCGTTCGTCTACGAGTTTCTCGGCGCGGCGAACCGCCTGCATGGCAAGGTGGATGCGAGCGGCTTCGTGGTCGACGGCGCGGCGTTGCCGGTCGCGATCAAGGCCGATTTCAGCGGGCCTGCGTTTGCCTATGTGCGTCCGCACGATCTGCAGTTGTATCCACAGGCATCTGGCCACCGCGAAGGCATTGTGGTCGATGTGCGGCGCGTGGTGACGCTCGGCGGTTCGGTGCGTGTGGAGCTGGCGGGCCGTGAGGGCAATGTGCTCGAAGCGGAGCTCGATCGCGAATCGTGGCGCGATCTGCAACTGGCGATCGGCGATGGCGTGACGGCAGTGCCACGCGCGTTGCGCGTATTTCCCGCGCAGTAAACGATGCCACAGGCAGTGCCATAAGCAGCGCGACAACACTCGGCGTTTCGATCAAACTCTAATAACTCGACTCTGGCTTAACCGGAGATATACAGATGAACTTCCAGCAATTGCGCTTCGTGCGCGAGGCCGTGCGTCAGAACATGAATCTGACTGAGGTGGCGAATGTGTTGTATACGTCGCAGTCGGGCGTATCGAAACAGATCAAGGATCTGGAAGACGAACTCGGCGTCGATATTTTCATCCGGCGCGGCAAGCGTCTGACGGGCCTCACCGAGCCGGGCAAGGCGGTGCATCAACTGATCGAGCGGATGTTGCTCGATGCGGAGAATCTGCGCCGCGTCGCACGCCAATATGCGGATCAGGACAGCGGTCACCTCGTCGTGGCGACGACTCACACGCAGGCGCGTTACGCGCTGCCGAAGGTGATTCGTCAATTCACCGAGGTGTTCCCGAAGGTGCATCTGGCGTTGCGCCAGGGCAGTCCGCAACAGATTGCGCAGATGATCATCAACGGCGAAGCGGATATCGGTATTTCAACTGAAGCGCTCGACCGCTTCCCGGATATCGTCACGTTCCCGTGCTATTCATGGCATCACGTCGTGGTGGTGCCGAAGGGCCATCCGCTGGTAGGCCGCGAGAATCTGACGCTCGACGAAATCGCCGAATTCCCGATCGTCACGTACGACCAGGACTTTACGGGCCGCTCACACATCGACCAGGCGTTCGCGAAAGCGGGCGCGTTGCCTGACGTCGTGTTGACCGCAATCGATGCCGACGTGATCAAGACTTACGTTGAACTTGGCATGGGTATCGGCATAGTCGCGGCCATGGCCTACGATCCGAAGCGCGACTCGGAACTGGTCGCGCTCGATACGCAGCATCTGTTCGAGGCGAGCACGACGCGAGTCGGTTTGCGCAAGGGCGCATTCCTGCGTGCGTATGCGTACCGGCTGATCGAAATGTTCGCGCCGCAGTTGAACGAAGCGGAAATCGCGGCACAACTGCGCGAGGCGGTTTGAGAGAGAGCCGGACCGTCATGGTCCGGCTCTCTCCACGGATGTAACTCACCCGTGTGGCTCAGCGGCGCGCCGGCTGGCCTGCATCTGCCGATTTGAGCGTCTGGGCAAACCAAAACGAACGGGCATCCGTTTTTTTTCACGCATGGCGGCATATGGCGCATCGCTTACAATCGCCGCCATGAATACTTTGACTTCCTCTTCCGCGACGCCTTCCAACGAAGGCGCAACGCTTCAGTTGCCGCGCATCGCCGTGCTGGCAACCGGCGGCACGATCGCCGGGGCGGCCGCGGACGCCACCAACACGTCCGGCTACCAGGCGGGTGTGGTCGGTGTCGATCAATTGCTGGCGGTGGTGCCGGCTCTGTCCACGGTCGCGCGAATCGCGCCTGAACAGATTGCCAGCGTCGACAGTAAAGACATGGCAATGCCCCTATGGACCGCGCTCGCGCAACGCATCAACACGCTGCTGGCCACGGATGACGTCGACGGCGTGGTGATCACGCACGGCACCGACACACTCGAAGAAACCGCCTGGCTGCTGCATCTGACGATCAAGTCGGACAAGCCGGTCGTGCTGACTGCGGCGATGCGTCCGGCGTCGGCGCTGTCCGCCGATGGTCCGTTGAATCTGCTGAATGCCGTGACGGTGGCGGCGCACGCGGGTTCGCGCGGGCAGGGCGTGCTGGTGGCCTTCAACAACAAGATCCACAGTGCGCGCGACGTGGTCAAGACGCGCACGTACGCGGTCGATGCCTTCCAGTCCCCGGAAATCGGTGCGCTCGGCTGGGTGCAGGACGGCCGTGTCGAATTCCAGCGCAACGTAGTGCGCCCGCATACGCTCGCGACCGAATTTGTGATCGGCACCAAGTGGCCACATGTGGAGGTTGTCGTGAGCTATGCAGGCGTCTCGCGGATCGCCGTGGATGCGTTGGTGGCGGCCGGTGTGCGCGGCATCGTGGTGGCGGGCACGGGCAACGGCTCGATTCACGCTTCCATGCAACAGGCGTTGGCCGATGCAGCCTCGCAAGGTGTGGCGGTGGTGCGTTCGTCGCGTGTAGGCTCAGGTCATGTCATGCGCAACGGCGCGGCTGCGGACGATGTGCTCGGTTTCATTAGCGCGGGCTCGCTGAATCCGTACAAGGCGCGGGTGCTGTTGATGCTCGCACTGGCCGCGGGTGGCACGGGGCCGGTTGCGTTGCAGAAGACTTTCGATACGTACTGATTGATTCGGCGCGGACGGTCCTGGTCAGAGTCAGAACCGTGTCCCGCACATGAAGCTTGAATGACAACGCGGCGCCCAGGTTATCGACCCGGGCGCCGCGTTGTTGTTTCAGCTGGAGGTTTATCGCTATCGCCGGAACCAGGCGATGCCGGCAAGCCGTTAGGCCGCCAGATCCGGGGGCAACTTCCCGCCGTTTGCCGCCAGCGCCAGCATCACCTGTTTGTGCAGCCAGACGTTCATGCTCGCCGAATCGTTCGTGTCGCCGCTGTACTTCAACTCCTGTGCGAGCTGCTTGCGATGATCGAGGCTGCTGTCGACGCCGAGCGCTTTCAGCGTGTCGACGATCGACGTGCGCCAGTTCAACGTTTGCCCGCTCTCACTCACGAACTGGTCCATCACAGCAGCAACGTCGACGTCGGCCAGCGGCGCGGGCGCCGGTGTAGCCGCCGGTGCAGCAGCTTGCGCCGCTGCTGGATCCGGTGTCGGCTCAACCGCAGGAGCAGGCTGGTCGGGCTTCGCTTTGCCGAAGAGCTTGTTTACGATGTCACCAAAGATGCTCATTCTGAATCCTTTGCAGATGGGTTACTGGCGCAAGCAGGTTCCGCTTACGGGGTGAACACTGGCCTGGAATGGGGCGAATGAGGCAGAGAACCTGCTTTGCCACGATCGGCAAGCCGCACTTGAACGTTGATACGCCCGCAACCAGACTCAACGAGTGTAGGAGAAAAGCGCGGACTGATGTGTCAAAAAAGGTCGTGCCGCGGGCGCGGAGTTGCAAGCAAATGCAAGCGGACTTGCGAGCACACGTGCGAGGAGACCGGCAAAGAGCGCTGCTGGCAGGCGGCGTGCATGATGCACCCGCTGCGAGAGATTGGCTGAAAACGCATAAATTTGAAATCCGACAGCCGGACACCCGACGACGACGTCTGACCGACCAAGGCTTCCCCGGCGCCGCCGGGTGCCGCTGCGGACCCCACTTGCCGCTCTCAGCCCAGAGCGGCACGATTTGCCCGGTCCGCCGTGCATGCTGCACGACTAACCAGGCGCCCCACCTGCGATTGCCATGACGATCACGTTGAAATCGCAACCGTCACGGCAACCTTGTTGTTGCTTAAGCCGCCTTGGCTTCGCTACCCGGTGCCTGCGCGACTTCGTAGTTCGCCATGATTTCCAGCGCGCGCACCATCGCCGAGTGATCCCATGCCTTGCCGCCGTTGGCTACGCACACGCTGAACAGCTGTTGCGCGCTCGCCGTATGCGGCAGCGCGATGCCGAGCTTGCGTGCGCCGTCCAGTGCGAGGTTCAGATCCTTCTGATGCAGTTCGATGCGGAAGCCCGGGTCGAACGTACGCTTGGTCATACGCTCGCCATGCACTTCGAGAATGCGCGACGACGCGAAGCCGCCCATCAATGCCTTGCGCACGCGCTCCGGATCGGCGCCCGAGCGCGAAGCGAACAGCAGTGCTTCAGCAACGGCTTCGATGTTCAGCGCAACGATGATCTGGTTCGCGACCTTGCAGGTCTGACCCGCACCGTTGTCGCCGATCAGCGAGATGTTCTTGCCCATCAGATCGAACAGCGGCTTGGCAAATGCGAAGGCCTTTTCCGGGCCGCCCACCATGATCGTCAGTGACGCTTCACGCGCGCCGACTTCGCCGCCGGATACCGGTGCATCGAGGTAGTCGGCGCCGAGCGCGTTGATTTTTTTGGCGAAGGCTTGCGTGTCGAGCGGCGAGATCGAGCTCATGTCGATCACCAGCTTGCCCTGCGTGAGGCCGGCGGCGACGCCGTCGTCGGCGAACAGCACGTTGGCGACGTCAGGTGTGTCCGGCACCATGATGATGACGACGTCGGCAGCTTGTGCAACAGCCGTCGAATTGGCGGCGACGCTCGCGCTTTTGCTCAGATCTTCCGGCACCGGGTACGCGCCATTCACGAACAGCGTGTGGCCGCCCTTGATGAGGTTGCGCGCCATGTGCGCGCCCATGATGCCGAGGCCGATAAAACCGATCTTTGCCATGTGTCTAAATCTCCAGTGTTGTTTGGGGTTGCCCCGGGGGACTTCCTTCGGGGCGTGTGTGCCTGATGTGATCAATGAATCGATCAGGCAGCGGCGTGGGCTGCGCCGCGGGTTTGCCCGGCCACGCTCTGCACCCAGCCAAGGCCGGCGGCAGTGGTCGTGCGCGGCTTGTATTCGCAGCCGATGTAGCCGTCGTAACCGAGCGAGTCGAGCAGGTCGAACAGGAACGGGTAGTTGATTTCGCCGGTGCCCGGTTCGTTGCGGCCAGGGTTGTCGGCGAGCTGGATGTGCGCGATCTGCGGCAGATTCTTTTTGATCGTTGCCGCGAGTTCGCCTTCCATCCGTTGCATGTGATAGATGTCGTATTGCAGGAACAGATTGTCCGAACCCACGGCGCGAATCACATCGAGGCCTTCGCCCGAACGGTTCAGCGCGAAGCCGGGGATGTCGTACGAATTGCACGGCTCGACCAGCAGCTTGATGCCCGCTTTCTTCAATTCGCCCGCGGCAAAGCGCAGGTTATCGACGATCGTCAAGCGCGCCTTGTCCGCATCGACGCCCGCCGTCGGGATACCGACGAGGCAATTCAGTTGCGGCACCTTCAGGGCCGTCGCGTATTCGATCGCGCGGCCAACCCCTTCCTGAAACTCGCCCACGCGATCCGGCAGGCATGCGATGCCGCGTTCACCCGCTTCCCAGTTGCCCGCGGGCAGGTTGTGCAGCACGAGCCTGAGACGGTTCTGCTGCAGACGCTCGCTCAATTCAGCGATCTGATACGGATACGGAAACAGGAATTCGACGGCGTTGAAGCCCGCGTCCGCTGCTGCCGCAAAGCGGTCGAGGAACGGGACTTCGTTGAACAGCATGGTGAGATTCGCTGCAAATTTCGGCATGATGCTTGTGTCTCGCTGGTCGGTCAGTGGAATAACTTCATGAGGCGGCCGAGGGATGCCGGGCCGCGCTCATGTGATGCACATCGGGTCAAAGCGTCTGGACGCTCAGTCAAGCATGCTGATTGCCGTCGGCGCGTCTGCGCGCTTTTCGGCCAGTTCTTCGAACTCGTTGACCGCGTCGATCTCGGTGCCCATCGAAATGTTGGTCACACGTTCGAGGATCACTTCGACGATCACCGGCACGTTGAATTCGGAGAGCATCGACTGCGCTTTCAACAGCGCCGGCTTGAGTTCTTCCGGTTTGAACACGCGGATCGCCTTGCAACCCAGGCCTTCGGCAACCGCCACGTGGTCCACGCCGTAGCCATTCATTTCCGGCGCGTTGATGTTCTCAAAGCCGAGCTGCACGCAGAAGTCCATATCGAACGCGCGCTGTGCCTGGCGGATCAAACCGAGGTACGAGTTGTTCACCACCACGTGCACATACGGCAGCTTGAATTGCGCGCCCACTGCCAGTTCTTCGATCATGAACTGGAAGTCGTAGTCGCCCGAGAGTGCGACGATCGGACGTTGCGGGTCGGCTGCGCGCACACCGAGTGCTGCCGGAATCGTCCAGCCCAGCGGGCCTGCCTGGCCGCAGTTGATCCAGTTGCGCGCCTTGTAGACGTGCAGGAATTGCGCGCCGGCGATCTGCGACAAACCGATCGTGCTCACGTAGCAGGTATCGCGGCCGAACACCTGATTCATCTCTTCGTACACGCGCTGCGGCTTCATCGGCACGTTGTCGAAGTGCGTCTTGCGGTGCATCGTCTGCTTGCGTTGCTGGCAATCGGCGACCCATGCGCTGCGGTCCTTCAGCTTGCCGGCGGCCTTCCATTCCTTCGCCACTTCGACGAACAGTTCGAGCGCGAACTTCGCGTCCGATACGATGCCGAGGTCCGGTCCGAACACGCGGCCGATCTGCGTCGGCTCGATGTCCACGTGCACGAACTTACGGCCCTTCGTATAAACCTCGACGCTGCCCGTGTGACGGTTTGCCCAACGGTTGCCGATGCCGAGCACGAAGTCGGAGGCGAGCATCGTCGCGTTGCCGTAGCGGTGCGAGGTTTGCAAGCCAACCATGCCGGCCATCAACGGATGGTCGTCAGGAATCGCGCCCCACGACATCAGCGTCGGGATCACCGGCACGCCGATGGTTTCGGCGAATTCGACCAGCAGGTCTTCAGCGGCTGCGTTCAGCACGCCGCCACCCGAGACGATCAACGGCTTTTCAGCGTCGTTGAGCATCTTCAGCGCGGCTTCGATCTGCTTGCGCGTTGCTTTGGGCTTGTAGACCGGCAGCGGTTCGTACGTGTCGATGTCGAATTCGATTTCGGCGAGTTGCACGTCGATCGGCAAATCGACCAGCACCGGACCCGGACGGCCCGAGCGCATCAGGTGGAATGCCTGCTGGAACACGCGCGGCACGAGAGCCGGCTCACGCACGGTGACGGCCCACTTGGTGACTGGTTTGGCGATCGATTCGATGTCGACGGCCTGGAAGTCTTCCTTGTACAGACGCGCGCGCGGGGCCTGGCCCGTGATAGCCAGAATAGGAATCGAGTCGGCCTGAGCGGAGTACAAACCGGTGATCATGTCGGTGCCGGCGGGGCCTGACGTGCCGATACACACGCCGATGTTGCCCGGCTGGGCGCGCGTATAGCCTTCGGCCATATGCGAGGCGCCTTCGACGTGACGCGCCAGCACGTGGCTGATACTGCCTGCCTTGCGCATGGCCGAGTAGAACGGGTTGATTGCTGCGCCCGGAACACCGAATGCGGTGTTGATGCCTTCTTTTTCGAGCACCAGCACGGCTGCGTCGACGGCTCTCATCTTGGCCATGAATGTCTCCTGAATGTCTTGGGTGGGCGAATGGGTTGGCTGACGAATTCGCTGACGGATGTGCAAACCAAAAGGTGTTGATCGCACTGTAGGCTTCACCTAAAGGTTTGATAAGATCAGTCCGGGTCGCTTATTTCGAAACAAAAAGTATCGAATGGCGTGCGGCGCGGTACGAGACGGGCACAAGGCGGTTGCAACCCGCTTGCGTGGGACCGGAGTCAGCGCTCAAGCGCTAACTCCGGTCGACAGGAGACAAAAAATGGATCGCTTCAAACAGATCGAAACTTTCGTGCGCGTCGCCGATGCAGGCAGTCTCGCGGCGGCCGCGCTGGAAGAGGGCGTGTCGCCGGTGATTCTCGGGCGCCGCATCGACGCGCTGGAAAAGCGCCTCGGCGTGAAGCTGATGTACCGCTCGACGCGGCGCCTTGTGGTTAGCGAAGACGGCGCGGCGTTTCTCGAGCGCTGCCGCGGCCTGCTGACCGAATGGGACCAGGCGGAAAACGAACTGAGCGCCGGACGGCGCGCGGTGAACGGCCATCTGATCGTGTCGGCGCCGGCTGCATTCGGGCGCAAGCATGTTGCGCCGCTCGCGCCGTCTTTTCTCGCCGACAAGCCCGAATTGCAGGTGTCGTTCAACCTGACCGACCGGGTCGTGGATCTGGTGCGGGAGGGTTACGACCTGTCGATCCGGATCGGCGGCGCGGTCGATCCGAATTTCGTCGCGGTGAAGCTGGCGTCGAACCGGCGGGTGGTGTGCGGTACGCCGGAATATTTCCGCCAATATGGCAAGCCGAAAACGCTCGAAGATCTGCCGCAGCACAACTGTCTGGCGTTCAACCTGCAAGGCGGGCAGAACCGCGGCTGGTACTTCCGCCGCAACGGCAAACTTGCGACGGTGCGGGTGGGCGGCACGCTCGACTGCAACGACGGTGAGCTGCTGCATCGCTGGGTATCCGAAGGGCTCGGGCTTGGCTGGCGCTCCACGTGGGAAATCCAGCAGCAACTGGCGCGCGGCGAACTGGAAACCGTGCTGGATGAATTCGCGCTGCCCGACTACGACATTCTGGCGGTCTATCCGCAGCAACGTTACGTGCCGGCCAAGGTGCGCTACTTCATCGATTACCTGAAAGAGGTCTATGCGAGCGAGGATTACTGGAATCGCCCGCTCTACTAGCCTGCTAGCGCGGGTGGGGGTGGCTGCTTTTTCGCCCAGTTCACCGTCGTTGTGCCGTTCAGCGCTTCCTGCCGTAATCCACGGTGCACAGTCTTTTCTGCCTTTTTTCGCAAATTCCATGCAGGGGCGGGAATAAACTCGGTCTGTGGCCGGTCATGTTGTGAAGACGAGTCACACAGCGTAGCCGCAATGCCCTGGAGGGCCGAGGTGGTCAACCCGATTCAAATGCCGCTGGCGCGCACGACGACGCGGCGCGTAGCCGCCGTTTTCAGCAACTGGCGCTGCCGCACCTCGACGCCGCGTACAACCTTGCGCGCTGGTTGTGCGGTAACGCCAACGATGCCGACGACGTGGTGCAGGAAGCGTTCATGCGTGCGTTCCGCTTTTTCGACACCTTCCGGGGCGACTCGGCCCGGCCGTGGCTGCTTGCGATCGTGCGCCGCACCTGGTACACGGAGTGGCGGCGGCGCGCGTCGTCGCATGAAGTGGTTGAGTTCGACGACACCATGGACGACGCGACCTTCGACGGCTGGAGCGCGGGCGGCGCCGATCCGCAGACGCTCCTGATCCGTAATGAGGACACGAAGCTCGTGCACGACGCGCTTGCGCAGTTGCCGGTCGAGTACCGGGAAGTGCTGATCCTGCGGGAGCTTGAGGAAATGGGTTATCGCGAGATCGCGACGGTGGCCGATGTGCCGATCGGCACAGTGATGTCGCGGCTCGCGCGGGGCAGGCGCAAGCTGGCCGCACTGCTGACAGCGAAGCAGGCGTCCGGGCAACCGGGGGCCGGCCTACCGGCGTCCGGGCTTCCGGCGTCCGGGCTTCCGGGAGGGGGCGGTTCGCCGCGAGCCACGATACCGGGCACCTGCACGACACCCACGGCTTCCGTAACGCCACTCCGGGCGGCCTCCAACGGCCGTCCATCCAACAACCCCGGCGCAAGCGCCGCCGGCTCAGCTCAGGAGACGCCAGATGGACTGTAACGAAGCGCGGCCGCTCCTCGATGCGAACGCCGATCGCGAATTGACCGCGCCGGATGCTCTGCACGTCCAGCAGCACATCGACAGTTGCGACGCTTGCCGGCGCGAAAGTGAAAACCTGCATGCGCTGAGCGCCTCGCTGCGCGCACAGCCCTATCACCGTGCGCCGGATGCCCTGCGGGCGCGGATTCTCGCGGCCCTTCCGGAGAGCGACACCGCCGCCCACGAGCCCATCGAAACCCCTCGGCCCGCCGTACAGCCGAGGCCGAAGCGGAGTGGGCTGGGTAACTGGCTGAATGGCTGGCTGCGTCCACAAGGCGCGATGGGCCGGCCCGGCGGGGGCGCAGGCACAGGCGCAACGATCGGGCAGGGCTGGCTCGTCGGGCTAGTGGTCGCGCTCGGTGCGGTGGCGGTAGGCGTCACAATGAACTTGCATCATCCCGCGCAAGCTGGCCCGTTCGCCGATGAACTGGTCGAAAGCCATGTGCGGGCGCAAATGTCCGGTCACGACATCGACGTCATTTCGACTGACCGGCACACGGTCAAGCCGTGGTTCAACGGCCGGATCGACTATTCGCCGCCGGTCGAGGACCTCGCGGCGAACGGTTTTCCGCTTGAAGGCGGCCGCCTGGATTACATCGCGCATCAGCGGGTGGCGGTGCTGGTGTATCGCTATCAGAAGCACATCATCGACGTCTATGTGTTTCCGGAAGCGCGCGCCGGCGATGCGGGACGAGAAGCGGCCGCTGGGCCTTCGACGGCGCAGACCCGCGAGGGTTACTCGCTCGCACACTGGAACGCGCAGGGGATGACCTGGTGGGCCGTCACCGATGCCGCGCCGGACGCGCTCAGTGGGCTCGAAACGGCGCTGAAAGCCCGTCTGGCGGGCGGCAGTGAGCAGACCGAGGGGGGCTGAGCGGGTGCGGCATGCGCGCGATCCGGTGGCGATGTCGCCGGACGCGGATGCGTGGCGATCATTTGTCTGCTTTGCCCTAAACCCTTGAAAACACACCCGATTCGTGCACTGCATTAACGGGATATCTTGCAACCCGGCCCCAATCGGGTTACACTCTTTGGCTTCTCACTTGCCACACCGGTTCAGACGCCCGGGTGGCTCTAATCCACAAGTCCACAAGGAGTGTGTATGCGTCATTATGAAATCGTCTTTATTGTGCACCCCGATCAGAGCGAGCAAGTGCCCGCCATGATCGAGCGTTACAAAAGCACGATCACCTCGCACGGTGGCCAGATCCACCGTATCGAAGACTGGGGCCGTCGCCAACTGGCCTACATGATCGAGAAACTCGCGAAGGCTCACTACGTCTGCATGAACATCGAATGCGACCAAACCACGCTCGACGAGCTGGAACACGCATTCAAGTTCAATGACGCGGTTCTGCGTCACCTGATCGTCAAGATGAAGAAGGCCGAAACCGGCCCGTCGCCGATGATGAAGGAAGTGCAGCGCGAAGAAGCCAAGAAGTCGGCTGCTACGCAACCGTCCGAAGCGCAGGCTTAAGACACACTATTTAAGCTACCAGATCAAGCGTCGCCCTCGTCAAAGGTTACATGAATCGGCTGCAACTTACGGCCAGCGTCGTCGAACGCGAACCGGTGCGGTATACCCCCGCCGGCGTTCCGATTGCAGGTTGCACGTTGCACCACCGCACGGAAGTCGTCGAAGCCGGTATTGCCCGGCAAGTCGAACTGACCATGCAGGCAGTAGCCGCAGGCGAGGCGAGCGGTAAGCTGGAAGGCTGTCAGATGGGCGTAGAAACGCTCTTCACAGGCTTTCTGGCGAAAAAGCACCGCAACGCAAGAACGCTGGTATTTCACATCACAGAATTGCAGGACATTGGAAAGGACTGAACATGCCCCGCCCGACTGGTAAGAAATTCGACAAACGTCGTCAGCAACAAAATCCGCTTTTCAAGCGCAAGAAGTTCTGCCGTTTCACGGCCGCTAACGTCGATCATATCGACTACAAAGACCTCGAAACGCTGAAGGACTTCATCGGCGAAAACGGCAAGATCACGCCGGCGCGTCTCACGGGTACGAAGTCGCACTATCAACGCCAGCTGGATACGGCAATCAAGCGCGCACGTTTCCTCGCGCTGGTGCCGTACACCGACCAGCACAAGGCCTAACCCGACGACGCGATAAGGAGTATCCGAATGCAAATTATTCTTCTGGAAAAAGTCGTCAACCTGGGCAACCTGGGCGATATCGTCAAGGTGAAGGACGGTTACGCACGTAACTTCCTGATCCCGAACAAGCAAGCTCGCCGTGCAACGAAGGAAGCCCTGGCTGAATTCGAAGTCCGCCGCGCTGAACTCGAAAAGACCGCAGCTGAAAAGCTGGCTGCTGCTCAAGCTCAAGGCGAAAAGCTGGCAGGCTCGACGGTTCAGATCGGTCAGAAGGCTGGCGTCGACGGCCGTCTGTTCGGCTCGGTGACGAATGCCGACATCGCTGACGCACTGGTCAAGCAAGGCTTCGCAGTGGAAAAGGCGCAAGTGCGTCTGCCGGAAGGCCCGCTGAAGCTGGTCGGCGACCACGCTGTTCAGGTTTCGCTGCACACCGACGTGCTCGTCGATGTGACGGTGGCTGTGCTCGGCGAACACGTCTAAGCATCAAGTAAGCATCTGCCAGGACGTTGCTGGCAAAAGGCAGGGGCCGGGTGACCGGCCCCTGCCTTTTTTATTGCCCGTTTTCGATGCATCGAAGTATCGGTTTTTGATTTCCCTCCGCGCGCATTTACCCGATAATTCCTCTCCATGAACGCACCGTCCAAAGATCCCCAAATCGAGTCGCTGAAAGTCCCGCCGCATTCGATCGAAGCCGAGCAGTCGGTGCTGGGCGGCCTGCTGCTCGACAACGCGGCATGGGACCGCATTGCCGACTTCCTGTCGCAGAGCGATTTTTACCGATACGACCACCGCATCATCTTTGAGCACATCGGCAAGCTGATCGCGGCGACCCGCCCGGCCGACGTGATTACCGTGTACGAAGCGCTCGGCACGTCGGGCAAGGCGGAGGATGTCGGCGGCCTCGCGTACCTGAACGCGCTGGCGCAGAACACGCCGAGCGCGGCCAATATCCGCCGCTACGCGGAAATTGTGCGCGATCGCGCAGTGTTGCGCCGTCTCGTCTCGGTGGCTGACGAAATCTCGGCGGACGCATTCAATCCGCAAGGCAAGGAAGTCCGCCAGTTGCTGGACGAGGCCGAATCGAAGGTGTTTTCGATCGCTGAAGACGGTGCGCGCGGCACGCAGGGTTTTCTGGAAATCGGCCCGCTGCTCACGCAGGTGGTCGAACGGATCGACACGCTGTATCACACAGCCAATCCGAGCGACGTGACCGGCACGCCGACGGGCTTCGTCGACCTGGATCGCATGACCTCCGGTATGCATGGCGGCGAGCTGATCATCGTGGCGGGCCGCCCGTCGATGGGTAAAACGGCGTTTTCAATGAACGTCGGCGAATACGTGGCGGTCGAGTACGGCCTGCCGGTCGCCGTGTTTTCCATGGAAATGCCGGGCTCGCAACTCACCATGCGTATGCTGGGCTCGGTTGGCCGGCTCGACCAGCACCGCATGCGGACCGGGCGCCTGACCGACGAGGATTGGCCGAAGCTCACGCACGCGGTGCAGAAAATGAGCGAGGCGCAGATTTTCATCGACGAAACTGGCGGCCTGAACCCGATGGAGCTGCGTTCGCGCGCGCGTCGGCTGTCGCGCCAGTGCGGCAAACTCGGTCTGATCATCATCGACTATTTGCAACTGATGAGCGGCTCGTCGTCGGCGGGCGAGAACCGTGCAACCGAAATCTCGGAAATCTCGCGTTCGCTGAAAAGCCTCGCCAAAGAGCTCGATGTACCCGTGATCGCGTTGTCGCAGCTCAACCGGGGTCTCGAACAGCGCCCGAACAAGCGGCCGATCATGTCCGACTTGCGCGAATCCGGCGCTATCGAACAGGATGCGGACGTCATCCTGTTCATTTATCGCGATGAAGTGTACAACCCGGACAGCCCGGACAAGGGCACGGCGGAGATCATCATCGGTAAACAGCGGAACGGTCCGATCGGTCCGGTTCGACTCACGTTCCATGGCCAATTCACGAAGTTCGACAATTTTGCCGGCGCGCAGAATTTCTACAGCGAGTAAAGAGATAACTGCTGGGCCTGTTGTAACGACGCTTTCAAAAGTGCGGCATCGATCCCGGAACGGTACAATGTGGCGGTTTTATGTCAGCCAATATGTGACCAATTTTCGGGATCCCAATGTTCGGTCGATTCATGCCCACCGAGGGCAAGTTCTTTGAAATTTTCAATGCGCACGCAACGTGCATCGTCTCCGCAAGCCGTGAGCTCGAGCTGCTGATCGACAACCTTCAGGACGCCGAGACCCATAAGCAAAACGTGCAGAAAGCCGAAAAGGCCGCTGACAAGCTCACGCACGAAACCATCGACCTGCTGCACAAGACTTTCATCACGCCGCTCGACCGCGACGAGATCCACAAGCTGATCACCACGATGGACGACATCCTCGATCTGATGGAGGACGTTGCCACCGCTATTTCGCTGTACGACGTACAGGCAGTGACCTCCGAAGCGAGTCAGTTGGCGCACATCTGCACGGCGACCTCCGAGCGCGTCCAGTTCGCCGTCAGTCTGCTGTCGGACATGAAGCAGGCGAGTCAGATCCTGAAGGCATGTGAGGAAATCGACCGTCTGGAATCGGAAGCTGACCGCGTGCTGCGCTCGGCCATGTCGAAACTTTTCCGCGAAGAAGACAACGTCAAGACGCTGATCAAGCTGAAGGCGATCTACGAACTGCTCGAAACCATCACCGACAAGTGTGAGGACGTGGCGAACATCATCGAAGGCATCGTGCTGGAAAACGCATAATGCAATCGATACAACTCGCTATCTGGGTCGTCGCCGGCCTGGTCGCCGTCGCACTGATTTTCGACTTCATGAACGGCTTCCACGACGCGGCGAATTCAATCGCCACGGTCGTGTCGACCGGGGTGCTGAAGCCGCAGCAGGCCGTGGCCTTTGCAGCGGCTTTCAACGTTGTCGCGTATTTCGTGTTCCACCTGAAAGTGGCGCAGACGGTCGGCAAGGGCACGATCGATCCGGCTATCGTCGACCACTACGTCATTTTCGGCGCGCTGGTGGGGGCGATCGGCTGGAACATCATCACGTGGCATTACGGTATTCCGTCGAGCTCATCGCATGCGCTGATCGGCGGGCTGGTGGGCGCGGCGCTCGCCAAGTCGGGCTGGGGCTCGCTCAATATCGACGGATTGATGAAGACGGTCGCCTTCATTTTCATCTCGCCGCTGCTCGGTTTCGTACTCGGATCGTTCTTCATGCTGGCGGTGTCGTGGATTTATTTCCGCACACCACCGAGCAAGGTGGACCGGCGGTTCCGGCGTCTGCAACTGGTCTCGGCAGGTTTGTATAGCCTTGGCCACGGCGGTAATGACGCGCAGAAAACTATCGGCATCATCTGGATGCTGCTGATCGCGACCGGTTACGCTTCGTCGATCGCGGACGCGCCGCCGCTGTGGGTGATCGGCGGCTGCTATCTGTCGATGGGGGTCGGCACCTTGTTCGGCGGCTGGCGGATCGTCCGGACGATGGGCCAGAAGATCACCAAGTTGAAGCCGGTTGGTGGTTTTTGCGCGGAGGCGGGCGGGGCGATTACGCTGTTTACCGCGTCCTGGCTCGGCATTCCGGTGTCCACCACGCATACGATCACCGGCGCGATCGTCGGTGTCGGTGCGACGCAGAAGTTGAGCGCAGTGCGTTGGGGCGTGGCTGGCAACATTGTCTGGGCGTGGATTCTGACGATTCCGGCCTCCGCGGCGCTCTCCGCGGCTGCCTGGTGGCTCGGCCACCGCCTCCTGTAAGGCGCGCGGACGGGGCGGCAAATGCATGCCCCTTTTAAAGATTCGGGTTGACGGTTCTGGCTTCAAAGCCCGAAAGCCAGAAAAGCTTTAAGTCTGATGCCCTTGTGGCGTGAAGTCTCAAACCCCAAAGCTGTAAAGCGCGCCGCTCAGATCAGCGGCGTGCTGCCTCCATCCATCGGGACGATTGCGCCCGTCACATAGCTCGCGCGGCGGCTCGCCAGAAACAGCGCGACGTCAGCGATTTCCTCCGGTTTTGCGTAGCGTCCGAGCGGCACTTTAGCCTGCCCACGCGCTAGCGCGTCCGCGCTTTCGATGCCTTGCTGTGACGCTTCCAGTTTGACCGCTTCCTCGACGCGCTCGGTCAGCGTCGAACCCGGATTGATCGCATTGATGCGGATGCCGTAGCGCGCGTAGTAGTGGGCGAGGCCCACAGTGGCGAGCATCAGCGCGGCATTCGCGGCGCCACCGGCGATATGGATGTCGCTTGCGATCTTGCCGCCCATGCCGATGATGTTGACGATCGTGCCGGGTGCGGCGCCGTCGCCGGCCTTCACGCGTTCGGCCATGCGCCGCAGCACCTCCTGCTGCGGGTAGATGTAGGGGAAATACTTTGCTTCCATGGTCGCGCGGAACGCATCGGCGTCCAGCGTTTCCGGGTCATAACGACGGGCTGCGCCGGCGCTGTTGATCAGCACATCGATGGGGCCGACCGCGGTGGTGACTTCCTCGACGATGTCCGCCGCACTGTGCGGTTCGTGCAGGTCGGCGCGGGTTCGATGGACGTGCAGGCCCTCTTGCTTCAACTGTTCGTAAGCGCGTGCGAGATTGGCGGGGTCGCGCGAAACGATTGCCACTTTCGCCCCCTCCAGGGCAAACGCTCGGGCGCAGGCAAGCCCGATCCCTTTGCTGCCGCCCGTGACCAGCACTACCTTGTCTTTCAGCCCGAGATCCATCGTCACCACCCGCTGTCGGAAGAATATCGATGACGATAGCAGATCGGCAGCGTAGCGGGGATGGACTGGCTCGTGGAGCGGAGTGTGGGCGCGGCCCTGTGACTAACCGGGGTGGCGGGGCCGAAGGTACCGAATCACGGGCTGCCGGTGCCTGGTTATGGTCACGGCCATGGCAGGCCACCGCCCAAGCGCCGTACCGTTAAAAATTGCCGTTGGCGAAGCGTGCGATCGGGTCGTCGGTAGTTTGGGTGGGGGCAGGGATGCCACGCGACGCGGTCGAGGCGCGCATGATCTGCACGCCGCTATTTCCATCGGTTTGCTGAGCCTGTTGAGCCTGGCGCGCGGCGACTGAAGCCGATGGAGGCGGTTCGAATGCGTCGGCCGCGGCATCGATCGGATCAGGCGCGCGGGCAGCCGTTGGAGGCCCAGCGCGCCCAGCCGCTGTCTGCTGATTCGCAGCGCCCGCGGCAGCGTCGTACGTACTTGCTTGAGCGGCCTGGACGGGCACCGGAGATACCGCGCCCGCCGCGCGCGCCTGTATTTGCGCGGCGCTCATACCGGGCGGCGGCGGTTCGAACGGATCAGCTTGTGGCGTCGGCGTCGCAGCCGTGGCGACCGTAGGCTGGACAGTTGCCGTTAAAGGCGCACGGGTGGTCGCCGCGATACGAGCCGTTTGCTGCGCAGCCACCGGGTTCTCGGCATAGTTTGACGCTTGCGGCGCAACGGAGGCGGCCGCATAACCTGGAGGACGCGTCGCGACAGCGTTCGCCGCGTAGGCCGCCGATTGCGCGGCCACTGCGGCGCCGGCATAGGTCGGCGCTGTCTGCGCCACCGGCGCCACGCGCTCGGGCTGAGGCGCCGCAGCCTGGTAGCTCGGTGTATCGAACGGTGCGGGTGTCACAGCCGGCGCTGCCACACGACGTATGCCGTCGAAACGCTTGGCCCAATAGGGATTGGTCAGATAGTCGAGCCGCACGGTGCCGCCCGTCGACGGTGCGTTGACGAAGCGCAGCTTGCCTACATAGATGCCGACGTGCGAATGCGCTCGCCCGGTCGTATTGAAGAAAATCAGGTCGCCCGGCGCGATTTCATCCGGTTCGATCGATTCGCCGCGGCCGCTCATATCCGCAGTCGTCCGTGGCAGATTCACGGATGCCGCGCGCGACACCACATAGCGAACCAATCCGCTGCAATCGAAGCCGCTATCTGGCGTATTGCCACCCCAGCGGTATGGAATGCCGACCAGACTCATCGCCTGGATTGAGATTTCCTCGCGGCCGATGCTGTGATCCACAAAGTTCGGGAAGCCAGGCGGCGGCGCGTGATAAGCGCCGTTCGTGACCACGACCGATGAACCCGGCCCGCGCGACGTCTTTTGCGGCGCGCCGGCGCAAGCGGCGAGCAGCACAACGGTCAGCAGCGAAAGGGCGAATCGGCGCATGAAGACGAAGGGAGCGGTAAACGCTCGTTTAATGGCGGACGATTTCGGGATGGTAGCCCGTCGAACCTGGCTCAAGCAAGAATTCTTGATAAATTACTTGAAGTTCGTGCGCTAAGTGTTGCCCATCGGAAACGCGTGCGCAATAAAAAAGCCGCGTCCGAGATAACCCGGGCGCGGCTTCCAGCCGAAGCTAAAGCATTGAAACTTAAAGGATCTCCGACGCGTAATCCGCGAGGCGCGAACGCTCGCCGCGCGCTAGCGTGACATGCCCGCTGTGCGCCCAGCCCTTGAAGCGGTCGACCACGTACGTCAGACCCGAACTGCCTTCCGTCAGGTAAGGCGTATCGATCTGCGCAATATTGCCGAGACAAATGATCTTCGTGCCCGGACCGGCGCGCGTGACCAGTGTCTTCATCTGCTTCGGCGTCAGGTTTTGCGCCTCGTCGATGATCAGATACTTGTCCACGAACGTACGGCCGCGCATGAAGTTCATGCTCTTGATCTTCAGGCGCGAGCGGATCAGTTCCTGAGTCGCAGCGCGGCCCCATTCGCCGGCGGCGTCGTCGGTTTTCTGCAGGACTTCGAGGTTGTCGTCGAATGCACCCATCCACGGCTGCATTTTTTCCTCTTCCGTACCCGGCAGGAAGCCGATGTCTTCACCCACCGGCACCGTTGCGCGCGTCACGATGATCTCGTTGTAGCGCTTGTCGTCGAGCACCTGGGCGAGGCCAGCCGCGAGCGCAACCAGTGTCTTGCCGGTACCGGCCTGACCCAGCAGCGTGACGAAATCGATATCCGGATTCATCAGCAGGTTCAGCGCGAAGTTCTGCTCGCGATTGCGCGCCGTGATGCCCCACACGTTGTTCTTGTGGTGGCCGTAGTCGCGCAAGGTTTGCAGCAGCGCTGTCTTGCCGTTCAGTTCGCGCACGAGCGCGTGGAACGCCGGCTCGCCGTTCTGCGGCTCCAGATAGACGAACTCGTTGACCAGCATCGAGGCGCACAGCGGACCCGTCACGCGGTAATACGTGGTGCCGGTTTTGGTGTCCTGCCAGCTCTCCATGCCCTTCGCGTGCCGGGTCCAGAAGTCCTGCGGCAGCGCGCGGATGCCGGAATACAGCAAATCGCTGTCTTCGAGCACCTGGTCGTTGAAGTAGTCTTCCGCGGGCAGGCCGAGCGCATGCGCCTTGATGCGCATGTTGATGTCTTTCGACACCAGCACGACCTGGCGATCCATGCGGTCGCGCTGCAACGCACGCACCACGCCGAGAATCTGGTTGTCGGCCTTGCCTTCCGGAAGACCTTCGACCGGCTCGATGGCGTTGAGCTTGGTCTGGAAGTACAGGCGCCCGGACGCCTCACGGCTGCCGAGACGCGCAAGCGAAATGCCGTCCGAGATGTTGCCGGCGTTCGCCACCAACGCGTCCAGCGTGCGGCTCACCTGCCGCGCGTTGCGCGCGACTTCGGACATGCCCTTCTTGTGGTTGTCGAGCTCTTCCAACGTCATCATTGGTAGATAGACGTCGTGTTCCTCGAAACGGAACAGGCAGCTTGGATCGTGCATCAGCACGTTCGTGTCGAGCACGAAGAGCTTCTGCATTTCGAGCGGGTCTGTGGCTGCGCCGCGCTTCTTGCTGGTGCCGCGCGTGCTGGGTGCTACGGCTGCGGGCGTGCTTGCGGCCGGATCTTTCGCGCTGGGCGCGCGCGCGACGACCGGCTGCGATTTAGCGGCAGGTGTAGCTTGAGCCGCCGGTTCGGCCTGTGGACGGGTAGCCGGAACCGGTTGCAGCAATGCGGCGGTCTGCTTCGATTTGCGCCGGGACGCCGGTGCAGCTTGCTCGGCGGATAGAGACGCATTAGCGGAAGCCGACGACGCCGGCACGGGTCGCAAAGTGGTCGCGGCATTGGCGGCGTGGGCCATCGGCGTGGCGACGTTCGCACGGCCGTAATCGGTCGACTCTGCGGATTCCCCTTCGACTGCCTGTTTCTTCGCGGCGGAGCGCGCCGGCGTGGCGGCTTTGGCCTTGTATTCGTCAGGCGGCAGGAGATTGCCGAGCTTGCTGGGGGGGGTAGGCAAAGGCATGGTTTCCCTCGAATTAATCGGGTCACATTTCGTGCGCCGCCTGTCGCATTCTGCCGGTGCCAGTGGGTGCGCACGCAGTTTGCGCCCGGAGGCGCGCATTCGGTCTAGAGATGCCGGTTCGCCTGGTCTTCGATCGGCTCCTTAACGGAAGCACGTGGCCGAGTGAACGAACGGCCGCGCGCAATTAAAAAAGCCGCCGCCCCGGCGTACGGGACAAGCGGCTCGCCTTCGGTCATCGCGTTGCGCCTCACGACTTCGACGGAACCGACAAAACGGCCGTCAAGTCTGGCGCAGCGACGAAAAGTGTGGGGTGGACAGGCACTCATTGGAACCCAATATAACGCGCCTCAAAGCGCTTGTACAGCCTCCAGAATGTCATCGACGTGCCCAGGCACTTTCACGCCGCGCCACTCCTGGCGCAACACGCCTTCGGCGTCGATCAGGAACGTGGAGCGTTCGATCCCACGCACTTCTTTGCCATACATTTTCTTCAATTTCATGATGCCGAAGAGCGTACACAAGGTTTCTTCCGGGTCCGAGATCAGCGGAAACGGCAGTTCGAGCTTTGCCTTGAAATTGTCATGAGAGCGCAGGCTGTCGCGCGACACGCCGAGAATTTCCGCTCCGGCTTTCCTGAACTTCGGATACAGATCGCGGAATTGCAGACCTTCGGTCGTGCAGCCCGGCGTGTTGTCCTTCGGATAGAAATACAGCACCACCTTCTTGCCCCGCAGCTTGGAGAGCGTGATCTCGCCGCCGGTAGCGGGGGCGGTAAAGTCGGGGATGGGTTGGTCGACTGCGATGGGCACGTGGTTCTCCGGTTGTTATGGACGACGTCATAGCTTGCACTTGCTGGGGCGTCGGCCTGGCATCGAGGCTTTTGGGGGGAGGTCGACCAGCCACGCGGTGTACGTTCTCGCGATGGCCGGATCGTCAGGGCCGGCTGTAGCTTGGCCAGTCAGGGCTGGACAATCAATTCGCCGGAGCGGCCTGGAATTTCGCCCCACGTAACAGGGTACGATGGCAGCGTGCTGCGGTCCAGCGTGGCGTAGTAATCACCCATGGTCGCGAAGGTGTGGCCTTGCGCGCGCCAGCCCTCCAGCAGCTGTTCGAAAATCGGCGCGAGCTTTTGCCCTTCGAGTTCCGCGTGCAGCGTGAACACCTGATCGTGCGGATTGTTTTCGGTGTGCTTCAACATCCACGCGGCGACGCTGTGCTCGTCGACACCATCTACGCCCAGCACTTCGTCGAGTGTGGGCAGCGTGGTGGGCATCTGCACGTGCGACAGTTGCCTGCCACCAACTACCGGCAGATACGGCGAGTGGCCGCGGCCGTCGGACGCGTAGTGCATGCCCCACGCGTCGATCTGCTCAAACGCATGCCCGTTCATCTGCCAGCCTGCCGCGCCGTGCGTGACGGGTGGCGCGCCGAAGATCGCGACGAAGCGGTTGAAGCTCTTCTGCATCTGCTTCCCGGTCCACTCGCGGTCTTGCGAACGCACGTTGTCCTGCCAGTAAACGTGGTCCCACGTGTGGATGCCACATTCGAAACCAGCTTCGTGAATCGCGCGCATTTCCGCGGCGGTCTTCACGCCGATGTCCGGCCCGGGCAGCAGCACGCCGTACATCAATTGCTTGATGCCGTAATGCTCGACCACCGACGTGCGCGACACTTTCTTCAGAAAGCCCGGCCGCAATACGCGGCGCATCGCCCAACCGGTGTGGTCGGGCCCGAGGCTGAAGAGGAAAGTGGCGCGCGCCTTGAAGCGGTCGAAGATACGTGCGAGATTCGGCACGCCTTCGCGGGTGCCGCGCAGCGTGTCGACGTCGATCTTCAGGACGATACGAGCCAAGGATCAGGCCTTATTGTTGTTCGACGAGGGCGCGAGCTTCGGCGACGTGGCCACGATACGCTTCGAAAATCTTGCGCAGCGCTTCGTCGAAAGTCGACTTCGGCGCCCAGCCGAGTTCCTGCATCGTGTTGTCGATCTTCGGCACACGGTTCTGCACGTCCTGGTAGCCCGCACCGTAGTACGCGCCCGAGGAGGTTTCGACCAGTTGCACCTTCTTCGCGAGGTCGGCGTATTCCGGGAATTCGGCGGCCAGCGTCAGCATCTTGTGCGCAAGTTCGCGCACGGAGAAGTTGTTGGTCGGGTTGCCGATGTTGTAGATCTTGCCCGTGGCGATGCCGTCCTTGTTCGCGATGATTTTCATCAGCGCGCCGATGCCGTCGTCGATATCCGTGAACGCGCGCTTTTGCGCGCCGCCGTCCACCAAACTGATGTTCTCGCCGCGCACGATATGGCCGAGGAACTGCGTGACTACGCGCGAGCTGCCTTCCTTCGGCGTGTAGATCGAATCGAGGCCGGGGCCGATCCAGTTGAACGGACGGAACAGCGTGAAGTTCAGGCCTTCCATGCCGTAACCCCAGATCACGCGATCCATCAACTGCTTCGAGCACGCATAGATCCAGCGCGGCTTGTTGATCGGGCCGTACGACAGTTGCGACTCTTCCGGATCGAACTGTTCGTCTGTGCACATGCCGTAGACCTCGGAGGTCGACGGGAACACGAGGTGTTTGCCGTACTTGACGGCCGAACGCACGATCGGCAGGTTCGCCTCGAAGTCGAGTTCGAACACGCGCAGCGGCTGCTTTACGTAGGTGGCGGGCGTGGCGATCGCGACCAGCGGCAGGATCACATCGCACTTCTTGATGTGATACTCGACCCACTCCTTGTTGATCGTGATGTCGCCTTCAAAGAAGTGCATCCGCTCATGATTGATGAGGTCGCCGAGACGTTCGGTCTGCATGTCCATCCCGAAGACTTCCCAATCGGTCGTTTCGAGAATGCGTTTGGACAGGTGATGGCCGATGAAGCCGTTCACACCCAGAATCAGGACTTTTTTCATGAATGACGGGGAGTTTGGAGGAGCTGGGCGAATTCGGCCGGGGTGACAACGGTTTCGTTGCCGTCATGCTGGTGCCGCAATTCGTGGATGGCGATCGCGCGGCCGTCGCCGCATATCGCTAAAACGGCATTATCGCTTACGTGCAGGCCCGGCGGCAAATCCGAGCGAAGTGCGCCAGGCGCAGCCAGGCGCGCACGGGCGACGATGAAACGGCGACCTTCGATATCGGTGAAAGCGCCGGGATACGGTGGCGCGACCGCGCGGATCAGGTTGTAGACCTGCTGGGCTGGTTGCGTCCAGTCGATCCGGCCGTCTTCCGGCTTGCGTCCGCCGTAGTAGCTGCCGTGCGACAGATCGTTCGGCAGATGCGGCGCTTCGCCTGCAAGCAGAGCGGGGAGCACGCGCCACAGGGTTTGCTCGGCGGCTACCGTAACCTTGTCGAATACTTGCGCAGCGGTGTCGTCGGGCAGGATCGGCACCGGCGTTTGCGCGATGATCGCGCCCGCGTCGGGTCTGGCGGCCATTTCGTGCAGCGTGGCGCCGGTTTCGGTTTCGCCGTGGATCACCGCCCAGTTGGTCGGCACGCGGCCACGGTACTTCGGCAGAAGCGAGCCGTGCATGTTGTAAGCGCCCCGTGCGGCGAGTGCCAGCAGGTCGACCGGCAACATGTGGCGGTAGTAGAACGAGAAGATGAAGTCCGGCCGCGCGGCGCTCACCGCGGCACGCAGTTCCGGGCTTTTCGGATCGGCCGGAGTGAGCACCGGAATACCGTGCTCGGCCGCAACCGAGGCGACGCTGCCGAACCAGATGTTTTCGGTCGGGCTGTCCTCGTGCGTGACGACCAGCGCCACCTCGACGCCGCGCGCGAGCAGCACCTGCAGGCAGCGCACGCCAACGTTGTGATACGCGAATACGACGGCGCGCGGCTTCATGGGTTGGGGTCCTGATCGGCGAGCGGCGCGGCTTGCACGGCCTGCACGACTGCCTGGCGCGGCGCTTCGGTCACGGTGGTGCCGTCGCGCTGTTCGAGAATCGTCTGCACCAGATAACGCGGACGCGCGCGCACCTGCTGATAGATCCGGCCGATGTATTCACCCAGCAGGCCCAACGCGAAGATGATCACGCCGAGCAGGAAGAAGGTGATAGCGAACAGCGTGAACACACCTTGCACTTCCGCGCCGATGATGAAGCGGCGGATCAGCAGCAGCACGAACAGCGCCGCGGAACCGAGCGACAGGATCACGCCGATGAACGACAGCCATTGCAGCGGCACGACCGAGAAGCCGGTGACCAGGTCGAAGTTCAAACGGATCAGGCTGTAAAGCGAGTACTTCGATTCGCCGGCAAAGCGCTCTTCATGCGCGACTTCGATCTCGACCGGATTCTGCGCGAAGGTGTACGCAAGCGCGGGAATGAAGGTGTTGATCTCGCCACAACGGTTGATCGTGTCGATGATGTGGCGGCTATACGCGCGCAGCATGCAGCCCTGGTCGGTCATCTTGATGCGCGTGATGCGCTCGCGCAGGCGGTTCATCGCGCGCGACGCCTTGCGGCGCCACAAGCTGTCCTGGCGTTGCAGACGAATCGTGCCGACATAGTCGTAGCCTTCGCGCATCTTGTTGACCAGCTTGCCGATTTCTTCCGGCGGATTCTGCAGGTCGGCGTCGAGCGTGATGACGATCTCGCCGCGCGATTGCTCGAAGCCCGCGAGAATCGCCATGTGCTGGCCATAGTTGCCGTTCAGCAGGATCACGCGGGTCGTGTCGGGCCGCGCGCGGAACTGGTCGGCGAGCAGAGCGGGGGATTTGTCGCGGCTGCCGTCGTTGATGAAGATCACTTCATAGCCGGTGCCGAGCGCGTCGAGCGCCGGGTAGAGGCGCGCGAACAGCGCGGCCAGCCCGGCTTCCTCGTTGTACACCGGAATGATGATCGACACTTCCGGTGCGACGGCGCGATGTTCCGAATAAATCATTTCCGCTTATTTTCCGTATTGTTCGCAAATTTCATTGACCGCGCGGCAGACCCGCTCCACGTCGTCTTCGTTCATCAGCGTGAACAGCGGCAGGGTGACCGTGCTGGCGCCGTAACGCTCCGCGTGCGGGAACATGCCTTCCTTGAAGCCGCGTGCGCGGTACAGTGAAAACAGATGAATCGCAGGATAGTGCACGCCCGAACCGATGCCACGTTCTTTCAGCGCACCCATGAAGCCGGCACGGTCGACCGACAGCTTGTCGAGCGGCAGCGTGATCAGGAACATGTGCCAGTTGCTGTTCTCAAAATCGGCCAGCGGCAGGCCGATGCCCAGTTTGGCCGCCGCGCCGCCTTCGAAGCCCGCGAAGTACGCGCGCGCCAGTTTCTTGCGCTGCGCAATGAAGCGTTCGAGATGCGGCATCTGGCCAAGGCCGACGCGCGCGGCAACGTCCGTCAGGTTGTACTTGCCGCCGAGCAGATCGCAGTCCATGCCGTCGAAGCCCGTGCGGGTGATGCCCTGCAGACGGTACTTCTGCGCGAGGATGGCTTCTTCCTCGTTGTTCAGCACCAGTGCGCCGCCTTCGATCGAAGTCAGATTCTTGTTCGCATGGAAGCTGAACGAGACGATGTCGCCGAGCTTGCCGATGCGCTCGCCTTTCCACGTCGAACCGAAGGCTTGCGCGGCGTCTTCGATCACGCGCAGTTTGTGGGCGCGGGCGATTTCATACAACCGGTCCATGTCCACCGGCAAGCCCGACAGAAAAACCGGAATGATCGCCTTGGTGCGCGGCGTGATGGCCTTTTCCAGCAGATTCAGGTCGATGTTGCGGGTAACCGGATCGATGTCGACGAACACCGGGGTCGCGCCGACTTCGTAGATCACATTGCTGGTCGAGACCCACGAGGCGGGCGTGGTGATGACTTCGTCGCCTTCGCCCACACCGGCGATGCGCAGCCCGATTTCGAGCGTCGCGGTGCCGGAATTGAACGTGCGCACCGGGCGGCCGCCGCAGAACTCGGACAGTGCCGCTTCGAATTTCTGGTTCTGCGGGCCGGTGGTGATCCAGCCGGAACGGAGCACGTCGACGACGCCCTGGATCGTTTCTTCATCGATCTCGGGTTTGACAAACGGCAAAAACGGGACTGTTGACTGGCTCATGAATGCTTCGCTCGATTGAATGGGGCGCAACCCGAAGGGCGCGAAGTAAAGCACACACTACGCGCAAACCCAAGGTTACGACTAAAAAAGGGCGCAACCGCCAAGCTTACCGCGGCCAACCTTACGTTTTACTTAGCCAGCGACGGTGCCCGGCTTACCGCATCTTTTGCTGCCGGCATTTTCGCAGCGCTTGCACCCGCGCCGGCAATAAACGGTAATAAATCGTGCCCGGCATAGCGTGGCCGGGGACATGGCGCCTAGCTGCGCGCCAGGACGACGACGCCGATCAGGATGACGCCGATCCCAATCAGCTTCTGTACGGACATCACTTCGCCGAATAGATACCACGCCGCGAACGCGTTGACGACGTATCCGAGCGACAACATCGGATAGGCGATCGATACGTCCACCCGCGAGAGCCCGATCACCCACACGCCCACGCTGATCACATAGCAGGCCAGCCCGCCGATGATCGGCGGCTGGGTTGCAAGACGAAAGGCGATGGGCAGGATGTTCGCACGGGTGAAATCGAAGTGTCCAACGGCATTCGTTCCGGCTTTGAGCAGCAACTGCGCGCCGGCGTTCAACGTGACGCCCGCGAGGATACAAAAGAGGGAAATCGGGTTCATCGAACGGTCAGTTCCTGAGATGGGGTCATTGTTGTGTTTTTTCTACTGGCGCGGGGGCCGGTGCGCTCTGCGCCGCCGCGTCGGAGGCGGGCACGGGTTTCATCACGACGACCCGGCGTGGGTCGCGTGCGACCACCTGCATCGGCAGCCCCTCTTTGAGCAGCCTGTCATAAGTTGCCGGCGGGATCAGCGCGAGCGCATAGCGGTCGGCCTTCCAGCGCTCGATCCACGCGTCAACCGACGGCACCCATTTCTGCGGTTCGACAGACACGCCGAACGCCAGCTCGTCAGGATGTTCGACCATGATCATCGTGTGGTCGACGTAGAACGGCAATGTGTGGTCGAGCACGCCGACCGAGTAGAACGGCGTATCGGCCGGCAGCTTTGCGATCTCGGCCTTGATGGCGGGCGCGAGCGGCGCGCCGGAGCTCAGGCGGCCGAACACGTCGTGACCGGTGCCGGCAATCGTGCCGAGCAGCAGCCATGCCGCACCAAAGCTTGCGATGGCGCCAAGGGTGCCGGCGCGGCTGCGGCGGTTCAGCCACAGCGCGGTCAGCGTCAGTACGAAAGCGACGCCGAGTGCCGCGAGCACCCATGTGCGGTATTCGACATACAGCTCGGTCGGGTTGCGTGCATCGCCGAAACGCGACATGAACAGCGCGGCAAACGCGGCCACGACGAGAAACAGCGCGTAGCCGGCCAGATGGCGGCGCAATTGTTCGCGCGTGACGAGCGGCAGGTACATGCCGATCAGGAGCGCGATGGGCGGCGCGATCGGCAGGGTGTAGGAGAGCAGCTTCGAGTGCGACGCGCTGAAGAACAGGAAGATGAACGCGCTCCACACCAGCATCAGCGTGACCGGCGCGAAGCCGTTCGGCTGGCGCGGCAGGCGCCACGCGTGACGCACGCTCTGGAAGGCCACCGACAACCAGGGCAGGAAGCCGACCAGCAGCACTGGCACAAAGTAATAGAACGGCCCTGGGCGGTTCTGTTCAGGCGTCAGATAGCGCTTGAACTGTTGAACGATGAAGAAGAAGTTCAGGAATTCCGGATTGCGCTGCTGCACCAGCACGAACCATGGTGTGACGATCGCGAAGAAGACGATCAGGCCGCCGATCAGATGTAGACGCTTCCACACGGCCCAGTCGCGTGCGACCAGGGTGTACAGCACCAGCACAGCGCCTGGCAGGATCAGGCCGACGAGGCCCTTGGAGAGCACCGCCATCGCCATTGCGCCCCAGCACACCCACATCCATGCCCGCACGTTAGCTGCGGCCAGGTTGGGGCGCTGGGCAAGCAGCAGCGCGCAGAGCGTCAGCTCCATCCAGAACGACAGGCCCATGTCGAGCGTGTTGAAGTGGCCCATCAGGTTCCAGTAGGGCGACGTGGCCAGCACGATCGCCGCGAATACGCCGGTCGCCGCATTGAACACGCGCGCGCCGGTAAAGCCAATCAGCAGCACGCCGGCAAAGCCGGTCAGCGCGGTGTAGAGCCGCGCCTGCCATTCGCCGATACCGAACCACGCGAACGTGAGCGCGTTCGCCCAGGTTTGCAGCGGTGGCTTTTCGAAATACTTGTAGCCGTTATAGCGCGGCGTGATCCAGTCGCCGGTGACGAACATCTCGCGCGCCATTTCGGCGTAGCGGCCTTCGTCGCTCGGCAGCAGGTGGCGCCAGCCGAGTGGCACGAACCAGATCAGGGCAAGGGCCAGCACCAGCAGCAGGATCGTGGTGCGATTGAGCGGTAGCCTTGTCGGCGTATCGTTCATGGATTTCAACCTTTTTGGCGCCGCCGCGTGGGCGGCGAGGCGGTGTTATTTGGAAAGGGCGAACGCCGGCGAGGCGCCGATGGCGCGCAGTGTACGTTATCGGCCTTGACGCGGCCATGGGTGGGGGCCGGTCCGGTGGCCACGCATTCCATGGATGCCGTGCGCGGCGGCCTGCGCCTCCACGCCCGCTAAACGCCAGCTTCGCGGCGCTCGCGCGGCGTCACTACGCTTCGATCAGCAACGCGGCCGCGACCTTGCGGCCCTCGGCCATCAGAATGTTGTAGGTGCGGCAGGCGGCCTTGAAGTCCATCGTTTCGACGCCGATGCGTTTGGCGGTGAGCGCGGCGGTCAGGCGCGGATGCGGGAAGCGCAGCCGTTCACCACTGCCGAACACGACGACTTCGGGCGCGGCGTCCACCAGCATGGCGAAGTGCTCGGCGCTCAGGTCGTCGAAAGAAGAGACGGGCCACGCGATGACGGGTGCTTCCGGCAGCACGAGAATGCTGCCCGAATGGCGCACCAGATTGATTTCGACATAGTCGGCGCCGTAGCCGGTGACGGTGTTGAGGGCGCCGCTGGAATCCTGATGTAATTTCAAATTCGTTTTCCGAAGTCGTCGTGAGACATCATGCGTGTTGGCGGCCTGACCGGGCAGAACGGAAGCAGGGCGGTTTGACGCGAGTTGGACACGCGAGTAGCACAGCGAGTGACACAGAAGCGGCCGAAAAGGCTTACCGTTGCGGTTGGTGCATTGCGGAAGTCGGCCAAAATCCGCTAAATTATAACTTTTTAGCCGCCTTGCGGCGCCCCTCGCTCAAGTGCCGCCTCACGTGCTGTCATAAGCCGCACTGAGGGCGTGGGCGCGGCCCACCGGCTACCTGCCTTGGTTTTGCCCGCTTTTCGTCTGTTTCTCGACTGTTTTTGCCCGCTTTTGGCCTGCTTTTGCCTGTTTTGCCTGTTTTGCCTGTTCGGCTGCTGCGCCGGCGCAATCCGCCGGACGCGCGCCTGAGAGCCCTGAAAGCCGGCCCAACCCGTGTCTGGCGGCCCGATCTGTGTATGGCAGTCGTGCCGCGTCATAATTCCCCGTATCGGTGGACTTGTCCGGGCCGGCGTATTTTCGCCCCCGCTTGTCTGCCCAAGCCCAACAACAGGATGAAGTGCCCGCCGTGAAACCGATTCTCAAATCCAACAAGTTGTTGAATGTCTGCTACGACATTCGCGGGCCCGTCCTCGAACATGCCAAGCGGCTCGAAGAAGAGGGCCACCGCATCATCAAGCTGAACATCGGCAATCTCGCGCCGTTCGGCTTCGAAGCGCCGGATGAAATCATCCAGGACATGATCCTGAATCTGCCGGGCTCGTCCGGCTACTCGGATTCCAAGGGGGTGTTCGCCGCGCGCAAGGCGATCATGCACTACACGCAGCAAAAGGGCGTGCATGGCGTCGAACTGGACGACATCTACATCGGCAATGGCGCCTCCGAGCTGATCGTGATGGCGCTGCAGGGCCTGCTGAACGACGGCGACGAGGTACTGCTGCCGGCGCCGGACTATCCGCTGTGGACCGCCGGCGTAAGCCTGTCGGGTGGCACGCCGGTGCACTACATGTGCGACGAATCGAACCGCTGGATGCCTGATCTGGACGACATCCGCGCGAAAATTACGCCGAATACGCGCGCGCTCGTCGTCATCAATCCGAACAACCCCACCGGTGCGCTGTACTCGGATGAACTGCTGCTCGGCCTGATCGAGATCGCCCGCCAGCACGGCCTCGTCATCTTCGCCGACGAGGTCTACGACAAGATCGTCTACGACGGCAAGAAGCACACGTCGATGGCCGCGCTCTCCGAAGACGTGCTCACTGTCACGTTCAACAGCCTGTCGAAGAGCTACCGTTCGTGCGGTTACCGCGCCGGCTGGATGTTCATTTCGGGCCTGACCGGCGAGAACCGCCGCAACGGCAAAGACTACTTCGAAGGGCTCGGCATTCTGGCCTCGATGCGCCTGTGCCCGAACGTGCCCGGCCAGTACGCGATCCAGACCGCGCTCGGCGGTTATCAAAGCATCAACGACCTGATCCTGCCGAGCGGGCGCCTGTACAAACAGCGTGAACTCGCGTATGACATGCTGACGGCCATCCCCGGCGTGAGTTGCGTGAAGCCCGAGGCGGCGCTGTACATGTTCCCGCGCCTCGATCCGAAGATTTATCCGATCCAGGACGATCAGCAGTTCATCCTCGACCTTCTGCTGGAAGAGCGCGTACTACTGGTTCAAGGCACCGGTTTCAACTGGAAGACGCCGGATCACTTCCGCGTCGTGTTCCTCCCGAACGTGGACGACCTCGCAGATTCGATCAACCGGATCGCGCGCTTCCTCGACGGTTACCGCAAACGCCACACGGCTTGAGATGGACGGCGCGCCTCGCGCGCGCCGCTGCCTGCCCCAGTTTCCTTTTAATCACTTACTCGAAAACACACGCTGCATGGAACCGATCAAAGTTGGACTGCTGGGCTTCGGCACGGTAGGCAGCGGCACCTTCACGGTACTGCGCCGCAACCAGGAAGAAATCAAACGCCGCGCGGGCCGTGGCATCGAGATCGCGCGCATTGCCGTGCGCAATCCCGCCAAGGCGACCGCGGCGCTCGGCAGTGAAGCCGGCACGGTGGCGCTGACCGATGACTTCAATGCGGTGGTCGACGATCCGTCGATCGATATCGTGGCGGAAATGATCGGCGGCACGGGCGTGGCACGCGAGCTCGTCCTGCGCGCGATCAAAAACCGCAAGCATGTGGTCACGGCCAACAAGGCGCTGCTCGCGGTGCACGGCACGGAGATTTTCGAAGCGGCGCGCGCCAACGGCGTGATGGTGTCGTTCGAAGCGGCCGTGGCGGGTGGCATTCCGATCATCAAGGCATTGCGCGAAGGGCTGACGGCCAATCGCATCCAGTACATCGCCGGCATCATCAACGGCACGACGAACTACATCCTCTCGGAGATGCGCGATCGTGGGCTCGATTTCGCGACCGCATTGAAGGCCGCGCAGGAACTGGGTTACGCCGAAGCCGATCCGACCTTCGACATTGAAGGCGTCGACGCCGCGCACAAGGCGACGATCATGAGCGCTATCGCGTTCGGCGTGCCGGTGCAATTCGACAAGGCGTACGTGGAAGGCATCAGCAAGCTGGCTGCGATCGACATCAAATACGCCGAAGAACTCGGCTATCGCATCAAGCTGCTCGGCATTGCGCGCCGCACGGACAAGGGCATCGAACTGCGCGTGCATCCCACGCTGATTCCCGAGAAACGACTGCTTGCGAACGTGGAAGGCGCGATGAACGCGGTCGTCGTGCACGGCGACGCAGTCGGTTCGACCCTGTACTACGGCAAGGGCGCGGGCGCGGAGCCGACGGCTTCCGCCGTGATCGCCGATCTGGTCGACGTGACGCGTCTGCATACGGCGGATCCGGAGCATCGCGTGCCGCATCTGGCGTTCCAGCCGGACAGCCTGTCGAGCACGCCGATTCTGCCGATCGACGAAGTGACGAGCGGCTACTACCTGCGTTTGCGCGTGGCTGACGTGACGGGCGTGCTGGCCGACATCACGCGCATTCTGGCGGATAGGGGCATCTCGATCGACGCGCTGCTGCAGAAGGAATCGGAGCAGGTCGATGCGAACGGCAAGGGCGAAACCGACATCATCCTGATTACGCACGAAACGGTTGAAAAGAACGTCAACGCGGCGATCACTACGATCGAAGCGCTGAAGACCGTTGTCTCGCAAGTCACCAAGCTGCGCATGGAAGCGCTGAACTAGGCCGAATATGAACTACCTCTCTACGCGCGGCGCCGGAGCCGGCGAGCGCCATACGTTTTCCGACATTCTGCTGGGCGGTCTCGCGAAGGATGGCGGCCTGTACCTGCCGGCCGAATATCCGCGCGTCACGGCTGACGAACTGGCGCGCTGGCGCACGCTGCCGTACGCGGACCTCGCCTTCGAGATCCTGTCGAAATTCAGCGATGACATCCCCACCGAAGACCTGCGCGCACTGACGCGCAAGACCTACACGGCCGGGACTTACTGCCACGTGCGCGACAACGAAAGCGCCGCGCAGATCACGCCGTTGAAGACGCTGGGTATCGAGAACGGCGCGCCGCTGTCGTTGCTGGAACTGTCGAACGGTCCGACGCTTGCGTTCAAGGACATGGCGATGCAGTTGATCGGCAACCTGTTCGAATATGCGTTGGCCCGGCACGGCGAGACGCTGAACATTCTGGGCGCAACGTCGGGCGACACCGGCAGCGCCGCGGAATACGCAATGCGCGGCAAGAAGGGCATCAGCGTGTTCATGCTCTCGCCGCACAAGAAGATGAGCGCGTTCCAGACTGCGCAGATGTACAGCCTGCAGGACCCGAATATTTTCAACATCGCGATTGAGGGCGTGTTCGACGATGCCCAGGACATCGTGAAGGCGGTCTCGAACGACCACGCGTTCAAGGCGAAGTACAAGATCGGCACGGTCAACTCGATCAACTGGGCGCGTGTTGTGGCGCAGGTCGTGTACTACTTCAAGGGCTACTTCGCGGCGACGAAGTCGAATGACGAGCGCGTGTCGTTCACGGTACCGTCGGGCAATTTCGGCAATGTGTGCGCGGGTCACATCGCGCGCATGATGGGTTTGCCGATCGAGAAGCTGGTAGTCGCCACGAACGAAAACGACGTGCTGGACGAGTTCTTCCGCACGGGTATTTACCGTGTGCGCAAGGCGGCCGAGACGTACCACACCAGCAGCCCGAGCATGGACATTTCGAAGGCCTCGAACTTCGAGCGTTTCGTGTTCGACCTGCTGGGCCGCGACCCGGCGCGCGTGCTGCAACTATTCCGCGACGTCGAAGAAAAGGGCGGTTTCGACCTGGCCGCGAGCGGCGATTTTGCGCGCGTACAGGAGTTCGGTTTCGTGTCGGGTCGCAGCAGCCACGAGGACCGTGTGGAAGCGATCCGAGACGTTTTCGAGCGTTACGACACGATGATCGACACGCACACGGCTGACGGCCTGAAGGTGGCACGCGAGCATTTGCAGGCGGGCATCCCGATGATCGTGCTGGAGACCGCGCAACCGATCAAGTTCGGCGAAACGATCCGTGAAGCGCTGCTGCGCGAACCAGAGCGTCCGGCCGCATTTTCGGGTCTGGAGTCGCTGCCGCAGCGATTCGAAGTACTGCCGGCGGACGTCCAGCGCGTGAAGGACTTCATCGTCGCAAACACGAACGAGTAACACCGTGGGCCTCGAACGCGACAGGGTCGCGCTCGAGGCGACGGACGAGGTTGCAACGAAGCCATTGGTTTAAGAAGTACCGCGACGGCGCGCGCAGCGCCGCCGGAAATATGACTGCCTTGTCACCAACGCCGAGTGTGCGAGGGCCCGGATTCCAGATGCACCACCACCGTGGCTGCGCGAGGGACCCACTTAAGAGTTAGCGGTGTGAGCCGCTTTCTCTTGCTCACTTCTCTTTGCGGCGGCAAAGAGAAGTGAGTGCCGCCCCGCACAGGGGCAACGCTGATAAACCAATAAGAATTCAAGAAAAGGCCAATACCGCAGGCGCACAGAGACCAAGCGCCGCGCAGGCAAACAAATCAAGCAAAGCCCAACCCCGCACGCACACAGAAAAAGACCCGCCAAAAGGCAAAATTCCCGGCCAAAGGCAAAAAAACCCACCATAACCCCAAGCCGCCACCGGCCATCGCGATCGAACGCTACAATATTCCTTTAAACCCGCGTCTTCGAGACCCGACGATGTCCACCCCAACGCCCCGCGCTCCGATGCTCTCCACTGCCGAAGCGTTGGCGACCCTGCTCAGCGCAGCGAGCCCGATCACCGGCACGGAATCGATCCCCACGCTAGACGCGCTCAACCGCGTGCTATCGGCAGCCGTCATTTCGCCGCTCGACGTCCCCCCAATGAACACCAGTTCAATGGACGGCTACGCGATCCGAACCGCGGACCTGGCAGCGACTGGCAACCGCCGCTTGCCGGTCTCCCAACGCATTCCAGCCGGCCACGCGCCCGAGCCGTTAAAGCCAGGTACGGCCGCCCGCATCTTCACGGGCGCTACAGTGCCGCCGGGCGCCGACGCCATCGTGATGCAGGAGCAAACCGAAGCGGCCGGCAACGAAGTCACAATCCTCCACAGCCCGGCACCTGGCGAATGGATCACGGCCCAAGGCGCGGACATCCGCAGCGGCTCGATCATTCTTCCGGCGGGCACGCGCCTGACGCCGCAAGCATTGGGGCTCGCCGCCTCGGTCGGCTGCGCTGAACTCCAGGTGTACCGTCGCGTAAAAGTCGCCGTGTTCTTCACCGGCGACGAACTGACCATGCCTGGCGAGCCGCTGAAACCTGGTGCGATCTACAATTCCAACCGTTTCACGCTGCGCGGGCTACTGGAAAAACTAGGCTGTGACGTCACCGACTACGGCATCGTCCCCGATAAACTCGACGCCACCCGCGCGACGCTGCGCGAAGCCGCGCAGGCGCACGATCTGATTCTCACCTGCGGTGGTGTGTCGGTAGGCGAGGAAGATCACGTCAAGCCGGCAGTCGAGGCCGAAGGGCGCCTGTCGATGTGGCAGATCGCGATGAAACCCGGCAAGCCGCTCGCGTTCGGCGCGGTGCGCCGTGCGGCGCACGAGGCAGACGCGGCTACGTCAGCCGAAACCTTCTTCATTGGCCTGCCCGGCAATCCGGTCTCCAGCTTCGCGACCTTTTTGCTGTTCGTTCGGCCGTTCGTCCTGCTTCTGGCCGGCATGCAGACGGTGGCGCCGCGCGCCCTGTCGCTGCGCGCCGATTTCACGCAGAATAAGGCCGACCGTCGCAATGAATTTCTGCGTGCGCGCATCAATGCGGCCGGCGGCCTCGATCTGTTTCCGAATCAGAGTTCGGCCGTGCTGACATCGACCGTATGGGGCGATGGCCTGATCGACAATCCGCCGAACCACGCCATCAGCGTCGGCGAAACCGTGCGTTTCATTCCCTTTTCCGAATTGCTGAACTGAGGCCGGCAACAGCCGGCGGTTTCCCGATGAAGATTCAACTCCGATATTTTGCAAGCGTGCGCGAAGCGCTCGAAACCGCCGACGAATCGGTCGATCTGCCCGACGGTATTGCGACCGTCGGCGACGTGCGCGCCTGGTTGCGCGTACGCGGTGGCATCTGGGCCGACACCCTCGCCGAAGGCCGCGCGCTGCGCATGGCCTGCAATCACGTCATGACCGATGCCGGTACGCGCATCACCGAAGGTTGCGAAGTCGCGTTCTTTCCGCCGGTCACCGGCGGCTGAGCCGCGACGGATCGCCGCCTAACCACGCTAACCGGCCAAGCCTCGCTAAGCCGCACAGGAGCCAGCAATGCCCGTTCGCGTCCAGACGGAAGATTTCGACCTCACCGCCGAGGTCGCCGCGTTGCGCGCGCGTAATCCGAAGATCGGCGCAGTGGCCTGTTTTGTCGGCACCGTGCGCGATCTGAACGACGGCAACACGGTCGAAACAATGGAGCTCGAACATTATCCGGGCATGACGGAGAAGTCGCTGGAAGCGATCGTCGTGAGCGCGCGCGAGCGTTGGCCGGGGATCGAGGTGCTGATCGTGCATCGGGTCGGCAAGCTCTATCCGCTCGACCAGATCGTGCTGGTGGCAACCACCGCCGCACATCGGGGCGACGCCTTCGCGTCGTGCGAGTTCGTAATGGACTATCTGAAAACCCAGGCGCCGTTCTGGAAGAAAGAGAAAACTGAAGAAGGCGAGCGCTGGGTCGATGCCCGTGTCACTGACGACGCTGCGCTGGCTCGTTGGGGTGTCGAATCGGGAAATCGGGCTGAGGATTAGCGCGCGTGCTCGCGCCGTGAATCATCATCGTCACGCGGACGCTTCGGCGCGACGCGCTCCAGCAACGCCTGCTGTTCGGCCGGAATCTTGTAGTCCCAGCCGAAGCGGCTCAACTGCAAACTCTGCGCGATACGCAGCGCCGGTTCCATGAAGCGCACCGCCGCAGCCGGCTCATAGCGCGACTCCACTGTATCGAGAAACAGGTACAGCCAGCGGCTGAAATGCTGCGGTTCGACGCCCTCGAGCGGCTGATGCGCCAGTTGCACATTGCCGCGGTATTGCTTCGCGCCCAGCACGAGACTGCCCCAAAACGTGCACATTTTGGGCAGGTGGTCGTCCCAACGGCCCGCCAGCGTCGCATCGAACACGGGGCCAAGCAATGGATCGGCCCTCACACGGTCGTAGAAGCCGTACACGAGCTCGCGAATATTCGCCTCAGTAGGCTCGGCGGCGCGCTCGACAATCGGCGCGGCAGGGAAAGATGGATTCATGCAGATTCCAGATAATGCGGTTATTCATTGTGAATCGCCACATGGCGCCACAGACCGTCAGGAATGACCTCGAACTGCCCTCAAACGAAAGGAAGTAGGCCGAAAATACCCCGCTTTTCGCATAAATGGCCTATGCGGGAAACGTTACCATTACTGCCGAAAGACAAACACCGACTGTCAGCGCAGAATAATAAAATATGCGTATCGTCTGCATCTTATGGCGAAGCGACGGCCCCCGGCAACCCTTGCATCGACGCGGTTATCCCCCGGATCGCGGCTTGCGCTCATGTGGCACCTGCACTTATGAGACTGACCGACTATACGGATTACTCACTACGCGTCCTGCTGTACCTCGCTGTCCGTGGCGAAGGCCTGGCGACCATTCAGGACATCTCGGACGCGTACGGCATATCCAAGAACCATTTGATGAAGGTGGTGCAGCAACTCGGCGAACTCGGCTGGGTCGAGACTGTGCGCGGCCGTAACGGCGGCCTGCGGCTCGCGGAACAAACCAGCACGCTGACCGTGGGCGCGATCGTGCGGGCCACGGAAAGCGACTTTGCTCTGGTCGGGTGCTTCCCGGACCAGCAAGGTGAGCGCCGGGCCTGTGTCATTACACCGCACTGCCGTCTGCGCGGCGCGATCGAGGCGGCACGCAACGCGTTCCTCGCCGAACTCGACCGCCATACGATCGGCGAGGTTGCAGAGCCGCACGGCCCGCTGGCCGCGCTGCTGGGTTTAAGCACCGTCATCCCGATTGTGCCGGTCACGCCTGCTGGCGGCGCTGTACCGCTTTCCTGAGCCGGCCGGCAAGTTCTCGCGCGTCAAATGTTAAATAGTTGCTACTGATTGCAAAAAAGCGCTTGAAACCTGCGTAAAACGCCTCAATTTGGTGGTAATCGAAATTGGAGGCCTCTTGATGAGAATCGACAAACTCACCACTAAATTCCAGGAAGCACTGGCTGATGCGCAGAGTCTGGCCGTCGGTCATGAAAATCAATACATTGAACCGGTTCATGTCCTGTCGGCCCTCGTCGCTCAGCAGGATGGTTCCGCGCGTTCGCTGCTCTCACGTGCCGGCGTGCATGTCCAGGCGCTGCAAACCGCGCTGAACGATGCCATCACGCGCCTGCCGCAAGTGCAGGGCACTGACGGCAACGTGCAGATCGGCCGCGAACTGACCGGCTTGCTGAATCAGGCGGACAAGGAAGCACAAAAACTCAACGACACGTTCATCGCGAGTGAGATGTTCCTGCTCGCGGCCGCCGACGACAAAGGCGAGGCCGGCCGTCTCGCGCGTCAGCATGGTCTGTCGCGCAAGTCGCTTGAAAGTGCGATCGCGGCGGTCCGCGGCGGTTCGCAAGTGCATAGCCAGGACGCCGAAAGCCAGCGTGAAGCACTGAAGAAATACACTGTCGATCTGACCGAGCGCGCGCGGGCGGGCAAGCTCGACCCTGTGATCGGCCGCGACGACGAAATCCGCCGTTCGATCCAGATCCTGCAACGCCGCACCAAGAATAATCCGGTGTTGATCGGCGAGCCGGGCGTGGGTAAGACCGCGATCGTCGAAGGTCTCGCGCAGCGTATCGTCAACGGCGAAGTGCCGGAAACGCTCAAGGGCAAGCGCGTGCTGTCTTTGGACATGGCGGCATTGCTGGCCGGCGCGAAATACCGCGGCGAGTTCGAAGAACGCCTGAAGGCCGTGCTGAGCGACATCGCGAAAGACGAAGGCCAGACCATCGTTTTCATCGACGAAATTCATACGATGGTCGGTGCGGGCAAGGCCGAAGGCGCAATGGACGCGGGCAATATGCTCAAGCCGGCGCTTTCGCGCGGCGAGCTGCATTGCGTCGGCGCCACCACGCTCGATGAGTATCGCAAGTACATCGAAAAGGACGCCGCGCTTGAGCGCCGCTTCCAGAAGGTGCTCGTCGACGAACCGTCGGTGGAAGCCACTATCGCGATCCTGCGCGGTTTGCAGGAGAAGTACGAACTGCATCACGGCGTTGACATCACCGACCCGGCGATTGTCGCGGCGGCCGAACTGTCGCATCGCTACATCACGGATCGTTTCCTGCCGGACAAGGCAATCGATCTGATCGACGAAGCCGCTTCGAAGATCAAGATGGAAATCGATTCGAAGCCGGAAGAAATGGATCGGCTCGATCGTCGGTTGATCCAGTTGAAGATCGAGCGCGAAGCCGTCAAGAAGGAAAAGGACGAAGCGTCGCAAAAGCGTTTGCAATTGATCGAAGAGGAAATCGAGCGGCTGGATCGTGAATACTCGGACCTCGAAGAAATCTGGACCGCGGAGAAAGCGGCGGTGCAGGGCAGCGCGCAGCTGAAGGAAGATATCGAAAAAACGCGCGCGGAAATCGTCCGTTTGCAGCGTGAAGGCAAGCTCGAGAAGGTCGCCGAGTTGCAGTACGGCAAGCTGCCGGGTCTCGAAGCACAACTGAAGGAAGTGACTCAGGCCGAAGCGAAAGAGCAGAGCAACCCCACCCGGCCGCGCCTTTTGCGCACGCAAGTGGGCGCAGAAGAAATCGCAGAAGTCGTCTCGCGTTCCACCGGTATTCCAGTGTCGCGCATGATGCAAGGCGAGCGCGAAAAACTGCTGCAGATCGAAGAGAAACTGCACGACCGGGTGGTCGGTCAGGACGAAGCGATTACTGCGGTGGCCGATGCGATTCGCCGTTCGCGTGCGGGTCTGGCGGATCCGAACCGGCCGTATGGCTCGTTCCTGTTCCTCGGGCCGACTGGTGTGGGTAAGACCGAGTTGTGCAAGGCATTGGCGTCGTTCCTGTTCGATTCGGAAGATCATCTGATCCGTATCGACATGAGCGAATTCATGGAGAAGCATAGCGTCGCGCGTCTGATCGGCGCGCCGCCGGGCTACGTCGGCTACGAAGAAGGCGGTTACCTGACCGAAGCCGTGCGCCGCAAGCCGTACAGCGTGATCCTGCTCGACGAAATCGAGAAGGCGCATCCGGACGTGTTCAACGTGCTGCTGCAAGTGCTCGACGACGGCCGCATGACAGACGGCCAGGGCCGTACCGTGGACTTCAAGAACACGGTGATCGTGATGACGTCGAACCTCGGTTCGCAGGTGATTCAGGCGATGGTCGGCGAGCCGCAGGAAGCGGTAAAGGATGCGGTCTGGGAAGAGGTGAAGCTGCACTTCCGGCCCGAGTTCCTGAACCGGATCGACGACGTCGTGGTGTTCCATGCGCTCGACCGTTCGAACATCCAGTCGATCGCGCGGATTCAGCTGCAGCGTCTGCATGAACGGCTTGCCAAGCTCGACATGCAACTGGTGGTGTCGGATGCGGCGCTGGAGCATGTCGGCAAGGTCGGCTACGACCCGTTGTTCGGCGCGCGGCCGTTGAAGCGCGCAATCCAGCAGGAGATCGAGAATCCGGTCGCCAAGCTGATTCTGGCCGGCAAGTTCGGTCCGAAGGACGTGATTCCGGTCGAAGTGGAAGACGGCAAGCTGGTGTTCGACCGCGTTGTGCACTAAGTAAGCAAAACGCGTTGGGCGAGGCAGGGCGCGGCTGAAGTTAGGCCGTCCCGCCGACGTTAAAAAGCGGCAACGAAGGTGACTTCGTTGCCGCTTTTTTTGGCCCGCTTTTGCCATGCTACATGGCGGCGACGGGTAACGGTACTTACGCGTTGCCCTTGCCGAACAGCGCTGACAGGCCGCCGAGTGCACCGAGCACGGTCGTCGAATTCAGTTTGCCTTCGGCGGGGACTTCGCCTTCTGGCGTCGCTGCGTTGACAACGTGCGGCAGGATCTGCGACAGGAGTCCGGTGACCTGATCCGGCTGCACGCCGGCTTTGGCGGCGAGGTTGGCGACGGTGTCCGAGCCGAGCACGCTATGCAGCGCATCCGGAGTGATCGCCTGGTTCTCGCCGTTGCCGACCCACGACGAAACGACGTCGCCGAGGCCCTTTTCCTTGAAGCTGCTGATCAGCCCGTTCAGGCCGCCCGGCTGGTTATTGACGAATTCCAGTGCGGCTGAAACGAGGGCTTGCTGGCCACCACCGCCTTCAGGCGATTTGCCAACCAGGGAACCGAGTGTGTCGAGTAGGCTCATGACGGTCTCTCTTGAATGCCGACCCGTGTTCGACGAGCCAGCGGGTGAAAACGCCGCGCGGTTGCGCGACGCTGGTGGAAGGAAGGCGACGGGAGCAGGGCGGCGCTTATGTGACTATCACGCGTACATCACACGTGACCAGCACCGCCGTTAGCTGCCGGTGCTCTACCCAGTTTACGCGCCGCCAGAGGCTGCCGCAGCCGATGCCGCCTTGCTCTTCTTCGCCTTCTTCTTCGATGCCTTGGTGCCGGATGCGTCGGCGGGCGCGCTGGCAGCGGCCGCCGTGGCCGGCGCGGAAGCTGCCGCCGCGTCGGACGCCGCGGCCTTGCTCTTCTTCTTCGACTTCGATGCCTTGGCGCCGGACGCCGCGGCAGGCGCAGCCGGAGCTGTCGTCGCGGCCGCGGTAGTCGCTGCAGGCGCGGCCGCCGGCGTCGCCTTGGTGCTCGCGGTGCTACTGGACTTCGCGGCAGCCTTGGCGCCTGTAGGCGGTGTGGACGAGCCGTTGATCGTCAGACCGGCCGTTTCGAGATTGGTCACCGATTTGGTGCCGATGCCCTTGACGCGGGTGGCGAGATCGTCGGCATCCTTGAACGGGCCGTTCTTGGTGCGTTCGTCGATGATCGCTTTCGCATGCACCGGACCGATACCCTTGACCGATTCGAGCGCCGCCTGATCGGCGGAATTCACTTCGACGGCCGCCGCAAATCCGGCCGACAGCGACAAAGCCAAAGCAACGCAAAGCATCAAAAGCTTCTTCAGCATGGCAAGCACTCCATTGTGGGCAAAAAAAGTTAGCCGCTAAGGGACGACTCGAAACGACGCATCCTGTAAGCATTCGCTGCGCTTAAGCATAGAACAAATTGCGCGCCCTTATTTGCAAACGCCGACGATTTATACCGATCGAATCATGACAAGTAAATCAGGGTGGACAATATTTAAAGATTTTGCCTGGCGATTAAGCCATTCTGAGTTTATCGATCAACGCGGACCACTGTAAATAATGGCCACGTAGACAAATGACAGCGCTGCCGACTTGACTTAGAGTGCACTCGAAGTCCTAACCTGAGTTCCGTCATGTCGAAAATGTCAAAAGCACTCACCATCGGCGAGGTCGCCGGAACGATCGGCGTCTCCACCCATACGCTGCGCTACTACGAACAGGCTGGCCTGATTCGGGCGGTCGGGCGGACCCAGGCGGGGCATCGCCTGTATTCGCCGGCCGATCTCGACTGGCTGCGGTTCCTGATGCGTCTGAAGGCGACCGGCATGCCGATCGCCGGGATGCAGGCGTTCGCGGCGCTGCGGGCAGAAGGTCAATCGACGGTGGGCGAGCGCCGCGACATGCTGGTGGCGCATCGGGATACGGTTTTGGCGCAAATCGCCGAGTTGCAGAGCAATCTCGGCGCGATCATCGACAAAATCGCCTATTACGAGACAGTTGGGCAGCAGCCCGCCGCGAGCACGCCGACACGACAGATCGACGAAACCCAATCGCCTTCGCATTCGGAAAAGGACTCACCATGGAACACGCACAAAACGATCGCTACACCCGAGGCTGGAACAAACTGAAGGAAATCGACGGTTCGACCGGCGAGCAGGTGATTGCCGCGCTTGCACCGATCGCACCGGATTTCGGACGCCTGCTGATCGAATTCGGCTTCGGCGATATTTACAGCCGGCCGCAACTCGATCTGCGCGCGCGGGAGATCGCAACGATTGCTTCACTGGCGACGCTCGGCTGTGCGCAACCGCAGTTGAAGGTGCATATCGAGGCGGCGTTGAACGTCGGCTGCACGCGCGAGGAGATCGTCGAGGTGTTCATGCAGATGGCCCTCTACGCAGGCTTCCCGGCAGCGCTGAACGCGCTATTCGCGGCGCGGGAGATTTTCGAGCGGCGTGATCAGGCATTGGAGGCGGCGCGGGAGTCGGAGGAGGCGCAAGCGTCCTGACGCAGGAGAGAAGGGAGGGCGGCTGCCGGGCGCAGCCGTTTTTTATGGGGATTAAGATGCAACTAACGGTCAACTGCTACATATCGCTTCGACAACGCGCCACCTATGCGGCCTGGGAACCCAGCTAGCACAAGCGGGCCGCGCTGCGATAGTTTCGCACGCCGGTTCCTGCGATTCGCTCGAACAAGCTCGGCAGGCTGAACAAGCCAAACCGCCCCATCAAACCGCCGAATCCACCCTGACCGCCGTTTCGGCGCGCAGATACCGCTTGCTCACGCCGCGCCAGTAAAGCAGCAAACCGACGCCGGCAATCGCCAGGCTCACCGTATTCGCGACCCAGAAGCCGCGCGCGCCGGTGAGCCATTCCGGCGTGGCGCCGAAGACATTGAAGCCGAGCACATAGCCGCCGCCGAGCCCCACGCCCCACAGCGCAACTGCATAGATGACGGTCGGCACGACCGCCACCTTGTATGCGCGCAGTACGAACGCGGTGGTGATCTGCAACGCATCGAACAGGTGATAGCACACGACGATCAGCACCAGTGGCATCGCCGCCGCCACGACCTGCGCATTCGGCGTATAGCCTGCGATCACGTAAGGCCGCAGCACCAGCACGATCGCGCCATAACAACAGGCGATCGCCACGGCCATCATGATGCCGTGCCGCGACAGCGTGCGCGCTGCTTCCGGGCGATGCGCGCCGAGCGCCTGGGCGACCAGTGTCGACGAAGCGATCCCGATCGACAGCGGCGTCATATAGAGCACCGCGCCAATGTTACCGGCGATCTGGTGACCGGCTAGTGTCGTCGTGCCGAAGCGCGCGATGAAGAGCGCCATGAACGTGTACGAGGTGACCTCGATCAGGTACGACAGGCCCATCGGAATACCCAGGCGCAGTTGCGCCGCCTGCCGGCGCCAGACCGGCCAGCAGAAGTGCGCAAAGATCGCGAATGGTTTGAATACGTAGACGCGCGTCAACAGCAGCATCCCAACCACGGCCAATCCCCAGTTGATCGCGGTGCTGGCAAGTGCGCAACCCGGGCCACCGAGCGCCGGCACACCGAACCCGCCGAAGATGAACCACGTGTTGAGCGGGAACTTGAGCAGCAGCGCGCCGATCTGCAGAATCATCACGAGCCGCGGTTTGCCAACCGCATTGGTGATCGAGCTGTAGACGCGAAAGGCGAGGCCGGCCGGCAGGCCGAACGCCAGAATCTGCAGATAGGCGACCGTGCGCTCGTGCAGTGCTTCGGGCACGCGCGCCAATTGCAGCACAGGCCCCGGGAAATAGAGAATCAGAAAGCCGATCACGGTCAGCGCGAGCGCGAGCCACAAGGCCTGGCGCACTTCTTCGCCGATCTCGGTATAGCGGCGCGCGCCGTAGAGTTGCGCGGTGATGGGTTGCAGCGCGGTCAGGATGCCAGTCAGACCGATGTAGACGGAAATATAGATCGACGAGCCGAGGCCGAGTGCGGCGAGATCGACGGCCGAATAGCGGCCGACCATCGCCGTGTCGATCACGCCGAACGCGATAATCGCCAGTTGGCCGATCAGCACGGGCCATGCAAGCCCGGCGATTTTCCGTACGTCGGCGAACATGGTCAGTCCGGCTTCTTGTGCCAGCTGCGGCGTTTGACGACTGGCGGCTTCGGACGGTCGATCCGCACGTACAGGCGGAAGCGTTCGTCGCGGTCGGCCACGCGACGGCCTTCCCATACCAGCTTCCATACGAAGTCCGACATCGCGCTTGGATCGCCGAAGTCCTGGGTGTCCTGCCGCAGGATCACATCGCAATCCTGGTTGAACGAGAAATGCATATCGCCGAAATAGGCGAACGTCGCGATCTGCGCGTTACCGAGGCGCACCGGAGAAATGCAGGTGTAGTCCTCCGGCAGATGGCTCGCGATCTGCTCGGCGACGTCTTTATAGGTCCGGCTGTAGTTGACGACCGGCAGCCACAGCGTCATCAGCAACACCCACATCAGCGTCGTGCCGGCGCTCGAGAGCACCACGCTGCGCCACAGGACTTTCGGATGACGGGCCAGACGCCATTGCACCAGGACGAACCAGCAGATCGTCACGGCGACTGCACACACGAACGACAGGATCTTGAACTGCGGCGCAAAACCCGGAGCGAGACGCGCGAGGTTGCGCGCGAGCGGATGCGGGAAACCGGTCAACCCGGCGATGTACACCAGCCAGACGAAGCTGCCGAGGATCGTGAAGCTCAGCAACGCGAACCAGTCGATCGCGTTGATCGCGCCGCGTTTGAGCGTGGGCAGCGCGAAGGTGGCCAGCACCGCGAGCGCCGGCAGCAACAGCATATAAAGCCGGTTCGACTGATGGCTCTGCAACACGACCAGCACGAGCAGCGGCCCAATCACCGACAGCGGAATTGCCACGTGCGGCGCGCGCCGCAGGCCCGACCAGCTAAACCACGCCCAGAGCGCCAGCGGCCAGGCCGGCCACGTGAAGAGCGGCAGGTTCTTGAGTGCGTAGGCGGCCACCGAGCCGGGCGGCCCGGCGAACGAAGACAGGCTGACGTGCACCCACTGGTTCAGATACCAGACAGCGTCATCGGGAAAGGCGGCGAGTGCGGCGATCGGCCATGCGACCGACAGCGCAAGCGCCACCGGCAGACCGGCCAGCAGCAGCCAGCGCGAACGCGCCTCGCGCACGATCAGCGCCATCGCCAGGGTACCGAGCAACAATGCGCCAACCAGCACCGGGCTGCTGGCCAAGGCGACGAGGCCGAGCGCCAGGCCCCAGATCAGCGCGCCCTGGATCGGCTTGTCGATCATCCGCACAAGCCCGTAGACGAGCATGGCGATGCCGAAAAACTGCGCCAGCTGAGGCGTAGTTTCGTGGCCGCGTTCGGCCAGGCCGAAGCAGGCGAGCAGGATCAGCAGCGCGCCGTCGGCGAGGGTGCGGCCATAGTCGCGCGGCTCCGGTTCGCCGCCGAACGCATATTTGAACGGCTGCACTTCGGCGCGCCGGCCGAGCAGATAAGCCGCATACCAGACGAACGCACAGGCCGCGCAAAACAGCAGGCCCGTAAACACGCGTGACGCGTTGCTCGCGTCGACCCATGGTGCAAGGGCGCGGATCGCGCCGGCACCGAGCCAGTAGCCGAGCGGGCCGTCTTCCGTCATGTACTTGCCGACCAGATTCGGCAGCAGCCAGTCGTGCGCGCTGCCGTTGGCCATTGTCCACATGACGCCGAAGCCGGCTGCGTCCTCGTTCTTCCACGGATCCCGGCCGAACAGGCCGAAGAAGGCGTAGACGATACAGATGGTCAGCAGCAGCCAGCGCGGCAATGCACTGGTCGCGGAGGCAGTGAGGCGAACGACAGGTCTCATGCGGTGTGTGGATATCGGATAGGCGGTGCAGCCAGGACCGGACGGGGTGTCCGGCCAGAATGGCCAATCTGGAGCATCCGGCATTGTAGTCGTGCCGTGCGATGCGCGTCACGGGCGGTAATGGCTCGCAACGTCATTGGAGTTCCTGTAACACGATGCCGCAACGGGCGGCCTGGTGCTTACAACGTCCGGGATAAGGAGGCAAAGGAGCAGAGACAAAAAAGGGCAGCTCGCGCTGCCCTTTTTTGCTGCTGCTTCGTTGCTGGCCAAGGCCTGCGACGAAGCGGGTATTACTTCGCAGCTGCCTTGCCGGTAGCACGCGAGCCGAACTTCTTGTTGAACTTCTCGACGCGGCCTGCCGTGTCCATGATCTTTTGTTGGCCGGTGTAGAACGGATGCGATTCCGACGACACTTCGATCTTGGCGAGCGGGTAGGTCTTGCCGTTGAATTCGGCGGTTTCACGCGTCTGGATGGTCGAGCGCGTTACAAACCTGAAGTCGATCGACATGTCGACGAACAGGACTTCGCGGTAATCCGGGTGAATGCCTTCTTTCATGGTCTTTCCTTTAATCTGGCGGTAGCCAACCCGCGAGCAGCCGCTACAAATGCGGACTGCATCTAGGCGCGAGCCACTTGCCTATGGTCGAAAAACGGCGATTATGCCAGAAAATCAGTCGCTTGACGACCTTTCTACGACCTTTTTGCCTGCGTTTTGCCTCGTTTTCGCCGGCACTTTATCGGTCCGTTTCTTGTCCACATGCCGCGCGGCACCCCTTATGCGGCGGGCGTCAGGACGGAGCGAATGCCAATCCCACCCGCGCCGGATCCTGCCGGTAATACCGCGCCAGCAACCGGTATAGCTCGGGATACTCCGCCTCGAAGGCCTGTGGCTGGACGAACAGCGCCTCGCTGCACACGGCAAAAAATTCCGACGGATGGTCCGCCGCATACGGGTCGATCAACGAATCGCGCTCGAAACGCGCCCAGCGCCTGTCCGGTATTGCGTCCACTTTGGCGCAGAAATGGTCGTATGCATGGTCGAAGACGTCGGCCCATGCCTGCGAATCGAGCGGGGCATGCCAGCGGCGTGTAAGCGGCGGATGGCCGTTCGCCTCGCCGGTCAGCATGTCGATCTTGTGCGCGAATTCGTGAATCACGACGTTATAGGCGTCCGCACCGCCGGTCATCTGCGCGTCTTCCCACGACAACACCACCGGGCCGCCTTCCCATGCTTCGCCGCTCGCGTCGTGCTCGACTTCGTGCACCACGCCGTCTTCGTCTTCAACCGTTTTGCGGATCACGAACTCGCCCGGATAGACGATCACGCCGACCCAGCCGCGATACAACTCGAGGCTCAGGTTCAGCACCGGCAGACACGCCTGCGCAGCAATTGCCACAGTCATCGCGTCGGTCAACTCGAGTTCGTGCGCGGTCGAAAATTCCTTTTTCGCGATGAAAAGGCTGGTCAGCTCGCGCAGATGCACGCGATCCGGCGCCTCGAGATGGGCGAGGAACGGCAGGCCGCCGAGCGTGGCTTGCCACAGCGCGTCGTCGATCGCGTAGTCGCGCAGCGCGCGGTCGCGGCGGCGCGTGCCGAACCATTGGGTGAGTTTCGAAAGCATGGCCTGATGCAACCCTTAGTCGATCTGTTTTTGCCACGCGGCGAAAATGCCGCCGCATATCGCAATGCCGATCAGGAAGTAGAAGCCGTCCAGCGACGTCAGGAAGCTTGCCTGCTGCGCGACCGTCCGGCTGATTTCCACTATCGCAAGCGAATGCGCCTCGGATGGCGAGCGACCGGCGGCGCTGAAGCCGCTCGTCAGCGCAGCGAGCGAATTCTGGAACAACGGATTGTACGGATTCACGAACTCCGCGAGGCGAGCCTGATGCAGCGCCTGCCGATGTTGTTCGACGATGATCACCGAGGCCGTCGCGAACGAGATCGTCAGTTGCCGCACGATGTTTTTCAGCCGGTAGCCATGCGTGAATTCTTCAATGGCAAAGATTCTAAACGTCAGATTGGCGACCGGCAGCACGATGAACAGCAATAGCAAGCCGCGCAGCAGCATCGGCACAATCAGTGCGGCTTCGCCCACGCCCGGTGACATGCGCGTCATCCACGCCGCGGCGAATGCGGCCACCGCGAAGCCTGGTACGATGATCCACTTTTTGCGCGGCAGGAGCTTCGCGTAACGCAGGTAGACGAATAGGGCGCTTGCCGAAATCAGCGACGTCACGCCGACCAGCCGGCCGGTATTCTCGACCGGATAGCCGAGGCCGCTTTCGAGAAAGCGCGACGTCAGGTAGCTGAATACGGTTGAGATGTAGTAGTAGAACATGTACAGCACGAGCCCGACCTGGAACACCTTTTCGCGCAGCGCATGCAGTCGCACCAGCGGCGCCGGATGGTGCCATTGCTGGTATGCGAACCAGCCGAGCGCGACGATGCCGGCGACCGTCAGCAGAATCAGCCCCGGCGAGGCGCTGAACAACTGGAACCGCACTTGTTGCATCACGATTTGCAGCGCGCCTTGCGCGAACGCGAAGATCAGATAAGGCCAGAAGTGCGCCGCGCCGCGCTCTTCCGGCAAGCGGTTGCCGGTATCCGGCAGTGCGAGCAGGGCGAGGATGGCAAACAGCACGCCGACCGGCGCGGTGCAGGCGAATAGCGCGCGCCAGTCGAAATGCGCGACCAGCTGGCCGCCGATCAGCGGTGCAAGCGCACTGCTCAACACGATCAGCACCAGAAAAGCACGGGTTGCCGCAGGCCGCTGCTGTGGCGTGAAACTCATCTGGATCAGGATGCGGCAGGTGCCCATCATCGGGCCGATGAAGTAGCCCTGAAAGCCGCGCGCGAATGCGAGTTCGATCGACGACTCGCACAATGCGGCGGCGATCGCGCCAGTTGAATAGAGCAGCATGCAGCCGGCCACGTAGCGCCGGTAGCCGAAGCGCTCGACCCACCATTGCTGCTGCAGAATGCCGAGCACGGCCGCTACCGCATAGGCGCTCGAGGCCCACACCAGTTCATCCGGCGATGCGTTGATGCCGCCCGCGATGTAGCTGGTGAAAAACGAAAAGATCGCGTTGTCGAAATAGTCGAGGCCGGTGACGACGGCCAGCACCCACGGGAAAAAATCGCCGCGCAATTTTACGACGCTGAACAGCGGCGTGCGGGAAGGCGCGGTACTCATGCAGACGGATCCGCGGCGGAGTCGGGCGCGGTGTCAGGCGCGGCTTCATCTTGAGTGTTTTTGCGTCCTCCTTGCGGCGTGGCGGTCGCTTTGGCACGCGCGTTGCGGCGCTGTTCGAGCAACGCGTCCGCATTTTCTCCAGCGAGGCGCCGTTCGAGATAGTCGAGGTCGGGACTCAGTTCGGCTCGCAGCTTCTGCGCTTCCTTGAGTTCGCGGCGCATCGTTTCGATGCGGGCGTCGAGTGAGTCGACCTGTTCCGAGATGGCGTCGCGAATCTGCTGCAGCGATTCGGTGGAATAGCGATGCCCGCCTTCGACCGGCTCGAGCGGGCGCTTGAGCATTTCGGTGATGCCGTGCAGCGAAAAACCGAGCGAACGCAGGCGCAGAATGCGGCCGAAACGCTTCAGGTCTTCCTCGTCGTAAAGCCGATAGCGGCCTTCGCTGCGGGTAGGCGAGACGAGGCCGCGTTCCTCGTAATACTTCAGCGTGCGCGGCGTAACCCCGAGGCGTTCGGCGGCGTCGCGTACGGTGAGCAAGGCGGGTGAGTCCTTCGACATAAGGTAGGGCAGGCATGACGGACTGAGCGCATTGTACTGCAACGTGTACGTTCACGTACACGTTGTTGAGGCAGCACGCACTTTTTCAGGCGAAACCTTACGGACGAAAAAAAGCCGCTCGTTTCTGGCGAGCGGCTTTCTTATGCTGTGCGGTTGATGCAGTTGTTTCGGCGCGAGGCCTTAGCTGCCGCCGCCACGACGCATCATGTCGAAGAACTCGGAGTTGCTCTTCGTCTGGCGAATCTTGTCGAGCAGAAATTCCATCGACTCGACTTCGTCCATGTCGTGAATGAACTTGCGCAGCACCCAGATTTTTTGCAGGACTTCGGGCTTGATCAGCAATTCTTCACGGCGTGTGCCGGACTTGTTCAGGTTGATCGACGGATAGACGCGCTTTTCAGCAAGACGGCGTTCCAGGTGCACTTCCATGTTGCCGGTGCCCTTGAATTCTTCGTAGATCACGTCGTCCATGCGGCTGCCGGTTTCAATCAGTGCCGTGCCGATGATGGTCAGCGAGCCGCCTTCTTCGATATTGCGCGCCGCGCCGAAGAAGCGCTTCGGACGTTGCAGCGCGTTCGCGTCGACACCACCCGTCAGCACCTTGCCCGAGGCCGGCACGACGGTGTTGTACGCACGCGCGAGACGCGTGATCGAGTCGAGCAGAATCACCACGTCGTTCTTCATTTCGACGAGGCGCTTGGCTTTTTCGATCACCATTTCGGCGACTTGCACGTGACGCGCAGCGGGTTCGTCGAACGTGGAGGCGATCACTTCGCCGGCCACCGAACGCTGCATTTCGGTCACTTCTTCCGGGCGTTCGTCGATCAGCAGCACGAACAGCACGACATCCGGGTGATTCTGTTTGATCGCGTGGGCGATGTGCTGCAGCATCACGGTCTTGCCGGACTTCGGCGAAGCAACCAGCAAACCGCGCTGGCCCTTACCGATCGGCGCGATCATGTCGATGATGCGGCCCGTGACGTTTTCTTCGCCACGCATTTCACGTTCGAGCAGCAGCACCTTGTTCGGGTGCAGCGGCGTCAGGTTTTCGAACATGATCTTGTGCTTCGAGGCTTCCGGCGGCTGGCCGTTGACCTTGTCCACCTTGACCAGCGCGAAATAGCGTTCACCGTCTTTCGGCGTACGCACTTCGCCTTCGATCGTGTCGCCCGTGTGCAGGTTGAAGCGGCGGATTTGCGACGGGCTGATGTAAATGTCGTCCGTGCTGGCCAGATACGAGGTTTCCGGCGAACGCAGGAAGCCGAAGCCGTCCGGCAGCACTTCGAGCGTGCCGTCGCCGAAGATCGTGTCGCCCGCTTTGGCTCGTTTTTTTAGAATGGCAAACATCAATTCCTGCTTGCGCAGGCGGTTTGCACTTTCGATCTCGAGGCCATTGGCCATCTCGATCAATTCGGACACGTGCTGAGTCTTAAGCTCGGATAAATGCATACGGAGAACCCGCAGGAGAAGGTGCGACGAAATGAAATCTGGGAGGAGAGTGAGCGGAACCGCTCAAGGACTTACACGTCTTTTCGACGTTTTGCGGATTCTAGCATAGCACACGCCAATTTCCGCCAGTGCGACGGTATGGCATCTTTCTTATTGAGCGTGTTGCCGGCTGACAACACGCCTAAGACAGCGCACCTGAAGGTTTCAAGGGCCTCGAGCGCGCCGATGCGACCGCTTTACAGATTGCCGTCGAGGAACGCGGTGAGCTGCGACTTCGACAGCGCGCCAACTTTCTGCGCGGCGACAGCGCCATTCTTGAAGAGGATCAGCGTGGGGATGCCGCGCACGCCGAACTTGACCGGCGTCGACTGATGTTCGTCGACGTTGATCTTGGCGATTTGCAGGCGATCGGCGTAATCCTTCGCGACTTCGTCGAGGATCGGCGCGATCATCTTGCACGGACCGCACCATTCAGCCCAGAAATCGAGCAGCACGGGTTTATCGGATTTCACGACGTCCTGTTCGAACGATGCGTCGCTAATATGCTTGATTGATTCGCTCATTGTATGAATACCTCTATCGGTTCGAGGCCCGCCTGAATTGCTCGCCACGATACGTCAAAATCTAGGGAAACTTCCGTTCGCTTTGCCGCAATCGAAGCCTTGCCGGCGTACGCCTGAAAAAGTCGAAAGACCATTTCCGGAATGCGCGGAAAGCTCGCGGTTGCGGGTCATCCGTATGGCAGTTTAGCTTAATTCGCTATGCGTTGCCGGTGGTGATAGTACTCATCAAGGGCAGTGGGGCCAACGGCTGCCGGTGAAGTGCCACTACGTTCTGATAAACGCGACGCAGCTTATCTGGTGGCAGGCGGCGCAAACTCAAGTGGCCCGGACGCGTACGTTCCGGATGCTGCACTATATGATGCGAAGCGCCTGATTCGGCGCGTCGATGTCGGTTTGGCCGTATTAACAGTCGCGCGACGGGCCAAGCGGTGATAGAATGTTTCGTGACGGGCCTCCTCGCATGGAGGGATGGTCAATCTGGTCAGGTCGGGAACGAAGCAGCCACAGCCGTTTTCCACCAGTGCCGAGGGTCAGGCTCGTCACCTTCCTTTTTCCTTGTTTTTCCTCTGCCGTACCTTTCATCTCCTGTTTTACCCAGGCGCTGCCACGCAGACACTGCATTGGCGTTTCTCGCGCGCTTCATCTATTTTTTTCTATCGGTCCGTTAGCCTGTTTCAATGAAGCGGCAACACGTGTTCGCGCGCCGTCTCGATTCGGTTTTGCGCGCCATCGTTACTGATACAATTTCCGGATGACCTATCAAGTTCTCGCACGCAAATGGCGGCCGAAGGATTTCGCTTCGCTCGTCGGACAGGAGCACGTGGTGCGCGCGCTCACGCACGCGCTCGACGGCGGCCGTCTGCATCATGCCTATCTGTTTACCGGCACCCGCGGCGTCGGCAAAACCACGCTGTCGCGTATCTTTGCCAAGGCGCTGAATTGCGAAACCGGCGTGACCTCCACGCCGTGCGGCGTGTGCCGCGCGTGCCGCGAGATCAATGAAGGCCGCTTTGTCGATTATGTCGAGATGGACGCGGCGAGTAATCGCGGTGTCGACGAAATGGCGGCGCTGCTCGAGCGCGCGGTCTACGCGCCGGTCGACGCGCGCTTCAAGGTCTACATGATCGACGAAGTGCACATGCTGACCAATCACGCCTTCAACGCGATGTTGAAGACGCTGGAAGAGCCGCCTTCGCACGTCAAATTCATTCTTGCTACCACCGATCCGCAGAAGATCCCGGTCACGGTGCTGTCGCGCTGTCTGCAGTTCAATCTGAAACAGATGCCGGCCGGGCACATCGTGTCGCATCTCGAGCACATTCTCGGCGAAGAGAAGGTGCCGTACGACGCTCAGGCATTGCGTCTGCTCGCGCGCGCGGCCGACGGCTCGATGCGCGACGCGCTCTCGCTGACCGATCAGGCGATTGCCTATTCGGCCAATCAGGTAAACGAAGAAGCGGTGCGCGGCATGCTCGGCGCGCTCGATCAAAGCTATCTTATTCGCCTGCTCGACGCGCTTGCCGATGGTGACGGCGCCACGGTGTTGGCGGTCGCGGACGAGATGGCGTTGCGCAGCCTGTCGTTTTCGACGGCGTTGCAGGATCTGGCGAGCTTGTTGCATCGAATCGCGTGGGCGCAGTTTGCGCCTTCGTCGGTGTTGGACGAGTGGCCAGAAGCGGCTGATCTGCGTCGTTTTGCCGAGGCGTTGAGCGCCGAGCAGGTGCAGCTGTTCTATCAGATATCGACCATCGGCCGAAGCGAACTGGGTCTCGCGCCTGACGAATACGCCGGCTTCACGATGACGCTCTTGCGCATGCTGGCATTCGAACCGGCGCCCACCGGTGGTGGCGGCGCGGCTGCGGCGCGAGCGGCGGGGCCGGCGGGGGCGGGTGGAGCTAAACGCACCGGCTCGCCGGCGGTCGCCGCGCAACAGGCGGTTGCGTCGTCGCGAGCGGTTGAAGCAGCCGCTGCCGTGCCGGTGCGCTCCGGGAATCCGGTGGCAGAAGCGAAGTCCACGACGCCGGATTCGCAGCACCTGGCGTCGCCGGAGTCTGCTGAAAATACTGAAACGCCGAAACCGGCTATTGCTGACGCGGCGATTGTTTCCAGGTCCGCATCTGCCTCTGGTGGGGCGAGCGCAGCAGTCGTGCCCGCGGCAGCCGACACCATTGCCGCACCGGCTTTAGCGCCGTGGCAGGAAGAAACTTCCGTCGAAACGAATCTGAGCGATCCGGTGCCTGCATCTGCGGACGTGAGCGCGCCCCGAGCGGCTCCGATGCCCGAAGCGACGCCCCCGGCACCGGCAGCCGCGGCGACTGGATCGATCGAAGTAACAAAAGTAGCCACTGCGGTAGCCACTGCGCCGCCCTTGGCACCGTGGGACGACGCGCCCACCGCGCCGAGCCCGATAGACGCATCCACCGCGGCCGCTCAGCAGGAATCGGCACCCGCGTCTTCGCTCACGGCTCCGGCCGCAGCCACGCTCGCACGCGTAGAAGAGGCCGCACCGGCAACGGCATCGCAAGAGCCGCCGCCTGCAGCCGACATCCCGCCGCGCCGTGCGGGTGGCGCGAGTGACGCACTCAACGTATTGCGCAGTGCCGGTCTGAAAGTGTCGTCTGACCGCGGCCGCGCTACGGCTGCAGCCGCGAGGCCCGCCGTGACCCCGGCCACGCCGAAGTCTGCCGCGCCCCGCGTTGTCGTCAATGTGCCGACGCCGGGCGCCCCGCGCCCCGCGCAGCAACAAGATGCGGCACCGGCGGCGCGCGTTTCGTCGCCTCAGGCCCAGCGCAACGGTTCGGAGCAGAACGGCTCATCGAACGCGCCGTGGGACGACATGCCGCCCGATGAATACATGCCGCTAACGGCAGCGGACGAAGGCTATTACGGCCTGCCGGACGACAACTACATGCCGGTGTTCGACAGCGGTCCCGACGACGTCCGCGTGAACGCCGCGCCTGCGTCGCCCCCCGCGCCCGTGGTCGACAAGCGGCCGTTGCCGCCCGCCGTGCCGCTCGATCCACTGGGTTTCCAGGGCGACTGGCCTGCGCTCGCGGTCGATCTGCCGCTCAAGGGCATTTCGTATCAGCTCGCGTTCAACAGCGAACTGATGGCGCTCGAAGGCAACACGCTCAAGCTGAGCGTGCCGGTGCCGCAGTACGCCGAAGCCTCCCAGGTCGCTAAACTGAAAGCCGCGCTCGCCGAAAAGCTCGGTCAGAACGTCGATGTGCTGGTCGAAGTCGGTCCGGCGCGTCGCACGGCGGCCGCGCACGACGCCGCTGTGCGCGCCCAGCGCCAACAGGAAGCGGAGCGCGAGATCGGTGCTGATCCGTTCGTGCAGTCGCTGATCCGCGAGTTCGGCGCGAGCATCGTGCCCGGTTCGATCCGCCCGATTACACAGAACGCCGGCCCGAACGGCGCGTCGTCCGTCTACTGATTCGCCGCGCTTTGGCGCACCCGATTTCCGGATTTCACGCTATCAAGAAGGAGCATGTCCATGATGAAAGGCCAACTCGCCGGGCTGATGAAGCAGGCCCAGCAGATGCAGGAAAACATGAAGAAGATGCAGGATCAGCTTGCATTGATCGAAGTCGAGGGACAGTCGGGCGCCGGTCTCGTCAAGGTGACGATGACCTGCAAGAACGACGTGCGTCGCGTATCGATCGATCCGAGCCTGCTTGCCGACGACAAGGACATGCTGGAAGACCTCGTCGCCGCTGCATTCAACGACGCCGTGCGCAAGGCCGAAGCCACCGCTCAGGAAAAGATGGGCGGAATGACCTCGGGTCTGCCGCTGCCGCCGGGCTTCAAGCTGCCGTTCTGAGCGACGTCGCTGCAAGAATCTGCAAGAAGGGGTTCACGCCGTTGCTTTGACCGCGGCGTGAGTTGAATGCGCGAGCCGCGCTCGTTTCAGTGCCCGCGCCAGACACCCGTCCCCAGGTCGTGCAAGTTTGCATCAGGGCGGTTCAGTTCGTTCGCCAGGCGTGCCTGTCCGATTCGTTACCGAGCTGATAGAAGCAACCGCATCGCCACCCGCATACCGGGCCATACCGGGCAACACTCACTTCGACGCCGCCGATCCGCATGAAACAACCTTCCGCCTTGTCGGCGCTCGTCGAAGCGCTGCGCGTGCTGCCCGGTGTCGGGCCAAAATCCGCGCAACGCATGGCGTACCACCTGATGCAGCACGATCGCGACGGCGCCGAAAAACTCGGCCGCTCGCTGCTGTTCGCGACTGAACATCTGCAGCACTGCGAGAAGTGCAACACTTTTACCGAAGCGCAGATCTGCGAGGTCTGTCTCGATGAGGAACGCGATCCGGCCTTGTTGTGCGTTGTCGAGACGCCCGCCGACCAGATCATGCTCGAACAGACGATGACCTATCGTGGCCTCTATTTCGTGCTGATGGGGCGGCTCAGTCCGCTCGACGGCATTGGCCCGAAGGAGATCCATTTCGACCGGCTGGTCAAGCGCGCGTCGGATGGCATCGTCAAGGAAGTCGTACTCGCAACCAATTTTACGAATGAAGGCGAAGCCACCGCGCATTACCTCGGGCAGACGCTCAAGGCGCGCGGTCTTGCCGTGACGCGCCTCGCGCGCGGCGTGCCGGTGGGCGGCGAACTCGAGTACGTCGACGCCGGCACGATCGCCCGTGCAATGCTCGACCGGCGCTCGATGTAGCCTGACGTAACCAGCAGCGCCATGTCGCGGCACCTGCAATACCTAAGCGTGCCGGGCGGGACCGCTCCGCAACGCTTCCAGCCGCGCCGTGCCCAGGCAAGAACAGCACACAGAGGAGACACATGAGCGTCACCCCAGACCCCAGCGCCACCCCTAAAGGCCCGCTTGCCGGCGTCAAGGTGCTCGAACTCGGCACGCTGATCGCCGGCCCGTTCGCCGCGCGCTTTCTTGGCGAGTTCGGCGCCGACGTCATCAAGATCGAGGATCCCAAGGGCGGCGATCCGCTGCGCAAATGGCGCAAGCTTTATCCGGAAGTCGGCGGCACGTCGCTTTGGTGGGCCGTTCAGGCGCGTAACAAGAAATCCGTCACGATCAATCTGAAAGCCGAAGAGGGCAAGGAGATTGTGCGGCGCCTCGCGAAAGAGGCGGATATCGTCGTCGAGAATTTCCGGCCGGGTTTGCTGGAGAAGCTCGGGCTCGGTTATGACGTTTTATCGGCGGAGAACCCGGGGCTCGTGATGGTGCGTCTGTCCGGCTACGGCCAGACCGGGCCATATCGAGACCGGCCAGGATTCGGTGCGATCGCCGAATCGATGGGTGGTTTGCGCCACATCACCGGTTATCCGGATTTGCCGCCGCCGCGCATCGGCATTTCGATCGGCGATTCGATTGCCGCGCTGCATGGCGTGATCGGCGCGTTGATGGCCTTGCATCACAAGCAGGTGAACGGCGGCAAAGGGCAGGTCGTCGACGTCGCGCTGTACGAGGCCGTCTTCAACATGATGGAGAGCGTGGTGCCTGAGTACGGTGTGTACGGCATGGTGCGCGAGCGCACCGGCGCGTCGCTGCCGGGCATCGTGCCGTCGAACACGTATCCTTGCCGCGACGGCAGCATCGTCATCGGCGGTAATAGCGACCCGATCTTCAAGCGCCTGATGGTCGCTATCGAACGCGAAGACCTGGCGAACGATCCAGCTCTCGCGCACAACGACGGCCGCGTGCCGCGTACCCAGGAAATCGACGGCGCGATCGCCGCGTGGCTCGCCACGCGCACTATCGACGAAGCGCTCGCCGTGCTGAACGCCGCCGACGTGCCGGTCGGCCGTATTTACAGCGTCGCAGACATGTTCACCGATCCGCAATTCATGGCACGCCAGATGATCCAGCGCTTCAAATGGCAGGATGGTCAGGAAATCACGCTGCCGTCGGTGACGCCGAAACTCTCGGAAACCCCCGGCGAAACGCGCTGGTTAGGCCCGGAACTGGGTGAACATACCGATGAAGTCCTGCAATCGCTAGGTTATGATTCAGACCACATTGTAAGGTTGCACGCGCAACAGATTGTGTGAGTGAGTGCGCGGCAAAAAGATAACAAAAGTTTGGAGACGACAGACCATGCAACGCAGAACCTTCCTCACCGGTACCGCCGCGCTCGCGGGCGCCACGTTCGCCGCCACGCCGCTCGCTTTCGCACAGGGCAAACCTGAAACCACCAAGGTGGCGATTGCCGTCGGCGGCAAGAACCTGTTCTATTACTTGCCGCTCACGATTGCCGAGCGCCGCAATTACTTCAAGGACGAGGGACTCGACGTCGAAATCTCGGATTTCGCCGGCGGCTCGCAGGCGTTGAAGGCGGCCGTCGGCGGCAGCGCGGATGTGGTCTCCGGCGCGTTCGAGCACACCTTGCTGCTGCAGGCGCAAAAGCAGTCGTTCCGCGAATTCGTGCTACAGGGGCGTGCGCCGCAGATCGTCCTCGCGATATCGAAGAAGGCGATGCCGAATTACAAGTCGATCGCCGATCTGAAAGGCAAGAAAATTGGCGTGACAGCGCCGGGTTCGTCGACCTCGATCATGGCGAGCTTCGTGCTGGCGAAAGCCGGATTGACCGCGAAAGACGTCGCGTTCATCGGGGTGGGCGCAGGGGCTGGGGCGATCGCGGCACTGCAGTCGGGCCAGATCGACGCCATCGCCAATCTCGACCCGGTGATGACCAAGCTCGAGCGCACCGGTGAGATTCGCGTCGTGTCGGATACACGCACGCTCGCCGATACGCGCAGCGTGTTCGGCGGTGATATGCCGGCGGGGTGTCTGTACGCGTCGCAGAGTTTCATCACGAAGAATCCGAACACCACCCAGGCGCTGACCAATGCGATGGTGCGCGCGCTCAAGTGGCTGCAAACGGCGACCGGTAGCGAGCTGATCAATACCGTGCCGGAAGGCTATCTGCTCGGCGACCGCGCGGTGTATCTGGACGCGTGGCAGCATGTGAAGGAGGCAATGTCTCCGGACGGTCTGATGCCCGCCGATGGCCCGGCCACCTCGCTTAAGACCCTGCAGGCGTTCGATCCGAACGTGCAGGGCAAGCCGATCGATTTGTCCAGGGCGTGGACCAACGACTTCGTCAAGAAAGCGCTGGTGACCGTCAAGGCCTAAGTACCGGCGTGGAGCCGAGGGCGGGGCACGTGCTGCGTTCCCCTCGATCACCCACCGTCCACCGCCGTCATGACGACATGACAAACCGAAACCGATTTTCGAAGCGAGTCGAACGATGACCGTTGCCGCTCTGGCGCTCGACAACATCACCTGCACGTTCGCTGCGCGGGACAACCGCGCGCAGCGTTACACGGCGGTCAAGGACACGACCTTGCACATCGCGCCGGGCGAATTCGTCTCGGTGGTCGGCCCGACCGGTTGCGGCAAATCCACTCTGCTGAACGTCGGCGCGGGTTTGCTGGGACCGTCGTCGGGGACGGTCAGTGTGTTCGGCGAGCCGCTCAAGGGGATTAACCGGCGCGCCGGCTATATGTTCCAGGCAGACGCGCTGATGCCGTGGCGCTCGGCCATCGACAACGTGATGGCTGGCCTCGCGTTTCATGGCGTGCCGCCGGCGGAAGCGCGCAGCAAAGCTGACGAGTGGTTGAAGCGGGTCGGCCTCGGTGGCTTCGGCGACCGCTATCCGCATCAATTGTCGGGCGGCATGCGCAAGCGCGTCGCGATGGCGCAGACTTTGATTCTCGATCCGGACATCATCCTGATGGACGAGCCGTTTTCCGCGCTCGATATCCAGACGCGTCAGCTGATGGAAAACGAGCTGCTCGACCTATGGGCGGCCAAACGCAAAGCGGTGCTGTTCATCACACACGATCTCGACGAAGCGATTTCGATGTCCGACCGTGTAGTGGTGCTGTCGGCGGGGCCGGGTACGCATCCGATCGGCGAATTCACAATCGATCTGCCGCGTCCGCGCGACGTCGCCGAGATTCGCGCGCATCCGCGTTTCGTCGAGTTGCATGCGCAGATCTGGAGCGTGCTGCGCGATGAGGTGCTCAAGGGTTATCAGCAGCAGCTCACGGCTGTTTGAGCGGGTCACGTAGTTGCGTTGCGATACGTTGCGGAGTGGCGTGGCGGCATGTATGGATATCCGTAGCTGAATCCTGTCGTCCGTCCAGTCGTTGAGTCCCGTCGTTAAGTCCTGTTTGTTACGTCTTGTATTGGCGTCGATCAATCGTCAAAGGCAAACCGAGTCATGTGGAAGACGTTGCGCCCGAACCGGGCGAACCTGATGATCTGGCAGTGGCTGCTGCTCGTACTGAGTTTCGTGCTCTGGTACGTGCTGACCAGTCCGACGCTGCTGCCGCCGTTCTATTTCGACGACCCGAACAAGGCCGCGTTCTTCTTCGGCGAGCCGCAGAAAGTGCTTCAGCGCATCTGGGAGTGGTTCACGGGCGGCGAAATCTATCTGCACCTGTGGATCACACTGGTCGAAACGGTGCTCGCGTTCGCGCTCGGCACCGCGCTCGGACTCGGCGTCGGTTTGTGGCTTGCGCTGTCGCCGCTCGCGAGCGCGCTATTCGATCCGTACATCAAAGCCGCCAATTCGATGCCGCGCGTGATTCTCGCGCCGATTTTCGGGGTGTGGTTTGGCCTCGGCATCTGGTCGAAGGTGGCGCTAGGTGTCACGCTTGTGTTCTTTATCGTCTTCTTCAACGTCTATCAGGGCGTCAAGGAAGTGAGCCCGGTTGTGCTCGCCAACGCGCGCATGCTCGGCGCGAACGGCAAGCAGTTGCTGCGTTTCGTGTATCTGCCGAGCGCGATGAGCTGGGTGTTTTCGAGCCTGCATACATCGGTGGGCCTGGCGTTCGTCGGTTCGGTGGTGGGGGAATATCTCGGCTCGGCGCGCGGCGTCGGTTATCTGATTTTGCAAGCCGAAGGCACCTTCGATATCAATACTGTGTTCGCCGGGATTCTGGTGTTGACGGCGTTCGCGCTGATTCTCGACGCCATCGTCGGGATTGGCGAACGGCGGCTGATGAAGTGGCAGCCGAAGTCGGGTGATACGGAAAAGCTGTAGCGCCACATTCCCGAAGACTCAACAAAAACGGCGTGCGGTTTTAAACCCCACGCCGTTTTCCGTTCTCTTTCCCACTCAAAGGAGCGGCTGCGGCAGCGCATTGCGCCTAAGGCGTAACCACCACCTTCCCGATCACCCGGCGCTCTGCCATATCGCGCAACGCGCGGCCCGTGTCTTCGAGCGAATAGCGTTCCGACACATACGGCTTGAGTTTGCCCTCGCCGATCCAGCCAGTCATCTGCTGGAACGCGGCGTGATTGTGCTGCGGTTCGCGTTTCGCAAAGTCTCCCCAGAACACGCCCACCAGGCTAGCGCCTTTGAGCAGCGTCAGATTGAGCGGCAACTTCGGGATCTCGCCGTTCGCAAAGCCGACCACCAGATAACGTCCGCGCCAGCCGATGCTGCGAAACGCCGGTTCCGCATACACGCCGCCAACCGGATCGTAGATCACGTCCGGACCTTGGCCAGCGGTTAGCGCCTTGATGCGTTCGCGCAAGTCTTCGGTGCTGTAGTTGATGGTGGCGTCCGCGCCATGCTTTACGCAGGTAGCGAGCTTCTCGTCGCTCGACGCCGCCGCGATCACGCGCGCGCCGAGCGCTTTGCCGATCTCGACCGCGGCGAGTCCGACGCCGCCCGCCGCGCCCAACACCAGCATCGTCTCGCCGGCCTTCAACTGGCCGCGATCGACCACCGCATGATGCGACGTGCCATAGGCCAGTGTGAACGCGGCGGCCAGTTCGAATTCGACGCCGTCCGCCAGCGGCACACACGCCGCGACCGGGGCCAGCGCCTGCTCGGCAAATCCGCCCGAGCCGGTGAACGCGACCACCCTTGAGCCCGGCTTGAACTGCGTCACGCCGGCACCGACGGCGCGCACGACGCCCGCGACTTCGGAGCCAGGAGTAAAGGGCAGGGGTGGTTTGAACTGGTATTTGTTCTCGATGATCAGCACATCGGGAAAATTGACGGCGGCGGCTTTGACGTCGATCACGACATGGCCAGGCGGCGGTTCGAGGTCCGGCAGATTTTCGACGACCAGGCTCTCCGGCGGCCCATATTGATTACAGCGAATCGCGCGCATCGTGTCTCCATATCGATCAGGGTCCCCAAGCGGACTTCCTTCGGGGCGTCGCAACTATTCTGAGTGTAAAACCCGAGTGTAAAACAATTCGCACGACCGTGCGTTTTTATTGCTCGAAGCCAGTGCTTGCTGGGGCGATCCTCGTTGGCACGGGCCCCGGCGCGTGCGCTTTGCATGTGATACGTGCACCGCCTGCCGTGTCGTTCGCGTGCCTTCTTTCCTCGGTTACAATCGCCGCATGCGAATCCTACTCAGCAATGACGACGGTTATCTGGCGCCCGGCCTTGCCGCGCTTTACGAAGCGCTCAAGCCGATTGCGGACGTCACCGTGATGGCCCCCGAGCAGAACTGCAGCGGCGCGTCCAATTCCTTGACGCTGTCGCGTCCGCTTTCGGTGCTGCGCTCGGCGAACGGTTTCTATTACGTCAACGGCACGCCGACCGACTCGGTGCACATTGCGCTGACCGGTATGCTGGACCACACGCCGGACCTCGTCGTCTCGGGTATCAATAACGGCCAGAACATGGGCGAGGACACGCTCTATTCGGGCACCGTCGCCGCAGCCACCGAAGGCATCATGTTCGGTGTGCCGGCCATTGCCTTCTCGCTGGTCGACAAAGACTGGGTGCATCTCGAAGACGCTGTGCGTGTGGCCGCCGAGATCGTCGCGCACTACCTCGAGCAACCGCTGCCGGGGCATCCGCTCCTGAACGTCAATATTCCGAACCTGCCATACGAGCAACTCGACGGCTGGCATATCACGCGTCTGGGCAAGCGGCATCCGTCGCAGCCGGTGATCCGTCAGACCAACCCGCGCGGCGAACCGATCTACTGGATTGGCCCGTCCGGCAGTGCGCGCGATGCGAGCGAAGGCACCGATTTCCACGCCGTCGCCAACGGCCAGGTGTCGATCACGCCGTTGCAGCTCGACCTGACCCACACGCAAATGCTGCCCGCAGCGCGCGACTGGGCGCGCGCCGGCAGCAGCACTTCATGACCAGCGAGCGCGCAAAGCGCTTTCCGCTCGGCCTCGAGGACCTGGTGCGCGAACCGCGCCGGCCTGAAGGGCGTCCGGGCGACGTGCGCGCGGCGGTACTCGCCGCGAGCGCGGCACTGAACGCACGCCAGCAACCTGCGAAGAATGCGCCGCCCGGCTCCACGGGAAAGACTCAGGCGAGGGCGCAGACCCAACCGCAAGCGACGTCGCAAGCAAAACCGCAGGCCAAGGCGCAGGCGAAGGTGCCGCTGAAGGCGCCGGCGAATCCACCGGCCAACGCCCAGGCCAAGCCGCAAGCCAAACCACGCGCAACAGCCGTCGCGCAAGTTCCGGTTGTGCGCGTCGCGCCAAAACCGGCGCCGCTGAACAAGCCAGCCGCCAGACTCAACGAGCGCAGCGCCGTGCCGAACGTCGCGTTGAACGGCGCTTTGGCGCTGACTTCGGAACGCGTTCGCGAACGGATGGTCGAACGCCTGCGTGCGAACGGCGTGACCGATCAGCGCGTGTTGAACGCGATGTCGGTCGTGCCGCGCCACATGTTCGTCGACCCGGGCCTCGCGGCCCAGGCCTACGAAGACGCGGCGCTGCCTATCGGCCATCACCAGACGATTTCCAAGCCCTCCGTGGTCGCGCGGATGATCGAACTGGCGGCCGCCGGCCGCGCGTTGAACAACGTGCTCGAAATCGGCACCGGTTGCGGCTATCAGGCGGCGGTGCTGAGCCAGGTCGCGCGGGACGTTTATTCGATCGAACGCATCAAGCCGCTGTCCGAACGCGCGAAGACAAATTTGCGTCCGCTGCGTATTCCGAACATCCGGCTGCACTACGGTGATGGCCGCCTCGGGCTGCCGTCGGCGGCGCCGTTCGATGCGATCGTGATCGCCGCGGCCGGGCTTGACGTACCGCAGGCATTACTTGAACAACTCGCGATCGGCGGCCGTCTGGTCGCGCCGGTCGGCTCGCAGGAAGGCCAGAACCAGGTGCTGACTCTGGTCGAACGCCTCGGACCCGCGCAATGGCGCGAGTCGCGGCTTGATCGCGTTTTCTTTGTACCCTTAAAATCCGGAGTGATTTGACACCGATGAGTATGTTGCGCGCGATGCAAAGAACCAGACTGAATATCCCCATGACCGTAACCCAGCGTAGCGTGTGCGTGCTCGCCTTGTCCCTGTTGATGTCGGCCTGTGCGACCCGCCTCGATCAGGCGCCGGTCATCGACCGCTCCGGCAGCGGCGCGCTCGGCACGCAAGCCGCGCAGCAGCCGGCCGTGCCGCTCGGACCGCCGCCGCCGGGCTACTACCGCGTGAAGCCGGGCGATACGCTGTACCGGATCGCGCTGGAGAACGGCCAGAACTACCGCGATATTTCAACCTGGAACAATCTCACTAACCCGAATCAGATTGAGGTCGATCAATTGTTGCGCGTCGTGCCGCCGGGCGCGAATACCGCCGCATTGACGCCGGGCGTGTCGACGGCGCCGATCGGCAGCGGTGGCACGGTGCAGAGCGCGCCGCTTGGCAGCACGCCGCCGTCGGCAGGCGCTGCAGCGGGTGTCGCGGCGCCGCCGATCTATGGTTCGAGTGCGAACAACGCTTCGTTGACGCCGCCGGCTAACCCGGGTGCCGCGAGCGATTCGAACGCTGGCGCATCTGGCAATATCGTGTTCGCATGGCCGGTGCGGGGACCGATGCTCGGCACTTTCAACGATTCGACCAACAAGGGCATTAATATCGGCGGCGCGGCCGGCGATCCGGTCAAGGCTTCTGCGGATGGGCGCGTGGTTTATGCCGGAAATGGGCTGCGTGGTTACGGCAATCTCATTATCATCAAGCATGATGCAACTTATCTCACCGCGTATGCACATAACCGCGCTTTGATGGTAAAAGAGGGGGACGCGGTGACGAAAGGGCAGAAAATTGCTGAGATGGGCAATAGCGATTCCGACCGTGTGATGTTGCATTTCGAAGTTCGCCGGCAGGGTAAACCTGTCGACCCACTGAAGTATTTGCCGCCGCAATAAGCGATACGACCATGCCGAAATCGAAGCGCCGCTTACCTCAAGCCGAGTCTGAGACGATCAGCCGCGTCACGCCCGCTGCGGTGGAGGAAGGCGGCGCTTCGGAAGTGGAAGAAGAGGTCGCAGAGGAGCGCGATCTTGACGAACGTCAAGGCGGCGCGGAAGAACGCGGTGAGGCCCGCGAAGGCGCGAGCGAGGCTCCGCCCGATGCGGACGATTTCCGCGCGCTGCTGCAAGCCGAGCTGACGGCTGACACGATTCAGCACTATCTGAACCGCATCAGCGTCAAGCCGCTTCTGACTGTCGAGGAAGAGCAGAAGTATTCGCGTCTGGCCAAGGCGGGCGAGTTCGAAGCGCGGCAAGTAATGATCGAGCGCAATTTGCGGCTCGTCGTGAGCATCGCGAAGGGTTATCTGAATCGCGGCGTACCGCTGCTCGATCTGATCGAAGAGGGCAACCTCGGCTTGATGCACGCCATCGAGAAATTCGATCCTACACGCGGCTTTCGTTTCTCCACTTACGCCACGTGGTGGATTCGCCAGAGCATCGAGCGCGCGATCATGAATCAGGCGCGTACGGTGCGTTTGCCGGTGCACGTGATCCGTGAGCTCAACCAGGTGCTGCGCGCCAAGCGCCATCTGGAAAAAAATTCGATGAATTCCGGCGAAGCCGCGGAGCGCCGCGACGCCAGCATCGACGATATTGCCTATCTGACCGGCAAGACCACCGACGAAGTCACCGACATTCTCGCGCTGAACGAACACACCGCTTCGCTCGACGCGCCACTCGATCTCGACCCGGCGAGCAGCCTGCTCGACCTGCTGTCCGACGACCAAAGCCAGTCGCCGGATGCCGAAGTGCAGCACCGCGAGCTGGAAACGCTCACACGTGCATGGCTCGCGCGCCTGTCGGACAAGCATCGTCACGTGATCGAGCGCCGCTTCGGGCTGAACCACATCGAACCCGCCACGCTCGAAGAGCTGGCCGACGAAATGGGCCTCACGCGCGAGCGTGTGCGCCAGATCCAACAGGAAGCGCTGGTGCGGCTGAAGCGCTTCTTTGCCTCCAACGGTGTTCGGAAGGACGCCGTTCTATAACTGATGACACCGATTCTTGTTTTCGACATCGAGACGATTCCCGATGTCGCCGGCATTCGCCGCCTCGAAAATTTGCCCGATACGCTGAGCGACGCCGAGGTTGCTGAGCACGCCTTTGCGGCGCGCCGCGAAAAGACCGGCGGCGATTTTCTGCCGCACCACCTGCAACGGATCGCCGCGATTTCCTGTGTGTTCCGCGACAACAACGGTTTCCGTGTGCGCTCGCTCGGCACGTTGGAAGACGGCGAGGCGGCGCTCGTGCAGTCGTTTTATCGCGTGATCGAGAAATACACGCCACAGCTCGTGTCGTGGAATGGCGGCGGGTTCGACTTGCCGGTGCTGAACTACCGCGCGCTGATCAACGGCATCCCGGCGTCCCGTTTCTGGGACCTCGGCGAGGACGATCGCGAGTTCAAGTGGAACAACTACATCAGCCGCTATCACGCGCGTCACACCGATCTGATGGACGTGCTGGCTATGTATCAGGCGCGCGCCAACGCGCCGCTCGACGCGCTCGCCAAGATGTGCGGCTTCCCAGGCAAGATGGGCATGGACGGCAGCCAGGTGTGGCACGCTTACCAGGACGGCCGCATCGAGGAAATCCGTAACTATTGCGAGACCGACGTCGTCAATACGTACCTGCTGTATTGCCGCTTCCAGCTGATCCGCGGCGCGTTTTCGGCTGAAGAGTATGCGGACGAGATCAATCTGGTCAAAAATGCGCTCGCGCTGGAAACGGCGCCGCAATGGGCCGAGTATCTGGCCGCATTCGATCAGTAGGCCTCTTAACAGTCTTGTAACGAAGCGGTTCGCCGCACGCTGACGGGTAGGTGCTGCGAAGGCTGCCGTCGTAGCGCGAAATCGTGCGCAAGCGCCTTGGTTCACCTTAGCCCATCACGATCGAGGCGCTCCACGCGGCTGACGGACCCTACCGTCGCGCCAAATCGTTGGCAAGTGCGGCGCTTCGTCTACAATCTCGCCTTTCCCCCCAAGTTTGTCAGGAAGTCGCAGGTGTCCCGAACTGCCCCACAACGTCGTTCGCCGAAGCGCCAGAAGGCGCCCGCGCCGGTGAAAGCCCGCGTCATTACCGGCAATGAGCCGATCATCGAAATTGTTTCGCTCGACATGGAAGCGCGCGGCGTGGGTCGTGTCGAGAGCGAAGACGGTACGCCCGGCAAGGTGATTTTTGTCGAAGGTGCGTTGCCCGGCGAGCGCGTCAGCTACGCGACGCAACGCAGCAAGGCGAAATTCGAGCAAGCCGAAGTGGTCCAGGTGCTGCGCGAAAGCGTGCTGCGCACCACGCCCAAATGCGCTTACTTCGATACCTGCGGCGGCTGTTCGATGCAGCATCTCGACATCCGAGCCCAGATTGCCGTCAAGCAGCGCGTGCTCGAAGACGATTTCCGGCACTTGGCGAAGCTGCGCCCGGAGACCGTGTTCCGACCGATCCAGGGTCCGGCGTGGGGATACCGCTACCGCGCGCGTCTGGCGGTGCGCTATCTGCCGGAAAAGGGCGGCATGCGCATTGGCTTCTACGAGAAGAAAAGCAGCCAGATTGCCGACATGAAGACCTGCGAGGTGCTGCTGCCGCACGTGTCCGCGATGCTGATGCCGCTGCGTTTCATGGTCCGCAAACTGTCGATTTACGATCGTATGCCGCAGATCGAGCTCGCGGTCGGCTCGTCGGTTACCGCGCTGGTGCTGCGCAATCTCGCACCGATCACCGTCGCCGACGAACAGGTGCTGCGCGATTTCGCCGACGAGCATAAGGTGCAGTGGTGGCTGCAGCCGGGCGGTCCCGACACGGTCACGCCGTTCTATCCGCTCGATGTGGAGCTCGACTACACGCTGCCGGAATTCAACATCCGGATGCCGTTCAAGCCCACGGATTTCACCCAGGTGAATCACGCGATCAATCGTGTACTGGTGAGCCGCGCGCTGCGTCTGCTGGCCCCGGCCAGCACGGACCGCGTGCTCGACCTGTTCTGCGGAATCGGCAACTTCACGCTGCCGCTTGCGCGGATTTCGAAGGAAGTGGTGGGCATCGAAGGCAGTGACGTGCTGACCGCTCGCGCGCTCGCTAATGCCGAGCTGAATGGCGTAGCGGGGCATACGTCGTTCGCCTGCCGCAACCTGTTCGAAGTCACCGCCGACGACATGCGCGCGCTCGGTCATTTCGACAAATTTCTCATCGACCCGCCGCGTGAAGGCGCGCTGGCAGTGGCGAAGGCGCTGGCCGAGATCGCGCAAAGCGGCAATGGGCCGCTGCCCAAGCGTATCGTCTATGTGTCGTGCAACCCGGCAACGCTCGCACGCGATTCGGACCTGCTCGTGCATGGGGCCGGCTATCGGCTGGTGGGCGCGGGTGTGGTGAACATGTTCCCGCACACCTCGCACGTGGAATCGATTGCGTTGTTCGAGCGGGACTGAGGGCGCCTGTTGCCAGCCGGTGGTGCACACGCTGGCGGCGCCCCACAAACTAAAACGCCACGACTTCGGTCGTGGCGTTTTAGTTTAAGCTTTACGTTGAAAGCGTCTGGTCGAGGCTTAGAACTGCCACCACGACTTTTCCTTACCCGGCCTTGCATGGCCCGTGACATACGGGCTGTCGGGGAAGGTGCCGGCCAGAATGCGCTTCGTGTCGTCAGCCAGTTGCGGCTGATTCAGCTTCTCGTACGACAGCATCATGATGTGCAGTGCGTCTTCGATAGCCGGCGCGTTCTTGTATTCCTTCAACGCCAGTTGCGCGCGGTTGATCGCGGCGACATATGCGCCACGGCGGTAGTAATAATCCGCCGCGTGGACTTCGTGCGACGCCAGCGCGTTCACGATATAGCGCATGCGTTGCGCTGCGTCCGGTGCATACTTGCTGTTCGGGTACTTGTCGACCACGACCTTGAACGCGTCATACGACTCGCGTAGCGACTTCGGATCGCGCTCGCTCATGTCCTGACCGGAGAAGCGGCCGAACAGGCCGAGGTCGTCGTTGAAGTGGATCATGCCCTTCAGATAGTACGCGTAGGCGATGTCCGGGTGATCCGGGTGCAACTGGATGAAGCGGTCGATCGCCAGGTCGGCGGCGGCGTTTTCGTTGTCTTTCCAGTTGCAATACGCGACGTTGATCTGCGCTTGCTGGGCAAAGTGGCCGAACGGATCGCGGCCTTCGAGCATCTCGAAATACTTGGCGCACTTGCCGTAATCACCACCGGTCAGAGCGTCGTTCGCCTCCGTATATAATTTGTTGTTGTTCCACGTAGCCGTCTCGTCGGTCTTTTCCGGCAAGCCGTGACAGGCCGCAACAACGGCGACGGCCGCGGCGCACGCAATGTATCCGGCCACTTTCCGGGCCGCCTTCTTGATGGCCGCCAAATTGATCGCCGCTTTAGTGATGGTGTTCAAGGCTCGCATTTTCCAGTCTAGCTTTACGTCCAGGTGACCCAGACTCAATGACCCGCTCAAATACTCCAGGCGCCGCAACCGGTGCCGGGAATAGCAACAAAGATTATAGCGTAAGCGCTGACCCCTCCGACGCGTTGGGCGTCGATTCACTCGACGACGATCTCGGCAGCGACGCGCTTGCTCCCGCCGGCCCGCACAGCATGGTGCCGACGGTGGCGAGCCGCGTGGCGGACGAGACGCCGCGCAGCGTCGTCGTGCCCGACGAAATGGCTGGCGAGCGCCTCGACAAGGTGCTCGCCCGAATCTTTCCGGAGTTTTCACGTAACCGGCTGCAAAGCTGGATCGAGTCGGAGCGGGTGCACATTGACGGCAAGCCCGCAAAAATTCGCCAGCCGGTGCCGCTTGGCGCGACTATCGAGCTCGTACCCGACCTGCTGCCGGAGCAACTCGCCTTTACGCCCGAACCCGTGCCCCTCGAGATCGTCTACGAGGACGACACGCTGGTGGTCATCAACAAGCCGGCCGGCATGGTCGTGCATCCGGCCGCCGGCAACTGGAGCGGCACCCTCCTGAACGGCCTGCTATACCGCTATGGCGACGCCGCAGCGGGTCTGCCGCGTGCCGGTATCGTCCATCGGCTCGACAAGGAAACGTCCGGCCTGATGGTGGTGGCGCGCACGCTCGAGGCGCAGACCGATCTGGTGCGCCAGCTCCAGGCGCGTACGGTGAAACGCCGCTATCTTGCGCTCGTATGGGGCAACATGCCCGAAGAAGGCACGATCGACGCGCCGATCGGTCGCGATCCGCGCGAGCGCACGCGCATGGCGGTGGTGACGAGCGCATCGGGCAAAGCGGCGCGCACGCATTTCCGGCGCGTGGATACGGCGATCTGGCAGCGTCAGCCGGTTACCGCGATACATTGCGACCTGGAAACCGGCCGTACTCATCAGATTCGTGTGCATTGTGCGCATATCGGCCATCCGCTGCTTGGCGATCCGATTTATGGGCGTGCACGCGGCAAGCGCTCGGTGACGCCGCTGCCGGACGGTTTCGCGCGCCAGGCGCTGCATGCGTGGCGCCTCGGCCTGATCCACCCGCAAACCGGCCGGACCATGCAATGGCGTGCCGATGCACCGGAAGACATGCAGGTGCTGTCGGCGGCGCTTGGCCTCGGGCGTGACGATGCGGGCGAGTTCGACGAGACGTACTACGAGGAAGACGACTACGACGCCTCGCCGGACGACGATGCCGTCGAAGACGAAACACACGGTGAAGGCGATCACGACGAAAGCGATGACGAACACGACGAGGACAGTCACGCATGAGCTTGCCCGAGCTGAGCTTTGCCGATGTCGTGCAACCCGCGTGGAACGTGTCGCCGCGCGTGCGCGCGCTCGTCACCACGCGCAACGGCGGCGTGAGCGAGCCGCCGTTTGGCCGCTGGCAGCAGGATGGTGGGGACCAGCCCGGTGGCCTGAATCTGGGGATGAAAGCTGGTGACGATCCCGCCGCGGTCGCCACTAACCGCGCACGGCTGCTGAGTCTGGCAGGCGTAGGCGAGGCCGCGTGGCTCGAACAGATTCACGGCGCCGGCATCGTGCGTGCTGAAGATGCGCTCGCGCAGATTCACGCCAGCGGCACGCCGACACGTGCCGATGCCAGCGTCACCGATCGGCCCGGCACGGTGTGTGTCGTGATGGTGGCCGATTGCATGCCGGTGCTTTTGTGCGACGAAGCAGGCCGTGCGGTCGGTGCGGCTCATGCCGGCTGGCGTGGCCTGGCAGCGGGCATCGTCGAACAGACCGCACAGCGCGTTGCCGATCTGGCCGGTGTGGGGGCGCCGTCGTTGCACGCTTACCTCGGCCCAGCAATCGGGCCCAGCGCGTTCGAGGTGGGTGCAGATGTGCGTGACGCCTTCATGAAAGGCGTGGACGGTGCACAACGCGAGGCCACGGCGTATGCATTCGTTCCGCATCCGCAAAACCCCGGCAAATATCTTGCCGATCTTGCTGCGCTGGCGCGCTTGCGCTTGCAGCGGATTGGCGTGACCCGCATTGTCGGCGGCGATCTGTGTACGGTCACGCAACGTGAGCGCTTCTATTCCTATCGCCGCGATCGCGAGACAGGCCGCATGGCTGCGTTGATCTGGCTGGACGATCAGGCGCAGACGATCGCGCAATAAGGTGTCCACTCCGGCACCCACTCTGGTGGGCGCGACGCCTTCCTGCGAGCACGCGTATGAGGGTTTATTCGGAGGCGCGGCACGTTTTTTTGCTGCGCTGCCGGAATTTGCTGCGCACGCGTAAATCTGCCGCCAAAAGTGTCCGCGAGCGAACGGATAAATGCACTTAAGCCCATGCCATATGGGCGCTTTTTTCGCCAACGCAGGCACTTATCAACGCATGTTCCAAAAGCGCGATCTGCTACACAGGGAAAACGATAATTAAAAAACTATCGCACTGCGGCAAAATCGGGAACAAGCATTGACATGCCTTGCGGTGGGGAGCAAGAATGTTCCTCACAGTTCCTCGTACATGGGACAGGGCGTGACGAGGCCGCGAGCAATCGCCCACGTGCGCATGAACCTGCCTCTCAACCCGTCCGCAAGGACTCACCGGTCAAAAGCAGGTATGGCAGCATCACATTCCTCAGCTTCCCCCAGCACGGGCTCCTCGACGGAGCATACGCAGCAGGCCGGTACGAGCGGTGCAACTTCAGCCGCAGGCATGCAGCAGTTATTCGAGGCCTGGATGAACGCATGGCGTTCGCTCGGCACCCCGCCCGGCGGTAATGGCATGCCTTTCCCGATGCCGCAGATGCCGCAAGCGGGCATCCCTCCCATACCGCAAATGAGTTTGTCGCAGATGCCGTCGTTCCCCGGCATGCCTGACTTCAGCAAACTGACTGCTGGATCCCTGCCTTCAATGCCTTCATTCGCTGGACTCAACGTTCCGAGCGCCGCGATTCCATCGGAGCGTCTGCAACAGCTGCAGGCCGACTATTCGCGCGAGGCGATGGAACTGATCCAGCAGGCCACCGGCTCCACCACGAAAGCCCCCGAACTCAAAGACCGCCGTTTCAGTTCCGATGCGTGGAGCGCGACGCCGGCTTATGCGTTTACCGCTGCGTGGTATCTGTTGAACGCGCGCTATCTGCAGGAAATGGTCGACGCGCTCGAAACCGAACCGAAGGTGCGCGAGCGCGTTCGGTTCGCGGTTCAGCAATGGACCGCGGCCGCGTCGCCGAGCAACTTCTTCGCGTTGAATCCGGAAGCGCAAAAGACCTTGCTCGATAGCAAAGGCGAGAGCCTGCGCCAAGGCGTGATGAATCTGCTGGGTGACTTGCAGCGCGGCAAGATTTCGCAGACCGACGAATCGCGTTTCGTGGTCGGCGAAAATCTCGCGAACACCGAAGGCTCCGTGGTGTTCGAAAACGACCTGATGCAGTTGATCCAGTACAAGCCGCGCACGGCCACCGTGCGCGAGCGGCCACTCCTGATCGTGCCGCCTTGCATCAACAAGTTCTACATTCTCGATCTGCAACCGGAGAACTCGCTGGTCGCGCACGGGCTCGATTCGGGTCATCAGGTGTTCCTGATTTCGTGGCGCAGCGCGGACGCATCGATCGCGAGCAAGACGTGGGACGATTACATCGGCGAGGGCGTGCTCAAGGCGATCAGCACGGTCAGCAAGATCAGCGGCCGCGAGCAGATCAACACGCTCGGTTTCTGCGTGGGCGGCACCATGCTCGCCACGGCGCTGGCGGTGGCGGCAGCGCGCGGCGAACATCCGGCTGCGTCGATGACCTTGCTCACCGCAATGCTCGATTTTTCGGACACGGGCGTGCTCGACGTTTTCGTCGACGAGGCGCACGTGCAGATGCGTGAGCAGACCATCGGCGGCAAGAACGGAAGCACGCCCGGATTGATGCGTGGCATCGAATTCGCCAACACCTTCTCGTTCCTGCGGCCGAACGATCTGGTGTGGAACTATGTCGTCGACAATTACCTCAAGGGGCGCACGCCGGTGCCGTTCGATCTGCTGTACTGGAACAGCGATTCGACCAGTCTGCCGGGCCCGATGTATGTCTGGTATCTGCGCAACACGTACCTTGAGAATCGTCTGCGCGAGCCGGGTGCGCTGACCACCTGCGGCGAGCCGGTCGATCTCTCGAAGATCGATGTGCCCACCTTCATTTACGGTTCGCGCGAAGACCATATCGTGCCGTGGCAAACCGCCTATGCGTCGGTGCCGCTGCTCGCCGGGCCGCTGAAGTTCGTGCTCGGCGCGTCGGGTCACATCGCGGGTGTGATCAATCCGCCTGCGAAGAAAAAACGCAACTACTGGGCGCTGGAAGGCGACGTCAAGACGTTGCCGGAAAGCCCGGACGAATGGCTCGACCAGGCGGCCGAAGTGCCTGGCAGCTGGTGGCCCGAATGGACCACGTGGCTCGACCAGTATGGCGGCAAGAAAGTGAAGCCGCGCGCCGCAGCCGGCTCTGCTGAATTCCCGGTGATCGAACCGGCGCCGGGGCGTTATGTGCGGCAACGGGAGTAGGTTTTAACGCGTCTGAAGGCGCGGTTGGTTTTGGCGGTATGAATGCGCGTCTGATTGTGCAAGGGCGCAGGAACAACGATATTTTTAACTTGACGGGCTGCGGCGTATTTTGCCGATGTGCCCGGAGGATATGGAAATGACTGATGTTGTGATCGTATCGGCCGCCCGTACGGCAGTTGGCAAATTCGGTGGGTCGCTGGCGAAGATCGCCGCGCCCGAACTCGGCGCCACGGTGATTCGCGCCGTGCTCGAACGGGCCGGTCTGAAGCCGGAACAGGTCAGTGAAGTCATTCTGGGGCAGGTGCTGACGGCGGGCTCGGGCCAGAACCCGGCGCGTCAATCGGTGATCAAGGCCGGGCTGCCCGCGGCCGTGCCTGGCATGACGATCAACGTGGTATGCGGCTCGGGCCTGAAGGCCGTGATGCTGGCGGCCAACGCGATCATCGCGGGCGATGCGGACATCGTGATCGCAGGCGGTCAGGAAAACATGAGCGCCGCGCCGCACGTGCTGCCGGGCTCGCGTGACGGTTTCCGCATGGGCGACGCGAAGCTGGTCGACTCGATGATCGTCGACGGCCTGTGGGACGTCTACAACCAGTACCACATGGGCGTGACGGCGGAAAACGTCGCCAGGGAATATGGCATCACGCGCGAGCAGCAGGACGCGTTTGCGGCGCTGTCGCAGAACAAGGCGGAAGCCGCGCAGAAATCGGGCCGTTTCAACGACGAAATCGTGCCGGTCGAAATTCCGCAACGCAAGGGCGAGCCGCTGCGTTTTGCAACTGACGAGTTCGTGCGCCACGGCGTAACGGCTGAATCGCTCGCGGGCCTGAAGCCCGCTTTCTCGAAGGAAGGCACGGTCACGGCGGCCAACGCGTCGGGCCTGAACGACGGCGCGGCGGCGGTGCTGGTGATGTCGGCTAAAAAGGCCGAAGCGCTCGGCCTCAAGCCGCTCGCACGCATCAAGGCTTACGCCACCTCGGGTCTGGATCCGAAGGTGATGGGCATGGGCCCGGTACCGGCGTCGCGCCGCTGTCTCGAGCGCGCGGGCTGGACGCCGGCCGATCTCGACCTGATGGAAATCAACGAAGCGTTTGCCGCGCAGGCGCTGGCCGTGAATCAGCAGATGGGCTGGGACGCGTCGAAGATCAACGTGAACGGCGGCGCGATTGCAATCGGCCATCCGATTGGCGCGTCTGGCTGCCGGGTTCTCGTCACGCTGTTGCACGAAATGCTGAAGCGCGACGCGAAGAAGGGTCTGGCGTCGCTGTGTATTGGCGGCGGCATGGGCGTGGCGCTGGCGCTCGAACGCGCTTAACGGACCGCAGGCAGGCTCAAGCTGAAAGCAGGCGCAGATGGATTCTGGCAAGCGGTAAGCAGGGTTGCCGCGCGTCACATGGCAGCAGGTGGTGCGCGGTGAGTAGTGGCCTCGTCGGCCGGTCGCCCGGCGGCAGTGGAGATGAAGCACAGGCGAGGGAAGAGGCAGCCGGTCGGCGCCTCGAAAACGATAACGGAGTGTAGTTTATGACACAGCGAATTGCGTACGTAACGGGCGGGATGGGCGGCATCGGCACGAGCATTTGCCAACGGCTGCACAAGGAAGGCTTCAAGGTGGTCGCAGGCTGCGGCCCGAACTCGCCGCGCCGTGTGAAGTGGCTCGAAGAGCAAAAAGCGCTAGGCTACGATTTCATCGCGTCTGAAGGCAACGTCGGCGATTGGGAGTCGACCAAGGTGGCATTCGACAAGGTCAAGGCAGAAGTTGGTGAGATCGACGTACTGGTGAACAACGCCGGCATTACGCGCGACGTCGTGTTCCGCAAGATGACGCACGAAGACTGGACGGCGGTGATCGACACCAATCTGACCAGCCTCTTCAACGTCACCAAGCAGGTGATCGACGGTATGGTCGAGCGTGGCTTTGGCCGGATCATCAACATTTCGTCGGTGAACGGGCAGAAGGGCCAGTTCGGTCAGACCAACTACTCGACCGCGAAGGCCGGTATTCACGGCTTCACGATGTCGCTGGCGCAGGAAGTGGCCACCAAGGGCGTGACGGTCAATACCGTATCGCCGGGCTACATCGGCACCGACATGGTCAAGTCGATCCGTCCGGACGTGCTGGAAAAGATCGTCGCGACGATTCCGGTGCGCCGTCTCGGTCAACCGCAGGAAATCGGTTCGATCGTGGCATGGCTCGCCTCGGACGAATCGGGTTTCTCGACGGGCGCTGATTTCTCGCTGAACGGCGGTTTGCATATGGGCTGAGTCATGAGCGCGCCGCTCACAAGGCGGCGTGTTTCTGCTCAGATGGTTCCGGCGGCGTCTCGACTGTGCGATTGCACGATGGCTCAGTCGGCATGACGCCGTTTCCGCGCTCAACTCGCGCTCAAAGGCGTTAAATGACCACTACTACAAAGAAAACAGCCGAACGGTTGATTAAGAAGTATCCGAATCGTCGGCTCTACGATACCGAGACAAGCACGTACATCACGCTGACTGACGTCAAGCAGCTCGTGCTGGATCAAGAGGATTTCAAGGTCATCGATGCGAAGAGCAATGAGGACCTGACGCGCGCCATCCTGTTGCAAATCATCCTGGATGAGGAGAGTGGCGGCTTGCCAATGTTCTCGTCGTCGATGCTGTCGCAGATCATCCGTTTCTACGGTCATGCGATGCAGGGCATGATGGGCACGTATCTGGAAAAGAACATCCAGGCCTTCATCGACATTCAGGCGAAACTCGCCGACCAGTCGAAGAACCTGTACGAAGGCAAGGCGATGAACCCTGAAGTCTGGTCGCAATTCATGAACATGCAGGCCCCGATGATGCAGGGCATGATGACCAGCTATATCGAGCAGTCGAAGAACATGTTCGTGCAGATGCAGGAGCAGATGCAGACTCAGGCGAAATCGATGTTCGCCACCTTCCCGTTCACGCCGGGCGGCGCGGCGAATGCGGCTGGAGGTCCGGCCACGCCGGCTAATCCGCAAGGCAATCCGGAGCCGGAGAAGAAGTAAGGGCGTAGAGCGACGCTAACGCCGAGGCGGCGGGCGCGTCAGTACGCGTTCGCCGCCCGGCCGGGGGTGAAGTGATGCGCACGTCGCGCCAAGGGTGCGCCGGGTGCTATCGCGACAACCCTGCGGCGACCCCGCGTGCCGGGCCCAGGCGGGCGGCCGCGGGCGCGGTACAATCGCGGGTTGCGTGCGTTACCGTGTGGTGTGGTCCTCATGATCCTTATGATCGCCCCCCGATCTCGTCGCACAGTCCCCATTTGTCGCTGTCGCCACCGCTGCATGCCAGCCCCGCCTATGTCGCAGACCCGTTTTCCTGCCTTGCCCATGCATTCGATTCCGAAGGCCGGAGTTGTCAGCCTTGACTGACCCTCAGATTCGCACAAGCTGCTTAAGCGCCGTTCTCGCATGAGCCAGCTGTTTCTTGCGCCTATGGAAGGGCTTGCGGACTACGTGTTGCGCGACGTGCTGACAGGCATGGGCGGATTCGATGGGTGCGTGTCCGAGTTCGTCAGGGTGACGGGCTCGGTGCTGCCCGAGCGCGTCTACGAGCGAGATACGCCCGAAGTCCTCCACGGTGGCCGTACACCTTGCGGCACGCCGATGGTGATCCAACTGCTCGGCAGTGATCCTGAATGGATGGCGCTGAATGCGGCTCAGGCCGCCAGTTTGTCGCCGCATGGACTTGATCTGAACTTCGGCTGTCCCGCCAAAGTCGTCAATCGGCACGGTGGCGGCGCGATGCTGCTGGCGCACCCTGAAGCGCTCAACCGGATCGTTTCCTCTGTTCGCGCCGCTGTGCCGGCCAGCATCGCCGTGACAGCAAAAATGCGGCTCGGCGTGTCCGATACTTCGCTCGCGATCGATTGCGCCACGGCGCTGGCGGAAGGCGGCGCGGCCTCCCTCGTCGTGCATGCCAGAACGCGTGACCACGGCTACCGGCCGCCGGCCCACTGGGACTGGATCGCGCGTATCGACGCCGCCGTGGACGTGCCGGTCATTGCCAACGGAGAAGTCTGGACGGTGGACGACTGGGAACGGTGCCGGGCGGTCAGTGGCTGCGCGGACGTGATGATCGGGCGGGGCGCCGTGTCGGATCCTTTCCTGGCGTTGAGGATACGCGGACTGATGGACCGAACGCCTTCCGGCGAGGAATGGCCGGCCGTGCTGGGTCAGCTCGCCGATTACCTGAAAAAATTGCAAGCCCGTGTCGCAGCTCGCCATGAGCACGGACGCGTCAAAATGTGGCTCAGCTATCTGAAGCGCACCTGGCCGCAGGCCGCTGAACTGCATGCAGCCATCCGGCGCCTGCATGATTCGCGCGAAATTCTTGAGGTGATAGAGCGCGCCCTGGCGTTTAACGGCTTGATACCGGCATATCAACGCGCAGCGCGTGGTCTGCTCGACCCGGCGATGCCCCGCCACCTGGCCGACTGCACGGTCGCCGGCGCGGTACAATAAAGGGTTGCGTGCGCGGGATGTCGTCCGGGCTATGGTCTTTGTCAAGATCGGACCCTTTGGCCTTGCCGCACCGTCCCCATTTGTCGCCATCGTCACCGCTATACGCCGGACCCACCTATGTCGCAGACCATTTCCCCCACCGTGCCGACCCCTTCGATTCCGAAGGTCGGTTTCGTCAGCCTCGGCTGTCCTAAAGCACTGGTCGACTCAGAACAGATCATCACGCAGCTGCGCGCCGAGGGCTACGAGATCTCCAGCACGTACGACGGCGCGGACCTCGTGGTCGTCAACACCTGCGGCTTCATCGACGAAGCGGTACAGGAAAGCCTCGACGCGATCGGCGAAGCGCTCAGCGAAAACGGCAAGGTGATCGTCACGGGTTGCCTCGGTGCCAAGCAGAGTGCAAGCGGTTCAAACCTGATCGAAGAAGTACATCCGAAGGTGCTGGCCGTGACCGGTCCGCACGCGCTCGGCGAAGTGATGCAGGCCGTGCATAATCATCTGCCGAAGCCGCACGATCCGTTCATCGATCTGGTGCCGGCAGCGGGCGTGAAGCTCACGCCGCGCCACTACGCGTACCTGAAAATTTCCGAAGGCTGCAACCACCGCTGCACGTTTTGCATCATCCCGTCGATGCGAGGCGACCTCGTCTCGCGTCCGGTCGCCGACGTGATGCTCGAAGCGGAGAACCTGTTCAAGTCCGGTGTGAAGGAACTGCTGGTGATTTCGCAGGACACGAGCGCGTATGGTGTCGACGTCAAATACCGTACCGGTTTCTGGAACGGCAAGCCGATCAAGACGCGCATGACCGATCTGGTGGGCGCGCTTGGCGAACTCGCGGCGCAATACGGCGCATGGGTGCGTTTGCATTACGTGTATCCGTATCCGAGCGTCGATGAAGTCATTCCGATGATGGCCGAAGGTCCGTTCAAGGGCCACGTGCTGCCCTATCTGGATGTGCCGTTCCAGCACGCGCATCCGGAAGTGCTCAAGCGCATGAAGCGTCCGGCCAATGCCGAGAAGGTGATGGAGCGCGTCAAGGCATGGCGCGAAATGTGCCCCGATCTGACGATCCGCAGCACGTTCATCGCAGGCTTCCCGGGCGAAACCGAAGAGCAATTCCAGACGCTGCTCGATTTCATTCGCGAGGCGGAACTGGATCGGGTCGGCTGCTTTGCTTACTCGCCGGTCGAAGGCGCGACGGCCAACGAACTCGACGGCGCTTTGCCCGACGAAGTGCGTGAAGAACGCCGCGCGCGTTTCATGGAAGTAGCAGAAGAAGTATCGGCCAAACGGATCGCGAAGAAGGTTGGCAAGACGTTGAAAGTACTGGTCGATGAGATCAATGTCGACGGTGGTATCGGCCGCACGGCGGCGGATGCGCCCGAGATCGACGGCGTCGTGTATATCGCGCCGGCCACCAAGGCGTCGAAGCGTTACAAGGTCGGCGATTTCGTGTCGGTGAAGATCACCGGCGCCGACGGCCACGACCTGTGGGGCGAGGTTTAAGCAATGACGATGAGCATGGCCGACACGCCGGCAGGCCGGACCCCGGCAGCCCGGCCTCCTGAAATCCTCGCGCTCGGCGAGGCGATGATCGAATTCAACCAGTCGGCCAAAGATCAGCCGAATTATCTGCAGGGCTTCGGCGGCGATACGTCGAACTTCTGCATCGCGGCAACACGGCAGGGCGCGAAGACAGGTTTCGTGTCGGCCGTCGGCAGCGACCATTTCGGACGTCTGTTGATCGATCTGTGGGAGCGCGAGCAGGTTGACACGTCGCTCGTGCGCGTCGACCCGCATGCGTCCACCGGGGTTTATTTCGTTTCGCACGGTCCTGAAGGTCACGCGTTCGACTATCTGCGCGCGGGTTCGGCCGCGAGCCGCTACGCGCCGCACGATTTGCCGCTCGATGCGATCGCCGCGGCCAAAGTCATCCACCTGTCCGGCATCAGTCTCGCTATCAGTCTGAGCGCCTGCGACGCTGCGTTAGCGGCGATTGAGCATGCACGAGCGAACGGCGTGCGCGTGAGCTTCGACACCAATTTACGCCTGAAGCTGTGGCCGCTCGCAAGAGCACGTGCAGTGATGCTCGAAGCCATTCGTCGAACCGACATTTGCCTGCCGAGCTGGGACGACGTTACCGAACTCACCGGCCTGACCGGCCGCGACGAGATCGTCGATTTTCTGCTGTCGCATGGTCCGCGTGTCGTGGCGCTCAAGCTTGGCAAGGAAGGCTCGTACATCGCCACGCCTGACGAGCGTCGCGTCGTGCCGGGCCACGTCGTCAACGCGGTCGATGCAACCGGCGCGGGCGACTGCTTCGGCGGCGCATTTATCGCGCGCATTGTCGCGGGTGACGATCCTTTTCAGGCGGCGCGTTACGCGAACGTCGCCGCGGCACTGTCCACGCAAGGTTACGGCGCGGTCGCACCGATCCCTTTGCGCGCGACGGTCGAACACATCCTGGCCGGCTGAGAGCAACGCGCTGTGAGGCGCGTCCCGCAGCGCGTCAAGGCAAGATTATCTTGAGAGACTAAAGAGAGGAGCGAGCGATGCAACGGGACGTAGTGGTGGTAAGCGGTGTGCGTACGGCAATCGGCGGTTTTGGCGGCAGTCTGAAGGATTTTCCGCCGACGGAGCTGGGCGCACGCGTCATACGTGAAGCGCTGGCACGCGCGAACGTGTCGGGCGACGAAGTCGGCCATGTGGTGTTCGGTAACGTGGTGCATACCGAACCGAAAGACATGTATCTGGCGCGAGTGGCCGCGATCAACGGCGGCGTTGCGCAACATGCGCCCGCGTTGACCGTCAACCGCCTGTGCGGTTCGGGCTTGCAGGCGATCGTCTCGGCTGCGCAAAGCGTGCTGCTCGGCGACGCCGACATCGCGATCGGCGGCGGCGCGGAAAACATGAGCCGCGCACCGTATTCCATGCCGGCTGCGCGCTTCGGTCAGCGCATGGGCGACGCGCGCCTCGTCGACATGATGGTCGGCGCGCTGAACGACCCGTTCCAGTCGATCCATATGGGCGTCACCGCCGAGAACGTCGCGCGCAAATATGACATCTCGCGCGAAACGCAGGATGCGCTCGCGCTCGAATCGCATCGCCGCGCGGCTAACGCGATTACGAGCGGCTACTTCAAGGACCAGATCCTGCCGATCACGATTCCGTCGAAGAAGGGCGATGTCGTGTTCGATACGGATGAGCACGCACGCATGAACGCAACGGCAGAAGACTTCTCCAAGTTGAAACCGGTGTTCGCGAAGGAAAACGGCACGGTGACGGCCGGCAACGCGTCGGGCATCAACGACGCCGCCGCCGCAGTCGTGCTGATGGACCGCAGCGTCGCTGAAAAACGCGGCATCAAGCCGCTGGCGCGGCTGGTTTCGTACGCGCATGCAGGCGTCGATCCGGCATACATGGGCATCGGCCCGGTGCCCGCCACGCGCAAGGCGCTCGAGCGCGCCGGCCTGACGGTTGCCGATCTGGATGTGATCGAAGCGAACGAAGCCTTTGCCGCTCAGGCGTGCGCGGTCAGCAAGGAACTCGGCTTCGATCCGGCCAAGGTCAATCCGAACGGCTCGGGCATTTCGCTCGGCCACCCGATCGGTGCGACTGGCGCATTGATTACCGTCAAGGCGCTGTATGAATTGCAGCGGGTCGGCGGCCGCTATGCGCTGGTGACAATGTGTATCGGCGGCGGGCAAGGCATCGCGGCGATTTTCGAACGGATCTGAGGTCGGGGCGGGGCAACACGACGTAGCGCGACGCGTCGACTTTTCCCGCTGAACGCAGCCCGACAGCAAGCGGGCAGCAAGTTAGTATTGAGCGGTACCAGGCAACAAGGAAAGAACGGATGCAGGAATCGAAAGCGAAGAAGGGTGCGATGCGTCGGCGCGATTGGGCTGTCACCCAGAGGGGTTTCCTTCGGGGCGTAGTGAGCGTGGCCGCATTGCTGTGTGCCGGCGCCGGGGCTGTGCTGCCCGTGCAGGCATGGGCGGAAAGCGACGCGGTGAAGGAATTGGCTGCGCCCCCGCCAATTCAGTTGCCGCTCAAGCCGAGCCCCGAATTCGCGAAGTTTCCGCGCTATGCCGGCATGCTGGGCTCGCGTCAGATCGTGCTGCGGCTCGGCGCGAAAACCGACGACCCGGCCGGCGTGCACGGCGAGTATCAGTACACCGATACCGGCGAGGTGACCCTGATCGCGGGTGACCGCGACGGCGATACGCTCGAAGTCGAGGAATCGAACGACGGCACGCATATCACTGGCAACTGGGTGGGCAAGTTTGCCGCCGACGGTTCGGTGGCGGGCGACCGGATGAACGTCGACGACTCCGACCCGCAGCCGTTCGATCTGAAGCCGCTGGCGGCGGGGCAGGCCGTGCCGGCTGCTTCCGCTGGCACGGGTGCCGGTGCGGCGGCCAACAAGGCAGCGGTCACCCCCCAGTCCTCCGGTGGCGCAGCAGCAGCGCCCGCCTCGGCGACAAGCAGTGGTCACGCTGTTGGCGGCGTTAGCAACCTGCAAATCGGCGAATAAGGCTACCTACACCACATGACTCAATCCAAACTCAAACGCGGCTTGCAGACCCGCATCGTGCGTGCTGAAGATCAACTGACGCCGGGCTTCGAATCTTTCTCGATGCCAGTGACGCGCGCATCGACGGTCGTGTTCCCCGATCTCGCGACGATGCGCGCGCTCGACTGGAAGAACGACGCGCAATGGCGTTATGGCCTGCACGCCACCCCGACTTCGCTCGCGCTGGCGCAGCGCCTTGCCACCATCGAAGGCGGCAATCACGCGTTGTTGCAGCCTTCGGGGTTGTCGTCGATTTCGAACGTGTACTTCGGCCTCGTGAAGGCCGGCGACGACGTGCTGATTCCCGATAATGTCTACTCGCCGAACCGCGATCACGGCGACTGGCTGGCGCGCGATTTCGGTATCACCGCGCGTTACTACGATCCGATGATCGGCGCGGGCATCGCGGATCTGATCCAGCCGAATACGCGTTTGATCTGGCTTGAAGCGCCCGGTTCGGCCACGATGGAAGTGGCCGACGTGCCCGCCATCACGGCGGTGGCGCGTGCGCGCAACGTCGTCACGGCGATCGACAATACCTGGTCGGCAGGGCTTGGTTTCCGGCCGTTCGACCACGGTGTCGATATCTCGGTACAGGCGTTGACCAAGTATCAATCAGGTGGCGGCGACGTGCTGATGGGCGCGACGATCACCGTCGATCGCGAGTTGCATCTGAAGCTGAAGGCAGCGCGTATGCGTATGGGTATCGGCGTGTCGTCGGATGACTGCTCGTTGATTTTGCGCAGCCTGCCGACCATGCAACTGCGCTTCGAAGCGCATGACCGTGCAGCGCTTGGCCTCGCCACATGGCTGAAGACGCGTCCGGAAATTGCCGCGGTTTTGCACCCGGCGTTGCCCGACTGCCCGGGGCATGAATTTTTCAAGCGCGACTTTACGGGCGCGGGCGGTCTGTTCTCAGTCGTGTTCGACGCACGTTACAGCGCGGCGCAAATCGACACGTTCTGCGAGTCGCTCGAGCTGTTTTCGCTCGGCTGGAGCTGGGGCGGCGCGCACAGTCTCGCGATGCCGTACGACGTTGCCTCAATGCGTACGGAAGGTGAATGGCCGTATCGCGGTACGTTGGTACGGTTCTATATCGGCCTGGAAGAAGAGGCCGATTTGCGCGCGGACATTGAACAGTGTCTGGTGGCGCTGGGTTAAACGCCGGCACACAGGTTGAAGGTGGAAATAAAAAGCCCATCGGGACGAGATCCCGATGGGCTTTTTTTCAACACGGTTTGCAATCCTGCACGTGTACCTGATCCAGATTTTTTAGAACAATCGCAGCAACCCATCCAGTCCAACGTGGTTGAACGCCACGCTGGCTGCTTCGCGCACCACTGGCTTCGCGCGGAACGCTACCGAAAGTCCCGCAGCGGCCATCATTTTCAGATCGTTCGAACCGTCGCCCATCGCAATCGCACGGGTCGGCTCGATGCCCAGTTGGGCACACGTCTCGCGCAGTGTGCGTGCCTTCACGTCGGCGTTGACGATCTCACCGGTTACGTTGCCGGTCAACTTTCCATCCACGATTTCGAGCGTGTTGGCGTGCGTGAAATCGAGGCCGAGCCGTGCCTTCAGCTTATCGGTGAAGAACGTGAATCCGCCGGACACCAGCAAAGTTTTCAATCCCGCCGCTTTCGCGCCGGCCAGCATCTGTTCGGCACCTGGCGAGAGCTGCAGCCGTTCTTCATAAACGCGTTCGAGCGCACCGGCGTCGAGTCCTTTGAGGAGTGCCACACGGCGCGTCAGGCTCTCGTTGAAGTCCTTGATTTCGCCACGCATGGACGCCTCAGTAATCGCAGCGACTTCTGCTTTTAGCCCGCAGAAATCAGCGATTTCGTCGATGCATTCGATCGTGATCAACGTCGAGTCCATGTCCATCGCGACGAGGCCGAAGTCACGCAACTGGCGGCCCGCTTCGACAAACGCATAGTCCAGTTGATGCGTGCCGCAATAGACGTCGAGGTCGGCGCGCTGCGCAATGTTCGCATCGACAATGCGAATCGCGTTCGCGTCGATGACGGCCGCGTGCGAGCCGCGTGCGAGCGCGACGAGCGTTTTGTGGTGGTCGGCGGAAAGGGGCGCGGTGCTTTGGATGACGAGGTTCATGGACGACGCATTGACGCAGAAAAGGACGGGCGCGCGACGCGCGGGAAATCCCGCCATTGTAACGGGTCGGTGGCATGCGGCCGCCAGGGGCAGCCTGCACCCGGGCAGAAGGCTGTCGGCTCGACGACAACGGCCTCGCCTGGAAACCTGCCATGCAGCCAGCCGCGTTCTTCGCCAGGTAATCTACCGTGCAATCATCAGACGCCCACGTCATACTGTCGCTTCGAACGACGCCTCGCAGCCATCGACGTAGCCATCGAACCTATCGAGCCCGCAGCGCCTGCGAGGCGCGCAGCACACCGCACGATAAGCCTTGGCATCCGCGACGAGGCGCACCACTATGGAGACAAGTCATGACCCCCGCGACCGCCAGCGACGCGTCCACCCTTGCGTGCGACTTTGATCTGCGTCACCTGAGCCCCGCGTTCTACGCCGACCCGTACCCGGTTTACCACGCGCTGCGCGCCCATGAACCGGTCAAACGCATGCCGGACGGCTCGCTCTTTCTGACGCGTTTTCGCGACGTGCAGGCGGTCTACCGCGATCCAAAAACCTTCAGTTCCGACAAGACCGTCGAATTCAGGCCGAAGTACGGTGACTCACCGCTCTACACCCACCACACCACCAGTCTCGTGTTCAACGATCCGCCGCGTCATACGCGAGTGCGTAAACTGATCGCCGGCGCGCTGACGGCGCGCGCCATCGCGGCTATGGAACCGGGCCTGATTCGCCTCGTCGATGGCTTGCTCGATGCTGCGGCTGTGCGTGGCCGCATCGATCTGATCGGCGAATTCGCATCGGCGATTCCGGTCGAGATTATCGGTAATCTGCTGGATGTGCCGCACGCTGAGCGCGAGCCGTTGCGCGACTGGTCGCTGGCAATACTCGGTGCGCTCGAGCCCTCGCTGAGCGAGGCGCAACTCGAACGGGGAAACCGCGCCGTCAGTGAATTCGTCGACTATTTGCGCGATCTCGTGGCGCGGCGCCGACGCGAACCCGGCGATCCGCAGCACGACGTGCTGACGCGTCTGATCCAGGGCGAAGAGGGCGGCGAGCAGTTGTCGGAAGCGGAGTTGCTGCAAAACTGCATCTTCATCCTGAATGCGGGTCATGAAACCACGACGAATCTGATCGGTAACGGTCTCGTTACGCTTGCCGACTGGCCGGAACAGCGCGCCGCGCTACGGGGCGATCCGTCGCTTGTCGAGTCGGCGATCGAAGAGTGTTTGCGCTTTGAGAGCTCGAATCAGTTGGGCAACCGGATGGCAACTGTCGATACGGAGATCGGCGGCGTCGCGGTTGCCCGCGGTACGCCCGTCACGCTGTGCATCGGCGCGGCTAATCGCGACCCCGAGCAGTTCGCGGAACCGGACCGCTTCGACATCCGTCGCGATCCGAACCGGCATCTGGCGTTCGGCTTCGGCATTCATCAATGCGCGGGGTTGTCGCTCGCGCGACTCGAGGCACGCATCGCCGTCGGGCGCTTCGTGCAGCGCTTTCCGGCGTATCGGCTCGACGGCGAACCGACGCGCGGCGGACGGGTGCGGTTTCGCGGCTTCGCAGCGGTGCCGGTCGAGCTTGAGCCGCCGGGCCGTGATTGATGCCGCCGGTCACGAGGCGTCCTGAGCGGACCAGGATGCAGGCCGGGCGTTGCGCGATGCTCGCACGTGCCTGCGGTGATCGCTGCTAATCGAACGGCGTTGGCGCACCTTGCCACGCTGCGAGTCCAGCAGGCTCCTGCACGGCGAACCGCAACTGGGATCGAACCCACATAGACCCGGGAACGCCGTATCTTTTGCCAACTTGACGCAAGACTTACAGCCGGTGCCGATCGCAGCCGGCACGGCGCCGCGCCAGTCCTGGCGTCCAAACCGTGGCACGCTTGCTGCTTCGCCGTAGGGCCTGGGACTTGGGGAGCGCACGATGGCACATATGATCTGGAAGGGCGCAATCAGCTTTGGCCTCGTCCACGTGCCGGTCCAGTTGTATCCGGCGACGCAGTCGGAGAAAGTCGGTTTCAATCTGCTGGATAAGCGCACGATCGATCCGATCGGCTACAAGCAGATCAATAAGCGCACCGGCAAGGAAGTGACGCGCGAGAACATCGTGCGCGGCTTCGAGTACGAAAAGGACAAATACGTCGTGCTCTCGGACGACGAGATTCGCGCGGCCAATCCCGAGTCGACGCAGACGGTCGATATCCTCGCATTCGTCGACGCACCTGACATCTCGTTTCTCTATCTCGATACGCCATACTTTCTGACGCCCGAGCGCAAGGGCGAAAAGGTGTACGCGCTGCTGCGCGAAGCGATGAAAGCGTCGGGCAAGATTGGCGTGGCGAGCGTCGTGTTGCATAACAAGCAGCATCTCGCGGCGCTGATTCCAGTCGGGCCGGTGCTGGCGCTGAACACACTGCGCTGGGCCGACGAAGTGCGTGATTTCGACGAATTCAAATTGCCGGCCGATGGGGTGAAGGCGGCCGGCGTCACCGCGCGCGAACTCGACATGGCGAAGAAGCTGATCAACGATATGAGCGACAAGTGGGATCCGTCGCAGTATCACGACACGTTCCGCGACGACATCATGGCATTGGTCAACCGAAAGATTCGCGCGGGTAAGACCGAGGAAATCACCGAAGCCGAGGCGCCGCGTGAATCGCGCCGATCCGCCGACATTCTCGATCTGTCCGACCTGCTCAAGCGCAGTCTCGGCCGTGGCAAAGGCAAGCCGGCGGCGGGCACGCGCAAGCATGCCGGAGACGATGACGAGGAGGCCGGCGACGCCGAGGCGGCCGCACCAGCCCGCAAGAAGCCGCGCTCGGCGAGTACGAGCCGCGGCGGTGGCAGGAGCGGAGGCGCCCGTGCCAAGGCGGCGCCTGCGGCCCGCAAGCGGCGTGCGGCTGCCTGACCGCTCGCGTAATGGGACTTCACTTGATCGATAAACCCGCGCTAACTCGATCCGCGACGACTCCACCTCCATGACCGATAGGCTCGATTCCTACAACCGCAAGCGTCGCTTCGAAGAAACGCCGGAGCCATCGGGCGCGGCTGCGCGTAAGAAAGCTGGCCGCGGGACGGCGTCGCGTGACGCGGCGCGCGCATCGGACGCAGCACTGTCGTATGTGATCCAGGAGCACGACGCGCGGCGCTTGCATTACGACTTTCGGCTCGAATTGAACGGCACGCTACTATCGTGGGCGGTGCCCAAGGGACCGAGCCTCGACCCGTCGGTGAAACGGCTCGCGGTGCACGTCGAGGATCATCCGGTCGAATATGGCTCTTTCGAAGGCGAAATCCCGCCGGGTAACTATGGTGCGGGAACGGTGATCGTGTGGGACCGCGGGACGTGGGAGCCGGCCGGTGACGCGGCGGAGGCGGCCAGATCGTATAAGGCGGGCAAGCTCAAATTCCGGCTCTTCGGCGAAAAACTGCACGGTGGCTGGACGCTCGTACGCAGTCATATGCGCGGCAGCGGCGACAAGGAGCAGTGGCTGCTGATCAAGGAGCGAGACGACGAAGCCCGCGAAGAGAGCGAATACGACGTCCTGAAGGAGCGTCCGGGCAGCGTGTTGGGCGGCAGGGGCGCAGGCTCTCCGAAGCGCGCGGCAAAGAAGACTGCGAGCGAGTCTCCACACGGAAGCGCAAGCGCAAAGAAAGCGGCAGGCACAACGCGCGCGACGAGTGCAAACACGGCAGCGGGCTCGTCCAGTGTCACGAGTTCAAGCACCGCCGGCAGGCGCCGAACCCAAGCCGCCTCGTCAGGCCGCGCCGATCCGAAAAAGACCGACATCGTGTCGACCCGCAGCGCGCAGTCGCTGCGCGAGCTTGCGGCATCGCCCGCGATAGAAGGCGCGGTCAAAGCCGCGTTGCCCGCCACCTTCAGGCCGCAACTGGCGACACTCGTCGACGCCGCGCCACCCGGCGATGAATGGGCATACGAAATCAAGTTCGACGGCTACCGCGTGCTGGCCCGCATCGATCGAAAGGCGAAGGCCAGGGCGGTCAAGGTGTTCACGCGCGCGGGCAACGATTGGACCGGGAAGTTCAGCAAGCAGGTGAAGGTGCTCGAACAACTCGACATCGACAGCGCATGGCTCGATGGCGAAGCCGTGGTGCTCGATGAAAACGGCGTACCGGGTTTTCAGGCGCTGCAAAACGCGTTCGACTCGAACCGCCCGCAGGACATCGTCATTTATCTGTTCGACATTCCGTTTCTGAACGGCTACGACTTGCGCGGTGTGCCGCTCGAACAACGCCGGGCGATCTTGCGTGCGTTGATGGGCGAGAGCGACGACAGCGTATTGCGCTTCTCCAATGACTTCGCGTTCAGCGCCGACGATTTGCTGAAGAGCGCGTGCGACATGGCGCTCGAAGGCATCATCGGCAAACGGCGCGATAGCGGCTACACGTCGGGGCGTTCGTCGGTGTGGATCAAATTGAAGTGCCGACGGCGCCAGGAGTTCGTGATTGGCGGCTATTCGGAACCGTCGGGTAGTCGCGCGGCATTCGGTGCGTTGTTGCTCGGCGTCTACGACGGCAAAGGCAAATTGCAATACGCCGGACGTGTCGGCACGGGTTTCAACGCTGCGTTGCTGCGCTCGGTCAAGAAAGCACTCGATGCGCACGCAAGCGAACGCATGCCGTTCGCCAGCGCGCCGCGCGAGCGCAGCCGCACGCCTGTGCATTGGGTCGAACCGGCGCTCGTCTGCGAATGCAATTTCGCTGAATGGACGAGCGAGGGCATCGTGCGGCAGGCGTCGTTCGTGAGTCTGCGCAACGACAAACCGGCGCGGCAGATCGTTAGGGAAGCCCCCCGTAAAGGAGCCGATGTGCAAGAGCAAACCGATACCGCGAAATCAAAAGCCGCAACAATCCCAGCCGAAGTCGCCGGCGTCCGCGTGTCCCATCCCGACCGCATCATCGACAAAAGCACCGGCACCCGCAAAATCGATCTCGTGCAGTACTACGAATCGGTCGCCGACTGGATGCTCCCGCATCTGCGGGACCGGCCGGTGTCGCTGGTGCGTGCGCCCGAGGACATCGGCGGCGAGCTATTTTTCCAGAAACACAGCCAGAAGCTGTCGATTCCGAACGTCAGACAGCATCCCGGACTCGACCCCGGCCATCCGCCGCTGATTACCGTCGATACGCTCAAGGCGCTGGTCGGCGCCGCGCAAATGGGCACCGTTGAATTTCATACGTGGAATGCCGTTGTGTCGAACATCGAAAAACCCGATCGCATGGTGTTCGATCTCGACCCCGATGCGTCGCTCGGGTGGGAGCGGATGATCGAGGCCGCGCAGCTGACGCGCTCGCTGCTCGAGGAGCTCGGCCTGAGCTCGTTCTGCAAGACGAGCGGCGGCAAAGGGTTCCACGTGGTGGTGCCGCTCGCGAAGCACGCCGGCTGGGACGACGTGAAGGCGTTTTCGCAAGCCGTCGCGCAGCATATGGCGACAACGTTGCCCAAGTACTTCAGCGCGAAGATGGGCGCGCAGAATCGCAAGAAGAAGATCTTCGTCGATTATCTGCGTAACAACCGCGGCTCGAGTACGGTGGCGGCATTTTCGGCGCGCGCCCGGCCGGGCCTGGGCGTTTCCGTGCCGCTCTCGTGGGACGAAGTCGCCACCACGACGAGCGGAGATCAATGGACCATCGAAAACGTGCATGAGCGTCTCGAAGACCTCAGGCGCGACCCGTGGGCAGACTACGCGAAAACGCGTCAGCGCATTACCGCGGCAATGAGAAAAAGTCTGGATGAAGCGGAGTGACCGCGATCCAGGCGGCCTCATTCGACAACCTGAAAGAGGAGCAAACCATGAAGACCTCTCCGCAGTCGTCCGACGGCGACAAGCAAGCCGACCCGCATGCAAAGAAGCATCCGGGTTCGCTCCAGGACGCGTCAGCGCCGCTGCCGCATGAAACCGATCAGAGCCCGGAATCGCAACACGAGGACGATCCGCGTCGCGTCGGCAAGCAGGCGCATAGCGACACTGAGCGCGGATTGAAGGACACGGACCGCCGCGGCGGCGACGAGTATCAGCAAACGACTCAGAACGACGCGCACACGAACGTCAACTCCGATGGCAAAGCAGGTGGCGGCGGGCGCGGCAAGCGTTGACGGTGCGTGTGCGCTGATTCTCGGAGAAACGTCGCGTTGTCCCGATCCGGCGCATCTACAACTGCGCAGCCGCAGCCGCAGCCGCAGCCGCAGCCGCAGCCGCAGCCGCAGCCGCAGCCGCAGCCACGGTCTGCGAGCCGGCTCCTATGCACTCGCGGCCACACCATGATGCCCAGCGCCCTGATGCGCTCGGGCATTGGGCGCCGACCGGACTCATGCCGGTTTGACGTCCCAATAAGGCGGATCGCCGAAATGCTCGGCGAGGAAATCAATGAACGCGAGCGTCCTGGGCGGCACGAAGGCACGGCTCGGATAGACCGCCCAGATGGCCACATTTTCCGCGAGCGGATAAGTATCGAGCACGCTCACCAGTTCACCGGTGCGCAGATACGCCGCCACGTCCCAGGTCGATTTGAGCGCGATGCCGAAACCGGCCAGCAAGGCGTCGCGGATCACTTCGCCATTGTCGGTAACGAGACGTCCATTCACGCGCACTGCGAGCGGACCGGCGGGCGTCACGAAGGCCCAGACGCGCTGATCGGACAGGATCATGCATTCGTGTTGGGCAAGGTCCGAAGGATGATGCGGCGCCCCACACGCGGCGAGGTAGGCCGGCGCGGCGCACAGCACGCGGCGGTTCACGGCGAGGCGCCGCGCTACCAGCGACGAATCCTTGAGCACGCCGATACGGATCGCCACGTCGATACCCGCATCGACCAGGTCGACCACCTGATCCGTCAGCCGCAGATCGACGCTGACACCGGGATAGCGGCGCAGGAATTCGCTGATCACCGGCGATACGTGCTGACGCCCGAACGACGACGGCATCGACACCCGCAAGCGCCCCTGCGGCTCGGCCTGTGCACGACCCACCGAGGCGCGTGCGGCATCGGCCGCGTCGAGCAGCGCCTCGGCGCGTGTCATGAACACTTCGCCGTCCTGCGTGAGACTGATGCGGCGGGTGGTCCGATGCAGCAGGCGCGCGCCAAGGCGCTTTTCCAGCTGCGCGATGCGCGAGCTCGCCACCGCTGCGGACAGGCCGAATTCGCGGCCGGCCGCCGATACATTGGCGAGCAGGGCGGCGCGCACGAACAGGGCGACGTCGAGCAGATCGAGTCGTTCCCGCTCACCGGACGAGGGTTTTATGGCGGGTCTTGCAGCGGGTTTTACAGGATGGTCAGGAAGGTCCGTTCTTCTGAAATTCAAAAAGATGTTTCAGTCATTATGACGGTTTTATGAGAATAAGAACCGCCGTAGGATGACGTCAATGCGATCGATTGCCCGCGCGGCGCCAGGCGCTGGCGGAAGCGATCGCCGGTCTCTCAACCTCATCTGAAAGAACAGGAGCTGTGATGAAAGCCGTAGGCCTCTATCGTTATTTGCCAATCGATCAAACCGAATCTCTGGTTGATGTCGACATTCCCGAGCCCGAAGCCACCGGCCGCGACCTGCTGGTGAAGGTCGAGGCCATTTCCGTCAATCCAGTCGACACCAAGGTGCGCGCCCCGAAAGATACCGTTGAGAAAGCGCCGCGTGTGCTCGGCTGGGACGCGGCCGGCACGGTGGTGGCGGTTGGTCCGGACGTCACGCTGTTCAAGGTCGGCGATCCGGTTTTCTATGCCGGCAGCATCACGCGGCCGGGCGCGAATAGCGAATTCCATCTGGTCGACGAGCGCATTGTCGGGCGCAAGCCGGCGTCACTCGATTTCACCCACGCGGCTGCATTGCCGCTGACCGCGATCACCGCCTGGGAGGCGCTGTTCGACCGCCTCGGCGTGTCGCCGCAAGGCGCGGACGAAGGCCGCACCGTGCTGATCATCGGCGGGGCGGGTGGGGTTGGTTCAATCGGCATCCAGTTGGCCAAACAACTTGCGAAGCTGAAAGTGATCGCGACCGCCTCGCGTCCTGAATCGGCGAAGTGGGCAACGGAGTTGGGCGCGGATCATATCGTCGATCACTTTGGCGATATGCCCGCGCAGTTGAAAAAGCTGGGTTTCGACCAGGTCGATTACGTGCTGATCTTTAACGATACCGACAGGAATTTTCCCGCGTCCGCCGAAGTGATCAAACCGCAGGGCGGCATCTGCACGATCGTCGAAAACAGTCAGCCGTTGCCGGTCGAATTGCTGAAGGCGAAAAGCGCGGCATTCCACTGGGAATTCATGTTCACGCGTTCGATGTTCAGCACGCCGGACATGATCGAGCAGCATAAGCTGCTGACCGAGGTGGCGCGTCTCGTCGACGCAGGCACGTTGCGCACGACGGTGGGACAGGATCTGGGCAAGATCAACGCCGGGAATCTGCGCCGTGCGCATCAACTGCTCGAAGAGGGGCGCGCGATCGGCAAACTGGTGCTGACGGGCTTCTAAACAGCGCAAAAAACGCTTCACCGCAAGCGGGGTAACACCCGATTCGTATGAAGCGCGCGCAGCGCCGCTTGGCGGTAGACTGGTGGGGCATCATGCTAAAACAGTTGCGTGTCTCGCGGCTCGTCTGGCCGGGCCTCAACCCGGCATCATCAGGCCTCTTCAGGCTTCGGTCAGGCGGTGCAACGGCAGTAGCGCTTATGCGAGCGCGCAGCGGCACAACAACGAGGTGACAGTATGAGCTCCAGCTTCAAACTCTCCGCCGTTTCAGTTGTCGCTTCTCTCGCATGCGTTCTCGCGACCGGCATGCTTGTGCCGGCGGCTCACGCGGCCACGCCGATCACGGTGACGTCGCAGGCTGCCCTCGACGGTCCGATCCGCTACACGGTCCGCGTCACGTCTAAACAGTTCGGTAACTCACAGGAAACGCGCACGATCCGCTCCGGCGAATCGGACGACTTCACGTGGAAGACCGTGCCGCCGGGTGGCCCTGTGCCTGCGACGGACACCTGCCCGAATTATTCGTCGCTTCCGACGGATACCAACGGCGCGATGATTCGTCAGACGCAGATCCGCTTTGCACCGGTCGTCGCCGGTGACGGCACGGCATCCGTGCAACTGAGCTTCCAGGCGCAGACGCCGCACGGCGTGAAGACAGTGACGAGCGGCGGCAAAACGCTCAAGTGTCCGAACGACGTGACCGTCAGTCAGATTCTGCGCTTTACGATGCCGGTCAACGGCAGCACGAAAACGCTGACGCTCAATGACGGCACCGAAGTGGCGGTGACCGCGAAACGTTGAGGGTTGCGCGGCGCGGCTTTGCTCAACGCCGCGCCGCGGCCCGCTCCACCAGCCGCGCCGACAGAAACCGGTGCTCCGCCGAGAAGAGCCGCCGATACGTGAGCAGCACCGCGCCCACCGTCCCTAGCGCTGACGACGCCGCGATCAGGAACATGATCACGATCTGATAGCGCACTGCCTGCAACGGCGACTGACCGGCGAGCACCTGCCCGGTCATCATGCCGGGCAGGCTCACCACGCCGACCACGGCCATCTGATTCAGCGTGGGCATCATGCCCGCGCGCACCGCCTGGCGCGCCGGCGCCTGCGCCGCTTCCCAACGGGTCGCGCCGAGCGCGAGCGCCATGTCCACACGGTCACGCCGCGCGGTTAGTTCCTCGGCCATCCGTTCGATGCCCAGCGATACGCCGGTCAGTGTATTGCCGAGGATCATGCCGAGAATCGGAATCGCATACTGCGGCTCGTACCACGGGTGAATACGGATCACGACGAAGAGTCCGACTGCGCTCACCAGCCATGAACTGACCCAGATCGACAGCACGCTGTCCACACGTTGACCCGCATACGTGCGATTGCCGCGCTGCGCGCCCGCGAAGCCGGCGATCAGCGTCATCACGACCATCAAGGGCAGCACCACGAACCAGTGGTCGTAACGGAACACCCAGCCGAGCACGTAGCCGATTGCCAGCAACTGGACGACGGTGCGTACCGCCGCCCATGCGAGCTTGCGTTCGAGATCCAGCTTGAGCGCGACCGACACCACGCCGTTCACCACGATCAGCAATGCCGCGATCGCGACGTCCCACAGACTCAGGTTTTGCAATGTCATTGGTCGAGCTCCTGAGGCGCGGGTGTGACTGCGGATTCGTCGAGCACACCGGCGCGCATCGTGAGGTGCCGCTTGCTCATGCGCGCGGCTTGTGCGGGATCGTGCGACACCCACATCGAGGCATGCCGGCCCGGGTCGGCATCGAACCACGCGTGCACCAACGCCTCGATCGCATGAGATGACTCTGGATCGAGCGACGCGGTGGGTTCGTCCAGCAGCAGCACTTCGGGCGCGAGTTGCAGAACGCGAATCAGCGCGGTGATCTGCGCTTCTCCGCCGGACAGTTCGCTCGCACGCTTGTCGAGAAAATCGTCGCCGCGGCCGGTCTGGGCGGCGAGGCTGGCCGCGTGCGCGCGATCGAAACGCACGTCGCGATAGGTGCGTAATTCGAACGGGTAACGCAGATTGTCTTCGACGCTGCCGTCGAGCAGCGCGGGCCGCTGCCGGATATACGCAACGTTGCGCCGGTAACGCGGAATGGCGGTGCGCTCGACCGGCGCACCATGCCACATGATGCGTCCTGCATCGAGCGGATCGAGCAGGGCGAGGGCGCGCAGAAACACACTTTTGCCCGAGCCCGATGGCCCGGTGACCGCGACGCGGTCGCCTGCGCGCAGGGCGAAGGTCGTCGGTTGCAGCAGCGTTTGCCCGCGCAATGCGTCGCGCCGGGTGATGCCGTCGGCGAGGACGAAGGGAACATCTGTCATGAGTGGGGTCGCGATGGATTTTTGCGTGGATTCGAAGGGCGCCATGACATTCGTTGACGTTTTCATGGCAGGGCAACCTGTGCCCGAACGGTACGGCATGATAAAACGGCATCTATCAGACAATACTACCAGGCACGATACGTGCTGCCCCGATGCACAACGAAGAACAACGACGGAGCTTCTCAATGGCAGTGGCGAGCACAATTGGAAGGCGGATAGGAAAAATCATCGCATGGCTGGTGGCGATCATCGTCATTCTGATTGTCGCGCTGACAATTTTTATCCTGACCTTCGACTGGAACCGGGCCCGGCCTTACGTCAACGACAAGGTCACGCAGGCAATCGGCCGGCCGTTCGCGATTAACGGCGATCTCAAAGTAGGGTGGCAGCATCCGGTCGGCGAGACCGGCTGGCGTGGCTGGGTGCCCTGGCCGCGTTTTTCGGCCGCCAACATCACGGTAGGCAATCCCGACTGGACCAAACAGCCGCACTTCGCGACGCTCGACGAAATCGATTTCGAGGTCAAGGTGCTGCCGCTGCTCGCGCATGACATCGTGATTCCCGCGATCAATCTCGTGAATCCCTCGGTCGACCTCGAACGACTGCTCGACGGGCGCAACAACTGGACTTTCAAACTGGCATCGTCCAGCGGACCGTCCGAGTGGAAGCTCGATCTGCACGACATCGCGTTTGCCAAGGGCAATATCGCGTTGTCCGATCAGCAGAAGAAAGTCGAGATGGAGACGGCCATCGATACGCTCGGCCAGCCGATTCCGATCGGCGAGGCGATGAAGCAGCAGGAGGCGGCTTCACGCAGTGCCTCGGCGGAGGCGTTGGGTAAAGCGGGCGCGAGCAAGCTCACCGCCCAGGCGAACGCGCAGGCGGCATCTGACGCCGCGGCGGCGTCTGCTGCGGCGGCCTCGGGCGCTTCGTCGACGGAGATCACCGCGTCGGGCGCGACAGCGGCGAATGGCGCATCAGGTGCGCTGGTTGCCGGTGGGGCGAACGGTGCGAACAGTGCAAGCGAGGGCGCGAGCGGCGCGGCGGCAGCCTCGGCGTCGAACGCCAGCGAAGCGGGTACGGCGAACGGTGCGAAGCCGGTGATCCCGCCATACGCGATTGGCTGGACCGTCAAGGGCACCTACAACAGGACGCCGATATCCGGCAGCGGCAAGGTGGGAGGCGTGCTGGCGTTGCAGGACGCGAACCGGCCGTTCCCGATTCAGGCCGATGTGAAGGCCGGCGATCTGCGTGTCGGTCTGGTGGGCACGCTCACCGATCCGGCGCATCTTGCCGCAGTCGATTTGCGCCTCTGGCTGCAAGGCAACAGCCTGGCGCGGCTGTATTCGCTGACAGGCGTGACCTTGCCCGACACGCCGCCCTATGCGACTGACGGGCGCCTCGTGGGCCAGTTCAAGTCCAGTGGGAATGTTTTCAAGTATGAAAACTTTACGGGCCGGGTGGGCGGCAGCGATCTGAACGGCTCGCTGACCTACACGGCACGTGAGCCGCGTCCGCTGTTGCAGGGCGAACTGGTGTCGCATCTGCTGCAGTTCTCGGATCTGGCGCCGATCATCGGCGCGGACTCGAAAGCCAGCAAGGCCAGGCGCGGCGATGCGACGGTGCAGCCGGGCAACAAGGTGCTGCCCGTCGAAGAGTTCCGCACCGACCGTTGGAAGTCGATCGACGCCGACGTGAAATTCACGGGCCGCCGCATCGTCAAGGACACCAGCTTGCCGATCACGGACCTGTACACACACGTCGTGATGACCGACGGCGTGCTGTCGCTCGAGCCGCTGAAGTTCGGCGTGGCGGGCGGCTCGCTGTCATCGAATATTCATCTGGACGGCAGCGCCACCCCGCTGAAGGGCCGCTTCGCGACTTCGGCGCGGCATCTGAAGCTCAAGCAGTTGTTCCCGAACTTCAAGACCATGCAGAACGCACTCGGCGAAATCAACGGCGACGCCGCGCTGACCGCGACGGGCAATTCGCCGGCGGCGTTGGCGGCGACGTCGAACGGCGAGGTGAAGGCATTGGTCACCGATGGCACGGTGAGCCGCCTGCTGATGGAAGCAGCGGGTTTGAACGTGGCCAACGTGGTCTATGAAAAGCTGTTCGGCAATCGTGACGTGAAGATCAACTGCGCGGCAGCGGACTTTGTCGCGACGAACGGCGTACTGGATTCGCGTGTCTTCGCGCTCGATACGGACGACGCAGTGATCAACATCGACGGCAATGTAAATCTGCGCGACGAGACCCTGGATCTTGGCGTGCATCCGCATACCAAGGGCTTCCGGGTGTTTTCGCTGCGCTCGCCGCTGTATGTGAAGGGAACGTTCAAGGACCCGCACGTGGGCGTGAATGCCGCCGCGCTGGCGCTTCGAGGCGGCGCCGCTATCGGGCTCGGGTTGATCAATCCGTTTGCGGCGCTGATTCCGCTACTCGCGCCCAGCAATAACAAACCGTTGCCGTGCGGGCAGTTGCTGTCGCAGGTTCGTCAGGCGCCGACCGCGCCGCCGCCGGGCGTCAGGCAGCAACCTAAAACGGCCATTTCCCTCGACGGTGCGCCGCTCAACAAGTCTGCCGGAGGCGCTTCCTCGCCGACTACGGCCGACAGGAAGCCTGCGGTCAAGTCACCGGCCAATGCGGCCGAATACAAGGGGAACTGATGTTTTCTGCCCTGTCCGCGGACTGGTGGAGCTGGTCCTTCGGCGCCGGCCTTTCCTTTATTTTCTTGTGGCTGATTAGCGTTCCCGCAGTACGGGGCGAACGCCAGCATTCAGGCGGGAAAAGGAAAGGTAATGCCATTGGCGCGCGGGGCAGGCGAACAGGTGCCGCGCAGGCACAAGAGAACAACGGGATCAGCGCCGTAGACATGCAGAAAACGGCGCTGCCACGGGAAACAAAAAGATAATCGATTACCTTAACGAGCGCGGCGCGGCATCTCCCGCCGCATCCTGTCTGCGAACCCCTCGCCGGGCGCTGCCGACACGGGTGGCGCCAAACTCCGTCAGGATCTTGCCTCGGGCCCGGCTGGCAAACACCAGGAACCCAAATCCATCGGCTTCATACCAATATCCGCCGTTCTCGAGCCCATCGAGCGGCTGCTCCAACGCATTGGTGATGGATTCGATACACCGGCGCCGCAATTCGGCGGGCGCTGGATAGGGTGGCTGGGCGCCTCGTACGCTGCACAGCAGAACGTCGAGCCCGGGTAGCACATGCGCATAGAGGACCGGCTCGTCCTGCGCGCGAGCGCGCGCAATTTTGGTGTCGAGCTGACCGAACGGCTTGAAATGCCGTAGTACCGCGAGGAACGACTCATCGCCGTCCACCTTCGCGCGTCTACGCTTTTTCGGGAAGGACATAAAAATTCGCCTGAAAAAGAATTGCAAGAAACGCAGCGTCCTCATGCGACAACTCCCGGCTTCGCGCGCCGCACGTCGATCTTTTATAGCATACGACAAGGCCGGATTCACGATGATTCGGCGTCTACGCCGTCCCACCGCCTCCCGCACGAATCATGCCGAACCGCCTCGCCGCGCGCTTTCGCTTCCCAGCACATCTGTCTCCATCATAGACGCACGCGCCGCCGAAAAAACATCTCGTACCAATAAAAAAGTCATTTTTGTGTGGGCGAGCGCATCTTGCCGCTACGTTGAAATATCTCACATTCACGTCGATAATGGCCCGTCCGGCTGCACCTTGGCGTGCTCGCCAGGTCCTACCGCAACGGCCCGCTGGCGTGGCGATGCGAGGTGCGGATCCGTGCGTGCCGCCGCGGCTTGAACGACCCTTCGGGCGAACATGAAACTATTCACCAAGGGTTTGCTGCTGATTGCAGTGCCGAGCGTGGTCGAGCTGGCGCTTCTGGGCGTCGTCTTCGATACCCAGGAGCAAACAGCGCAGGCCGCGCAGTGGGTCAGCAACAGCAAGCAGATCCTTTATCAGTCGTCGGCCATTGTCGATCCGCTGCTGCGTCAGGCCGCGCGGGTTCGCACGGGTATGGTCGTCGGCGATCCGCTGTTTATCGACCGCCGTACGGTGTGGGTCGATCTCGGCGACCGGCTTTCGAATCTCGAATCGCTGGTGGCGGATACGCCGCCACAGGTCGAACGCGTGCGCAAGATGCAGCAGGCGATCGAAGCGTATCGTGCGCAGGCCGCCAGAATCTCGCAGGCGCTGCACGAAGGACACAACCTGAATTCGTTTGCCGAGCTGGACTCAGGTGCGCTTCCGCAGCAGATTGCACTGTTTCGCGAACAGCTGGCTGAGTTCAGTAACGAGGCCTCGCGGCTCGACACCGAGCGCGGCGCGGCGCTCGCAAGGCGGCGTGAACGCCAGCAATACGCGCTGATTGCCGCGGTGTTGGGCTCGATGCTGATCTGGGCGGCCACAGCCATGGTATTTGCGCGCAGCATCGGCCGGCGGCTGGAGGTATTGACGGGCAATGCCGAGCGTTTGGGCCGCGGGCGGCAGCTCGCGGCGCCGCTGTCCGGTAACGACGAAATCGCCGCGCTCGACGCGGTGCTGCATCAGACCGGCGCGCGCCTGCGCGAGGCCGACGGTGAGCAGGCCAGGTTGAAAGCGCGGCTCGAAGCGCGTGCGCAGGAACTCGCGGGCGTCAACGAAGAGCTGCGCCAGGAGACGCAAGACAATGAAATGTTCATCTACAGCGTGTCGCACGATCTGCGCTCGCCGCTGGTGAATCTGCAAGGCTTTTCGAAAGAATTACAGGTGTCGTGCGACGAACTGGACAGCATTGTCGAGGCGGCGAAACTGCCGGAGGCCGAGCATCGGCGTATGGTGCATATTCTCGACGGCGATGTGCGCGAGTCTCTGCAATATCTGCGCACCGCGGTAACGCGGGCGGCGGCGATCATCGACGCGCTTTTGCGGATTTCGCGTGCCGGCCGGCTCGAATACCAGTGGCAGCGGGTGAGTGTCGGACGGGTGGTAGGCCGCGTAGTCGACGCGCTGCAAGGCGCAATCAGCCAGCGCGCGGTGGTGGTCACCGTGCGTGAGTTGCCGCCTGCATGGGGCGACCCGGCCGCGATCGAACAGATTTTCAGTAACCTGATCGGTAACGCGCTCAATTATCTCGACCCGGCGCGCAATGGGCGCATCGAGGTCGGCGCGCTGGAGCCGGAACCGGTCGACGAGACAGAACCGCGCGCGTTGCGCACGCGCACTTATTATGTGCGCGACAATGGCCTCGGAATTCCGGCGGCGTATATGGCGAAGGTGTTCCGGGCGTTTCAGCGTCTGCATGGCGACGTCGCGAACGGAGACGGCATTGGCCTCGCGGTGGTGCGGCGGGTGGTGGAACGGCATGGCGGCCGCGTGTGGGTCGAGTCGGCGGAAGGCGCGGGGTCGACCTTTTTCGTCGTATTGCCGGAGCAGCCTGCGCGCAATTGAGCCGGACAGACCCAGGGCAACGGTGGGAACAATTAAGAGCATCATGCGAAAACAGATTGTCAGCCCGGAGGGCATATGAGTCACGGGGAAACGGTCAGTATTGTGCTGATCGAAGATGACGACGGCCACGCCACGCTGGTCGAGCGCAATCTGCGCCGTGCCGGTATTTCAAACGGTTTCGTGCGCTTTCGCGATGGCCAGCAGGCACTCGATTATTTCTTCGGCCCGGCGCCAGCGGACGCCGCCGCGAGCCCTTACCCGCCTCGCGAAGATCTGACGAATTTCGTCGTGCTGCTCGATCTGAAAATGCCGCGCGTGGATGGCTTCGAGGTGTTGCGGCGTCTGAAGGATTCGCCGCAGACAGCCGCAGTGCCCGTGATTGTGCTGACCACGACCGACGATCCGCGCGAAATCGCGCGCTGTTACGAATTGGGCTGCAACGTCTATATCACCAAGCCGGTCGAATACGACGCGTTCATCGAAGCGGTGCGCCGTCTCGGCTTCTTCCTGCAGGTGGTCAAGCTGCCGCCGGGCCACCGGCTGGCCGCGCCATGACGTAAGGTTCATGTGAAGGCGCTCCGAAAGCGGCCCATGACAAGATAGCGACACCAGACCTAGCCAAAGAAGACTCCGCATGACCGAAGAAGTGTCCCCGCAGCCCGCCGCGTATGTGCTGGTCGTCGATGACGACGAAGGCATCTTGCGGCTCGCGCGCAAGTCGCTTGAACGCGCCGGCTGCCGGGTCGCCATCTGCGCGGGCGTCGAAGCGGCCCGCGAGCGGCTCGCCGTGGGCACGCCCGACCTGCTGGTGCTCGACTACCAGCTCAGCGGGCCGGAGACCGGCCTCGACTTCTTTCGCCGCTTGCGCGCGGAAGGGGTGCGGATCCCCGCCATCCTCGTGACCGGTTTCACTGACGAATCCCGGGTGATCGAAGCGTTGCGCGCGGGCGTATCCGACGTGGTGCCGAAATCTGGCGACTACCTCGATTATCTGCCTGAGGCTGTTGAACGGGTGCTCTCGCAAGTGCGCTTGCAGAAGGCGTCGGACGATGCCTTGCTGCTGCGCGACCGGGAACAGCATTACCGGACATTGTCGGAGGCGTTGCCGCACCTCGTGCTGACCTGCAATGCCGCGGGGGATTGCGATTTCCTTTCGAAGCAGTGGTTCGACTACACGGGATTGGGGGAAAGCAGTTCGTACGGCCTCGCGTGGCTCGATGCGGTGCATCCCGACGATCGTGAAGAGATTCGCCGTACCTGGCTCAAGGCGGTGACGAGCGGCGCCAGTGATTATCGTCACGAACTGCGGATTCGCCGCCACGACGGCGAATATCGCTGGTTCGACGTCCGCGCCGTTGCTATGCGCGACGCCGAAGGCAATGTCAGCAAATGGTTTGGCAGTTGCACGGACATTCATCCCCAGCGCGAGGCGATCGAGGAACGCGAGCGTCTGCTTGCCTCGGAGCAGGCTGCCCGCCAGATCGCCGAAGAAGCCAATCGTGCGAAAGACCGCTTCCTCGCCATGCTGTCGCACGAATTGCGCACGCCGCTTACGCCTGTACTGGCGGGCGCCAGCGTGCTGGAGATGATCCCGGATCTGCCCGATCAGGCGCGCGCGAGCGTGCGTATGATCCGCCGCAACGTCGAACTCGAAGCGCGCCTGATCGACGACCTCCTCGATCTCACACGTGTGGCGAACGGCAAGCTGCGTCTGTCGCTCGAAACCGTCGACGTGCATGAGGTGATGGACAGCGTGCTCGAACTCTTTCACAGCGAGATTCAGGTCAAGCAGCAGGACGTGCACGTCGGCAAGAATGCGCAGCACCATTACGTGCTCGCCGACCGCGCGCGCTTGCAGCAGATGCTGTGGAACCTGATTCGCAACGCCGCCAAGTTCACGCCGGACGGCGGCCATATTTATGTGCGCACGCAAGATGAACGCATGCACGTGCAGATCTCGGTCGAGGATACGGGCATCGGCATCGAGCCCGAGCAGATCGGCAAATTGTTCAACGCGTTCGAGCAGGGCAACCAGAACATGACGCGGCAATTCGGCGGCTTGGGTCTCGGTCTCGCGATCACCAAGGCGCTGACGGATGTGCATGGCGGCACGGTGGTCGCCCAGAGTCCGGGCGCGCACTGCGGGGCGACTTTCACGATCACGCTGCCGACCGCCGCCGCGCCTGCCCAATCAACGCCCGTTGCCGCGCCTGACGAGGTGCATTCTCCCGGCCCACTGACTATTTTGCTGATTGAAGACCACGTGGATACCGCCGAGGTGATGGGGCAACTGATTCGCAGCCTGGGTCACGACGTGACCACCGTGGGCCGTGTGGACGATGCGTTGGCCGCTACCCAGACGCAGACGTTCGATCTGGTGATCAGCGATGTAGGCTTGCCCGACGGCACCGGTCTCGATTTCGTCAAAGCGTTCCGCGAGCATTCGGATGTGCCGGCGGTCGCGTTAACCGGTTTCGGTACTGATGAGGATGTGCGCCGCTGCCTGAGTGCCGGCTTTACTTCGCATCTGACGAAGCCTGTCAATTTTGGACAGCTCGAGGCGATGATTGAAAGCGCGGTGAATCAGAAGGCGGAAAAGGACGAAAGGGACGAAAAAGACGTTTAGTGCGTTCGCGGGGTCGACGGGGTCGACTGCGGCGGTGTAATTTGCACGCGGCACGAAAAAGGCCTGTGGCGATTTTTTCGCAACAGGCCTTTCTTTATTTGCGCCGGCTAATGGGCCGGCGCGAATGCTTAAGTTCGCTTAACGCGGCGCCGCGTTTTTCAGTGAATCGCGGATTTCACGCAGCAGCACGACGTCTTCCGGTGTCGGCGGCGGCTCTGCCGGCGCGGCTTCAGCGGGCTTGCGCAGATTATTGATGAACTTGACCATCAGGAAAATGATGAACGCGAGGATCACGAAGTTGATGGCCACGGTGATGAAAGAGCCATAACCGAACACCGCCACGCCAGCCGTTTGCAAGTCTTTATATGACTCGGGACTGCCTTTGAAGCTGGCGGGAATATCGCCGAGGCGAATGAACTTGTTGGAGAAATCGAGGCCGCCAGTGGCAACACCGACAACCGGCATGATCAGGTCTTTAACAATTGAATTGACGATGGTGGAAAATGCGCCGCCGATAATCACACCGACGGCGAGATCCATTACGTTGCCTTTCAGGGCAAATTCCTTGAATTCCTTGACCATGCTCATATACGTTCCTCCCAGAAGTCGATAATCGAATCATACCAATCTGAGAAGGATAGGCTAGTCTTTTGGCAAGGAAAGAACGGAATGACCTTACTCTGGAAGCTGTGACTGACTATGGCGCGCCCGCTCGATATGCGCGGCAAAACTGACCGGGTCGGTATTGGTGCCGCATAGCAGCACGCCTACGCGTTTGCCTTGCAGCTTTTCGCGCAGCGGCCCGAGCAGCGCTGCCGTAGCTGCGGCGCAGGCCGGTTCGACGGCTAGTTTCAGTTGTCCGAACAAGGTCAGCATGGCCGCGCGCAACTGGTCGTCGGATACGGTGACGAGCTGGTCGATATGACGGCGGCACAATTCGTAGCTGTATTCCTCGGTATGCGGCGAAGCCAGTGAATCGGCGATCGTGTGCATGTGGCCCAACTTGACCGTGTGATTGGCCGCGAAGCTTTTGCCCATCGCATCCGATCCCTCCGGTTCGACGCCGTACACGTGCACCCGCGGATTCGCGAGCCGCATGGCGGTGGCCACGCCGGCAGCGAGACCGCCGCCGCCGATCGGCACGATCACCGCTTCGAGGTCGGGCGTTTGCGTGGCCCATTCATAGCCAAGCGTGGCCGAACCCAGCACGGTGCGATAACCGTTGAACGGGTGCACGAAATAGCGGCCTTCCTCGGCCTCGATATGACGCACCAGTTCGAACGCCTCGGCAATGTTTTCCGCGAACACGATGTCGGCGTGATACTGCCGGCACAAGGCAACGCGTGCCGGATTGGCCGCACGAAACAACACGACCTTCGCGCTGATGCCGAGACGCATTGCCGCGTACGCGACCGCCACCGCATGATTGCCGCCCGATACACAGGTCACGCCTGCGCTGCGTTGCGCTTCGTCGAGCGCGAGCAGGTTGGTGAACGCGCCACGCGCCTTGAAGCTGCCGCCTGCCTGCAGCAGTTCGAACTTGAAATTCACGACCGTGCCTTCCAGCGACGGAAAGTCGAGCCGGTCGAATACGGGCGTTCGCGTCACCCACGGCGTCAACGCAAAGTGCTGCGTGGCGATGTCGTCGAGTGTGGGGATCGGCTCGCCGTCGATCGTATGGTCGGTGTGCTGCGGCGTGGCGGTTGACATGGTGTGGGCGTGTTTTTCCTCGATATGGCTAAGACTATTTTTGCAGCGATCAGTTTCAGTGCGCGTGCGCGTCCACCGACATGCTGTGAATGAATTTCTGCAGGAAACGTTCGCATGCCACGAGCTGATCCAGCGCCACGAATTCGTTGGCTTTGTGCGCCTGCTGGATGTCGCCGGGGCCGCACACAATGCTCGGAATGCCCGCCAGCGAGAACAGCCCGGCTTCGGTGCCGTACGCGACTTTGCGCTTGTCCTGGTCCGCGGTCAGCGCGCGCACGAGTTGCGTGATCGCGGCTTGTTCAGACGAATCGAGGCCGGGGGCCGCGGCGATTCTGGAGATTTCGATGGCCGCGGACGGATGCTCGCGCAACATTTTCGGCAGCAGCGTTTCGCGTGCATATTGATCGATGCGCGCGAAGATCGGTTCGGGATCGAGCGTGGGCAGGTTGCGAAATTCGAACTGGAACTTGCATTCGGCCGGCACGGTATTGATCGCGTTACCGCCAACGATCGTGCTGGTTTGCGCCGTGGTGAAGGGCACGTCGTACAGTTCGTCGAACGGGCCTTGCTCGCGGAATTGATCGGCCATATCGCGGATGTAGCAGATCAAACGCGCGGCGTATTCGATGGCGTTCAAGCCCTTCGGCGTAAGCGAGGAGTGTGCCGCCTGGCCGCGCACGCAGCATTGATACGCGTTGATGCCTTTGTGCGCCACGATGGGGCGCATGCTGGTCGGCTCGCCGACGATGCAGCCGTCCGGCTTCACACCGCGCTTCATCAGATCGGCAATCAGGAGCGGCGCGCCGACACAACCCACTTCCTCGTCGAACGACAAGGCGAAGTGAATCGGCCTGGCGAGCCGGGTGCGCTGCATCTCGGGCACGAGCGAAAGCGCTGCGCCGATAAAGCCTTTCATGTCGCAGGTGCCGCGGCCGTACAGCTTATCGCCGCGAATTTCCGGCTTGAACGGATCGCTGTCCCATTGCTGACCGTCTACGGGCACTACGTCTGTATGGCCCGACAGCACCACGCCGCCGTTAGTCTCGCCGTCGTGCGCGGGAATCGTTGCAAACAGATTGGCCCATTTGCCGCTTTCGTCGTGGGTGAGCGTGGCTTCGATGCCAACTGCGCGCAGTTCATCGCGCACGGTCTCGATCAGACCAAGATTGGGGTTACGGCTCACCGTGTCCATCGACACGAGACGGGTTATCCAAGGGAGCGAGGCAGGCAGCGTTGCAGGCGAGGAAGAATTCGATTCAGAGGCGGGTGTTTGCGAGGACTGCGCTGATTCAGCGACGTGAGACATGACAAGACTCCAGCATTTGAGTCTTTCGATCATACCCAAAAAAAACTCACCCGTATGCTGCGGCGCGCGTTTGCGCACCGCAGCATGAATGAAAAACGGCTAGACGTACCCCATTTTTTCGATGGCGCCGGCGTGGGTGCCGCGTGGGTGTCGGAGTCTGCGCCGGGTGTTGACGCGATCCCGGTGCATCAGCACGCGTCAGCACGCAAGGCACGACCCGTTAACGCGCAACGGCCGTGGCCGCCGTGCCGCGGCTGGGTGTTCCGAGTGCGCGCAAGGTTTCTTTCACCGTTGCCACACGCACGGCCAGATCCGGGCTGCGCGTTTCAATACGCAGCTTGTCCTGGCCCGCGAGCTTGATGTGCTTGTGTTTCTGCACCATCTCGATGATCCGCATTGCGTCGATCGGCGGATTGGGGATGAACTGCAAGCCGATCACCGTTTCGCCCGCGTCGATTTTCGAAATGCCCAAAGGCTTGGCCGCCAGACGCAGACGATGTGTCTCGACGAGCGCATGCGCTTGCGGCGGCAACTTGCCGAAGCGATCGATCAATTCCTCCTGGATGTTGTCGATCGAATCGTTGTGTTCGCAATTGGCGAGGCGCTTGTAGAGCGACAGACGTTCCTGCACGTCGCCGCAATAGTCCGCCGGCAAAATTGCGGGCGCGTGCAGATTGATCTCGGTAGTCGCGGCGAGCGGTGCGGTGAGGTCCGGCTCTCTGCCTTCCTTGAGCGCCTTCACAGCGTCGTTCAGCATGTCGGTGTAGAGCTGGAAACCGATCTCCTGAATTTCGCCCGACTGCTTGTCGCCGAGCACTTCACCGGTGCCACGAATCTCGAGGTCGTGCATCGCGAGATAGAAGCCTGAACCGAGTTCCTCCATCTGCTGGATCGCTTCGAGACGGCGCTGAGCCTGCTTCGTCAGACCTTGCGGGTCATGCACCAGCAGATACGAGTACGCCTGGTGATGCGAGCGGCCCACGCGGCCACGCAACTGGTGCAATTGCGCGAGGCCGAACTTGTCGGAGCGGTGAATCAGGATCGTGTTGGCGCTCGGCACGTCGATACCGGTTTCGATAATCGTCGTGCACAGCAGAACGTTCGCGCGTTGCGCAACGAAATCGCGCATTACGCGTTCGAGTTCGCGCTCATGCATCTGCCCATGCGCGACCGCGATACGTGCTTCGGGCACGAGCGCTTCGAGCATCTGCCGGCGATTTTCGATCGTCTCGACTTCGTTGTGCAGGAAGTAGACCTGGCCGCCGCGTTTCAACTCGCGCAACATCGCTTCGCGAATCACGCTGTCTTCTTCGCGACGCACGAAGGTTTTGATCGCGAGGCGCTTTTGCGGCGCAGTGGCGATCACAGAAAAATCGCGCAGGCCTTCGAGCGCCATGCCGAGCGTACGTGGGATCGGCGTCGCGGTGAGCGTGAGCACGTCGACTTCGGCTCTGAGTGCCTTCAGTGCTTCTTTCTGACGCACGCCGAAACGGTGTTCCTCGTCGATGATCACGAGCCCGAGCCGCTTGAACTGCACATCCGACGACAGCAGCTTGTGCGTGCCGATCACGATATCGACCGTGCCTTCGTTAATCTGCTGGATCGACGCGTTGACTTCCTTGCTCGACTTGAAACGCGACAATTCGGCAATGCGCACCGGCCAGTCCGAGAAACGGTCGGTAAACGTTTGCGTGTGCTGTTCGGCGAGCAGTGTGGTGGGCGAGAGCAGCGCAACCTGCTTGCCGCCCATCACCGCGATGAACGCCGCGCGCAATGCCACCTCGGTCTTGCCGAACCCGACGTCGCCGCACACGAGGCGGTCCATCGGTTTGCCGCTCGTCATGTCGCCGATCACGGCGGCAATCGCTGCGGCCTGGTCAGGTGTCTCCTCGAAGCCGAAGGTCTCGGCGAACTTCACATAGTCTTTCGGTTCGAGCGCGAACGCATGGCCTTCGCGCAGCGCGCGACGGGCGTACAGGTTTAGCAGTTCTGCCGCGGTGTCGCGGATCTGCTGCGCGGCTTTGCGTTTGGCCTTTTCCCACTGACCCGACCCGAGCGAATGCAATGGCGCGCTTTCCGGATCCGCGCCGCTGTAGCGCGAGATCACGTGCAACTGCGCGACCGGCACGTAGAGCTTGCTGTTGCTTGCGTATTCGAGGTGCAGGAACTCGGTCTCGCCTTCGCCGAGGTCCATCGTCACAAGGCCCATATAGCGGCCAATGCCGTGCTGCGAATGCACGACCGGATCGCCGATCTTCAGCTCGGAGAGATCCCGCACCATCGAATCGACGTTGCTGGCCTGTTCCTGACGGCGCCGTCCCGCGCGGCGTGCGAGCGGGCCGTACAGCTCGGTCTCGGTGATGATCGCGATGCCGTCGGCAGGCACCGCAAAACCGTTGGCTAGCGGTGCGACGCCAAGCGAGAAGCGCGAGTCGCCGACGAGCCAGTCCTGGAAGCTGTCGCTCGAGACGGGCCTCAGATGATTGTCGGCCAGTAGTTGCAACAGCGTTTCGCGCCGGCCGGCCGATTCAGTGGCAAAGAGCACGCGGTTCGGCGTGGTCTCGAGATAGGCGCGCAGTGCGGCGACCGGATCGTCTGCATGGCGGTCGAGCGCGAGACTCGGCAACGGCACGGACCAGCCGCCGCCCGCGTTGGCAGGCAGGACGAGCCGCGCGAACGGCTTGGCGAACGTAAAGAAGTCTTCGTCCGACAGGAACAGACGTTGCGGCTCCAGAATCGGCCGGTCGCGATCGTGCGAGAGGAAGTTGTAGCGCTGTCTGGTGTCGTTGGTGAAACGCTTGATCGCCGCGTCCAGATCGCCCACAAACGCCAGTTGGGCGCCTTCTGGCAGGTAATGGAACAGCGTCGCCGTTTCTTCGAAGAAGAGCGGCAGATAGTATTCGATGCCCGCCGACGGCACGCCGTTGCCGATATCCTTATAAATCGAGGCGCGGCTCGGATCGCCCTCGAAGGTCTCGCGCCAACGGCTGCGGAATGCCGTGCGCGCGGCTTCGTCGAAGGGGAACTCGCGGCCTGGCAGCAGACGCACGTCTTTTACCGGGTAGAGGCTGCGCTGGGTGTCCGGATCGAATGCGCGGATCGAATCGACCTGATCGTCGAACAGGTCGATCCGGTACGGCAGGGGCGAGCCCATTGGATACAGATCAAGCAGCGAACCGCGCACGCAGTATTCGCCGGGACGCACTACCTGGCTCACGTGCTCGTAGCCGGCGAGCGTCAATTGCGCTTTGAGCCTGGCTTCGTCGAGGCGCTCGCCTTGCGAGAAGGAGAACGTGTAGCCGGCCATGAACGAGGCAGGCGGCATCCGGTACAGGGCAGTGGTGGCGGGCACCAGCAGGATGTCGCAGCGGCCTTCGCCGAGATCGTGCAGCGTGGCGAGGCGCTCGGAGACGAGATCCTGGTGCGGTGAGAACGTGTCGTAAGGCAGCGTTTCCCAGTCGGGCAGCAGGCGCACGCGTGCCTCGGGCGCGAAAAAAACGATTTCCTGCGCCAGGCGTTGCGCGTCGACGGCACTTTCGCAGACGACCGCCAATAGCGGCACCTTCTCGCGATAGGCCAGATGGTAGCGGGCGATCAGCAGCGCATCGGACGAGCCATGCGTGCCGTCGAAGGCAAAACGCTGGCCGGCCTTGACGAGCGCGACGGGCGGGGAGTACTGCGATGATGCGGCGATGTCTGGCATAGAAGAGAAAAAGCGGCCTCAGGCTCACACGTGATCGGCAAGTTTACGCGTGTCAGGGCGTAGATGCGAAGGACCTATTATAAAATCCGTCCTTTACTTTTACTTCGCGGCGTCCGCACTCGTGACTTCCCGTCTATTTGCCCTGATTCCGTGCGCTGGCACCGGCAGCCGTTCCGGCGCCGCGATGCCCAAACAATATCGCACTGTCGCCGGCCGCGACATGTTGCATTACTCGCTGGCGGCATTTGACGCCTGCAGCGAGTTTGCGCAAACCCTTGTGGTGATTGCCCCCGACGACCAGCACTTCGACGCCCGCCGCTTCGGCGGCTTGCGTTTTGCCGTGCGCCGCTCCGGCGGGGCATCGCGCCAGGCGTCGGTGCTGAATGGCTTGCACGCGCTGGCCGAGTTCGGCGCGCACGACGACGACTGGGTGCTGGTGCACGACGCCGCGCGGCCGGGTATTACACCGGCGCTGATCCGCACGCTGATCGGCGCGCTAAAGGACGACGCGGTGGGCGGCATTATGGCTTTGCCTGTTGCGGATACCTTGAAGCGGATCGACTCGGGTTCGTCTGACGGGCGGATTGCCCGTACCGAAGCGCGCGATGGCCTATGGCAGGCACAGACGCCGCAGATGTTCCGCATTGGCATGTTGCGCGAGGCGATTCTGCGCGCGCAGGCCGACGGCCATGACCTGACCGACGAAGCGAGCGCGATCGAGTGGCTGGGCCACGCGCCCAGGTTGGTTCAGGGCAGCTTGCGCAACTTCAAGGTCACTTATCCGGAAGACTTCGATCTGGCCGAGGCGATTCTGTGCCGGCCCGCTTCCGCTTCCTGATTCGACGATTTCAATTTTAATTAACGGGCTTGACGCATATGGATTTCAGAATTGGGCAGGGATATGACGTGCATGCGCTGGTGCCGGGACGTCCGTTGATTATTGGCGGCGTGACGATTCCCTATGAGCGCGGGCTGCTCGGGCATTCAGATGCGGATGTGCTGTTGCATGCCATTACCGATGCTATCTTTGGTGCTGCCGCGATGGGGGATATTGGGAGGCATTTTTCCGATATGGATGCCAGATTCGCGGGCGCGGATAGCCGGGTTTTACTGCGCGAGTGTTTTGCTCGCATTAAAGCCGCTGGGTTTTCTATTGCTAATGTGGATAGCAGTGTGATTGCGCAGGCGCCTAAGCTGGCACCTCATATCGAAGGGATGCGCGCGAATATCGCTGCGGATCTTGACCTGCCGGTTGAGCGGGTTAATGTTAAGGCTAAAACTAATGAGAAGCTGGGGTATCTCGGGCGTGGGGAAGGAATTGAGGCGCAGGCTGTGGTTTTGCTGATCAGGAGTTGAGGTTGTAGCTTGTTATTCTGGATGCCTGCGGTGTTGGGATTTCCTTGATTTGGTTGTCTGCGCGGCGCTCGTTTGTCTGTGTTTTTATGGATTTGGCCTTTCCTTGTTTTCTTATTGGATTATTAGCATCGCCCCGCATAGGGGTAACGCTAATAGACCAATATCAATTCAAGGAAAGGCCAAAAAGCCAGATTAAGGAAGCGCAAAAAAAACACACCCGCGCAGCGAAAAAAACCTTAACTCCCGCTGCGCGCAAAAAAACTACTTACCCTCAGCAGCAATACACTGCGCAGCAGCGTTAACCACCGCCGCGATGCGCCCCACATCCCGCAATTGCGTAGAACTCATCCCTTCAGCAACAAGCGTATCAAAATGCGACTTCACGCAAAAATGACACTTACCAATAATCGAGGCCGCCAACGCATACATCTCAAATCGTCGCTTATCCACACCGCCATGCGACGCATAAGCATTCATCCGTAACTGCGCCGGTTGCGATTTCAAGTCCGCGTTATCCGTCATCTCGACATACGGATACCAGACGTTATTCATCCCCATCAACGCAGCTGCAGTGAGCGCGCCGTTCGTCTCTTCCGGCGACAAAACCCCGGCATTGCGAATCGCGTCGATAATGACCGTGCTCTTCGCCGCAAACGCCGCCGCCAACGCCACGCCGACCGCGTCATTCCCCTCCAGCGACGAGCGCGCAATCGTCCCGTCCAGATTCAACCGAATGTCCTTGGCGTAGTCAGGCACGAGCGCCTTAATCGAAGACAAGAATTCCATTGACATCTCCTATCAGGTTGTCGATAAAAAAGCCCGCTGGCTTTTCAAGCTTAGCGGGCTTCTGACAGCACTGCTTACAGCGTTGCGCCGCCGACTGCGCGGTTGCAAGGGCACAGTTCGTCCGTTTGCAGACCGTCGAGAATACGCAGCACTTCTTCCGGGTTACGGCCGACGTTCAGGTTGTTCACCGAAACGTGTTGAATCGTATTGTCCGGATCGACGATGAACGTTGCGCGCAGTGCCACGCCGGCTTCCTTGTCGCGTACGCCGAGCTGGTCGATCAACTCGCCCTTCACGTCGCCAAACGCATAGTGGTTCAGCTTGCTCAGATCCTTATGCTCACGGCGCCAGGCCAGCTTGACGAATTCGTTGTCCACGCTGCCGCCGAGCAGCACTGCGTCGCGCTCTTCGAAATCCTTGGCCAGCTTGCCGAATTCGACAATTTCCGTCGGACACACGAACGTGAAATCCTTCGGGTAGAAATAGATGATCTTCCACTTGCCCGGGAACGACTGTTCCGTGATCTCTTCGAATGCCGACACGCCGTTTTCTTCGTGATTGTTGAAGCCCGGCTTGGCAGCAGTAACGGTAAACGCTTCGACTTTATCGCCAACGGTTTTCATGCGAATGCTCCTTCGTGTGATGGAAAAACAGCATGTTGAGGCTACCAGCTCGTCGTAACGAGCACGTTACACGTGTTCGAATATAGCTCTATTAAACTATCCGTTCAATAGTTTTTTCCTAATACCCTGGATAGTTATTATTCAACGAGACCGACGGTCGCACCGGCAGGGCGATGCCCTTTCCGGTCAGACACCTTTTGCAAGCGGGAACTCGATCGTTACTTCCAGACCCGGGCCTGGCGTGCGATTGCGCAGGCGTAACGCGCCGCGGTAACGGCCTACCAGCCGCTGCACAATTGCCATGCCAAGGCCCGTGCCGTTCGCCTGGGTGCGCGCCGAATTCACACGATAGAACGGTCGTGTGACAAGCGCCAGTTGGTCTTCAGGAATACCGGGGCCTTCGTCGACCACGGACAACTCGACCCGCGAGTGCGACACACGCGTTTCCAGAATCACGTGCGGTATCCCGTCGCCGTCGCTCAAACCATACTTGCGCGCGTTCTCCAGCAGATTGCCGACCACGCGGCGCATGTCGGTCTCATCCGCCTCGATCACGGCCGATGGCGCGAGGCGCGTGATCAGCCGCATGCTGTCCTCGCTTTGCATCCGCGCGGCCAGTTCGCCAGCAATCACGGAGAGATCGACTGGCTCCGGCACGCGCTGCACCGGACGGGCGTAGTCGAGGAATCGGCCGATGATCATGTCCATCTGCTCGATGTCGTCGACCATCGCATCTTTGGTGGTCTGGTCTGACGGGCTCATTTCGGTTTCGAGCCGCAGCCGCGCGAGCGGGGTGCGCAGATCGTGCGAAATCCCGGCGAGCATCAGCGCGCGGTCAGCCTCGAGTTGTTCGAGGTCCTGCACCATCTGGTTGAAGCTGCGATTGGTCTCGGCGGCGACACCCATGCCGCGTTCGGGCAAAGGCTCCGGCGACTGACCGGAGCCAACTTTGCGCGCGGCCATGGCGAGCCGGGCGAACGGACGGTTCACGAGGCTGGTGATGAACGCCGCGCCGAACAATGACAATGCCAGCGCGAATACGCCCCAACCGGCCCATTGCAAGCCGGTCGCGTTGTCCAGTTGATCGCGGTCGAGCGCCACCCAATAATCGTCGTCGTCGATCTTGAAGCTGATCCAGACGCCGGGGATGTCGTTGACGCTCTGCGCGATGACCGTGTCGTCGCCAAGGCGGCCGCGAATGTCGTGCTCGATCAGCCGGTTCAGCGACTCGTCAGGCTGCAGCTTGTACTTGTCGGTGGTTTCGCGCGGGTACACGCGCACCCCTTCATTGCTTTCCAGATCCTGCAGCAAGGCGCGCCGCAGGTCGGGATCGGAATAGAGGAGTGCGGTGCGCGTGAGCTTGACGATAGCGACCAGTTGCAACGCCACGCGCTGTGCGCGCGGCTCGCGTTCGATCACCCGAAAGCTCTGGAACCACGCGGCGAGACTGACTGCGATCAATAAAGCGATCAACAGAAAGGTCCGCCAGAAAAGGCCGCCGAACGCGAGCGTCAGGAGGCGCCGGTCGATCCGCATGGGCCCTTCTTATCTGAAATCAAAAACGGGAGGTGAGAACAAACTCAGGCTGCACCGTCAGGAATGAACACGTAGCCAAGACCCCAGACGGTCTGAATGAAACGTGGGCTGCCCGGATCAGGTTCGATCAGCTTGCGCAGACGCGAAATCTGTACGTCGAGGCTGCGGTCGAACACTTCGTATTCACGGCCGCGCGCCAATTCCATCAGCTTTTCACGCGACAGCGGCTGACGCGGGTGACGTGCAAACACCTTGAGAACCGAGAACTCACCTGTGGTCAGCGGAATTTCCTGGCCGGCTTTGGTGAGTGTGCGGGTGGCAAGATTCAGCGCGAACTCGCCGAACTCGAACACTTCGGTGGTTTCGGACGGCGCGCCCGGCAGCTCCGAAGGCGACTGGCGACGCAGCACCGCATGGATCCGCGCAACCAGTTCGCGCGGGTTGAACGGTTTGGGCAGATAGTCGTCGGCGCCCATTTCGAGCCCGACAATACGATCGACGTCTTCACCCTTGGCCGTCAGCATGATGATCGGCGTGCGGTCGTTGCTGCCGCGCAAGCGGCGGCAGATCGACAGGCCGTCCTCGCCGGGCAGCATCAGATCGAGCACCAGCAAGTCGAAGCGCTCGCGCACCCAGAGCTTGTTCATGGACGGCGCGTTCTCGGCAACGTAGACATTGAAGCCCTGTTCACCGAGGTAGCGGCGCAGTAGATCGCGCAGGCGCGGATCGTCGTCGACGACGAGGATTTTCGAAGGGTTTTTAGTTTCCATGGTCGGCATCTTAGCGCGATTAGAAAGGGGTGCGCGGTTGCATCATTTATCGGGTTACAGTCAGTTACAAAATTTACCCGCACTGTGGCACGACGTAAAGCACGGGCAGGTAGACTCCTTTACTCAATGCGGCTGTTCGGTGGATACTTCACTCGACTAAAACTCTCGCACCCGGCTCGCTACCGGGGTCTGTATACGCATTTGAGGTAGCCGGTTGCCGCGCCACGAAGGGAACAACATGAAGGGAGGGGTTTGGCCGAATGTGCGCCTAAGCGTAATTGCACTGGCGGTAGCCGGGACGCTTGCAGGCACACTGGGACCAACGCTCGCTCACGCCCAGCCTTCGGCCGACAGAGCTGCGAGCGAACGCGCCCCCAGGTCGGCTAATTCCAGGGCGAATCGCCACAACCTCAACAACGACCGCCCAGCATCAGACGCGATGTTGCGCACTGCAGTTCCCCCCGATCTCGATCAACGTCGTCGTGATGGTCATATGACGCCGGACGAACGGCGCCTGTTACGACAGCATATCGAAGACGCTGTCCGCGAACTCTACAAACGCTAGCTATTTCCGTGCCCGCTCCGGGCACGCCGGTCGCGTTTTCTCCGTGCGTGAAAGATTTCGTTGCACTTCCCCCGTCAACTCTCCCGTCCCGTCTGCCGTTGAGTCGCTAGAGCATAGTGCGTTTTCCACGCACGAATTCCTTTTCGTGATGTCCCGCAACCGGATGATCGATGATGAAATTGCTGACAGGCGGGCATGGTGGCCGATGGCTTGCAATCACTGCCACCGCGCTCGCGGCGGTGACATGGTGCGCGCCGGCATCGGCCCTGCAGCAAGGCGCCTCGCTGGTGCCTCACAACAGGCATCGCGCGCCGGCTGCCGCGTCGGCTGCTTCTCCTGCCGACCAGAACATCCTCGACGCCGACGACGCACGCTTCTTCCTGACGCGCGTCGGGTTTGCGCCCGATAGTAACGAAGTCGCGCAGTACGTTGGACTCACGCGAGAGCAGGCCGTCGACAAGGTGCTGGCGACAGCCCGGACCGAAGCCGTCACGCCGCTGCCGGACTGGGTGCTCGAACCGATCCCGACTCGCGAAACGCGTAAAACATGGACAGACGAGCAACGCCGCGACGAACAACGACTGCGCGGTCAGCGTTACGAATTATTACGTGCGTGGTGGGTGCGCGAGATGCTGAGCACGCCGTCGCCGCTCACCGAGCGCATGACGCTCTTCTGGCATAACCACTTCACGTCGGGCCAGGACAAGGTCCAGTATCCGCAGCAGATGGCGCAGCAGAACATGCTGTTGCGCCGTGATGCGTTCGGCAATTTCGGCGAGCTGTTGCACGACGTCGCGAAAGATCCGGCGATGCTGCAATACCTGGATGGCGCGAGCAATCGCAAGGGCAAGCCCAATGAAAACTTCGCGCGGGAAGTGATGGAGCTGTTCACACTCGGAGAAGGGCACTACACGCAGCGCGATGTATCGGAAGCCGCGCGTGCCTACACGGGGTGGAGTCTCGATCCCGACACGCAGGCGTACGTATGGCGCGCCAACCAGCACGACGACGGCGACAAGACCGTGCTGGGTCAAACCGGCCCGTTCGACGGCGATCAGGTGCTCGACATCCTGCTTGCACAACCGGAAACCGCGACCTTCGTCACGACCAAGCTGTGGCGCGAGTTCGTCTCCGATACGCCGGACCCCGCTCGCATCGCGCCAATCGCCGCGCAGTTCCGCGCGAGTCACTACGACATCAAGGTCGCGCTGCGCGGCCTCTTCATGAGCGATGCGTTCTGGGGCGACGACGATCGCGGCGTCCTTGTGAAATCTCCGGCTGAGTTCGTGGTCGGGACACTGCGCGCGTTCGACATCGGCTATGACAACACTGCAGCGTTCGCGGCGCAAATTCGCACGCTCGGCGAGAACCTGTTCTACCCGCCGAACGTCAAAGGATGGCCGGGCGGCACGATATGGATCAACAGTTCGACACTGCTTGCGCGTAAGCAATTCGTCGAGCAACTGTTTCGGGCAACGGAAACCGCCGGTCCGCGGCGCATGAACAATCCGGCGAGCGCAAAGATCGCGGTGAGTAGCGTACCCGGCAATATGCAGGCGAATCCGCCGATGCAGCGCGCCATGGCGCGAGTCGGCCAGGCCGGCCAAGGCGGTGTACGCTTTGACATCGACGCGTGGCTCGCGCATTACAACACCGCACCGACGGCGAAGCCAGGGTTGTCGGCCGAGCTTCAGTTGCAGCACGCGGTCTTGCCGCTCACGCCGGTCGACGCGATCGCAACCGATTCGACCGCCAGCGCCTATCTGGAGGCATTGCTGATGGACCCGGCTTATCAGTTGAAGTGAGCCACTACGATGGCCGACGGAATTAGGCAGATCAACCGTTTAACCAGATCGGCAGCGCAAAAGAACGGTCTGTCGAAGGCGGCAGGACACGCGCCATGACAATCGAACGAGGTGCAGGATGAAACGACGCAGCTTTCTCTCGATGGGTGCAGCCGTCGGCTCGGCGCTCTGGCTGCCGCGCGCGTTCGGTGCGCAAGCGGCTGCTTTGGGCGCGCCAATGAATCGCGGCTACGGCAACCTGCTGATCCTCGTCGAGCTGAAGGGCGGTAACGACGGTTTGAATACCGTGATTCCATTTGCCGATCCTGCTTACTATCAGTTGCGCAAAAACATCGGCATCAAACGCGAGCAGGCGATTCAACTCGACGAGCGCACCGGGCTGCATCCGTCGTTGCAGCCGCTCATGCCGCTATGGCAAAGCCAGCAACTGGCGATCGTGCAGGGTGTCAGCTACGTGCAACCGAACCTGTCGCATTTCCGCTCGATCGAGATCTGGGACACCGCGTCGCGTTCGGATCAATACTTGCGCGAGGGCTGGCTCACACGCGCATTTGCGCAGGCGCCGGTGCCGCCCGGTTTTGCGGCCGACGGCGTCGTGATCGGCAGCGCCGAAATGGGGCCGCTCGCCAACGGCGCACGCGCGATCGCGCTGGTCAATCCGGCGCAGTTCGTCAAGGCTTCGCGCCTCGCCACACCAGTGTCGCTGCACGAGCGCAATCCGGAATTGGCGCACATTCTCGACGTCGAGAACGACATTGTGAAAGCCGCCGACCATCTGCGTCCCACACAAGGTCAGCTGCAATTGAAGACCGTGTTTCCCGGCGGCGCATTCGGCAGTTCGATCAGGACAGCCATGCAGGTGCTCGCCGCTGGCGACGCCCCGAAGGCAGTTCCCGTCCGGGGCACGCCGCAGGAACAGCCGCGCAGCGGGCAGGGTGTCGCGGTGATCCGGTTGACGCTGAACGGTTTCGATACGCATCAGAACCAGCCCGGCCAGCAGGCGGCGCTGCTCAAGCAACTGGCCGAAGGGTTTGCGTCGATGAAATCGGCGCTTGTGGAGCTCGGCCGCTGGGACCAGACGCTGGTGATGACCTATGCGGAGTTCGGCCGCCGCCCACGTGAGAATCAGAGCAACGGCACAGACCACGGCACCGTGGCGCCGCATTTCGTGATGGGCGGGCGAGTGCGCGGTGGTTTGTATGGCGTGCCGCCGGTGCTCGCGCGGCTCGATGGCAATGGCAACTTGCCGGTCGGCGTCGACTTCCAGCAACTTTACGCGACGGTACTCGGGCCCTGGTGGGGACTCGATGCGTCCTCGATCCTGCAGCAGCGGTTCGAGCCGCTGCCGTTGCTACGCGTCTGATAGCGCACAGCGCTTTTCCTCATCAGTATGAGGCGCCAGCCGTTGTGTTGCCCGCTTGATTCGCTTAGCCCGCTTATCTGGCGCGCCATGCGATCCAAAGTTTGCGGATCGGTGTCAACGCGATGCGCTGATGCAGCACGTGATACCCGTCCCGTTCGATTTCGTCCAGCAGCGCCAAGGCGAGTGCCGCCTGCGCCACCAGCGTGCGCTGCGAGCGGCGTTCACTTGCGGGCATGGCGGCGAGCGCTGCTTGTATCGCATCGCGAGCCCGCTTGGTCTCGAAGCGCATCAGCTCGGTAAACGCGTCGGAATATTTCCGATTGATCAGATCCGCGGCGGTGACGTTAAAGCGCTGCATTTCGTCGATTGGAATATAGATACGGCCCTGGCGCGCATCATTGCCGGTTTCGACCACCAACTGCGCAAGCAGCAGCGCCTCACCGAGGGGTGCCGACCAGCTCGACGCCTGCGCGGCGTCTTTCGCCGTAGCCCGCGCGACCAGCGACGCGAAGGCGCCGCCAACACCTTGCACATAGCGCCGCAGATTCGGGTAGTCGAGATAGCGCGCCTGATCGAGGTCCATTTCGAAACCGGCAAGCAACGCCTGCAGCGCCGGATACTCGGCCTGCACGTCGGGTAAGTAAGCCGCCAGCGCTTTCGAAACCGGATGCGACGGCGAGCCCGAAGCCAGCGCGGCGATCTCGTTTTGCCACCACGCGAGTTTGGTGCGGCCGATGGCCGGATCGCTGGTTTCTTTAACGGTTTCCTCGAACTCGCGGCGCAGCGCAAACAGCGCAGTCAGGAGCGGTTGGCTTGCCGCGGGCGCCTGACGCAGCGCATAGTAAATGCTCGATCCGGGCGGCGCCGCTTTCTGCTGGCAGTATTCGTCGAAATTCACGGGATTGGAATGTGGGGAAGGGCAGGCGAAGAAGGGCACGGTATGCGTGCGTTTAGCCAAAAATTGTAGCATCGACGCCCCTCGGACAGATGCATGACCAAATGCACACAAGCGCGGATCAATCGGTTAGAATCTCGCGCTTACGCTTTCGGGCGCGGGTTTTTAACGCGGCCGCGAGCATGCAGGACATCGGGCAGGGTGCGCAGCGCTTTGCCCGGCTGCGAGGGTGGCGAAATTGGTAGACGCACCAGGTTTAGGTCCTGACGCCCGCAAGGGTGTAGGGGTTCGAGTCCCCTCCCTCGCACCATCCATATGTAGCAGAGAACCCCGTTAAGTCTTCCGGCTGACGGGGTTTTTTGTTGGCCTTTCGTTGCCGCATGGTTTGCGCCGGGCCTCGCGGCCCGGCATGCGCTCATGCGTCCGGTGCCGGCGCCTGCTGTTCGGCCTGCGTGCCTGGCAACTCGGCTTGCGTGGCGCCTTCGAGAAAGCGGCGGGTCGATTCGAACGCCTGCAACATCGGATCGGGCCATGGCGTTTGCAGCATGACCGCCTGGTGGTTCTCAAACGCCGACGACAACAGTTTTGCCAATTCAGGCGAGCGCAGATGACGCAGCAGCACGCTGACGGCGATCGCCGTCGCCTGGCTCGCGCCGGCGGTTTGAAGTTCTGAGGCGGTGAGGGCCGCTACCTGTTTGTTGATGTCCACTGAAACTTCCCTGGATGAAATGGGGGTGATCGAAGGCCCGGTGGCCGATACCGAATTTTGACATGGTTGGCGGGTTGCGGCGAATGCGGCTGCCTGGTGGGAGCTACCATATTCGAAGCGTGACGATGTTTTTTTAGCGCAGTTAATCTTGTTTGCGATGGCCGGTCGCGCGCTTCGTGCAGGCCTATCAGGTGTGGGCCCCGGCACCGCTCGCCGCGTTGCTGTGGATATGGAGCATCGCGAGCGTGACGAGCGACGGCAGCGCCGCGCCGCTCTTCTGGCTGCCGCTCCTCAATCCGCTGGATGTGGCGCAGATCCTCGCGTTCATCGCCTGCGCCGTGTGGTTGCGGCGCCTGCGCGCTTTAGGCGTGCACTGGCATCCGCGTGCGTTCGATTACGCGGTGCTCGCGACGCTGTTCCTGTGGTTCAACGCGATGCTGCTGCGCACGGTGCCGTACGAGCTCGACGAGATGTCGCGCTCCATGCTCGTGCAGGCTTCGGTGTCGGTATTCTGGACGGTCTGCGCATTGGCGATGATGATCTGGGCGACCCGCCGGGCCAACCGGATATTCTGGTTCATCGGCGGTGGCCTGCTGGCGGCGACTGTCGTCAAGCTATTCCTGTTCGACCTGTCGCACGTGACCGGTATCGAGCGGATCGTGTCGTTCATCGGTATCGGCCTGATGTTGCTGCTGATCGGTTACTTCTCGCCGTTGCCGCCCAAGGCGGCAGTTCTGGAAACTGAGCAATGAAGCGTGTCTTGATGGTGACGGGGTGGTGTCTTGCGATCTCGTCCGTGTGGGTGTCGACGGTGGCCGTCGCGGCCGATCGGTTTGCGCAGCGCTTTGCGCTCGAACTCGAGAGCGGCGCCGCCTATTACAGCGTCGCGCTTCCGGCTGCCGTCTACGCCGCCAGCCAGCGCAGCGATCTTGGCGACGTGCGCGTGTTCAATGGCGCCGGCGAACCTGTGCCGTATTCGCTTGAGGCACCACGTGAGCTTTCCCGCGCACCGGCCATGTTGCATCCGGTGCCCTGGTTTCCCCTGCCACCCGCGGCTGCCGGCCGCACCGGCGCACCACTTGGCGTAACGATTGCAACTGACGGGTCGCTGCGTGCAACCATGGCCCCGCCGGCCCGCGCTCAACATGATTCCGACCTGATCGATCTCGGGCGTGAGACGCGGAAGGACCCTCGGGTGGATGCATTGGTCGTGCATGTGCGTGACGACAATTACCAGGGACGTGTCAGCGTCGAATCGAGTGACGATCTGCGTAACTGGCAACCCGCCGGCGAGGCGCAACTGCTCAAGGTTAGCTACAACGGCAGCACGCTGAGCCAGGATCGCATTGAGCTCAACGACATGCGCGCGCGTTACCTACGGTTGCGCTGGCTTGACGGGGCGCCGTACATCGACTCGATCGACGCTCAGGTGCAGACGACCAGCGCCGGTCCTGCGCAAAGCGCGGAGAGCCAGCGGGAATGGCGCGAAGGCATCGTTGCCCACGCGGGGCCGAAAACCGGCGAGTATTTCTTCGAAACCGGCGGCCCTTATCCGGTCGATCGTTTGCGCCTGAATCTGCCACAGCCGAATACCGTGGCGCCCGCTGTCGTCTACTCGCGTGCGGGGCTGGAGGCGGCGTGGAGAGAAGTCTCGAGCGCGACGCTGTTCCGCTTGCACAACGGCACGGTGGAGCAAAGCAATCCATCGCTTGAACTGGCGTCCGACACGGATCGTCAGTGGCGCGTGGTGGTCGACACGCGTAACGGCGGTTTGGGAAGCGGTCCATTGACCCTCGCTGCGGGCTGGCGTCCGGCGACACTCACTTTCGTCGCACGGGGAGACGGGCCTTTCACGCTGGGGGTGGGGAGTGCGGGTGCGGTGTCGTCGGCGGTGAGCCGGGCGGATCTGCTGATGGGTGCTTCGTCGGTTGTCGTGTCGGCGCGGCTGGGCGAGGCGCTGCTCGTTGAGCAGGACGGCGATTCGTATTCGACGGGCAAAGACCCCGACGCGATGCGGCGCTATATGTTGTGGGCGGCTTTGTTGCTGGCCGTCGGCTCGCTCGGTGCGATCGCCTGGCGGCTTGCGCGCGGTGCTCAGGCGCAGGCTGGGGCTCAGGCTGGCGGTGCGGCTGGTGGAGTAGGCGGCACTGGCGGGGCGGTCGGTGGTGTGCCTGGTGAAGCAGGTGCAACGAGCGCCACAGTGAAAGATGCCGGCACGACCGGCACTCCCGGTGCTGACGGTCAAAGCGCCGGCAAGAACTGACGGCGAGGCGGGAGCACTTTGGCGCGGAGGAATCGCACCGCACCAGGCAATCGTGCCGCACCAGGCAATCGGATAGCGCCGGGAAACTGAGTCTGAGTCGCGCGGGTGCCCCGCGCCTGCCCACCCTTCTTACCCCTCTCGCTCCGTCATCGTGTCGATGATCTTGTCGAGCGCCTGGCCGAACGCGAGCTTTTCCTGTTCGTCCAGGCAATCGAACATATCCCCATTCCACTTGCGCGCAATCGGCATCACCTTGCGATAGAGCGCGCGACCCTCCGGCGTCAGCGACACCAGTACGACGCGGCCGTCTTCAGCGCTCGTCTCGCGCTTCACGAGTCCTTGCTTGATCAATGCCTCGGCCGCGCGGCTAGCCTGACTCTTGTCGAGGTTGGCGTGCCGCGCCAGTTCCATGATCGAAAACGGTCCGAACGAGCCCACCGACGCAATCACCCGCGCTTCAGGCAATGTCACGCCCAATTTGTCCTGATAGCGCACGCCGATGCCACGCTCGGCGAGTTTGTTCAGGACATGCAGACGGTACGTCAGGAACTGTTCGAGTCCGGCTTTGGCGGAGGCCTTCATGGTCTTCCCGTGATGAGTGGCGCGGTCGTGGCGCTGTGATTGTTGCCGCAACCGTCCCGCCGGTCAACGCGTGCCGTATTTCAGGCGCGTCAACTGTTCGGCCTCGTCGGCAAGCAAGCGCGCCGCCTCGCGAATGGCAACCTCCAGGGTGATCGGCCCGGGGGCCGGCGAGAAGCAGCCACTGAAGTGTTCGGCGAGGCGCGGTAGCGCTGCCGAATCGACCGCACCGGACAGCAGCGTGGCCGGCACGCCCACGGCCCGTGCATGACGGCAAGCGATGAACGGCGCCTTGCCGTGCAGCGTTTGCACGTCCGAGCGGCCTTCACCGGTGATCAGCCAGTTCGCGCCTTCTAGCGCCGCGTCCAGACCGATTTGCCGCGCGACGGTTTCCGCACCCGGCTCGAACTGCGCGCCCAGCATGTGCAGCGCGAAACCGAGACCGCCGGCCGCCCCCGCGCCGGGCTGGTCGCGTGCCGTGCGCCCCAGCGCCGCCTCGAGCAGATCGGCGAAGCGGGCGAGGGCAGCGTCGATCGGGGCAATCTGCTCCGGCTTCACGCCCTTTTGCGGACCGAACACCGCGGTTGCGCCGTGGTCGCCGGTCAGCGGGTTGTCCACATCCGACATGCCGACGAACTGCGTGTCCGCGAGACGGGCGTCCAGCTGCGACACGTCAACACGCGCCACGCGAGCGAGTTGTTCGGGCGTTGCGTCGAGCTCGTTGTCTTGCGCGTCGAAAAGTTTCAGGCCGAGTCCGGCCAGCAAGCCGGCGCCGCCGTCGTTCGTGCTGCTGCCGCCGAGCGCGACGAAGAAGCGCCGCACGCCGGCGTCGAGCAGTGCGCGAATCGCTTCGCCCATGCCGCGCGTACTGCGCGCCTCGACCGGCACGCCCATGCCGACCGGATCGGTAATGCCGACGATTTCCGCTGTTTCGATGATCGCGCTGCCATCCGCAAGCAGGCCGGTGAGTGCCTCGCGCACTGGACCGGCCGCACCGCGCACGCTCAGCTTGCGACGTTCGCCGCCGCTCGTGAGCATGGCGTCGAGCGTGCCTTCGCCACCGTCAGCCATCGGGCAGATGCGTACATCGGCGTCCGGCCGGGCACGCTGGATGCCGGACGCAATCGCCTGCGCGACCTGTTCCGCGCTGAGCGAACCTTTAAAGGAATCGGGGGCAATGACGACGACAGGCGAGGACGGCAAATTCGGCATGGTGTCTCTGAATGGTTGGGATCGTTGCGAGGGCGAATGATATGAATAGACGCAGGCGCAGCCCCGAGCGCGTCCATTAGCTTATCAGCATGGGCGCGCCGACTGAATATGTCGAACGGCATAGCCGGGATCGTCCGTGGGAGCGCGTGGCGGGAATTACTGGCGGGAAGGCGCGGGGCAAGCGCGCCGCTGCCGCCCATGCTGCGTCTGGCGGCGGAAGCGGCACTGGTGAAAGGAAGCGTCAAACCGCAAGCAGGTCGAAAACGGGCAGGGAGCGGGCGCAACGCAAGCACTGAACGGCCACCAGGCAAGCTGCAAACGTCAAAAACCGCACGGAAAGTGGCCCGAACACCGATAAAAATGCACCCAATCACCGAATCCCGGCTAGGCGCGCAAATAGTTTGCTAAAATATTCGGCTCTTTGGACCCAACCGTGCTGCCGACGGCCTGCAAGCCCGCGGCGCGGGCGCCGAATTGATGTGACGCGCGATGCGAAGCGACATCGAAAAGCGGCGCGGAGAAGATAACTGATTCGCTCGAATAATTTTAGGACGATTGAAGCCATGGCTAACGCTGTTGAAAACCTCGGCAAGCTCGAACGCCGCGTAACGATTTCCCTGCCGAAGGACGCCGTGCAGAAGGAAGTGGACTCGCGTATCCGCCAACTCGCGAAGAACGTGCGCATGCCGGGTTTCCGCCCGGGCAAGGTACCGCTCAAGATGGTGACGCAACAGTATTCGGGCCAGGTGGAAGCCGAAGTGCTGAGCGACAAGGTTGGCAAGGAATTTTTCGACATCAGCCGCGCCGAAAACCTGCGCGTTGCCGGTCAGCCGAGTTTCGCGCCGAAGGCCGACGCTGCTGAAGGCGACTACGCGTTCGACGCGACGTTCGAGGTGTATCCGGAAGTGAAGCTGGGCGACGTCGCCACGGCAGAAATCGAACGCACCACGACCACCATCAGCGAAGCGGAAATCGACCGCACGCTGGACATCCTGCGTAAGCAGCGCGTGCACTTCCACGCTCGCGGTGAATCCGGCGAGCACGGTGACGGCGGCGCGGACACGGCGGCTAAAGACGGCGACCGCGTGACGGTCGACTTCGTCGGCAAGATCGACGGTGAAGTGTTCCAGGGCGGCAGCGCTGAAGACTTCGCATTCGTGCTGGGCGAAGGCCGCATGCTGCCGGAATTCGAAAAGGCAGCGCTCGGCCTGAAGGTCGGCGAGTCGAAGGAATTCGATCTGGCTTTCCCGGCTGACTATCACGGCAAGGATGTCGCCGGCAAGACTGCGCAATTCACGATCACGATGAAGAAGATCGAATGGCCGCATCTGCCGGAAATCGACGCTGAATTCGCGAAGTCGCTCGGTATCGAAGACGGCGATCTGGTCAAGATGCGCGCTGAGATCAAAGACAATCTCGAACGCGAAGCGAAGCGCCGCACGCAAGCTATCGTCAAGAACCAGGTCATGGACGCGCTCCTGAAGATTTCGGAACTCGACGTGCCGGGCGCGCTGATCGCACAGGATCAGGAGCGTCTGGTCGGCATGGCTCGTCAGGATCTCGAGCAACGTGGCGTGCCGAACGCCGCTGACGCACCGATCCCGGCTGAAATGTTCAAGGAACAGGCTGAGCGTCGCGTGAAGCTGGGCCTCGTGCTGGCCGAGCTGGTCAAGGCCAATGAACTGCAAGCCAAGCCGGAGCAGATTCGTGCCGAAGTCGACGAATTCGCGAAAAGCTACGAAGACCCGAAGGAAGTCGTCCGCTGGTATTATTCCAATCAGCAACGTCTTGCCGAAATGGAAGCGTACGTCGTTGAAGCCAACGTCGTCGATTTCGTCCTCAGCAAGGCCAAGGTGACGGACAAGGAAGTAAGCTTCGAAGAACTGGCAAGCGCAACGGCGCAAGCGTAAGCGTCGCTGTAATGGCGTGCCGGCTGTCGGAGCGACGGCCCGCACGCCGTTTTTTTGTGCTGTGAAAGTGCGTTGCGTCTTGCATGGTGTTGTGCAGCGCGTTCGTACTGATCGCGCACTTGAATACGGGCTCGTCGACTACACCTGTCTAGCATCTAATATTTAGAATATTTCCAGACAAGGATCCATTGCATGACCTTTCGCGCCCAAATGCTGGACACGTTGACCTCCCAGTCGTCGCGGGATCTCGAAGCGCAGGCGCTCGGACTGGTGCCGATCGTCGTGGAAACGAGCGGCCGGGGCGAGCGCTCGTATGACATCTATTCGCGTCTGCTGAAGGAACGCATCGTATTCCTGGTCGGTGAAGTGAACGACCAGACGGCCAACCTCGTCGTCGCACAGATGTTGTTCCTTGAAAGTGAAAACCCTGACAAGGACATCAGCTTCTATATCAACAGCCCGGGCGGTTCGGTTTCGGCCGGGATGGCGATCTACGATACGATGCAATTCATCAAGCCGGACGTGTCGACGCTGTGCATGGGCCTCGCAGCCAGCATGGGCGCGTTCCTGCTGGCTGCCGGCGCGAAGGGTAAACGCTTTGCGCTGCCGAATTCGCGCGTGATGATTCACCAGCCGCTGGGCGGTGCGCGTGGCCAGGCGTCGGATATTGAAATTCAGGCGCGCGAAATCCTGTACCTGAAGGAACGGCTGAATCAACTGCTTGCGCACCACACCGGCCAGCCGGTCGAACGTATCGCGCGCGACACCGACCGGGACAATTTCATGTCCGGCGATGACGCGCAAGCTTACGGTCTGGTTGACCAGGTGGCGCACAAGCGTCCTTGAACCGGTGGGGTCTTGCCCCAAAACGGGGCGAGGCCATCATCGGATCGGTTGTGAAATAATCAAGACTCGTCCGAGCGCCTGCGGCAAACGCCGTCACCTTGGCACAACCCAGCCGCGCCCAAACTGCGAGGCTGGGGCAAACGGCGTATCATGTAATTGAGTGTCCGGAGGCTCACACATCTATGGCGGACAAGAAAAGTTCTAACAGCGAAAAGCTGTTGTATTGCTCGTTCTGCGGCAAGAGCCAGCATGAAGTCAAAAAACTGATTGCCGGCCCGTCGGTGTTCATCTGTGATGAATGTATCGACCTGTGCAACGAAATCATCCGTGATGAGGCTGCAGGTGCGGGTATCGAAGCGGGCTTGTCCAAGTCCGACCTGCCGAGTCCGCAGGAAATCCGTGAAATCCTCGACCAGTACGTGATCGGTCAGGAACGTGCGAAGAAGATTCTCGCGGTCGCGGTGTACAACCACTACAAGCGCCTCAAGCACCTCGAAAAGAAAGACGAAATCGAGCTGTCCAAGAGCAACATCCTGCTGATCGGCCCGACCGGTTCCGGCAAGACCTTGCTCGCGCAGACGCTCGCGCGCCTTCTGAATGTGCCGTTCGTCATTGCCGATGCAACGACGCTGACGGAAGCCGGCTATGTCGGTGAAGACGTCGAGAACATCATTCAGAAGCTGCTGCAAAACTGCAACTATGAAGTCGACAAGGCCCAGCGCGGCATTGTCTACATCGACGAAATCGACAAGATCAGCCGGAAGTCCGACAACCCGTCAATCACCCGCGATGTGTCGGGCGAAGGCGTGCAACAGGCCTTGCTGAAGCTGGTTGAAGGCACGATGGCGTCGGTGCCGCCGCAGGGTGGCCGGAAGCATCCGAATCAGGACTTCATCCAAGTCGACACCACCAACATCCTGTTCATTTGCGGCGGCGCGTTCGACGGCCTCGAGAAGGTCATCGTCGACCGTACCGAGAAGACCGGTATTGGTTTCGGCGCAAGCGTGAAGAGCAAGCAGGACCGCGACGCCGGCGAAGTGCTGCGCGAAGTGGAGCCGGAAGATCTGATCAAGTTCGGCCTGATTCCCGAGTTGATCGGCCGTCTGCCGGTGGTAGCTACGCTCGGCAAGCTCGACGAAACTGCGCTGATGACGATCCTCGTCGAGCCGAAGAATGCACTGGTGAAGCAGTACCACAAGCTGTTCAATATGGAACGCGTCGAGCTCGAAATTCGCCCGGCTGCGTTGCAGGCTGTTGCACGTAAGGCGATCCGTCGCAAGACGGGCGCTCGCGGTCTGCGCTCCATCCTGGAACAGGCGTTGCTTGATGTGATGTACGACCTGCCGCAAATGAAAGGCGTTAGCAAGGTCATCATTGACGACAATGTAATTGACGGTGACGGTAAACCGCTACTGATCTACGAAGACACGCCTAAAGTGGCGGGTTCGAACTGATCGGCTTTCGGGTTCTGTAAAAAAAGCCGTTCATGGCAACGTGAACGGCTTTTTTCGTTTATCGTGTGGTCAGAACGGTTGTTTTCACTATGGAGTCACTGAACCTTCGGAGTCACTGAACTTTTCCCACACGCGGAGGCTTGCAATCTTTTCTGCTGGCCTCACCTATCGAACGAACTGATTCCACTCATGGGGAAATGAAATGTCAGGAACCCAACTCCTTCCGCCGGAACGCATTACGCTCCCGCTGCTCCCGCTGCGTGACGTAGTCGTCTTCCCGCACATGGTGATTCCGCTCTTCGTAGGCCGCCCGAAGTCGATCAAGGCTCTCGAAGCAGCGATGGAAGGCGGCAAGCACATCATGCTCGTCGCCCAGAAAACGGCTGCGAAAGATGAGCCGACCGAAAAGGACATGTACGAAGTAGGGTGTATCGCCAACATCCTGCAAATGCTGAAGCTGCCCGATGGCACCGTTAAGGTGCTCGTCGAGGGCTTGCAGCGCGCGAAAACGCTTTCCATCGAAGAACAGGAAACGCAGTTCTCGTGCGAAGTCATGCCGCTCGAACCCGACCACGCCGACAGCGCTGAAACTGAAGCGTTGCGCCGCGCGATCGTGTCGCAGTTCGACCAGTATGTGAAGCTGAACAAGAAGATCCCGCCGGAGATCCTGACGTCGCTGTCGGGTATCGACGAGGCTGGCCGTCTGGCCGATACGATCGCGGCGCACCTGCCGCTCAAGCTCGACCAGAAGCAGCACATCCTCGAAATGTTCCCGGTCATCGAGCGCCTTGAGCATCTGCTCGCGCAGCTCGAAGCGGAGATCGACATCCTGCAGGTCGAAAAGCGCATCCGTGGGCGCGTGAAGCGCCAGATGGAGAAGAGCCAGCGCGAGTACTACCTGAACGAACAGGTCAAGGCGATCCAGAAGGAACTGGGCGAAGGCGAAGAAGGTGCGGATCTCGAGGAACTCGAGAAGCGCATCACGGCCGCCCGTATGCCCAAGGAAGCGAAGAAGAAGGCCGACGGCGAGCTGAAGAAGCTCAAGCTGATGTCGCCGATGTCGGCTGAAGCGACGGTCGTGCGCAACTACATCGATACGCTGATCGGCTTGCCGTGGCGCAAGAAGAGCAAGGTCAACAACGACCTCTCGAATGCTGAGCGCGTGCTTGACGAGGACCACTTCGGTCTCGAGAAAGTGAAGGAACGCATTCTCGAGTATCTCGCGGTCCAGCAACGTGTCGACAAGGTGAAAGCGCCGATTCTGTGCCTCGTTGGGCCTCCGGGTGTCGGTAAGACGTCGCTGGGTCAGTCGATCGCTCGCGCAACGAACCGCAAGTTCGTGCGTATGGCGCTCGGCGGCGTGCGCGACGAAGCCGAGATTCGCGGTCACCGTCGTACGTACATCGGTTCGATGCCCGGCAAGATTCTGCAAAGCCTGACCAAGGTCGGCGTGCGCAATCCGCTCTTCCTGCTCGACGAAGTCGACAAGATGGGTCAGGATTTCCGCGGCGATCCGTCGTCGGCTCTGCTGGAAGTGCTCGATCCGGAGCAGAACCATACGTTCGCCGATCACTACGTGGAAGTCGACTTCGATCTGTCGGATGTGATGTTCGTGGCGACGTCGAACTCGTTGAACATTCCGCCGCCGTTGCTCGACCGGATGGAAGTGATTCGTCTGTCGGGTTACACGGAAGATGAGAAGGTCAGCATCGCGCAACGTTATCTTTTGCCCAAGCAGAAGAAGAACAACGGCCTCAAGGAAGGCGAGGTCGATGTGACGGAATCCGCGATCCGCGACATCATTCGTTACTACTCGCGTGAGTCGGGTGTGCGTTCGCTCGAACGTGAGATTTCGAAGATCTGCCGCAAGGTCGTGAAGATGCTTCTGCTGAAGAAGGCGGAAGGCGCGGTGAAGGTCGACGCTAGCAATATCGACACGTTCCTTGGCGTGCGCAAGTACGACTTCGGTCTGGCTGCGAAGGAAAATCAGGTTGGCCAGGTCACGGGTCTTGCGTGGACGGAAGTCGGCGGCGATCTGCTGACGATCGAAGCCGCGGTGATGCCCGGTAAGGGCAATGTGATCCGCACGGGTTCGCTCGGCGACGTGATGAAGGAATCCGTCGAAGCAGCGCGCTCGGTGGTCCGCTCGCGTTCGCGCCGTCTGGGTATCAAGGACGAAGCGTTCGAGAAGCAGGACATTCACATCCACGTACCGGAAGGCGCGACGCCGAAGGACGGTCCTTCGGCTGGCATTGCGATGACGACCGCGCTGGTGTCGGTGTTGACCAGCATTCCGGTGCGCGCCAATGTCGCGATGACGGGCGAAATCACCTTGCGTGGCGAAGTTCTGCCGATCGGTGGCTTGAAGGAGAAATTGCTGGCGGCGCACCGCGGTGGCATCAAGCTGGTGCTGATTCCGGAAGATAACGTCAAGGATTTGACGGAGATTCCGGACAATGTGAAGAACGCGATCGAGATCGTGCCGGTCCGTTGGATCGACAAGGTGCTCGAACTGGCGCTCGAACGCGTGCCTGCGGCATTGCCGGAAGAAGAGCCGAAGCCTGCTACGCCTGTCGCAGCAGAGCCGGCGAAAGACTCCGGTGCGACGGAAGTGGTGAAGCACTAAGTCGGGGCGAAGGCTGTTCGCTGTACAGAAACCCGCGGTCTCGGCCGCGGGTTTTTTATTGCCTGCGAGATACCGGAAGGCACATGCGGAGCGCACGCAATCCCATTTTTTGAACAAACGGCGTTCTCTGCTGCCAATTGGTTGTGCGCGCATTGATTTACAGCAAGATTTCGTTATAAGACGTGTCCTCCGGAATCGCTCTCATAGGCTCAACCCCGCTTGACACAAGGGTTTCGGCCAATTCTAATGAGTCGGCTCGGCGTTGCCCGCCAAGCCGCGTGATGCCAGATGCTATAGAGCACCGTCACGATTGCCATAAACATTCTCGGGGGTTGGAATGAATAAAACGGAATTGATCGATCATATTGCGCAGCAAGCCGATATTTCGAAGGCCGCGGCAGGCCGTGCACTGGAGGCGGTGATCGGTGGGGTCAAAGGGACGTTGAAGAAGGGCGGTTCAGTTACTTTGGTGGGTTTCGGTACGTTTGCCGTCGGCAAGCGTACGGCACGTACTGGCCGCAATCCACGCACCGGCGCGGCCATCAAAATCAAGGCTGCGAAGGTCCCCAAATTTAGGCCTGGCAAAGCTCTGAAGGATGCGCTAAACTAATGGGCTTGCTGCTTGAGGAATGGCGGATTCGTTAGAAAGAAGTGCGGCGAATTTTGCGTGAGTTGATAAGTGAGTTGATCCACAAGTTGATAAATCAGGCAGCAAAAGCAGAAGCACACTGAATCGCGAAACGGGTGCTTAGCTCAGTTGGTAGAGCGGCGCCCTTACAAGGCGTAGGTCGGGAGTTCGAGCCTCTCAGCACCCACCATTTCCGTTTCGTGAGGACGTCCAGAATCGCCCATAGATGTCCGGAGCAATCCGCTGAAACCCGCATGGCTACTGGCTCTGCGGGTTTTTTATTGCTTGTCCCAATCCAAAGACATCCAACGAAGTCCAGCGAAAGCTGGACTTTTATCGTTGTATTTTGACTCCTGTGCTCTCCACTGCTCAGGTATACAACGATGGCGCGCTCTCCACTCCACCAACTCACACGGCTCGGGATCGTCAACGCAAAAGCAGCTGTCAAGCCTTACACGTTGTCGGACGGCGGCCGCCTTTACATTCTGATCAAACCGGACGGGGCGAAGCTTTGGCGATGGAATTACGATTTCGCCGGCAAGACCAAAACGATGGCTCTTGGCGGCCTTTTCGAATTCGGAAATACGCTTACTATCCCCAACCGCTAGTCAGTCTGTCACCCTAGCTCGGCGCCGCAGCGCCGAGTGATGCAGAGTGATCCGTTCGTTAATTCGGCAGGCGCCTCGGAAGATCCATGATGCGCGGCCCACAGAATCGGGATTGCCCGAGGCACGATGCAAGCGCCTGCTCGCCGAACCATTTCTGCGTGTCCAGGTTGTAGTGCACGCTGCCGTCTCCACCGCCTAACGTGCCGCCCTGGAAAATACCGAAGCCGGGTGGCTGTCCATTCCAGTCCGGCGACTGGGACGCATCGGTGAAACTGAAGATACGAGGATTCGCGTCGACTAAGCCGCCGAACACTTTCTGCATCGACGCAAGCGCGGCGGGATTATAAGGCGCGACCGCGTTGGTGACGTTGTCGTAAGCAGTCGACAACGGCTTCACGATCAGCACCGGGAAGGTCGAACCCACCGCCGCAAAGAAACTGCTGAAGAGGTAAGCGTAATTCTGCGGCGCGCGATGAATCGTCGTTGCGTTGCCGGCCGAATTCAGCGGTGCAGCTTCTGCCTCCCACTGGTTCCACTCCAGGCCGAGGATACGCGGCTTCTTGCCGGTCGCCAGAATCTGCTGCAGTCCCAGATACATCATGCGGCGCGCGAACGGCGCAAGCGCATACGTCGGCGTCTTGCTTGCATCGAGCATGGGTTGCCAGAGATTAACGCCATGCACCGTCCAGCCGCAGCAGCCGCTGAACGCATCGTCTGCGACGTCCACGCCCTGGCTGCCCCAGCCGATATGAATGATGTACAGATCAGGCAGCGGCTCGCCTGCATTGATCGCCGACTGCCACGCATACGCGGCGAAATCGGCGGCATTTCCACTGCCGCCGTAGTAGCCGAGATTCATGTCGGACGACGTGCTGTCCGACCAGTTTACCCACGACACGTGATCGATCGCGGATATCGGTTGGGTAAATGGCACACCCGGCCCATCGGCGTTACCAGCGATGTTGCCCCAGCCGTCGTTGCGGATGCCCCATACATTGGGTGCCGGCATCCCGCCGGTGCCAGCGCCGGCACCCGAGGCTCCCGACAACGTCAGATCCGCGGGCAGGCCGTTAAGACCAGCACTGTTGCTCTGCCCCATCACGAACAGGACCGCCACTTCGTCGTGCCGGAAGCGCGCTCCTTTGTTCCACGACTCCGCCGCTACGGCATTCGGTTGGGCCGTCGTGTCGGCGGCAACGCACACCTGCACCGCACTCGCAGCCAAGACGAACGGCAGCGCAATCCGCATCAGGAAGTTCTTCATGCCTGTCTCCAAGGATCGCCGGTTCACTGTTTGACCGGCTGGCTGACTGGCTGGCCCAGGCCGTCGATGTCGGGACCGTAGTTGCCGGAAATCACAGAGAACTTGACGGTGTTGGCCGCACCGGCTTTCAGCGGGACCGTAACCTGAGCACTCGACAGGATCGGAAAATCCCAGGTGCCTTCACCAGGAAACTGCACGGGAACCGGCGGGCCATTGTTGACGCTCACACTCATTGCACGAGGCGAACCGCCACCGTCGTCTGCGCTGATATACACCACGGGGACCGCATACTCGCCATCGGCAGGCGCCACGATTCCGTTGAACTGGAGGCTCGAATCCGAGTTCACAAAATTGCCGACCTTTGAGTGGCCGCTGCATATGTTGCATGCCTGGACTGCCGCATCCTGAATGATGTTGGTGGAACTTTCCGCTTCATAGGCGACGGGCGGCAATGCAGGTTGCGGAGCGGCGATCAGCGTCACCCTGTCGATCGACGGAGCGCGGTGCCCCTTGTCCGGAAGAGCGAAACTCAGCGTGTTGCTTCCCGGCACGAACGGCATGTACAGCGTGACGGTGCCCCGGGCCTGTCCGGTCGTAACGGGCAACTGGATCGTCGTGAGTACGCTGCCGTTGAGAGTCAACGGCACCTTCAGCGAAGACGTTCCTTCGTTCCGGTACGTCACGTCAATGTACCCGCCCGTGTTTGCATTCACCGTATAGCGTGCTACGCCGTCTCCATGTCCGACCGGTTTGGCCGGGTGGATTTTCGATGCATCGTCCACGCCGGCGATGGTCAGCATGACGGAGCCGCCAGCCGGAACAGCGGACACCGTGTACCCGGACGAGTGCGAACCAAGATCCTTGTGCGCCCAGATATCCCGCACGCTGGCCGAAGCAGCGGGGTCCAGCCCGAGATCCTTCCAGTTCACCGTGATCGACGCGGCAGACCCGGTCGTGTTGAGCAGCACTACCGCACGACGACCTTGACCGGCGAGCAGCTTGGCCCACACGCCCAGACCGCTCTGCGGCACCGCTACCCGGATCGCCTGAAGGCCACGCGGGTCCTGATCGACGGCGAGCACCTCCGGATTGGTCAGCGTCGCCATCGTTGCCGGACTGACCGGCGTGGTGAGATCGAGACCCAGGATAAGCGGAGCACCGGAAATGGCCCACAGGCTCATGTGCGTCTGATCCTGCGCGGCGGTCAGACCGAACCCGGCAAGCATCATGTCCGCATCGTTATAGACACCCGTATGTTGGGCTTCCGGAAACAGATTGCCGTAGAAATTCTGGTTCACGATTCTGGAAAAATCAGGTGTGCTTTGATGACCTGGCGTGCCGGTGTCATAGGTGATGTCCTCGGTCGTTCTCCACAGGTCCGCGACTTGCCCCCAGTCATACGATCTGCCTGTCTTGTCGGTGTGAAAACTGTTCGGATTGATGCTGTAGACGATCTGCCGATTCACGCCGGCACCCGCACTATTCAGCGCATCGCGCATCTTCTGGAACCCGGCCACCTGATCGTCGACGGTGCCATCCGGCGAGCACCAGTCGTACTTCACGTAGTCGACGCCCCATGCCGCGAATGTATTGGCATCCTGAACTTCGTGCCCAAGACTGCCCATTGGGTTGGTGTGTCCAGGGTACAGATTGTTACGCTGAGCACAGGTTTCGGCTGCGGGCACTTCATACATGCCGAACTTCAGACCTCTGGCGTGAACGTAGTCGGCCAGCGCTTTGATGCCGCTGGGAAACTTCACGGAGTCGGCGACCAGGTTGCCTTGCGCATCGCGAGATGGTGCGAACCAGCAGTCATCGACGTTGATATAGCTGTAGCCCGCTTTCATTAACGGACCATCTTTCTTCAGGCCGTCGGAGATAACGTCCGCGGCCGTTTTCACCAGATCCTCGGTGATGTTGCAGCCGTACGCATTCCACGAGGCCCAACCCATAGGCGGTAGCGCAATCGACCCTCGGGCCTGAGTTTGCGATGACGCGCCTTGTGCGGAAACGTTTGCTGAGTTGGCCGCGACCTGCGCGACGCTCGCGGCGTTGGAGGACCCTTGCTGGTCGCCTCCGCAGCCGGACAAAACGAAAACCATCATGATGCTCGCGAAAAATAGATACACCTGTGTGCGACCCAGGATCTTCATGATTTTCCTTTGCTGAGAAATGAAACTGGGACTTCCGGGTAGATGCCCATCCCTGCCGTCGTGCAGGCCAGATCGACACCGTTCTTGCTGCCCGACCACAACGTGATTTCGTTCAGATAGAGCGCCTTACGTTTGACCGCGCCGCCGGCCATCGCGCCGAGTCGCCCGTTCCCGACCGGCAGGCCTTGAAACTGGATGCTGGACTCGACGGCAAGCGAGTCGTATCGAAACAGCAGTGTCTGATCGGCGGAAACGCGCGCGGAATTCGCCTGCGTCGAGGCGTTGGCTGAATCGCAAGCATCAGAGGGAACTGAAAAGGGATTGCCGGTGGTGCCGGGCGAGGAAAGAGCTGCAGCGCCGGCACGTACTGCAACCGGGAGGATGGCAGTAGCACTGCCTGACTTCAGCAGCTTGCGACGCTTTTGACTGATGGAGATTTTCATCGTGTCTCCTGCTGGAAATTTATGCTTAATCCACTAATGAATATTTAGTTCAAATATGCACGCGCAGGGATTGGTCAGACATTAGGTTTTTCCCCTGGTACCGTGTTTCAAATGGTGGGATGAAGATGCGGGCGAATTGATGTTGCTGGGGGTGTATACGGATCGGCATTTGCAATATTTAGGAACCCGTATTTTTTATGAAATACGAGACCGCGTGCGGGGAAAGCGGTCGTTTCAGTGGGTGACGATACGTTCCTACGCAGCCCAGTCCCTGCCAGTTCCAACACACATCCCTGGTTCCCTTAAGCGAACGAACTACTGCTGCGCCGGCCTACGTTTGGACGGCTGTTAGCCCCGATCCGTCAGAAATGAGACTGCGTTATCGGTATAGCCGGTTGCCGCGCGCGTAGCCCGCGCATTGATATGCGCGTACAAGCCCCTCCTGGACTGCCGTTCGGCCAGAGCGGCCGTTCAATCTATGAGTATTGTGATTGGCTGATACGCGCGACGTCCCTCGACTTCCTGTTGCGTTGCGATCTACGTAATTTGTCCCGATTCGGGCGCTGTGGGTGCCTTGAATGCATCGGGATATTCGTGACGAAACCAGTCTTTCACCTGATCGTGATTGAGTGCAAAGAATTCGCGCGATCGCGGTATCAGGACGAAACCGAAAGCGAGCAGACAGGTGGCGAGACCGAAGCATGTATAGACTTTGCCCACCGCCCAATGCGTGAGCGCCACGCCTGCGATCATCGGTCCAAGCATGCCCGCAATCTGCGTGGTCATCATGCTGGCAGCGAGAATGCGCACGCGGAAATTCTGCGGGATAGCCAATGAACGATGAGTCGCACCAACCAGTCCCATCGATGCATTGGCGAAACCCACACATGCAAGCGCCAATACGAGAACGATGGGTGAATAAGCCCAGCCCGAAGCAGCAAGTGCTAACCCTTCACACATAGCGGCCCCTACGCGGACATTGAACCGGCCGAACCGGCTGACTAGTGCGTCAGAACCACGAAAGCTGCCGAGTAGCAAACCGATTGATAAGGCCGCTTCGCAACCACCTAGCCAGAGGCCCGACAGTCCGAGTGATTGAACTTTGAGCGGGATCAGCATGCCGACGGCAGGGCCCTGGAATATCCAGACGAGGAAGTTGACAAGTGTCCAGCCGCGTTCCAACGGGACGATCCATTTAGCATGCAGTCCGGCGCGCAGGTCCTCCCACCAGCGGGCTAAACCGCGATGGCGTTCGCGATGCTGAGACTGGGATGGAAGCTGCCACGTCACGTAGGCAGCGACGCCAAGCAGAATGCCGTTCATCCAGAATGTTGCAGCGATACCGCCCAGGGCCAGTGTCGCGCCAGCTAATGCTGGACCTAAGGCACGGCCAGCCGCTTGCGTCGATTTACGAAGACGAAGCGCTTCGGCCAAACGATTCGCCGGAACAAGTTCAGCCGAAATGGTGGCGCTGGCCGGATCGATGAAAGCTTTCGCTATAACGGTGACCACGCCTAGGCAGATGATGAGCGTAAGTCGGTAGTCGGACAGCGAGGCGAGCGTAGCGAGGGTAAAAGCGACGGTCATCAAGGCGCAGACACCCCATGCAATCTGCGGTCTCTTTGCGTATCGATCCCCAAGTGGCGAAAGCAGCGGCATTGCAAAAATCGTGGTGATGGCAATGCTTACGCTGTAGATCGCAAGGTCATGCGCGCCGCCCTGATGAACGATCCACCAAGGGAGCGTGATATAGCCAACCATGCCTGCCAGGACCGTCAGAAGATCGCTGAAAAGCAGACTGGCAAGAGCGGGGGCGATTGCGTTCAGGCGCGATTTGATTCCCCGAGACACCGCTTTCTCCCCTGTTGAGTTCGATGATGCTACCTCAACATTTTTCCCGTAGCTTAGGTGAACATGGCCAGACGCCGGTGTTTCACTAGTGGGATGATGAACGGTCGATCTTTTTGCCTGGATGATTTCATTCGGGACACAGATTTGCCCAATCTTTGAAAAAAAGTAGTTCAGGGATGTCGATTTAGCGCTATCTCCAACGTCTAGTAGGTGAGCGACGGGATTGCGCATCCTGCACTCAACGAGACATCCAGCAAAGGAGAAATCACCATGGCCCTTCCACTGACTCCCGTTATCACCGTCTTTGAACGGTCGCCCGATCGCGGCAAAGGACTGGCGCGTGACATGCGTGTTCGCTGGGCGCTTGAAGAAGTGGGCCAACCTTACGAGGTTCGTCTTGTTTCGTTCGGTGCAATGAAGGAGCCCGCGCATCGAGCGCTTCATCCTTTTGGGCAGATTCCGACCTATGAAGAAGGCGCTCTTGCCCTGTTCGAGTCGGGGGCGATCGTGTTCCACATCGCAGAGCACCATGCAGTCCTGCTACCTGAGGATGCGAATGCCCGGGCACGCGCGATCACATGGATGTTTGCCGCACTCAACACGGTTGAGCCGCCGATCCTCGATCTCCAAACCACCAGGTTCCTGGAGGGCGACAAGAGCTGGTACGAGCAGCGCCTGCCTATCGTCGAGGATCGCATTCGTGACCGGCTGGGCGAGCTTTCCTATCGCCTCGGCAACGCCGACTGGCTCGACGGTGCGTTCAGCGCGGGCGACCTGATGATGGTGGCGGTGCTACTCAGGTTGAAAGCATCGGGTCTGCTGGACGAATATCCGAACCTCGCCGCCTATGTCGCCCGCGGCGAAGCGCGGCCCGCCTACAAGCGTGCTTTCGAGGCGCAATTGGCGGTTTTCACTGGCAAGCCACCCACCGGCTGATGAAGGTCCGCTCTGGGCTCAACGCCGTCATTGAGCTTCGCCATGGCCTGCGCGGATACTTCGCGTTTATTGCGCCGTGGACACGCATTTCCACCGCACTTCGATCCCTGCGAAGTTGAACGTCGGCTAGTGACGAAGGTGCTTCGAGTGCAGTGCTGCAGGTTCTTTTACCTCACAGGTAATCGACGTGCGTTGCGCCCGCGGCGAACATAGGTAGCATCGAAGCTGTCGATCCGAACACACCTATGCTACGGAGCGCTACCATGACTGCATACGCTATTGCCCACCTGAATAATGTCGATCTGTGCGCCGATGTCGTCGAATACCTCGAGCGCATCGACGACACACTTGAGCCATTTGGCGGCCGTTTCGTTGTGCACGGCGCTCGGCCCGAGGTGCGCGAAGGCGAGTGGCACGGCGATCTGATTATGGTTGCGTTTCCCGATCTCGCCGCCGCGCGTGCCTGGTACGGATCGGACGCGTATCAACGAATCCTGCCGTTACGCCTGCAGCATGCAAGCGGGTCGGTGATCCTGATTGACGGCGTGGACGAGCACCACAAAGCGACTGACATCCTGGCCTGAACACGCGGTGCTTGCAGCCGTGGTCACCTATCGACGCCGGGTTAATGCAAAAGCGGCCACACGTTGCGGGTGACAATTGCCTCACAGCGAACGTCCGCTTCGGCCGACCACCCGCCGGCCGACTCAGTTAGGCGAGTGGCGGGCGTACCTTCAAAGTCGTCGTTGCGGGCAGGGAAGCTCGAACGGTGGTTCAGGGTTGATGGTGTTGAAAAAGGGCGTCGCTTGACGGTATCGATGACGGCGTCAACCTCCCAGTCTTCTTGAGACGCGTGGCTTTCATGATCGGTTAAGGCGGGCGGTGTTCATCTTCCAACGCGGTCCACCTAAGGCCGTCGACTGGCGGGAAAGAATGCCGGTATCGCTGACGGTATAGGCGGGCGCAAGTGGTTCCGAGCGAGGCTCAGCGTTGGTTTGCGGCAGGTGATTGTCAATCGAGTGGGTATCGTTGGTCAGGATATCCCTGAACTCGATGGTCGGCGGCGTATGGAGGCCAATACGCGCTATTGGCTCATCGCGACCGACCTGTTGCGGCGATTGGGCTGCCACGGGTAGCTAGCTGACTGATTGTCTCGGGTGACTTTGGACGCAAGTCACGTGGCCCGGTCTCAATGCACCGCTTCCCAGGGCTGGCAGTCGGACATCGGCAAAAGCCGGTACTCTACATAAGTTGTGACTAGAGGGCATGTCGACATCCGTTGCAGAGGGCGCGGATCCGGACCTATCGCTTCGATGGGGTGCGGGTAACATAAGAGGTGCGATGCCGTCGAGTTAGCTGGCGCAGCCAAATTTCCGTTGCCAAGCCGCGACATTTGCGGCAGACTCTCGGATCGTTGTATTTTTCGTTGTATCCGCTGGATCGAATTGCGTAGGCGCCTTACCCCATAAGGCTTTGCTGGGTGTTTTCGAACCCCTCAGCACCACCAGCTTCAGATTCGGTCAAGTGTTTCAGTGCAGCTCAGTTGAAGTATAAGGAGTGGTAGTTCAGTCGGTTAGAATACCGGCCTGTCACGCCGGGGGTCGCGGGTTCGAGTCCCGTCCACTCCGCCAGTATCCTCGAAAGGCGAACTCCGGTTCGCCTTTTTTATTGCCCGCTGTTGTAAGATCGGGCGTTCTGTTTTTGGCACTCGTTCACGCATGCTCGATTTTTTCCGCAATCACAAACGCCTGATGATGTTCATGCTCATCCTCGTCATTGTGCCGGGGTTGGGTTTTGTGGGTATTCAAGGCTTCCGCGGCTTCTTTGACGAAAGCGCAAACGTCGCCAGCGTCAACGGTCACAAGATTACTCGCGCAGAGTATGACGACGCGATGCGTCAGCAGCTCGACCGCGCCCGTCAAATGCTCGGCGCGCAGTTCGATATGAAGTCGTTCGATACGCCGGCGCGCCGTACTGAAATGCTCGACGGTCTGATCGAGCAGCGCGTGCTGGCCGACGAAACGCAGCGCCTGCATCTGACCGCATCTGACGACGCCGTGCGTCGCGTGCTGCTGAACGATCCGGTGATTTCGTCGCTGAAGAATCCTGACGGCTCGATCGACGTCGACCGTTACAAGCAGTTGCTCGCCATGCAGGGCATGACGCCCGATCAATACGACGAACGCGTGCGCTACAGCCTCGCCACGCAGCAGTTGCCTGCCAGCATTCAAGGCAGCGCCTTCACGTCGAAGACCCTCGCACAGCATCTCACCGAGCTCGCCGAGCAGCAGCGCGAAGTGCAGGGCATGGCGTTCCACCCGCGTGACTATGCGGCGAAGGTACAACCGACGGATGCGCAACTGCAGGCGTATTACGATGCGCACCGCAGCGACTTCGCCACGCCGGCCACGGCAACGATCCAGTACCTTGTGATGTCGCCGGCAACGCTGTCCGCTGCTGTGCAGCCGAGCGACGCCGACCTGAAGAAGTACTACGACGACAACATCGCGCATTACCGCACGGATGGCCAGGTACGCGCGAGCCACATCCTGATCGCCGCGCCGAAAGATGCCAGCGCGGCTGACAAGGCCAAGGCGAAGCAGAAGGCCGACGAGGTGCTTGCACAAGTCAAGGCGCATCCGGATCAGTTCGCGCAGATCGCACAGCAGAATTCGCAGGATCCGGGTTCGGCGTCGAAGGGCGGCGACCTGGGTTACTTTGGTCGCGGCATGATCGCGGGTGGTCAGGCGTTTGACGACGCTGTGTTCGCTCTCAAGAAAGACGAAGTCAGCGGCATCGTGCAGACCGACTTCGGCTATCACATCGTCAAGGTCACGGACGTGAAGCCGGCAGTCACCAAGCCGTTCGACGAAGTGAAAGATCAGATCGCCAAAGACCTGAAGACGCAGTTGGCGAGCAAGGCATTCAGCGACGACTCGGAAGGCTTCACGTCGATCGTCTATGAGAAGGCGAAGAGCCTGCAGCCCGCAGCCGACAAGTACAAGCTGCAACTGCAAACGGCCACGATAACGCCGCAGCCGGATCCGAAGCTGCCGCCTGACAGCCCGCTGAACAACGCGAAGTTCCTGGCTGCTGTGTTCGCAAACGATGCGGTCACCGCGCGCAATAACACGCAAGCGATCGACGTCGGCAGCAACACGCTGATTGCAGCGCGCGTGACCGATTACAAGGCCGCGGCCGTGCCGGCGCTCGACGCCGTCAAGGACGCAGTGCGTCAGAAAGTGATCGCGGTTCAGTCGGACGAGGCCGCTCATAAGGACGGCATCGCGAAGCTGGCTGAGTTCGACAAGTCGAAGACCACGGCAGGCTTCTCATCGCCGCTGAAGGTTTCCCGCAATGACGCGCAAGGCATGCCGCCGGCTGCATTGAGTGCAATCTACAAAGCGGACGCGCAAAAATTACCTGCCTACGTCGGTGTGGATCTCGGCGACGACGGCTACGCGATCTATCGCGTGAACTCGGTCGTTGCGGGTGCACCGATCGATCCGCAGCGTTTGGCTGCTGCGCAGCAGCAGATTGCGCAAGTCGATGCTCAGTCCGAAGCAGAGGCTTACGTCGAAGCGCTGCGTGCCCGCTCAAAGGTGAAGTTCTACGGTTCGCTCGACAGCAGCAATGCGCAGGGAAGCGGCGAATAAGCTCCGGCTGCAGCGCGCAAGCAGGTAAAGCGCGTTGGCACAAAAAAGCCCCGCAATTTGCGGGGCTTTTTCATTTGACGAGTGCAAGCTCGTCAAACGGTTTGCCTGAGAGCGCGGCTTGCTATGCCGTCGGCCTTAGAGGCAAGCGCTGATCGAACTGGTGGCATCGCTGCCCGCAGCGCCATTGGCGCGGAAGCCGACCCACGAACCCGGGCCGCTGTAGGACGGCCGTACAACGGCGGCGGCGCCGTTAGGCGGCTGCTGACCCGGCACATAGACATCCATTGCCTGATCGTTCGCCATGGTGTCCTGCGACACGACTTGCTGTTGCGAGCTATCGGCCCACTTTTGCGCGATGCACGTAGCGACGGCCTTTGGCGGCTGCTGGCTTTGGCCCACTGATTGGACGCCAGCAGGCGGTTGAGCGGCACATGCAGAAATTGCCACGGTCAAAGCGATTAACGGTAAATATTTCACGTTATCTCCTCAGAAGTCGCTCAGAATCGAGCCGGGTTATGCGGGATTACGAAAGTGTCAGATAGACCTTACCGATCCGCGTTCCCCAATTACCGGAAACAAGTTGTTAGCGAGCTTTTCAGTGCGGCGAACTTGTGCGAAGGAGTGGCTTGACAGCCGGCCACACGTTGTTGAGTAGCACTGGTTGTGCCTGCTGCGTGGGATGGATCTGATCCGCCTGAAACATGTCCGGTTTGTCGGCGATGCCAGCTAGCAGGAAGGGCACCAACGGCACACGCAGTTGTTTCGAGAGTTCGCCGTAGAGGCCGTGGAACTTTTGCGTGTAGTCGGGGCCGTAATTGGGCGGCACATACATGCCAATCAGCAGGACCTTCGCGTGGCTTTGTTGAGCCTGCTCAATGATCGTACGCAGATTGTCTTCGGTAGTGGAGAGCGGCACGCCGCGCAGTGCGTCGTTGGCGCCGAGCTCGACGATCACGATACTCGGCTTGAGCCGTTGCAGGAGCGCCGGCAAGCGTGCCCGGCCGCCGCTCGTGGTGTCGCCGCTGATACTCGCATTGGCGACGCTATAATCGATTCGCTCGTCGGTTAGGCGCTGGCGCATCAGGGCAACCCAGCCGGTGTCACGGGGCAAGCCGTACTCGGCCGAGATGCTGTCGCCGAGCACAATGATCACCGGCTTGGCCTGTTCGGGCGTATTGGCCGCATGGGCCGGGAAGGGCAGCGAAAACAGGGTTACGGCCAGCACGGCCGAGCCGAATGCGGTAGTCAGCGCCTGTGCGTGAGGCGCTATGGCGCGCACTTTCAACCTACGCTTCACCATGCTAAACAAAACTGATCCGGTCATTGAAGTGCGGGGTTTGTGCAAGAAGGTTAAGGATGCAACGGGCGAACTGACGATTCTCGAGGGCATCGATCTTGCTATCGATGCCGGCAGCAGTGTGGCGATCGTCGGTGCATCCGGGTCGGGCAAGTCTACGCTGCTCGGCTTGCTCGCAGGATTGGACAGCGCGAGCTGGGGTCGGTTCGGCTGCTCGGCCGCGAACTCACCGAACTGAACGAAGACGAGCGCGCCGCGCTGCGCAGCGGCTCGGTCGGTTTCGTGTTCCAGTCGTTTCAACTCATGCCGCACCTGACTGCGCTCGAAAATGTCACCTTGCCACTTGAATTGCAAGGCGGCATCGGTACGCGTGACGCTGCGGCGCGCGCGCGCGGATTGCTGGAGCAGGTGGGACTCGGTCAGCGCATGAGGCACTATCCGAAGCTGCTGTCGGGCGGCGAACAGCAGCGGGTGGCGCTCGCGCGCGCGTTTGTCACGCATCCGGCGATCCTGTTCGCCGACGAGCCGACTGGCAGTCTCGATGCGGCAACGGGTCACGCGGTGATCGATTTGATGTTCGAGATGAACCGCGCGAACGGCGCCACGTTGATCCTCGTTACGCACGACGTCGAGCTGGCGCGTCGCTGCGATACGACGGTAACGATCGAAGCGGGGCGGTTGGCCTAAGCGAGCCGCTCGCACGCAATCATGCGTACAAAGGTACAAAAGCAAAGCGGGCCGCAAGGGCCCGCTTTTCATTTCAACTAACGCGACTCAACGCAGCTAACCCGGCAGGGCTAAGCGCGCGATTGAACGATGAGCCTATGCGGCGCGAGCGAGCGCCGCTCATAACTTCATCGCTTCAACGCAGCCCGCGCCCGCGCGATCAACGCCGACGTCGACGAGTCATGCTTCTTCTCGTCGGCGCTTGCTGCCGTCAGATCCGCCTCGACCACCTTGCCGAGGGCCTTGCCCAACTCGACGCCCCATTGATCGAACGGGTTGATGTTCCATACCGATGCCTGCACCAGCACCTTATGCTCGTACAGCGCGATCAACGCGCCGAGCGAACGTGCGGTGAGCGCTTCGACGAGCAGCGTGCTGGTCGGACGATTGCCCGGAAACACCAGATGCGGCGCCAGTTCCGGCTTGTCCGCGCCGGCGACCTTCTTCGCTTCTTCGAGCGTGCGGCCCAGCATCAGCGCTTCGCTTTGCGCGAAACAGTTCGCCAGCAGCTTCGGATGATGACTGACGAGCGGATGTTCCGGCGTCAGCACGGCGATGAAATCGATTGGCACAATGGTCGGACCCTGATGCAGCATCTGGAAGAATGCATGCTGACCATTCGTGCCCGGTTCACCCCACGTCACGGCGGCGGTCGGATAGTCGACCATTACGCCATCCAGGCGCGCCGACTTGCCGTTGCTCTCCATCTCGAGTTGTTGCAGATACGACGGCAGAAAATGCAGCGCTTCCGAATACGGCGCAACCAGATAGCTTTGCGAGCCGAAGAAGTTGCGATACCAGATGCCGATCATGCCGAGCAGGACAGGCAGATTTTTTTCGAGCGGTGCGTCGCGGAAATGCTGATCCATTTCATTGGCGCCGGCCAGCAGTTCGTCGAACTGCTTCGGCCCGATCGAAATCATGATCGACAGACCCACTGCCGACCACAGCGAATAACGGCCGCCAACCCAGTCCCACATCTCGAACACGTTTTCTTTCGCGATGCCGAACCTGACTACCTCGGCAGGATTGGCCGACACGCCGACGAAGTGCTTCGCCAGCGCGCTTTCCGGGCAACCTTTCTCGACGAACCAGTCGCGCAGCGAGCGCGCATTGGTCATCGTTTCGAGCGTGGTGAAAGTCTTGGAGACGATGATGGCGAGCGTCTCTTCGGGATCGATCATCTGCATCACGTTGTACAGATCCGCGCCGTCGACATTCGACACGAAGTGCGTCGTGATCTCGGGCGTGGCCAGGTGATGCAGCGCGTGCACGACCATCTTCGGCCCGAGGTCCGAGCCGCCGATGCCGATGTTCACGACATAGCGAATCCGCTTGCCGGTGTAGCCGGTCCATTCACCGCTGCGCACCTGGTCGGCAAACGCGGCCATCTTCGCGCGCTCGGCCTGGATTTCGGCGTGGAACGGTGCTTTCGGATCGGTGGCACGCAGCGCGGTGTGCAATGCGGCGCGGCCTTCGGTCGGGTTGACGACTTCACCCGCGAACATCGCGTCGCGGCGTTTCTCGACGCCGGCTTCGCGCGCGAGTTGCACCAGCAGTTTCAGGGTTTCGTCGGTGATGCGGTTCTTCGAAAAATCGGCCGCGAGACCGCCGCCCGCGAACGCAAAGCGCTCAGCACGGGTAGGGGCGGGATCGTTCTCGGGGGCGAACCAGTCGCGCATGTGCGCATCGCGAATTTTCTCGTAATGCGTTTGCAGCGAGGACCAGGAGGGGAGCGAGTTCTGCGTCATAGCGTCCGTCTAGCGAAGGGGCACGAAGAAAGGCGTGCGCGTGAAGCGCTGCCGAGGATGATGCGACGATGCTGTTAGAGCGATGCCGCGCGACCGGGTTCGCGGTGGATTGCTGTGAAGTTTCGCGAGCCTGGCTGGGGATCGAACCCGCTCGCTGAAATTTCGCTGCAACTCGCGATGATCTGACGTGCGGCGCAGTCAGTCAGTATAACGGCGTTGCGTGACGGGGGGCAGCGGTTTGGACGTCGTATGCAAATTGTGGGATCGGCTGGCCCATTTGGGTTGACCCACCAGGTAGGGCTGCTCCATTTGGGTTGGTTGATTTGGCACACTCTGTTTGTGAGGTCCCATAGGCTGCTTCACTCAGCCGCAGCCGGATAGAACATACGGTTGAGCAAAGTCCGCACCATCGGCGCGAGTTCGCCCGCCGTCAGGCCGGCCGGGCCGTGGCCTTGCGCGCTCAGCCTGTCGGCGGCGAGGCCGTGCAGGTAGACGCCCGCCAGCGCGGCTTCGTAGCGCGGCAGGTGCTGGGCGAGAAGCGCGCCGATGATGCCACCGAGTACGTCGCCCGTACCGCCTGTCGCGAGTGCGGCATTGCCGGTCGGATTGATCGCGACGCGGCCATCCGGCGCCGCGATGACGGTGCCGGTGCCTTTCAGCACAACCACGCTGGCAAAGCGCGCAGCCAGCGCCCGCGCGGCGGCGAGGCGGTCGCGTTGCACGCCCGGCGCGTCGGTGCCAAGCAGACGCGCGGCTTCCAACGGATGCGGCGTCAGCACGCACGGATCGCCTTGCACGCCGCGCGCGGTGACTTTGGCCGCGAGCGATGGGTCTTTCGAAATCAGATTGAGCGCGTCGGCGTCGAACAGTTTGGGCACGTCGAGCGGCAGCACGTCGTGCATGACACGTGTGGCGCGGTCGCGATGACCCATGCCGCAGCCGACGGCGAGCGCGTCCATCTTGTCGAGTGGCAGATCGTTGATCGCATGCAGCATCAGTTCCGGATGCGGCGGATCGTAGGGCGGGGCGCCCTCGCCGAGCAAAGCGACGTGCACTTTACCCGCGCCGGTGTAGAGCGCCGCGCGCGCGGCGAGAATCGGCGCGCCGCACATGCCGGTGTCGCCGCCGACCACGGCAAGGCTGCCGAAGGTGCCTTTGTTGGTGGCGAAGTCGCGCGGCGGCAGGAAGGCTGCAAAAAGCTCGGGCGCGTTGAGTTGCACGGCCGAGCGGGTGGTGCTGTCGATACCGATCGGCGCCACGATCACCGTGCCGGCGAGATCGCGGCCCTGCGCCGTGAAGAGGCCGGGTTTCGCGCCGATGAAGGTGATCGTGTGAGTGGCATGGACCACGGCGCCGTCGCTCTGGTTGTCGCTTCGGCCCTCGCTTGGGCCCCGCCTCGCGCTGACTACCGTCCCGGTGTCGCTATTGAGCCCGCTTGGCGTGTCGAGCGCCAGAACACCGCCTCTTCTGGACTTTGCTTTCGTGCGCTGCGAGAGTTGGCGGGCGATGGTGGCAAAGACGCCTTCCAGCGGGCGGGTCAAGCCGATGCCGAACATACCGTCCACCAGCCATGTGTAGTTTTCCAGCGAGGCCGGCGCTGTCGTGGTAATGGCTACGCCTGCTGCGCGAGCGGTATCGAGCGCCCAGCGGGCGTCGTCCGGTTTGACTTCAAGCGGCATGCAAAGGTCGACAGCGATGCCTGCCCGATGCAGCTCCGCCGCCATGATCAATGCGTCGCCGCCATTGTTGCCCGGGCCTGCTGCGACCCATACCTTGTGCTTCGATTTTTCGATCGATGTGTCGCGCGTGATCCGTTCTTGCAGATAGCTCGCGGCTGCTTTGCCGGCGCGGCCCATCAGGGTGTGCTGAGGCAGTGCCGCCGCGGCCTGGGTTTCCAGAATCCGCAGGTCGGTGAGCGTGAGCAGCGGCAACGCCCGGTTGTGCGGGCTGATTAAGGTCGGGAGCGTGGATTCGGACACTGTCATGGCGAGGCTTGGAGTCCGCCTTTAGCAAGGCGAGGAAGCTTGGGGAGCCACCATGGTAGTGCCGATATGGTCCGGGTGCGCGCCGTGTTGGCTTGGGCTTGCCTCGTTATTGGCCTGATTGGCCTGATTGGCCTGATTGGCCTGATTGAGCTGATTGAGCTGATTGAGCTGATTGAGCTGATTGGGCGTGTTGATGCCTGATATTGGCGTGGCCCGGCGCGAAGCGTCGCCGGCTTTCCTGTTCGCGCCTCGTTCGGCCCGCGCCAGAGCGGGCCCGTCATTTACTGGAACCGGTCCGCGCGCAGTGCAGCCAGGGTGTCCGCGGGGACATCAGGGGTCTTGTCCGAGATCAGGTCGGCGATCAGTTTGCCCGCCCCGCATGCCAGGCCCCAGCCGGCAGGCCCGTGGCCGGCGTTCACGAACAGGCGCGGATGAAGCGCATTGCCGATCACCGGCAAACCGTCCGGCGACAGCAGTTTTACGCCTTCCCACGGCAAGGCTGCGGAGATCCGGGCCGCGCCCGGGATCCAGTCGTGAGTCGCCTGGCCTAGCAGCGCCAACGCTTCCTTCGTCAACGGCTCGCCCAGCGGCTTGTCGATCTGCCCGGCGCTTTGCAGGACCGCACCGCCCGCAACCCGCAGGCGATGATTCATACGGGTGATCGTGATCCGCTTGACCGCGTCCACGATCGCGACGTGCGGTGCGCATTCCTCATGCGCAATCGGCGCGACCAGGTTATGCAGACGTAACGGATGCAACGGCAGGCGCAGCCCCAGGCGTTCGAGCAGCGGCAGGCTGCCGTAACCCGCGGCGACCACGATCGCGTCGGCATTGATCACGTCGACTTCGCGTGAACGCGATGCCGCGCCCGGCCGTGGCGCCAGTTCCACCGCGGCGCGCTGACCTTCGAGGCGGATCGCCGCGACTTCGCAACCCAGCATGAATTGCACGCCGCCCTGCGTATCGAGGGTTTGCTTGAGCAGTTTCGCGAAAAGCGGGCAGTTGGCCGTGCGCTCGTGGTCGAACAGCACGCCGCCGGCGAATTCCGGCTCGGTCCGCACGGAATGCTCGTACGCGGCGCATTCGGCCGGCGTCAGCACGTGGTGCGGGACTTCGTATTGGCGCAACAGATCGAGCGCGGTCTGTGTCTGCTGCCATTCCTGCTCGGCACGCACCAGATAGAGCAGGCCGCTCGCCTGTTCGAATTCCAGCCCGAAGCGCGCTTCGAGATCGGCCATCGCGTCACGCGATGCCTCGATCAACGGGCGCAGCCGCGCGTACTGGCGGCTGAACGCCTCAGGCTCCTGCAAAGCGGCGAGTTGCTTGACGAACTGGCGTGCCGGCCCGTTAAAGCCGACCTTGCTGATCACGCCGTTTTTGGCGCCCTGGCGGCTCGCCATGAAGGTTGGGCCGAACCAGACGTCGAGCGGCGTTGGCAGCACGGTGCCGCCGTGCCCATAGGTCGCGCCTTGCGCGACCGTTGCGTGGCGCTCGACGACGCATACCCGGTGGCCGGCCGCGCGCAGTTGATAAGCGGTGGCGACGCCCGCAATCCCGCCGCCAATGACGATGACATCCATGATCTGATTCGATTTGCCGGCGGGCCGCCGAAATGCCGCGTTCCCGTTAAGCGTGGCATGCGGCGCGCTGCCCGGTATTGCTCAGGCCGCTCGCGCCGATCTGATGAAAGGGCGAATGATAGCAGTCAAACGGATGGCTCTGCCACGCGAGCGCGAGGCCGGAACGCCGCGACGGCGCGCCCAGGCCGCCATCCGGACCCCACCAAAACCCTGGTGCGAAGCCCGTTGGAAGCCCGTTCCCGGGGTATAATCTCGGACTTCCTTTCCGCCTCACGTCGCCTTCACGCGGGACTCATCGGCATCACTCATCGGTATCAATTAGCGACGCAACGTCAAGTCCATGGCCCACTTCTCGTGTTTCCCCGGCGCTTCGGCCCTTTCCGATTTCCGTCAAACCCGCCTGCTCGAAACGCTGACGCGCATCGACGCCAACATCACCGGCGTGCGCGGACAGTATCTGCACTTCGTCAACGCGCAAACCCCGCTTTCCGCGGAAGACAACGCGAAGATCGAAGCGCTGATGCACTACGGCGATCCGCTCGAAGAAACCAATGAGCGTGGCACGGCCGAAACCTTCCTCGTAGTGCCGCGCTTCGGCACGGTGTCGCCGTGGGCCAGCAAGGCAACCGATATTGCGCATCTCTGCGGTCTCACGCAGGTGCGCCGCATCGAGCGCGGCGTCGAATACACGGTCACGCTGAAAAGCGGTCTGCTGGGCGGCAAGAAAGCGCTTTCCGACGAAGCCCGCGCGGCCGTTGCCACGGCGCTGCACGATCGCATGACCGAGAGCGTATCGCCCTCGCGTGACCACGCGCTGCATCTGTTCGACGAACTGCCGGCCAAGCCGCTGCAAACCGTCGACGTATTGAGCAACGGCCGTGGCGCGCTGGAAGCGGCGAACACTGAACTGGGCCTCGCGCTCGCCGACGACGAAATCGACTACCTCGTCGACGCCTTCACGAAACTCGGCCGCAACCCGACCGACGTCGAGCTGATGATGTTCGCGCAGGCCAATAGCGAGCACTGCCGTCACAAGATTTTCAATGCGGATTGGACGATCGACGGCGAGAAGCAGGACATCTCGCTGTTCAACATGATCCGCAACACGGAGAAGCTGAACCCGCAGGGCACGATCGTCGCGTATTCGGATAACTCGGCGATCATGGCGGGCGGCATCGCCGAGCGCTGGTTCCCGCGCACGCCGGCTGAACTCGGGGCAAACGAGTTGCCCGAGCACTACCGCCGCAATGTCGAACTGACGCACACCTTGATGAAGGTGGAGACGCATAATCACCCGACCGCGATCTCGCCGTTCCCGGGCGCCTCGACTGGCTCCGGTGGTGAAATCCGCGACGAAGGCGCAACGGGTCGCGGTGCGCGTCCGAAGGCCGGTCTGGCGGGTTTCACAGTGTCGAATCTGGAATTGCCGGATGGCGTCGAAGCATGGGAAAACGCACGCGACGCCGCGCAGCCGCTGGTGCATCGCAATCCGGACGAAAAGCACGAAGCGTACGGTCGTCCTGACCGCATTGCGTCGCCGCTGCAAATCATGATCGACGGCCCGCTCGGTGGTGCCGCGTTCAACAACGAATTCGGCCGTCCGAATCTGGGTGGCTATTTCCGCGCTTATGAGCAGAACGTTGCGGGTCTGGTGCGCGGTTATCACAAGCCGATCATGATCGCCGGCGGCATCGGCAATATCTCCGATCAGCACACGCACAAGCACGATCTGCCGGAAGGCTCGCTGCTGATCCAGATCGGCGGCCCGGGTATGCGCATCGGCATGGGCGGCGGCGCCGCCAGCTCGATGGCGACGGGTACCAACACGGCTGAACTCGACTTCGACTCGGTCCAGCGCGGCAATCCGGAAATCGAGCGTCGTGCGCAGGAAGTGATCAATGCGTGCTGGCAACTCGGCGAGAAGAACCCGATTCTGAGCATTCACGATGTGGGTGCGGGCGGCCTGTCGAACGCGTTCCCGGAAGTGGTGGACGGCGCCAGCAAGGGCGCGATCTTCGATCTACGCAAGATCCAGCTGGAAGAGAGCGGTTTGTCGCCGCGCGAAATCTGGTCGAATGAAGCGCAGGAGCGTTACGTGCTGGCGATTGCGCCGGCCGATCTGCCGGCTTTCGAAGCCATGTGCAAGCGCGAGCGTTGCCCGTTCGCGGTGGTCGGCACGGCCACGGCGGAACGTCAGCTGAAGGTGATCGATTCCGAAGCGAACGGCGATGCCGCACACGAGCCGGTCGACATGCCGATGGAAGTGCTGCTCGGCAAGGCGCCGCGCATGCATCGCGACGTCAAACGCGTCGAGACCAAACTTGAGCCGGTGGATGTCACCGGCATCGCGTTGTCGGACGTCGCGGTTAGCGTGCTGCGTCACCCCACGGTGGCCAGCAAGTCGTTCCTGATTACGATCGGCGACCGCTCGGTCGGCGGCACGACCGCGCGCGACCAGATGGTCGGCCCGTGGCAAGTGCCGGTGGCCGACGTCGCCATCACGACGATGGACTACGCGGGCTTCCGCGGCGAAGCGATGACCATGGCCGAGCGCACGCCGCTCGCCGTGATCAACGCGCCGGCGTCGGGCCGCATGGCGGTCGGCGAGGCGGTTACGAACATCGCGGCGGCGCCGATCGCGTCGCTCGATAAGCTCAAGCTGTCGGCAAACTGGATGGCCGCGTGCGGCGCAGCGGGCGAAGACGCCGCGCTGTACGACACGGTCAAGGCTATCGGCATGGAGTTGTGCCCAGCGCTTGGCATCAGCATTCCGGTCGGCAAGGATTCGCTGTCCATGCGTACCAAGTGGGAAGACCGTGGCGTTGCGAAGGAAGTGGTCGCGCCGGTCTCGCTCATCATCACGGCATTCGCACCGGTCGAAGACGTGCGTAAGCACCTCACGCCGCAACTGCGCCGCACGAGCGGAACGGATGGCGCGGGCGATTCCGTGCTGATCGCAATCGACCTCGGTCGCGCCAAACATCGTCTGGGCGGCAGTATTCTCGCGCAGGTCACGCAACAGGTCGGCGATACGGTGCCGGACGTCGACGATCCGGAAGATCTGAAGCGTTTCTTCGCCGCGATCCAGTCGCTCAATAGCGACGGCAAGCTGCTCGCGTACCACGACCGTTCGGATGGCGGCCTGTGGGCGACGGTGTGTGAAATGGCCTTTGCGGGTCACGTCGGCGTGTCGCTGAACGTCGACATGCTGGTCCTCGACCCGAACCACGAATCCGATTTCGGCGACGCGAAAGACTGGGCGAAGCAGACCAGCGGCCGTCGTGAAGACCGCACGATCCGCGCGCTCTTCACCGAAGAACTCGGTGCAGTGATTCAGGTGCGGGCGGCTGACCGCGACGCGGTGCTGGTCGCCTTGCGTGAACACGGCCTGTCGGCATGCTCGCATGTGATCGGCAAGACCAACGAGCGCGATACGATCGAAATCTATCGCGACGCGAAGAAGATCTACGACGCACCGCGTACCGAATTGCATCGCGCGTGGAGTGAAGTGAGCTGGCGGATTTCGCGTCTGCGCGACAACCCGGCTTGTGCCGATGCTGAATACGACGCGCTTTCAGACGCCGCCGATCCGGGCATCTCGCCGGTCCTCACGTTCGATCCTTCTGAAGATGTCGCGGCGCCGTTTATTGGCAAGAGCGCCCGTCCGCGCGTCGCGATCCTGCGCGAGCAGGGCGTGAACTCGCACCTCGAAACGGCTTATGCATTTGACCGCGCCGGCTTCGACGCGCACGACGTGCACATGAGCGACCTGCTGGCCGGCCGTGCCAACCTGGCCGATTTCGCCGGTGCGGTGGCATGCGGTGGCTTCTCGTACGGCGATACGCTGGGCGCAGGCGAAGGTTGGGCCAAGGCGATCCGCTTCAACTCGCAACTGGCCGATATGTTCGCCGCATTCTTCGGCCGCGAAGACACGTTTGCGCTGGGTATCTGCAACGGCTGCCAGATGATGAGCAGCCTCGCATCGATGATTCCGGGCGCCGAAGCCTGGCCGAAGTTCACGCGCAACAAGTCGGAGAAATTCGAAGCGCGCTTCTCGCTGGTCGAAGTGCAGGCTTCGCCGTCGATCTTCTTTGCCGGCATGGAAGGCTCGCGCATTCCGGTGGCGATTGCGCACGGCGAGGGTTACGCGGACTTCTCGCAGCAGGGCGATGCGTCGAAGGTGGCCGTGGCGATGCGTTACGTTGATCACCGTGGTCAGGCAACGGAGCAGTATCCGTTCAATCCGAACGGTTCGCCGGACGGCATCACGTCGGTCACAACGCCTGATGGCCGCTTCAGCGTGCTGATGCCGCACACCGAGCGCGTGCATCGTGCGGTGCAGATGAGCTGGCATCCGGCAGGCTGGGGTGAGGGCAGCACGGACGCGAGCCCGTGGCTGCGCGTGTTCCAGAACGCCCGCCGCTGGCTGGGTTGATGGTGTTGTGCAGACCGGCCGCGTTATCCGTGCGTGGAGGTCTGCCGGTGCTACGGCAGTCGCAAACCGAAGTGGGTGGCTATGTGCAGCTCCGCCTCGTTGCTGCCGTTAGATTGGTGACATTCACTTCGTATCCGTTCAGGTACGAAAAGCTATGATGCTCGCATGATGGGTGTTGTTCGTATCCGCTCAGGCACGAAATGACTATGCAGCCTTTCGAGTTCAAGGATTCGTACCTGTTCGGGTACGAATCAGGGCCCCTATCTCTATCCCATGGCATAATGTTCCCGAGCGGGTACGAACGGGCCGGAGGTAGAGAATGCATCAGTCTGAGGTTTACATCAGCGGCATGACGCAGTTGGGCGATCTTGTACGGGCATCAAGGCTCGCACAAGGGCTGACGCGAGACGACGTCGCCATCGCCACTGGCCTGTCCCCAAAATTCATTACACACATTGAGGCGGGTAAGCCGACCGCTCAGATCGGCAAGGTGCTCCACCTTCTTGGTGAACTGGGTATAACGCTGCGCGCGCAGGTTTCCGTGGACATTCCTCCGGCCTTGGCCACCAAGGTTCTCCAGCGCCGACGGGCCGCTCATGGCAGCTAGAACACTCGTCGCCTACGCGAATGGCCAGCGCGTTGGCGTTGTGAGCGACGAAAACGGCATCTGGTCGTTTACCTATGACGAGAGCTGGCTAGGCCGCGAAGACGCATTCGCGCTTTCACCCGCTTTTCCTCTACATGCCGGACCTGTCGTCGACGGGTCGAGCCAGAGGCCAGTGCAATGGTTCTTCGACAATCTTTTGCCTGAAGAGGACATGCGCACGGCGCTCGCTCGTGAAGCCAAAGTCAATGCGAGCGATGCGTGGGGTCTGCTTGCATACTACGGCCGGGAGTCGGCAGGCGCCCTGACGCTACTCGCCGAGGGCGAGCGCGAGGCATCCGCCGGTTTGCAGCCGTTGTCGTACGCGGAACTGGAGGCTCGCATTCAGGCTATGCCGCAGCGCGCGCTCAGTACCACCGCACCCAAACGCATGTCCGCGGCGGGTGCCCAACAAAAACTGCTGCTGTCCTTGCGAGGTCACGCGCCGGATTACGAGCTTGTTGAACCCGTGGGTAATGAGCCGTCGATGCATCTGCTCAAGCCGGACATGCGAAGCACCGGCTATCCTCATTCGGCAATAAACGAATTTTTCTGCATGCGCCTGGCGCAAGCGATGGGCGTGCGCGTGCCGCCTACGCATTTCCTGCGCGTGCCCTCAGCCTGCTATGTTATCGATCGCTTCGATCGCGATATGGCCGCAGAGCCGGTTCGGCGCTTGCATACGGTCGATGCAATGCAACTGTTGAACTACGACCGGAATTTCAAATATCAGAACGCGACGGCGCAGATACTCAGGGATGCTATCGAAATAACCGGCACGCGGGCAAAGGCACGTCTTGATGTGTTCCGATGGGCAGTCTTCAACGTGTTAATCGGCAATGCGGATTCCCACCTCAAAAATCTGTCGTTCTTCGTCAGTGCCCGCGGCTACATGCTGGCGCCGTTTTACGATCTGGTCAGTACAGTCGTCTACCACACACCGACCTATCAGCCGAATCAGCAAGACCGTTGGCCCCATTGCGACCTGACAATGCCCATTGGAGAGGCCATTCAGTTTGCGGACATTTCCAGAAAAAACATGCTGGCATTCGGCGAAGCGCTTGGCCTCCAGCCCAAAGGTTCGGAAAAAATGCTCGATGAGATGCTTGCCACTGTCGACGCCAGGGTAGCGGAGACCCGCCACGCCGTCGACGAAATCGCGCAGCCGAATGCCGGCGAAGTCCGGCTGCTCGACTCGATCGTTGCGATGCCGCTCGCGGAGATGAGCAGGGCGCTGCGCCAGTGATATCGGTGCCCTCGCAGGGCAAGCAATCCCACATGAAATCCGCAGAACAAAAAAACCGCCCTCGGGCGGTTTTTTTGTTCTGAAGCAGCGGGCAAAAACGCTTATTGAATCTTCGCGTTCTTACGCAGGCCTTCTTCGAACGCCTGCAGCTTTTCCTGCTGGATCTGCTGCACGATCTGCGGACGCACTTGCTCCAGCGGCGGCGGCGTGATGTTGCGCACGTCGTCGACACGGATGATGTGCCAGCCGAATTGCGTGTGCACCGGCGTGTCGGTCATCTGGCCTTTCTGCAGATGCGTGGCCGCCTCTGCGAATTCAGGCACATAGGCCTTCGGGTCCGACCAGTCCAGGTCGCCACCGTTCTTGCCCGATCCCGGGTCCTTCGAGTATTGCTTGGCGAGGTCTTCGAAGCTCGCGCCGGCCTTGATCTTGGCGATCAGATCCTTCGCTTGCTGTTCGTTGTCGACCAGGATGTGGTGCAGGTGATATTCCTTGCCGCCTGCGTCCTTGACCAGCGAGTTGTAGCGCGCGGTGACTTCGGCGTCGGTCGGCGTGTTGGTCTTCACGAAGTCTTCGATCAGCGCGCGCAGCACGACGGTTTGCTGTGCAACGGCGATTTGTGCCTTGATGTCCGGACGATTCGGCAGGCCACGGCGCAGTGCTTCCTGCATCAGGATTTCGCGGTTCACCAACTCTTCGCGCACAGCCATTTGCAATTGCGGCGTGTTTTGCTGGCCTTGATGAACCAGTTGATCGATCAGTGCGTCGGCGCGTGCTTTCGGAATCGGCGTGCCGTTCACGACAGCGATGTTCTGTGCAAATGCAGGTGCGGCCGCAAACGCAGCCAGCAATACCCAAAGGTGGGTTTTCTTCAAGGTCATCGGAAGTTTTCCTAGCGGGGCAACAAAGCGAATTCTTCGGGCGTATACGCCGTGATTGCAAGGGCATGAATGCCGCGCTGCATGGCATCGGCCAGCGCATCATACACCATGCGATGCCGCGCCACGCGGGCCTTACCGGCGAATGCGGCGGCCACGATCGTGACACTGAAATGACCGCCGGCGGAGGCGCCGGCGTGGCCTGCGTGCTGCGCGCTGTCGTCCGTGATCTGGATCGAGGCGACCGGCGCGAGCGCTGCGGTGAGACGCGCCTCGATCAGCGCGGCGCGCTCAGCGGTGGTGGCGTGCATGAAAGCATCGCTCGTCATGTCATTCTTCCTTCATATACTTCGACAGCCACAAACTCTGTCCGACGATGAATACCACGAGGCATCCGGTCGCGCCGAACAGCTTGAAATTGACCCACTGGTCGGTCGTGTAGTGATACGCGACGAACAGATTAACCAGTCCGAGCAGCACGAAGAAAATCGCCCAGACGACGTTCAGCTTGCCCCAGATTGCGTGCGGCAGCGTGATCTGCTTGCCCATCATCGCTTCGATCAGGTTCTTGTTGAAGGCCAGTTGAGAGACGATCAGCGCGACCGAAAACGCCCAGTACAACACGGTCGGCTTCCATTTGATAAAGGTGTCGTTGTGCAGCACGAGCGTTGCGCCGCCGAATACGGTGACAACGCCGAGGCTCACCCACAGCATCGGATCGACCTTGCGGTGGCGGAATGCCACCCACGCGATCTGCACCAGCGTGGCAACGATCGCCACTGCCGTCGCCGTGAAAATGCCCCATATCTTGAAGGCGACGAAGAACAGGATGATCGGGAACAGATCGAACAGGAATTTCATTATCTGGTCGGGATTTCGGAGAGTGGGTCGGAGAAAAAGGGACGCGGCACGGGGCGCCCGGTGGCAGGGATGCGGCAGAAACCCGCCGCGGCCGCCACCGCGAACGGCGCATTGCGCCGTTCGTAGCATGATTGCCGTGCCGGGTTGACCGGTTCGCAAGCCCGATGAAGGGTGTCGCGACCGGCGGGCGCCCTATAACGGACGCCGGCCGCGCATCATTCAACGGGCGCCGGACTCCGCGCTGCGTTACTTGGGCTCGAATTGTAACGCAGCCGAATTGATGCAGTAACGCAGACCGGTCGGCGCCGGTCCGTCTTCGAACACGTGGCCCAGATGCGCGCCGCAGTTCTTGCATTGCACCTCGATGCGCAGCATGCCGTGCGCGCGGTCGGTTTTCTCGGCAATCACTTCGCCGTTGATCGGCTTGAAGTAGCTTGGCCAGCCGCAACCGGCGTCGAATTTAGTGTCCGATTCGAACAGCGGCGTGCCGCAGCAGACGCAGTCATAGATGCCGCGGTCCCAGTGGTCGTGATAGCGGCCGGTGAAGGGGCGCTCGGTAGCCGCGTGACGCGTCACCTGGTATTCGATGTCGGAGAGCTGGTTGCGCCACTCGGCGTCGTCTTTCTGCACGGCGGGGCCGCCGGTGTTGAGATCGTCGGGCTTGTTCATGATCGGGGTTCCTGTCTCGTGCTTGTTTTTGGGGCAACTAAAAGCGCCAGCGGCTCAAGCGGATTTCAGCAGAATCAAAGGCTTCGGCTCGTCACGAAGAGCAACTCACTTCCAGCGAGCTGGCCCAATCCGGCGGCAATCCCGCATACGCTTCGTTTTCGGGCTGCTCGTCGAACGGATGGCGCAGGACGGCGGCCAAACGTTCGACTTCGGAGAAATCCTTCTCTTTCGCCCGGCGGATCGCCGTTTCCGCCAGATGATTGCGAAGTACGAATTTGGGGTTCACACGGTTCATTGCAATGGCGCGGGCTGCGTCGTCGCGTGTTTCTTCGGACAGGCGCGCGCGATAGTCGTTCACCCACGCGTCGAAGGCGGCGCGGTCGAGGAACAGGTCACGCACCGGCGCGTCGCCGCTCGCCTCGTGCTTCGAAATGCGCGCCAGATTGCGGAACGTGAGCGTGAAATCCGCACGGTTGGCGTGCATCACGTCGAATAGACGGTTGACCAACGTGTCATCGCCGTCGCGCTCGGCTTCGAGGCCTAGCTTCTCCCGCATGCGCCGCTCCAACGCCGGTGCAAAATGGTCCTTGAAGCCGCCGAGCACCCGCTGTGCGTCTTCGATCGCCTTGTCGCCGCGCACGCTTTCTTCATGCTGACCGCCGAGCAGCGGCAGCAGGCCTTGCGCGAGGCAAAAGAGGTTCCAGTACGCGATCTGCGGCTGCATCTTGTACGCGTAGCGGCCTTGCGAATCCGAGTGATTGCAGATGTAGCCGGCGTCGAAGCCGTCCATAAAGCCGAACGGGCCGTAGTCGATCGTGAGGCCGAGAATCGACATGTTGTCGGTATTCATTACGCCGTGGCAGAAGCCGACAGCTTGCCATTCGACCATCAGACCGGCGCTCGACATGACCGCCTCGTTCAGCAGCGCGAGATACGGATCGCCGGCTTCGCGGCAATGCGGATAGAAGCGTTCGATCACGTGATCGGCGAGCGCGCGCAGCGCATCGACGCGATCGTTCGAATAGAAATGCTCGAAGTGCCCGAAACGCACGAAACTCGGCGCCACGCGCGTGACGACCGCGGCGGTTTCGACTTCCTCGCGGCGCACCGGCTGGTCGGAGCCGATCACGCACAGCGCGCGCGTGGTCGGAATGCCGAGGTGATGCATCGCTTCCGAACACAGATATTCGCGGATCGACGATCGCAGCACGGCGCGGCCATCGCCCATGCGCGAATAGGGCGTGCGGCCCGCGCCTTTGAGCTGAAGCTCGAAGCGTTGTCCGTCGTGTTCGACTTCGCCGAGACCGAGCGCGCGGCCGTCGCCGAGCTGGCCGGCCCACACGCCGAACTGATGCCCTGAATACACCGATGCGTACGGCAGCGCCTCGGCGGCCCATTCACGCGTGGCGTTGCCGGAGAACAGTTCGGCAAACCCCGGATCATTCTGGAGCGCCGGCTCTAAACCGAGCAACGCGGCGGCTTCTTCGGAGAACCCGACCACGTACGGCGCACTAAGCGGGGCCGCGGGCAGGCGCGTCAGAAATGCGCTGCCGAGCTGCGCAAAGGCGCTTTCGGGCGAGGTGGTAAGTGCGTCGGAAAGAGCCGATAAAGGCCCGGATAACCCTGCAATGCTTGGGGAAAACGACATATTGAGCGCCTCTGGATTAACCGATATTGTAAGTCCGCGCCCGCGGCGCTGCTGGTCGGCCGTTTAGCCCGGCGCCGCCTGTGTGCTGGGCGTATCCTGCCGAAGCGATCCCGCGCCGCTTCAGGGCGCGCCACGCGATCCATCGGAGCGTCCCGCGCCACTCGGCGGAGTGCGCCGCGCAGCCCCGAGCTGTAACCCCAATGACACAAACAAGGCGAGGAGATCTCTCTTTATGACGACGCCGCTGCTTGGCCAGATGATGGACGTGCCGCTCACTGTGTCCTCGTTGCTCGCGCATGCCGCGCGGCATTTCGGCGACACCGAGATCGTGTCCCGGCGCATCGAAGGCGACGTGCATCGCTACACCTACCGCGATTGCGAAAAACGCGCGAAGCAGCTGGCGCAGGCGCTGATCGCGCTTGGCGTCGAGCCCGGCGAGCGGGTGGGCACGCTGGCCTGGAACGGCTACCGGCATCTGGAAGCGTATTACGGCGCAACGGGCTTCGGCGCCGTGTGCCACACGATCAATCCGCGTCTCTTTCCCGATCAGATCGCCTACATCGTCAACCACGCCGACGACGCTTACGTACTCTTCGACACCACGTTCGCACCGCTCGTCGACGCGCTCGCGCCGCAGTGCCCCAAGGTGCGCGGCTGGATCGCACTGGCCGACGAAGCACATCTGCCGAAGATGCAAACGCCGGTACTCAGCTACGAAACGCTGGTCAACGCGCAGGACGGCAACTACGAATGGCCGCAACTCGACGAACGTCAGGCGTCTTACCTTTGCTATACGTCGGGCACCACGGGTAACCCGAAAGGCGCGTTGTATTCGCATCGCTCGACGGTGTTGCATGCGTTCGGCGCATCGCTGCCCGATGCGATGAGCCTGTCCGCGCGCGACTCGGTGCTGCCGGTCGTACCGATGTTCCATGTGAACGCCTGGGGCATTCCGCACGCCGCGCCGCTGACCGGCGCGAAACTTGTCTTTCCCGGCAAGGATCTCGACGGCAAATCGCTCTATGAATTGATGGAGAGCGAACGCGTCACGTATTCGGCCGGCGTGCCGACCGTGTGGCTCGGCTTGCTCAACTATCTGCGCGAGGCCGGCGTACGGTTTTCGTCGCTGAATCGCACGGTGATCGGCGGCTCAGCGTGTCCGCCGGCGATGCTGCGCACGTTCGAGGACGAATACGGCGTGCAGGTGATCCATGCATGGGGCATGACGGAAATGTCACCGCTCGGGACCTTGTCGAAACTGACGTGGGAACAGAGTCAGCGTCCGTTGGCAGAGCAGCGCAAACTGCTCGAAAAGCAGGGCCACGTGCTGTACGGCGTCGATATGAAGATCGTCGGCGAAGACGGGCGCGATCTGCCGTGGGACGGGGTGGCGTTCGGCGATCTGCATGTGCGCGGGCCCTGGGTGATCGACCGGTATTTCCGCAAGGACGATTCCCCGCTCGTGGACGGCTGGTTTCCGACCGGCGACGTCGCCACCATCGACCGCGACAGCTTCCTGCACATCACGGATCGCTCGAAAGACGTCATCAAATCCGGCGGCGAGTGGATCAGTTCGATCGATATCGAGAACGTCGCAATCGCGCATCCGGCCGTGGCCGAAGCCGCGTGCATCGCCTGCGCGCATCCGAAATGGACCGAGCGGCCGCTGCTGGTAATCGTCAAGCGGGCGGGTTTCGACGTGACGCGCGAAGAACTGCTTGCGTTCTATGACGGCAAGGTTGCCAAATGGTGGATTCCCGACGACGTCGCTTTCGTCGACGAACTCCCGCACACGGCTACCGGCAAGCTGCAGAAACTCAAGCTGCGCGATACGTTCCGCGACCATATCCTGCCGTCCGTACTCGAAGACGAAAAGGATTGCCCGCTTGCCAGGGGAAACCCCGTCTAACGATAAATTGAACGAGCGTGCTTTTTTGTGTATTCTGCCTGCTGACCCCGGGAAAGTCGGACACTAAGTCAGACAATGCGTCGGACAATGAGCCGACTCGATAAACCGGACGGGCGGCGCGTCATGCGCCGCCTCATCGCATGGAGGCAGGCAGATGGCAGTGGACTACACAACTCATGACGGCGTGGCCGTCATTACGCTGAACAATCCCCCCGTAAACGGCCTCGGCCTCTCGACGCGAGCGGGTATCGTCGAAGGGATCGAGCGCGCCCAGAACGATCCGGCCATCAAGGCGATCGTGCTGACGGGCGCGGGTAAAGCCTTCTCGGGCGGTGCCGACATCACCGAATTCAACACGCCCAAGGCGACCCAGGAGCCGACGCTCGCCACGGTCATCAAGACCGTCGAGGGCAGCGCCAAGCCGGTGATTGCCGCCATTCACAGCGTCGCCATGGGCGGCGGCCTCGAGCTGGCGCTCGGCGCGCATTATCGGATCGCCGCAGCCGGCGCGCAGATCGCGCTGCCGGAAGTGAAGCTCGGCATCCTGCCGGGCGCGGGCGGCACGCAGCGTTTGCCGCGTGCCATCGGCCTCGAAGCCGCGCTCAACATGATCGTCTCCGGTGCACCGGTGATGTCGGAGAAGCTGGCCCATCCGGGGCTGGCCCATCCCGGGCTGGCCGACTCGGGCCTGTTCGACGAAGTCGTGGCAGGCGATCTGGCCGAAGCAGCCCTCGCGTTTGCCCGCAAGGTCGGTGCGAAAGCGGGCCCGCATCCGAAGGTGCGCGACCGCAAGATCGAGCATCCGAATGCCGCTGGTTTCATCCAGTTCACGCGCAATACCGTCGCGGCGATGGCGAAGAATTTCCCGGCGCCGCTGAAGTGCATCGACGCGGTGGAAGCGGGCGTGCAGAACGGTTTCGACAAGGGCCTCGCGTTCGAACGCGAATGCTTCATCGCGCTTGTGCAGACGCCGGAAAGCCACGCGCTGCGTCATGCGTTCTTCGGCGAACGTGCGGCGAGCAAGATTCCCGATGTGCCTGCCGATACGCCGGTGCGGGATATCAAGCAGGTGGCCGTGATCGGCGCCGGCACGATGGGCGGCGGCATCGCGATGAACTTCATCAATGCGGGCATTCCGGTCACGCTGCTGGAAACGAAGCAGGAAGCGCTCGACCGCGGCATGGCCACGATCCGCAAGAATTACGAAGCCACCGTCAAGAAAGGCAAGCTCAAGCCCGAAGCGCTCGAACAGCGCATGGCGTTGATCACGCCGACGCTCTCCTATGACGACCTGAAAAGCGCTGACATGATCGTCGAGGCGGTGTTCGAAGAACTCGGCGTCAAGGAGCAGGTATTCAAGCGTCTCGACGAAGTGGCGAAGCCCGGCGCGATCCTCGCGTCGAACACGTCCACGCTGGATGTCGACAAGATCGCCGCTTTCACGAAGCGTCCGCAGGACGTGGTCGGCATGCACTTCTTCAGCCCGGCCAACGTGATGAAGCTGCTCGAAGTCGTGCGCGGCAAGGAGACGACGAAAGACGTGCTCGCCACCGTCATGAAGCTCGCCAAGAAGATCAAAAAGACCGCTGTGGTTTCGGGCGTGTGCGACGGCTTCATCGGCAACCGGATGATCGAGCAGTACATCCGTCAGGCGCTCTTCATGCTCGAAGAAGGCGCATTGCCCGCTCAAGTGGACAAGGCCATCGAGAAGTTTGGTTTCGCGATGGGCCCGTTCCGCATGAGCGACCTGGCCGGTAACGACATCGGCTGGGCGATCCGCAAACGCCGCTATCAGGAACATCCTGACATGCACTACTCGAAGATCGCCGATCGTCTCTGCGAGACGGGGCGTTTCGGGCAGAAGACCGGCGGCGGCTGGTACGACTACAAGGCGGGCGACCGCACCGCGTATCCGTCGAAAGCGGTCGACGAGATGATCGCGGCGTTCTCGAAGGAATCCAACGCCGAACGTCGCAAGATCAGCGACGAGGAAATCGTCGAGCGTCTCGTGTTCGCGCTCGTCAACGAAGGCGCGAAGATTCTCGAGGAAGGCATTGCGTCGAAGGCGTCGGACATCGACATGGTTTATCTGACCGGCTACGGCTTCCCGCTCTATCGTGGCGGTCCGATGCTGTACGCGGATACGGTCGGCCTCTACAACGTCGAGCGTGCGATTCGCCGCTATGCGTCGCGCCCGAATGGCGACGCCTGGCAACTGGCGCCGAGCATCGCGGAACTTGCGGCGAAAGGCCGTGGGTTCAACGGCTGAAGCGCGGCCGCTCAGGCGAAATGAGTGAAATGAATGAAGTGGGGCGACTGAGCGATCCGCCAGCGCGCCCACCATCACCATCTGGAAGGCAATAAATCGCATGGGACCCGAGTAAGCGCTAAAGCGCCAACTCGGGTCGACATAGGAGAGATGCATGACTGACGCCGTAATCGTATCGACCGCCCGTACGGGCCTCGCCAAATCATGGCGCGGCGGTTTCAACATGACGCACGGCGCGACGCTTGGCGGCCACGCGACACAGGCCGCTGTCGAGCGCGCGAAGCTGGACCCGGCGCGTATCGAAGACGTGATCATGGGCTGCGCGAATCCGGAAGGCGCGACGGGCGCTAACATCGCGCGGCAAATCGCACTGCGCGCCGGTTTGCCGGTCAGCGTGCCGGGCATGACGGTGAACCGTTTCTGCTCGTCGGGTTTGCAAACCATCGCATTGGCTGCGCAACGCGTGATCGCCGGCGAGGGCGATGTGTTCGTCGCGGGTGGCGTGGAATCGATCTCGTGTGTGCAGAACGAGATGAATCGCCACATGGTGGCTGAAGGCTGGCTCAGCAAGAACAAGCCGGAAATCTACTGGTCCATGCTGCAAACCGCGGAGAACGTTGCGAAGCGCTACGCGATCTCGAAGGAACGTCAGGACGAATACGGCGTGCGCTCGCAGCAGCGAGCCGCGGCAGCGCTCGAAGCCGGCAAGTTCAAGGACGAGATCGTGCCGTTGACGGTGCTCGCCGGCGTCGCCGACAAAGCGACCGGCCGTCTCTACACGAAGGAAGTCACGGTCAGCGCCGACGAAGGCATTCGTGCCGACACGACGCTTGAAGGCGTGTCGAAGATTCGTACCGCGATGCCGGGTGGCGTGATCACCGCAGGCAACGCTAGCCAGTTCTCGGACGGCGCGTCGGCTTGTGTGGTGATGAACGCGAAGGTCGCGGAGCGCGAAGGCCTGCAACCGCTCGGCATTTTCCGCGGCTTTGCGGTGGCCGGTTGCGAGCCGGACGAGATGGGCATCGGCCCGGTGTTCGCGGTGCCTAAGCTGCTCAAGCAGGCTGGCCTGAAGGTCGAAGACATCGACCTGTGGGAGCTGAACGAAGCGTTCGCGGTGCAGGTGCTGTATTGCGCCGACAAGCTCGGTATTCCGCACGACCGCCTGAACGTGAACGGTGGTGCGATTGCGGTGGGCCATCCGTATGGCGTCTCGGGCGCGCGTTTGACCGGCCATGCGCTGATCGAAGGCAAGCGGCGCGGTGCGAAACTCGTCGTCGTGACGATGTGTATCGGTGGCGGCCAGGGCGCGGCAGGCTTGTTCGAAGTGGTTTGATCGGACGTGGGAGCGGGACAGGCGAGCCGCATCAGGGCAAGGCCATGCCGAGCGCCGGCAGGCTCAACGTACCTCGATCGACGAAGCGTGTCGTGCCGGTGAGGCCGCCGGCGAGTTTGCCGCGCAGAACGTACGGAACCTGTCCCGACTGCGCGGCGCCCGCCAGGGCGAACGCCTGGCGAACCGCGGCGAAGGCGGGCACGGTCAGCGGCACATTGACGACTGTTTCGCCAAAGCGCGGCACGGTGCCGCTCTGATCACTCACGCCGCTCGCGAACGACTTGCCGTTCAGTTCGAGATCGAGCGACACGCCGTCGAAGTTGACGGCGGACTCATTGGGATTCTGGACGCGCAGTTTGACGTTGAAGCGCATCTCGAGACCCTGACCGTCGGCTGGTTCGATGCCGGCCACGTTCACGCGCAGAGGGTCGCCGCCGAACAGACCCGCGCAACCGTTGAGCGTCAGCGTGACGACGGCGATGAGCGCGGCCAGGCAGGCGTAACGGCGGCACAGCAGTACGCGAAAGAAGGACATGACCGGCACCTTGAAGGAAGCGGGTTGGGTCATGCATTGTAGCGGGCCGGTTTGTGCCGGTCGGGACGTGTCAGATGGCGCGCCGCAGCCGGGTTTTGACGAGGCTTGTCAGATTGCGCACGGCTTGAACGATGCGACCGGGCCACTCGTTTTCGGTCTGGCGTGGCTGTACGACGAAGACGGCCGCTCGCGCATGCGTGGCGCTGATCGACACGACGCCGCGCTGTAGCGTGACGTAGCGTTCGCCTTCATGAAGCGTGAGCAACGTGAGCGGGACGGTGTCTCCGAGCCACGACAGCGAGTGATCGCGGAAGGCGAGTTGCAGATCGCCCTCGACGGCCACGATCGAGGTACGTGCGCGTAGATCGTGCACAGCCATCTGTCCGGCTGCAACGCGGGCGGTGGCGGCATCGCGGGACAAACCGCTGCGAGCTGGTGCGATGGGCATGATCGATTCCTTTAAACCGTTTCCATGTCACACAGCTTATTGAGTTCGTCCACGTGAAAACAGGCGCAACAATGGACTATGTGAACCGGTACAAGACTGAGTTTCAGCGTGCTGTATCGGTTGGAATCAGGCAGATGTGTATCTGTCGCCGCGCGCGAACTGTCCGCACCATCGGTTCATGAACTCTTCTATCTCTACGCAGGACGTACTCGCGGTGGTCTCACCGCTGCAGGAACGACCCGCGCACGGCAGCGTCCCGGATAGCGGTCCCCTGTACCGCCAGCTGGCCGACCAATACCGTCGCGCAATCGACAACGGCGTGCTGCGTCCCGGCGACCGCATGCCGTCGATGCGCGCATTCATGCAACGGCACGGCGTAAGCCTTGCGACGGCAACCGAGAGCTATCGCACCCTGGAACGCGACGCATTGATCGACGCCCGGCCACGCGCGGGTTACTTCGTGCGCGCCCGGCAGACGGCTACGTTGCCCGGCGCAACCGAGCCCGACCTCGCGGCTGCCCCTGGCGCCGCGCAGTTCGTCGGGATCCATACGGCGATTTCGGCGATCGTGTCGAAATTTCAGCGCTATCCCGACGCGTTGAATCTCGGCGGCTCGACTGCCTCGCCCGATCTTTACCCCACTGACGCCTTGCAAAAGGCCGCGCTGCGCGCACTGCGTCGCCGTCCGACACTGCTGACCACGGCCGGCCACGATCAGGGCGATCCCGAGCTGCGCGCGATCATTGCGCGCCGTGCGCTCGACGTCGGCATCCAGATCGGCGCGGACGAGGTGATCATGACCCACGGCGGTATCGAGGCTGTGAACCTGGCGTTGCGTGCCGTTACGCAACCGGGCGACACAGTCGCGGTGGAATCGCCGTGCTTCTTCGGCTTGTTGCAGGTGCTCGAAAGCCTCGGCCTGCGCGCGCTCGAAATCCCCGCCAGCCCAACCTCCGGCCTGGCCGTCGAAGCGCTGGCGTTCGCGCTGCAAACGCACCCCGACATCAAGGCAGTCGTGGTCGTGCCGAATCTGCAGAATCCGCTCGGCAGCGTCATGCCCGATACGCACAAGGCGCGGCTCGTCGAACTGTGCGCGCGAGCCGGCATTCCGCTGATCGAGGACGATCCCTACCGCGAACTCGTCGACACGGTGCAGCCGCCCAGATCGTTGAAGACCTGGGACACCGACGGCACCGTGATTCATTGCACGTCGTTCAACAAGACGCTCGCGCCAGGCATGCGAGTCGGCTGGATCAACGGCGGACGCTGGCATCCGCGCATCGGCATGCTGAAGTTCGCGCAGTCGCGCCATAACGAGCAGTTGTCGCAAGTCGTGCTCGCCGAATTTCTGGAAACGAGTGCCTATGAGCGGCATCTGCGGCGTTTGCGCGACCGTCTGCGGATTCAGCGTGAGCGCATGGCCGCGGCGATCGCCGAATCGTTTCCCGACGGGACGCGCTTCACGCCACCGGCCGGCGGCATGTTTTTCTGGATTGAATTGCCGCGCGAGGTGTCGTCGTCGGCTTTTTTCGACGTTGCTCTGGATGAGGGCATCCGCGTGATGCCGGGCACGGTGTTTTCGAACGCCGGGCGCTTCGATCATTTCATCCGCCTCAGTTGTCCGAGTACGGATATCGATCAGGCCGACGAGGCGGTGCGCAGCTTAGGGCGTCTGGCGACACGGATGGCGGCGCATGCGCAAACGCCATAGCGGTTATCATTTCCTGCTGCACGCGTGCGCCCTTGAGCGCACGTCCGGGCAGCCCGAAACCTGCGGGCATTCACGTCATGCGCGTTGCGCGCGTCGCGTGAATGTGCCGACTACGGAATCTGAACTCAGCAATGACCGAATCACCCTCATCTAAAACGGGCAGTGCGTCGTTGCCCGAAAGCCCCTTCGTCGACCGGCTCGGCGCGCAATTGTTGTCGGCGGCAGACGGCGTCAGCGAAGTCGTGCTGCCGCTGCAGCACGATCACATGAACACGTGGAATGTCGCGCATGGCGGCGTGACTATGACGCTCGCCGACGTCGCGCTCGCCATGGCCGCGCGCAGCCTGGCCGGCGACGGCGTCGGCGTGGTGACCGTCGAGATGAAAGTCAACTTCATGCAACCGGGCCGGGGCGAATTGCGCGCGACCGGCCGCGTGCTGCACCGCTCGACCACCATGGCCTATTGCGAAGGCGAGATTCGCGACAGCGAAGGCCACTTCGTCGCCAAAGCGCTCGGCACCTTCAAATATATGCGGCGTCTCGCCGTGGGCCGCGACGTGACGCAACAGCGTCTGCGCAGCGACCCTTCGGCGAAACCCGGTCCAAGCGACGGTTAAGCGCAGGATGGACAGCGCGCGCGTTGAGAGCCGCGCGCGGGTTCCTGTTTTTGCAGACGCCGTTCGTTCGCGCCGTTCGTTCGAATTATTCGCCGATCACATCGGTAACCCATGGAGACGATCGTCATGCCCCAGATCAACCGTCAACTCGTGCTGGCTTCGCGTCCGCAAGGCGCTGTTACGCCCGATAACTTCAAGCTCGTCGACACCCCGCTGGCGCCGCTCGCCGATGGCGAATTCCGCGTGCGCAATCACTTCCTGTCGCTCGATCCGTACATGCGCGGTCGCATGAACGACAGCAAGTCGTATGCAGCGCCGCAGCCGCTGAACGAAGTGATGATCGGCGGCACGGTGGGCGAAGTGGTGGAGTCGAAGAATCCGAAGTTCGCGCCCGGCGATAAAGTCGTCGCGATGTTCGGCTGGCAGGAATACGGCGTCTCGAACGGTGCGGGCGTGCAGAAAGTCGACGATACGCACGTGCCGCTGTCGGCGTATCTCGGCCCGGTCGGCATGCCCGGCGTAACGGCCTGGTATGGTCTGAACCGGATCATCGTGCCGAAGGCAGGCGAAACCGTGGTGGTCAGCGCGGCGAGCGGCGCGGTGGGCAGCGTGGTCGGGCAACTGGCGAAGCTGGCCGGCGCGCGTGCGGTCGGCATTGCGGGCGGCGCGGAAAAGTGCCGCTATGTGGTCGAGACACTCGGCTTCGATGCCTGCGTCGACTACAAGGCCGGCAATCTGTATCAGGAACTCAAAGCCGTGACGCCGGACGGTGTCGATGGCTACTTCGAAAACGTCGGCGGCGAAGTGCTCGACGTGACGCTGGCGCGCATGAACGCGTTCGGACGCATTGCGTTGTGCGGATTTATCGCAGGCTACGACGGTCAGCCGCTGCCGCTCAAGCATCCGTCGCTGATGCTCACGCAGCGGCTGCTGGTGCAGGGCTTCATCGTCAGCGAGCATATGGACGTGTGGCCCGAAGCGCTCAAGCAACTCGGCACGCTGGTCGCGCAGAAGAAGTTGCAATACCGCGAGACCATCGCGCAGGGGCTCGATGCGGCGCCCGAGGCGTTCATCGGCCTCCTGAAGGGCAAGAACTTCGGCAAGCAGCTCGTCAAGCTGATCTGAGCGCGGCGGCTGTCGAACCGCGCATGCGATGGATGTCGATGAGGCCCAGCCGATAAACGTATCGGCTGACGGTTCTCGGCCGATAATCCTGAGCCGCTAAACCCAGGAGAGAAACGATGTTCGAATTCGAAGGCAAGGTGGCGGTGATCACCGGCGCGGCAAGCGGCTTCGGCCGTGCGTTCGCGGAGAAGGGCGCGTCGCTCGGCATGAAGCTCCTGCTGGCCGACGTGAACCCCGAGGCGCTGGCGCAAACCGTCGACGCATTGCGCGCCGGCGGCGCCGAGGCAATCGGCGTGCCGACGGACGTGTCCGACGCCGCCCAGGTCGAAGCGCTCGCGCAAGCGGCGCTCGACGCCTTCGGCAAAGTGCATCTTCTGTTCAACAACGCAGGCGTGGGCTCCGGCGGCTTCCTCTGGGAAAGTTCGGCGAACGACTGGACGTGGGTGTTCAACGTCAACGTGATGGGCGTCGCGCATGGCGTGCGCGCCTTCACACCGATCATGCTGCGGCAGAACGAACCCGCGCATATCGTCAACACGGCGTCAGTGGCGGGCTTGCTGTCGCCGCCCGCGATGGGCATCTACAACGCCTCGAAGCACGCCGTCGTGTCGCTCACGGAGACGCTCTATCACGACCTGCAACTCGCACAGGCGGCAAAACTGGCGGGTGGCGGGGCGGTCGGCTGTTCACTGTTGTGCCCCGCCTTCGTGCCGACCGGCATCGCCGACGCGGAACGCGCGCGGCCCGCGGAACTGCGCAACGATAGCGGACCGACCCGCTCGCAGATCGCCGCCGGCAAGCAACTGCAACGCGCGGTGCAATCGGGCAAGCTGAGCGCGACCGACGTCGCCGACATCACGTTCGAAGCAATCGCCGCGCGGCGTTTTTACATCGTCACGCATCCGGGCATTCTGGCGACGGTGAAGCTGCGTCACGAGGATATCGAGCAGTTGCGCAACCCGACTGATCCGATGTCGCTTAAGCCGGAAGTGAAGAACGCGAGCTAGGCGCTCACGGTATCGGACTGCGGTTTTTTCGTTGGCTTGCGCTGGGTTTTTTTCGTGACGATTGCACGGGGTAGCTGAGGCCGGCTACCGGTTTCCGGGCTTTTACAATTTGCTCGACTGCCCGTCCTGTCATTCACCCGCCTTTTTACCTACTAACGCTCGGCGCCCCCGCGCCACCAGACGCCCAATGCCGCTGAATCCGAAGATCGAGCAGGTACTCGACATGATCGCGCGTGCGAAACGCCCGCAACTTCACGAGTTGCCCCCACAACAGGCGCGCGCATCCTACGAGAAAAGCGCGCCGATTCTGGAGATCGCGAGCGTGCCCATGTTCGCGGTCGAAGACCTGCAAGTGCCGACGCGCGACGGTGCGACGATTCGCGCGCGTCTTTATCAGCCTGTCGAGCCGAGTTGGGCCGAGCCTGCGCCGGCGCTGGTGTATTACCACGGTGGCGGCTTCACGGTCGGCAGCGTCGATACGCACGATGCGTTATGCCGGATGTTCGCGCGCGATGGCAAGTGCACGGTGCTGTCGGTCGATTACCGGCTCGCGCCCGAGTACAAATTTCCCACGGCGGTTGAAGACGCGTTCGATGCGTTGGTCTGGCTGCACGCACACGCCGCGGAATACGGTATCGATGCAGCGCGGCTGGCCGTGGGCGGCGATAGCGCGGGTGGCACGCTGGCTACGGTATGCGCGGTGCTGGCACGCGACGCGGGCATCAGGCTCGTCCTGCAATTGTTGATCTATCCGGGTACCACGGGCTATCAGCAAACCGATTCGCACTCGCGCCTCGCGTCCGGGTTCCTGCTGTCGGGCGACACGATTCAATGGTTCTTTGATCAATACGTGCGCGATAAGCGTGATCGCGACGACTGGCGTTTTGCGCCGCTCGACGGCACACGCGGCACGCCCGATTTCAGCGGCCTCGCGCCGGCATGGATCGCAACCGCCGAATACGATCCGTTAAGCGACGAAGGCGATGCGTATGCGGAGAAACTGCGCGCGGCGGGCAATCAGGTCGTGCTGCAACGCTACGCGGGCATGATTCACGAGTTCTTCAAGATGGGCGGCTTCGTGACCGACGTCGCGCAGGCGCATGCGGATGCCGCCGCGGCGTTGCGGGCGGCGTTCGGCCTTGAGTAGTCTGCATCGGCCCGGCAGCCGTCAAGCGCGTCTCAGGCGATCTCGCGTTCGACGTTAAACGCGAAGCTTCGCTCGAAGTCACCGGGTCGCACGATCCGATGCGAGCCGTTGTCGTCGCTGCGTTCGGCGGCCGCTACGCTGATCACCTCGCCATGCGCGACCACGCGCACCGCGGTCGTGCCCCGCGTGCCGTATTCCGGCGTTTCGATAAACGCCGCCGACAACGCCCGCTCCCGTTCAAGCGGAATGCCGGTGGACGGCAATTCATCGTCACGGGCAAGGCGCGGATCGCGCATCAGATCGATCAGCCGTTCGAGCGGCGGCATTGCATCGCGCGCGAGCATGGTGCCCAGCTCGGCGCGCTTCGTGACCAGCTTCGGCCACGCGGTATCGAGCACCGCGTTCGAGATGCCATGCGTGCCGGGCGCGAGCAGCGTGGGCGCGACGTTCGACCGGTTGCAGTACCAGCCGAGTTCGCGGCGCGTCCAGTCACCGACGAGCAGGTTGAAGCCGTTATAGATGTCGCCGGTTTGTGCGACGTGTTGCAGATAGTCGAGCGGCGTTTCCTGCTGGCCGCTGCCTGAGCCGCTGAGCCAGTCGCTGACCAGGGTGCCTCGCGTCGGCGCATCGGCGCGCATTTCGTGCGGCGCGCGATAATTGGTCAGCGCGGCGAATCGACCATCGCGTGCCATGCCGAGCCACGTGCCGCCACCCACCAGATCGCGGCCAGCCAGCACGGTCGGCGCGTCATGCCACCAGCTGATCGGCTCGGCGGTGCGGCGGAAAAATTCGTCGCGATTCGCGGCGAGCGTGAAGAGCGGTCCGTCGACCGCATCGGGTCGCCAGTCGAAGACAATCAGACACATCGGGGGGCGTCTCCCGGGAAGTAGTTAGAGTGCCGGCACCGACTGGGCCGCGAATGGATTGCGGATCCTCACCTGCCGCTCGATCACCAAGCCGTCCTGCATATCTTCGGAATAGAGCGTCGCGCATCCGGCAACCAGCGCCGCGGCCACGATCATCGCGTCGTATACGCTCAGACCGTAACGTTCGGCAACCAGCCTGCCTCGCTCGTGGATTTCAATCGTCAACGGGTCGGCAGGGCACAGCGAGCGGATGAGCGTGAGCACCTCGTTGATATCAGGCCACGACATACCGAGCTTGCGCCGCGCTACGTTCGCTATCTCGTTGAGCACCTGTACGCTGATACGCCCTCCAGCGCGAATTGTCGCTTCGGCTCGCTCGGCCTTTGCAGCATCCGCCGAAAGCAGGTAAAGCAATACGTTGCTGTCGATAAATGCCTTCACCTCATTCATTCGCATCGTTCCGATCGAATGTGAAGTCGGCAGGGAGCTTGCCGCGGAAATCACGCAGACGCGCGAGGAAATCTTCGCGGCCGGGTTTCTTCTTCAACTCGAAAATGCGGGCGCTAGCGACTACCACTTCAATATCGTCACCTTCGTGCAATTCGAGGGCGTCGACTACCGCGGCAGGTAGCCGGATCGCAAGACTATTACCCCACTTGGAGACCACCATGATGCCCTCTCAGCAATTGATATACGTAGTTGAAAGTATATCAATTGCTGAGCACAAGATGATGCCTTTGTAGAGCCGCGGTGGGTTTAAATCTCGGTCGGCAACCCATACGGCAACTGCAGGAATGTCAGCGCCGGACCATCCGCCGCGTCCAGATGCACCGAGCCGCCTTCGAGCGCCGCCAGCTTGATCTCCACCAGCACATCGACGCCACCCTCCGGCGCCGACGCCGCATTCACCACCATCCCGCACGGCTGGCCCGGATCGTCAGAGTGGAACAGTTCCGCACCTGCCTTGACCGTCGCCAGTTCGCCCGCCACGTTCGCGAGCGAGGTGCGCCGCTTGATCGTGCCGCGATACTGGCTGCGCGCCACCACTTCCTGACCCGGATAACAGCCCTTGCGGAAGTTGACCGCGCCGAGCACGTCGAAATTGACCATTTGCGGCACGAATTGCTCGACCACCGGCTGCGTGATGCGCGGTTCGCCCGCGCGAATGTCGAGCCAGTCCCATACCGCCGGCGATACGCGCTTGAGCTTTTCGTCGAGCAACGGCAGGTGCGCCTCGATCGTGGCCTTGGGGCCGACCCACAGATAACGCAGCCGGCCTAGCGCGTCCGGAACACGAATCAGGGAACCCGCCGTGCCGTCTACTTGCACATGTACGCCGTCGGGCAACGCATCGAACACGCCCGACAGCGCTTTACGCACGTCGCCCGCGAGACCCACCACCGCCAGTTCGCCGCTCGCATCCACGAGTTTGGCCTTGGCGCGCAGGACGAACATGGACAGCCGCTTCTGCACGGCGGCCTGCACGTCTTTCGACACCAGCAGGCGAATCGTCTCGCCCGTGCGCCACGTCAGGAACGATGCCAGCAGGCGGCCCTTGGCCGAACAGTAGCCGGCGAGGCGTGCATTGGCGGCATCCAGATGCTGCGTGTCGTTGGTCAACTGGCCGTGCAGGAAGCTCGCCGCGTCGTCGCCGGTCACGTCGATGACACCGAACTGCGTCAGCGGCATGTAGGCGCCTTGACTGACGACAGCGTCGAATTCGTCAGCGGCGGGGCGCGGCAAAGCAGGAAGTCCGACGGGCGCGGAAGCGTGTGCCGTGGCAGCGGTGCCCGTCTGAGCAACTGCGGGCGCAACTGAAGGCGTGCCTGAAGCGTTAGCGAGCGGTGTGTTCATGGATTCCGGGAACAGTCAATTCTGACTTTAGCTAAGGCAAACAAGTATTATATGAGGTCCAACCCAGCCCCGTTACGCATGTCCCTTCTGAAGAAATGTTTCGTCGCCGGCTCAATCGTCATTGTGCTGGCCGCAGCCGCAATCGCAGGCGGATATCACTGGGCCAACAGCCCACTCGATTTGACCCCCGCGCAACTCGATGTCACCGTCAAGCCGCACAGCAGCTTGCGTAGTGTTACGCTGCAACTCAATCGCGGCGGCGTGCCGGTGGAGCCTGAACTGTTCGTCATCATGACGCGGCTGCTCGGGCTGCAAAGCGATCTGAAATCCGGCAACTACGAGTTCAAAACGGGTATCACGCCGTACGAAGTGCTGCAAAAAATCGCGCGCGGCGACGTCAATGAATACGTGGCGACCATCATCGAAGGGTGGACCTTCAAGCGCATGCGCGCCGAGCTGGACACCAATCCGGCGCTCAAGCACGACACGGCGGGCATGAGCGACACCGATCTGATGAACGCGATCGGCGCACCGGAAGCGTCGATCGGCAATGGCGAGGGCCTGTTTTTCCCGGACACCTATCTGTTCGACAAGAACACCAGCGATCTGGACGTCTACCGCCGTGCGTACCGGCTGATGCGTGTGCGTCTGGACGAAGCGTGGACTGCCCGTGCGCCGAACCTGCCGTACAAGACCCCGTACGACGCGTTGACGATGGCGTCAATCATTGAAAAGGAAACCGGCAAAAAATCCGATCGGCCGATGGTGGCTGCGGTGTTCGCGAACCGTTTGCGCGTGGGCATGCCGCTGCAAACCGACCCGACTGTGATCTACGGCATGGGCGAGAGCTACACCGGCCGCATCAGGAAGAAAGACCTGCAGACCGACACTCCCTACAATACCTACACCCGGATGGGGCTTCCGCCAACACCCATCTCGCTGCCCGGTGTCGCATCGCTGCAAGCGGCGATGAACCCGGCGCAATCCACCGCGCTGTACTTCGTTTCGCGCGGCGACGGCAGCAGTATCTTTTCTGACACCCTCGGCGATCACAACAAGGCCGTGGACAAATACATTCGAGGGCAATGATGGCGCGGGGCAAATTCATTACGTTTGAGGGCATCGACGGAGCCGGTAAGACCACCCATCTGGGCTGGTTTCGCGAACGCCTCGAAGAGAAAGTCGCGAGCACCGGCCGCTCGGTCGTGATGACGCGCGAGCCGGGCGGCACGCCGCTCGGCGAACAGATCCGGGAGATCGTGCTGCATCAGAAGATGGACCTTGAAACCGAGGCATTGCTGATGTTCGCGCTGCGCCGCCAGCATCTGGCCGAAGTGATCGAGCCGGCGCTGGCGCGCGGCGACTGGGTGCTGTCCGACCGTTTCTCCGACGCGACCTTCGCCTACCAGGGCGGTGGCCGCGGCTTGCCGCGTGACAAGCTGGAAACGCTGGAGCGCTGGGTGCAGGGTGGTTTTCAGCCGGATCTGACGGTGCTGTTCGACCTGGCGCCGGAAATCGCCAACGAACGGCGCCGCGCCGCGCGTGATCCGGATCGTTTCGAAAGCGAGTCGGAGGCATTTTTCAATCGCACCCGTACTGAATATCTGCGCCGCGCGGAAGAAGCGCCGTACCGGTTCGCTATCATTGACTCTTCGGACAGCATTGCACGGATTCAGAAAAAACTTGAAGAGTTGATCACAGTTCTTTGATTTTAAAAGAATATAATTCTTATTTATAACTGTACATAAAGTTCGCTCGATGTCTTAGCATGCGGCATCAACCGACTGATTTAAAAGAGAAATAATGATTTATCCGTGGCAAGCCGATGACTGGAATCGCCTGCAGCAGTTGCGCGGGCATTGGCCTCACGCCTTGCTGCTGCACGGGCAGGCGGGAATCGGCAAGCTGCGCTTCGCGCAGCACCTGGCGCAGGGCTTTCTGTGCGAGGCCCAGCAGGCCAACGGCGAGCCCTGCGGCGCGTGTGTGGCGTGCAACTGGTTCACGCAGGGCAATCATCCGGACTATCGGATCGTCGTGCCTGAAGCGCTGGCTGCCGAAGCCGGTCTCGGTAATGCCGCGGACGAAAAAGCCGAGAAGGCCGACGGCGAGGAAGGCAAGAAGACCCGGGCGCCCAGCAAGGAAATCAAGATCGAGCAGATTCGCGGCTTGCTCGATTTCGTCGGCGTCGGTTCGCACCGTGGCGGCGCGCGCGTGGTCGTGCTGTATCCCGCCGAGGGGCTGAACATCGCCGCGGCCAACGCGCTCCTGAAAACGCTCGAAGAACCGCCGGCGGGCGTGATGTTTTTGATGGTGTCGGCGCGCATCGACCGTCTGCTGCCCACCATCATCAGCCGTTGCCGCCAGTGGCCGATGACGATGCCCGCGCCGGAGCTCGCCACGAAGTGGCTCGCCGCGCAAGGCGTCGCCGAAGCGCCCGCGCTGCTCGCCGAGGCCGGCGGCGCACCGCTCACGGCCCTTGCACTGGCGAGCGACGCGAACCGCGCGCTGCGTGACTGGACGCTTAAGCAACTGGCCGCCGGTGCCGATTGCGACGCCTTTGCCTGCGGCGAGGCGCTGCAGAAGCTGCCGGTGCCGCTCGTGCTCGGCTGGCTGCAACGCTGGATGTACGATCTGCTGGCGCAGCGCACAGCCGGCGCGCCGCGCTATTTTCCACAGGCTTCGACGGCGTTGACGCGCTGTGCATCGCAAGCCGACGCCAGCGCGTTCGCGCGCTTCATGCGCAACGTGACGCGCCAGCGCGCCGTCGAGAACCATCCGCTGAACGCGCGGCTGGTGTTTGAAGAACTGTTTATCGGTTATCGCGAATTGTTCGCGTAAATATTTTGATGCCGGATGGTTTGTCCAGGGCGGGCGCGCCTTGCCCGGCCAGGTGCCCGTCCGCTGATTCGTCTTCCATCTCACGTTCACCGCACCATGAATCTTCCCTACCGCGATGCCACGCTCGACGATCTGCCCGCGATCGTTGCCATCTACAACTCGACCGTGCCGTCGCGGCAGGTCACCGCCGATCTCGAACCGGTGAGCGTCGAAAGCCGTCTGGCGTGGTTTCACGCACACGGCCCGCAAAAGCGCCCCCTGTGGGTGGTGGAAGATCCGCAGCAGGCCGGCCGCGTGATCGCATGGCTGAGCTTCTCTGACTTCTACGGCCGCCCGGCCTATCAGCGTACCGCCGAAGTCAGCATCTATCTGGACGAAAGCGCGCGTGGCAAGGGTCTCGGCAAGCAACTGCTGGCGGCTTCACTCGCGGCGGCGCCGGCGCTCGGCATCGACACGGTGCTGGGTTTCATCTTCGGTCACAATGAAGCGAGCCTGCGCCTGTTCCGCGGCTTCGGCTTCGACACGTGGGGCTCGCTCCCGCGCGTCGCGATGCTCGACGCCGTGGAGCGCGATCTGGTGATTCTCGGCAAGCGGCTCGATCCAGCCGCCGCCTGATTGACGGCCAGGGTCACAGCCAGGGTCACAGCCAGGATTCACAGCCAGGATTCACACCGGGTTCGAGTTAAAACCGGGTTAAAGCTGAGTTAAAGCTATCTATCAGCAGGACTTCACCATGTTTGTCGATTCGCACTGCCATATCAACTTTGAAGGACTCGCTGACCGCCTGCCGCAGGTGCTCGAGAACATGCGCAGCCATTCGGTCACGCATGCGCTGTGCGTGTCAGTCGATCTTGAAACGCTGCCTTCCGTGCTGGAGATTGCCAGCCGGCACGACAATGTCTACGCGTCGGTCGGCGTGCATCCGGATCACGAGGACATGCGCGAGCCGACGCTCGCCGAACTCGTCGAGCTGGCCGGGCATCCAAAAGTGGTCGCGATCGGCGAGACCGGCCTCGACTACTACCGTCTGGAAGGCCGCACGATCGCCGATATGGAATGGCAGCGCGAGCGCTTTCGCACCCATATCCGTGCCGCACACGCCACGAAAAAGCCGCTGATTATTCACACGCGTTCGTCCGCGGAAGACACGCTGCGGATCATGGCCGAGGAGCGCGCAAGCGAACCGGGTGGCGTAATGCATTGCTTCACCGAACCATGGGCAGTCGCTGAGCAGGCGCTGGCGCAGAATTTTTACATTTCACTGTCGGGCATCGTCACATTCAAAAGCGCGACCGACGTGCAGGACGTCGCGCGCCGCGTGCCGCTCGACCGCCTGCTGATCGAAACCGACTCGCCGTACCTCGCGCCCGTGCCGTATCGCGGCAAGCCTAATGAACCTGCGTACGTAAGTTATGTCGGACGCTTCATCGCGCAACAACGCGAGATGCCGGATACGGCGCTTGCCGCCGCGACGACACAGAACTTCTTCCGGCTCTTCAAGATTCTCGCGCCGGCTGGTGTCTGATCATTAAAGCCGATAAATATCAAAAGGATAGGGAATTTTCCTAAAGTAAAACATGACAAATTACCCGACTTCGTCCGTCGCGTTTCAAGAGGCTTCAGCCGTGCAATCCGCCTTGGGCTCGGCTCGCCGCAGCGCGTCGCGCGCCGCGTTGGCCGCCACGCTCGCCTGCGCCGCATTGAGTTCGCTGGTCGCCTCGCCGGTTCAGGCCGCACCGATCGACTCGCTCATCAAGTCGGTTAAATTCGACGACATCGACGGCGTCAACAAGCTGCTCGCCAAGGGTATGGACCCGAACAGCGTCGACAACCAGGGCTTCCCATTGCTGGTGATCGCCGCGCGTGAGAAGTCGGACAAGGTGGGTGCCGCGCTGATCGCCAATCCGAAAACCAACATCGAGATTCAGGACAAGGCCGGCGAGAACGCGATGATGATGGCCGCGCTGAACGGCGACCTCGATTTCGTCAATCTGCTGATCGCGAAGGACGCCGAAGTCAACAAGAAGGGCTGGGCGCCGTTGCACTACGCGGCTGCGAATGGCCATGACGACATCGTTAAAGTACTGCTCGACCATTCGGCCTACGTCGACGCCGGCTCGCCGAACGGCACCACGCCGCTGATGATGGCCGCGCGTGGCGGTCATGTGTCGACGGTGAAGCTCCTGCTCGACAACGGTGCGGACCTCACGGTGAAGAACCAGATCGGCCTGACTGCGCTCGATTTCGCGAAGACCTATAAGGAGCCGGACGTGGTCGAAGGACTCACCGCGCGCCTGAAGCAGATGCAACAGAAGTGAACTGCTTGAAAAGCCGAAGCGCCGGGGGCCGGGATGCCAGCCACCGGCGCAACGAGTTGCCGTCGCGCCGGACCGCACAATTTGCCTGAAGATAGCGGCTGTTGGCATGCCTGGCACTCCACAAAACAGTGCAGAATGACGACTTGGCGCGCTGTCGTGGCGCGCCGGTTCGATGCGGCGTAAGACCGCCTGATAAACCACCCTGGAAAGGAACACCATGCTGCGGGCTTTGATTTTCGCCAGCGCGTTTGCCGTACCGCTATCGGCAGCTGCGTTTACGGGAGGCGACCTCAACAAGCTGTGCACGAAGACCGATGTGGCATCGCGTAGTGCGTGTGCCGCGTACATTGAAGGTGCTGCCGACGGCATCTTCAACACGATCGACGCGATTGGCGGTACCACAGGGCCGCGCGTTGGCCAGTACTTCTGCTTGCCGCCGGACGCGCGCTCGGCGCAACTCACCGACGCGGTACGCAAATACATTGCGGAAAATCCGATCGTCGCGGGCTATAACGCCAGCACGGCGATCTCACTGGGGCTCGGCAAGGCATTTCCTTGCAAGAGCGGCAGTTGATCCCGTCGTTGAGTTTGATGTGAATCACGGCTGACGCCTGCGCCGCGCGCCCGGATCGGGTGCGTTAGGCGTTTCAGCCCGCTTGAGTCTCAAGCGGGTTCTGGGCCGAACCGGCGAGGTAGTGAAACTCGCTTGTGGCTTGTTCGAAGCCGCTCGAGGCCGCTCGAGGCCGCTCGAGGCCATTTGAGGCCCAGCAGGAAATCGCCTGTAGGCGTGCTTGAATCATGCTTGAATCGTGTTCAAGCCGCATTGAAATCCGCTTCGATGGCGGCCCGCTGCTGGCCGCCTGTTTCCCGGAAGCTGCCGCCTCGGGCACCTTTCCCCAGTCCGAGCGGACGAACGCCTAAGATGTCTACAGGCGTCCCGCCGCGGATGCATCGAACCATGAACGCGGCGCCTCGGCCTGGCGATCCCGTTCACATCCGAACCAAGAGGAACCCGCCCTCCATGCCAACTCTCGACGACCTCAGCCGAATCTCCGAAGCCCCTCTGCATACGTGGCTCGGCGCGTTGATCGTCTCGGTCGTCGCGGCGGTGCTGGCTGTGGGCATCCATCGAGTCGGCGCACGCATCGTCACGCGAATCGCGCGGCCGTATCCGCTCACCAGCGTCGTGCTGCGCTATATCGACAAGCCGTCGCTGTTCGTCCTCGTGATCCTGGCGCTGGAGGCGGTGTGGTGGGAAGCGCCCGATGCGCTCACCTTCATCACGCCGCTACGCGATGCCGCCGCGATCGCGCTGATCGGTGCGATCACGTGGCTGTCGGTGCGCTCGGCAGCGGCGATCGGCGAGGCGATCATCCGGGCCCATCCGCTCGATACCGCCGACAACCTGCAGGCGCGCCGCATCCATACGCAGGCACGCGTGCTGGCGCGCTCGGTGATGCTGGTGATCGTGATCGTCGGCGTGGGCGGGGCGCTGATGACGTTCCCGAACGTACGGCAGATTGGCGCGAGCTTGCTGGCCTCGGCGGGCGTAGCCGGTCTGGTCGCCGGTATCGCCGCACGGCCGGTGCTTGGAAATCTGATCGCCGGTTTGCAGATCGCGCTGTCGCAGCCCATCCGGCTCGACGATGTCGTTGTGATCCAGGGCGAGTGGGGACGTATCGAGGAAATCACCGGCACCTATGTCTCAGTGCGTTTGTGGGACCAGCGGCGGCTGATCGTGCCGCTGCAATGGTTCATCGAAAACCCGTTCTCCAACTGGACGCGCAGCAGTTCACAGATCATCGGCACGGTGTTCCTGTACGTCGACTACCGGATGCCGCTCGCGCCGTTGCGCGAAGAGCTCGCGCGCATTGTCGAGGGTGCGCCCGAATGGGATCGCCGCGTGCAGGTGCTGCAGGTCACCGACGGCACCGAACGGTCGATGCAGTTGCGCGCGCTTGTCAGTTCGCTCGATTCCGGTCTGAACTGGGATCTGCGCTGCCGGGTCCGCGAGGGCTTGCTCGACTTCATCCAGAAGCACTATCCGCAGTATTTGCCGCGAGCGCGCGCCGAAGTGTCGGCGGAGCTCGAAAACGACAAGGGCGAACCGCTCGACTGGGTGCCGCGCAGCACGCAGACGCCCGCCGGCAGTACCGCCGCGCACACCGAGGCCGATCCGGTGGCAAGCCGCGCCGGTCGTCCGCAGGCGAGCGATCCGTCGCTGAAGGTCAAGGAAAAAGCCTAGAGCGTGTTAGGAACTTTGAATAATCGGTGCGACATGTACGAGCATGAGCATGGCAAAGACAACGAAGTGTAGGCCTGCCAGGGTTTCAGGCAGGCGCTCATAGTCGCGCGCCAGCCTCCGGAACCGGTTGAGCCAACCGAAGCTGCGCTCGACCACCCAGCGACGCGGCAGCAGCACGAAACCCTTCTTCGCTTCGGGCAGTTTGATGATCTGCAGTTCGATGCCTTCGTCATGCGCCGCCTGTCGAGCCGTTTCACCGGTATAGCCCTGGTCAGCGAATGCAAGTTTCACCGTCTGGCCGGTTGCCTGCTGAACCTGGCGCGCAAGCTCGGCCACCTGCGCCCGCTCCTGCTCGTTGGCCGGCGTGATATGTACCGCGAGCAGAAGGCCCAATGTGTCGACAGCCATGTGGACTTTGCTGCCTCGTTTGCGTTTATGGCCGTCGTAACCCGCACGCGGTCCGCTCTCGCAGGTGGACTGCAACGTGCGCCCGTCCAGAATCACGGCACTCGGCTGGCCTTGACGCGCCTGCGCGACCCGAATGACCGAACGCAAATCGCTGACCATTGCTTCGAAGCAGCCCGCATTCAACCAGCGTTGCGTTTGCTGGTAGACCATCTCCCACGGCGGGAAATTTGTCGGCAGCATGCGCCACGATGCACCCCGCGCGCCATCCAGCGCAGCGCGTTGAACATCTCGCGCAGTTCGTACCGGCGTTGCGGTGCGTCTTCATTCATCAAGGTCAGATACGGAGCAGCAAAGCTCCATTCTTCGTCCGATACATCCGTCGGGTATGGCTTGCGTACTGTCATTCCGCCAGGGTACCAGGTCTGGCCACAAGTTCCTAACACCCTCTAGCTGGGGAAGGCGGCATACTGGCCGAAGATGAGTGCAACTGATCGTGCACCAACGTGGTCGAACCGTCCATCTGACCAAGGAGGACTACCAACATGGGCCGACTGATCGTCGTGTCGAATCGTGTCGCAACACCGACGGAAACCAAAGGATCGGCGGGCGGCCTCGCGGTCGGCGTGTTCGGCGCGCTGAAAGATGCAGGAGGCGTGTGGTTCGGCTGGAGCGGCGATGTGGTGAGCGAGACCGTCGCCAACGCCGGTCCGACGCTGGAGCAGGACGGCGCGGTGACCTTCGCGACCGTCGGTCTCACGCGCAAGGACTACGACCAATACTACCGCGGCTTTTCGAACGCGACATTGTGGCCGGTGTTCCACTACCGCAACGACCTTGCGCGCTACGAGCGCGAAGAGTATGCGGGCTACCGGCGCGTCAACGCATGGCTTGCGCACAAGCTGATCAAGCTGCTCGAGCCCGACGACGTGATCTGGATTCACGACTACCATCTGATCCCGTTCGCCGAAGCGCTGCGCTCCGAAGGCATCACGAACCGTATCGGTTTCTTCCTGCACATTCCGTTTCCGGCGCCGCAGATTCTGCTCAACATTCCACCGCACGAAGAGCTGGTGAAATCGCTGTCGTGCTATGACCTGCTGGGCTTTCAGACCGCGACCGATGAACTGGCTTTCCACGACTACGTAACGCGCCATGCGCGCGGCACCGTCAGCGGAGGCAATCACGTCGAAGCCTTCGGCCGCAAGCTGCGCACGGGCGTCTACCGGATTGGCGTGTTCCCCGACGAGATCGCCGAGCAGGCGCAGCGCTACGAAAGCCGCCAGCACGTGCTCGACCTGAAGCAGAGTCTGGAAGGCCGCAAGCTGATCATGAGCGTTGACCGGCTCGATTATTCGAAAGGGCTCGTCGAACGTTTTCGCGCCTTTGAGCAACTACTGGAACGCTCGCCCGAATGGCGCGGCAACGTCACGCTGGTGCAGATCGCACCGCCGACCCGTTCGGACGTCGCCACTTATCAGAAGATCCGCCAGGATCTCGAATACGAAGCCGGGCGCATCAACGGCCGTTATTCGGGCCTCGATTACACGCCGATCCGCTATCTGAATCAACAGTACGACCGCTGGAAGCTGATGTCGCTGTTTCGCGAGTCGCAGATCGGCTTCGTCACGCCCTTGCATGACGGTATGAACCTCGTCGCGAAGGAGTATGTCGCCGCGCAAAATCCCGACGATCCAGGCGTGCTAGTGTTGTCGATTTTCGCGGGCGCAGCGGCGGAGTTGAGCGGCGCGCTGCTGGTCAATCCGCACGATGCAATTGGCATGTGCGAAGCCTTGCAGCGCGCGCTGCAAATGCCGCTCGATGCGCGCCAGCGGCGTCACGAGATCAATATGGCGGCGCTGCGCAAGAACGATCTCGGTGTGTGGCGCGATACCTTTCTGGATGATTTGCGCAACGTGCCGGTACAGAAGCCGGGTAAGGGCGGTGGACATAAGTGATGATGTGTTTGAAGAACGGCCTTGTTTTGCTGAGTGCACGACAGCACGCGTTTGACCGGCGGGTGGCCGCATGCTGAGGACTTTGGCCATCGCGGGATACCGGTCGCTACGCGAGTTGATCGTGCCGCTCGGCAAATTGAATGTCATCACGGGCGCGAATGGCAGCGGCAAGTCGAGCGTGTATCGCTCGCTGCGTTTGCTGGCCGAGACCGCGCGCGGCGGTGTGATTACGTCGCTCGCGCGTGAAGGTGGGTTGCAGTCCACGCTGTGGGCCGGACCTGAACGTTTTTCGCGCGCGGTGCTGGCCGGCGAGTTGCCGGTCCAAGGCACGCGCCGAAACGAACCGGTGAGTCTGCGGCTGGGATTTTCCGGCGATGAATTCGGCTATGCGATCGATCTAGGGCTGCCGCCACTCGATCGTGCCACCCGATTCCCTCTCGATCCCACGATCAAGCGCGAATGCATCTGGAGCGGCCCGGTGCTACGGCCGTCCGCGCTACTGGTCGACCGGCAAGGCGCTGCGCTGCGCACCCGTGACGAGCACGGCGACTGGCAAACCGTCCCCCAACCCGTCGCCAGCTTCGACAGCATGATGACGGAGTTTTCCGATCCACGGACCGCTCCCGAGATGATCACGGTGCGCGAGCAGATCCGCTCGTGGCGCTTCTATGACCACTTCCGCACGGATGCCGAGGCGGCCGTGCGTCTGCCGCAGATCGGCACGCACACGCCCGTGCTCTCAAACGACGGCGCGGACCTCGCCGCGGCTTTGCAAACCATCCGCGAGATCGGTGACCCCGTTGCGCTCGACGCCGCCATCGACGACGCCTTTCCCGGCTCGCATCTCGACATCGCCACACAGGACGGCCGCTTCGACGTGTCGATGCAGCAACACGGCCTGCTGCGGCCGTTGAAGGGCGCGGAACTGTCGGACGGCACCTTGCGCTATCTGCTGCTGGTGGCCGCGCTACTGACACCGCGTCCGCCCGCGCTGCTGGTGCTGAATGAACCGGAGACGAGCTTGCATCCGGACCTGCTGGCGGCGCTGGCGCGTCTTATCGCGCGGGCTTCCGCGCATTCCCAGGTACTGGTGGTTTCGCACGCGGCGCGGCTGATCGCGGCGCTCGAACGGGAGGACGGCAGTCAGTCGATCGTGCTCGAGAAGCACTTCGGCGCGACGCGCATCGCCGATGCGGACGATCGCGACCTGCCGGCCTGGAAATGGCCGGCGCGATAACGGTGGGCGGATAATGGGCGCCACCGGATGTAAGCTGAATGTAACATCGCGTAGGATTTGCAAGGCAAAGGGCTTTTTGTTGCAACCTGATGAATAATGCTTTGATGCGGATGGTGCAGGCGGATGTCCGGCGTTCACTGCATCGATAGAGAAGGACCGGCGCTGTCATGCTCAGCGCCCCTGACGCGCACCGCCATTGGCGCAAGCCGTCAGCTCACGGAGACAAAATATGAAGATTGCCCAGATCGCCCCTTTGACCGAATCGGTGCCGCCAAAGCTTTACGGTGGTACGGAGCGCGTCGTGTCCTACATCACCGAGGCGCTGGTCGACCTCGGCCATGACGTGACGCTGTTCGCGAGCGGCGACTCCGTCACGAGCGCCAAGCTCGAAGCGGTATGGCCGCGCGCGCTGCGTCTGGACCCGGGCATTCGCGATCGCATCGCACCTCATATGCTGCTGATGGAACTGGTGCGCCGCCAGGCCGAAAACTTCGACGTGCTGCATTTTCACCTCGATTATTACTCGTTTTCGGTCTTCAAGCGCCAGGAGACACCCTTTGTCACGACGATGCATGGGCGCCTCGACTTGCCCGAGCAACAACCGGTGTTCGACACGTTCAACACCGCGCCGGTGATCTCGATTTCGAACGCGCAGCGTCATCCGTTGCCGCAAGCCAAGTGGCTTGCCACCGTCTATCACGGTCTGCCGGAGCAGCTCTACACGCCGCAGCCGGTGGAGCAGAAGTATCTCGCGTTTCTCGGCCGTATCTCGCCGGAAAAGCGGGTCGACACGGCGATCCGCATTGCCGGGCGCTGTGGAATGCAGATTCGCATCGCCGCGAAGGTGGATGCCGCCGACCGCGAATACTTCGAGCGTGAGATCCGGCCGTTACTGGACCTGCCGCATGTCGAGTTCATCGGCGAGATCGCGGATAACCAGAAGGCCGAGTTTCTATCGGGCGCGCACGCGTTGCTCTTCCCGATCGACTGGCCGGAGCCGTTCGGCCTCGTGATGATCGAAGCGATGGCGTGCGGCACGCCGGTAATTGCGTTCAACCGCGGCTCGGTGCCGGAAGTGCTGGAAGACGGCGTGACGGGCTACATCGTTGAAGATGAAATCGGAGCCGTGGCGGCGGTCAATCGCCTGCATAAGATGCCGCGGGCGGGTGTGCGGCAACGTTTCGAGGAGCGCTTCACGTCGCACCGGATGGCGCAGCAGTATGTGGATGCGTATCAGTCGGTGATTCGCGCGCAGAAGCGTTCACGCTTCAAGGTGATCGATACGTCGGGAAGCTGAGCGGCGTAGCGCCTCACGCAGCAGGCTGAAAAAAACGGCGATGTGCACTGCGCATCGCCGTTCTTTTATTGCCGTTGTGCTCGGACCGACAAATGGATCGCGCTTAGATCTTCAGGCGCGAGACCTTGGTGCCCTGCAGCGAGACATCGGCCATCAGGCCGGCATTGGTCAAAATGATTACTTCGACCGGGGCCGTTGCCGTAGTCGTGTCGATCGCACCGTTGGCGCCCATCTTCACCAGCGCGACAGAGGCGTCGCCGCCCGCGGACCAGCCGTCGGCGTTGCGGAATGTGTCGAGCGAGTCCTGCGTCATGAACAGGAAGACGATGGCCTTCGACTGCGCGCCTGCCTGCAGACCGAACGAGCCCGAAATCGTGCTGTAGTAACCCACCGTGCCGCCGCCTACGCGCAACGAACCCTCACCATACTGCCCGCCGACGATGAAGCCCGCTTGCAATACCGACGGGAACACCAGCACGCCGCGCGCCTTGGAGACGAGTTCGCGCGAACCCTTCACGGTGGTGAACAGCCGCGACATGGTGCCGTCGACGCTGGCGTCGATCGACTGGCGTTTGGATGCATCAGTGGAGGGCGTGTCGTGGCTGCTGCCATTAGTTGTACAGCCAGCGAGTGTAAGGCCTCCGAAAGCTAGCGCAGCGGTAGTCTTCAACATGAAGTTTCGTCTTTGCATCGTTTTTCTCCATCATGGTTCCTGGGCACAACCTCATATGGTGCTGCCGGGTTGCCCTTGAGTTATATCACACGCAAGCGCAAAAGGCGTACTTCGTCGCAGGGTGAAAAGCCTTGTGTGGCGGGGCTTTGCGACCAAACGCATGAGGCGGCCGTGTAATTTTGACCGGCCGTGGAGCGTGTTAAAGAACGCACGGGCAGTGCGTTCGAATGGGCTCCCGATGAACCGTGCCTGGCGCGAATCCGTTCGGCGGCAGCTGAGCGGGAACCGTATCGAGTGTCCGTTTTTTACCGATTTTTCGCGTCCACGATTCGCATTGAAATCGAACTGAAAGTGTTGTCTCGACGCTGCACCGCATCCTCAACCATGGTTTGCCGGACTTTTGACAGGTGGGCGCCGCAGTGCGCGGCGAATCATGCCGATCAACACGCCGATCAGGAACAGCGTGACAGCCGGCACGATCCAGTAACCGACGAACGCATGCCAGAGGTAAGCCATGAGCGTGGAGCGGCGCACGCTGTATTCATTGCGGGCGTCCTGCTGGCGCGGCAGATTGGCGGCCAGCACATCGGCCGGGCAGCCGGCGGCTTGCGCTTCGTCGGGCTTGCTGTGGCAGCGCGCAGGGGCGCCGGCGGCGCGTTGTGCGTCGGTGAAATTCCAGGTGGTCAGCGCGCGCTCGAGGTCGACGGCGTTGTACGCCATTTCCTCCCGGATCTCGCTGACTGCAACGATCGCCACGGGCACGGCCCAGAATACGATGACGACCAGCCACCGCCTTAACCAGCGGTTTTTATGCTTCGAAACCATCCTTGCCTCCGATCGATGCTCTGCAGCACCAACGACAAGATGGCGGCCCGTCTAATGTTGTGTATGGGGGTGGGCCGTCTCCGCAGCCATCATAGAAGAAAATCGGCGCGTTCGGGCAGATGGACTACGAAGGGATGGTTGGCGCGCGGGCGGCTGCCGGAGTGGTGAACTGCTGAGGAGAATGGCAGGGAAGAGCAGAAAAAAGGCAGTAGCCGCGCCGGACAATGGCGCGGCCTTGTTCGAGCAATACGCGGTTAAACGCGCGGCGTGTGGGCCGCGCCGATTGCCTCGCGTTTAGTTAGCCGGCGCGGACGACAGGCAGGTCTTCATGAAGGCCTTGCGGTCGTCGCCTTTCTTGCCGGTGGCTTGCGTGTTGCATGCCTTCATTTTGTCCTGCTGGCTCATCGGTGCGGCGGCGGCCGGCTTGGCGGACAGACAGGTCTTCATGAAGGCCTTACGGTCATCGCCTTTCTTGTCAGCGGCCTGCTTGTTACAGTCGGCCATTTTCGTTTGCTGGCTGTTCTGCGCGAACACCGGCGAAACGAGGACAGCACCCAGCACCAGCGTAGCGATAGCGGATTGGATTTTCATGTGACACTCCATCGGTGGTGAAAACGTTTTTGGTCGTTCATGCACGCGGGCGTCAACGGCGTCCAGGACCCCTCGGCATGTTCATTATGGCAAATGCTGTCTGCCAGAACGGATAAAAGAGCATTCCGGTTGACAGACGTTCACGCTGGTTTTCCCCTACGCGCCGGGGATAGCGGGTGCTCAGGCGAATGAAACGGCTAAATCGTAGCAGTGCCAGAATATGGTATGCAATCCAGATTAATTGGCAATACGCATGCAAACGAATTGGTTCTCGCTCATTCGACAGCGATGGTCAACGATTAAACATTCGATCCGCATTGCTGCAGATGCAAATGAATAGGAAATCGGCAGAAAATCCCGTTGGCGATCATATGGGTAATCTTGACTCGATTCCCTGTGCCGATGGGCCGCCCGTCGACGCCGTCACGCAAGCCAAAGGAGGCTCGCCATGCACTATCTGTTGATGTATGACCTCGTGCCGGACTACCTCGAGCGGCGTGGCGCGTATCGGGAAGATCATCTGAAACTCGCCTGGGCGGCAGCGGAACGTGGTGAATTACAACTGGCCGGCGCGTTGGCCGAGCCTGTGGATACCGCCGTGCTGCTCTTCGAAGGCGACTCGCCCGCAGCCGCCGAAGCCTTTGCCAAGGCCGATCCGTATGTGCTCGCGGGGCTCGTGGCACGCTGGCGCGTACGCCAATGGATGACCGTGGTGGGTGAGGGTGCGGCGAATCCGGTGCGCTAGAAGCCAGGCGATCAACCACGCTCGCGCGGCGTCGAGAGGAATGCGAACAGCATACCGAGGCGCTGCACTCGCTTCCTCGGCAATTGCGCCCCGACCCTCCCCGCATGTTGCCCACCCCCTACGCCCAGGCACGCTGTGGTCACATGAAAAATACCTTCGCAATGCAACGAAATGCATTGCGAATGAAACGTCGACTTCATAAAGGCCATTCGCCGACGGTGCCACGCTATTGTGCTGTGCAATAGCGGCTTTCGCCGCAAGAACCACCTATAGTCCTGTTACGGCAATGTGCGAATCGACGCAGCAAAAAGGACAAGTTTGTTTCCATCCGTAACACTTGTCTCAACGATATTCACGCAAACCCTGGTGGTGGTATGCTTCGTGCACAAATTCTCCCATGCACGAGTGAGACCACGTTTTGTGCTTCGCAATAGGGACAAACCGCACTAACCCAGTGCGATATTGACCCGCCAACAGAACGTACAAAACATATTTGTGCAACCGCGGGCTGCACACGGATCGTGAAAGTTGAATCCGTGGCTGTCCAAAGCCGCGGCCCGGCCAGGCTGCGTGGAGAAAACCCAATGTTTTTCGATGAGCTAAGCAATGACGAATGGGCGCTGCTGGCAGCGCTTGTCTCTGATGAGCCGGCCGTCCGTCTGAACCGACGCGGACGGCCCCGCGCCGAACCACGCATCGTGGCGAATGCCGTCCTGTGGATTCTGACAACTGGCGAACCCTGGTCGAAGCTGCCAGGCCGCTACCCGTCGGGTCCCACATGCCGGCGCCGTTTTGAAGAATGGCAATTGAACGGCACTCTCCTCGAGATGGTTCGGCTGTTGTCGCAAACCGGGCGCACCTTTGCGTACGTCCCGCAACCGGCGCCGCCCGCAGCGGCCAAACCGGCAGCACCGGTAGCAGAACCCCCCAGCGTGCGTGACGAAAATCTGCGCGGCGTGTCGTGGAAGAGTCCTGAGTCATGGCAGGCGCCCGGCATGTCGAGCAGTCTGAGCAGTTGGCGTTCGGCCGATCCGATCGCCGATATCACACGCCAGCTGTCCGGGCTGACGAATGTGCCACCGGTGTCGCGTTCGCCGTCGGCATCCTCGTCACTTGCAGCGCGGCCTGCTATGCGTGCCGATCTGCAAAGCATGGACGAAGCGCGGGCGGTGGGTGCGGCAATGCACAGCCTGGATTCAGCCATTGCGTCGGCACGCCGTGCGCAACAACTCGACGATCAGCGCAGTCCGCTGTCGATGAGCCTCGCGCCACGCGGCACGCAGGTCGCCGACCAGCACGGCTACGTGATCTACGTTGCGGCGGAGCAGGTGCCCAACGCGATGTATCGCGCATGGGCGGAAATCATGAAGGACGGCAAGCGCGTCGAGCGTTCCGGCCTCGTCGGTCCACGCTTTGCGGAAGCCGACGAAGCGGAGCAACACGCGCTCGAATGGGCACGGCAGTGGATCGACCGTGAATGCCGCACGCAGGCGGCTGCAGAGGCTGCACCCGCAGTCAACGCGGCGGCGGCGCGTCCGTTGCCGGCCATACGTCATGTGCCCGAGCCGGTCACGGCGAATCATGGCGGGCCTTTGCACGGTCCGCTCAATGCGTTCCGTGGCCCGCTGCGCCGTTACCCGAGTGAACCGGCCGCACCCGCAACCGCGACCGAAAGCAGTACATCGGATCGTTTTCCGTCGTACCCAGAACTCATTTCCCATGCGGGATGAGTGCGGCGGCTAGCACGGCTTTAGGCGCGACAGCTAGAACAGGGCAGTTAAAACAGCAGCACCCCGCGGCCGGTAGGAGCAACCGCCGCAGGTTCCCGCTTCATCCGTTGTGAATCATTGGTGTTACCTGACTGGCGTTGAATGTCGATTGACGTTGCCAGGGCGTTGCTTTGGCGCTGATTCAAGGTTGTGCGCCGGCATCGTTCACCGGCGTTTCCTCATCTGCACGCTCTCATCGGCGTGCGTCAGTCGCGTGCTTCATTGGTGTGCTTCACTGCCGCCCATACGTGTCGTCGAAGCGCACGATATCGTCTTCGCCGAGATACGAGCCGGACTGCACCTCGATCATTTCGAGCGGCATCTTGCCCGGGTTCTCGAGACGGTGGGTGACACCGAGTGGAATATAAGCCGATTCGTTTTCGGAGACGATGAAGCGCTCTTCACCCCGCGTGACGAGTGCGGTGCCGCGCACGACGATCCAATGTTCCGCGCGGTGATGATGCATTTGCAACGAAAGCCGCGCACCCGGCTTCACGACGATGCGTTTCACCTGGAAGCGCTCGCCGGTGTCGACGGAATCGTAGTTGCCCCACGGGCGATGCACCTTGCGATGGTTGGATGCTTCCAGCCCGCCATCGCTTCGAATCCGTCCGACGATCTTCTTGACGTCCTGCACGCGCGATTTGTCCGCGACCAGAATCGCATCGGCCGTTTCGACCACCACGAGATCCTGCGTGCCGACGCAGGCGATCAGGCGTCCTTCCGAATGCGCGAAGGTCGAGCTCGCCCCCTCAAACATCACGCGGCCGCGGCCCACGTTCTGATCCGCGTCTTTCTCGGAGATGTCCCAGATCGCGTCCCACGAACCCACGTCCGACCAGCCCGCCTGCAGCGGCACGACGACGCCTGACGCAGCGGTCTGATCGTTGCCCAGTTGTTCCATCACCGCGTAGTCGATCGAATTCGACGGCGAGGCGCCGAAGGCGTCACGTTGCAGGCGGAAGAAATCGCCGTCCGCTTTGCCGCCTGCGAACGCGGCTTCGCAGGCTTCGTAAATCGCCGGCTGGAAGTGGCGGATCGCCTTCAACCAGGTCGATGCGCGCATGATGAAAATGCCGCTATTCCACCAGTATTCCTGCGATTCGATATAGCGCCGCGCCAGTTCAAGGTGCGGTTTTTCGACGAAACGATCGAGCTTGTGCGCGCCGATCTTGCCGGCTGCTTCGCTGTCTGTATCGCTGCCTGCTTCATGCGATTCATCAGGCGTACCAAGCGCCGCGCCGATACGGATATAACCGTAGCCCGTTTCCGCGCGCGTCGGCACGATGCCCATCGTCACGATATGGCCGGCGGCCGCATGCTGCACGCCGGCGGCCACCGCCGCATGAAAACCGTCGATATCGGTCACTGCGTGATCGGCGGGCATCACAACCATGATGCCGTCCTCGTCCTGCGCGGCGATCGAAAGGGCGGCCACCGTCAGAGCCGGCGCCGTGTCGCGCCCGGCGGGTTCGAGAATCAGCCGGGTCGGCTTGCCGCTCGTGCGCAATTGCTCGGCGGTCGTGAAGCGCTGTTCTTCGTTGGCCACCACGATGAGTTGCTCGGCGAGCGGGTGGTCGGCTTCCAGCCCGTCGAGTCGGCGAGTGGTCGATTGCAACAGCGAGTCGTCGCCAAGCAGGCCAATCAGCTGTTTCGGATGCTGTTCGCGCGACATCGGCCACAACCGTGTACCGGAGCCGCCCGCCAGAATCACGGGATGAACTTTGAGTTTGACGTTAAGTGGCATAGCTTGCGTGGACCGGGTGTCGGCGGGCGTGGCCGTAACCGGAGCTGTCATGATGGACTCCTCGAGGCAGGGTGAATGCGTCGAGTTTTATCACGAAGTAAGGAATCAATAAAAGCGTGTTAAATAGAAACTATATAAAACGCTTAATAAAATTATCCGTTTCGTGAAGAAAAAATGTCCGCCTGATTTTTAAAAAATAAAAATTACACGAAAAAAATCACGGGCAATTTTTTTATCTGACGAATTGACGCAGAATGGAGACGAAAGGCGAGACGTAAGCTTCGTAGGAGAACGGACAGATTGGCTCGCCACGGCCTCCAGAAAGGCACAAAAAGGTCTTTAAAGCGCCGAATTCGGTAACAATTGCTGAACAAAATTCAGAAAAAATGCCGAAACTTTGACCGATACAATTTGAGATATTTTGCGGTCTTGCAGCGCGAATTTTAATATAGCTTTATCTATACCTGTACAAGGGTATTCACTCATCCAGACACGCATTTTCCGAGTCGGCCGACTGGGCAATTTTGAGTTCGGAAAGCATCAGGGCAATTAGCACCGGTTCAATCAGATTCGCGTCGCGCATTTATCTGGCAGGCGCGAATACCGGCGTTGTGCGCTCGGCGGTTTGATGGGTGTGACGGGAATTCAACCAACCAATGGATGGCACTTGACTGACGAACTGAGGGGCGGCGCATGCTGAGCGTTCTATCGAGAATCATCGACATCGCCATGGTCGCGCTCGGCGCCGCCATCGCGACGGCCGTGCACAGCGGGAAATTGGTGTGGCTGGACGACGTCCAAAGTGTGTCGCTCGCGTTCGATTGCCTGTTGGTGGTGGTGTTTTTTCCTGCGCTGGGTATCTATCAGTCGTGGCGTGGCAAGCCGCTCTACGACCTGTTGTGCCGCGTCGCGGGCGGCTGGGTGATGGTGGAGGTCACCGGCATCCTGATCAGCTTCAGCCTGCACCGTTCGGACAGCCTGTCGCGTCTGTGGCTCTTCTACTGGGCGGTCGCCACGATCGTGCTGCTGATCGTCACCAAGGTGATCGTTTATTCGATCCTGCGTGGACTGCGCCGCGAAGGCTTCAATCAGCGCGCGGTGGCGATCGTGGGTGGCGCGCCGTATGGGCGCTTCCTGATCGAACAGATGCGCACCCGCCCGGAAGCGGGCTTTAGCCCCGTCGTGGTGTTCGACGAGGACGGCACGATCAATCCGTATGAAGACCCGGATGCGAGCGACTCGATCGAAGGCGTGCCGGTTGAGCGTGATTACGCGCGGATGCTTCAGCTGGTGCGTCAGCGTGCGATTCGCGAGTTGTGGCTCGCGCTGCCGATCTCGAAGGAGAAGGCGATTCACCGCTTCGTGATGGACTTGCGCAACGACTTCGTGAACATCCGCTTCATTCCGGACGTGCGCAGCCTCACGCTTTTCAACCAGCCGATGGTGGATCTGCTCGGCGTGCCGGCGATCAACCTGGCCGCCTCGCCGATTACCGATCTGCGCGTGCTGCCCAAGCGCGTCTTCGACCGTCTGTTCGCGCTGGCGGCATTGACCGCGCTGTCGCCGGTGATGCTGGTGATCGCGGTGATGGTGAAGGTGAGCTCGCCAGGCCCGGTGTTCTTCCGCCAGAAGCGCAAAGGCATCGACGGCAACCAGTTCGAGATCTACAAGTTTCGCTCGATGAAGATGCACAAGGAAGAGGCCGGCAAGATCACCCAGGCCACACGGCGCGATCCGCGTATTACCGCGGTCGGCGCGTTCCTGCGGCGCACCAGCCTCGATGAGTTGCCGCAATTCATCAACGTGCTGCGCGGCGAGATGTCCGTGGTCGGTCCGCGTCCTCACGCGCTCGAACACGACGACATCTACAAGGATCTGGTGAAGGGCTACATGCACCGCTACCGGATCAAGCCTGGCATCACAGGGTGGGCACAGATCAACGGCTATCGCGGCGAAACCGACCGCATCGAAAAGATGATGGGCCGCGTCAAGCTCGATCTGTACTACATGCAGCACTGGACCTTCTGGCTCGACATCAAGATCGTCGTGCTCACGTTGTGGAAGGGCTTTGCGGGCAGCAACGCTTACTGAGCGGCGTATTGAACGTTTATCGAGCAGCGGCCGCGCAACGCATCGCGCGACGGCTCTCCTGATTCAACTCCATTTTCCGAGGTGTAATACATGAACCTGACGATCATCGGTAGTGGCTACGTAGGCCTCGTGACGGGCGCTTGTCTGGCTGACATCGGCCACGACGTGTTCTGTCTCGACGTCGATCAGCGCAAGATCGACGTGCTCAACAACGGCGGCGTGCCGATCCATGAACCGGGTCTGCAGGAGATCATTGCGCGCAATCGCCGTGCAGGCCGCCTGAAATTCTCGACCGACATTCAGGCTGCGGTCGCGCACGGCGACATCCAGTTCATCGCAGTGGGCACCCCATCCGACGAAGACGGGTCCGCCGACCTGCAATACGTGCTCGCCGCCGCACGCAACATCGGCCGCCATATGACGGGCTTCAAGGTGATCGTCGACAAATCGACGGTGCCGGTCGGCACCGCTTCGCGGGTGCGCGACGTGATCGCCGAGGAACTGGCCACGCGCAACGCCGGCCACATGTTCTCCGTGGTGTCGAATCCGGAGTTTCTGAAAGAAGGCGCGGCCGTGGAAGACTTCACACGGCCCGATCGCATCGTGCTCGGTTGCGATGAAGACGTGCCGGGCGAAAAAGCGCGCGAACTGATGAAGCGCCTCTATGCGCCGTTCAACCGCAATCGCGAACGCACGCTGTACATGGACGTGCGTTCGGCCGAGTTCACCAAGTACGCGGCCAACGCGATGCTTGCCACGCGTATCTCGTACATGAACGAGCTCGCGAATCTGGCTGACCGCGTCGGCGCGGATATCGAGGCGGTGCGCCGCGGCATCGGTTCCGATCCGCGTATCGGTTACGACTTCCTGTATGCCGGTTGCGGCTACGGCGGTTCGTGCTTCCCGAAAGACGTGCAGGCGCTGATTCGCACGGCAGCCGACCACAAGGCCAACCTGCGCATTCTCGAAGCGGTGGAAGCCGTCAACGACACGCAGAAAAAGATCCTCGCGCACAAGATCGTCGATCGTCTGGGCGAAGACCTGTCGGATCGCACCTTTGGCGTGTGGGGCCTCGCATTCAAACCGAACACGGACGACATGCGCGAAGCGCCGAGCCGCCCGTTGATCGCCGAGCTGCTGCGCCGCGGTGCGCGCGTGAAAGCCTATGACCCGGTCGCGATCGACGAATCGAAGCGCGTATTCGCGCTCGATCTGAAGGACGTGCCGCAACAGCACGCGCGTCTGTCCTTCGTGAACGAGGAGATGGAAGCGGCCGAGGGCGCGGATGCCCTCGTGATCCTGACCGAGTGGAAGGTCTTCAAGAGTCCGGATTTCGGTTCGCTCAAACAGAGTCTCAACACGCCGCTGATTTTCGACGGCCGCAATCTGTACGAACCGGACGCGCTGCTCGAACTCGGTATCGAGTATCACGCGATCGGCCGTCAAGCCGCGTTACGCAATGCGCCGGCGAAGGTCGGCGCGAACGGCCTGCCGATAACGACCGGGGCGGCGCGTTCGGCCGACGCGGTCGAGGCCGGTCAGTAAGCCGTCGCGTCGCCACGCATCGTTAAGGAGCCCGCTATGTTCGCCAACGTTCTGATCGTCTGCCACGCCAACGTGTGCCGTTCGCCCGCAGCCGAGATGCTGTTCAAGGCCCGGCAGCGCGTGCCGTCGCGGTCGTCCTCAGCGCCGATCGCGTTTCATTCAGCGGGTCTTCGTGCCGCGAACGGCCACGGCATGGACCCGGTGATGCGGCGCCTGCTCGACGAGCAGGGCGTCGCCTCCGGGATCCACTATTCACGGCGCCTCGACCGCCAGCTCGTGCGCTCCGCCGACCTGGTGCTCGTCACCGAGCGCGCGCAGGTGGGCGCGGTGGAAGCGCTCGATCCGGCCTCGCGCGGCAAGGTCTATCCACTCGGGAAATGGGAGGGCGACTCCGACGTCGCCGATCCGCATGGCCACGTGGAAGCCGACTATAGGGAGAGTCTCGTGCTCATCGAACACCTGGTCATGGGATGGCTGAAGAAAATATGCTGATGAAAAAACTCACTGCACACACATTCGCGAACTTCAACTCGACGGGCGTTACATCGACGGGCTTTACATCGAAATTCGCCGCCACGCTTTTGCTGACGTCCTTTCTGTCGGCCTGCGCTACCGCACCTGGCAATTACCTCGACACGTCCCGTCTGAAAGACGACGGCCAGCATCAGAGTCAACAGGCGAACGAAACCTACCCGGTCCATATGATCGACGGCCCGCTGGTTGCGGCGCAAGCGCAGGCGCAAGCCGCTGCCGCCGCGCAGCAGGCGCTGCCGACCTCGCGCGTTACCGACCCGTCGCAGTATGTGTACCGGCTCTCGCCGCAGGACATTCTCGGCATCACCGTGTGGGATCACCCTGAATTGACTACCCCGCAGGGCAGCACGCTGTCGGCGGGCGGTAATACCACCCAGTCGATCGGCGGCGCTTTGCAGCAGCCGTATACCGCCGCGCTGCCGGGTCAGGCCGATCCTTACGGCCAGACCATTGCCGCCGACGGCACGATCTTTTTCCCGTTCGTCGGCCGCATCAGGGCCGCGGGCAAGACGGTGGGCGAGTTGCGCGATCAATTGAGCGCCGGCCTCGTGCGCTACATCCGTAATCCGCAGGTCGACGTGCGCGTGCTGTCGTATCGCGGCCAGAAAGTGCAGGTGACCGGCGAAGTGAAGACGCCGGGCCCGCTCGCCATCAGCGACGTGCCGCTCACGCTGGTCGACGCGATCACCCGCTCGGGCGGCACCAACACCGACGCGGACATCCAGCGTGTGCGCCTCACGCGCAACAACAAGCTGTACGTGCTCGACGCCAACCGCATGCTCGACCAGGGCGACACCACGCAGAACGTCATGCTGCAAAACGGCGACGTGATCAACGTGCCGGATCACACCGACAGCCGCATCTTCGTGATGGGCGAGGTGAAGACACCGATCCAGCTGCCGATGCTGAAGGGCCGCCTGACGATCGCCGATGCGCTCACCCAGGCAGGCGGCATTCTCGACACGGACGCCAATCCGCGCCAGATCTTCGTGATGCGCGGCATGCGCGAACATCCGACCACGCCGGACGTGTACCGCCTCGACATGACGCAGCCCGACGCGATCATGCTGTCGTCCCAGTTCCAGTTGCAACCGATGGACGTCGTGTATGTAGGTACCGCCGCTTCGACCACGTTCAACCGTGTGTTGCAGCAGGTCCTGCCGAGCGTACAGACGCTGTTCTACCTGAAGCAGCTGACGAAATAACCGTCTGAGCCGTCGACAGGCCCGCGCCGCTCTCCCAGGGCGCGGGACCGAAGCAAACGCCGAAGCAAACGTCGAAGCAAAAACAGCAGTCAACGCTGACGCAACCGATACGGGAAGCGAATTGTGAGCAATCAAATCACTCCACACATGGCCGGTCCGATCAAGACCGAAGAAGAGGACGTCGTCCTCGGGCAACTGGTCCAGGTGATCCTCGACGACATCTGGTGGCTGATCACGATCGCCGCGGTGATCGTCGCACTGGCCGCCGCGTACTGTTTCCTCGCCAAGCCGATCTATTCGGCCGATGCTCACGTGCGCGTCGAGCAGTCCGACAACACCTCGCAGGCGCTCACGCAGACGCAAACGGGAGCGGCAATCACCAACGGCTCGACTTCGTTGCCGACGGACGCCGAAATCGAAATCATCAAGAGCCGCGGCGTAGTCGGCCCGGTGGTTCAGCAACTGAAGCTGAACTTCAGCGTCGTGCCGAAGACGCTTCCGCTGCTGGGAAGCATTGCTGCGCACATGGCGACGCCGGGCCAGCCAGCGCGGCCGTGGCTGGGGCTGTCCTCGTACGCGTGGGGTGGTGAAGACGCCGAGGTCGATTCGATCGACGTGGTGCCCGCGCTGGAAGGCCAGAAACTGACGATGAAGGTGTTCGACGAGCAGCACTACGAACTCTACGCAGATAACGGCTCGCTGCTGTTGCGCGGCCAGGTCGGTCAGCAGGAGCAGGGCGGCGGCGTGACGATCCTCGTCAGCAAGCTGGTGGCCCGTCCGGGTGAAGAGTTCACCGTGACGCGTTTTAACGACCTCGACGCGATCACCGCGTTCCAGTCGGCGATCACCGTGCAGGAGCAGGGCAAGCAGACCGGCGTGATCCAGATTTCGCTGGAGGACAAGAGTCCTGAGCACGCCGCGCTGGTGGCCAATGCGCTCGCGCAGTCGTATGTGCGTCAGCACATTTCGAACAAACAGGTCGACGCGAGCAAGATGCTCGACTTCCTGAAAAGTGAAGAGCCGCGCCTGAAGTCCGATCTCGAACGGGCTGAAGCCGCGTTGACCGCGTACCAGCGCCAGTCCGGCTCGATCAACGCGAGCGACGAAGCCAAGGTCTACCTGGAAGGCAGCGTGCAGTACGAGCAGCAGATCGCCGGTTTGCGTCTGCAGATGGTGCAGCTCGCCGAGCGCTACGGCGACGACCATCCGATGCTCGTCGCCGCGCGCCAGCAGATGGCCGAACTGGAGGCGCAACGCGCCAAATATGCTGACCGCTTCCGTGATCTGCCGGCGACCGAAGTCAAGGCCGTGCAACTGCAACGCGACGCGAAGGTGGCGGAAGACATTTACGTGCTGCTGCTCAATCGCGTGCAGGAGTTGTCGGTGCAGAAGGCCGGTACTGGCGGCAATGTGCATATCGTCGATCAGGCGATGCGTCCGGGCGCGCCGGTCAAGCCGAAGAAGGTGCTGATCCTGTCGGCGGCGGTGATTCTGGGCCTGATTTGCGGCACCGGTTTTGTGTTCCTGCGCCGCAATATGTTCAAGGGTATCGACGACCCCGACCATATCGAGCGCGCGTTCCATCTGCCGGTGTACGGTCTCGTGCCGTTGAGCGCCGAACAGGCGTTGCTCGAAAGCGGTTTCGAACGCGGCGGCGAACGCCTGCGTTCGGTGCTGGCGAATGCGCGGCCGAAGGACGTCACGATCGAAAGCCTGCGCAGCCTGCGCACCTCGATGCAGTTCACGATGATGGACGCGAAGAACCGCATCGTCATGCTGACCGGGCCCATGGCCGGCGTCGGCAAGAGTTTCCTGACGGTCAACCTGGCGGTGCTGCTCGCGAACTCGGGCAAACGCGTGCTGATGATCGACGGCGATATGCGCCGCGGCGCGCTCGAGCGTTATGTGGGCGGGGCGCAGGAGAACGGCCTGTCGGAATTGCTGAGCGGGCAGATCTCGCTCGAGGAAGCGATCCGCGCCTCGAACGTCGAAGGTCTGAGCTTCATCTCGTGCGGCCGCCGTCCTCCGAATCCGTCGGAACTGCTGATGTCGCCGCGTCTGCCGCAATACCTGGACGGCCTTGCCAAACGTTACGACGTGATTCTGATCGATACGCCGCCGGTGCTGGCCGTGACCGACGCGTCGATCATCGGTGCCTATGCGGGCGCGACCTTCTTCGTGATGCGCTCGGGTGTGCACAGCGAAGGCGAGATCGCCGACGCATTGAAGCGCCTGCGCGCGGCCGGCGTGCACGTGCAGGGCGGCATCTTCAACGGGATGCCGGCACGCTCGCGCGGCGGCTACGATCGCAGCTATGCAGCGGTCCAGGAATATTTGAGCACCTGAGGCTGAGCCTCAGAGGCTGAGCCCATTGTTCTGATCCCAGCGCAAACACGATAAACAAGGACATCACGATGAAAGTGACGGTACTGGTTCCGACTTACCGCCGCCCGGCCGACCTGGCGCGCTGCCTTGCGGCGTTGCAACGGCAGTCGCGCGCGCCGGACGAAGTGGTGGTGGTCGCGCGCGCCGACGACGAAGCGACCCACGCCTGCCTGCGCGATCCCGCCGTGCCGGGTACGTTGCCGCTGTCCGTCGCGCTGGTGGAAGTGCCAGGCCAGGTTGCGGCCCTGAATCGCGGACTGGATGCGGCCAACGGTGACGTCATCGCGATTACCGACGACGATGCCGCGCCGCACGTCGACTGGGTCGGCCGTATTGCCGCCGCGTTCGAGAGCGACGCGCGCCTGGGCGCGCTGGGCGGCCGCGACTGGGTGCATGAAAAAGGCCGCGTGCTGGATGGCGAGCGGCCGCTGGTCGGCAAGGTCACGGCGCACGGCAAGATCATCGGCAATCACCACCTGGGTGTGGGCGGCGCACGCGAGGTCGACATCCTGAAGGGCGCCAACATGAGCTACCGGCGCGAGGCAGTGCGCACGATCCGCTTCGATCTGCGCCTGCGCGGCGCGGGTGCCCAGGTTCACAACGACATGGCCTTCAGCCTGAGTGTGAAAAACGCCGGCTGGAAGCTGATGTACGACCCGCGCGTCGCCGTCGACCATTTTCCGGCCGAACGTTTCGACGACGACCGGCGCGACGCGCAAACCATGACGGCGTTGCGCAATGCCGCCTTCAATTTTCATCTGATCCTGCGCGACCAGTTGCCGCCGCTGCGCCGCGAAACCGCGTGGTGGTGGTGGACGCTGGTCGGCACGCGCGTCTATCCAGGTCTCACGCATGCCGCGCTCGGGCTGGTTTCGAAACAGGCGAGTCTGAGGCTGTCCCGCTGGCGCGCGGTGCGTACCGGCGCGCATGAAGCGCGTCGCGCGCTGTCCCGGACCGCATGATCCCGCGCCCCCGCGTGACCCAATTGTCCTGCACGTTCGTGCATCGGCACGTGCGCCCGCGAGCGTATGCCGATGCTCCTTTCCACCGGCAGAGCGGAGTGTCTGCATGAGTACGAAAGTTCACGTTCACCTGTTTTACGGCGCCGACCCGCGCTTTTACCGGCCAGGCGACGACATCGGCTGTCTGTACGGCTATCACCACGCGCAGTCCGATGCGTTCGCGCTGACCTATTCGGAGGACGCCCGTGAGAGCAAGCCGGTGCGTCTGCTGCGCCGCGCGCTGAAGGCGGCGCTCGGGTTCGATTTCATCCACACGTGGCGCAACCGCGCTGAAATGCTGCGCTCGGACGTGATCTGGACGCATACCGAGCAGGAATGGCTCTCTGCGGCCCTCATTCTGCTGCTGAGCGGCCGCAAGGCGGGGGCGGAGGCAGGACCCTTGCTGCTCGCGCAAAGCGTGTGGTTGCTCGATAAGTGGCCTTCCTACGGGATTTTGCGCAGCTGGCTGTATCGCAAGCTGATGAAGCGCGCCGATCAGCTGACCACGCTCGCCAGCGAAAACGCCGAGTTGTGCCAGCGCTATTTCAACCGCGACGCGAAGCATCTCCACTACGGCCTGAATACACAGGACTTTCCTGTGAAGGCCCCGACCGAGTGGAAGCCGCACACGCCGATCCGTATCGCCGCCATTGGCAACGATCGCGACCGTGACTGGGAGACCCTGATCAAAGCCTTCGGCAACGACCCGCGTTACGCGGTCAAGCTCGCGACACGCCGCCGCATTCCCGCCTCGATGCGCGCGCCGAACGTCGAGATCGCGTTGTTCTCGGGCATCAAAAAACAGCACGAACTCTACGACTGGGCCGACGTGATCGTCGTGCCGCTGCGGCCGAATTCGCACGCCTCGGGCATCACCGTGATGCTGGAAGCAGCGGCGGTCGGCAAGCCGATGGTGGTCACCAACGTCGGCGCGTTGCAGGATTATTTCCCGGCCGGCGAGGCGGCTTATATCCCGCCGTTCAACCCGCAGGCATTGCGTGAGGCGGTGGACCAGCTCGCAGCCTCTCCCGCGGATGCGTTGCACCAGGCGCAGGCGGCGGCCGCCGGTTTGCTGTCACGCGATCTGACCACGCAGAACTATGCGATGCAGCACGTGAAGATTACGCAGGAGATGCTGCGAGCGCGCGCAGCGGCGCGTGGACGCGCGACGGCAGACGCGGCCGACGCCGAGGCGACAACACCGCGTGCCGCACCGGTCTCTGCCACGGCGAATCCGCCGGTGCGGGTCCGTGCGGGCAGCCAGGGGCAAGCTCAACGCCCTGCGCGCGAATCACGCGGAGGCCTTTAAACGATGTCGACGATTACGCGAGCCGGTGGCGACAACGCGGAGCGGACCCTGTCCGGTGCTCGCAAGGAGTGGCTGCCGGAGGCCTTGCTGTGGCTGATCACGGCGATGCTGATCGGCGCGCATCAGGGCACGGTGCTGACGCTCGGATTCCCGGTGCTCGCGATCCTGACGGGCCTCTGGCTCTACTTCAGGAGCCCGGCGCGCTACATCGGTTTCATGTGGTGGCTGTGGTTTCTGAGCCCGGAAGTGCGGCGTCTCGCCGACTGGTCCAAAGGTTCGTTCACGCCGACCAGCCTGATCCAGATCGCGCCGCTCGCGGTGACAATGATTAGCGGGTTTTCCTTGCTCCGCTACTACAAGGTGCTTTCGCAGCGGCGCGGCCTGCCGGTGCTGCTGATTCTGATGGGGCTCGCCTACGCGTTCATGATCGGCGTGATGTCGAGCGGACCGCTCGCCGCCACCTATGACCTCGCGAACTGGCTCTATCCGATCCTGATCGGCTTTCACATCATGGCGCACACGCGCCAGTATCCGAAGTATCGCGACACCATCGTCAATACCTTCATCTGGGGCATGCTGGTGATGGGCGGCTACGGCCTGATCCAGTTCTTCATCATGCCGCCGTGGGACGCGCTATGGATGCTCGGCTCGCAAATGAATTCGCAAGGCGACGCCGTGCCGATGGGCGTACGTGTATTCAGCACGATGAACTCGTCGGGGCCGTTCGCGTTCGCGATGATGGGCGCGATGGTCTACGTGATGGCGGCGACGCACCGCGTGCGCTGGGTCGCGGCAGCGCTGGGCTTCTTTGCGTTCGCACTGAGCCTCGTGCGTTCGACGTGGGGCGGCTGGGTGATTGCGCTCCTGATCCAGCTGGTCAAGTCGAACAACAAGGTGCGCGTGCGGATCGTGGCAAGCGCGGTGCTGCTTGCCGGTCTTTGCGTGCCGCTGCTCACGGTCGGCCCGGTTGCCGAGCGGATGCAGGCGCGCCTGAACACGCTCGTCAACCTGAGCGACGACCAGAGCTATGCCGCGCGTAACGAGTTCTACGCGACCTTCGCGAAGACCGCCTTTACCGACGTCTCCGGCGAAGGTATGGGCGCGACCGGCACCTCGACCAAGCTCTCGAACGACGGCGGTCAGCTCGGCCAGTACGGCAACTTCGACAGCGGCGTGATGAACATCCCGTTCGTGCTCGGCTGGCCCGGCACCTTGCTCTACATGTCCGGCATCGTCTGGCTGGTGGTGCGCGCGGCGCTCGCGTCGTTCAAGCTGCGCAACGACAAATTCGTCTCCGCTTGCCTAAGTCTCAGTCTTGCGACGTTCGCGATGCTGGTGTTCACCAATTCGCTGGTCGGCACTGGCGGCCTGCTGCTTTTCATGAGTGTTTTTTCGATCCTTTCCGCGGTGCACTACGAAAAGATGAACCGCAGACGCACGCTATTTCTCCACGGAGGCACTGATTGAGAGTCGCCATTGTCACGCACGTCGTGCGCCATAACGACGGCCAGGGGCGCGTCAACCACGAAATTGCGCGCGCCGCTCTCGACGAGAACATCGGCGTGACGCTGGTCGCGTCGCATGTCGCGCCTGATCTTCTTGCCCATCCGAATGTTCGCTGGACGCCCATCAAAATCGGCAAATGGTGGCCCACCAATCTGCTGCGCCAGCAGGTGTTCGCATTCAAGAGCGCGATGTGGCTGCGCGCGCATCGTCGCGAATACGACGTGCTGCACGTGAACGGTTTCATTACGTGGATGCCCGCCGACGTCAACACCTCGCACTTCGTGCATAGCGGCTGGCTCGGCAGCAAGTACTACCCGTTCGGGCTGACGAAGGGCGTGTGGTCCGCGTATCAGTCGGTTTATACGCGCTGCAACGCGCTGCTTGAACGCTGGGCTTACCGGCGTTCAAAGGTCATTACGGCCGTATCGCAAAAGGTCGCCGATGAAATTCGCGCGATCGGGTTGACGCCGCATAACCGGGTCGACGTGATTTACAACGGCGTCGATACGCAAGGCTTCGCGGCTGCAACGGGCGACCGCGCGAAATTTGGCCTGCCCGCCGACGCATTCCTGCTGCTGTTCGTGGGCGATCTGCGCACCCCGCGTAAAAACCTCGGCACGGTGCTGCAGGCGCTCAAGCATCTGCCGGAACATGTGCAGATCGCCGTGGCGGGGTTTCTGCCGGGCAGTCCGTATCCGGAAGAAGCGAAGGCGCTCGGCATTGCGCATCGCGTGCATTTTCTCGGCCTGGTCAAGGAAATGCCGGTCCTGATGCATTCGGTCGACGCGTTCGTGTTTCCGTCGCGCTACGAGGCGATGAGTCTGTCATTGCTTGAAGCGATGGCCGCAGGCTTGCCGGTGGTCACGGCGCGCACGGCGGGCGGCGCCGAAATCATCACGCCGGCATGCGGGATCGTACTCGACGATCCGGACGATCCCAAGGCTCTGGCCGGGGCCGTCGCGCGCCTGGCTGACAACGACGACGCGCGTCGCGCGATGGGCGTCGCGGCCAACGAACTCGCGACTGGCTTCGGCTGGGCGCGCATGGCCGCGCAATACATTGCGCTATATCGGCAACTCGCGGGGCAGCAGAGCGACCGCCGGCGCAGCGAAGCGGAAGCCACGGTGGTAGCCAAGACCGACGCGCTGACGCTGAACACGCTGGCCGGGCAGAAGGGCGTGGAATGAATGCGCGCCCTGACAGGGAACAACAGCGGGACCGGACCGCAGACCCGCAGGTGGACCCGTTGGCGAACCGGCTGGTCGAAACATCCCGCAATCCACTACAACTCTCAGAACGCACAGGGGCAACAATCATGACGACGAGTTCAATCAAATCGCTGCAGATCGGGATGCACTGGTTTCCCGAGCGCGCGGGCGGCCTCGACCGTATGTATTACTCGTTGGTCGGCGCGCTGCCGGGCGCGGGCGTCGCGGTGCGCGGCGTGGTGGCCGGCTCAGCAAAAGTGGCGGCGGACACCGGTGGCGCGATCAACGGTTTCGGCTCCGCTGCGCAATCGCTGCCGCTGCGGCTGATGGCGGCACGCCGCGCACTGCGCCAGGAGATCAGCACCTCGCGTCCCGACGTGATTTCGTCGCACTTCGCGCTGTACACGTTCCCGGGTCTCGACGTGACGCGCGGCATTCCGCAGGTTTCGCATTTTCAGGGACCGTGGGCCGACGAGAGTCACGTGGAAGGGGCCGATTCGCTCGGCCAGCGTGCCAAGCGCTATCTGGAGCAATCGGTGTATGCGCGCTCGTCGCGGTTGATCGTGTTGTCCGAGGCGTTCGGCAAGATCCTGACGTCGCGCTATCGCATCGCACCGGACCGCGTGCGGGTGGTGCCGGGCTGCGTGGACGTCGAGCAATTCAATCTGCCGATCACGCCTGCCGAAGCGCGGCTGAAGCTGCAATTGCCGCAAGACCGGCCGATTGTGCTGGCCGTGCGGCGTCTGGTGCGCCGCATGGGCCTCGAGGACCTGATCGATGCGGTGAAGCTGCTCAAACGCACTGAGCCCGATGTGCTGCTGCTGATCGCGGGCAAAGGACGGCTCGAAGGCGAGTTGCAGGCACGGATCACCGAGGCGGGTCTCGAGAACAACGTGAAACTGTTGGGCTTCGTGCCCGATCAGCATCTGGCAGCGTTGTACCGCGCGGCGAATATCAGCGTGGTGCCGACGGTGGCGCTCGAAGGCTTCGGGCTGATTACCGTTGAATCGCTGGCATCGGGCACGCCGGTGCTGGTGACACCGGTGGGTGGTTTGCCGGAAGCGGTGGCAGGCTTGTCGCCGAATCTGGTGCTGGCGCAGACGGGCGCGAAGGCGATTGCGGAAGGCCTGGCAGGCGCGTTGAACGGTTCGCTGAAACTACCGGATTCGGACGCTTGCCGCCGCTATGCACGCGAGAACTTCGACAACTCGGTGATCGCAAAGCGCGTGGCGTCGGTGTATAGCGAGGCGATTGCGGCGGGTGGGGTGCACTGAAGACGTCACGACACAGTAGAAAAAAGGCCTGAATCATAACGATCAGGCCTTTTTTTGCATCAAGTGGCGGCTGCGCAAGCAGCCGTTACTCAGGATCAGAACGTCTCGTGATGCTCATTGCGCCCAAGGTCCGCGTGAACCATCATGTGGCACAGTTGTTCGAGCGTGGTTTCCGGTTTCCAGCCGAGCTTCTCGTGTGCCTTGTCCGCGCAACCGATCAGCAGGTCCACTTCCGCCGGGCGGTAGAACTTCGGATTCACGCGCACCAGCGTCTTGCCGGTGGCGACGTCGATGCCGGTCTCGCGCTCGTCCTTGCCCGACCATTCGATCTGGTAGCCCGCGGCGGCGAACGCCATGCGCACAAAGTCACGTACCGTCTCGGTGCGGCCGGTGGCGAGCACGAAGGTGTCGGGTTCATCGGCTTGCAGCATGCGCCACATGCCTTCCACGTATTCCAGCGCGAAGCCCCAGTCGCGCTTGGCGCTCAGGTTGCCGAGTTCCAGCGCGTCCTGCTTGCCGAGCTTGATCTTGGCGACCGTATCCGTGATCTTGCGCGTCACGAACTCGCGGCCGCGCAGCGGCGATTCGTGGTTGAACAGAATCCCGCTGCTCGCGAAGATACCGTACGACTCGCGATAATTGATGGTCGACCAGTGCGCGAACAGCTTGGCGACGCCGTACGGGCTGCGCGGATAGAAGGGCGTGTCCTCGCGTTGCGGCACCGCCTGCACGAGACCGAACATTTCCGACGTCGAGGCCTGATAAAAACGGGTCTTCGGATTCAGAATGCGGATACCTTCGAGCAGATTCAGCGCGCCGATGCCGGTTACTTCGGCAGTCGTCACGGGCTGGTCGAACGAGACCCCCACGAAGCTCTGCGCGGCCAGGTTGTACAACTCGTCGGCCTGCGCGCCTTCGAGCAGGCGCAGCGTGGAGCCGAGGTCGGTCAGATCGTGTTCGACCAGACGCAGATTCGGATGATCGAGCACGCCGAGCTCACGAATGCGCCAGAAGTTGACCGAACTCGTGCGCCGGTAGGTGCCGGTCACGTGGTAGCCCTTGTCGAGCAGCAGTTTGGTCAGATAGGCGCCGTCCTGTCCGGATACGCCGGTGATGATCGCTTTGCGTGGTTGGCTCATAGCTTGCCTTCGATATTGGTAAAAGAAAAAAGAACGTCAGAGCGTGCCGTCCAGCAGTCGCCGCACCAGCGGAACGACGACCTGAAAATCCTGTTCAGCCTTGAGCCGGTACAAGCCCGGTTTCGGATGCGCGCCATCGGACATCAGCATCTTCCAGTCCGGCAGATTGCTGATGTACGCGAACTGATCGACGAGCGGCACGTGCTGTTCGGCCGCCACGCGGCGTGTCATCGCCACCATCGCGGCAAGCCGCGCGTTGAGGCGGTTGTCCGGCATTGGATTCGACGTCTGCAGAACCGGCTCTTTGCCGAGCGCACGCGCAGTTTTCACGAGCGTGGTTTCGGCCGCGTAAAACTGCTCGGGCGTCTGGTTCTGCATCACTTCGTTGATACCGTAATTGATCAACACGATCTGCGCGGACGAAGCGGCGAGCCGTTCCTGCCACGGCAGACCGGCAGTCGGACCGGCACGGCGGTTGCCGGTGCCGTCGCGCAACTGGGAGGCCATCGTGCCGCCCACGCCATAGTTCGTGACGCGCACCCGTTCGCCGTACCTCGCTTGCAATTCGCTCTGCAGATACGACACGGCGTTTTGCGCCTGCGGGCCGCAGTGGCCGTCGCTGCACGTAATGCCCAGCGTGGTCGAATCGCCATAGGCGTCTACCAGCACCTGCGTGGCGGCCGGACTGCGGGCGTGCGCATCGAATGCCGGCGAAACCAGCACCGACGCAACAACCGACATGCTCGCGGCGAGCCACGCGCGGCGCCTCATGCGCGGCTTTGCGGCGCTTGCGACGCGCCCGTCGGCGCGTTACCGGCCGGCGCAGGGGGTTTGCCTGCCGAGCCGAAGATCAACCGCTTTTCGAACCCGAACCACGTGATGCTGGCGTAGGCGAGGGTGATCGCGAGCGCCAGCGCCGCGGTCAGATAGCGATTCAGATGCAACGGCCACAGCGTGTACAGCACACTCAGGTGAATCAGATAGATCGTGTAGCTGATGGTGCCGATATAGACCAGCACGGGGTTGCACAGCAGCCGTTTGACGATGCCCTTGCTTTGCAAGGCGATGACCACGACGGAAGTACAAAGCACCAATGAAACGCTGTAGAGCCCGGCGTTCGACAACGGCGTATTCGCTGCGCGGAACCGCGGGTAGTGCAGATGCAGCCACGCAAGCACAGCCAGCGCGGCAAAGAAGCCCAGCACGGCGAGGCCTTTGAACGGTTCGAGCGCATTGCGATCGCGCCGCACGGCGACCGCGAGCAGCGCGCCGGCCGCGAGCAGGTCCATGCGGAACGGCGTCAGGTAGTAGATCGGCCAGAACGAATCGAACCAGGGCGTGGCGACCGCGCGCAGCACGGGCACCAGCACGATCAATGCGGCGGCCACGTAGCCGAGCACGCGCTCGGGGAGCAGCAGAATCACGAACGGCCAGAAAATATAGAACTGCTCTTCAACGGCCAGCGACCACAGCACATTCAGGCTGTCGTGACCGCTTTGATTGAGCGCGTCGCCGATATTGGTCGCGAAGAATGCATACCACTGCCAGTGCTGCGCCCAGCCGAAGCCGAACAGAATCGACGACACCACCATCAGCAGCAGATAAGGCGGCAGGATCCGCCGCGCCCGGCGCGCATAGAAATAGCCGAAATACGACTGCTCACGCGCCTTGCGTTCGAGCAGGATGCCGGTAATCAAAAAGCCGCTCAAAACAAAAAACAGATCGACGCCCATCCATAGCGGCGCTTTCAAGGCGTGCTGGGCGAATACCGCGAGCACGGCGATGGCGCGTAGGCCGTCGAGCTGCACGATGCGGCGGGCGTGAGAAGGCGCTGAGGGCAGTGCACTAGCAGTCATGAACCGTCCATGGTGTGAAGCGGATGGGCAGGCGAAGGATCGCGCGCGCTTTCTCAAGTCAGGAACAGGGCTTGAGAAAACAGCGGCGCGCCCGTTTCGCGTCGCAACGGAAGTGCATTCGATTCTAGGGAAAATAAATTGATGAAAAAACGGGAATGAAATGGATAAGTGAATCAGATTGCAACAGGGTGTTTCGTTATCCATTCGGAATTGATTTTTATGCTTGTGTCCTGAAGTTGTCGTAATGCGTAAGAAGTGCAGCCGGCATCAAGCGGGATCGGTAAAGATGAGGGGCCCAGGCGCCGCTAGACGCAAGGAACCACGTCTATTTTCATTTAATCGATTTTTAAATCATTTTCTTTCACAACGCTTAAAGCATCGAATATTTTTGAATTATTTTCGATTTTCGTTGCGGCGTTTTTTACGCGTAATGTGACCGGTGCGGGAATCAGTCTCGTGTTCTTACGTCGCTTCTGCTTCTAGCGGCCTCTGCCGTCACTTCATTGGATTTGTACCCGCGAGAGCCATTTGCCCGATTGCGGCACGGCCCTGACTGGAGGAATAACTTTGGCCCGTTTCACGTTCAAAACCTGGATTGCTGTGCTCGCTTATGCGGCCGGGATGACGGCGGCATCGGTCAGCTTCACGGCATCCGCGGAAACCGTGTTGAACGCGAAAAATTCCTGGATCGGCAATACCTTTGGTTTCGGCGACGGAACGTGGACACAGATCAACATTACCGCGATTGCGGTTGCGCCGGACGGCAAGGTCTACACGAACGCGCCGTGGGATGAAAGTGGCGCCGAAGCGAGTGTCTACCAGAACGGCAAGATGCTCGGCTTCGCGGGGGGCACGCACGGTTGGGGCAATGGCGGTGGCAGCGCGATTGCGGTGAATCGCAAGTACGCCTTCGTCGCGATCTCAGTCGGCAACGAGAAAGGACATCTGGTCGAGCAGGGCGTGTGGCCGGAGAAGGGCAAACAATGGTTCGGTATTTCGCGCCGGCAGATCGCCGATCCGAAGCGCGCCGCGCCGTTCCAGCCGGCCGCGAACAACGCTGACCCGCATGCACAACTGGCCGCCGGTTTCCTGATGATGAACGAAGTGCCGACGGGCACGAGTGCCGAAATCGGCGGCCTGGCGGCGAACGACACCACGCTTTACGCGGCGAACACTGCGCGCGATCGCATCGAAGTCTATGACACGGAATCGATGCAGCAGAAAACCACGTGGAGCGTGCATGAACCGGGCCGCATCGCGCTTGCCCCCGACGGCACGCTCTGGGTGTTGAGCGGCACGCGCAACGACAAGGCGCCCCATGTGGAGCACTACACCGCTGCGGGCAAGCGCATCGACGAAACGTTGACGCTGCCCGCCGATACGGCCGCGGTCGATATTGCTATAGATGCGCAGGGTCGCGTTCTGATCGCCGACAACGGCCCGCGTCAGCAAGTGCTGTTTTTCAGCAAGAGCAACGGCCGTTACACGGAGTCGGGCTCGCTCGGCGAACGCGGCGGCATTTTCAGCGGCGTGCCCGGCAAGCCTGGCCCGCAGCGCTTCAACGGTTTGACCGGCGTGGGCGTGGATGCACGCGGCAACGTCTACGTGTCGACCAACGGCATCGGACCGCGCTACGAACCGATCGGTGCGGGCCTCGGCGCCACGCTCGAAAGCTATGCGCCCGACGGCAAACAGAACTGGCAGGTGCAAGGCCTGTTGTTCGTCGACGGCGCATGGATCGATCCGTCACGTCCGGATAGCGTCTACACCGGCAACAAACGCTTCGAACTCGATCTGTCGAAACCTGCAGGTCAGGACTGGAAATACGCGGGCTTTCTGTCGAACCGCTTCAAGTATCCCGACGACCCGGTCTTTCACACCGACCAATATCCCGGCTTGCCGATTGCCCGCAAGCTCAAGGGCCACACGTTCCTGTACCTGACCGACATGTACGCGGACCACCTGAAGATCTATCGCTTCGACCCGCAGCACGACGGCGAAACAGCGATTCCTTCAGGCTTCATCGCAGGGCGCGAGCGCGCGGTCTCCAGGGTGCCGAATGCACCGCCCGGCGGCGACTGGATCTGGCGCGATGCGAACGGCGACGGCAAGTTCAACACCGACGAATTCACGCTTAACACAAGCGGTACGAAGCTCGCGGGTGGCTGGGGCTGGTGGGTCGATACCGCCGGCGACATCTGGCGCACACGGGATAACAAAGGCATCTATCGCTTCCGCTTCGGCGGTCTGGATGCGAAGGGCAATCCCATCTACTCGTATTCGAACATGACGCAGTACCCGGTGCCGCAACCGTTCACCGAACTGCATCGTGCGATCTACGACCCTGACACCGACACGATGTACGTGACCGGCTATACGCCCGACACACCGGTGGACCGTGGCTTCTGGAAAGAAGTGGGCCGCGTGCTGGTGCGCTACGACAAATGGTCGAGCGGCAATCCGGTGCAGCGCTATTCGATCACGCTGCCGTGGACGACGCAGACCAAACCCATCGCCACGATCATCGGCCTCACGGTTGAAGGGCAATACCTCTTCGGCGTCGAGCCGGTTGGCGCAGTGCACGTGTGGGACAAGGACACGGGCAAGGAGGTCGGGGTGATTCGTCCGGGCCCGGAAGTGGGCCGCGCGTCGGGCTGGGTCGATGTGCCCAATGGCATCAGCGCTGCGAAGCGCAGCAATGGCGAGTACCTGGTGTTCGTCGAAGAAGACGCACGCGGGAAAGTGATGATGTATCGCTGGAAGCCTTGATGACTCGCATGAAGGCTTTATTCGCAATACCAGGCAACTGAACCAGGCAACTGATTTAACCCAAGGCAACCGATGGACAAAGGCATTCTCAAGAACGTAGCGATCAACTTCTTCGGGCTGGTGCTGCCGACTTTCGTCTCGCTCGTGACCGTGCCGTCGTATATCAAGCTGCTCGGCGTCGAGCGCTACGGCGTGATCAGTCTCGTGTGGACCTTGATCGGCTACTTCGGGATTCTCGATCTCGGCATGAGCATGGCCGCGCAGAATCACATTTCGAAGGCGCGTGCTTCGGGCGACAAGAGTGAAAGCGCACGCGTGTTCTGGAGCGCGACGTGGCTCAATCTTGCGACCGGCATCGTCGGCGGGCTGATCATCTATTTCGGCGCGTTTCTGTACACCGCGTATTTCACCAAGGTGTCGCCGGAGTTGCAGCATGAAGTCTATATGGCGCTGCCGTGGCTCGCGGTGGCGATCCCGATTGCGAACGTGTCGTGGGTGTTCGCCGGGGCAATTAACGGCGCGGAACGCTTTGGTGTCTACAACACCAATCAGACCATCGGCACCTTCCTGTTCCAGTTGCTGCCGCTCGGTGCCGCATGGTGGATGGGCGCAACCCTGCAGAACGTGCTGGCCGCAGCGGTGTTAGCACGAATTCTCGCAGCGATTCTGCTGGGCCGTTCCGCGCTAAAGGTGCTGGAGATCCGCAGCATTCTTCCGCCGCAACTCGGCGTGGCGAAGGGACTCTTCAACTTCGGCGGCTGGATGCTGATTGCGAGCGTCACCAACATGATCGCCGAATCGCTCGACCGCGTGATGCTCGGCACGAGTCTCGGCGCGCGCTTCGTCACGTATTACACGGTGCCGCAGAACCTCGTGACGCGTTTGAATATCGTGCCGACCGCGCTGGTGCGCACGCTGTTTCCGCGCCTGTCTGCCGTAGGCCGCGCGGATGCGGACACCATCACGCAGCAATCGCTCGAATTTCTCAATGGTGTGTTCACGCCGGTCGCGCTGGTCGCCATGCTCGTGCTTGAGCCGTTTCTGCATCTGTGGGTCGGCAATGAGATCGCCACCGTGGCGGCGCCGGTGGGCCGGATCATGATCGTCGCGGTTTGGCTCGTCGGCCAGGCGAACGTCACACGGATTCTGATCCAGTCGCAGGTCAACCCGGCCACGGCCGCGCGCGTCGGTTTGTTCGAATTGCCCTTGTTTGCGGGGGCTTTGTGGTTAGGCATTACGCATTTCGGCTTGACCGGCGCGGCGATGGTCGTGGCCGGCCGGGCACTGTTCGATTACGCCGTGCTGCTGCGCCTGTCGGCAATTCGGGCACGCCAGATCGCGCTCGACATGCTGGCCCACCTCGCTTTTCTGCTGGCCAGCCTATGGCTTGCCAGTTTCCTGCCAAGTCTCGCTTTGGCGATCGTCGCCGGTCTGTTGATGGTAGGCGCGAATGTCGCCTGGTCGATCACGATGACGCCCGCCTTGCGCGATCTTGCGCGTTCACTGCTGTTGCGACTGAATCCGAGGAAAAGCGCATGAACCACGAAGTCCTTGAAGAAGCCGTGCTGCAACCCGCAACGCGCAGTGCACTGGCAGAACTCACTACTGTTCCCGGCGCTCAGGCGCCGTCGCGCCGCACGACGATGCGTAGCGACAAGACGGTGCGCGTCGCGATTGTGCACGACTGGCTCGTCACCTATGCGGGCGCCGAGAAGGTGCTCGAGCAGATCGTTGCGTGCTTTCCGGACGCGGACCTGTTCAGCCTCGTCGATTTTCTCGACGATCGCAGCTTTCTGCGCGGCAAACCGGTCACGACCTCGTTCATCCAGAAGCTGCCGCTCGCGCGCACCAAATACCGCACGTATCTGCCCCTGATGCCGCTCGCGATCGAGCAGCTCGACGTGTCGGCCTACGACGTGGTGATCTCGAGCAGCCACGCGGTTGCAAAAGGGATTCTCACCGGCCCCGATCAGGTGCATATCAGCTACGTGCATTCGCCGATCCGCTATGCGTGGGATCTGCAGCACCAGTATTTGCAGCAGTCGAAGCTGACCAACGGTCCGAAATCGGCAATGGCGCGGCTGATTCTTCACTACATCCGCAACTGGGATATTCGCACGTCGAATTCGGTGGACGGCTTTGTTGCGAACTCCGACTTCATCGCGCGGCGCATCAGGAAGGTCTATCAGCGCGAAGCGCAGGTGATCTTTCCGCCGGTCGACGTCGAAGCGTTTTCGCTGTGCACCGACAAGGAGGATTTCTATCTGACCGCGTCGCGAATGGTGCCGTACAAGAAGATCGATCTGATCGTCGAGGCGTTTGCACGAATGCCGGAGCGCAAGCTGGTGGTAATCGGCGACGGTCCCGACATGCAGAAGATCCGCGCAAAGGCGGGGCCGAATGTCGAGATCATGGGCTACCAGCCGTTCAAGGTGCTCAAGGAAAAGATGAGCCGCGCGAAAGCATTTGTGTTCGCCGCGGAAGAAGACTTCGGCATTTCAGTGGTCGAAGCGCAGGCGTGCGGCACGCCGGTGATCGCCTACGGCAAGGGCGGGGCGCTCGAAACCGTACGCGATGTGTCGGAGGCGCGGCCCACGGGCATGTTCTTCGACGATCAGAACGCCGAGTCGATCATCGCGGCGGTCGAGCGTTTCGACGACCAGGTGAAGCATTTTTCGCCAGTGGATTGCCGCGCGAACGCCGAGCAGTTCTCCGCCGCCAATTTCCGCGAACGTTTCTTTGCCCATGTGCGGGCTTCAGTACCGGCATTGCGTACGGCGACGCTGCCGCCGTACGTTCCCTACAAAGCGGACGTGGGCGCCAACGCGCCCCGCATTCTCGCGGTCGATCAGAGCGGCGTGCTCGGCGGCGCCGAGTTGTCGCTGCTGGAGATCGTCAAAGCCCTGCGCTCGCGCATCGAAGTCGTGCTGTTCGACGACGGTCCATTCCGCACGGCTTTGGCCAAGGCCGGCGTGACCGTCAACGTGCTGGACGCGGGCGCATTGCGCAATGTCCGCAAGCAGGGCGGTTCCTTGCCAAAGGGGCAGGCGCTCAAGGGTCTGATGTCGCTCGTGCGCGCCACCGCGAAACGTGCGCGCGACGCCGAGGTGATCTACGCCAACACGCAGCGCGCGATGGTGATCGGCGCGATTGCGGGCAAGCTCGCCAGGCGGCCGGTGGTTTGGCATTTGCGCGATATCGTGAGTCCCGAGCATTTCGGCGGCAAGCAACTGGCGATCATCAAGTGGTGCGCGCGCCTCGGCCTCACGCATGTGATCGCCAATTCGGCGGCTTCCGCTCGCGCCTTCGCGGACCTGACGCGCTTCGACAAAAAACGTATCGACGTGGTGTTCAATGGCATTTCCGCGGCACCGTTCGATGCGTTGCGCACAGTCCCGCAAGCGACACTGCGCCAGCGCCTGAACTTGCCGCAGGACGCATTTCTGGTCGGCTCGTTCAGCCGCCTCGCGCGCTGGAAGGGGCAACACGTGCTGCTCGAAGCGATGGTCCTCAATCCCCACATGCATGCGGTGCTGGTGGGTGCGCCGCTGTTCGGCGAAGACGCGTACGAGATCGAACTGCATGCCTTCGTCGCCGCACACAACCTCGGCGGACGGGTGCATTTCCTCGGCTTCCAGCACGATATTGCTGCTTGCATGTGCGCGGTCGATGCCGTCGTTCATACGTCAATCACGCCGGAGCCGTTCGGCCGCGTGATCGTCGAGGGGATGCTGGCACAGCGGCCGGTGGTGGCGGCACGGGCGGGCGGCGTGCTGGAGATCATCGACGATTACGAAAATGGCGTGCTATGCACCCCCGGCGACGCGCATGGTCTCGCCGACACGCTCGCCGAATTGCGTTCGAACGACGATCTGCGCAACAAGCTGGTCAGGAACGGCTATCAGACGGCGTTGAGCCGGTTCGGCACTGCGACGTATGTCGAGGGTGTCGAGCGGATTCTGAAACGCGTAGCGGGGCGCTAAGGCGCTTGCGCGGGCGATTCAGCGGTGTGATTGACCGGTTGAATTAACGCGTGGGGTAGGCAGGGACTCGGCCGGTTCCTGCCGTTAGCGCAGCGGAGCGAAAGTCCCAGGGACTTCCGCTCCGTTTTTTTTGCGCCGCGCGCCGCCTATGCAACCGGGTTGTACAGCGTGGTCCCGGCGGCACGTCACGGCCCGCTTACATGGTTGAAGGAGAACCCTGTTTCTGGACTGAACATTGTGTTTCCCCAACCTTTCTACCGCATCGCTCTCAGGCTGGCTTTACTACACGCTTCGGTTTGAAACTCGCGGACCACTTCATCGCCGGCAGTTCGACCAGCCGGTAGAACACATACGCCACCGGCACGGCCACCAGCATGTAGCCGAACGACGGCCAGATCGACATTTGCAGCGACGAACGGAACAGGATCGACGACAGCAGCACGAAGATCGGCAGATGGATCAGATAGAGCGAGAAGCTGAAATCGCCGAATCGTGACAGGAGGCGCACGCCTGGCGTGTCGGCATGACTGCGCTCCAGCGCCTTGTACAGATAGAACGCGAAGCCGATCGCCCAGAACTGGAATGCCCCGTACTGGCCGAAATGGAACGCGGCGCAACCGAGCGCGATGAACGCAGCGGCAAGCGCGTAGAGCCAGACCGGCGAGCGCGCATCCGGCGCGGCATGGGCCTTCGCGTCGGCGATCCACGCGCCGAGCATCCACGAAAACCAATAGGACGTGAAGAACTGAATATCGTGGCGCTCGAGCACATAGGCCGACACCACATTGATCACCGCGACGATCGCCAGCACGGAAGTCATGCCCAGACGCCGGCGCAATACAAATAGCAGCGGATAGATCGCATAGAACTGCACTTCGAGCGAGAGCGTCCAGAGCGCGCCGTTCGACCCATACGTCTTGCCGGCCACGCCTTGCAGGGAAACCAGGTTAACGAGGAACGCCTGCAGGCCGATCTCACGGATCTTGTGATTGACCGGCGGTAACTGCAAGCTGACCCAGTCGAGTGCCAGCGTCAGCACGAGCGCCGCCAGCAATACCGGATAAATGCGCGCGAAGCGGCGCACCCAGAAATTGCCGGCGTCGAGCCGGTAGTCGGGATTTTTTGCCAGTCGCAGGGCGCCGCCGCGATGGATGCAATAGCCGCTGATCACGAAGAAAATCGGCACGCCGGCCGAACCCCATGCAATTGGGAACGTCAGATAAGCGGCAATCGTGCTCAGACTGAATGAATGTCCGACACTTTGGTGAAAGGTTTGCATGCCGACCCATTCGACCTGGCGGCAGTGAAAATACGCGACCAGAAGCGCGGCGAAGCCGCGCATTGCGTCGATTACATGTTCCTTGCCGGCGCTGTCGGCGCGCGCTTCGCTCTGCGCGGCAGCCGGTCGTGACGGGGAGAGGGGCAGGGATGAGCCGGCGGCATCCAGTGCTGAGTCGCTCATGCGCGGTCCTTATTCTGACGGAGGAAAAAGCTTATTCCCGGGCGCCATACGCGCCCGCGATGCATGACATGCTAGTGCACCGTGGCGGCAAAAAATCGATAAAAAATTGCATGCCAATTTGAATTAAATGGCGATTTTGTGACGAATTGTAATTACGTATAAGTACTTGCTACATCGAATTATTTGCCGGTTTTGTCGTGCTAATTTAAGGCATGGATTCTCTTGACCTGAGGTGAAGTCATGAACCTGCATTTACTCGCCGGCATTGCCGTGCTACTGATCCTTGTCGCCGCCTCCGCTTACCGGGAGGCGCTGCGCAACGAGCCGATCCGCCGTTTTCGCATCAACCCGGCCAAGCTGCCCCAGCTCGACGAGAACGAATGAGCGGCGCCGGACAGTACTCAAGGACGGTCGCGATTCGCGGCTGGACGCGCCCGGGTAGCCCGCTGTCCGCTTCGCCGGATGCGTAAAATTTTCGGAATTTCCGAAAATAATTCAATTTAGATACGTAATTGTTTCCTGATGCCTGCCACGATCCGGAATATCGAAATGGAATCGATTTATTTATTCGAATCGAGAAAATTTCGCGCATGAAATGGATTAATTTTTTGTTAGTCTTTTCGGCGACATCGAGTGGCCGCGAGGCCCGCGAACACACCAATTTCTAACCGATGTGGGAATGCCTACCATGCTGAAAGTCACCAAAGCCGTGTTTCCCGTAGCGGGCCTCGGGACACGATTCCTGCCGGCTACCAAAGCAAGCCCCAAGGAAATGCTGCCTATCGTCGACAAGCCGCTGATCCAGTACGCGGTTGAAGAGGCCATTGCCGCCGGCATCACCGAGATGATCTTCGTGACGGGCCGCAGCAAGCGCGCTATCGAAGATCATTTCGACAAATCCTACGAGATCGAAGCGGAACTCGAAGCGCGCAACAAGCAGAAGCTGCTCGACCTCGTGCGCAGCATCAAGCCGGCCAACGTCGATTGCTTCTACGTCCGTCAGGCCGAAGCGCTCGGTCTGGGCCACGCAGTGCTCTGCGCCGAGAAACTGGTCGGCGAAAGCCCGTTCGCCGTGATTCTGGCCGACGACCTGCTGCATAGCTCGAAGCCGGTAATGAGCCAGCTCGTCGACACGTTCAATCACTATCACAGCTCGGTAATCGGCGTCGAAACTATCGCACGCGAAGACAGCCGTTCGTACGGTGTGGTGGATGGCAAGGAGTGGGAAGACAATGTGATCAAGCTGTCCGGCATCATCGAAAAGCCGGCACCGGACAAGGCGCCGTCGAACCTGGGCGTGGTGGGCCGCTATGTGTTGATGCCGACTATCTTCAAGCATATCCGCGCGCTCAAGCCGGGCGCAGGCGGTGAACTGCAATTGACCGATGCGGTGCAATCGCTGCTGACCGAGGAGCAGGTGCTCGCCTATCGCTACTTCGGCACACGCTTCGATTGCGGCAGCAAGCTCGGTTATCTGAAGGCGACGGTGGAATTCGCGCTGCGCCATCCGGAAGTGAAGGCGGAGTTCGAAGCGTATTTGCAATCGTATATGCAGGCGAATATGCAAGCCAGCGTGCCGGCGCAGTACACGGCTGAAGCGGCTTGATTGCTGGAGACTGAGGAGACGAGGGCTTCTTCGGAAGTCCGAAGATTTCAGGCGGTTCGAATTCAGAACACGAGCGCGAACACAAACACGAGCGCGGGGTGCTAATCCACGGCGCGAACACGTCATCGGAACGCGCTGTTTGAACGCACGGCCTGATTTCACCGCCGCAAATGTTTCACGCAGAAGCAACGCGCAGCACTACCGCGCAAATTAAAACGGGCGCCGCATCATGCGGCGCCCGTCTTTCTTTCCGGCGTGGTCCGCGGCTATGGTCCGAGCCCAAAAAATCGAGCCTTACACCCAGGCCGCGGCCCAAACAGCCTTTACTGCGCCTTCTTCACTTCCAGCCGGAACTTGTGCAGCAACGGTTCCGTATAGCCGCTCGGCTGCTGGCGTCCTTCGAATACCAGCGCCTGCGCGGCCTTGAAGGCCAGCGTGTCGAAGCCAGGCGCCATCGGCTGGTAGTGCGGATCGCCCGCGTTCTGCTCGTCGACCACCTTCGCCATGCGCCTGAAAGTTTCTTCGACCAGCTCACGGGTCACCACGCCATGATGCAGCCAGTTGGCGATGTGCTGGCTGGAGATACGCAGCGTTGCACGGTCTTCCATTAGGCCGACGTTGTGAATGTCCGGCACCTTCGAGCAACCGACACCCTGATCGATCCAGCGCACCACGTAGCCGAGAATGCCTTGCGCGTTGTTCTCGACTTCGCTGCGGATCTCGTCCGCGCTCCACTTCGCCTCTGCAACCACAGGAATCGTCAGCAGGCCGTCGAGCAGTTCGTCGCGCACTTTCGCGTAGTCTGTGCGTTCGAGTTCCTGCTGAACCGCTTGCACGTCGACCTGGTGATAGTGCAACGCGTGCAGCGTCGCGGCGGTCGGCGAGGGCACCCACGCGGTGTTCGCGCCAGCCTTCGGATGCGCGATCTTCTGTTCGAGCATGGCGTGCATCAGGTCCGGCATTGCCCACATACCCTTGCCGATCTGCGAGCGGCCACGCAGGCCCGCGCTCAAACCGGCCAGCACGTTGCTGCGCTCGTACGCGGTGATCCATGCGCTCGACTTCATGTCGCCCTTGCGCATCATCGGACCGGCTTCCATCGCCGTGTGCATTTCGTCGCCGGTGCGGTCGAGGAAACCCGTGTTGATGAACGCGACACGTTCCGATGCTTCGCCGATACAGGCGAGCAGATTGACGGAGGTGCGGCGCTCCTCGTCCATGATGCCCATCTTGATCGTGTTGCGCGGCAGCTTCAGCAGGTCTTCGACGCGCGAAAACAACTCGCTCGCGAATGCGACTTCGGCCGGACCGTGCATTTTCGGCTTCACGATATAGATCGAGCCGGTGCGCGAATTCAGCTTGTGCTTGCGGTCGTGCAATGCGCACAGCGTGGTGATGACGCCGTCTAGAATGCCTTCCGGAATCTCCAGGCCGTCTTTCGTCAGCACCGCCGGGTTCGTCATCAAATGACCGACGTTGCGGATGAACAGCAGCGAGCGGCCATGCAGCTTGACTTGCGATTTTCCATCCGCACCGGTGTACTCGCGATCGGCGTTCAGACGGCGCGTGAAGGTCTTGCCGCCCTTCGTGACTTCTTCCGTCAGGTTGCCGTCCATCAGGCCGAGCCAGTTGCGATACAACTGGACCTTGTCGTCAGCATCAACGGCGGCAACGGAGTCTTCGCAATCGATGATCGTGCTCACCGCTGCTTCGACCAGCACGTCCTTCACGTGCGCCGAATCGGTCTTGCCGATCGAATCGTTCGCGTCGATCTGGATTTCGAAGTGCAGGCCGTTGTGCTTCAACAGCACGGCCGACGGTGCGCTCGCGTCGCCCTGATAGCCGATGAACTGCGCCGGCGTCTTCAGTTCGGTCTTGCCGCTCTTCAGCGTAACCACGAGCTTGCCGCCCTCGACGCTATAAAGCGTGGCATCGACGTGCGAGCCGTTCGCGAGCGGCGCGGCCTGATCGAGAAACTTGCGGGCATAAGCGATCACCGCGGCGCCGCGCACGGGGTTGAAGGCCTTCTGCTTTTCAGCGCCGTTGGTCTCGGGGATCGCATCGGTGCCGTACAGCGCGTCGTACAGGCTGCCCCAGCGTGCGTTGGCAGCGTTGAGCGCATAGCGCTGATTCGACAGCGGCACCACGAGCTGCGGGCCGGCCTGTTCGGCGATTTCGGTGTCCACGTGGTCGGTCGTGGCTTTGACGCTTGCCGGCGACGGCACGATGTAGCCGATGCCTTCGAGGAAGGCGCGGTACGCGTGCAGATCGCGCACCGGACCCGGATTGGCGCGATGCCAGGTGTCGAGTTCGGTTTGCAGGCGGTCGCGCTCGGCCAGCAGCGCACGGTTTTTGGGCGCCAGCTCGTGTACGAGGGCGTCGAAACCCGACCAGAATGCGGCGCTGTCGAGTCCGGTGCCGGGCAGGGCTTCGGTTTCGACGAACTGGTCGAGGTTGGCGGCGACTTGCAGTCCACCGCGCGGGTTCATCTGAGTCATCGACTGCTCCATCTGAATGGGACCGATGTGGGGGCATCGGTCCCTGTTGTGCTTCTTGCTTTTATTGATGCCGCTTTGAACGCATCCGAACGGATGTCGAACTTAAGCTGCGATCGCTTGAATACCCGCCTTGGCGATTTGCGCGTCCTGATCCGACTTGACGCCCGACACGCCGACCGCGCCGACCACCTGGCCGTCGACGATCACCGGCACGCCGCCTTCCAGCGTGCCTTGCAACGGCGCGCTCAGGAATGCCGTGCGGCCGTTGTTGATCATGTCTTCGTACACCTTGGTCTCGCGGCGGCCAATCGCCGAAGTGCGGGCCTTTTCCGTCGCGATGTACGAGCTGGCCGGCGCGCTGCCGTCCAGACGCAGCATGCCGAGTGGGTGGCCACCGTCGTCGACCACCACGATAGCGACGGCCCACTGGTTCTTCTCGGCTTCCGCGCGGGCGGCTTCGAGGATTCGGGTCGTTTCGGCAACGGTCAAAACGGGTTTGCTCAGCATAATGAATTTCCTGTTTCGTTTATGGTAGGGATGCTTCTACAAGTTCTATCCAGTGGCGCACCGGAGTGCGCCCGGCGCCGTCCAGATGCGTCTGGCAACCGATGTTGGCCGTGACGATCATCTCCGGCTTGCCGCTTTCCAGCGCATCGAGCCTGTTGCTCCGTAATCTTTCCGCAAGCTCCGGCTGGGTGATCGAATACGTGCCCGCCGATCCGCAACACAGATGGGCGTCGGGCACGGCGGTGAGATCGAAGCCGAGCCGTTGCAGGATCGACTCGACCGCGCCGCCCAGCTTCTGCGCATGCTGCAACGTGCAGGGGCAGTGAAACGCGATTTTCCGCCGCGCCTCATCTGGCAACGGCGTTGACGCCTGCGTTAGCCCCTGCGTTAGCAACTTCGCCGGCGATTGACTCGCCTGCAACTGATCGAGCGGCTCGTTAGCCAATACCTCCACGAGGTCTCGCGCCAGTTCGCTGACCCGCTGCGCTTTTGACGCATAGCGAGGGTCGTCGCGCAACAGATGCCCGTACTCCTTGACGAACGCGCCGCAGCCGCTCGCGGTTTGCACGATCGCCTCGGCGCCGGCCTCGATGGCGGGCCACCACGCGTCGATATTGCGCCGTGCCCGCGCAAGGCCTGCCGCTTGCGCATTCAGATGATAATCGGTCGCCCCGCAGCAGCCGGCCCGGCTGGCATCCACGATGCTGATGCCCAGCCGGTCCAGCACACGCGCGGCGGCCGCGTTGGTGTTCGGCGACAGCGCGGGTTGCACGCAGCCTTCCAGCATCAGCATTTTGCGCGGATGCCGCGACGCCGGCCTCAGTTTTGTCCCAGCGTTTGCCTGAGCGCTTCGCTTGGGGATTTTACGTCCAAGCGCGGCCGGAAGAAACGGCCGCATGGCCTGGCCAGTTTTAAGCAGCGCGTTGAACACCGCCGGATTCGGGATCACGCGGCGCAAACCCTCGCGCAGCAGGCGTTCCGAAGCAGGGCGAATAATGCGCCGCTCCAGTTCGGCACGGCCGATATCGAGCAGCGCGTGATAGGTGACACCTGACGGGCAGGTGGTTTCACAGTTGCGGCAGCTCAGGCAGCGGTCGAGGTGCAACTGGGTTTTCTGCGTGACCGGCTCGCCTTCGAGCATCTGTTTGATCAGATAAATGCGCCCGCGCGGCCCGTCGAGTTCGTTGCCGAGCAGTTGATAGGTCGGGCAAGTCGCGTTGCAGAAGCCACAATGCACGCACGAGCGCAGGATCTGTTCGGCTTCGTCGGCACGCGACAGGGTTTTGGCGGCGTCGCTGAGATTGGTTTGCATGGTGTCGTTTGCCTTCAGGGCTTCACAGGCCGGCGTTCACAAACCGGCATAAAGACGGCCGGGGTTGAAGAGGCCGCGCGGATCGAGTTGCTGCTTCAACTGCTGGTGAAAGCGCAACAGCGCATCCGGCAGTGGCGTGAACGGCTCGGCGTCCGCGCGGGGCGTGAAGCAGGTCGCGTGGCCGCCGGCAGCATGCGCGATCTGGCGGATCGTCGCGGCTGGCGCGTCGCTTTTCAGCCAGCGTTGCGCGCCGGCCCAGTCGAGCAGCGTGTCGCCGGGCAAACTGGTCAGCGGCGAAGCGTTCGGCAGCGAGAGGCGCCACAACGGCCGCGGGTCGTCAAAAAACGCCAGACGGTGTTCGCGCAGCGCGTCCCAGAACCGCACATCGAGTTCGGCGCCGCCGATGCGGTCCACGGCCGAAGCCACCGACCCCATGCCGCCTTCGAGCCGTACATGCAGGCGTCCGTCGACATGACAGGCACCGCTGACCGGTAGCGCCGCCTTGCGCCACGCGGACAGTTCGCGCAGCGCTTCGCCTGCGCCGAGATCGAGCGTGAGACTGCCGGTCGCGCGCGGCTTCGGCAACACCTTGAGGGAGACTTCGGTGATCAGGCCAAGACAGCCGAAGCTGCCAGTCAGCAGGCGCGAGACGTCGTAGCCCGCGACGTTCTTCATCACTTCACCGCCGAAGCGCAGTTGCTTCGCCTGACCGGTAATGACGCGGCATCCCAGCACGAAGTCGCGTACCGCACCGGACCACGGCCGGCGCGGACCGGCGAGACCGGCGGCAACCATCCCGCCGACGGTGGCCGCGCCGTCGAAAGTGGGTGGCTCGCATGGCAGCATCTGACCGGCCGCATCCAGCGCGGCGTTCAGTTCAGCGACCGGCGTGCCCGCGCGCGCCGTGATCACGAGTTCAGTCGGGTCGTAACTGACGATGCCGCGATGCGAGCGCGTGTCGATTGGCGTGCCCGACACCAGGCGCCCGAGAAAAGCCTTGCTGTTGCCGCCGCGAATTTTCAGCGGCGTACCGCTTGCGCACGCTTGCGAGACTTCGGCGACGAGCCGTTCGCTATCGTCCATCGATACCGGTTCGATCAGCATCAGAATCGCTCCAGTTCAGGAAAGGGCAGTGCGCCGTGGTGGACGTGCATTGAGCCGAATTCGGCGCAGCGGTGCAGGGTCGGCACGTTCTTGCCAGGGTTCAGGAGGCCGCTCGGGTCGAAAGCGGCTTTCAGCGCATGGAAGAAGCTCAGTTCGTCGCTATTGAACTGCGCGCACATCTGGTTGATCTTTTCGCGGCCCACGCCGTGTTCGCCGGTGATGCTGCCACCCACCGCCACGCAGAGTTCGAGGATCTTCGCGCCGAGGGCTTCGGCGCGTTCGGTCTCGCCAGGCGCGTTCGCGTCGAACAGGATCAGCGGATGCATGTTGCCGTCGCCTGCATGAAACACGTTGGCCACGCGCAGCCCATATTCGTTCGAGAGGTCTTCGATGCCTTTGAGCACACGCGGCAATTCGCGGCGCGGGATCGTGCCGTCCATGCAGTAGTAATCCGGGGAGATGCGGCCCACCGCGGGGAATGCGTTTTTGCGACCGGCCCAGAAACGCTGGCGTTCGGCTTCGTCTTTCGCAAGCCGGATATCGGTTGCGCCCGCCGCGCGCAGGAGCGCTTCGACCCGTTCCACGTCTTCCTGTACGTCACTTTCCGCGCCGTCGACTTCGCATAGCAGGATTGCTTCGGCGTCGACCGGGTAGCCTGCGTGGATGAAGTCTTCCGCGGCGCGAATCGCGAGGTTGTCCATCATTTCGAGCCCGCCCGGGATCACGCCCGCGCCGATGATTTGCGCGACCGCCGCGCCGGCTTGCTCGACGTCGTCGAAACTGGCGAGCAGGACCTTCGCACTTTGCGGCTTGGTGAGCAGCTTCACGGTGACTTCGGTGACGATGCCGAGCATGCCTTCCGAGCCGGTGAAGAGTGCGAGGAAATCGAAACCGGGTGCATCCAGTGCATCCGAGCCGAGCGTGATGCGCTCGCCGTCGACAGTGAGGATCTCGAGCTTCAGGATATTGTTGACGGTCAGTCCGTACTTCAGGCAGTGCACGCCACCGGCGTTTTCCGCGACATTGCCACCGATCGAGCAGGCAATCTGCGACGAGGGGTCCGGCGCGTAATACATGCCGTGGGGCGCGGCGGCCTGCGAGATCGCGAGATTGCGCACGCCGGGTTGCACGCGGGCGATGCCGGCCTCGGGATCGACGCCGAGAATCCGGTTAAAGCGCGCCATCACCAGCAGAATGCCTTTGTCCAATGGCAGTGCGCCGCCCGACAAACCAGTACCGGCACCGCGCGCGACCACTGGAATCTTTTGGGCATGGGCGAATTTCAGCAGCGCTTCGACCTGTTCGACCTTGTCGGGCAGCGCGACCAGCATCGGCGTCGCGCGATAAGCGGCGAGGCCGTCGCATTCGAACGGACGTAGATCTTCCTGTTCATGCAGGAGTTGCAGATCGGGGATCAGCGCTTGCAGTTGCGCAACGACCGCGGATTTGTCGTGTGTCGCAAGCGCGCCGTCGATGCGCTCGTCGTACTGATAGCTCATGGGGGAGTCTCCTGGTGCCGCGCGAACCTGGTGGTCGCACCCGTGGGCACGGGCGTGCGAGCGTGTCTCAGGCGGGATTGTTGCGGCTATGGCGGTTGGTGTCGACAGATGAAGCAAGTGGTCGTACCAGTTTTTGAATTGATGGATTCAGACTGGATACGCCAGATGAGTTGATATATATGGGTTACAAAGGATGTGGCTCATTCCTGCGTGTTAGCATTCCAAGGTGGTCATACCAGTTGGAATTGCAATGCAGACAGCGGATCAGGAAGGCTCGCGGCAGGTGGCGGACGTCGTTGCCGAGCGTATCGAACGATTGATCGTCGACGGCGTGCTGAAAACGGGGCAGGCGCTGCCGTCCGAGCGGCGCCTCACCGACAAGCTCGGCGTGTCGCGCACAGCGCTGCGCGAAGGGCTCAAGCTCTTGCGGGCGCGTGGCATCATCGAGACCTCGCACGGCAAGGGTTCGTTTGTCGCAAGCCTCACCGCGCAACCCACGCTCACGCCGATGATGCATTTGCTCGGCTCGCAGCCGCGCACGCTCTACGATCTGTTCGAAGTGCGCGCCTTGCTCGAAGCGGAGTCCGCACGGCTTGCGGCGCTGCGCGGCACGCCCGCCGATTTCGTGCTGATCACGCGACGCTACGAAGAAATGCTCGCGGCGCACGGCAAGGAGACGAGTGCGTCTACCCACGCGCGGCTCGATCATGCGTTTCACCTCGCAATTTGCGAGGCCTCGCATAACCCGGTGCTGGTGCATACCTTGAGCACGCTGACCGATCTGCTGCTGAGTTCGGTGTTCGCCTCGGTGAACAATCTTTATCACCGCGAGCCGCAAAAGCGGGTAATCGATCGTCAGCATGCACGGCTCTACAACGCCGTCACCGGCAAGCTGCCCGGACAGGCGCGTAAGGCCGCGGCCGATCATATCGACAGCGTGTGTGCGAACCTACGGGAAATCGAACAGGAAGAGCAGCGGCTCGTGCGCGCAACGCTGCGGCTGGAAGGTTGGGAATAGCAGCACAGCGTGGCACAGCGGTTTGCGCTCGAAGGCGCGAAGTTTCCGGCGCAGCGTTTTCAACGCAGATGGTGCGGGTAGTGCAGATGGGATGCAGACGGGTGCCACAACGCTGCCGATATGCGCTTTACAATCGCGCATTAACACAAGAAATCGCGTGTTCCCCACGCTCCACACCATGCCTACGATCAGCGAGCTGTTTGTCTATCCGATCAAATCCTGCGCCGGCATTGCGCTCAATGAAGCGCGCCTGCTCGCCACGGGCCTCGAATACGATCGATGCTGGATGGTCACCGACCCGAGCGGCGCGATGTTCACGCAGCGCGCGTTTCCACGCATGGCGCTGATTCAGGTCGAACTCGGCGAACATGAACTCGTGATGCGCGCGCCGGGCATGAACGAACTGCGCACGCCGCTCGACGCAGCCGGACTCAGCGCACCGCAAAAGGTGCAAACCGCGGTGTGGCGCGACGCGGCCTACGGGCTCGACACCGGCGAAGAAAGCGCGGCATGGTTTTCAACTTTTCTCGGCGTGCCGGCGCGGCTTCTGCGCTTCAATCCCGAGCGCGAACGGATAGTCGATCCGGACTACACCGGGAGCGTCGGTGGCGCCACCACGTATTTCGCCGATGGTTTTCCGCTACTCGTGATCGGGCAAGCCTCGCTCGACGATCTGAATGTGCGCCTCAACAGCAAGGGCGCACCGTCGATTCCGATCAACCGGTTTCGCCCCAACGTCGTGCTGGCGGGACTCGAAGCGTACGAAGAGGATTATGTCGAGAGCCTGAGTGTCGAAGGCGTAGAGGATCAAACCGTGCAACTGCAACTGGTCAAGCCGTGCTCGCGCTGTCCGATGCCGACCATCGATCAGGCAAAGGGCGCGCCCGATCCCGACTGGCCGAACGAACCCACCGACACGATGAGCGTTTACCGGGCGAATCCGCAGCGAGACGGGGCGTTGACGTTCGGCAACAATGCAATCGTCGCGCGGGGAGCAGGGGCGTGGCTACGGGTCGGGCAGGCGGTCGAAGCCGAATTGGGTTTTGGCGATTAGCTTGGGACTCATGCCGGCCAAGCCCGGTCAGCGCCGCCAGGATCACCTGCATCGACACGATGCTTGACGAAATGATGGTTGAATCCGGAGCGCAACGATTCGTTCCTGTCCTCGTCGCGCACGAGGCGAGTCACGGCGACCAGCGTGGGCGCCGGCGTGTCGGCCACGCACCGGGTACTCGCCGCTCGCACGCGTACAGTGCTGCGCCGCACCATCCATGTGCTTCGCTGCATCAAAGCGAGCCGCGCATCATGTCCGCGGCACGTCTGTGCCATTCGTCCCCAAGCCACGTGCCACGGGGCTTCAATGGGAAGTTCGCGCAATTGGCACAGCCTTTGCGTTAAGCCTTGCCAGCGGATCAACGTAGATTCGTCGTGAGTGCGACAACAACGTACTCGCTGCAGCACAGGTCAGGACAACGGCGTCCCCCGAATTCAGTCATCGACTGGGTTCGCGGGACGCCGTTTTTATTTCCGGAATCGCTTTCGCCAGATGCCCACGTCAGCGATCGAAGCACAGCACATTGAGGACGCCGCGGTCATGAAAATCATCGTTATCGGTCACGGGATGGTCGGCCACAAACTGGTCGAATGCCTGGCACAGGACGCGGCGCATGGCCTCGACATCACTGTGCTGTGCGAAGAATCCCGGCCGGCATACGATCGCGTGCACCTGTCGGAATTCTTCGCGGGCAAGACGGCTGACGATCTGTCGCTCGTCGAGCCGGGTTTCTTCGAACGCCAGAACGTCTTGCTGAAGCTGAATGCGAAAGCGGTGGCGATCGATCGCGAGGCGCGCATCGTGACGGTCTCGACCGGTGAGACATTGCCGTACGACAAGCTGGTGTTCGCCACGGGCTCCTATCCGTTCGTGCCGCCCGTGCCGGGCCGCGAGCGGGCCGATTGCTTCGTCTATCGCACCATCGACGACCTCGAAGCCATGCAGGAGTGCGGCGCACGCTCGAAGACCGGTACGGTGCTCGGCGGCGGTCTGCTGGGTCTCGAATGCGCGAAAGCATTGCGCGACATGGGGCTGGAAACGCACGTGGTTGAATTCGCGCCACGCCTGATGGCGGTGCAGGTGGATGACGGCGGCGGCCGCGTGCTGCGCACCAGAATCGAAGAACTCGGCCTGACGGTCCACACGCAGAAGAACACCTCGGCGATTGTCGACGGCGAGAGTGGCACGCACCGCATGCAATTTGCCGACGGCAGTTTCCTCGACACCGACATGATCGTGTTCTCCGCGGGCATTCGGCCGCGCGACGACCTCGCACGCGAAAGCGGCCTGGCACTCGGGCAACGTGGCGGCATCGTGATCGACAACGCGTGCCGCACCAGCGACCCGCACATCTATGCGGTCGGCGAGTGCGCGCTGTGGAACGGTCAACTGTTCGGCCTCGTCGCACCCGGTTATGACATGGCGCGTACGGTGGCCAAGCAACTGCTCGGCGACCCGGCGGAATTTGCCGGCGCCGATATGAGCACCAAACTGAAGCTGATGGGCGTGGACGTCGCCAGCATCGGCGACGCGCACGGCAACACGCCGGGCAGCCGCACCTATCAGTTCAGCGACGAACGCAAGCAGGTCTACAAGAAGCTGGTGGTGTCCGATTGCGGCAAGTATCTGCTCGGCAGCGTGATGGTGGGCGACGCGAGCGAGTACGGCACGCTGCTGCAGATGATGCTGAACCGGATCGAGTTGCCGGAGTCGCCTGAATTCCTGATCCTGCCGTCGTCCGACGGCAAGGCGAAACCGGCGCTCGGCGTCGAGGCCTTGCCCGCCACCGCGCAGATCTGCTCGTGCAACAACGTCTCGAAGGGCGACCTGTGCGCCGCCGTCTGCGCGGGTGCGACCGACATTGGCGCGTTGAAGTGCGCGACCCAGGCCGGCACCTCGTGCGGCGGCTGCGTGCCGCTCGTCACGCAGGTGATGAAGGCCGAGATGAAGAAGCAGGGCCTCGCGGTCAATAACCACGTGTGCGAACACTTCCCGCACTCACGTCAGGAGCTGTATCACCTCGTGCGCGTGGAAGGCACGCGCAGCTTCGGCGAATTGCTGGCGAAGCACGGACACGGCCTCGGCTGCGATATCTGCAAGCCGGCCGTGGCGAGCATCCTCGCGTCGTGCTGGAACGAATTCGTGCTGAAGAAGGAGCACGCTTCGTTACAGGACACCAACGACTACTACCTCGCCAACATCCAGCGCGACGGCACCTATTCGGTGGTGCCGCGCATGGCAGGGGGTGAGGTGACGCCTGACGGTTTGATCGCCGTCGGCCAGGTGGCGAAGAAATACGGCCTCTACACCAAGATCACCGGCGGCCAGCGCGTCGACCTGTTCGGTGCGCGGGTCGAGCAACTGCCGTTCATCTGGGAAGAACTGATCGCAGCCGGTTTCGAGTCGGGCCATGCGTACGGAAAATCGCTGCGCACGGTGAAGTCGTGTGTCGGTTCGACATGGTGCCGCTATGGCGTCGGCGATTCGGTGGGTCTCGCGATCGAACTCGAGAACCGCTACAAGGGCCTGCGTACGCCGCACAAGATCAAGTTCGGCGTATCCGGCTGCACGCGCGAATGCGCGGAAGCACAAGGCAAGGACGTCGGCATCATCGCCACCGAGAAGGGCTGGAATCTCTACGTCTGCGGCAACGGCGGCATGAAACCACGCCATGCTGAATTGCTCGCGTCGGACCTCGATAAAGAAACGCTGGTGCGCTACATCGACCGCTTCCTGATGTTCTACGTGCGCACGGCAGACCGGTTGCAACGCACCAGCGTGTGGCGCGACAACCTCGAGGGCGGCCTCGACTATCTGATCGACGTGGTCGTCAACGATCGTCTGGGTGTGGCCGCGGACCTCGAAGTGGAAATGCAGCATGTGGTCGAAACCTACGAATGCGAATGGAAGAAGGCCGTCACCGATCCTGAGACACGCAAGCGCTTCCGTCACTTCGTCAACAGCGGCGAGCCGGACAGCAATGTCACCTTCGTCGAGGAACGTGGTCAGATCCGGCCCGCGACGACGACCGAACGACGCTCGCAGCTCGCTTCGATTCCTGTGGTTGCCGAAACCGTTTGATTCTTTTTTGCGTCATTCACCGAGGACCTCCGCCATGAAACTTGACCACGTTCCACTTGCCTGGACACCGGTTTGCCCGCTCGACGAGATCGTTCCCAACACGGGCGTGTGCGCGCTCGTCAACGGTGAACAGGTCGCGGTATTTCATGTGAGTAACGGTGACGCGGACAGCATCGTGTATGCGATCGAAAACTACGACCCGGGCTCGCAAGCGGCGGTGCTTTCGCGCGGCTTGATCGGCAGTCTCGGCGAACGTCTCGTGGTCGCTTCGCCGATCTACAAGCATCACTTCGATCTGCGCACCGGCGAGTGCCTCGAAACACCGGCGTATTCCGTCAGCGCGTTCGCCGCGCGAGTGGAAAACGGGCAGGTGTGGGTCGCGATGTGAGTCATTGATTGCTTGCCAACTTTACCGAGCGATGCCGCCTGCCATGTCCTCCAGCAGCGTAAAAACGGTGTGCCCCTACTGCGGCGTCGGCTGCGGAATGGTGCTGCACGTCGAGGACGGGCAGGTCGTGAAAATCTCTGGCGATAAAGAGCATCCGTCTAACTTCGGACGGCTCTGCACGAAGGGTCAGTCGGCGCATGTCGCGTTGCGCAAGTCGGGGCGTCTGGAGGGCGCGTTCGTGCGTCATGCCCGCGACCAGGATCCGGTGCCGTTGCCGATGGCGCAGGCAATCAGCGACACAGCGGCGCGTTTGCGCGGCCTGCTCGACGCGCATGGACCGGACGCGCTCTCGTTTTATGTGTCCGGGCAGATGTCGATCGAGGCGCAGTACCTCGTCAACAAGCTCGCGAAGGGTTTTGTCGGCACCAACAATATCGAATCGAATTCGCGTCTTTGCATGGCGAGCGCGGGCAGCGGCTACAAGCTCTCGCTCGGTGCGGACGGGCCGCCAGGGTCATATGAAGACATCGATCACGCCGACCTGTTCTTCGTGATCGGTGCGAATATGGCTGACTGTCACCCGATTCTGTTCCTGCGCATGATGGATCGCGTGAAGGCCGGCGCGAAACTGATCGTGGTCGATCCACGCCGCAATACGACGGCTGACAAGGCCGATCTCTTTCTGCAGATCAAGCCGGGTACCGATCTGGCTTTGCTCAATGGCCTGCTGCATCTTCTGCACGAAAACGGCCATACAGATGTGTCTTTTATCGCGGACGCGACTCAAGGCTGGGACGCGATGCCGGCTTTCCTCGCGGCCTACACGCCGGAGAAAGTCGCGGAAATCACGGGCCTCGCCGCAGAGGACATTCGCCGGGCCGCACAGATGATCGGCGCCGCGCCGGAGTGGATGAGCTGCTGGACCATGGGCCTCAATCAGAGTACGCACGGTACGTGGCACACCAACGCGATCTGCAATCTGCATCTCGCTACCGGCAAGATCTGCCGCCGCGGCAGCGGTCCGTTCTCATTGACGGGCCAACCCAACGCGATGGGCGGCCGTGAGATGGGCTACATGGGTCCGGGTTTGCCCGGGCAGCGTTCGGTACTGGTCGAAGAAGACCGCACATTTATCGAAGATCTGTGGGGTGTTCCAAAGGGCACGCTGAAGACCGAAGTCGGCAACGGTACGATTGATATGTTCACCCGCATGGCCGCGGGCGAGATCAAGGCGTGCTGGATCATCTGCACCAATCCGGTCGCGAGTGTCGCGAATCGTCAGAACGCTATCGCTGGATTGCGCGCGGCGGAGCTCGTGATTTCGCAGGACGCGTTCCTCGACACCGAGACCAACCGTTACGCCGACGTGTTGTTGCCCGGCGCGCTGTGGGCCGAAGCCGAAGGCGTGATGATCAACTCGGAGCGCAACCTGACGCTGATGCAGAAGGGCATCGAGCCGCCGGGCGCCGCGTTGCCGGACTGGCAGATCATCGCGCGTGTCGCCTGTGAAATGGGTTTCGCCGCGGCGTTCACCTATGCGAGCGCCGAAGAAGTTTTCGCGGAAATTACCCGCGTGTCGAATCCGAAAACGGGTTACGACCTGCGCGGCGCAAGCCATCGCCGGCTGAAGGGCAAGCCGCTGCAATGGCCGCTTGCCGCTGACAACACGACTGACCGCAATCCGATTCGCTACATCAACGACGGCGTCAGTCAGACGCTGAAGGAACTCGCCGACGGTAGCCGTCCGCGGTTGGTATTTCCGACCGCAAGCGGCAAAGCGGTGTTCTTCGCTCGTGCTTTTGCGGCCCCGGCCGAATTGCCGGATCGGGAATTTCCGATCGTGCTGAATACGGGCCGCTTGCAGCATCAATGGCACACCATGACCAAGACCGGCAAGGTCGCAATGCTCAACAAGCTCAACCCTGGCCCGTTCGTCGAGATTCATCCGGAAGATGCGGCCACGCTCGGCATCAAGGCCAAGGACCCCGTCGAGATCCGTTCACGGCGCGGACGCGCCGTATTGCCCGCGGTCGTCACGGAGCGCGTGCAGGCAGGCAACTGTTTTGCGCCGATGCACTGGAACGACGTGTTCGGGGACGACCTGTGCATCAACGCAGTCACCAGTGACGCAATCGATCCGATCTCGCAGCAACCCGAACTCAAGTTCTGTGCGGTCGCGCTGAGCCCGGTTGCGGTTGAAGCCATCGAGCCGATTTCGATTACCGATGACGAGACGCTTACCGGCGGGCCTGCCGTTGCAACCGGCGCTACGCCGGCGAGCGCTCTATCGGCGAACGTCGAGGAACAGGACATGCCCCGTATCGAAGCACTTTGCCGCCTGTTGCAACTTCCGCAGACACCCGAGCCGTCCTTCACGGAGACCGAGCGGACGTATCTGACGGGTTTCGTCAGCGGCCTGCGTTCGGCCGAAGCACAGGGCATCGTCAGCGTGCCGGTGTTGCCGGACAGCGCACCGTTTGAGCGGACGAATCGTCTATATGTGGACGGCTTGCTGGCCGGACTTTATAGCCGCGTCGGAACGAATGCGGCCGCGCCTGTGGGTGCGCTTGCCGCGCCGCAGGCCGACGCGCACGCTGCCGGCGTGCGCATTGTGCGCGCAAGGCCCAAAGTCACGCTGCTGTGGGCCTCGCAAACCGGCAACACAGAATCGCTTACGGAGTGTTATGCCACGCGTTTGATGGAGTCGCGCTTCGAAATCCGCACCTCATGCATGGCGGACTATCCGGTATCGGCACTCGCGAAATCGCAATACGTGTTACTCATGACGAGCACATTCGGCGACGGCGATCCGCCTGACAACGCGCAAAGTTTCTGGTCCCAGCTGAGCAGCGACGCAGCGCCGCGTCTCGACGGCATGCGCTATGCGGTGCTCGCGCTGGGCGATCGCAACTACGATCAGTTTTGCGGGCACGGTCATCGGCTTGATGAGCGTCTTGCCGAACAAGGCGCGCTGCGTCTGATGGATCGCGTCGACTGCGACAGCGAGTATCAGGAAAGTGCCGACGCCTGGCTCGAACGCATCATCGTGCGCATCACCGAAGAAGATGCGGCGCTGCATGCCGTGCCGCCGGGCGGCATGATCAACGCCATGGTGCCAGGCGCCGTGCCGACCAAAACGCGCCCGGCCGCATCGCGGCTCGTCAGGAACCTGCAACTGAACAAACAGGGCGCGGCGAAGGATACGCGCTACTTCTCGTTGAGTGCGGGTGACTCGGGCATCGAATATGAAGCGGGCGATGCGCTGGGCGTATGGCCGAGTAATTGCCCCGAACTGGTCGACGAGTTGATCAGCCTGAGCGGCCTGAGCCCCGACGTGGCGGTCAACGTGTCAGGCGTCGGCGAAATGCGTCTCGCCGATGCGCTCGGCAAGCACTACGAGATCGCGCGTCCCAGCCCGGATTCGCTCGCGTTTATCGCTGCGCGCAGCATCAACAGCTCGCTGCGCGACCTGTTGATGCCGGAGCGCAAGTCCGATCTCAAACAATGGCTATGGGGTCAACAACTCGCGGACGTGCTCCACGAATTTCCGGTGACGTTGACGGCCACCGAATTGACCGGCGTGCTCAAGCGTCTGCAACCGCGTTTGTACTCGATTGCATCGAGTCCGAAGGCGCATCCCGGCGAAGTTCATCTGACGGTTTCAGCGGTTCGCTACAGCAATGGCCGCCGCCATCGAAAGGGTGTCTCGTCGACGTTTCTCGCCGACCGTGCCGGCGACGTCAGCGTACCGGTATTCGTGCAGAAATCCGCACACTTTCGGCCTCCTCACGTTTCGGATACGCCGATCATCATGGTCGGTCCCGGCACTGGCGTTGCACCGTTTCGCGGTTTTTTGCACGAGCGGCGTGCACGCGGTGACAAGGGACGTAACTGGCTGTTCTTCGGCGAACAACATGCGGCCACCGATTTCTACTATCGCGACGAACTTGAGGCGATGCGCGACAGCGGTGTGTTGACCCGGCTCGATGTGGCGTTTTCACGCGATCAAACGGAAAAGATCTATGTGCAGGACCGCATGCGCGAGCAGGGTGCGCAACTGTGGTCATGGCTCGAAGAAGGTGCGCATTTCTATGTTTGCGGTGACGCAAGCCGGATGGCGAGAGACGTCGACGCAACACTTAAGCACGTGGTCGCCCAGCACGGTGACATGAGCGAAGAAAAAGCCACCGATTATGTGGCCCGTTTGGTGCAGGAAAAGCGCTACGTACGCGACGTTTATTGATTTTTGAAGCAGACGGAACCTGTGCGGTTTCACGGCTTCGGAGAACACCCAATAACGCCTCAGTAGATGGACCCGAATGGCATGGAGCTTGCGTGTTAATGCCGGTATTCAACATCGTGACCGTTTCGGTGCGCCGTGCCAGGCGCCGCGAACCTGGTAATCGAACAATCAGAATATGTGAGGATGTCTAATGAAAAGCGTGATGAGCTCTCTGAAGAGCGGGGATTGGCGAGCGTTAGTGGCGTGCTTTCTCTATTTCGACACTGGCTTCACCGTTTGGGTGCTGTACGGGCCGCTCGCGCCGTTCATCAGCAAGAGCATTGCGATGACACCCGCCCAGCAGGGTTTGCTGGTCGCCGTGCCGGTGCTGTCGGCGGCCATTCTGCGCGTGACGCTCGGCAATCTGTATCAATCGGCGCACGGCAAGCGCATCGCGTTAATGGGCGTCTTGCTTTCGGCAGTGCCGACGATTGTGCTGCCGCTGATGCCATCCGTGCCGTCGTACACCGTGTTGCTGGTACTCGGCGTGTTCCTTGGCGTGGGCGGTGCAAGCTTCGCCGTGGCGCTGCCAATGGCAGGGAGCAACTATCCACCGAAGGTGCAGGGCCTGGTGCTCGGTCTCGCTGCCGCCGGCAATATTGGCGCGGTACTCGACGGTTTCATGTTCCCGCAACTGGCCACGCACTACGGCTGGCAAATGGCGACTGCCGGCGCACTGCCGTTGCTCGCGATTGCCGCAATCACGCTGTACTTCTGGGCCAATGATTCCGGTATCAAATCGGGCAGCGTGCTGCGCGCGTTCGGCAGCTTTGCCGTCACGCTCGTCGGTTTGATCGTGCTTGTGCTGCTGGTCGAAGCGGGTCTGTTCGGTTCGGGCAAGACCGGTGTGCTGCTGTTGCCGGTGATTGGCGCGCTGCTGGCGATTGCGGTGCTGCCCAAGCGCTATCGCACGGTGCTGGGCGAGCGCGACACGTGGGTGATCATGCTGGTGTACAGCATCACCTTCGGCGGTTTTGTCGGCATGTCCTCGTATGTTTCGCTGCTGCTGACCAATCTGTATCAACTGTCGAAGATCGACGCGGGTCTGTTCATGGCGCTGCTTGCCGCAACCGGCGCGATCGTGCGGCCGTTCGGCGGCTTGATCGCCGACAAGGTGTCAGGTGTGCGTGCGTTGACCTTCCTGCTGGCGGTCATTTCGCTGTGTGACTTCGTGTTCGCCGCTGCAATGCCTTCGATGGCGGGCGGAATTGCGCTGCTGCTATGCCTGTACCTGGCCTTCGGTCTCGGTAATGGCGCGACCTTCCAGCTGGTACCGCATCGTTGGGCCGGCCGCACCGGCCTGATGTCGGGCATCGTCGGCGCCGCGGGCGGCATCGGCGGATTCTATCTGCCGGTCGTGATGGGCATCGCGAAGGAAAGCACGGGCAGCTATCAGATGGGCTTTGCGACCTTCGGCGCGCTGGCGGCTTGCGCGTTCCTCGCGATCGTCGCACTGCGCCGTCCGTGGATGGCGTGGTCCATGCACACCAACGTGATGCATGCACACGCAACGGAGTAATGTAATTCGGCATCCGCGCCGATGCGTGTCTGCCGATGGCGGTCGCGCGGCGCGTTCGGCAAGATAGTGGCCAAGATCGGTGGTTGAGACGGCGGCGCTGCCATGCCTCGGTGGCGTTTGCTGTGAGCCAAAAAATACGCAGGCAAATACTTGCATGTTGCGGGTTGCGCACCTAATATGCAGTCAGGAGGCTGCATATGAACCCATCATCTGACTCATCAACCGATCGCATCGAAAAACAGATTCTGCTGAAGGCGCCGCGCTCGCGAGTGTGGCGCGCATTGTCCAACGCCGAAGAATTCGGCAATTGGTTCGGCGTGAATTTCAGCGGCAAACAGTTTGTCGCCGGCCAGTCCGTGCAAGGCAACATCACGTATCCAGGCTACGAACATCTTGTTATGGACGTGCTGGTCGAGCGGGTCGAACCGGAACATCATCTGTCGTTTCGCTGGCATCCGGCCGCGGTGGATATCTCGATCGACTACTCACCGGAGCCGACCACGCTGGTGGCATTCGAACTGACCGAGGTCGACTCGGGCACCTTGCTGCGCGTGGTCGAATCAGGCTTCGACCGGATTCCAGCCGCACGGCGTGAAGAGGCGTTCCGCCTGAATAGCGGTGGCTGGGAACAGCAGATGGTCAATATCGAAAAGCATGTCGCCAAGGGATAAGCCGGCGACCGGTCATGCGCGAGTGAAGGCGGCCATGCTGCGAAGTTCCGCGCAGATTTTTGCGGCGCTCGGCGACGAGACACGCCTGCGTCTGATCGCCGTGTTGTGCGCGGGCAGTGCGATGTCGATCGCGCAGTTGACTGCCGGCACGGAAATCACCCGGCAGTCGATCACGCAGCATTTGCAGGTGCTCGCCGACGCGGGCCTCGTGCGCGACGTCAAGGTGGGCCGTGAACGCTTATGGGCGTTCGAACCGGCACATCTGGACGAAGCGCGGCGCGCGCTCGAAGCGATCTCGCAGCAGTGGGATCACGCGTTGCTGAGGTTGAAGGCGGCGGTGGAGGAGTGAGGGGTCTTAGAACGAATGGCACTTACTTAAGCCTGCATGGAGGAGAAGACGGGGGTAAGTGCTTGAAGAGAAAGGGAGGCGGCTGATCGAAGGATTGATAGGATGGTTGTTACCAGGCAAACACCGTCTCATTCCAAGGATCAGCCACCATGGATCGTAATTCACGAAGTCATCATAGGCAAACACGAAGCACAGTTCAAAGCCGGGCGCGCAGGACACAGTCTGTGGACTACTTCAACATACTGACGAGCCCGCAGCTATTGGCCGCCACCGAAGCGTATTTGCCAGCGCATCGAGAACGGCTGTATCCGCCGACGGTGACGCTGTCGATGTTCATGCGCCAGGCGCTGGAAGAGGATGCCTCCTGTCAGAAGGCAGTCAACGGGTGGGCCGCGCAGCGAGTTGCCGACGGGCTGCGGCCCACGAGCGTGCGCACGGGAGGCTACTGCCGCGCTCGCCAGAGACTGCCGCTGACAATGGTCCGGGAGTTGGCGCGCGAGACGGGGCGTCAACTGCACGAGCAGGCCGAGCCGGCCTGGAAGTGGCGCGGGCGCCCGGTCAAGCTGGTTGACGGCACCGGGATCTCGATGCCCGATACGCCGTCGAACCAGGCGCGCTTCCCACAGTCCAGTGCTCAGGCCGAAGGCGTGGGATTTCCGTTAGCCTATCTGGTTGCGGTGATCTGTCTGGCAAGCGGCGCAGTGCTGGAGGCGGCTGTCGGAACTTACGCGGGCAAAGGCAGCGGGGAGCTGACGGCGTTTCGCATGCTGGAAAACACGTTTCGTCGAGGTGACGTGATTGTCGCCGATGCCTTGTACTGCCACTACTTTCTGATGGCCTCAATGATCGCCGCCGGAGTGGATGTCGTGATGGAACAGCATGGGGCGCGCCGCACCGACTTTCGGCGAGGCAAGTCGCAGGGCACGCGCGATCACATTGTGACGTGGCCCAAACCCCGGCAGTGCCCCGCCTGGATGACGCGTGAGCAGTACCAGGCCTTCCCCGATGAACTGATGGTGCGCGAATGCAGGCTGCATCACCGGGTGCTGGTCACCACGATGCTTGATGCACACAAGACCAGCAAACAGGACCTCTCGCAGTTGTATGCCAGGCGCTGGAACGTGGAACTGGATCTACGTAACATCAAGACGACGATGGGCATGGATGTGCTGCATTGCCAGACTGCCCACATGAACGAGAAGGAGATGTGGGTCCATCTGCTGGCCTACAACGTGATTCGGCTGCTGATGGCCCAAGCCGCCAGCCACTGCGCCACCGATCCGAGAACACTGAGTTTCAAGCACGCCGTGCAGCTATGGACTGAATGGCTGGCCAGGGGTCTGACGGCAACTCACGACCAGAGTGTCCTGTTCAAGCTGATCGCGCAGTCTCGTGTTGGGAACCGCCCCGGTCGCATCGAACCACGAATGCGCAAACGAAGACCGAAGTCTTATCCATGGCTGAAAGAGCCTCGTCACATCGCACGCGAGCGCGTCCGAAAATATGGGCACGCTCCTCGGGCTCGGGCTTAAGTAAGTGCCATTCGTCTTAGAACTTGTGCCGCAGCGCGACCCGTACGGCAACCTGATTCCCCGTCGACGACGGCGCCTGCACGCCCGGAATGAACGCGCTGTCGAGAATCGAGTTGGTCGAATCGCCCGCGACCTTCTGGTACTCGCCCTGCACGTATACGTCCGTGCGCTTGGACAGGTTGTAATCCGCCATCAAACCGACCGAGTGAATCTTCGGCTTCACGCTGCCGGTCGACGCATCGTAGTTTTCCATCGTGTACACATACTGCGCGCCGATAAAGAAAGCCGGCGTGAACTGGTATTTGCCGTTCACTTCGAAATTCTGATATTTCAGCGTATTCAACCTGACACCGGACGCCGCCAGCGGGATGCCGATATAGCCGTTGCCGGTGGGATCCTTATAGTTTGAGTTGGTGTAAGCAAAACCGGCGGTCGCCGCACCGAACGTGTAGTTGATGCCGCCGCCGAACACCCGCATGCGTCCGGCGATGAAACTCGCGTCGTTCGCGGTGATCGCGCCGCTCGAACCCGCGCCCGGATTGTTCGCCTGCAGGTACGCGGCTGCAATCAGCAGTCCGCCGTTCGCATACTGGCCGCCAAAGCTATAGGCGCGGTTGTTCGCGAAGTTCGTGTCGTTGCTGAAACTGTACACGCCGCCGAACTGGAAGCCTGCGATCTCCGGGCTCGCGTACTTCACGCTGTTGCCGAGGCGGAACGAGTTGTCCGTATTGTCGTTGTCGTACGGGTGCGCAAACAGGTAGCCGGCCCAGTTGCCGTTAGCGGTGGTCTGCGCGAGATAGTCGACCACCGAGTCGTACTGGCGCCCGAGCGTGAGCGTGCCGAACCGATCGTCGCTCAAGCCTACGTAGGCCTGGCGGCCGAACATGCGGCCGCCCTGGCCAAGCCGCCCCGAACTCACATCGAAGCCGTTTTCCAGCTGGAACACCGCCTTCATGCCGCCGCCCAGATCTTCCGAGCCCTTCATGCCCCAGCGGCTGCCTTGCGCATAGCCGCTCGCCATTTCCCAGACCGCGCCGCGCCCGGCGTTGTTGGTGTAGTCGATGCCTTCATCAAGCACGCCGTACAGGGTCACGCTGCTTTGCGCGAAGGCGGACGGGGCCGCCAGCGAGGCGAGTGCGGTGATTGCCGCGGTGGCGATGACATTCTTTTTCATTGTGAGCTCCAGACATTGGTAGTGAGCGACCCAATGGTTCGAAACGGGTTCGAATGGGTTCAAAGGCCGCTGCTTATTGGCAAAGCCCGGATTCTGCTATTCGAGATGGGATTCGCGTATGAGGCACATCCCTGGTTAAACGTGATTTTTTCGAATGTTTGTCACGCGAATTATTCGCTTGTGGCGCGCCGTGCTGGAGAGAAAAATTCCGTTCATGCACCTTTGGCATGAAGGCGATAGCCGAAGGCAATGCGCCACTGCACCAGGTTTTTCAGGAGACGACCATGCGACTCGATCGGAATTTTGCTAACGGCCGCTTTATCGATGCGGCAAGCGACGAGCTCATCGCCGTCACCAACCCTGCCAATGAAGCCGTGATTGCCCATGTCACGGGCGCCACCCAGGCCGAGGCCATCGCCGCGGTCGACGCCGCATCAGCCGCCCAGAAGGGCTGGCGCAAGCTGCCTTCGGCGGAGCGTGCGGTCTATCTGCACAAGCTCGCCGACGCGCTCACCGAATGCGCGCCCGCCATCGGTGCGGCGCTCGCGCTGGAGTCGGGTAAAAGCGTCGCCGACGCCACCAACGAAGCGATCTACGCCGGCCAGATCACCCGCTACCACGCCGAATGGGCGCGCCGCATCGAAGGCGAGGTGATTCCGAGCGACACGCCCGACGAAAACCTCGTGCTGCATCGCGAGCCGATCGGTGTGGTCGCGTGCCTGATTCCGTTCAATTACCCGGTCTATACGTTCATGCGCAAGGTGGCGCCCGCGCTGATCGCCGGCAATACCGTGGTGGTGCGCCCAAGCAATAACACGCCGACCTCCGCATTCGAGATCGCGAAGGCGGTTGAGAAGGCCGGGCTGCCGGCCGGCGTCGTGAACATTCTCGCAATGAACCATGCGACTGCCGAGGCGCTCTGCACGCATCCCAAGGTCGGCATGATCACGCTGACCGGCAGCGTCGGTGCGGGCCGCAAGGTACTCGAATACTGCAAGGCGAACATCGCCAAGCCGTCACTCGAACTGGGCGGCAAGACGCCCGCAATCATCGAGGCGGATGCCGATCTGGAGAAAGCCGCGCGCGATCTGGTCGCCTCCAAAACCACCCACTGCGGGCAGCTTTGCACAGCGATCGAACGGGTCTACGTGCAGGAAAGCGTGCATGACCGTTTCGTCGTGCTGCTGAAGAAGCACATGAGCGCGGTGGAAAGCGGCGATCGCAGCGAACAGCCTTCGCTGATGGGGCCGCTCGTCAACGAGGCATCGCGCCAGTCGATTCATGGGATGGTCGAGCGCGCGATCGCGGCGGGCGCCACGCTTGAAACCGGCGGCAGGCTTCCGCAAGGCAGGGGCTTCTTCTATCCGGCCACGCTGCTGTCGAACTGCCGTCAGAACATGGAAATCATCCAGGAAGAGACCTTCGGTCCGATCATGCCGGTCGTCAAATACCGCACGCTCGACGAAGCGCTGGAGATGGCCAATGACCACCAGTTTGGTTTGTCGTCGGTGCTCTATACCGAGAACTATCGTAGCGCGATGAAGATCGCCAACGGCATCGAGGCAGGTGAGTTGTATGTGAACCGCACGCCGGCCGATCCGTATCAAGGTTTCCACGCGGGCTGGAAACGCTCGGGTCTCGGTGGCGACGACGGCAAGCACGGCATGCTCGAATTCACCCAGACCCGTCTTGTGGTCATGAAGTACTGACGCTGCAACCGGCGCGTGCCGCGCGATTCGGAGTAGACGGCACGCGTCGCCTTGAAACCCGCAGAAACGCAGCAATCCGCTGCACTTATAAAAATATTTGAAGACCCGGCGGCCCGGTGAACCGGCGCTGTGTCTTCCAGGAGCGCTCACGTGTCATCTCAGCCCGTTCAAACCACCGCTTCGCTCGCCTCAAGCGCCGCGGAAACCGCATTGCAAGCCAACAAGGCTCAACGCTACATCCAGCTCATCTTGCTGGTCGTGGCGGCCGGTGCGATTTACCCGATTCTGTATCTTCGGCAGGTCTATCAGCCGACGATGCTCGAAGTGTTTCACATCACCGATAGTCAGCTCGGCTATCTGTATTCGTCGCTCGGTACGATCTTTCTACTGAGCTACCTGCCGAGCGGCTGGCTCGCCGACCGGATCGCACCGCGTCTGTTGATCTGCTTTTCGCTGGTCGCGACCGGCGTGCTCGGCCTGTGGTATTCGACCGCACCGTCCTTCAATGTGCTGATGCTGATCTTCGGCGGCTGGGGACTGTCGACCGGTTTGACGTTCTGGGCCGCCGTCATCAAACGCGTGACGATGATCGCCGGCACGCACGAGCAGGGCCGCTTCTTCGGTTTGCTCGATGGCGGACGTGGTTTGATCGAAGCGATGCTCGCAACCGTCGCGATCACGTTGTTTGCGTGGTTCACGCAGACCAAAGGCGAACCCGTTACGGCTGGCTTCAGGCTGGTCGTCTACATGTACGCGTTTCTGTGCATCGCGCTCGGCGTGGTGCTCGCGCTCGTCAAAGATCCGCAAGGCAAGGAAGACGCGGCCGCCAATCGCGCCACGAAGAAACGCAGCAACGTACTGGTCGATCTGAAAACGCTCGCGTCGATTCCCGAGTTGTGGCTGGTCGCGGCCATTGTGTTCTGCGGCTATCAGGTGTTCTGGGCCACCTACAGTTTCTCCGCGTATCTGCATGAAGGCGAGATCGGCTTGACCGTGGTGATGGCCGGCACGATCACCACGCTCAAGCTGTGGATGCGGCCGATCGGCGGCATTGGCGGCGGCTTTCTCGGCGACCGTTATTCGAAGGTCTCAGTGCTGGTGATCGCACTCTTCCTCGCTGCACTGTCGCTGCTGGGTCTGATGGCGGCGCCGCGTATCGCGAGCCACGTTCTGCTGGTGTTCCTCGTGCTGTTCATCGGCATTCTGACTTACGCGATTCGCGGTCTGTACTGGTCGCTGCTGGATCGCTGCCATATCCCGGTCGAAACGATGGGCCTTGCTATCGGCCTGATCTCCGTACTCGGCTACTCGCCCGACGTGTTTTTGCCGTTGATCAACGGCTATCTGACGCAGAACTTCCCGGGCGTCTTCGGTTACCAGCTTTACTTCGGCTATGTGGCCGGAATGGCGGCGCTCGGCGGCTTTGCCGGCCTTGCGCTGAGAAACATGCTTAACAGGAAAGGGGTTGCGTAAATGAAAGTCGTCTCGCTCGAAACGCATATCGTCGCCGTACCGCCGCCGCACGTGGGCGGCATGTACTGGATTTTCGTCAAGCTCAAGACCGATTGCGGTATTGAGGGTGTCGGTGAAATCTATTCGGCGACGTTCCATCCGAAGGCGATGACTCACATCATCGACGATGTATTCAGCCGCTACCTGCTCGATAAAGATCCGCACCATATCGAGCGGCTCTGGCGCGAAGCGTATTCGAGCGGTTTCACGCAACGCCCCGATCTGACGATGATGGGCGTGGTCAGCGGGCTGGAAATGGCGTGTTGGGACATCATCGGCAAGGCGGCGAACAAGCCGGTGTATGAACTGCTGGGTGGCATGGTGAACCAGCGTCTGCGCTCATACACGTACCTGTATCCGAAGAACAGCAAGGGCGAATACGACTATGACGATCCCGATCTCGCCGCCGAATGCGCTGTTGAAAACGTAAAACGCGGCTTTACTGCCGTGAAGTTCGATCCGGCGGGGCCGTATACGGCTTACTCGGGTCATCAACTGTCGATGGAAGTGCTCGACCGTTGCGAAACTTTCTGCAAGCGCGTGCGCGAAGCTGTCGGCAGCAAGGCCGATCTGCTGTTCGGCACGCATGGGCAGATGGTGCCGTCGTCGGCAATCCGGCTCGCTAAACGGCTCGAAAAATACGATCCGTTGTGGTTCGAAGAACCGGTACCGCCGGGGCAGGAAGGCGCGATGGCGCAAGTCGCGCAGCACACGAGTATTCCGATTGCTGCGGGCGAACGCCTGACCACCAAGTATGAATTCTTCAAGCTGCTCGAAGCGGGCGCGGCGTCGATTCTGCAACTGAACGTGGCGCGTGTGGGCGGCCTGCTCGAAGCGAAGAAAGTCGCGGCGATCGCCGAGGTGTATTACGCGCAGATCGCACCGCATCTGTACAACGGGCCGATCGGCGCGGCGGCCAGTATTCAGCTCGCAGCCTGCACGCCGAACTTTCTGATTCAGGAAAGCATCGGCACATGGGACGGTTTCCACGCGGCGGTGTTGAAGAAGCCGATTCAATGGGAAGACGGCTACATCATTCCTTCGCAGGAACCGGGCCTGGGTGTGGAGTTGAATATGGACGTCGTCAGGCAGCACACGCCGTACACCGGCGAGCGTCTGCATCTGCAAATGGCCGCACAACCCGCCGACGTGAAAGACCTCGCGCCGGCCAGGGGTTGAACCTGGATTGAACCTGTGGGTTTTAATCTGCGGGTTTTAATCTGCCTTACGCATTCAATGGATTGGGCGCCGTCTGGCGACATAGAGCATGAACTACGATTACATCATCGTCGGCGCAGGTTCGGCGGGCTGCATTCTCGCCAATCGCCTTTCGGCGTCAGGCCAATACTCAGTGCTGCTGCTCGAAGCAGGCGGCAAAGATAGCTCGTTCTGGTTCAAGGTCCCGGTGGGTTTCACCAAGACGTACTACAACGAAACCTACAACTGGATGTACTACAGCGAGCCCGAAAAAGAACTCGACAACCGGCCGATCTATTGTCCGCGCGGCAAAGTTCAGGGCGGCTCCGGTTCGATCAACGCGATGATCTACGTACGCGGCCAGCCGCACGATTTCGACGATTGGGCCGCCGCAGGTAACAAGGGATGGGCGTTTCACGACGTGCTGCCGTATTTCCGCAAGCTCGAATCGCATCCGCTCGGCAACACCGAATATCACGGCGCGGATGGTCCAATTCGCATCTCGCCGATGAAGGACGCAGTGCATCCGATTTGTCGCGTGTTTCTGAAGGGCTGCGACCAGGCCGGCTACAAGCGCAGCGACGACTTCAACGGTGCGCAATTCGAAGGCGCCGGCATCTACGACGTGAATACACGCAATGGTCAGCGTTCGTCGAGCAGCTTCGAGTATCTGCATCCGGTGCTCACGCGCAAGAACCTGACGGTCGAACGTGACGTGCTGGTAAGCCGCGTTCTATTCGACGGTTACCAACGGGCAATTGGCGTGAGCGTGACACAGAATGGCGCTACGCGGCAGTTCATGGCGACCCGTGAGGTGATCCTGTCGGCGGGCGCGGTCGATTCGCCCAAGCTGCTGCAACTCTCGGGCGTGGGCGACAGTGCATTGCTGGCGAAGCATCGCATCGCGATGGTCAAGGAATTGCCGGCTGTGGGGCAGAATCTGCAGGACCATCTGTGCGTGAGTTTCTACTATCGCGCGAACGTGAAGACGCTGAACGACGAAATGCGTCCGTTGCTTGGCAAGCTCAAGCTCGGTCTGCAGTATCTGCTGACGCGCAAGGGGCCGCTCGCGATGAGCGTGAACCAGTCGGGAGGATTCTTCAGAGGCAACGATCAGGAAGCGCAGCCGAATCTGCAGTTGTATTTCAATCCGCTGTCGTACCGGATTCCAAAGAGCAGTAAGGCGAATCTCGAACCCGAACCATACTCGGGCTTCCTGTTGGCATTCAATCCGTGCCGGCCGACGAGCCGCGGATCGATCGAGATCGCATCGAATCGCGCGGAAGACGCCGCGAAAATCCGTATCAATGCGTTGACGACGGAAAAAGATATCGACGAAGTGATTCAGGGCTGCGAACTGGTGCGCAAGGTGATGGCATCGCCGGCGCTGAAAGAGATCACGGTCGAGGAAGTCTCGCCGGGGCCGCAGGTGAATACGCGTGAAGGCTTCCTGCAGTATTTTCGTGAGCAATCAGGTTCGATCTATCACCTGTGCGGTTCGTGTGCGATGGGCGACGACCCGCGCACCTCCGTGGTCGATACGCGTTTGCGGGTGCACGGCATTGCTGGCTTGCGCGTGGTCGATGCGTCGATCTTTCCGAACATCACGTCGGGCAACATCAATGCGCCGACGATGATGGTGGCGGAGAAGGGCGCCGAGATGATTCTCGAGGACGCCGCCACTGAAGCCGCCTTCAGACCCGAAGCGGCGGAACTGGCGGCTGCTGCCTGACCGATGGAAATTCATCGTTAACGGCGACTCAACCCTCTGAACCCAACTGCGCGGACTCCGATGAATCGAGCGCACGCTCGGTCAGCCAGATCTCCTGTTGCAGCCAGTCGCGAAACAATGCGACGTGCTGCAACTCGTCCTGCTCCGCGCGCGTAACGAGCCAGTACGACTGGTGACCGTCGACATGCACGTTGAGCACCTGCACGAGTTGGCCTTCCGCGAGTTCGCGGCCGATCATGTGACGATCAGCGATGGTCACGCCAAGTCCGTCGACAGCCGCGCGGATAGCGTGATCGAGCAGATCGAATTCATAGCCGCCGCGCGTGTCGACGTTTTCTATACCGGCGGCTTTCAACCAATGCTGCCACGTCAGATAGCGCTGATCGGCGCTCGCGAGCACATGCAGCAGCGTGAACTGATTCAGGTCGATGGCCGCGCGACCTGCCTGGCGCGCGAGCAACGCGGGCGCGCAGACGGCGATGTGCCGTTCGTTCATCAGCAGACGATTATCGACGCCTTCCCACTCGCCATTGCCGAAGCGGATCGCGCAGTCGAGCACACCGGATTCGGCGAGGTTGTCGTCGACGCGGGTCGACAGGCTGAGTTCGAGATGCGGATGCGCGTCACGCAGACGCCCGAGACGCGGCATTAGCCAGCGGCTCGTAAAAGTGGGCGGCGCGTTGATGCGCAGACGATTGCGGTGGGTTTTCTCCTGCAGGCTGCGGACCGTGAGTTCGATCCGGTCGAACGATTGTTGCAGGGCTTGCAGGAGGATACGGCCGGCGGCCGAGAGCTCCAGGTGATGATGGTGACGCTGGAGCAAGGTCTCGCCGAGTTGCGCTTCCAGTTGCCGGACTTGCCGGCTGACCGCGCTTTGCGTCACGTTCAGTAGCTCCGCTGCGCGGGTGAAACTGCCCGTGCGGCCAGCAACTTCGAAGGCTTTTAGCGCGTTCAGCGCGGGCATTTTTCGTTTCAAGGTCTGATACCCAAGGGGAGGCTGGTGCGCGGCGGCGCGGGTGCTGGGTATTTTATCTGGTTGCTTGTGGTGGTTGGGTTTTCGTTGAGTTTGTTGCTTGCGCGGCGCTTTGTTGTCTGGTTGCCTATGGCGTTGGCCTTTCCTTGAATTGTTATTGGTTTATTAACGTCGCCCCTGTGCGGGGCAGGCACCTACTTTTCTTTGCCTGCTGCAAAGAAAAGTAGGCAAAAGAAAGCAGCTCAAACCGCTAGCTTATAAGCGGGTCCCCCGCGCAGTTGCGGTAGTGGCACATCTGGAATCCGTGTTCTCGCCCATTCCGCGTGAGTGACAAAGCGCTCATCAGCTCCCACTCCGCACTGCGTACGTCGCGGACGGGTTTGCCAGGGAAACCTGCGGCTTCGTTGAGGTGCGGTGGGAGCCATCGTCTTCGCCTCGGCGGGGCGCCGAATGGCGCGCGGGTGCAAAAACGTGGTGGTCGGTTCTATGAGGTGCGTTTCGGCGCGCGCAGCGCCGCCGGAAGTATGACTGCCTTGTCACTAACGCCGAATGTGCGGAAACACAGATTCCAGATGCACCACTCCCTCCTCCAAGCCAGGGGACCCGCTTAAGAATTAGCGGTGTGAGCCGCTTTCTCTTGCCTACTTCTCTTTGCGGCGGCAAAGAGAAGTAGGTGCCTGCCCCGCACAGGGGCGACGCTAATAAACCAATAACAATTCAAGGAAAGGCAAAAGGATCCAGATCAAGGAAAACCCAAAACCATAGGAGCACAGACAACAAGTACCCCGCAGGCAAAAAACGAAAATCAATAAGCAATACAAACAGACTTACTTTCAGTATAGGAATCAATAATAGCCTTCCCATGTTCACGCCCGATCCCGGATGCTTTAAACCCGCCGAACGGCATGGCCGGATCAACCATATTGTGAGTGTTGACCCACACTGTCCCGGCCTCGATACCGTCGACGAGTCGCAGCGCCTTGTCGAGCTGGTTTGTCCAGACGCTTGCGCCCAGCCCATATTCGGACGCATTGGCCTGCGCCAACACTTCATCGATATCGTCATAAGGCATCGCCACGAGCACCGGTCCGAACACCTCATCCCTGACAACGGAAAGCGGTTTGCACGCGCGATTGGCAATGACCGTCGGCCGGACAAAGAAGCCATCTGCGTCAACGGCCGCATCGCGCGACAAGATCTCGCCGCCTTCCTGCCGGCCTTGCGCAATCATGCCCATGACCTTGTCGCGATGACGTGCGGAAACCATGGGTCCCATCTGCGTCGCGGCATCGAAACCGGAACCCAATGCAATGCTGTCGGCCACCGCCGCAATGCCTTGCACGACTTCGTCGTAAATCGAGCGCGCAACGTACAGGCGAGAACCAGCGGTACAGACCTGTCCATGGTTGAAGAAAATCGCGCCTGCAGCGCCTTCAATCGCTTTCTTCGGGTCGCAGTCATCCAGCACGATCACGGGGCTCTTGCCGCCCAGTTCCAGCGACACGCGTTTCAGATCGTCAGCACACTGGCGGCCGATGATGCGACCCACTTCGGTCGATCCCGTGAAGGTGACTTTATTCACCAATGGATGCTTGACCAGCGCTGCGCCAGCGGTCTCGCCGCGGCCGGTGACCACATTGAATACGCCCGGCGGGAAGCCGGCTTCGTGTGCCAGTTCGGCCAGGCGAATTGCTGTTAAAGGGGTTTCTTCGGCCGGTTTCAGCACGACGGTGCAGCCGCATGCGAGTGCCGGGGCAATTTTCCAGACTGCCATCAGCAGCGGGAAATTCCAAGGGACGATTGCGGCGACGACGCCCGCCGGGACGCGTTTTGTTGAGGCGTTGTAGCGTGTGCCGGGCGGGAAGGGGATCGACAGGTCGAAAGTCGTGCCCTCGATTTTGGTGGCCCAGCCAGCCATGTAGCGCAGCCATTGGACGCTGCCTGAGACTTCCAGCATCTTTGAGAATGCTATTAGTTTTCCCTGGTTCAGGGTTTCCAAGGTTGCCAGTTCTTCTGTGTGTTGTTCTACCAGGTCCGCTAGTTTTAGCAGTAGATGTTCGCGGGCGGCGGGCGGCATTCTGCGCCAGGTGTCGGATTCGAAGGCCGCTTTTGAGGTTTTGACTGCGTGGTCGATGTCGGTTTCTGATGCGTCTGGAAGCTGGGCTAGTTCTTCTCCTGTCGCTGGGTTGTAGATGGGGAAGGTTTTGCCTGCGGCGCTGTGGGTTCTTTCGCCGTTGATGAACATTGTCGTCGGCAGCTTCGCTGGGTTTTTCTGTTCGGTCATTTTGCTTTGTCTCCGTTGGGGTGAGATTGGCTTTGCTATTCGGTTGTTGCTTTTTGAGACTTGATTTGCTGTTTTGTTTCGAGTCTGTGGGGGGATTTTTCTTGTTTTGTTAGTGGTCTATTCGTGTCGCCCCTGTGCGGGGCAGCACTTACTTTCTTTGCCGCCGCGTAACTATTCAGCGGCCGGCAGGGGCGAAACGACCAAACCGGCAAAGCTCAAGGCCAGCGCATCGATCAGCGAGCGGTTCTGCTTACGCAAAGTGGCGAGATAGGAGCGGATTGTGCAGAACGCCTCCATGCCGCAGACAGAGCGGAAACACCCTGATATTTTCTGCTTGAGTTTGGGCATGCGGATATCGCGCTCGGCCAGATTGTTGTCGAACGGCACACGGTGATCTGCAATAAAACGCCATACCTGGCGCGTCTGTGTGTGCAGGCGGCGCAGCAGATTGTAGGCAAAGCTCTGCCTGATCTTGCCGCGCCGCTCCTTGCGCCTGGACTCGCGCGCCTGCTGGGGATTAAGCCTGTCTCCCAGAGCAATCAGCGCCCGACTTCGCCTGGCGTAATAGCGCTGGCGCGATCGACTCAGTGCCGTGTTGCCGCAGGCCAGACTGAGCTCACTCTCGCGTTTGGCCTGACACAGCAGATCAATCATCTGCTGGGCCCACGCCTGCCCGGTGGACTCCAGCACAAACACCAACTCGCGCAGATGGTGGGCATTGCATAGCGCATGGTCGCAGTCATAGTAGGCATACGGTCGCCAGCCGTCATGTACCGCGATGCCCGTGAAGCCAGGCAGAATGCCGAAACTGTCGAGTGCCTCGCGACCGCGCTTGTGGTGCGCACCGTACCAGCTCAGCGTGCGCGTTGACGCGGTATGCAGCCAGTGGGGCGTACGTCCCACGCGCATGCTGCTCTCATCGAAATGCACGACCGGCTGCTTATGCAGTGCCTGGCTGATCTGTTCAACTGCGGGCGCCAGCAGATGTGCTGCCTGATCAATGCTGTGCTGCACGGTGCCGGTACTCACACGCAGACCGAACAGATCCGTCAGCGCCTGAGCGGTGCGTCCCACTGGCAGTTGCTGGTACTGCGTCAGATAGACTGCCGCGGCGCGCACCTGGGCACCGTACTGCACCGCCTGGCTTACGCCTTCGGGAAACACGCCCGAATGACGTTTGCCGCAGCGACACTGTGCGATCTGCACGCGATGTTCGGTCACCTCAAAACGCGTGGGCGGCAAATCGATCACCTGACGTCCTTCAGTCACCACGGTGATCCGTGTGGAATCAAGCCGTGCCCCGCATGCATCGCACACCCGCGCCACCGGGTGAATCTCAATGTGATCGGGTTGCGCCACGCGTTTTAGCGTCTTGCCTTTATGACCGGGCTGCGCTCCCGGGCGTGCACCGCTTACGCCGCGCAACGACTTCGGTTTGCGCTTCGGGCCGTCGCTTGATGGTGGCTTGCTGGAGTTATGACTGTCCTTCTCAAGCTTCGCCTCAAGCTCGTTCAGACGCCTCACAAGATCGACGATCAGTGCGTCCTTCTGTTCAGGCGTCAGATCCTTGATGTCGGGCATCTTCGTCATGTCCTTCACTATGCATGGCCTGGTTCCAGTTTACAACCGCTGAATAGTTACGCCGCCGCAAAGAAAGATAAGCAAAGAAAGCGGCTCACCCCGCTAGTTCTTAAGCGGGTCCCCCGCGCAGCCACGGTAGTGGTGCATCTGGAATCTGTGCCCTCGCGCATTTGGCCTTGGTGACAAGGCAGTCATACTTCCCGACTTGCACTTCGTGCTCGTCGGAATGGTCTGCCTGGGGGGATGGTTTCGATGCCAACGTAACGGCTTTTTTTTAAGCCAATTGGCTGCTAACGTGCCCGCACATGTCAGATTCGCAATCGCGCTTAGCGCATACAAGACCATGAAGCCATCGCCGAAAAAATAGGACGTCGTCGATAACGTTGCTCCCAACACCATCCCGATGTGGTGTGCCGCGCCAGGACAACCCGCGCTCAATGCGCTGCACGATTTGCCTCGCAGTTTCATTAGTGCAGGAATCGTCAGGCAGTCGAGAACCAGAAACATCTTTGCCGCAAGTAGTGCAAGCGTCGGACTGTCTACGGCTGCGAGCGCTCCAATTAATACCGCTCGTAGCACGTACAACACAATCAATATCCGGTTGCCGTTGCCGTTGCCGTTGCCGTTGCCGGATCGGTCGGCGATCAACGCCAGTGCGCAAACAGCACCCAGCGAAAGCGCGATCTGCCACATCGGCTGTGCGCCACTCATGCCGCAAATTGCATCGAGCTGGAAACGCGCGAGACTGCCGCTCGATACGCCCGCAAACAGTGCGAGCAGCGCCGCAGCGCCAGTTGCGTGCATGGCCTTGGTCGACTCGTCCGTACGTTTATTTCGATCAGAGTGTTCAGGTGATGATGCTGTTTCAAATGGTGAGGGCGTTTCGCTGGCAAGGTGCCACCCGTAAAACAGCAACACGCCACCCAGCACGACAGCCAACCCACCTATCGCGATGCGATGCTCAAACCCGCTGACATACGCCGGCACGATGCCCATCGCACTCATCGTCGCGATCAGCGTCACCGCCGTCGCAAGCGTGGTGTGCTGCTGCCTCGAAATGCGCGACATCAACAGCGGCACAATCGTCATCGTGGCCAGCGCCAGTGCGCTCATCCACAGCGCACGGGTTTGTTGTTCAAGGCCGGCTTGTGTCACCAGCGTCACCGCGCCGCTCGCGAGCAGCACACAAGCCGTGCCGCGCACGCTCGCTGTTAGCCCGGATGTCGCGCCGCTCACGCTCTTCATCAGCCTGTGTGCCGCACCACCCACTCTCGCCATCAACACGCGAGCTACGCCGCCCACGCTCACTGTCAATACGCGTGTCCCGTGGGCTGTAATCGCGGGATATACGTTTGCGGAGTTGACGACGTGTGCAGTCGCAGGCCGTTGGTCGCGTATCGTCGAATCAGCGCTTGCAGCAGCCATGATCCGCGGACTTGCCGTCTTCAATACTGTTCTGGTCACGTTCGGACGGCAGGTCCATCGTCGGGTTGGCGGAGAAGAAGTTGTTCGGCTTGAGCATGAAGCCGGCGTATTCCACCGGCATCACCGGGAAGTCCTCGGGTTTGCATACGTGCGTGTGACCGAAGCTGTGCCACAAGACGATGTCTTCGTTCTCGATGTTGCGATTCGCCTCGATGTAGCGCGGCAAGCCGTCACCACCCGCATGCTGGTTCGGATAGTCGCCACTCGCGTAACGTTCGGCCGGATCGAACGGTGTGACCCACACGTGACGCGTGGCAAAACCGCCGCGTTGACGGACTTTCGAGCGCTCGTCGGCCAGCATCAGCGGTGAGTCGTTCACGATCAGCTTGTAGCCCGGATTCGCACCGACAGCGTTCTTCACGTTCGGGTTGGTCACCTTCCAGTAACGTCCCGTGCGACCGTTCGCAAGACGCGCGGCTTCGCTCTCGGTCTTGAACACGCGCTTCGTGGTGTCGAAGACGTTGCCGTACGGATTCGTTTCGCCCATTGGACGCGGCACGAATTCATGTTCGGTCACGGTGTTGCGCTCGCCGTCGACCATCATGTGCATCCGTGCATTGAAGAAGTGCTGGTGGGTCGGGCCGCCAAGGTTTTCCGTGATCATGCCGCCCCACGGATACGTGTCGCCGTCGGCGACCGCTGAGGTTTGTACGATGCCGGTCAGCTTGCATTCGAGTTGAATCGTGCCGTCCTGATACAGGTACCAGTAGAAACCGTAGTCGTAGTTGCCGACCGTCGCGAAGAACGAGATCACAAGGCGTCGCGAACGGCGCATTTCGAAGATGCCGGTGCGGAACTCATAGTGCTTCCACAGGGTGCCGTAGTCCTCTTCGTGCATGCACACGGCGTTCTTCATCAGGAACGCATTGCCGAAATCGTCGGCGGACGGAATGTCGAAATAGCGGATCGTGCCGAGACAATCGCAGCCGAGCTCAAGTTGATTCGCCAGTTTTCCAAGACCGTATTCACCGGCATCGAATGCGCTTTTCCAGTAGTGATTCGTGCTCGGGTCGGAGTAAGGCACGCACATCTCCGTCACGCTCGCACGGTAGATGATCGGCCGCGCGTTCTTGCCGTCGTCCCATGACAGCTGATGCAGCACCAGCCCTTCGCGCGGCGTGAAGCCGACCCGGAAGTTCCAGTTCTGCCAGCTCACATGCCAGCCGTCGATCTTGAAGCTCGGGCCCTCCGGCTGGCTGATCGAAAGCGGTTTGAGTGTGCTGCGCGGTTCGCCGAGGCTCGGTGTGTCGTAGTTGTGCTTCGCACGCGGGATCGGAATGATGCGGCCGTCGTCGACCAGTTCGATCACTTTCTTCTCGAGCAGATCGACTACCGCCACCACGCCCTCGATGGGATGCGCGTAGCCGTTGTCGGTCACAGTCTCGCGGTAGTAACTCACGCAACGCACAAGGCGCCGGCCATTCTCGTTCTCGCGGTCGAAGCAACCGGCGGAAAACGGATCGACCTGGACGTGCTCCAGATCTTTCTCGGTGAGACCGCGCTTCATTACCGCAACGCGCCATGCGTCGTCGCTCTTGACGATCTGCTCGGCGTTCATGAAGTCTTCGATCATGATCGGCGGCTGGCCGTAAGGCGCCTGATCGAACGGGAGCACGTTGCGCGAGGCGACTCTTTTTTCTCTCAGGTCCACATTGAATTCGATCGTCGTCCCATTCGTGCGGTCGATTGCCAGTACGAACGCCGTACGCGAAAAATATTCACCAGTCTTGAATGCGACCACTTCGGTCTTCGGCGGCTCACGCAATTCGACCATGGGAAAACGTACATGGGCGTCGAGGCTTTCGGCGGCCTTCACGAGATCGCAGGCAAGCTGCATTTCGTCCGGACTCAGCGGATCGAGCGGATGAACGGGGGCGTGAGCGGCTTTCGTGGCATTCGTGTTCATAGGATTCCCGTAAGGAGTGTGCTGGACCGGACTGCGTGCCGGCGATGCTGAATGAAGCGCGGCGAACGCTGAGTCGATGGCAAATCGTAGGAACCCAATATTATTTTCGCGCTTGCTTATCGCGCCAAATGAACGATAAAGTGCGCCAGGAGCAATAACACGGCAGTACATCAGCGAAGACTTGAGAGGAGACGCTCGGCATGAAAAAAGTCACGCTCAACGGCAGTTTCCCGATGATCCGCGGCGCGGTAATGGGACCGGTTGTGCGCGCACTCGATGCATCAGGCGCCAATTGCGACGCGCTGCTCGAAGCGTTCGGCATGAGCCGCAAGCTCCTGTCGAATCCGTATGAAATCCTGCCGCTCACGCGTTATGTGGCGGCATTCGAGCGCGCGGCTGAAGTACTCGGCGAACCGTCGCTCGGCTTGCGTCTCGGTAGCGAATTGCAAGTGACGGAACTCGGGCCGGCAGGTCTCGTGTTTCTATCGTCGCCGACCTTGAACGCAGCCGTGCGCAAGTTCTCGCTCGCGCTGGCGTCGTGGCAGAACACCACAACCTGTGAGTTGCTGCGCGATAGCGAATGGCCGGTATGGACCTATCAGATCGCCAATCCACAGATCTGGCCGCGCCGGCAGGACGCGGAATACAGCCTCTCGACGATGTGCCATATGATCCGGCTCGTGCGTGGCGCAGCGTGGAATCCGGTCGAAGTGCATTTCGAACACGCCGCGCCGGCCGACCTCAAACCGTATGCACGCAATTTCCGCGTGCCGGTGCGCTTTCAGCAGCCTTTCAATGGCGTGATCCTGCGTCCGCTGGATCTCGATGCGCCGCTCAAGAGCGCCGACACGCAAATGGCGCGCATGATGGAACGCCATGCCACCGATCTGATTGCGCGCGATGCGGTGCCCCATAGCATCGTCGAACAGGTGCGCGATCTGGTAACGCGGCGGCTTGCGCACGAAAAGCTGATCGTTGCCGACATCGCGAAAGATCTCGGTCTATCGCATCGCTCGCTGCAACGGCACCTGGCCGAGGCAGGGACTTCCGTGCGGCAGATCGTGCGCGAAGAGCGGCAGCGTAGTGTGGAAGGCCTGCTTGAACGTGACGGGCTCACCAATGCGGCGATCGCTCGCGCTGTGGGCTACGCCGACGCAACGGTGCTGTGGCGCGCCACGCGCAACTGGAAAAAACAATAAGAGCTGATGGCGTCGCAAATACTTTCATTCTGAAAGCACGCGAAAGCGCAATCGTCACACGAAAAGAAAAACTTTCGTTTCCTAAGTATTTGCTGCGAACCGCAGTGCCTGACACGCTCAGGAGCATTGGCGCAAATTATCGAAAATTTGGCGCGGTTCGCGAAGTCGCTTTATTTTTTAGCTACCTACCATGCGCTCACACCGAAACATCGAACGTCGGTCAACCGAGCGTCTGGACCAGTATTTCCAGGGTTTAGGCGAGTTCCAGACTAGCCAACAAAATAGAGGCAGCGATGAATGAACCCTACTCTCCGACCCGTCTGGTCGACGCGGAGAATCCCGTGGAACTGAAGGGCAATACGCTGGGCTTGTGGCAGATCGTGTTCCTCGTGATTTCCGCCGCCGCACCGCTTACCGGCATGCTCGGTGCGGTGCCGCCCGCGATCAGTCTGGGCAATGGTGCAGGTATTCCGGGCGCGTTCGTGATTGCCGGCATCGTGCTGCTGATTTTCAGCGTGGGTTTTGCGTCGATGAGCCGGCACGTGGTGCGCGCCGGCGCGTTCTACGCATACATCACCGCCGGACTCGGACGGCCGTTGGGCATGGCCGGCGCACTCATCGCGCTGATGTCGTACACCTTCATCCAGATCGCGCTGTATGGGTTGTTTGGATTCTTCTGCACGGTGATTCTTTCTCCACTACTGCATACCGCGATACCCTGGTACGGCTATTCGCTGATCTGCGTGGCCGTGGTGCAATTCACCGGCATCCGTGGTATCGATCTGAATAGCCGACTGCTCGGCGTGCTGATGTGTCTGGAACTGGGCATTCTGCTGCTGCTTGCAATTGCGATCGTCGTGCATGGCGGCGGCCCGAATGGCCTCACGCTCGCACCGTTCACACCGGAACATGTATTTAGCGGCCACCTCGGTATTGCCGTGATGTTCGCCTTCGCGTCGTTTATCGGTTTTGAAGCGACGGCGATTTACGGCAAGGAATGCCGGGACCCGAAGGTGACCGTGCCACGCGCGACGTATGTGTCGGTCGTGCTGATTCTCGTGTTCTTCGCTTTCGTTACGTGGACGATCGTTTGCGCGTACGGACTGAACGACGTGGTCGCGGTCGCGACGAAGCAACCGGGTGATTTCTGGTTCATTCAATCGGGTAAGTATCTGGGCGGTGCCGTGACGACCGTGATGAGCTTCCTGTTGCTTAGCAGTATCTTCGCGAGTCTGTTGTCGTTCCATAACACGCTGGTGCGCTATATCCACGCGCTGAGCCTTGAAGGCATCCTGCCGCAAATGCTCACCCGGGTGCACGAAAAATACCGTTCGCCGTATGTGGCGAGCTATCTGCAAACACTCTCCGTGTGCGTGCTACTCGGGCTCTTCATCGCGGCAGGCAGCGATCCGTTCAACATCGTTTTCAGCTGGAGTTCAGCGCTTGGCACGATCGGTATCGTGATGCTTCAGGCCGTGACGAGTTTTTCGGTCATCGCGTTCTTCCGCAAGACGCGCAAGGACACACGCGTATGGCACTCGTTTGTCGCGCCCCTGGTTGGCGGCATCGGCCTGCTGTATATCGGCGTGATCCTGGTGCGCAATCTCGATGCGCTCAGCGGCTCCGATAGCCCGATCGTCAAGTCTTTCCCCTGGATCGTATTCGCGGTGGCGCTTTTCGGCGTCGTGATCGGTCTCATCTTGCGTAAGAAGCGGCCAGATATCTACGCGCGCTTCGGGCAGTAATCGAACCGCGCGCAAGGCACTCAGCGCGCGCCGTCTCGTCACGTTCCAGCGATCGACTGCTGTAGTTCATTCTCGAACGGCAGCGGAGTGGTGTCGCTCGTCTGGTTCGGCCGGCTCGTCCAGTTTGAGCTCGCTGATTTCACCACTCAACTTTCGACAAAAAATATGGCACACAAATTCGTCAGGCGCTCGGCGCTTGCGCTGGCCGCGTGCGGCCTCGCGATGGGCGCGCATGCGCAATCTTCGGTGACGCTCTATGGCACGGTCGACGCCGGCGTCGTCTACACGACCAACCAGCAGACAACGCTCGCGGACGGCAGCACCAACGGCCACGCGAATGACCAACTGGCGGGCGGCAACCTGGTGCCTTCGCGGTGGGGCTTGATGGGCACTGAGGATATCGGTGGCGGCACCACGGTGAACTTCACATTGGAGAACAGCTTTCTGATCGGCAACGGCGCGATGTTGCAATCGAACACGCTGTTCAACCGCAACGCATGGGTCGGTTTGAACAACGGCACGTACGGCGCACTGACATTCGGCCGCCAATACGATCCGTTCTCCGACTACATGGGCGCCTATGCATCGAGCAATAACTGGGCGACGCTGTACGGCTCCCATTTCGGCGACGTCGACAACCTCAACGAAGCGTTCAACTTCAACAACTCGATCAAGTACATCAGCCCGAGCTTTGGTGGATTGACTATTGGCGGATTGTTCAGTCTGGGTGGCGTGGCAGGGAATTTCTCGCAGAACAAGGGCTGGGCGCTGGCGGCGAATTACGCACAGGGGCCGCTGTCGTTGAGCGCAGGCTATCTCGAGTTGAATCAGCCGTTGCAGGCGGCCTTAGGCGGTACTGCCGGCTATATCGGCGATTTCAGTTGCGCGAATGCCGACGCGTCGTATTGTCTGCTGCAGCAGGCGAGCAAGGTCAGGATTTTCGGAGCAGGGGGCTCGTATGCGTTCGGCAAGGCGAGCGTGGCGGTGAGCTATACGCATACGCGTCTGTCGCAGAGCCAGTATTTCGCAAGCGCGGCGAGCCCTGCCGGGGCCGATATTTCATTCGACATTGCCGAGTTGAATACGACCTATATGCTCGCGCCTGATTTGCAGCTCGGTCTGGCATATATCTTCAACGACGCCAGGCCGAGCAGCAGTGCTTCGACGCGTGTGCATCAGATCAACCTGGGTGCGGTGTACAGCCTGTCGAAGCGGACGGCGGTCTATGCAGTGGCGATCGGGCAGAAATCTTCCGGCGCGGGACTCGGGATCAATCCGTCGACGGGGCAGACGGAGAATCTGGCGCAGATTCCGAATATCGTCAATTCGGATACGGATAAGCAGCTCTCCGTGATCGTCGGCGTGCGGCACAATTTTTAATCTGCCTGTGCGGCGCTGGCAAACAGATCAACGGAGCCAACGCCGCATGGCGAACCACGTAACGTGCCACGCGGGGAAAACTAATCCGCCACGCGTTTGTCCGCAAGCGCGCTCTGGCAATCCGCCAATACCTGCTTCACCAGCCGCGCTTGCGGGTCAAGCTCGTCGGTATCGAGAATCTCCTCGACGGCGTCCCGCGCCCAGTCGGCATCGACAAAATTCGCGTGCCGCCGTGCAATCTCCAGTGCGGTTGCCGACAATCTGGCGATACTCAACCAGTCTGCTTCCCGCGACCGGAGGTCGAGCCACTTATGGGCGGCCTGCACCTGAAACGCCGCGTCGGGCCAGTCCTCATTCAGGTAAAAAGCGCCAAGCGATCCGCATGTGAGCCAGCACAACAGCTCCAGGCGGTCACGTGGACTCAGATGATGGCGTACATCACTCATGGCGACGCTCGCTGCTGTAATTTGCGTTCCGGTGAGGACGGCAGGCCGTCCTCCGCTTCTGTTACACAATATCACGCAGAATTCACGAGCGGCAATTCCAGACTGACCCTGGCCGCGCCGGCGCCACAAATACCACGCGGCAGCCGGCCCGGCTCCGCCGCACTAGCGCGTAGCGACGATAAACAGGCGCGGAAACGGCAACAGCACGGTGCCGTCTGCCAGCGCCGGGTACGCCCGCGCGATCGCTTCCCGGTAGCGTTCCAGGAAGGCGCCTTCCTCGCTGTCGTCGAGTTCGGTCAGGAACGGCCTGAGCGCGCTGCCCTTGAACCATTCGACGACCGCGTCCGCGCCGCCCGCGAGTGGGTGGTAGTAGACGGTGCGCCACACGTCGACCCGCGCACACAGCGGTTTGAGCAGCGCGTAGTACCAGTCGGCGCCGTAGCGCATGGTGCGTTCCACGCCTTTGAGTTTGTTTGCCCAGGGGCCGTCCGCCGCGATTTCGCGCAGCAGACGGTGCGCGGGTTCGTCGAGGTTGTCCGGCATTTGCACGGCGAGGTTGCCGCCCGGTGCGAGTTTTTTCACAAGCGACGGAAACAGCTGCTCATGATCCGGCACCCACTGCAGCACGGCATTGGCGAGGATCAGGTCGTAGGGGCTCGGGGCATCCCACGTCGCAATGTCGCTCACCTCGAACTGGAATTGCGGCAGGCGCCTGGCGGCCGCCGCGATCATGTCGGCGGAACTGTCCAGACCGCTGACCGTCGCGCCGGGCAGGCGGGCCGCCAGCGCCTCGGTGGAATTGCCGGGGCCGCAGCCGATGTCGACCGCCACCCGCACGTCGGTTGCCGGGACCGCCGCCAGCAGATCCCTGACCGGCCGGGTGCGCTCGCTTTCAAACATCACATACTGCTTCGCAGACCAGTTCGTCGATGAAGTCATGTCACGCTCCTTTGTCTTGATTGCAGGACCGGTGTCCGCTGACATCCGTGCTCAGTGTGCGGTGTCAAACCGATCCAATCCGCTTATTCTGTGCGGTGTCGGGGGTAGAGTAAAATGAATTTATCATTCCGATTCCTTCATTTTTCTAATGAAAATCGACACTCTCGGTGTACAGGCATTTGTTGCGATTGCGGACCGGGGCAGCTTTCAAGCCGCCGCGGATTCTTTGCACGTCACGCAGACGGCCATTACGCAACGTCTGCGCAAGCTCGAAACGTTTCTCGGCGTCACGCTGATCGAGCGGACTACCCGCTCCATGGCGCTGACCGAAATAGGGCGCAGTTTTCTGCCGCAGGCGCGTCGGTTATTGGGCGAGCTTGCCGATGCGCTGGTGGAGATTCGCGAGACGGGTGAGGCCCGTCGCGGCGATGTGTCGATCGCCTGCGTGCCGACGGTGGGCGTGCAGTATCTGCCGCGCATTCTGCAGGCGTACGCCGGGCGTTATCCGCATAACCGCATCAAGATTCTCGATCACGCGTCGTCTGCAGTGGAGGAGGCCGTGCTGCGCCGGGAGGTGGAGTTCGGCATCAATATCGCCGGTGAGCATCATCCGGATCTCGCCAGCGTGCCGTTGACGGAAGACCGCTACGTGCTGATTTGCCATGAAGATCATCCTTTGGCAAAACGGCGGCGCATCGCCTGGCAGCAACTGCAATCGTATCCGCTGATTTTTGCCGGGGAGGTCAGCGGCAATCGCGCGTTGCTCGACGTCGCACTGGAAAAGAGTGAGTTGGCGCTGCGCTCCTTTTATGAGGTGCAGCGCAGTTCGACGGCTGTCGGGTTGGTCGCGCAAGGGGTGGGCGCGGCCGTCGTGCCGGCGCTCGCGATTCAGAAGGGCGCGTATCCGACGGTCCGCACCGTCGAGCTCACGCACCCGGTGGTCTCGCGCACGCTCGTCCTCGTGGCGCGCAAGACCGCTCAACTTTCACCGGCGGCGCAGGCGCTTTACGACATGATTCTGGAACAGGCCACGCTGAAGGCGTGATGCCGGCGCCGAGTCGCAGCCTCTACAGACACTGCGCCCGCAAACAACTCGCTGCATGGTTCAGATCGTGTTCGATCGCGCGTCGCACGCCGGCCGCATCGCGCGCCTTCGCGGCATTCAGCAGGTCGTCGTGCGCGTCGTTGAGCGTGCCGGCAAACAGCGCGTCGCCGAATAACAGATTCGAAATCGGCCCGACCTGCAGCCACACCGTTTCGATCAACTCGAGCAGAAGCGGCGAGCCGGCCGCGCGGTACAGAATCAGATGGAATGCCTCGTTGGCATCGAGATAGCCCTTGGTGTTAGTGGTCGGCAAGGCCCGCGCCATCTCTTCATTCAACTTTTCCAGCGTTTCCAGATCGTGCGCGCTCAGATAGGGTACGCCCAATTCGGCCGCCTGGCCTTCGAGAATCAGGCGCACGCGCAACACATCGTCGAATTGTTCTTTCGACAGACGTGGCACGGTCACGCCGCAATTGGGCACGTTCACCAGCGCCGATTCGGCCGCGAGGCGCTGCAAGGCGGAGCGCACCGGCATCTCGCCCACACCGAGCTCGGCGGCGACGTGACGGATCTTGATGCGCTCGCCTGGCAGGAAGCGCCCGATCGTCAGCCACTGCCGCAGCGTTTCGTAGGTCTGGTCCTGCAGCGTGTGATGACGCGAAGTTTTCATAAGGCTCGATGCGGGGGCCGAAAAAAAGCTGCAAAAACGCCGACGGTTTAGCGGTGGCCGTGCGCCGTCAACCTCGATCTGACTACGCTCAGGTCAGTTCGGCAAGACAGGCGTCGAACGTAGAAACCAGTCTGTCGACGTCGGCCGCCGATGTGTCGGGGCACACCAGGATCATGTTGTGAAACGGCGTAATCAGCACGCCGCGATTGAGCAGGTACAGGTGCATGATATGTTCCAGTTCCGCGTCGAGCTGGCGGCCGGCTTCGGTGCCGTTGCGCGGCGGTGTCGGCGTGAACTGGAATTCGGTACGGGCGCCGACGCGCGTCACGCACCACGCGAGACCACGACGCGCGATCGCCCCTTTCAGGCCGTCCTCGATGCGCTCGGCGAGTGCGAACATGTGAGCGTAGGCGGCATCCGTCATTACCTCGGCGAGCGTCGCGCGGATCGCGCTCATCGCCAGCATGTTCGCCGTGAGGGTGGTGCCGATGCCGGAGTGGCCGGGCGGTGCGCTGCGCTTGGCGTGCTGCGCGCGGGCCGCCAACTCGGCGCTGAAACCGTACACCGCGCACGGAAAGCCGCCGCCCACCGGTTTGCCGAGGATGAACAGGTCGGGTTCGAGGCCGTACGCTCTCGTGTAACCACCCGGCCCGCAACTGATGGTGTGGGTTTCGTCGATGGCGAGCAGCGTGCCGTAGCGGCGCATCAGCGCTTGCGCTTGCCGCCAGTAGTCCGGCTCGGGCAGCACCATACCGATGTTGGTCATCGCGGGTTCGGCCAGCACGCAGGCCACGTCGCCGTCTTTCAGCGCGTTTTCCAGCGCGGCCAGGTCGTTGAATTCGATCACGCGCGTGGCGTCGAGCAGGTCGTGCACCTGGCCGATCAGGCTGTCGCGCTGTTGCGGTTTCCCATCGACGAGATCGACGAATACGTCGTCCACCGTGCCGTGATAGCAGCCGTTGAAGATCACGATCTGCCGGCGTCCGGTCGCCGCGCGCGCCCAGCGCAACGCAAAGCGGTTGGCGTCGCTCGCCGTCATCGCGAACTGCCAGTAGGGCAACCCGAAGCGGCGCGCGAGTTCTTCACCGACCCATGCGGCATCCTCGCCCGGCAGCATGGTCGTCAGTCCGCGTTCAGCCTGGGTAGCCAGCGCGCGGGCCACGGGGGCGGGTGAATGGCCAAACATCGCGCCCGTGTCGCCGAGGCAGAAGTCTGCGTAGCGATGACCGTCCACGTCGGTGAACGAAGCGCCGCGCGCCTGATCGACATAGAGCGAGAAGGGCGTCGACCAGTCGTTCATCCAGTGCAGCGGCACGCCGAACAACAGGTGGCGCGCGGCGCGTTCGGATAGCGCGCGCGATTTCGGCATGGCCTCGGCAAACGCGCGGCGTTCGCGTTCGACAAGCGCCTGCGCACGTGCCCAATTGATGCCCTGACGGGTATTCAAATCCAGGTTCTCCGATGGTGTTTCCATAAGCCGCCAGCGCTCAGACGAGCAGTTGCAGATGCTCGCGTTCCCACGCGGTAATGCCTTGCGAGAAGGTCTCGAACTCCGCTTCCTTTACCGCGCAAAAGGCCTGCACGAACTTGTCGCCGAGCACATCCGCGAGTTCGGTGCACTTCAGGAGCGCCTTGAGCGCGTCTTCGAGACCGCGCGGCAGTTCGTATTCGAGGTCGTAGGCGCTTTCAATCATCGGCGCCGACGCCTGCTGCTGCTCCACCATGCCGAGATAGCCGCAGGCGAGGGTGGCCGCCATCGCCAGATACGGGTTGACGTCGACACCCGGCACGCGGTTTTCGAGCCGCCGTCCGTCGGGCCCGGAATTCGGCACGCGGATACCGCAGGTGCGGTTGTCGTACCCCCAGCGCACGTTGATCGGCGCGGCGGTGAAGCGCGACAGGCGCCGGTAGGAATTCACGTAGGGCGCGAACATCGGCATGGCTTGTGGCATGTACTTCTGCAAGCCGCCGATATAGTTGAAAAACAGCGGGCTCGCCGATCCGTCAGGCAGCGAAAAGATGTTCTCGCCGGTTTTGCTATCGACGATGCTCTGGTGAATATGCATCGCGCTGCCGGGCTCGTGCTCCATCGGCTTGGCCATGAAAGTCGCAAAAATGCCATGACGGAAGGCGGTTTCGCGCACCGCGCGCTTGAACAGGAACACGCGGTCGGCGAGATCGAGCGCGTCGCCGTGCGAAAAGTTGATTTCCATTTGCCCCGCGCCGACTTCGTGCACGAGCGTTTCGACACCGAGACGCGTGGTCTCGCAAAAGCGCGACAGGTCCTGGAAGAACGGATCGAATTCGTTGACGGCGTCGATTGAGAACGACTGGCGGCCGGCTTCGTGACGGCCCGCGCGACCGAGCGGCGGCCGTAGCGGTTCATGCGGATTCTTGTTCTGCGCGATCAGATAGAACTCCATCTCCGGCGCGACCACGGGACGCCAGCCTTTGTCCTCATAGAGTTTCAGCACGCGCCGCAACACCGCGCGTGGCGAAATGCCGATCGGCTTGCCGTCGAGTCCGACGCAATCGTGGATCACCACCGCGACCTGTTCGATGGCCCACGGTACGAGCCGTACCGTATTCGGATCGGGGATGCAGACCATGTCGGGATCGCTCGGCCCGACAAAGCGCTCGAAATTCGCGAACTCGCCGTTGACGGTGATCATCAGCAGCGCGTTCGACATGTGCATCTTGCCTTCCGAGAGAAACAGGTTCTTCGGCACGATCTTGCCCCGCGCGACCCCCGTCATGTCCGGTATCACGCATTCCACTTCATGAATGCGGTGATGCTCCAGGAATTCACGCAGGTCGGCGCGTAGGTCGCTTTGCAAGATTGACTCCATTCGGTGGATGAAGACGGCGCGAAGCGCTGCTGCAAACCTTGCGCGACGAGCTGCCTGTTCGGGAAAGCCGGGCGTTTTGCATGATGGGATTTGATCAAATCATCGCATGGAATTTTACTTTTGGGAAATTTGATCAAATTTGGGTCATGCAAGGGCGCTTACGGCGCTGGCCCAGCTCGCAAGGCGCGAAGTGTATCTGTGCGCTTTAGCGAGCCATCGATACACTACGATTCGAGCCGGACCCCGGTGACTTATCCATAGCGACTGAACGAGCGGCCACGATCCCATGCTTCAGATTTTAGGCAAAGCATCATCCATCAACGTTCGCAAAGTATTGTGGGCGTGTGCCGAGCTCGACCTGCCGTTTGAACGGGAGGACTGGGGGGCCGGGTTCAAGGCGACCGAGGTGCCCGAATTCGTCGCCTTGAACCCCAACGCTATGGTTCCGGTAATCAGGGACGGCGAGTTTGTGCTGTGGGAATCCAACTCGATCATCCGGTACCTGGCCGGCCGCTACGGCGGCCCGTCCCTCTATCCAGTCGACCCTCGCGAACGTGCGAAGTGCGATCAATGGATCGACTGGCAGGCGAGCGAACTTAACCGGGCATGGAGCTACGCGTTTCTTGCGCTGGTTCGGCATTCGCCGGCTCATCAGGACCGTCAGCAAATCGACCTGTCATGTGCGAACTGGACAAGGCATATTGCGATCGTCGACAGGCAACTGGAGACCACTGGGGCCTTCATCGCCGGGTCGTCGTTTTCACTCGCGGATATTCCAATTGCCCTTTCGATCAACCGCTGGCTCGAGACGCCATTGCAGCACGCCGATTTTCCAGCGCTGACGGCCTACATGGCGCGCCTTGCGATGCACCCGGGCTACCTTGAGTACTGTCGCAACGGTGCGCCTTAAACAGCGCGTTCGTGGCGCTATCAGGTCGCGCCGGCGACGCTGACGTCACGCTGTTTACTCGCTCGCAAAGGCTTACAAAAATACCTGCGAAAAGCTTACGGAATCCCGAGCACTGAATGCTTCTGCGCACCGCGACCCGACTCACCTACAATGGCCGCTTTTGCGACACAGATTGAAGGTTCAAAGATGCGGGTATCGAAATTTGCACTGGCTTTGCTTATGGCCTGTTTTACTCTCAATGCAAGCGCCGAAATGACGGCCTCGCAATACAAGCTCTGGGCGCATACCGACAACAACTCGGTCTACGCGGCCTACATCACCGGCACGATCAACGCGCTGGGGTGGGCGAACGGGGATCTGGTGTCGAAAAAGCGTCCACCGCTGTTCTGCCCGCCGCAAAACCTCGCTATCGGCAATCAGAACGTCTATCCGCTGCTCGATCAGTTTTTCACCAACCATCCGGGCCTTTCAGACGATTTTCCAATCGGCCTTGCCATTCTGCGCACGCTTGAGGCGGCGTTTCCCTGCTGATAAAAATGCTTGATGAGTCTGGCTACGACACCATCCGAAACGCGTCCACCACCCATACTTCGTTTGCGAGAATATGTGGCTGCGAGCGGGCAAGCCACTCCGCCAGCGGCGTAAGACTTATTCCTGGCGCCACCGAACCGCCGAACGATTCGGAAACGAACGGCGCATCATCCTCCGGACAGCGGACGATTTGAACGATATGTGTGATGCCGCGTGGCCGGGGATGGTTGACGGCCCATGCGGGCTCCCCCATCTTCAACCCGATGGTGGCGCAGCGCGGGAGCGTGTGGGCCGTGATCCCGGCCCCCTGGAGAATGAATCCTGTGCGGTGCTCGATCTCATGAACAATCCGATCGGACCACGTGTGCAGCGCTTGTATGTTGTCAACGGCAAACACTCTGCAGATAGCCGCCCCACGGATGGCCGTCTCGTTTTCGGCTTGCAGCGCCTCTGTGAGCAGCAGGGCGGTCCATCCCGAGCAATCGATAACCGGCGGGTTCGCTGAAAGTCCTTCGGACTTTACGCCGCGCCGGTATCCCACTCGACCTGTGTAGCGCTGCACGAGCCGCCACATTGCCGCTTCGCCCGCCTCGAACGCCATTGCGCGCCAGCCCTCGTGTGTGGTCAGCCCGCGATGGGCTGCCGATCATCCGCAAACAGACAACAGGCGGGGGCCGCGAAGGCCCCGCAAGCAAACATCAGATCTGCACGAGCCTGGGAATCTGCACGTCTGGATTGACGTCGGCTTCATAGTCCACGCCGGCGATCTCGAACCCGAAGAGTCGCAGGAAGTCGGTCTTGTAGCCGCTGAAGTCGGTGAGCTCGTAGATATTGTCGTTGGTCACCTGAGTCCAGAGTGCCTGGACGCGGGCTTGCACTTCGGGATCGAGTTCCTTGTAGTCCGCGCGCAGACGGCCTTCTTCATCGATATGCGGTGTCGCGCCGTACATGCTGTCTTTGTAGAGCCCGTAGACCTGCTCGATACAGCCTTCGTGCGTGCCTTTTTCCTTCATGACCTTGAAGAGCAGCGACAGGTACAGCGGCATCATCGGGATTGCGGAGCTTGCTTGCGTCACGACCGCCTTGAGTACCGAGACGCGTGCATCGCCGCCCTTGGCTGCGAGTTTTTCGCGGATGCCGAGCACTTTCTGGTCGAGATCTTTCTTGGCCGCGCCGATCGAGCCGTTCCAGTAGATGTCGTGCGTGATTTTTTCGCCGAGATAGGTGAACGCGGTCGTCTTCGCGCCGTCGGCGAGCACGCCGGCGTCGAGGAGGGCGTCGATCCACATTTGCCAGTCTTCGCCGCCCATTACCGCGACGGTGTTGTCGATTTCGGCTTGCGTGGCGGGTTCGAGGACGGTTTCCTTGATGACTTCCTTGTCGGTGTCGATGCCACGCAGGTTAACGGCCTTACCAACCGGCTTCAGGGTCGAGCTGAACACTTCGCCGGTCTTCGGATGCGTGCGCTTGGGCGCGGCGAGACTGTAGACGACCAGGTCGACCTGACCGAGATCGCGCTTGATGACCTCGATGGTGCGTTGCTTGACTTCATCGGAGAAAGCGTCGCCATTGATGCTCGTGGCGTACAGGCCTTTGTCCGTGGCGAATTTTTCGAAGGCGGCGGTGTTGTACCAGCCTGCCGTGCCGGTTTTGGTTTCGCTACCGGCACGCTCGAAGAAGACGCCGAGTGTGGCTGCGTCGGAGCCGAACGCGGCACTGATACGCGCGGCGAGGCCATAGCCCGTTGATGCGCCGATCACGAGCACCTTCTTCGGGCCGTTGGCGATGGGGCCGTGTGCCTTGACGTATTCGATTTGTTCCTTGACGTTGGCTTCGCAGCCGGTCGGATGGGTCGATACACAGATGAAGCCACGCACGCGCGGTTTGATGATCATGAAGCACCTCTTGTCAGAATTGCCGACATTATAGTGGGGTTGGGTTTTGGCCTGTTCGGCGGGGTTTTGTCTGCTTGCCTGCGGCGTTGGTTTTTTTTTGATTTTGGTTGCCTGTGTGGTGCTTGTTTTTCTGTGTTTTTGTGGTGTTGCTGTTTCCTTGATCTGGTTTTTTGGCCTTTCCTTGAATTGTTATTGGATTATTAGCGTCGCCCCTGTGCGGGGCAGGCACCTACTTCTCTTTGCCGCCGCAAAGAGAAGTAGGCAAGAGAAAGCGGCTCACCCCGCTAATTCTTAAGCGGGTCCCCCGGCTTGGAGGAGGGAGTGGTGCATCTGGAATCTGTGTTCCCGCACATTCGGCGTTAGTGACAAGGCAGTCATACTTCCGGCGGCGCTGCGCGCGCAGGAGGGTGTAATTAGTTTTGTGTAAACGGTCATTTGGCAGGAGACTGCCAGTAATCAGGAGCGACGATGACCGTAGCGAAACGCAACAAACGCGTGAAACCCGACCCTGAGCTCGTCAAGCTGGCCGACAGCCTGCTGGCGAACTACCAGAAACCAGAGGACCTGATTGGCGAGAACGGCCTGCTCAAGCAGCTCACGAAGATGCTGGTTGAACGGGCGCTAGAGACGGAGATGTCCGAACACCTGGGCCACGGCAAGAGCGAAGCGGTCACCAATGCCACGGGCAACACCCGCAACGGCCATAGCGCCAAGACGTTGCAGGGGGAGTTTGGCGAGTTGCCGCTCGATATCCCGCGTGACCGTCAGGGTGCGTTCGAGCCGAAGCTGGTGAGTCGTCATCAGACGCGCTGGTCGGGCTTTGACGACAAGATCATCTCGCTATATGCCCGCGGCCTGAGCGTGCGGGAGATTCAGGGGCATCTGGAAGAAATGTACGGTACCGAGGTGTCGCCCACGCTCATCTCGGCCGTAACAGACGCGGTGAGCGAGGATGTGAAGGCCTGGCAAGCCCGCCCGCTCGACGCGCTTTACCCCATCGTTTATCTCGACTGCATCCACGTCAAGGTGCGCGACAGCGGTGCTGTACGGACCAAGGCGGTCTATCTCGCCATCGGCGTGAACATGGACGGCCACAAGGAAGTCCTGGGGCTGTGGATCGCCCAGACCGAGGGCGCGAAGTTCTGGCTGCAGGTGGTGACCGAGCTGAAAACGCGCGGCGTGCAGGACATTTTTATTGCCTGTGTCGATGGGCTCAAGGGCTTCCCCGAAGCCATCGAAGCAGTCTATCCGAAGGCAGCAGTTCAACTGTGCATCGTGCATATGGTGCGCAACAGTCTGAACTTCGTGTCCTGGAAGGTGCAGCGCGAGGTCGCCGCCGACCTGAAGACGATCTACACTTCATCGACGGTCGAGCTGGCCGAGCAGAAGCTGAGTGCCTTCGAAGCCACGTGGGACAAGGACTATCCGTCCATCGGGCAGAGCTGGCGGCGCAACTGGGCACGCGTCATTCCGTTCTTCGACTATCCGCCGGAGATCCGGAAGGTGATCTACACCACCAATGCCATCGAATCGATCAACATGAGCCTGCGCAAGGTGATCAAAACCCGCAGTTCGTTCCCGACCGACGAGGCCGTGACCAAGCTGTTTTACCTGGCACTTAACAACATCAGCAAGAAGTGGTCGATGCCGATCCGGGACTGGAAGGCAGCCCTGAACCGCTTCACTATCCAGTTCGAAGACCGCCTGTTACCGGGTTAAATCAATACCCGTTTACACAAAATTCCGGACACCCTCGCGCGCCGAAACGCACCTCATAGAACCGACCACCACGTTTTTGCACCCGCGCGCCATTCGGCGCCCCGCCGAGGCGAAGACGATGGCTCCCACCGCACCTCAACGAAGCCGCAGGTTTCCCTGGCAAACCCGTCCGCGACGTACGCAGTGCGGAGTGGGAGCTGATGAGCGCTTTGTCACTCACGCGGAATGGGCGAGAACACGGATTCCAGATGTGCCACTACCGCAACTGCGCGGGGGACCCGCTTATAAGCTAGCGGTTTGAGCTGCTTTCTTTTGCCTACTTTTCTTTGCAGCAGGCAAAGAAAAGTAGGTGCCTGCCCCGCACAGGGGCGACGCTAATAATCCAATAACAATTCAAGGAAAGGCCAAAAAATCAGATCAGGGAAATCCCAAGAATCCAGACCAAGAAAAGCCCAACGCCGTAGGCAAACAGACAAGAAAGCACCGAACAACCAAACAGATCAAGAAAACGCCCAAACCACAGGCAAGCAGACAAGCAAACAAAAAAGCGCCGCACAGGCAACCCAAACCCATACAAATCAAAACCCGCCGCCCAGGCGCCCCCATCTTGATACGATGCTGCCTTCGTCAAGCAGAACGGTAACCCGAGTGAAGCGTCTGATTCCCACATTCCTGCAGACCCTTGAAAAAGGGCTAATCCTGGCAAACCAGCCCATCACCCGGGCTCTATGGCACCTCCGCCATCCTACGCTGCGTGGCGTCGCAAAGGCCTGCGCCGCGATTCCGCTGCTGCTCGTCCTGTATGTCCTGGTCCTGATTCCGTTCACGCCCAGTATCGGCGATATCCGCAAGGCGAAAATCGAGCAGCCCGCGCAGATTCTCTCGGCGGACGGCAAGCTGCTGGCCGAATTCAAACCCTCGAACCGTGAGTGGGTCAAACTCCAGGACATCTCGCCAAACGTGGTGAACGCGCTGATCGCTACGGAAGATCACCGCTTCTATCAGCATTTTGGGCTCGACTGGCGCCGTACGGCATCGGCCGCGCTGCACACGTTTTCCGGAGATCGCCAGGGTGGGTCGACCATCACCCAGCAACTCGCCCGCAATCTCTATCCGGACGAGATCGGCCGCGCGCCTACGCTGACCCGCAAGATCAAGGAGGCGATCACGGCGTTCAAGATCGAGGCGCTCTACACCAAGGACGAGATCCTCGAGACCTACCTCAACACGGTGCCGTTCCTCTACAACGCCTACGGCATCGAGATGGCAGCGCGAACCTATTTCGACAAATCAGCCGGCGACCTGAACGTGCTGGAAAGCGCGACGCTTACCGGCATGCTCAAAGGCAATAGCTACTACAACCCGGTGCTCAATCCGGAACGCGCGCTGCAGCGACGCAACACGGTGCTGGCGCAAATGGTCAAGTACGGCAAGCTCACGCCCGCGGCTTACGCGACGCTCGTGCGCCGTCCGTTGCGCATCGATTTCGAACGGCAGACCGAGCCGCCCGGCCCCGCGCCGCACTTCGCGCAACAGCTGCGCAAATGGCTCGCGGCATGGGCCGATCGCAACGACTACAACATCTATTCCGACGGACTGGTGGTGCGTACTACCATCGATTCACGCTTGCAGACCATGGCGACACAGGCCGTGACCTTGCAGGGCAACCAGTTGCAGAGCATCGCCAATTCGGCTTGGGGCACGCGTGCGGGTTGTGCGAGCGGCCGGGACCTGCTACAGACTTTCCTGCGCGAAACACCTGACTATCGCGCCGCGAAAGACGCGGGCCTGACGGACGACGACGCGATGAAACGCGTCTCGTCCGACCGCGACCTGGTGCAGTCGGTTTGCGAATCCAAAACCCGGGTGCAGGCGGACTTCCTCGCGATGGACCCACGCAACGGCCAGATCAAGGCCTGGGTCGGTAGCCGCGACTTCAGCCAGGACCCGTTCGACCACGTCCAGCAGGCACGCCGCCAGCCGGGGTCGACCTTCAAGCCATTCGTCTATGCCGCGGCCTTCGAAGATGGCGCCAAACCCAGCGACACGTTCATCGACAAACCCGTCGAGATTCCGCTGGCCGGCCGAGAAATCTGGCGTCCGGGCGACGAGGATGAGCCGAGCGAGCGCGCCATCAGCCTGCGTGATGGCCTCGCTTATTCCCGCAACCGGATCACCGCCCAGTTGATGGAACAGGTCGGTCCGAACAAGGTCGCGCGACTGGCGCGCGCCATGGGCGTGCGCGACAGCGAACTCGACCCGGTGCCGTCGCTCGCGCTCGGCACGAGTCCCGTGACGCTGAAGGAAATGGTCTCGGCCTACGGCACGATCGCCAATCTCGGCGGCTACGTGGAGCCGGTGATGGTCACGCGTATCGAAGACCGCAACGGCGAGGTGCTGGCCGATTTCGCGCCGGCGGCGCCCAGGCAGGAACTGCCGGCCGACGCTGCCCGCACGCTCGTCGATGTGATGCGAGACGTGGTGAGCCGGGGCACGGGTTCGAGCATTCGCAGCCGCTTCGGGGTTCGTGGCGATGTCGCGGGCAAGACGGGCACGACGCAGGGTAACGCCGACGGCTGGTTCATCCTGATGTCCCCGCAGCTTGTGGCAGGGGCGTGGGTCGGCTTTAACGACAGCCGCGTGACCTTGCGCAGCGACTATTGGGGGCAGGGGGCGCATAGCGCGTTGCCGATCGTCGGCGACTTTTTCCAGCGCGCGCAGAGGTCAAAACTGGTCGACAGCCGCGTCAGGTTCGAGACCGACCAGGAGCCGGGCTGGTTTGCCGAACGGTCGGGCAGGCTGCGCGAGTGGTTCCAGCATCTGTTCGCCGCGTCGCCCGCAAAGCCTGAGGCGCAAGTTGTCACGCGCAATACGCCGCGCCATGCGCCGGCTGTTACTGCGCCTGCGTCGGCACCTGCATCTGCATCCACCGCGGATGTGGAACCCAGGCCGTTCCCGGCACAGCCGCCGCTCCTTCAGGCACCGGCGTCGGCGCCTGCATCGGCGAGCGGGGCAGTCGACGGTGAGGTGCATGGCAACGGCGAGCCGGCCCTGGCACCGACGCCCACGCCGGACGACGTGCCAGCGCCGGACGCAGGTGGCGGCACGGCAAACGCACTCCCGAGTGCGCCGGCCAGCGCGAGCGCATCGCCCTGAGGTTCAAACGCGCTGAGCGGGCGGCGCCAGGACCTCGCTAGGACCGCGCCACCTTCGTGCTGCCCGCCGCGCCTGGGTCCGGAGGAAGACTGCACGACGCCTCGAGCGCCGTGTCATGACGCAGCAGAAGCACGGCTGCCACGCCGACCAATCCCGCACCCGACAAACACAGCAGGCCGGCGCCGAAGCCACCGGTGCTGTCCTTGATCCAGCCCATCGCGTATGGCCCGAAGAATCCCGCCAGATTGCCGAGGGAATTGACGGCGGCAATGCCGCCCGCCGCCGCCGCGCCCGACAGGAACGCGGCCGGCAAGGTCCAGATCACGGGCAGGCAGCCGAAGATGCCGAACCCGGCAATCGACAGCGCGATCATCTTCTGCACCGGATTGTCGAGCCCGGCCGCCGCCGCGATACCGCCTGCCGCGACCAGCAACGCGATCGCCACGTGCCATTTACGTTCGAGCTTGCGGTCCGAATGGCGCCCCCAATAAATCATGCTGATCACGCCGACGATGTAAGGCAGCGACGTCACGAAACCGGTCTGCAGGTTGGTGAGACCGAAGGACTTGACGATCTGCGGCAGAAAGAAACTCAGACCATAGTTGGTTGCGTTCGCACCGAAGTAGATGAGCGCAACAGCCAGAACGCGCGGATTGAACAGCGCTTCCTTCACGCTGAACGTGCGCACGGCCTCGCGATGCTCGCGCTCCTGAGCCTGGCGGGCGACCAGCCAGTCGCGTTCGTCGTCGGCAAGCCAGCTGGCGTCCGCCGGTTTGTCGGTCAGATAGAACAGCACGGCGAACGCGAGCAGCAGCGCGGGCGCCGCCTCGATCAGATAGACCCACTGCCAGCCGGCGAGCCCGCCGTGGCCGTCCATCGAGAGGAGGGCGCCGGAAATCGGCCCGCCGATCACCGTTGATAGCGGAATGGCCGCCATGAAATAGCCGACCACACGGGCGCGATAGGCAGCGGGAAACCACAATGTGAGCAGGAAGATGATGCCGGGGAAAAAGCCCGCTTCCGCCACACCCAACAGGATGCGCAAGCCGTAAAACACGTGCGCGGGCGAGAGGCCGGTGAAGCGGGCAATGTTCGGGATGTACGCCATCGCGCCGGCAAGGATCCCCCACGTGAACATGATCCGGGCGATCCAGCGCCGTGCACCGAATTTCTCGAGCAGAAGATTGGACGGGACTTCGAAGAAGAAATACGCGATGAAGAAGATACCCGCGCCGAAGCCGAATGCGCTCGCGGACAGCCCGAGCGCCTTGTTCATTTGCAGTGCAGCAAAGCCGACGTTGACCCGGTCGAGATAAGCAATGAAATAGCAGACAATCAGGAACGGCACGAGCCGGACCGTCACGCGCGTTATGGTGCGTGCTTCAATATCCATCGATGTCTCCTCCGGTTCAGCGTCCGGTCCGTTCGCTTGATGTGCTTACAGACTAGTCGGTGAAGTGCGATTCCGGAAGGGTTTTGCTATGGCTGCGCCGCCAGGCGGCACTCCGGCGCCACCTGGCGGCCGCGCTTCGCCTTAGAACCGATGCGTCATACCCACCGTCGCAAGAATCTGCTTGGTTCCGGGCGCGGTCACGGTCACGCCCGGCCAGCTCACCGTGGCGGAGCCGTTGTTCTTCATATATCCCGCCCGCATGTAGAGACTGGTGCGTTTGGACAGCGAATGATCGACGCCGAGTTCAATGCCCGGCGTGTTGTCATGCGCGCCGCGCACGTTGCGCTGAACGCCGGCAATCGCGATCACGTCGGCCGGGGTTGCCTGAATCGTGGCGCCCAACTCCGCAATGCTGAGCGAATGGCCGGTGCCGAGGTGCGCGGCAAGCGACCCCACCGCCGGGTCCTTGGAGCGGTTGTAAGAGTAGTTGAACTGGAAATTCACGATGCCGATCCGGTAAGCGAGCGCACCGATGAAGTGCTCGGTGCCGAGCAGGCTCAGCGAACCAGGCAAGCCGGCGATGGTTTCCTGTCCCGGACGCTGGTTCACATACGCAAGTCCCGCATAGAAACCGTAGCCCGTGTAAGTGGCCGCGACGTTCAGCATGTTGCCCGTCGTGGCTGGCACAGGTTGGGTCACCGTTGCGGCGAACGCATACATGCCGTAAAACTGCAGACCCTTCAGATTCGGCGATTGATACATGATCGAATTGCTGGCGCGGCCCGAGTCGTATTGCGTCGACAGGGTGTTCCGGTCGACTGCGAGGACGTTGGCAGAAAACGGCGACAACACTTCGTTCGCGCGAAACGGATCAGAGGGGTAGATAACCCGGAAGCTCGGATCGTACTGACGTCCCATGGTCACCGAACCGTATTTGTCACTGCTCAGGCCGACCCACGCCTGACGATAGAAGAGCGCCGAGGTGTCGGCGAACAAGCCGCCGTTGTTCACGTTAAAGCCCGTTTCGACGTTGAACTGCGCCTTCAGGCCGCCACCCAGGTCCTCGCTGCCCTTCAGGCCGAATAGGGAACCCGTCGAGCCGCCGCTTTTTTCTGCGTACGAATGGACGCCGCCGTTGTCCAGATACTGGATGTTCGCGTCGACGACACCGTACAAGGTCACGCTCGACTCGGCAGCCGCAGCGCCGCCCGCGGCAAGAATCAGCGTGGCTCCGCAAACGCCATGATTGATAAAACGCATGCATGTCTCCTCTTTTTATATCCGCCTGTAGCGGACTTGATTGCACAGACCTATTGCGGGGCGAGTGCGGGCCGGGTTCATCGACCCCGGCCGGTCGCGGCAAAATGGAATGATCGTGCTAATTTCAAGCGAACTGGCGGGATAAAGCCAGTGCATTGTTTTTATGAGGAGAGTGCAGAAGTTGCATGACAGAAAAACGCCGTGAAAACCCGGCTCAGGCCGACAGAATCACACCATTCGACTGCCACGCCGCAGAGCGGCGAAGCGGTGTGCAGGCACCAACTGCCAGCGATTGTTCAGGCGCATGCAACAGTGTTTTCGGATGACGAGGCTGATCTTGCGCCTCTGATTGCGGATAATTTCGAGATTGATAAAACGGTTAAAAAATGTAGGCGAATCATGTTCAACACTGTTTCAGATCACGTGCTCGATCAGAGGCGAGCATCCGTAGCACAGCAGCGTCGAAGCCGGTTATTCGGCCGGGGGCGCTCGCTCATCGCGGCGGTGGTCGCGTGCGCCAGCCTGGTGGGATGCGTATCCGCAACCGACGTTGCCGCCACAGACAAACCCGGCACCTATACCGTAGCAGCGAGCGCAACCGGCGGCAGGATGGCCTGGGCCCGCGCGCACGAACACGCAATCAGTGAGGCGCGCGACTATTGCGAGCGTCGCGGCATGCAGAGCAGTGTCACGACTGAAACGGTGAGCGGCGTGCAGATGATGGCCGAGCATGCATCGTCGGTGAATTTCGAATGTCATCCGAAATTCTAGGGCGACGGGGAAACTGAAGAAGCCGTGTCGTCGATCAGGGTGAATCCTTGCCCGGGGCTCCATTGACGACGTCGCGTCGCGTAATCGCCGGCCGCCATCGCGGTGCAGATGAAGGTGCGGCCGCCACCGCACCAGTCAATGGTCAGTGTTTGCGAAAACACCTTGAGTCCGGTGGCCACACCATCGGCGGAGGATCGGGCCGATGCTTGACGGGCTCTGATTCGACCGTGCGCGGGCGTAGTCCGATGCGCCGCTCGAATGCCTCCAGCGCAAGCACCGAAATCGCCCAGACACCAATGCCAGCCGGCACCCCAAGCAAGAGATGAGGCACGTCGAGGGCCGTTCGGATGCCGAGTCCAACCGGCCAGCACAACCTGATGAGCGAGAACCAGCCGGTCCGAAGAACGGCAAATCGACTCTGCAGCCATTCGAACAGCGCAATAGAGAGCAAGCCAACGAAGCCCCATTGCAGCGGTAACTTCGCGCACGCCCATGTCATCAGAACAATGATGGTGAGTTCGACGAGCATTTGCCATTTACTCGTGTGCGGCTGTTCAATTGAATCGTTTGTGTTTTCGGTCATCGCCAGATTAATGAAACACCATTGCGCGACATCTTAACTTGCGTGATGGCAATGGCATGCATGGCCGCATGCAGGCGCCAGATCATTTTCAAAACTGAAATTTCGACGAGAAAAAGAAAACCGAACGCTTTGCAGATCGCTGTGGCTTCTGGATAAAATCCCGCGTCGTCGCGATTATTCGCGACTCCATGCGAAACAGATAATCCAGTTCCAATAAGGCAAAAAAGAATGATGACCTCCGGCGACGGACTGACCAGCCCAGCGCGGCTTTTGCGGCTCGCCTCATGGGTGATTGCCATCCTCTTCGCGGTTTTTCTGAACATGCTGGGCAGTCTCGTGATCCGGGACATGGCTTTCGCGCCCCACGGCGGCCCACCGGCCATCGAGCAGTTCGCCGACACGCCTGCGAAAGCGCGGCTGGACGCCGCGCGCCGCGATCTGCAATCGCAGCGCGACGCACTCGGGGAGAAGGCTGAAACCATGGAGGTGGCACGTGGACGTGCCGCGAAAGAGTATGGGGACGCCAAGGAGAGTTTTCGCAACTGGCTGGCAACGCGCTCGGTGACGGGAGACAGTTCGCGCGATCCGGACATTCTCGCGCGGACCCGCAAACTGGACGCACTCCAGTCGGTCGCAATCAGCTGGCAGCATCAGATCGATGCAATTGGCGACCAGCAACGGGCGCTTGGATTGAAGCAATCCCAGCTGGAATCGCAAATCGCCGACGAATACGCCGTAACCGAGCGGCGGTTCAATGAAGCGACCCGGCATTATGAGTTGCAGGTGTTCGGCCTTCGGCTCGCGCTGACGTTGCCGATTCTGCTTGTTGCCGTCTGGTTGTTCATCCGCTACCGCAAAGCCCGTTACTGGCCATTCGTATACGGCTTTGCGCTGTTCGCATTGAGCGCCTTTTTTATCGAACTGGTTCCGTATCTGCCGAATTTCGGGGGATACGTCAGGGTATTGGTCGGCATTGTGCTCACGGTGTTCGCCGGTCTCTATATGCTGAAAGCATTCCAGCGCTACGTCGAACGAAAACGCCTCGAGTTGCAGCAGGACCAGGGCGAACGCGCACGCGCGATCGGATACGACAAGGCGGTTCGTTCATTCGAGAAAAAGCGGTGCCCGTCGTGCGATAAGCAATGGAGTCTTGGTGGTGACGATTCCACATTCTGTGTGCACTGCGGATTGAGACTGTTCAATCTCTGTGGCTGCGGTGGCCGGAATTTTTCCTTCTTCCCGCATTGTCATCAATGTGGCGCTGCGCAGACTACCGGGCTGCCGGCAGCGAGCGACGCTGATGCCTTATAGCCGACGCATTGCTGAGCGGGAGGGTTGTCGCACGAGCTGGCAGCAGGTTCATTGATGAGCGGTATTCAATGAAAACCTTTTTCTCCTGCATTCGTTCGATCGTCCTCATTCTGTTCGGACTGATGGCTCTCATTGCTGCCATAAAAGGGCTTGGCGATGCCGCCACGCTCTGGCAGGCACGCAACTGGCCGGTGGTCGCGGCGCGCGTCGATCAATGTTCGATGTATAGGCACTACGGCAAACACGATTCGTGGTGGGAAGTGTCGGCCACGTTCAGTTACGGAAGCGGTTTCGATCGGCACTACCAGGAAAGCTGGACGCCACCGGATTCGCCGAGATATAGCCGCGGGCCGGATCCTGTCGTCAGCGAGCATGACGAGGAAGCGCTGACCAAACGGTTCTGTGATCGGGCCGCTGCAGGAGGGCTACGGGTGTCGGCCGACCATCCATCGTTCGCGTGGCGAAGCGAAGCTGTCGAGACCGGAGAATGGAAGACCGATCTGGGGATGGGATTGGGGATTGGCCTGGCGGCACTGTTTCTGATCGCGATTGGCGCGTTGCTATGGCCGTGAAGGGAAGCCGCGATGAAGTCGGCCAAAGCAAAAAAACAGCGCAAGGCGGCGAGGGCGATGCGGGAGAATGTGCGCAAGAGCCGCCGGACTGACCCATAAATGGCGGAATACTCTCTATGCCAGCACGGGCTTGGCCAGTCCATGCGGGGAGCGCATGGACCACCTGCATCTCACGTTAAGCGCTCACTGCTTGTCGAACGTGACCAGCTTTTTATCATTCGTGTCCGCCACAAAAATGGCCAGTAGCTTCGCGGGTTCCGTATCGCTCGCGTTTTCGCTGACCCTATGATGCGCGCCAGGCATTTCGGTCCAGTATTCGCCCGCATGAAAGACGCGTTCCTCGCCGTTGTCGACACGGCTGCGGATCGCACCCGACAGCACATAGCCGACCACAAAAGCTCGCCCATGCCGATGCGATGGTGACTTGCCGCCAGGCGCATAGTCGACGACCAGTGCCGTCATCGTTTTGCCTGGAACGTTGGCGATTGCCTCGGTGAACGCGGGCGTAATCGTCTCATGTGGAGCGGCTGTATCGGCGGCGAATACGGGTTGGGAAATTCCAGCGATAGAAAAAACGGCAAGCGCCACCATCGCGATAAGCGTGCGCATTTTCGTGCGATTACGCCTGGCGTTGAATCGCTCGCGTTTGGGATTCGCGTCGATGTGCATGATTTTCACGACTTATTTCCTTCAGGGTTTATGCAGAAATGGTTCGTAGGGGCATGGCTGCGATGAGCTCAAACAGGCATCTTGCGAAACCCGATTGCGAAGCGGTTCCACGCGTTGATGGCGGAAACCAGCAGCGTCAGGTCGACCAGTTCCTCGTCGCTGAAGTGCGGGCGTACGGTTTTCCACACGGCATCGGGTACGTGTTCCTGTGACACCAGCGTGAGCGCTTCGGTCCATTCGAGCGCGGCGCGTTCACGGTCGGTGAAGAAGGGCGTTTCACGCCACGCCACGACGGTGGCCAGACGTCGCTCTGATTCGCCGCCTTTGCGGGCGTCGGTGGTGTGCATGTCGACGCAGAAAGCGCAGCCGTTAATCTGGGAAGCGCGCAGACGGACCAGTTCAGTCAGCGATTTTTCGAGGGCCGATTTGCCGATGCGTTCTTCGACACCCAGCATCGCCTTGATGGCAGCGGGGTTGGCTTTGTAGAAGTCGAGACGTTGTTCCATGATTCACTCCTTGACGGTTTGGACCCACTCAGTGGTTCGGCGAGTACAGGTTAAGCGTTCAAGTGGCCTTATTAAATAGCCAGTTTTGTGTAATTTTAGGTAGCCGCTTTGTCGAGTGACACGGATCTTCGAGCGGCGAAGGGGCGATGCCCGGCATGCTTATGCCGCACAACTCAAAGGACGGTCAGCCGCGTGACTCGTTGTCTCCATGCGAGCCCCCGTGGACCGGCTCTGAAAGTCGTTAATCCATTGGAGCACGTGGCACCATCATTCGGAATGAGGCATTTTGAGGCGTATCGTGTCGAAATGTTGCGCTCAGAATTCTGATGGAGTAGGCTTCGATGCACGATAACGATGGAACTGCGGCGGCGTCCTGTAACGCGGGCTTGTTGCGAAACCGTCTTCGATACCGAAGCCAGTACTCAAACTTATTAAAGTGTTTTCGAGAGCGCTTGATCTGTGCATGCGTTTCATCTCGGATCGATATGCGGTGAAGGGCGAATTTTCTTGATGATCGTGCTGCTTCTCTAGTCGGAATTCCTTCTGTTTGGCGGAGACCGGACGCTCAATGTCGCCTCCCGTGCGAATAGTCCTGGATGATGGCGCGTATTCGATGATGCTTCTTTTAGCTTAACCAGCAAATAGTTGTACACGCATTTTCATAAGCTAGATTCTGCTGCGCATGTCGGGCTTGGGTGACCGCACTGTGCATAAACGTATCGAGGAGATGTCATGTTAATAAATTGTCTACACCGCCGATTTAGTCAATCAGGAGTCCTATTGATATTGATTATCGCTGGTAGTCTATCCGGCTGCGGCGATGATTTGGGAAAGGCCGTGTCGACGGGACAAGTAAGCCAATCGCCAACGGGCAACACAGCGAGCGGGTCCGGTGCGACGCCAAAGGTACTCGTGGTCGGTCTTTCAGGTGTTCAATACACGGCTCTGCAAGCTGGTATCGCCAACAACCAGTTGCCAAATTTGAAGAGCATGGCGGTCGTTTCAGCCTTGGCCGGTGGGCTTGGCGGCACGACGACACAGCAGCCAACCCTCTCCGGCCCAGGGTGGGCCACCGTCTTGACCGGCACGTGGGCAAATCGTCACGGTGTTCTCAGCGACTATGCGGATCAGGCACTTGAAGCCGATCCACTTTTTAAACTTGCTCAACAGGCGGGAGCAAACGGTACTGCCGCTTTCGCGAGTTGGGGGACCATAAACGCGCTTCTTTCGCCCGCGATCGGGAGTGGTTACGTCAATACGTCAATCGACTGCAACGGTGTGGACAGTTGCGTGATGAGTGCAGCCACTAACGCTATTACTGCAGGCACTGACAGCGTGGTCTTTGCCAACTTGACGGGACCTCAAACAGTTGCGTCCGCATCGGGTCTGGGAGGCAACTACCCCAACGCTCTCGTTGTCGCGGATAACGAGATCGGTCAGTTGTTCGGTACGATAAAAGCACGTGAAGGTCAAAGTGGCGTAAATGAAAACTGGCTTGTGCTTGTCACAACCGATCAGGGGCTGGACGCAACCGGGAGCGAAAGCGGCCTGCCACTACTCTCGAATCAGACCAGCTTTATCGCTGCAAATCAGACGCTTACGGTTGCTAACGCGACTACTGCTCCCGGCACAATACAGCCTGCGCCCACGTTGGCTCAGCTCACCACGGGCGCAACGCAGGCGGATATAACGCCTACTGTTCTGACGTGGCTTGGCGCGGTGCCGAACGCGAATACCTACGCGATCGACGGCACCTCTCTGGTTGGCAATATCGGAGCCCGATCGCTTCAGGCGACACCCCGAAGTGACCTCGCCAGCTTTAATCTGACATGGACGCCGCCTCCGACAACGCCCTCTCAATTCCAGTTGTACCGGGCAGGCAATCTCATTGCGACATTGTCCGGGAGCGCGCAGTCCTACGTCGACACGCAGCTGGGCGAGAGTAGCAATGGGCTCTACACGTTCAATTACACGCTGATTGGGAATAATGCCGCGGTGTCGACCCTTGCGCAAATCAACTACGTCCAACCGGTGGTGCTGGATCCGACGCTCGCAAGCGGCTTGATTCACTATTTCTCGTTTAACAGTGGACTGTCGGACGTCATCATCCCTTCGGTCGCGATCGCTCAATTCAACCCGAGCTCCACGACCACCGCGTCGTTTGTGGCCGACAATTTCAATGCGGAGGCTCTGCAAATCGCATCGCTGAATACGGCATCGAATGCGTTGAACGGAATGAAGTTGGCGGATGACGTCACCAATAAACCTCAATTCACGGTCGGCTTCTGGTTTTACTCTGGTGACGGACAAAACGACTCTCCCGTCATCACGAACAAGGACTGGAGCTCCGGGCTCAATCCAGGTTTCACCATTGCGGAGGAAAGTAACGGCCAGCTCAAGTTCAATATTGCAGATGGCTCAGTTCGGTCCGACGGTTCGCTCAACTTTACGAAGAATGCGTGGATCTATGTCGCCATGACCGTGGACACGACAAGTACCAAAACGGCTACTGGGTACATCGATGACCCGGTTTATGGCCTGGAAACGACGACGCTCAGTATGAGTTCGATGAACATGTCGAAGATACCTGGCGTGTACGGCACCATCGGCTTCAACGAGAGCGCAACCGGAAAATACTATTCAAGCGGACAAGGCGTTCCGGGCACGATGACGTTCAATGACATGACGATGTGGAACAAGGTATTGACCTCGGCGCAAGTCAATTCGCTTTATGCATCGAACAAGTCTTTGTCGACACTCAACCCATAACCGCAGGTGGCGTGATGAACTACTTAACTTCATCGTCTCTTGATCGTATTCGCGTTGCCGTACCGGCATGGTGCGTTGTCGGAATGATCTTCTTGTGTTTGACGGCGTGTGGTGGGGACTCACCTTCGTCTTCCTCCTCCAATTCGAGCGGTGGGGGAACGCCGGTGCAGGCCGGGGCAAATGCGGCCTCTGGTGCGAGTGCCGTGACTCCCGTGCTCCATTGCGCGCCATGAGCATGGTCCTCAGATGCATTAGCGATCAAGATAAACAGGGGTGAAGAAATGCATTCAAATACACGACGCAATTTTCTAAAGATGGCAGCGGGGTCCCTTAGCGCTTCGGCAATGAGCGCCATGATCCCCTCCCTTATCCGCGAAGCGGTTGCAGCGCCGGCAGCGAACACAACTGGAACGATCAACGACGTCCAGCATATTGTTATTTTCACTCAGGAGAATCGGGCTTTCGACCATTACTACGGCTCGCTACAAGGCGTGCGCGGTTTCAACGATAGATTCGCCATTACCTTGCCCAACGGTGCGCCTGTCTGGCAACAGCCCACCAGCAGCACGGGCAGCTACATTTTGCCGTTTCATATCGACACCACGACTACCAGTGCTATATGTATCGGCGCTGCCGCAATGGACTATCCGACCGACATCGGAATCTGGAACCACGGTCTTTACAACGCGTGGAATACGGCAAGAACCCCCGGGCTGGGGATGAGCTACTTTACCCGCAATGATTTGCCGTTCTATTACGCGCTGGCGGATGCTTTCACAATCTGCGATCAGTATCACTGTTCGACGCTTACGCAAACGAACCCAAATAGACTTCATGTGTTCAGCGGCAGCAACGGTTTGTCGGTCGGACAAACGGCAGTACTCGACAACTCGGAGCCTGTATCGACGTGGCCGACGGTAGCCGAGACCTTGCAGGCTGCGAATATAAGCTGGCGCGTCTATCAGGAAACCGATAATTTCGATGACAATGCGCTCGCATGGTTCGCAAATTTCAAGAACGCTCCAACTTCCAGTCCGCTTTACAAGAATGGCCTCGCAACTGTGCCGGACATCGTGCAAGCGTTTGCCTCGGACATCGCCGCAGGAACGCTTCCTCAGGTTTCATGGATCGTGGCGCCGGCGGCCCAGTCCGAGCACGCCGATTATCATCCGTGTGACGGCGAGGATCTCACCGCTCGTCTGCTGGCGACCCTGGTTGCCAATCCCAAGGTTTGGGGGGCGACAATCTTCCTGCTTAACTATGACGAGAACGGAGGCTTTTTCGATCACGATCCGCCGCCGATGCCCCCCGCTTCTGGCACGCAAGGGCAGGCCACCATGACGACGCAAGGCGAGATAACAGCGGGGCAGCCGATCGGCCTCGGGTTCAGGGTGCCTATGCTGGCGATTTCTCCGTGGAGTAAGGGGGGCTATGTTTGCTCCCAACTGTTTGACCACACCTCGACAATTCGCCTTATTGAAGAGCGCTTTGGGATTCATTGCCCGAATATCAGCCCATGGCGCCGGTCTGTTTGCGGCGACCTGACGTCAGCCTTTAACTTCAAAACGCCCGACGCAACCGCGCCGAGCCTCCCAGGCACCAGTACATATGTCTCGACGGGGAACAGCGAATGCAGCAACCTGCCGGCTCCTACTGTACCCACGACCCAATCGATGCCGACACAGGAGTCGGGCACGCGCCTTTCACGCGCTTTGCCCTATGAGCTTCACGCCAGCGGTCGAGTCGTACCCTCGGCAACTTCGTTCTGGCTAATCGTTGCAAACTCCGGCACCGCAGGCGCTGCCTTTCAGGCTTTCGATCTCGACACGCCGTCTAATCCGCCGCGTCGCTACGCAGTGGACGCAGGTGCTCAGATTACGGATAGCTGGAACGGCTCCACGTTGACGGGTACGCGATACTCACTCGCCTTGAAGGGACCGAACGGCTTCTACCGTCAATTCTCAGGCGACATTGCCTCCACTTCGGGAAGCAATGCCGCAAATCCGGAGATTAGAGTCTGCTACGACGTAGCGAACAGCGCGGTATATCTGACCATGATGAACACGGGGAGCGCGACTTGCACGTTTGTGGTTGCTGCCAATGCGTACGTAAGTGGAGGTCCATGGACTTTTCAGGTGGCCCCCGGCACGGTAGCGGAGACTAATTGGTCCGTCACATCGAGCGCCAACTGGTATGACTTCACCGTAACCGTCCAGCAACAGACTGCGTTCCTGCGGCGGTTCGCCGGGCGGTTGGAGAACGGCAAAGACCTGACCAGCGACCCCGCTGCAGCGTGAACTGCTGTAGATCCTGAGTTGGGTCGTTCGCTCCCAGACAGCCGCTCCGGCGGCTTTTTTTACAAAGCTTGCCGCGAGGCACGTATATCTTCTATCGCGCACTGCCAGACGTGACGTCGCGCGCACTCTTCATCAGGAACAACGCTTGCTAATTCTGAGGTTCGAGCCAGTGCGAATCATCGGCTGGCGCCGCTAACGCAAGGAGTGTTTCCATGGCAGGAAAAACCGGTAGCCGTCAGCCCGCCAAGCCGGCTGACGACAGTAAATCGCAGGATCTCGAACAGTTTCGCGTGCGTCCCGACGGTGCAGCGCTGCGAACCAATCAGGGCGTGAAGATCGCCGACAACCAGAACACATTGCGCGCTGGTCCGCGTGGTCCCTCGCTCCTCGAAGACTTCATCATGCGCGAGAAGATCACGCATTTCGATCACGAGCGGATTCCCGAGCGCATCGTGCATGCACGTGGTTCCGCCGCACACGGCGTATTCCAGTTATACGAACCGATGACCGAGTACACGAAAGCCGCGTTCCTGCAGGACCCGGCCGTGCAGACACCGGTCTACGTGCGTTTTTCCACCGTTCAGGGGCCACGCGGCTCGGCGGATACGGTGCGCGACGTGCGCGGGTTCGCGGTGAAGTTCTACACGCAGGAGGGTAATTACGATCTGGTGGGCAACAACATGCCAGTGTTCTTCATTCAGGATGCGATCAAGTTTCCGGACTTCGTACACGCCGTCAAACCGGAAGCGCCCAACGAGATGCCCACCGGCGGCTCCGCGCACGATACGTTCTGGGATTTCGTGTCGTTGGTGCCCGAATCCGCGCACATGGTGCTGTGGACCATGTCGGACCGCGCGATCCCACGCAGCTTCCGTATGATGGAGGGCTTTGGCATTCACACCTTCCGTTTCGTAAATGCGCAAGGCAAGGCGCGCTTCATTAAGTTTCACTGGCGCCCGGTGCTGGGCTCCTATTCGTTGTTGTGGGACGAAGCACAGAAGCTCGCCGGCAAGGATCCCGACTTCCATCGGCGCGACCTGTGGGAGGCAATCGAAAGGGGCGACTTCCCCGAATACGAACTCGGCGTGCAGATCATCGAGGAACAGGACGAAAACAGCTTCGGTTTCGATCTGCTCGATCCGACCAAACTGATTCCGGAAGAACTCGTGCCGGTAAAGATCATCGGCAAAATGACACTCAATCGCAATCCTGACAATTTCTTTGCTGAGACCGAACAGGTCGCGTTCCATCCTGGGCACGTCGTGCCCGGCATCGACTTCAGCAATGACCCGTTGTTGCAAGGTCGGCTCTTTTCGTACACGGATACGCAGATCAGCCGGCTGGGCGGCCCGAACTTCCACGAGATTCCGATCAACCGGCCGGTGTGCCCGTTTCATAACAACCAGCGCGACGCGATGCATCGCCAGGCGATCAACGTCGGGCAAGCTTCCTATGAACCCAACTCGCTGAACGGAGGCTGGCCGAAGGAAACCGATCCGGCGCCGTCAGACGGCGGCTTCGAGAGCTATCAGGAACGTGTCGACGGTGTGAAGATCCGTGTGCGCAGCGAGTCTTTTGCCGATCATTTCTCGCAAGCCGCGCTTTTCTATCGCAGCATGTCCGAGGTCGAGCAGGAACATATCAGCGCCGCGTATCAGTTCGAGCTCGGCAAGGTAACGAAGCCGGAGATTCGCGAGCGCGTGGTGAACGAGATCCTTGCCAATTTCGACGCCGGTCTGGCTGCGAAGGTCGCGGCTGGCTTGGGCTTGCCCGCACCAAAGAAGGGCAACGCACCACCCGCGTCGAAGCCGCAGACTTCGCCGGCACTGAGTTTGCTCAATCGAGTGAAGCCGGGCATCAAGACGTGCAAGATCGCGTTGCTGGCCGCGCCAGGTTCCGACGCCGCGTCGATCAGGAAGCTTCAATTAGCGCTGCGAGGCGAGGACGCGACGCCTTTGCTGATTGCGCCGACCCTCGCGGCGATCGATGGTTTGCAGCCGGACGCGACGATTGCCGGCATGCCGTCGATCATGTTCGACGCAGTGATCGTCTGCGGAGGCGAGGCCGGCGCGAAAACGCTGGCGCAATCTGGTGACGCCCGACATTTCGTGCTCGAAGCGTTCAAGCATCTGAAAGCGATTGCCGCGCTAGGGGCAGGGCGCGATGTGCTGGCGGCAGCCCAACTGCCAGACCATGCCGATGGTGTCGCAACCGGCGACGACAGCCACAGCGCCGAGGTGCTAAAAGCGTTCATCGCGGCGGCGGAACAGCATCGTGTATGGTCGCGCGCGGCGCTGGCGCAAACGGTACCGGCATAACGTAACGACGACCGACACGCATAGCCCACCATCACGCCTCGACGGATCAAACCGGTTCGTCGAGGCGTGAAGTGATTTGGGAAGCAGGGATTGCGCGCCGGGGTCACTCATCCCATGAGTCGTGGCGGCGGCCAAGCCAACGCCGGTTTGAAAAAGATGTGCGGCGCAATGCAGACTTTGTCCAGCAAGCGTGGATCCGAGTTAACCCGCAGACCTTGGGTTAAAAGCCGTGGCGAACCGAAAGTGTCGCGCCCGTATCGTGTGAATGGAAAACCGCCACACGCGCAGTGCCGGAAAAGACCCAATCGTTGACGGTCAGCGACAGCCTTCGCTGCGGTTGCGCACCGAGCGTTAGAGTCGTGTCCGACAACTGGACGATTGAGAGTTGCGGCGCCGTCGACGGACCCAGATGGAGATAATTTGACGCCTGCTGCGGCGGCGCCTCAGGCGCTGATGCGGCCTTGCCGGCGCCGAGTTGGAAGTCGTGGGTCACCGGTGAGCTATAGAAGTTCTCGATTTGAGCGTAAAACGGTTGTCCCTGATCCGACTGATATTCCATTTCATAGCGCTGCAGATAGCGTTGAGGCTCCGGAATGGACGAAGCAGCCTTCTCGGGCGGAGGTGCGATATTCGCAATGGTCATCTCTTCGGGCAGGTCCATGGTAACGCCGCCCGCGAACGCGTATCCGCTCAGCAAACAAAATATTGCGCCGACAATCCTTTCGCTCAGGCAGGTCATGGCCATGCCTCCAATGAAGGAATTGAAACGTCACATCACTGACCGCCATGTCTGAACAGAATGCCTTTGCAGCTTCATTTGTATTAATACATTGTAGTCAAGCAATTGCCAGATTTTGGAAGGAAAGTACGACGCCCCAGCGCGCTGCGCGTTGCAGGTTCCAGCCGGGCAAACCGGTCATGCGTGTGTCGTTCCTGCTCGTGGTGGCAGCGTGCCGGGCGTGATGACGGCCGCTGTGCCGCTCGACTGGCAACTGACGTCGATCGTTGCCGCCGGGTTGGTTCTTTGGATTGCTAAACGCGGTGGCCGCGCATTGCTGGTGCGTGTGGGGAAGTAGCCTTTAGCCGGTGCATCGTCCGGAATTCCTTAGCGTCGGGCGAGGAGGGCGATGCTTTCTTCATCCTGGTTCGTGGTTTGGGTTACTCGCTCTCCGTCTGCGTGAATTTGTGAATCCCGTTTGGTGACGACTGTGGACGGATTTTCACGGCGATTTTCGAATTTGAGAAAGAGATCAACGATCGCGCGAGTGGGTATGCTGGTTGACAAGGTTGCTATCTTGATCGGGCTGAACCAGTGACATTGCGAGATTTCATTGCCGGGCTCGGGCGACGCGTCCCGCGTGAGATCGGCGGAGAAAACATGATGCCGCTTGTTCAGTCCGCCGAACTGGAACAGGTACGTCAACCTGGTTTCAAAAAGGTTCGCTTCTTCTTCCAGTTCGCGTCGCGCTGCATCCAGGGGCGTTTCGGACTGCTTTATCGTACCGCCAGGCAGCGACCACCGTGAGCGCGCGCGAGCGACCAGCAGCACCTTGCCGTCGCGTACGCATACGATTGTGGATCGATCTTTCATGCTCTTCAGTCTATGAGGTGCTGCTTCCGTGTATAGAGTCGATTATGAATCAGCTTAGGGTTTTCAACGTGAAGAATAGCCCACCAGGGACATCCCAACGTGGGTGACACTCCGGTCGTCGGTCTGCGTGTGCGTCGGCCGGAATGCGCTCGCCTTGCCGCTGTAGAACGCGACTGACTTGCCATAGCGTATCCAGATCCCCGCGCGTCGCCTCGAAGTAGCTGACCTGCAGCCGATCCAACTCATGCATGCTGATCGTGATGAATCCACGTCCGTTCATGGTCTGGCTCCGGGCTCGCTGGGATGCCGCAGCATGCGCTACAGCCGCCGGACCGGAGCAGGAAACCAGACATTTCTAATGAGCCAGAACCGGACATTTCTAAAAAGCCCTGACAGCCAGTGTCGAGGCCATTCTGAAGTGTCGTGTCGAGGCCATTCTGAAGTGTCGTAGTGTCGAGGCCATTCTGAAGTGTCGTAGTGGCAGCAAAGTAGAAGTGTCGTAGTTGTGCCTTTGTTATCTCTTTGACGAGGTTTTGAGTACAGAATCCTGGAGGCTGACCGTCGTTCTGCCAATCGCGGTGTTCAGATCATCAACCGTGATCTCCCGCTGCTTTTTTGTCCCAGCCTTGCGTTCCTTCAGCTTAGGCGCCTGCCCCTGATTGGTCCGTGACGGCGAGCCTGACGCGCGCCGGTTATCGCGATCGGCCTGAACGAGCTGCGCGACCTGCAGCACGTGACCCAGCCGCTTGTGGTCGACGACCGCGCCCTGATCGATCTCCGAGAGCCGGTCATAAGGCGTGCAGGGAAGGGCGAGGCCGTCGGCACGGATCTCGATGCGGCCGTCCGGATACTCGTACACATCGATGTAGCGTCCGACCAGCCTGCGGTTGGCGTCCGTGTCTTCAAGCAGGTAGATCACCCGGTCGTACTGCAGCGTCAGCGAGCGCGTGACGCGCCGCGGTTCACGCCACGTCAGGATGGTGTCGAGATTCTCATCTGCACGCAGCGGCCGGTGAGCGTTGAAAGCGCTGCGCGGTACCTTGCCAAAGCGCGTGTTGTAGTCGGCGATGAAGTGGGGTGCGTAAGCGTTGGCCGCTTCCCGCGTGTCGATCTGGCGTAACCGTAGTTCCTTCACGAGGCGGTCCTGCAGTGTCAGGTTCGCGCGTTCAACACGGCCCTTCGCCTGGCTTGAATTTGCGCACAACCCGTCAATGTTCAGCTCGAACATCGCCCGGCCAAAGTGCGTCACGCCTTTGCCCCCCGTGGTCGCCGTCTGCGTCGAGCGGAATACGCTCGCCTTGTCGCTGTAGAACGCGACCGGCTTGCCGTGCAGTTCCAGATACGCCCGTGTCGCCTCGAAGTAGCTGAAGGTCGATTCGGTCGCCGTGAAGTGCAGCGCCATGATCCGGCTGGTTGCGTCGTCCACATAGACCAGCAGCGTGCACGCCGGCGCCCGCTCCTCGAACCAGCGATGATCGCTGCCATCGATCTGGATCAGCTCGCCCAGGCACGATCGCCGCGCCCGTGGCTGGTAGATCTTCGGCGGCCGCTGCCGGCGTGGAATCCACAGCCCGGCCCCCGTCATCAGGTGACGCACCGTTTCCTTCGACAGCACCAGCCCATGACATTCGCGCAGCTTCTCGCACGCCAGCGTTGGCCCAAAATCCGCATAACTGTCCCGGATCAGATTCAACGCCCGTTCAGCGACACCGTCCAGCAACTGGTAGTTGCTCGGGTGCCCACGATGCCGCGACAGCAGCCCCGACGCGCCCTGGCTGCGATAGCGCAGCGTCAGCCGCTCAACCTGGCGCCGGCTCAGATGAAGCCGTTCTGCAGCCTGCCACGTCATCAGCAGGCCATCGACCAGCGACTGGATCGTCCTGAGCCGGTCAACCTCGCACATCGTCATGGTGATTGTCCCGGATGTCGTCATGCGAGCCTCCCATTCAAATGGTCAGCCAGCATGACATGCGACGTTTCAACTTTGCCCAGGTACGACATTACAGCTTTGCCGTAACAGCCAGATTGTTGATAATTTATATTATGTCAAATTTAATGTGTGGCTGTGATGGGTGTCCCAGTCGCGTCGGTTTGCATAAAATTGTTAGTGCGCGAAAATATTTCACGGAAGTCGCTGCCGATGAAGTACACGAGGCTATCTCCGATACCGAGAATCGTCGGCGTGCCGAGGACAAACTCGCATTCCTGTTCGGCAAAGGCGCTGACCGCACCGCCGGCCAACGCCTGCTCGTGGGCCGCCTTCGCGTCGTTGACGCGAATCCCGATCGCACGCACCGACGCACCATGCTGGGATTCGAATGCATTCGGATTTCCGTTAACAACGAACGCGGCTGCGCCTTGCGTCATCAGGAGCATGTCGCTCCTCGACTTGCCGCGAAGGCGGAAGCCAAGGTTCTGGAAGAGATCGACGAGCTCCATAGGCCGGGATGAGACGAACTCGACGAACGCGAATCCGTCAGTTTTCACTCGATTTCTATAATATTATGTAGTATTCCAAAATATATGTCATGGATTAAGTCAAAGGGAGCACGGTCTCATTCGACAACTTAGCCCGTGCCCGACCGACTTACGCTTCCAACTGCCTCCACATCTCGGCTGGCGGATTTCCGTTCATAAGGATGAACAACCCGCTCCTGCGTGTTGTGCGCGAATGCGCCATACGGTGGCCTGTCCACATCAAGGAGCGGAGGTCAATGGAGTATTGGTTCCGGCGCTAGATCCGGCCGGTGAGAGTGGAGCTTACAAATGGTTCTTGACCGTCTTCGCGATCATGGGTATGACGGTTGCGACCTACGTGTTGATGTACTACATCCCGACCTACTCGATTCAGTATCTGAAGATGCCGCCCAAGCTGTCGATGCTGGTCTCGATCGGCGCCGCATGTGTCTCGCTGACCATGTGCCCGATCTGGGGCGCGCTGTCGGACCGCATGGGCCGCAGAAAGCCGCTGACCGTCGTCGGACGCGTGGGGCTGATCGCGCTGCTGTATCCCGCGTTCTGGCTGATGAACCAGTTTCCAACGCTGCCCGTCGTCATCGGCCTGATCGTCCTTTTGATGTTCTTCTACACGATGGGTTCGGCGCCTGCGTATGCGCTCATGCCGGAGAACTTTCCGAAGCATGTGCGCGCAGGCTATCTGGCAAGCGCGTATGCCGTGGCGGTGTCGGTGTTCGGCGGCACGGCGCAGCTCGTCGTCGCGTGGCTCATCAAGGTGACGGGCAATACGATGGCGCCGGCATGGTACATGATCGCGTGCGTTGTCATTTCGCTCGGTGCCGTGATGATGCTCGAAGAAACCGGCGGACGCGATCTGGCCTGATTGTGTCGGGGAGTTCGGCCCTGAAACCCAGGGCGAGGCTCACGTTCGTGTCACGTCCCGGCGTTGACGAGCGCCTTCGGCACCGCGTGTTGCTGCAAGCCCCATTTCGCCAGGATCTTCTGGTAGGTGCCGTCGGCGATCAACTGGTTGAACGCGGTGGTCAACGCCGTATTGAGCGCCGCGTTGTCTTTCGACATACCGAGCGCGGTGTACTGCGACAGGAATGGCTGGCCGATCGCCGCGTACGCGTTCTGTTCAACCGAGTTCTGGTACGGCAAGGTTTCGCCGCCCTGCACCGCCGCATCGATCCGGTTCTGGCGCAACTGCATGCGCGCGTCCGACGAGCCATCCGTACCGATTACCTTGACGGGGGGTTTACCTGCCTTCACGCAATGCTCATCGCTCCACTTCGCGATATCGTTCACAAACGACGTGCGGCGGCTCGTTCCGACAGTCTTTCCGCACACCGCATCCATCGTCGCGAACTCTCCCGCCCGCGCCTTCACCGTGTAGAACTGCGGACCGGTCGTGATGTAGTCAAGGAAGTTCACCGCCCCGCGGCGCTCGGGTAGATCGGTCATGCCCGACAGGATCACGTCGACGCGCTTCGTCGTCAGCGCGCTCATCATCTGGTCGAAGCTGGTTTCCTGCCATTCGAGCTTGACGCCGAGCTTCGCGGCGAGGGCTTCGCCAAGATCGACGTCGAAACCCATCAGCTTGTCGGTGGCCGGGTCCTTGTACTCGAACGGCGGATAGTTCGGCACGATCGCCGCGACGAGCGTGCTCTTGCCAATTGACGGAGCAGTAGTTTGCGCATGAAGCAGCGGCGCATGCAGCGCAACGACACCAACTACCAGGGTGAACCATTCACGCAAACGAAGGGACGCGTTCATAGAAACTCGCTTGTTAGAAGAATCTGGAAAGCGGGTCCCAGCCAGAACCCGCGGTTGTGATCACGAAAGCACAGCCGAGATGAAATCCTGCGTGCGTTTATGTTTGGGCTGCCCGAGCACCTGATCAGGCGTGCCGGTTTCCACAACCTGCCCCTGATCCATGAAGACCACCCGGTTGGCCACCTCGCGTGCAAAACCCAGTTCATGCGTCACCACGATCATCGTCATGCCGCTTCGCGCCAGATCCCGCATCACCGCCAGCACCTCGCCCACGAGTTCGGGATCCAGCGCCGAGGTCGGCTCGTCGAACAGCATCAGTTGCGGATGCATCGCCAGTGCACGTGCGATCGCCACCCGTTGCTGCTGTCCGCCGGACAGTTCCACCGGAAATGCATCGCACTTGTGAGCGAGCCCTACCCGCTTGAGCAACGAACGCGCCTCTTCTTCCGCCTCCGCGCGCCGCCGTTTTAGAACCTGCACCGGACCTTCGATCACGTTCTCCAGCACCGTCTTGTGCGGGAACAGGTGGAATTTCTGGAACACCATGCCGGTCGCGAGGCGCTGGCGTGCCACCTGCCGCTCCGAGAGCTCGTGCAGCCGGTTGCCCACCCGCCGGTAGCCCGCCAGTTCGCCGTTCACCCACAGCGCCCCGTCGTTGATCTTTTCCAGCTGGTTGATGCACCGCAGGAACGTGCTCTTGCCCGAGCCCGACGGGCCGATCACGCACAGCACCTCGCCTTTGGCTACATCCAGCGTGATGCCCTGCAAGGCCTTGAACTCGCCATAGGACTTGCGCACGTCGACCGCGCGAACGATTGAATTCATTTCGGCTCCTTGCCCTGTCGTTACCGGCGCCTTCATTGCCTGCCCGATGCACGTCCCGCACCGCGCGCGTAGTGCCGTTCCACCCGCGACTGCGCGAACGACAGCACCGTCACCACCACCAGGTACCAGACTCCGGCCACCATCAGCAGCTCGATCACCCGTGCATTCGCGTAGTAGATGTTCTCGGCGTTGTGCAGCATCTCCGCGTACTGGATCACGCTCGCGAGCGAGGTCAGCTTCACCATGCCCACCAGCTCGTTGCCGATCGGCGGCACGATCACCCGCATCGCCTGTGGCAGAATCACCCGGCGCAACGCCTGCAACCGCGGCATGCCGATCGACTTGGCCGCTTCATACTGCCCCGTGTCCACCGACAGCAGCCCCGCGCGCACCACTTCCGACGTGTACGCCCCCTGGTTGATCCCCAGACCCAGCAATGCCGCGAGGAACGGCGTCATGACGTCCACCGTGCGAAATTCGAACAGGCCCGGAATGCCCATCGACGGAAACACCAGAGCGAGGTTGAACCACAGCAGCAGTTGCAGGATCACCGGTGTGCCGCGAAACAGCCACACATAGCCTTGCGCGACTGCCTGCAGTACTGGATTGGGCGACAGCCGCATGATCGCGGTGATCACGCCAAGCACCACGCCCAGCGCCATCGCCAGCACCGTCATCACGATCGTGTTGACGAGGCCTGTCAGGATCGAACGCGCCGTCAGGAACCGCGCGACGTAACGCCATTCGATCTGGCCGTGTGCGAACGCCAGCATCACGTACCCAATCAACGCGATGATCGCCGCCGAGGCCACATAACGGCCCCAGTAGCGCCGCCGCACATGCACCAGATGCGAAATGTCGGTGACGTCCTCGCTCATCTCTGTCATCGGTTTCTGAGCCTCCGCGGACAGTGACGCCCGATCGTTGGAAACGCTTACCATGATGGCCCCCTGTAGTCGGCCGCCCACGCGCTCTGCCGGTCGATCGCGGCACGTAGCCGGGTGATCTGCTCTTCCACACGAGCGGGCGCCGTGCCGCCGTAGCCGCTGCGCGCGGCCACCGCCGCTTCGAGCGTCACGTGCTCCAGCACCGATGCCTCCAGCCGCGCATCCACTTGCGCCAATGTCGCCACCGACACGTCACCCAGCTCGATGCCCTGCTCCTCACACGCTCTCACCAGCGCGCCCGTGATCTCGTGCGCCTCGCTGAAGGGAATACCGCGCAGCGCGAGCCAGTCGGCCACCTCCGTGGCAAGCGTGAAGCCCAGCGGCGCCTGGCGGCGCATCTCGCCCACGTTCACCTGCATCGTGCGGATCATGCCTGCCATCGCCGGCAACACCAGCTCCAGCGTGTCGATGCTGTCGAACGCGGCGATCTTGTCTTCCGCCAGATCGCGGTTGTACGCGAGCGGCAGCGACTTCAGCGTCGCCAGCAGGCCGCCAAGATTGCCGATCAGCCGCCCTGCCTTGCCGCGCGTGAGCTCCGCGATATCCGAGTTCTTCTTCTGCGGCATGATCGAGCTGCCCGTCGCGTAGCCATCGTCCAGCACGACCCAGCCGAACTGACGCGTCGTCCACAGGATCACTTCTTCCGACAGTCGCGACAGATTCACCGACAGCATGCTCGCAATGAACACGAACTCCGCCACGTGATCGCGCGAGGCGACTGCGTCGATCGAGTTCTCGCACGGTGCGTCATAGCCCAACTCCACCGCCGACAGTTCCGGGCGCACGCAGATCGCCGAGCCCGCCAGCGCTGCCGCGCCCAGCGGCGAGCGCGCGCTGCGCCGGTCCCAGTCCACCAGACGATCGACGTCGCGGTAAATCGACTGCGCGTGCGCCAGCAAATGATGCGCGAACACGACCGGCTGCGCCGGCTGCAGATGGGTAAAGCCCGCCGTCACACTGCGCGTGTGCGCATCGGCCTGTTCGATCAGTGCGTTCTGCAAATCGATCACCGCGTGCGCCAGCGTACGTGCCTTGTCGCGCAGGAACAGGCGCAGGTCGTTGGCCGCCTGGTCGTTGCGCGAGCGGCCCGCGCGCAGCTTGCCGCCGGTGGCGCCCAAACGTTGCGTCAATTCGCGTTCGAGGAACGTGTGCACGTCCTCGTCATCCTGCGACGGGCCGATCTCACCTGCAAGGTATTGCGCTTGCAGTCTGTCCATTTCGCCCAGCAGTTGCTGCAGTTCTTCCTCGGTCAGGATCTGCGCGCGGCGCAGTTCCTGTGCATGCGCGCGGGAACCGGCCAGATCGTAAGGCGCGAGCCGGAAGAAGCTCGGGTCCGAACGCGACAGCGCCTTGAGCGCCGCCGACGGCCCCGACTTGAAACGCCCGCCCCACAAACGCTCGATCGGTTCAGAAATATTCATCGCTGCTAGCCCTCAGTTAAGTTGACTCCACTGTACGTATCCAGTTTTTCTTCTTGTAGCGAGAATTAAATTCCGTTCAAATGAAATTTTTCTCAGCATCTCTTCCTGCCTCATGCGAAACCGTCTGCCACCGCTCAATCCTCTCCGTGCGTTCGAGGCCGCCGCGCGGCGCTCGAGCGTGGCCGGCGCCGCGCAGGAACTGCACGTGACCGCCAGCGCGGTCAGCCATCAGATCCGCATTCTCGAAGAAGCACTCGGCATTACGCTGTTCGTCAGATCAAAGGCGCGGGTGAAGCTGACGCGCGAAGGCGAGGCCTTGCTGCAGCCCGTCAAAAACGCGTTCGACATGATCGCCAACGCCGTGGTCAAACTGGACTCACCGGCGATGGCCGGCGATCTCGTCGTGTCCACGCCACTGCTGTTCACGTCGCGCTGGATGGCCCGGCACATCGGCGAGTTTCTCGACCGGTACCCGGCGATCAATCTGAAAGTGATCCCCTCCAACGACGACCGCGAGGTGTATTCGCCCGATGTCGACGTCTGCGTACGCTACGGAGAAGGCCGCTGGCGCGATCGTCACGTCACGCTGATTACGCATCCCGCGCTGTTTCCGGTTGTCAGTCCCGCCTTGATGAACAGTCCCAACGCGATCCGCAAGATCGGGGATCTCGCGGGCAAAGCGCTGTTTTGCGAGCACTCGGGATCGTGGATGCGATGGCTCGCGCATGCATCGGCCGACAAACTCGAGGGCATCAGGATTCTTGAAATCGGCAATGCGCATATCGGTATCGAAGCGGCGATTCACGGCCAGGGTGTGGCGCTAGGCGACAGTTTCTCGGTGCGGGACGACCTGATGGATGGCACGCTGATCCGGCCATTCAGCATCACCGTGCCGTCGAGACACGCGTATTACCTGGTGTCCCGGCAAGAGTTGTCCGATACGCCGCTCGTGTCGGCATTCGCCACGTGGCTGAGCGAGAACGTGGAATGACTCAGGTGCTTCAATGGTCCTTCACACCATTCATCGTGACCTGCTGAACCGCGCTCGATTGCAGGCCCCACTTCGCCACGATCGCACTGTATGTGCCGTTGGCGATCAGCTTGTCGAGCGCGGCGCGCACCGCATCGCGCAGCTTCGGGTTGGATTTCGCAAAGGCGATGCCTTCAGGCGAAGCCGCGAACGGTTCGCCAATCGGCTTGTAGGTGTTCGGTTCGAGCTTCATTGCGTACGGCAGGGTTTCGCTGCCCTGCACGCCCGCAACGATTCGCCCCTGCTTCAACTGCATACGTGCGGATGACGTGTCTTCCGTCCCCACCACCGTGACCGGCGCCTTGCCGACGCAGTTCTTCGCACTCCATGCTGCGGTGTCCGCCGGGAATGACGTGCTGCGGCTCGTGCCGACCGCCTTCCCGCACAGATCCGCCGACTGCCGAATCTCGCCGCCATGCGCGCCCGTCAGGATGTAGAACTGCGCGCCCGAATTCAGGTAGTCGAGAAAATCCGCCGTGTCGCGGCGCCCCGGCACATCGCTCAATCCGCTCAGCACCATGTCGACTCGCCCGGTAGCGAGCGAGGGCAGCAATTGTTCGAACGCCGACTCCTGCCAGTCCAGCTTGACGCCGAGTTGCTTTGCAATCGCATTGCCTAGGTCGACATCGAAGCCGGTCAGTTTGCCGCTCTCCGGGTCTTTGTATTCCATCGGCGGATAGATCGAGTTGACCGCGACCTTGATGACTTTGGCCCTGGCAATCGAATCAGGCAGCGCTTGCGCATGGGCAGCAGCGCCGAAGAGAAAGGTCGACAGGCAGACTGCCATCAAACGGGACGCAACGCGCAGCGGGTTCAGCTTGTACATGGAGACATACCTTTAAAGGATTGAACGCGTGTCATCAAAACCAATGGGTTTCCGTCACGGCCTGTCGCGCTATCGCAGCGCAGGTTGAGCCTCGGCATTACCGCCAAGCCACGGTAGAAGCGTCCGTGCGTCGGCGAGATTGTCCAGATCGAGTACTGCATCGGCAAGCGCGTTCGCCGACGTGTCGTCGAGCGCCATGGCGGCCAGGGCGTGGTACTTCGACAGCAAGTCCGCATCCGACAACGGATTGCGCGGATCGCCGAGCGGCGTGAGCACCTGCTGCGAGCGCGGCATCTCATCGGCGATCGTGAGCGTGACGATGGGCTCGTCCAGATCGGACATCGTCAGATCGACTTCGAGCGTGATGCGCTCCATCACCGCGGCCACGCGCGGATCGGTTCGTGCAGCCTCGAGATAAGCGGCAATCCCCGCGTGACCATAAACCAGCACCGAAGCAACCGCATACGGCAAGCTCATCTGCGACGAGGCCAGGTTGCGCAAATCGCGGCCACCGCACATGCCTTCGACGAATGCGCTCAATCTGACGTGCACACTGGAAAGCCTGTCCGGGTCACATTTGATGTCACGCAGCAGATCAAGCGTGGCATCGACTGCTGCATGCGTGCTGCGACACGACGCGTGCGGCTTGATCGAGCAACGCATGATCTTCCAGGTGTCGCCCAGTTCGTGCAGCAAGGCTTCGGGTTTCTGCGTGTCGGAAGCGAACGCGTTGAAGAAGCCGCCCCATACGTCCGCGAATACCTGCGTCGGGCCACTGACGTTTTCCCTCGCCAGCAATGCCGCCAGCAGTCCACCTTCAGCCGCGCGGCCGGTGTGCATGCGTTTCGTTTGCGACGCGTCGTGGATGAAACCCCATAGGCCGCCGCTGAAGCTGCCCGCATGGCCGAACGCCGCGCCGGTTTGCACGGCATCGAGTCCGAGGAGGCGCGCGCTTGCCGCCGCCGCGCCGAACACGCCGCAGGTCATCGTCGAATGCCAGCCGCGTGCATTGTGCGGCGAATATCCGCCGCACGCTTCGAGCACTCGCCTGCCGACGTCATAGCCGAGCACCACGGCCGCAAGAAACGCCCGTCCCGACACTGGGCGCGGTGAGCACGCAAGCGCCGCGAATGCGGCGGGCAGCACGACGGCGCCGGAATGGTCACAGCCGCCCGAGTCGTCGAGTTCCAATGCATGCGCGGCAACGCCGTTGACGAAGGCCGCGCCGCGCGGGCCGAGCGACTGCCGCGTGCCCCACACCTGCGCCACGCCTGGGCCCTCGCCGGACATGACCGCCCGCGCGCTGCGCGACTCCACGGCCGCGGCACCGGCCAGCGACGCGCCGAGCGTGTCGAGGATATGCCGCCTGGCTTTATGGACGACGGCAGTTGGCAGCGCGTCGTGGGGTACGCCGGCGACGAATGCTGCCAGTTGCTCCGACAGCGACAGATCACGCGTGCTCATCGTGCAGCCTCCCGATGCCGTGCAAAAACGTCGACCGGATGACCCGGCTCATTGCCGTCGACGTTCTCGCGCCACCAGGCGGCCACTTCCGTGCCCGTCGCGAACCACACGTCGTCATGCGAACGCATCTCCGCGAGCAACTCGCGCAGCACGTCGATACGCCCCGCCGTACCGATGAGTTCCGGATGCAGCCTCAGCACAAAGCACAAACCGAAGCGGCGGAACGCCGCGAAATCCTGCTTCCAGTTCGCCAGCACTTCCCGATACGAGGGAATCCGCGGCTGTCCGACCGGTACGGCGGGCGACAGGTTGTAGACGAAGTACGGTTCGTCTTCGAGTTCATAGTGAAGCGGCAGTTCGACCAGCGGCGGCATGTCGCCGGCCACCACCGTGCCTGCGCTCGCGTTCACATTCGCGTCCGGCAGATGAAAATACGGCAGATCGTCGCCGCGCCATGAAGACGACCACGTGACCCCTTCGCTGCGAAGAAAGTCCGCGAAGCCCGGTGCCCAATTGCCGTAGAAAGAACGAAAACCCTGCACGCGCCGACCGAGCGTGTCGACGAGCGCTTGCTGCCCTGCAAGGAACGCTTGTCGTTGCTCGTCGAACGTGAGTGTGTCGAAGTGCTCGCAGCGAAATCCGCTCGTGCCGATTTCGTGTTGCTGCGCGTCGATACGGCGCAGCAAGTCCGTGTGGGTCTGGGCAACGCGTCCGGGCAAGAACCAGCTCGAGCGGACATCGAACTCGTCGAACGCGTCGAGCACGCGATCCACGCCCCGTTTCGCGCCATAGCGCCAGACCGAAAGCGATTTCTCGCGGCCGGCGATACGCGGCTCCTGAGTCAGGATGCCGTGTTCGTCGTTGAAATCGACCGTGACGACCACCGCGCAGCGCGCGTTGTGTGGCCAGTGCAGTGCATTCATGCGCTGAACTCCTGCGCGTGTCCCGACGTATTGCTATCGAGCCACCATTGTGCGACGTCGCGGCACGTGGCGAACCAGACGTCGCCTTGAGCGTGCATGTGGTCGATCAGTCGTTCAAGCAGCCCAATACGGCCGGGTTTGCCGGACACCTTCGGATGAAACAGCGTGGTCAGGCAAAGTCCGTCCCGATGCGAGCCGTCGAATTCACGACGCCAGTTGTCGAGGGTCGTGTCATAGCTTGCAATGCGGTCGAGGCTCGCCGGAAAATCCGGGTTGCGGTGATAGGCCAGCGACGCGTAATCGTCGAGCTCCCAGCGGCCCGGAATTTCGACCATGGGCTCGGTGATGCCCTCGGCGTACAGCAGATAAGGGCGATCGTCGCCACGCATCGAACTCGAATAGCGCACGCCGGCTTCCATCAACACGCGAATCGTGTCCGGCCCCCAGTCGCCCGATGGCGTGCGAAAACCAACCGGCTGAATGCCGAGATATTTGGCGAAGACTTCCGCTGAACGTTCCATCACCACGCGTTGGCCGTCGCGATCCAGGGTCCAGAAAGCCTCGTGCCGGTAACCGTGATAAGCGATCTCGTGGCCACCCGCGATGATCGCCGCACACTGATCCGGCCAGTTTTCGACCACCCAGGCCGGCACGAAGAAAGTTGCCGGCACGCGCCGCGCGTTGAGCATGTCGAGCAGACGGCCAAGTGCGCGCCACGGGCCGTAACTGCCCAAGGTGAAATACGAAGGGTTGGTCCAGATCGAACCGTTGAGCATCGCATCGCCGGTCGGGCCGTCGAGGTCGAACGCGAGCGCGACGCAGGAACGGTGTCCTTCCGGCCAGCGCGGCGCGGTCCGGAGCGGCTGGCGCTCGACATATTCCATGTGAGAAACGTTGCCCAGCTCCTGAGGCGCACTTGCACTGTATGCATGGCTTTGTGACACGGGCGTGCCCTGGCGCGTGGGCAACGTGACGGTAGATCGGACCAAACGAAAACTCCCTTTAACGCATTGTTCGACACGGTATCGATCCGGTGCTTCTGCCCGCTACGCAAGGCAGGGCCGTTGCTCGCCGCGGGTGCCGCCGCACTCGCGGCGAGGTGCTTTCGGGTGTGGAAATCCGGACTCGCTGAAGGAATTTAAGAACGCCAATTTTCCAGCCACAAACGGTAAAATCTCATGGTTACCATGCGAGTTGTGCATAAATGAAGATCGAACGCTATCCTCCCTTCAACGTGCTGCAAACCCTGCTGGTGGTCGCCCGCTGCGGCAACTTCACGGCTGCATCGCAGCAACTGTTTCTCAGCCAAAGCGCGGTGAGCCGGCATATTCAACAGATCGAGGAGTATTTCGGTTGCGCGCTGTTCGTCAGGCACACCCGCATAGTCGTGCAGACTGCGGAGTGTCAACGGTTGGTGCCGATCGTCGAAGAGTTGCTGGCAACCGCGCGTCGTTCGATGCACATCACAAACTCCGGTGGCCAGACCATTACCCTGCGCGTCACGCCCACGCTGGCGGCGCGCTGGCTGCTGCCGCGCCTGACCGACTTCTACGCTGAAGTTCCAGGTACGCAGTTGAATATCGACACCGCATGGTTCCTGCCGACCAATTTCGGCGAAGGCACGCTCGACGCCGCGATCCTGTTCGGAACCGGCAATTGGGAGGGATTGGAAGCGACCTGTCTTATGCGCGAGAGATTGACGCCGGTCTGCTCGCCGCAGATCGCCAACGGCACCCCCCCGCTCGTAGAACCAGAATATCTGAAACACCACACCTTGCTGCATTCCAGCTTCGGCCGGCGAGGCTGGATCCTGTGGTTGCAGCAGGAGGGCAACCTCGCCGCGCATACGTATCGGGAGCAGGTGTTCGACACGCTGGACCTCGCATTCAGCGCCGCGGCACGTGGCTTGGGTGTAGCGCTGGGGGATCTGAATCTGGTCGAAGAGAATCTGACAAACGGCTCACTGGTGACGCCGTTCAAGCGCGTGGTGGAGACCGGAGCGGGATATTATCTGGTGCATCCGCCGCGCAATGAATATCGCGAGAAATTGAAGCCACTTCTTAGGTGGTTGCAGGCGAGCGTGGCAGCGTAATCAGCGGCAGCGTCGAAGCGCCTGACGGCAGATTAATACGCGTTGAGCCAACTATACGACAACGCTGCCAGTGAAGTCCGGCAGGTCGGCGACAACACTGTTGGGCCAGCTGACTTAGCCACTTGCACCAATTTCGCGCAGGGAAAAGCTGAATCTGGTTGCGCGTTCGGTCACGGGACGAAAACGAACGGCTTGTAGTTCACGCAGCAAAGCGCCAAAGCGGAAGCAACGGCATTACTCCCTGGTAGGCGAAGTGCAGGCGCGGCCCCGCACTTGATTTCTCTTGCGCTCCCAAGCCTGTTAATCATTTTAATAGGATGATCTCACTACTTTTAACGAGTAAAAAATGATCGGATAGTACGCCCCTGACTACCAAGGAGGCTTTGTCATGCGTATCTTTCTCACGGGTGCAACCGGATTCATCGGTTCGGCCCTCGTCCCCGAACTCATCAAGGCTGGCCATCAGGTGATCGGCATGACCCGCTCGGAAGCGGGCGCTCAGGCGCTCGTTGCAGCAGGGGCCGAGGTGCATCACGGAGCCCTGGAAGATCCCGAGAGCTTGCGTAGCGGTGCCGCGAAAGCAGAAGCCGTCATCCACACGGCCTTCGATCACGACTTTTCAAGGTTTGTCGAGAATTGCGAAAAGGACAAGCGTGCCATCGCGGCACTCGGCTCTGCCCTCGCGGGCTCTGATCGTCCCCTCGTCATCACCTCCGGGACCGGGATAGGCAACCCTGAGTTCGGGCAGCCTTCAATCGAAGACGTCTTCAATATCAACCATCCCAATCCGCGCATCGCGTCCGAACTCGCAGGAAATGAGTTGCTGGAGAAAGGTGTCAACGTATCGGTGGTGCGGCTTCCGCAGGTTCACAACACGGTCAAGCAGGGACTCATCACGCCACTCGTCGCGATCGCTCGTGAAAAAGGTGTGTCAGCCTATGTGGGCGAAGGCCGTAATCGCTGGCCGGCGGGCCATTTGCTCGATGTGGCGCGTCTTTATCGTCTCGCCGTGGAAGCGAGTGAACCGGGCGCACGTTATCACGCGGTCGGCGAAGAAGGTGTCAGCAGTCGCGAGATCGCTGAGGCCCTTGGACGAGGTCTGAATCTGCCGGCTGTTTCCATCGCACCGGAAAAAGCGGCAGAGCATTTTGGGTGGATGGGGATGTTTGTCGGCATGGACTTTCCGGCTTCCAGCGCCCAAACACAGGCGCGACTGGGTTGGCATCCGACCGGTCCGAGGCTCATCGCCGATCTCAACGAAATGCGCTACGTTTGATTATCTTCGCTGGTACGGCAGGGTTGTAGAATCTTGCCCGCGTCGGGCTGACACTCGACGCGGGACATGTTTTCTTTTGCGGCCACGCAAGCCGGTCTCGACTTGCGTTCCTGGTCGGGCGAATTCAGCGCTACCGGGATTCGTAAAGCGCCCGCCCGTGTGATGCCGTCATTCATCCGCTACGCGAGAGGTCCTGCTGGGACGGACGGCGACGAAAGCTACCGTCAGTCGTTACTATGCAGACTCGTATTCAGCCCACCCCTGCGGGAGGAATCGGTCGGCAGTACTTCGACCGTGCCGATCTGACTGTTGCGACGAAATAGCAGATGTGACGGACTTCATCCGTGTTCGATGCCAACCAGCCGCGCGTCCAGCCGCCGCGCCAGCGCTGCGCCGCCTTCGCGCATCACTGCATCGTGATTCCATTGGAAAACCGGTCGCAACAGCGGCGCCAATGCGTTCATCCATGTGCGGGTGGTATGCACGCGCCAGTCATAGCGAACCTCGGTAAGGTTGCGTCCGTCGGTCGAAAAACTCCACCGGCCGACGCCTTCAACATCGCCACTGGCTTGCCCCTCCAGCGCGATCAACGGGTCGACGCGCGTCACCCGCATATCGAACACGAGGCGATAGGGCAACCAGCCTTTCCACGTATAACGTTGCACAACACCCACGCCTTGATCGGAACCCGCCTCTAGCTGATCCACGCGCTCGACATTATTCCACCACTCGGGCCAGCGCGCCGAATCCTGGATTGCCGCCCAGACTTCCTGCACTGGCGCATCGATGCGCCAGATGGTGGAAAAGCGGTATTCGACCGTCCGCAAGCTGCCTCCACTCTTCGTGTTCTTCTGGAGATTTTGTCAGATGCTCACCGCACTTGCCATTCGCGGCGAAACAGCACCGCTGTTTTCAATCCTCGATATCTCGTCGAGCCATCTGCAAAGCGTAAGACAGTTAGAGACAGCCGGTCAGGGCACGAAAACCCGACTTCAGGACCCGAAGCGTGGCTCCTCGCCCGGTCTGATCGATCACGGCGTATTGCGTAACAGCGTACCGCACGATCTGAAACCCTCTCTCTCCTGCTCACCATTTCCAGGTCCTCCGATACGAGCGATAACCCGGCTTAAACGATGAGTTAAGCTTCTCCCATGGACATCCGCCAGCTCAAATATTTCGTTGCGATCGTCGACTGCGGCAGCCTGTCGAAGGCGGCCGAACAGCTTTGTGTCGCTCAGCCTTCGCTCAGCCAGCAGGTCGCCGGACTCGAAATCGAACTGAAAGCGACGCTACTGCTGCGCAGCCATCAGGGCGTGCAGCCGACCGAAGCCGGTCGCGCACTCTATCTTCGCGCTCGCGACGTCCTCCGCCAGATGGCGCAGATTCCGCTTGCGGTGCGCGTGAACGGCACGGAGTCCGGTCAGGTCGCAATCGGTCTGCCGACCAGTGTCGCAGTGGTGTTCGCGTTGCCGCTGTTCGACTATGTACGGCGTCATTATCCCGGCATCCGCCTGCAGATCGTCGAAGGGATGAGCGGTTACCTTGCCGAACTGATGGCGAACGGCCGGCTCGACATGGCGATCCTGTTTCGCGAATCGGAAACGCGAGGCGTCTCGGTACATCCGCTTTTCGAAGAAAACCTGTTCGTGTTCGGACGGATCGATGGCATCGGCCCGGCGCAAGACGTACCGTTGCGCCAGCTCGCGAACACGCCAATGGTGCTGCCGAGCGCGGCGAACGGCTTGCGCGTGCTGATCGAACGCGCCTTTGCGCGCGAAGGCGTCGACCCCGATATCGTCGGCGATGTCGACTCGCTCCCGACCATGCTCGCCATCGCGCGTCAGGGCGAGGTCGTGACGATCGTTTCGTCGGATGCGTTCGGGCGCAACACCGCGGACCAGCATCTGATCCATCGCCTTGTCGATCCGGAAATCAGCCGCCCCGTCGGCTTGTGTGTACCGAATGCGCTGCCCACCAGCGCCGCGTCGCTGGCGATTCAGAAGGTCGTCACGCGCCTCGTGGCCGAACTGATCGAAAGCGGCGTCTGGTCTGGCGTGCTGCAACGCAACGACGCCGGAACGGAGGAGATATAGGCGTCGCCTATACCCGGTAGCTCGAATCGGTATTTCACGCCGACTCTGCGTGCGTCTAAATTGTGGCCTTCGTAGTCGATAAAAGACGCTCGCAGAGAGCTCGAAGGAGACGCATGTACACCCAGATTTTCGATCCCGTCGCGCATTCGATAGGGGCTTCCGCGGCGTTCGCCGCCCTTCCCCTCCTTACCCTCTTCGTTCTGCTCGGCGTGCTGCGTTTGCAGGCGCGCTGGGCAGCGCTTGCCTCGCTCGCCGTCTCGATGGCGGTCGCGGTCTTCGTGTATGGGATGCCCGCTAGCCAGACCACCAGTGGCGCACTTGAAGGCGCCGCGATCGGGTTCTTCCCCATCATCTGGATTGGCATCAATGCAATCTGGCTGTTCAAGCTGACGCAGGAAAGCGGCCACGCCGACGTGCTGCGGCGCGCGCTCGCCCGTGTCAGCGCTGACCAACGTGTGCAGGCGGTGTTGATCGCGTTCTGCTTCGGCGCGCTGCTGGAAGCGCTGGCTGGCGGCGGCGCGCCGGTGGCAATCTGTGCGGTGCTCTTGATTTCGATTGGCATCGAGCCGTTAAAAGCCGCAGCGGTTTGCCTGATCGCGGACACCAGTCCGGTCGCGTTCGGCGCACTCGGTTTGCCCATTACCGTGCTCGCCAAGATCACCCGTTTGCCGGTCCACGAGATCAGCGTGATGGTGGGACGGCAAACGCCGTTGCTGTCGCTCTTCATTCCGCTGATCCTCATATTTATCGTCGACGGACGGCGCGGAATAAAGGAAGTCTGGCCGCTCGCCCTGGTCACAGGGTTGGTGTTTGCGCTTGCGCAGTTTGCGGGATCGATGCTGCTGCCGGTCGAACTCGTCGATATCGTCGCCGCACTGATCTGCGCAGGTATTTCCATCGTCTTCCTGCGTGCGTGGTCGCCGGCCGTGTTGCGCGCCGACCTCGCCAGCGCCGGAACGGCTGTTGCGAATTCCGGCGGTCAGCAGCGCCTTGAACCCAACCGCGATCTGGCGGGCGTGTCTCACAGTGCCGCCATGACGATGCCAATGCCGGGCTCGGCCACGCGTTTCCAGCACGCAGCCGGACGCGGCAATGCACCTGCCGACTCTGCTCAGGCGCCCGATTCGCGCGCCGAGATACTGCGCGCGCTCGCGCCCTACGCCGCCGTGATTCTCGTCGTCGCGTCGACGCAGATCGGCTTTATCGGCCATGCACTAGGCGTCATCATCTCGACGTTTGCATGGCCCGGTCTGCACGTCGTCGATCCGAAAGGCGCAGCCGTATCGGCTGTCAACGCCAAGTTCGAATGGCTGCTTTCCGCGGGGTCGATCGTATTGATCGCCGGTTTGCTGTCCGCGCCCATCCTTAAAGTCAGCGCAGCTGTTGCCACCCGGACCTATCTGAAGAACCTGCATGAACTGCGCTGGGCCGTCTTCACGGTGTGCTGCGTGGTCGGCGTGGCCTACGTGATGAACCTGTCCGGTCAGATCGTGACGCTTGGCATCTGGGCGGCCAAGGCGGGTCCGGCTTTCGCGCCGGTCTCGCCGGTTCTCGGCTGGTTCGCGACCGCGCTCACCGGCTCGGATACGTCCGCGAATGCGCTGTTCGGCATGCTGCAACTCACCACTGCGCATCACACTGGGCTGTCCGACATTTTGTTGACCGCGGCCAATACGTCGGGCGGTGTGGTCGGCAAGGCGATTTCGCCGCAGAACCTCGCGGTCGGCGCGGTGGCGGTTGGCATGATGGGCAAGGAAGGTGTGCTGTTCAGGCGCGTGGCCGGCTGGACCGTCCTGATGATCGCGGCCCTCAGCCTGCTCGTCTATCTCCAGTCCACACCGGTCCTGAGCTGGATGGTGCCGTAATCGACAACGTCACCGCCGCGCAGCAGGAAAAGATTGAACACCGGCTTTACGCATTGAAATACTGAGGATATGCAGAAGATGAACCATCCACTCAACGACATCACGGTCGTCTCGATCGAGCAGGCCATTGCCGCACCGCTGGCAAGCCGGCATCTGGCCGATTGGGGCGCGCGCGTCATCAAGATCGAGCGCCCGGAAGTCGGCGACTTCGCCCGCAACTACGACACCGCGATGGATGGCCTGTCGAGCCAGTTCGTCTGGACCAATCGCTCGAAGGAAAGCCTTGCGCTCGACATCAAGACCGATCGCGGACAGGAAACACTTGAGGCGCTGCTCGCCCGTGCGGACGTCTTTATCCAGAATCTGGCGCCCGGCGCCGCGCAGCGCCAGGGACTCGATGCGAAGTCGCTGGTTACGCGTTTTCCGCAACTGATTGCCTGCGATATTTCCGGTTACGGCTCCAACGGACCGTACAGCGACAAGAAGGCCTACGACCTGCTGGTGCAATGCGAGACCGGCTTCCTGTCGATCAACGGCACGCCTGAGACGCCGTCGAAGTGCGGCCTCGCGATTGCCGATATCGCGACCGGCATGTATGCGCTGAACGGCATCCTGATGGGCCTGCATCAACGCGCGCGCACTGGCAAGGGCATGGCGTTCGAGGTCTCATTGTTCGACGCGCTGACCGAGTGGATGAGCTACCCCGCGTACTACACGCGCGGCCGCGGCGAGCCGGTTCCGCGTAGCGGCGCACGGCACGCGACCATCGCGCCATACGGTCCGTTCGCAACCGGCGACGGCAAGACTGTCTTCTTCGGTATCCAGAACGAACGTGAGTGGCTCAGCTTCTGCACAGTCGTACTGGACGATGCCGCTATCGCGGTTGAGCCGCGCTACGTCTCGAACTCGTTACGGGTCGCCAATCGCGAGGCGCTGGAACAGACGATCGAGCAGCGCTTCGCCTCATGGAGCAGCGCGGAAGTACTGGCACGGCTGGATCGCGCGTCGATTGCGAACGGCATGATGAACGACGTCGAGGCACTGCTTGAGCACCCGCAATTGCGCGAGCGCAATCGCTACCGCAGTGTTGAAACCGAGAGCGGACCGCACGACATGTTTCTTCCGCCCGTTACGATCCCGGGGCTCGAACCGGTGATGGGTCCGGTGCCGGCAGTCGGCCAGCATACCGAGGCCATTCTCGCGGAAATCGAAGCGCACGCGCGCGCGCAACGGAGCGGCTCATGAATCGATTCGAATCCGATCCGAACCTGAAGCCGCGCACGCGTACGACACGCACGGTGCTGGCTGTGCCTGGGCATCGCATGAAGATGTTGCAATCGGCGGCGGCGTGCCCGGCCGATGCGGTGTTCATCGATCTTGAAGATGCCGTGCCCGTCGACAAAAAGGAAGAAGCGCTCAAAACAGCCGTACAGGCGCTCACCGAACTCGACTGGGGCGACAAAACCGTCGCGGTCAGAATCAACTCGAACGAGCGCGGCATCGACGAACATGAAGTCCGGACGCTGGTCACCGAAGCGCCGCGGCTCGATTCAATCCTCATTCCCAAGGTGGAATCGACCGACGTCATTGCACAGACGCAGCGGCTGCTAGCCGCGCGACCTGAGTCATTCGCGCCGCTCGAGATCGAGGCGTTGATTGAGACGGCACGCGGTATCGTGAATGTCGACAACATTGCCGGATCGAGTGACTGGCTCACCGCCTTGCATTTCGGCGTCGGCGACTTTTCGGCGTCGATTGGCGCGCGCAACGTCGAGATCGGCGGCACCCACCCCGGTTATGCCGTCACGCTCAAGGACGAAGCGGGCAACTATGCCGCCACACCGCTCGACTTGTGGACGTATCCAATGATGCGGATCCTGGTCGCCGCGCGCGCTTTTGGACTGCGTGCGATCGATGGTCCATGCGGGGCGTTCCGCGATCCCGTGCTGACGCGAGCATGGGCGCTGAAAGCCGCGGCGATGGGCTATGACGGCAAGCAGGTCATCCATCCCGGGCAGATCGAGGCGACCCGTTCGGCATTTTCACCCACGGACGATGAAGTGCGTGATGCCCGCCGAACCGTGGAAGCGCTCGAAGCGGCACAAGCCGCAGGCCTTGCGGCCATTTCGCTTGACGGCAAGCTGGTCGATTTCGCGAACGTACGGATGGCGCAACGGATCCTTGCGATGGCGGAACGGGGGTAAGTAGAGCCCAGTAGCCGTTCAATTCGCCGCAGGGACTTTCGCGCTTTCAGCGCGGCATGCGCCTTTCATGCTCGAATAGAGCTGTTGCTCCGTGACATGACTTTGATAGGTGGTATCGATGCCTTCGTGCAGACGCTGCTTGTAATCGTCAGGCGCACGCATTGGCATGATGACGGCGTCGAGGCGCGCATGCGCTTCGCTCACGGGGACGCCGTCGTCGCGCCATTTCGCCGCGGCCGACGCAGTTTGCGCCACGAGATAGCATTTCTGCTGCTGCGACATCAGCGACAGCGCGGGTCCCATGCTGTCGTATTTCGCGGTCGCGCATCCCGTTAGAAACGTTGCGCCGACCAGTACCACCTGGAATCTTCTTTTCATTGCACCCCCCGGATTTCAGACGAACATTTCGATTACTTCCGCTGAATCGATCCTCTGCGCATCAACCATCCGATTCACCGGTGATTCAGTTCTCGTTCGTGTCTGGGTAAAGCGTAGCACACGGTAGGAAGGATCGGTTTCGGCCATGCGGTTCGCGTGGTACTTCCGGTTTCCAACTGGGTTCAGACCTGTATGTTTGCAGGATTGCAAAGAGCGCATGCGACGTGGTCTGCGGAAGACTGTAAATGCGACGTCGCCCTCTATGAGCAGCCTTAGGGCGAATGGCACTTACTTAAGCCTGCATGGAGGAGAAGACGGGGGTAAGTGCTTGAAGAGAAAGGGAGGCGGCTGATCGAAGGATTGATAGGATGGTTGTTACCAGGCAAACACCGTCTCATTCCAAGGATCAGCCACCATGGATCGTAATTCACGAAGTCATCATAGGCAAACACGAAGCACAGTTCAAAGCCGGGCGCGCAGGACACAGTCTGTGGACTACTTCAACATACTGACGAGCCCGCAGCTATTGGCCGCCACCGAAGCGTATTTGCCAGCGCATCGAGAACGGCTGTATCCGCCGACGGTGACGCTGTCGATGTTCATGCGCCAGGCGCTGGAAGAGGATGCCTCCTGTCAGAAGGCAGTCAACGGGTGGGCCGCGCAGCGAGTTGCCGACGGGCTGCGGCCCACGAGCGTGCGCACGGGAGGCTACTGCCGCGCTCGCCAGAGACTGCCGCTGACAATGGTCCGGGAGTTGGCGCGCGAGACGGGGCGTCAACTGCACGAGCAGGCCGAGCCGGCCTGGAAGTGGCGCGGGCGCCCGGTCAAGCTGGTTGACGGCACCGGGATCTCGATGCCCGATACGCCGTCGAACCAGGCGCGCTTCCCACAGTCCAGTGCTCAGGCCGAAGGCGTGGGATTTCCGTTAGCCTATCTGGTTGCGGTGATCTGTCTGGCAAGCGGCGCAGTGCTGGAGGCGGCTGTCGGAACTTACGCGGGCAAAGGCAGCGGGGAGCTGACGGCGTTTCGCATGCTGGAAAACACGTTTCGTCGAGGTGACGTGATTGTCGCCGATGCCTTGTACTGCCACTACTTTCTGATGGCCTCAATGATCGCCGCCGGAGTGGATGTCGTGATGGAACAGCATGGGGCGCGCCGCACCGACTTTCGGCGAGGCAAGTCGCAGGGCACGCGCGATCACATTGTGACGTGGCCCAAACCCCGGCAGTGCCCCGCCTGGATGACGCGTGAGCAGTACCAGGCCTTCCCCGATGAACTGATGGTGCGCGAATGCAGGCTGCATCACCGGGTGCTGGTCACCACGATGCTTGATGCACACAAGACCAGCAAACAGGACCTCTCGCAGTTGTATGCCAGGCGCTGGAACGTGGAACTGGATCTACGTAACATCAAGACGACGATGGGCATGGATGTGCTGCATTGCCAGACTGCCCACATGAACGAGAAGGAGATGTGGGTCCATCTGCTGGCCTACAACGTGATTCGGCTGCTGATGGCCCAAGCCGCCAGCCACTGCGCCACCGATCCGAGAACACTGAGTTTCAAGCACGCCGTGCAGCTATGGACTGAATGGCTGGCCAGGGGTCTGACGGCAACTCACGACCAGAGTGTCCTGTTCAAGCTGATCGCGCAGTCTCGTGTTGGGAACCGCCCCGGTCGCATCGAACCACGAATGCGCAAACGAAGACCGAAGTCTTATCCATGGCTGAAAGAGCCTCGTCACATCGCACGCGAGCGCGTCCGAAAATATGGGCACGCTCCTCGGGCTCGGGCTTAAGTAAGTGCCATTCGCCTTAGGGCTTGTCTCTCTTTCCGCTTGGTAAACACATGCCCTCGCACTCGAGCCACGAGCGGAACAGCACGACCAGATCATTTTCAGACTTCCCGTCCGGAACGTAAGTGCAATAGCTCCGCGACGGCAGACGAGGACCGGCGAACGGCGCAACAAGCCGGCCAGCAGCAAGATCGTCCGATACAAGCGCAGTTGGTCCCATCGCGATGCCTATGCCGTCGATGGCAGCCTGCAGCGTCAGATAGAAGTGATCGAAGGTTAGAGTGGCAGCCGGCCGGAGTGCAGAAATCTGTGCCCTCGCCAGCCAGTCCGGCCAGAGTCGCGGCAGACTCGACGTGTGCAGCAACGTATGCTGCCGCATATCCTCAGGTATCCGAAGCGGTACGCGCTCCAACAGTGCCGGACTGCACACCGGGAGTCTCTCCTCGGACAGGAAAGGTCGCATCGAATAGCCATAGAACGTGTCCGGACCGCCCCGGATAATGACGTCATAGATCTCTTTCAGACTCTCCACCGGCTCGTTCGACGTCTCCACCTTGACGTCCACGTCGGGATGCTCGGCACGGAATTTCGCCAGTCTCGGCACCAGCCAGCGCAACGTAAAGGTCGCGGGTGCGTTCACGGACAGTGCCCGGGAGAGCGTTTCGGGGAAACCATATCGGGCGGTTGCCTGCGCGAGCTGCCCGAACAAGGGCCCGATTTCCGCCAGGTAGGCTTTCGCCGCCGGAGTCAGCACCACGCGCCGGTTGTGCCGTTCAAACAACGGTGCGCCCAGCCAGTCCTCAAGCAGGCGCACGTGCTGACTCACCGCACCGTGAGTCACGTGCAATTCCGCGGCGGCTTCCTTGAAGCTGCCTAGCCGGCCAGCAGCCTCGAAGGCACGCAATGCATTGAGTGGAGGCAATATCCGCTTCATTCGAAATAGTTTATCTAACGCGAATCAGCAATTTATCTGGTTTGTTGGGCCGTCACAAGATAGATATCCTTCTTGCTACACCCTTTCTTCGAAACTCGCATGCTGAGTTATACCGGCGGTCTCGTCCTCCTTGCCGCCGTGCTCCACGCGAGTTGGAACGCGATGCTGCATGGCAACCGCGACCGGTTCCTGTCCATGACGTGGATGAGCATCGCCATCGCAGCGGTCTCTACGGTCGTGATTCTGTTCACACCGTTGCCGGCCGGCGCGGCGTGGCCGTACATCGTCACATCGGGGCTCGTGCATATCGTCTACAACGTGACGCTTGTACGGTCGTACCGCCGCAACGATCTGGCGCAGGCGTATCCGATCGCGCGCGGCTCATCGCCACTGCTCGTCACGCTCGGCGCGGCGCTCTTCGCGCATGAGGCGATCGGCCCCATGCACGCTTTGGGGATCGCGATGATTTCGGGTGGCATCATCGCGATCGCGCTGGAGGGACGTCATGTGTCGCGCGCGGGCGCACTGGCCGCGCTAACGACCGGCGCGACGATCGCGCTCTATACCGTGATCGACGGCATCGGCGTGCGCTTATCCGGCGGCGAGGCGCTCGCCTACACCGCGTGGATGTTCCTGTTCTATTGGCTGATGCCGGTGCTGTTCGTCGCGACGCGTGGGCTTGCGGCGCTGTGGGCGCCGGCACGGACGGCGCCGATGGCAATCGGCTCGTCACTCGTCGGTGGTCTCGTGTCGATCGCGGCGTATGGCATCGTGATCTGGGCGCTGCAGTCGGGCGCGATGGGTGCGGTATCGGCGTTGCGCGAGACCAGTGTGGTATTTGCGGTGCTGATCGGGCGAATGCTTCTGCGGGAAACGGTCAGTGGCAAGCGTTGGCTCGCGTGCGTGATCGTTGCGGGTGGGGCGGTTTGTTTGGGGCTTTGAGATTGCCTGAACCAGCATGCCGTCGGTCACCGTGCCCACGATCACACTTGCGCGCAGCGAAATCAACCAGGGCGAAATCTTAACGTACGCCCCCCTTTTTTAATGGCACCCCGGATCGCACGCAATCCTTAAGCTTGCGGCAGCCTGGATTTGAGTGCCTTCTTCGCCCATTCTAAATTTTCGTGAGGAATATCGACATGCCAAAGACTCCAGACCGCGCCCCGCAGGCGCCGCTCATTCTGATAACGGGTGGAAGTCGTGGTGTAGGCGCGGCGACTGCGCGGCTTGCTGCGGCACAAGGTTACGATGTAGCGATAAGCTTCGTCTCCAACGAGTCTGCCGCCCTCGCGGTGGCGGCCGATGTAGAAGCTGTAGGGCGCCGGGCTTTACCCGTGCGCGCGGATAGCGCGGATCCAGAGCAGGTCGCTCAATTATTCACCGCAATCGACCGGGCGTTCGGCCGGATCGATGTGCTGGTGAACAACGCCGCGGTACTTGCGCCACAGTCCCGGCTGGAGGATCTCGAATTCGAGCGGATGCGGCGTATTTTCGCGGTCAACTCGATCGGCCCTATCCTCTGTGCACAGCAGGCGGTGAAGCGGATGTCGTATCGTCACAACGGGCGGGGCGGCGCCGTGATCAACATCTCGTCGGCATCGGCCCGGCTCGGCAGTCCAAACGAATATGTCGACTACGCGGCGTCGAAGGGAGCCCTGGAGACATTCACTATCGGCTTTGCCAAAGAAGTCGCGCGGGATGGGATACGCGTCAACTGCATTCGCCCTGGGCACATCTACACTGACATGCATGCTAGCGGCGGAGAGCCGGGACGGGTGGATCGCGTCAAAGACTCGATCCCCATGGGAAGAGGCGGTCAACCTGAAGAGGTCGCGCGGGCGATCCTATGGCTGGCAAGCGCCGAGGCGTCCTTCATCACCGGTACGTTCCTTGATGTCACTGGCGGCAAGTGAGCAACAGGGCGCGGCGCCGGGCCCTTCCCTCGACGCATCGTGCCAGGCATCTGCGCCCAGACGCTCTCGGCGACGCGCTCAACGCATGAAGCGCGCCGCAATCCAACACATCGTCAGACAGTCTCACCCTGCAGCCGGAACACGTTGACGACGTCGCGTAGCATCTGCGCCTGCTCCTGCATCGATTGCGCGGCGGCAGCGGCTTCTTCGACCATCGCCGCGTTCTGCTGCGTCGTCTCATCCATTTGCGCGATGGCGACGTTCACCTGCTCGATGCCACGGCTTTGTTCGTCGGAGGCCGCCGAGATTTCGCTGATGATGTCGGTGACACGCTTTACTGCATCAACCAGCGAATGCATCGTGCCGCCCGCTTTTTCGACGAGCGCCTTGCCGTCGTCGACTCGTTCCACCGAATCCTCGATCAGGCTCTTGATCTCCTTCGCCGCATCCGAGCTGCGGCGTGCAAGATTGCGCACTTCGCCCGCTACGACTGCGAAGCCGCGCCCTTCTTCTCCAGCACGTGCCGCTTCGACGGCTGCGTTCAAGGCGAGAATATTGGTCTGGAACGCAATGCTTTCGATCACCGCAATGATGTCGACGACGCGCGCCGAACTCGCCGCGATATTTTGCATGTTCGCGACCACCTGCTGAACGACCTCGCCGCCCTCACCCGCGAGTTTCGATGCGCTGCGCGCCATCTGGTTCGCCTGCAACGCGTTGTCGGCGTTCTGCTTCACGGTCGCAGTGAGTTGCTCCATGCTCGCTGCGGTTTCGCCCAGCGACGAAGCCTGCTCCTCAGTACGCGCCGACAGATCGAGATTGCCCGCTGCGATCTGCTCTGCCGCGACAGTGATCGTTTCAGTGCCGCCGCGAATGCGCCGCATCGCCTCAGCCAACCGGCTCTGCATGCGCTGCATCGCGAACAGCATGCTTTGCTGATCGTCGCGATCTAGTGCAACGGGGCGCGACAGATCACCGTCCGCGATGGTTTCCGCCACGTGCGCAGCATAGGCCGGCTCGCCGCCGAGACTGCGTTTCACGTTGCGGATGATCAGCACAAGCGCGATCGTGCTGACACTGCCGATCGCAAGAATGGTGATCAGATAACGCAGCAGATCGATGCGGAACGCTTCGTTGATATCGTTCACATAGACGCCTGAAATCAGATACCAATCCCACGCGTCGAAGCGTTTAACGAAGCTGATTTTCGGCACGTGGTCAGTTTTGCCGGGCAATCTCGCCATATAGTTGACGAAGCCCTGTCCTTGCGATTGCGCGAGCTTGACCATCTCGACGAACAGGAGCTTGCCGTCGGTATCCGCGTAGTGCGTGACGTCCTTGTTGCGCAGATCCGCGAGCGTCGGATGCATGATGACGACCGGTGTCGCTGTCGTGATAATCATGTAGCCATTACCGGAATAGCGCATCACCGAGAGTCGCGCCATCGCCTGCTGCTTCGCCTGATCGAGCGTCAGTTCATGCCGGTCGACGAGCTTCGCGTAGTCGGCCACGATGCCGTACGCGGATTCGACTACGTTTTGCACTGCCGCCTTGCGCTCCGACAGCATCGTCGTGCGCGACTGCCAGGAGGCCCACCCGCCGAGACCCAGCAGGCCAAGCCACGTAATCAATAATGCAAGCCACAGTTTGGTATTCAAGCTGAGTCGGTTCACGCCGTTTTCTCCCTAGCCATCCATCGCCGGCTCAACCGCCAGGCTCAGTATCCAACCACTCTGGCGGCGCAACGAGTGCGAGAGCCGTCAGAGGGTTATCGCTGATTAACGGCACGGCAGCGCATTTCCTGAATCGGGAAACACCCGAACCGGACGATGCGCTGCCGCGCCCGGCTATCGATCGGCTTTTAATGAGAACGAGGCGTGAAGCTCGTGATTGTCAACAATCGGCGAATACATCGGGTTACTACGCCGTCTTGAATCGCAGTAGCACTTTGCAACCAGGCTGGTTATCGTCGATCGTAATCTCCGCGTCATGAACCCGCGCGATTGCCGCGACGAGGCTTAAGCCAAGACCGTGTCCCGCCGTTGCCTGCGCGGCCGCGCCACCGCTGCGATAGAAAGGCCTTAATACCGCTTCGCGCTCACCGGGTTCGATGCCGGGTCCCGTGTCGGCCACGCGCAGCATGACGCGGCCGCCGTCCTGGTTCACCTCGAGCGTGACCGCACCGTCTCTCGGCGTGAACTTCAGCGCATTGTCGAGAAGATTTTCGACCACGCCGAACAGCAGATCGACGTCGCCAGTGACTTCCACCGGCGTTGATGCCTGCAACTTCATCGTCAAACCACGCTCATGGGCAAGCGGTTCATAGAGCTCGACGACATCGCGCAGCACCGTATCGAGCGAAACCGGACCGAAGCTCGCCTGGCGCCCCCCTGCTTCGATTTCCGCGATCCTGAGCAGCGCCGTAAAGCGATTGAGCACCACGTCCGAGTGCGCAATCGCGCTATTGATCGCCGTAGCGTAGTCCTCCGGGGTGCGCGAGCGCCTGGCGGCACGTTCAAGTCCCGCGCGCAACTGCGTCATTGGCGTGCGCAGATCGTGGGCAATGCCGGCGCACACACAACGCACTTCTTCGACGAGGCGTTCAATCTCGTCAAGCATCGTATTGACAATCGACGCCAGCCGGTCGAGATCGTGGCTCGTGCCCCGCGTCGGCAGACGGCGATTCAGCTTGCCTGTCATGATTTCACGGCTGGCCTCGCTGATCGCGCGAATGCGCCGGTTCGACATCCAGTTGAGCGCGGCACCGCAGCCGATCGCCAGCAGAATTGTCAGCGTCACACCCGCGCATAGCGTCTTCACCAACGTGCGGTCGAAAACAATGATCTCGTCGATCGAATGTCCGACCACGATCCGTACGCCGTTGGTGGTCGGCACGATAATGCCGCGATAGTGGCCCTCAACTTCCGCATCGCCGTCTTTAAAGGTCTGCGTGTAGTTGAAGGGCTTGCGGTCTGGCTCGGCGGGCAAGTTCGCGACATTGCCCGCGAGCCACTTGCGATTCGCGTCGAACACGCCATACGGCCTGCTGTTGGCGATGTCGCGCCGGCTCAGCGCCGCGATGCTGGCGATCGCCTCGGCGCGGCCAATGGTATGGAATTCGGCCACCTCGCCCAATAAACGCTCATCGACCTCATGCAGCAAATAGTTGCTCGTCAGCCAGTACAGCAGCGTGAAGAGCGCGATCGCGGAGCTGACGAAAACGATCATCAGCCAGCCGACGCTGCCCGCGTTGATCCGTGCCGCGCGTCTAGTTTTCTGCATGAATGATATAGCCGGCATTGCGCACCGTCACGATCATGGCAGGTAGACGCCCATTGCGTCACGCAATGTGTAACGTGCCAACGCCGTCTGCCGAACGTCTGAAAAGAACTATAGTAGAGGGGATTTCCAGCCAGAAAAGGAGTTCGAGTATGAAAGCACGTACGTATCGCACCACAGCTCTAGGGATCCTGATCGCCGCATTACTACCTGTCTCGGGCGCTCAGGCGCAACTCGGAAACCTGCTCAACCAGAGCGGAGGTAGTGGAGGCGGATCGTCCGGTGGCCTCGGGAGCCTCGGTAACATGGGCAGTGCCTTGTCGGGTCAGTCATTGACCTCTGGCAGCACCAGCAATGTCGCGGGCGTGCTGGAGTTCTGCATCAAGAACAACTATGTCAGCGACAGCGGCGCGTCTTCGGTCAAGGACTCGCTGATGAGCAAGCTGCCTGGCGGTTCCAGTGCCGCCTCGTCCGACAGCGGCTATACCAACGGCGCCAAAGGTATCCTGAGCAGCAGCAGCGGCCAGCAATTGGACCTGAGCGGCGGCGGCCTGAAGCAACAGGCCACGAAGCAGATTTGCGACAAGATTCTTGCCCAGGGCAAATCCATGCTGTAAGCATGGCACGGAGCAATGCCTAGTGGGTAGAGGCGCCGGGGCGGGTGCGTTATGCACCACGCCCTCGCCCGCGTTCTCCGCCGGCACGTTACCGGCCTTTCCAAGGCGATTTTTCGGGTACGACGGGTTTCAACCTGCGCGGCAATCGCCGCGCGCAACACGCTCGATCCACGAGAAGTTCAAGATTTCTGCGCCGCATGTTTGTCAGCCAATAGCCATGCGGCCCACATCCCCAACAGAATGGGATGTGCCTGCCGTACAGGGAGGCATGCGTGGTTGCCGCAAGCAGCCGTTCCTGCAAAAGGAAAATCGTATGTTGATGCGTGAATCAATCCCTACCGCCCTGACCCGAGGTTCCGCCCTTCTCTCCGAAGACCCGACGACCACGACCTCGCTAAAGACCTTCCACCATACGTTCGACATTTATCTGAAGGACTCGAACGCGTTCATGAATACGTATTTCTCACGTTATTTCGAGTGGCAAGGTGTGTGCCGCGAGCGGTGGTTTCATGAGTGCATACACAACGACCTGCTGGGATCGGACGGCATGTTCGTGACCAAACGCGCACACCAGGAATACGTCCACGAAACGTTCCCTTTCCAGCACGTGGATTGCTATTTGAACACGGTGCAGGTCAAGCAGTGTTCGGCCTACCTGCTGTTTCGCTTCTGCGTGGATGGTCGCCAGGTTTCGCAGGGTTACCAGCAGATCCTGTACGCCGGACGGGACCGGAAGATCAGGCGGTTCCCGGAAGGGATCGTCGAGCGGGTCAAGGAGTATGAACTGCCGACGACGGCACTAGCCGCCTGATCCCGGCGGCTGACCTTCGCCGTTCAGTTTTTCCGCTGGGTTTTATCGTTTGAGATTCACCGCTAACCTCCAACCTTAACTTTCACTCCTGACGCCGGCGCAAGGAACGCGCCGGCGCTTTGCTCAGTGCGCGGTCCGTCGGCGAACCCGGTACCGGCAAGCGCACGGTGAAAGTCGTGTGCGCACCGCGCATCGAACTGCATTCGATACTGCCACCCAGAAGCTCCGCCGCGCGGCGGCAGAATGCGAGCCCCATGCCCGCGCCGCTTCCGTGCCGTTTGGTCGAGAAGAAGGCGTCGAAGATATGCGGCAACACATCGGGCGCGATGCCCGGCCCCGTGTCGCGGAATCGCAGTACGCAGAAGCCCTGCTCCTGAACCGCACTGATGGCGATCTCGCCCTCACCGCTCACGTGAATCGCGTGCAACGCATTTTTCAGCAAATTGAACAGGACAAAAACCGCTAGCGTGTCCGAGCCCGAAAAGTATAAGGCTGCATCGATCGGCGCCACGGTGACGCAAGCACGTTCACCGCCACGGAACGGATAGCGTTCCAGCGCCGACGTCACACACTGCTGCATGGAATGAGGACTAAAACGGGTGCGGTCCAGACGATCCAGGGTGAATGAAGCGAGCGCCATTTCGACCATTGCGCTGGTGCCCGACACCTCCCGTCTGATCGCTGCAGCGAGCTGGCTGACACGTTCGGGCTGTCCGGAATGCACCTCCTGGTCGTCGTAAAGTCCATGCGTGACGGCCAGCCGGTAACCTTTGAACACGTGGGACCATACGCTGGCGATTTCGTCGGCGTGCATGGCGATCGTTGCAAGCGGCGTCGCGATTTCGTGCGCGATGGTCGCCGCGAGCGCATAGGGGTGGATCAGGTGGTAACGGACAATCGTGATCGCGAGAAGTCCCAGGCTGAGGGCGATGAACAGCACGCCCGGCGGATAGAACGCATAGCCGTAGTTGACCGCGTAGTCGACTGCCGCGAATGAATAGAGGCAAAGGCTGGCAAAGCAGAGATCGAGACGCCTGCGCGCTTCACCACCGGCCTGCTTGCGGGCGCCGAGCAGAAGCTGTCCGCTGCGGCCGGCGAGCAACACGGTCTGCAATACGTGCAAGGGATGCAACGGCCCGGCACTCGGATAGTAACCAAAGAAGTAGTGGCGGTAGCCGGCGATAACTTCGTTGCCGGGCAGCAGCACGGCCAGGACGAGACACATACCGTAAGACGCGAGCAATACCGGCTGCTCACGGCGCCTCGCCGCCACCTCCGTGACGAAGTGATAGAACGTGGTAGGCAGGAAGAGAATGAAGAGATAACCGACCCTGACCAGCACGCTTGCAATGTGGGGATCTTCGGTCTGGAACAGCAAGGTCCATGTGCCCTGCCATGCAAATGTCGCCGCACACATCAAAAGGAACGGCGCGGACAGACGCGTCACCCCTTGCGTGATGAGTACGTAAAGACCGAACACCACGAACAGCGCAGACACAAAGGCAGTCGGAATGGCGTACATGTGGCTCAATGTGTCTGGAAGCATTGGGCTATTCCGGCATTTTTATCGCAGAGTACGCGAAGTGGTGGCGCCGTCATCCGTGGGCTTGCTGATTCCGGTCACTCCGCCATTGCGAAAACGTCAGTGTGCTCACACCCACCTCGGCCGAATCTATTCGCGTCCAGCAATAGAAAGCGTCGTCCCAGCCGGGGATGGTTTGCGGCGGTACCGTTCTGAAGTCCGTACTGGGACGAAAGGCCAGGTGCGGCCAGAAAACCGGCATCGACTCGCGTACCGCCATCTGCCTCAGCAGATCGGCCGGACCGCTCTCATCCGCCACGATCTCCGCCTGGGAGATCCAGTCATTCTCAGCCCAGGCAAGGAAAACACTCGGCTTGCCCGCACGGTCGAACATCAGGATGGCATTCTGCTCCGGACGCCAGTAGTACTCGACGATGCCTTCAGCGGCAACCACCTCGTCGATGACTTTTCTCGTTCTGGGATCGCAATATGTCGTACCGTTTTCGCCTAAGCCAAGCCAGCCTGCCTCTGAACAGTGCCTGTTTCTGGCATCTTTCAGAAAATGCACTAGCCGGTTAGCCGAATCCGCATCGGTCTTTCTCAGATACAAATCGACGATGCCGGCATTGAAGGCCTTGACCGCGACCGTCTCATCCGCGACGCCGGTCAGGAGCACCTTCGCGCAACGCAAATTGGATATGGACGAGAGGAATTCGACACCACTCAGTCCAGGCATGTCGTAATCGACGACGACCGCGGCCACCTCTGCAAATCGGGAATCGCGGGCCAGTATGTCTCGCTCCGCCGAGCTTTCGACATAGCGCTCCAGGCCCGTCTCGCTTAGACAAGCCGACGCCGGCGCAAACTCCAGCGAATTCTCGCGGGCATGTTTGCGAATGAAAGCGAGCGCGGTTTGAGGCCGCGTGAAAAACAGATTGGTGGAAATATCCGGAAAGAATCGGCGCAATGCATCAAGGTAACTATCGCTGTCGTCCACAAAAACGACAGATGACGGATAGAAAACTGGGGGTCGAATAAAATTGTTCATGTTTTTACGTGGAATATGCGGCGTGCCTCGCATCGGCTTACATGCCCGCTTCTCTCACGCTGGCTCCCGGGCCGATTCTCGCTGAACCATATAGTACCGGGGTCTTTGAATGAACAGTGCAAACTTGCGCGGCCTTTCCGTCATAGTATGCGGATGGAATAACTTAATTTAACCGGCTCGAGTCTGCGGACCGGCCTCGCCCCGCTCACGTGCACTTCATAGTGAGCGCACCCGGCTACGAAAAACTGGTCACGCATGTGTTCCACTCGCCCGGGAGGCGAGCGCGTTGTGAGGAAATCGTCTTCGATGCCGAAGCAATGTGGCTTGTGCCGGATGTGAATCGTGCCTCACCCGAACCCGAGCTGGTTGCCCGCCCCCCAGGGCTTCAGTGATTCGATTCCAGCTTACGAGGTGCGTGGCTTCGCTAGCAGCACTAATTGCACGTGGTGGTGACTCCTCTCATCGTCGTGCAATGACGTATCTCCCAATGGCTTTCATCGGTGAGTCCTGTGCTGCCCCCAATGCCAGTCGGACGATGTTGAGGCCTGAAATAGAGGTCGACTCGCGCAAATTCGCGCTTGGCAGGTGCGGCCGGTAACGGCGAGGCAGCCACTATCGCGCGCTGCACCGCGGCGTCCCACGCCTGATTGCCGCTGGAGTGCAGCGGCGCGACCGAATTGACCGAACCGTCAGCGTTAAGCCGGATGGAAACAATCGCCTCCGGGTTGTCGGCGACGGTGCGTAAATCGACGGACATATTGCTGGCCAACGCACAACCCACGTAGCGGCGCCATTGCGGTCCGGTTAATTGATCCAGCGTTGGGGGCGTCTCGCCACTGCCTGCAACACGCGTCAGACAGCGGCTTGTGACGTCAGCGGCCGACGGCAGCGTGGGGCCGTTTTCGCTTTGTGAGCCAGTCGTGCATGCTGCCAATAGACACAGCGAAAATGAAGCAAGGGCAAGCAGCCAGCGATTGTTGTTATTCATCTGCGGTTCCGCTTATCAGTCTTTCGTCAGCCATTCTGGATGTCAGCGTGCGATTCCTGGCGATCACTACAGCCGTAGCCTAGCCGATTTCCTGCTCCTTGAGCCGCTTGCGGTGAGCCGCGACCTTCGCGCGGTTACCGCAGATCGCCATGCTGCACCACCGGCGAGCGTGACCACGCGTGTGATCCGCAAACATCAATGTGCACTTGGGACCTTCGCAGGCTTTCACGTAGGTGAAGTCCTCGTCGCACACCAGCCTCGCCAGCGCTTCGGCGATGGGCATCAGTAGCGACTCCGGCGACTGCCAGCGCCGATTCGCGCGAAGTTCAAAGCTCGTCACACCACCCGACGCATTCGTGACGATTTCACCATGCTGCTGGTCCCGCTCGAGCAGTTGATTCAAGGGTTCCAGCTCACGCAAATCTTTGGCGACCAGCGCCCGCCCCTTCCTCTTCCGGACAAATCCCCTGAACCACTCGCGCAGTTCACGCGCGCGTGCTGCAACGTCATCGAGTTCGGCAGCCGTCGACCGGATCCGTATCGCGTCAAGGGTCGCGTGAGGCACGAACTCCGCCTGGTCCAACCAGGCAAGCAAGCCTTCCCCGTCGCTGATCCAGTCGACTGCTTCATCGACCGGCGTCGCGACCGAGTTCAGGAAATCGAGGCCTGGCGCATCGGCCACCATTATCGCGGGGATCTGACGGTAGTCCATTTCTCATGACAAATGTGAAGTGACGATGGCTTCATCGTAACCACTAAAAATGCTCTTGACAAGTTACACCTCTCTTTTGTAACCTGCAAATACGCATTAATCAGGTTACAAACGCATGGGGCGAAGCGATGTGCGCACGCCTCACAAACAGCATTCAATTCTTTCAATGGAGCGAGAAATGTCTATTGGCAACGTGAGCGCGGTGCTCGTGCATGGCGCGTGGGCAGATGGTTCAAGCTGGAGCAAGGTCATCGAACGCCTGCAGACGCAGGGCATCAAGTCAGTTGCGGTACCGTTGCCGCTCAGTTCTTTGCAAGACGACATCGCCGCCCTCGATAGAACGCTGGAACGCATCGAAGGTCCGGTTGTACTTGTAGGGCATGCGTACGCCGGCGCAGTGATCGGATCGACACGTGCCGACAACGTACAGGCACTCGTCTACGTAGCCGCGCTTGCACCTGCCGAAGGCGAAACGGTGGGCGATGTGTTCTACCGTGGCGAAACGCACCCGCAGGCCCCCCGGCTATCGCCGGATCAGCATGGTCTGATCTGGCTGCCGAATGAGGCATTCGCGGCGGCGTTCGCGCAGCACGCGAGCGCGCAGGAGTTGACGGTACTCGGTGCGATTCAACGCCCCATTTCAGTTTCGTGCATTGGCGAGGCAGTTGGACGCCCGCTTTGGAAGGACCGGCCGAGCTGGTTCCTGACTGCCGGGCAGGACCGGATGATCAGCCCCGACACGCAATATTTCATGGCACAGCGCATGAACGCGCGCGTGCGTTCACACGCGGTCGATCACATGCCAATGGTCACAGCTCCTGACGTCGTGACCAACGTGATCGTCGAAGCGATCGAGGCCGTCTCGGCTCGTTAGCGATACCTGAAACCTGTCACGCCGGCACATCTTCGCAGCATGTCATTTCCAACACACCCCCTACCTAACCGGGAGTCAACCCATGTCCTCCATTGCCTATCGTTCCGCTGACGTAGACCGCGTCAAGGTGTTCTATCGCGAAGCGGGTCGTTCGAACGCTCCGAAGCTGTTACTCCTCCACGGTTTTCCGAGTTCGAGCCACATGTTTCGGGACCTGATCCCCCTGCTTGCCGAGCACTTCCATATCGTCGCGCCTGATCTGCCAGGCTTTGGCCAGTCGGACATGCCGAACCGCGATGCTTTTGCGTACACCTTCGACAACATCGCCAACGTGATCGAGCGCTTCACCGAGCAGATCGGTTTCGACCGCTTTGCCATGTACGTATTCGACTATGGCGCGCCGACCGGCTTTCGGCTTGCACTCAGTCACCCCGAGCGGATCGTCGCGATCATCTCGCAGAACGGCAACGCGTACGAAGAAGGCTTGAGCGAGGGCTGGAATCCGATCCGCGCCTACTGGCAGGATCCTTCGCATGCCAATCGCGAAGCGCTTCGCGCCATGCTGACGCATGAAACGACCGTGTGGCAATACACGCATGGCGTACAGGACCCCACTGCCGTGTCGCCGGACGGCTACTCACTTGACGACTTCTATCTGAGCCGGCCGGGCGCGGACGAGATCCAGCTCGATCTGTTCCAGGATTACCGGAACAACGTCGCGTTGTATCCCGCATTCCAGCAATATTTCCGCACCCACCAGCCCCCTTTTCTTGCCGTTTGGGGGAAGAACGATCCGTTTTTTCTGCCGCCCGGCGCCGAGGCATTCAAGCGAGACATGCCGAACGCTGAGGTGCGTTTTTTCGATACCGGCCACTTCGCGCTTGAAACGCATGCAGCAGAGATTGCCGCAGCTATTTCGGGGTTTCTTATTCGCTGACATGCAGGCGCGGAATGATGGTTGTCGATTGGATCGCCGTTCAAGCCGCTCATTCACGAGTTAAGGAGAAAGGAAATGTCCACGAGGGTAGCAATCGTTACAGGAGCGAGCCAGGGGATCGGCCGTTCAACCGCCATCAGGTTGGCGCGAGACTTTACGTCGGTCGTGCTCGTTGCGCGCAATCGCGAGAACCTCGCCCAGACCGCTGACGAGGTAAAAAAAGCCGGTGCCGAACCGCTTCCCATTGACCTCGACCTGTCTCATCCGGAGGCGGCGCAGAACGTCGTCGACCAGACGTTGTCGGCGTTCGGGCAGATCGACGCGTTACTCAACATTGCGGGCGCGGTGCCGCAGATCGACGTCTTCGAGATGAGCGACGATCAATGGGACCGCGGCTTCGCGCTGAAGCTGCACGGCGCCCGGCGATTGACGGTCGCGGCATGGCCGTCGTTGAAGCAGACCTCAGGATCGGTGGTGCTGATGTCGGGCAACTCCGCGCTGTTTCCCAAAGCACCATACGCGGCGGTGGGCACGATCAACGCGGCGATTGTGGCTCTGGCAAAAGCCTTCTCGGACCGTGGGATTGCAGACGGTGTACAGGTTAACAGCGTGCTGCCCGGGCCGGTGATGACCGGTCGGCGGCAATCCTATCTGGAACATTGGGCTCCGCTGCACGACATGACGGTCGAAGAAGCGACCGCGCGATTTCCTGTCGAAGCGGGGATCGCCCGGTATGGCACGCCCGAGGAGATTGCCGAGCTGATGGCGTTCATTGTGTCGCCTGCGGCTCACTGGATGACGGGCTCGACGTTGAGGATGGATGGCGGAGAGGTCAAATCGATCTGACGCAGACGATAAGGTTAACGAACTGAAATTCTGCTGCCAGTCCCGAAATGAAAGCGATTCGGTGTGTCTGGTGAGATTGTCTCCTGGCCGGTTTTTGCCGTTCGATCATCGGCAGAAATGGGCCTCGCAGGAGACGACCGCGATCTGCTGCGCGGCATCGATCGGATTGTCGATCTCAGCCTATCGGCTCACGGCAGAATTTGCCTCACCAGCCCCTCACTCTGCGGCTGTTCGTGCCCACAGTCGTTGACTTTCGGCGCCCATTTCCGCTGCAGCAGCACCATCGTACTGGTTGCACCCAGCAGCAGGAACACGAAAATCGCCAGCATGGGCAGCGTGTAGCTGCCCCCGAGATGGAGCAACCAGCCCGACAGGCTGGCCGAGACCCCGCCCGCCAGACTGGTCGCTACCTGCTGTACGCCCGTGTTCAAGCCAACGGCCTGCTTGGGGATCAGCGTCAGTTTGACCAGCGCGAGGTTGTTCGCGGTGGCGAGGCCCAGCAGCGAGAGCGAAACCACATTCCAGAACAAGGCCATTTGTGGCGAACGGGTATAGGCGCCCAGCAAAACGGTTGTGCCGCCGATAAACCCGGCCACGATAAACGACTTGCGCACCACCACCGCGTCGTGGCCACGTGCGATCAGCCGGTCTGCCGCCCAGCCGGCAAGCGCCGCCACGATCGCAATGCCTGCGAAGCTGACGAAGGTATAGAGCCCCGACTGTTTCAGCGAAAGGCCGCGCTGTTCGACCAGGTAAGCCGGCATCCAGGTCATGCAGTAGAACGCAAAATAGCTGTAGCAAAAGTTGGTAATCAAGCCGCCCCATACCACCGGGCTCGATAGAAGATTGCCAAGCGGCACCGACGCCGCCCGTTGCTTCGCCGCCGCAAGCCCAGCTTTGGATGGGAAATCGTTTTTGAGCATCAGCAGCCACGGCATCAACCAGATCAGTCCCACCAGCCCGGTGGCAACAAACATCGCCTTCCACGAATTCTCAACGATCAGCCAGGCCGCAATCGGCGCGCCGAGCGCCGGCCCCATCTTGCCGCCGATTGAAAAAATGCCGAGGGCCGTACCTTTCTGGGTTTCTTCAAAGTTGTTGGCGAGGTAGCGATAGGTCGCGGGAACCACCACGGCTTCGGCAGCGCCAATCATCAGGCGCACGAGGATCAGAGCGAAAAGCGTGGTGACCATGCCGGTTGCTGCCGCTGCCAGGCACCACAGCACAAAGCAGATCGCGTAAGGCCATTTCACGCCATAGCGATCGACGAGCCAGCCCATGGGAATCTGGAGGAGCCCAGGACCAGAACACGGCCGACCCGAGCCAGCCGCGCTCGACGTGAGTCAGCAGAAATTCCCGCACGAAATGATGGTCCGCAAGCGCTGCGGACATGCTCGTGCGGTCCACAAAAGAGATCATCAACCCGAGCGCGAGCAGCACAAGAATGCCCCAGCGGTTATCCGGCCGAGCCCCTTTCAGTCGAGTTGTCTCCATCAATTCATCTCCAATAATTTTTTTATTCGACGCAAACTTTTCTGCCTGGCGACGCGCCTGCGGGATGGCTAGTGGACGTCGCCAGGAGGAGCATCTGATTCGACACAGAGGCTCCGCTTCATCACTTACCCGAGGCTGCCGGTTACATCGTCGAACAGCTCGTCGACGGACAGGCGACGCGGAATGATCTTCTGATCGAGTGCCCAGTCGATTGCCAGTTGCAAGCCCTTGCGATTGGCTTCCAGCCCGATCGGCGGGAACGCGGCCGGAATTCCTTCGGCGAGCGAGCGGCTTTCCACAATCATTCGATAAAGCTCACGAACCACGTCGGGACGCTGCTTCGACACATTCTCGTGCACCGCGAACATGTGATTGATCGGCACAACACCTTCGCGCGCGAACCAGTCTTTGGCCGCAGCCTGCGCATCGGGCACCAGCGTGCGCACGCGCGGGTCTTTCGGCATGTCTTCACCGAGCAGGGCCGCGCCCAGTTCACCGTCGAGCATCATCTGCGGAATCGACGACCCCGCAATCGCCGCCACACTCCAGTCAATGCCGCCACGATCCGTGCGGCAACTCGATGTCCCGCTGCGCCGCCGCCAATCCTTCAGTGATGCCCGCGCGATCCAGTGCAATGCAATAGACCGGCTTCGCACGCTCGAAGCGCCAACTGTCGGCGAGCGCACCGGCATCGACTGGATCGAAGCCGAACTGATCGAGAAGCCCAGTCACCACGTGTTTAGCCTGCGCGTTATCGCTGGCAATTGGTAGTGCCCGGCGGTTCGCCGCACCGGCAGGTTTGCCGTCCGTTTCGAGGTCTTTCGCAAGAATCGCGTTGAAGGCCTTCACCACCTTCGCGCCCGGCAACGCAGCGACCAACATCTGACTGGTGGTCGTCGAGCGACTGTTGAGCGCCTCGATCTGGCCATCGCGGTCGGGATAGTAGTTGCACGTGTCGATCACGATCTTGCCGTCGAGCGCCGCAGCCGGTAGCGCGTCAATGTTGCTGAACGGCACGGTCACCACCACCACGTCGCCGAACTTCGCCGCCTCTTCAGCCGTGCCGAGCGCACAGCCAAGCACTGCGGCCGTGCTGATCAGGGTCCGCGGATCACGGGAATTACTGATCATCACTTCGTGACCATGGTTCTTCGCGACAGTCGCCATCGCGCGGCCGAGAAAACCGGCGCCGAGAATGCCTATCTTCATGTTTCACACTCCATGTCTATCTACGGATCGCGCAGTTGAGCACGCCCATCGGTGAGAAACACTATGATTCAAAACTCCAGACGGATAAATATGTAATATCTATCGACTGTCGAAATCAGGAGTGGGGAATAATGGATCGCTTGACCAGCATGGCCGTGTTCGTGAAAACAGCCGATAGCGGATCATTCGCCGCGGCCGCGCTCGCCTTCGGCATCTCCGCGCAGATGGCCGGCAAGCATGTCAGCACGCTGGAGGAACGCGTCCGCGCGCGTTTGCTCAACCGGACCACGCGCCGTCAGAGCCTCACGGAGATCGGCCAGATTTTCTACGAGCGCTGCAAGGCGTTGCTGGCGGATGCCGAAGCAGCCGAATCGGTCGCGCAGGAGCTGTCGGCCTCGCCGCGCGGACGTTTGCGCATCACCGCGCCAGTGACCTTCGGCACCTGCTGTCTTGCGCCGATGATCACGCGCTACCTGAAAGCCCATCCCGCGGTGCGGGTCGAGTTGGCGCTGACCGACCGCTTCGTCGATCTGATCGACGAAGGGTATGAAGCCGCGATCCGTCTTGGCTCGCTGTCGGATTCGTCGTTGATCGCGCGGCCGTTGATGCCGTACCGGCTGATCGCCTGCGCGTCGCCCGGCTATCTGGCCGAGCGCGGCGAGCCGCCTACCCCGCAAGCGCTGGCAGCGCACGAGTGTCTGAGCTTCGTCTATACGAGCTTGCCGGTTGAGACCGAATGGCGTTTCGCCGATGCGCAAGGCGAACACGTGGCGCCGATCTCCGGCCGCTTTCAGGCCAACGACGTGAAAGCGCTGCTGGCTGCCGCGCTCAACGGTGGCGGCGTGATACTTGCGCCCGAAGTGGCCGTGAAAGACGAGCTCGCCACGGGCCGGCTGGTGCGGCTGCTCAACGGCTATGAAGCGCCCGCGCGCCCGATGCATCTGGTGTTCCCGGCAAGCCGCGTCACCCCGAAATTACGCGCGTTTATCGACCAGGTCGCGGCCGAATTCGGGCCACACGCGGCGTGAAATGAGCAGACCGGCATCGCCGGCAGGCACCCTTCGCCGTCCGTCAATCTCCACCCATTGACCGCTAGAATGGCCGGCTTTGCCCGCTTCGGGCGCGCGACAAGGCAAAATACGGGTTTGCGCGCGCAAAACGCGCCGCAAGACCCGATGAATCAGACCTCGGCGGCATGCTTGCCGCCGACCCTCGCAAAGACGCATGACGACGGCCCATCGAGCCAATCTGGCACGCCGGGCCCGTCGCGTGCGGCGCAGCCAGGACAGCTCGTCCTTTAACAGAGCCCCTCAGGAGCATTCATGACCGATTCGAACCCGTCTTTCCTCGGCAGGATTTCACTTGCCGTCAGTACGTTTTTCAGCATCCTCGGCGATGGCGAATTCGCCGGCGAAGTGCTGCGCCTGCGTAAAGGTGGCGCTGCCGCCGCCAGCACTGCACCGGCGCCCACGCCCGCTCCTGCCGCAGCGCCTGCCTCCGCGCCTCAGCCCGCGCCCACGCTGAAGGAAGCAAGCCCGGACGCCGCACTCCAACTGCTGGGCCTGCTGCAACGCGACGCGCGCTTCATCGATTTCGTCGAAGAAGACATCAAGAGCTATAGCGACGCCGACATCGGCGCCGCCGCCCGCCTCGTGCACGACGGCTGCCGCGCGACGCTGCGCGAGCATTTCACGATCCGCCCGGTGCGCGACGAAGCCGAAGGCAGCCGCGTGACGCTGGCCGAAGGATTCGACGCGTCTTCGATTCGCCTGACCGGCAACGTCGTCGGCAAGGCGCCGTTTAACGGCAGCATCAGCCACCGCGGCTGGCGTGTCGACGAAGTGCGTCTGCCCAAGCTGACCGGCAGTCACAACGCCAAGGTGATCGCACCGGCCGAGGTGGAGCTATGAGCGACGCACGCTTCTCAATCGGTATCGACCTCGGCACCACGCACTGCGCGCTGTCCTACGTGGACACCGCTGCCAGCGACGGCGAAAAGACCACCCAGGGCGTGCTGCCGGTCGCGCAACTCACCGGCCCCGGCGCGATCGACAACCTCGATCTGCTGCCCTCGTTCCTCTATTTGCCGCATCCGGACGAACTCGCCTCGGGCGACCTGTACCTGCCGTGGACCGGTCAGCGCGAATTCGCGGTCGGCGAGTTCGCCCGCAGCCGCGGCGCGGCCACGCCGATCCGGCTCGTGTCGAGCGCCAAGAGCTGGCTGTGCCATCCGGGCGTCGACCGTCGCGCGGCGATTCTGCCGAACGACGCGCCGCCTGAAGTCGCGCGCGTTTCGCCGCTCGAAAGCTCGGTGCGCTATCTGACGCACCTGCGCGAAGCGTGGGACCACGCGCATCCGGACGCACCGTTCAGCCAGCAGGACATCACGGTGACGATCCCCGCGTCGTTCGATCCGGCCGCGCGCGAGTTGACCGCCGAAGCTGCGCAAGCCGCCGGTTACGGCCGCATGACGCTGCTCGAAGAGCCGCAAGCCGCGCTGTATAGCTGGATTCAGAAGAGCGGCGGCCAGTGGCGCAAGCAGGTCAAGGTCGGTGACATCATTCTTGTGGTCGATGTAGGCGGCGGGACGACCGACCTCTCGCTGATCGCCGTGGTCGAGCGCGAAGGCAATCTCGAACTGCATCGCATCGCGGTCGGCGAGCATATTCTGCTGGGCGGCGACAACATGGACCTCGCGCTTGCTCACGTGGTCGCGCGCAAACTTGCCGCACAAGGCACCCAGGCCGACGCGTGGCAACTGCGCGCCCTCACCTATGCCTGCCGCGCGGCGAAGGAAACGCTGCTCAGCGACCCGTCGACCGATACCGTGCCGCTCATTGTGCAAAGCCGCGGTTCGAAGCTGATCGGCGGTTCGATCCGCACCGAACTGACGCGTGCGGAGTTGACCCAGACGATTCTCGAAGGCTTCTTCCCGCAGGTGGAGAGCGCGGCGCGCCCGGTGAGCCGCGCGCGTGCCGGTCTGACGCAACTCGGACTGCCGTATGCACAGGACGCAGGTATCACGCGGCATCTCGCGGCCTTCCTCGGCCGTCAGGTGGGCGCGCTCGCCGAAATCGAAGGTTTGCGCGATATCGCCAGCGCGGAAGGCGCGACCTTCCTGCATCCCACCGCCGTGCTCTTCAACGGCGGCGTGTTCAAGTCGCCGCTGCTGGTCGAGCGGATCATGGGCACGCTCAATGGCTGGCTCGCCGCCGAAGGTGCACCGCCAGCCCGTCTGCTCGAAGGCGCGGATCTCGATCTCGCGGTCGCGCGCGGCGCAGCCTATTACGGCTACGTGCGACGCGGTCAGGGCGTGCGCATTCGTGGCGGCACCGCACGCGCGTACTACATCGCAATCGAATCGGCGATGCCCGCTGTCCCCGGACTCGAGCCGCCTATCCAGGCGTTGTGTGTCGCACCGTTCGGCATGGAGGAAGGCACGGACGCTGAACTGCCCGCGCAGGAGTTCGGGCTGGTCGTCGGCGAGCCGGTGCACTTCCGTTTCTTCGGTTCGTCGGTGCGTCGTCAGGATCAGGTCGGCACGCTGCTCGACTTCTGGGGCGCCGACGAATTGCAGGAACTGGAGGAAATCCAGGCGACGCTGCCGTCTGCCGGCCGCACTGCCGGTGAAGTTGTGCCGGTGAAGCTGCATGCGCGCGTGACGGAAGCCGGCACGCTCGAACTCGAAGCCATGCCGCGCGGCACCGACGAGCGCTGGAAGGTCGAGTTCGACGTGCGCGGCAACGCCAATGCATGACTGAGATGAAGCGCTACAGCGTCGGCATTGATCTCGGCACCAGCAACACGGTGCTGGCGTATGCTGCGGCAGGCGATCCTGCGGCGGGCGACCCTGCCGCAGGATCGCAGGAAATTCGCGTCTTCGAGATCGATCAGTTGGTAAGTCTCGGCGAAGTCGCCGCGCAGCCGCTCCTGCCATCGGTGCGGTATCACGCGGCGGCGGGCGAGTTGAGCATGGGCGATCTGCAATTGCCGTGGCGCGCAGCAGAAAGTTCGACCGATACCGCAGAGACTCAACCTGTAGTGATCGGCAGGCTCGCGCGTGCGCTCGGCGGCCAGGTGCCAGGGCGGCTGGTAGCGAGCGCGAAGAGCTGGCTGTCGCACGCATCAGTCGACCGCACCGCGCCGATCCTGCCATGGGGTGCCGCCGACGATGTCCGCAAGGTCTCGCCGGTCGAAGCCAGCGCGAGCTATCTGGCGCACGTGCGGGCGGCCTGGAATCAGCGCTTTCCGGATGCACCACTCGAAGCGCAGGACATCGTGCTAACGGTGCCCGCTTCTTTCGACGAAGGCGCGCGAGCGCTGACGGTAGAAGCGGCGCGGATGGCGGGCCTGCCCACGTTGAGGCTGCTGGAAGAACCGCAGGCCGCGTTCTACGACTGGCTGTTTCATCATCGCGAGAGTCTGGCCACTGAACTGGCGGCCACCCGGCTCGTGCTGATCTGCGACGTGGGCGGCGGCACCACTGACCTCACGCTGATCGAAGTCGCCATGCGCGATGGCGAGCCGGCACTCACGCGCATCGGCGTAGGTAACCATCTGATGCTCGGCGGCGACAACATGGACCTCGCACTCGCGCATCGGGTCGAGGCGCGCTTGCCGCAAGCGGGCAACGAGCGCACGCGTTTGTCGGCGGCGAGTCTGTCGCAACTGGTCGAGCGTTGCCGCGGCGCGAAGGAGCAACTGCTCGGTCCGCACGCGCCGGAGTCGGCTTCGATCACGCTGCTCGGTGCGGGCTCGAAGCTGATCGGCGGCTCGCGCACCGCGCAGGTGACGCGCGAGGAAGTCGAGCAGATCATCGTCGACGGATTCTTTCCTGCTGCGGCATCGAACGAACGACCCGGGAGGCCGCGCGGCGCAATCGTCGAGTTCGGGCTGCCCTATGCCACCGATGCGGCGGTCACGCGTCACATCGCGGCGTTTCTAAGCCGCTTCGCAGCGCAATCGCGTAAGGCGCTCGGTTCCTCTGCGCTTTCCTCTGACGCGGGCGAAGGTCAAGACGAACGATTGCCCGTGCCCGACACACTGCTGCTGAACGGTGGCGTATTTCGCGCCGAGGCTCTGACGCAGCGTCTGTCCAGCACCTTGGGCACATGGCGCGGCGAGCCGCTCAACGTTCTGCACAACGACAATCCCGACGTCGCTGTCGCGCGCGGCGCGGTCGCTTATGCTCTGGCCCGCGCGGGCCAGGCGCCGAAAATCGGTGGCGGCTCGGCGCGCAGTTATTTCCTCGTGCTGGACGAAACCGGTAATGGCGATCGCAATGCCGAGCCGGTGCAACGCGGCCTCTGCCTGCTGCCGCGCGGCACCGAAGAAGGCCACGAAATTCGTATCGAGGACCACACGTTTGCACTGCGCCTCGGGCATCCGGTGCGCTTTCACCTGGCCTCTTCAAGCGCGGATACGGTCTACCAACCAGGCGAACTGGCCGATCTTACGCAAGGCGATTTCGTTCGCCTGCCGCCTATCGCGACGATCGTACAGCCACGCGGCGCGAGCACGGCGCGCGGCGAAACGACGGTACAAATCGCTACCTCCCTGACCGAAGTGGGCACGCTCGAAGTCCACTGCATCGAGCTCGGCAATCCCGCGCAGCGCTGGTTGCTCGAATTCCAATTGCGTCGTGAAGACGCTCAGGTAAACCTGCAGGCGGATCCGGCACAAGTCCGGCACCCCGCGCTCGACGAATCCATCGACCATATCGACCGATGTTTCGGTTCGCGCACGCAAAAAGTCGACCCGAAGGAAGTCAAACGCCTGCGCTCGCAACTCGAGCAGCTGCTCGGGCCGCGTGAGAGTTGGAACAGCGCGCTGCTGCGCGAACTGTTCGGCGCGCTGTGGGAACGCGCGCGCCGCCGTCGGCGTTCGGCCGACCACGAGCGCTTGTGGCTGAATCTCGCCGGTTATTGTGTACGGCCCGGCTTCGGCTATCCGCTCGACGAATGGCGTGTTGAGCAGCTCTGGTCGCTCTTCGACGACGGCATTCAGTACGTCAACGAAAGCCAGGTCTGGTCGGAATGGTGGACGCTATGGCGCCGCGCTGCGGGCGGCCTCGACGAAAGCGCGCAACTGCGCGTGCTCGACGCAATGGCCTATCTGAAAACGGCTGCACAATCGCGCCACAAACTGCCATTCGACGTGTCGAAAACGGGTTTCACCGACATGGTCCGGCTTGGCGCATCGCTCGAACGTATTCCGGTTGAACGCAAGATCGAGCTCGGCGAGTCGGTACTCACGCGGCTGAAGAAGCCCGCGGAAAACCATCAGAGCTGGTGGGCTGTCGGCCGCATTGGCGCGCGGCGGCCGTTTTATGGCAGCGCGCATAGCGTCGTGCCGCCGGATATCGCGGCACAATGGCTGAACGCGATCCTTGCGCTCGACTGGAAGAAGGTCGACCCTGCGGCATTCGCCGCGGTACAGATCGCCCGTATGACCGGCGACCGCTCGCGCGACCTGCCCGACGACTTGCGCCATACCGTCGTGCGCCGGCTCGAAGCAGCGAATGCGCCACGCGCGTGGATCACGATGGTCAGCGAAACGGTGGAACTCGATGACGCCGACGAAGGCCGCGTGTTCGGCGAATCGCTGCCTGCAGGGCTGAAACTGATAACCGCAACGCTATGACGGATCGAAGGTCAACGCAGCCTGGATTTCCCGCACCTCAGCCAAACACTTTTATGACATCGACAGCCCATCACCCTGCGACGAACGCGTTGCTCATCACCAACGTCCGCCAACCTGACGGCGCACGTGTCGACGTGTCGATCGCCGACGGCCACATCACGGCGATCGGCCCGAACCTGCCGCGTGCGCCTGGCGTCGCCCACGAGGACGGTGCAGGCGCGCTGCTGCTGCCGGGTTTCGTCGAAGGCCATACGCACCTCGACAAAACCACCTGGGGCATGGACTGGTATCGCAATGAAGTCGGCCCGAAGCTGACCGACCGTATCGAAAACGAACGGCGCTGGCGCGCGCAAAGCGGCCATGACGCGGGGGCACAGTCGCTCGCGCTGGCTCGCGCGTTCGTACGCGCCGGAACGACGCGTCTGCGGACCCACGTCGATATTGATACCGACGCGGGCCTGCGTCATCTGGAAGGCGTACTCGCCACCCGCGAGCATTTGCGCGATGTACTCGATATGCAGATCGTCGCGTTCCCGCAGTCAGGCCTGCTCGGCCGCCCGGGTACGGACACGCTGCTCGATCGCGCGTTGACCGCGGGCGCAGATGTGCTCGGCGCGCTCGATCCCGCGTTGATCGACGGCGATCCGGTTGCGTCGCTCAATCTGACCTTCGACATTGCAAACCGGCAGCACAAACCGGTCGACATTCATCTTCATGAGCCCGGCGAAATCGGCGCGTTCACGCTGGGTCTCCTGCTCGACCGTGTCGCGGCGCTCGGCATGCAGGGGCAAGTGGTTGTCAGTCACGCGTTCTGTCTTGGCGCGTTGCCCGAGCGCGAACGCGACGCCTTGCTCACGCGGCTCGCCGACCTGCGCGTCGCGCTCCTGACAACGGCCCCGCCTTCGACACCCGTGCCGCCGCTCAAGGCCTGCATCGAACGAGGCGTGACGCTGTTTGGCGGCAATGACGGCGTGCGCGACACGTGGACGCCGTACGGCTCGCCGGACATGCTCGAACGCGCGATGCTGATCGGCATGCGCTACGGGCTGCGCCGCGACGACGATCTCGCGATTGCGTTCGACTGCGTCAGTACCACCGCTGCCCATGGCTGCGGGTTCACCAACTACGGCTTGCACGTCGGCGCGCGGGCCGATCTCGTCCTGCTGGATGCGGACACGATCGCCCACGCAGTTGTCGCACGGCCGCCGCGCTTGCTGGTGGTGGCCAACGGCCGGATCGTCGCGCGTAACGGCGCCGAGGTCCGTAGTTAATTTCCTTCTCGCCACGCGCCTCAACGAGTACGTTTCATCGATCTCGCTGTCGGTTACTTCAACTGACATGACATGCGGATGTATTCAGGCAGCCTTACTCGACCCGTTCCCATTTCTGTTCGGATGACTGAGGCCGTGGCCAACTGCCTATCTGCGCCGGCCGCCTATCCAGACGCTGCGCTGCTACCGTATCGACAATCAGGCCACTCAGTACGATCGCTGCGCCCACGCCTTGCCACACCGTCAAATGCTTGCCGAGCCAGACGATATCGACAGCGATTCCCACCATGGGCACCAGCAGTAACAGCATCGAAGTCCGTTGCACACCGAGTTGCTCGATACCGCGAAACCACAAACCATAAGCAACAATCGTCGCTGCCAGCACAAGATAACCGAGCGCGAAGCCGTTACGTAATCCAAGCTGCGCGGGTAAAGGTTCGAAACGCAAGGTAGCCGCAGCGAGAAACAGACCGCCCGCCAGCAGTTGCCAGCCGGTGAACACCAGTAGCGTATCCGGCCGGTTCCATTTCTTGAACAGGACAATCCCGCATCCCATCGAGGCCGACGCCCCCAGTCCCGCCAGCACACCAATCGGATTGAGCGCGGCGGGCGATGCGCGGACCAGCAACGCCACGCCCAACACACAGAACGCGATCAACAGCAAACGTTCAGCGCGCACCGGCTGGCCAAGCAGCGGCCAACTCAGCAACGTGGCCCAGAATGGCGCGAGGGCCATGAAGATGGTGATCATGCCGCCGGGCAGATGCGAAGCCGAGACGAAGAACAACCCGAACGTCAGCGAAATATTGACCATGCCGAGCATGACAATCCGCCCGAGCCAGGCACGCGGCGGCAGTCTGCGGAACAGCGCCAGAATCACGAGACCGGCGCCGAGACTGCGCACGGTCGCGATGAACAGCGGATGACCGGGCGCGGTTGCTTCGCTTGCCGTCAATGGCATCGTGCCCCACAGCACCGGTGCCAGCGCCGTGATGAACCACCTGATCCTACCCATACCACATACTCCGCTTCGCCTCTGGAAGCGAATTTAGCCACGGCAGACGTGATTCGAAACGCGTGCTGCGGTATGGCGGGAATCACCGTATCAGGGCCGGAAAACGTGTTAATGGGTAACACCCGGATGACCGTGACCGGCAAGCGGTCCGCGTAAGCGCTGTCACACAGCCGCATAGACCCCGGCCATCGTCGTAAATCCTTCGAGGCGTTTGATGCGCATGCTCCAGCGCCTGAGCGCCGGATAGTCGATCGATTCGATCCCGGCTTCGTCGAGTAATGCCACCGGTACGAAGCAGGCGATATCCGCCACCGTGGGCGCTGAAGTCGCACAGACAAACGGCGTGCCCGCGGCCTCGTTGAACCAGCAGGTTTCGTCGGCGATACGCAGCAGTTTCTTTGCGTCCGTGCGGCAAGCATTGTTGTGCGTCTGCACGCCATGCAGCACTTGCGCGCGCAACGGGAATACCACATCGCTCAATTGTGCGGCGAACCCGAGCCACGTATGAACGTGCGCGAGTTGCAGCGGATCGTCGAGCGGCAACCAGTGAGCCTGGCCTTCTGACCCGGTACTGCCATAGCGCCGCGCCAGATAGACGAGGATCGCGTGGGCATCGTGCATCAATGCGCCATCCGCGTCGAGCACCGGCAACGTGCCCAGCGGACTCATCGCGCGAAAGCGGCGCGTCTCGTTCTGCCTCGACGGATAAAGCTCAATGCGCGCCTTTTCGTAGGACACATCGAGCAGGCCCAACATCAGCCGAACCTTATAGCTTTCGCCGCACAACTCGTCGTCGTAAAGTTTGAGCATGGCGGCCTCATAGATCCAGGGTCAATGTTTCAGTCGCCGCACGCGAGACACACACCATCATGCAATCGCCCGCGGCCCGCTCCTGCGCTGTCAGAAAATCGTCGCGATGAAGCGGCGTTCCTTCTATAACGCGCGTGCGGCACGTGCCGCAGACGCCCTGCTCGCATGAACTCGGCACCTCGATGCCGTGATTGCGCAAGCTCTGCAACACCGTAACGCCGGCCGCAACCTTGATCGTTCGCCTGCTGCGCGACAGATGGACATCGAAGGCCCGATCCGCCGCATCATTGTCCGCGGAAGAATTCTTATCACTCAGGCTCCCTGAAGCGGAGACCGGTTTCGACAATGAGCGCTGCAGAATGACCGGCTGCACGGGCGGCGAAGTTGGCGGCACGGACAACGGCTGCCGATCGGCAACGCCATCGCGCGATAGCGGTTGAAGATGCTCCGATTGCTGCTCCAACGCATCGCGCAACGCGTTGAGACGTTGCTGATGATGCCGTTGCACGGTCAAGCGCTCGGTCAAGGCAACCGGTCCGAGCGCGACGCCATGCAAATACGTTCGTCCAACCCGGGCCGGCTGTACGACGAACACCGCCCGATGCGTGGCGTCGTCCAGTTGCTCGATCATCACGGCATTCGTCGCAACGTCGAACGCCACGCATTCCGTGGACTGCCATGGATCGAAGTGCGCATGGTCGAAGCAATACCCGGCGAGCGCATGCTGCACGGTTTCGCTGGGGGCATCGATCGCGACGGTGCGTAAGCGGACGTGTTGTGCTTCGGAAGGTGCGTTAAAGGCGGCGTCCGTCTCAAGTTCCTCGATCGGCGTAAATGGCGGCGCCTCACCGAATGGCGCGAGACAGGTCCACACGAAGCCATAACGCACTTCAACCGGCCATGTCTTCACCGCAACCGGCGGCGGCGCCGCATCGGGATGTGCCGGCACGAAGCGGCAAGCGCCGCTGCCCGAGTTGAACTGCCAGCCGTGATACTGACACTGCAGCGCTTCGCCACGATGGTGCCCGAGCGACAAACGCACACCGCGATGCGGGCAACGGTTTTCCCATACGTTGACGGCGCCGTCTTCGGCACGCCACACCACGAGTTCGTTGCCGTGCAGTTCGGTGTGATAGATCGCCTGCCCGCCGAGTTGATCGATGTCGCACAGCGCAAACCATGCGTGTTCCATGCGGTCCTTATCGGCCATGGGTCGTCCCATAGGTAACCTGCTGGGCCGTAAGCCAGCGGCGGTACGCGACCGACATCGCGTCGGCCCGCACTGGATGTTCCTCGCCGGTGCCGAGCGGCAGGCGTTTGGGCACCTGATTGACCAGAATCTTGATGTCCTGCGCGAAGATGGTTTGCTGGAAGCCGCGCAATGCGTCGTCGCTGCTAGCGTCGTCGAGATAACTCATTACCGTGTGGGCGACGCACCACTCTTCGTCGACCGGTTGCACGAACAGCGCAATCACGTCGAAGCGCTCGGGTTGCGGCGGGCAGGTCTTGTACAGAATCGCGCTGAACGGCCGCGCGACGCGGTACACGTAGCGCACATCGAGCGCGGCGCCCGCGGTCATCGCGGCGCGCGGCTGGTAGAAGCGGCAGTCGTGTGCGTACAGTTCGTCGTTGATCTCGTCGCGTTCGATGCGGTATGGCGCGACCTCAGTGTAGGGTTCCACGCCGAGATAGCCGGTATGCACGAACGGAAAATGCCCCATGTCGAGAAAGTTTTCGATTGCCCGCAAACCGCTCACGTGCACACGAAACGCACCGGCATGCAGCAGGCGTCGATCGGGCTCGTCGGCCTCGGGAATCGCGAGAATGTCGCGATGCGGCTCGCCGGGACACACCCACAGCACACCGTAGCGCGCCTGCGCATGGCACGGCGTGTGATCGTCGAGACGCCACACGCGGAAGCGTTTTTGCGACTGCGACTGTGCCGGCGCGGCAATGCCAATATCGACACCGAGCAGCCGCGTGCTGGTCACGGCGTTCGAACCACCGGACGCACCGCTGGATGCACCGAGGCCGTCGAGTGCATCCAGCGCGGCCACCGGATGCCAGTCGTTCCAGATCACTTCGTCGATCACCGTGTCGTTCATCGCTTCGCTTGCCGAACTTGCCGTACTCATAGCCGCCTTCTCCGTCATTGCGCGACGCTGCCCTGCACACCGTCGACGAACCAGTTTATCCGGTTCGTATCGTCCGCGGACAGCGTGGCGCCGGCAGCGACCCGCAACTTGCCGCTCTGATCCTTCAGTGGTCCGGCGAACGGATCGAGGCGGCCCGCGACCAAAGCCGCGCGCTTCTCGGCGAGTGCATGCTGCGCATCCGCCGGCACCACCGCTGTATTCACATTCACCAGGTCGGTGATGCCTTCCTTGACACCCCAGTAGACCGGCTTGTTAGTCCACGTGCCACGGCGCACTTCGTCGATCACCCGGGTGTAATAAATACCCCAGTCGTACGCCACCGATCCCAGATGCGCATGCGGGCCCCAGTGGCTCATGTCCGAATCCCAGCCGAACGCGTGGACCTTGTGCTGCTCGGCCACGGCCATCGTCGCGGTGGAATCGGTGTTCTGCATCAGCACGTCGGCGCCGAGTCCGACCAGCGTTTCAGCCGCCTGACGCTCCTTGCCAGGATCGAACCAGCTGCTGATCCATACCACCTTCACGACCGTTTGCGGCGCGACCGAACGCGCGCCGAGCGCGAACGCGTCGATATTGCGCACCACTTCCGGGATCGGCACCGAGCCGACAAAACCAAGCACATGCGACTTCGATACATAGCCGGCGACGACCCCGGCCAGATACGCGGACTCATACACCTTGCCGTTGAAGTTGCCGAGGTTCGGCGCACTCTTGTAGCCGGAGCAATGCAGAAACACGGTGTCCGGATAATCGTGCGCGACTTTCATCATCGAATCCATATAGCCGAACGACGTGCCGATCACGATCTTGTCGCCCTTCGCCGCGCGGTCGCGGAACACGCGGGCCGCATCGGCGTTTTCGGGGACGTCCTCGACGCGCGTCACCTTGATCTGCGAGCCGAGCTGCTTTTCCGCGGAGGCAATGCCGAGGTCGTGCGCATGGGTCCAGCCCGCATCGCCCGGATTGCCGAGATAGACAATGGAGACATCGAGCGGCGCGTCGGTGGCGGCAGCGGCGGACGCGCTCATGGTTGCAAGCGCAACAAGCGAAGCCGCGCTACCGGCGAGAAGCAACCGGCCGAAGCGATTGAGTCGGGTCATGACGAGGTTCCGGTAGTAAGGGAATGGAAAATGGCGGCAGAGGCTGAGTCAGCAGAAACCGGGGAAGCGGAAGAACCCACAGACGCCGAAGCAGCCGACGCAGAAAAAGCAGAAGAAGCGATACCGATCCCGGCAAGCGCGTCGCACACCAGCTCAGCTAGTTCAGCGGGCCGTGCGAGTTGAGGCACGTGGCCGCAGTCGATCGAGCGCACGATCGCGCCAGGCACCAGCGCCTGCATCTTGCGTTGCAGGGGCAACAGCACGGAGCGGTCACGCAGCGCTTCGACATAAATGCGCGGTACGCTGCCAAAACGCTCCGCGCTCAGCGTCGTGACGATCGCCCGGCCGCTTTCCTGCTGGGGCGTGAGTTTCGCGGCGGCTTGCCGAGCCGCTTGCGGCGGGCAATCGTGCAGGAAGATTTCAAGCGCCGCCTCGGTCGGAACGATGGTCGTGGCGCCCTCGTCGCTCCATTGCAGATACGGTGCGATGCCGCCGGCATCCGGCACATCTGCGGCGCTGGTCTCGACGAGCGCCGCGTAACCCATGCCCGACGGCAACATCATCCCCGCAACATAGACGAGGCACGCGATCCGCTCGGGCAACGCTTCGGCCAGCTGCGAAGCCGGCACACCCGCGCCACTATGCGCGACCACGACGACGGGGCCGTCGAATGCCGCGAGCGCTTCAGTCAGCGCGTCGACATAGGTTGGCAACGAGACTTCGAGGCCGGCATCGCGTGAAACATTCGCGCCATTGCCGGGCAGATCGACTGCCTTGTACGTCCAACCGCGCGCCGCGAGTTCCGGCAGCCAGGCGTCCCACGCCCAACTGCCCTGCCACGCGCCGTGAATCAGCAGCATGCCCGCTGCGGGGGTGCGCACCGGCGTCATCCGTAAGTTCTCCGGTAGCACGCTTCGAGATGACCCACCACGGTGATCGGCGGATACTTCGGCGCTTCACCCTCTACCGTACAACCCGGCAAACACGTCACCACATAGTCCGGCCGTCCGGTGAAGAAGAACGGCATCGAGTAACGCTCGCGGCCCGACGCATTGACCACGCGATGCAGGGTCGAGCGATAGCGCTCGTTGGTCCAGCGCGCAATCAGGTCGCCCAGATTGACGACGAAGGTGCCGGGCAGCGGCGGCACGTGAATCCACCCGCCCTCGCTGTCCTGCACTTGCAGACCGCCGGTTGCGTCCTGCCATAGCAGCGTCAGACAGCCGAAGTCGGTATGCGCGCCACAGCCCTTCTGCTCGGGCAACGCCTGTGCCGGTTGCGGCGGATAGTGCAACAGGCGCAGCGTGCCCATCGCCTCGTCGCAGAACGCGTCGAAATGGTCTTCCGGTAAATCGAGCGACAACGCAAGGCCGCGCGTCAAACGCGTCGACAGGTCGAACAGCGCCGCGAAATAAGCCTCCATGGCCGGACGAAAACCGGGCGACTGGCGCGGCCACTGATTCGGCCCGCAGTTGAACGCGCGCGCCACCACGCGCGGATGATCGAGCGGCAGTTCGTTGCCGATGTAAAAACCTTCTTTCAGATCGGGCGGCGTGCCCGCTTCCAGCACCTGGCCGCGCAACGGCTCATAGCCGCGGTTGCAGAACGACTGCGCCTTGTCGACCCGGCGCTTCTCAGCGTCGCTCAGCGCGAAAAAGCGCTCGGCTTCGGCGCGCGCCGCGTCGATCAAGGCCGGCTCGATGCCGTGACTGGCGATGTAGAAAAAGCCCTTGTCGATGCAAGCGGCATGGAGCGCCGCGCCCACCGCCGCGCGTTGCAGCGGATCGGCCGATGCAAGCCCGGCCACGTCGATGACAGGCAGGCTCGTGTGCGGCACTGCTTTGGCTGATAGCACTTCGGACATCCCGGCTCCCTTGAACCCGTTTTGACCGAGTCTAGATCGCGGCGGGTGATCAAAAAAGCGCAGAAAAAAGTGCATGCTGATGCCGTTTCGGCATCAGCACCGGCGCGAGTCGTCAGACCGCCGGCTCGTCGCCCTCCCGCTCGGCGATCGCCTCGGCAAGCAGCCGAACGAATGCATCGAGCGCGGGCGTCAAGGTGCGCCCGGCGCGTGCGTAGGCGCCCAGCTCGGAGACCAGCGCGCGCGGCGTGCGCAGTGGAATATGCACCAGCGTGCTGTCCGCGAGATCGCGCTCCAGCCCGAGGCGAGTCTGGAACCCCACGCCGCGCCCGCGTGCCGCCATGCGCCGCATCAGCTCGATCGAATCGCTTTCGAGCACCGTTTGCAGCGGCAACGCGCAATGACGGATCAACGGTTCGAGCAACCCGCTGATCGACAATTGCGCGTTGCCGAGAATCAGCGGATAGCGCGCGCACTGCGCGAACGTGACGCTTGTCTCGCCGGCGAGCGGATGATCCGCGGCGACGATCGCACCGAGCTGGAAACGCCCCACGGCGAGTTGCTGCAAGTCGTCCGTGCGCGGCAGCGAGAACGCGAGGCCAAGGTCGGCGTCGCCATCCAGAATCGTGCGGGCAATCGACGCGGAACCGGCCGTATGCACCTGAAAACGGATCGCCGGATAACGCGTCAGCATCCGTTCGACGAGGTCCGGCAGAAAACTCGAGTTGAGCCCCTCGACCGTGACGATGCCGATCTCGCCGCGACGGATTCCGCGCAGCGCGTCCATCTCGCTCTCGAAGCGGCGCGCGTCCTGCAGCACGGTAATCACATGCCGCGCGAACGCCTCGCCCGCAGCCGTCAATGCCAGCCCCGCCGGGAGCCGCTCGAAGAGCGGCGTGCCGACTTCCGCTTCAAGCTTCAGCAACTGCCGGTTCACCGCCGAAGAGGCAACGTGCAATTGCCGCGCCGCTTCACGGATGGAGCTACAGCGCCGAATTGCATCGAAATAGCGAAGCGAGCGCGCGTGGATGTGCCATGCGAGGGCATCGGCCACCGTGGTTTTCGACATATCGGTCCGGGTTGTTATTTATGGGTAAAGTCACGCTGACCATCAGCAACAAAAAAAGCGCACTGTCGCTCAACAGTACGCCTTCGAAAAATACAGCAAAAAGCCCTACGCTTACCGAAACCCACGTTTTGACACATTAGGGCCGCTCGCCTCGCACTCGAGCGGCCCTGTTCAAGCCGCTTCGGCCAAGGCCTTGCGCTCTTCGATCGCCACCGCCGGCGGCGCGGCATGGTCGACGCCCAGCGCTTGCAAGGACTGTGCGCACGCCCGTACCACGCGGCGCATCACGCGCTCATCCACCTGACCGATGCAGCCGATGCGGAAGCTGTCCACCACGGTCAGCTTGCCCGGATAAATGATGAAACCCTGCTCCTTCATCAATTCATAAAAGCGCTCGAACTTGAACGACGCATGCGCCGGCGCAAAAAAAGTCACGATGATCGGCGAGCGCCAGCGAGCGTTCAGCAGCAGTTCGAAGCCGAGCTCCTTCATGCCCGCGACCAGCACGTCACGATTGTTCGCATAACGCGCGAGGCGCCCGGCCTGCCCGCCTTCGAGCTGGTGCAGACGCAATGCCTCGATAAACGCGGCCACGGTGTGCGTGGGCGGCGTGAAGCGCCATTGCCCGGTACGGTTCATCACGTCCCACTGGTCATACACGTCGAGCGAGAGCGAATGGCTGCGGCCCTTGGCCTCCTGCAACGCGCGCTTGCGGGCGATCACGAAACCGAAGCCAGGCACGCCCTCGATGCACTTGTTCGCCGACGAGACGAAGGCCTCGCACTGAATTTGCCTCACATCGAGCGGCACCGCGCCGAATGCGCTCATCGAGTCGATCAGCAGCTTGCGGCCTTTTTTCGCGGTGGCGGCAGCGATTTCTTCAATGGGATTGAGAATGCCGGAGCTCGTTTCGCAATGCACCGCGACCACGTGCGTGATGCCTGGATCGGCGTCCAGCATGCTTTCGACTTCGGCGCCGCGCGGCGGCAGATAGTCGCCCTTGTCGAGTACCGTGCAGGCACGGCCGAGATAACCGAGGGTGGTCGCGATGCGCTTGCCATAGGCGCCGTTGGCCAGCACCAGGGCATGGCCGTCGCGCGGAATCAGGCTGCCGAGCATCGCTTCGACGCAATAACTGCCGCTGCCCTGGAGCGGCACGCAGTCGTACTCGCCGGCGGTGTCGCCGGCAATGTCCAGCAGGCTGCTGCGCAGGTGCGCAGTCATCGCCCGGAAGTCACCGTCCCACGAGCCCCAGTCGCGCAGCATCGCTTCCTTGGTCGAGAACGCCGTGGTCAACGGTCCCGGCGTCAACAGATAGGGCTCGCCCCTGGCCGGCATGGCACACGTCACGGCTGAAGGCATTGCGGACACTGTCGGGGCGCTGTTCGTCGCGTTTTTCATGGTCGGAATCTTCCATATCGCTGTTTCGGTCATGACACAGTACAGAAAGCTTGCCCATCGGCAAAATCGATATAATTGATTCTGGTATCGTAAAAACTTATCTCTCGAGGAGGCAGACGTGCAATACGCGCAATTGCGTGCGTTTCATGCGGTCGCGGAACACGGCGGGTTTTCCAAAGCGGCGCAAGCGCTGTCGCTCACGCAGCCGGCGGTGTCGGATCATGTGAAGCGGCTCGAGCAGGATTACGGCGTCAGATTGTTCAACCGAGGTCCACGCGGCGTCGAAACGACCGAACTCGGCCTGCGTCTCTTCAGCGTGACGCGGCAGATGCTCAGTTGCGAGCGCGATGCGCGGCAACTCCTCGAATCGGCGGGTGGGCTCGAGTCGGGCTCGCTTTCGCTGGTCGCGGACGCACCCGATCTGGCTGTCGCGCTGATCGGCGCATTTCGCAAGTTACATCCGGGGATTGTCGTGACGCTATCGATCGCCAATGCCGCGGACTGCATGCAGCGCGTACTGTCGAGCGCGGTCGACGCTGCCATTACCGCCGCGCCGCAGGTGCACAGCCGCCTCGTGTCGCGCGTGCTGCGACGCGATCCGCTGGTGGCGATGGTGCCGGCGAGCTATCCGGTGGCAAAGAAACGCAAGCTGAGTTACGCGGAACTCGTGCAACAGCCGATGATTTTTCGCGAGCCGCAATCCGTCACGCAGCAGTTGCTGGAAATCGAATTGGTGCGCGAGTCGTTGCAGGTCGAGCCGGTGATGTACGTAGACGGGCGTGAAGCGCTGGAGGAAGCGGTCGCACAAGGTATGGGTGTCGGCGTGATCGCGCGCGCCGAATTCAACGAATCGCGGCGGATCAGAACGATTCCGCTGCAGGATTGCCAGGTGCAGATGATCGAATCGCTCACGCGGCTCGCCGAGCGGCCGGGGTCGAATCTTCTCGATGCATTGTTTGCGGTGGAGTTGACAAACGCCGCTGCCGTGACAACCCGGTAAAACAGAGCGCCGCCGGGCACGCGTTGCCCGGCGGCGTTTTCATGCAGTCCTGACGCGGTGAGCGTGGATCGGGATGGCGCCTCGACTCACGACGCACCAACACCCGAACACACGCTGCGCATCATCCTGTTACCGCGAACCGCCACTGGCGATCAGGCTTTCGCCGGTCAACCAGCGCGAATCGTCGGAGGCGAGGAACACGGCAACGTCGGCGATATCGTCAGGCTGACCGATGCGGCCAAGCGGTGTCGTGCTGATTGCCCAGGTCTCGAAGTCCGAGCCAACGAAGCCGGCGCTATGCGTGCCTTCAGTTTCCACCATGCCGGGATTCACGGAGTTGACGCGAATCTTGCGCGGGCCGAGTTCACGTGCCAGCACACCGGTGATGGCGTCCACGGCGCCCTTGGTGGCGGTGTAGACCGAACTGCCCGGTGGCGTGATACGGCTGACAACCGAACTGACGTTCACAATGCTGCCGCCTTCGCCCAGATGTTTCACCGCTGCTTGCGTGACCAATAGCAGACCCAGCACGTTCACATTGAAGTGCTTATGGAAGTGCGCTTCGGTGATATCTTCGATCGGCGCCATCTCATACACGCCGGAATTGTTGACCAGAATGTCGAGGCGGCCATACGTTTCGACGGCCGTATCAATGATGCCTTTCGCGTCGGCTGCCTTGGAGACATCGCCGGCAACGGCCACTGCCTTACCGCCCGCCGCGGTGATCGTGGCGACTACGTCGTCCGCGCCCGCCTTGCTGGACGCATAGTTCACCACGACCGACGCGCCCTGCGCAGCCAGTGCCTTCGCAATCGCGGCGCCGATGCCTTTCGATGCACCCGTTACAACCGCAACCTTACCTGTGAGCTTGCTCATGATCATGTCCTTTTGGATGGAGTTCGCGCCGACGTCGCTGTCGCGAAGATTCGCGGGGCTGACGTCGATGAAGCTGGAAATGCAATGGCGCTGTCACAGGACACAATGTAGGCACACAAGCCGCATGGATAAAGCGGCTCAAAACGAATAGATACGTCGGATGAGCCGAACAATCGGAAAGGCGCGGCGGGCGGGACGCACAGGCAACGGTCAGACAATTTCGCGGGGCGTCGCGATGCCTTTTGACGCTTACAGCATCTTTCTGGCCCCGCATACAAAATTCGGTGGGACATGCCCCGCCTACTTCATCGCTTCGATACAAACCCGCCGAAGAACGATTGCGCGTTCGCGTCGAGCGATTCGATGTGATAGCCGCCTTCCTGCACGATCAGCGTGGGCAGCTTCAGCCCGCCGAGCTTACCGCCGAGTGTGCCGAAGCCTTCGGTCGTCACGGCCACCATCGATTGCGGATCGTCCTTGTAGATATCGAAGCCCAGTGCAACGACCAGCGCGTCGGGTTGGAAACGCGCAACCACGCGCAACGCCGCATCCAGTTGCTCGAAGAACACCGCTTCCGACGAACCGTGCGGCATCGGCAGATTGACGTTGTAGCCTTCGCCTTTCGCTGCGCCGCGTTCGTCTTCGAAGCCGGCTACTACCGGATAGAAATTCGTGGGATCGCCGTGGATCGACACGTACAACACATCGTCGCGGCCGTAGAAAATCTCCTGAATGCCCTGGCCGTGATGCATGTCGGTATCGAGAATCGCGACGCGCCCGTATTTTTCCCGTAGCGCCTGCGCCGCGACAGCTGCATTGTTCAGATAGCAGAAACCCCCTGCCGCTTCGGCACGCGCATGATGGCCTGGCGGGCGGCACAAGGCATACGCTTCGCCCGCGCCGTCGAGAATCGCGTGCGCGGCTGCCAGCGCGCTTTGCGCGGACCAGTAGGCCGATTCGTAGGTATCCGCGCCGACCGGGCAACTGCCATCGGCGAGGTAGCGTCCAGCTTGCGCAAGTACGCCGCGCAAAGGATTATTCTCGCGGATGTATACGTTCGACATCACCTCGTCGCCCCATTCCGCAGGAATCTTCTTCCACTCGCGGTGCGCTTCTTCGAGGAAGCGCAGATAGTTCATCCCGTGTACGTCGGCGAGCGGCGCAGTACCGAAATCTGCCGGTTCGCGCACGTCGAAGCCAAGCTTCTTCGCGGCTTCGACGAGCCGCAACGCGCGCTCAGGCACTTCCTGTGGCGAGCGCATCTGACCGCGCGACAGATAGCTGCGCGGATGATGCTTCAACTGTGCCGGATGAAAAAACGTCTGCATGGGTCCAGTTCCTTGGCTTCACTATTCAGCTGTATTCAGGCGTAGGCCGGTGCGGCCGCCTTCGCACGCGCCAGCACCGCATTGATCAACACATTCGCACCCGCGGTTACGTCGCCGGGTAGTGCATCTTCGGCTTCGTTGTGCGAGAGGCCGTCGACGCACGGGATGAACACCATTGCGGTCGGCACGTGCCTCGCCAGATGAATCGCATCATGTCCCGCACCGCTGACGATACGCTCATATGAGTAGCCGAGTTGCTGCGTCGCCTGTTCGACCAGCGCGACGCAGTCTGAATCGAATGGCGTTGCAGGACTCTTCCAGTAAGTCGAAATCGCGGCTTGCAAACCGCGTTGCGTGGAGATTTGCTCGAATGCCAGGCGCACATCTCGCTCCATGGCGTCGATCGTTGCATCGTCGGGATGACGAAGATCGACGGTGAACGTCACTTTACCGGCGATCGTATTGCGCGAAGAATTCGGCACGTCGATCTGACCTATCGTGACCAGTCCCGAAGGCGCGTAGCGTTGGGCGATGGCTTCGAGCTCGAGCGCCATGGCCGAGGCTGCGAAGAAAGCATCTTTTCTATAGGGCATCGGCGTGGTGCCGGCGTGTGCCGCGACGCCGGTCACGTCGACGTCGAGCCAGCGGATCGCCTGCCCGCCGGTGACGACACCGATCGGATGGCCATGGCTTTCCAGAATCGGCCCCTGCTCGATATGCGCTTCGAAATAGGCCTCGATCTGGTTCACGTCGAGATGACGCCCGCTTTCATAGCCACACGCCTGAAGCGCCTCGGAGAGCGTGGCGCCTTGTGCGTCCCGGGTTCGCAATGCTTCGTCCAATGGCGTCGCACCGACGAATACCGCGGAGCCCAGCATCGCTGGCGTAAAACGTGCGCCTTCCTCGTTGGTCCACGAGACGATTTCAATCGGATGATGTGTCTGAATGTTCTGTTCGTTCAGACTCCGAATCACTTCCAGTGCAGCCAGCACGCCGTACACGCCATCGAAACGGCCGCCTTCCGGCTGTGTGTCGAGATGGCTGCCGATCAAAACAGGCTTCGCGTCAATCTGCGTTCCTTCGCGGCGTGCAAACAGATTACCCACTTCGTCCGTATGCACCGTCATGCCCGCCTGCCTGCACCAATCGGCGAATAACTTACGCCCGAGGCGGTCTTCTTCCGTCAGCGCCAGACGCCGGACGCCACCGCGCGCGGTCGCGCCGAGTGTCGCCATTTCCATCAAGCTCGCCCACAGGCGTTGTCCATCGACTTTCAACATCTTTGATTTCCCTTTGATTCAATGTACCGGCAGTGCGTCGGGTGCATCGGCACGGCGGTGTTTCAGCGCATCCAGTGCGACGATGCACGACAACGAGATGCCCGCGAGACACGTGTAAAACACCGCAAGCGGCCACCATTGGCCAACGAATTTGTGGGCGAGCCATGTTCCCGCCAGCGGCGTCAAACCACCCGCGATCGCACCGCACACCTGGTACGAAAGCGAGATCGCGGAATAACGCACACGCACCGGGAATATCCCGCTGACAAAGCCCGCGATCACCGAATAGAAACTCGCCATACACACCACCGCGAGCGCGATGCCGACAATCATCGACAGTCGGCTGCCGCTTTGCACGAGCGTGAACATGGGATACGGCGAGAGCATCGCGGCAAACGCGGCGAGCTTCAGGAAGCGCGCACCGCCGATCTTTTCAGCAAGCCATGCAGCCAGCGGTTGCGCCAGAAACTGGATGATCGCGACCGCGAACAGACAATCGAGAATCAGCGATTTCGACACGCCGATGTTTTGCGTGGTGTACGAAATCATGAAGGTATTGGTGAAATACACGCCCGCAATACCGATTGTGTTCGCGCCGATGCACAGCGCAACGAGCGCGCCGGAAGAACGGAACACTTCGGCAATCGGCAACTCGACAGTGCGCTTCGCCTCTTTCTCGCGCTGGAATTCCGGCGACTCGTTCACCCCCATGCGGATAAAGATGCCGACCGCGAGCAGCACCGCGCTAGCCAGAAACGGCAGGCGCCAGCCATATGCAATGAAATCGTCGTGCGGCATCGACGTGACCGCGCGAAATGCGATCAGCGAGAGAATCAGTCCGGCCGGGCTGCCCAGTTGCGCGAACGAGGCGAAGAAGGTGCGCCGCCCTTTCGGTGCATGTTCGCCGGCCATCAGCACGGCGCCGCCCCACTCGCCGCCCACGGCCACGCCTTGCACCACACGCAGCAGCACCAGCAGCACGGGCGCGAGTACGCCGACCTTCGCATAAGCCGGCAGCAAGCCGACGCACACGGTTGCGACGCCCATCATCATCAGCGTGGTCATCAGCGCCTTCTTGCGGCCGATCCGGTCGCCCAGGTGGCCGAAGATCACGCCGCCGAGTGGCCGCGCAAAGAACCCGACCGCGAAGGTCGCGAACGACGCCATCGTGCTGACAAACGGGTCGTGCGAAGGAAAGTACAACTCGCCGAACACCAGCGCGGCGGCGGTGGCGTAGATGTAAAAGTCATACCACTCGATCATCGTGCCGATGAAAGCGGCGCTTGCCGCTCGCACGGGCTGACGGGTGGCTTGAGTTGAAGCGTTCATGGCGGCTCCTCAGTCGCGATTCCTGAGATCAGGGCATCTTGTGAGGGGTTTTATCGCCAGCCATAAAACATTAGTCAAATTTCGGTTTATTATCTCAACTATAAATTTTGCTAATACCTAGGGTGATTCCATGACTCAACTGCGCGCGGACGTTACGCGTTTTTTGAATGACAGGCTCGACTGGAACCTGCTGCGCACCTTCCTCGTGATCATGCAGGAGCGCAGCGTGAGCCGTGCCGCGGCCCGTTTGCATCTGACGCAACCCGCGGTCAGCCAGGCGCTCAAGCGGCTCGAAGACACGCTCGGGCGCAACCTGATCCAGCGCCGCGGCCCGCACTTCGAACCCACCCGCGCCGGCGAGGAGGTGTACCGGATCGCCAGCGATATTTACGGCCACATGTCGCGGCTGGAAACCGAACTCGACGACCGCAGCGACGACATCACCGGGTCGATCCGGCTTCTCACGGTGAGCCGGATCGACTCCGGCGTCTACGACGAATTCCTCGCGGAATTCCACAAGACCTATCCGCGCGTGGACTTGCACATCGAAGTGATGCGCTCGTCGGACATCATCTCGTCGCTGCTGCAAAAGACGGCTACCGCTGGCCTCGGCCTATGCCGAACACCCGTCGACAAACTCGAGCAGCGTTGTTTTCTGCGCCAACGGTATGCGCTTTTTTGCGGGCGGCATCATCGGCTGTTCGGGCGGCATGCCCTCTCGATCGATCAGTTGCTGGCGGAAAACTTCGTGTCGTTCACCAGCGACCAGATCGGCGACAGCCTTTCACCGCTTACCGTGTTTCGCGATCAACGCGGCTTCACCGGACGCATCGTAGCGGCCTCGCCGAGCCTCGACGAAGTGCGCCGGCTGATCTTCGCCGGCTATGGCATCGGCTGCCTGCCCGAGCACATCGTGCGCGATGACCTCGCGCAGCAGCGGTTGTGGCGTCTGCCGCCGGAAGAGGGTTTGGTCGACGTCGACATTGATCTGCTGTGGCTGCGCGCCCGCAAGATGAACGCCGCCGAGCAGGCGTTTCTCGACGGCATGGAGCGCACAATGCAACGCTACGCGCTACCCGAGCGGCTTGCGCCGCGTTGACTGAGGATGAGCCTGGCGGTTCACCGGCTTCCACGCTTGCGGATGAACGCGATCTGCGCGGCCACGCTGGCCAGCACGGCCAAGGCACCCAATGTATCCAGAATAGTCGACCACACAATCCAGCCCCCTGATTCACTCCCGTCACTTCCTGATCAAACGAATGCGCGCGCCAGCAACTGAATACCCAAGCCGAGCAGACACAGAAAAAACCAGCGGCGGAAGGTCGCCGGACTAATGTGTCCGCGCACCCGTTGGCCGATCCACATACCGAGCAACGCGGGCACCACCGCGCAAAGCGATTCGCTCAGGTCGCCGATCGCGAATGCATGCTCGCGTGCCAGTCCAATGGCGAGCGCGAGGGTGGAAACGGTGAAGGACAGGCCGAGCGCCTGAACCAGATCCTCTTTCTTTAACGTTAGCCCCTGAAGGTAAGGCACCGCCGGCACGACGAATACCCCTGTCCCTCCGGTGATCGCGCCGGTGACCACGCCGACCGCCGGGGATAGCCAGCGCTCGTGTCGCGACGGCACCGAGAAGCGCCACGCCATCAGCCCCGCCACAGCATAGAGCGTCAACGCGGCGCCCAATCCGGCCACAGCCCATTCGCCGCCCCCGCCGGCAATGAACGACGCAGTCGCAACCGTTCCGACGCCAATACCGACCATCATCAGCCACAAACGCCTGAACAGCGCCCGCACGTTGGGCCCCGCGAACAGTTGCCAGACGTTCGTGACAAAAGACGGCAGCAGCAGCATCGCGGCAGCCTGCGCCGGTAGCATCAGTGTGCCGAGCACGCCCATGGCGACGGTCGGCAGGCCCATGCCGGTCACACCCTTGACGAAGCCGGCCGCGACGAAAGTCGCCGCAACCACGCTCGCACGCATAGCGAAAGAAGAGATCATCGGGATGTTGTTCTGATTATCATGTCGGCGATTTTCGATTGCCGCAGCGCCGCCCACAATGCGTAAGATACGTACAGTGACTTAGGCTATGCCTAAGGCTGAAACTGAAATTCAGCTGCGGTGGCAGCCTCAACTCAAATCCGACTCCATGCGCTTCGATCTGATCGACCTCCGCCTGTTCCTGCACATTCTCGAAACCGGCAGCATCACGCATGGCGCGGCATGCGCGAACATGTCGTTGCCATCGGCCAGCGCACGCTTGCGCGGCATGGAAGAAGCCCTGGGCGTGCCCTTGCTGGAGCGGGGCCGGCGCGGCGTGGAGTCCACGGCAACAGGCGACACGCTTGCGCATCACGCAAGACTCGTGCTCGGCCAGATCGACCGCATGCAAGGCGAGCTCGGCGAACATCAGGCCGGGCGCAAAGCTTGCGTCCGTTTGTGGACTAATACCGCCGCGATTACCGAGTTTTTACCGTCCGCGGTCGGCCTGTTTTTGCGCGAGCACCCGAACGTGCAGATCGATCTGAAGGAGCGGCAAAGTACCGAAACCGTGAAAGCGGTGCTGGCCGGCGCGGCGGAGATCGGCATCATCTCGGATGCCGTCGAACACGGCGCGTTGCAGACGCTGCCCTTCGCTGTCGACAAGCTCGTGCTGGTCACGAGCCGTGACGACCCGCTGGGTGCGCGCCGTCGCGTCACGCTTGCTGAAGTGGCTGAGCGTGAATTCATCGGCTTGAGTACGAGCAGCGCGTTGCATGCGTATCTTGGCGAACGCGCACTGTTATCCGGACAGCCACTCAGCGTCCGCGCGCACATGCGAACCTTCGACAGCATCTGCTGCATGGTCGAACAGGGCGCGGGCATCGCCATCGTGCCGGCCACCGCCGCCAAACGCTATCGCAGCACGCCTGGCATTCGCACGATCGAACTGACGGACAGTTGGGCCACGCGCCAGTTGCTGATCTGCATGCGCGATCTCAACGCGCTGAAACGGCCGGAAAAAGCGCTGGTGCGGCATCTGGCTGGAATCTGAGAACGCTCGGTTGGCGCTCTATTATCAGCGCGGTTTATTTCACAACCGATTTTTAATCGATTTGCCTGATTCTTTGCCGTTTCTTATCCTTGACGCACAACCGGACGCCACGCAATACATGCGGCCTCCGCTCTGCTCATCTCTGTCTTTTTGCCGGCAAGATCATGGAAAGAACCACCTTCAACGTACGCGTCGACAGCGTGCGTGACGAAGCGCACGGTGTGCGCGCGTTCAGCGTATCGCGTCTGGATGGACAACCGTTCGATCGCTACGAACCCGGCGCGCATATCGACGTCACCGGCCCCTCGGGCGTCACGCGGCAATATTCTTTGTGCGGCGACCCGGATCATCGTGAAGCGCATCTGTTTGCCGTCAAGCGTGAAGACGCGTCGCGCGGCGGCTCACGCTCGCTGCATGACGACGTGACCGTCGGCTGCGAATTGACGATCGGCGCGCCGCGCAATCTGTTTCAGCTCGCAGCCGGTGCGAACGACCACATTCTGATTGCGGCGGGCATTGGCGTCACGCCGCTGTTGAGCATGGCCTATCGCCTGCTCAAACAGAACGAGCACTTCGTGTTGCATTATTTCGCACGCAGCGCGGAGCACGCGGCGTTCCTGCCTTTGCTGTCACGCGCACCGTTCAGTGATTTTGTGCAGCTTCATTTCGGCATCGAGCGAGAACAACTCGATACGGTGCTGGCCGACTGTGTGGCAAATGCAGGCGAAGGCTCGCACATCTATACTTGCGGCCCGGCGCCCTTCATGGAGCGTGTGGTGGCGATTGGCGAAACGCGGGTTGCTGCCGGGGCGCTTCACCTCGAACGCTTCGCCGCCGAGCCCGCTTCGGCGGCTAGCGGCGAAGCGAACACGCTAGAGGCATTCGACGTGCGCATCGCCAGCAGCGGTGCAACCGTACACGTGGATAAACACACGACGATCGTCGCGGCGCTGGCAGCGATCGGCATCGAAGTCGATACGTCATGCGGTGAAGGCGTGTGCGGCACCTGCATGGTCGACGTGGTGAGCGGCACGCCTGAGCATCGTGACCATTGCCTCAGCAAAGCTGAGCGCGCGAGCGGCAAAGTGATCTGCTGCTGCGTCTCACGCGCTACTTCGCCGTTGCTGGTGCTCGATCTTTAGGATTTAATCTTCAACGCAACCAGGTGCTGCATTCGCAGCACCTTCTTTCTGGCGCTCTTACCGGTCGTCGTCACGAATCGACGAGGCATGGCGGCACAGCGCGCGTACTTCGACATCCATATACGGAAACAACGGTAATTGGCCAAGCACGTCATGCAGATGCGCGGGGCTTTCCACGTCGAACACGCTGATATTCGCGTAGCGTCCGGCGATGCGCCACAGGTGTCGCCATACGCCTTCCTGCTGCAGCTTCTGTGACATCGCCTTCTCATCGGACTTCAGGCGCGCGGCGCGCTCCGCGTCCATGTCGGGCGGCAGGTTGACGGTCATCTCAACGTGAAACAGCATGCTTGCTCTCCTTTCCTTATCGGTAATAAAAAACCCTGGTTACCCGGCAAACCGCGCCGCGCAGCCAGGGTCGATAGATTCATGCGGTACGTCCAGGCCTTTCGGGCGTCAGTGCTTCAGCGCCTCACGCTTCTGCACGCACGCGCTCTACTTCAGCGCCCGGCAAGTTGTCGCGCTCCTTGAACAGCGTGAAGTCGAAATCGATCAACGCGAACTGGCCTTCCACGCCATAGGGCTTGCCTTCCGCGCCCTCGGCCTGCTTGACGGCCGGCACGAGGCCGTCGCGCGTGGCGAACGCGAAGTCGTCCCACAGATACGGATCGCCGTCGATGTTGATCTGCGTGGTCAGCTTGCGGCAGCCCGGCGCCGAAACAAAGAAGTGGATATGCGCCGGACGATGCCCATGACGGCCCAACTGATCGAGCAACAACTGCGTCTGCCCTTGCGGCGGCACCGAGTAGCCAACCGGCACCACGCTATGGAAGCTGTACCTGCCTTCGGCATCCGTGCGAATCGAGCGGCGCAGATTGAAGGCCGGCTGCGACTTGTCGAAGTACGAGTAGTTGCCGAGGTGATTCGCGTGCCACACTTCAACCAGCGCATTCGCCAGCGGCTTGCCGTCTTCGCCGAGCACGCGACCGCGCATCACCAGCGTCTGACCGGGATCGGTGCCGTCGTCCAGTCGTGCATGCCCTTCGGACACCGGCGCGCCCGCCACATACAGCGGTCCTTCGATGGTGCGCGGCGTGCCGCCTTCAATACCGGCCTTGGCCTCCGCTTCGTCGAGGCGCAGGTCGAGGAAGTGCTCGAAGCCGAGGCCCGCAGCCAACAGACCGAGCTCGCCGCTCTTGCCTGCGTCGCCGAGATAATTCAGCGCGGTCCAGAACTCGTCCGGCTGCACATCGAGGTCTTCGATCGTATAGAACAGATCCTGGACGATGCGGTTGACGATCTGCTTCGTGCGCGGATTGCCTTCGCCGGTGGCGCTGTCGTTGATTTTCTGCAGCAGCGCGTCAATGGCTTGCTTGTTCATGGGGTATCTCCTTCGTTTAATGTTCTTGGCGGCTAGCGGATGAACCGTCAGTTCGTGGTGACGCTTGCGCCCTGGCGCGTATCGCGCCGCAAGCGGTCGATCTTGTTCCAGTCGAGCGTGATGCCGAGGCCCGGCCCGTGTGGAAGATGCAAAGCAAAATTCTCATAGCGCAGCGGTTCGGTGAGAATCTCTTCGGTCAGCAACAGCGGACCGAACAGTTCAGTGCCCCACTTCAGTTCGCCGAAGGTGCTGAAGAGTTGCGCCGAGGCGATTGTGCCCACCGCGCCTTCGAGCATCGTGCCGCCGTACAGGTCGATGTTCGCAGCCAAAGCGATTGCCGCCACCTGCGCGGCGCCCGTCAGGCCGCCCGATTGTGCGATCTTTACGGCGAAGACATCGGCCGCGCGCGCGCTGGCGATGGCGAACGCATCGGCCGGGCCGTGCAATGCTTCGTCGGCCATGATCGGCACCTGAGCGAAATCCGTCAGACGTTTGAGGCCCGCGCGATTCTCCGCGGCGATCGGTTGCTCGATCAGTGCAATACCGGCAGCGGCGAAACGCTTGCCAGCCCAGATCGCTTCGGATTCGGTCCATGCCTGGTTCACGTCGACACGCACTTCACCGCGTCCTTCCAGCGCTTTCTGAATGGCCACGACGTGCGCAACGTCATCGGCAACTGCGCGCGAGCCGATCTTCAGCTTGAACACACGATGCCGCTTTGCTTCGAAAACACGTTCGGCTTCGTCAATATCGCGGGTCGTGTCGCCACTCGCGAGCGTCCACGCCACATCCACCGAATCGCGTACACGGCCGCCGAACAACTCCGACAGGGGCACGCCGAGACGCTGCGCCTGGGCATCGAACAACGCGGTTTCAACCGCGGATTTCGCAAAACGGTTGCCCTGAAACAGCGCGCGCAGCTTCGCCATCGCCGCGCCTGGGCGGGTCGCGTCCATGTCTTTGAGCCGCGGCGCGAAGTACGTATCGATGTTGACCTTGATACTTTCCGGGCTTTCCTCGCCGTACGCGAGACCGCCGATGGTCGTGCCCTCGCCCACGCCGACCACACCGTCGGCGCAGCGGATACGCACCAGCACGAGCGTCTGGCAGTTCATCGTTGCGACCGAAAGGCGGTGCGGACGAATCGTCGGTACGTCGACGAGAATCGTCTCCACGCTTTCGATCTTCACGGGTGTTGCTATCATTCGTTGCGCTCCTGAACTGCTTTACCGAGAGCTCCATAGTAGAAACAACCCGCGAAGCAGTCCAACACCGATTCCGACTACTTCCATACCTTAGGGGTATGCATGGAACTTCGCCAACTCCGCTATTTCATTGCGGTCGCGGAAGAAATGAACATCACTCGGGCCGCCAAACGCCTGCATATGACGCAGCCGCCGCTCAGCCGTCAGATCCAGCAGATCGAGGAGAGCATTGGCCTCCCGCTGTTCGAACGCGGCTCGCGGCCGCTGCGGCTGACCGAAGCCGGCCGCATTTTCTATGCACAGGCCAGACGTCTGGTCGACGATGCCGACGAACTTGCCCCGCTCACGCGACGCCTCGCACAACTGGCCGAGCGCATCGTGATCGGTTTCGTGCCGTCCACGCTCTATGGCGCGCTGCCCGCGGTGATCCGCGCGTTTCGCGAGGCGGCGCCGCATATCGAGTTGTCGCTAATTGAAATGTTCACGATCGAGCAACTCGCTGCCCTCAAAGGCGGCCGTATCGACGTTGGCTTCGGCCGCTTGCGTTTCGACGACGCACAACTGGCGCGTGAAGTGCTCGTCGAAGAACGGATGATTGCCGCACTGCCGCAAGACCATCCGCTCGCACGACAGAAGAAACCGCTGACGCTTGCCGCGCTGGCGCAGGAAACGCTGATCGTCTATCCGAGCACGCCACGGCCGAGCTACGCGGACCAGCAACTATCGGCGATGCATGACCATGCGCTGGAGCCGAAGGCAATTCATGAAGTGAGGGAATTGCAAACCGCGCTGGGGCTGGTCGCGGCGCAAGTCGGCGTGTGTCTGGTACCGGAAAGCGTGGAGGGTTTGCGCGCGCATGGCGTGGTGTACCGGCCGGTTCCGGCCGCCAATATCGTGTCGCCGATCATCATGAGCCGCCGCCTGCAGGATGAGTCGCCGACGACTACGTTGCTGTGTTCGCTGGCGCGGGCGTTGTTCAAACGGGCGTGAAGGGGCGCTGGCTCATCTCAACGCTCGTCGAACCGTCGCACGATATCGGCCATGAGATTGCGCAACCACACGTTGCCCTCGTCCTGGTCGAAATGCTCGTGCCAATGCATCGTGACAGCCGCCATCGGCAATGTGACAGGCAACTCGTAGAGTTGAAAACCACCGTCCCGATTGAAAATCTGTGCAAGCCGCCGCGGCAGCGTCGCAAACAGATCGGTCACGGCCAGCACGCTCGGCAAGGCCACGAAATGCGGTAATTCCAGCGCAATATGCCGGCCGACACCTTGCGCGCGAAACGCGTCGTCGAGCGCGTAGTGGCTGTGTTCGACCGACGTGATCTGCACATGCGACGCGTCCACAAACGCCTTCATACTCAGCTCTTTCGTGCGCGGCAAGCCGCGGCGCTTGCGCGTCATGCAAACGTAAGTCTCCTCGAACAACGGCTGATGACGCGTGCGCGCGGTCAGCGCCGGCAGATTGCCGATTGCAAAATCGAGCCGGCTCGCGCGCAACGCATCTTCGATTGCTTCTACCGGCAAAGGCTCGATACGCAACTTCACGCGCGGCGCCTGCCGGTGCAGCGCCTCGCAAATCGGCGGCAAGTACGCCAATTCGCCCGCATCGGACAGCGATAACCGGAACGTGCGCGTGCTCACCGCCGGATCGAAGTGTTCCGCGTAGCGCAAGGCTTCACGCACAGTATCCAGTGCCCGCGCGACGATGCCCGACAGTTCGAGCGCGATCGGCGTGGGCTGCATACCGGCGCGCGTGCGGATGAACAACGGATCGTCGAACAAGGTCCGCAAACGCCCTAGCGAGTAACTGATCGCCGGCTGCGACAACGCAAGGCGCTGGCCCGCCCGTGTGAGGCTGCGCTCCTCGACGATCGCCTGGAAAACGCGCAGCAGATTGAGGTCGACGTGGTCCAGCGAATTCATCGAGATATCCATGAGATTGATCTTATATTTTATTTTAGATCAATTTGACGCATATCAGTCGGTCAGCGAGACTTTGCTTCATCAACCACCCCACATACCGAACTGATGAGCGAATCCTCATATCAGACCGTCGACGCAAGCGCCTTGTACCAGCGCGCGCAGTCCGACCGCGTCGCCCCGTCGCTGTACTACGACCCGGCGGTTTTCGAAACCGAACTCGAGCGTATTTTCTACAAGACGTGGATCTGGGTCGCGCACGAAAGCGAACTGCCCAATCCGGGCGACTTCCGCACCACCACGATCGGCCGCCAGCCGGTAATCGTGGTGCGCGATAAGAGCGGTACCGTCAACGTGCTGCAAAACCGTTGCCGCCATCGCGGTGCGACCGTGTGCGAGCAGCACAAGGGCAACGCGAAAGGCTTCACGTGCCCGTATCACAGCTGGACCTATGGTCTCGACGGCGCATTGCGCGCACTGCCCTATGGGGACGGCTATGAAGGCGTGATCGACAAGACCGAGTTGCCGCTCGCCAGCCTGCGCGTGGGCATCTATCAAGGTCTGATTTTCGCGAGCTTCAATCAGGAGATCGAGCCGCTTGAAGATTTCCTCGGCGGCGCCAAACCGTGGATCGACCTGTTCATGAAGCAAGGTGCGGGCTATCCGATCAAGGCGAATGGCGAACATCGCTTCCGCTTTAACGGCAACTGGAAGATCCAGCTCGAAAACACCACCGACCTGTATCACTTCCCGGTGGTCCACAAGTCGTGGATGAAATCGATCGACGACGAAACCGCCGCCGCGATCACGAGTTTCATGACGAGCGACGAAGCATTCTGCCGCTCGCTCGGCAACGGCCATAGCCTTGCCGTGCTGGTGCCGGAACTCGTCGATCTCGACCGCGACGATGGCGCGCCGATCCCCGAGCGCTTCGAAGCACTTGCCGCCACGCTCGCGAAAAAACACACGCCCGACGAAGTGCGCCGCATCGTACGTTCGCTGATGGGTGTCGGCTTCAACCTGAATCTGTTTCCGAACCTCGCGCTGTCGATGGCATTTTTCCGGGTGCTGCGGCCCATCTCGGCGAACGAGACGGAAATCCGTCACGTCGCCCTTGCCATGGACGGCGGCCCCGAAGAAGCGAACCGCGTGCGTCTGCGCATTCACGAACACTTCCAGGGTCCGTTCGGATTCGGCAGCCCGGACGACGCCGAAGCGTGGGAACGCGTGCAACGCGGCTCACATGCCGGCCCCGATCTGCCGATCCTCGTGAACCGCGGCCTGAATCGCGAGAGCACGGCGCCGAATGGCGAAAAAACCGCACACGCCACCGACGAAACCGGCATGCGCGAAGCGTACGCGCAATGGCGCACGATGATGGAGCAAGCATGATGGACAAGATGAATACGCTGTTCTCGCGGCAAACCTTTGCCGGCGCGATCGAACTGATCTGGCGCGAAGCCGAGTTGCTGGACCGCAAGGACTATCGCGAGTGGCTTTCGCTGTGGGACCCGGCGGGCTTTTACGTGGTGCCGATCGATCCCGACGCCACCGACTTTGCCGCCTCGCTGAACTACGCGTACGACGATCAGGACATGCGCGAGAAACGCGTGCAACGCATGACGTCCGGTTATTCGGCTTCGGCAAGCGACGCCGCCCGCACCGTGCGCACGGTCTCGCGTTTCACGCTGACGAGCGATACGAGCGACGAGGTCGAAGTGAGCTCGTCGCAGATCATCGTCGCGTACAAACGCGGCAAATCGACCCTGTTCGCGGCGGATCTCACGCATCGCATCAGTTTTTCGAGCGGCGAGCCGCGCATCGTGCAGAAGGTGATCCGCCTGATCGATTCGACCGAGGCGCTCAGCGCCATCGGGTTCCTGTTGTGAATGACGACGATTCGAGCGAAGCAAAACGATGCCCACACTAGAGGTTTATCTTCCCGCCGGCCATGCGGAAGCGCGTAAAGCGCAACTGATTGCCGGCCTCACTCAGGCCACCGTCGATGCGATCGGCGCACCCGCCGAATCGGTGCGGATTCTGCTAAGCGAATTGCCGCAGCATGATTTCGGCGTGGGCGGCGCCAGCGCGGCGGATCGCGCGGGCAGCCGTGCATCGCTGCTGGTGATCGTCGCGATCCTGATTGCGGGGCGCACGCCCGCGCAAAAGACCGCGTTGATCGCCTCACTCAGCGAAACGAGCGCCTCTGTGCTCGACACGCCGCTCGACGCCGCCCGCGTGATGATCAAGGACATTCCGAATACCGACTTCGGCATAGGCGGCCAGACCGCGAAGTCACTCGGGCGCTAGCGTCCTTCTCCCTACAAGCGAACCAGCGAGCACGACGATGCAACACGACACGCTTTCTCCCACGGCCGGATCACCCGCCACGCCCGCAGTGCCGGCGACTTCGCGGACACTGCGGCGGATCATCGTCGCTTCCGTGCTCGGCAACGCGCTCGAGTGGTACGACTTCTTTCTGTACGGCACAGCCGCGGCCCTGATCTTCGGGCCGCTGTTCTTCCCACTTCACGGCGATCCGCTGATGGGCACCCTCGCCGCCTTCGCCGGCTTCGCGATCGGCTTTGTGGCCCGGCCGCTGGGCGGCATCGTATTCGGCCACATCGGCGACCGGCATGGCCGCAAACGTGCGCTCGTCGTGACGCTGATGATGATGGGCGTGGCGACCTTCGGCATCGGTCTGTTGCCGACGTTCTCGCAAATCGGCTTCCTCGCGCCCGCTGCGCTCGTTTGTTTGCGGGTCGTGCAAGGCATCGCATCCGGCGGCGAATGGGGTGGCGGCGTGCTGCTCATTAGCGAAAGCGCGCCGGCCAATCGTCGTGGCTACTATGCGTCGTTCAGCCAGTTGGGCGTGGCGGGCGGCTTCGTGTTGTCGGCAGCCGCGTTCTATCTGGTGCAGCGACTACCGGTCGAGAGCTTCATGTCGTGGGGGTGGCGCGTGCCCTTTCTCGCGAGCGTGCTGATCTTCGGCGTCGGTGTGTATATTCGCCGGAGCCTGCCGGAGAGCCGCGACTTCACCGCGGCCAAACCGAAGCACATGCCGGTGCTGACGGTGCTGCGCAATCACCCGAAACAGGTGTTGCAAGCAATGGGGCTACGTGTCGCTGAAAACGGCGGCACGTATATCTTCCTGTCGTTCGTGCTGGTGTATGGCAAGACGATCGGCGTGCCGGTTTCGGTGATGCTCGGCGGCGTGATGATCGCGATGCTGATCGAACTCGTCACGATCGTGCTGTGGGGCCGGCTATCGGATGTGATCGGGCGGCGGCCGGTGTATATGATCGGCGCGCTCGGCCTGGTCGTGATCGCGTTTCCCGCATTCTGGTTGATCGATACCCATGAACCGCTGCTCGTATTCCTGTCGCTCACATTAGGTTTGCCCTTCTGCCACGGTGCGATGATCGGCACGCAGCCCGCGCTGATGGGCGAACTGTTTCCCACCGAGGTCCGCTATTCGGGCATGGCGCTAGGCCACGAAATCGCTTCGGTGTTTTCCGGCGGACTTGCGCCTCTGGTCGCTATCGCACTGTATTCGAAGGTCCATGCGCCGTGGCCGGTCGCGTTGATGCTGATCGGCTTCGGCCTCATTACCGCGATTACGCTCTCGACCATTCCGAAGAGCGTCAGTACCAGGCATGATTGAGCTGCGATCAGCGGGCGGGAACGGTCACAACCGGCAGCGTAAAACTGCATTGAAGGCCGCCCTGCCGTGCCGGTTTGGCCCAGATTTCGCCACCGTGCCGGGTGACGATGTTTTTGCACAGCGACAAACCGATGCCATTACCCCCTGCTTTCGACGAAGAAAATCCGTCGAACAGCCGGCCGTGCGCTTCGGCGGGCACGCCCGGGCCGTTATCGACGACCTGCACGAGCGCACATTTCCCGCGCAGGCTGGTGACAAGGCGCAATTCACCGCGCCGTGCAGCGGCATTCATGCATTCCGTCAGCGCCTCGATCGCATTGAACGCCAGATTCAGCACGACCTGGCCAATCAGCACGCGCTCGCAATACACCGGCAAGGCTTCAGATGCCTGCTCGATGGTGACGGCAACACCCGCTTCCTTCGCACGCAATTCGATGAAGTAGGCAACGTCCGTGATGACGTCGCGAATATCCACGTACGTCTCGCTCGGCTCTCGCTTGACGATGTAATCGCGTACGCTCTTGATGATCACCGCCGCGCGCTCAGCCTGGCGATCGGCGCTGCGCAAGCCCCACAACACGTCGTCGACGACACCGGGTTGTGCGAGGCGCCGGATCGCGCCTTCGATGAAATTGCGCACCGCGGCAAGCGGCTGGCTCAGCTCGTGCGCAATGGCGGTCGCCATTTCGCCCATCGCGTTGTAGCGCCCCGCATATTCCAGCAGCCGCGCTTCGTTACGGCGCGCCTCTTCGACAGCGACTTCGTCCGTAATGTCACGAAAGTGCAGCAGGCGGCCGTTGAGGTCGTCTTCGATTTCGATTCTTCTGCACGTAATGCGCAACCAGACCGGCGTGCCATCGCGGCGCGTAATCCGATAGCGTTGCGGTGCCGAAGGCTGGATGCGCGGCGCGTTGGCGAGTTGCTGGAGCAGGCGGTCGCGATCAGACACGCTGCAATAGTCGAGCACGTCGCCCATCGGCACGCCCTCTTGCAGACCCAGCACACGCCGTCCGGATTCGCTGACGAATTCCACTGCGCCCGCGGGCGTCAGTACGGCAACGCCTTCACCGAGATCCTGCATGAATTCGCGCAGCCGCGACTCGTAGCGCCGCAGCGTCTGCTTGAGCGTGTCCTCGATACTGATGTCGCGGAACTGCACCATCACCACGCCGCGCTCACGCAGCGGCACATAGGTGGCAATGGCCTCGGACAGCATATCCGCCCCCGTGCGGGAGCGGTAACACCACTCGTAGACCTGGGGGCCCTCGGTGATCGCGCGATCCATAGCGCCGACGCCGATCTCGCGCCGGTACCTCGGCACCGGGCGGGTCATGTCTTTCGCCTTGAGCGGCAGTATTTCTTCGAGCGTAAAGCCGAGCGCCTCGCAAGCCGCGCGATTGGCCCACACGATCGCCTTCGTTTCAGCGTCGTGCAACAGCACGCACAACGTGAGCGCGTCGAGCAGGCGGTGGAAATCTTCTTCGGCGGGGAAATTCATTATGCGAGGCGGTGGAAAAATCCAATCACGTATTGGAAAGAACATAACACCAGTCGGCATGATTCGCGTCTGAAGATTTCTTTAGGCGCCCCCGGCGCGTTACCTAAAAACGCATCCCGCGTCCCAATTGAAGCGTTCTTTTTGCATTTCTAGACTGGCCTCACCCTGCACGTGTCGTCGCCTGCTTCATCGCCCGCGATCGAATCGTGCCTCGTGTTTCAGCCAATAACGAACAAGGAGAAGCCCCGCCATGTCAGACACTGCTACCGACAATGCCGCCGCTGCCATTGCCGCCGACGCCAGCCGCGATGCAACGCGCTTGCCGCTCGCCGACGTCATCGTCGAAATCGCCGCTCGGCGCGAGGAATTCGAACGCCTGTCACATGTACCGCGCGACGTCATCGCCAGGCTCAAGCGCGCGGGCGTGTATCGCGCGGCGACGCCGCGGCGTTTCGGCGGCGATGCGCTCGCGCCCACCGCGTTCCTCGACATGATCGAACGCATCGCGGTGGCGGACGGTTCGGCGGCATGGGTCGCGAGTTTCGGCTCGGCGAACGTGTATCTCGCGGCGTTGCCTCTGGCAACTCAGGCGCACATCTACGCCGACGGTCCCGATCAGGTGTTTGCGGGCGGCCTCTTCCCCGTGCAACCCGCGCAACCCGCCGAGGGCGGCTGGCGTGTGAACGGCACGTGGAAATTCGCGAGTGGCTGCAAGGGCGCGGACTGGCTCGGCGTGGGGATCGGCGCGGCCGGCTTAGGTGCGGCCGGCCTAGGTGCGACCGGCCTAGGTGCGGCCGGCTCAGGTGCGGCCGGCTCAGGCACGAGCGCCCCCGTTGTGCCCGGCAAACCACGCACAGCCGTGTTCCGCCCGCACCAGGTCGAGATCATCGAGAACTGGGACGTGGTCGGCATGCAAGGCACCGGGAGTCACGATCTGTGCGTCACCGATCAGTTCGTTGCCGACGACTGGACCTTCGTGCGCGGCGGCGAGCCGTGCGTGGACGAGCCGTTGTATCGCTACCCGACTATCGCCTACGCGGCGCAAGTATTGGCCGTGGTTAACCTTGGCCTCGCACGCGCGGCGCTCGATGTCGCCAACCAGATGGCCGGCGGCCGCAAGACGACAACCGGTGCGCCGCAACTCGCCGACCGAGCGTACTACCGGATCGAACTGGCGAAGGCCGAAGCGCAATTGCGCTCAGCCCGCGCGTTCTTCTACGACACCACCGACACGGTCTGGCAATCGATCCTTGCCGGCAACCCCGTCACACCTGATCAGGTCAGCCTGCTGCGCCTCGCCGCGACGCAGATCGCCCGTGAAGGCGCCGAGGTCGTGCAGCGCGCCTACCGGCTCGGCGGCACAATGGCGATCTACCGCACGCATCCGTTGCAGCGCCTGCTACGCGATGCAATGGTGGTGACCCAGCACGCGTTTCTCGGCGAAGGCAACTTCGACGGCGCCGGTGCGGTGTTCGTTGGTGTGCCGCCGATTCCGGGCTACCTGTAAGCCACGTTCTGATTTTGACGTTCAAACGATTTCATGGAGAACCACACTATGTCCGATAACCAGAAGCTGCCCTTGCGCGTTCTGTTCTGCTGCGGCGTGACGCAGAATTTTTTCGACTTGCCGCGCGAGAAGATCGGCGAGGTCTGGCAGGCCTACGGCAAGATGCTGGCGGCGGTCGAATCGATGGACGGCGTCAACGTGCTCGGCATCATGGACGACGACCGTCTCACCGTCGGCAATGCCGACAACTCGCCGTGGACCTTCTACATCATGGCCGACGTGCGCGACTTCGACACCGCCGTGGCGGTGTGCAATCTGTATCGCACCACACCGGTCGGCGAATACAACCTGTGGCGCTACGGCAAGATCGAAGCGCGAGTCGGCCGCGCGCTGCAAGTCCCGCCGCAACACGCTAACGCTGCTTGAGCGTACCGGAGCGTGATGCGATGAACGAGACCCCGAATACGCTTGCCATGTTGACCGAACGGCTCGCCGTGCTCGAAGCCGAATCGGCGGTGCGCCGTACGATGGCGCGTTATATGGCGCTATGCGATGTGCCTTCGGGCGCGCTCGAGGGCGAGACGCTTGCGGCCCTCTTCACTGTCGACGCGATCTGGGAAGGCATCGGCCCGCAGTACGCGAGCAAGTTCGGCCGCCTCAGCGGTCAGGCAGAAATTCTCACGATGCTCACGCGCTACTTGCCGCCGTCGCCGCATTTTTCGGTGAATGTGCACTTCCTCACGTCGGAAACCATCGAGGTGCGCGGCGCGGTCGCGAAAGGCCATTGGATCATGCTGCAAGCGTCCGGTTATGTCGACGCACCAGCGGAGTTGATCTCGGCGCGCCTGGACGTGGATTTTTCCCCCGCGGGCAATGGCCGCGACTGGCTCATCACGCACTTTCGCACCGAACGTCTTTTCGATGCGCCCTGGCAAGTCAATGCAAGGAAACCGAATCCATGAACGAGTTTATCCAGACCTTGTCGTTAGGCGGCACAGGTCCGAGCATCGCGATCAAGGACACGATCGATATCGCCGGCTACGCGACCACGGCCGCGAGCCGCGCGCTGGCCGACAGCCCCCCTGCTGTTCAGCACGCGGAAGTCGTGGAGCGCTTGCTCGATGCCGGCTGGCACATCGTCGGCAAGGCGAACATGCACGAACTCGCGTTCGGCATGACCGGTATCAACGACTACACCGGCACGCCGCAAAATCCGCAGGACGCCATGCGTATTCCCGGCGGCTCGTCGAGCGGTTCGGCGGCGGCCGTGGGTTTGAAGCTTGCCGATGCTGCGCTCGGCACGGACACCGGCGGTTCGATTCGCGGCCCCGCTGCGTGTTGCGGCGTGATCGGTTTGAAGCCGACTTATGGGCGCGTCTCCCAGCGCGGCGTTGCACCTCGTGAATCGACCCTCGATTGTGTCGGGCCGTTCGCGCGCGAGATGCAGATGATCGTCGCGGCGATGCAGGCGATTACCGCCGGGTTCGACGTGAATGCGGCCCAAGCGCGCCAATCAGGCGCGTGGAACGTCGGTGTCGTGCAGGTTGATGCAACGCGGGAAATCCTCAACGCCGTTACGCGTGCAGCAAGCCAGGCCGACTGCACCGTTCGCACGCTGGAACTCGCCGGGCTCGCCGCCGCGTTCGAAGCGGGCCTCTCGATCATCAACGCGGAAACTTCCCGTGCGTTCGGTCACCTGGTGGCAACCGGCAAGCTCGGTGCGGATCTCGACGCACGGTTGCGCGCCGCTGCAAAAACGACAAGCGCTCAATGCGATGCCGCGGAGTCGGTACGCCGGCAATTCACCGCGGCCGTCGACCATGCGCTGGAAAGCGTCGACGTTTTGATTCTCCCCACCCTGCCCGCGCTACCGATCACGCTCGACGAAGCACGCGGCGGCACGTCGGTCATCGCCATGTCGTCGTTGATCCGGCCATTCAACCTGAGCGGCCATCCGGCACTGAGCTTGCCCTTGCCTATCGACGGCTCGTCGCTCAAGGCTGGCTTGCAGATCGTCGGACGCAAAGGGGCGGATGAACAGGTGTGCGCGATTGCGGCGCGCTTCGAAGCGGCCCTCGCCGCCTGACGCAGGTAGTTGAGGTGGGCAAATGAGTTTGGCGAATGCAGTTGCCAAACAAGCCTGGCGGATGAACCAGGCCAATGGCCCGGACAAGCAGGCAATGCACAAAGCCGCTGCAGAAGCGGCAGTTTTCTCACGGAGTAGAAGCAATGCAGAACAGAGTCGTACTCGTCACTGGCGCGGCGCGCGGTCTCGGCGCCGCGATTGCCGCGCGCTTTCATGCCGCGGGTTATGCGGTAGCCATCGGCGACATTGCATTCGATGCCGCACAAGCCCTCGCCCGCGAACTGAGCGCCGACGGTTCGAGCGCCTTCGCGCTGAATCTCGACGTCACCTCGAAAACCGCGTTCGAATCGGCACGCGATGCGATCCTGCAACGCTGGGGCCACATCGACGCGTTGATCAACAATGCGGGTGCATCCAAAGTCGTCCCCGTGATGGAGATCACCGCCGAACAATTCGATCAGGTAATCAACGTGAATCTGCGCAGCGTGCTGTTCGGCTGTCAGGTGTTCGGCCAGCATTTCGCCGACGCCGGCGTTGGCCGCATCGTCAACATCGCCTCGCTGGCGGGACAGAACGGCGGGTCGGCCACCGGGGCGCACTATGCGGCAGCCAAAGGCGGCATCATCACGTTGACCAAGGTGTTCGCGCGCGACCTCGGTGCCGCGGGCGTGACCGTCAACGCAATTTCGCCCGGGCCGATGGACCTGCCGATCGTGCACGAGAGCGTCGCGGCCGACAAACTGAAGGCGGTGATCGCCAACATTCCGGTGGGACGTCTGGGCTCAGCGGACTATGTTGCGGATGTCGCGGTGATGCTGGCCGCTGAGAACGCTTACTTTGCCAACGGCGCGTGCTGGGATGTGAACGGCGGCCTGTTCATGCGTTAAATGCCCGGCGCGTTCGCGGTGAGTTGCATTCGTGGCATACGCCAACGTTCACGCTCACACAGGGGTGTGCCTCAACGAGGCGCGCCGCTCACGGCCGCCTCCTGCTCCCACACCGCCATTACGTCGCGCACCAGCATCGCGATGGACGCCGCGCCGAGCTTGTCCTTGATGCTCGCACGATGCACGTCAACGGTCTTCACACTGATCGACAGATCGGAAGCGATACGCTTGCTGCCCTTGCCGTCGATTACGCCGCGCAGCACTTCTTTCTCGCGTGCCGTCAACGACGCGAGGCGCTTGCGCAACTCGCGCTGTTTCTGATTGGTGGCGTGACGAAGCGTCGCGAGTTTCAAGGCACGCTGCACGCGATCGAGCATCTGCTGCGAGTTATAGGGTTTCTCGACAAAATCGATCGCGCCGTTCTGCAAAGCACGCACCGACATCGGAATGTCGCCGTGACCACTGACGAAAATGATCGGCAGCGTTGCATCTTGACGGTTCAACTCCGCTTGCACATCAAAGCCACTTTGCTCCGGCATGCGCACATCGAGCACGAGACATGCGGGTACGCCGGGATCAAAAGCGCTGAGAAATTCCCTGGCATTGGCAAAGCCCGCCGACTTCACGCCGACCGATTCGAGCAACCATGCGAGCGACGTACGCATGCCATTGTCGTCATCGACGATGTAGACGATCGGTGCGAGAGGTGGAGCGGACTGAGGCTGCTGGGACATGGCGTAGGTGGAACGGTTCGGGAAGTGTGCGATTCGAAGCGTTTTGCCGGCTCATGATAACCAGTGAAAAAAACGCTGCAAAGCGATAGTTACCCTGTGACGCAGATAAAAGCCGCTCAGGCGCTCACTCTATGCAGACGTGCATAGGGGAAAGCTTTAGACGAGTCGGGAAAGATGCCCCCACGCGCACCGCTCGCGCTGATTTTTTTCCGTACGTGGATTGATTACGCTTGAATCCAGCCCCCTACCGCGCCCAGAGGAACCCAGAACATGAAGCCGAACCCACACGCGACGCAATCGACCACCGTCGCTGACACCGACCTCGCAGCAAAACAGCAATTCCGTCAGGCCATGGCGCATTTATCCGCGGCCGTGAACGTCATCACGACCGCCGGTCCGCACGGACGCTGCGGCGTCACCGCGAGCGCCGTGTGCTCTGTTACCGATACGCCGCCCACGCTGCTCGTCTGCCTGAACCGTTCGAGTGCAATGCACGCCACCTTCGAACGCAACCGGCATGTTTGCATCAACGTGCTGCCTGGTGAGCACGAATTGCTCGCGCGCCATTTCGCGGGCATGACGCAGGTGCCGATGGAAGAACGCTTTGGCTGGCCAATCTGGGACGACGGCGCGCATGACGTACCGGTCTTGCGCGACGCACTCGCGAGTCTGCAGGGCGAGATCGTCGATCTGAAGGAAGTGGGTTCGCACTCGGTAATGTTCGTCAAAATCACCGGCATCAGCGTGCGTGCGGACGGTGACGGGTTGATCTATTTCGATCGCAATTTTCACCGTGTCAAACGCTCTGCATCGCATTGATGCGCGACAGTAGCAATTGAATTCGGCCGCGGCCCGTGGCTCGCTTAAATCACGCCCGCGCTATGGATATCGAACTGAAACTGCGGCACGGCCGCAACGGCTTCGACAAAGCAGTCGATCAGATAATCGCAGGCCGACGTATTCAATGCATCGCGCCGCGAGATGATGCCTACCGACACGCGCGGCAACGGTTCACGCACCGGCACCGAAACGATTCGTTCACGAATCCAGTCCGTTTCCAGAAAACTCTTCGGACAGCATGACAGCAGATTGCTGCTCACAGTCAACGAAAAACTCGCACTGAACGAACTGCACTCCACGACCACATTCGGCGCGCTTGCCCCATGCTGCACGAAAAAATCCTGAAGCGACTGGCCGATGCTTTCGGGCGTGGTGTTCAGCATCCACTCCACGCCTTCGAGATCCGCGATCGATTCAGCATTCGCCAGCGGGTGCCCTCTGCGAGCGGAAATGATCAACTCGCCTTCGAGCAAGGAGCGGAACATGAATTCCGGCGCGAGCTTCTTTTCATCGACGATCGCGATCACGAAGTCCAGCGAGCCATCGCGCAGCCGGGCCAACGCCGCTGTCAGGAAACCCTCCTGAACCGAGAGCCGCGTCTTCGGCATGCGTTGCCGGAACGAGTGAATGGCGCGCGACAGAAACTTCAGCGACACCAGCGGTGTGACCGCACACGACACCGTCCCACCCGCCTGACCGGATAGATGGACCACGTCGTCTTTCGCGTGCTGCATCTCCGCAAGAATGAGCCTCGCGCGCGCACACACGGCCTGGCCGTACTGCGTGAGTTGCGCGCCACGCGCGCTGCGCGACACCAGTGGCACGCCCAACTCCTGTTCGAGCTCACGAATCGCCTTGGTCAACGCGGGCTGGGACAGACACACCGTTTTGGCTGCGGCGCGAATGCTGCCGTGCTGGGCAATCGCCACTAAAGCGCGCAACTGGTTGTATTTCACGGGTAAGCGGTCGGATAAACGGTTAGGGAACGAGGGACAACGGTCGGCGTCAGGAAGCGGTTGGCGGCTTGAATCGATGGTACACCGCGAGAAAAACCGAGGCCATGCTCCCAAATACCCATTGCCGTGCGGCCTGCATGAGTCCTGCTTCAGCCCGAACCCCCAGCCCAGCCGGGCGCGATAACCCAGCGTTATCACAATAAGAAAAAGCAAATCCAGAACGCTTTTTTGACTCCCTAGACTTTTCCTGTCGTCGTCATTGAAGGCGCTCTGCCCGATCAAAGCGCTCGAACCGATATTGAAGCACTGTCGAAACGATATCGAAGCATCACGGATTGATTCACCTCCAGAGGGATCCCGTTCATGAAGTCACCTTCACTCAGTTCTTCGCTCAACGATGTCAGTCAAAGCGCGCGGCATGGCGTATCGACTCGCGGGCTGATCGTCGCGACGACGATCGGCAACGCGTTCGAATTCTTCGATCTCACGGTCTACAGCTTCTTTGCCGTGCTGCTCGGCAAGCTGTTCTTCCCGCTCGCTTCGTCGCAACAGCAACTCTTACTCTCGGTGGGCACGTTCGGCATCGGCTTTATCGCACGACCGCTTGGCGGTGTGCTGTTCGGGGTGCTGGCGGACCGCTTCGGCCGCATCACCGCGATGAATCTCACGCTCGTGACAATGGCGGTCGGCACCGGCCTGATTGGCGTGATGCCCACCTACGCACAAATCGGCATCGCGGCGCCGCTCGCGATCGTCGCCGCGCGTCTGCTGCAAGGTTTTTCCGCGGGCGGCGAAGTCGGCGTCGCGACCACGCTGCTCGCGGAACGCGCCTCTTCAGCGCGACGCGGCTACATCACGAGCTGGCAGTTCGCGAGCCAGGGGGCGGCCGCGCTGGCAGGCTCACTGGTTGGTTTCCTTCTCTCGCATTACCTCGACAAAGCTTCGCTCGAAGCCTGGGGATGGCGTATTCCGTTTCTTGCAGGCGTGCTGATCGCGCCGCTCGGCCTTTATCTGCGTTCGCGTCTAGACGACGAAGCGGATACGCCTGCCGACGCCGTGGCCGATTCCACAGGCGTGCTGAAGACTGTTCTCCAACGTGACTGGCGCCTTGTCCTGGTGGCCCTTTTTCTGGTGGTTGGCGGCACGTCGGCGCATTTCATCGTGATCTATTACATGTCGACGTATGCGATCAAGGTGCTGCATCTGCCGATGGATGCCGCACTCTGGTGCGGGATTCTCGCCGGTGCGGTGATGCTGGTGATGTCTCCGGTGGGCGGCATCTGGTCCGACACGTTCGGCCGCAAACGCGTCGCCTTCATCTCGCGCGTGCTGCTGACCGTGCTCATTCTGCCAGGCTTCTATCTGATCCAGCATTCGCCTTCGATCAGCACTTTATATCTGGTGATCTGTGCGCTCGCAGCGCTGCATTCCATCAACGCGGGCGCGACCGGTTCGATGCTGCCGGAGATGTTCCCGCGCGGCACGCGTGCAACCGGACTTTCCATTGCCTATGCAGCGGGCGTGTCGATCTTCGGCGGCTTTGCGCAATTCATCGTGACGTGGCTGATTCAGGCGACCGGGAATCCGGCCGCACCCGCCTGGTACGTGATCGTTTGCGGGGTGCTCTCGCTGGTCGCGCTCCTGTTCGTGGTCGACCGCACACGTCAAGACATCTAGGGCGCCACACACGCGTCATTCACTCTCCCATACCGCGAAATTCTCATGTCAGACACTCTTCATGCCGATATACCGCTCGCTGCGAGCAGCGAACTTTGTGACCTGTCCGCCGTTACGTTGCTCGATCTGCAGCGCAAGAAGGAAGTGAGCGCCGTCGAAATTCTGAATGCGCACCTCTCACGTATCGAGGCCGTCAACCCGCAAGTCAACGCACTGGTGACGATCGCCGACGAATCCGGTTTGCGCAGCCGTGCCGCTGAAATCGATGCGCAATGGGCACGCGGCGTCTGGCAAGGTCCCCTGCACGGCCTGCCCGTTTCGCAGAAGGACCTGACCGCGACGCGCGGCGTGCGCACTACGTTCGGCTCAAAGGCCTTCGAACATCACGTACCCGAGCACAGCGCACTGATCGCGCGCCGCTGTGACGCCGCGGGTGCGCTGATGATCGGTAAATCAAACACCCCTGAATTCGGCTCCGGTTCGCACACGTTCAACGACGTGTTTGGCGTGACACGCAATCCGTGGGATCTGAGCAAATCCGCTGGAGGAAGTAGCGGCGGCGCAGCGGCATCCGTTGCGTGTGGGATGAATCCACTCGCTTGTGGCAGCGACATGGGTGGCTCGCTGCGCAATCCGGCCGCGTGGAATGCAGTGGTCGGTTTGCGTCCGTCGCCGGGACGTGTGCCGCGCGCGCCGGATTCGAACGGCTGGGCGACGCTCGGTGTCGATGGCCCGATGGCGCGCGATGTCGCCGATACCGCTTTGCTGCTCAGCGCGATCTCCGGACCCTCCGGCGAAACCGCGACCGAAATCAGCGAACCAGGCTCGCGCTTCGCACAACCGTTGCAGCGCGACTTTCGCGGCACGCGCATCGCCATGTCGGTCCAGCTTGCCGGTCTTGCTGTCGATCCCGAGATTCAGCGGGCCGTGCAGGCCCAGGCCACCGTATTCGAGTCGATGGGTTGCGAAGTGGAATTCGCCGACCCCGATCTCGGCGATGCCGAGGACGTGTTTCGCATTGAGCGTGCATGGATGATCGGCAGCCTGGTTGATCGGCTCGATGCCGGGGCACGCGCACAACTGAAGCCGGAAATCGAAGCGGAGTGCCGTCTGCATCGCTCTTTGTCCGCCTCGGACCTGGGCGATATGTTCGTACGCAAAACGGCGTTGTTCGAGCGGATGCGCCGCTTCATGGACAATCACGCGTACTACGTGCTGCCCGCCACGCAGATGCTGCCCTTCGACGCCGATCTGCGCTGGCCCACTGAATTTATGGGCATGCGCTACGACTCGTACATCGACTGGATGCGCATCTGCTGGTATCTGTCTTCCACTGAATCGCCTGTGCTCGCTTTGCCGTGCGGTTTTAGCGCGTCCGGCTTGCCGATCGGCTTGCAGATCGCCGGACGCTTTCGCGACGACTGGGGTCTGCTGCAATTCGGCCACGCCTATGAGGCTGCTGCGGCGCACAGCACGATACGTCCGCCGCTTATTACCGGGCGCTAAACACCGCTAATTCCGAGGTTCTTCCAGTAGCCGGTTTCGCCGCTGGCTGCTTGCAGACAAGCAACGCGTGGCTCGCGGGAGCGAACACGTCCGTCACTTTTCGCACTTTCTCTAACTTGAGCGTCAGACCACATGAAAAAAACGCTACTGGCAGTATGTCTCGCCGCACCCCTTCCGGCCGTGGTGCATGCACAGAGTGCCGTCACGCTATACGGCATTATCGATGAAGGTTTGAGTTACACCAGCAATGCGGCGACGGTCAACGCCAACGGCAGCGTCTCCGGCCATAGCGCGGTTCGCCTGTTGAGCGGCGTGATGCAGCAAAGCCGTTGGGGCATGCGCGGCGCGGAGGATCTCGGCGGCGGCATGAAGGCGATCTTCATGCTGGAGAACGGCTTTGACGCAAGCACCGGCAAGCTCGGCCAGGGCGGTTTGTTATTTGGCAAGAAGGCGTGGGTCGGTTTGTCGGGACCTCTCGGCACGGTGACGCTCGGCCGTCAGTACGACACGAACGTCGACATCCTCGGCCCGTTTGAGGTTGGTGATCAATGGGGCGGCTATATGGCGGCGCATCCTGGCGATCTCGACAACATCAACAACACCAACTCGACGAACAACGCGATCAAGTTCACCAGCAACACGTATGGTGGTTTGACGGTGGAAGGCATGTATAGCCTGGGCGGCGTCGCGGGCAATTTTTCCCGCAACCGGATCTGGTCGGTGTCGGCTGGGTATGTGAATGGGCCGTTGGCACTTGGCGTGGGTTATCTCGATGTCGCCAATCCGAATACGTCGTTCTTTGGCAGTACCGGTAGTCCTGCTGCCAGTGTGAATGGCGTGCCGGGCAGCAACATGGTGTCACCTGTGTATTCCGGGTATGCGTCAGCGAAATCATTACATGTGATTGGTGCTGGGGCGTCCTATCTTTTCGGGGCGGCGACGTTTGGTGGGACTTATTCGAATACGAGTTTTCGTGATCTTGGCGATCTTTCTTCGGGGCCGAATCCGGGCGGGCTGAGCGGCAATGCTACGTTGAATAATGCGGAGGTGAACTTCAAGTATCAGATCACACCTGATTTGCTGTGTGGCGTGGCGTATGACTATACGAAGGGGAGTTCGGTTAAGGGCATGACAGGGGCGATCTATCAGCAGGTCGCTTCTGGGATCGACTACTTCGTGTCGAAGCGTACCGATGTGTATCTGATTGGGATTTATCAGAAAGCTTCTGGAACGGATTCGACGGGGAAGCAGGCCGTAGCCGCCATTAATGGGCCTTCTGCGTCGGCCGATGATAAGCAGGCTGTTGTGAGGGTTGGGATGCGGCATAAGTTTTGATTTTGTTTTTTTGCCTGCGCGGCGCTTGTCTGTGTTTTTGTGTTTTTGTGTTTTTGTGTTTTTGGCCTTTCTTGATCTGGTTTTTTGGCCTTTCCTTGAATTGATATTGGATTATTAGCGTCGCCCCTGCGCGGGGCAGGCACTGATGAGCGCTTTGTCACTACGGCTGAAGGTGCGAGAACACCGATTCCAGATGCGCCACTACCCCCTCCAAGCCAGGGGACCCGCTTATGAGCTAGCGGTTTGAGCTGCTTTCTTTTGCCTACTTTTCTTTGCAGCCGGTGTGTGTCAAGGTAGTTGTCGCATGAACCGTTACGCTGCGTGCTTATACATTTTGGCCGACGCGTGAGTTCGCTCCGGGTTCAGATAGACCGAGTCTGCCAGGTGCCAGTTGCGGATGGCACCTGACCAGCGTGCGGGGTTCTGCCTGCGCGCGTCTTCGTACAGCGCACACCGGCGGGCCAGCAGATCGTTGGCTTCGCCGCGATGCCGTTGCCCCGGACTGACATACTTCAGGCCGCTGTGACAGTGCTCTTCGTTGTACCACTGGACGAAGCGCTGCACCCATGCGCGGACCGCCTCCAGCGTGTCGAACGGCTGCTCAGGCCATAACGGGCAGTACTTGGCCGTACGGAACAGTGACTCGGCAAAGGCGTTGTCGTTGCTCACACGCGGCCGGCTGAACGAAGGCTGCACGCCCAGATCGATCATGGCCGCGCGCATCGTGGCGCCTTTCATTGCACTGCCGTTATCCGAGTGCAGCACCAGCGGACGCCCGGCGATACCTTCACGCAAACATCCCTTGTTCAGCAACTCGCTCGCGTGCTCAGCCGACTCCTGCTCCCACACCTCGTTCATCACCAGTTTGCGGCTGTAGATGTCCTTCATCATGTACCAGTAAAAGTACCGGCCCCTGACCGTGCCCGGCATCCACGTGATATCCCAGCACCACACCTGGTTCGGACCATCGGCACAATGCGTCGTAAGCGTGCGTCGTTGCGGGGCTCGCGCGCGGCCCCGGCGCTGGCCCTGTCCCGCCGCCTTCAGGATCCGGTAGAACGTCGATTCGCAAGCCAGATAAATCCCTTCATCCGCCAGCTTCGGCACGATCTGGTGCGGCGTCAGACTCGCGTAGCCCGGACGGTTGGCCGCATCGAGCACGGCCTGACGTTCTGCCTCACTCAGCCTGTTGGGCGGCGCTGCACGCTTCACCTGAGCGCGCCCGTCCTGCGGCGACAGGCGCCAGCGCTGGACGCTGCGCACGCTGAGTCCCAACTGCTCGCATGCACGCGCACGGCGTGCCCCCTGCTGTACGGCTTCATCGATCAGCTGCATGGCTTCTTCACGATCCGGGCGGCTGATCAGTCGTCCTCTTCCTTGCCCCAGATCGCTTCGGCTTTTTTTCGCAGGTTCAGCAATGCCGCCGCCTCCGCACGGGCCGCGTCAGCGCGTTTGAGCTGGCGCTCCAGTTCACGGATGCGCTTTTGCGCAGCCTTCGCCTCGTTGCGCCGGGCCGCCGTGGGCTTCGTTTCAGGCACCGCGTTGGCCTGCTCGCACGCCTCGCGCCACTGCCGGATCTGCTCCGGATAAATGCCTTTACTGCGGCAGTATTGTGAGGTCTCGATCTCGTTGAGCGACGCCGTCTCCAGCACCGCCCTGAACTTCCCGGCGCTTGACCACTGATCGCCCGTTTTGCCATTGCCCGGCATGAATTTCCCTGTATCTCTTGCATGCTGCCGCCAGGTCCGCAGCGTCACCGTGGTGATGCCCGTCGCCCCCGCCAGCTCGATGACCGCACGATTGAACGGCGGCATCATCTGCTGGATTACCCACTCCCGGGTTTCCGCTGAATAGCGTTTCATCTTCCATTCGCTGCCCGCCCCCCATCTTTACATCAATCGGTTCGGGTGAGGCGACAACTAGCCTGACATGGAGGGCAGCGGGCAAAGAAAAGTAGGTGCCTGCCCCGCACAGGGGCGACGCTAATAATCCAATATCAATTCAAGGAAAGGCCAAAAAACCAGATCAAGAAAGGCCAAAACCACAAAAACACAGACAAGCGCCGCGCAGGCAAAAAAAACAAACTACTTCACATCAAACACATAATCGCCATGCGTGCGATGCCCATCAGAGGCCACGGCCACCCAGTGCACGGTGTAGTGCCCCGCCACGAGCGCCGGCAACGGCACAGTCATCAGCGCCGTCTGATGCCCATCCACCACGGATTTCTCCGTGTTAACCTGCTTGCCGCTCGCGTCGGTAACCGTCAGCGAACTGAACGACGGCTCGAGCGGCCCGTCGAACATCACGCGGACCTGTGCGGGCGACGCCACCGTCGCGCCCGCCCCCGGCTCCTGTTTCTGCGGAAATACATGGGCGAAAACGGCGCTCGCGAACACGAGCCCGGCAATCAGCAACGGCACCTTCGCTGCTGTGCGCAGCCAGTCATATCGATCGTTTTTCATCGTTTGCTCCTGCATTACAGTATTGCTGCGTTACTGGAAGAGAGGTTTGCCGATCGTGGTCGGCGCGACGTCGTCGAAGAAGATGTGGGCCTGAACCAGAATGCCCACGTGCGAGCCGCTCGCGTGGTTGATCGGAATTTGCGCTTCAACCCCGAACTGGCCATAGCGGTTGATCCAGATGAAGCCCGGATTGACCGTGCCGGTTGTCTGTCCCTGGCTTCTCGATAGCGGCACTTCCACCAGCGGAATGACGTTCGCCAAAGGCTGCGGTAGACCGATGTCGTGCACGTGCTGCTGCAGATACGGCAGGCTGTATTGCACCGTGAAACCGTAGTTGAACGCGTTCGGCTGCCCCGCCCCTGTTGTCAGCGCCGGGCCCGCTTCACCCGTGATCGCAATCGGCCGCAAAAAGCCAAGCGATGCGGGAAGATCGCCCATGCCCTTGCCGGCGTAGATCGTCGGCGAGATCGTCGAAAAGTTGTCCGCGATCGCGCGGCTTCCCGTACCACCGAGTTCGGCGTTTACTCCGACGGAGGCCATGAACTCGTGTTCATCGTTGACGTACAGCAGGTACTTCAAACCAACGCCGAAGTTGTCGAAGCCGTGCGCCTTTGGGTTGTTTTGCATCGCATAGGTGCCGTCCACCGACACCGCCAGCCGCGGCGTGATCAGCTTGTCGTACTCGAAGTCGAAGGTATTGATGCTTTGATCGCCGGTATCGCCCGGCACACGCTGGTGACCGTATTCGAAGTTGGCTTCGTCGCCGACACCGGGATCGTCGACGGCCATCGTCGAGGGAAAGACGCGATTACCCGCAATCGCGTGAGCACCGGCGAGTGAAGGAGCGAAGAGAAATGCGCTGGCGGCAGTCGCGACGAGCGACGCCACGCGCAGCGGTATCGCGCTGCGCGTTGCTTGGGTTTGCATGGTTTCATCCTGTTCATAGATCGTGACTGTGCCGGTGCGCGCGTCTACAGACAGACGTGCGGCGGCACCGCGATACGGTCATGGCATCGCGCCGGTATGACTCGAATCAGGAGGCGAACGGAGGGGCGCGAGGCTGCGCGAAGGTGAGTGGCTCGACGCGGCGAACGCTCGCGAAGCGGGTGGCGACGGTATGCCGAAGGGCGCGGACGGTGACGGAGAACAGCGCCTCGACGCTCGGCACCACGGGCATGTGGGCGAGCAGACTGCAATAGCCGCAGGCGTCGCCGTCGGACGTAGCGGAGTGTTGGGTGTGTTTGCTGCCGGTGTCGTCCGATGCCTGATCCTGCATGGAGGGCATGGAAGATGTCGACGACATCGAGGATGTAGCATCCATCTCCGACATGGACGCCATCGACGGCATCGAGCAATGCCCGGCTTCCATTCCGGTTTCACCGCCGTTGCGTGCGGCGAGCGAATGCGAGATCGCCGGCGCGAGTGTGGCCATCAGGATCGCAAACAATCCCAGCCAACTACCGATCTTCCGATGGAAACGACTCAAGATGCGCCCGGCGACACGTTTAGATGCTGTCGTGGATTATGCCACGGCCTCTCGTGTGTCCTGATCGGTAACGCGTTGCTTATGCCGGACATTTCACCTGCGTTCCGCGCGCGCATCGGTTGCGGCGCTGCAGCGCTACGGCATAGTCATGGCGGAATTTCATTCGTCGCCCGATGGTCCGGCGGCTACCCGCGGTCAATAGAGCAAACTGCCAACGGCAAATCCGCTGCCGACGGTAGACAATGCTTCATCCCGGCTATCCGCACGGAGTATCCATGAAAGCGCATCGCACGCGTCCTCCGCACTTTCCCGGCGATGATTCGCATGCGGAGTGGCGCGATCACACCTTGCCTTACGCCATCGTGGCCGCGCTGTTCGTGCTGATGATCACGCTGATCGTCTGGCTGGTCGATCCGGCGCCGCCGAAGACCATCACGATCAGCGCAGGCCCTCACGACAGTTCGTTCCTTGTCGCCGCAGATCAGTACAAGAAGATCCTCGCCCGCAACGGCATCACGCTGAAGGTGCTGGAATCCGATGGCTCCGTGCAGAATCTGCAGCGTCTGCTGGACCCGAAACAGCATGTCGATCTCGCGCTCGTGCAAGGCGGCGTGGCCGACGGTCTCGATACATCGTCCCTGATGTCGCTCGGCAGCGTTTTCTATATCCCGGTGGTGGTGTTCTACCGCGGCACGGGCGTCAGCGCGCTTTCAGAACTGGAAGGCAAACGGATTGCAATCGGCCGCGAAGGCAGCGGCACGCGCCTGCTGGCGCTCAAACTGCTGGAAGCAAACGGCATTGAACCGGGCGGCAACACGGTGCTGGTCCCGAGCGATGGCATGCAGGCCGCCACGCAACTCGTGGCGGGCGACGTCGACGCGGCGATCCTGAACGGCGACTCCGCCACGCGCGGCTTGATGCTGCGGCTCCTGAAAGTGCCCGGCATCTCCGTGATGAATTTCGACGAAGCCAGCGCCTATACGCGCCTCTTTCCCTATCTCAACGAGATCGACCTGCCGCCCGGCGTGCTTGACCTCAGGCGCAGAATTCCGCCCGACACCATCCATCTGATCAGCCCGACGGTCGAACTTGTGGCACGGACAAATCTGCACCCGGCCATTTCCGACTTATTGATCGAGGCCGCGCAGGAGGTGCACGGCACGGCGGGGCTGTTGCAGCACGCGGGGGAATTCCCGAGTCCAGTCGCCCATGAATATCAGATCAGCGAAGACGCACAGCGCTACTACAAGACCGGCAAGAGTTTTCTATACCGCGCGCTGCCGTTCTGGCTCGCGAGCATCGGCGATCGCACGCTCGTTCTGCTGCTGCCGATGGCGGTGCTGCTGTTTCCGACGATGCGGCTGATTCCGGCACTGTACCGATGGCGCGTGCGCTCGCGCATCTATCGCTATTACGGTGCTTTGATTGCGATTGAACGCGGGGCATTCGCCGACTCGACCGACGAGGAGCGCAAGCGGCTGTTCGCGAAGCTCGATCAAATCGAGGCGTCGCTTAACCGCTTGCGCATGCCGCTTGCATACGCCGACGCGTTCTATGTGCTGCGCGAGCACGTCGGCTTCGTACGCGGCCGGCTGGCCGCGGCGCAAGGCAGCCGCCCCTAGACGGGGCGGCGGGCTTCTTTATGCTTCGGCGGTGGCCGACGGTGCTGCCGGCGGCATGGTCGATTCGGCGGCCGGAGTTTCCGTCGAGGTGGTCTGCGGCTGGCTGAGCGCGTCAGCTTGCGGGGCGGCCGCTGCTTGCCCGGCTGCGTCACCCGGAGCAACTTCAGCGCCCGCGGCATGGGCTGACGCATCAGCCGACGCAGCGGCTGCTTTCGCCGCGCCTCTGCCTGCGCGATGCGCCTGCAGACGCTGCGCGCCGGCCGCTTCCTGCGCCGTGACCTTGCCTGTTTCGCCGCCCGTGACATCCACGCGCGCGGCGCCTTCGACCAGGCATTTCCAGTAGCGGCTACCGCGGCACCACGTCTTGATCGCGTCGCGCAATTCGGCTTCGCTCAGCGACAGCTCCTTCGCGTGAACCACGAGGTCCTCGAAGATGCCGACCTTGAGCGGCAGCTTGGGCGCCGGATTCTTCGGAAACGCGTTCGGGAAGCGCTTTTGCAGCTTACCGATCGATTTCACTACCGGGTCCACAGGCCTTGCATCAGCCGCGGGCCTTGCGTCGGCGGCAGGCTTCGCGTCTGCCCTGGAAGCGGCACGGCGCGGCGGCGACGGCTTGCGGGCAGGCTTCGCGCCGGGCTGGGCGACGGGCTTGGCCGCAGGTGCAGCTTCGGCACGTGCCGCAGCCAGTTGCTTCTTCAATTCAGCGAGTTGTTCGAAACCCATAGCGCAAAATCAATCGAGAAAGACAAGATTGTAGCAGCGTGTTGAAACGTACTCGTGACAGGGGTGATGCGGTGCATGTTCAGGTTGGTTAGCGTTCCGCTGTGGCTCAGAAGAAATCAAGGAAAGACCAACACCAAAAGCACACAGAAAAACGCGCCAAGCCGACAAACAACCAAGCGCCGCGCAGGCAAAAAATCACCTCTTGACATCAACAGACACCCCACCCCCACCCGCCGCCAGGCCAAAAACCGAAACACACAACCCACCCCGCCCCTCATTATTCCGCAAGGAAACCCCCAACTGATGCCGCGCGGCGATCCGCGACACAATCGCCAGTCCAAGCCCGCTACCGTCGCCCTGCGCCTCTTCCCCCCGATAAAACCGATCGAAAACCCGCTCGATTTCAGCTTCCGGTATCCCGGACCCACTATCCACGACATCAAACCCCACCCGCTCACCGGACCGCTTCAGAATCACATCCACGCGCCCACCCCGCGGCGTGTGCCGAATCGCGTTGTTGATCAGGTTCCCGAGCAACACACTCATCCCATGCGGCTCAGCCAGCACCGTGTAAGGGTCGTAGCCCGCGCTCGCGTTTTCGCACTCGAGCCCGAGATCGATCTCCCTCGTCTCTGCGAGCAGCGAAAGATCCCCCACCGCCTGTTCGCCGATCCGGCGCAAACTCACCGGCACCATCGACGTCACGGGATGCGCATCCTCACGCGCCAGCGTCAGCAACTGCTGCACCAGGTGAATGATCCGGTTGACCCGCTCCTCCACGCGCTCCAGCGCTTGTCCCTCGCCCTTTAACGACCCATCGCGGGAAGCCGCCTGCAGTTGCAGCTTCAGCGCGGCAAGCGGCGAACGCAACTCATGCGCGGCATCGGCGATAAAGGTGCGCTGCGCCTGCGAAGCAACGTTCAATCGTTGCAACAGGTCGTTGAGCGCTTCGACCAGCGGCTTGATTTCGACCGGCACGCTGCCATCCAGGCGCAATGGCTCCAGCGAATCGATCGAACGGGTCGTCAGCGCGCGCGTCAGGCCGCCGATCGGCGCCAGCCCCCTTGCCACCACCAGCAGCACCAGCACGATCGTCACCGGCACCAGCACGCCGAGCGGCCACAGCGTATGCAGCGCCAGTTGTAGCGCAAGGTCTTCGCGCACGGAGATCGGCTGCGCAACCTGGATATAGCGGTCCGGCTGCTCCAAACCGAACGCGCGCCAGTGATTCTCGCCGCGCTCGATCGTGCTGAAACCCGCCGGCAAACGCGAGAATACCGGTGCCTGCCTCGAGTGATAGATAAGATTGCCGGACCGGTCCCAGATTTCGATCACGATCCGGTCGTCGGCCAGATCGCCCAGATCAGGATTGCGATGCTCGCCGTCGCTCGAACCGGCCAGATTCGATGGCAACGACAGCGCTACCGTGCGCAGTTCGTAGTCAAACAGCTCGCCCGCCTCTTCGCGCGCGGTGTGAAAGATGCCGTAGCCGGCCACGCCCGACGCCGCGGCCAGCCCGAAAATCAGCCAGCCCAGCAGCCAGCGGCGAATCGACGTCATCAGCACCTCTTCAGACGGTAGCCCACGCCGCGCACCGTCACCACCTCGTCCGCGCCGATCTTGCGCCGCAAGCTATGCACGTGCACTTCGATCGTGTTGCTACCCACCTCCTCGCCCCAGCCGTAGAGCTTCTCTTCCAGCTCTGGCTTGGTGAACACGCGCGTGGGCTCTTCGATCAACGCCTGCAGCAAGGCGAACTCGCGCGGCACGAGCGGCAGCACATCGCCGCCTTTGGTGACTTCATGCGCCGCGGGATCGAGTGTGAGCTCGCCGTGCGCATAGATGGGTTGCTTCTGGCCGGTGCGCCGCCGCAACAGCGCGCGCACCCGCGCGGCCAGCTCGTCGAGGTCGAATGGTTTGATCAGGTAATCGTCGGCGCCCGCATCGAGGCCGCGAATCCGTTCGTCGACCGCGTCGCGCGCGGTCAGGATGATCACCGGCGCGGCGCCCCCGCTCTTGCGGTAGGCATTGAGCACGTCGATACCGTCCTTCTTCGGCAAGCCGAGATCGAGCAGCACGAGGTCGTACACGCCGTTGCCCAGCGACAGTTCCGCCGCACGGCCGTCTTCGGCCCAGTCGATCGCGTAGCCCGAGCGGCGCATCGCGCCCAACACCGTCTCCGCAATCATGTCGTCGTCTTCGACCAGTAGCAGACGCATGGCCTCTCCTCCCTCCAGTTTGCCCGCATTGTCCAGCCAGTTAGCTTAAGGCTTCCTTATGTGGTCCTTATGGGACCCTTAGGCGACGCTGAAGGGAGGCTTATGGGACGCTTAAATTTCGGTTAAGCGTTTCTTAAGCTCCCCATCAGCAGAATCGGCACCTGTTCTGCGACATCCGTTCGCGGTTGTCTCAACTTCGTTCAGGAGCCGGATTTTGCCCGTTTTCAACGCCGCCGCAGCGGTCATTTCAGCGGCTACCTCAGCAGCGAACCGGCCTGCCGGACTGGCCGCCTCATTCGCCGTCAGATCGCCAGTCACCCCGGAAGCGAGGCGACCGCCGGGGCTGGCCGCCGCGCTCACCGCTAAATCACCGGCCGCCTTCGCCGCACGGTTGCGCATACTCGTGCCCGTCTGCGCAATGCTGCTAGGCGGCTGCACGTGGTATCACCGCGAGCCGCTTGCGCCGCAGGATACATCCACCTCCGCCCGCTCGCTCGAACGCATCCAGATCGATCCGTCGACCATGCCGCTGCCCGAACTGGCCGCACATCGCTTCGATCCGTCCGATGGGCTCGACATCGACGAAGTCGCGATGCTGGCCGTCGCGAACAATCCCGATCTGAAGCTGACCCGCGACGATCTCGGCATTGCCCACGCGCAAGCTTATTCCGCAGGGTTGCTGCCCGACCCGCAACTGAGCGTATCAAGCGACTACCCAGGCGCGGCCGGCGCCACGCGCGCGTTCAATTATGGCCTGAGCATCGACGTGATGGCGATCGTGCTGCGCAGTGCGAATAAGCAATCCGCTGACGCGACCGTAGCCAAAACCGATCTTGGCCTGCTGTGGCAGGAATGGCAGATCGTCGTAGAGGCGCGGCAGTTGTTCATCAAGACGCGCTTTCAGCAGGACACGCTGCCGCTGCTGCAACAGCAGCGCGACCTCGCGCGCACGCGCTACGAGCGCATGGCCGACGCGCACCGCGAAGGCAATCTGACCGACGACACGCTGACGGCCGCGCTGACCGCATACAGCGATGCACGCAAGCAATACACGGACGCCGAACGGGCAGCGGAACAGACCCATCACGATCTGAACGCGCTACTCGGCCTCTCCCCCGAAGTACAACTGCAACTCACCGGCAACGAAGACACAACCGGGCTGCCCGACACCACGCTCGATGCCGCGCTCGCCAAACTCGCGCAGCGCCGTCCGGATCTGATCGCACTGCAAGCGGGTTATGAAGCGCAGGAACAGAAATACCGCGCGGCGATCCTCAGTCAGTTCCCGAGCCTGTCAGTAGGTTTCGTGCGTGCGCGAGACACCTCGAACATCTACACCAGCGGCTTCCAGATCAATCTGAGCCTGCCGATCTTCAACCGCAATCAAGGCAACGTCGCGATCGAAAAAGCGACGCGTCAGCGCCTGCGTGACGAATATCAGTCACGCCTCAATCAGGCTTATGCCGATGTCGCCCATATGCGTGCGGACAGCGTAATTCTCACGCGACAGTTGCAGCAGACCCAAGCCGCGCTGCCCGATGTCGATCTCGCCGCCCAACACGCGGCTGCGGCCTACGCGCAACACAATCTCGTACTCGGCGCCTACACCGATGCACAAAGCGCCGCGCTTACCAAACGCGTCGACGTCGCCACACTACGCGAATCGCTCGCCGAACAGCGCGTCGGCCTGCAAGCACTGCTGGGCAGCGCGATTCCAGACGCCTTTTCCTCCGCTCAGACCTTCACCGAAACTCATGCGAAATAGCCCACTCCCGACGCGGTGGCCGCACATCGCCTCCTATGCGATTTCCCTTGTCTGCGTCGCGCTAATAAGCGCTGGCATCCATGCGGCCAATGCAGCCGGCGCAACCAGTGCGCTCGCCGGCGTCGATGCGGCAGACCCATCCGTCGTATCCGTGCAGACCGTACGGGTGCAGCGCGCCGTCATCGCGCAACCGGTACGTGCGTATGGCATCGTCGCGGCGTCCGCGTCGAACCTGACCACGGTTAATCTGCCGTACGTTGCGCGTATCGTGCAGATGCGCGTGCAAGCCGGCCAGAGCGTGACGCGCGGCACGCCGCTCTTCGTTGTGCAAGCCGACCCCGCCGCAGTGCTCGCCGCCACTCAGGCAAAAAGCGCCGTGACGCTGGCGCAAGGCGAGCTCGCGCGCACGCAATCGCTGTACGACAAAGGGCTTGCCACGCAATCGCAGCTCGCCACGGCACGCAAGGCCGCCGAGGACGCGCAGCAGGCGCTCGCCGCGCAGAACCAGACGGGTGTCGCGAGCGGCAATAAGGTCATCGCGGCGCAGATCGACGGCGTGGTTTTGCAAGTATCGGCGGCACAGGGCGATCAGGTGCAGCCCGGCGCCGCAATCCTGCAACTGGCTGGCGGTAACGGCAAGGACGCGCGCGCGAACGTCATGCTCGGCGTCGAACCGTCGGATGTCCCCGCTATCCATGCGGGCGACACGGTCACCCTTCACGGCCTGTCCACTTCGCTCGCGAAGGCCGCGGCGGAGGGCCGTGTGGTGCTGGTCGGCGCGTCGGTCGATCAACAGAGCCAGCTCGTCAACGTCGGCGCGAACGTCCCGCTCGGACAGAGCGCGTTCATTCCGGGCACGCGTGTCAGCGCCGATATCGCAACGCGCAGCGGCACGCATTGGGTCGTGCCGCGTGCTGCCGTGCTGAAAGACGACAAAGGCGCATACGTGTTCCAGATCACGCCGCAAAACAAGGCGCGCCGCGTGGCAGTGGTCACGCAGGTAGAAAACGGCGACCGCTATGGCGTGGACGGCCCGATCGACGGCACACAAGGCCTCGTCGTCAGCGGCAACTATGAGTTGAAGGACGGCATGGCGGTGCGGGCTGGCGGAGGCGCGCCGCGATGAATTTCGGTCAATGGATGCAGAAGCACCGGCGCTCGTTGCTGTTCGTGATCGCGTTGCTGGCGATCGCGGGCGCATTGACCGCGTTTCGCCTGCCGATCTCCCTGTTCCCGAACGTCGCGTTTCCGCGCGCCGTTGTCTCGCTCGACGCGGGCGACCGTCCTGCCGAACAAATGGCGACGCTCGTCACAATGCCCGTCGAAGAAGCATTGCGGCGCGTGCCGAACGTACGCGACGTCGAATCGACCACGAGCCGCGGATCGGCGGAGATCTCGATCAATTTCGACTGGGGCACCGACATGGCGCAAGCCACGTTGCAAGCCCAATCGGCAATCAGCGAGATCCTAGCGACGCTTCCGCAAGGCACCTCGATGCAGGTGCGGCGCATGGACCCGACCGTGTTCCCGGTGCTCGCGTATAGCCTGACGTCGAAACAGCAGTCGCTGTCGGCGCTGCGCGATCTTGCACAGTTCCAGATGCGCCCGTTGCTGTCGTCAGTGGAAGGTGTGGCGCGCGTCGAAGTGACAGGTGGTGCGCAGGATGAATTCGAAGTCGCGATCGATCCGGCTCGCCTCGCCGCCTACAAGCTCTCGCTTTCCGATGTGTCGAAAGCGATCGGCGCGAGCAACGTGCTGATGGCTACCGGCCGTATCGAGGATCACGACAAGTTGTACCTCGTGATCGCCAACAGCACGATCACGCGACTCGACGAACTGCGCAACGTGGTGGTGTCGGCCAACGGCGCGACGCAAATCCGCCTCGGGGACATTGCGACAGTCCGTCAGGGCGTCGTGCCGCAATGGATGCGCGTCACTGCCGACGGCCAGGACGCCGTGCTGCTCAACGTCTACCAGCAACCTGGCGCGAACAGCGTGGCCATGGCCAAGGCAATCCGTGCGAAGCTCGCCGACTTCCAGCATCAGATGCCGACGGGCGTGCATCTCTCGAACTGGTACGACCAGAGTGAACTGGTGATCGCCTCGGCGACCAGCGTGCGCGATGCAATCATGATCGGTGTGGTGCTGGCCGCGTTCACCCTGTTTGCCTTCCTGCGCAACTGGAAAATCACTGCGATTGCGGTCGCGCTGGTGCCGGTCGTGATGGCCGCGACGATTCTGCTGCTCGACGTGTTCGGCATGGGCTTCAACATCATGACGCTCGGCGGGATGGCCGCCGCGGTCGGCCTCGTGATCGACGACGCCATCGTAATGATCGAACACATCGTGCGACGCATGCGCGAAGGCGGCGCGCACCAGTTTCATGGCCGCGTGATGGCGGCGGCTCTCGAATTCACGCGGCCGCTTGCCGGTTCGTCGGCCGCGACGCTGATCATTTTCGTGCCGCTCGCGTTTCTGTCCGGCGTGACGGGCGCGTTCTTCAAGGCGCTTTCGGTGACGATGGCAAGCGCCCTGTTCATTTCGTTTCTCGTCACCTGGCTCGCGGTGCCGATTCTGTGCGACCGCTGGCTAAAACCGAAGGACGCCGAAGAGCATCAGGAAACTCGCTTCGCTTCATGGATGACCCGGCGCTACGGTTTTCTGATCGAACGCGTGACGGCACGGCCGATTCTCGTGCTGCTCGGCCTGGTGCCCCTGATCGTGGTGGCCGCGTTCGCGTTCACGCGGGTGGGCAGCGGTTTCATGCCGAGCATGGACGAAGGCGGTTTCGTGCTCGACTATCACACCGATCCGGGCACATCCGTGACCGAAACCGACCGGCTGATGAAGCAGATCGAAGGCATCATCCGCGCGAATCCGAACGTTGCGACTTACTCGCGCCGCACCGGCGCCGGTCTCGGCGGCGATCTGAACGAGCCTAACAAGGGCGACTTCTTCGTAAGGCTGAAATCGAGTGGCCGCGAGCCGATCGAAACGGTGATGGAGGAGATTCGCTCGAAGATCGAGACACAGGTGCCGGGCGTGAATATCGAACTCGCGCAATTGATGGAAGACCTGATCGGCGATCTGACCGCGGTGCCGCAGCCGGTCCAGATCAAGATCTACTCTGACGACCAGAACACACTCGACACCACCGCACGCAAGGTCGCTGCGCAGATCGGCAAGATTCAGGGCGTGGTGGACGTGAACGACGGCATCAACCCTGCCGGTGACGCGCTCGAATTGCACATCCGGCCGGCGGCCGCGGCGGCCGAGGGCATGGACCCGCAGTCGATTGCCCAGGCGGTTTCCGACATGGTGGAAGGCAATGTAGCGACGCAATTCCAGACCGGGCCGAAGACGGTGGGCGTGCGGGTGCGCGTGGCTGGCGCACTGAAGCTAACCGATACGCAGCTGGGGCAATTGCAGATTCGCGCACCGGACGGCCATCTGTTCGCGCTGAATCGCGTCGCCGATCAGGTGACGGTGACCGGCCAGCCGGAAATCAGCCGCGACAACCTCAAACGGATGGTGGCCGTGACCGCGCGAATCGACGGCCGCGATCTCGGCTCGACAATCGCGGACGTACAGAAGGTGCTGAGCGACAGGAGCCTGTTGCCGACCGGCGTGTATTACGAGTTGGGTGGTTTGTACCAGCAACAGCAGATTGCCTTCAAGGGTTTGTTGAGCGTGTTCGGCGCCGCGATAGCGTTGGTGTTTGGGTTGCTGCTGTTTCTGTACGAGCGCTTTCGTGTGGCGCTTGCGGTGATGGCGATGCCATTGCTGGCGACCGGAGCGGTGTTTATTGGATTGTGGATTACCGGCATTGAGTTGAACATCTCCGCGATGATGGGGATGACGATGATTATCGGTATCGTGACCGAGGTGGCAATTTTTTATGTATCGGAGTTGCAGGGGCTGATTCGGGATGAAGGTGTTGGGTTTGAGGCCGCGCTGATCGCGGCCGGGCGGAATCGGTTGCGGCCGATTGCCATGACGACTATTGCGGCTATTCTGGCGTTGTTACCGCTGGCTTTTGCCCTTGGGCAAGGGTCGGCTATGCAGCAGCCTTTGGCGGTTGCCATTATTTCCGGGTTGATTGTGCAGTTGCCGTTGGTGTTGGTGTTGTTGCCTGTGGTGTTGAAGTTGTTGATGAGGGAGGTTATATAAAGTGGGTTTTTTTGCCTGCGCGGCGCTTGGTTGTTTGTCGGCTGCTGTGGGCTTTTCTTGATTTGTTTGCCTGCTTGGCGTGCTTTTCTGTGTGCTTTTGGTGTTGGCCTTTCCTTGATTACTTAGTGGTCTATTAGCGTTTGCCCCTGTGCGGGGCGGCACTTACTTTCTTTGCCGCCGCGTAACTATTCAGCGGTTGTAAACTGGAACCAGGCCATGCATAGTGAAGGACATGACGAAGATGCCCGACATCAAGGATCTGACGCCTGAACAGAAGGACGCACTGATCGTCGATCTTGTGAGGCGTCTGAACGAGCTTGAGGCGAAGCTTGAGAAGGACAGTCATAACTCCAGCAAGCCACCATCAAGCGACGGCCCGAAGCGCAAACCGAAGTCGTTGCGCGGCGTAAGCGGTGCACGCCCGGGAGCGCAGCCCGGTCATAAAGGCAAGACGCTAAAACGCGTGGCGCAACCCGATTACATTGAGATTCACCCGGTGGCGCGGGTGTGCGATGCATGCGGGGCACGGCTTGATTCCACACGGATCACCGTGGTGACTGAAGGACGTCAGGTGATCGATTTGCCGCCCACGCGTTTTGAGGTGACCGAACATCGCGTGCAGATCGCACAGTGTCGCTGCGGCAAACGTCATTCGGGCGTGTTTCCCGAAGGCGTAAGCCAGGCGGTGCAGTACGGTGCCCAGGTGCGCGCCGCGGCAGTCTATCTGACGCAGTACCAGCAACTGCCAGTGGGACGCACCGCTCAGGCGCTGACGGATCTGTTCGGTCTGCGTGTGAGTACCGGCACCGTGCAGCACAGCATTGATCAGGCAGCACATCTGCTGGCGCCCGCAGTTGAACAGATCAGCCAGGCACTGCATAAGCAGCCGGTCGTGCATTTCGATGAGAGCAGCATGCGCGTGGGACGTACGCCCCACTGGCTGCATACCGCGTCAACGCGCACGCTGAGCTGGTACGGTGCGCACCACAAGCGCGGTCGCGAGGCACTCGACAGTTTCGGCATTCTGCCTGGCTTCACGGGCATCGCGGTACATGACGGCTGGCGACCGTATGCCTACTATGACTGCGACCATGCGCTATGCAATGCCCACCATCTGCGCGAGTTGGTGTTTGTGCTGGAGTCCACCGGGCAGGCGTGGGCCCAGCAGATGATTGATCTGCTGTGTCAGGCCAAACGCGAGAGTGAGCTCAGTCTGGCCTGCGGCAACACGGCACTGAGTCGATCGCGCCAGCGCTATTACGCCAGGCGAAGTCGGGCGCTGATTGCTCTGGGAGACAGGCTTAATCCCCAGCAGGCGCGCGAGTCCAGGCGCAAGGAGCGGCGCGGCAAGATCAGGCAGAGCTTTGCCTACAATCTGCTGCGCCGCCTGCACACACAGACGCGCCAGGTATGGCGTTTTATTGCAGATCACCGTGTGCCGTTCGACAACAATCTGGCCGAGCGCGATATCCGCATGCCCAAACTCAAGCAGAAAATATCAGGGTGTTTCCGCTCTGTCTGCGGCATGGAGGCGTTCTGCACAATCCGCTCCTATCTCGCCACTTTGCGTAAGCAGAACCGCTCGCTGATCGATGCGCTGGCCTTGAGCTTTGCCGGTTTGGTCGTTTCGCCCCTGCCGGCCGCTGAATAGTTACGCCGCCGCAAAGAAAGATAAGCAAAGAAAGCGGCTCACCCCGCTAATTCTTAAGCGGGTCCCCCGCGCAGCCACGGTAGTGGTGCATCTGGAATCCGTGCTCTCGCACATTCGGCGTGGGTGACAAGGCAGTCATACTTCCGGCGGCGCTACGCGCGCCGACGCGCATTTCTTAAAACCGATTGCTGTGTTTTTGCACTCGCGCTCCATTCGGTGCTCCGCCAAGGCGAAACCAACGACCCCCACCGCCCGCAAACGAAGCTACTTGGTTTCCCATGCACGTCCGTCATTGCCGAGGCGAAGCCGATGACTCCCACCGCGCCTCAACGAAGCCCCGGGTTTCCCAGGCAGCCCCATCCGCGACGCACGCAGTGCGGAGTGGGAGCGGATGACGGCTTGGTCACTGACGCGGAGTGTGCGAGGGCACGGATTCCAGATGCACCACTACCGCAACTGTGCGAGGGACCCGCTTATAAGCTGGCGGGGTGAGCCGCTTTCTTTGCTTATCTTTCTTTGCGGCCCTCCATGTCAGGCTAGTTGTCGCCTCACCCGAACCGATTGGTGTAAAGATGGGGGGCGGACAGCGAATGGAAGATGAAACGCTATTCAGCGGAAACCCGGGAATGGGTAATCCAGCAGATGATGCCGCCGTTCAATCGTGCGGTCATCGAGCTGGCGGGGGCGACGGGCATCACCACGGTGACGCTGCGGACCTGGCGGCAGCATGCAAGAGATACAGGGAAATTCATGCCGGGCAATGGCAAAACGGGCGATCAGTGGTCAAGCGCCGGGAAGTTCAGGGCGGTGCTGGAGACGGCGTCGCTCAACGAGATCGAGACCTCACAATACTGCCGCAGTAAAGGCATTTATCCGGAGCAGATCCGGCAGTGGCGCGAGGCGTGCGAGCAGGCCAACGCGGTGCCTGAAACGAAGCCCACGGCGGCCCAGCGCAACGAGGCGAAGGCTGCGCAAAAGCGCATCCGTGAACTCGAGCGCCAGCTCAAACGCGCTGACGCGGCCCGCGCGGAGGCGGCGGCCTTGCTGAATCTGCGAAAAAAAGCCGAAGCGATCTGGGGCAAGGAAGAGGAAGACTGATCAGCCGCCCGGATCGCGATGAAGCCATGCAGTTGATCGATGAAGCTGTACAGCAGGGAGCGCGCCGCTCGCGTGCGTGCGAGCAGTTGGGGCTCAGCGTGCGCAGTGTCCAGCGCTGGCGCCTGTCGCCGCAGGACGGGCGCGCTCAGGTGAAGCGTGCAGCGCCGCCCAACAGGCTGAGTGAGGCAGAACGTCAGGCCGTGCTCGATGCGGCCAACCGTCCGGGCTACGCGAGCCTGACGCCGCACCAGATCGTGCCGAAGCTGGCGGATGAAGGGATTTATCTGGCTTGCGAATCGACGTTCTACCGGATACTGAAAGCAGCAGGACAGGGCCAGCGCCGGGGCCGCGCGCGAGCCCCGCAACGACGCACGCTCACGACGCACTGTGCCGATGGTCCGAACCAGGTGTGGTGCTGGGATATCACGTGGATGCCGGGCACGGTCAGGGGCCGGTACTTCTACTGGTACATGATGAAAGACATCTACAGCCGCAAACTGGTGATGAACGAGGTGTGGGAGCAGGAGTCGGCTGAGCACGCGAGCGAGTTGCTGAACAAGGGATGTTTGCGTGAAGGTATCGCCGGGCGTCCGCTGGTGCTGCACTCGGATAACGGCAGTGCAATGAAAGGCGCCACGATGCGCGCGGCCATGATCGATCTGGGTGTGCAGCCTTCGTTCAGCCGGCCGCGCGTGAGCAACGACAATGCCTTTGCCGAGTCGCTGTTCCGCACGGCGATACTGTCCGTTATGGCCCGAGCAGCCGTTCGACACGCTGGAGGCTGCCCGGGAATGGGTGCAGCGCTTCGTGCAGTGGTACAACGAAGAGCACTGTCACAGCGGCCTGAAGTATGTCAGTCCGGGGCAACGGCATCGCGGCGAAGCCAACGATCTGCTGGCCCGCCGGTGTGCGCTGTACGAAGACGCGCGCAGGCAGAACCCCGCACGCTGGTCAGGTGCCATCCGCAACTGGCACCTGGCAGACTCGGTCTATCTGAACCCGGAGCGAACTCACGCGTCGGCCAAAATGTATAAGCACGCAGCGTAACGGTTCATGCGACAACTACCTTGACACACACCGGCGGCGGCAAAGAAAGTAAGTGCCGCCCCGCACAGGAGCAAACGCTAATAGACCACTAAGTAATCAAGGAAAGGCCAACACCAAAAGCACACAGCAGCAGGCAAACAACCAAGCGCCGCGCAGGCAAAAAAACCATCACACTTCCAACACATCCCCAAACCCGCCCACCCGGGCACCCAACCCCCGAATCGCATCAGCGACCCTAGGCGACAAGAGCGCCTCCAGCTCCTCAGCATGCCGATAATCCCGCATCCCGTGACTCAAAACCCGATCCCCGGCAAAGGCAGGATGGCAATAAATCTCCCCCACCCCGCTGGGCAAATCGGCAAGCGCGGCAAGCCATGCCGCTTCGTCCATCCGTCCACTATTAGCAATCCCAACAACATAATCGTTGTGCACAATCCCAGCCCGATCCAGCCTCGCCCGCACCCGTGAAATCCACGGCCGCAACCACAGCGGCGCGCTAGCCTCGAACGGCAATCGCATCGCCCGCATCCCATACTCACGGCCGATCTCCAGAATCAAACCCAGCACCGTCGGATGCAAATGAAAATGCTTGTGGGTGTTGACGTGATCGAGCGTCAACCCCGTCCTCGCAAAAGCCTCGAATTGCGCGCGAATCTCTCGCGCAAGCTGTTTGCGAACATGCGGCAAAAAGAAAAACCGTACCCCGTCCCGCACCATGTTGTCGCCAAAGCGGCCGTGCTCGTCAAGCAATGCGGCAATCCCGGCTCGCGGCGTAACCGCGTCGCCGTCGGCCAGCACGAGATGCAGGCCGACCCGCAACGCCGGGAGTGCGCGAGCCCGCGCCACGGCATCATCCGCGGCAGGCGCACCGATCATCAGGCTCGCAGCCGTCAGCACGCCATGCCGGTGCGCCTGCTCGACCGCCAGATTCACCCGTGGATGCAGGCCAAAATCGTCGGCGGTGACGATCAGCCCGCGTGGCTTAGCCGCCATCCGAAGTCTCCATGACATCCATCACACCCAACGTCGCACCCTGCGTAGTCGACGCGGAGGCTTCGACCGGCACGCGTGCGCCACGCCACACCACATGCGAGCCGAACGCGCCCGCGAGCCATTGGAATGCCAGCAAGGTATCGCGCAACGGCACAAGCGGCAAGTCGCGCCAGAATGTGCGTTCGTGACGCGCGGCACGCAGATGCAACAGCATGCGCGCGGCAAAACCGGCCGCCGTGCTGACACCACTCGCCAGCACCGCCCACAGATGCACGCCGTCGAATGGACCGTGTGCGAGGCGGCCAGTGAGCCATGCGCCAATAAAGAACCACGGCATTGGGAACGTGATGAACAGAAATGCAAAGCCAAGCGGATTCACCGAGCGGATTGTGCGCAGCCAGCGCGTCTCGCGCTGCCACAGGGCGGAGAAAGTCGGCTCGATGACATCGGTGGCTACCATCACGCGCGAAAGTACCGTGCGAAGCCCGAGCGCGCGTACGTGTTCAGCGAGCCAGTAATCGTCCGCGAGACAGTTTTTCAGCGCGTCGAAACCGCCAATGCGCTCGAGCGTCGCGCGGCGCAAAGCGAGCGTCGCGCCGAAGCCGAAGCGGCGCGACCCCGCCGCATGCGCGACGCGTACCGACGGTGCAAACCACTCGTTGATGAATAGCGCACCGACCCGCGGCCAGAAGCCCCCAACGCCTTGCGCCACGTAGAGACAGGTCACCACTCCCACGCGCGGGTCGGCGAGCGGCGCCGCCACGGTGTCGAGATAATCGGCTTCGACTGCAATATCGCTATCCGCAATCACGATCACGTCATAACGCGCCCGCTCTGCCATGTTGATCAGATTGCTGACCTTGAGATTGCTGCCGTGCACGCGCGTATCGACCGCGAGCTCGATGTCGCGTGTCGGATAGGCGGCCTGCAAACGGCGCACTACGACAATGGCGGGATCGTCCGGTGACGATACGCCGAGCACGAGCTGGAAATGCCCGTGGCGCTGATCGCAGAAGGTTCTGAGATTCTCGTAGAGACGCGGCTCGGCGCCGCACAGCGGCTTCAGCACGCTGACGCCGACATTCGCAAAAGGAGCCAGAGGATTGGACGCCCGCACGGCACCACTCGTAGTCCGCCCGCGGCGCACCGCGAAGAACGGCATGGCCACCGCCGCCAGCATCGCATAGAGCGAAGCCGAGATGCAGCCGAACAACAAAACCAATTGGCATGCCGTCATTGCGTGCGCTGCCATCGCCTGAGTCCGTTAGTGCCCGGCCAGCACAAACGGTCTGCCCGTGCAGCGCAGATGAAGAATGACGAACCAGCGCCGTGGACAATCCGCTTCAATCAGGATTGGCCGTCCGGCAGGCATTGCGTGACGGCCCTCAATGGCGAGGTCAAACGCGGCGTGCGCGAATTGGCGCATCCCGATCACGCCACTCACGATCAGCGCGAGAGCAAGAAACCGGAACAATGTGGAGCTGAAAACCTGCTGGGAAACAGGCAAGACCAGCAGTGCCAGCAATGCGAGCACTTCGGTACCCATGGCCGTAATCGTAGCCGCCATTAAATGGGCTCGCAGCATGTCGACGGTGACTGGCTTCATGGCTTGGTCTCGTGACCTGAAGGAACGCACGGTGACGTGCAGCGGCGCGATTCGCCGGCAGAACGTGGCGACAAAAGCACTGGCCGTACATTCCATCGATGTGCTTACGATTAAGTTGCGATGATCTGACAACACGACGTCGTTTCGCGTGCTCATGTCGGCCACGCGACAGTGATCTGTTGACGGTCGATAGTAGCGATTCAAGCTGAAGGAAACCTTAAGGAAGAAAGAGGTATAAAGCGTGTCATGAACATGACCGTTACACTTCGGGCATACGGTCCGGTGTTTGCTTAAAATCTGTCACCGCCATGCAATAGACATCGAACGGAATTTCTCTCCCATGCGCGTACTCCTCGTAGAAGACGACGATCTGATCGGCTGCGGCATCGAAGCAGGACTGCATCAAGCCGGTTTCACAGTCGATTGGGCACGCGACGGCCACAAGGCCAGTCTCGCTCTCGACACCACTGCCTATGCGCTGGTGCTGCTCGATCTCGGCTTACCCAGGGTATCGGGTATGGAACTGCTGAAACGGCTGCGCGACGCCGGCAAGGACGTGCCGGTGCTGGTGCTGACCGCCAAGGGCACGGTGGTGGACCGCGTCGACGGCCTGGAAGCCGGCGCCGACGACTACCTCGGCAAGCCCTTCGACCTGACCGAACTGATTGCCCGCTGCCGGGCCTTGCTGCGTCGCGCGCAAGGGCGCAGCGTCGAAGTGATCCGCTACCTGGATCTGACGGTCAACCCCACCGCGCAAACCGTCGAGGTCGGCAATGCACGCGTGCCCCTCACTTCGCGTGAATGGGCGATCCTGATGCAACTGCTGACCAACCAGGGCATTCCCCAGTCACGTTCGCAGCTCGAAGAGAGTTTGTATGGATGGCAGGAAGAAATCGAAAGTAATGCGATCGAGGTGCACGTGTCCAATCTGCGCAAAAAACTCGGCGCCAAGCTGATCAGAACAGTGCGCAATATTGGCTACGTGATAGAGAAAACATAATGTCGGCATCAATACGCCGCCGCCTGATGCTGCTGGTCCTGACCAGCATCGTGCTGATCTGGGGTATCGCGCTGATATCGAGCTATCGTCAGGCCAAGCGCGAAGTCGGCGAATGGGAAGAGGCGCGCCTCGCAGAAATCGCGCAAATTCTCGCGCTGCTCGACGAACACAATCTGACCACACTGGCCAATGCGCGCATCGATTTGCGCGAAGAAGAAGAAGGCGGCGAAGCCGGCGCGAACGACAGCGACGACGACGATTCCTTGCCGCGCGACGCGCTATTCCAGGTGCGCAGCGCAAACGGCGACGTGCTGGCGGGCAGCCCGCAATTGCGCGCGCTAAAAGCGTGGGACCTACCAGTGCCATCCGCAAGCGGCGCGCAAAACATGACGCTGGGCGGTCAGGAATGGCACACATTCACTTTGCGCGGCACCGCGCCCGGCAACACGGTGCGCGTGTTCGAACCGGCCAATACGCGCAGCGACCTGGTGAGCGGCGTCGCGAGCCGGATCGCTCGCCCAACGCTCATTGCGCTGCCGGTGCTGGCGTTGCTGGTGTGGGTCAGCATCGGCTGGAGTCTGGCGCCGCTCAAAGTCCTCTCCGGCGCCATTCGCGCGCGGGACATCAACCGGCTGGAACCGGTCGACATCGGCCGGGCGCCGATCGAGGTGCGGCCGCTCGTCGACGCGATCAATCTGGTGCTGTCGCGCTTGCGACACTCCATCGAACGCGAACGTGCGTTTACCGCCGACGCCGCCCATGAACTGAAAACGCCGCTTGCCGCCATCAAGGTGCAGGCACAGGTTGCGCTGGCCGAACCGGATACGGCATTACAGCGGCTGGCGATGGAACGTGTGGTGCAAGGCGTCGATCGCAGCGCGCGGCTTGCGGAGCAGTTGCTGTTACTCGCGCGTCTGGACGTGCACGAAAAACTCTCCACCGCGCCACTCAGGCCCGCGGCGGTGGCAAAAGACGCGCTGCTTGCCAACGAACGCAATGCGCAACAGAAGAACATTAGCGTGACACTCACCGGCGACACGCGCGCCGAGATCAATGCGGAGCCCGTACTAGTTGGCATCCTGCTCGACAATCTGCTCGATAACGCAATCAAGTACGGCCGCGATGGCGGCAACGTCGAAGTGGCGGTGCAATCTGAAGTCGGCCGGGTGCGGCTCACCGTGCGCGACGACGGCCCCGGCGTCGCGCCCAGCGATCTCGCACGCCTCACGAACCGGTTTTTTCGGGCGACCGGCAATCACGCCACCGGTAGCGGACTGGGGCTCTCGATCGTCGCGCGGATCGCCGAACATTTCGGTGCCGAGCTGCATCTCGGAACGGGTATCGGCGAGCACGGCCTCGCGGTGGACGTGTCGTTTCCGGCTTATGCGGGAGAGGATTGAGGGTGTGTGCTGAACTGTCGACGAGGCCATCGCCAGATCTGTCGGACAAGCGAAGTATTTCACTCCTGCCGCACTAGCGCTGGCCTGCTTCACCCACGCCCGTCCGCCCTACCCGTTCCGACCGTTCCACACGTTTGGGCTCGCGATTCGAGGACTCGGCAAACTGCCATGCAATGAGTCCGGGAACGAAGATCAGTAGATCACGAATGCGCCGGGCACCGGCGAGCGCGAGGCAGATGGAAGGATCGAGACCAAACGCGCCGCCGATCAGAATGAAACCACCCTCCTGCACCCCCAGACCGCCCGGCACGAAAAAAGCCGCGCTGCTGATCGCCTGGATCAGTGATTCGATCACCACCGCTTCGACCAGCGTGACGTGAACGCCGAGAAAGTAGAGCGCGAGCCAGATCTCCAGCGATGTCAGGAAGCACTGGAGCGGTTGCCAGAAGAACAGATAGCGCAGCACCACACCGCGCCGGCGCCAGATCAGCTTGATGGCCTGATCGATCTGAGCCGATTGTCCGACGAGCGCGGCGAGCTTGCCGCTTGTCATACGATTCAGCGCGCGCGTGATGCGTTCAAACGGACTGGCATGCTGCACGAGCGCGAACAGCACCAGCAGCGGCGTCAGCACCACCACGCCCCACGCCAGTTGCCCGGCGAGCCGCAGCGTGTCGGAATGCGCATGTGCGAACAGAAAACCGATACCGACCATCGTGAACAGCAACTGGCTGATCACCGTGAGTTGCATATCGACGATGATGCTGCCGACCGCGGTAGACGGCCGCACGCCCCAGCGCTTGAGCATCCGGAACGACACCACCTCACCGCCAATACGCGCCACCGGCAACATGCTATTGACAGACTCGCGCACCCAGACCAGATGCAGCATATTGGCAATGCCCGGCCGGTTCGCGCCGCGAATCAGCGAGCGCCAGTCGCAGGCATTGGCGATCATCGGCAACACGTGCGCGATCGCCGCCAGCAAGAGGCCGGCACCCGCGGCGCGCAGTGCGTCGAGCACGGCGCCGGGATTGTCCTGCCAGACCAGCCACAATGACACCAGCAGGCCAGCAAGCGCCGCGACACGGCCGAGATGCTTCATCACGCGGCCACCCTTAGCCCGTGCTTCACATTCGCTGTATTGCCCTCGCTACGCTCCTGCAGATACCCACGCATCATTACTTACCCAGCTTGCTGTTCATCCGCCATTCCGTCCTGAGCTGCCGACAACAGGCCGTCGCCATCCACCTTGAAACTGAAACCGCGCCAGATCACGCGCGAGGACCAGAAGCTCGCCACGAAAATCGAAAACGATACGATATCCCATAACGGCAGCAGCCACAGGTCACGATGGGCCTGTTGCAACGCGCGATCGGACTGCAGTTTCAGCACGAGCCGGACGCATATCGCAACCAGCGCGAGCGGCCACGACCACAGTGCGCCGCCCGAAAAGGCGATGGCGAGCAGCGCAAAAGCGAGCGGATGAATCAACGCCGAGCCGAGATGGCCGAGCGGATCGATGCTGCGAATCGTCCGGCTCCAGCGCAGTTCGTGCGCGATCAGTTGCGTCGCGCTCGATTCCACGCAGGCATGCGAAATCGTGAACGGCGGAATCACCACCTTCTCGCCAATCATGCGCACAGCTTCGCCGATTGCATGATCCTCGGCCAGATGCTTCACGAACGGTGTGAACCCGCCAATTTTCTCGAGGGTATCGCGTCGCATCGCGATGGACTGTCCAAAGCAGGGACGCGCAAGACCGAGCGCGAGCCCCGTCACCACGCTGGGCAGGAATTGGTAGTTGGTGGCCTTGGCCGACATGCGCGGCCAGAAGCCGGGGTCGGGCGCACCGCGATACGCGCAGGTGACGAGACCGACGCCGGGCTTCTGCAATTCGCCAATCACATTGCGCAGATAATCCGGCCCAACGCTTACGTCGCTGTCGGCAAACACCAGTATGTCGTGCTGGGCCTGCGGCAGCATATTGAGGATGTTGCTGATCTTGCGGTTCGGACCATACAGCCGCGCATCGGCGACCACGGTGATGTCCGCTTCCGGATGCAGCCGCCGCAGATCGTCGACGGTTTGCAAGGCGGGGTCGGCCGAATCGTGCACGCCGAACAGGAATTGCACGGGGCCCGAATAGTCCTGCTGACAGAAGCTCGACAGATTGGCGAGCAGCGCCCACTCGTTGCCGTGTAACGGCTTGACGATCGTGACCGGTGGAAAACTGGTCGGTTGGGACACCGCTTTCGCGAAGAACCGGCCGATCAGCACACCCGCCAGCATCGTGTAGGCGATGCCGAAAACCGCACCCGCCGCACACGCATAGGCCAGCGTGACGGCGAGCAGATGCACGGCGCTCACGCTTCGTGAGCGCGCAGGAAACGGAAGAATTCGACGCCTTCGCGCAAGCGCCGTTTCATCATGTCCCAGCTCGTCAGCATCTCGCGCAAAATTTCCCAGATCTTCGACGGCCGGAAATAGAAGCGCTTATAGAAGTTTTCGAGCTGGTGGTAAATCTCGTCGCGCGACAGATGCGGATAGCCGATCGCCGCGAGCTGCACCCCTGACTTGCTGACGAGGTTGATGACCTTGTTCTCTTCCAGCCAACCGTTCTCCACCGCCTGGTTGTAGAGCGTCGTGCCGGGGTACGGCGCTGCGAGCGAAACCTGGATCGTATGCGGATTGATTTCCTTCGCATACTCGATGGTCTTCTGGATCGTGTCCTGCGTCTCGCCGGGCAAGCCGAGAATGAAGGTGCCGTGAATCTTGATGCCGAGCTTGCGGCAGTCTTCGCTGAAACGGCGCGCGATGTCGGTACGCAAACCCTTCTTGATGTTCAGCAGAATCTGGTCGTCGCCGGACTCGTAGCCGACCAGCAGCAGGCGCAGGCCGTTTTCCTTCATGATCTTCAGCGTCGCGTACGGCACGTTCGCCTTCGCGTTGCATGACCACGTCACGCCCAATTGCCCGAGACCGCGGGCGATTTCCTCGACGCGCGGCTTGAAGTCGGTGAAGGTGTCGTCGTCGAACATGATCTCCTTCACTTCAGGCATGTTGTCGCGAATCCACTTCACTTCTTCGAGCACGTTCTCGGTCGAACGCGTGCGGTAGCGATGCCCGCCCACCGTTTGCGGCCACAGGCAGAACGTGCATTTCGAGCGGCAGCCGCGGCCCGTGTAAATTGACACGTACGGGTGCTTCAGATAGCCGATGAAATAGTTGTCGATCTTCAGATCGCGCTTGTACACCGGTGCCACGAACGGCAGTTCGTCCATGTTCTCCAGGATCGGGCGCGCTTCGTTGTGCTCGATCGAGCCGTCGCTGGCGCGATAGCTGAGACCTGTGATCCCGGCGAATGGCTTGCCTTCGGCGACTTCCTGGCAGGTGAAGTCGAATTCTTCACGGCAGACGAAATCGATCGCCTCGCTCGCGGTCAGCGAATTGTGCGGATCGACTGCGACCTTGGCGCCGACCATGCCGATCAGCACCGAAGGCTTGCGCTTCTTCAGGTCTTCGGCAAACAGGGCGTCGGTGGGAAAGGACGGTGTACTGGTGTGGATAATCACCAGGTCATATTGCTGCGCTATATCGAGCGATGCTTCGACGGACAGGCCATCGGCGGGGGCGTCGAGTACACGGCTGTCGGGGACAAGTGCCGCGGGCTGCGCGAGCCACGTCGGATACCAGAATGAGCGCACTTCACGCTTGGCCTGATAGCGCGAACCCGCGCCACCATCGAAGCCGTCGTACGACGGCGCCTGTAAGAACAGGGTTTTCATGAATGCTCCAGCAAGCCTTTGATCTGCGCTTTCAGTTTTCTGTCGGAAAACTATCGGAACTATTGCCCGTGGGGATACGGGCGTTCGCGCAAATACTACGGAGCAAAGCTGAAGGAAACCTTAAGAAAAAATACGCCTGGCCGGGTTGTTCTATGTACTTAATGCCGGGCTCCGGTCCGCACACCTTGCATGTGCGGACCGGCTGCTACGCTCACACCGGCTTGATATCCGCCGCCTGCTTGCCCTTCGGTCCCTGCTTGATTTCGAAGCTGACCTTCTGGTTTTCCTGCAGCGATTTGAAACCCTCGCTGCGAATTTCCGAGAAATGGGCAAACAGATCCTCGCCACCGTCATCCGGTGTGATAAAGCCAAAACCCTTTGCGTCATTGAACCACTTCACTGTACCGGTTGGCATGTCGATTCCTCGCTTGCACCTTGGTTGATTGGGTTGCATTCGCCGTCTTTCGCCTGCTGCTTTCGACCATTACCGCGAGTGCTGTTTTTACCCACTCGCGACGCGATCCGTGGCTGCCTGCTCGTGACAGTTCCTGCTACTGCTGCTTGACTTTACGCCAGTTTGCGCGGCGGCGCTCAGGCAGGTGTTTCTCCGCCGCGGCAACCGGAGTAGCAAAACCCATGCCGCGCAGCCCCCACGGGCGCACCGGCCGATGCGATTGCGCGCAATCAGATAAGATAATCGTTATCGGCAGTCCATTCCTCTGGCCGCGTGGGTTCAGCCCAATGCATCACAACCGCGCGACCTATCGTTTTCCCCACTTACAGGAACCCAGCATGGCTACCTCGAGCTATACCGATACGCGACTTCTGATTAACGGCGAGTGGTGCGACGCCGCCAGCGGCAAAACCATCGACGTCATCAATCCCGCCACGGGCAAGGCCATCGGCAAAGTGGCCCATGCCGGCATTGCCGATCTGGACCGGGCGCTGGCCGCCGCGCAGCGCGGCTTCGAAGCCTGGCGCAAGATTCCGGCCAACGAACGCGCAACCACCATGCGCAAGGCCGCCGCGCTGTTGCGCGAGCGCGCGTCGGACATCGCCCGCCTGATGACACAGGAACAGGGCAAGCCGTTCGCCGAGGCTCGCGTCGAAATGCTGTCCGCGGCGGACATCATCGAATGGTTCGCTGATGAGGGTCGCCGCGTCTACGGCCGGATCGTCCCCCCGCGCAATCTGGCGGCACAGCAAACGGTGCTCAAGGAGCCGATCGGCCCGGTAGCGGCGTTCACACCGTGGAATTTTCCGGTCAATCAGGTGGTGCGCAAGCTGAGCGCGGCGCTTGCATGCGGCTGCTCGTTCCTCGTAAAGGCGCCGGAAGAAACCCCGGCATCGCCGGCGGCGCTGCTGCAGGCGTTCGTCGAGGCGGGCGTGCCGGCCGGTACGGTCGGCCTCGTGTTCGGCGATCCGGCGGAGATTTCGAGCTACCTGATTCCGCACCCGGTGATCCGCAAGGTGACGTTCACCGGTTCGACGCCGGTTGGCAAGCAGTTGGCCGCGCTGGCTGGCGCGCACATGAAGCGCGCAACGATGGAATTGGGCGGTCATGCGCCTGTCATCGTGGCCGAAGATGCCGACGTGGAGTTGGCCATCAAGGCCGCGGGTGCCGCGAAGTTCCGCAATGCGGGCCAGGTCTGCATCTCGCCGACGCGCTTTCTGGTGCACAACAGCATCCGCGAAGAATTTGCCGCGGCGCTCGTCAAGCATGCTGAAGGCCTCAAGCTTGGCGACGGTCTGGCGGAAGGCACAACCATCGGGCCGCTCGCCAATGCGCGCCGTCTCACTGCAATGAGCAAGGTGCTCGACGACGCGCGCAAGACCGGCGCGAAGGTCGAGACCGGTGGCGAACGCGTGGGCTCGGAGGGTAACTTCTTCGCACCGACCGTGCTGACCAACGTGTCGCTCGAATCGGACGTGTTCAACAACGAGCCGTTCGGCCCGATCGCCGCGATCCGCGGTTTCGACACGCTCGAAGAAGCGATCGCCGAGGCGAACCGTCTGCCGTTTGGTCTCGCCGGTTATGCGTTCACGAAGTCGTTCCGCAACGTGCATCTGCTGTCGCAACAGATGGAAGTCGGCATGTTGTGGATCAACCAGCCTGCAACGCCCTGGCCGGAAATGCCGTTTGGCGGCGTGAAGGATTCGGGCTACGGTTCGGAAGGCGGCCCGGAAGCCATGGAAGGCTATCTGGTCACCAAGGCTGTTTCGGTGATGGCGGTTTAAGACGCCGAAGGCTGTAAAGCTTTAAGGGCGAGGTTTCCGGCTTCGTCTGTCTGTTCGATTGCTGTGCCAGGTCCGCGAACGCTCGTTCGCGGACTTTTTTATTGGAATTCGCCTGTCAAGTCGCCCGTTGATTCACGGCTCATTCGCTTCGTTCGGATCTTTCTTCGTTTTATGATGCGCAGTCATACAACGAAAATCTGCTTCATCATGAACGAAAGCTCCGCTGACTCCATGCAACCCACGCTGACCGGGCAGACCGTTGAACTCCGGCCGCTTCAGCAGGAACACACGCAGGGTCTGCTCGACGCCGCCGCGGACGGCCAGTTGTGGAACATGACGCTGACTGTGGTGCCAGGACCTGAAACCATCGCCGGCTATATTGCAACCGCGCTCGACGGACGCGCGGCCGGTACTGTGATGCCCTTCGTGATCGTCAGGCGCGATACGGGGGCGATTGTCGGCAGCACGCGGTTCTGGAAGATCGATCGGAAGAACCGGAAGCTCGAAATCGGGCACACGTGGTTGGGCAAGTCAGTGCAGCGCTCGGCGGTGAATAGCGAGGCGAAGTACCTTCTTCTGGGTCATGCGTTCGAAGCGATGCAGTGCGTGCGCGTGCAGTTCACCACGGACGAGCTCAACGAAAAATCGAGAGCGGCGATTCTGCGGATCGGCGCGAAACAGGAAGGGATTGTCCGGCATGAGCGGATCATGCCGGACGGGCGTAAGCGCAACTCGGTGCGCTTTAGCATCATCGATGAGGAGTGGGCAGAGGTGAAGGCGATGCTGGAGGGAAAGCTGGGGCGGTGAGCCCCCGCCTCACGTTACCGACTTCACTTCCGCGTTCAGGCGCAAACCAGCCGCCCCGATCAAACGTGCACGTCCCGCTCACTCAGTGGCGGCGGCGTTGCCCCCGCGAGCTCCTCGCGCAACGCGTCACGTGCATGATGCCGACGCACCCAAAGGGCGGTCAGAATCGGCACGAGAATCGCCGTCACGAGACAAGCCGTCGCCACCATCGCCGTCGCGGCCGGCACTAGCGGCTTGAAGCGCGGAATCATCTCGCCGATGATCGCAGGGTTCGCCACGGCCGCCCCTGCTGTCGACGAAGCCGCCAGCCCCGCCGCCCCATTACCGCCCGCGATCCAGCGGTCGGCGAGGATCAGCGGAATGCCCGTCACGACGATCACTCCGAGGCCCAGCACGATGCCCGGCAAGCCACTCGTGACGATCACGTTCAGGTCGATACCGTTACCGAGCGCAAAGCCGAAAAACGGAATCAGTGGATGCACGCAGCGGCCAAAGAATTCGCGCAGCTCGCTGTCGAGATTACCCAGCGCGAAGCCGATCAGGAATGGCAACACCGCGCCGACGAAAAGCCTCGGTTCGAAGAACGCGACGCCGGTCGCACCGAGAATGATCATGCTGACGAGCGGCCCCGATTCGATCGACATCAGGACGAATGCCCCCGCCTCTTCCTTGCTGCCATATTGCTGCATCACGGCCGCATAGAGACCGCCGTTGGTCATGTCCATCGACGTGGTGATCGCGAGCACCGAGAGCCCGGCGAACAGGCCCGCCTTGACGCCGTCGATCGGAATGAAGTGCGACGCGACTATGGTCGCGATCCACGCCACGATCATTTTGGTCACGAGCAGCGTGCCCGATTTACGCAGCACTACGCCTGTCGCCCGCAGGTCGATCGTCGCACCCATGCAGAAAAACCAGACCGCCAGAATTGGCACGGTGCCGGTAATCAATCCATTCGTGAACGACCCGAGGTATTTCCCCCCGCCCGGCGCAAACGTGTGAACACAGGCGCCGAGCAGCAACGGCACCAGCATCAGGCCGCCAGGAATGCGGTCGATGGCCTTCTTGAGCTTCATGCCTCCTCCATGGACTTCGCGTCCAGTTATCGGGTGGATCACCCGGGGTAATGTCCCGTTCTTACGCCGGTCGACTCCCTTTCGGCGCAATATAGCATCGCGTTAGGAACAACGTTCCGTTTTAGATGGACTTCCTGCTCATCGTTTACCCGTGTTCCGCGCAAAAGCTTTGCTACTCTTGATGCGGCATCGCAATATTTTCGGACCGACGTTCCAAATCATAAATTCTGCGCTAAAGTCGAGAGCAAACCGGCGCCGCAATACGGCATCGCACGGCGCCCAATCTGACCGGAGAAAAGAACAATGGAAGTGAGGCAGAGCATTAATAGCGAGTACGCGAAGACGCTGGATACCGCGGAACTGCGCAAGCAGTTTCTCGTCGAGCAGGTGTTCGAACGCGACGCGCTTCAACTCACCTACAGTCACATCGACCGCATTATCGTGGGTGGCGTGTGGCCGGCCACACGCGCGGTCGAGGTGCCCACCTCGCTTGGTAAGGCAATCGGTGTCGGCTATCTGCTGGAACGCCGTGAACTCGGCGCGATCAATATCGGCGGCGACGGCTGGGTCGACGTGGACGGCACGCGCTATACGGTGCGCAACGAAGAAGCGATCTACATCGGCAAAGGCAAGCAGGCCATCGCGTTCGGCAGCGACAACGCGGCGCGCCCCGCGAAGTTCTACCTGAACTGCGCACCCGCGCACGAGTCGTATCCGACCCGCACGATCTCGCTTGCGCAAGCGCCACCCGAAACACTGGGCGACCCCGCTACGAGCAACCGCCGCACCATCTACAAGTTCATCGTCCCCGAAGTGCTACCCACCTGTCAGCTCTCAATGGGCATGACGAAGCTCGAGCCGGGCAACCTCTGGAACACGATGCCGTGCCACACGCACGAGCGCCGCATGGAGGTGTATTTCTATTTCAACGTCGCTGACGACGCGGCCGTCTTTCACATGATGGGTGAACCGAACGAAACGCGGCACATCCTCGTGCATAACGAGCAGGCCGTAATCTCGCCAAGCTGGTCGATTCACTCGGGTGTCGGCACGCGTGCGTACACGTTCATCTGGGGCATGGTCGGCGAGAACCAGGTGTTTAGCGATATGGATCACATCGCAGTGCGCGACCTGCGTTGACACGCAACACGCTGGCCACTCCGGCCACCTTCGGCCACCTTCGGCATTCAAGGAGCCTACGCACCGTGAACACCTTCGATCTGACCGGCAAGGTCGCTATCGTCACCGGCAGCAACACGGGCCTCGGCGCCGGCATGGCGATGGCACTCGCAACGGCCGGCTGCGACATCGTCGGCGTGAGCCGCGCCGGCGCCGGCGATACGCCCGCGAGCGTCACGGCGACCGGCCGGCGCTTTGCCGATGTGCGCGCCGACCTCGCGTCGATCGCCCCCGTCGACGACATCGTGCGCGCCGCTGTCGAAGCATTTGGTCATGTCGACGTGCTGGTGAACAATGCGGGCATCATCCGCCGCGAGGACGCGCTCGACTTCAGCGAAGACGACTGGGACGCCGTGATGGACGTCAACCTGAAGAGCGCGTTCTTTCTTTCGCAAGCCGTGGCGCGGCAGTTCGTGAAGCAGCAAAGCGGCGGCAAGATCATCAACGTCGCGTCGATGCTGTCGTTTCAGGGCGGCATACGTGTGGCGTCCTATACGGCGTCGAAAAGCGGCGTGCTGGGTCTTACGCGGCTGCTCGCGAATGAATGGGCCGAGCACGGTATCAACGTGAACGCGATCGCGCCAGGCTACATGGCGACCGCGAACACGGCGGCGCTGCGCGGCGATACGCAGCGAAACGGGGAAATCGTCGGACGCATTCCGGCCGGCCGCTGGGGCACGCCGGAAGATCTTGCAGGACCGGTCGTGTTCCTTGCGTCATCCGCGTCGGACTACGTGCACGGCCATACGCTCGCGGTGGACGGCGGGTGGCTGGCGCGCTAGCGTGGCCGCAGCAGAAGTCACGTGAGCTGCGGGACGCGGTATGCTTTCGGCGCCGGGGCTCAGTCGGCATCGAGCAGTGGTCGAGCAGTGGTCAGATTGTGATCGGGTTGGCATCAACAGGGAATGAGGGAAATGGCAGCAATGGACAAGCAGCGCAAGGACGACGACGTCGCACCCATACAGGAAGCGGACAGCACGTGCGGCACGGCCAATGACAGAGGCGAGTCGGCTTCATCGATCGGCAGGGTCTTCGCGATTCTCGGTGCGATCGGCGACAGCGGACAGATCGGCATCAGCGAATTGTCGCAGCGGCTCGGCATGTCGAAGACCACCGTGCACCGCGTGATCCAGACGCTGAAAGCACTCGGCTATGTGACGCAGGAAATCGAAACCGAGCGCTACCGGTTGACGATCCGCCTGTTCGAACTCGGTGCGAAGGCGCTGGAGAGTGTCGACCTGGTGCGCGAGGCCGACATCGAGATGTGCCGCATCGGCCAGGCCACCCGCGAGGCGATTCACCTCGGCGCGTTCGACGAAGACGCCATCATCTACATCCACAAGATCGACGCCGATTACGGGCTGCGGATGCAGTCGCGGATCGGCCGCCGCAATCCTTTGCATAGCACGGCGATCGGCAAGGTACTGCTCGCGTGGATGGACCCGGCCGAAGCGCGCGAAGTACTCTCGCATGTGGAATTTCGCAAGTCGACGCAAAAGACGCTCGCCTCCGCCGAAGCCGTCCTGAGCATCCTGCCGCACGTGCGCGAGCAAGGCTACGGCGAGGACAACGAGGAACAGGAAGAAGGATTGCGGTGTCTCGCGGTGCCTGTATTCGACCGCTTCGGCCGGGTGATCGCCGGTCTGTCAATTTCGTTTCCGACGATGCGCTGTGGTGCCGACACGAAATCGCACTACGTCGCGCTACTCAAGCAATCGGGGCTCGCGATCTCGACGCGGCTCGGCTATCGTGAAGCGACGGCGCCGGAGCATGTACCCGTCGAAGGCCTGAGCTAAAAACACAGAAACGCCGGAAAAAGCGCCTCAATCAGGCATTCATCACACTCACAAGGACACCGACACGGCGTGCTGTTCGCTATGCCGTGCGGCGAGCACCTTCCGCCAACCCAGACCGCGCTGCGTGGCGCCAGCGGTCCAGGTGGCCCGCGTAGTTCAAGCGGCCTTCGCAGCCGGATTCGGTTCGACACTGCGCGTAAAACTACGGCGGCCGTCGACGCTGACCGGCACGTCGCCCTTCAGCGTCACGCGACGCACCACGCGGTGAGCGTCGCCGTAGTCGTTGACGGCGTAGTGCTGGGTCGCGCGATTGTCCCAGATCGCGACGTCGCCCGCCTGCCAGCGCCAGCGCACGATGTTCTCGAGGCGCGTCACATAGGCCTGTAGCAGTTCCAGCACGTGCGCGGACGCACTCGGTGTGAGGCCGACGAAGCTCTTCACGAAATGACCGAGAATCAGCGTCTTTTCACCCGATTCCGGATGGATGCGCACCACCGGATGTTCAGTCTCATAGCGTGTCGACACGAACACTTCGCGGTAGCGTTTGAGTGCTTCGGCGTCACGTCCGCGCTCGCCGACGTTGGCGTAGTTCGCGTAGTCGTATTCGTTGCTATGCACAGCCCACAGTTGTTCGGCGAGCGCTTTGAGCGGCGGCGGCAGATCCTCGTAAGCGGTGGCGGTGTTGGCCCATACCGTGTCGCCACCCACGTCCGGAATCGTCACGCCGCGCAGGATCGACGCTTGCGGATACGCGTCGACGAACGTCACGTCCGTGTGCCACGAGTTTGCGCGGCCACCGCGATGCGAATCGAGTTCGAGCAGGTAGTCGGTACCGTCGACCACCGGCACCGTGGGATGCGAAACCGGTTCACCAAGCAGTTTGGCGAAGGCTTCCTGATCGGCATCCTCCAGGTGTGTCTGGCCGCGGAAAAAAATCACCTTGTGACGCACCAGCGCCGCGCGAATCGCTTCGACTGTTGTGGATTCGAGCTGGCCCGACAGGCGTACGCCGCGAATTTCCGCGCCGATGCGGCCGGTGACAGGATGAATGTCCAGTGCGTTGGACGTCGCGAGACTGAGATTCGACATGCGATGCAACTCCTAAGTCTGAGGACGAGACAGGTCAGCGCGCCACGCGGCGCGCAGGGCGAAAATCTTTAGCTGAAGGTAGCGACTGCGCGAATCGGCTGAGCGCAGATCAGATCTTCTGATCTAACCAGCGTTAGCGACGCGCGTAAAACACTTGTTTTTCATGTGCTTATCACGCACGCGGGCATAACCATCGCGCGCGGATGCAATGGCGTCGAAATCGCCATGATCCAGGCATCGGGGAAGAATATCGACGGACTCGCTGCCGCCCCAGGAATACGGGCGGCAGGCGATTAACAGACGGACAGTAACAAACGGCTAACGCACGCTAACGGGTCACGGCAGCATCCGCTGCAATGTCTGATCCTTGAGCACGAAGCGATGAAACAACGCGGCCGCGATATGCAACGCGATCAGCGCGAACAACACCCAGGCCAGATAGCCATGGATATCGCCCATTTCATGCCCCACTGACGAGCCGACCGTCGAGATGCTGGGGTACGGCAATACACCGAGCAGTTTGACGGACCATCCGCGCGAAGACGCATTGGCCCAGCCGAGCAAGGGTACCGCCACCAGCACGACATAAAGAAGGCCGTGCGTGATGTGCGAAACGACACTGAAAAAAGGCGAAAGCGATGCAGGTGCGGGCGTGTGCGTAAGACGCCAGACGATTCTCACCACCACCGCTGCAATCAGCGTTGCTCCCACGCCGAGATGCCATGCGATCAGACCATCAGGCCGCGTACCTTTATGAATGTCAGGCATGGTCCAACCGATCACGAACTGCGCAGCAATCAATAAGACCACCAGCCAGTGAAGGAATCTGGCTACGCCATCGTAGCCAGACGCGTAGCGTGAGAAATTGGCCCGGTCGGATCGCATGATCATAAGAATGTTTAACCGCAGTTAAGCCTTGGAGGGAGCGCGCTCATTTGCGCCGAGGGTACACACATGCTGAGCATACCGACGCAGCATGCTACGGATCAAATCTTAAGAAAAGCTGATGCCGCGTCTGACAATCTCTTTCGGGCCCATGTGGCGGAAATGCATCCGCAAAGCACCGACGACTGCGTATAAAGTGCGATCGGCGATCCATGAGGCCGGATCTCATCCTAAGTCTGCAACTGAATGTATCCGTCTGGCATACACACAGAAATATGTCACACCGTGCATATTCGAGTTGTTCATACGCATGCGCATCAACCTGCCCAAACGCGCCGGATGCATGAAGGCACAACATTTTTCATAGCGCGCTCAACGGGTTGGCCGCCAACTTCTCATCGGCAGAAGGGCTAATCGCCGCGCTGCAACGTGTCCCCGCACTGTGTCATGCACCCCGCCGACATGCGAAGGAATCGACACGTCCTGTTACACACGAACACACCGGTAATTCAGCCGCTCAGTAGAGTTCAATCACACATAAAAAAGGGGCAACGTCATGAAACGAATTTTCGCGCTGGTTCTTTTGGCTATCTCCCTCGGGAGTGCATTGGGCGGCTGCATCGTCGTACCAGAGGGCGGCTACCACGATCATGACCACTACCACGATCACGACCATTATTAAGCGTTGCGCGAGCAGCGCTCTCCACTCTCAATCGTAAAATCCGAGAATAAAACATGAATAGTTCACGAAGCCACTGGCTGTCCTTGGCGATCGTTGCAGGCTTGGGGATTGGTGCATCGTCAGTTGCGCTGGCACACGTCGATGTGGGCGTGAACATCGGCATTCCGGGCGTGGCCTATGCGCCTGCGCCGGTCTATGCTCCGCCGCCACCTGTCTACGCTCCGCCACCGCCGGTGGTCATGGTGAGTCCAGGCTGGTATGGCGACCGCTATTACGACGGCCACCGCTACTGGCAACGGCGCGAGTGGGAAGAACACCATCACGATCGCGAATGGCATGATGCGCGCGGCTATCGCGACGGCCCGCACGGTGACCGGCACGACCACGGCGGCGATCATGGTGATTGGCACGGCCATGGCGATGATCACGGCCGGGGCGATCATTAATGCATGGGCCGTGACGGCGTCACTGACGCGACCGGCCCGCGCGGGTGCTCGCCCCACATCATTTGCAGGAGTGACGATTTGGTACGCAACGATCCACGGCGTGTAACGGCGCAAATCGACGGCGCGGTCATTTCCGCCGAATACAGCGAACAGACCGGCCAATTGTGTTTGCGTCAGGACGGCACCGTGCTTCGCGAATGGTTTCCTCCTCACTCGTGGATTGCGATTGCGTCGGTCGCCGGCGCGCGGCATTGGGGCACGCGGCCTACTGACGAGGACCTTTGGGCTTTGCTGCGCAACGAGATGACATTATTGCGCACGCCATAACCGTATGACGAGCGTAAAGAACACGGGATAAAAGCCGCTGGTCTTGCGATGATCCGTGTACTTCGTATTGCTCTTAACGTGCGTTATAGATCGGCGGCGAATACGAGCTTACCGCTGTGTCACTGCCGCGACCTGCTTGCCACGTGCCGCGGCTGCCCGAACCATAACCGCTGGTATCGGCCTGGGCCGCCCCCTGTTGCCCGGAAACTTGCGCTTGCGTGCCCTGCGTGTTTTGCGGAGCCGGCTGATTCGATTGCGCAAACGAAGCGATCGGGGCGCTAAGAACAACAGCAATAGCAACAGCTTTGATGAGCGATTTCATGAAACCACCTCCAGAGATTGTCTTACACGCGCTGCAAATATGACGTGTTGTGCAGTCGATGAAGACAGTCTAGGTGTGGATCAGACGCGGATAAATCCTCCAATCCCGAATTCACTGTTGCTTTTGGCACGACAATGGCGAACGGCCGCCCATCAAGGGTTTGCCGATGCGAACCGGGTGCCGCGTCAGGATTTTTTACTTAACCCGGCACCTCCGCTTCACATCTCGCGCCCTGCCCGCTCATTCTTATACCGCGGCGACGCCCACATAGTTCTCCGCCATCGCGGTAGCCGCCGCACGCGACGTGGTCACGTATTCGAGTTCGGCTACCTGCAGTTGTTGCTCGAACGGCGATGCACCTTCAATGCGGTGCATCATGCTCGTCATCCAGTAAGAGAAATGCTCCGCACGCCAGACGCGTTTGAGCGCGGTCTCGCTGTAGCTGTCGAGCAGATCGGTACGGTTTTCGACGTAAAAAGCATTCAGCGCCCTGGTCAGCACACGTACGTCGGCAACCGCGAGATTCATGCCCTTGGCGCCGGTGGGCGGCACGATATGCGCGGCGTCGCCGGCAAGAAAGAGGCGGCCATGCTGCATGGTGGCCGACACGAAACTGCGCATGCCGACAATATTCTTCTGGAAAATTTTTCCATCCACGATTTTCTGGCCGTCGTGCGAATCGACACGTGCGTGCAGTTCGGCCCAGATCCGGTCGTCCGACCAGTTGTCGACGGAATCCTTAGGATTACATTGGAAATACATACGCTGCACATTCGGTGAGCGCGTGCTGATCAGCGCGAAACCGCGATCGTGCCGCGCGTAGATCAATTCATCCGACGACGGCGGCCCTTCGCACAAAATGCCGAACCAGCCAAACGGATAGACGCGCTCGAAGTCCTTGCGCAGCGCCTGCGGAATCGACGCACGCGAGACGCCTTGCGAGCCGTCACAACCGATCACAAAGTCGCATTGCAATTCACATGCTTCGCCTTCGTGGCGATAGCGAATCGACGGTTTATCAGTATCGATACCGTGCAGCGATGTGTCCGTCACGCCGAAACGCAAGGCGCCGTTGGCAGCTATGCGCGCGGCGACCAGGTCCTTGATGACTTCGTGCTGCGCGTAGACCGTGATCGAATGGCCAGTGAGTCCGGTGAGATCGATACGGCGCCGCTTGCCTTCAAAAGCCAGTTCGAAGCCGTGATGCAGCGCGCCTTCGGCCTTCATGCGCGCGCCGACACCGGCCTCGGTGAGCAGGTCCATCGTGCCCTGTTCGAGCACGCCGGCGCGGATGGTGGATTCGATCTGCTCGCGAGTACGCGATTCGAGCACGACGGAGTCGATACCGCGCAGGTGAAGAAGATGGGAAAGAAGCAGGCCTGCAGGCCCGGCGCCGATGATGCCAACTTGGGTGCGCATGAGTTGTCTCCTGAATGCGTTTGATTTGCACGCAGTTTGACAATCACACCCTGTATCGCGCAACGCGATATCACGGATATGCGTTATCTTGTTTTGAGATAATTGATGTGCCGGTTCGAACGGATTGGATACACGTAAATGCGCCTCACCGTTGCCCAGACGGCACGTGCGCTCATTCGACTGATAGCCGATCAGTCCGTATCGTTTTGCGCGGCCTCGAGGTAAACCCTAACCAGTTTACGGATCTCGGCAAGCAACTTCCGGCGCGCTGCGGGCTTCTCCTCGCCCGCCCCTGCGACTGCTTTGAGCACATGCAGAAGCACCACCGCCATCGTCTCCGACTGCGCTTTCGCCAGATGAGGAATCGCGTTGCGCAAAATCGTGGCGATGCCGCCGCGCATTGTTTCGCGAAAACGTGCGCGTCGTTCGTCGCTGCCACCGCGCGCGTCCACAAGTGCAACGGCCAAACTGCGTTGCGAATGCAGCGACGCCATGAAATCGACGAATGCGTCGGCGAGTTGGTGAGGCGTCATCGCCGGTGCCTGGTCGGCGAGCGTGGCAAAGCCACTCGTCGTGTGCTGCACATAGCGCGAAAGCAACGCATCCGCCAAGGATTCCTTGGATGGGAAAAACCGGTACAGCGAGCCGATCGCCGTGCTCGAGCGCGCGGCGATCTCGGTCATGGTGGCCGCGTCGTAGCCCTTTTCGGTAAACACCGCCACACCCGCTTCCATGATCGCCGCGACCCGCAGATGCCCCCGTTGCCGTTTCGGTTCCTGCGCGCCGCTAGAAAGTGTTGTTGCCATACCGGAGAATTTTAACTGTCTTTTTTTGCGAGGTTGGCCTCGCATAGTGCATGCGGATTCCAGCATGCATGTTAACTCCACAACTGGCAGCGGCCAAGGCTACTGGCGATGCGCGTACGTTGTTGTTCACAATACGAAGTCCGGACTGGACCGGTTTGACTTATGCGAGGACATCCTCTACTATCTTTTGCGAGGATACCCTCGCAAAAGTACGACGTCACCCGCACGACATGATCGATGCGGCCCGATCGCGTTTTTCGCTAACCAAACAAACCATTCCATGAGCTATCTCGCCCTGTTTTTCTCCGGCGCGTTCCTGTGTAATTGCGTCCCGCACCTCGCGAGCGGCCTGCGCGGCGAGCCGTTTCCAACACCCTTTGCGAAACCCCATGGCGTCGGCAATTCGTCGGCGCTAGTCAATGTGCTGTGGGGTTATTCCAATCTGCTCGCCGGCCTCTACCTGCTCACGCGGCAGCCTGTCACGATCGGCGTGAATGCAAACTGCCTCACCGTGCTTGCCGGCGTGCTGGTATTGGGCACGTTTTCGGCGGTGCATTTCGGCAAAGTCTGGCAGAGTAAGCACACGCGCTAATACGGTCGTTGGAGCCCGCCCACAATGCAATTCGCTCCGTTACGCAAGGAACAGGCGATAAACAGGATTCTGCGTCTCTTCCCAGTACGGATAACCCAGCGTTGTGAGAAAGCGCTCGAACCCGCTGTTCTCACTCTCCGGCACCTGAATGCCGACCAGAATCGAACTGTAGTCCGCGCCCTGGTTGCGGTAATGGAACAGGCTGATATTCCAGTTCGGCGCCATCGACGACAAAAACTTCATCAGCGCGCCCGGCCGCTCCGGAAACTCGAAACGGAACAGACGTTCGTCGTGGGCCAAAGGCGAGCGGCCGCCGACCATGTAGCGGATGTGCTGCTTCGAGAGTTCGTCGAAGGTCAGATCGACGGTGGCGAAACCGTGCGCCTCGAATGCATCCGCGATCTGCGCCGATTCGCTGCGATTCCTGATCTGCACGCCGACGAAAATATGTGCTGAATTCGCGTCCGCAATCCGGTAGTTGAACTCGGTGACGCTGCGCGTGCCCACCAGTTCGCAGAATCGGCGGAAGCTGCCGCGCTCTTCAGGGATCGTCACGGCGAACACCGCCTCACGCGCTTCACCGACTTCCGCGCGCTCGGCCACGAAACGCATGCGGTCGAAGTTCATGTTCGCGCCGGACGTGATCGCGATCAGCGTCTGGTTCTCGATGCCTTCGCGCTCGGCATACTGCTTCGCGCCTGCGACGGCGAGCGAGCCGGCCGGCTCCAGCACGCTGCGGGTGTCCTGGAACACGTCCTTGATCGCGGCACATAGTGCATCCGTGTTCACGATCAGCACGTCGTCGAGATATTCGCGGCATAGCCGGAAGGTTTCCTCGCCGACCAGCTTGACCGCCGTGCCGTCCGAGAACAGGCCCACTTCATTTAACGTCACCCGTTCGCCGGCCTTCAGGGAGGCCGCCATCGCGCACGAATCATCGGTCTGCACGCCGATCACCTTGATCTCCGGGCGCACCGATTTCACGTACGCGGCGACCCCCGCGGCCAGGCCTCCGCCGCCGATCGGCACGAAGATCGCGTGGATCGGGCCCTGATGCTGGCTGAGAATCTCCATCGCAACGGTGCCCTGGCCCGCGATCACGTACGGATCGTCGAACGGGTGAACAAACGTAAGACCGCGTTCTTCCTGCAGCTTCACCGCATGTCCGTACGCGTCGCTATAGGACTCGCCGAACTGCACCACTTCGACCGTCGCGCCGCCATGCGCGCGTACCGCATCGACCTTCAACTGCGGCGTGGTCACTGGCACGACGATAATCGCCTTCACGCCCATGCGCGCCGCCGACAGCGCCACGCCCTGCGCGTGATTGCCCGCCGACGCGGTAATCACCCCCCGCTCCAGCGCGTCCGCCGGAATATGCGCCATCTTGTTGTACGCGCCGCGCACCTTGAACGAGAACACCGGCTGGTTATCCTCGCGCTTCAGATAAACCGGATTGCGTAGCCGTGCCGACAGATTCGGCGCGCGTTCGAGTTCGGTCTCGCGGGCCACGTCGTAGACGCGCGCGGTCAGGATTTTCTTCAGGTAGTCGTGGCGCAACGCCACGCTGTCTGCGGGTTCCGCAACCTGATTGAGTTTGTGTAACGACAAGGCAAGCTCCTGTGCGGCAAGGGCAAATCAACAGAGAGAGATCACCAGGAGGCAGGCAGAAAGCGGACATAAAAAAACCCGCCTCGTGGGGCGGGTTGATGTTGCTGCTATCAGACGCGCGCTAACCCACCATTCGATGAATGGTGCTAATAATCAGCGCAATACGGATGTCGAGGCAGTTCATGCGTTTGATCATCGTTGACTTGGCGGCCTTTGTCAATCCCTGTTCGTTACATCGGGCAACGCCGCCAGTGAGCCGCGTGGCTCGGCGATATCTCGCGGTATGGCTAACCGCTGCAGCAAACGGTGTAGCGACCCCAGCGGTAAAAAAGGAGCCGCGAAGGGAGCCGCAAACTCATGGTTGCGGCACTTCCGCGACCCGCAAACCGGGATTCGGCGCGACGGTTTCACGCCGCGTACTCAGCACTCTTTCGCGCAGAAACACGTCGAACTGTGCCATCACCGCATCACGGGCAGCGCGGGAAAAGAGCGCGTGATCCACCTTGCCAACCACCTTCGCGGTGATGTTCCTCAGCTTGCCAAGCTGACTGCCGCTCGGTCCAAAATGAATCTCCAACTCGTCCAACCCCTCGTCGAGCGGACCGTACATCAGCGAGGTTTGCACTCCCTTGCGTTCGAGTTCCAGCGCGATTCTGCGGACGGCGCCCCCCGGCGTAGACTGCCCGAAAAGCCGTTCGAACGCCGTGCTGGCTCGTGCAGTGATACGCGCGCATAGACGACGCGTGAGTTCGGCAGTGATCGCGCGGCCGTTCACCTGCCCGGTCAACAGCCGCAGCCATTTGCGTGGATTGCGCATTGCACGCCGGTAGACGACACTCGACGCCACGTGCTGCGCGCCGGGCCGCGTCCGCGCGCCACCCCACACGAACAGCGGTGGATTGACGGCGGCGCAACCCACCACGCCGGGATGGGTGAGCGCCGTATGAATGCTGACATACGCACCCGTGCAAACGCCGAACATGACGGTTTTCGGATAACCGGCCCCCGCCAGCCAGTCGACGCCCGAGCGGGCATCCGAGACGGCATATTGGGCGTACACCCTATCGAGCGTCAGCGCTTCGTCGCGACGCAGACTATCGCCGAGACCGCTAAGGTCCATGCGCAGCGATGCGATGCCCTGGGCCGCGAGATGCCGCGCCATCAGCACCGTGAAGCGGCCGTCGCCGATCCGGTGCACGCCGCCCGTGTTGACGAACAGTACCGCCGGTGCCCCTTCAAGCGCGCGCGATGGCTGACAGAACACCCCTGCGTAGCACCCATCATCGAACACGACGGGCACCTCATGACCGTGCGCGAACTCGATCCGCGCCGCCGCTGCGCAGCCCAGCAGTTCCACCGCCGTCCCGGTCGCCATGGCTGCCCTTGCGCCCAGCCATTCGAGCACACTGCCGAATGCCTCCGCCGGCGGCTCGCTATAGCTGGGATCGAGCAGAAACCTGCTGTACTCGCTGAAAATTTGCAGGTCAATCTGAGCGCCCTGAGCCTGATAATGCCTGGCCAGCCGCTTCAGACGCGCACTTTCGCTCAGGTCGTGCAGCAGCACACGCCGCGCGGGACATTGCATGCTCTGTTCGAGGTCGACCTTCGCCAGCATCTCGAGCGAGTCCGGATAGAGACGGAAGCCGTGCGCACCGATCGTTTCCGCGGCCTCGGCATCGAGGCTGACCCCGAGCGCTTTTTGCGCACTGAGCCAGCTTTGATGCTGAATTTCCAACTCGCGGATGTAGTTCTTGCCCGAACTCAGCGGCATGAGCAGCACGAGATTCTCGACGTCGCCTAACTCTTCGGCGGCCAACGCCGCGAGCGTAGCGCCCAGGCGGAGCCCACATAGGCTCAGCCGCGTCACACCGGTTTCGGCGCGCAGCCACGCTGCGGCCGCCTTGATGCTGTCGAGCCACGCGCGCAAGCGCTGCGGGTCTTCCTCGCTGCCGCTCGAATCGCCCGTGCCAGGATAGTCGAAGCGCAGCGTGGGCGTACCGCGCGCAGCGAGCGCCTCGGCAAATTCGCGCCAGCCACGATAGGTGCACAGTGCTTCGTAGCCGAACGGATTGCATAGCACCACACCCATTTCCGCCTGAGTGTCGACCGGTCGGTGCAGCCATCCGAAACAACCGTCGAACGTTACCGGCGTCATGGTGGACGGATTCGTCATGATCGGTCGCTGCAACGCCGCTTCAAATGCGCGGCGCAAGCGATTCCTCCGGCACGAGGTGCGCAATCGTGCGCGCGAGAGATTCGATGCTCTGAAACAGTTCGTGGGTAATCAGCGCGGCTGGAATTTCGATGGCGAGTTGTTCTTCGATGGCCATCATGACGCGAACCGAGCCGAGCGACGACAAACCTGCCGCATAGAGATCGTCGTGATCGCCCAGCGAGTTGACGGGTACGTCGAGACAGGCGGCCTCTTGAAGAATGCTGCGCACGTATGTTTTCATTTGATACCCCGAAAATCTGAATTTTTTGGCTACAGCATCAATGCATCGATTCATCAAGAGCGCACGCGGATGCGCCATCATCAATAATCTGGTCTGGAACAAACGCTAACGCGAGAAAATCGTCGGTACTTTAAAATAATATTTCGTTATACAGATCATACTTGTCTACGAAAATCAGGCGATCGCATTGCTGCCTGCACAGCATTCGGCGAGCGCCTTCCTGTCGATCTTGCCGTTCACATTGAGCGGCAACGCTTCGAGCATCACGATTCGCTGTGGTACTGCATACACGGGCAATCGCTGACGGCACGCCTGCAGAACGTGCAGCGCGCTGCCTTGCGCGTTGGTCACGAAGGCAATCAGGCCACCGGCACGGCCCGCATCGTCGACGGGCCAGGCGATCACCGCGCAGAGCGCCGCATGGCTGCATGCCTGCACAACATGCTCGACTTCTTCGAGCTCGATCCGGTTGCCACGAATCTTGATCTGCGTGTCCAGCCGCCCTTGAAACACGATGCCCTGCCCGGGCACTTCGCGTGCGGCGTCCGAGCTTCGATACCAGCGCTGCGAGGTGTGGCCCGGATAGGCCGTCGACACGAAGTGGCGATTGCCCGCTTCGTCCGGCGACAGATAACCCTCGGCCAACTGAGGGCCGCCGATCAGCAGTTCGCCGCTTTCGCCGGACGCGACCGGCGCGAGCGCGTCGTCGACGATCAAGAGTTCCATTCCCGGTAATGCGCCCCCGAGTGGCATGACCACATGCTTCGGATCGTCGGCAAATTCTGGCGTGACTTCGAAAGCAGCACAGGCCACCGTGGTTTCGGTTGGTCCGTACATATTCAACACCCGGCTGTTCGGCGCGGCGCGCAACCACGCCTGTACCAGCAAACGCGGCAGCGGCTCGCCGCCGAACTGGGTGACACGCACGCTCGGAAAATCGTTCGACCCCAGTTTGCGAAACTGCTGCATGAAGCCGGCCACCGAAGGCACGCTGCTCCAGTGCGTGATCGCGTGTTCCTGAATGAACGCCGCGTTGTAGATCGGTTCGACGGTCTTCGGCACGTACAGACAGCCGCCGTTTGCCCAGCACACGAACATGTCGTGTACCGACGGATCGAAGGTGAGCTCGCACAATTGCACGTAGCGCGCGCGAGGCGCGCTGCCCAGCAATTGCAGTTGCCCTGTCACGTAAGCGTCCGCGTTGGCGTGCGAGATCGGTACGCCTTTGGGTGCACCGGTCGAACCGGACGTGAAGAGAATGTAGGCCAGATCGTGCGGCGCGCGTAACGCGGGGGCTTCTATGACGGATGATTCTGGGTGTAACCTGCCCCGTTCACCGGCGGCAGAGACTGAAGCCGCGCGCGTGCCCTGAGCATCTTCAGCGTCTTGCACGCCTTCACCGCCTGCCTCATCGAGCAGCAAAATCCGTGGGCAATCGTCGAGCAGCGACAACGCTTCTTCGAGCAACGCCGTGCAACGTCGATCGACCAGCAGCAGCGGCGCGCCCGACTGCTCGATCACGGCCGCAATGCGCGCGGCGGGCACATTGGGATTGAGCGGCACGTAAGCGAAACCAGCCTTCAGGATCCCCAACAGGCCGGCGTAGGCGGCCACGCTGCGATGCGCGAACAGCAGGCAGCGCCCGGGCCGGCCGGCCGGCATTGCATCTGCCAACCCGGCAGCAATCCGGCGCGCCCGCGATGCAATCTCACCGTAGTCATAGATGCGTTCATCGACCCAAAGCGCAGGACTATCCGGCTCGCTCGCGGCAGCATCGAAGAAGAAGGAGTCCAGCATTGACAGCCTCGGTCCATTGGGCACTAAACCGGCGCGCGCATCGGCTAACCCGAACGAGCGCGAGAGCAACTGCCGGTCATGCCGAAAGCACGCCGCGGGGCAGCAGAGCTACCCGGTGGCGCGCCGCGTTGCAGCAGAAGAGTTTCAAGAAATATCCGCAGACGACACCGAGGAGTAGCAGTGTTCTCACACAATTTTGCGTAAGAACACTGTCATCCAGGGCTTCGTAAGAATCATAGAATCCGGCAGGGCCGGTATATGTGCGATACCGCTCTCAACAGACGAATGAGGGTATGCAGGGCAGACGCGCCGCGGCTCCGGCGACGCGCTTCAAACAGATGCTCTAATCACGCACGCCGCTTTGCTTCCTGAAGGCGTCCAGAATGCGGCGCTCCAGCGCGTTGTAGTCGCCGCCGAAGTGATGATCGCCCGACGTGCGAATCACCGTGATACCGGTGTTGGTGAGCGCCGGACACAGGGTGTCTTTCTCGTTCCCACCGTAGAAGCATTGCACGATCGCGGGCGGTATGCGCGTCAATTCCGGCTGCACCTTCAAGGCTTTATCGCTCGCCGGCATACCGAGCCAGCCACCCACGCGGATCTGGAAATCGGCATCCGGCGCGAAGCCGAGCAGCGCAATCAGCGACACTTTCGCGCGCAGCGCGTCAGGCAGCCGGTTATAAGCGAACGGCATCACGTCGGCGCCAAACGAATAGCCGACGAGCGCAATGTGTTCCGCATGCCAGCGCGCCCCGTAGGTTTGCATAATGCGCGCCAGATCGCGGCTCGTCTGCGCCGGCGTCTTCTCGCTCCAGAAATAGCGCAGGCTATCCACGCCGATCACCGAGATGCCGTCTTTCTGCAAGGCGAGAGAGATGGTCTTGTCGAGATCGCGCCAACCGCCGTCGCCGGAAATCACGATCGCCATGAGGCCGTTCGGATGCGCCGCCGGCAATTCGATCAGCGGCAGATCGGAGACGTCGTCATCGTTCGTCGACGCCGTTTGCAAATGCGGCGTGACCATCGCAACGAGTCGCGTGCGATCGCCGTTGCCAGGCGTCGCCTTTTCGACGAAGCCCGGCACCTTGTCGCGAATGATCGTCGGGTCCGGCGGGCACGGTTGAAAGCGCGGATCCAGATTGCGCTCGGCATCCACCGAGACCGCGCCGGCAACCGTATTCGACGGCGCCTGTTCAAGCACACGCATTGCGAGCGTTGCGCCCTGCCCCGTACCGGCGACGATCGGCGCGAAATAGCGGCTCGACTGTGATTGCCGTTCGAGTTGATGGCTCAAGGCTTCAGCATCGCCCACCAGTTGATGGCAAGTTTCTTTTTTCGCGCTCAGGTTGGCCGCATAGCGGGCCGTATCCACACCTACGGTCAACGCGCCGGCTCTCGCGAGCGCATCGGCGGTTTGCTGGTCGGCTGCGCTCCAGCCGGTGGCCGGCGAGTAAAGCACCACGAAGCCGCGCAAGGGGCCGGCCGGCTGCGTCACCGTCACGTCGCCATAACGGCCACCGGGCACGGTGGTGGTTGCGGCAAAGGCGGCCGCGCTGCAAACAACGAGGCTCGCCGCTGCGGCGAGCTTGAAAAACGGATGCAATGTCATGAACGCCGGCCTCCTGCCAGCAATGACAGGTCCGCGAGCGTGAAGAACACGCCCACCGAACCCGACGCCGCGAGATAGCGCGGCTCCCAATGCGGCTGGAACTTGCTCTTGAAAGCACGCAGTCCGCGGAAGTTATAAAAGCGGCCGCCGAAGCGCCACACGATCCCCGCCAGCCGATGCCAGCGCGACGCGAGTGGCGTCGGCTGCATGCCGGAGAGCGGCGCGATGCCGAGACTCAGCGAGCGGAAACCCGCCTGCTTCAGATGCAACGCCAGTTGGGTGAACAGATATTCCATCGCATACGGCGACGCGCTTTCCACGTGCCGCATCACCCCGACCGTCGCTTCGGTATTCATATCGGTCGTCATGAAAGTCACAAAAGCGGCCGGTTCGCCGTTCTGGCGCACCAGCATCACGGATTGTGCCGCAAGGTACTCGTCGGTAAACGCGGCCACCGAAAAGCTCTTTTCGCGCGCGTCGCGGCTATCGAGCCAGCCGTCGGAAATCTCGCGCAGCGTTTCGAGCGACGCCGGCACATCGGCCTGATCGATCACTTCGACGGTAAAGCCGTCACGCTCGCCACGTTTGAGCGCATAGCGAAGATGCGCGCGATGCGAGCCCTTCAGGTCGAAATCGTCGAGCACCACGTGAGCCTCTTCGCCGAGCTTCATCAACGTAAGACCGGCATCCAGATAGAGCGGCAACGCGTTGGCGCGCACCTGATAGAACGCCGCACGGCCGCCATGCGCATGCGCGAGCGCGACGAACTTGCTGATCAAGCCGGCCCACTCCTCGCGCGGACCGACCGGATCGTGAAGCGCGGCCCACGTGCGGCCATTTTTCGCGTACATCAGGAAGGCTTGACGCGACGCGGAAAACAGAAAGCTCTTGTCACCCATCAGTGCGAGACCGGCGTCGCTACGCTCCTGGGCGCGCACGATGCGCGCCGCGTCCTGCAGATCCTGGGCGGGGGGCATGACGAATCGCCCCGCCGCCGGGCGCAGCAACTGCCAGAAAGAGAACGTGGCGGCGAACAGACTGGCGGCCAGCGTCGCGCGCAGCGCACGCGGCGCGCGTTCGTCGAAAGCGAATTGCCACCACAGGTCTTGCGTATACGGTACGTCGCGGAACGCAAACAGCATGACCCACACGGCCAGCATCAGCACCATTGCCACCGACACCAGCCAGCCCGCCGTAAAGCGCTCGGCGAACAGCGACGAATGACGGTTGAAACGGCGACGCGTGGACAGCAGCAACGCGATCAGCGTACCGAGCACGCCTGCTTCCACGAACGCAAGACCTTTGGTCAGCGACAGCGCGAGGCTCAACACCGCCAGCAGCAAGGTCACCCACCACGCGGCATCCAGACGCCGCAGCAAGCCGCGCGCGACGAACAACAGCAGCACGCCGAGCACACTGCACAACATCTGCGAGCTTTCGAGCACCCACAGCGGCAGCACGTCGCGCAGAATCAGAATGCGTTGCCAGAACGCGGGCGTCGCGCTGGAAATCACCAGCATGCCGCCGACCACGAAGGTGACGAGGCTCAGAAACAGCGGCGCGAGTTTATACGCGCCTGCCGCATGACGCAGCGGCAAACGGCTTCTCAGCGCGCGGCCTTCGAAGCCGGCGAGCAGTGCCGCCGAGACGATCAGCGGGACGCCGAAGTAAATCGCGCGATAGGCGAGCAGCGCCGCGACCATCTGATGCGTTTGCACGCTGCCGTTCAGCGTGAACACCATCGCTGCTTCGAACACGCCGACGCCACCCGGCGTGTGGCCGATCATGCCGAGCAGCATCGCGGCGGCATAGACGGTGATGAAGGTCACGAAACCGACGTCCGCATGCGGCAGCAGCGCCCACAACGCGAGGCCCGCAGCCACCACGTCGAGCACGGCGAGAGCCACTTGCGCGACCAGGTCGCGACGCGCCGGAATATCGAACGACAGCCACTGCCAGCGCGCGCGGATCGGGCGCGTGTCGCGACGGCAGGCGGCCGCCGCGAGTCCGAGCGCGACGAGCAGCGCCGCGCCGCTCCAACGCAACGTGGGCGGCGCGAGATGCAGCATCGTCGCAAGACGGTCGGCGAGGCACACCATGCCGAACGCCGTCATCAGCACCAGCGCGAGCGCCAGCGAAACGCTCGTGAACACGGTCATACGGCCGATCTGTGCGGGTGACACGTTCGACACCCCGTACACGCGTGCGCGCACGGCGCCGCCCGTCAGCGCGCCGAAGCCGGTCGCATTGCCGAGCGCCGAGCCTGCGGTCGCGCCGATCCACAGCGCCGCGCGCGGCACCGCAGCGCCCAGGTAGCGCAAGCCGACAGCGTCGCGCCCGACCAGCGCGATATAGCTGAGCGCGGTCGCACCGAGCGCCGCGGCCCACTCGCTCCCCGTCAGGTGACGCAGTTGGCGCATGACCGAGCGATAGTCGACCGCTTGCGAGAGATGTTGCAAGACGACCAGCAACAGCCCGCAAATGACGAGCGCGAGCACGGGCGAGAGGACGCTTCGCTTGCCAAGTGTCTTCGATGCACGGTCGAACATCGCACCTAGCAGGTCGAATTTATTGTTATAGCGGTGGAACATGGTCAATGCAGGCCTTGCGTAGAGCTGTCGCGGCGACGGGTCGTCTGCCACGGCGTCGCCTTACTTCGGCGATTACAAATGGATAACGGCAAAGCGTAAAAAAGGTTGACAGTGTTAACGAAGGCCAATCAATTTGTCGGGTTTTAACCTAGGCCGGCAGTTGAAGTGGAACGCGCTTCGTGACGTGGCAGAGCAATATGCGTCGATAAAACGGTCGATATTGCCGATTGACTTGCCGCGCTGATGAGGACCGCTGCGCTCGGCAAGGGCTCGAATTTTAAACGTTTATTGAAGATTGCGAGATAAAGATTCGGTATCGCGTGAGGCCTGCCCGATCGCGCACCGTTTTAAAGGACGATGGACTCCATCAAGGTTTCTGCTTTGCGTGCCGTAATCGAGAGCAATGGCATGGCGAAATGTTGAATTCTCGCCGCGCGAAAACCGCTACTTGAAGGGGAACGATGATGACAGATCAGGATTGGGTGATGGCCGGTATCTATCTGGTGGGCTTGGTGTCGACAGCGCTTCTGATGAGCGCGTTATCCGCACGCGCGGCCAAAGTACAGCGCGCTGTGGCCTCACGTATCCGCAAATAACGCACAGACGCTGCGAAACTCGGCGATCCAGAGGTGGCCCTCCAGCGCCCTGAAGCGGTTTGATGCTCTAATCGATGACGATGCATCGATTCCGAAGCATGCTTGCCTCAGGACAGGAGACACGGATTGACGAACGAACAACAACTCGAACGCTGGCTCGCACGCGAACAGGAAGTATTGGCGACACTTAAAGCCGGCCCGGGCCCGGGCGTCGCGCGCCCTGAACAGGTGGCGGGCAAGACCGGGCTGGAAGTCATGCAGGCGATGTTGAATGCGGAACTGCCCTACGCAGCGATCGCGCGCACACTTGACTTCACGATTGTCGAAATCAGCGCGGGGCATGCGGTGTTTCAGGGCACCCCGCTCGCGCAGCATCTGAATCCGCTGGGCACCGTGCACGGGGGCTGGATCGCCACCCTGCTCGATTCCGCGCTAGGCTGCTCGGTGCATACGATGATGCCGCCGGGTCGTGGCTACACCACGGCCGAGCTGAGCGTGAATTACGTGAAAGCTGTGACGCCGCGCGTGCAACGCGTGCGTGCCGAGGGCAAGGTGATTCATTGCGGACGGCAACTGGCGACAGCGGAAGCTCGCTTGGTCGGCCCCGACGGCACGCTCTACGCGCATGCCACGACGACCTGTCTGGTGTTCGAGATTCCCAGCCGATGAGGATACGGCCAATACTGTCGGTTGCTCGCCACGACTGGCGCCCCGGTAACAATCCGGCGCTAATCTGGCAACACGAGCGGACCGCCAGGCAGGTAGCCCGGCGCATGCGCGCCTCGGCTTTGCCGTACAGCGCCTGCGCCGACTCTGGTACCTGCTAACCCGTTACTAGCGCGCTTACTGCGGGCGGCGATGCGCTTCAGCGATCACCGCGCAGTTTTGCAGATGCAGATTGAGTGCATGCAGGGCCAGGGCGCGGATCTTGCCCAGCCACGTGGTGTTAGCTGCGGTAGCAGTGCGGGCGGTAGCGACGTTGGAAGCAGTGTTCATGGTGGACTCCTGTATAGGGTTTATACCTAGGCAATAACCCGATTATAGTCCTCTCATGTCGCGCCGCAACAAATATCAATAATGTCGTTGAGGTGTTGTGCGAGGGTCACATCCGGAACGTGAGCAATTCAGAAAAAGGGAAGCATCAGACGCAGCGCTATTAACCATCCGCACCGTACAGGTGCAATAATGGCGCCTTTGTCTGCGACCATCCGCCGCAGACCGATCGCCCGCCTGGCTCCCATGACTGTCGTCCAGAAAGCCCTGATTGCGCCTCTCATCGTCGCGTGCGCGATGTTCATGGAAAGCGTCGATGCGAACGTGATCGTCACCGCGTTGCCCGCCATGGCGCGCGACTTCGGGCGCGATCCGGTCACGCTGAAAATCGCGGTGACGAGCTATGTACTCGGTCTTGGCGTGTTCATCCCGGTATGCGGCTGGCTCGCGGATCGCTTCGGCGCGCGGACAATTTTTCGCACCGCGATCGGCATCTTCGTGACTGGCTCACTCTTGTGCGCTGCATCGAACTCGCTGGCCACCTTCACCCTCGCCCGTTTCGTGCAGGGCGTTGGCGGCGCGATGATGGTCCCGGTTGGGCGAATCATCATCTTCCGCGTGGTCCACAAATCCGACTTCATTCGCGCGATGAACTATCTGAGTGTCCCCGCGATGCTCGGACCGGCAGCCGGGCCGCTGCTCGGCGGCTTCATCACGACCTATCTGCACTGGCGCCTGATCTTCTTCATCAACGTGCCGATCGGCATTCTCGGCATCTATCTGACCAACCGGCACATCGCCAATACACGCGAACCGGACCCCGGGCCACTCGACTGGATCGGGTTTTTTCTGTCGGCGGCGGGCGCGGTGTTGCTTCTGCTCGGACTATCGCTAGTTGGCGGTGAACTCATTTCGAATCGGGACGCGTTCGGCATGTGCGCGAGCGGCGCAGTGCTGCTCGTGGGCTACGTCCTGTACGCCCAGCGCGTCAAACTCCCCTTGCTCGATCTGAGCTTTTTCAAGGTACCGACATTTCAGGCGAGCGTGCTCGGTGGCTCGCTGTTTCGCATCGGTCTCGGTGCACTGCCGTTTTTGCTGCCGCTGATGCTGCAGGAGGGACACGGCATGAGCGCGTTCGAGTCCGGCCTGATCACCTGCGCGTCCGCGTTCGGCGGCATGTTCATGCGCACGATCGCCTCGCGCGTGCTGCATCGCTTCGGTTTCCGTTCGGTGCTGGTGGTGAACGCGGCGCTGTCAGGTATTTCAATCGCGGCATGCGGACTGTTTTTCCCCGGCACGCCGACCTGGATCATCTGGTTCGTCGTGTTGCTCGGCGGCTTCTTCCCGGCGCTGCAATTCACGAGTCTCAACTCGCTGACTTACGCGGAAATCGCCAGTCGCGATGTGGGACGCGCGACGAGTCTCGGCAGTGTCGTGCAGCAGATGTCGCTCGGCCTGGGCGTGACCGTGGGCGGTATCGTGCTGCAGATTTCGCGCGTGCTGCACGGACATCCAAGCATCACGTGGTCGGATTTCTGGCCCGCGTTTCTGGTGGTGGGCTTGTGCTCGTTCGCGTCGATCCCCGTGACGCTGCGCATGCCGCATCGCGCCGGTGAAGAGATCGCGCGAGGCGGTCGCGGGTAAAGTACCGCCCCCCTCAATCGATTTACCGGACCAGCGCCAGGCATCAAGCGGGCTGCGGCCACCGACCGCCTTAGCCAGTCGCCCATGCGGCGAGCGTGTCGCCGAAGCCGCCGCGTACGCGGCTCATCGTACGTGCACTAGTAATCACGCGCGGGGCGGCGCTCCACGCGATGCGGGCACCCGTCGCAATCAACCGGTCGACGAGCGCCACGTCTTCGCTGCACGTGAGCGGCGGAAAGCCGCCGGCCCGTCGATACGCGTCGGCCGAAACGCCTAGATTCGCGCCGTGCACATGCCGATGACCGTCGGCGTCCACATAGGTCTTGCGAAAGTATTCGCGCACGCTATGCGGATGAGCGCTCCACTCGTCGACGGCAATCGAGCCGCACACCGCGTCCGCGTCCAGCGACAACTGCGCGACCAGCCAACCCGGCGACACGCGGCTGTCGGCATCGGTGAAGGCAAGCCAGCGGGCGCCGTCCGCCAGCAGGAGGTCAGCGCCCGTCGCCCGCGCGATGCCGACATTGCGCGCCTTCAGCGTCAACGTCTCGACGCCGTACGCTCGCGCGATCGCCCCGGAAAAATCGCTGCAGGCGTCGAGCACGACGACGATCCGCACCGCTTCGCCGGCCAGATCGGCATGCCGTGAGGCTTCGATCAACGCGGCAAGACAAGGGGCCAGCAACGCCTCTTCGTTATGCGCCGGAACGACCACGCCGATCATCGGATCCCCTCACGTTGCGCCACCGAACGCGCATCGCGCGACCATACGTCGATCAGCAAATCGGCTTCATCGTGATGCGCGAGACGCGAAAGGCCGCAGCGCGCATCGAACAACGCGTGGGCGGTACCGGCGCTCTCCAGCGCCTCGGCAAACGGACGGCGCCAGTGGCACGCGAGCAGCGTGCCGTCCGGCGTGAGCGATGCTGCGATTCGCGAGGCCAGCGTCTCGAGGTCGGCTGCATCGAGGTAATAGGCAAATTCGCTGATGACAATCAGGTCGAACGGTCCCGCCTCGGTCGGCCATTCGCTCGGCACCGTGCGTTGTTCGACGCGGACCTGCGGCATAGCCACAACACGTTCGCGTGCGAGACGCACCGCTGTTTCGTGCAGATCGGCGGCAAGCAGCGCGTCGCAACGGGTCGCCAGCTCGGCCGTCAGCTCGCCGTTCGCGCAGCCTGGCTCGAACGCGTTGCGATAGCGCGGACGCGGCAGCAGTGCAAGCGTGAGCGAACGCTTGCGGCGCTCGTACCAGCCTTCGCGCAGATTCCACGGGTCGTCGCTGCGTTTGTATAGTTCATTGAAGTACGCGGCTGTCGAAGACATATCAACGGCCCTCCATGTAGTCTGTCAGAGCATCCACGGAGCACCTCCGGCAGCGGCGTTGCAGTCGAACTTTGCTTTGACGATCAACTCGCCAAGTGCGGCGAGATCGCGCTCGGCATGGCTTTGCCGTAAGAACACCGGCAAGTCGGCCAGCGCGCGGGCAAAGCGCGTATCGCGACACAGCGGACCGGCGCCGAGCGAGCGCGTCGCGTGGCTCATCACGGCAGTTGCCGCCACTTCAACGACGAGGCGCGCGCGCATGGCTTCTCGCTGCGCGTCGGCTCGCGGGTTCGCGTCGATATGGGCAGCGGTTTCGCGCAGCACCGCGGCGGCGCTGGCTAGAGCGACATCGACCGCGCCAAGGTGGGCGTTGCGATGCGCGTCGGCGCGTTGAGTGGCCGCCGCGCGCAACCTCCGGCCGATCTGCGCGGCGGCGCCGTACCAACACGCGGCAATGCCGGCACCGCCATGCCAGAAACCCGGCCGGCGCACGTATGCATGCGCTCCACCGACGAGCGTGGCCGGCGTCTGATCGAAGGTGACGTCGGCGCTAGCGGTGGATTGCATGCCGACCGCTTGCCACTTCGACAGGTCGATCGAAATCGACGCGTGATCCATCGCGACGGCAGCCAGCACCGGTTCGCTGTCAAGCCAGGCGGTGACGAGCGCGTGACTGACTACGCCCGCGCCCGAACACCAGGCTTTAGTGCCGTTCAACTGCAGTTGCCCCGCATCATCGGGACGCATCACGCGTTGGCTGGCCCGAACACGCGCATCAGACGGCTCCGCGGCCCATACCCCCCAACGACTACCAAGGGACGGTGTGGGGCCCTGCAACTCGGCGAGAATCGCCAGCGCATCGGTATGCCCTTCGAACAGTTTGACGAGACCGAGATCGCACGCCGCAACCGCGGCGAGAACACGCCATCGCGCCAGAGTCTGCCCGTGCCCGGGCAATGGCATGAAAGGCAAACGGTCGTAGCCCTGTTCGACCAGCGCGCGCAAAACATCGCCCGGCGCGGCCGGGACGCCGGCATCGAAACGCGTGTCGCGGAGAAAATCTTCAAGCGACCCGGCGGAACGCGCAGTCTGCTGCGCAACCGGTGCCGCATGAGGATCGCGAGTGTCGCTTCTGTTGACTGTTTCCGGCCGCCGCGCACTCACGCCGGCCGCACGATCACGCGTATCGAGCATCGCGCCTCCCTGGAGCTGTTCGATCTATGCACGCGGACTTCCGATAGCCGCAGCACGTGCCGACAAACAGCAAGCGGCGTGCCTCAGGTATCGAACGCCTGAGGCATGCAATATTTCAGGGGGTATAGCGCGCTGAAGATAGAGGCGTGCAGCGCCTCGGGTTGAAGGAAGCTCGGCTTGGGACCGTTAGCCGGCACCGTGCTGCAGGCGCCGCGCTTCCGCCTGCTCCAGCAACGCGTCGAACAACGCGAGTTCCACTGGCTTGACGAGATGGGTGTCAAAACCGGCCGCCCGTGTCTGTTCGCGGTCGCTTGCATGACCGAAGCCGGTCATAGCGGCGAACACGGTGCCGGCCAGTGCAGGCATTTTGCGCAACGCCGCCAGCGTGGCGTAACCGTCCATTTTTGGCATTGCAAGGTCGATCAATGCAAGGTGGGGCGCGAGGCGCGGCGCGGCCTCGAGCGCCTGTGGGCCGTCGTAGGCAATGCGGACCTCGTGGCCTTTGAGTTGGAGCAGCATGGCGAGGCTGTCGGCGGAGTCCCGATTGTCGTCCACCAGCAGGATACGCAGCGGCGACACCTCGTTTGCCGCAGCGCCAGCCTCATCAGCCCGCTTCTCGGCGGGCGCCGCGGCCAGTGGCAGACTGAGCGTGAACGAACTGCCGCATCCCTCTCCCGCGCTGCTCGCGATAATGCTGCCGCCATGCATTCCGACCAGCGATTTGCACAACGTGAGGCCGATGCCGAGGCCGCCTTCGCCGGAGCTTTGCTTGTCCTTTTCCTGGACGAACAACTCGAAGATTGCATCGAGCGAACGTACAGGAATGCCGCGGCCATGGTCGCGCACCTCCAGCACAGCCATATGGTGATCGAGACGCCCGAAGATCTCGATGCGGCTGCTGAACGGCGAAAACTTCGACGCGTTATGCAACAGGTTTTGCAGTACCTGCACAAGTCGCGTCGTGTCGCCGTCGACAATCAGCGGCTCGGCCGGCATGTGCTGCGCCACACTCTGCTCCCGCGCATCGGTAAACGGCCGCGCAGCTTCGATCGCGCGCACCACCACTTCGGCCAGATCGACGCGTGCAAGGCGCAACTCGACCTTGTCCGACATGATGCGGCCGACGTCGAGCAGATCGTCGACGAGGCGCGTGATGTGAGTCACCTGGCGGTCGATCAGATCGCGTGAACGCGCCAACGTGGGACTCAGACCCGCTTCGAGTTGCATCACCCCAACCGCATTGCGCACCGGCGCGAGCGGATTGCGCAGCTCGTGAGCGAGGGTCGCGAGAAACTTGCGCATGTGCTCGCCGGAGCGCTCCAGTTCTTCGCGTTCACGGCGCTCGGTCAGATCGCGCGTGACCTTCGCGAAGCCGCGCAGCTGGTTCGATTCGTCATACATGGCGGTGATGTTGACGTTGGCCCAGAAGGTCGTGCCGTCCTTACGCACGCGCCAGCCTTCGTCTTCGACATGGCCGATCTGCTTCGCGATCGCGAGTTCGCGCACCGGCTTGCCGGCCGCCACGTCTTCGCGCGGGTAGAAAGTCGAAAAATGCCGGCCGATGATTTCGTCGCGCGTATACCCTTTGATGCGCGCGGCGCCAGCATTCCAACTCACAATATAACCATCCGGATCGAGCATGAAAATCGCGTAGTCTTTCACGCTGTCGACCAGCAGACGGAAACGCTCCTCGCTTCGCCGCAATGCGTTCATATACTCGCGCTGCGCGGTCAGATCGCGGGTAATCTTGGCGAAACCGGTCAGTAGCCCGGCTTCGTTGCGCACCGCCGTGATGACCACGTTCGACCAGAAGGTCGTGCCGTCTTTGCGAACCCGCCAGCCTTCGTCCTCGAAGCGGCCGGTAAGTGCGGCCTGTTGCAACTCGTAACCCGGCCAGCCACGCTCCACGGCTTCGGCAGTGTAGAAACGGGAGAAGTGCGCGCCGATGATCTCGTGCGCCGCGTAGCCGTTCAGCTTCTGCGCGCCGGCATTCCAGCTGACGATACGCCCGGCCGGGTCCAGCAGGAAGATTGCGTAATCTTCGATCGACTGGACTAGCGCCCAGTAGTCGACCTCGAAGGGCGTGTTCGCACGGAGCGCAGGCGGCTCGTGGGCGGACTCGCCGTGACCGCTTGCGGAAGCAGCGTCAGTCTCGTTCATAGCAGGAGGACTTAGATGGTTTGCCCAAAAGCATACACCGGCCCGTCTTCATATCCTGTTTGTTGTCCAACGTTACCGCTTCGACAACTGAAAACGCCACCTTGCCGCCGTGTGTGCAGCAAACTCGGTACCTGGAGGGACCCTTAACCCGCCGCTCCGACCTTTTCCGCCAGCTTCGCGTCGTAACTCGAATGGACATGGACCCGCTTTTTCTCCGGAAACGCGTACGTGTATGCCTTGCGCAGCGCTAGCGATGCCTCATGAAAGCCGGACAGAATCAGCTTCTGCTTGTTCGGATAGTTGGCGATGTCGCCGACCGCGAAAATGCCGGGCCGCGAGCTTTCGTAGTTGGAGGTATCCACATCGACCCGACCGCCGTGGGTCGACAGATTCCATTGTGCGATCGGCCCAAGATCGGCGACCAACCCGTACAGCACGACGAGTTGCTCCGTTTCGAGCTGCGTTTCGCCTTCGATATGCCGCAGCGCGATCGATTTCAACGCATCGCCCTCGACGCCGAGCCCTGAAATCGCGCCGACAATAAAGTCCATCTCCCCCGCCTCGACCGCCCGGCGCATCGACTCCACACTCGAATCCGCCGCACTAAAGCCGTTGCGACGATGCACCAGCGTCACGCGCCGCGCGACCTGGCGCAATGCCAGCGCCCAGTCGAGCGCGGAGTCGCCGCCGCCCGCCACCACCACGGTCTTGTCGGCGAAATCGGCGAGGCGTTGCACGCTGTAGTGCACATGGCGCGATTCCAGCGGCACGGCTTCAGCCAGCGCCAGTTTTTGCGGGACGAACGCACCGTTCCCGGCGGCAAGCAGAATCGCCGCCACGTCGAATACGAGACCGCGGTCGGTGCGCACAGTCCAGCGCCCGTCGTCGCGCTGCTCGACCGACTCGACTCTCTGCTCAAGATGGATCGGCACATCGAACGGCTTGCATTGCGCCATCAAACGCTCGACCAGCTCGCGCGCGGTACATGACGGAATGGCGGGAATGTCGTAGATCGGCTTGTCCGGATAGAGCTCCGTGCACTGCCCGCCGATCTTGTCGAGCGCGTCGACAATCTGGCATGACAGGCCGATCACGCCCGCTTCGAAAGCGGCAAAGAGACCCACGGGGCCGGCGCCGATGATCAGGACATCGGAGCGAACCGGTTGCGGAAGCTGGTCTGCGGGGAGCGTCATTCGGGATCTCATCGGGTAGGTGAATGACCCACCATACAGAATCGACCGAAACCCGGCAACGATGCCATTACAAGCGGTAAGGATAGTGTTCTGTAGGTCTGGAACGAGGAAGGCTGTGCCACCGGACGTTGGCGCCGTTTCCAGGACTATCGACTCGGCACCGGAGTTCCGACGACCCCGCCGATTTCTTTGTAATGGTAAAAATGCGCCTGCATGGCAGACGCAGTAATGGGAACCGCGACAGACGCGAGCACAACTACAGTTGAATGGCCGAGCGAAAAGAAGAAACTGGACTGTCACTTCCGAGTCTCAGCAAGCTATCTAATAAGGATAACTATGCTTGAGCCAAACAGGTAGTCTACAGCCGTCAACTTGACAAAGCCATCGGTCAGGATCCTCGACAACGGATATTCACATGCGTTAGTGATTTACCTCCCTAAGCACGTCTATGAACGCCCGCAGACCAGCAGGCACGTGGCGATGCCCAGGATAGTACAGGCAGAGCCCCGGGATGAACGGGCACCAGTCCTCCAGCACGGTAACCAGCCGGCCGTCGTCCAGCCAGTCGTGGGCCGTGGACTCCGGTACATACGCGAGGCCCAACCCATCGGACGCGGCCTCAACCATCAGACCGTTGTGATCCAGCGTGAGCACCCCGGGAACATCGATTGCCACTTCCTGCCCGTGCTTGCGGAACTCCCAGCGGTAGCGTTTGCCGCTCGGTAGACGTTGACGAATACAGTCGTGTCTACGAAGGTCGTCGGGCGTGATGAGTGGTGTGCGACCCGCCAGATACGAAGGCGCCGCAACGACTACGAAGCGAAGATCATCGCTGATGCGCACCGCCACCATGTCGCGCGGGATCGACTCTCCAAGCCGTACTCCGGCATCGAAACCTTGCTCGACGATATCGACGAGCCGTCCCTCCGCGACCAGGTCGAGCGCCATGCCCGGAAAGCGCTTCAGAAAAAGCGGCACCCCTGTTTTCAATAACAGCCGCGCCGCACTCTCATTTGCATTGATCCTGAGCGTGCCGCTCGGATTGCCGCGCGCATCGGCGACGGCATCCAGTGCGTCGTCGAGATCGCGGAGCACGGGCGCAAGCCGAGCGAGCAATGCTTCGCCGGCTTCTGTCGGCGCTACGCTACGCGTCGTGCGATTGAGCAGGCGCACGCCCAATTCGCGCTCCAGTGCGAGCATGGCGTGACTAAGCGAGGAGCGCGAAACGCCGAGTGCATCGGCGGCACGGCGGAAACTCCGATGCGCTGCGACAGTGGAAAACGCGGTCAGATCGGCAAGTGTCGGCTTGGTCATTGGTGGCGAATTTTCACGGGATCATACGCACTATAGAGACTTCTCTGACCAATGACGGGCACCTAGACTGGTAATCAGGCAATGCCATTCCATACACTTTGTGGAGAGACACACCATGATGAAGACCTGGTTTATCACCGGCACGTCGTCAGGCCTCGGTCGACTACTCGCTGAGCACCTGCTGCAACGCGGCGATCGGGTCGTCGCGACGCTGCGGCGCGAGGGGGCGCTCGACGAGCTGAAAGAACAGTACGACAACCGGTTGCACGTGCTGACACTCGATGTCACCGACATCTGCGCGGTGCACTCGAATATCGCCGCCGCATTCGAAGCGATGGGCCGTATCGACGTGGTCGTGAACAACGCGGGCTACGGGTTGTTCGGCGCGGCCGAGGAAGTGACTGATGAACAGATAGTCAGGCAGATCGCTACCAATCTCACTGGATCGATTCAGATCATCCGTGCCGCGCTGCCTCACCTGCGCCGCCAGGGCGGCGGCCGGATCGTCCTGGTCTCGTCCGAAGGTGGACAGATCGCTTACCCAAATTTCAGCCTCTATCACGCTACGAAATGGGGCATCGAAGGTTTCGTCGAGTCAGTAGCGAAGGAGGTTGCACCATTCGGCATCGACTTCGTGATCGTGGAGCCGGGGCCGACGCGCACGCAGTTCGGTGCCGGTCTCGATCACGCAGTGCCGATGCCTGAGTACGACGATACCCCGGCGGGCAACTTCAGGCGGGCGATTGCGTCCAACAGCTTTGCAATTCGGGGCGATGCAGGCAAGACAGTCGCCGCAATGATCGTCGCGGCGGACTCGGTGCATCCGCCGTTACGCCTGACGCTTGGCGGCGGTGCCTACGACTCGATCAGGGCTGCGTTGGCTGAGCGCCTGAGGGTGCTCGAAGCACAGAAGGACATCGCGTTTTCAGTCGACTCGATAAGCTAGGCGGACCGGCACAGAGGGGCGCGATGCTCAAGTGCCGGGAGCGTTCGTGCAGCCGCACGTGCTCCCGGAGAAGTCGGTTACCTGGGCGGCGGCAGCGAAGGATCGAGCTTCGCCGATTCCCTGACAAGCTGATCCGTCATCGCGGCCGCGACCGGGTTCGAGCCCGTGCCTGGCTTCGAGCTACGTTGGTCCATAGCGACGCGAGCGGCGGACATATCCGGCGGAGGCAATGATGGATCGAGCTTCGCCGATTCCCTGACCAGTTCGTCCGTCTCCGGTGTCGAGCCTTGAGTCGTTATCGCGCGACGGTCCGGACCATCTCCTCCACGCTGGGCGCGCTGCGCCGGAACCACCTTCGGCGCTCCCGAGTCCTGCACGTTCACCGACGCGACTGCCGTCGACGGCGCCTGCTTCGGTTGTGCGTCCGGTTTCGGTTGCCCGGTGACTTGTGAGGCGGCCGGACTGGATGCGCGCGCGGCCGTCATGGGCGCAGGTGCCGCTGCCAGAGCGGGAGCCGGAGCGGGAACCACCGGCTGCTGCGCGTTGGCAGTACTTTTCGTGATTGTGCCGGATGACGGCTTCGACTGGCCGATGCTGCCGTCCGTCACGTGATCGCCGACGCGCGAATCCACGACCGGAGGGCGTGCGGATTTATCCATGGCGGCCGTGACTTCTGCCATTGAGCGGCGGTCCGCCTGAAGGAGCACCAGGTACGTGATCCCTGCTGCTCCGAGCAGGAGCCCTCCAATAATCATCAAAATCTTTCGGGTATTCATCATACTTACTGACGGATCCTGCAAATGATGCGAGCCAGCCGTGATAAACGACTGATCCCGGTTTTAATCAGACAAATGACGGCATTGGCGGACCTGACGAGCAGGAACGGGCGAGCGATATCCAGAGAATTGCCGGGTCGTCCGTCCGTGCTGTAGAAACGGGCATTCGCTCAGGCTGGCTGTTCTGATCGGTCTAACGACTGCGAACGCCATCCGACGCACAGAGCCACGCGGGTGACCGATGCTCGAGCAGTAAGCGACGGTCAAATGCCTTCAAAGACGCACGCACGTTTGGCCGCCGACTGCAGCCTGACGCCAATGGTACCGAAAGTGTTTCACTATAAAACCATCGGATCATTTTGTTACACCTCTTACCGAGGTCCGAACCGGCAAGTTACAAAAACCTTTCGGTGGGCGGTTATACTCGGCGCCGTCCCAAAAACTAAAGACCTTTTATGTCGAAGAAAATCTTCCAGATTGTTGCCATTGCAGCGCTCGCCACTGCAACGTCGTTACCGGCGGTGGCCGGCGACATGAACAATGCCCTTGGCGGCGCGCTCGGCGGCGTAGCCGGCGCTGCCCTGGGTGGCGCGATAGGCGGCAGCACAGGTTCGGTCATTGGCGGTGCAGTCGGCGGCGGCGCCGGCGGCGCAGTCACGTCAAACCGCAGGGAACGCACGGGCGCCATCATCGGTGGCGCGCTCGGGGGCGGTACCGGCACAGCGGCAGGCAATGCGATGGGCGGCCGCACGGGCGGCCTCGTCGGCGCGGCCGTGGGCGGCGGCGCGGGTTCAGCGCTTGGCGGTAACATTTCACGGTCCAATTCGTACGCGGACGACTATGCCCGCGGCTACCGACCGAACAAGCGCCATCACAAGCATCGCCACTACGACTGAACGTTGAGCAAAAAACAGCGTGGTTCAATCAAAGGTTAAGCCCGAAACGCCGAATACCTTTCGCAGCGTTGCACGGGCGATTCTCACGTGGGCCAGAACCGGCGCTTGATGAACCACGCCAGCCTCTTCAATCGCCATAGCGGCGCAAAACTCCGACCGCAGCGAACGACTCCGCGATTCCCTCCATCGCGCCTTGTCCGACGCCAGCCCGCATTACCAAATTCCTCGTCATAGCCTCCGGGGCACCACCAGATAACGGCTCCGGACGGTTCACACCACTTTTACACGGGTAAGGGCAAGGACGCTTGCGCTGCGGCCGTCCCCATGTTTCGCCGATGGCCGGCCAAGGCCCATTGAATAGATTAAATTTATGGAACTATAAAAAAACAACATTATTTTTATAGTCGACGACTTCGTATAGTCGAGCCCAGTTTGAATGCGCCCTACGCTCGGCGCCCTCCTTTCCCGCTACTGGACCACGATGAAACTACTCAAGTTCGCCCCTCTCGCGATCGCCGGCGCGCTCTCCAGCGCCGCCCATGCGCAAAGCAGCGTGACGCTGTACGGCCTGATTTCGGCGGGCGTCGGCTATGCGACGAATCAGGGCGGCAAAAACGCGTGGCAGGCGCTCTCGGGGACCAACCAGAATCCGCGCTGGGGGCTGAAGGGCATTGAAGATCTGGGTGGCGGCACGACCGCGATCTTCCAGCTGGAAAACGGCTTTAACGTGATGAGCGGCACCGCGTCGCAAAACGGCCGCGAATTCGGCCGCCAGGCGTTTGTCGGACTCGCTAGCAAGACGTTCGGTACGCTGACGTTCGGCCGTCAGTACGACACGGTGCACGACTACGTCGGCCCGGTGATCATTGCGAGCAACGGCGTGAACATCGGCGACAACGACAACGGCTATAACGACATCCGCGTGCAAAACGCGGTGAAATACGTAACACCCGACTATCGCGGCCTGAAGGCCACGGCCGAGTACGGTTTCAGCAATGCCACCGGATTCGCCAACAACAATGCGTACAGCTTCGGCGCCGGTTACGAGAACGGCCCGCTGAAGTGGAGCGTGGTCTACGCGCAGTACAACAACCCGTTTAGCGCGACCAACCCGGACGGCGCGATTTCGAACGACTATGCCTCGTCGCTGCTGATCTTCGCGAAGAGCGCGCTGCATCCGGCTGCGTATGCGAGCAAGCAGCGCATCTTCGGCACGGGTGGCTTCTATACGGTAGGCCCCGCGCAATTTGCAGCGCTCTTCACCGATGTCCGCTACGATTATCTCGACGGTTCCCATCTGCATTTGCAGAACTACAATCTGAACCTGAACTACCACGTGACGCCCGCGTTCATTCTCGGCGCAGCGTATGCGTTCACGGACGGCAAATACGATGTGATCAACACGAGCCCCAAATGGCATCAGGTCAATCTGCAAGCCGACTATTTCCTGTCGAAACGCACCGACGTCGCGTTGACGGTGATCGCGCAGCAAGCCGCCGGCGACGCGCAACATGCGCAGATTTTTGCCTACGCTCAATCCACCGGCATACGTCAGATGATCGCGACGGTCGGCATGCGCCACGTGTTCTGACAATGACGAATTCATTCGATTCAACGCAAGACCGGCGCGCGTTTTTGCGCACGGCCATGGGACTGGCTGCGGGTGCGTCGGCCTGGCCGATGCTGGCCGCCGCGTCGGGTGCTGCCAGGGCGGATAGCGCGACAAGTGGCACGTCATCTTCGAGCGTTCCCGCTTTGCAAAGCGGCGCGCGCCGCAGCGTGATCATCGATTGCGATCCCGGTCAGGATGACGCGATTGCCATCCTGTTCGCCCTCGGCGCGAGCGACCGGCTCGATGTGCGTGCGATCACGGCGGTCGCGGGCAACGTGCCGCTCAATCTCACCGAGCGCAATGCGCGCATCGTGCGAGACTGGGCCGAGCGTACGCAATCTCTGCCGGTGTATGCGGGCTGTCCACGTCCACTCACGCGCGAACTGATCACGGCCGCCAACGTGCATGGCAAGACCGGCCTCGAAGGCGTGCCGCTGCATGAACCGCTCGCGCCTCTCGCGCCGCAGCACGCGGTTGCTTTTCTGATCGACGCTTTGCGCGCGGCGCCGCCGCATAGCGTGACGCTGTGCGCGCTCGGCCCGTTGACCAATCTCGCCACCGCGCTCATCGAGGCACCGGAGATTCGCAACAGCATCCGCGAAATCGTGCTGATGGGTGGCGCGTTCTTTGAACGCGGCAACATCACGCCCGCGGCCGAATTCAATATCTACGTCGATCCGCAGGCCGCGCAAGTCGTGTTTGCCAGCGGTGTGCCGATCGTCGTGCTGCCGCGCGACGTCGCCGTGAAAGCGCCGATCACGCCGGCACGCATCGCGCCGATTCGCGCGCTCGGCAATCGCTGCGGCACGATGGCCGCCGATATCATGGCCGCGGAAGTCGCGTATCAGAAGGGACGCCGGGGCGTTGAAGAAGCGCCGATGTACGACCCCTGCGCCACTGGCTACCTGATCGAGCCGTCTCTATTCAAAGGACGCGAGGTTAACGTGATGATCGAGACAGTCGGCGAATGGACGCTCGGTGAAACCGTGGTGGACTGGAGTGGACACAGCGGCCGCAAGCCGAACGCGACCTGGATCACCGAAGTCGACGCGGACGGTTTTTACGCCACCTTGCGCGCCCGGCTCGCCACACTGCCCTGAGTCAGTGAAAGACCCGACAACGCTCATGCATTCAGCGCACGTTGCGTCAGATATGCGCGGCGATCCACTCGCGGCAAGCCCGCACGTGCGGACCGCGATCGTCGCCGGCGAGCGAAATCAGCGCGATCGAACGAGTGACAGGCGGTTTGTCGAGGCGCAACGCGACCAGTTCCGCGTCATGCAGATGCATGGTGTAGAGACTGGGCAGCACCGCAATCGCCAGACGGTTGCGCACCAATTCGTACAAAGGCTCCGTGTACTCGACGCGGTATGCGACCGTCAGTTGCAGACCTTCGGCTCCGCCCGTGCGCCGCAACGCATCGCTGACGCTGCCGCGCACGAACACCGCCAGATCGCGGCCTACCAGCTTTGCCCACGCAAGGCTCTTCTTCTGCGCGAGCGGATCGTCACGGCGCACCACCCCCACGATCTGATCCTCGAACAGATCCTGGTAGCGCAGCGCGGCTTCGCCGTCGTCGTCCGCCGCGATCGCATCGGGTTCGTGCACGCCGACGCCAAAATCGACCGCGCCCTGGCGCACGGCATCGATCAAGGCGGTGTTCGGCATGTCGTTCAGCGTGAAGCGCAACGAGGGTTTTTGTGCACGCAACAAGGCGAGCGCGGGCAACAGGCGTGCCGCAGCCGACGGAATCAATCCGATGCGCACCGTCTGCACACGTTCGGCGAAGGTGCTCGCCATATCGTCGAAGGTGCCGCGCGCCTGATTGAGCAGCCGTTCCGCGAGCGGCAGCACGCTGGCGCCCGCATGCGTCAGCGTCAGCCGGTGCGCGGAACGCGCGAACAGCGGGCCGCCGAGCAGAAATTCGATCTGCCGGATCGCCGCAGTCAGCGCCGGCTGCGTCAAGGCGAGCGATTGCGCGGCCTGCGTGAAACTGCGTGCATGCGCAAGCGTGACGAAGTACTGGATTTGCCGCAGCGTGAGCGCGGGCAGCAGGGACGAACGGTCGGTCATGGAGTGCAATGCATCGACGCAATGCGCAGCAGTATAAATGGCGTAGTAACAGGATGAATCAATTGATCAATAACGAATCTTCAATGCCGACAACAAACAACCCGGCCAGGCTTGCGCACAGCGGGTGGCTCGAACGGCGTTTCGCGCTCGCCGCGCGCAAGACCAGCGTGCGTATCGAAACAATCGCCGGCATCACGTCGTTTCTCGCGGCCGCCTATCTGCTGGTGGTCATTCCGTCGCTGCTGTCGGCGGGCGGCATGGATCGCGGCGCGGCGACTACCGCAACGATTCTCGTGTTCGTGCTGAGCACGGTATTGATGGCGCTGTATGCGAACCTGCCGTTTCTCGTGGGACCCGGCATCGGCGGCTCTGTGATTCTGGGCATCACGCTCGCGGGCGAGCACGTCGCATGGCAAACGGGTCTGGGCATTGCGTTCGTGTCCGGCGTGCTGTTCCTGATCCTGACGCTGGTGGGGGCGCGCAGTCTCGTGGTGCGCCTGATTCCGGCGCAGATCAAGCTCGGGCTCGGGGCATCGATCGGTTTGTTCATCGCGGTGCTCGGCTTCCGTAACGCCGGGATGGTGATTGCCAACGCGAAGACCAATGCGCTGGCACTCGGCGATTTCTCGCGTCCCGGCACCCTGGTCGCATTGATCGGGCTCGGCGCGGCTGTCGTGCTGCAGGGCCGCCGCGTCCCCGGCGCGATTTTGTGGGCAATCCTGATTGCGGCCGGCGCCGGTGTGCCGCTCGGCGTCACGCATATGCCCACGTCGTTTCTGTCATGGCCACATAGCATTGCGCCGATCGCGTTCAAGCTCGACATTGCGAGTGCATTGAGCGTGGCTGCAATTCCGTATCTGTTCGTGTTCTTCGCGGCGGAGTTTTTCTCGACGCTCGGCACCACGCTCGCGGTCGGCGCCAAAGCGGATCTGCTCGACGAAAATGCGAATCTGCCGAACATCAATCGCCCGTTTCTCGTCGATTCGATTGCCGCAACGCTCGGTCCGATGCTCGGTATTCCGGCGCTCACCGCGCTGGTGGAATCGGCGGCAGGCGTTGAAGCGGGTGGGCGTACCGGCCTCTCCTCGCTCGCTGCGGCCGCGATGTTCGCGCTGATGCTGTTGTTCGTGCCGGTCGCGCTGGCTATTCCGAAAGAAGCGACTGCCCCGGCGTTGATCCTGATCGGGCTGTCGATGTTCAGCACGATTCGCCATACCCATTTCGACGACTTCAGCGACTCGCTGCCCGTTCTTTCGATGGTGCTGCTCACGCTGATGTCGAACAGTTTCGGCACCGGCATCGCGGGCGGCCTGCTCTGCTATGTCCTCGTCAAGCTGCTCGCCGGACGTTTCCGTGAAGTGCCGTGGGGCCTCTACGTGCTGGCCGTGCCGCTCGGCTATTACTTCTATACCGTGGTCAAGCCGCATTGAGCTCTTCACTTTAGTGACCCAGCGTAGCTGCACGTTTCATCCTGCATTTGCACTAAACTGAATTTGCGTCGAGTCTTACGCACTACCAAAAACCATACCGACATGAAAGAGACATTGGGCAACGTGCCCGCATCGCGCCTCGGCATTACGCTCACCGACGCCCATCGCGCCTTCTTCACCGCCCTGCCGAAGGTCGAGTTGCATTGCCACCTGCTGGGCGCGGTGCGTCACGAGACTTTCATCGCGCTCGCCGAAAAGAGCAACGCGCCGATCGATCGCGAAGAGATCAACGCGTTCTATACGCGCGGCGAAAAACCCGTCGGTGTGCTGCGCGTGCTGCGTGCGCTCGACGAGCATCTGCTTACGCATGCAGACGACCTGCGTCGCATCGCGTATGAATATCTCGCCGATGCCGCCTCGCATCAGGTGCGCCATAGCGAATTCTTCTGGAATCCTACCGGCACCGTACGTGTCTCGAAGATTCCCTATGCGGATGCGCAAGCGGCCATCGTCACCGCAATTCGCGACGCCGCGCGCGACTTCGGCATCAGTGCGCGGCTGATCCCGAGCATCGACCGCGAAGCCGATCCTGACGAAGCGGTCGCACTGGTCGACTGGATGTGCGCGCATCGCGCGGACGAAGTGGCGGGCCTCGGCATCGACTACCGCGAGAATGACAGACCGCCTGAGTTGTTCTGGAAGGCGTACCGCAATGCACGTAACGCCGGCTTCAGAACCACCGCGCATGCGGGCGAATTCGGCATGCCATGGCGCAATGTCGAGACGGCCGTCGACCTGCTGCAATGCGACCGGATCGATCATGGCTACACGATCGTCGACAACCCGCAGTTGGCGGCTCGCTATGCGGAGCGCGGCATCGTGTTCACCGTAGTGCCGACCAACTCCTACTATTTGCGCATGCTCGCCCCGGAAGTCTGGGCCGAACAGCATCCGATGAGACGCATGCCGGACCTGGGCCTGAAAATCCACCCGAACACCGACGACCCGACGCTACACAAAGTAACGCCGAGCGAAGCATGGCAATTGATGCATAGCCACTTCGGCTTCAGCATCGCCGAGTTGCGGCAGTTCATGCTGAACGGTATCGACGGTGCATGGGTCGACGAAACAACACGCCACGCATGGCGCGCAGCGTGGGGCGCGGAGTTCGACGTGTTGGCGGCGGCCCTGCCCGCTTAAGCGGAACAGCACCTCGGGTTAAGCGACTCGCTCAGGCGCCGCCCACGCGGCGTCATTCACCAATCCACGAACCGCGCAAATCGCTATCGTGCAGCAATTGCAGCAACGTGCCCGCCGGACGGCTCAGCCGTTTGGCGGCAAGCGCGATGAATTCCACCGAGGGCAGCGTCGGCAGACTGGCCGCATTAAGCGGCGACGCCAGGCCCCGCGCGGCCAGATACTGCGGACGAACCGTTATGCCAAGCCCGCCCCGCGCGGCCGCGATGCAGCCCGCGTGACTGCTGCTCGTGCACACCACCTGCCAGCTGAAACCGGCTTCGGCGAGTGCATCGAGCACCACGGCCCGTGTCACACTCGGCTCGGCGACCAGAATGAGCGGCAAGGGCTGGCTGAGATCGACCAGCGTACCGGTGCGCGCCAGCCACTCCAGCCGCCCCGTGAAAAGCGGTACGCCGCGGCGGTCGCCCAGACGCCGCTTACCGACCAGCAAATCGATCGAACCGGCGTCCAGCAACTCATACAGCTTGCCGGTCATACCGATGGTGATTTCCAGTTCGACGTCGGGGTGCGCGTCGCGAAACGCCGCCAGCACCGTGGGCAGCGGCCCGAGCGCGACGTCGTCCGATGAGCCGAGCCGCACGCGCCCTTTCAGACGCGGTGCGCGAAACTGCGATTCGGCCCGCGCGAGCGCCTGAAGGATCACGCTGGCGTGCGCGAGCATGGCCTCGCCGTCCGGGGTCACGGCGAGCGAATGGGTGTCGCGCACGAACAGGCGTCGCCCGACGCTCTGTTCGAGCCGGCGGATATGTTCGCTGACGCTGGACTGCGTGAGATCGAGTCGCCGCCCCGCCTCGGTGAAGCTATGGCAGGCCGCGACTGTCGCGAAGGTCTTGAGCCAGACGGGATTGAGCATGCGCCATTGTCGCCTTGGTTATCGGCAAAGTCGATAACAGTCAATGTCCCTAGTGGGGTTCCCGATTGACGGTAATGTCAATATCATGACGGAATCCCCCCAACGACTGCTTCGAGCACGGCCCGCCGGTCTGTCCGCCCCCGCCGCCCCGTAGCTCAATGAACAATGAACAAGGATTCCGCCCAGACCGCGCTACTCTGGATCGTCGCCGCCGGCTTTTTCATGCAGTCGCTCGACACGACGATTGTCAACACCGCGTTGCCGTCGATTGCGAACAGCCTGCACGTCGCACCTCTCGCAATGCAGCCGATCGTGGTCGCCTACACGCTGACAATGGCGATGCTCACGCCCGCTTCGGGCTGGCTCGCCGACCGCTTCGGCACGCGGCGCGTCTATTTCGTGGCGATCCTCGTGTTCGTACTTGGTTCGATCTGCTGCGCGAGCGCGCATACGCTCGGTCAACTGGTGATGGCGCGGGTCCTGCAAGGGCTGGGCGGCTCGATGCTGCTGCCGATCGGACGGCTCGCCGTCCTGCGCAGCGTCTCGAGTGAGCAATACGTGTCGGCGCTTGCGTTCATTTCGATTGCCGGCCAGTTGGGGCCCATCGCCGGGCCGACGCTCGGCGGCTGGTTCGTGCAGGCCATTACATGGCACTGGATTTTTCTGATCAACGTGCCGATCGGCGCATTGGGGCTCTATGCGGTACAGCGGTATTTACCGGCGCATGGCGAAACTCAGGCGCCGCCGTTCGACTTCGTCGGGTGCGGGCTGTTGTCGCTGTGCATGATCACATTTTCGCTGGCCTTCGAAGCACCGGTCGAGACGCACCGCGCGGCATGGTCGGCGGGTCTCTTCGCGCTCGCCGTGGTCAGTGCGCTCGCCTACATTCCACACGCCAGGCGCCGCAGCAATCCGCTCTTCAAACTGTCGCTCTTCGGCGAGCCGAATTTCAGCGTCGGTCTGATCGGCAACCTGGTGTGCCGCATCGGCTCGAGCGCCGTACCGTTCCTTGTGCCCTTACTGCTGCAATTGCAACTGGGTTACTCACCGCTGCATTCCGGCCTGATGATGCTGCCCGCCGCACTGGCCGGCACCCTCACCAAACGCTGGATTGCGCCGCTCGTGCGCCGCTATGGCTACGACACGTTCCTGCTCGTCAACACGGTGATCGTGGGGTCGGCGATCGTTGCGTTCGCATTGATTACGCGTGGTACGCCCCTCATCGTCGAGATCGTGATTCTGGCTGTGTTCGGCGGCGCCAACTCCATGCAATTCGCGGCGATGAACAGCGTCACGCTCAAAGGCCTCTCGCATGAAGATGCCGGCAGCGGCAACAGCCTCTTTTCGATGGTGCAGATGCTCGCGATCGGGCTGGGCGTTTCCATCGGCGGCGGGCTGGTGAATCTGTTCACGGCGCAATGGGGATCGGCGGCGCTTGGGTTCCGCCTGAGCTTCGTATGCGTGGGCGTCATCACGCTGGTGTCCGCCTGGGTGTTTCGTCATCTCGACGAGGCGCCTGTCACGCGCGAGGTGCCTGGCCAGGCGACCCAGGGCGCGGGGCGCTGATATGCCTGACGCATGACGAGCACCGCCGTCCATACGTGCATCAGGCGAACTCATCTGGATTAGCGCCTAAGCGGGCGCCTGACGCGATAGCGTAGCTGTCGTTCCACTCATGATGCAGCGTCATCGATCCGCTCGGACAGATGGCCTTTCCCAACGTCGACACATGAATTCAAACGGCGTTTCGCGTTAGCATGTCACGCATTAATGCGTAACAAGGGAATATCACATGCCATTTGACGAGCGCATGCTGAACGGCATGGGCGTGCTGACGGCGATCGTCGACTGCGGAAGTTTTGCGGCAGCCGGCGAAGCACTCGACATGTCGCAATCCGGGGTCAGCCGTTCGGTTGCCCGGCTCGAAGCGCGTCTCGGCATCCGGCTATTCGACCGCACTACCCGCTCGGTCACACTGACGGATGAAGGCCGGCACTTTTACGAACAGATCGTGCCGCTGCTCGGTGGACTCGAGGAAGCCGCGGCTTCGGCGGTTCTGGGCGCCACTGCGGTTCGCGGACGGTTGCGCGTGAACATGGACCCGTTCTTTTCGCGTCTCGTGCTGGGGCCGAGGCTGGGTGGCTTCATCGATAAGCATGCCGATCTGCAACTCGAGTTGGTTACGCGTGACCAGTTAGGCGATATGGTCGCGGACGGCTTCGATCTGGCGATCCGTTTCGGCGACCCGCCGGTTTCGACGCTGATTGCACGCAAGCTGCTCGACACGCGGATTCTGACCGTGGCTGCGCCGTCGTATCTGAAGAAACACGGACATCCAGCGAGCCCGGCCGAACTCGAGAGTGGCAAACACGTGTGCATCAAGTTCCGTGATCCGCTAACGGGTTACCCGTTCAGTTGGGAGTTTCACCGCGGACGCAAGAGAATCGTGATTACGCCGCAAGGCCGCTTGACCGTGAACGACGTCGGCACCTTGCATAGCGTGTGCGCCGCGGGCCAGGGTGTCGCGCAGATTCTCGCGCTCGGCGCCGAGCCCTTGCTCGCCAATGGCAAACTGGTCGAACTGTTTCCGGACTGGGGCGACGAGGTTTATCCGCTGTATGCGCTCTACCCTTCCCGACATCATCCGCCGGCCAAGGTGCGGGCATTCTTCGACTTTATCGTTTCGCTGACGGGGGGCCCGATACGCGAAACGGTTGCTTGAGTTGCGGTGGGCTGAGCGCGACGCGCTACCGAAAACCACCGATCGCCGACCACGCGTCTACCCGTGCAGAGGGCGCCACCTCGCATCCTGTACGGTAGCGTGCAGACATAAAGCCACCCTGCGCGCACGCTAGGTGGAGGTACTCACAGCGCGTACGGACGATCTATGTCGAACTACCCGTTTGAGAGCGAGCTTGCTCATCTCGAACAGATTATTCCATTTCTCATGACAGCCCCACCGCTGGGCTTACCCTATTGGCGACGGCGGATTCTCGCCTTGTCACCGCGTGAAGGACAACTGCCGCGTGACAGCGCCCAACGTATCGGCAGATTGATGGACGTATTCGAAAAGATCGAACGCAAGGCATTAATGGACGCGACGGCAACGCCGATAGCAACGGCAACGGCGGTAGCGACGGCAACGGCGCGGTAGCGCGCCCACGGCGCGGCGATGCATTGATCTGCGAAAACGGCGCAAGCATTCGTTCCGCTGCAACGGTAATGATGGGTCGCGCGCTGCAGGCACTTAATCGGGTAAAGCGCGACTGTGCTGCGACCGGAAGCGCAACTGGGCACGGCACAAATAGAAAAACCGGCTTTACGCCGGTTATTTTCGTTCCGCACGTTTAAAGAGCGGCGGGTTTCTTCTTGAGTATCAATGGGCGACGCGCTTGCATCAGCGTACGCTTCGCGCCCAGCCACTTCGTCACGTGCTTGACCCATTGCTTTGGTGCGGGCTCATTGCCCTCGCCTTGCGGTTCGTTTGCCGTGGTTGTGGCCGTTTTTTCGCTTTCAGCGAGACGTGCTGCTTCACGCTGCCGTTTGCTATCGGCGATTTCTTCTAGGTTGACCTGGTCATCATCCATGCTGGAACTCCCGCGACAAAACAAGGCGAGGCGCCGGTAGGCGCCGCACTGCTTCGGCTGTGGAACAAGGCGGCGAACGGCAGGTCCGGTTGGACGTGCCGCGCCGCGCTGCGTCAAGCAATCGTATAGCGGTTTTGCGGACCGCCGACATACAGACCGCGAGCGAGCGTGAGGATTTGCTCGCGATGACGGTCGAAAGCCGCCAGCACTGCAGGTTCGTCGGAGCCCGCACTCGGGCTCAGATTCGAAATGACCGAATCGTTGACAGTGAAGGCGATTTCGCGCGCGTTGTCATAGCCCCAGAAATTGACGCAGTGACGGAAGGCGTCATAGCTGCGGCTCGGGTTCGGGAAGTTGAGAGACATGTCACGCTCCCGTGGTTTTGCCTTCTTCACGGTGCGCCGAATGTGGGGCGCGGTCAAGGTGTTGTTTGTAAGTGTCAGGGTTTGGCCCTGCGGGGCGCTTTGGTTGTCTGTATGCCTGCGGTGGTGGGCTTTTCTTGATCTGTTTGCCTGCGCGGCGCTTTCTTGTCTGGTTGCCTATGGCGTTGGCCTTTCCTTGTTTTGTTATTGGTTTATTAGCGTCGCCCCTGTGCGGGGCAGGCACTTACTTCTCTTTGCCGCCGCAAAGAGAAGTAAGCAAGAGAAAGCGGCTCACACCGCTAATTCTTAAGCGGGTCCCTCGCACAGTCGCGGTAGTGGTGCATCTGGAATCCGTGCTCTCGCACATTCGGCGTGGGTGACAAGGGCGTCATACTTCCGGCGGCGCTGCGCGCGCCGAAACGCACTTCTCAAAACCAATTGCGGTGTTTTCGCACTCGTACTTAATCGGTATTTCGCCGAGACGAAGCCGATGGCTCCCTCCGTGCCGAAACGAAGCTCAGGTTCTCATGCAATTCCGTCGTCGCCGAGGTGAAGCCGCTGGCCCCCACCATGCCCAAACGAAGCCCATGTTTCCTGATGGATCCTTCCGGCGAGCACGCAGTGCAAGGCGGGAAGCATGACTGCCTTGTCACGAAGGCCAAATGCGCGGGAACACAGATTCCAGATGCACCACTACCGCGACTGTGCGAGGGACCCGCTTAAGAATTAGCGGTGTGAGCCGCTTTCTCTTGCTTACTTCTCTTTGCGGCGGCGTAACTATTCAGCGGCCGGCAGGGGCGAAACGACCAAACCGGCAAAGCTCAAGGCCAGCGCATCGATCAGCGAGCGGTTCTGCTTACGCAAAGTGGCGAGATAGGAGCGGATTGTGCAGAACGCCTCCATGCCGCAGACAGAGCGGAAACACCCTGATATTTTCTGCTTGAGTTTGGGCATGCGGATATCGCGCTCGGCCAGATTGTTGTCGAACGGCACACGGTGATCTGCAATAAAACGCCATACCTGGCGCGTCTGTGTGTGCAGGCGGCGCAGCAGATTGTAGGCAAAGCTCTGCCTGATCTTGCCGCGCCGCTCCTTGCGCCTGGACTCGCGCGCCTGCTGGGGATTAAGCCTGTCTCCCAGAGCAATCAGCGCCCGACTTCGCCTGGCGTAATAGCGCTGGCGCGATCGACTCAGTGCCGTGTTGCCGCAGGCCAGACTGAGCTCACTCTCGCGTTTGGCCTGACACAGCAGATCAATCATCTGCTGGGCCCACGCCTGCCCGGTGGACTCCAGCACAAACACCAACTCGCGCAGATGGTGGGCATTGCATAGCGCATGGTCGCAGTCATAGTAGGCATACGGTCGCCAGCCGTCATGTACCGCGATGCCCGTGAAGCCAGGCAGAATGCCGAAACTGTCGAGTGCCTCGCGACCGCGCTTGTGGTGCGCACCGTACCAGCTCAGCGTGCGCGTTGACGCGGTATGCAGCCAGTGGGGCGTACGTCCCACGCGCATGCTGCTCTCATCGAAATGCACGACCGGCTGCTTATGCAGTGCCTGGCTGATCTGTTCAACTGCGGGCGCCAGCAGATGTGCTGCCTGATCAATGCTGTGCTGCACGGTGCCGGTACTCACACGCAGACCGAACAGATCCGTCAGCGCCTGAGCGGTGCGTCCCACTGGCAGTTGCTGGTACTGCGTCAGATAGACTGCCGCGGCGCGCACCTGGGCACCGTACTGCACCGCCTGGCTTACGCCTTCGGGAAACACGCCCGAATGACGTTTGCCGCAGCGACACTGTGCGATCTGCACGCGATGTTCGGTCACCTCAAAACGCGTGGGCGGCAAATCGATCACCTGACGTCCTTCAGTCACCACGGTGATCCGTGTGGAATCAAGCCGTGCCCCGCATGCATCGCACACCCGCGCCACCGGGTGAATCTCAATGTGATCGGGTTGCGCCACGCGTTTTAGCGTCTTGCCTTTATGACCGGGCTGCGCTCCCGGGCGTGCACCGCTTACGCCGCGCAACGACTTCGGTTTGCGCTTCGGGCCGTCGCTTGATGGTGGCTTGCTGGAGTTATGACTGTCCTTCTCAAGCTTCGCCTCAAGCTCGTTCAGACGCCTCACAAGATCGACGATCAGTGCGTCCTTCTGTTCAGGCGTCAGATCCTTGATGTCGGGCATCTTCGTCATGTCCTTCACTATGCATGGCCTGGTTCCAGTTTACAACCGCTGAATAGTTACGCGGCGGCAAAGAGAAGTCAGTGCCTGCCCCGCACAGGGGCGACGCTAATAAACCAATAACAAAACAAGGAAAGGCCAACGCCATAGGCAACCAGACAAGCAAGCGCCGCGCAGGCAAAAAACCCCCATCACTTAACTTCATCCAGCAACGCCCTCACCGCCACCCGAGCCTCTCGCGCAAGCTCCTTTAGATCGACACCTTCAATCTGATCATCAACAACAACCCGCTTCCCAGCAGAGAAAAGCGCCGCCAGCGAAGGCCTCCCACCGGAGGCAACCGGTCCAATCGCCGGATCATGCAACCCAAAATACCTCGGATCATCGAGCCGATAAACCGCAAGGTCCGCGGCATAACCCACGGCAACCTTCCCGATTTCATCCAGGCCCATAATCCGGGCGCCACCCGCCGTCCCCCAATGAATCACATCGGCCACACTCGCCGCACCCGCTCCGCCTTCGAAGCTGCCGCCGCGATACTTCGGCTGCGCCAGCATGCCGCGCCGCGCGCGCTGCGCAAGCCACGTCATGTGCACTTCGGAAATCATATCGGCCGCTTCGTTCGAAGCCGCTCCATCGACGCCGATCGACACCGGCACACCCGCGTCCGCCATCTCCCGCACCGGGCAAATACCGCTGCCCAGCCGCCCGTTGCTCTGCGGACAATGCGCGACGCCCGTGCCTGTCTGCGCTAGCAGCGCGATTTCGTCGGCGTCGACTTTGACGAGATGCGCGTACCACACATCGCTGCCGAGCCAGTCGTGCTCGCCGCAGAACGCGACCGGCGATTGCCGGTACATCGAATGCGCACTGTCCTGATAGCCGACCGTCTCCGATAAGTGACTGTGCAACCGCAAGCCCAGCCGGCGCGCAACCGCCGCCGTCTCACGCATCTCTGCAGGAGAGATCGAATACAACACCGTGGTCGGCGCCATCACGACACGCTGCATCGCTCGCGGTGAAGCGTTGTGGTATCGGGCAGCGAGCCGTTCGATATCGGCGACGTAAGCGTCAAGGGTCTCGGGTCGTAACGCCGTCGGCAATTCGGCCTCGAGTTGCCGTGTTTGCGTCGCGCCGCCGCGCAACAGTACGAAACGCAAACCGAGTTTCTCCGCTTCTTCGAACAGAATCGCCGAACTGTCGAACGGCATGCCCGGGTAATACACGTAGTTGTGATCGGCTACCGTCGCGCAGCCCGAACGCGCGAGTTCGATCAGGCCGATGCGCGCCGCGAGCCGGAAGCGCCGCTCGTCGAATAGCGCACGAAAGCGATACGGCGTCGCGGCAAGCCACGGTGTGAGCGTCGCATCGAGTCCGGCCGTGTCGCCCTTGAGCAGAGACTGGAACAGATGGTGATGTGTGTTGACCCACGCCGGATAAATCACGCAATCGGTGGCGTCCACTATCGTCTCGTCAAGCCGCGGCGTGAGCGCGCCGATTGCGTCGATCGTATCGCCGACGATGCGAATGTCGGGACCAGGCACACGCGATGGATCATCTGCCGTACCACGTCCGCCTGTCATGATCGCAGCCGCGTTGCGAATCAGCGTGGAGGGTTGGGTATCGTATGTTGTCATAAGCCTGAGCGTGAAAAATCAAAGTTGGCTATCGTGCCAGCCACGCAAACCGATGCGTGACACCCATGCCGTGATGGCGAACAAGACCACTCCCGTCACGGTGATCAGCAGCAACGCCGCAAAGAGCCGGGGAATATTCAGCTGAAAACCCGCCTGCAGAATCTGATAGGCAAGCCCTGCACCACTGCCCCCCGTTCCCGCGACGAACTCGGCGACCACCGCGCCGATCAGCGACAACCCGCTCGAAATCCGCAGGCCCCCGAAGAAATACGGCAACGCGCTCGGAATCCGCAAGCGCACCAACGTCTGCCAACGGGTCGCCCGATTGATCCTGAAGAGGTTGATCAATCCCGGATTCACGCTACGCAAACCGAGCGCCGTGTTCGAGATGATCGGGAACAGGGCCACTAACGTCGCGCACAGCACCAGCGCCACATTCATGTCCTTGACCCAGATGATGATCAGCGGCGCGATCGCCACAACCGGCGTTACCTGCAACAGGATCGCGTACGGAAACAGGCTCGCTTCGATCAGCGGACTCTGCACGAACAGCAAGGCGATAACGACGCCCAGCACGGTGGCAAGCGCAAACGCCAGCAGTGTGATTTTCAACGTCGCCAGCAAGCTGCCGAACAGCAAAGGCGCGTCCTGGACCAGCTCGGTTACGATCGCCGACGGCGACGGCACCAGATACGCCGGCACCTTCATCAGCACGCACCAGCTCTGCCACAACGCCAGCACCACCATCCCGACAACCCACGGCGCAATCGCTTTTGTCACACCTGGACGTTGCAACCACGGTCGACGTTCGGGCTTCGCAGCCGCCGGACTCCGCGTGCCGTTAGTGTTGGCCGAATGACCCGCAAGCGCTTCGCCCGTCATGATTGCACCCCCGTTTCCTCATTCTCGGACGACGCGCGATGCGCGTCGGTAATCAGCTCTGAGAGCGTCTTGCAGTGCTGCATGAACGGCTCACTGACGCGGAATGCGTCGTCGCGTTCGAGCGGACCGTCGATCGGTACTTCAGCGATGATGCGGCCCGGCCGCGCCTGCATCACCACCACGCGACTCGACAGATACACGGCTTCGTAAATGCTGTGCGTGACGAACACCACCGTCATGCCGCGCCGCTGCCACAGCGCGCGCAAATCGCTGTCGAGGCGGTTGCGGGTGAATTCGTCGAGCGCGCCGAATGGTTCGTCGAGCAACAGCAGATCCGGCTCGGTGACGAGCGCACGCGCCAGCGACGCGCGCATCTGCATGCCGCCCGACAACTCGCGCGGCAGCACCTTACCGAACTTCGCGAGCCCCACGCCGTCGAGTGCCTCGGCGACACGCGCATCGGCTTCAGTACGCGGCACGTGCGCGAGATCCAGCGGCAAGCGCACGTTATCGGTAACGGTGGCCCACGGCATCAGGGTCGCTTCCTGAAACACCATCGACATGCGCCGCCCTGTCGAGCCGACCGTGTCGAACGGCTGACCCCACCAGCGCATATGGCCGTGCGTCGGCGTTTCGATGCCGGCGAACATCTTCAGCAAGGTGCTCTTGCCGCAACCGGACGGCCCGAGCAAGGAGATGAATTCGCCGGGTTCGATCGAAAGCCGCACGTCTTCGAGCGCGACTGTGCCGTTCGGATAGCGCTTGTCGACGCGCTGCACCGACAGCAACGGTACAGGCGGCCTCGGGGAATAAGTTTCGGTCGACGCCATGATCATTCCTCCACGTTGATGGGGAACACTTCGCGAAATACTTCAGACTCGCCGTTATCGTTCAACAACTTCAGTAACATTCGGCGCATCAGCAAACCGGGCTGATCCGATTCCATGTGACATTCCTGCTGACGGCGTACGTCGACGCAGGCGTCGTAGTCCGTGGCTTCGAGAATGTCGCGGTCTTCGTCGGTGATCGGACGGTCCCAGTCGATCAGTTCCTGCGTCGAGCACGCGTCTTCGGTGTCGTTGCGATAGAGCCACTGCGACAGCATCAGCGTGTGGTCGTCGATCGGCGTCGCGCAGTTATAGATGATGTGATGGATGCCGCTCGCCGGATACACGCAGCCGAAGCGGCGTGCAAACGGCATATGCCAGCGGTTGATCAGATGGCGTTCGGTAATTTCCTCGGTCGTGCCGGTGATGCGATAGCTCGCGGGTGGATTGCGCACGGGCACATGCGTCTCAGCTTCGAAGCCCCACTCGTTCGGCCGGAATTCGTACTTCGACGGCTTCGGGTTGTCGAACAGACCAAAGTTGCCTTTGTGCACGAAGCTGAAGTGCGAGTTGTCGAATGAGTTTTCCATCATGCGCAGCGGGCTCGTTTCCCAACGCTCGTAGAACTGCAGGATGCGGCGATAGCCAGGCGCGCCTTCTTCCGGAAACTCGGGAATCGGCTGCAGCGGATCTTCGAGTGCAACCCACGCGTAACCGTAGCGTTCTTCGCAGTGATACGACGGCACGATCGCGCGCGACGGAATCGCGCTGCCGTTGTTCTGCGGAATCTTCACGCATTGACCCGTGCAGTCGTAAGTCCAGCCGTGATAACCGCAGGCAATATTGCCGTCGCTGTCGACAAAACCTTTCGACAGTTTTGCCGTGCGATGACAGCAGCGATCGCGCAGCGCATGCGGCTTGCCGCCTGCGCCCTTCCATAGCACGATCGGCTCACCCAGCAAAGTGAACGGCTGCGGACCGGCATCGAGTTGCGTCATCGGCATGATTGCGTACCAGAAGCGGCGCAAGACTTTTTGTCGGGTGACCAGCATAGTGAAACTCCTTCTTTAGGCGTTCGGGCGTATAAGCGGCATAGGCGTTAAGGAACCCTTAGGGCATGACCCTGGCGTTCTGGATGTATTGAAGCGTGTAGGCCGCGTGATAGTCGGTCGAGGGCTTGAGCAGCTTCGCCCCAACCATGTAATCGAAGGTCTTCTTCCAGCGCGCGTCAGTCATCGTGCCAATGCCTTGCGTGGCTGCATCGCCGCCCGTCACGAGCTTGAGCTTCTTCAACTGGGCGACACCGTACGCGAGTTGCGCGTCGCTCATCTGCGGGTTGTCTTTCTTGATCAGCGCATTAGCGGGCGCCGGATCGTTCAGATAGCTCTTCCAGCCTTCCATCGATGCCTTCACGAAACGCGCCACCATGTCCGGCTTGTTCTTCATCGTGTCGCGCATCGTCACGATCGTCGAGTTGTACGGTGGATAGCCATCGTCGGCGAACAGGAAGAAGTGCGCGTTCGCGTGCGCCTGCTCGGCCTGAAACGTTTCCGAGGACGGATACGCCTGCATCGCCACATTCGGATCGGCGAAGAACGGTTGCAGGTTAAAGGTGTACGGACGTGCCTGCGCTTCCGTGTAGCCGTACTTCGCTTTGAGCCACGGCCACCAGGTCGTGCGGCCCGAGCCCGCGACCAGAATCGTCTTGTTCTTCAGACCCGCGAGGCTCGTCACGTCGGCGTGGGTCATCATGCCTTGCGGGTCGAACTGGAAAGCCGCGGCGACCGTCGTTACGGGAATGCCGGCTTCGACGCTGGAGAGGACCTGGAAGTCGTAGCCCATCAGGAAATCCGCCTGGCCCCCGGCGAGCAATTGCATGCCATTGACTTGCGGACCGCCCATTTTGATCGTGACATCCAGCCCGTACTTCTTGTAGATACCCGTCGCGACAGCCTGATAGAAACCACCGTGTTCGGCTTGCGCGTACCAACTGGTCAGCAGCGTCACGTGATCGTCGGCGTGGGCCGACGGTACGGCGAGCGTGACACTGGCAAGCACCGCGGCGCTTGCCGCGCGTGCGACTAACAAGCGAGACGGGGAACGAAGCGAGCGGCCACCCAAGGCAAGTCGGGCAATGCGGGAAAGAAAACGCGTAACGCGCATGACTGAACTCCGTGTGAACGTGGGGATAGTTGGGATCGTAAGAAAGCAATGCGATAAGGAGCGCTCGACGTGACCGATACGACGTGCGTGAACGACACCACGCGCGAACGAACGCAGATCGCCTCGCGTAATAGCGATGGCGCACAAAAGCCGGGTGAAAATTTGGGGCAACTGCATCGCACGCTCCTTGTTGGCGGAACCGGACGGTTCCGTTCAAACGCCGAATCGCTTCGACGTGGGCGCACGATGCGCCCCAAGAGCAATGCCCCACGATGACCGGCATATATCCATGCCGGTTCGCTAGCCGCTTCTACTCTGGTTTCCTGTTAAGCGAATGTTGTGCCAGTTGTGGCGAACTACCCCATGACGCGGCGATTCAGGCCTTTGGTGTGCGGCACCTCGACCAAGGCGCCGGAATTTTGCACTCGCGCGAAGCGACTCAGCACCGCATGGGTGCATCCCGTGCGCTTTTGACGCCCGCCCGGCGCAGGGCGAGGCGTGAGAACAGCAGCCTCGGGTCCACGCCTTGCTGCGGCACAGGTGTTCTCGAACCAGGAGCACATCATGAACGAAACGAAAGGAAGCAAAGCCACCAAACCAGCCGACATCGAGCATCCACAACCGGCCATTCACAACGACAACGAAAAGAGCAAGCTGCCGGAGCGCCACGATGAGGGGCGCAAACAGTCACCGGCGGACCGGCCGGGGAAAAAACCCGGCGAGGGTGAGCCGTCAGTAAGTTGAAACATATTGAGCGTAAGCCCACAAGCGGCTTTGCTGCGTTTTTGCACCAAAGTCGCACAATTTTTCCCCTTCGGAGCGCTTTCAGAAAAAAGACATTTTTTCCGACTTATTACCAATTATTTTTTTTGCGTAATGGACTATTTTCCTGCTTGCAGCGACGTGTGCGCCAAGCGAACCGGCTGCCGCCCCTCAACAGATAAAAAAGGCGAAGCTCATGTCCAACGCATCTACCGCCCCCATTCCCCCCATCCCGCGGGTTTCCATTTGCCTGCCCACCTGCAATCGCCCTGATCTCCTCGTCGAGTGCATCGACTCCTGCCTCGCGCAAAGCTACGGCAATCTGGAAATCGTGATCGGTGATGATTCGAAGGACACGCGCACGCAACAATTGATGGCGACGCGCTATGCGAATGAGCCACGCATCCGCTACGCGATGAACCAGCCACCACTCGGGCAGGCGCGCAATGTCGCGAGCCTGTTCGAGCGCGCCCGCGGCGACAAGATCCTGCTGATTCACGACGACGATCTGCTCACCACCGACGGGGTCGAAAAGCTCGTCTCGCTATGGGCGCTTCATCCGCAACTGGAGGTGGCGTTCGCCGATCAGTACGAAGCCGATCACAGCGGCGCAGTCGACTTCGACGAGAGCACGCGCCTGAACACCGCGTTTCGCCGCACGAAGGACGCCGAAGGCTTGCAGCCTTTGCCAGGCAGAACCGGGCTGGTCCAGATGTTCCCGAACAACGGCTGGATGGCCAACGCGGACCTCGTCAAGCGGATCGGCTACAAGGATCAGTACGGCATGTGCTGCGATTTCGTGTTCGGCACCGAACTCTGTCTCGCGGCACGCGAGGTGTTCTATCTGCACGAATACGTGTCGGTGTATCGGAAGACGGCAACCTCGATCTCGCATAGCACGCGCGGCACGGCGATTGCCGCGACCGTCAGCGCGTATGCGTTCGTCAAGGCGCTGAACCTGTCGCCGCAACTGGAACCCTCACGCAAGCTGGCGTTGCGCCGGCTCGCGCCGATCGTCGTATCGGTTCATGCGAAGAACCACCAGGCGGCGCTCGGGTTGAAGATCGCGCTCACGCATCTCTTCGCCTACAACTATGGTTTCAGCATGCGGCTCTATTACCACCTGCTCATGCTCTCACGTGCGGCCGTGAGCGTGCGGCAGCGCGCAGCGGTGGCCGCCGTGGTCGCGGCAGCGCCTGCTGTCGTCGCCGAGCCGGTCGCCGCCGTGACAGAACTCGTCACGGACCTCGTGAGCGATCGATCCGAACTGATCTGACGCTGCGGTAGCTTGACGCGACCGCCGATTCCTTCGCCGCTGCCTGGCTCATGAGCCCGATTACCGGGCAAACATCGCAGCGGCTTTATCGTTAGCCGGTCAGTCGCCAGACAAGGCCTGAGCGCCGGCCTGTGCGAGGGGTCGCACGATGCGCCTGCGCCGCGTCAACGCATAGGTGGCGACGCGATCGAGCGCCGTGCACAACACAAGATAGATCAAGCCGACGAACAAAAAGATCTGCGCGGGATACACCATCAGCCGGTTACTGACCTGCGTCGCGACGAACGACAACTCGCCGACGCCGACGATATACGCGAGCGAGGTGTCCTTCACCAGCGACACCCACTGATTCACAAACGAAGGCGCCATGATGCGCTTCGCTTGAGGCAACAACACATAGCGCAGCGTTTGCATCCGCGTGAGGCCGAGCGACAGCCCGGCTTGCCACTGACCGTCGCCGACTGCGCGAATGCCCGCGTGCACCGAATGCGCAAGGTACGCACCGCCGATCAGCGAGAGCGCGCAGACGACCGTTGCGAGTCCGGGCACATCGATCTGGAAGACCACCGGCAACAGGAAATACGTCCAGAAAATCAGCATCAACACGGGAATCGCGCGGAAAAAACCGATCACGAGTAGCAAGGGCACCCGGGTAACGCGCCCCGCCATCGTCAACGCGATCCCACCCGCGACACCGAGCACCGCCGACGCAAGCGCGGAACACAATGCAAGCACCAGCGTGAGCGCCGCGCCACCGAGCGGTCCCTGCGGAAATGCGCCGATCAGCAGATACGGCAGGTTATTGGCGAACAGCGTCCATGTCATGCTCAGCGCCTCGCGAATGAGCGATCGCGCACATGCGCCACCGCATGCGCGACGGCTTCGATCAACGCGACAGCGGCGATATACAACACGGTTGCCACGCCGAACGCCTCGAACGTCTTGAAGGTTTCGGTTTCGACCTGACGCGACGCGTACGACAGTTCGGCAAGACCGATCGCCATGGTCAGCGATGAATTTTTCACGAGATTCATGTATTGGCCGAAGAGTGTCGGCAGCGAAATACGCACCGCTTGCGGCAAAACAACATAAAGGAACGCCTGCAATGGCGTGAGACCAAGGGCCGCGGCCGCAGCATGCTGACCAGGTGGCACGCCGCGCAAACCCGCCTGGAACTCTTCGGCGATGAAGGCCGCCGTATAACACGTGAGCCCGACCCATCCGGCGACAAATTCGAACGACGGCCAGCGCAACGCGTACGCACCGACATGCACGCCATGCGGCGTGTTCAACCATTGCATCAACGCGTCAGGCATCAGTGTGGCCGCGCCGAAGTACCAGAAGAAAAGTTGCACCAGCAGCGGCGTGTTGCGAAACACAAGCACATACGTGGCCGTTGCGCGACGCAGCCAGCCGTATCGGGCATGACGCGCGATCGCCAGCACGAAGCCGAACAAGGTGGCCGCGAGCGCTGCCGTCACCGCAAGTCCGACGGTTACGCCGAAGCCTTGCCACAGCCACATCAGATACTTAGGAGCGAGCCACGCCTGCATCTTTAAACCTGCTTCTTCAAACCGCTTCTTTCGACAATGCCGACGGGCACGTTATCGACGTGCCCGTTCATTCCAGGGTGCACCAGCGACACGGAGATCAGGTCTTGTCGCCGATCCTGAAGATGCGCGCGAGCGGCGTCTTCGTTTGCGGGCCGAACCAGCGGTTGTAGATCTTCGCGGCCGAGCCGTCGGCTTCCAGCCCCTTCAACGTGTCGTTCACGAAGCCGACAAGGCGTGTCTCGCCCTTCGGGATGCCGACGCCCATGTAGTCGTTCGAAATCGTGAACGCCGGAATCTCGTAGTTCTGCTTATCCGGGACGTTGGCGAGCAGGCCGACCAGCTTTGGACCATCCTGCGTAATCGCCTGCACGTTGCCCGCGCGCAAAGCCGCAAACGCGAACGGCGTGTCGTCGTACGCGACGATTGTGGCTTGCGGGAATTTCTCGCGCAGTGTGATCTCGTTGGTGGTGCCCTTGTCGGCGCCCACCCGCAGGTTGTTGATCTGATCCGCCGACTTCAGCACCCCCTTCTTCGCCAGAAACTGCTGACCCGACGAGAAATACGGAGTGCTGAAATCGACCTGTTTGGCGCGCTCGTCGGTAATCGTGAAGTTGGCGAGCACCAGGTCTACTTTCTTCGACGTGAGGAACGGAATGCGATTGGCCGGATTGGTCGGCTGCAGTTCGAGTTTCACGCCGAGCTTGTCCGCAAGTGCCTTCGCGTAGTCGACGTCGAGGCCGACGATGTGGTTGCTTGTTGCGTCGACGTAACCGAACGGTGGGTTGCTGTCGAAGGTCGCGACGCGCAGTACGCCGGCCTTCCTGATGTCGTCGAGGCGGTCGGCGTGGGCGAGCCCCGATACCGTCATCGTCAGTCCCGTCATTGTCATTAACCAGGCAGCGAGTATTTTTGATTTCATTTTTATGGATCTCTTTGATTGTGTGCGATGCGTATGCGATGTTTCAGAAACGGTTGCGTATCGCGCGATATCCGTCACAACCGCAAGGTGCAACCGATGGCCACGCATGGGCGCCACATTAGCAGCGGCGCAACGCGTACCGAACCAAGAAATGCTCCTGTAATAAGCGTGTTTTCTGCTAAGCATCCGCTCATTAGCAAACGTGTATTTGTCGGTTGGTCCTGGGCCTGCGGCTGATTACGATGAATCTCGTACCGTCATCATTCAAGGTGATTCGCCATGTCCGACAGTGCCTGTTTCAAGCCGCGCGTCATCGAACCGGTCGCCGTCAATCAGCCGGAAGGATTGGGGCTCGCGGTGGAGTTATGGCTCGCGCATCCCGTCGATGGGATCGCGGGGCGCGCGCTGCAGATTTATCTGCGCAGCGACGCGAAGATGGCGCAAGCCGAGGCGCTGCGCGATCTGCTGCATGCATTGGGGACGGAGATTGTGGTGGCTTGAGCGCGAGCTCCGCCGCAGGCTTGCCGTGCTTGCCGTGCTTGCCGTGCTTGCCGTGCTTGCCGTGCTTGCCGTGCTTGCCGATGAGATAAAAAAACGGCGGCCGGGTTGCCCCGGGCCGCCGTTCTCAAGCAGCGCTTACGCACGCTGTTCGAGCGTGTTGCTCACGCTCAGGGTTCGTGACGCAGATACCCTTCTTTTGAAGGATCGCGCATGCGCAGCGACACGATGCCGGCGATCGCGCACAGCGCGGTCACATACCAGTAAAACGTCGTCTCGCTGCCTACCGATTTCAGCCACAGCGCGACGTATTCCGCCGAGCCGCCGAAAATCGCATTCGCCACTGCATACGACAGCCCCACGCCCAGCGCGCGCACTTCCGGCGGGAACATTTCGGCCTTGATCAGGCCGCTGATCGACGTATAGAAGCTGACGATCGCCAGCGCCACGACGACCAGGCCAAAGGCCGCATACGGGCTCGTCACGTCTTTCAACGCATGCAGCAGCGGCACGGTGCCGATGGTTGCGAAGAAGCCGAAGAACAGCATCGAACGGCGGCGGCCGATGCGATCCGACAACGCACCGAACGCCGGCTGCATCACCATGTAGACGAACAGCGCCGCGGTCATCACATTGCTGGCCGTCTTGGCGTGCATACCGGCCGTGTTGACCAGGTACTTCTGCATGTACGTCGTGAACGTGTAAAAAATCAGCGAGCCGCCGGCCGTAAAGCCGAGCACCGTCGCGAATGCACCCTTGTGCGCCCACAAGCCGCGCAGCGTGCCGGCTTCCTTGCGTTGACGCGTTTCGGCCGTGGTCGTTTCTTCAAGCGATTTACGCAGATACAGCGCGACCAGCGCCGCCAACGCGCCGATCACGAACGGCACGCGCCAGCCCCACGCTTTCAGTTCTTCGGTGGAGAGCGTTTGTTGCAGAACCACCAGCACCAGCAGCGCGCACAACTGCCCGCCGATGAGCGTGACGTACTGGAACGATGCGAAGAACCCGCGACGGCCCTTGAGCGCGACTTCGCTCATATAGGTGGCGCTGGTGCCGTACTCGCCGCCCACGGACAAGCCCTGGAACAGGCGCGCGGCCAGCAGCAGCGCCGGCGCCAACGCGCCGATTTGAGCGTAAGTGGGTAGCACCGCGATCACGAGCGAGCCGCCGCACATCATGAACACCGACACCATCATCGCGGTCTTGCGGCCGTGCTTGTCGGCGAGCCGGCCGAAGAACCAGCCGCCGATCGGACGCATCAGGAAGCCCGCGGCGAAGACGCCCGCGGTGTTGAGCAACTGCGTGGTGGTGTTGCCGCTCGGGAAGAATGCCGGTGCGAAGTACAGCGCACAGAACGAGTACACGTAGAAGTCGAACCACTCGACTAGATTGCCCGATGAAGCGCCAACGATCGCGAAGATGCGGCGCCGGGTGTCGTGGGCGTCGTGAGCCGTGGCCACGGTTTGATCGGATAGGTCGGTCATGCTGTTGTCTTTCCTTGTCTTTAAACGGAGATGGCGGTCGTGGCGCCGCCTTCACAACGCGCGCATCGAGGTGCCGCAGTGGCATCCATCGCGCGCGTGCGCGAATTTTACAGAATTGCAAGGAGAAGATGGGGATTTGTTAGGTGGCGAGGGCACTGCCCGGTGCGATGCTGCGACGCGGCAGCGGTTATGCCTTATCGGCTTTCAGCGCGTACCAACCTCAGTACATTGCTGCCTGATCAATGCCTCGACGCTGCCCACGCTCGCGATCAGGTCTTCGACAGCTTTTACCGACGGTGGCGGAGCAGGCGATTCATAGATTTTCTCGTTACGCTGCCGCGTCGCGTATTCAATCTCCGAGCGGTCGTCGAGGTCGAGGTCCGGTTTGACATGATCGAGCAAGGTTCCGATTACCTTAATACGGTGGCCGTCCCCGCCACCTGGCGCCAAGCCATGAATGTAAATAAATCCTACTGCCAACGCGTGCACCGCTTCATAGGCATTGGCATAGCGAACGATGGGCGGATGCTTGCCGTCCTTCGCCGCCTGGAGAAAGGACGCCGCGTTCCGACGGAACTGCACAGCGTTCGCCGCAGTGAACGGCGTTTTACGGACATAGCCGGCGTTGAGCATGCCGGTTAGTTTTTCAGTCAGTTGAAGTGGAAACATCGAGCACGATTTTTGGCCCTTGATCAATTGACTCTAGCACGGGATCCGAACAGCGCTTTTGCTCCCACTCATGTTCCGGGTACACGTTCACGTGGACTTCCCTGCCAAGCACCTCACCTGCTGCGTCGAGTTCGCGTTGCACGCGGCCGAGCCGCGCGTCACCGATCACCATGATGTCGATATCGCTAGCGGGCCCCGCCGTTCCGGCTGCCATCGAACCGAAGATGAACGCATGTTTTATTTTGTCACCGATCACCGCCAACGCGCGCTCGATCGGCTCCTTCAGACCGAAGCTCTTGACCGCGATTTGTCGTAGCTCCGGGTAAAGCGGATGCTGGGTGTTCGCCTGGTAGAGCGCACGTCCACCGGGCTGCTGAAGGATCACGTCGCCGTTAAGCAACTTCGCGACAAAGTCCTGAGTGGAGCTTCGGCCACCGCCGCTCAACTCGAACAGTTCAGACAGCGAATATGCACGCTCCGGGTTCAGAACGAGCGCGCCCAGGATACGCTGCTGTTTAGGCGTGAGAAGAAAATCTGCGAGCATCAAATACCCTTCTTTGGCACCTTGTTACCGGAAACCGGCATTCTAAGCTTAATACCGGAAACCGGTAAAATAGTACCGCTTTCCGGTAATTGATGCAACGTGACGTCGGCAGCGCCATGGTCAAAAAAAGCCAGCTCGAAAGCTGGCTTTTCCATCGAATCGATCGTGTTGCGCGCGAACCGCTCAAACCCTCACCGCCGGCGGCACATACTTACACTCATACCGCTTCCTCACCGTGCCATTCTCATCGACGCTTTCCAGGTAAACATCAAACTGCCACAACCGCGCCATGTGCTTGAGCACCTCATCGCTGTCGCCGGACAGATGCCGGTTGTCGCTCATGAAATGCCGCAACGTCAGACTCCGGTCGCCACGCGTGTTCACCGCCCACACCTGAATATTCGGCTCCCGATGATGCATGTCGTACTGCCGCGATAACGCTTGACGCACGTACTGATACCCACTGTCGTCATGAATCGCGGACACTTCGAGCGCATCGCGCATATCGTCATCCAGCACCGAGAACAGACGCATTTCCCGGATCAGATGCGGCGACAGATACTGGGCGACGAAACTCTCGTCCTTGAAGTTGCGCATCGCGTAGTGCATCGCGGGTAGCCACGGACTGCCGGCCAGTTCCGGGAACCACTTGCGGTCCTCCTCCGTCGGCGCTTCGCAGATCCGGCGGATGTCGCTCATCATCGAAAAACCGAGCGCATAGGGATTGATCCCGCTGTAGTACGGTTTCGTGACCGGCGGCTGGTAGACCACATTGCTGTGCGAATGGAGAAACTCCATCATGAAACCGTCTTCCAGCTTGCCCTGCGCGTACATCGTGTTGAGCAAGGTGTAGTGCCAGAACGTGGCCCAGCCTTCGTTCATGACCTGCGTTTGCCGTTGCGGATAGAAATACTGACCGACCTTGCGCACGATGCGGATCACTTCCCGCTCCCACGGCTCGAGTAACGGGGCATTCTTCTCTGCAAAATACAGCAGGTTTTCCTGCGGCTCCGGTGGATAACGCTCCTCGGTTTCCTCCGGCAATGGCGTATGCCGGGTCGGCAAGGTGCGCCACAGTTCGTTGACCTGCGATTGCAGATAGGCCTCACGTTCGCGGCGCGCCGCGAACTCCTTTTCCAGCGAAAGTTTCTGCGGCCGCTTATAACGGTCCACGCCGTAATTCATCAACGCGTGGCACGAGTCGAGCAATTCCTCCACCCGGTCGAGCCCGAAACGCTCTTCGCACTCCGCGATGTAATTCTTCGCGTAGACGAGGTAATCGATGATTGCGTGCGCATCCGTCCACAGCTTGAACAGATAGTTGCCCTTGAAGAACGAGTTGTGACCATAGGCCGCGTGCGCGATGACGAGCGCCTGCATCGTCATCGTGTTCTCTTCCATCAGGTACGCGATGCAAGGGTTCGAATTGATGACGATCTCATACGCCAGCCCCATCTGCCCACGACGGTAGCTTTTTTCGGTCGAGAGAAAGTGTTTGCCGAACGACCAGTGACGGTAGTTCACCGGCATGCCGACGGACGCGTAGGCGTCCATCATCTGTTCGGCGCTGATGAGTTCGAGCTGGATCGGATACACGTCGAGTTCATATTGCTCCGCAACACGGGCAATATGCGAGTCGTACTCTTCGATCAATTCGAAGGTCCAGTCGGACGGGCACGGCAGAGGCCGTCTATCGGCTACGTTCATACGGACTTCCCTTTGCCCCTCAGTGGGCGTTCCGGTGTGTCCCCGTGCTGCAGCGGCATCGACTGCTCCGGCTGCGGCGGCTCCCGTATCGTCCGCCTTCGCCTCGGCATGCCCCGACTGTTGCTGCTGCGGCACGCCTTTCCCGCGCGCCGGCTGCTTGCCGCGCGCTTCGTTGGGCAGGTGCTTTGCCGTCATGACGACGCCACCTGCTTTTCAAACAACTCCCGAAACACCGGATAAATGTCAGCCGCGGTTTCGACCTTCTTCATCGCCATGTGCGGCTGGCTCAGCGCCAACTGTGCATATTCGAGCCACAAGTTCTGCTCTTCCGGCGTGACCTGGATATATGCAAAATAGCGCACCTTCTCCAGGATGTCATCCGAAAGTATCTTGCGGCACTTGGGCGAATCGTCGGTCCAATTGTCGCCGTCGGAAGCCTGAGCGCCGTAAATATTCCATTCAGTCGGCGAATACCGCTCGTCCATCACCTTCTGCATCAGCTCCAGCGCGCTCGACACCACTGTGCCGCCGCTTTCCGTCGAATGAAAGAACGTGTCTTCGTCGACCTCCTCGGCGCGGGTGTGATGACGAATGAACACCACTTCGATCTTTTCGTAGTTACGCTTGAGGAACAGATACAGCAGGATGAAAAAGCGCTTGGCGAGATCCTTGCGCTGCTCGTCCATGGAACCCGACACATCCATCAGACAGAACATCACCGCCTGGCTGGACGGCGTGGGTTGCTTCACACGATTCACATAGCGCAAATCGAACGGATCGATAAATGGAATGCGCCAGATGCGTCCGCGTAAATGGTGGATTTCCTCTTCGAGCAGTTTGATCTCGTCGCGACGGTCGTCCGGATCGGCTTTCATCACTTCGAGTTGCCGCTCCATCTCGTGCAACTGATTGACGAGCGGCGCACCGAGCGCAATACGGCGGCCGAGCGCGCTGCGCAGCGAACGGACCACGTCGATATTGTTTGGCGTACCCTCGGCCGCCCAGCCGGCGCGGATGCTTTTCCACGTAGGCACGGCCATCAGATGGGTTTTGACGAGGCGCGGGAGTTCGAGGTCGTCGAAGAAATACTGCATGAACTCTTCACGGCTCAGCTCGAACACGAAGTCGTCCTGACCCTCGCCCTCATTACTGGCCTGATTGCCCCCGCCTCCGCCACCGCCCCCTTGCGGGCGCTGGATCTTGTCGCCGCGGATGTAGTCCGAATTGCCCGGATGCACCATTTCCCGCTTGCCGCCGGGGCCATGCCGGAACGACGGTTCCGCGATGTCCTTGCGCGGGATGGTGATGCTCTGGGTGTTCTGAATATCCTTGATGCTGCGGTCGCGAACCGCTTCCGAAACGGCCCGCCGAATGTAGTTCTTAACGCGGCGCAGAAAGCGCTCGCGGTTTGCAATGCTCTTGTTCTTGCCTGCTAACCTGCGGTCGATGATTTGATGAAGCACGCCCGGTCTCCCGTGTCGACCAGAATTTGTGCTTTAGCTGTCAATCGGAGTTTGCGCTTTAGCACTTACTCCGATCCCATGCAAAGCACTTACTCTGATCCCATGCAGCTGCACTATTTCAGGTGCGCGAGACGCACGTTGCATTCGCATGGCTACAAACGCAACGCTATGTCCATGCAGCTCGCGCCTCGCAAGGTGCCCGCGCGGTCGGACCGCGCGGGCGGCACGCAGTGCGTATCATGACGACTTGCGCACGCGCAGATACCAGTCACACAGCAAGCGCACCTGCTTCGGCGTATAGCCCTTCGTCACCATCCGGTTGACGAAGTCTTCGTGCTTGCGTTGCTCTTCCGCCGAGCCTTTCGCGTTGAACGAGATCACTGGGAGCAGTTCTTCCGTGTTCGAGAACATCTTCTTTTCGATCACCACGCGCAGCTTCTCGTAGCTGATCCAGGCAGGATTTTTCCCCGCATTGGCAGCACGCGCACGCAGCACGAAGTTGACGATCTCGTTGCGGAAGTCCTTCGGGTTGCTGATACCCGCAGGTTTCTCGATCTTCTCCAGTTCGGCGTTCAGCGCCGCGCGGTCGAAACTCTCGCCGGTGTCGTGGTCGCGGAACTCCTGATCCTGAATCCAGAAGTCCGCATACGTCACGTAGCGATCGAAAATATTCTGACCATACTCGGAATACGACTCCAGATACGCGGTCTGAATCTCCTTGCCGATGAACTCGGCATAGCGCGACGCCAGCACGTCCTTGATGAACGACAGATACTTCTGCTCGGTTTCCGGTGGGAACTGCTCGCGCTCGATCTGCTGTTCGAGCACGTACATCAGGTGCACCGGATTGGCCGCGACTTCAGTCGAATCGAAATTGAATACACGCGAGAGGATCTTGAACGCGAAGCGGGTCGACACGCCGGTCATCCCTTCATCCACGCCCGCGAAGTCGCGGTACTCCTGATACGACTTGGCCTTAGGATCGGTGTCCTTGAGATTTTCACCGTCGTACACCTGCATCTTCGAAAAGAGGCTGGAGTTTTCCGGCTCCTGCAAGCGCGTGAGCACCGACATCTGCGCCATCATTTTCAGCGTACCCGGCGCGCATATCGCATTGGCCAGCGACGAGTTACGCAGCAGCTTGTCGTAGATCTTGACCTCTTCGCCGTAGCGCAGGCAGTACGGCACCTTCACCACGAAGATCCGGTCGAGTAGTGCTTCGTTGTTGCGGTTGTTGCGGAACGCCTTCCATTCCGACTCGTTCGAGTGGGCGAGAATCACGCCGTCGAACGGGATCGCGCCGAAGCCTTCCGTGCCCTTGAAGTTGCCTTCCTGAGTGGCGGTCAGCAGCGGGTGCAAGACCTTGATCGGCGCCTTGAACATTTCGACGAACTCGAGCAAGCCCTGATTCGCGAGGCACAGGCCACCGGAGTAGCTATATGCGTCCGCATCGTCTTGTGCGTACTGTTCGAGCTTGCGGATGTCGACCTTACCGACCAACGACGAAATGTCCTGATTGTTTTCGTCACCCGGCTCGGTCTTGGCAATACCGATCTGACGAAGGATCGACGGGTAGCGGCGCACCACGCGGAATTTGCGGATGTCGCCGTTGTATTCGTGCAGGCGTTTCACCGCCCACGGGCTCAGAATGTTTTTCAGGTAGCGGCGTGGAATACCATACTGCTCTTCGAGGATCGGACCGTCCTCGTCGTAATCGAACAGACCGAGAGGCGACTCGTTCACGGGCGAGCCCTTGATCGAGTAGAACGGCACGCGTTCCATGAGTTGCTTCAGACGTTCCGCGATCGACGATTTACCGCCGCCGACCGGTCCCAACAGATACAGAATCTGCTTCCTTTCTTCGAGCCCCTGGGCCGAGTGCCGGAAGTAGGCGACCACCTGCTCGATCACCTCTTCCATTCCGTAGAACTCACGGAATGCGGGGTATACCTTGATGACCTTGTTCGCGAAGATACGTGACATGCGCGGATCGTTGCGAGTGTCGATCTGTTCTGGTTCACCGATTGCCGTCAACATGCGTTCGCCAGCTGTGGCGTACGCGGCGGGATTGTCTTTGCAGAGCGCGAGATACTCCTCGAGCGAGAGTTCATCTTCTCGCGTTTTCTCGAAGCGGGTCGCGAAACTGCTGTAGATATCCATGCTACCTCCTCGCCGAAGTCTAGACCGATGTCGTGCGCGGCGCGCTATTCGGAAACGACATCGCTCGAATTCATCCTAAACCCTTTTAAATTTTTTTTCCATGAACTACGTTGCGAAAATCGCGCCGCATGCGCCTCCCGACATTCCTCACTTGGAAACACAGATTCGCTCACCTACAATTTTGCGCTCGCATCACAGCTATGGCGTAACGATTGCAGACCCACGTTGCTGCCTCTCCACTGCCATTGCGCTCTGAGCGCACCCCCGCTTGCAGTGCTGTTCAGCACAGATCGCCATGCGCCGTTACACGAATCATCCCGTTCATCGAACAATCTCACTGTTACACCGGACAGCCTGTCTGCACGCGCACGTTTTGTCGCATCGAGCGCGGACGTCATGCGTTTTCCCGTGCCCCCGTACCTTTTTCAACAACGCGCGGCACCGCCATTCCGTCTACAACGACAGGCACTGTGTTACATGTTCGTTCACCGTGCTGAGCTGGCGGCGCGCCTCACCGGCGCGCCGTCAAGCGGTTCGTCAATGCGCAAGCGGTTTTGTTCCACACTGTTTAACATCAGTCACGGAAGGCCGCTGGCGTTACCGCACTTGCCTGCCCCCAGTATTAACCGCATCAGCGGCATGGTTAGTCGCGCGTATAACTGGATCACGGCAGCGCATCGGGTCGCTTCATAGGTGTATACGGCAAAGCGCCCAATGCAGATGCGGCAAATGTAAAACGGCCGCCCGCGGGCAGCCGTTTGCTTGATGCTTCCTGATGCCTACCGAGGTCCTGAGGCTTCGTAATCGACGATTACAGTCGAGCCGTTACCAGCGCGCCGTTACAACTACGCGGTGACACGCTCAGGTCAGTTCAACTTCCACTTCCCCGAGACCGTCGATGTGGCCGCGCACAACCCCCGGTTTGTCCACATTGTGCGCACCAACGTACGATCCGGTGGTAAGGGTCCATTCCGGCTCGATGGTGATGCCCATGGCGGCGCAATGGTTGACGAACCACACCAGCAGTTCGCGCGGATCGCCGGCCGGATTACCGATGGCTTCCGGCACCAGCGAGGTGCCGTCGAAACTCAACTCCAGTTCAGGCGATACAAAATCGAAGCCGCGTGCGATGCCAGCATAGGCAACCGGATGACCGGTGATCAGTGCGCCGTTGTTCTGCGCGTCGGCCAGTTGCGCGAGCGGCGCGACATTGGGCCACTCGGCAAAACGGCTATCGACGATCTCGATGGTCGGCAGCACAACGCCGACCTTCGACAGAACCTCGTCGCGCGCATAAGCCCGGCCACGCGGCTCGATCGCCTCGGCGAAACGAAAGGCGATCTCCAGTTCGACCAGCACCCGGAAGAAGCCGGTATGGGCCACCCGCGCCGGCGACGGCAGCACCAGCGAAGCCGGAATGGGCGCGCCCCCGGCGGCTCCGCCGGGCGTTCTGGCGCCGATCTTCCACGCGCCCGTCGAGTCGCCGAGGCCCGCAATGACAGCCTGCTGGATCGCATAGGCGGTTGCCGCGTCAGGCGGCAGGCTGTCGGGAGGGGGCGCATCGATCGGGCGATGCTGCCGGCGGGCTTCGACGAGGCGGTGCGCGAGGTCGTATTGCGTCATGTCGGTCCTTTATGGCTGGCGCGTTGCGCGTTGGGTTGCCGCACTGAGTTGCAGCAGTTGAAAACAGCGGGCTGACGGTCCGCGCGCTGACGGCCTGAAGCGGCGACGTTGCCGCTTCAGGCCGTAGTCGCGTCCGTCAATGTACCGGATCACGACGCTCGCCAGGGCGCGGACAACACTTGTGAACGTTACTTAGTGCGCAGACCGTAAAAAAGACCACGGTTGCATGCGCAATCGCGGTCTTTATCGTCATGCGGTCAATCCGCATAAGCACGCTTTTCGTCTAATGCTCCAGCGGGAACGAATGTTGCAACGTCGTGGCCGTCGCATGACCGATCGCAGGCCATGGCGTCGCGTTCAAAACGCGGCGCTGACGTCGCACGTCCCTAAACATTGTCGCGCATTAGCGTGCCGCGCTGGACGTACATGCCCGATCAGAAGGTTTCCCAATCCTGATCGCTGCCCGCGCTTGCTATTGCCTTCGCCGGCGTCCTCGCCGGCGTGGCGGCAACCGGTGCCGCAGCGGGTGCAGCAGAGGCCCTGGCGACCATGGCGGCCTGCGCACCGGATTGTGACAAGGATCGTGACACTTTACGCGGCGGCGCCGTGCGGGCCGGCGCGGCCGCGCGCTTCGGTGCCGCGCTGACCGGCGCCTTGACGCCGCTTTCGTCGAGGTGGAACACCGCAACCGCGGTACGCAGCTTGCCGGCCTGATCTTCGAGCGAAGACGCCGCGGCGGCCGCTTCTTCAACCAGCGCGGCATTCTGCTGTGTCACCTCGTCCATCTGCGTGACCGCGCGTGCGACCTGGTCGATGCCGCTGCTTTGCTCTTCCGAGGCCGCCGCGATCTCACCCATGATGTCGGTCACGCGCTGCACCGCGCCGATGATCTCGGTCATCGTACGGCCAGCTTCGTCGACCAGGGCCGAGCCGGATTGCACGCGTTCCACCGAGGTGTCGATCAGTTCCTTGATTTCCTTGGCCGCCGCCGACGAACGCTGCGCCAGGCTGCGCACTTCGCCTGCCACCACCGCGAACCCGCGCCCTTCTTCACCGGCCCGCGCCGCTTCCACGGCGGCGTTCAGGGCCAGGATGTTGGTCTGGAACGCAATCCCTTCGATGATCGAAATGATGTCGGCAATCTTCGCCGAGCTCTGGTTGATGTCGCCCATCGTGCCGACCACCTGGCTGACCACCGAACTGCCTTTATTGGCAATCTCCGATGCATTGGCGGCCAGCGCGCTCGCCTGGCGGGCGTTGTCGGCATTCTGCTTAACCGTGCCGGTCAGTTCTTCCATGCTGGACGCGGTTTCCTGCAGCGCTGACGCCTGCTCTTCCGTTCGCGAGGACAGATCGATATTGCCGGCCGCGATCTGGCGCGTGGCCGTCGCAATGGATTCACTGCCGCTGCGCACAGCGCGCACCGTTTCGGTGAGACTGCGCTGCATCCTGGCGATGCCTTCAAGCAACTGCCCCATTTCGTTGCGCGAGGTGACCACGATCGGACGGCGCAGGTCGCCTGCGGCGATTGCGTCGAAATGGCCAAGGGCCTGATCGAGCGGACGGCCAATTGCGCGACTCAGCGTCAGATAGGACAGCACGGCCGCAAGCACGCCGACCAGCAGAGCACCGGCGCTCACGATGCGGAACACTTCAAAGTTGTTCTGTGCGGAGTCGTAACCTTGCTTGGCCGATACAAACTGGTACTTGCGCAACGCGTCGTCGGCATTGCCGAGATCGTTGTACGCGACCTGCATGCTTTTGGCACCGTCGACGATCCTGCTCGGGGCGTTCTCCGTGATAATCGCCGCAAACGCGTCCATTTGCTGATGCAGTGCGTCGCGTTTAGCAATGACGTTCTGCGCAAGACGGTCTTCCTCGGCGTCGCGCGGCAGATCCATATACTTTTTCCACCACGCGTCAGACGTAACCCGCATCGAACGTGCGCGCTCGAGCGTCGGCGCCGCTTCCGGCGTGCCCATCATGAACGCCGCCCGGTCGAGCGCCATCCGCTCGCGCGCCGCATAGATCTCGGCGTTGCCGATATCGACCGCGCTCGGCATGGCGTTAGTAAATGTGTCCTGATAAGCGCCGTTCGAACGGCTCATGCCGAACAGACCGAAAACGCCGATAGCGATCAGCAGTGCAGCGAGAAAAGCCGTCGTGAGGCCAATCCGTGCCTTGATCGTGATGCCTTTGTTCAACATGCTTGTTCCTGTACCTGGCAAATGAGAGGCTGTGTGCGCAGCGCGAGATAGCGTGAGGCGTCTGCGTGCAGGGCGCTTTTTGATATGGCGCTCTAATACTCTCGTTTACGGCACTCGATCCGCATACTTGAAGGATTTATATGGTACGAAGAAAGACGTTGTAAGGAATTGGGAATAATTACAAAACACTGACAGGCAGCGCCGGCGCGGAAGTCGCGCAGCGCTTCTGGGTATTCAGGGAATGGATTTCAGGCTGAAGCTGTACGAAAAAGCCGAACGCGAAGTCGAAAGACCGGACACGAAGTCTTTTGGTTCGGGTCCGGCAACGCGGCGCGGGATGCCCGCCAACCCAGTGCTGGATCAGGCGGCCAGATCGCGCCTCGCCGAGCCGGCCCAGGTCGCGGTGGATTCGCGCACGATCAGCCGCGGCGACACGACGCGCCGGCGGGCCGGCGCACGCACGGTGCCGGCCGAAGTCCCGGCGATCCGTTCGATCAACGTCTGCGCGGCCATATCGCCGAGCGCGCGGACCGATTGCCCGACGGTCGAGAGCGCGGGATAGGTGAAACGTCCCAGTTCGATATCGTCGAAACCGATGATCGAGCAATCGCGCGGCACGCTGATATTGCGCTCCGCGGCGGCGCGCAGCGCGCCGATACCCATCATGTCGTTGCCGGCAAAAATCGCCGACGGCTTCACGGTGTCGAACAGTTGCCCAGCCGCGCGATGGCCGCCCGTCCCCGAAAAATCGCTTTCGACAATCGCACCGGCTGGAATCTCGATGCCGCGCTCCGCCATCGCGCGAATGAAACCGTGCACCCGCATGGCGCTCACCGCCGTTTTCACCGGCCCGGTGATGCAGCCGATCCGCACATGCCCCAGTTCGAGCAGATGACGCGTGGCGAGATAACCGCCCTTCTCGTGGTCGATCTGCACCAGATCCGCATTCACGCCTTCAATATTGCGGTCCACGACGACCAGCGGCTCACGGGCGTCGGCGAGGGCCTGCGCCAGCACCGCGTCGTCGCCCGCGGAGGCGACAATCAGTCCGTCGATACGTTTTTCCTGCAGCACGCGCAGATAGTTACGCTGCTTGGCCGGATCGTCGTCCGAATTGCAGAAGAACAGGCAGTAGCCGTTGCGCGAGCAACCATCCTCGATACCACGCGCCATCTCCGCGAAATACGGGTTCGTACTGTTCGGCACCACCAGACCGATCGTCGCCGTCGCCCGCGCCTTGAGCGAGCGGGCCACCGCCGACGGTACATAGTGAAGCTGACGGATCGCGTGTTCGACCTTCGCGCGAACGTTGGCCGACACCGGCCGTGAATTGTTCACCACGTGCGATACCGTCGTGAACGACACGCCCGCCACGGCCGCTACATCCTTGATCGTCGCCATAACCTGTTGCTCTCCTGCCTGTTGTTCCCGCCGGCCACGCCACCTGGCGATCTACCGGACGTCTTCATCGAAGACAGACCAAACCCATGGATACTTACGCTTTACCGCTCTTCCAGCTTCGACTGCTCCTGATACGCTACGCTGCTGACAACCGGCAGCGGCTTCATGCGCGCTAACGGCGGCTGCGATAGGTATCCAGCACCGCTGACAGACAGTACGGCAAGCAAGGCGTCGTGATCAGTTGAATCCATCGCAATCCCGGTTCCGTGACTCCCGGCGCGGCTTCATGCGAATCGCCCGAATGAGGCGGCCAACGACAGCCACGTGTCATGCCGGCCCAATGCGCCGAATGCGCAGGTGCTATCGGCCACACCCGCTCCCGCCGCGCAGCCACCGTCATGACGCTTACCTCTGGAATTAACGGCGGCGCAGCAGGTTTCTTGAGCGTTTATTGAATTGGCGCGGATTCGCGTGTTTTTTGCCGTGCATTCAGCATTCAGCATGCAGCGGCGTCGGTGCGAACCCGCGTGCCCTGGCGTGTTGCGGTGCTTCCCGTCGTGCTTCCTGCGGTTGCGGTGCTTCCGGTACTTACTGCCCGGCGCTTATTTGGTCACCAGATCACACGGCGTTTCCACCACACCCGACAACTGCGACTGCTTTTTGTGCTCGCTGATCGCCTTCAGCGCGGTGTCGATGCCGAACACGGCCTGCTTGGCGGCGTACTGGTCGGCGGTGGCGAGCACGCGGCCGTCCTTGAGCATCGGCTTGATCGCGCCGATGTTGTCGTAGCCGACCACCATCACCTTGCCCTGCTTGCCCGCCGCGCGCACGGCCGAGACTGCGCCGATCGCCATGTTGTCGTTGCCGGCCAGCAGCGCCTTCAGGTTCGGATACTCATTGAGCATGGCCGACGCCACCGCGTTGCCCTTGTCGATTTCCCATTCGCCCGATTGCACCGACACGACCTTGGCGCCGACGGTCTGCATGGCGTCCTTGAAACCCGCGGTGCGCTGCTGCGCGTTGGTGGTGGTCGACACGCCTTCGATAATGCCGACTTCGTCGCCCGCCTTCAGCTTTTTGGCCAGGTAATCGCCGACCTTCTGCGCGCCCTTGCGGTTATCCGGGCCGACGAACGGCACGTTCAGGTCTTTCGACTTGAGCACGTCCGGGTCGAGCCGGTTGTCGATGTTCACGACGATGATGCCTGCGTCGATAGCTTTCTTGACGACCGGCACCAGCGCCTTCGAGTCAGCCGGGGCCAGCACGATTGCATCGACCTTCGAGACGATCATCTGCTCGACGATGCGGATCTGGTTCACGGTATCGGTTTCGTCCTTGATACCGTTGGTGATCAGGTCGAACTGGGAGGCATTATGTTTCTGGTAGTCCTTGGCGCCGGTTTCCATGGTCAGGAAGAACTCGTTCGCGAGCGACTTCATTACCAGCGCGACCTTCGGCTTATGAGCGGCTGTGGTTTGCGCGTAAGCGGAGGAAAACGGCAAAGCGGCGGTGGCAGTGACGAGAACTGCGGCCGCCAGCATGCGGCGGCGAATGCGATGGCTCATGCATATCTCCAGGGTTTGTCGGGCTCGCGGTCGAGCCGTATTTTTAGTTGCGAGCAAACGTTTGCGAGGGCCTATTCTCAGCGTGCCCTGTTCGGATTGTCAACGAATCGCGGCGTTACTGTGCACCGGCACGCAAAAGTGCGTCGATGCTGCGCGCTCGATGGGGTCGACCCAGCGCGGCGCCTAAGCGTGCCGGCAAGCTGCGTCTTGGCAAAGGTCCCTCGCTTGGTCCGTGCGTGGCAAATTTGCCACCGGCTGCAAACTCAGCAGCCGGCGGGCCGCTTATGCTGGACTTTTATTGCGCACGGTGCAAGCGGGAACAACGCAGGGAGATGCGGGCGCGGCTTGTCAAAGCCAGCCAGCCTTGCGGAAGCGCCAGTACAGGATGATGTCCACGGTGAGCATCACGGCCAGACAGACCGGATAGCCGAACCGGTAATGCAGCTCAGGAATACTCTGGAAGTTCATCCCGTAGATGCCGGCGATCATGGTCGGCACCGCGAACAAGGCGGCAAACGAGCCGAGCCGCTTGGTCACCTCGCTCTCGGCAAGCGAGATCATCCCCAGATTGACCTGCACTGCGGTAACGACCATTTCGCGCCGGCCGTCGATGATTTTAACGATCCGTTCGAGATGGTCGTAGACGTCGCGAAAATAGGCTTGCATGCCTTCGCAGATGCTCGGAATGCGCCCGCCCGTCAATTTGCTGATCGCTTCCTGCAACGGCGCGATGTGGTGCTGCAGGATCACAAGGCGGCGTTTCAACGAGTACAGATCTTCGATGATCACGCGCGACGCCGCCGAATTGTTGCGTTCGAAGATGCGGTCTTCGAGTGCTTCGATCTCGGTGTTCATCGCCTCGACGATCGGAAAATAACGATCGACGATGTCGTCCGCCAATGCGTACAGCACGAACGCCGAGCCCTCCTTGAGCAATTGCGGCTCGCGTTCGCAGCGGGCGCGAACGTTCTGGAACCCGGCGCGCGTGCCGCGGCGCACCGACAACACATAGTTGTGCCCGACGAACACGTCGACCTCGCCGATCAGCAGTTCGCCCTCTTCGTCCATTTCCACGGTATGCATGACCGCGAAAAGCGACTCGCCGTACTCCTCGATTTTTGGACGCTGATGGCCGTTTTGCGCATCCTCGATCGCGAGTTCGTGCAGGCCGAACTCGTGTTTCATCACCGCCAGCTCCTCCGGCCCCGGGTCTTTCAGCGCGACCCAGACAAAGCACTCGGGCCGCGCGACATAGTCGCTGATGCTATCGATATCGATGTCAGCCAGCTTCCGGCCGTCCTGATAGGCGGCGCAATTGATCAGCATGTTGGATTACCTTGAAAACGAAACAGTCCGGCCGGCTTCGCACTGCGCGTAAGCCCGGCGGCGGATCTGCATGAACGAATACACGACAGCCGCCATGTTAAGGGCTGCGCGTGACCGTCATGTATCCAATTGTTAAAGCGCTCCGCTATCGCGCAACCCTGCGCAAAGCGACGCGGTGATCTTCCCCGAAGATGATCGACGCACGGTTCGTATAGTGGGTATCGGCCGTGACTGTAAAGCGCATTTCCACGACCGGGTCGAATTGCGTGGAGACGCCGATGCGGTGCACGCCCGGGCTCAGATAGAAGACCACATGTTCGCCGTTCATCAGATCGGTGACCTGCTCGCCGTCGATATACACCAGGGCATCGCGAAACCGGACGATAACGTCGCGGGAACGTTCGCGCCGCACATCCACCGCAACGAGGCCGGTTCCGGGCTGCGTATAACCGGGCTGGACGATGCGCGCTTGCGGCACCTCCTTGAACGGGACGGGTTCGGCAGGTGTGGCGGCGCAACCGGCGAACGACGCGATGGCAAGCGCAAGCAACGCGGCTTTGCAGTGGAAGTGCTGGCGCATCGGCATGCTGGGTCTCCCGTGTTATTGCTGGTATTGCTCTTGTTATAGGCGCATTGCGCCATCCCGGCCGAACGACCAGACTCCGCGTCCCCTCTTGCACAGGACCGTATTCTTCTTCATGATCGCTGCAAAGCGCTGCGTTGTGGGCGCTGCGCGCTGCGGATTTACCCTCAGATCCTCCGCGTGCCACTTTTGTCTGCCAGCAGGTGCTTCTCTGTGCCGGCTATGCGCCACGCTTCATCGCCGGCCTCGCCGGACATACGATCAAGGAGACTGCAATGTGGTATTTCACCTGGATTCTCGGCATCGGTGTGGCATTGGGCTTCGGCATCATCAATGTGATGTGGCTGGAAGCGAGCGGCAAATTCGCGCGTGACCCGCAGCATGCCGGCACGCCGCCCGAGGACACGTCTGCGTGACGCATCTGGTTTTCTTCTGCGGTCACGCAGGCACCGGCAAAACCACCCTGGCGAAGAAGCTGATCGGCCCGCTCATGCAGGCGAGCGCGTCGCCCTTCTGCCTGCTCGATAAAGATACGCTGTTCGGCGGCTACAGCGCGGCCGCCATGGCCATGCTGACCGGCGATCCGAACGACCGCGACAGCCCGCTTTTCCTGCAGCACCTGCGCGATCCCGAATACCGCGGCCTGCTCGATACGGCGCGCGACAATCTCGAACTCGGCATCAGCGCGCTGGTGGTCGGGCCCCTATCGCGCGAAGTGCGCGAGCGGCGCCTGTTCGATCGCGCCTGGCTGGGTATCGGCGCGCACGTGGCGCTGCGGGTGGTGTGGGTCACCACATCGGAAGAGATGGCGCATCAGCGAATTGTCGATCGCGGCAATCCGAACGACACCTACAAACTCGCGCATTGGGACGAGTACCGGCAGCGCCGCTTCCTGCCGGGCGGTGATATTTGCGAAGACCTGTTGATGTTCGACAACACAGCGCCAACGCACGCGGATTACGAAGCGTTGCTCACACGCATCGTAGGCGACCCGTATGCGTCGTCTGCGATGCTGCCGCCGCTGCCTGTGTAGCACGGGCGTTTCAAACGCAAAAACGCAAAACGCCCCGCATGGCGGGGCGTTCATAAGACGGCCTTCTGCGAGGCCTGCTTCATTACTCGCGGCAGCCATTGCCACGTCGTCGCACGGCCCCCGGTTTTGAGCCTCAACGCGACAGCCGCGGCCTACACCGTCGCCATCGCATCCAGTGACTGCCCTTCGTACAACTGGCCAAAGCGGTTCGCGAGGAAATCGCGCAGCGACACCTGCTCCTGACGCACGAAGCCGCTTTGCGGCAGTTTCTGCTCGCGGAACAGATCGAGCACCGCGCACATCGCGCCGGCCGTGGTGATCTGGATCGCACTCATCGCCACGCCACACACCGTCTTCGCGAATATCTTGCGGGTGAAGACTTCCTGCACCAGTTGGCCGTCGCGCATGCCGCTCACTGTGATGAACACCAGCACGACATCTTGCGCAGTCGCGGGCACCGAGCGGCGCATGATGGTCTTGAGCGTGTCGCGGTCGCTCGAAAGACGCAGGTCTTCCAGCAGGAATTGCATCAGGTTACGGTGGCCCGGATAGCGCACCGACTTGTAGTCGAGCGATTCGACACGGCCCGACAGGGTTTCACATAGCGTACCCAGGCCGCCGGAGGTATTGAACGCCTCGTACTCGGTACCGTCGAGCGAGAAATGCTCCAGGCCTTCGAGCGGCTGCACCCATTGCGTGCGGCTGTCGCGGATCGCTTCGCACGGCTGACAGTACTCGTTGATCAGACCGTCGACACTCCACGTCAGGTTGTACTTCAGCGCATTGGTCGGGAACTCCGGCAGCGCGCCGACGCGCATCTTGACGTCGCGGATTTCAGTGAAACGGTTTGCCAGTTCGTGCGCGGCGATGCCGATGAAGCCCGGAGCGAGACCGCACTGCGGCATGAAGGCGTGATCGGCGTCGTCGGCGATCGCGCGGATCGCGCTGGTGGCGCGTACGTCTTCGGTCAGATCGAAATAATGGACGCCCGCGCCCTTGGCCGCCGCGGCCACGTTCACCGCGAGGTAATACGGCAGCGCGTTGACGAGCGCGTCGAAGCCCTGAATGGCGGCGCGCAGCGCGGCGGCGTCGGCCGAATCGACACGGCGGGTCGGGATACCCTGGGCGGCGAGCTTATCGAGCGCGTGCTGATCGCGGTCAAACGCGACGACGTCGTAGTCGCCGGTTTCACGCAGCATGTGGGCGATGGTGTGACCGATCAAACCTGCGCCAACAATGGCTACTTTCATGCGCTTCTCCTTGTTCTGTGTGCTGTCTCCAGCTTGGAAAGTGCGCGGCGCTTAGGCGCTGCGCCCGGCGGGCTGAACCCTTGAGACACAGTTTAGGGAGAAGCAAAAACAGTTCATACACGCAAAATGCTGCGCTATGACCATAAACTTCGACATTATGACGATCTGATTAGTCGATAAGTCGAAAACATATAAAAACAGCGTAAAAACTGGGCAGCGGAATCACGTCATGCCGCGGTCGACCTTGCGCGCAAGAATGATCGACGTCGTGGTTCGCTCCACGCCTTCCAATCCACCGATCTCATCGAGCAGATCGTTGAGGCGGTCGGGCGAATCGGCACGCAGCCACGCGACATAGTCGAAATCACCACTCACCGCGCATAGCAGTTCACCTCGGGCATCTTGCCGAGACGCTTCTGCACGGCCGGCCCGTACTTCGGCGCGATGATGATGCCGACGTACGCCTGGATGCTCGAGTCGAGCACGTCCTGGCCGAGCCGCACGCTATAGCCGCCGATCACGTTGCTGCGCTCGAGCCGCGCAATCCGGGCGATCACGGTAGTGCGCGCCACACCCAGTTGGCGCGCAAGATTGGCGACGCTCTCACGCGCGTTGGCTTGCAGCAGCGCAACGAGGCTGCGGTCGAGGTCGTCGAGTTGGTCGAGGCGCGGAGGTCTCATCGAGGGCGAAAGAAGTTGGTCAGCAGTGGGCGGATTATCGCGCGTCTTTGGCATCGTGCGGCAGGCAGCCGGCGGGAACGCCGAAAGATCACACCCCGAACCGCCCGATGACGAAATCGATGAAAGTGGTGAGCTTGGGCGTGGCGCGGCGATCGCGTGGGTAGACCAGATGGACCGGCGCACCCTCGGGAAGATAGTCTTCCAGCACCGACACCAGTTCGCCGCTCGCGATCTCTCTCGCAAGCAGCGCCTCCGGCTGCAACACCAGCCCGAAACCGCGCAATGCGGCAACCTTGAGCGCCTGGCCGTTGTTCGCCCGGAACCGTCCCGCGCGCAGCTGGTTTTCGTTCGCGTTCTCGCCGCCTAGCCGCCACAACCCCTCGCGGCCCCAGTGCAGAAAGCCCAGGCATTCGTGCTGCATGAGATCGGCCGGCGTGCGCGGCGTGCCGGCCCGTTCCAGATAGGCGGGCGACGCACACGCGCGCATCCGGTAAGGCTTCAACGGCCGCGCGACGAAACTGGAATCCGGCAAATGGCCAATTCGCACCGACGCGTCGAAGCCCTCTTCCACCAGGTCGATCACGCGATTCGACAGATCCAGTTCAAGGCTCACGTCTGGCCACGCGCTCAGGTAGTCGGTCATCGCCGGGGCAAAAACTTCGACACCGTACGTCAACGGCACCGTCACCTTCAGCACGCCACGCGGCGCAGTTGCCATTGCTTCGGCGAGCGACTCCGCCTCCTTGACGTCTGTCAGAATGCGCCGGCACTGCTCGTAATATTGCCGGCCGATTTCAGTCAGACTCTGACGGCGCGTGCTGCGCGTCAGAAGCCGCGTCGCAAGCCGAGTTTCAAGCGAGCGGATGTGCTTGCCCACCATCGCCGACGAAATGTCAAAACGCTCGGCAGCCGCTGTGAGACTGCCCGCCTCAACCACGGCAACGAAGATTTCCATGCTGACGAATTTGTCCATCCGCTATTTCCTGTTCGTTTCGGTTGTAAGCGTTTGTCGCACTGCAGCCGCATTGTAGGGATATCGTGATACAAATAGCGGCAACGGCGAAGTGGGCAGCCGGCCGCCTTGCGTCGCCATGGCGACGCGCATTGGGCCGCTCGCCATGCTCGCCTTGTCATAATTCGAACAGACATCAGGAGTTTCGATGAAAAAAGCACTCGTAATGCTGGCCACCGCAGTCGCTATGAGCGGCGCATTCGCACAAACTTCCGCACCGGCTTCGGCACCGGTTGCCGCCGCAGCTTCGGCGCCTGCCGCAAAAGCTGGCCACGAGCGCAACGTCGAAGACCGCATCGCCTACCTGCACAAGCAGTTGAAGATCACTTCGGCGCAGGAATCGCAATGGAGCGCGTTCGCCGACGTCATGCGCAACAATGGCCAGACGATGGGGCAGTTGTTCCAGCAGCGCAAGGCTGACACGAACCTGTCGGCACTCGACGACATGAAGCAATACGCGACGATCGCGCAAGCGCATGCGGACGGCATGAAGAAACTGGTCGATGCGTTCGATCCGCTGTATAGCAGCTTCTCGCCGGAGCAGAAGAAGCTGGCCGACGTGACGTTCCATCAGGGCGGCCCTGAAGGCGGCCATCGCCACCATGGCAAGGGCAGCAGCAAGAAGGCGCCGGCCGCAGCCGCCGAGTAAGTGATGCAGTTGTGAAGCCTTAAGAGCTTAATTGCGCGATTGATTGCGTAGCTGATTGCGCGCGGCGCGGGTTCCCGTGCTGCGCGCCCGGTTCTTGTGCCGCCGCCAGTGGCAAAAGAAGCCGATCTTCACATGCGTCTGGCATGATGCGAGTACGTCGGGACGTAACGTTCTGGCGCGGTTGTCAATATCTCCACACCGACTCGCTTCATGACCGAACTCAAAAATCTCGACCTGAGTAAAGATGCAAACGCCCGGCGCGTCGTCAAAAACGAAACCGTGAGCGTTGAATTCGCCGCCGCCGAAGGCGAACTGATGAGCCTGGAAGGCCCGAACCGCTATGCCAGCGGCGACGCGCTGATCACCGGATCGACCGGCGACCGCTGGGTCGTCTCACGTGAACGGTTCGACGCCAAATACCTGCCCGAAGACACCGCCCTCGCCCACGGCGAACCCGGTGCATACCGCAACCGTCCAGCCGTCGTGCTAGCCAAACAGATGAATGCAGCGTTTTCACTCGCCCGCTCAGCGAGTGGTGGCGACGTGCTGCACGGCGCGGCCGGCGACTGGATCATGCAGTACGCCCCCGGCGACTACGGCGTGGTGCAGGCCGCACGCTTCGCGAAGGTCTATCGGCTCGCCGATTGATTCGCAGCCGGTGGCTGACGGCTTGTGAACTCACGGCCGGTGAGTGGTGGCCGCCCTTGGCGGGTGAGTCCTGCTGCACCCGGGCCCGCCTTCCAGCCAATGGCCTGAAGGTCTTGAATCAACCGCTTCAGGCAAACTCGTCGCCGAGATCCACCGTCACGTCGCGCGCCACCGCCTCGCCGTTCGCATACTGCTCTTCGAGCGAGCCGATGCTTGCTTCGACATACGCCCGCAGCACCGCGAAACTCCGGCCACGCAAGCGCGCCGGCAACGCGCGATAACGCGCCAATGCCGTCGGCGCAATCACCACGGTCATCACGATACGGCGCGCGGCCGCACCGAAACGCATTGCGACCCAACGAATCGCCAGCGTCGGCGTGCCATCTTCGCCCGCCTGCTGGATGAACTGCGTCTGCTCGGGAAACAGATCGCTGATGACGCGCGCCAATTCCTCGAACTCGGGGTTCGCGCAGTCGTATTGGTAAGCTTCTTCCATGAGGTGTGCCGAAAGGATGAGCCTGAACGGTGTACCGAAAGGGTACGCCGAAAGTTAGTGAATCACGGATGGTCTGTGTAACAAGCGGCTCACAACAGGCTTACGCGGCAACCGCCGGGCGACGGAACACTCTGAACAACCCACCCGCGACAATCACCGCCCCCAGCGCATACATACCGTCCACTGCGGCGAGCGGCATGAGCTGCGCCTGAAACAACGCTGCCGGCACGTCGACCAGCGCGTGCAGCGCAATCGCGAGCGGCAGGATGCCGCGCCAGCCCGCCCGCACGCCGCGCCACATCAGCACCGACAAGCCGATCTGGAACACCAGCGCGGCCACCCGTTCGAGCGCGAAAATGCCGGCCGTCTGCGGCGTCAGGCTGGCAAGAATCAGGTGGATGCGCATCACCGAGTCGGTCGGCAGATTGCTCAGGTAGCCATCCAGCTCGCCGCGATTTTCGAAGACGGCAAACAGGATCCATTGAATCTGCACCAGCACACCGACGAGCCAGGCTTCAGCGCCGCCGTGGCCGAGGCCATAAGTCAGTGCTGTGCCGTCGCCCTGGCCCGCCACGGCGGACGCGGACTTCGCCGCCGCGCGCCTGAGCAATAGGCGCATCCCGATGAAACGCCCCACTTCCTCGCAGATACCCGCGACCAGCGCGCCGTACACCACGAAGGCGAGCGGATTGGACAGGAAGGTGGCGGTCGCTTCGTTCCGATGCAGCACGTAGTCGTTCAGCGCGCGTTCGATCACCATGGCGAACAGCGCGAATATGGCGATGCCGATGATCGCATCGCGGGGATTCAGCGCGAGCGGGCGGCGCAGACGACGGTAGATCAGGAACGGTAAGGCGGCGACAAACAGGGTCGCGACGGCGAGGCTCGAGAGAGTAATCGGTGCAACAACCATGAGTTTCCTTGCGATAACCGGCGCGCACCCGCTGCGCGCCGCAGCCCGAATGATCGCAGATCAGCGCGAAGTTGACGCGCGGACGATCAATTCGCCCGGCAAGAGGCAGTCGCGTGCGGTGGTTTGAATCCCTTCGATGCGCTCATGGAGGAACTCGACCGCGCGGTAGCCGATCTCGTAGGTCGGCTGACGAATCGTGGTGACACCGGTCAATTCGGCCCATTCGGGATCGTCGATCGACAGCAGCGCGACGCGCGCCTGCCAATCCGCGCCGTAGCGCGCTTTCAGATGCAAGGCGAGGCACAGCGCGACGGGCGCGTTCGCCGCGAACAAGGCGATGCGCCTGGCTTTGCCGGTGGCGTTAGCCGAGGCTTTGCGAGCGGCGTCGGTCGCGGCATTGCCTGTGGTGTCATCTGCGGAGTTACTTGTAGCGTCATCTAGGGTGTTGCGTGCGGCGCTACCTGTCGTCATGGCCCTGGCCATGGCGCCGCCAGGATCGCCGGCTGCATCGATTGCGCGGTCCAGTTCGGCAAGGGCGCGCTCAACGGCCGCAGGCTCCGTCAGGTTCAACACCAGCGTGTGCCCACGCGCGCCGCCGTTGCCGCCTTCACGCTTTCCGCGGTTTGTACCGCCTTCGCCTTTCCCGCTAATCCTGTCTTCGTGGCCCTCGCCGCCCGCTCCGCTCATCACCTCGCGAAACGCCGCCTCACGCAGTTGCCGCGAACTGACCTGCTCGAAGGGCTGCACGACAAACCAGATATCGTCGAAGCCGTTTTCGAGCAGATGCCGCGTGCCGAGTTCGGCGGCCGCCCGGTTGTCCAGCCCGACCATATCGGCGACGAGCCCATCGACCGAACGGTCGACCAGCACCGCAGGAATCCCCCCGCCGCCTACCGGCCGCAATGTTTCCTCGCGCACGCCGAGCGCGTTCACGATCACGCCTTCCACGCGATACGTGGTCAGCAGTTGCAGATAGCGCCGCTCCATTTCGACTTCATTGGCCGCATGGCAGATCAACGGCATCAGCCCGAGCGCGTGGCAAGCGGCCTCCACGCCCTGCAACACTTCGACGGTGTACGGGTTCGTCAGGTCGGCAAGCAGCATGCCGATCAGGCGATTGCGGCCACGCTTGAGGCCGCGCGCCATCTGGTTCGGCTGATAGTCGAGCCGCTCGATGGCAGCCTCGATGCGCGCGCGCAATTCCGGCGACAGCACGCTCATCTCGCCATTCAGGTAGCGCGAGATGCTAGTCTTGCCGGTACCGGCTTCGCGCGCGACGTCTGTGATCGTCGCGCGTCGGGCGGCGGCAAGCGGCGGCGAGCTCATTTTTTCAACACTTCGCGGTTGACGATGTTCGTCGCGAGCGTACCCGCGAGCGCGGCGACCAGGTTTTCCGCCGCATTGCGCGCCATCGCATGACGGGTCTCGTGCGTCGCCGAACCGATATGCGGCAGCGCAACCACGTTCGCCATTTTCAGCAGCGGCGAATCGGCCGGCAGCGGTTCGGTCTCGAACACGTCTAGCCCCGCGCCGTGAATCGTGCCGTTTTGCAGGGCTTCGATCAGCGCCTGTTCATCGACCGTGGCGCCGCGCGATGCATTGATCAGGATCGCGTTCTTCTTCATCGACCTGAACTCTGCCGCGCCGATCATGTGCTTCGTTTCAGGCGTAAGCGGCACCTGCAGACAGACGAAGTCAGCGGTAGCAAGCAGCTCCGCCAACTCGACGCGGCGCGCGCCGTACGCCTGTTCCGCCTGCGGATTTGCGCTGCGATTCGCGTACAGCACCTTCATGTTGAAGCCAAGCGCCGCGCGCCGCGCAACCGCACCGCCGATCCGTCCCAGCCCGACAATGCCGAGTGTCTTGCCCTGCACGTCGACGCCGAAATGCGCCGGCCCGATGCTGTGCTTCCACTCGCCGGCCTTCACCCAATCCGCCAGTTCGACTACCCGCCGCGCCGACGCGAGGATCAGCGAAAACACCGTATCCGCCGTGGACTCGGTCAGCACGTCCGGCGTGTGCGCGAGCACAATGCCGCGGCGCGTGAGGTCGGCAACATCGAATTGGTCGAAACCCACCGAGATGGTCGACAAAGCCTTCAGCCGGTTCGCGCCTTCGAGCATCGCCGGCGTGATTTTTACGCTCGAACCGATGCCGCCGTCCGCATCCTTCAACGCGGCGACGAACGTGTCGTGCTGCGCGGGGTCGACCTGCACGACTTCCGCATGCTGTTGCAGATACGCGAGCACATCCTCAGGCAGCGACTTCCAGGCGACGATCTTCTTCATCAGCTTATTTTCCTTGCAACGGTGTAGCGAGCGTGCCGGCCTGGGTCTGCGCCTGCTGCTGTGGTTTGACGATCAGCGTCAGAATCACGGCAGCGACCAATGCCACGCTCATGAAAGCATACGATGCCGCGGGCGAGCCGGTCGCGCCGTTCAGATAGCCGACCACGTACGAGCCGACGAACGAACCGAGCGCGCCCATGCTGTTGATCAACGCCATCGCACCGCCCGCGACGTTCTTCGGCAGCAGTTCCGGCACGATCGCGAAGAACGGCCCATATGGCGCATACATCGCGCCGCCGGCAATCACCAGCAACGCGTACGAAATCCAGAAGTGCGTGGAGCCGAGCGCGTACGACGCGGCGAATGCAACCGCGCCGACCAGCAGGAACGGCCACACGAACACTTTGCGGCGGTTGAGTTTATCCGATGCCCACGAAGCCGCAAGCATCGCAATGGTGGCAGCCAGGTAAGGCAGCGCCGAGAGCCAGCCGGTTTCGACCATGCCGAGCGTCGAACCGTTCTTCAGGATCGAGGGCAGCCACAGCACGAAACCATACACGCCGATGCTCCAGCAAAAATACTGCGCGCACAGCTTGATCACCGCGGGCGTGCGGAATGCTTCGCTGTAGTTACGCATCGGCTTGATCGCGGCCTGTTCGGCGCGCAGCGTTTCGGCGAGGTCGTCCTTTTGCTGCTGCGTGAGCCACGACACCTGCTGCGGCTTGTCCTGCACGATGAACCACCAGCACACCGCCCAGATGATCGCGGGCGCGCCTTCGGCGATGAACATGTGACGCCAGCCAAACGAATGCACCAGATAGCCCGACACCACCGACATCCACAACACCGTCACCGGATTGCCGAGAATCAGGAAGGTGTTGGCCCGCGAGCGCTCGCTCTTCGTGAACCAGTTGCTGATAAAAATCAGCATCGCCGGCATGACCGCGGCTTCGACCACGCCGAGCACGAAGCGGATCACCATCAGCGAGGGAATATTACTGACCATGCCGGTCAGCGCCGCGCAACCGCCCCACAGGACCAGGCTCCAGAACACGAGCTTCTTCACGCTGCGGCGTTCCGCGTAAATCGCGCCGGGAATCTGGAAGAAGAAATAACCGAGGAAGAACAACGCGCCGATCAGCGACGACAGCCCTTTGCTGATGCCGAGATCCTGGTTGATGCCGGCGGCCGATGCGAAACCGAAGTTCGCGCGGTCGAGATAAGCGAGGCTGTACGTGATGAATACGATCGGCATGATCGTCCACCAACGGCGAATCGCGAGCGATGAAGTCATGAGAGTCTCCTTTGTCGACCAGAGTTAGCGCTTTAGCGCTTACTCTGGTCCCATGCAAAGCGGTCGACCAGAGTTGGCGCAAAGCATTTACTCGGGTCTCATGCAAGATAGTTGCTAACGGCTTCCCGAAAACAATGATGGGCTGTCATGGGGCGCTGTTCGAGCGCTCTTGCTGTTATCGAGCTAGCTGATGCTGAACGGCGGAATGCCTGAATACGCAGGGCGCCGCTCACGCGCACTCAGGCCACGCTTGCAACGCGCAGCACATCGGTGCGTTCCAGCGCGTCGAGTTCGGCGCGGCTCGGCAAACCTTCCGAATCGCCGATCACCTGGATCGCCAGTGCGCCGATGCGATTGCCGCGCGCGACCGCTTGCGCGAACGGCTTGCCTTCGAGCAGCGCGCTGACCACGCCGACGGCGAAGCCATCGCCCGCGCCGACCGTGTCCACCACCTTCGCGACCGGTTGACCCGCGATCACAGCGGCATCGTCGGCGGTGCGGAAGTACGCACCTTGCGCGCCGAGCTTGATGATCACGCCGCGCGCACCCTGGTCGAGATAAAACTTTGCAATGTCGTCCGGCTGCGTGTAACCAGTCAGGAGTTCGCCTTCGCCGATGCCGGGCAGCACCCAGTCGGCCAATGCGGCGAGCGCATTCAAGCCTTCGACCATCGCGGCGCGCGACGGCCACAGCGTCGGGCGCAGATTCGGATCGAACGAGATGGTCTTGCCGGCGGCACGCATTTCACGCGCCAGATGGAATGCGAGTTCGCGCGAGCTCGCGGAGATTGCCGGCGCCACACCCGTCAGATGGAGATGGCGCGCGGACAGCACATAGTCGGCCGCGTAGTCGGCCAACGAGAGGTAGCTCGCCGCCGACCCTTTGCGGAAGTATTCGATGGCTGGATCGCTGCCGTCGTCGTTCTTCGACTTCAGCTGGAAACCGGTCGGGTAACGCTCGTCGGTGATGACACAGCGCTGGTCGATGCCTTCTTTCGTCAGCGTGTCGCGCACGTACTGGCCGAACGAATCGTTGCCAACCCGGCTCATCCAGCCCACCTTGAAACCCAGACGCGAGAGGCCGATCGCCACATTCAGATCGGCGCCCGCGACGCGCTTGGTGAATTGCCCGACGCCGGCGAGTGCGCCGGGTTCGGCGGCCACAAACATGGCCATCGCTTCGCCGTAGGTGATGACGTCGAGTGCTGCGGTTGGGTTGCTCATCCTTCGCTCCTGCGTGTTTCTGCATGTTCCTGCGTGTTTCTGTTCACTGCCTGTTCTTGCCTGTGCTGCCTTGCCTGCGCTTCCACCGATCTGCGTGTACTTCTACACGCGAGTTTCCGGCTGCGCGTTTCTTTGGCTACTGCTCTCTCAGGTCCTGCGCGCCGTTTACGCGGCGGCCAGCCATGCGACGTAGTGCGCCGCGTCCTCATCGATACGGTTTGCATCGAACGGAAATTCAATGCCGCGCGGCACGTGGCGCGGCAGCTTGTCGAGCACCGCGGCGAACTGCGTGTCGCCAGCGGCCGGTGCTGCGGGAAAGCGTCGTGCGCCCTCGCCCACCGTCGTCTTGCAATGGATGTATTCGACGTGGGCAGCCAGTAGCCCGGCGGCGTCGAGCGGCGCGACATTGCGCCATGCCCAGTTGCCGATGTCGAAAGTCATGCCCAGCACGCCGGCGCGGCCTTCGCGCGCCAACGCGTCGAACAGGCCGACGAATTGCGCGAGCGAGCCGCCCTCGGCCAGTTGGCCGTTTTCGACGACAAGCCGCGGGTTCGCACTGCACAGGTGGTTAGCAATCGCCGCGCCATTGGCCTCGGCGGCGAACCCGCCGAGTTGCAGCTTCACGAATCGCGCGCCGAGCGCCGTCGCTTCGTCGAGCGCGAGACGCAGTGCGTCGGCGTCGAGGTGTCCGTCGGACGTGTAGAGCGATGCAGGGGTCGAATACACCGACCACAAGCCCAGTTCGGCGATCGATTTGCCGAGCGCGCTCAATGCCTGCGGTGCCGCCTCGGTTTCGTTGGCGAACAGCTCGCGGCGCACTTCGAACGCTGCCGCGCCAGCCTGCCTGCTCGCGTCGGCCCACTTCAAATGACCGCCTGTGCGAACCGCGTCCATCCCGAATGCGCTTGCGACGATCACTACATCAACTGCGTCAGCCATGTCGAATTTACTCAAACCTGTCTCTTGATCGGCATCTGGAACCGGTTCCAAACACATTTCGAAAAAAAGCGCCGAAGCGCCTTGGATGACCGAATAGTGCGCCGAGCCCGCCGTCGCGCACCATAGTGGAAATCCCCAGGAGATCCCGATCAGGGCCCATCCGCGAGACATAACGCGAGGAACTGCTCGACTACCCGCGACGGGGCACTCGCGTGGGGCACCAGAATCGACAGACGCCGCGTCAGCGGCTCGGGGCTCAACGAGAACCGGCACAGCGCGCCGTCCTCATGCCGCATCGACATCGCCGAGACGAAACCGATGCCCATTCCCGCCCGCACCGCCTCCTTGACGCCTTCGACGCCGGCAATCTCCAGGGCCACGCGCATCGGCACACCCGCCCGGGCAAAGGCACGCTCGACAATCTGCCGCACGCCCGACCCGGCTTCGCGCAACACCAGCGGATGCGGGCCGAACGCCGCCAGTTCCGCCCGCCCGCCATTGATGTGCAGCCCGTCCGTCATGCCCGGCCCGCCTGCGCCCCCCGCCTGCGCGAGCGGATGCGTGCGCGGCATGATCGCGACGATCTCGTCCTCGCGCCACGCATGCACCGCGGTGTCCGGCGGCAAATCCGCGCCGACCGGCCCTTCGATCATGGCGATATCCACCGAGCCCAGCGCGCCGACGATGTCCGTGGTGTTGCCGTCGGCGGTATGCAGCGTCACGTCGGGATAGCGGCGATGAAAGTCGGCGATCAGGTACGGCAGCAGATAGCTCGCGGGCGTCGTGCTGGCGCCGATGCGTAAGGTGCCCTGCTCAAGGCCGCGCAGCGCGTCGCGGTACGCATGCGCCTGCCGCCATGTATCGCGCAGCCGCGTGGCGTAGCTGGCGAGTTGCTCGCCGGCGGGCGTCAGGCGCACGCCGCGGCCATCGCGCAGGTAAAGCGGTTCGCCGAATTCGTCCTGGAGTTGCCGCAATTGGCCGGACACCGCCGGCTGCGATAAATGCAGCGCCACCGCCGCCCGGCTGATGTTGCGATGTTCGGCGACGGCAGCAAACGTTATAAGTTGATCCGGGGTCATGGCGGTCGAAGTATCCGTAGAGCCGATACCTTACATCCTAAATCATGATTTTTCATATCGATATATCTAATTTAGGATTAGACCTATCGAATCAAGACAGTCATAGGAAGGCACTACGCCATGCCCACCGCTCATCTCACTGCTTCTGCCACACCTGCCGGGTCTTCGGGATCCTCCACCCGCGGCCAGCTCAACGGCATTCTGTTCGTTGCGCTGTTTGCCGCAGCCGTGACGCGCATCGCTGCGATTCCGGCCATCGCCGGTTTGGGTTTGAGCCCACTGATCGTCGGTATCGTGGCGGGCGCCATTTACGGCAACGCGCTGCGCGACGGCATGCCCGAAAGCTGGGCGGCCGGCGTCAACTTCTCGGCGCGCAAGCTTCTGCGCATCGCCGTGGCGTTTTTCGGGCTGCGCGTCAGTCTGCAGGAAATCGCTCAGGTCGGTTTGCCCGGACTTGCTGAATCGGTGCTGATCGTCGCGAGCACACTGGTGATCGGCACATGGGCCGGCATGAAGATCATGAAGCTCGACCGCGACACGGCCTTGCTCACGGCTGCGGGCAGCGCGATCTGCGGCGCGGCTGCGGTACTCGCGTTCGAGTCGACGCTGCAATCGAAGCCGCATAAAAGCGCCATGGCCGTGGGCAGCGTGGTGCTGTTCGGCACCCTCTCGATGTTCCTGTACCCGGTGCTGTTCAAGGCGGGCTGGCTGCATCTCGACACGGTTGGCGCGGGCCTGTTCTTCGGCGGCACGATTCATGAAGTGGCGCAGGTGGTGGGCGCGGCGAGCAATGTCAGCCCGGAAGCGACCCACATCGCGACCATCGTCAAGATGACCCGCGTGATGCTGCTGGTGCCGGTGCTGCTGATCGTCGGCATGTGGGTGAACCGCTCGCCACGCAGCGCGGCCACCACTGCTACGGCCGAAGACGGCAAGCAACACGCTCGGCGCAAGCTGGCGATTCCCTGGTTCGCGCTCGGCTTCCTTGCCTTCGTCGTGATCAACTCGCTGCACGTGCTGCCCGAAAACGCGACCAGCACGCTGAACATGCTCGACACCTTCGCACTCACCATGGCCATGACCGCGCTCGGTATCGAAACCCGCATCTCGCAGATCCGTCAGGCCGGCCCCCGCGCCTTGACCACCGGCTTCATTCTGTACGTGTGGTTGATTGCCGGCGGACTGGGTATTACATGGACTGTCCAGCACCTGTTCGGCTAAAGCGCCCTCGCCTCCCCACCCACCCCGCCGCGTGCGGGGTTTTGTGCGTTCAGGAGACCCATCCGGCACGCATGCGCGGCATACTGGTTGCTGACGTAACCAGTTCATGCAAACCCGTTCATGCAAGCGGAATGAGGATCGATCGATGAGCCTGGAATTTTACTATTGGGACGGCCTGCAAGGCCGCGGCGAATTCGTGCGGCTGGCGCTGGAGGAAGCCGGCGCGGATTATGTGGAAGTGGCGCGCGGCGAGCCGTCAGACGGCCTGGGCACGAGCGCGATGATGAGCGTGATGAAGAGCCGCGACGAGCCCTACCCGCCATTCGCGCCGCCGTTTCTGAAGGACGGCGATCTGGTAATCGCGCAGACCGCCAACATCCTGTTCTACCTCGGCCCGAAGCTCAATCTCGCGCCCCTGGTTGAAAGCCTGCGCTACGTGGCCAACGGACTGCAATTGACGATCGCGGATATGGTGACCGAAGCGCACGACACGCATCATCCGCTTGCTAGCGCCCTATACTACGAAGACCAGAAAGACGCCGCCAAAGTGCGCGCGCACGACTTCATCGACAACCGGATTCCGAAGTTCATGACGTACTTCGAGCGCGTGCTGAAACAGAACCCGGCCGGCGATGCGTTCATGGTGGGCAACGCGCTCACCTACGTCGACTTGTCGATGTTCCAGCTGATCGACGGTCTGCTGTACGCGTTTCCGCGCGCGCTCAAGCGTTTCGGCGAGCACTATCCGCGCCTCGCGGCGCTGCACGACGCGGTGATCGAGCGGCCGAACATCGCTGCTTATCTTCAGTCCGAGCGGCGCATCGCGCATAACGAGGCCTGCATCTTCCGGCACTACCCGGAACTCGACAAGGCGGGGACTTGATCCACGCCGCCCTCCTTCGCGAACCCTCCGCATCGCGCCCGCTTCCGACAGCGGGCGCGATGCTGTTACCGTACGCACATTTCATCCACCCATCACGCCCTCTCCTGCCGACGTGCTTTCATTCCTGCTGAAGCTGCGCACCCGCGCCCAAACCCTGTTCCGTCTGTCCGACGCCCATACGATGCTGGTCTGGTCGGTGGTAGTCGGCGTCGCGGGCGCGTTCGCGACGATTGCCTTTCGCGAGGGCATCGCGTTGCTGCAACTGGCGGTTGTCGGCAAGTCCGGCAGTTTCGTCGAAATGGCGCGTGGCTTGCCGTGGACGGTACGTGTGTGGTTGCCTGCCGCGGGCGGCCTGATCGCCGGCTTCTTCCTGCTGATCGCGCAGCGTCACCTCGACAAGGGCAACCACATCGACTACATGGAAGCGGTCGCCATCGGCGATGGTGTGGTGCCGGTCAAGCTGAGCTTCTGGCGCAGCGTGTCGTCGCTGTTCACGATTTCGAGCGGCGGCTCGATCGGCCGTGAAGGGCCGATGGTGCAACTCGCGGCGCTGGCTGCGTCGCTGATCGGCCGCTGGGTGCATTTCGATCCGCCGCGTCTGCGCCTGCTCGTCGCATGCGGGGCCGCGGCCGGGATTACCGCTGCGTACAGTGCGCCGATTGCCGGCGCGTTTTTTGTCACTGAAATCGTGCTCGGCTCGATCGTGATGGAAAGCTTCGGCCCCGTGGTGGTCTCGGCGGTGGTCGCCAACATCACGATGCGCGAGTTCACCAGCTACAAGCCGCCATACGAAATGCCAGTGTTTCCGCCGGTGGCGGGTGCTGAAGTTCTGCTGTTCGTCGCGCTCGGGCTGCTGTGCGGTGCGGCCGCGCCGCAGTTTCTGCGGCTGATGGACTTTTCGAAAGCAAACTTTCGCAAGCTACCTGTGCCGCTACCCATCCGGCTGGCGTTAGGCGGTCTGATCGTCGGCATTCTGTCGGTGTGGACGCCCGAGGTGTGGGGCAACGGCTACAGCGTCGTCAACTCCATTCTGCATTCGCCGTGGACGTGGACCGCGCTCGTCCTCGTGCTGGTGTTCAAGATCGTCGCGACGTCGGCAACCGTGGGTTCGGGCGCGATCGGCGGGGTGTTCACGCCGACGCTCTTCGTCGGCGCGGTAGTCGGCTCGCTGTTCGGCCTCGGCATGCACGCCTTGTGGCCGCACGGCACCTCGGCGCCGTTCGCCTATGCGATGGTCGGCATGGGCGCGTTTCTCGCCGGCGCTACACAGGCGCCGCTGATGGCGATCCTGATGATCTTCGAAATGACCCTCAGCTATCAGGTGGTGCTGCCGCTGATGCTGTCATGCGTGGTCGCGTATTTCGTGTCGCGCGCGATCGGCAAGACGTCGATGTACGAAATCACATTGCGACGCAACCAGGAAGAACAGGAGCGCACCCGTCTGCGCGCCACGCAGATGCGCGAGCTGATCCGCCCCGCCGAAACCGTCGTGGCACCGAACGCGACCGTGCAGGATATGACGCGCGTGTTCCTCGAATATCCGGTGAAATATCTGTACGTGGCCAACGAGTCCGGCGCGTTTCTCGGCGTGGTCGCACTCAAGGACATCACATCCGATCTGCTCGACAAGCGCGACACCGCCACGAAAACCGCCGCGGATTATCTGCAGCCGCATTTCGATGTACTCACACCGGATATGCCGCTCGGCGTTGCGCTGCAGCACTTCATGGCATTCCAGGGGGAGCGGCTGCCGGTAGTCGAAAGCACGGCGGATCCGAAGCTGGCGGGCGTGGTCTACAAGACATCGCTGCTCGACGCGTATTTCCGGATGAATCCGACGCGCTAGGCCGGGGCTTGGGCTTTCGGGCTTTCGAGCTTTCGAGCTTTCGAGCTTTCGAGCTTTCGAGCAATTGAGTCGCTTAATCGCCATACCGTTCGTCGAGTCCGGACGGCATGGCGCCGCGGCTCCCCCCTCCTTCTCAGCCGTGCAAAGCGCGGCAGATTCTCTACAATGAGGAGACCGCTGCAGCGATTGTGAGCAGCGCGCGTTACGCCAAGACGGGCGCACCGAGACGCCCGCCCTTCGATCGGAGCGAAGATGAGCGAACCGTCCCTCGATGCCGTACGCCGCGATCAGGCGGGCTGGATTTTTCTGCATATCGAAGGCGAGCCGTACGATCGCGGCGAGCAGCACGGCCAGTTGCTCGCCACTGAAATCCAGAACGCGATCCACACTGCCCGCTACCTTGCGAAATGGGACACCGGCGAAGACTTCGACACCTTCGTCAACGCCGCCGTCGCCCAGTTCGCCAACAAACTCGACACTGAATTCGCCGACGAAATCCAGGGCATCGCCGACGGCGCGAAGCTGCCGTTCGCCGAAGTGCTGGCGTGGAACGGCTACATGGATCTGCTGCAAAGCTGGTGGCCGAGCCACGCGGCGGCCCAGCAACCGCAGCTCGGCCTGAAACCGTGGCGCGGGCGCCGCGGCCATCACTGCAGCGCGTTCATCGCCACCGGCAATGCCACCCGGGACGGCCGCATCGTGATGGCGCACAACTCGTGGGACCGCTACGCCGCGGGCGACGCGTTCAATGTGGTGTTCGACATCGTGCCGGATCGCGGCAATCGCATCCTGATGCAGGGCCTGCCCGGCTGCATCTCCAGCCTCACCGATTTCTGGGTCACCCAAGCCGGCCTGATGGTCACCGAAACCACCATCTCCAACTTTGTCGGCTACAACGCAGCGGGTGCGCCGGAGTTCTACCGGTCGCGGCGCGCGTCGCAATATGCGAACAACATCGGCGAATGGTGCGAGATGTTCGCGGTCGCCAATAACGGCGGCTATGCGAACAGCTGGCTGCTCGGTGACACCAAAACGGGCGAGATCGCGCGCTACGAACTGGGGCTGCACTATTCCGGCTTCGAAAGCACGAAAGACGGGTTCTATAGCGAATGGCACTTACTTAAGCCCGAGCCCGAGGAGCGTGCCCATATTTTCGGACGCGCTCGCGTGCGATGTGACGAGGCTCTTTCAGCCATGGATAAGACTTCGGTCTTCGTTTGCGCATTCGTGGTTCGATGCGACCGGGGCGGTTCCCAACACGAGACTGCGCGATCAGCTTGAACAGGACACTCTGGTCGTGAGTTGCCGTCAGACCCCTGGCCAGCCATTCAGTCCATAGCTGCACGGCGTGCTTGAAACTCAGTGTTCTCGGATCGGTGGCGCAGTGGCTGGCGGCTTGGGCCATCAGCAGCCGAATCACGTTGTAGGCCAGCAGATGGACCCACATCTCCTTCTCGTTCATGTGGGCAGTCTGGCAATGCAGCACATCCATGCCCATCGTCGTCTTGATGTTACGTAGATCCAGTTCCACGTTCCAGCGCCTGGCATACAACTGCGAGAGGTCCTGTTTGCTGGTCTTGTGTGCATCAAGCATCGTGGTGACCAGCACCCGGTGATGCAGCCTGCATTCGCGCACCATCAGTTCATCGGGGAAGGCCTGGTACTGCTCACGCGTCATCCAGGCGGGGCACTGCCGGGGTTTGGGCCACGTCACAATGTGATCGCGCGTGCCCTGCGACTTGCCTCGCCGAAAGTCGGTGCGGCGCGCCCCATGCTGTTCCATCACGACATCCACTCCGGCGGCGATCATTGAGGCCATCAGAAAGTAGTGGCAGTACAAGGCATCGGCGACAATCACGTCACCTCGACGAAACGTGTTTTCCAGCATGCGAAACGCCGTCAGCTCCCCGCTGCCTTTGCCCGCGTAAGTTCCGACAGCCGCCTCCAGCACTGCGCCGCTTGCCAGACAGATCACCGCAACCAGATAGGCTAACGGAAATCCCACGCCTTCGGCCTGAGCACTGGACTGTGGGAAGCGCGCCTGGTTCGACGGCGTATCGGGCATCGAGATCCCGGTGCCGTCAACCAGCTTGACCGGGCGCCCGCGCCACTTCCAGGCCGGCTCGGCCTGCTCGTGCAGTTGACGCCCCGTCTCGCGCGCCAACTCCCGGACCATTGTCAGCGGCAGTCTCTGGCGAGCGCGGCAGTAGCCTCCCGTGCGCACGCTCGTGGGCCGCAGCCCGTCGGCAACTCGCTGCGCGGCCCACCCGTTGACTGCCTTCTGACAGGAGGCATCCTCTTCCAGCGCCTGGCGCATGAACATCGACAGCGTCACCGTCGGCGGATACAGCCGTTCTCGATGCGCTGGCAAATACGCTTCGGTGGCGGCCAATAGCTGCGGGCTCGTCAGTATGTTGAAGTAGTCCACAGACTGTGTCCTGCGCGCCCGGCTTTGAACTGTGCTTCGTGTTTGCCTATGATGACTTCGTGAATTACGATCCATGGTGGCTGATCCTTGGAATGAGACGGTGTTTGCCTGGTAACAACCATCCTATCAATCCTTCGATCAGCCGCCTCCCTTTCTCTTCAAGCACTTACCCCCGTCTTCTCCTCCATGCAGGCTTAAGTAAGTGCCATTCGTTCTATAGCGGCTACAACACCGCGACCGATCTGAAGATCCGCAACCAGGAATGCATCGGCGAAGGCGAAGACTATACGGACGTGCGCAAGAACGGCGCGCGCCGCTTGCGCTTCATGCAGCTCGAAGAAATGCATCACGGCAAGATCGATGTCGAACTTGCGAAAGCGATGATCGCCGATCATCACGACGTCTATCTCGATCGCAACGATAACCCGTGCTCGCGCACCATCTGCGGGCATCTGGAACTGGACGACGCGCGCTTCGGCGGTTCCGATCAAGGGCCGTTCAATCCGTGGGGGGCCAACGACGGCAAGGTGGTCGACAGCGACATGGCGCGCAATATGGCGTTCACGGCCCGCTGGGGACATCCGTGCGGCCGCCCATTCGACGCGCAGGCGTTCATGAAGCGCCATCCCCAGTGGAACTGGCTCAACGGCTATATGCGTGACCGGCCATCGTGGCCGTGGACGCGGTTCGACGTGCTGCGCTAGACGCGGCATTTATTGCAGCGCAATATAAACGCGGTGCGACCATTCGTGACCGCGCTGCCTTTTTCCTGCCATCATGTGAAATCTACAATGAGGTTTTGTCTCTTTTGCGCGCGCGCCGCAGCGGATTGCCATCTAAGATGGTAAATGCACGCTGCCCGCATAGCGCAATGCCGTGTGTAGTTGCGCCCTCCCTCCGACGCGGGGACGGCACAGCACTTACTCAACTGTCAGCGCCGCATGAGCTTAGGAGGTCGGGCGATGAAAACCTCGACACTGTTGACCATGGTGACGCTGTCAGCCTCGTGTTTCGCCGCGCCGGTCCATACCGCGCCGGACGGCACGGCCGCCAATAGCCTTGCCGAACGCGCCGACGCCGCACCCGTCGCCCCCGCGGCGCCGGACGTCGCTGTCACGGATCAGAATCGTCCGCAACAATGGCAATTTATCGCGCTGCCCAAGTCGCGGCATCTGGAGCGAAGCTTCACGGGCCAGAACGAGCACTTGCAGACCTGAAAACACTATCCCTCGGAGCGCTTGCATGACCGCATCGGCTATTCCCGGCGAATCGATTGATCTGCAGATCGCCGACGTTTTGCGCGAAGTCAGTTTCCCGACATACAAGGACGCGCTAGTCGACGCCGCGCGCGAAGCCGGCGCAAGCAACGAAGTCATATCGATGCTCGACGGTTTGCCGGAGCAGGATTACGCCGACGTGACGTCGGTGACGCGCCTGGTTGGCGGCAATTACGGGCCGGGTCTTGGAGCATGAGCGGAAAGCAGGTGCTGAGGCTGAACGCGCTTTCCTCCGATCTGAAGCCTGCTGCAGACTGGATCCACCGCTCTCCACATTCGGGCGGCGCGAGCGGCATCGAGCGAATCGAAGCCTTCTTTCATCATGCCGGCTATGCCATGCACCGACACGATACCTATGCGATCGGCCGCACGCTGGCAGGCGTGCAGAGCTTCCGCTATCGCGGCAGCACGCGTAACAGCTTGCCCGGCGGCACGATGGTGCTGCATCCCGATGAACCGCATGACGGCCAGGCCGGCACCCGCGACGGCTTTCATTACCGGATGATCTATGTCGACCCGGCACTGTTCCAGCAGGTGCTTGGCGGCAAGCCGCTGCCATTTCTCGAAGACGGCCTGTCGAACGATCCGCGTCTCTTTGCGGCCACCGAAAGCCTGTTACGCGCCATGGACTGCGCAATCGACTCGCTCGAACAGGACGACGCGCTCTACGAACTGGCCATCGCGCTCGACGCCGTGGCTGGTGTGGCGGCGACGCGCCGGCCGGTAGATTACCTCGCGGCGGAGCGGGCGCGCGAGTATATGCTTGGCTCGCTCGACAGCGCAGTGACACTCGACGAACTGGCGGCAGCCGCTGGCCGCGACCGCTGGAGTCTGTCGCGGGATTTTCGTGCGTTGTTCGGCACGAGTCCGCACCGTTATCTGACCATGCGCCGGCTCGATCTCGTGCGCCGCCTCGCGGTTCAGGGCGTGTCGCTCGCCGACGCATCGGCGGCGGCCGGCTTTACCGACCAGAGCCATATGACGCGGCACTTCAAGCGCGCGTGGGGCGTTGCGCCGGCGCATTGGCTCAAGATGCTGGGGCCATCGGTGCGCAGCGCGCGTTAAGCGGCAGCTCGACGGATATTCCGCTGTCTGGCGGCCGCGCACACAAACGTACAAGACCCGATAGCGCCTTCCGCCGTACGCTGGTGCCTGACACTACCGCTCAGGAGGAGCACCGCGATGTCCACCCATCAAACGACTCAACAGCTTCACCGCGCCATCAACTTCGCTGAAAAGCTGCAGCTCATCAACGACCAATGGCAACCACGCGTCGTCGCGGAAATGAACGACTACCAGTTCAAGCTGGTGCGTATCGAAGGCGACTTTGTCTGGCACGAACATGCGGATACCGACGAAACGTTTATCGTGCTCGACGGGCAGTTGCGCATCGACATGCGCGATGGGTCTGTCCTGCTCTCGGCAGGAGAAATGTTCGTCGTGCCCAAAGGCACGGAGCACAAACCGTATGCCGAACGCGAGGTCAAGCTGCTGCTGATCGAACCGCGTGGCGTGAAGAACACCGGCGAAGAACACAACGAACGCACGGCGGCAAATGACGTATGGATCTAGGCAGGTTGGCTGTTCGCATCAGACATGCGCTTCCCGCACGTACTCAATATGCCATTCGCTTTCGGCAGTCCTAACGAAACCATGGCCTGAGTAAAAGCGTTTCTAAGGCGTGCTGAAGGCTCCTGCGTTCCGCACGCTCGTCAAAGCGGCGACGACACCAGGCTTCGCGCGCGCGAGACCTGGTGCTTCGGCCGCGTCGCGTCGCCCGGCAAGGCGGACACCGGCAGGTCGTCGGCATAAACCGGCGAGCTGGCAACGGCACGCCGCGCCATCGTGTCGCGCGGATCGCGCGCGTGCTCGTCGGTTCGCTGGAAATGCGCGACCAGGTGATCGATAAAGGTGCGCACCTTGGCCGGCAAATGAAGGCGGCTGGGATAAGCAATCGTAATTTCGACTTGCGGCAGGCGGTAATCGCCGAGCAACGGCACAAGGCGCCCGGACGCCAGATCCCGGCCGATCAGATAGCTCGGCAAAATCGCTACGCCCATGCCCAGCAGGGCGAACTGTCTCAGCATCTCGGTGTTGTTCGCCGCAATCGCGTTGGCGGGCCTCACACGGACTTCACCGTGCGGTCCGGTGAACACCTTTTCGTCGCCGCCCTGCTCGGCTGGCCGGCTCAGACACGGATGCGCCAACAGATCCTGCGGGCGAACCGGCGTACCGTGCCGCGCCAGATAAGCGGGCGTCGCGCAGACCGTCATGTAGCCGGTGGTCAAACGCCGCGTGACGATGCTCGCGCTGCGCATCTGCCGCGCAACCAGGATGCCGACGTCGAAACCCTCCTCCACCAGATCGACATGGCGGTCCGCCAGCGTGACATCGGGCATCACATCCGGATAACACGCGGCATACGACTGCACCACCGGCGCGAGGCTATGCAGCCCGAACACGACCGGCGCGACGATGCGCAAGGTGCCGACCGGTTCGTGATTGCGTGCCACCACCATCTGCTCGACGCCTTCCAGGTCGTCGAGAATGTGGCGTACACGTTCCAGATAGGTCGTGCCGGATTCGGTCAGCGAGAGGCGCCGCGTCGTGCGATTGAGCAGCCGCGTGCCGAGGCGTGCTTCCAGATCGGCGACATGGCGCGTGACGACGGCAGTGGAAAGATCCAGCGCGCCCGCCGCGCGAACGAAACTGCCAAGGTCGGCCACCTTGACGAATACGCGCATCGACTGCAATTGATTCATGGGACGACTCCTGCCTCGGTAAAGCCGGGCCGGCGCAACGCTGCCGCCTGTGTCGACCCGCACGACAAGGCGCGCGCGGATTTGCCCAACGATTCGATTGTATCGACCCGACCATGTCCCAACCCTGACCTGAAGATGACAATCCGGTCAGCTTTCTGAGGCGCTCGCGACACTATTGCGAGGCTTATTCCGGATATTAGATAGGTATAAACCCTTACATGCTGGTAATATAGCGCCCGAAAGGAACATATCGCTATGCCACATCGTTTTCAGCTTCTCGAAAAAATCGCGTTTTCACTGGTTTGCTGGTCTGCCGCAGCCTGTTCGGCCTTCATCGCTTATGAGCGGTGCCCGGAGATCAAGGTCGTCCTGCATGTCGGTGAAGAAGTCCTGCGCTACAGCGGGCAGTATTCGTTCGTCTGCGCCACGCCGGTTGCGGACGCCTGCGCGCAGTTGCCGGCGAGCTGATTCGCCGGCATTCGTCAGACCTATTACGCCTCGCGCCCGAACACCACGCGCGCGAAAAATCCCGCCAGCACCGTTTCAGCCATCTCCGACGGCACATTCTGCGGATCGACCGTGTGGAAGAACTGCACGCCGTCGCACAACCCCATCAAACCCATCGCCAACGTCTCCGCCGGCAACGGCAGCGGCGTGCCGACCCGCGTCGAAAATTCGCGGATGTACGCGCTCAACTGTTCGAGCTTCTCGTGCATGAACGCGTTAAAGCGTATGCGGAAGCGGCCGTCGCGCACGGCGAGCAGCTTCGCCTCCACCCACAGCAGGAAGCACTTGTTCTCGCGATGCAAGCTGCTGTAGTAGCGCAGCACGCGCTCTTCCATTTCCTCGCGCGAGCTCGCATCTTCGAAGATGGCATGCAAACCCGCCTGCATGGTCTCGTGATCGCGCCGCAGTAGTTCGAGGAACAACTCGTTCTTGCTGCGGAAGTTCGAATAGAACGCGCCGCGTGTATAACCCGCCGCCGCTGCGATGTCTTCGACACTCGCCGCAACAAAGCCTTTCTTCATAAAAATTGCTTGCGCAGCGTCGAGCAGACGCAGACGCGTCTGGTCTTTACTCTGCTCGCGTGTAAGTCGTTGCCGTTTCATGGGCGCAAGTCTAGCACCGAAAAGAATTCCAATTCACTACAACATTCAAATACAGGTGTGTATTAGAATGCATCCAATCATTCGAAGTCAGACGCGTATGCCGGTTGCATGTTTTCGGCCGCGGGTCTTCGCTGGCGGGCCGTTGCGGCTTGCCGTGTTCGTTCGCTGTCTCCAGTTGGGGTAATTGTGAAGCGTCCCGGATCTCCCGCATCGTCTGTGATGCGCCAGCAGTTCCATCGGTATGCCCGTCCCGCGCACTTGCGCCGCGCAGCATTCGCTCTCGCTCTCGCCGGTATCGTCACGCTCGCCGCGTGCTCGAAGAAAGAAGTTGCCGCGCCCGCACCGCGTCCGGTGGTCGCCGTCGCCGTGCATGCGGACGGCAGCGCAATGGCTGCGGCATCGTTGCCGGGCGAAGTGCAGGCGCGCTATTCCACCCCGCTATCGTTTCGCGTCGGAGGCAAAATCGTCGAGCGGCGGGTACGTTTGGGCGACGTGGTGAAGAACGGGCAGATCCTCGCCCGGCTCGACCCGGCGGATGCGCAGAAGAATGCCGCCAGCGCGCAGGCTCAACTCGAAGCCGCGCAACACAGTCTCGTGTATGCGAAGCAGCAACTCGATCGCGACCAGGCACAGGCCAGGGAAAACCTGATCGCGCCCGCACAGCTCGAACAGACCACCAATGCGTACGCGTCAGCCGCCGCGCAGCGCGACCAGGCCGCGCAGCAGACGGCGCTGTCGAAAGACCAGTTGCAGTACACCACGCTCATTGCCGACCACGCCGGTGTGATCACCGCGGAACAGGCCGACACCGGCCAGAATGTGTCCGCGGGTCAAGCCGTCTACAACCTCGCATGGAGCGGCGATATCGACGTGGTCTGCGACGTGCCGGAAAGCGCGCTAGCCGCGCTCTCGGTCGGGCAAACCGCGAAGGTCACGTTAGCCGCGCTGCCGGGTCACAGCTTCAACGCGCGCGTGCGCGAACTGTCGCCCGCCGCCGATCCGCAAAGCCGCACTTACCGCGCCAAGCTCACACTCGACAATCCCGGCCCGGACGTGCACCTCGGCATGACAGCCGACATCGCGCTTTCCGCGCCTTCCTCTGCAAATTCCGCTGATCAGGGCAGTGCCTTCACCGTGCCTGCCACCGCCCTGTTCCACGACGGCATGCAGCCGGCCGTGTGGGTCGTGCGTACCACGGATAACGCGTTAGAACTGCGCCGCGTGACGGTCACCCGCTACAACGAACGCACGATCGTGATCGGCCAGGGGCTCAAGGACGGTGAACGCGTCGTACTGCAAGGCGTGCACACCGTAACCGCCGGCGAAAAAGTCCACGTGATCCCGCCGCTGCATCCCGAGGACTTCGCTTCATGAGCACCACGCATGAAGAAGGACGCTTCAACCTGTCCGCATGGGCACTGCGCCATCAGGCGCTAGTGGTCTTCCTGATCGCGCTCTCGACCGCATTCGGCATCCTCGCCTATACCCGTCTCGCCCAATCTGAAGACCCGCCTTTCACGTTCCGCGTGATGGTGATCCGTACCTTCTGGCCCGGCGCGACCGCGCGCCAGGTGCAGGAGCAGGTCACCGACCGCATCGGCCGGAAATTGCAGGAAACGCCCGCGATCGATTTCGTTCGCAGCTACTCGCGTCCCGGCGAATCGCTGATGTTCTTCTCGATGAAAGACTCGGCGCCGGTCAAGGACGTGCCCGAAACCTGGTATCAGGTGCGCAAGAAAGTCGGCGATATCGCAGCGACCTTGCCGCCAGGCATTCAGGGCCCGTTCTTCAACGACGAATTCGGCGACGTCTACACCAACATCTGGACGCTCGAAGGCGACGGTTTTTCCGCCGCGCAACTGCACGACTACGCGGACCAGTTGCGCACGGTGCTGCTGCGTGTGCCGGGCGTCGGCAAAGTCGATTATTTCGGCGATCCGGATCAGCACATCTACATCGAGATCGCCAACACGCAACTCACGCGCCTCGGCATCTCGCCGCAGCAACTCGGTCAGGCGATCAATTCGCAGAACAGTGTCTCGCCGGCGGGCACGCTGACTACCACCGACGACCGCGTGTTCGTGCGCCCCACCGGCCAGTTCAAGGACGTCAATGCGCTCGCCGACACGCTGATCCGCATTAATAACCGCTCGTTCCGTCTCGGCGATATTGCGACCATCAAGCGCGGTTACGACGATCCGGTCGCCACGCAAATGCGCGCCGGCGGCAAGGCCGTGCTCGGCATCGGTGTAACGATGCAGCCGGGCGGCGATGTGATCCGTCTGGGCAAGGCGCTCGATCAGGAGACGGTCAAGCTGCGGGCCGCCCTGCCCGCCGGTTTGCACCTGGTCGAAGTGTCGAGCATGCCGAACGCGGTGGCCCATTCGGTCGACGATTTTCTCGAAGCCGTCGCTGAGGCGATTGCGATCGTGCTAGTCGTCAGCCTGCTGTCGTTGGGCGTGCGCACCGGCATGGTGGTCGTGATCTCGATTCCTGTCGTGCTCGCCGTCACGGCACTGTGCATGTATCTGTTCGACATCGGGCTGCACAAGGTGTCGTTGGGCACGCTGGTGCTTGCCTTAGGGCTCCTGGTCGACGACGCAATCATCGCCGTCGAAATGATGTCGGTGAAACTGGAGCAAGGCTGGAACCGTACGCGCGCCGCAGCCTTTGCGTACACCAGTACCGCTTTTCCGATGCTGACCGGGACGCTCGTGACCGTATCCGGCTTCCTGCCGATTGCGTTGGCGAAGTCGAGCACCGGCGAATACACGCGCTCGATCTTCGAAGTGTCGGCGATCGCGCTGATCGCGTCGTGGCTTGCGGCCGTCGTGCTGATTCCACTACTCGGCTATCACTTGCTGCCGGAGCGCAAACGTCAGGAACACGAAGCGGACGATCACGAGCACGACATCTACGACACCCGCTTTTACAAGCGGCTGCGTGGCTGGATCAGTTGGTGCATCGAGCGGCGCTTCGTCGTGCTGGCGATCACCGTCGTGCTGTTCATTCTGGCCATGGCAGGCTTCACGTTGGTGCCGCAGCAATTCTTCCCGAGCTCGGACCGCCCCGAGTTGCTGGTGGATGTGCGCTTGCCCGAAGGCGCGTCGTTCGAAGCGACGTTGCGGCAAGCGGAGCGGCTGGAGAAAGTGCTGGTGGGCCGTCCGGAAATCGATCATACGGTGAATTTCGTCGGCACCGGTGCGCCGCGTTTCTACCTGCCGCTCGATCAGCAATTGCCGCAGCCGAATTTCGCGCAGTTCGTCATCACGGCGAAATCCGTGAAAGATCGCGAGAAGCTCGCGCAGTGGCTCGAACCGGAATTGCGCAACAACTTTCCGGCGATCCGCACTCGCCTGTCGCGCCTCGAAAATGGGCCGCCAGTCGGCTATCCCGTCCAGTTCCGCGTAAGCGGCGACGATATCGCCACTGTGCGTTCGATCGCCGAGCGCGTCGCCGCGACCATGCGCGCCGACCGCGGCACCAGCAACGTCCAGTTCGACTGGGACGAGCCCGCCGAGCGCTCGGTGCGCTTCGAAGTCGATCAGAAGAAAGCGCGCGAACTCGGCGTGAGCTCGGAAGACATCTCAAGCTTCCTCGCCATGACGCTCTCCGGCTATACCGTCACGCAGTATCGCGAGCGCGACAAGCTGATCAGCGTCGATCTGCGCGCACCTAAAGCGGAACGCGTCGACCCCGCGAAGCTCGTCACGCTGGCCATGCCGACGCCGAACGGCCCGGTGCCGCTCGGCACGCTCGGCCATCTGCGCAACGACCTCGAATACGGTGTGATCTGGGAACGCGACCGGCAACCCACCATCACCGTGCAGTCCGACGTCGCGCCCGGCTCACAAGGCATCGACGTCACGCATGCAGTCGATAAAGCCCTCAGCCAGATTCGCAGCACGCTGCCGGTTGGCTACCGGATCGAAATCGGCGGTTCGGTCGAGGAAAGCGGCAAGGGGCAGACATCGATCAACGCGCAGATGCCGATCATGGTTATCGCCGTGCTGGTGCTCCTGATGGTCCAGTTGCAGAGTTTCGCGCGCGTGCTGATGGTCGTGATGACCGCTCCGCTCGGCCTGATCGGTGTAGTGATCACACTGCTACTGTTCGGCCAGCCATTTGGCTTCGTCGCGATGCTCGGTGTGATCGCCATGTTCGGCATCATCATGCGCAACTCCGTGATTCTGGTCGATCAGATCGAGCAGGACATTGCTGCGGGACACAAGCGCTTCGACGCGATCGTCGGCGCTACAGTGCGGCGTTTCCGGCCGATCACGCTAACTGCGGCAGCCGCCGTGCTCGCGCTGATTCCGCTGTTACGCTCCAACTTCTTCGGCCCGATGGCAACCGCGCTGATGGGCGGCATTACGAGCGCGACCATCCTCACGCTGTTTTATCTGCCGGCCCTGTACGCCACATCGTTCAGAGTACGCACCGATGAACGCGAGCCACCGGCGCCGTCCGGTACGACGCATTCGGGGAACTGAGATCATGGCTACCTTTGCATTCCCTCGACACCTGCGCCTCATGCTTCCCGGCGCCGCCGCGCTTGTGCTGGCCGCCTGCTCGTTCGGGCCGAACGGCAAGCCGCCTGCGATGCCGCAACCGGCTCATTACGGCGCCGAGGCACAACCGACGCAAACTGTGCCTGCGCAAGGCATCACCCAGCAATTCGTGGCCGGCGCGAAGCCCGTGCCCGAATGGTGGAAGCTGTATCAATCGGATGCGTTGAACGCACTGGTCGACGAGGGTTTGCGCAACAGCCCGACGCTCGCCGCCACGGACAAGAGCCTCGCCGCCGCACGAGAACAATTGCGCGCACAGATCGGCAGTTCCATGCTCCCGACCATCGACGCGGGCGGCCAGGCCACCCGCAACCGTGCGCTAGCGATTCCCGAGGCCGGTCCGAATACGTTCCTGTACAACGACTTCGTTGGTCAATTGCAGGCGCACTACACATTCGACCTGTTCGGCGCCTCGCGCCTCGCCGATGCTGCGCTCGCGGCTCGCGTGAATGTGCAGGCGTATCAGTTCGATGCCGCGCGCCGGGCACTGGCCGCGAATATCGTGACGGCGGCGATCACGAGCGCCGCGTTGCATGCGCAGATCGACACCACCGAGCGCCTCGTGACGATTGCCAACGATCAGGCGCGCGACACGCAACGACGCTACGCATTGGGTGCCGTTTCGCATGCCGACCAGTTGAGCGCGCAACAAAGTGCGGCGAGCCTGTCCGCGAGTTTGCCGGGTTTGAAGCAGCAATGGCTGACAACGCGCCACGCTTTGGCAGTCCTGCTCGGCCGCACACCGGACGCGGCCCCGGACGACCTCGATCTTGCGCAACTGCATGTGCCTGAGCAGGTGCCGGTGGTGGTGCCGTCCGAGTTGCTACGCTCCCGGCCCGACATTCAGGCCGCGGACGCCGCCTTGAAGGCCGCGGCGGCCGACGTGGGCGTCGCGACCGCGCAGATGTTCCCGAGTCTCTCGCTGAGTGCGTCGATGGGACAGGGCGGTTTTAGCTGGCCGGTGGCGCTATCCGGCGCGGGGGCGATATGGAGTATTGGCGCATCCCTGTCACAACCGTTGTTTCATGGCGGCGCCCTGTTCGCGCAGCGCCGTGCGGCGGTCGACACCTATGACGCCACGGTTTCGCAGTACAAGCAAACCGTGCTAGCCGCGTTCCAGAACGTCGCCGATACGCTCGCAGCGCTGCAGCACGACGCACAGGCGCTCGACGCCGCGAACATAGCAGCGCGCTCGGCTCAGGGCATTTTCGACGAAACGTCGGGACGTTACCGCCTTGGTGCGTTACCGATCACGTCGACGCGATCGAGCGAGCAGCAGTTTCGCAACGCGCAGCTTGATGAGATCCGCTATACGAGCGCCCGCCTGACGGATACGGCGGCCTTGTTCCAGGCCATGGGAAATCCACCATTGGAGTCGGAGCCGTCCGCAGCGGCGGTACCGCCAGGTCCCGCGACAAATGTGGGCGCATCTAACTAAACCTGGGATTCCGTACTGACGGGAGCGGACTTATCCCCAAGTTTATGTTGACAGGGTTGTTGATAACCATGGGGCTACGCGCTTAAGTGCTTGATGCAGATCGGTTTGTTGCGTGCGGCGCGAGTGGAAGCAAAGGTGACCAACTACGCGCTTCGCGAGGAGGGGTATATGCGGCGGAACATCTTATCCACAGATTTTGTTGACAGGCATGTTGATAACACCTGGACATCTGGACTAAGTGCTTGAGCGCACAACGAAATCAGCCTTAGATGTATGTGGCACGCCCCATGAGGCGAGTGACACTGAAGTACCGCCTCGGCGCGCGCAGCGCCGCCGGAAGAATGACGCCCTTGTCACTCACGCTGAATGTGCGAGAACACAGATTCCAGATGCACCACTACCGTGGCTGCGCGGGGGACCCGCTTATGAGCTAGCGGTGTGAGCCGCTTTCTTTTGCCTACTTGTATATTCCCTCCTGTGGCGTCGACCCGATCAGTTGTCGCCACACGGACAGTCAGCTCGTCTGCCTACAGTGCCTCGAGCCCGCAGAAAAGCCTGAGCGACTGTCCTTTTTATCCTCGTAACCCGAACAGTTGACTGAGCCTCGAGCTCGTATTTTCCTGCAAGTATGGGTACCGTGATGAACCAGACTTCCTCTTCCGTTTATATCGGCATCGACGTCAGTGGTAGCACCCTCGACGTTGCCATCCACGACACTACCGAACATTTCAGTGTCGACAATGAAACCGCCGCCATCGACCAGCTGGTCCAGCGTCTGATGGCGCTGAGCCCCACACTGATCGTCATGGAGGCCACCGGCAAGCTCGAACTCGCTGTGCTCAGGGCACTCTGCGAGGCCGGTCTGCCCGCTGTCGCAGTCAATCCCCGACAGGTTCGGGATTTCGCGCGTGCCACAGGCCGACGCGCCAAGACCGATCGCATCGACGCGTTCGCCATCGCCCATTTCGGCGCCGTCATCAAACCCGTCGTGCGTCCGTTGAACGATGTGCAGACCGAGCAGTTGCAGGCGCTGCTGTTGCGCCGCGCCCAGCTTATCGACATGCTGGTGGCGGAAAAAGCCCGCCTGGAGCGCGCCCACGCCGCAGCTAAGGAAAGCCTGAACGACCACATCAAATGGCTCAAACGGCAGCTCACCGTCGCGGACAAGGACATCGATTCGTTCATGCGCTCTTCGCCCGCCTGGCGTCAGAAGGAGGATCTGCTGCGCTCCGTGCCCGGGATCGGCCCCGGTGCCGCGGCCACGCTGATTGCATTCATGCCCCAGCTCGGCTCGCTGAACCGTCGCGAAATTGCCGCACTCACCGGTGTCGCGCCGTTCAATTGCGACAGCGGCAAGCACATCGGCAAGCGTCGCATTCAGGGCGGTCGCGCCATCGTGCGTCGCGCGCTTTACATGGCCTGCATACCTGCGCTGCGCTTCAATCCGGTGATCAGAGCCTTCTATGACCGTCTGCGCAAGGCCGGCAAACCATTCAAGGTGGCCATGACCGCGTGCATTCGCAAGCTCATCGTGACGCTCAACGCCATGGTCCACAACGCCACACACTGGAACGCATCGATGAATTGACCGGCGGTATAGCTTTGCCCGGATGCTGTGCCTGAACGCGATCACTCGCGTGGTCTGCGCTCGCCTGTACGGACTGGCGAACCGCACTGAGAATCCAGCACCCGGAAACAGCCTGTCGCTTGACTTCCAATACGGTTGCTTTTCTTTGCGGCAGGCAAAGAAAAGTAGGTGCCTGCCCCGCACAGGGGCGACGCTAATAAACCACCAGGAAATCAAGAAAAGGCCAACACCGTAGGTATACAGACGACAAACCGCGCCGCAAAAGCAAAAGGCAAAACCCCACCCAGCCGCCACGCGCAAAAAAAACTGTCAATAAACCCCAGCCTCCCCGACAGGCCGATTCTTAAACCTCTTATGCACCCAATAATATTGATCAGGAATCCGCCGCACCTGCGTCTCGAGGAATTCAGTGATCCGTCGTGCATCGACAGAAACATCATCCGAAGGAAAATCAGCTAACGCGTCAAAAATAGTCAGCTTATAGCCGCGATAGTCCGGCAAGACTTCAGTCACAAACGGCACCACCCGCGCATTCCCAGCCTTCGCCATCCGCGAAACAGAAGTCAGCGTACAAGCCGGCACACCAAAAAACGGCACAAACACCGAATCCCGCAGCCCAAAATCCATATCCGCAGCCAGCATCACCGGCTTACCGCCACGCAAAACACGCAACGCTCGCCGCACACTATCGCTACGCGGAATCATCTCCGTACCGAAGCGCCCGCGCTGCCGCTTGGCCATCGCATCGAGCAACAGATTCGACATCGGCGTATACAGCGAAGCAACCGGATGCCGTGTCGAATACATCATGCAACCCGCCTCGATACCGACAAAATGGAAGCCCACAAAAATCGTCGGCTTACCCTCCATGTCGGTAAGGTCGATCGCGCTCTCCACTTCGACAAGGCGTGCCAGCGCCTGCGCATTGCCGAACCATTGCGGGCCGCGCTCGACATAACTGCGGATCACATGACAGAAATGCGCGCGCGCGAGACGCTCGCGCGCTTCGTCGCTCATGTCGGGGAAACACAGTTTCAGATTGGTATGCACGACGCGCCGGCGCGCGCTAGGAATCCGGTACAGCAATGCACCGATGCCGGTGCCGATGCGCGCGACAACACCATATGGCAGGAAAGCAAACGCGCGCAGCAGACCTGTCATCAGACAGATGAGTATTCGACTTTTCACGAGGCAACGACCCGGTGGATGCTGAGTGACAAACACTCCAGCCGCGACAACCTGGCAGTTGCCCACGGGTGGAAGTGGCATGCGCGCGCGTTAAACGGGTCTCGCGCGGCGCGACTTTTGAGGATGGGCATCTCGCTCGCGGCGAGACGCAGCGGTGCTGGAGGCCGAAACCGCTTAGAGGAATCGAGCGCCCGTATAGGACCCAATATAAAAGCACCGTAGGCGTGATTAAAACACACTGCGGAGGGCAGGCACAAAAACTGCTCAAAGGGCCTGCCTCCGTGGCGCGACAAAATCTTCGCCAGGCAACGATCGCCCTGCCCGTTCAAAAACACTTGCGTGTGCGGCCCGCGCATCTGCACGCACTCGCTACGCCCCCAGGTGACTCCCCGAAGGAAGTCATCCTTGGGGGCATCAAGGCTTGTTCGTCTCGAACAAATCCATGATCTGCTTCTTTTCGTTCGACGACACGTTCGGCGGAGGCACCGCCGGCGGCGTCATACCCGCAGGCCCCACACCGCCGACCGCATCGCTCGCACCAGCGGTCGGATTCGCCGAATCGAGACCGATGCTGGCCACGAAACCATTGCCCGGCGTCATGTCCGTATAGAACAGTTCGCCGTCGACCGAAGTCACGCCGTCAGGCTGCGCCGGTTCGCTTTGCGGCACACCGCGCAGCGCGCGCTGCATGTACTCGACCCAGATCGGCAACGCGAGTTGTGCACCGAACTCACGGCTACCGAGACTCTTCGGCTGGTCGTAACCCATCCACGCCACCGCAACCAGCGATTGCTGATAACCGGCGAACCAGCCGTCCTTTGCGTCGTTGGTCGTACCTGTCTTGCCCTGCAAGTCCGAACGATGCAGCACGTTGGTGCCCGCGCCCGTGCCGGCCGTGGCCACCGAATGCAGCAGGCTGTTCATGATGTACGCGTTACGCGGTTCGAGCGTACGCGGCGCGTCCTGGCCCGCCGTCAGGGGTTGCGCTTTCGAGAGCGGCTCACCGCGCGCGTCGGTAACTTCATTGATCAGATACGGATTGATGCGGTAGCCGCCGTTCGCGAACACCGAGTATGCGCCCGCCGATTGCAACGGCGTGACGAGGCCCGCGCCGAGCGCCATGGGCAGATACGGCGGGGTCTTGTCGGCGTCGAAACCAAAACGCTGCGTCACGAAATCTTGCGCGTACTTGGTGCCGATGAACGACAGGATGCGGATCGACACCAGGTTCTTCGACTTCTGCAACGCGAGGCGCAACGGCATCGGACCGTCCGGCTGGTCGTCGTCCTTCGGCTCCCACGCATCACCGCCCGGCGTGCTCGGCGGGAAGTACAGCGGCGCGTCGTTGATGATCGTGGCCGGTCCGAGACCCTTGTCGAGCGCCGCCGAATAGATGAACGGCTTGAAGCTCGAACCCGGCTGACGCCACGCCTGCGTGATGTGGTTGAACTTGTTCTTGTTGAAGTCGAAGCCGCCCACCAGTGCGCGAATCGCGCCGTCCTGCGGTGTCAGCGAAACCAGCGCGCCTTCTACTTGCGGGAGCTGCGTGATCTGCCAGTTACCTTTGTCGTCGGCGACGAGGCGCACGATCGAGCCCGGCTTGATCTTCGTGGCCGCGGCTGCACGCGCGCTCAGCGCGCCGGCTGCAAAGCGCAGGCCGTCGCCACTGATCGTCACGTCGGTGCCGTCGACCAGTTGCGCCTTCACCTGCTTCGGATTCGCGTCTGTCACCACGCCGGCGATGATTTCACCGTTGTCGGGGTGATCGGTGAGTGCATCGTCGATAGCCTGATCGCGGTCGTCGCCCGGTGCGGGCAGTTGCACGAAACCTTCCGGCCCGCGATAGCCGTGGCGCCGCTCATAGTCCATCACGCCCTTGCGCACCGCGCGATAGGCGGCGTCCTGATCGGCGGAATCGATCGTGGTAGTGACGTTCAGGCCACGCGTATAGGTTTCGTCCTTGTACTGCGCGTACATCATCTGGCGAACCATTTCGGCGATGTACTCAGCATGCACGCTGTATTCGTTGCCCGGATTCTTGGTGTGAATCTCTTCCTTGATGGCCTGATCGTACTGGTCCTGGGTGATGTATTTCAGCTCGAGCATGCGCTTCAGAATGTATTCCTGGCGGATCTTCGCGCGCTTCGGATTGACCACCGGGTTATACGCGGACGGTGCCTTCGGCAAGCCCGCCAGCATCGCGGCTTCGGCCAGCGTGATGTCTTTCAGATCCTTGCCGAAATACACGCGTGCGGCCGCGGCAAAACCGTACGAACGCTCGCCCAGATAAATCTGGTTCATGTAGACCTCGAGGATCTGATCCTTGGTCAGCGCGCGCTCGATCTTGTACGCCAGCATCATTTCGTAGATCTTGCGCGTGTAGGTCTTCTCGCTCGAGAGGAAGAAGTTGCGCGCCACCTGCATCGTGATCGTGCTCGCACCCTGCGAGGCGCCGCCGTGCATGATGTCGGAAACACCCGCACGCAAAATGCCGACGAAGTCGACGCCGCCGTGCTCGTAGAAGCGATAGTCTTCGATCGCGAGCACCGCCTTCTTCATCTGGTCCGGAATGTCCTGGAAGCGCACGATGCTACGCCGCTCTTCGCCGAACTCGCCGATCAGCACATGGTCCGCGGTGTAGACCCGCAACGGCACCTTCGGGCGATAGTCGGTCAGCGCGTCGAGCGACGGCAGTTGCGGCCCCATCACCACGAGCGCGTAACCGGCAATCAGCGCGCCCACCACGGCGATAGTCGCCAGCAGACTGACAAACCAGATGGCGATGGTCGCACCGATCGAACGGCGGCCGGCCTCCCCGTCGCGCGAAGCAGCGTTGCGTCCTGGAGTGCGGTGGTAGGAGTCCCGGTCTTCACCAGCCGGAGAATTTGAAGAATGCGGTCGTTTGATGATTGGCATGACTGGAATAGTGGGCGCGTAACTGAACGCCTTTCTGCACACGCTCCTGGCGCGTGCATGGATCGTGGTCGTAGCGCGAACGCCGTTGCCGCACGCCGGGCCCGACAGCGAACCCAAGGCTCACAGCAACGGCCGATCAGGCGGCAGAACACACGACAATAGCAAACGGACTGCATGAGGCGCAAAACACCGCGCGGCCCTACGCCCCCGGGCAGCCGCACGGCACGCCTGGGACATCGTCCGGCGCAACGTAACAGCGCATTTTAAAGAAATCAAGCGGCGCCCAAGACAGTTTTTTTGTAAGAATTCCCTTCGCGCGGCGTCCCGGCGGCAGATCGCGCCAGCCATACAAGCGTCTGGCGCCGCCTGCGGGCGGTTATCAACAGAAAATGTTGAAAGGCCTGTGGACAAGACCGCCGGAAACGCTACAACTCATTGATGTCACGGGATTTTCATGTCGCGCCCGTTCCGCATCGGTGCAACTCGTCATATGATGGACTCGGCGCGCGAGTCGTTACCGACGCGCGCGACGGCGTACGCCAAATACACGCCTTGAACCGCCAATGCCAACAAGTATGCGAGCCGACCATGAACAAGCCCAGCGAACGCATCGTCGTATTCGTCACGACCGCGCAGAAACGCGCGATCGCCGCCACCGCCGAAGAACTGGGTATTAGCGTCAGCGAACTGATGCGGCGCGCGGTGTTGAGCTTCGGCGCGACCAGCGAGCAGGTGAAAGCGGCCAGCATTGTCGACCGGTTGAATGCACCACGCGCACCGGACGCGCTCGACGCGGCGCTGCAGCGCGTTGCGCGCGGCACACGCCATGCACGGGCGGCGCTTCCGGCGGCCTTGCAGACCCACGGCAACAACGAATCCGCTGCGCCGGCAGCAGGCGCGGCCGCAGCGCATGCGGATGAATTGTTGGGCACACCCGCGGGTGGAAGCCCGGCACCGTTGCTGCCGGCCGGCGTATTGGCCGCGCTTACCGCGACAGACGAGGAAATAGAAGCCGCCGCAGCCGCCGAAGCCGTGGGGCGCGTCGCTGCGGCCAAGGCGGCATCGATTGCGGGCTCAGCGCAGAACCCGGCCGACGTGGAAACGCCGTTGCGCACCGTGCTCAAGCGTCCGCGTCTCGACGCCGCGCGCGACGAAGACGATCCGGGCAGCGATCCGAGCACGGAAGGCGGCCGCTTCGCCTGAATCGAAAGTGGCACGGTCAAACGACGCGACCCATCACGCATCGACGTGTTGCGGGTGAAGAAGCGCGGACACGCCGCGCACGCGCCACGCCTATTCACATCCACGACACCGGCCACGCGCAGAGTTGGCGATTACGTCGTCGCGCCCTGCCCGCCGTGCGTAAAGTTGGCGATTACGTCATCGTGCCCTTTAAGGCGGTTTTAAGAGAATGCGTGGTGTAATATCCGCGAGCGGCTGAATGACACGCCGCGCGTTTTCAGGCTGTTTGCAATTCGTTTCAAAACCGTAAATTTACGGCGCCGCTATTGCAATTGGCGTGTGCGCCCCGAACTCCGGTCCGAACGCTGCGCAGCTTTGCGCGCAGCGGCGTAAAGTAGCATTGGAAAGCAGTTAAAGCGCGTGGGTTTATTCAGCGCCGATTTCATTCTTTGGAGGTTTTCATGTCGCTTTTTGACAGCATTTCGCGCACGCTTAAAGGTCTCCTTAACGACGCAGCCGATTCCGTGCAAGATCCGTCGCGCGATTCGCGCCAGATCGTGCGCGAACTCGACGAGAGCATTGCTAAAGCCGAGAACTCGCTGATCGAGATTCAGGCGCAGGTCGCCACGCAGCAAAGCAAGCGCGATGTTGCAGCCGACAAGGCGAAGAAGTACGAAGACGGCGCGAAGCGCGCCCTGCAATCCGGCGACGAAGCACTCGCACGTGAAGCCCTCGGCGCGCAAGCCACAGCCGAAGCCGAGCGCGATGCGCTGGCCAGGGAGCTGACCACGCTGGAGCCATCGGTTGCGCAACTGAAGAGCCAGATCGACGACATGCGTGGCCGTCGTAACGACCTGAACGCGCGCTCGAACATTCTGCAAGCCAAACAGCAGATCGCTCAGGCTAAAGATGTTGCAGCCACGGCGTTGGGCGGTATCGGCGGCAAGAATCTGTCCGAAGATTTCCAGAAGCTGGAAGACAAGGTTGCGTTGTCGAATGCCCGTTCGGACGCGCGCCTGAATTCGGCCGACGTGAAGAGCGGCAAGGCGCTCGACGACAAGCTCTCGGATCTTAACCGCGGGCCGTCCGTCGAAGATCGTCTCGAAGCATTGAAGAAGCAGATCAACACGCCGGCTCAGTAATTGCGTCAGCAGTAAATACCGGCTGCCGTTACGAGTGCAGCAGGAATCGACTGAAGGAGACGGGTGCCTCGCACCCGGTCCGTAAATGAAAAAATTTCTCGCAAGCGCATTCGCCTCACTGCTGTTCGTGTCGGCTGCGGCGTTCGCTCTGCCGACGGTTCAGCAAATCGAATCCGCCATGTCGCAAGGCAACTGGCAGCAGGCCGATGCCGGTTTGAGCGAAGTGCTGCAGGCGCATCCGAACAACGCGCGCGCGCACTACCTGTACAGCCAGGTGCTCGATCGCGAAGGCCGTTCTGCCGACGCCCTCGCCCAGGTGCAGCAGGCCAAGACGCTCGACCCGCAAATCCGCTTCACCGACCCGACCCGTTTCGCGCAAACCGAAGCGCGTATCCGCAAGAACGCGGAACGTGCCGGCGCCGCCGGCGGCAACACCACGAGCCGCGCGTCCAATCCGTTCGTGCAGCAGAATTCGCCGGCGGTGCAGCAACAGTCGGCGATGGTGTCGCAAGCGCCGCAACGGCATGGCCCCGGCATGGGCATGTGGGTCGGCATCATCCTCCTGATCGGTGTGATCGCGCTGGTGTTGCGCTGGACATTGCGCCGTGCCCGCACGCAAGACGATTCGCGTGCCGACGACGATCGTCGCGTGCAGCTCAAGCGCGCGACCGAGATGCTCAACGCCGTGCGCTCGTTGAAGCTCGACGTGAAGCTCTCCACCGTACAAGGTCATGAGGCGCTCGAGAAGGAAGTCGAATCGACCGAAGACCAGTTGCGCGGTGTGGTCGAAACCTTGTCGAACGGCAAGAATCCCGTGCCGCCGTATCAGCTCGACGAACTGGAGCAGCGCATTGGCAGCATGCGCGCCCGTGCCGACGGGCGGCCCGATCCGTATGCCGCGCCTGCCGCCGGCACGCAACAGTCGCCGTATGCACAGGAAGCCGAGCGTTTCGGCAACCCGCCGCAAGCGCCCTATCCGCAGCAAGGACCGTATCAACAGCAGCCGCAGGTCATCGTGCAGCAAGGTGGTGGCGGTTTCGGCGGCGGCATGGGTGGTCTGCTGACTGGCGTGCTGCTCGGCGAGGCGCTGAATTCCGGGCGTGAACGCGTCGTGGAACGCGACGTGATTGTCGATGATGAAACGCGTCGCCGAGGCGGTGACGGCGGTAATGGCGGCGGCCTCGACTTCGGCCAGGGCTCGAACGACTGGAGCGACAACAGCGGCGGTGGCGTCGACTTGGGCAGCAACGACGATTCCGGCGGCTGGAGCGATACCTGAGAAACACGGCGCTGCTTGAGATGCAGTCAAGCAAACGCTAACCAATCAAGCTGCAACGAAAACAGGCTCCTGCACGGAGCCTGTTTTTTTATGTCGGCGCCCTTTTTAAGCCCCCGCTGACGCTGGCGCCCTCACCGGCTCATGCTGCGCCAGCAGTACCGAACCCGCGAACAGCCGGACGATGAAACGCTCCGCGTACGCGACCAGCGCTTCCCGACGCGCGGCATCCCCATCGATGTACTCCGCCGACAAATGAAACAGCTGCAATACGATCTGCGTGCAGACTTCGTCGACGATTGCGCAGGCGAGCGTCGGCATCAGTTCCAGTTGCACGACGTCGTCCGCCATTTCCGCCGACACCTCGTGAAGGTTCGCCCGCACCGCTTCACGCAGCGCCGGCGAGGTGCCGTGATACTCGGCCAGCGCGCTCAGAAACGCCTCGCGGTTCTCCAATGCAAACGCAAAGAACGCCATGCACGCGCGACGCGGCACGCTCTGCGGCTCGTCGTGCGCGGCCAGCCAGCGCTCGCGCCGCAACATCGGCCGCAGGCGGCGGCTCACCGATTCGACTGCCTCGCGCGCCAGGTCGTCGAGCGTGTCGAAATGACGGTAGAACGTGTTGGGATTCAGCCCCGCCTCGCGCGCCAGTTCGCGCAGGCCCAGGCTTGCAAAGCTACGCCCGCCCGCGGTCAGACGCAACGCGGCTTCGATCAGCTTGCGCTTGCCTCGCGGGAGATCATGCCCGGAAAAAGCGCCATGGTCGGCGGCGGACGCCGCTTCGGGTACGAGTTTCATGAGCTTTCAGTCAGAGCCTGGCTCGTGCGTTTAATAGTCGTACTCTAAACGATCTTGACGCGAAGTGTACAGTTGTCTACCCTGCGCGTTATGTTGGTGTAGACATGTGTAGACACCCGAATTTTGCCTGACTCCGGAGCCCCCCCGTGACGCCTGCCTCATCCGCCCAACCCGCCATGCCACGCATCGCCATTGTCGGCAGCGGATTTGCGGGCATCGGCATGGCGATCCGCCTCCTGCAGATGGGCATCACGTCGTTCACGATTTACGAGGCCGTCGGCGATATCGGCGGCACGTGGCGCGACAACACCTATCCCGGCGCGGCCTGCGATGTGCCGTCGCATCTGTATTCGTTTTCATTCGAGCCGAATCCGGCGTGGTCGCGTGCGTTCGGCGGCCAGGCGGAGATCTTCGCTTACCTCAAGCATTGCGCGCGCAAATACGGCGTTGATCGCTATGTGCGCTGCAATGCGAGCGTGGCCGCGACGCGTTTCGATCAAGCGCGGCAAACGTGGCAAGTCGAAATCGATTCGAACGGCGCACGCGAAACCATCGAGGCCGATGTAGTGATCGCGGCGAGCGGTCCGCTGTCGCGCCCGGCCATGCCGCAGATCCAGGGGCTCGATCGTTTCGAAGGCAAGCTGTTTCATTCGGCGCGCTGGGACCATGACTATCCGCTCGAAGGCAAGCGCGTCGCGGTGATCGGCACCGGCGCCAGCGCGATCCAGTTCGTGCCGCGGATCCAGCCGCGCGTCGCGCAACTCGAACTGTTCCAGCGCACCGCGCCGTGGATCATGCCCAAGCCCGACAAGCCGATCGGTCCGCGTGCGCACTGGCTATTCCGGCATTTGCCGTTTACGCAGCGCTTCGTGCGCAATGCGATCTACTGGCAGCTCGAATCGCGTGCGATTGCGTTCGTCGTCAATCCAAAGCTGATGAAGTTGCCGATGAAATTCGGCATGAGCTACCTCGAACGGCGCGTCAAGGACCCCGCACTGCGCACCAAGCTGACGCCGAACTACCGACTCGGTTGCAAGCGCGTGCTGCTATCGAGCGATTACTTTCCTGCGCTCGGCCAGCCGAACGTCGACGTGGTGACGACCGGCATCCGCGAAATCGTCGCCGACGGCATCGTCACCGACGACGGCACGCATCATCAGGCCGATACGATTATCTGCGGCACGGGCTTTCAGGTGAATGACGTGGGCGCGCCATTCGACGTAACCGGCCTTGACGGCGCCGATCTCGGCGCGATGTGGCTACGCGATGGGCCGGAGGCCTACCTCGGCACCAGCGTCGCCAACTTCCCGAACTTCTTCATGATCGTCGGCCCGAACACCGGGCTGGGTCACAACTCGATGATCTACATGATCGAGTCACAAGTGCGGTACATCGCCGATTGCCTGCGCGTATTGCGCCGACGCAAGGCGCGCACGATGAACTTGCGGCCCGACGTCCAGCGCGATTTCAATCAGCGTCTGCAGAAGGAAATGCAGCACTCCGTGTGGGTCAGCGGTTGCCACAGCTGGTATCAGACGAAGAGCGGTAAGGTCACTGCGCTGTGGCCAGGCTTCACATTCAGCTTTCGCAAACGCACGCGGCGTGTGCGGCCGCACGATTATCACTTCGCGCCTTAGAGTGGCGTGCGGCGGCCGAGGGGCCGCACGCGGTGCTGAGGCTGAGGCTGAGGCTGAGGCTGAGCAGAGCAGAGACGATCAAACTCGAATTGAAGGGAGACAACAACCATGGCAAGCATCGAATCCGCGACGCCCGCATCAACAGCGCCACTACCACCCCGCTCGCTCGCCGCGCGCCTCGGCATCACCAGCGTGCCGCGTGCCGAATTGCAGCGGCGCTACACACAAAGTGGTTCGAAATTCGTCGAGATCATGGGCGCCGACGTGCACTACGTCGATGAAGGCAGCGGCGACACGATCGTGATGATTCACGGTTTCGCGTCTTCGTTGCATACGTGGAATCGCGTCGCCGACGAGCTCAAGCGCGAGCATCGCGTGATTCGTCTCGATCTGCCGCCCTTCGGCGTGACCGGACCGTTGCGCTCGAGTTCCGGTGAAATCGAGACGATGAATCTGCCGACCTACCGGCGTTTCATCGATACGTTCATGCAGGCGCTCGGCATTTCGCGCGCGACGCTGATCGGCAACTCGCTCGGCGGCCTGATTTCGTGGGATTACGCGGTACGCCATCGCGAGGCCGTCGAACGGCTGGTATTGATCGACTCGGCCGGTTTCCCGATGAAACTGCCGATTTATATCGGCCTCTTCAATAGCGCACTGGTGCGGGTCAGTTCGCCCTGGTGGCTGCCCGAAGTCATTATCAAGAGCGCAGTGCACAACGTGTATGGCGATCCGCGCAAGATCGATGCGGTGACGCTGCGACGTTACGTCGAATTCTTCCACGGCGAGGGCACGCGCGAGGCGATCGGCAAGATGGTGCCGACGCTCGACTTCAAGGACGTCGATACCGACGTATTGAAGACGCTGAACGTACCGTCGCTGGTCCTGTGGGGTGCGAAGGATCGCTGGATTCCGACTGCACACGCGGCCGAATTTGCGAGCCGCATTCCAGGTGCGAAATCGGTGATGTACCCTGGGCTCGGTCACATTCCGATGGAAGAAGCGCCTGAGCGCGTGATGGCCGATCTGCAGGCGTTTCTCGGCGCGAGCACCATGGGTGCCGCGAATGCTCCCGTTGTCGAGGGTACGCGCAGCGCACCCGGCTGACCCTGTCTTTTCCAGCTGATTCACCTGTACGCGCGCACCGCAGCGCGCGTTCTTCCAGCACTTCCTCGTAGCACTTCTTCCCAGCGCCTCCTCGCAGCACTTCCTCCCAGCGCACGCGCTTCAGACACCTCATCCCGGCATCCTCATCCTCCCCCTAGCAGGCGCAGCAAGCTCCAGAGAAACTTGCAGAGCATCACGATCAGCTCCCACAGGTGATAGAGCTGTTGCCAGCCCGAAACGCGCGCGAAAGAGTCGATCATGGATTGCCGGTGGCAGAAAAGAATGGCTGCGAAGTTGCAGGCTGAACGCACATGATAACGACTGGCTGCGGGATACTCCGTATCAAGTCCCTGGCAAGCTTGCCGTAAACGTGTCGAGAAGACGCGACATCCGCAGTGGGTGATCACGCCAATTGACTGCGCCAACCGCGCCATCATGGAGACCAGCATGACGCGTTTCAGCTTTCGCCGGGCCGGCCGTTCACAAACGGTCGTTGGCGATATTGCCGCGCAAGCCGGCAAACTGGGAATTGAAATTTGCGACGTATCGGGTCACGTCGAGGAAGTTGCCGCGCGCGTGCAGCGCCAGGCGCAGGTTTGCCGCGCACTGCGCGAGTCTGCCGCACAGACGCTCGCGGGCAATCATCGCATTGCCACTGCCGCACGCGAAATGCGTAGCGTGTCGACCGAGGCCGCGACCGGTGTGCGGGCGTCGCAGCAGACGCTGGAGGCGTCGCTCGCCGACATCCACGGACTGGTGGAAGGCGTGACGGTGATCGAGAGCCAGATTGGCGCGTTACGCAGCGCATTGGCGCATGTGAGCCGCGTCTCCGAGGAAATTTCGCTGATCGCCCGCCAGACGCATTTGCTGGCGCTGAACGCCGCGATCGAAGCCGCGCGCGCCGGCGACTCCGGCAAGAGTTTCGCGGTGGTGGCCGCCGAGGTAAAGAACCTGTCGGCGAAGACGGCCCAGGCGACTGGCCAGATCGAGACCACGCTCGCGCAACTCACCCGGCAGACCGAGCAGTTGATCAACGAGGGTTCGGTGAACACGGCGCGCGCACATCGGGTACGCGAAGGCACCCGCAAGATCGGCGACGTCGTGCATGCGACGGGCGATGCGATCACGCAGCTCAACGACGAGGCTGGGCAGATCGCCACGTTGACTGGCGAGATCGAAACCCAATGCAACGGACTCGAAGCGCAGGTGCTGGAAATGGCGAACGGCGTCGAGGATTCAAGCGAGAACTTCGCGCAGGCGAAGAACCGGTTGGGGAATTTGCTCGGCGTGTCCGAAACGTTGATCGAGTTGACTGCGGCAACGGGGGTCGAGACGACGGATACGCCGTTTATCGATGCCGTGCAGCAGGCCGCGGCTGCGGTGTGCAAGCTATTCGAAACTGCTGTCGCTCGGGGCGAGGTGTCGATTGAGGATCTGTTCGATCAGCATTACTTGCCCGTTGCAGGAAGCAATCCGGCTCAGTTCGTTACCCGGTTTACTGCTTTTACTGATCGGGTTTTGCCCGCTATTCAGGAGCCGTTACTCGGGCTCGATCCGCGCGTGGCGTTCTGCGCCGCCGTCGATGTGCGTGGTTATCTTCCGACTCACAATCTGAAGTTTTCTTTGCAGCAACGCGAGGATGTGGTCTGGAATATGGCTAATTGCCGGAACCGGCGAATGTTCGACGATCGCACCGGGATTGCGGCTGCGTCGCATACCAAGAAGTTTCTGTTGCAGACTTATCGTCGCGATATGGGTGGTGGGCAGTTTGTTCTGATGAAGGACGCGTCAGCGCCTGTGTTTGTTGCCGGCAGGCATTGGGGTGGGGTTCGGATTGGATATAAGGTTTGAGGTTTTCTTTTTGCCTGTGCGGCGCCTAGTTTGACTGTATGCCTATGGCGTTGGGTTTTTCTTGATTTGTTTGCCTTCGCGGCGCTTGTTGTCTGTGTTTTTATGGCGTTGGCCTTTCCTTGTTTTGTTAGTGGTCTATTAGCGTAGCCCCTGTGCGGGGCGGCACCTACTTCTCTTTGCCGCCGCAAAGAGAAGTAGGCAAGAGAAAGCGGCTCACACCGCTAATTCTTAAGCGGGTCCCCTAGCTTGGAGGGGGTAGTGGTGCATCTGGAATCCGTGTTCCCGCACATTCAGCCCTAGTGACAAGGCCATCATACTTCCGGCGGCGCTGCGCGCGCCGCAGCGCACTTCTTAGAACCGATTGCTTTGTTTTCGCGCTCGAGCTCCATTTGGCGTTTCGCCGAGGCGAAGCCGATGGCTCCCACCACGTGCAATCGAAGCCCCGGGTTTCCCTGGCGGACCCATCCGCGACGCACGCAGTGCGGAGTGGGAACTGATGAGCGCTTTGTCGCTCACGCGGAATGCGCGAGGGCACCGATTCCAGATGCACCACTACCCCGACTGTGCGGGGGACCCGCTTATAAGCTGGCGGGGTGAGCCGCTTTCTTTGCTTATCTTTCTTTGCGGCGGCAAAGAAAGTAAGTGCCTGCCCCGCACAGGGGCGAACGCTAATAATCCAATACAAATTCAAGGAAAGGCCAAAGCCCAAAGCGCACAGAAAAACGCGCCGAGCGAGGGTGTAATTAGTTTTGTGTAAACGGTCATTTGGCAGGAGACTGCCAGTAATCAGGAGCGACGATGACCGTAGCGAAACGCAACAAACGCGTGAAACCCGACCCTGAGCTCGTCAAGCTGGCCGACAGCCTGCTGGCGAACTACCAGAAACCAGAGGACCTGATTGGCGAGAACGGCCTGCTCAAGCAGCTCACGAAGATGCTGGTTGAACGGGCGCTAGAGACGGAGATGTCCGAACACCTGGGCCACGGCAAGAGCGAAGCGGTCACCAATGCCACGGGCAACACCCGCAACGGCCATAGCGCCAAGACGTTGCAGGGGGAGTTTGGCGAGTTGCCGCTCGATATCCCGCGTGACCGTCAGGGTGCGTGTAAGCGGCTCGTCTGGGCCGTTATGGACAGCGGATTGAGGGTTTGGGTAATTTGGTGTCCACCAAATTATTGCGGACACCAAAGTGGACAATACATTGAAGGCGCGCGCAGCCGGTGGCGCATATAAGCGACCGAATTTCCCTACGGAGTTCAAACGGCGCCTGGTAGAGCAGTCACTTGAGCCAGGTGCCTCGGTAGCGTTGATTGCGCGTGCCAACGAGGTTAATGCGAATTTGCTGTTCAAATGGCGACGGCAGTATCTGCAAGGTGCCTACGGCATCCCGTCGCTTCCCAACCCCACGATATCCGATCCTGCCCGGGAGAGTGCGCCGCTGTTGCCGGTGAGCATTGTCGCCGACACCGCCGAATCGACCCCGGTGACGGTGCGCGACGCGGGGGGCGTGAACACCGTGGTTGAGAGCGTGTGCGAGGTGGTGTTCAGCAATGCGTGTCTGCGGATCCGCGGCGAGGTCTCGCCCGCCACGCTACGTCTGTTGATCCGTGAGCTGTCGCGATGATCGGCCTGCCGGCGGGCACACGTATCTGGATCGCAGCAGGGGTGACCGACATGCGCTGCGGCTTCCAGGGCCTGGCCGCCAAGGTACAGACGGCGCTTGAGGAGAATCCGCTGGGCGGTCACGTGTTCATCTTCCGCGGCCGTCGCGGCGACCTGGTAAAAATTCTTTGGGCTACCAGCGACGGGCTATGGCTGCTTGCAAAGCGGCTCGAGCGTGGCCGCTTCGTTTGGCCGCAGGCCGATAGCGGCAAGATCCATCTGACCCACGCCCAGCTGTCGATGCTGCTCGAAGGCATCGACTGGCGGCAGCCACGCCGCACCGCTGAGCCACTGTCGATGTTGTAAACCGCGCGGCACCTGCGTAAACTGCGTGGCATGTCTGATGCCAGCGACCTTCCTGATGACATCGATGCACTCAAGGCCTTGCTGCTCGAGGCGCGGGCGTCCCTGGCCGAGCGGGATCTGGAAATCGAACGGCTCAAGGCGCAAATCGACAAACTCAAGCGCATGCAGTTCGGCCGCAAGTCCGAGAAACTGGACCGGGAAATTGCGGAACTTGAGACCCGACTGGAGGACCTGACCGGCAGCCGGGGCGTGGCCGAGACGCGCGAAGCGCAGGCCGGCAGCAGCAAGGCGAGCGCGAACCGTGCTTCGCGCGAGGCGCTGCCGGAACACCTGCCGCGCGAGGAGCATGTGCTGGAGCCGGATCCGGTTTGCCCCGAGTGCGGCGGCCAGATGCAACCGCTGGGCGAGGACGTCTCCGAACAGCTTGGCCGCATCGCGGCAGCGTTCACGGTCATCCGTACCATCCGGCGCAAGAAGGTCTGCGCGTGCTGCCGCCGCATCGTGCAGCCGCCTGCGCCGAGCCTGCCGATCGAGCGCGGTATCGCACACCCGAGCCTGCTTGCCGACATTCTCGTGGCCAAATACGCGGATCACCAGCCGCTGTACCGGCAGTCGGTGATTGCGGCACGCGACAAGGTCACGCTGGACCCGGCGAGCATGGGCCGATGGGTCGGCATGTGCGAGTCCCTGGTCGATCCGCTGGTGGAGGCGTTGCGCCGCTATGTGATGGCCGGCACGAAGCTGCATGCGGATGACACGCCGATTCCCGTGCTCGCGCCAGGCAACAAAAAGACCCGAACCGGACGGCTGTGGGTCTATGTGCGCGATGATAGTCGGGCTGGCTCGAAGGAATCCCCCGCGGCATGGTTTGCCTACTCGCCCAACCGGCGCGGGGAGCATCCCCAGCGCCATCTGGCCGACTTCAGCGGCATCCTGCAAGCGGACGCTTACGCCGGCTTCGACGAGCTGTTCAAGGATGGCTCGATTCGCGAAGCGGCGTGTCATGCGCACGCGCGACGCAAACTCTACGACATTCACGTACGCACGCCATCAGAGACGACCACCGAGGCGCTCAGATGCATTGGCGAGCTCTATGGTATCGAGGCCGGCATCCGCGGTAAGCTGCCAGCGGAGCGACTGCGTGTGCGGCAGGCGCAGGCCAGACCCTTGCTCGAAAACTATGGCATGTGGCTCAGGGCAAAGCTCAAGACGTTGTCGGCCAAGTCGGACACAGCCAAAGCGATCAACTACTCGCTCAACCAGTGGGATGCGTTGACGCTGTATTGCGACGACGGCACGGTGGAGATAGACAACAACATCGCCGAAAATGCGCTGCGTTGTGTGGCCCTGGGTCGAAAGAACTTCCTCTTTGCCGGCTCCGACAGCGGCGGCGAGCGGGCGGCGGCGATGTACTCGTTGATCGCGTCGTGCAAACTCAATGGCATCGACCCGCGCGCTTACCTGTGCCACGTGCTGACCTGTATTGCCGATCATCCAATCAACCGCGTCGACGAATTGCTGCCCTGGCGCGTTGCCGCAGACCTGCAAAATCCACCCCAACCTGCGGTTCCGACCGGTTGAACAACAGCGGTGGACAGCACGCCCCGATCGCCCGGAGCGGCTCACACGCGCTGAGCCGGTAGCCGACTGCACCTGGGACACCGGTCCGTTACCCGGTAACGCTGAAGGGCTACCGTGGCACCTGGAAGTAGGTATCCCATTCTGCGGAGTCCGGATCGAGCCTGCGCACGATCGCCGCGTCCGCCCGCACTGCCAGCCGCTCCAGCATCTCACGTTTCGTTACCGAGTAACGGCGTGCCAGCCGTGCGAGCGCGAGATCGGCTTCAGTGGTCACCCACATATCAAGCCGCCGCTCCCCGTTGCCATCGTTTCCAGCTGTCGCCCGCCTTGCCCGGAAGGCGGCCTGCCGCTCCGCTGTTGTTTGCGCCATCGGTTTCCCCTCGTCGTTGTTACCCGGTAACGATATGTCTGAACTCGTTACCGGGTAACGCAAAATACCCAAAGGAGATAGCATGTCCCGCTTCACATCGCGTTGTCCAGGAAAAACCGAACGGTCCAGGCGAGGCGCTTACGGGTGCGTTCGAGCCGAAGCTGGTGAGTCGTCATCAGACGCGCTGGTCGGGCTTTGACGACAAGATCATCTCGCTATATGCCCGCGGCCTGAGCGTGCGGGAGATTCAGGGGCATCTGGAAGAAATGTACGGTACCGAGGTGTCGCCCACGCTCATCTCGGCCGTAACAGACGCGGTGAGCGAGGATGTGAAGGCCTGGCAAGCCCGCCCGCTCGACGCGCTTTACCCCATCGTTTATCTCGACTGCATCCACGTCAAGGTGCGCGACAGCGGTGCTGTACGGACCAAGGCGGTCTATCTCGCCATCGGCGTGAACATGGACGGCCACAAGGAAGTCCTGGGGCTGTGGATCGCCCAGACCGAGGGCGCGAAGTTCTGGCTGCAGGTGGTGACCGAGCTGAAAACGCGCGGCGTGCAGGACATTTTTATTGCCTGTGTCGATGGGCTCAAGGGCTTCCCCGAAGCCATCGAAGCAGTCTATCCGAAGGCAGCAGTTCAACTGTGCATCGTGCATATGGTGCGCAACAGTCTGAACTTCGTGTCCTGGAAGGTGCAGCGCGAGGTCGCCGCCGACCTGAAGACGATCTACACTTCATCGACGGTCGAGCTGGCCGAGCAGAAGCTGAGTGCCTTCGAAGCCACGTGGGACAAGGACTATCCGTCCATCGGGCAGAGCTGGCGGCGCAACTGGGCACGCGTCATTCCGTTCTTCGACTATCCGCCGGAGATCCGGAAGGTGATCTACACCACCAATGCCATCGAATCGATCAACATGAGCCTGCGCAAGGTGATCAAAACCCGCAGTTCGTTCCCGACCGACGAGGCCGTGACCAAGCTGTTTTACCTGGCACTTAACAACATCAGCAAGAAGTGGTCGATGCCGATCCGGGACTGGAAGGCAGCCCTGAACCGCTTCACTATCCAGTTCGAAGACCGCCTGTTACCGGGTTAAATCAATACCCGTTTACACAAAATTCCGGACACCCTCCGCCGAGCAGGCAAACAACCCAAGAAAAGCCCAACGCCACAGACAAACAGACAAACAGACAAACAGACAAACAAGCGCCACGCGGCAAAAAAACACCTACACCGCCATCACAGCCCTCTTCCTCTCTGCCCGCTGCATAAAATAATTAGCAACCACAACACCAACAGTAACAACAGCAATAAAAAGCGTAGCCAACGCATTCATCTCAGGATTCAACCCAAGCCGAACGCGAGAGAAAACAACCAGCGGCAGCGTAGTCGACCCAGGTCCTGACAAAAACGCCGACAAAACCAGATCGTCGATCGACAAGGTAAACGACAACAGCCACCCAGAAACCAGAGCCTGCGAAATCAACGGCAACGTAATGAAGAAAAACACCCTAAGCGGCGTAGCCCCAAGATCAAGCGCGGCTTCCTCAAGCGAAGGATGCAACTCCTTCACACGTGACTGCACGATGATGGCCACGTAAGAAATACACAACATCACGTGCCCGATCCAGATCGTGAAAATGCCACGCCCGGCGGGCCATCCCAACCACTTGGCCATTTCGATGAACAACAGCAGCAACGAGATCCCCTGAATCACCTCGGGAATCACCAGCGGCGCATTGATCATCCCGGTGTAGAGGGTAAAACCACGAAACCGCCCCATGCGGGCCAAAACAAACCCGGCCCATGTACCGATAATCACCGAAGCAAACGCCGTCAGCAACGCCACGCGCAACGACAACCACGCAGCCGCGATCAACTCATCGTCCTGCAACAACGCCGCATACCAGCGTGTAGAAAACCGCGTCCATACTGTGACCAGCTGCGATTCGTTGAACGAATACACAATCAGACTCACGATCGGAATGTAGAGAAACAGAAACCCGATCCCCAAGGCAATGAACTGCAAAATCCGGTTCGGCTTCATCAGTGCCTTTCCTCCATCGCCTTCGCCTGCGCGTACTGGAAAAACGCCATCGGCACCAATAACAACAACACCATCGCGCACGTCACGGCAGACGCCATCGGCCAATCGGCATTGTCGAAGAACTCATTCCACATCACGCGGCCAATCATCAGCGTGTTCGCGCCACCCAGCAATTCCGGAATCACATACTCGCCTACCGCCGGAATGAACACCAGCAAACAACCGGCAATGATGCCGTTCTTCGACAGCGGCAAGGTGATCTGCCAAAACGCCCGCCACGGCTTCGCGCCAAGGTCGTAAGCGGCTTCCAGCAACGTCATGTCCATCTTCACCAGATGCGCATACAGCGGCATCACGAGGAACGGCAGATACGAATACACCATGCCGATATACACCGCGGCATTCGTGTGATAAAGCTCGATCGGCGTATGGATCAGCCCGATCGACATCAGGAAGTTGTTCAGCAAACCATTGTTCTTCAGGATGCCGATCCATGCATACACGCGAATCAGAAACGACGTCCAGAACGGCAGCATCACAGCCATCATCAGCAGATTGCGGCTCGCCGGATTCGATCGCGCAATGTAGTACGCCATCGGATAACCGATCAGCAAACACAGCAACGTGGAGATGCCCGCGACCACCACCGAATTCACATAAGTCGCGAAGTACAGGCTGTCGGTCAACAGAAACGCGTAATGCGACAGGTCCAGCGCGACGTGAATCACACCATCTGTGTACGTGGTGAGTTCCGTATAGGGCGGAATGCCAAGCTGCAAATCCGCGAAGCTGATCTTCACGACCAGCAGGAACGGCACGAGGAAAAACAGCAGCAGCCAGATGAACGGCCCGGCCACCACCGCAGTGCGGCCGGTCAGGTTGAAACGGCGCACCGGCCACGACGCGAGAGAACTGATCGAGCGCTTCATGAGGTCAGTACCACGCCGGCCGATGCGCTCCAGCGCACATATACTTCGTCGCCCCAGGTGGGCGGATCGATCTCCGTCAACGCCAGGCTCGTTACGTTGGCGATCACCGTTTTGCCGGCGTCGAGCTTCACGTGATACAGCGAATAGCCACCCATGTAAGCGATATTCGTGACGACGCCCTTGCCCCAGTTGTACGCACCTTCAGGCGGCTTGCGCGTGAGCGCGATGCGCTCAGGCCGCACCGAGATCGTCACCGGCATGCCGAGCGGGCCGGTGATGCCGTGGCTCACGTACAGACGCACCGGCAGGTCGGGCGTTTCGATGAACACGTGATCGGGTTCGTCTTCGACGACGTTGCCGTCGAACAGATTGGTCGAGCCGATGAACTCGGCCGAAAAGCGGCTGTTCGGATATTCGTAGACTTCGTGCGGCGTGCCGAGCTGGATGATCTCGCCTTCGCTCATCACCGCGAGGCGGTCCGCCATGGTCATAGCCTCTTCCTGGTCGTGCGTCACCATCATGCAGGTCACGCCGACCCTGTCGAGAATGTTGACCAGTTCGATCTGCGTGCGCTGGCGGATCTGCTTGTCGAGCGCGGACATCGGCTCGTCGAGCAACAACAGCTTCGGCCGCTTGACGAGCGAGCGCGCGAGCGCCACACGCTGCTGCTGGCCGCCGGAGAGCTGATGAGGCTTGCGCTTCGCAAAGCGGCCCATCTGCACGAGATCGAGCGCAGTCTGCACGCGGTCTTTCAGTTCCGCCTTCGGCACGCCTTCCTGCTTCAGGCCGAAGGCGACGTTGGCCTCGACCGTCATGTGCGGAAACAGCGCATACGACTGGAACATCATGTTGACCGGCCGGCGATAAGGCGGCAATTGCGCGAGGTCTTCGCCATCGATCAATATCTTGCCCGACGTGATCGATTCGAGGCCGGCCAGCATACGCAACAAGGTCGATTTACCACAGCCGGAACTGCCGAGCAGCGCGAACAGCTCGCCCTTTTTCACCGACAGGTTGACCCCTTTGACCGCTACGGTCTCGCCGAACTTCTTCACGATGTCGACGATCTGGACGAAATTCGCTCCTGCGGCGTCCGCTTCGACATTCAGGCCCGGGGACGGTACGGCGTCCCCTGCCTGCGCGCCCGACTGATCACTACTCATCACAATGCTTTACTCCGGCGTTTGACGAACAAAGCCCCCGGTGGACACCGAGGGCTTCATGTTGAACCATACCCGTTCACTCTGGCCGCGGATCAGCGGCCGGACTTGAATTCAGTCCACAGCCGAGTTTGCAGCCGCTGGATTTCCGGCGGCAGCGGCTTCAGCAGGAACAGCGTCTTGATGACTTCAGGCGGCGGGTACACGGCCGGATCGTTCGCCACGTCCTTGTCCACATACTTGCGCGCTTCGAGGTTGGCGCTCGGGTAGTAGACGGCGTTGGTAATCGCGGCGTGAACCTGTGGCGTTTCGATGTAGTTGATCCACTCGAGCGCCGCTTCCTTGTTCTTCGCGTCTTTCGGAATCGCCATCACGTCGAACCACACCGGCGCACCGCCCTTCGGAATGTAGTACTCGACCTTGTACGGCTTTTTCGCTTCGGCCGTGCGATGCTTGGCGATCACGACGTCGCCCGACCAGCCGTACGCGAAGCACACGTCGCCGCCAACCAGATCGTTGATGTAGCCCGACGAATTGAACTGCGTGATGTACGGGCGGATCTTCTTCATCATCTCGAGCGCGGCGCGGTAGTCGGCCGGGTTCGTGCTCATCGGATCGCGGCCGATGTAATGCAGCGCGGCGGCGAACATCTGGTCCGGCGCGTCGAGCACGGACACGCCACAGGCTTTCAGCTTCGAAATGTTTTCCGGCTTGAAGAGGACGTCCCAGCTGTCGAGCGGCACGTTCTTGCCGAGGAGCTGCTGCGCCTTGGTGACGTTGTAGCCGAGGCCGGTCGTGCCGTATGCCCAGGGTACCGTGTACTTGTTGCCCGGATCGGCGCCCGCCACGAGGGCCATCAGCGAGGGATCGAGGTACTTCAGGTTCGGCAGCTTCGATTTGTCGAGCGGCGCGAAGATGCCGGCGGCGATCTGCTTGCCGGCGTAATTGCTGGTTGGCACGACGATGTCGTAGCCGGAATTGCCGGTGAGGAGCTTGGCTTGCAGCGTGTCGTCGCTATCGTAGTTGTCGTATTTGACCTGGACGCCCGTCTGCTTGGCGAAGTTCGGAATGGTGTCCTTGGCGATGTAATCGGACCAGTTATATACGTTCAGCTGCGTATCTTTTGCAGCGGCCGTCAACCACGGCGTTGCGCACAAGACCAGCGCCGCCACCTGCCCCACTACCCGTCTTTTCATCCCGTTCTCCGATCCTGACCGGTCCGAGCCGATCGTATTCACTCATGCCGCAGCACACCGCACGCGGCTCCCCTGAAAAACCCGAAAACTACCATTAATTATTGCGTGCACCCAAAAAAACGCCGGGCTGTCGCGCAAACGGTACAGCGTAAGCCGTGCCGCTACAAAATGGGCGCAATTTTAGCGGGTTATCGGCGCCTGTCTACCCGAAAAAAACACCAGTGGCGCTCTCGCTGTTATCCCGTCGTCAGGTTGCGCCGCGCTCACTGCACCCGGGTCGCATCGAGGCGGCAGCCGGAGGTCGTTTTTCGCGAATTTTATGCGGTACGGCTAAGCTTCAATGCGAGCGTAAGCCACCCTTCGCGGCACGGTGCACAATAGCTCTGAAAGACTCGAAGACGGCGCGGCGCGAATCATGCAGGCGTGCATTGGCCTCACTGCGTCGCGTGCCGGGTTCGCTGCGGGCACGTCGCTTGCGGGCGGGCGCAGTCTTAAACCTCCAGGCATCGATGAACACGAATCCGTCCGCGTTGCGACCGAACCGCCGCCGGCGTCTGCCAGGAGGCGGGCCGGCACGCCCGGCACACTGGTTTTCGTTCGTCGGCGCCGGGGCGCTGATCGCGGTCGGCTATATCGACCCGGGCAACTGGGCGACAGCACTCGGCGCCGGCGCGGGCTACGGTTATCAGTTGCTAAGCATCGTGCTGCTGGCGAGCCTGATGGCGATGCTGCTGCAGTGGCTGTCGTCGCGGCTGGGCGTCGTCACCGGCCGAGACCTGGCGCAGGTCTGCCGTGAACGCTCGAGCCGCCGCGTCACCCTCTTCCTGTGGCTGACCAGCGAGGTCGCGATCATTGCGTGCGACGTCGCCGAGGTGGTCGGCAGCGCCGTCGCATTGCAATTGCTGCTCGGTGTGTCGCTGACGGTCGGCGTGCTGATGTCGGCTGTCTGCACCTTCGCGCTGCTGGCGCTCCAGCAGAAAGGCGGCCGCAAGCTCGAGGCGGTGATCGCGGCGCTGATCGGCTTTGTCGGGCTGTGCTTCGTGATCGAGCTGGCGCTGGCGCGGCCCGACTGGCATGCCGCGCTGGCCGGCACCGCGCCGAGCCTCGACCTGCTGCGCAACGTGGGCATGGTGTGGCTGGCGGCGGGCATTGTCGGTGCGACAGTGATGCCGCACAACCTGTATCTGCACTCCGCGCTCGTCAAGCACCATGCGCCGGAAGGCAGCGACGCCGAGATCAAGGCCGCGTTGCACGTTGTGAATCTGGACACCTTCGGCTCGCTGTCATTTGCCTTCGTCATCAACGCGGCGCTGCTAATCGTGGCGGCGGCGGTGTTTTACGCGAGCGGCCATCGCGACGTCACCGATCTCGCCGACGCCCACCGTCTGATCGCGCCGCTCGTCGGCACGCATTGGGCCGGCATCCTGTTTGCGGCGGCGCTGCTCGCATGCGGCCTGAGCGCGACCGTCACGGGCACGCTGGCCGGTCAGGCGGTGATGGAAGGATTTCTGCGCCTGCGCCTGCCGCGCTGGAAACGCGCGCTGCTCACCCGGGCGCTGGCGATCGGGCCGGCGCTCCTTGCGGTGGCACTGTTCGGCCAGCACGGCTCCAATCAACTGCTGGTGGCAAGCCAGGTGGTGCTGAGCCTGCAATTGCCGCTCGCGGTCGTGCCGCTGATCCGCTATACGTCGGACGCCAGCCTGATGCGCGGCTGGCATGTGCGCGGCGTGCCACTCGCGTTGGCGTGGCTCTCGGCTGCGTTCATCGTCATGCTCAACGGCGCGCTGTTGTGGCAGTTGGCGTTCGGTGGATGAGGCGGTTTTCCGGCTGCTCCTTGCATTCAGTTTGCGGATGAAGCCGGTTTGTAAGTATTCTCTGAGTAATTCCCGATAATAAGCGATGCCGCTCGACGCCCCTGCTGGCCGTCTCGCTCGCGCTTCTGCTCTCTGGACGACAGCCCATGCGCTTTCACGCTTCGCTTGCCGGCCTCGCCCCCAACACATCGCCTCAAAGTCGCCACGCCATCCCGCGCATTTCATGCGCCACGCTCCTGTCCACGTTCGTCGCCGTCGCCGCCTTCGCCTCCTTCCCAGGTGAGGCCCGTGCAACGGTCGCGATGCTGCAACCCGCACGCGTCGCTGCGGCTAACGAGCCGTTGCAAATCACGCTGCTCTACTCTGCCGACGACGCCAAGGCGCTCACCATCACCGTCCCGACAACTATCCGCGTAACCGTGAACGGCGCCGAACAGTCGCCGCAGCCGCTCGACCTGCAGCGCGAGCCGGGCGTGCCCGACACGCTGCATCTGCGGCCGGGACAGTTCCGCAAGGTACGTTTCTCAGCGCCCTGGCCGCAGTCGGCACGCGGCGAAGTGCGGATCGATCCGGTGGGCTTCGACGCGTCGCCGGCGCTCGTCGCGATCAATCGCGGGCCGCAACAGGACGCCGTCGCCCAGGCAGAACAGGCGGAAAGCCAGGCAAGCACGCCGGCACAGGCCGCCGAAACGGCCGCGGCAGTCGGCGGTCCAACGGGCGACGCGATGTCGCCTCCCGGCGATTCGCTCTCGACGACCGGACGCGGTGTGCTCTCGCACGTCTCCTACTACGAGCCGATGTACTTCGCTGCCGGCCACAATGGCGACACGAACGCACGGCTGCAATTGAGCCTCAAATACCGCATCCTGATGCCGGACGATCTGCGCTCGAAAGCTTTCCTCGACAACCTGTACTTTGCCTACACGCAGACCTCGATCTGGGATCTGTCCGCCGATTCGCGGCCGTTCCGTGACACCACCTACTCACCGCAGCTGTTCTACTACGTGCCTGACACGGGATGGCACAGCCCGTTTTTCACGCGTATGGGTTTTGCGGCGGGCATCGCGCATGAATCGAACGGCAAGGCGGGCACTGACTCACGCAGCATCAACATGCCCTTTATCCGCCCGACATGGGAATTCGGCGATCTGACGGGCAACCATCTGACCATCTCGCCGAAAATCTATTACTACCTCGGCACGAGCAACAATCCTGATATCGCCGACTATCGGGGCTACGTCGATCTGCTGGTCAAATACGGCAGCCCGGACGGCTGGCAACTCGCGACCACGCTGCGCAAAGGCACCAAACACTGGTACGGCAGCATCGATTCGCAATTCACCTATCCGCTCGCCAGGCTGCTCGGCAGCAAGTGGGGCGGCTATATCTGGGTGGGGTATTTCAACGGCTATGGCGAGGATCTGCTTGACTACAACAACCGGCAACACTGGATGGCGCGGATCGGATACAGCATTGCGCGCTGAGGGAAAGGATTCAGATCGCGGCGAAGTCGGCAACGGATACTGCCAACCGACCATGCATTCGTGCCACGGCAAGCGCAACGCCGAGGCGCGATCGCCGCATCGGTTAACATAGCGGAACTTCGCTTCTCCGCCCCAAGGTTTCCGATGGCTTCGAATCTCCACGATCTTCCTGACAGCCCGTGTATCGGTGTCTGTTCCACGCTTTTCGACGAGGTCTGCAAAGGCTGCGGCCGCACCGCCACCGAAGTGTCCAACTGGGTGTTTCTGAGCGACGAAGAAAAGCGCGCCGTATGGGTACGCATCGAGCAGGACGGCACTGCCATGCGTTTCAGGAACGACAAGCTGTAATCTCACGGCTGCGCGGCCGCGCGTATCGGCCCTGCTGCCGGAAAACCCTTTTCCCTATTGGGATTGCAATAAAAAAACGCCGGACATCCCGGCGTTTTTCGTTGTGAGCGCTGTTTCTCAGGTACGGAATTCAGAACCGCATACCGACACCTAAACCGACCACGACCGGATCGATATTCAGCCGACCGAGCGACTGACCGCCAAGCGAAGCGTCGGTATGCATCCAGATCTTCTTGATGTCCGCGTTGACGAACAGCGACTTGGTCACCTGCACGTCCACACCGGCCTGCAACGCGGGGCCAAAGCTGTGGTTGGTGATCGAAATCGGCTGACCGCCTGCGTTCAGGCCGTTGTTGTAGAACAACGTGTAGTTCAAACCTGCCCCGACGTACGGGCGGATGCGCCCCGCGTGGTTGAAGTGATATTGCAACAGCAGCGTGGGCGGTAACACGTTCACACCACCAAGACTACCGAGACTCGAAGTCAATTGATGGCGCGACGTGCCGAGAATCAGCTCGACGCCGAGGTAATCGCGGATCATGTAGGTCAGATCCAGCTCCGGCACAGTGGCGTTGTTGACGCCCACGTTGAGCGCCGACAGCGACTGGTTGGTCCCCACGTTCGGCATGATGCTGATTGCGCGCAGACGCACCAGTACGTCGCCGGCATGTATGCCGTTCATCGGGTCCTCGCCGGCAGCCTGCGCCTGCGGAGCCAGCGCGCCCGCGCATAGCAGGCACGCGGCGATGGCGGTGGTCCTGATCCTGTTCCTTAACGAGTGCTTCATGTGCTTCCCCGAGTGTTGGTTTGCCTGCGGGGATTGTCGAAGGTCTCGCCAGGCTTCACGTTGACCCGTATCAACCAAGCGAGAACGCCCATCGCCCTGCGACAGCGGGTCGCGTCGCGCCGGTCAGGAGCAGTTCAATCAGATCGTGGACGCTGCGAATCGCCGTGCCGAACGGCAAGGCTTCGCGGCCACGGAAGAACAGGCCGTTGGCCACGTCGCCGCGCAATGCCGCGGCAAGCCGCGTATCGATACAGAAGTGGCCGAACTTCTCCACGCCGTCGCGCCATCCACAGACGCTGAGACATTCAAGCGCGGTCGGACAAACATGTTTGAGCGCGCCGATCTTCTCGCGGATTCTCGTTTCATGACGCAAGTAACGCATTAGCCACGGTGTCTTGACGGCGCGCGCGGGCAACCCTGTCACGCTGACGAATTCGACGATGTCGTCGGGCGTCGCTTCGGCCAGCACGCGCTTGAAGTTGGGATGCGCGTCGCCTTCTTCGGTGACGGCGAACGGCGTGCCGAGTTGCACACCGCCGGCACCGGCGGTCAGTAACGCGCGCACGGCTTCGTGGCTATTGATGCCGCCCGCGACGATCAAGGGCACGTCTTTGCGGCTCAAACCGAGCGACGTGAATACCGCTTCGAGCTCCTCAAGCACACGCAGGAAATCGAAGCGCGGGTCGTGCAGATCGGCGAGGTTGGTTACGCCAAGATGGCCGCCTGCGTGGGCCGGATGTTCGATCACGACGGCGTCGGGCAAACGGCCCTTTTTCATCCATTTCTTCAGCACCAACGCGACGCCGCGGCTATCCGACAGGATCGGGATCAGCGCGATGTCGTGGCTCTGGGTCATGTCAGGCAAATCGAGCGGCAGGCCCGCACCCATGACAATGGCATCGGCGCCGTTTTCGCAGGCGACGCGCACGTAATCTGCTTGCGCGTTGACGGCTTTCATCACATTGACGGCGATCATGCCGCGGCCGTCGCTGAGTACTTTGGCGGCGTGAATTTCACGCGCCAGCGCGGTGAGGTTCGCCTGTTCGAGCGTAGCCCGATCAGGGGACTGCCGGCAGAGTTCGATCAGATCCTGGTGATGATGGCGCAGGTCAATGCTGGCGATAGTGCCGAGTGCGCCCTCGCGGGCGACGCTGCCTGCCAGCCGATGGGCCGAGATGCCGACGCCCATGCCGCCTTGCACGATCGGAAGCAGCGAGCGGCCACGGATAACGAGCGGCGGGAAAGAATGAGAGGTGTGCATTGACGACCCGATGGATAGACTATCGAAACGGTGATAATCGATCGTTGAGCGCAGCTTGGGTTGCTTTGGATCAATGAACCTGTCGACCGGTTTGGTTTTCAGTCTGACCGGTTGATGTTGGTCATTTCACAGTGATATTTATGGTTCTTTCCTTGCGGCACCGGGGAGTCTGCAGGTCTGCGGCGAACGGACGGGCAAATCAGAGGGGGGATTGAAGTCGCGCGCCCATGAAAAAAGCCCGCTTCGAAGAAGCGGGCTTTGCTTTTGCTTTACGCTACACCGTGAAGCGAGGAACGCTTACTGCACGCCCTGGCTCAACAGGAAGTCTTCATAATTGCCGCCGAAGTCGTTCAACGTGCCGTTGGTCTTCACTTCGATGATCCGGTTCGCAAGACCGCTCACGAACTCACGGTCGTGCGATACGAACCCCATTCCTGATACTTTTCAATCACTTGGAGAGCAGGAATGGCCTCAATCATCCCCCGTGGGACAAAATGGCAGGTAAAAGTACGCGTCAAGGGTCAACCGATCCAATCCCGGACGTTCGCGACCAAGTATGAGGCAGAGCAATGGGCCGCTCAGGAGTCCAAGCCCGTAGAAGGTCCAACAGTAGGAGACCTTTTCCGCAAGTACGTAGACCAGGTAGCGCCCTCCCGCCGTAACGGTAAGTGGGAACGTTCTGTACTGAGCCGGATGCTCCGCACGGAAAAGAAGCTATGCGCGGTGGCCGCCAACTCCCTCGGTAAGTCGCATCTGGCGGAATGGCGGGACCGCCGTGTAATCGAGGTGGCGACTAGCACTGTAGGTCGCGAACTGGACGCAATAGCATCCGTGTACAGGGTCGCAATAGACGAGTGGGACATGGGCCTTACAAGCAACCCTGTCCACGGATTCCGCCGCCCCAAATTGCCGCTACCCCGTGATATCCGGCTGTCCGTGGGTGACGATGGGCGGCTCATTGCCGCTGCTATCGAATTTAACCGGGAGATAGCACCAGCAATCATTCTCGCCATAGAAACAGCGATGCGTCAGGGAGAGATAGCCAAACTCCGTTGGGAACATATCGACCTGGACGCCCGTACCGCCCTGCTACCCATGACAAAAAACGGTACCCCACGCAGAGTCCCGCTATCCACAAAGGCAATCGAGGCCCTTACATGGTGTCCGCCGCCGCACACCGGGCGGGTATTTAAGCTCACACAGCACGCGATGAAATACGCGTTTCGGGAGGTTCGGCAACAGTGCGGACTCGGAAACATACGCTTTCACGATCTACGCCATGAAGCAGCAAGCCGCCTATTCGAGAAAGGACTAAACGTAATGGAGGTTGCGGCCATCACCGGACATAAAAATCTCAAGATGCTCCAGCGCTACACCCACCTGCGGGCGGAGGACTTGGCTAAGAAGTTGGGCTAACCCCTAGACTAGCCGCAAGCTCCGGCCAATTCTTAGCGCGTATGACTCTCTCCTGGAGGACGTTCTTTGATCGAGCCGGGGCGATTACTTCGCCATTTTCGTCCTTACGCTCCTCATAGAAGCCGGGGATATGAATGCTGTCCCACATGTCCCTATTAGCCAGTTCCCAAACGAACGCGTTAAGCTCAGTAAGTGGGGGTTCAACCACAATCACAGATTGCTTACCTGTAACCGCGTCTTGAACGGTCGTCCCGCGCACGTTGTAGCCGTCCAGCCCTTTGAGACCCGCGTACACCTTCTTACCGTCCTTGCTCCTACGATGGAACACCTCAACGATAAACGGCTTACCCAAAAGCAAAACCATGTGCCTATGCGCCCCACCATGGGCATCATTCATTATAGTAAAGAGCTTAAAGAAGTTGGCCCGATAGTCCAGCGATAGCGTCTCTTGTACGGTAACGCGGCGCGGAGCCAACGTACCGTCATCAAACTTACGCGGTTGATGATTCGGGCCGGACAGTTCGAAAACGAGGTCCACCTTGTCACGGAGAACCATATCCCCGGTCGCGTTCGCTTCCTCATGCTTACCAATCTCAAAGTAGCCAACGAGGCGCGCATAGGCCATACCAGCGGCGGGTGGAATGTAGCCGTCTTGAACGGAGGGTGCACGCATATCCGGCCCGCTCGTAACGCCTTTAAGAATATACGACCAAAGGTCTTTATCCATCGTGCTTCCTCATAGCGAATTGACCGAGTGTAGCCAACGCACTAGTAGCAGCGCAACAATTTCATATGGAGTACATACTATATGTCAACAGTTTCGCCGAAACATGGACACATAGGTGTTTCGCTATCGATCCTTCGAGCGCTGAGCTATCCTACAAATGCTCAACGAACAAGCAGCTACATGGAGGGACGATGCCCAAGGTAAGAACGCATCACGTCAGAACAGAGCGCATTGGAACGCGTGACGTTCCCGGCCCTTATCCCCCTTCTACTACCGCGAATAGCATCACTGAGGCAGACGCCCTGATGATCGCAGTCAAGGCCGTAGAGATATACGCGAATCGACACCCAAGGCCGCCCCACGTCACGATTTCTCAGGCAGCCGAAATGCTAGGCCGCAGCAGACCTACGGTACGCAAGGTGTTGATCCACAATCGGGTTCGCCTTAACGCTCTAGGATCGATCCCAATTGAGGAGATAGACAAACTGTTGCTAAGTGTCTCCTGAACCTCTTGACACGGGTCGGTAGAGTGGCTATGGCCTAGCCAAGCCCCGTACCCAGCCCGCATTCTTTTTATCGCGTCCGATATACACGATTGAACACCACCCGGTCCCCGTAAAATTTCTGAATGACGGCTGACAGACCGCCAAACACTGCTAGTCCAGCGATCCAACCGCCGAACGACATAGAATCAGGCAGCATATGCCCGACCTTATAGCCCACCACCGCAGCCGCCAGAAACGCAGCACCAAATAGTCCGTTCGCTGGTCCGTATTTCACTTCATCCTGACAACCTGTACAAACCGTAGCACCTCGCGGAACTTTCTACGGTGGCGAGTTCTTCCCGTTACGCCCGTTAGTAGAGGCGCTAGATAAGTTCGAAGGGCACGGCGTTACGTTCTCGGTTTGATTGTCGAGAGACATTCTGGCACGGTACACTCACCGCATAACTTCTCGGCGGAAATATGATGGGTGACTCCCAAGACAGCATTCGACCCATCAGAGACGGGTTTAGGTCGCGGTTATCCTTGGCCGCTTCGATCAGTCTTGACGAGTATTTTTCGGTATACATACGAGAGCTAGCAGCGGCACTAGACTATTGTGCGTCTCCTAATCTCCTGAAAGCTTCGATAAGCGCTAAAGCCTTAGCGGCTAATCCCGATATTCTTCGCTTTTCCCTTATCTTTAATGAACTGACTCAAGTAGTTCTACCCACCGCTGGTACGCTGCAATTGATCGTACCCCAAGGGAAGGCTGCGAAAGAAACGTTCGGCAAATCAGGTCTAGCGCTAAATATGGAAATCGCCCATATGAAGGAGCTAGGATTAACCCCTGATAATTTACCGGATTTCTCTCCGGCGTTTGTCCTCCCAGAAGGCAAAGAAAGTGAAGGCTTGCTCAGAGAGCTTTCCGCAATCATCAATCAGGGACGCCTTGTAGTCGCTCCCGAGCGTGCGGCTATGTACGTGGAGAAAGTCGCCCCCGATGGAAGTAGGGAGTGGAAATTACTTAATATCCAATCCGACAGCCCACTCGCCGCATGGACGATTGATTCGGAACGAAAAAACGAGACGATCCCAATTGTGAGCCAAGGGATAGATAATCCAGCACACAAAGATCTTTTTGATATCACCGTCCCGTACTTCGCCAACCTCTCATATACGAAACTAGCTAGTATCCTTGCGGATGAGGCGGATTTAGTTGCAAGTTTGCGGGTTGCTATCAAGTCCGCCGTCAAGGACGCAAAGGAACCAAACGTTGCTCGCGAAGTAATTCAAGACGTGGTAAACCCAAAGCTAGACATGATGGAGAGAAAATTTAAGGGGTTGCTGAGTCGTTACGCTGTCAGTCTTGCCGGTGCATCGGTTACGACCGTGGGTTTGGCGTATACGGCGATAACCTCACAAGCCAGCATCCCCGCAGCAATAGCCGGTCTCGCGGGTGCGGGAGGACTCGCGCTATTATCGAAAGAATACAGCGCATGGAAGGAGAAGCAGGCCGCGCTAAAAGACGATCCGTTATATTTTCTGTGGCGTTGCAAGAAAGAACAGAGATGACCCACTCGATTACCGCTGCCTTCAATGCATCTAGGTACCACGGTGAGGAACCGCCCGACACCACAATCCAGTTTGGGAGCGGCGTCTGCAAAAAGACTTGCGGCAGGTACGTTGCTGACAATGTTGATATCATGGTGGTGACAGCTGCGATATAGTTGGATACGGAAATTCTCCGGTGTGCCAACTTTCCAAAGTTCCCTTAAGAACGTCCAGCGCGCTCACATAGTTAGCACTAGAAATAGACGCTCATCTCCATCTTTATAGATTTCGCCAGCCCACCAAGATCCCCGTATATTGTTTTTGAATTTATTCCCATTTTTCGCAACGCGACGACTGCGCCCTCATACAGAGACGCCGGTATAACTATTTTCGCCATATCGACACCATCGTACACGTCACTAGAAATTATCTCCATAGCGCGGCGGTTCAACCCCCCAGATATTAAGAAAGTCCCCATTTGTCGATCAATTCTAACATTTGCCTCCACGGGCTCTGAAACCCATGCAATATCATAAGAATATCTATCAATTACCGTTTCAAAAATTTCATCCTGCTTTTCATTTATTGAAACCCTAGTCTCATTGAACATTCGATCCCGCGCTCTTATATAATCTATCGATCTCTCCATAAGATCGGAGTAGTTTAAATAAAATATTGAAAAATCGCGCCCGGATCTGGGATCATATGATTCCAGTGCAAAATATAGTGCAATATATGGACTTGTGGTGAAGTCTATCAAACGCGTCGGAACACCATAGTGCTGCATAACCGACAACCATGCCAACTTCGATTCTGGGCGATGTTCCCCACCACAATATATTCTGTATTTTGATTTGAATGAATTCAGCGAGTGATCTTCGCACTTTCTAGCCAAATCGGCAGACCACCCATTGCCCAGCAGGCGCTCCAAGGTCGACTCAATTTTCCAAGCCGCGTCTGCTTGACCGCGAAAAACATATGGATTCGGCAAGGCATTAAGCTCGTGTGCCAATTCGACCATTGACGACACCCGTTTTTCCTTAATCACCCCGGACCTCATGGTAAGCAGTTTGTATCACACGTAGAGTCGCTTCCTTCCCGGCTTCAGCGTCAACAGCAACCTTTCTAGCGTCACCGTGGAACGATATTGAAACCGGTGGCTTACCCTGCTCCTCCAAGATTACGGCTGAGGCTGCGTTCCCTGTAGCGGCCGTGGATTTAGCGACAGCTATTACAGCGTCCTCGTTGAGTGACTGCCCAGCCACAGAGACACTACCCTGATCGCCGTTCAATTGTTGACAGTAATAGGATAATGGTTTTTGAAATAGCTCGTCAGCATCAATAGGATTCGGCCCTGTAAAATTAGCCTTGAATTTCTTTACCGCGTAAGCACCCAAAATTTTCTGAACAAATGTTTCCGGGTCGCGAATCCTATCAACTCTGACAGTTATCTCATTTTCGACAACGCCAGCAGTTGACTGCATTAGTCGCTCAATTTTATAAGCGATAGAGCCAACATCATTGGCTACCCGCGACTTTCTACCAATTCCCAAAACACCATAGCCGGCATCGAAATAGACAAACGTGTACGGCCCCGAATCATCAAGCACCTCCTGAAAATCTCCAGTCCCTTCGTCGTATTTTTCGACAGTCGCCTTTGTAATCCGCCCCACTGCGAACCTACCGGCATCCGCCGTAATATGTTCAATATTTCCGATATGCCAGATATTGTTATGCCTCAACTCCAGCGAAGGCTTTTCACCCAAGCCCCGCTCAAACAATTCCCTAGCAGTTAGCCCAGGATCAAATAGCGACACCTGTGAAGGCTTGATAAACTTGATTCGATAAAGGTGATATTCATTGAACCGCATGTCAAGGTCTTATGTACGTTTTATCCAATAGGCATAAGGCCCTTCCCCACCCCGAAGCCTATAGCCCAACTCGAACAAGAACATAGCACACGCATTTCAAATCGTCCCTTAGCTCGTCAGCGGTCGCGTACCTTTGGTAGTCGAAAGTTGCAGACAGGCAACATAAGACCGGTCTGCTCCCCACATTGCCTCCCCTCCCAATTGCCTCCATGTCACAAAACGTGGCCTAGCGAGCCACCTTTTTGAAGGCACTTTCTATACCTGACAAGGGTTTCCGGCCGATTGCTTGTAGTAATACACACTCTGCGAGTCGGAAAGTCAGGGAGCCCATACAGATTTACCCGAGAAGATTCCCGGCCAGCCGTACCAAATGAACGATTCCTCAAGTACGGATTGAGTCGTATTGATACCATGCCGTTGGAACAAGCTGCCTAGAGCCTGCTCGTTAGCAATGATTCCGGCCCGCGCAATGTCTCCTATCAGTTCAAAATGCTGACCCCTTGCTCTCGCGATACGAGTCACCTTACCTTGACGATTTATGTATCCATCGATAAGACGCTCCAGAGGTAACACGAATGAGCCTCTACTGTTCCGCATGCTGAGAAGAAACACGGCCAAGTCCTTGACCCGCTTCTTAAGCGTGTTCAATACGCATAGCTGTTCTATTAGCTTGACACTAGGATTGCGTGGCACCGGCGCACGCCTCTCGAACATATCGCGCTTGCTAATAATTTCCCCTGTCTGTGTATCAAGGTAAGACTTAGCCGATACTCTCAGCACAGGGTACTTGACAGCTTTCCATCCTGCCTGCTTTAGCGTCAGCTTTGGCACAGAGACCAATGTAGTATCAGGCTCCCATTCGATGTACCTCGGAGTTATCTGACTGGCTCCATAGCTATCGGCGTCTACGTTATCGTATAGCACCGTATCACCAACTACCATCTAGCGGCATGCCATCTAGACCGAATGCACGTTTAACCTTGAATCCTCGGTCTCTGTTGGTCTTATCCACATGGCATGGATTACACAGATATTGCAAGTTGGCGTCATCGTTGGACCCGCCTTGCTCCAATGGCTTAACGTGGTCTACAACACCATGTAAATCCACGCGCTTGCAGATACAACAGGTCCATTGATCCCGCTTGCGGATACGGCCCCGTATCTTTCCCCAAGCGTGGCCGCTAAGGTCATCAATACGTGGAGCTTTCGTAGCCGCTAATCTGGCCCGCTGCTTTGCCGTAAGAGGCTTGGTCCGTGGTGTACTACAGAATGGGCAACGCCACTCCATTCCCTCAGGTTTCCAATGTGGATGCTTAGAACACTCACTCATATGCACTCCTTATTATAGCTCCGTAGAACCACTGTGATTCCCGCCCACCATCAGGTACTAGCCAACCCGTAGCAACCGCTCAGCGGCCTTCTCAGTGGGTCGGACACAGGGAATTAGATAGCCACCAATGGGCGGGGGGGTATGTAAAATTGCGGAGGTCATCGGCTCAGCGCCGACAGGTTCACTCTGTTTTAACGAAAGCCCTAAAAATTAAACTTTTTCGAGCGCAAAACGGGCCGCAAAACCTTGATGGATAAGGAACCGACCTTAGAATCTATAGTGCAAAAACATGCACCCATTTGCACTCGCTCGGGGACCAAGAGCTAAGCCTTAATGCGCTCCGCTAGTCCTTCTATCAGGTGCGCTTGGTCTGCTAGGTCGGTCGTAAATGCTTCCCGGCTGTGGTCCGGCATATCCTCCGCTGCGATTCCATGCACGGTTAGGAATGCGGCGAGGCCCGGAATCAGCATTCGGCATGTAGCGTAATCCGCCCCGTGTAGTGCTAACAGCTTGTCCGCCTCCGTACTGCGCTTAACCTTGACGCCTGAGGCCTCGCTACGCTTAACCGATAGTCGATCAATACCTAGATCATTACGTAGCCTGCGGACCATCGTATTAACGCTATCCACGGCTACCCATTCGGGGCTACGCTTAGCCGTCCCCGCTGCGGACGCTACCGTTACCGGCGCATTCTTGGCCTCTCGCTGCGCTTTCCGTAGCATCGCCTCTGCGTTGATAAGCTCACCAATCCGTGGGTCATCCCGGCTTAGAGCCGGGTTCAACAGCAAAATTTCATGGATTCGATCTGACTTGCTTTTACGTGCCATAGTTACTTTGCCGCCTGCAAGGTCTTAATGATCGCGCTCGAATCAGCGCTAGCCCTAGCGGGGTCCAACTCGTACAGCTTGGCGATAAGCGGCGAAAGCGCACGGGTAAGCGCTACGTCACGTTCTGCGGTGTTAGTTACGTTATTTGATTTCATACGTTATCCTCAATTTTGAAAGTGTTTGGCGCGCCGATTTACGGTTAGCCCGCCCTAGCGGACCTAAATTTGTCCGTATTTCTGTTGATAGCTATATCCGCCTTGGCCGCGCATTTTTTGGTCCATGCGCTTATCTACAAGCGCTTGAAACACCGGGAGCAACGCCTTAGCATCCTCCGCAGTCAAACCGCCTCGCCCCTTGCCGTCTAGGTGAAAATGCAGATCACCAGAGCCGGAACCGCTACCACTGGACGAGGAGGAGCTAGCCGGAGCGTCACCAACCGCACCACCTGACGCGAAGTGCGCAACCTGGCCGGAGTTGATAGACTCAAGCAAGCTACGGTTTTGATTAGCCGCCGAGGCGTTAACCACAAACTCCCCGTTAGAGAGCATTGCCGGGATGCTATCGCTACGCCCCGTACCCGCGCCGCTGATAGAGCCACCGTCCGCGTAGTGACCGACAGAGCCGCCGTCAGAGAACCCGGCCCAAGAGCTAGACACACTTTGGAAAACTTGCATTTCCGCTGCGTGGAGCGCGATCTTAGCCATGTCCGCGACGACGCTACTAGCGAATTGGCTAAAGTTGAGCTTGCCCGTAGTAACGAATTGGTCCAACGCGCTAGACATGCTCGCCCACACGGAGGTAAACGCCTCACCAACGTACTGTGCGTTAGTCTTGCCCGCGCTGCCGATACCTACGATAGACAGCTTGATTTGCGCTTGGTAGCTTTCGCGTATCGTTTGCTCGTCCGTTAAATGTTGCTTGTAAAGCGCTAACCGATCCGAGTAGGCTTGAGCGGCAATCTGCGTCCGATCATCGTAGGATTGTTGGTCAATTTGCTTGGAGTCGAATTGCTCTCTCAGCTTATCAACGTCCTGGTAGTACGTGTTGAGTAGCTTAATCTCGCCCGTGTAGTCGGTCTTTTGCTGAGGCGCCATGAAGCGTTGGGCGTCGCCATTCGCGTAGCTTTGAATGAGAGCGCGAGTAGCCGCCTGCTCTTGGTCCGCATACTTGGTCGTGGCCTCCGCGCGCTTTTGCCACTCCTTACCCAAATCGGTAGACGCCTTTTGCGCAGCAATTACCCGCTCATGCTCGATACGGTTAAGCTCTTGCCGTGCACTCTGCGCCGCAGCAATGTTTTTCTTTTGCTTGGCAAGCTCAAGGCGCTTTTGCTGGATAGCCTCCTCTTGCTTAAAGTAGTCCTCGTTAGTCGCAATCACCTGGACGTAATAGTCCCGATAGTTCAACAGACCCTTATCAAAGTCGGACTTGATATTGTCTAGGTGTTCCTTTCGGCTATCGTCAATGCCCTTAAGCTGAGTGTTTAGCTCTGCAATCTCTCCGTTAAGCTCATTATCGTTACCCTTCTTTGGGGCCTTCTCACCCTTGGCGTAATGAATTTTCTTATTGCCCGTGGGGCCGAGGTGCGGAGTAGCGAGTGACTTTTGATCGTCCCACAGTTTCTTAGTAAAGGCCGCGTAGGAGTCGCCCTGTTTCTTAAGGTCTGCGTACCCGTTCTTAGCATCCTCAACGATTGCCGACCAACTACCTTTGCCGAGGTCGTTAGCCATCTTGCTAAGCATGGTGACAGACGTGCCAACCTGATTTAGGCCCGTGACCACTGTCGCCGCTGACGTAGCGACAACCCGGAAGGTCTCCAGCACACCGGCGTAGAACTGGTTCACTAGCGGTCCCATTGCCGAGTTATCGGAGAATGCGCTAGTAATCGATTCGATAGCCGGGATGAGTTGCGCCTTGGCGTGCATGGTCATTGCTTCCCATTCCGCGTGCGCCTCCTCCGTGTGTTCCTTCATCGCCGCTAGTTGCTTGATGGTGTTATCGGAGAGGACACCGCCCAGGGCGTTAGCCTTGTCGGTGTACTCCGCGATACCGGAGCTACCCTTGTCCAGCAATGGGATTAGTTTTTCTCCGGCCTCGCCAAACAACTCATGCGCTACAGCCGCCTTAGCGGCGCTATCTTGTGACTGTTGGAACGCGTTCGCAACCTCAAGCAACATATCGTGCGGGGAGTCAGTCTTAACTTGCTGCATACTGATACCGAGGGCGGTAAATGCGTTAGCCGCGTTTTTGTTTCCCTCTACCGCTTTGTTCTGCGCCTCGCCCAACGCTACGACAGCCTTTGCGGAATCCTTAGCATCAAGACCAACGGAGCGCGTAGCGTAAGACCACTCTTGAATGCTCTTGGTGCTTTGGCCGGTCTGCTGCGAGAGCTTCTGTACGCCGTCCGCGTAGGTCTCAAGCTCCTCCGCCGCCTTATGGACAATCTCCGCCGACAGTGCCGCTGTAGCGGCCACCGCACCGATACCAAGCGCGAGCGGATTAAGGAGCATCGATATTGAGTTAGTCTGATTCGCCAACACCATGAGCGAGCCGCCGAACCGCTTAAAGTTACCCTGTGACAACTCATGAGCTAGGACTAACAACTCTCGTTGCGCGCCCGCGTTAGCAAGGGAGAACCCGTGCGTATGCTTAGTAGCCTCGTCAATATCGGCAATATAGCCTTTCATTGTTGAGGAAATACCTAAGCTCTCCGCTTTCATGGAGGCCAACTCCGCACGAGTCTTACCCGCCGTGCTAGCCATTTTGTCCATTTGCATAACCGCTTGCGCGATTTGCTGGACTTGCTTGCTAGTCGCAGCCCCTGACTCCTCCAGCGCGCCTTGGAAATTCTCCAACACCTCTTTAGCACGCCCCGTGCTAGCCGCGTAGGCGGAAATACGTTGATTCGCTTTGTCAATAGCCGCAGTAAACCCGGACGAATCCGCTGAGACCCTTACCTTTACCTCGTTATTACTTGCCATCCATAGTACTCCGTATCATATGACCTATTTTATATCGGCTAGTCCAGTGGCCAACGGGCGGACCGCCTACGGTTGAGACCTTAATAGACCCCGTAAAATAACCAACCCGTAATAGGGTTTGGAAAATTCATTCCCGATGTACTACTGTAGGTCCAAGAGATACCACTAGAGTTAATCGTGACTATCGGCGGAGGAGTTTGGTTGGAGATATGCGCGTACAGAAAATCGGGTTGAAAAGACCACCAAGGGACGCCATCCGACATGTCACAAGCCATACTTCCCGCTTGCCCCTTGATCTGCACAGTCCCCTTGATACGACCGCATCGGTCTGACGTGTCCAGCAAGATCTGCCCGGACCCGTTCCAAATCTGCAATCCGGAGGCCATTACCGCGAGGCCTCATGCTGGCTCTGAAACTTAGCGGCCTTCGCAAGGTGTTCTCTCGTCTCTGCAAGAGCCGCCATAACCCGCCTACGGTCTGCTAGGTAGCAACCAAAGGCGGTTAGCCTCGTCCCGCGCGTTGTTACCGGCGCACAGATGGTATTGAGCCATTCTCAGGCTATAGCCATACATGCCCTTACGCACCTTTATAGCGCGCTCAAGCCGCGCGTCTAGCTCGTTGATAGACACGCACCGGACCATCCCTTGTGACTGTCCATACAAAGCCTCTAGTACGCCAATACGAATTTCGGAGGTTGGCCTTGCGAACGTTTGACCGTTACGACCCCGCATGCGGGTCAGTACGCCCATAGCTTCCGCCATGCGAACAACACGCGCACGGTTATTCGACATTGTGCGCCCCCTGTGCACTGATGAAGTCCGCCCGGAGGCGGATAGCTGCGGCAAGTGACGGAACGCGGCCAAGCCTCACCCGTTTCAAAACCGGACCGTACGAGCCGTCCACCCTCCGCACATACTGTCCGGGGACCACCTTCATCCCCCGGACTTCATATTCTCCGCCAATGAGCCGGATGCCGCGAGGGAGGCCCCGGTTACGTTCGGCTCGGATCATTGGCGCTCCGCCTCCTGCAATTGCATTGCAATCAATCGATGCAGAGCGGCGGCTGTGATCAGATCATTTCGTGCGATTACGAGTCTTGCCGTGCTGTTGTCCCGATGGGCCGCTGCTATGATTTCGTTGAGCGCCTTTTCATCTTTCCCGGAAAGCAAGCCATCGATTTCAAATGTCATTTCCATAGTATTCCTTATTGTTTGACGGGCGGCTAAGCCGCCCACCGCATAAGATCAGGCCGAGAGTGCGACTTCCACCGCTGCGCCTGGAACAAATTGCCAGTCGATATACTGGTGTGCAGCAAGGGCAACTTGGGACGTCTGAAACATATTCACTGGCACGTTAGCTGCCACGCCCGAAAGACCGTAAACGTCCGCGTGTCCCATAGCATCCACTACCGCATCACCGATGTAGGCAAGTACGCGGGTTGCATCCGTAATGAACAGCTTTCCCGTAGGAACGCCATACGAGCAAATCGCGGGCATTCCGCCATAGAATCCGCCGCGCGCCGTAATTTGAGTCTCTGTAGGGCTACGCAGCGAAATTGCGGTAAGCGGGTTCACAAGCACGCAAGCTTGAGTAATGTCCCCGGTGAACGCCAAAACACCTGCACTAAAGCCGATAGCCTGTGTAGCTGCCGCCCCAAGGCCTTCCGGGGATACATTGTCGCGAGCTTGAGTACCAACAAATGCGTTATCAATGGCTCGGCTAAGGGCTCGCACAAGGATGCCTGTTAGGGTCGCCTCCGCAGTATCGTCGGTCGCTCGAACGAGTTCTTGCGAAATCACAGTGCACACGCCTGCTTTTCGCTTATCCGACAGATACACGCCAATATTGCCCTGAGCCAGAGGCATACCTGTTCCTTCGCCAAAGAAAGCACCGGCTACGGGCGACGACTCCACGTTGATGCGAGTAATAGCTGGAACCTGCACCAAACCTTGCAGTTGGCCCAGGATTGATCGGCTATAAACAGCTTGGACGAATTCCGAGCGGCTAAGCTTTCCGATTGTTAGCGCTCCAGTTGCATCAGCGCCCGCCACCATAGGATTTACGGCAGCCTTGATGTAGGTTGCTTCCGTAGAATGTTCGCCCCATCGGTTCTCGGCGTATAGCGCGGCGTTGTGCCCGTCCGCTGCCTTGGCGATAGCTGCACGGATGAACGTCTTGTTTTGCATGCGGATAGGTTCAATCATGGTCATGTCCTTTTGATAGTGAAATTGAGTTGATTTGAATGCGGTAATGACAGCATCTGGATTTGCGGGTATCGATACGAGACTAAGCTCATGTACGTCCGCTTTGCTGTAAAGTGTCCCGCCATTTGACAGCGGCTGCGACTTGACCGGACGGAACCCGATAGACACGCCCTTGATAATTCCGCTCTTGACGCTGTGCCAAGCCTCATCCGTCCTTTGCTTAACCGTGCCGTCCTCGTCTACCTTTGCAATCTTGGCTTTGAACGGGAGGCCGTTAGCATTGGGCGCTCCGAAAGTAACCGTACCGACAGGCCGTGAATGGTCGTGGCCAAGCAGCAAAGGTGCCTCCCTCTGGAACGTGAGGCCCATCGGGTCCACGATATCTTTTACGCGGTCGACGGTCGGTGTGCTTGCGATACCCTCAAACTCACGGGCATCCTCTGTAATCGCCTTAACGACGAATTCCGAAAACATCTTATCCATATACTTCCTTATATTTAGAATGCCTAAATTTATCCGCATTAGACGTGAGCGCGGTTTATCAGTAACGGGCTACGGGTGCTGCGCTTCCAAGTACTTCGCTAGAGCGCGGCGGATAATCTCGCTTACGTCTAGGTCTTGCTCAGCGGCGCAGATACGAACCGCCCTTTGCATATCAGGCCGAGTCTTGAAACTCATTGTGCGCAGTTCGCTGCCGCGTGGCTTACGTCGCGCCGTGATCTCCCCTGAGACCATGGATTTTCTCTCCTGTTGGTAATACCACTAGTTAAACAAAGTGGACCGGATGCCACACCATAGCGGCGTTACCAATCCATACGCACAAACATACAAACAGCAAAATTGCTCTATCTTTCACATGCACTCCTAATTTTACAATCGCGAACTATCCGATCTACGAACAAGGCTAGTTAGTGAAACGGATTACGGTGGTCTATCCCTACCCGCGCCCCCGTGGGCAGTGCACACGCAGCAAGCCGCGCTGCACTCTCATGCTCGTTGGAACAGTGGCGCGCCATAATCATGACCCGCGCGACGTTACCGCGTTGTTTCGTAGATGCTTGCGTGACTTCAAAGCCGTAGTGTGTCAGCGTAGCGATTGCTAGGCGGTGCGCCGTGCGCTCATCAAGTCCCGGTACTTCGATATGAATAGTCTTGCTCATTGGTCCGTTTCGCCGTGAGTTGTGAGTTGCGCCGCCATACGCCCCGCCATGCGCCTCCGCTGGTTCGGGAACATGCGGCTAAGCGCAAGACAATCATTACCTGTGCTGTGATTCACGGCAGGGTTGCGTTCCGTGTCACCTCTAAGCGGGCTAGTCTTGGTTTCCCCGTAGCCCGGAGCCTTATACGCCTCGTGATTAATCCGTCGCACGGGTTTTCTAGCTGACTCAGGTAGCCTCTCCGCCGTTGGCGTGGCGTATGGCGTCCGATGGTCTATCCGCATAACAGTCCTCCTTGGTTGGATAAGGAGACTCCGTAAATCCCCTTATCGAACCTCTCAGTTCGTCTAGCCGTTCCGTTGTTTGAGTCCCCGTAGCGACCCGTGCGGCCCATCTTGTCCCCAGGTTTCCCTGACGCTCAGACCCGTTGCGGCTAGTTAGTAATCTTCCCGTTTAATTCCCGTCTGACTTCTCGGAGAGGCTAGGGCCGGGGGAGCCGGGGTTTCCATGAATCCCGGTCACCAATCCGGGAGAATGTCTAGGTAGCTAGCTACACTACCAATGACGAACTGAAGTATGCCAGCAAGCTTCACTACCATCAAGACTGAAAAGAAAAACCGCCGAACAATATTTACTATTGTTTCGCGGCGGCTGATAGTTTTATTCAGAATCGTCCGGGGCGGCGGGTGCACCGTTGGCCCACTCGTACGGCCAGTTATCAACGGTCTCCACTTCCTCATCGTATTTGGTGAGGCTGATGGTACTGAGCAATATAGCCAGCTTGTCCGGGTCGGTCTCGGTTAGACGCTTGTATCGTATGTAGCCGTCTGCAAGCTCTCTAAGGATCGCGCTGGCTGTACGGTCCTCAATGTCTCCGATTGCCTTTAGAACCTTTATCTGGGACTTGAGCATTCGTACCTGCACGGGCTGAGTATTGCGCTCGGTCTTTACCCCGTTTTTTATCGGGTCTTTCGTTGGCATCGTGCACCTCTAAATTTTTTTGTAGTGTAGCACCGTTGCCGCCTAGCCGACATACAAAACCGCGCTGCAATATCCTCCGCCGTCACCTGCTAGTACGTGTTCTGAAGCATTGAGAGGGCTTTATGACCGCAAATCTTAGCCAGCGTCAGAACGTTTTCTTCGCGAGCCATACGCGCCAGGACCTTCGCCTGCGTGGCGTGGATATGCATATCGCCGGATAAAATGTGCTTGACGTACCGGCTCCGCTTCTGTCACGGCGAAAGTTAAGCTACGCGCGAGGATGGCACCACCGGCAACGGGTCGGGCCACGGTACAATATGAAATTTGGGTACCAGTTACCAAGTGCGCCCTTAACACTACAATCTGTGACGCCACCAATTCATCCCATGGATAACCCAATATCTCCGGCACTCAACAGCGGCGATTTAGCGAACCCCGCCAACTCAGCAACACCGGTCAACCCTGCTCAGCATGCGAGTGGCTCGATTACACCGGAAATTGTTGTTCTTCGGGTTCGCGGCAAACGGACAAAAAGTTATTGGGAACCAGTGTTTAACCCAAACTCAGCGGCACCCGTCGCCGTGTATGACTGGGATGTAACTGGAAAAACAGGCATTCAAAATCAATTGTGTCGCGCTTTCGAATTGGCTGCTCTCATGCGAAGTCGCGCCCAAACACGATGGCCCGTAAGTACGTTTGCGTTCGCCGATTGCGATTTCGAGGGGCAATTTGCAGACGTGACGTTCAAGAATTGCACGTTCGTCGGTTGCGACTTTGGCTCATGTTCTTGGAAAAATGCAAAATTTTCAAACTGTGAGTTCAAAAAATGTTCATTTACAATGACCACCTTTGAACAAAGTCAATTTATCACTTGCAAATGGGAAAAAATTGGCATATCGGGCACTGAAACTAAGTTTTTTGATACGAGCGTAAGCAATCCCCTTGAATTTATAGCCGCTGCCTGGACAAACTTAGATTCAGGCGTATTGAGTCAATTTAACAAAGATGCTTTGTATCAAACGATGCGCCTGGAGCAGACAAAAACGAAAGTTGCCAGACTCATTCTATCGAACAATGAACGCAGCGGAGACGATGCAACCTATTATAGATCCGTCGAAACATATCTAAGACAAATCATTCGATCCAAACAAATCGTTTGCAAGTACAATATAAAAAATCGCATATCAATCATAGTCAATATCGCGTCGCTGTTATTGTTCTACGTCGAATCGGTATTGCTAAGAATTTCAGGAACGATAAATAATTGGGGCGCAAGCGTTGCACGACCTGCGGTTGTGGGATTGATCATCGCTGCTGCATTCGCAGGGTGGTACTACTTCGCATGGCGATTTTTCCTGGGGATGTCGCCGCCACTCAAGGAGACAGCCATGAAATCGTTCGACGTAACGCTACTTTTTGGATACACCAAACACGCCTTGGCCGGAAGCCGCTTCTTTGAACAGACGTCGTACGCGATAAATGCCTTTCTTGGGTTATGGTGGTATGCGATCTTTGTACCCACCGTCATTAATCGCATTAGTCGAGTTCGCTGATGACAATTACCTCACTAGCATTGTACGGAAGTCGCGCACGTCAGGACGAAGATATACATTCCGATATTGATCTTTTTGCCATTTCGACTGACCTTCAGTATCAGATGATTGTGCAAAAGAACACCAATATCGCCAGCTATCCGCGACCGCTTGCTTTCGAAAGAGCAAGGCAAGGCGATCTTTTTATGCTGCACATAGTAAATGAAGCACAGGTTCTTTACGATCCGACCAATGAATTTTCACAATTGAAAGAGACTTTCACTTTTAAGGGTTCTTACGATTCTGAAATTCAATTCGCTTCGGATATAGCGTGGATGTTGATTGATAATTCAAGCACGAGCAATAATTTTTCTTTCTTGAACCGGCGCATCGCATGGTGTGTTAGAACTATCCTTATCGCTCGTGGTGCAAATTTACAGCGACCAATATTTTCGGCGAGCAAGCTCGCTGAATTTTCAGCCTCAGATCTAACTCTGCCCCTTATCAAAGGAAAAAGCTCTAATGAAGCTCGGCCCGGCGCGTTGGACGCATTAGAGGCTTTCTTGAAGAAATTCGGAGGGGCACATCCGTTTCTCGACCGAAAAACATCCCTCATTGAATACGCGGGATACTTCGCCGGGCAGGGAAACGTTATGGGAAGCAAAACATTGACTATGCTTCAAAGCACTGCAGAGGATTTCTATTCGTAAGATCCCAAGTAGAGCCTTGATTTAAAGAAACGATTTCGAGCGCACAGGATTCGTACTGGCCTTGATGCGGCAGTGTCAGGCCTGCAGTGCTAACAGCGCTACTGTTCCGCATCCTGCGTTCGCCTTACGTCAAACGTCAACTCGCAGGACAATTACAAAACACTGCGATGGCGAATCGCCCGGAAAACGCCTGTTTGAACCGGGCATACGCGATTGATTTATAAGCTTTACTTCTTTACCCAACGCTGATGCACCTCTTCGAACAGACACACACCACTAATGTACCCACCGGGACAACCAATGGGTACAATCGGGTACATCAGGAATGGGTACAGAAAGCGCTTACTGCACGCCCTGGCTCAACAGGAAGTCTTCATAATTGCCGCCGAAGTCGTTCAACGTGCCGTTGGTCTTCACTTCGATGATCCGGTTCGCAAGACCGCTCACGAACTCACGGTCGTGCGATACGAAAATCAGCGTGCCTTCGTACTTGTCGAGCGCGATCTGCAGCGATTCGATCGATTCCATGTCCATGTGGTTAGTCGGCTCGTCCATCAGCATCACGTTGTGGCGGCCCAGCATCAGCTTGCCCCAGATCATGCGGCCCTTCTCACCACCGGAGAGCACCTTGACCGACTTGCGGATGTCGTCGGCATTGAACAGCAGACGGCCGAGGGTGCCGCGCACCATCTGCTCGTCGTCGCCTTCCTGGCGGTAGCCGTCGATCCAGTCCATCAGCGTGAGGTCGTCCGGAAACTCTTCGTACGTATCCTGCGGCATGTAACCGATGTTCGCGTTTTCGGCCCACTTCACCGTGCCGTGATCGAGCGCAAGCTTGCCGAGCAGCGAGCGCAGCAGCGTGGTTTTACCCGCGCCGTTCTCGCCGATGATCGCGATACGCTCGCCCGGCTGCACGCTGATGCTGAAATCGTTGAAGATCGAGCGCTCGTACTTCTTCGAGATCTTGTCCGCCACCACCGCGATGTTATGCAGCTTCTTCTCGTATTCGAAACGGATGAACGGGTTCTGCCGCGACGACGGCTTGAATTCCTCGATCTTGATCTTGTCGATCATCTTCATACGACTGGTAGCCTGGCGCGCCTTCGACTTGTTCGCCGAGAAGCGGCGCACGAAGTCCTGCAGGTCGGCGACGCGCTCCTTCGCCTTGGCGTTGGCGTTCTGCTGACGCTCGCGCGCCTGCGTGCTGGCCAGCATGTAGTCGTCGTAATTGCCCGGATAGACCTTCAGCGTGCCGAAGTCCATGTCGGCCATGTGCGTGCAGACCTGGTTCAAAAAGTGACGATCGTGCGAGATGATGATCATCGTCGAGTTGTACTGGTTGAGCACGTCTTCCAGCCAACGGATCGAGTTGATGTCCAGGTTGTTGGTCGGCTCGTCCAGCAGCAGCACGTCCGGTTTTGAGAACAGTGCCTGCGCGAGCAGCACGCGCAGTTTCCAGCCCGGTGCGACGTTGCTCATCGGGCCGTTGTGGTCTTCGATCGCGATGCCGATACCGAGCAGCAGTTCGCCCGCGCGCGCTTCGGCGGTGTAGCCGTCGTACTCGGCGAACTTCGCTTCGAGTTCGGCGGCGTGCATATAGTCGTCGTCAGTCGCGTCGGGGTTCGCGTAGATCGCGTCGCGCTCGTTCATGGCGGCCCACATTTCGGCGTGGCCCATCATCACGACGTCGAGCACACGCACGTCTTCATACGCGAACTGATCCTGGCGCAGCTTGCCGAGGCGCACATTCGGTTCGAGCATCACGGTGCCGGAACTCGGTTCCAGATCGCTACCCAGAATCTTCATGAAGGTCGACTTGCCGCAGCCGTTCGCACCGATCAGGCCATAGCGGTTCCCTCCCCCGAATTTGACAGAGATATTCTCGAAGAGGGGCTTTGGCCCGAATTGCATGGTGATATTGGCGGTAGACAGCACGACACGTCCTTTGAATGTGATATCGGCGAACAACCTAACATTTTAACAGGTTATCGCGAATTCAACCCACGCACGCGCCGTGCTCCCGCGTTTTGACGCCGCTTTCACGCTGCGTTCACACGCGCCTCACGTCTTCCGGGCGCCTTCTAGCCGCCGCGCGGCGTCTGCAAAACGTCGATGAAGGCCGACAGATCGGCTTCTGCAAGCCCCATCGCCGCACCGAGTCGCAGCAGTTGCTGGACCGTCGACGAAACCGGCATCGGCGTGCCAGTCTCGTACGCTGTCGCGGCGACCGTGTCGACGTCCTTCTGGAACGTACGGAATGCGCCGATCGGCGCGAGGCCGCTTTGCGTCATGCGGGGCACGAAAATCTGCAGCAGTACGGAATCCGCCCAGCCGCCGGCGAGGCCTTCAGTCAGTTTGGAAGCGTCGATGCCGCTGCGTTGCGCCAGGCTCACCGCCTCGGCGATCGCCGCCACGGTCGCGGTGACGATGGTCTGATTGCAGAGCTTGGTAGTCTGCCCTGCACCGACCTCGCCCATATGCGTGACACGGGCTGAATACGCACCGAGGAGCGGCGTGACCGCCTCGACGTCCACTGCCGCGCCGCCTGCCATGATCGCGAGCGTCCCTGCGGTCGCGCCCGCTACACCACCGGATACCGGTGCATCGATCCAGCCGACGTTTGTGGCGCCTGTGCCTGTGCCTGTGCCTGTGCCTGTGCCTGTGCCTGTGCCTGTGCCTGTGCCTGTGCCTGTGCCTGTGCCTGTGCCTGTGCCTGTGCCTGTGCCTGTGCCTGTGCCTGTGCCTGTGCCTGTGCCTGTGCCTGTGCCTGTGCCTGTGCCTGTGCCTGTGCCTGTGCCTGTGCCTGTGCCTGTGCCTGTGCCTGTGCCATCAGGTTGTCGCCCTGGCCCACCCTGGCCCGTAGCCGCAATCACACCTTCCACCGCGACCGTAGCCACCGCCGCCGCACGTTGCGCGAACGCGCGCGTCGCGGCCGGAGGAATGCTCGAGTGATCGACGATCCAGCGCACGCGTCTCGGCGCAGCGGCATCCCCACTCAGGAGTCCCTCGGCGCCGAACACTGTTTCTTCAACCGCCGCCGCATCCGCGACGCACAGCAGCACCGCCTCGCATCGCGAGGCGAGTTCGCACGGCGTATCGACCACCTTGGCCCCATCCGCCAACAACGCTTCCGCCTTGGCCCGTGTGCGATTCCAGACGTGCACGGAATGCCCCGCGCGCAGCAGATGCCGGATCATCGGCGCGCCCATCAGGCCAGGACCGCAAAAACCAATTTCCACTTTCAAGCCTCATCAGGTTTCAGATTGAGTTGCGCGGACATCATAACGGCCTCGCCTCATCGCGGCATATCGGGCATGCGATGTGCGAGATGACTAACCCATACGAGCGATGCCGGCCGCGATCCATTGCCTATACTTTTTTCACACCAACGAAGATCAAAGGAGGAAGTCCATGTCGGAACACGTCTACAAGCAAATCGAACTGACCGGCTCATCGACCAAATCGATCGACGACGCAATCAGCACCGCAATTACAAAAGCGTCGAAGACGCTGCGCAATTTGCATTGGTTCGAGGTAACGGAAACGCGGGGCCAGATCGAAAACGACAAGGTCGCCTACTGGCAAGTGACCATCAAGGTCGGCCTGCGCATCGACTAGCGCTTCGCCTGAGACATATTCAACACATCATCTGAAGCAAAAAAGCTGCGTCCGTACTGGACGCAGCTTTTAGTGCAGCGGTTACCGGGACCGCCGCCTGGTCGATCGCGACTCCGCCATTACGCGGTCATTCGTGACCCGATCGATCCTGATCCCGCCAATCGCTGCACGATTCGCTCACGACAACCGCGAAAGCCAGATTACTTCGGCAGCGAACCGTCCACGCCTTCCACATACCAGTTCAGGCGTTGCAGTTCCGGATCGGTCAGCGTCTTGCCTGCCGGCACCTTCACCGCGCCGGACTGGTCCTTGATCGGACCGGTGAACACGTCCCACTTGCCGCCTGCCAGCTCATCGCGCTTCGCCGCGACCTGCTTCTGCGCATCAGCCGAAATCGCCGACGTGTTCAAATCTTCAAGATTGACGGCCTTCTGCGGAATGCCCCACCACACCGGATCGTTTTTCCACTTGCCGTCCAGTACCTGCTGGATAGCCGCGTTGTAATACACGCCCCAGTGCGCGACCACCGAACCGAGATGCGCCTCAGGACCGAACTTCTTCATGTCCGAGTCCCAGCCGAACGCATGCACGTGCTTTTCCGATGCGGTCGCGAGCGTCGCGCTCGAATCGGTGTTTTGCAGCAGCACGTCGGCGCCCTGGCCGATCAGCGTTTCAGCGGCCTGCTTTTCCTTGCCCGGATCGAACCAGCTGTTGATCCAGATGACCTTGGTGTGAATCTTCGGGTTCACCGAACGCGCGCCGAGCGTGTACGCGTTGATGTTACGGATCACTTCAGGAATCGGCACCGACGCGACAAAGCCGAGCGTGTTGGTCTTCGTCACATAACCCGCGGCGACGCCGGCCAGGTACGCGCCCTGATACATGCGCACGTCATAGGTGCCGAAGTTCGGCGCCTTCTTGTAGCCGGTTGCGTGCAGGAACACCGTATCAGGGAAATCTTTCGCGACCTTCAACTCGAAGTCCTGATAGCCGAAGCTCGAACCGATGATGATTTTATTGCCCTTGTTTGCCAGATCGCGGAACACTCGTTCCGAGTCGGCCGATTCCGGCACGTTCTCGATGCGGGTGATCTTGATCTTGTTGCCAAACTTCGCTTCCGCTTCCTTCGAGCCCTGATCGTGCGCGAAGGTCCAGCCGGCGTCGCCAGGATTGCCGAGATAGACAAACGCAACGCCCGGTGCGTCGGCAGCTTGCGCAGTTTGTGCGAGCGGCGCGGCGAGCGCCAGTGAGGCCGCGCCCCAAGCGAAAGCGGTCAGCAGATTTCTTCTCTTCATGTTCTCTCCTGTCGTGTTTGTCGATTGATTTGAAACGTGTGGTCGGTCATATGAAACGGCAACCGTGTCAGCCCGCCGAGAAAAACGGCTTGCCAAGCGATGCGGGTGCATTCAGACGAATTGTGTTCGGGTTGCGCGAAATCAGTACGAGCACGACGATGGTCGCGACGTACGGCAGCATCGCGAGAAATTGCGTCGGCACCGGCACGCCGATGGCCTGCGCGTAAAACTGCAGGCCGGTCACGGCGCCGAACAGCAGCGCGCCGATCAGGAGACGGCCCGGGCGCCATGTCGCGAACACCACCAGCGCGAGCGCGATCCAGCCGCGGCCCGAAGTGAGTTGCTCCTGCCACAAGTGCAGGTTGACGATCGAGTAATAACCGCCGGCGAGCCCCGCCATGCCGCCGCCAAAGGCCACCGCGCCGTAACGCACGCCGACCACCGGAAAGCCGACCGAGTGCGCCACTTGCGGCGATTCGCCGACCGAGCGCAGCACGAGGCCCGCACGCGTGCGGTACAGGAACCACCAGATCACCGCGAACATCAGGAACGCGAGGTAATCGAGCGGCGTGAGGCTGAAGAATGCGGGGCCGAGCACCGGGATCTTCGAGAGCCCCGGAATGGTCCACGTGTCGATCGTGGCGCGCACGGCCGCCGACGTGTACGGCTTGCCGACATAGGCCGACAAGCCGATGCCGAAGATCGTCAGCGAGAGGCCGGTGGCGACCTGATTGGCGAGCATGGTCAGCGTGAGAAACGCAAACAGCATCGACATCGCGAGGCCCGCGCCGATCGCGGCGACCACGCCGAGCCACGGGCTGCCGGTAATGGCGGTGACCGCATAGCCGGTCACGGCGCCCATCAGCATCATGCCTTCGACGCCGAGGTTGAGAACGCCCGACTTCTCGGTGACGAGTTCGCCCGCGCCTGCGAACATCAGCGGGATCGCGGCGGAGACGGCGCTCGAGGTGAGCGCGCTGGCTTGTTGAATATCCATGGGGATCCGGCGGGAAAATCAGTGGGCTTGCGCGGCGACTGAGCGCCGGCGCACGCGATAGTTCACGAACAGGTCGGCACCCAGCAGGCAGAACAGCAGCAGCCCCTGGAACACGCCGGAAAGCGCCTGCGGTAATTGCATCGAGGTCTGCACCGCTTCGCCGCCGAGGTACAGCAGCGCCATTAGCAAGCTCGCGAGCACGATGCCGACCGGATGCAGCCGCCCCACGAACACGACGATGATCGCGGTGAAGCCGTAGCCCGGCGACCATGTCGCCTGCAACTGACCGATCGGACCGGAGATCTCGCCCATGCCGGCGAGGCCCGCCAGGCCGCCGCTGATCAGCAGCGAGGTCCAGATGGTTTTCTTGTCGGAGAACCCGGCGTAGCGCGCGGCGAGCGGCGCGAGACCGCCGACGTTCATCCTGTAGCCCGCGAAGCTCTTGCGCATGAAGAGCCACGCACACGGAATCGCGATCAGCGTGACGAATACCGACGCGTTCAGCCGCGTGCCGCGCAGCCATTTCCAGTGCCAGTCGCCAGAAAATGTCGGGTACAACGCGTCGCCGCTGAACATCTCCGAGAGCGGAAAGTTCATGCCCTGCGGATCGCGCCACGGGCCGCTCACCAGATAGATCAGCAACTGCGTGGCCACATACGTGAGCATCAGGCTGACGAGAATCTCGTTGGTGTTGAAGCGGCTTTTCAGCAGCGCGGGAATCGCGGCCCACGCCATGCCACCGAGCACGCCGGCGACCATCATGGTCGGCAGAATCCACCAGCCGGTGGCCTGATCGAAGTAGATTGCGACACCGCTGGCGGCGATGCCGCCGAGCAGCATCTGCCCTTCAGCGCCGATATTCCAGACGTTGGCGCGATAGCCGATCGCGAGACCAAGGCCGATCAGGCAAAGCGGCGAAGCCTTCAGCAGCAGTTCGGACCAGCCGTTCACGCTGGCAAGCGGTTCGATGAAAAACGCATGCATGGCTTCGAGTGGATCGCGGCCGACCAGGCTGAAGATCAGGAAGCCGATCGCGAGCGTGAGCAACGCGGCGATCAGCGGCACGGCAAGCTGCATCGTGCGCGAGGGCGTCGTGCGTGCTTCGAGTCGATACGGAAGAATCATGGGAGCGTGTGCTTATGTGAGTGCTTATGTCTGGTTCTGGTGCTTATGGTGCTTTAGCGTCGATCAGCTATCCGATCGCGCATCTATCTGATCAGGCATGCGCCGGCTGTTCCGCCGACGGCGCCGCGCCCTCGCGGTCGCCGAACAGGCCCGCCATCCAGCGGCCGATTTCTTCGGCGTTGGTCGCCCCCGTGGCACGCACTGGCGAGAGTCTGCCGCCTGCGAGCACCGCGATGCGATCGCAGATGTCGAACAATTCTTCCAGCTCTTCTGAGATCACCAGAATCGCCACGCCGCTTGCGGACAGGTCGAGCAACTGCTGACGAATGAAAGCCGCCGCGCCGACGTCGACGCCCCAGGTCGGCTGCGCGACCACCAGCACCTTGGGTGCCTGCAAAATCTCGCGACCCATGATGTATTTCTGCAGATTGCCGCCGGAGAGACTTTGCGCCAACGCTTCAGCGCCACCGCAACGGACGTCGAAGGCTTCGATACACCGCTTGGCGAAGGCACGCATCACGCCCGCCTTGATCCAGCCGGAATTCACCATCTGCTGACGATGTGCCGTGAGCAGCGCGTTTTCCGACAACGTCATTGCAGGCACCGCGCCGCGGCCCAGGCGCTCTTCCGGCACAAAACCGAAACCAAGCGCGCGCCGGCCGCCAGCGCCGAGACGACCTGCCGCCTTTCCGCAGATCGTGACAGCATCGGCACGCGTGCCGCGCTTTTCACCCGAGAGTGCCGACAGCAATTCGGCCTGCCCGTTGCCCGACACGCCCGCGATGCCGAAGATCTCGCCGGCATGCACGCCGAACGACACGTTATCGAGCGAGGTGCCGAACGGGTCGTCGCTCTCCACCGACAACTGCTTCACGTCGAGCAGCACGTCACCCGGCTTATGTTCACGTCGCGTGTAATCCGGCAGCGAATGGCCGACCATCAACTGCGCGAGCGACGCATGCGTCTCTTCTTTCGGCGTCACGTGACCGGTCACGCGGCCGCCGCGCATCACCGTGGCGGTGTCGCACAACTCCTGGATTTCGTCGAGTTTGTGGCTGATGTAGAGAATGCTGCACCCTTCTGCAGCGAGACGCCGCAGCGTCGCGAAGAGCTTGCGGACCGCTTGCGGCGTGAGCACCGAAGTCGGTTCGTCCATGATCAGCAAACGCGGGTTCTGCAGCAGGCAGCGCACGATTTCGACGCGCTGCCGCTCGCCCACCGTCAGGCTGTGCACGTGACGTTGCGGGTCGATGTCGAGGCCGTAGTCGGCGGAGACTTCGCGGATACGCCTCGCCAGCGTCTTCAGATCGAACGGTTCGTCGAGCGCGAGCGCGATGTTTTCACCGACCGTGAGCGTCTCGAACAGCGAGAAATGCTGGAACACCATGCCGATGCCGAGCTTGCGCGCCGCAGCGGGGCTCGCGATCTCGACCGGCTGGCCTTCCCATTGGATCTCACCGGCGTCGGGACGCACCGCGCCGTAGATGATTTTCATCAACGTGCTTTTGCCGGCGCCGTTTTCGCCGAGCACGGCATGGATTTCACCCGGCGCGACGATCAACGTGACGTCGTCGTTGGCGCGTACGGCCGGATATTGTTTGGTGATGCCATGAAGCATCAACCGGGGCGCCGCCTGTTCCGGCCTGTTTGCCGGCTGCGCGGCGGCGCCGTCGCTATAAGAAGAGTCGCTCATGTGATTCCGTAGTACGTCAGAGACTGCCGGTTACAGCGCGTCCGCCCGCCCTGTCAGCGAGCGATCCGTCACCACAACCGGATGACAATACCTAAATCGACCGGCCCAGTCGAGCCGTCAAAATTCCCCGCAAACCCCCGTCGCAGCGTGCTCTGCGGGTATCCCACTCTTGACGTGGCTTTGTGTTCATATTAAAAGCCATATATACCCACGCCCGTTCGATCAGCCAGAACATATATTTCGGAGAAGTCATGAGTCAGCAACGCGAGGCGATCGATACGTATCTATTACGCGTCTTGCACACCCTGTTGATGGAACGCAGCGTCACGCGCGCGGCCGTCAAACTGAATCAATCGCAACCCGCCATCAGCGCGGCCCTGCGCCGTTTGCGCGACATCACCGGCGACCCGCTGCTGGTGCGCGGCAAATCCGGCATGGTGCCGACCGAGTACGGCCTGCGCCTGCTCGAACCGGTGCAAAACGCGCTGCGCGAGATCGAACGCATCAAGTTCCAGCAGCACAACTTCGACCCGGCAACCTCGATCCGCTGCTATCGGATCGGTTGCCCGGACTACCTGAACGTGCTGTTCGTGCCGACGGTGGTCGAGCGCTTTCGTCAGGCCGCGCCGAACGCGACGCTCGAATTTCACTCGCTCGGGCCGGCGTTCGACTACGAACTCGCGCTCGAGGACGGCAAGCTCGACACCGTGGTCGGCAACTGGCCCGAGCCGCCGGAGCAGTTGCACCTGTCGAATCTGTTCGTCGATCAGATCGTCTGCCTGATGAGCAACGCGCATCCGTTCGCCAAACGCGGCGGGTTGACGCTCGACCAATACCTGAATGCCCCGCATCTTGCGCCTACTCCTTACTCGGTGGGCCAGCGCGGCGCGATCGACGTGCATCTCGCGCGCGAACGCTTAAAACGTCATGTGGTCGTTACGTTGCCATACTTCAATCTGGCGCCCTACGTCCTGATCAAGTCCGATCTGATCTTCACGACCACGCGCCTGTTTGCCGACTACTACGCCAAGTTCCTGCCGCTGACCGTGGTGCCCGCACCGCTCGACTTCCCGCCGATGCAGTACTACCAGTTGTGGCACGAACGCGTGCATTACTCCGACGAAGTCCGCTGGCTGCGCAGTCTGGTTGCCGAAGCCACCAAGACGTTGATCGACAAGCCTTGATCTTTGTGCTGCGGTCTGTCGGCATCCCGTTTTTGTGGATGCCGACAGACCGCCTTCTTCTGTTTCGCCCTTATTCCGTCGTTACTGCAACGTTACGCTGCCGCTTCGTAAAGCGTCTTCGCCAACCGGTTGTGCTGCTCGATGACCGGTCCAAGCTCCAGCGTCGTCAACTGACCATTCTTTACCACCATCTTGCCGCCGATCACGCTATGGCTCACCTGCGACGGCGCGCAGAACACCAGTGCCGCGACCGGATCGTGCAATGCGCCCGCAAACAGCGGCTGACGCAAATCGAAAGACACGAAGTCCGCCGCCATGCCCGGCGCCAATGCACCGATGTCGTCGCGATTGAGCACCTTCGCGCCGCCTAGCGTCGCAATCTCCAACGCTTCACGCGCGGTCATCGCGTCCGGCCCGAAGCCGACCCGCTGCAACAACAGCGCCTGGCGCACTTCCGCGACCATTTGCGCACCGTCGTTCGACGCCGAACCGTCCACGCCCAGGCCCACCGGCACACCGGCAAGCCGCATCCGCCTGACCGGCGCAATCCCCGAGGCGAGCCGCATGTTCGAACACGGGCAATGCGCGACGCCGGTGCCGGTGCGGGCGAACAGTTCGATACCCGCGTCGTCCAGTTGCACGCAGTGCGCATGCCATACATCGTGACCGACCCAGCCGAGGTCTTCGGCATACTCGGCCGGCGTCATGCCGAACTTCTCGCGGCTGTACGCGATGTCGTTGACGTTCTCTGCCAGGTGCGTGTGCATCGATACGCCGTAATGCCGCGCCATCACCGCCGATTCACGCATCAGGTCGCGGCTCACCGAGAACGGCGAGCACGGCGCCACCACCACGCGCAACATGGCGTAACGCCCTTCGTCGTTGTACGTCTCGATCAGGCGCTGCGTGTCCTTCAGGATGTCCGTTTCACGCTCGACCACCGAATCCGGCGGCAAACCGCCATCTTTCTGCCCCACGCTCATGCTGCCGCGCGCTGCGTGAAACCGCATGCCGATCCGCTGCGCCGCGACGATGCTGTCGTCGAGGCGGCTGCCGTTCGGGTAGATATACAAATGGTCGCTCGAAGTCGTGCAACCGGACAGCAACAGCTCGGCCATCGCCGTCAAGGTAGAGACTTCGATCATCTCCGGTGTGAGGTTCGCCCACACCTTGTAGAGGCTGGTCAGCCAGCCGAACAGTTCGGCGTTCTGCGCAGCGGGAATCGCGCGCGTCAGGCTCTGATACATGTGGTGGTGCGTGTTCACCAGCCCTGGAATCACCAGATGGCCGCGCATGTCCAGCACTTCGTCGGCCGTTTGCGGCAATTCCGCGGTCGGACCGACCGCGGCGATGCGGTTGTCCTCGATATACAGACCGCCGTCGCGCAGTTCGCGCCGGGCGCCGTCCATCGTGACCAGCACGTCAGCGTGCTTCACCAACATCGTTTTTTTCGGCTTCATAGCCGCCTGCTCCATCGTCATTCGTTTCTCCGCTTCATTGCTTCCGTGCAAAGCCGTTCGAACGCGATGTGACAGCACGCCAACCGTGCCGCCGCGTCCCGTCGAACGCCGTTGGCCCGGTTACCCAGCGTGTTTCCGCCGTCTTCGGGGTGTGCCGCGCTTCACTCAGGTTTGCTGCAGCGCACAGGTGTAACCTTCGACGGCCAAAATAATGCTGACAACTCGTGCCAGTGCGATACCCAACCTCACGCTGCCGATATAGTGGGCCTTTTTTGGCGCCGGTACGATCGAATTACACGGCAATAGTCGAACGAATCGACTCGATGCGGCTTTCAGCAGGCTGTCTGTCATGCGCCAGGTATTATCTTTCCTATCTCGCGCGCGCTGAGGTGAACATCCTTTTTACAATGGCTGCCACGGCGCTCGCTTCAATTCGCCGACGGGTATGTAGCCACTGACGTGGAGCCTCGATCCGCCGCAACGTATTCTGGATCGGGCCGCCGCCGAAACCTCGCATTCACATAAGGAAAATTGCGAATGGGAAAGCTCACTACCCACGTGCTCGACACCGCGAACGGCCGTCCCGGCGCGGGCATCAAGGTCGAACTCTTTGCGCTCTCCGGCGACACCCGCCGCGCGCTCAAAACCACCATCACCAATGACGACGGCCGCTGCGACCAGCCGCTGCTCGAAGGCGACGCATTGGTCCCGGGCGAATACGAACTCGTGTTCGGCGCCGGCGACTACTTTGCATCGATCGGCACGAAGGTGCCGGAGCCGCGTTTTGTCGATCGCGTCGTGTTGCGCTTCGGCGTGGCCGATGCCGCTGCACACTATCACGTGCCGCTGCTGGTATCGCCGTGGTCGTACAGCACCTATCGGGGCAGTTGAGCCGAACGGAGCGTATCGATAGGCGTTGGAGGAGGACGAGGTTGAAGTCGCGCTGTAGTGCGAGCGCGCCCGATTGCATTGTGCGGATCCTTGGAGACACCCGCGAAGCGCAATCGAACGCGAGCGACTCGACCCGAAGTTCCAATAAAAAACGGCGCTGTGCGAACTGAGCGCACCGCGTCTCTCACCCCGCAGTCTGCGCAGCGACACCGTGCATGCCGACGACCCATCAACCGGGTCCCGAAGGCGCAATCAAGGCACAGGCGTCGTTGCGCGTACAACGAATCAGAAGTGGAGGAGTTTCATGGAAGGCTTTATCACTGACTGGCTGAACCTGGCATTGCGCTGGTTTCACGTCATCGTCGCCATCGCCTGGATCGGCGAATCGTTCTATTTCGTCGCGCTCGACAACAGCCTGAAACCGCCTACGGACCCGAACCAGCGCAAGCGTGGCGTGTTCGGCGAGTTGTGGCACGTGCACGGCGGCGGCTTCTACAACATGCAGAAGTACACCGTCGCACCGCCGGAAATGCCGGACGATCTGCACTGGTCCAAGTGGCCGTCGTACACCACGTGGCTGTCGGGCGCGAGCCTCTTCACGGTGCTGTATCTGCTCGCGCCGTCCACCTACCTGATCGACAAGAACGTGCTCGACATGGGCCCGGTGGTCGCGGTTGCTTCGGCGCTCGGCTTCCTCGCGGCAGGCTGGATCGTCTACGACTCGCTGTGCCGTCTGCTCGGCAACAAAGACAAGGTACTCGGCATCTGCGTCGGCGTTTATGTGGTGATCGCGGCGTACCTCGCGTGCCATATCTTCGCGGGCCGCGCGGCTTACCTGATCATGGGCGCGATGCTGGCAACGATCATGTCGGCGAACGTGTTCTTCGTGATCATCCCGGGCCAGCGCAAGATGGTTGCCTCGATGCTCAAGGGCGAAACGCCGAACCCGATCTACGGCAAGCGCGGTAAGCAACGCTCGGTGCATAACACGTATTTCACGCTGCCGGTGGTGTTCGCAATGCTGTCGAACCACTACGCGATGACATACACGAATCAGTACAACTGGGTCGTGCTGCTGATGATCATGCTGGCCGGCGCGCTGATTCGCCAGTTCTTCGTGATGCGTCACCGTGGCCAGGTGCTGTGGTACTTGCCGCTGGTGGGTATCGTGCTGATGTTCGCCGCCCTCTTCTCGACAATGCCGAAGCCGGTCGTGCCGCAAGCACAAGCTGCGAATGCGCCGAGCATCAAGGTGGCCGATATTGCGCCGGTGCTGCAACAGCGCTGCGTGGCATGCCACTCCGCTCATCCGACGATGATGGGCAGTGCGCCGGCCGGCGTGTTGCTGGATACGCCCGACGAGATCTCGCAGAACGCACAGCGGATCTATCAGCAGGCGGTGACGTTGAAGGCGATGCCGCTGGGCAACGTCACACACATGACCGACGACGAGCGGATGAAGATCGCCGCGTGGTTCGAAGGCGGTGCGGTGAAGTAATGAGCTCGCCGGGTGCGTTGCCCGGCTTGGCAAAGCAGCATGAAGCGGGCTTTTCGCATGAGCGGGAAGCCCGCTTTTTTGTTTGTCAGTCAGGGTTGCTTGTTAAAAATGACAATTAAAATTGTAGCCCAAGAGATACGAATTAAAGTAAATTCGAGAAATTGTAGCCCATGAGGCACAAAACAATAAAATGATTTGTGCCTCATGGGCTACAATATAGACTTACAATTGAAAATTTGATGCCCTGGGGCTACAAATGACCAATCTCGCTGACGTATCGGACATGCTAAAGGCCGTTCGGCGCGAAAGCCGCCTGTCGCAAGAGGAATTGGCCCACCGCGCGGGCGTGGCTCGCACCACCGTCGCGCGTATGGAAACGCTCGCCAAAAACGATATGAGTGTGTCCGTGCTTGTGCGTCTGCTCGAAGCGGCCGGCTACGACCTCAAGTTTGTCGCGCACGGTCACGGGCGCACGCTCGAAGACATCCTGGCTGAACAACGCATGCCGGACACGGACTCATGAGGCTCGACGTTCAGGTACAGGGCAAGCACGTCGCTACGCTGTTTCGCGAGCGCGACGACTACGTCCTCAAATACGATCGTGACGCAACGGCGGCCGATTTCATCAGTCTGACCATGCCGGTACGCGAAGAAGCCTGGCGCTGGCCGCGCGACCTGCATCCGTTTTTCCGGCAAAATCTGCCGGAGGGCTACCTGCTCAATCTGATCCGCGAGCAATTCGGCCCCTTGCTCGACGGCACCGATCTGTCGCTGCTTGCCGTAGTCGGCGCCATGGGGATTGGCCGCGTCACCGTGACGCCCGAAGGCGTCGCGCCGGGCACCGAACTGCAACCGTTAGACGTGCAGGACATCCTGCACGGTGACAACACCGCCGAACATTTCGCTGCGCTGGTTCGTGAATATGCGCGCGCGGCCATCTCGGGTGCCGTGCCGAAGTTCATCGCACCTCAAACGGACGCTTCCAGCGCGTCCACACCGACGCCGCTCGGCAAACCGACAATCCGAACCAGCCGCCACATCGTCAAAGGCTCCGATGACAGCACGCCGTTCCTCGGTTTCAACGAGTTCTACTCGATGCGCGTGCTCGAACGGCTTGGCGTAGCGCCTGTCGCGCGCACGCAGATGTCGGACGATGGCCGGGCGCTGATTGTCGAACGCTTCGACGTCGATACGCATGGGCTGCCAGCCTATGGTGTCGAAGACATGTGTGGCCTGCTAGGTTTGCCGCCACACGAAAAATACAATTCGACCAGCGAAAAAATGCTCAATGCCGCGCGAGCCTACCTGCTCGACCGTGACAGCATGCGCCAGCAACTCGAGCATCTCGCCTGGCACTTGCTGACAAACTACGTCGTGCGCAATGCGGACTGCCATACGAAGAATGTCGCGCTGCTCTACACGTCGGTGGATGACGTCGCGTTCACGCCTGTCTACGACATCGTCACGACGCAGGCTTATCCGCGTTTCGCGGCCAATCCACCGGGCCTGCCGATCGACGGCCGTAAGACCTGGGCGGCAGGCAAAACGCTCGAGCGCTTTTTTAACACCCGCATGGGAATCGCACCACGGCAATACGCGCAGATGGTCGAAGCGTTGTGCGATTCGGCGGTCGCTGTCGGTCACGAATTGATTGAAGCGGCGCGCAACGAGCCACGGTGGCACCACGTCGCGAAACACATGCTTCACGCCTGGGACGACGGCACGGCATCGCTACGATCGCCGAAAAAAAGCCTGCAGTTCAAAGGACTCAAACCGGCAATCGAAGCCGCGGGGTTCTCGGCGCCGGAGCCGGCGGAGCGTGCGCGCGAAGTGATCGGGCACTCACCGCTCTTAGGCAAGCGTAGCTGAAAGATCAGTTGCCCCTGCCGTCGCCTTCCTTAAAAGAAAAAAGCCCACAGCAAGTACTGTGGGCTTTTTTTACAACCAACCGGCTCAACGTACTACGCTAAAGCAACGACCTCAAACGGTTACCGCGCTCAACGCATCTTCAGTGAGCCAAAGCGACTCGGCCAGATCCTGCTCGTTCAGGTTCAATCCATCGCCGCCACGATCGACGACGATAAAGTCGCTCACGTCGCCCAATGCAATCAGCGGATGGTGCCAGACACCCTTCGCATAGTTCACACCTTGCCAGCCGCTCGTCACAAACGCACGGATCCGAGTCGGGTCCAGTTCGCCCGCCGGCGCCACGACCACCAGATACGGCTTGTCGTTCAGCGGCACAAAGGCCTGGCTACCCAGCGGATGCCGTTCAAGCATCTTCACTTCGAACGGCAATGTACGCGGCTGACCGCGAAACAGGTTCACGAGCGTGCGGCCGTTCTCGTCGGTCACGTCCACTTTCGCGAGATCGTGATAACGAATCGTGGTGCCGAGGTTGATCGGAATCTGCTTCGCGCCTTCGAGTTCGACCACGTCGCCGAACGGGGCGAACGCTTCCTTCGTCAGCGGTTCGATAGCCAGCGTTTTCATTATGCGAGCGTGCCCCACAGACGCAGACGCGACACGCCACCGTCCGGAATGATGTTGAAGCGCACGTGCGTCACCGGACCCAATGCAGCGATTTCGCTTTCGAAATAGTGCTGGTTGTCCATCTTCAGCTTCTGCTCACCCAGCAGCACCGGCCAGAACATGGCTTGCGTGATCAGCGAGCTGGCCGTGCCGCCCGTTACATACGCGGCCTGGATCGAGCAGCGATCCGGATAGTTGCCCTTGAAGTGAGCCGTATCGACTTCGATCTTCTTGATCACACCCGGTTGTGCCAGCGCGACGATCGCCCAGTCATTGCCCGGTTCACGGCGGCGACGCGTTTCCCAGCCGTCGCCCATGTTCACGCCGCGGCCCGGCATCAGAATCGTCGACGCTGCACCGAAGTGCTGGTTGTTCGCCGCGACCAGATACGCGCCGTTTTCCATCGCGGCCAGATCGAACTGCTCGGTGCGGCTTGCGCCTGCCCAGTCGACTTGCGGCTGGCCATACACACGCAGACGCGCAATACCGCCGTCCGGGTAGATGTTCACGCGCAGGTGCGTGTAAGCATTCGCGTCGCTGACTTCGTGATAGTGGTGGCTGTTGCCTTGCAGCGTGGTCGACGGAACGATTTCGGTCCATTGCGTCGACTGGTTCGGTACGCCGTCCACGACTCGCGCACCCTCAACCGAAGCCGCCGGCGGGAAATTACCCGTGAAGTGGCTGGTGTCGAGATCGAGACCCTTGATCACGCCCGGACGCGCGAGCTTCACGACGCACCAGTCGTAGCCGTTCGCGCGCTTGCGGCGCGTTTCCCAGCCGTCCATCCACTTACCGTTGTCGTCGTACTTGCCCGGAATGAAGACGGCCGGCTCCGGATTCAGCATGCGATCCTTCGGTGCGAAGAAATCGTCGCTGGCCTCGAGCGCCTGTGCGCCCAGACGCGGGTCCGCCAGATTCACATAGCGGCGCGTGAATTCCGGTGCGTTGGGGTCGAGAATCGGGAGTGCCATCTTTGTCTTCCTTAATGTTTGCTAGTGCTGAAAAAACGTTTCGGTTCGAGGTCCGCGACGCGTAGTTAAAGCCTTACGCGTCGACCAGGTCGTCGAGCCGGAAACGTGCGATGCGGTAGATCTGATCGAGGCTGGCGCGCAATTCATCCGCGCGGCCGTTGTTCACGCGCGCCTCGAAGTTCGCGATGATGCCGTGGCGGTCGTAACCGCGCACCGCGAGGATGAACGGAAAGCCGAACTTCTCGCGATAGGCGCTATTCAACGCCACCAGCCTGTCGAATTCTTCCTGTGTGCACTGGGCAAGGCCCGCGCCGCTCTGCTCACGCGTGGATTCGGCCGTCAACTCGCCACGCACCGCAGCCTTGCCGGCGAGCTCCGGGTGGGCGTTGATCAACGCCAGTTGCTTCTCTTCACCGGCAGTCTCGACGATGTACGACATCTTTCGATGTAATTCATCGATGCTGGCAAACGGCCGTTGCTGGGCGGCGATTGCCGCAACCCACGGCGAGTGCTCGAAAATGCCCGACAGCGCCGCGACGAACGCGTCGGTCGAGGTGCTGTTGAGTTGGTCCAGAGTGTATTGCATCGCCTTCATGCCGCTGCCCCGCGGTTGTTTTGTTGGTAAGGGTGATGTTCGCGCCAGTGCCGCGCGATATCGACGCGCCGCGTCACCCACACGCGATCGTGCTGTTCGATATGGTCGAGAAAACGTTGCAATGCGCGGAAACGCCCAGGGCGGCCGAGCAGGCGGCAGTGCATGCCGATCGACAGCATCTTCGGTGCTTCGTCGCCTTCTTCGTACAGCACGTCGAATGCGTCGCGCAGGTACGTGAAGAAATGGTCCGCGGTGTTGAAGCCTTGCGGGCTCGCAAAGCGCATATCGTTAGTGTCTAGCGTGTACGGCACGATCAGTGAGGGGCTCTTTGCACCGCCCGTCACTTCGACATCCATCCAGAATGGCAGATCGTCGCCGTAGTAATCCGAGTCGTACAGGAAGCCGCCGTGTTCGGCGACCAGACGATGCGTATTGGGACTGTCGCGGCCGGTGTACCAGCCGAGCGGCCGCTCACCCGTAATGCGTTCGATCGCTTCCATGCCGAGGCGCATGTGTTCCGCCTCTTTTTCCGGAGACACGTCCTGGTAGTGAATCCAGCGATAGCCGTGGCAAGCGATCTCATGACCGAGCTCGACGAAGGCGCGCCCCAGATCAGGATGCCGTTCGATCGCCATGCCGACGCCGAACACCGTGAGTGGCAGGCTGCGCTTTTCGAATTCGCGCAGGATACGCCACACGCCGGCGCGCGAGCCGTATTCGTAGATCGATTCCATGCTCATGTGACGAGCCGGATAAGACGCCGCGCCAACGATTTCCGACAGAAACTGCTCCGAGCCCGGATCGCCGTGCAGCACGCAATTCTCACCGCCTTCTTCGTAGTTCAGGACGAATTGCACCGCGACGCGCGCTCGACCCGGCCAGTTCGCCTGCACCGGGTGGCGGCCGTAGCCGATCAGATCGCGTGGATAGTTCGAGTCGAGTGGCATGGTTTGACGAAAGCGTGATGACGGTACGTAAAATTCGCGTAGAACTCACGTGACATGCACGTGGGGTTTGCGTGGCGTTGCATGCGTTTGCGTGCGTTTGCGTTATTACGGCATGCCGGCGCGGGCGAAAACAGGCCTGAACAGCGGCACCAGAACCAGTGGCAAATCGTGTTCGGGTACCAACGCCGAGTGGGACCAGTGTAGCGAAAACACCCGGGTGCGCCCATACACCCGGGCAGATAGTGCGTGTCAGACGGGATGTATGTGCGAATCCGGTCCCACTGGGCGTTCTGTGGTGTTTACCCGCAGTAAACCGGTCGAATTTGCACTTTCCACGGCGCTTGCGGCCGAATCGCGAGGCGGCTGGGGATTTGGGTCCGCATCAGCCGGACTGAAGGCTTCCAGCGCGCCGTCGTAGCGCTTGGCCAGCGGCCGGGCATAGTCACCCCGCTTGGCCGTCGACAGCCGTAGCGCGACCAGCGCCTCGGTCCATTTGACTGCCGCCGTCACGCCCTCGATCACCGGCGCGCCCAAGGCATCTTCAATCTCCGCGCACAACTCGGCCATGCCAGCGCAACCGAGCACGATCGCATCCGATCCGTCCTCCTCCAGCGCGCGCCGGCATTCATCGAGGATGATGCGGCGCGCCGCCGAGCCGGGCTTGTCCAGATCGAGCACGGCGACGTCGGTGGCGCGCACGTTGCGGCAGAACCGCTTCATGCCGTAGCGCTCCGCGAGATGCCACGCCATGCCGCACGTGCGCGCCAGCGTGGTCACCACCGAAAATCCCGGTGCCAGCACGCTTGCCGCATGCATCGCCGCTTCGGCGATGCCGATCACCGGACCGCGCGCCAACTCCCGTGCCGCGTACAAACCGGGGTCGCCAAAGCAGGCGATCACGTAACCGTCGCAGCCCTCGCGCTCACCGGCGATGATCTCGGCCAGCAAGCCGGGCGTCGCGAGCGCTTCGTCGTAATAGCCTTCAATCGACGGCGGCCCCATCGTGGGATTCACCGCAATCACTTCAGTGCCGGGCGCGGCGACTTCGCGTGCGCAGCGGCCCATGGCGTCCGTCATGCGTTGCGTCGTATTCGGATTGATCAGTTTGATGCGCATATCGACTCCTGTTGCAGCACGGGCTCAGCGAGCCAGCACACGGTAGAACACTGCACCCAATCCAGCCCCGATGAACCACGAAAAATTGGCTAGCCCGTCGAGCGTCGGCACCATCACGCAGATCACCGCGATGAGCGCAGCCGGCAACAATGCGGCCACGGCTCGGTAGTTGACACCGTTGGTGTACCAATATGAACCGGCCGGCGAAACCGAGTAGAGATCATCAAGCACGACCTTCTGACGCTTCACGATAAAATAATCAACGATCAGGACGCCATACAAAGGTCCGATGAAGCTGCCGAGCACATCAAGCGTGTAGTGAATCACAGCCGGGTTATTGAACAGGTTCCACGGTGTGATGAAAATCGACGCCACGGCCGCGAGCATGCCGCCCGCACGCCAGCTAATCAGACGCGGCGCGACGTTCGAGAAGTCGAAAGCCGGCGAAACGAAATTAGCGACGATATTGATACCGATGGTTGCGATCGTGAAGGTCAATGCGCCGAGAATCACCGCGGTCGGATAGTCGATATGGCCCACCGTTTCTACCGGGTCCGTGATCAATTCGCCGAATACCGGCAGCGTCGCCGCGGTCGTGATCACCGTCACCAGCGAGAAGGCGAGGAAGTTGACCGGCAAGCCCCAGAAGTTACCGCGCTGCACACTGCGAAAGCTCTTGCCGTAGCGGGAAAAATCGCCGAAATTCAGCATCGGTCCGGAGAAGTACGAGACCACCAGTGAGATTGCCGTGATCATCACCGGCACCACTTGCATGCCGTGGTATTTGACACCGCCCAGGTTGATGCCGATGTTTCGCCATCCTGCGCGATACACCATGTAGCCCGCGAGAATGAACATCACCACGTAGACCGCCGGACCGGCGAAGTCGATGAACTTCTTGATGGTCTCCATGCCGTGCCAGAACACGAGTGCCTGCAAGACCCACAGCAACATGAAACCGGCCCAGCCCAAGGTGGAGAGACCCATGAACCCATGGTGATGCACATCCGCGTACGGCAACAGTTGCGGAACGAACTTCAGCACCACGATCACCAGTGCGCTCGAAGCCAGATAAGTCTGGATTCCGTACCATGCTACCGCGATCAAACCGCGAATCACGGCAGGGATATTCGCGCCGAGCACACCGAACGTCGCGCGGCAGGCCACCGGATAAGGCACGCCGTTCGCCTGACTCGGTTTGGCAATCAGATTGCAGAGTACGTTGACAATGGCAATGCCGACCAGCAGCGCGATCAGGACCTGCCAGCTTGTCAGCCCAAGTGCGAACAGACTGCCCGCGAACACATAACCGCCGACGCTGTGCACGTCCGACATCCAGAACGCGAAGATGTTATAGGCGCCCCAGGTTTGATGGCGCAGCGGCGCCAGGTCTTCGTTGTACAGCCTCTCGCTGTAGCCTGCGGGCATCGACGGATCGCTGGGCACGCCGCCGTCTCCGTAAGTGGGAATTGCGGGATTGCCGGGCGCTGCACTGAACTGAGCCATGTTTCCTCCTTGGGATAGGGACCATCGATAGCAAATCGAAGGACGTTGCATCGGCCAAGCCAGTTGCCTCTCCTCGATCTGGAAACAGGAGGTTCGAACCGACCAATTGACCGTGCCGCGGATGTCTCTGTACTTGATGTACTTGTGGTTATCGCACCGCCTGTAGCCGCGGATTCCCGGCGATGCGTTACTACTCCAAGGCTGTCATCCCATGACGGCCACGCGTGCGCAAGCCGGCAGCGCTCACGTCGAGCCGCCTTGCAACGCCTGATTCAGTTCAGTTCAATTCAGTGCGGCGCGCACCGTCAACGGACACGCACCGGCCGCGTGCCTCAGCCTGGCGCGGACTTGGTTCCAGATGCTTCCTTCGGTGCGCCGTTGAGTGCACCGAACACTTCATGCAGATCGGCCGCGCCACGTGCGGGGCGGTCCAGCATCTTCAACTCGACGCTTTGCAAATGGCGCGACATGAGTGCCGCCGCCTCTTTTGCATCGCCGGCGTCGAGCGCGGCGAGAATCGCTTCGTGGTCTTCGAACGAGCAAGGGCTGCGTCCGAGCGACTCGTACAGGGCCGAAATCAGCGTGGAGCGCGCCACCAGTCCGTTCAGGCAATCGCACAGCACCGTGTTGCCGGTGAGCCCGGCCAACTCGGTATGGAACTCACCCGACAGGCGAATCCACGCCGGAAAATCACGTGTTTCGAACGCTTTGCGTTCGCGGCCGATCATGCTGCCGATGCTCTTCAAGCGGCGCATGCCATGACCGCCGCAAATCTTTTCAACCACAGCCAGTTCGATAATCCGACGCATTTCGAACACTTCATGCACTTCCTGCAGCGACGGACTAGCGACGAACGCTCCACGATTCGGCTCGAGATCGACGAGATGATCGGTCGCCAGTTGCGCGAGCGCCTGCCGGATCGGGCCACGCTTCACACCGAATACTTCGCACAACTGTGCTTCTGTCAGTTTCGCTCCAGGCGCTAGCCGATGCTCGAGGATTGCTGCGCGGATGCGCTCGGCGATCGCTTCGGGTTTCGAACTATTCGAGGTTGCGGAGTCGGTGTCGGACATGATGTTCGTCTCGGTATGTTGGTCATCATAGGATGGACATAAAGATTGTCAACAATTTTTGCCTAGAATTTCGACAATCCACGTAGTTGGCCTGAGTTACGGGTCCGCGGATACGCCGTACAGGCCTTGTTCAGCTTCACTACCAGTTTAATTAATCTATAGGATGGTCGTCTATTGGAGACGATTTTTGTCAACAAAATGAGAGACCTTCATGGAACCGATCTGCTAGGAGTCGCCCCAATAAATTGACCGTTAGTTGCGTTGAAAACCTGAAAAGAAAGCGGACAAAGCCCGCTTCATAGCCCCGCGCGCTTTCAGGCGAGGGTCGGATAGCCCGATAACGTCAGTTTGAACCCATGCGCATTGGCGACGAGGTGCGCGTCCGCGCCAACCGGCAGCGTCAGCATGTTGGGAATGTGGCCGAATTGCAGACCGGTGATGACCGGAATTCCAATCACCGACCTCACCTGCTCGATCATCGTGTGCAGGTCGTAGCCGTTGTCGTACTCGTACGATTTACCGCCGGAGAAATCGCCCAGCACAAGCGCCTGCTGCTGCGCGAGAATGCCCGACAGGTGCAACTGATAAAGCATCCGCTCAAGCCGGAACGGCTGCTCGTTGACATCTTCGAGGAACAGAATGCCGCCCTGCACTGGCGGCATGTATGGTGTGCCGATCAGCGAAGTCAGCACCGCCAGATTGCCGCCCCACAACATGCCCTTGACGTCGGCAGTTTGCGCTTGCGGCGCATTGCTCGTCACCGTCATGGTCGGCCTGGTCAGCGCGGACCAGAAGTGCTGCATGGTGAATTCGCTCAGATCTTCCGCGCCAAAATCGCTCATCAACATCGGGCCGCCGAAAGTTTTCACACCGGCGCGCGCCAGCAAAGCAAGCTGTATCGCGGTGAAATCGCTATGGCCCACCAGCGCAACCGGCTGATCGGCCAGCCGCCGTTGCAGCCCTTCGTAGTCGAGTCCGTGCAGGATACGCGCCGCGCCATAGCCACCACGCACGGCTAGCACGATGTCGGGCAACTCACGCGAGGGGTCGGCCAGCCGGTTCAGATCGGCGGCACGCTCGCCGTCCGTGCCGGCGAAGCGCTGGTAGCGGCGCCTTGTCGCCTCCACACCCTCAACGCGATGCCCCTGCGCATGCAAGCGATGCAATGCGCGATGCAGCACCTCGGCATCATGCGGATATCCGGACGGTGCGATCAATTCAATGGTGCGATGGACGGTCATTGGCAAGACCTGTTGGACGTTGTTGTTTTAGAGCGGCTCAACCGATCCCGGTTCGCTGTGTGCGTCGGCGTCGCCGGTGCGTGCCTCACCACGCACTTCGACATGCACTTCAGGGTGTGCTTCGCTGCTTGCTACGACGTGCGCTTCGCTCCGTGCCGCCGCGCGTGCCTCTCGGCTTGCGCGCCGCCGCTCGGCGAAGAACGATTTGAGGGCGTCGCCGCATTCTGTTTCGAGCACACCGCCAGTCACCGTGGTGTGGTGATTCAACTGTGGATTCGCGAATGCGTCGACGACACTGCCGCACGCGCCGGTTTTCGGATCGCGCGCCCCGAACACGACGCGAGCGACGCGTGCGTGCATGATCGCACCGGCGCACATCAGGCAAGGTTCCAGCGTCACGTAAAGCTCGCAGCCCGGCAGACGGTAGTTTTCGACGGCTTGCGCGGCCGCGCGCAATGCGATCATTTCCGCATGCGCCGACGGGTCGTGCGCACCGATCGGATGGTTGAACCCTTTAGCGATGACTTCGTCGCCCCGCACGAGAACCGCGCCAACCGGCACTTCGCCTGCGGCGCGGGCTTCTTCTGCGGCAGCCTGGGCGAGCGCCATGAAGCGACGATCGCGCTCCGAGACAGGCGGCGGTACGGGCGATTCGTCTGGTGTGGGTGTGTCGATCAGCGTAGCGGCGGCAGCCGTGGGAGTCAGATCACTCACCACGGGTGCTGGAGTATCGGGACCAACGGTTCCGGCCTGAGCAGCCGAAAGCGTGACCGCCTCGGTCAATTCACCAGAGTCGCCCGGCTCCGGACCCGGCGCGGCGGGACGGGCAAGCGGCTCGCTCACTGCGAACCCGCATCGGCCATATTGAGGTTGCCGGCACGTTCCGACAGCCGCTCGGCAATGCGGCGGCAGTATTCGCGCGGCAGGACCAGTGGGCCGCCGCGCAGCGATTCAAGCGCCATATAGAGCGCCAGCATGCGCGCCTGAAGACGGCAGCGGGTGGCCTGATCGCTCACGGCATTCAGATCCGCTTGCAGGTCGCGCAAGGCGCGCAGCTGCTCGACAGCCGGCGGCACGAAGCCCGCATTCTTCAGAATCCGGTTGGCAACGCGCACTTCCTCAGGGACAAGTGCATCGTCCTCCAGAGGCAGCGGCGCACCCGCGCCCGGCAAATCATCGAACTCACCGCGCGCGGCTGCGGCGGCAATACGCTGTTCGACTAACGCATCAAGCAATTTCATCTGCAGTCCACTACGTTGCGGCCCAAGCATTCTATCAGGGAGCGCGCGCCGGTTCTGGCTGTCTGACCGACGAATCCCCCTGGTTTTCAGATTTTGCGTATTTGAGGGACACCTGGCGTGGATTAGGGTGGAGGGTTGCCGGCGCCACGCTTCGTGCCCGCAAAAAACTTACAACCATCTTTCACCATGCGGCGCAAAACGGCCGCCCATAGCTGCCCTACTCATTGAATTCCTCTTACGCTATGCAATCCGGAACCACCGACCACCGCTTCAACATTGCCGTTTCCGCTCACGCCAGACGCTTCGATCCGTGCCCCATCGTATCGGCTGCACGACCTCAAAATCCCGCTTTCAAGCGATATCTACGCATGGCATTGGCGGCGTTTGCGATGTCGGCCGCGTTATCAGGCTGCGGCGTGTTCTGCGGCGGTGCAGGCGGGAGCGGCGGCGCATTCGCCGGCGGTTGCGCGACCGGCGTGCGGTTCTAGTCCGGCGCGCCTCAACGCATGGGCTTCACGACAACCGCCGCGAAGCCAGTACCACGGTCATCCGGCCGCCAACCGCCAGCGCGCCAGAACGACATGCCGGGTCCGCCCGAGCAGGCTGTGGACCAGCGCAAACTCGCGCACATTCCAACTGACGGCCTCGACAGGACGCTTCACGAACCAGGGCATGCCATAAGCGAGGGTCACGTGCGGGGTGTATGAGGTATTTGACGAGACCGCGCGATCCCCAAATCCAGCGTCTTGCAATGCCACTGCAAGTGCCTCGTGAAGCGTGTGGAGCCCAACGACACCCTCGCCTCCACTCAACACCAGCGGCCCCGGCCGCGGCTTCAGCGCAAAACTGAGGGCATTGTCGAACTCGACGCTAAAAGGCGCCATCCTGACCGACGCAGCCGCGCTCACGGCCGCATCCACCCGCGCCGGCGGCAAACCGCCCGCGAAATTCCCGAGGTGCAGCAACGTGGCGTGCAAACGGTTGGCCGCGAGAGGCTTGCTCTTCGAGCGCGTCTCCCCGCAGAGCTGTTGCGCCAGCTTCGAGATGCTCGCCGCCGTATGCGTATCGGGAAAGACGGCGAAGAACAGGCCGTCTGTCGGCACAGGTGGCGCCTCGAGTCCGGGCAGCCAGAGTTGCTCAGGCATGGCGCGCCTGAATCGGTGACGCAAACATTTAGAAGAATCTCCTCTCATCGATGCGGGCTTGCCCGCGCATCTGAAAATTTTCACAGCTCGATGGCGCGAAGCTCACCACGTCGGTTCACGCCCAAAACCGTTGCACTCACTGGGCGCACGCATACGCACATGCCCACCACTGTACATTCATACAGTAGTGTCGGCAACGTGGAATTTGCAGACGGTACAGTCGCGACGGTCGTAACGCGCGGCACCACGGCCACTCAACGCGGCGCTACTGAGTGAGAAAGTCCGTCTGGGGACGATTTGGACGCGCCGTTCGAAGTGGAAGGCGGTTGCGCGATCGCGACTTGTCATCCGTCGTTCGCGCTGAGGCAACTGGGCAGGACAGTGATAGGCGTCGCGGGTCGCTCCTATCCCGCATCACCGTGCGATTTCGACCGCGGGCTCAACCAGGAATGGAATCGACGTTAGCAACGCGCCCGCGCTCTCACAAGCATAAGTGCCCACGCAACACCCCGCCCCGGCAAACCCTCAAATCAACTCCATCTTCGAGGTCAGGTAAGTCAGCTCGATCCGGTTCGCCACGCCAAAGCGCTTGCGAAGTTTGCGCAGGTGGTAATCGACGTTATGCGCGCTCGTGTCGAGTCTTCTGCCGATTTCCTTATCGGATGCGCCTTCGGCGATTCCGGTCAGCAGTTTCTGCTCGAATACGGTGAGCCCGTGCGCTGCGTGTTCGCGCGCTGCTGAGATCAACTTCGGCGAGCCGAACTTATGCACCGACAAACCGATCGACAACGCCTGCTCCACGGTGGCCCGTGTGATCCATTCGCGACTGCGGCGCGGCGCTGTAAAGCTCATGAAGGCGTGCAGCCGCGTGCCCGGCATCGCCATCGAATACATGATCCCGCTGCACATGCCGTCGTCGCGCATGGTGTGCAGAAAGTCGTCGAGTGCCTCGGGTGGAGCCGGCACATCTTGACCGCTATGCCCGCGCAAGTTGCGCAGATCCCACACGATCGCCATATTGCAGCGGCGTGCGCCGAAGGTGCGCGGATCGACATCCACGTGATGGCGATCCACATACTCGCCGCGATAAGCCGAGGGCGTGAACGCCTCGTGCAAAAAGAGCCGCTGCACGCCTTCACGGGAATATTCGAGCGCGAAATAAGCAAACGTCGAGAAGCCCGTCAGATGTAGCAGGCTCGCGACGATGCGCGTGCGCTCCGCCTCGCTCTGCGCACTGGCCAGCATGTCGGCCACGCCGAGACGCGGCGCATCTTTCTGTTCGACTGCCGCCGGTTTCGAGTCGTTGTACCAGACCACCGGAATCGAATTCGCGCGCTGCATCGCGTCGCGCGCAACGCTCCCGGCGCCCGCAGCGCTCGCCGCCGGCAGGATGTCAACAGGGTGATCTTCGCTTAGCGCAATGTCGGACATCGGTTCCTCACCACGGCGGCGCAGCGACGCAGATTTCGCTCGGTACGAACTACGGCGCGAAAAATAGCGACGAGATGAATGGAAGAAAAACGTTGCGGCGCGCAGGGTTTTTAAATTGCCGCTGATCGTTCGTGAAACATATCGTAATATCAATGCCGAACGATAGCGCAAGCAAAGCGCGTGTGGAAGAAGCAATAAAAAAAGACCAGGGATGTGCCGGGGTTTGATTCGTAGTCCACTAGAAAAAGAGGAATCCCACCCCAATGACACCGTCAGACGGCTCTCCCGTGGTCGAATGGTTCTCGCAAGCCGATGTGCTTGCCTACCTGCAGCCGCATCACAATGCAGGTGTCGCCCAGGACACTACGAAAAATCGCACGCCTGATCATTTCGTTTTTACCGACCTCATTACCTCAGCCGGAAAATTCGACCCATCCCTGATCGACTTCAGCGAATATCGCACGCAGTTGCGAGACGCAGGCTTCAGCACCTTGAGCTACGGCGCCTTCGAAATGATCGGCCGCCGGGTGCTACACGCGCATCTGCTGCGCGACCTCGCGCCGGTCTCGTTCGCGCAGCCGTACTTCGAGGGCATGTGGTATGAGGTCGATCCACGCTTCGCCGAAGTGCAGCAAAGCGGTTTCCCCGTGGCGTGGCGGCTCGCCCGCATCGACGAAGACGCGCAACGCAGCGGCGACCGGCGCAAGCTCGCACTCGTCGCGGCACTGCGCGCGCATGCAATGAATAGCGGCGTGATCTTCAGCCTGTCGGCCCCGCAACTCGGTCTGAGCGTCGGTGTCGGGCTCACCTCCGAACTGCACGACTCCGACTGGATCAACGATCGCGTGATCGGCACGGCGCTCGCTGTCAGCCTCGCCGTGCATCGCTTCGCGCAGCCGTTTCTCGAGGACCGTGTACGTGCCACGCGCGTCATCGCGCTAGAACCCGAACAGGAAGCGGTCCTCCGGCGGCTCGTGCAAGGCTTGTCCGATCAGGAGATCGCCGACGCACTGCGGACCTCGCTGCACAAGGTCAGTTATCACATCCAGATGCTCGAACGCATCTTCAACGTGCAGAACCGCGCGCAACTCGCCTATCTGGCCGCGCGGCGCGTCGTGGTGTAGGCCTCTTTGCGACGGCGCTGCTGCGCCGTTTGGGCGTTTCGTAGTCGGGCTCGCCACGAGCCGCCAAAGTGTCCCGAACGCTACGAGGCGCCCCCGATTCTCTCCTGACTGTCCCCGCTAAACTCGATCGCAACCGGATACCTGAGGGCGTCGGCTTGCGCGTGCTCCACGCAAGCCGTCCTGCGGTGTGCCGAGCGATGCACTCGCATCCACGCAACGCCGACGCAATGCGTTGCGTGGTCCCGAACCGGATACACGGCCGGGCTATAAACCAGGGAGTCGATACTCGACGATGGCAGATCTGAAGGCGCTTCCGCGCGACTGGCTGCGGCTATTTCCGGCTGGCGCAAATGCGTCCGGCATGCGCCGCGCCGCGTCGCCACGCGCCGATCTGTTCCTCGCGGCGTTCATTGTCGCCGTAATCGCGCTCTTCATCCTGCCGCTGCCGCAAGCCGCGCTCGACGGAATGATTTCGCTGAACCTCGCGATCAGCGTCGTGTTGCTGACAGTGTCGACCTATGTGCCTTCGGCGGTGAGCTTTTCGTCGTTCCCGGCACTGCTTCTGTTCACGACGCTGTTTCGCCTCGCGCTGAACATCGCGTCGTGCAAGCTCATCCTGCTGCACGCGAACGCGGGGCATGTGATCGATGCGTTCGGCCGGCTCGTCGTCGGCAACAACGTCGTCGTGGGTGGCGTGGTCTTTCTGGTGATCGCGGTCGTGCAGTTCATCGTCATCGCGAAAGGTTCGGAGCGCGTCGCGGAAGTCGGCGCGCGTTTTTCGCTCGATGCGATGCCAGGCAAGCAGATGAGCATCGACGCCGATCTGCGCGCCGGCATCATCAGTGCCGAAGAGGCGCGCGAGCGGCGCGAAAAGCTCGAGCAGGAATCGCAATTGCACGGCGCGATGGACGGGGCGATGAAGTTCGTCAAGGGTGACGCAATCGCCGGGCTCGTGATCGCGTTCATCAATATCGTCGCGGGTATCGCGGTCGGCACGCTGATGCACGACATGAGCATCGGCGAGGCGCTGCAGCGTTACGCGATCCTGACGGTGGGCGACGGCATGGCGTCGCAGATTCCCTCGTTGCTGGTATCGATCGCCGCCGGCATCGTGACGACCCGCGTCGCGACGCGCGACGCCCGTCAGCGTCAGTTGGGCGAGCAGCTTGGCGAACAACTCGGCGCGCACCCGCGTGCGCTGCTGATCGCCGCGCTCGTACTCGCCGGTTTCCTGATCGTGCCGGGCTTTCCGAAGTGGTCGTTCGCGCTGATCTCGGCGGCGCTCGGCACCTTTGCAGTCGTTCAGATGAAACGGCGCACCACGGCGCCGACCTTCAACCTGATCAGCATCACAGGACGCGTCGGCGATGCACAAGGCGAAGGGCAATCCGCGCGTGTGACTCATTCGGCCGGCGTCACCTCGCTGATCGCCGTGACGCTCGCGGCGGACCTGCGCGGCGCGCTGAACCTGGCGCACTTGCAGGCTTCGCTGTCGAGCGCGAAAGCTCGGGTCGACGCGGACATCGGCACGGTGTTTCCGCGCATCTCGCTCGCCGACGACGAAACGGCGCCGGACGGCACCTACCGGATCTATCTGCAAGACGTGCTCGCCGCGCACGGTGCGCTCAAACCCGGCTGGTTCCTGTGGGACGGCGTGTCGCCGCTGCCGGAACAGGCCGAGCGGCAGCCCGCCGAAGCATTCGGCCCGTTTACAACGGCGTTGTGGATCAAGGGCGACACGGCGCAAGCCGAAGGCAAACCGCTCTCGAGCGAAGCGGCGCTCGGCGCGCATGTCGAACAGATCGTGCGGCAGCATGCCGACGAATTGCTCGGCATCCAGGAAACCCAGGCGCTCGTGCATCTGGCGCGGCGCGACCATCCGGAACTGGTCGGCGAACTGACCCGGCTCGTGCCGCTGCAGCGCGTCACCGAAGTGCTGCGCCGCCTGCTCGCCGAACAGGTACCGATCCGCAATCTGCGTGTGATCTTCGAAAGCCTGATCACGTGGGCGCCCAATGAGCCCGACGACGTGATCGCGCTAGTCGAACTGGTGCGCATCGACCTACGCCGGATGATCACCGACCGGCACGCGGGCGCGGCGCGCCAACTGCGCGTCGTGCTGTTCGAACAGAACCTGCAGGAACGCATCGAGAAAGCGGTGATGCGTACCCGGCAGGGCAATTTTCTGGCGCTGCCGAGCGGCGTCAAGCAGGACATCTGCGAGCAGGTCCGCGCGATCGTCAATGCGTCGAGCGCGGCGCCGGGCGCGCACGGCAATGCACGGCTCGCGGTGATGATCGCGCTCGGCGCGCGCCGCTACGCGAAGTCGATTCTGCAGCCCGTACTGCCCGATCTGCCGGTGCTGTCGTATCAGGAGATCGAAGAGGACGTGCAGTTGCATACGGTGGGCTGGGTGAAAAATCCCGCCGACGACGGCACGCCAGGCGCTGGCGCCGACGTGCGGACGGCAACGGGGGCCACGCCATGACGAGCTCCACGATTCTCGACTTGACGCAGCAGGCGCTGATGCTGGTGCTGCTGCTGTCGCTGCCTATCGTGCTGGTCGCCACCGTTACGGGTCTCGCGGTTGCGGTGCTGCAAGCCGTCACGCAGGTGCAGGACGCAAACCTCGGCATCGCCGTCAGGCTGGTCGCCGTGATGGTTGCGCTGGTGGTGTTGTCGGGATGGCTGGGGGGCGAGGTGCTGCGCTTTGCGCAGCAAGCGCTGACGCGATTATTTGTTTCCACAACAGGTGTTTTCTGATGCGCCGACGTGCAGTTCCGTTCTCCTTCGACAGGCGGCGTGCGCAAGCCGCCGCGACGCTGCTGTTCGCTACGGCCCTCCTCTCCATGTCGCTGTTCGCGGCGCTGTCGCAGCCCGCGCGCGCGGCCGAACTGCGCTGGCGCAACCGGCCCTTTACCATCGTCGCGAATGGCCGCAAGATCGCCGACTTCATCCGCGAGCTCGCGTCGTCGCAAGGCGTGACGGCGGTCGTCGATCCGAAGGTGGACGGCGTCATCAGCGGCCGCTTTTCCGGCACGCCGCAGCAAACGCTCGACACGATCTGCTCGACCTACGGCCTCACGTGGTACTACGACGGCTCGTTCCTGTACATCGATCCGGCGGATCAGTCGCAAAGCCAGGTGATGCCGATCCCGCCGAATTCGGCCGGCGAAATCGGCCGCGCGCTCGAGACGATGCAGATCACCGACAAGCGCTTCGCGCTTGTCATCAACGACCGCGCGAACAGCATCTATGTGTCCGGTCCGCGCCGCTATATCGAACTGGTGCGGCAGGCGGTCGGCTCGGTCGGCAATCCGTCGTCGAACGGCCAGCTTGCGGACGTGCGCGCATTCCGGCTGCACTACGGCTGGGCCTCCGACTTCACCGTGAACCGCTCGGGCAAGGAAGTGGTGATCCCCGGCGTCGCGACGATGTTAAAGCGCCTGTACGGCAAAGGCGGCAATCACAGCAACACCATGCCGGTGAATGCGACGCTCGGCGCGGCCGCACGGCAAATGAAACTCGGCTCCGGCGTGACGATCGCGGTGCCGCGTATCGAGTTTCCCGATATCGCGGGCGGACCGTCCGCCAACAGCGGCTACGGCGCCTCGGGTCTGTCGACGGATGGCGTGAGTCCGTTCGCGAACAACGCGGGCGGCGGCGACACGCTGCCGCAGATCGAAGCCGATCCGGCGATCAACGCGGTGCTCGTGCGCGATCTGCCGGAGAACATGTACCGCTACCAGTCGCTCATCAACGACCTCGACGTGCGGCCGCGGATCGTCGAGATCAATGTGACGATCATCGATATCGACGAGAACTCGCTCGACAGCCTGGGCATCGACTGGCGCCTGCATACGTCGCATGGCGACGTGCAGATCGGTAACGGCTCAAGCCCGCTGAACGGCAACACGCAATACAACGGCAGCGGCAACCCGCCGCTCACGTTCGGCGTCGGCACGAGCGAACAGGGCCAGACGGGCACTTTCCTGCCAACCGGTATCGCGCTCACCGCTTCGATCGGCGGCTCGTTGCGCGACTATCTGCTGACCCGCGTCAACGCACTCGCGCAGAACGGCAATGCGGAGCTGCATTCGAAACCGAAGGTGCTCGCACTCGACAACACCGAGGCCATCCTCGAAAACCTCACGCAGTTCTACGTGCAGGTGCAGGGCTACCAGGATTCGTCGCTATACAGCGTGACGACCGGCACGAGCATCAAGGTGACGCCGATGATCGTCGACGACAACGCGGCGCAGCCCGCGAACGTGAGCGCAACGCCGGGCGCAAACCCGGAAAGCGTGATGATGTCGATCGACATCCAGGACGGCAATGTCGTACCCGGCCAGTCGGTATCGAACATCCCGGTCATCCAGCAACGCAACATCGTCACCAAGACGATGATCGATGAAGGCAAGAGTCTCCTGATCGCCGGCTTCAACAACGACCAGGTCCAGATCAACAAGAGCGGCGTGCCGTGGCTGTCGAACATTCCGTGGATCGGCAACCTGTTCAAGTACACCGACAGGACCGGCGACCACATGGAGCGTTTCTATCTGCTCACGCCGCGCGTGGTCAGCAACGCGTCGATGTATGCGCCGGACGGCGCGCCCATCAACCCCGGCGCGGGCAGCACGCCGGATGCGAACGGTATGTCGATGTACCGGCCGCCCGACAACGATATCGCCGTGCCGCTCACGCCCAAGCCGCTGCCCGGCTCGCGTTTCGGCCCGCCCCTGCCCCCGCCGCCGAAAGACCCGGCGTCGCAGCCGGCAGCGACGCAAAGCAGCGCCCAGTCAGGATCGCAAGCCGGTGCGCCGACCAGCCCGCCAACAGGATCGCAGGATCATGTCTTCAACCACCCTTGATCCGCACCGCACCGCGTTGAACGCGCCACCCGCGCCTGCGCAGGATGCCGCGGCGTCGCCGTGGAACCTGTGCTTTCTGAGCGGACCGATGTACGGCCGCACGATGTCGCTCGCGCGCGGCGCGAACTGGATCGGCACCTCGGCCGACTGCGAAGTCATCCTGCCCGATCGCGAGATCGGCGCGAAGCAGGTGTGCCTGCAGGTCGGTGCGCTAGCCGTGACCGTGCAAAACGTCGGCACGGAAAGTAGCGCGCCGGTGCTCTTCAACGACGAAGCGCTCGCCGCGGGCCGCCGTTCGCTGACGCCCGGCGACGTCGTGACAGTCGGCTCGATTCGACTCGGCATTGCCCGCAATGCGCAGGCTGCCGCCGCGCTGCCCGCCGAAAGCGAGAAGCCGTCTGCTGAACACGACACGGTGTGGCCCGGCTGGCTGGCCGGCGCGATGCGCCGCGTCGGCAGCCGCCGCTTCGTGCTGGTGCTAGCCGCACTGTGGCTCGGCGTGGCGCTGGGCGCGCTCGGCTACGGCCTGGTCGCGTGGTCGGGCAGTCTGCCGTGGCAGCAGGAATCGGCGCTCGCGCGCGTGCACCGGCTGCAGCAGGCGCTGCGTGTCTATCCGGAACTGAGCGTGGCGCCGCGTGACGACGGCGCGCTCGTCACCGGCTACGTGAAAGACGGCGCCGAGCGCGACAAGGTCGCGCAGATCGTCGCCGGTGTCGATAACGCGGCGCTCGGCAATCTGTATGTGGTGAGCGACCTGCTCGCGACCGCGCAAACCTACTTCAGCGATACGCCGCTGACGGTGTCGTATCTCGGCCGCGGCAAGATCGAACTCAGCGGCGACGCGCCGCGCACGCAGATCGCACAGCGCATCCAGAACTACATGAAGGACGCGCGCCCCGCGCTCGAAGTCGTCGATCACGTGCATTACGACGACCCGGCGGCGCCGACGCACACCGGCATGCTGGGCGGCGCCGGCGGCATCCCCGAGATCGTCACCGTGTTCGCGGGAGACGGCGACCAGCGCTACATCGAGACCGCCGACGGCAGCCGCTATTTCGAGGGCGCGAAGATGAAACAGGGGCCGACCGTCGTATCGATCGGGCCGGACGAAGTGGTGTTCGACAGCGAAGGCCGCCGGATCACGATGCCGCTCGGCGGCAGCCGCGCCGGCACGCCAACCGCGACACCGGACGGCGCCTCGACCGCGCTCGTGACGGGTGGCGCGGCGGCAGGCGTGGCGTTGCCGGCGGCCGGTTCGGGCGCGCTTCAAGCCAGTGCGGCGGCGGCACCCGCCTCGCTGACGCCGAATGCCTCGGGCACACCCGCTTTAGCCGCACCGACGCGTGCGGCTAAAGCGCCGTAGGAGCAGCAACACAGGTATCAACTATTCGCGTGCGGCGCGCCACGAGCGGCGCCTCACGCCACCCGACGCAGGCCGGCGCGTTCACCCGCAGCGCGGCGGCAGGCGAAAGCGGCGTACGGCATAAGGCCGTGCTGCCGAAGTCGTTGTTCACGCACCAAGGAGCTACACATGAGCACAACTCAACCCAGCGGCCCCGTCACCGATACCGGCGCCGTGCAGGACCAGGCCAACCAGTTGATCGAGGCACAGACGAAGCTGACCGAAATCCAGTTCCAGGTACAAAGCTCGACGAGCACCTTCCAGACCACCGGCGCGGTGACGTCGGCAGCCGGGACGGCCGCGTCGCAGGCAGCGGAGCATATCGGTTCGGCAGGCCGCTCCTGAGCCCGGGCGCTGGCCGCCCGTGCGTCGCGGGACCGCACCCGCCGGTGATAGTCATCGGCGGCGGGGTTGCGCACGTGCAGAGCGGCCGGTTGCCCGCGCTGTCCCATGCTATCCATAAGGAGAGCAGATCATGAATGTTTCAGGTGTCGCACCGCCCGCCACAGCAGCGCTCGCAAGCGCTGCGCAGACGGCTCAGACTGGCGCGCAGAACAAGGCCCAGGACGGGGCGCAGATCCGCCAGTTCGACGGCCTGATGCAGCCGTCCGATACGCATGCAGCCAATGCGTCGGCGGCAGCCGGCCAGCCCGCCGCCACTCAAACGGCGCAGACCGTGGCCCTCCAGTCGCCCACCACGGCAGTACAGATGACGCCGCAGACGGCGCCCTCGTCGCTCGTCGAGCGTTTGCGCGATTTCACAACCGATCTCGACACGCGCTATTCGAAGCTGCAAAACCATCAGGTTCAGATGCTCACGTCGATGACGCAGAACGCCAACGATCCGATGATGGCGATGGCCCAGGCGATGGACTTCCAGTGGAGCGCGACGACCACGATCTCCGAATATCAGTTGAGCCTCGCGGTCGCCCAGGCAACCAACGGCTTGACCCACTCGATTCTGAAGAACCAGGAATGATGGCGCACCGTTTCACTCAGGGTTTCGGACGGCTCGCACATTGCGCGCGTGAGCACACTTCGCGCGCGCCATTCCGTCGTTGCGTGGCGCGCGTGGTGCTCGCCGGCGCGCTCGTGCTGCTGGCGGGCTGCCAGAAGGAGTTGTACTCGAGTCTGTCCGAAGCCGAAGCCAACCAGATGATCGACGTCCTGGGCGACGCCGGCATTTCGGCGTCGAAAGACAACGACGCGCGCGATGGATCCGACCAGCAGTCGTGGCAGGTCGAAGTGTCCGAGAACGACCTCCATGCCGCCTTGTCCGTGCTGCGCACCAACGGCCTGCCGAAGCCGCATTTCGCGAGCATCGGTGAACTGTTCCAGAAGCAGGGGCTGGTCTCCACGCCCGCCGAAGAGCGCATGCGCTATCTGTACGGCGTGTCGCAGGATCTGTCACGCACGCTGCAGGACATCCAGGGTGTCGTCATCGCCCGCGTGCAGGTGGTGATTCCGGAAAACGATCCGCTCGCCGACAAGATCAAACCGTCTTCGGCCGCGGTGTATATCCGCTACAAACCGGGTGTCGATCTGCGCGCGATGGCGCCGATGGTGAAGGACCTCGTCGCGCACAGCATCGAAGGATTGCAGTACGACAACGTATCGCTGTTTTTGCAGCCCGCAGCGGAACAGGCCCCGCCCGTCAACGGCATTAGCAGCGCCGTGAACGACATCGTGCGCCTGCGCTCGCCGCTCGGCTGGCTGGTCGGTGCGCTGATCCTGTTGACGCTCGCGGTGATCGCGCTGTCGGCCGCGCGGCGCGGTATGTTCGGCGGCCGTCTTGCCGGGCTGCTCGGCAGCGGCCGCGGCGGCGAAGCGGGTACGCGCAGCATGCGCGCGAGCGGCGCGCGGGACAGTGCCTAGCCCCCGCCGACGCCGTATGCGTGCCGCGCATCGCGCCCCGCCCTTGTCGCTCTTGTGGCCGGCAACGCCATGGAGCGCTGCATGAGCACACCGTGGCTGCATGCACTCGACACGCCCGCGCCGCCGCGGCGCGTGCCGTTCTACCGGATGGTGTGCGAGTTCAACCTGCGCCCTGACCTGTACCTGCACGTCACACGCGTGCCGCCGGAGTGGCCCGCCGCCTACCGGCAACTGTCGCGCTTCGGCGACGCGGGCCGGCGCCTGATCGCGCGTCATCTGCTCGACGCGCAGGCCGTCGCGCGGCTCACCGACTTCGACGCCGCCACCCCGCTCGCACGGCTTGCACTCTTGCCTGGCGCCGCGCTCGAACAGCTCGCGACGTACGCGGGTTTGCTGCTGCACCGGCACTGGCTGCGCGACGCGTTGCAGGTGCGCCGCGTGCGCGCTGAAATCGTCGCGAAAGTCGGCGCGGATGCGTTGGCGCTGACACTCGAACGCGCGCCCGAATTCACCACGCTGGGCGACACGCTCGAGCCGTGGGCCGCCGATCCCGCCGTCCTGCCGGCATTGATTCGCGCGCGCGGCGGACGTCTGGTCGCCGACTTTATCGCGGCGGCCGGTGTGCCGGTCGAACGCCGCGTGCGCCTGAAATTCAATCGCGCGATCGACGACGAAACGCCCTATCTGCTCAATCACGCACAGCGCGACCAGTTCGGCGAGCTGCTGTTTCTGTTTCTGATTCCCGAGAGGTTAGCGACATGGGATTGGCTTTTCTGATTACCAGCGACAACCTGCAATTGCTGTCTGAACGCAAGGTGCTCAAGGAACGCGAATACGCGGCACTGCTCGATGCATCGGCGGTAATCGCAACGGCGCGCGAGGAAGCCGAGCGGATTGTCGCCGCCGCGCAGCGCGAGTTCGAAGCACGCCAGGCGGCCGGCTATGAAGAAGGTCTGCGCCGTGCGCAAAAGGAATACGCGGCGCAGACCTATAGCCAGGCGTTGTCCGCGGCGAAAACCATGGAGTCGATGAAAGATTCGATGGCGGAAATCGTTGTCAAGGCCGTGCGCGCGATCGTCGGCGAAATGAAACCGCAGCAGCTTTACGAAGCCGCGCTCACCCGCATCATGCCGCTCGTGCGCGACGAAGCCTTTCTGATCGTGCATGTCGCGCCGGGCCGCAGCGACGAGATGAAGGAGGCGCTTGCCGGGGCATTCGCCGGACAGGCACTGTCGCAGAAGATCCGCGTCGTCGAAGACGCGCAGCTCGCAACCCGGGCCTGCATGGTCGAAACACCGTCCGGGCGTATCGACGCGAGCCTCGATCTGCAAATCGACGCGCTGCGCCAGGCGATCCGCCGCGAACCGCTCAAAGGCGCCGCGCGATGAACACCTACAGCGGCGGCGCCGCGCATCCCGAGGATGACGACGACGCGCTATCGCTCGACAGTGGCAGGCTGGTCGGCGATCTGGATGCAGGACTCGCGTTTTTCTCGCCAGTGTCGGTGCAAGGACGCGTGAATCATGCGGTCGGGCAGATTCTGAACGCCACCGGCATCCGCGCGCGGCTTGGCGAAATCTGCGAATTGCGCACGCCCAATCAACCGACGCTGCTCGCCGAGGTGGTCGGCTTTTCACGGCAGACCACGCTGCTCACGCCGCTCGGCGAGGTCGCCGGTCTGTCGCCGGAAACCACCGTCGTGCCGTCCGGGCGCGAACATATGTTTCCGGTCGGCGCGGCGCTGTTCGGCCGCGTGCTCGACGGCCTCGGCCAGCCGCTCGACGACCGCGGCCCGGTGACCGGTGCGGCATGGGTATCGACCCAGCAGTCGCCGCCCAATCCGCTGGCGCGCCGGATGATCGACACGCCGTTCGCAACCGGCGTGCGGGTGATCGACGGCCTGATGACGCTCGGCGAAGGACAGCGCGTGGGTATCTTCGCGCCCTCGGGCGTCGGCAAGAGTACGCTGCTTGGCATGATCGCGCGCGGCGCGAAGGCCGACGTCAACGTGATTGCGCTCGTCGGCGAACGCGGCCGCGAGGTACGCGAGTTCATCGAACATGGGTTGTCGCCCGAGGTGCGCGCGCGTTCGATCCTCGTCGTCTCGACCTCGGACCGGCCGGCGATGGAACGCGTCAAGTCTGCGCTCGTCGCCACCGCGATCGCCGAGCATTTTCGTGATGCGGGCAAGCGCGTACTGCTGCTTGTGGATTCGCTGACGCGCTTTGCGCGCGCGCAGCGCGAGGTCGGCCTCGCGAGCGGCGAGCCGCCCACGCGGCGCAGCTTTCCGCCGTCGACCTTCGCGGTGTTGCCGCGTTTGCTCGAACGCGCGGGACAAGGCGCCACGGGCTCCATCACCGCGCTTTACACCGTGCTGGTGGAAGGCGATGAAGAGTCGGACCCGATCGCCGAAGAAGTGCGCTCGATTCTCGACGGCCATATCGTGCTGTCACGCAAGATCGCGCTCGCCAACCGTTATCCTGCGATCGACGTGCTCGCGAGCCTGTCGCGCGTGATGCCGCTCGTGACTACCGCGGTGCATCAGCGTGCCGCGGGGCGGCTGCGCGAACTGCTCGCGAAGTATCAGGAGATCGAACTGCTGGTGCAGATCGGCGAATACCGCGAGGGCAGCGACCGGCTCGGCGACCTCGCGCTGCGCGCCCGCGATGCGTTGAGCGCCTTCTGCGCGCAGCCCGCCACCGAGAACGCCCCGTTCGATGCGCTGCTCGCGCGTCTCACGCGCCTCGCCAACGATCATGTCTGAAGCCGACGATGCTGCCGTGCTCGCCACCCTCGCCCGTCTGCGGCGGGTACGCGAGATGCGCTCGCAACTGGCGCGCGTCGCGGCCGCGCGTCAGCAAGGCATCGCCGCGCAAAGCCGGCGTGCACTCGACGACGCGCAACAGCGCCTGAACCAGCAGGTGGCGCTCAAGGCGGCGATCCAGCAGCGCCTCGTGGACGGTGCGGCCGGGCACATTCCTGCCGGCTCGGCGCGCGCCCTGCAGGAAGCGGCCGCCGACACGCGCACCGCGAATCTGCAGATCGGCACCGCCACGCAATCGGTCGAACAGGCCGACACGACCCACGACGGCCACGAAGCCGAACTCGCGCAACTGCAACGTGCTGCAAGGCGCGCAAAAGCCGCTGAAGACAAGCTCGAGAAAGCCGGTGAAAAAGCGCAACGCGCGCTCGCCGCGCGCGTCGAACGCGCCGCCGAAGAGGTCGCGGACAGTCACGCAATCCGCGGTTTTTCATCTGCGGCGCGATTCGCGAGCGCCGCGGATCATGCAACGGCAGCACGGGCTGCCGAGCCTGCCGCCGAAGAAGACGTCCCGCCACAATCCGACGCTCCGCCCTTCCCCCACGCCAACAACCGATGCTAGATCAGGCGCAGAATTTCACCGACATCGCCGCGAGCGCGAGGCCGATCCTCTTCGTGATGCCGCGCCTCCTGCCAATCATGCTGATCGTGCCGGTCTTCAACGAGCAGATCGTGACGGGTCTCGTGCGCAACGGTCTCGCGGTTGTGATCGCCGCGTTCGTCGCGCCGGCCATCGACCCCGCGCAGATCGTCGATCTGCCGTTCCTGATCTGGTGCCTGCTCGCCGCGAAAGAAGCGCTGATCGGCATCCTGCTGGCCGGCGCGATGAGCGCGGTGCTGTTCGCGATCCAGGGCGTGGGTTATCTGATCGACTTCCAGACCGGCAGCGGCAATGCGGCTTTCTTCGATCCGATGGGCGGCCACGACGGCGGCCCGACCTCGGGCTTCCTGAACTACGTCGCGATTACGCTATTCGTCACGGCGGGCGGCCTGCAGATGATCGTGCAACTGTTCGCGCAGTCCTACACATGGTGGCCGATCGGCGCGCTGACGCCGAACCTGTCCGCGGTGCTCTCCACCTTCATCCTGCGCCAGACCGATGCGGTATTCGTGTGGATGGTCAAGCTCGCCGCACCCGTCGTGATCGTGCTCGTGCTGGTCGAAGCGGGCATCGGGCTGATCGGCCGTGCGGTGCCGCAACTGAATATCTTCACGTTCTCTCAGCCCGTGAAGAGCGCGCTCGCGATGCTGATGATGGTGATGTTCATGCCGCTCGTGTATGCGTCGCTGCACGCGCAGTTGAGCCCCGACAGCGGCATGATCGCGCTGCTGCGGAGCTTGCTGCAAAGCGCGCCGTGAAGCCACTTCCGTCAGGACAGACACAAAAGACGCACACACCATGGCCGAAAAGAGTCAGCAACCCACCGCCAAACGGCTGCGTGAAGCGCGCGAGAAAGGCGACGTTCCGAAAAGCGCGGAGACGATTTCGACCGCGGTGTTTGTCGGCGTCTGTATTGCGGTAACAGCAGGCGGTGCGCAAATTTTCGCGTACGTGCAAGCGCTGTTCCGGCTCGTGTTCGAGGCGAGCGGCGCTGCCGATCCCGGCGCGCGTATCGCGGTGCTGCTCGACGGCGCCGCGCATGCGTGGCTGCAGGCGTCGCTCGTCTTTGTCGGCGTCGGCTTTGCCGCCGGCGTGCTCGCGGGTTTCGTGCAGGTCGGCGGCGTGATGGCATGGAGCCGGCTCGTGCCGTCGCTCGGACGCATCAATCCGGCTGAAGGGTTGAAGAACCTATGGTCGCTGCGCAACCTCGTCAATCTCGCGAAGATGCTGCTGAAGACCACGCTGCTGATCGCCGTGCTCGGCTCACTGATCTACGCGTCGCTCGATCCCTCGGTGCAGTCCGGCTTCACGCGGCCGCTGTCGATTCTCGCGCTGCTCGCGCATCTGCTGGTCATGCTGTTCGGCTGGGTCGCGCTCATCTTCATCGTGATGGCGTTGATCGATATCGTGCATCAGCGTTTCGAGTTCAGTCAGAAGATGAAGATGTCGATCGAGGACGTGCGGCGCGAACGCAAGGAAGACGAAGGCGACCCGCATATCCAGTCGCGGCGCCGCATGATCGCGATGGAAATGCAGCTCGCGTCGCTGAATGACAAGATCGGCTACGCCTCGGTGGTGGTGTATTCGTCGCGCGTGGCGGTGGCGCTCTATTACGGAGGACTCGGCACGCTGCCTTGGGTACTCGCGCGCGGCGAGGGCGAAGTTGCCGAGCGAATCGTCAAGCTGGCGCAGACTGAACTGAGGCCGACACTCGCAAACGTCGGGCTCGCTGAAGCGTTGTACGAAACGACGCGTGAGAACGGCACGATCGAGGCGCACCATTTCGAAGAAGTGGCGCGGCTGCTGAAGTGGGCGAAAGGCACCGGCTAGCAATGGGCCAGGAGCCGGCCCGACAAACGGGCGATGATCGCCCTGCCCGCTGCCCGCCATTCACCGCTAGCTTCTGGCTTCTGGCTTCTGGCTTCTGGCTTCTGGCTTCTGGCTTCTGGCTCCTAGCCAACAATAATCAACTGCCCCGGATCGATCGACGCCGGATGTTTCGCCACCGACGGATTGAGCTGCAGAACCTCATCGAATGCCATTGCGTCCTGCCGGTTGCGCGACATCTTCTGCTGATCAGCCGCCGGAACATGCGCGGCGTCCAGCAGCGAACGCCGGTTGCGATCGGCAATCACCCACAACGAATCACCCTCGACAACGAAGTACTGCTTCGGCTGATTCGACGACGGAGTCGCGGACGGGGTGCCGGTCGGCGCCGGTTGCGTGGACGACGTCGAACCCGGCGCGGGCGCCGACTTCGATGGCGATGACGATGGCGACGTCGAAGTCACACCAGCCCCCGGAGTCGGACTGACCGACGGCGCCGTGGGCACGCCCGACGGCAGCAAACCTGGCGCCGGGCTGGCGGACGCCCCCGGCTGCTGCAGATGCTGCGTATTGCCTGGATTCTTCGTGTTCTGACTCGACCCGCCGGACAGGAAGCTCTGAATCAGCGTGCCCGCAAAAATACCCACCGGCGCGAGTGCCAGCACAGTCGGGAAACGCTCCATGCCCGGCGTCGCGTTAGGGAACTGGGTGTGCAGCCGCCCCGCGCCGAGAATCGTCGCGGAGGTGATCGCGAGGCCGCCCAGTACCGGATGCCCTTCGCCGATCTGCACGATGGCGCTCGCAAAACCGGCCGCCGAGGTCACGTAGTCGCTGGCCGCATCGACAAAACGGGTCACGCGGCTGCGTTTGTCGGCGTTCACCTCATGCGCGTTGCTGAGATAAACGAGACTCGTGTAAGTCATGCCGAGCGATGCCCCGAGCGTCGTCAACACCGGGGCGAGCACGCCGTGATGCGCAGTAATGGTCGCGATGTTGGTCGCAATCGTCGCCGAGTAGCCGACGATTGCGGCGCCACGCCCGATCAGGCCGACCGCATGACGCGGGCTGCCGTGATGCAGACGCTTCAGCGACGTGCCGCCCACCACGCCCTGCATCTGCGCGAGCATATCCGCCGCGACGGCTTTCGTGTGCGTGACCGTGTCGTCGAACGAAAGCTGGCCGTCGTTGTTCATCGCCCGCAGTTGCGCGGCTTTCAGCCGGCCTTCCTGCGCGATCAGCGACAACTGATTGACGCGCGCTTCGTCGAGACTGTTCGCGCCCAACTGCGAGCGCAAACCGCGTTCGAGCCGGCCGACCACCGCGTCGAACACGCGCGGGTCACCGTTTTTCAGACTGGCGACCGCGCCCTGATGCAATGCCTGAAACACCCGGCCCGCCCGTGTGCCGACGAACAGCGAGGTCGCCGTATGGTGCAGCCCTTCGCTGCCGAACGTATGCAACAGGTTGAGCGAATTGCCGCCGAGCACCAGTGCGGACGGCGTACCCACCGCGATCAGACCGCCCGAGCGGAGCCGGTTGCGCCAGCCGCGCGCGCGTGCGTGCACGCGCAGCGCATGCAGTTCGGCCTCGGCGCGCTGTTCCGGTGCAATCGGCTGCGGGCTGAGTTGCGCCGCGGCTTTGCGGCTTGCGCTGATCGGCTTGGAGCCGTCGTTGCGTAGTACCGGATCGGCAACCACCGCGCGCCAATGCCCGGCCGGGTCCGCCGTGCCCGCCTTTTTCGCGGACAACGTCTTCACCTGCGGTGCGCTCACATGCGCGCCGATCTCACTCTTCCAGCGAATCGAGAACGCGCGCGCGAGTTTTTCGGTGCGGCCGCGCGGGGGGTTGCCACTGGCCGTCCAGCCCTTCTCGGCAGAGTCGATCGTCGCGAGGCGAGCGCGGTTCAACAACGCGGTTGTGTTGCCCTCGTAAAGCTGCCGATGCAGCGTGTCCAGTTGCTCCGGCGTCATGCCCTGAGCACGGCCGAGCCGTTCGACTTCGGCGAACAGCAACTGATGCTGGTCCGCAAGCGCCTGCGGGCTGACGCGTTCGAACACCCGCGTGAGCGCATCGGCGCCGTGCAGCCGCGCGAGCTTACCCGGCTCGCCGTGGTAGTCGACGATCAACTGCGCAAGCGCCGTAGTGAGGTCCTGGTTCGCGATAAAGTCGGCACCGTGCGTGCCGTACGACAAACCCATGTGAACCCATTCCAGGCTCGGCCGATCGAGCACGGCCTTCAGCAACTCCACATGACCCGCGCCCGGCACGGATTCGGGCACCGAGTCCCAGCCGTGGAACGTGACCATCACCGTCGGCGCGCGGCTCTTCGGATTGTCTTTCGCCCACTTGTCGAGCGCGCTGAAGGTCCGCACGAAGTCGTGGTACGTGTCGTTGGTGCCCGCCTGGAAGCGCTGGTCTTTGCCCGACACGAGCGCGCGCGACGGCGCGGTCTCAAGACGGATCGCAAAGCCCGCTTCCGCCGCCTCGTCGAGCCAGCGATGCAGATGATGCAGATCGTCGAGCGCGAGCGCCTCGCCGCCTGACCCCGCGGCCGGCTCGATCACGCCGTTTTCGCCATCGAAGCTCGCGCTCGCCTGATCGCCGAGCGCTCGCACTTCTCGCAGGAAGGCCGGGTCGTGCGACTGTCCGAGCGCGGCCGCGAGCGAATGCGGATCGACCACGAGCGAAACCATCGGCATCACGCCGCCATACCGCCTGATCTGCGCGGTCATCAAGGCGGGATCGTCGCGCAACGCAAAAGCGCGCGACATCGGCGCGATGCGGTCCTGAATGGCCGGGTCCGAACGCACGAACATCTGGATCATGCGCAGGTCCGCCACGTTGGCGACGCCAAAGCGGCGCGCCAGGGTCTTGATCGGTATCGGCGCAAAACGCGACGGCGTGGTCGGGACGTCGCGCGCGACATAATGCCTGTTGCCAAGCGACTTCCACATCGTCGGGTCGGCCATCACCGTCTGCCGCCCGGCGGCGTTCAGTTGGAGCTGCTGGTCGGCCGGCCCGCGGCTGCGCGCGTTGAACGCCTTGATGCGGCCGAGTTCGGGGAACCAGCGTTCCAGTTTCGCCGCGCCATAGCGCAGATTCGATTCCACCACCGTGGTGGTCGATAGACCCGGCTGATACGGCTCGATCTGCAGCGACGCCGCTGCGGCGGCACGCGCCGTACGCTTTTTACCGCCGTTACCGCTTTTGTTCCCCGCCTGCAATTTCTGGGTGAGCGTATTGATTTCACCCTTGACGCCGTCATAGGTCGCCTTGATGCGGGTGGCCAGCGCCTCGAACTCCGGCGAATTCTTGCCGAGTGTGTCCGCCTGCTTCCATTGTTTCTTCAGCACGCGCGCCCGTTCGTTCAATGTGGCAAGCCGCGTCGGCGCTGTATGCTCCAGAAACTCGTCGGGCTTCAGACGCGTCAACAGAAAGTGCACGTTGGCGCCATACTGACCCCGGCCCACCGGCATTTCGTCGAGACTGACACCCGGCTCGTTGACATTGCTGGCTTGTTCCCGGTTGTCGAACCAGCGCAGTTCGCTGTCGCGTGTGGCGATGATTCCACGCGGTGTCCCGAGCGTTTCGGCAATCGGGCCTTCCGTGTCATACACGTAGATATAGTGCTCCGCTCCGATGCTTTTCTGGTCGATGGCGCGCAGCAGATGCAGTGCGTTATGGCCACTGAAGTCGATCACGCTCAGCGGTTTTTCCGGCGACGGCAGCAGATTCAACTCGACCAGCGGATTGCTCTCGCCAGCCGGTTGCGTGGGCTGCGCGAGCGCCTGCTGCCGACGCAGCAGGGTCACGGCCTTACGCGCCGCCGTGGAGACCCGCGACGCGCCGTTGCGCGCCCCTTCTCTGCCTTGCGCGAGCCTCAACTGCCCGACGTCGCCCGCCTTACGGCGCGGCTTCTTTTCCGGCTCGGCCGAATTCTTCTTCTCGGCCGGCTCGAAGCCGCCGACCCGCGCGACCGCCGCCGGCTCGCGATCGCTGACGATAAAGCTCACACCGCGCCGGCCCGCGCGGCCCACCGGAATGCGGCCCGCCCGGCGCCGGAACGCTGCGCCCAGTTCGTGTTCGGGGATCACCGTGTCGGCAACCGGCGTCGTCTCGTGATAGATCCATTGGTGAAGCGCATTGCGCTCGGCATAGCCGAGCACCTTGCCGGTTTTATTCTCGACTGCGTAAATCTTCTGTTGCGCATCGACCGCCTGTGCGGCGAGCTTGGGACGCTTGAAGCGGGGCGCGTCGGCCAACGCGGCAACGTCCTGTGTCAGTTGCGAATCGATCGGCTTGCCGGATGCGGCCACCTGCCAGGACTGCTTGTCGTTCGACGCCTCGATCTTGGCCGCGCCGCCAAAGCGCGCGAGTTCGTCCGCGGCGACCGGCGATACGTAAAAGTCGTACTTCGCGCGCTCGGCAGCAGCGTCGGTAGCGGACTGGTTCAGCGCTTTCGCCAGTGCGCGTGGCACGTTTTTGCGCTCCAATGGCTGCGGCCTGGTGAGCTTGCCATGCTCGTCGGTTGCAAGCTCGGCCACGAACCGCGGCTGCGGATGCTCCGCGTCCGCAACCGGCTGTGCGTCGTGCCTGGCGACCAGAATGTGCGCGCCGCGCCCCGCTTGTCGGGCCAGGTCCTCGAGTTGCGGCACGTGCGCGCCGTCGATCCGGCGCAGCGTCCGCAGGTCGTGTTCGTCGAGCCATGCCGCCGCGCGCGCTTCGTCGGGTGTCAGTGCGGGCGGCTGGGCAGCGGTAGCCGTAGCCGGCGTGTTCGGCGTGCCGGCATTCGGATTAGGTGCCGGCATCGCGTGCGGCGCGGCGCCGTTGGCCACTTCGGAGGCCTGCTGCTCATAGAAGGCCCGATAGCTCGGATGCCCAGGCAACGACGTGCGCATGTTGCCGAACACATTCGCAAGCCGTTCCACGGACGCGGGATCGTCTGCACGGGCGCGGCCGTATTCGCGTTCGATCGCATCGGGTAGCTTGATCTGTGTACCGATATCGACACGCCCATCGGTTGCGGCCTTGATCTCATCGCGCACAGCGAAAGCGTTCAACTGTGCGCGTGCTTCCGCGCGCAGCGCGCTCTGCGCGAAGGCTGGCGTACTGCTGTAGTCGAGTGCGAGCTTGCCTTCAATGGCCTCGACCGCATGGCCCGCTTCGTGCGCGAGCACATAAACCATCGCGCCGGCCTGCTGGAATTTTCCGTCGATGACGATACGCCGGTTATGCGCGTCGACCTTGCTGCCCTCGCCCGCGCCTCCGCGCACGACTTTCCAGCCGTCCTGTTTCCAGAGCCGCATCTGTTGCGTGAGCAGTTCTGAATAGCCGATCAGATCGAGCGCCGCGCGCGGCAGCGGTGCGCCGCCAAAGCGCATGCGAATCCGCGTAATAAGCGAGGGCTTTTGCGAGAACGCACCGGGCTGCGCGATCTCTTCGGCGTCGGGGTGCGCGAGTTCGATTTCGCCGCTATCGACGCCCGCCTGCACACTCTGCTGCACAGCGTCGATGTCGTCGAGCGTACTCAGATGGCGCAGCCGGTCGTTAAAGCCAACCTCGCCCGGGTCGCTGACCAGCACGTCGCCGTCGCGCGTGATCATCGCCTGGAAGTCGATATCGATCTCGTGCCGCTCGACCACGTCGCGAATCTGCTGCAGATGGGCGAGCCCCTGGCGCGAGATGCGCGCCGGCAGTTCGCCGTCTTCGATTGCATGGGTATGCATGATGCCGAGCGGCCGGTACAGCACCGCGACGCGATTGAATGCCGAAAACGGACCGCTCATCGACAGGGTGCGCAAGCCGAAACGGCGCAGCACCGCGAGCGCGTTCAACTCGGCCTCGGCCGCCTGCCGATGGAAGTCGGCATCGTAGCGCGGGCCGCGTTCGAGGACGCCGAGCGCTGCATCGTGGCCAAGTTCGAACACCATCTTCTCGGCACCGTAACCGAGCACGGCGCCCGCATGCTGTTCAGCATCGAGCCGCCGCGCCGGATCGCCGTCGCGGTAGACACCGCGTGCGTCCGCCGCGAGTTCACCCAGGTTGGGCGCGCCGAACGGCGCCGGGTCATAGCGGGTCAGCGCGCTGGCGTCGAGCAGCGTACCGTCCGCGGCGATGGCCTCGGCCGGCGGCACGTAGATCGGCTGTTGCCACAGGTTCGCGAGTTCCGCCGCGTGTTGCGGACTCGCGTGGCGGGCAGCGAGGATCACACGCACGTCGTCGCCGGCAAACGTGCGGCCGAGATCGAGCGTAAAGCCGCGCGCGTCGACAGGTACGCCGTCGAGCAGCAACGTACCGTCCGGCGCGGTTTCCGCATGCACAACGATCAGATCGCGATCTTCGTTCTTCGAAGCGCGGCCCGATGGCTCCCGTTGCAGCGTGCTCAGGTCCGGCACGTCTGCACCGAACGGCGACACATGATAGGCACGGGCACGTGTCCACTCGATGCGCTCGGGGAACGAGGCGGTGTGGCCGCTTGTGTCGGCTGTGTCGGCTGTGTCGCGCGCGTTGGCGGTATCGCTGGTGTCGCTGACGTTGCCGGGATCGCTGGTGCGGGCCTGCGCCGTGACCGCGGGCGTAACAGGTGCGGCCGGCCTCCCGGCGGCATCCGGCGTGCCGACGCGTGCGAGTCGCGCTTTCGCCAGCGCGATGTAATCGTCGATCATCTGCAGGCTGGTCGCACGAGGCTGCGCGCCCTCAGTGACCGATTCGAAGTCCGCCAGATAAAACGTCCCGTCGCGGCTGATCAGAAACTGCAAATCGCCGATCGCGACATTGCGCTCGACCATCCAGTCGCGCGTCGCGGTAAGGCTTTCGATCGACTTCGCATTAAAGAGGCTCGTGTCGTACACGGGTGTGCTCGGCGCACGCTCCCCATGCATTTCGGTCTCCCGTGTCAGCGGCCGGTCGGCGGCACGATACGAATCCATCACCAGCGCATCGTGCCCATGGATGCGTCCGACGCCGTCGATCCGTGCCACGTAGGGCGCGCCCAGCGCCTGGAGCTGCTGTGTCTTCGCGACCATGTCGCGCGGATCGTCGACCACCTCGGGCTCGTCGATATCGTCTTCGAGCCGCTCGATCGGGTTGAGCTCGCGATACACGACCACCGTCTTGTCGCCGAGCTGCAGCGCGGTCTTGTACGCGCCGATGCCACGCAACTGCCCGAGATGCGCTTCGGGATCGATCTGACTACGCGTGCCATCCGTACCGGTCACATGAAACGTGCCGCGTTGCGCATCGAACTCGACAGGCCCGTCGAGGCCCGAGCGGATCGGCCCAGGCGTCAACATTTCCCACTCGGTCGGCGCATCGATGCGCGGCGCGAACACGTGCACGCCGGTGATATCGGCGAGCTGCTGGGCACGCGCGCGCGTCACGTCACTCGGGCGCGAGAACGGCAACGCGATGGGGTCGCCGCCGCCCTCGAGGCGGCTGGAGAAGAAGCGGTCATCGAGCACAAGCCGGTGCGGTTCGGTGTTCAGCAATTCCTCGGCAAAACTCAGGCGCGTGGCGCTCTCGAACGGCGAGCGCGCGAGCGCCCGGTCAAGACCCGCGTCAAGCGCACGGCCGTATGCTTCCAAGCCTTCGCGCGTCGTCGGCAATGGCTCAGGCACGTTGGGGCCTGCGCCGGGCTCGTGAGACTGCGGCGCGGGCATATGCCGCGCGGCGCGCGTCGGGAAGCCTGCCGGGTCTGGACGCGCGCGGTCATACGCTTCGTTGTAGAACTGCGCATACGTCTTGCCGGACGTGCCCGAGACGGGCGCTTCGGCGAACGCTTGCGTCAGACGCTCGACCGTGCCCGCGTAGTCGTCGGTCGGCGCCCATGCATCCGCCTCGCGCTGGATCGCGTCGGGCAGGCGCACGTGCGCGGCGATATCGCCGCCGCCCGCCATGTCGATTTCGTAGCGCGCTTCAAATGCGTTGATCTGCGCGCGCGCTTCGGCTTCGAGCGCTTTGCGCGTAAAGCGGCTGCGGCCGCTGTAATCGAGGCCGCTATTGCCATCGATTGCCTCGACCGCATGTTTTGCTTCGTGCGCGAGCGCATAGGTCATGCTGCCCGGCTCACGCAAGCCGCCATCGAGTGTCACGCGTTTTTTCTTCGCGTCGATCCGGCTGCCGCGACCTTCCCGGCCGACCTTCACACGCCAGCCTTCGTCGTTCAGCATACGCAGTTGCTGCGACAGCGTGCCCGACTGCTGGGCGAGCGCGCTCACTTCATTGGGCAGCGGCGCGCCGCCGAAGCGCATCTGCAGACGCGCAAGCAGGCCGGCCTTGTTGCTGTCAGCGGCCGGTACGGTTTCTTCCATTTCCGGATGTGCGAATTCGATGCCGTCGGTGTCGGCCTCCTCTGTCTCGGTCGGTTTCTGGCTATCGCGGGCCTTGCCGGCAGCCTGGGTGTTGGCGTCTTCGTCACTCGTGCGGCTCGGGTCTTTCGGCACATACAGACCGTTACGATAGGTTTGGGGCGCATCTGTCGCGCGCGGCGCCTGCGCATCGGCCAGCGCCTCCGGACCCGCGACGTACAGGCCGCTCTCACGCAGAGCGAGCCCCTGTGCATCGCCGGGCGCACGTGGCGCGGGATCGAAACGGATCAAACCGCTGGCGCCGCGAATCGTGCCGTCGGCCGCGAGCGCGTTGCGCGGCGCGACGAAGACCGGCTCGTTCCACGCGTTCGCGAGTTCCGGCGCGATCTTCGCCTCCTCGCTGCCTTCGATCAGGACAATCGGCTTCGCGGCGGATGCCGCGGACGCCACGGCGAGGCGCGCCGCCGGTGCCGCTTCGCTTTCCGCGAGCGGTTGCCCGTCCGGGCCGAGCAAGGTGTTGTTGCTCCTGCTCGCATCGTTACGCACGACGTACAGCGTGCTGCCGTCATAGTCGCGCGGCTCGATCAGCGGTGCGCGCGTCAGCGGCTGGCCGCCCGGCGCCCCCGTGTCGGTTTCGGGTGCAAACGGTGGCGCCTCGGTGGCGTTGAGCGCGGTCCACGCGACGCGCTGCTGGAAGGTCGTCGGACGCGCTTCGTCCACGCCGTTTCCGGTGAGCGGATCATTCGCACGCCGCCATACGATCGCGTTGGTTTCGCTGCTGCGGCGATTCGCGCTGTCCGTCAGATGCGCTTCCTCGTTGGCCTGCTGACTACGCTCGCGGACTTCCGTCGAGCTGCGCAGTCCCTCGCTCATCGACTGCGCGGCGCCTACGGTGCTCTCCGTCAAGCTCGTCTCTGCATTCTGCGTAGCCTGGCGTGTCAGCGGATCGGTGGTGTCACTGGCGAGCGGCGTGGTCGTGCGCGGTGCGGTGGGTTTGACCGGCTCGCTGCTGGACGGCGTACCGGCATTGCGACCGGCCAGTTGCGCCACTGTGGCGGCCACTTCCTCCGGTGTTTTCAGCTCGCTGGGACGGCTGAGCGACAGATTGTCCGACAGCTCGAGGCCACCGGATTCGCCAACGGTGACGTGCTCGCCCGTGTCGTATGAAGTCAGCTTCACCTGCCGCAGCGGACCGCTCTTCGTCGGATCGACGACCGAGATGCTGCCATCATCGCCGAGCACCGCCGATGCGCCCGTTTCCTTGCCGCGGCCCGTATAGCCGTCCGCATTGCCGCGATTGAGCACACGTACCGGCATGCCATCGTAAGTCAGCACCTTGTTGCCGACTTGCAGCGTACCGTCGCTGCCGACCTTCACGGTTTTACCGTCGAGCGTGGCGAGATTGCGATCGAGCGTCAGCGCGTCGGTGCTCGTATTGGCGAGGCGCTGCACACGCACGGACTGATCGCCGAGCGTCAGATTGGTCTGGCCGTCTTCGGTGCGCGCCGCAAAGTCCAAACGGCTGCGCACGATGCCGGTCGAGGTTGCCTTCAGCACGTCATGCCCTTTGACCAGCGCCACGTTCATCACGAGCGACGAGACATCCTGCGCGATATTGCCGTGGCCCGTCACGACGTCGTAGCTGAGCTGTCCGCCGGCCTCGACGGCGCCGCCGAATGCACTCGCTTTGGCGCCGAACCCCGCTGTCTTGTTGACGATGCTGGCCGCCTTGCCGGAGTCCGCGCCGAGTGTGGTCGCAGCCTTGGCGAATAGTTCGGTGCCGGTGAACTTCGTGACCGCTTTCGCGGCGCCCGCGGCGCCGACCGGAATCAGGTTGATATAGTCGGCGCGCGCGCCGGCGTCGAACGGACTGATGGTGCGATCATGATCGACCCGGTTCGCGAGGTCGTAGCCGGAGTTCGCCACGGCCGCCGCCGACGCGCCATAGATCATGCTCGTGCCGATCACGTTCAGCGAGACGCCGAACGGCAGTCCGACGCCCGTCGCATCGAGCACGCCACCAGCCACGTCGAGCACGACCCCGCCGATCAGTGTGCCGAGATTCAGATTGCTCGCGCCGAGCGTGTGCAGCGTGCTTTCCCAGAAGCTGTCGTGATGCGCGGCACTCGACTTCACCTGTAGCACGCCGTTGTTGTAGCCGGTCGCAATATCCACCGTGCCGTCGGACGACAACTGGTTGTTGTTGATGTAATCGTCGATACTCGAATACTTCGCACCGCCGTCGTCGACATAGTGTGCGTCGCCGCCGTCCTTGTTCGTGACCTTGAACAGCGCGGTCGTCGTCATACCGCTGTCTTTCGACGCGTAGACGATAGGCAGGATGCTTACCTGAGCGTCGTTGCCGCCCACCTTGTGAATTTCGTTGTAGACGGTATTGATCGTCTTCAACGCGTCGCCGTCGTACTGCACGCCGTCCGCGCCTGGCTGCTGCGCGGTTTGCAGGCCGAGCGCCTTGCCGATCAGATTTTTCTGGTCAGTCGCGCTGGTCGCGCCGAAGTTATAAGCCTGACCCTTGTTGGTGCTCGCACTCGCGTTACCAAGCATCGATTGCGACAATTCGCTGCGATGCGATTCGTAAAACTGGTCGAGCGCCTTGGCGTAATCGGCCTTGTCCGAATCGGTCACCGGGTTCAGCAGATTGTCGCTGAGGCCCGCGTTGAACTGGTCGAACAGCACCTGGTCGTGCGCGCCGTCGGACATCAGTTGCAACTGGTTGACCTTGTTGTTCGCCGCGTCCAGTGCGGCGCGCGCATCAGACAACTGTTGGGTGTACGGATTGATCTGATACGGGCCCACCGATGTGAGCAGCAAGTGACCTGGTCCGCCATGCTGGGCGACATTGACGAACGGCCCGTCGGCCGCGCCGCCGTGCTGGCTATTCCAGGCGTCGTATTGCTGCTGGACTGTCTGCAAAGTGCTTTTCGCGCCGGTCTGATCGCTTTGCGCCGCATTCAGTGCGAGTTTCGTCGCCTGGTCGTTGACCGAATCGGACAGCCGCCCATCTGCCGCATGCAGCGCCGACGCCACGGTTTTCAGGCCCTTGATTTCGAGCGGCGTCGGATCGTTGACCGCACACATCGTGCGATGGTCGTACTGATTCTGCAGGCCATTCGCGGCATCGTCGTATTGCGATGCGAGCGAGTTGCCGTAGGCGGCCACGAAGCTGTCGTGCGCGAGACCCGCCTGGGTCTTGTCGGCAGAAAGCTTCGTGTAGGCGTTGCCCAGGGTGACATCGACTTGCGGGTCGATGAGCTGCGCGTTCGGATTGGCCTTGTGCCACTGATTCGACGCGCTCAGCGCGTTGTTGTAGTCCGTCTGGTCCTGATCCACCTGACGGTTCGCGGACAGCATCTGCAGATAGCCGCCGCTCGTCTGAGCAGCCGTTTGCGCGCGGGTCAGCAGATTCTGCTGCTGGGCCACCGTCGTGGCCATGACCGTCGGGCCGAACTTGCCGGACACCGCGTCGAAGGTCTGCTGCACGTCCGCGACCTGCGAGGCGTCGCTCGCGGCGCTCAGGCAGGCGTTCGCGTAGTTGGCATCGGCGGCGGCGCTATTCAGGTTGGTCTGCGCCGTGCTGGCGTCGATGGCCGGCGGTGCGCTGACCTCGAGGCCGAGCGGCGCGAGCTTGTTGTTCAGGTTCGCGATGCTCGTTTTCATCGCGTCGCCATAGTCCGGGTCCGACGCATGCGACTGCAGTTGCGCATAGGCCAGATTCGAATTGGCAACGTCGGCGCTGTAGCGGCTGTTCGCTTTGGCGAGTGAAGCGTCGGCTTTTTGCCAGGCGTCGTAGGCCCCCAGTTGCTGCGGCGTTTTGCACGCGCTAGCAGGCGGCGGATTCTTCGGATCGAAGCCCGGCATCAGCTTCTGGAGCGCCGTGGCCGCATTGTCCGCAGCCGTCTGCGCGGGCGCGATCGCGCCCTTGTCGGAGTCGGCCTGCTGCGCATACGCGATCATGTAGCCGGCGTCCGTTGTCACCTCGAGCTCGCGCCCCGCTTTCGTGGTGGCCGTCTGGGCGTTGGTGTAGTCGGTCTGTGCGCTCTTGAGGTCCGCCGCGCTCGTCGTCGGGTCCGATTGCAGGTTCGTCAGCGTATTCAGCCTGGTCTGCTGATTCGTGACCGCGTTGTCGTATTGGGTTTGCGAGTCCTGGATCGCCGCTTGCGCGGCCTTCGTGGTCGGGTCGTCGACGGTGATGTCGGGCGGCGGCGGCTGATACTGACCGGCGAGCGTCTGGATCAGCGTGTTCGCGGCGCTGATGTCCTCGTTGGTCGGCTTCGACGGGTCGGAGTTCGCGTCGACCTGCACCGTGATCTGCGGCGGCATGACCGGCGTTTGCGAGCCAGTCTGGCCTTGTGTCTGCGGGGGTTGGGGCGTGGGTTTGCTGAGCGTCTCGTCGAGAAAACGCATCCAGTTGACGCCCATGCCGACGCCGTCGATTTCCAGCATGCAAGTCTCCCTGCCATCCAGCCTGTGCGCAGGCGTTGGGCGTGCGCCGCCCAGCGCCGCACAGGGCACTGATGCGAGTGTACGAAGCCAGCGCACCCTGGATACGGCGGGATCTCGTAGGCCGGCGCACGGCTTGGCGGACTTGCGTGACGCGGGCTACGAAACGATGGGGTTCAGCCGACGGGCCGCGCGCCGTGAGGGTGCTCCCAGGCGTTCGTACTGATCGTTGAGACGGCTTGCCGTTCGTTGACCGCGCTAGTGCGAATCCAGGCAGCGCACGCACAGCGCGCGTATCTGCGCGGCACTCAAGCCCCGGCATACGGTGACGAGCGGGTGCGCGTGACACGACGGCGCGCTGCGTTTCATGTCGCTGACCGGCTTGAACTGCGGCTGTGCAAGGGAAGATTGGACCGACACCGCCACGGACTGTGGTGCGCTCTGGCCGGGTCGATAGAACGCGTTAGTGCGTGGCGGTTCTTTCGCGTCACGCACCACCGGGATCGGCTCGATCCCCCCATGCAACGCATCGCGGCGCGCATTCACCAGAACCTGACGCACATAGCCGGTGGAAAAACCCGTGGTGAAATTGCCGCTGTAATAGCACGACAACGCAGCGCGCAACGCGGCCTGCTGATCGAAGGACGCACGGCTCGAACGACTGAAGCATTCGCTCAGAATTTCCGCCCCGGCGCGCAGATTGCGGCACGGTTCGAAAAGCGTCGCCGCCGTTTCGCCGTACTTCGCGAAGTTGCGGTTGTTCACCTGTGAGAGACCAACGCTATAGCTGTAGCCGAGCGTCTCAAGCTCGCGCACCGTGGCAAGCGCTTCGACCAGCGACGCTGGCTGCCGTTCGAGATGCGCGCCCACCACACCGATCGCGAACGGATTGAAGCCGGATTCGGTACGCACGAGCGCGGACAAGGTGTAGGGGTCGACGTTCGGCGCGCAATCATGGGCGAGCTGCGTGAAGCCGACGCGCCGGTTTGTCTGCGTCGCACCGGCTGCGTCCGTGACTGCGCCGCTTGCTATTGAAACGGGCAACAGCGCAGCCAGCAGCAGCATGCCCACGAGCGGCGCGCCATGCCGCCGCCATGCGCCCGCGAGCGGCGCGATGAACGCCAGGCGCGCCACGCGTGTCATCCCGCCACCCTGTACGACAGCACAAGGCCGTGCACGAGCAGCGACCAGCCGTCGAGCGCAACGAACAGCAGGAGTTTGAACGGCACCGAGATCGTCGTCGGTGAAATCATCTGCATGCCGAGCGCGAGCAGAATGTTCGCCACCAACAGATCGACCACGATAAAGACGATATAAATCACGAAACCGATCTGGAATGCCTTGGTCAACTCGGCGAGCGTGAAGCTCGGCACAAGGACCAGCAGGTCGTCGTTCTGCAGACCGTCCGCGCGGTTTTTCGGCCAGACGCTCGTTGCCGTTTTCACGAAAAATTCGCGATCGCGCAGCCGCGTGTGCGCGACGAGAAAATCCTTGATCGGCGGCAGCGCGGCATCGGCAAGCGCGCCCAGGTCCGCAGTCGATAGCTGCGCCGAGGCGTTGAAGTTGCGCGCCTGCAGCGCGTCGCGAATATTCATACCGACGGGCGCCATGATGAACAATGACAGGATCAGCGCGATACCGTTGAGCACCATGTTCGGCGGCACCTGCTGAATGCCCAGCGCCGAGCGCAGCAGGCCGAGCACGACCACCAGCTTCGTGTAGCTCGTTACCATCAGCGCCGCGAATGGCGCCACGCCGAGCGCGACAATGACGGCGATCAGCGAAACCGGATTCGGCAGATTACCCATCCTGCCGCTCGCGTGGCGCCTGGGCAGCCGGCGGCGTCAGCGTGGTGACGCGCACGCCGAGCTTCTGGCCGACCGCAATCAGATGGCCGGTGCCGACCAGCATCCCGTTAGCGACGATGTTGATCACGCTCTGGTTGATGCCCTGCTGCAGTTCGATCACGCCACCGGGTTGCAGCACACTGAGCTCGCCGAGCGGCATCGTGCAGGACGGTAACTGGAAGGTCACTTCGACGGCGAGCCCGTCGAAGTGACGCGCGGCCGACGTCGCGGCGCCGCTCTCCTCTGGACTGGCCGGCTGCGTGCGCGGGGCTTCGGACGATTGCGAAGGTTCCAACGGCATCTCCCTGATTCGTTCAACGACTAGCCGGTTGCCCGATGGGCGGCCGGTGATTTCCCACGCCGGTTCAGCGGGGACTCGCGCGACGCACAGCAGGCTCTGGCCCTCCGCGCGCCAGTGTTCGATCGCGATGATGTCGCCGGCCAGCACGTCGGCCAGTTCCTGGGCCGTCAGGCTCGTGCGGCCGAGTTCGAAAGCGAGCGGCACGGGTAACGCCGCGAATGCCGCTGCGTTTTTCTGCGCGGCAATGGCGCGCGACGCGGCGAAGCTCCCGGCTGCTTGCGGTGACGCGGCGAAGAACACGCCAAGCGCATCGGGCGCATCGAACAGCAGCGCGCCGTGGCAACGCCACTCGTTATCGCTGCGGCGCAATTCAAAGCGCAACGTGGCAGGCGCACTGCGCAACCTCGACGACCCGGCGCCGTTGGTCCCCTCGGGATGCGACCCGACACGCGCGTCCGGCCCGGCGGCCGGCGGCAATAGCTCGACACGTTGACGGGTCAGCGTTTGCAGCGCGGCGACGAGCGGCGCGCACAGGTCCGCGAGCAACGCCGCACGCAACACCGCCGGCACCGACGGGTCCGCGGCATCGCCCAGCCATGCCGCCTCGGCCGACGGGTCGATCCATAGCGTGCCGTACGCCGGGCCGACGACAAAGCGATACGCGTTCGCGTCGAGCACCGGCTCGGCATCGACGCGCCATCGCACCTGATAGTCGACACCGCCGAGCGTCAACGGCAAGGGCGCGAGGGCCGCATAGGCGTGCGTCAGCCCGCTCGCCGCGGCGGCGGACAGCCGCGGCAGATACGGCGAAGTATCGAGCACGGTCGCAGCCACCGACGGCACGGACGGCGCGGGGCTGGCTGCGGGCCAGCGGATCGCTTCCGGGTCGGTCGTCACCTGATCTGTACGGTCGTCGATGTCGGCTCGCAAAAGAGGCAGCGCATGCACGGCGGGATCAAGTGGATTCGCGGGTTGACTTAATGGCGTGTCGGCCGGACGTCCCATTTCACATGGGGTTGGGCGGGCTGATCTGACGATTTTATGGGGCTTGGTTCGGGGATGCCGCGCGGGGAATCGTAGTCCTGGCGGCTGGCGGGGTGTTGCGGGGAGGATTGGCTACGAAGAACTGCGCCGCCGGCACGATCGATTTCAACCACACTGACCGCAAGCCGGCGACATTGACTCGTTCAGGGCGTCTGCAGCGTGCCGTCCTTCAGGCGCGTTTGCGTCCACGTCGTCACGGTGTTTTCGCACGGATATTTCGCGGCCTCGGTTTCGTCGATATCGACGCCCAGGCCCGGTTTTTCATTGGCATAGACGTGCCCATTCCTGAACGCGGGCAAGCCTGGGAAAACATCCAGCAGGGCCTCTCGCGGCCCTTTGAGTTCTTGAATCACGAAGTTTGGCGGCTCGGTCCCCGACCATTCCTGCACGCCAAAATTGCGTGCGGCGAGATCGATATGAATGTTCGCCGCATGCGCCAGCGGCGACATGTCGCCCGGACCGTGCCATGCGGTCCTTACGCCGAACTGTTCGGCAAATATCTGCAGCTTGCGCGCTGCCGTGATGCCGCCGATCTGGCTCAGATGCACGCGGATGAAGTCGATCAGCCGCTCGGTAATCAGAAACCGCCATTCGTACGGGTTATTGAACAACTCGCCCTGCGCCAACGGCGTGGTCGTTTTGGCCCGTAATTGGCGTATCCATTCGCCTTCCTCGAGCGCAATCGCGTCCTCGAGAAAGAACAGTTCGTACTGTTCAAGCTCGCACGCGAAGCGGATCGCTTCCACCGGCTTCAGACGTTCGTGCACGTCATGGCACAACTCGACGTCAAAACCGACTTTGCTGCGAATGCCGTCGAACAGCTTGAGCGTCTCCCGCATGTATTTTCTGCTGTCGAGATACACCCCGTCCGCGGCGCCTTCGGGCGCGCTCGCGGGCGCCTTGCCGAAGCCACCTCCGCCATAGCCGCCGCTTTGGCAACGAATATGCGTAATGCCCTGCTCGCGATACTTCTGGATGTTCTCGCACAACTCGTTCAGATCGCGGCCGTCCGCATGGCGATAGATCGGCACGCCTTCGCGGCACTTGCCGCCGAACAGTTGATAGAGCGGCATGTTCGCCATCTTGCCCTTGATGTCCCACAGCGCCATATCGACACCGGAGATCGCGTTGTTCTCGATCGCGCCGTTGCGCCAGTACGCGTTCTGATGCATCAGTTGCCACAGTTCTTCGATCGCCTCGGCATCGCGGCCGACCAGCAACGGCCGCAGATATTCCTCGATGAGGCACTTCACCGCCACATGCCGGTAGGCGAACGTCGCGCATCCGAGGCCCACCAGGCCGGGCTGGCTGGTCTCGATCTTCACGACGATCAGGTTGATGCCTTCCGGCGCGGTCAGGATGATCTTTACATCGGTAATCAGAGTTGCCATGTTCTGTCTGCCAAAATCGAATCAATGAATCGGACGCGCGTTGCCGGGTTCTTCGTCAAAACGTGATCTGCACTTTCATCTGCGTGCTGCGATCCGCTGCGAGATCGAATGCTTCGATCGCGCGCTCGATCGGCAGCGTGGCGGTGATGATCGGCTTCACGTCGATGCGGCCTTCCTTGATGAGCCGCGCGGCCAGCGCATATTCACCGTGAAAGCGAAACGCACCCTGCAAACGGATTTCCTTGCCGACCAGCGCGTTGATCGGAATCGGCACGTCACCGGTGACGCCGACCTGCACGATGGTGCCGCGCGGACGCAATGCCGGGATCACGTCCTTCAGCACTGCCGCCGCACCAGTACATTCGATCGCGACATCGAAATAGCCCTTCTCCGCGGTGAATTCATCCGCTTTCAGACCCGGCTCAATCGAGACGTTGAGCGTGCGGGTCGCGCCCATTTCCGTAGCTTTCTTCAACGGCGCGTCGTGGATGTCGGTGGCGACCACTTCGAGCGCGCCGGCATGGCGGGCGGCCGCCACGACCAGCGCGCCGATCGGGCCAGAACCGGTCACCAGCACGCGCTTGCCGGTCACGGAGCCGGCCTGGCTGACCGCATGCAGCGCGACGGCCAAAGGTTCCGCACAGGCCGCCTCGCCGAGCGAAACCGCGGTCCCGACCGGCTCGCATTGATATTCCTCGGCGGCGATCAGCTCGCGAAACGCGCCTTGACTGTGCGGGACTCGCATCGCGCTGCCGTAGAACCACATGTCCGCACAATGCTGCTGTTCTCCGGCGAGACAGAACTTGCAATGTCCGCACGGGCGGCTCGGATTCAGCGCAATGCGATCGCCCGGCTTGACGCGGGTGACCTTGGCGCCAATCGCCTCGACCGTCCCCGCGACTTCATGACCGAGCACGATCGGTTGCTTCACACGCACGACGCCGAAGCCGCCATGCAGGTAATAGTGCAGGTCGGACCCGCAGATTCCGCCGGCGCCGATGCGAACCAGCACCTGGTTCTCCCCGATATCCGCCACCTCGACCGCCTCGATCCGCAAATCCTTTTCTGCGTGCAAAACGCAGGCGCGAGCTTCCATAAACGACTCCTGTTTCAATAATTTCGTTGACCTCGAAGATCACGCCACTTCACGCGAATCATTCGGGCAACACGATACGTTCGACCTTGCCGACGATAAATGCGTAAGACAGCGCCCCGATGAGCGCCAGGGACCCGATGAATACCAGCGCCGACTCGAAATGTCCGTCCTTGACCAGCATGCCGATCACGATCGGCACGGCGATGGCCGAGAGATTGCCCATGAAATTGAACATTCCGCCGGTAAGGCCAATCAGGCTCTTCGGCGCGAGCGCCGAGACAAACGCCCAGGTGATCGACGCCATGCCGTTACCGAAAAAAGCCAGCGACATGAACAGAATGACAGCGGTCTGGTCCTGAACATAGTTGGCTCCAACGATCGACGTTGCGAGCACCAGCCCGGAAATGACCGGTACCTTGCGCGCAAAGCCGACCGAGAACCCGCGTCTAAGCAGAAAATCCGACAGGAAACCTGAACACAGAATACCGACATAGGCCGCGAGGAACGGCACCGACGCCATGAATCCCATCTTGATGGTCGTCATCCCGCGATACTTGACCAGGTAGGTCGGGAACCAGGTGAGGAAGAACCACAGGATCGACGACAGGCAAAACTGGCCGATGAACACGCCCCAGATATTGCGATTCTTCAGCACATGTCTGAAATCGGCCCAGCCGCCTTTTCGGGCCCCACCCTGCTCGCCGGCATCGACCAGACCGCCACCGTCCCGGATGTAATCGAGTTCGGCCTCGTCGGCCTTGCTGTCCTTCGGGTCGCGATAAAAAATAAACCACACCATGCTGTACACAACGCCTGCGGCGCCCGTGAAAAACAGCATGCCGCGCCAGCCGAACGTCGCCTGAATATAGACGAGCAGCGGCATGAAAAATGCGATGCCGACAAACTGCCCAGAGGTGTAAAACGCAATCGCAGTAGCGCGCTCGCGCTCGGGAAACCACGTGGTGACGACGCGGTTATTGATCGGATACGAAGGCGCTTCGAACGTACCGAGCAGCACGCGCAAACCGAACAGCGCCGAGAAGCCGTTCACGGCCGCCTGCAGGCAGGTTGCCACCGACCATCCGCACAGCAGGATTGCATACAGGATGCGCGGTTTCACGCGATCGACGAGCATGCCGCCTGGAATCTGCAGAATCGCGTACGACCAGCCGAACGCCGAGAAAATCAGCCCGAGCTGCACGGGACTCAGATTCAGGTCGCGTCCGAGCAGCGGAGCCGCCAGCGAAAGATTGCTGCGGTCCATGTAGTTGACGGCGATGCCGAGGAACAGCAGGAAACCGACGACGAAACGTTTTTTCGTGGCTTTGGTCGCGACGGTAGATCGCGCCGGCCCGGTGCTCAAGGTGGAGGTGCCCTGGAATTTCATCAGCAGTCCCTTTGATTGGGTAGCCTGCCGTACCGGCAGGCAGCTCGCAGCCCTGCCCGGATTGAAGCGCCGGGAACGCAGGACTGGTACGTGCGATTCATTGCGTTACGTGCGATGCAACGACAATGAAGCGTCACGTTTCGCGTGCTCGTCAGCATTCGCGGGCACGGTGATCATCAGGATGACCGAGAGCAGCAAACCGACCGCCATGAAGATGTACGAAGCCGCCGGGCTGCCGGTCGCGCCGTTCAGATAGCCCACCACCCACGATCCGAGGAATGCGCCCAGCGCGCCGCATGCGTTGATAAGGCCGATCGCACCGCCCAGCACGTTGCCCGGAATCAGCTCCGGCACCAGTGCGAAGAACGGGCCATACGGCGCATACATCGTGGCGCCCGCAATGACCAGCAAAGCGAACGAAATCCAGAAGTGCGAGCCGCCGACCAGATAGGAAGCGACGAACGCAATCGTCCCGACGAGCAACAGCGGCCACACGAACAGCTTGCGGTTGCGCGTCTTGTCCGACAGCCACGACGCGAGCAGCATCAGAATGATCGCGGCGAGATACGGCACAGCCGCGAGCCAGCCGACCGAGACGATATCGATCGTCGAGGCGGCTTTGAGGATCGACGGCAGCCACATGATGAAGCCGTACACGCCAATGCTCCACAGCGCGTGAATCGCGCAGAACTTGATCACGATCGACGAACGGAACGCCGCCTTGTAATTACGCACCGGCGCAATATGGGCTTGCTCGGCCGTCAGGCGTGCTTCGAGTTCGGTCTTTTCGGCGTCGCTCATCCAGGGTGCGTCGGCCGGACGGTCCTTCACCGTGAACCACCAGACCACCGCCCATGCGATTGCCGGCATGCCTTCGAGGATGAACATCTCGCGCCAGCCGAAGCTGCGAACCAGATAACCGGACACCACCGACATCCACAGCACCGTCACCGGATTGCCGAGAATCAGAAAGGTGTTGGCCCGCGAGCGTTCACTGCGCGTGAACCATCGGCTGATGTACATCAGCATCGACGGCATCACCGCGGCCTCCACCACGCCGAGCACGAAGCGCAGCACCATCAGCATTGGAATGTTGCTGACCATGCCGGTCGCCGCCGCGCACAGTCCCCACAGAATCAGGCTGAAGAAGATCAGCTTCTTGACGCTATTGCGTTGTGCATAGATCGCACCGGGCACCTGAAACAGGCAGTAACCCAGAAAGAACAGTGAGCCGATCAGCGACGACGTACCGTGCGAGATGCCGAGGTCCCTATCGATTCCGGCTGCGGCGGCGAAGCCGTAGTTCGCGCGGTCGAGATAGGCCAGGCTATACGTGATGAAGATGATGGGCATCAGATACCACCATCGTTGAGTTGCTACGGGTTTGACGCTTTCCATGATGTCTCCGGACCGGTGTGGCGCGCGAACTATCTGATGCGAGCGGCGGGTTGTTCTGCTCTACTCGCGTGGATCTGCATTTAAAGAACGGCCAGCCAGCCGCCGTCGACGTAGATGATCTGGCCGTTCACGTAGCTCGATGCCGGTGAAGCCAGATACACCGCCGTACCGACGAGTTCTTCCGGCTTGCCCCAGCGTTGCGACGGATTGCTGCTCTTCACCCATGCGTCGAAAGCAGCGTTCTCGATCAGCGGCTTGTTCATGTCGGTCAGGATGTAGCCCGGCCCGATCGCGTTCGCCTGAATGTTCGAGGCCGCCCACTCGGCGCTCATGGCGCGGGTCAGCATCTTGATGCCGCCCTTCGCCGCCGTATACGCGCCGACTGTCGCGCGCCCGGCTTCGCTCGTGAGCGAGCCGATGTTGATGATCTTGCCGCCCGCGCCACGCGCGATCATGCGTCGTGCAGCCTGCTTCGCGACGATGAAAGCGCTCGTCAGATTGGTGTCGATCACGCGCTGCCAGTCGCTCAGTTCGAGTTCGACGAGCGGTTTGCGAAACTGGATGCCGGCGTTGTTGATCACGATATCGACCTGCACGCCGTCCTTGTCCCACTGCGTGAATGCTTCGGCTACGGCGCCTTCGTCGGTGACGTCGAAGGCGCGGCCTTGCGCACTGAAACCCTTATCGCTCAGACGGGCGGCCGCTTCCGCGACCGTGTCGGCGCGCGTACCGTTCAGGATGACGTTCGCACCGGCTGCCGCCAGTCCCTCCGCAAGCGCGAAACCGATGCCGCGCGCCGAGCCGGTAACGAGCGCCGTGCGGCCGCTCAGATCGAATAACTGTGTCATGGGTTTTTCCTCTCGATGTTCAGAAATGAGGCGCGAGTGCGCCCCTCGCGATCGTCATGACGGTCGCGATGAAATGGGTTACGGGGGTCGCTACACCGGTTGGTCGTTAGCGGTTCGGTTCAGCACCGCGCGATCCTCAAAGTCCTGCTCGGCGCGCCTGATGAGCGTGAGCACCGCCGCTTCCGCCGCCTCGGGATCACCCTTCTCGATCGCGACGCACAGTGCCTCGTGCATCGGCAGCGAACGGGCCGGTCCTCCGGCGATTTCGGAGCTGAGTTCGAAACTGGTGCGCAGGATCGCCGACAACGCGTTCTGCATCTGCTGAACGAACTGGTTGTGGCAGGCGACAAGGATGGCGCCGTGAAAAGCGAGATCGGCGGGAACGTACTCGCCGTGGCCGGCGACTGCGCGCTCCATTGCCTTGAAAGCTCGCCGGACCGCACTGCGGTCTTCGTCAGTTGCACGTTTCGCGGCAAGCCTGGCTGCGTTCGGCTCGATGATCATGCGCAGCTCCATCAGATCTTCGATGAGGCCAGGCTCGACGGCGCCCGCACGCGCACGCCACATGATCACGTCCGGGTCGAACAACTGCCATTGCGCGCGCGGCAGCACCACCGTGCCGTAGCGGCGGCGCACCTGCAGCATGCCCTTCGCGGAGAGCGACTTCATCGTCTCGCGGATGGTGATGCGGCTCACCTGCATCTGCTCGGCCAGAACCGGTTCGGCGGGAAGAATGTCGCCGGGCATGAATTTGCCTGAACAGATCTGCTCGCCCATCTGATTCAGGACCTGCCTGTGCAAAGTCGCCACGATTTGCTCTCTATGTCATACGTATGATGTAGAAAGATAGGCGTGAGGAGGCCGAGTGGCAATTCGGGTTGACCCTGAGTACGGACCTTCGGGGTGGGCTGGCCACCTCAGGCTCGATGCGGCATGTCTCTACATGGCGACGGTCCCGTCCGCGCTCCTCTTATGCGATGCATTGAACGGCCGCAGCAACACGATCACGCCCAACGCGCCGGCCGCCGCGAGCGTTGCCGCGAAGCAGAATGCGACCCGATAGCCGCCGCCGTATTGCACGAGCCACCCCGTGAGCCCGGCCGCGAGAATGCCCGCCAGGTTCGCAAGGAGATGGACGAACCCGCCAGCCGCACCACACGACTACCCGGCACGATTTCCTGAATCAGAACCCAGCAGGTCTGTGGCGTCATTCTCTCGACGATCGACGTCACCCACTCGAACGTTGAATTCGATATCACTGTCAGAATCGTGATGGCTTTCGAATCCGCTCGATCCTCCGGTCGCGAACGTCTGCTGGCGGAAGTCTGTTACCCACTACAACTGAGAATCAAACCCCAATCCGGAACAGCACCGACTTCTCCTGTGTATATTCAGCGAGCCAGTTTTCGCCGAACTCGCGCCCAAGCCCGGATCGCTTATATCCGCCGAACGGCGCGTCCATCAATGAATACAGGCCGCCATTGATCACCACGCCGCCGGTGCGCAAGCGCAGCGCCATCTCATAGGCCCTCGCCGGGTCCCGCGAATGAATTCCGCCATACAGGCCATAGCGGCTGTCATTGGCAATCTGCACCGCTTCTTCGTCGCTATCGAAGCCGATCACACTGGCTACGGGGCCAAAGATCTCCTCCTGCGCGATCGACATATCGTTCGTCACGCCGTCGAAAATCGTCACGTCGTAGAAGAACCCCCGGTCCAGATGAGCTGGCCGCCGCCCGCCGGCCACAAGCCGCGCACCCTCGTCCTGCCCCTGCTGCACGAAGCGCTCGACCCGGCTGCGGGCCGCTTCGCGGATCAGCGGTCCGACCACGGTGCCGGCCGCCGCCGGGTCGCCGACGCTCAACTGCGCCGCAATCGCACGCATGGTTTCGACATACGCGGGACGGATCGCGTTGTGCACGATATGACGTGTCGCCAGCGCGCAGCCCTGGCCGCAATGGGTCGACACCTGGAACACGCCTTCCATCGCGGCTTTCTGCACGTCGGCATCTTCACGCACGATCAACGCCGACTTGCCGCCGAGTTCGAGCAGCGTCTTCTTGATGGTCGGCGCGCCTTGCGCCAGAATCGCCGCGCCCACCTGCTCCGAGCCGGTGAACGTCACCATGTCGACGCGTGCATCCGCGGTCATCATCTGTGCGACGTCGGCATTACCGGTGACGATGTTCAGCACGCCGTTCGGCAACCCGGCTTCCTGCGCCGCCTCGCCGAACAGCAGCGCCGAAAACGGCGTATGCGGCGACGGTTTGAGCACGACCGTGTTGCCGGCCAGCAAAGCGGGAAACAGCTTGGCCAGGTTGGTGAGAAACGGCGCGTTGAACGGCGTGATCGCCGACACCACGCCGATCGCTTCACGCACCACGACACCGCTGCCGATCAATTGCGCGCCGGCGGGATCGAATGGATTGAGCTCGGTCGTAATCGGCAGATGGCGCGCCACCTGGTTGAGGGAGCGCTCGATCGCGGTTTCGACAATCTTCATCGGCGAGGCGAACATCATGGTTTCGGCAAGTGCGCGCGTGGCGCCCGCTTCGACGATCTGCAACGCCTTGATGCGATCGGCACGCGCGAGCAACGCGGCATGCATGCGCCGCATAAAACCGGCGCGCTCGGCCGGCGACATGCGCGGCCATGGCCCGCGATCGAATGCTTCACGCGCAGCGGCGAGCGCCGCTTCGGCTTCATGCAACCCGCCAACCGGCGCTTCGCCAATCACTTCCTCGGTGGCGGGATTCAACACGGGCTGACGCTCGCCGCCTTGCGGCGTCACCCATGCGCCGCCGATAAAGAGCCGCGTCTGTTCGGTAAACTGCTTCGGCAGCGCCGCAAAATCGTTCATTCGATGTCTCCGTCCTAGTCGTTGTCAGATGGCGAGAGCGCGGGCAGCAAGGCCACGCTCATGGCTCGCCGAGTATCAGTTCAGCCGCGCGCATGCCGATCGCCATGGCGGGCGCGTTGGTATTGCCGGCGATCAGCGTGGGCATGATCGACGTATCGACCACCCGCAGGCGTTCGACGCCACGTACCCGCAGTTTCGTATCGACAGCAGCGGCATCGTCGTTGCCCATCTGGCAGGTGCCGGACACGTGAAAGGCGGTCGAGCCGAATTTGAAGTACGCCTCGACCAGTTCCTCATCGGAGGTGAACGCGGGACCCGGCGCAGTCTCCTCGGCAAAATGGCCACCCAGTGCCGGCTGACGCAGCATGCGGCGGATCAGCCGGACCAGCTCCACGCTGTGGCGGCGGTCCTGTTCGGTGTCGAGATAATTGGCGTCGATGGCGAGCGGCGCGGCATGATCCGTCGACGTGATGCTCACGCTGCCGAGGCTCTGGGGATGCGTGAGATAGGCCACCCAGGTCATGCCGGGTTGCGTGTCGATCGCGATCTTGCCGTCTTTCACCGTTAGCGAATACAGGCCGACGCCAATCTCCGCATTCGGGCGCGTCAGTTCCGGGTTCGTTTTAACGAAGGCGCAGACCTCGTGCGCCGCATGCGTCATCGGGCCCGCGCCACGCAACTGGTAGCGGAACATGTTGGCGACAAGCGGCCAGCCGCGAAACTGCCGGTTCAGGCTGCCGCCCGTGACGCGCGCGCTCAGCATGATCGGGCGATGCTCGCGCAGGTTGCGACCCACCGCGGGCAGGTCGGCAACCACGTCGATGCCGAGCTCGCGCAATCGCTTGCCGTCGCCAACACCGGAGAGTTGCAGCAATTTCGGTGAATTCAGCGCGCCCGCGCTCACCAGCACTTCGCGCCGCGCATTGACGGTCAGCACAGAACCCTCGGCCGTACGCAGCGACACGCCGGTGGCGCGCTTGCCGCTGAAGTTGATCCGCTCGACCTCGACACCCGTGCGGATATCGAGATTCGCACGGCCGCGCACGGGATCGAGAAACGCCTTGGCAGCGCTCCAGCGGCGCCCGCGCCAGATGGTTCGCGGCTGGTAGCCGATCGCCGCATCCGCAGCCGCATTGATGTCCGCGACTCGTGGCACACCGCTCTGCCCCGCTGCTTCGATCACCGCCTCGCAAAGCGGATCGCCCGACGGATGCATCGACACTTTCAGCGGGCCACCCGCGCCTCGCCACTGCGCCTCGCCGAGCTCGTGATCTTCCATGTCCTTGAAGCAACGGCCCATCTCAGCCCAGCCCCAGCCGGTGCAACCCGCTGCTTCCCAGTCGTCGTAATCGCGCGGATGGCCGCGCAGATACACCATACCGTTGACCGAACTCGAGCCACCGAGCGTGCGCCCTTTTAACCAGTCTTCCGAGCCGCCGCCGCTGCGCTGGGTGGCGCGATAGCTCCACACGAGCGGGCCGCCCGGGCTCAGGATCTTGCCGATGCCGCGCGGCATGTGGATCAGCGCGCTGCGATCCGGCGGACCGCTTTCGAGCAGCAGCACGGACACACCCGAATCCGCCGACAAACGGTTGGCCAGCACACAGCCCGCCGAGCCTGCTCCGACAATCACATAGTCGTAATGCTCACGAAAAGCCATCGATCGTTCCTGTGACAAGTTCACGGTTTTGCCCGTCGCCGGCAGCGGCGCCATTTCGGCTCGCACGGCCAATTCCCGAATATTATGAACATATCTCTTCAATGTGTCTCTTATTAGGCGATACCTCCAGGGTATCTCTGGAGACGGTTGCTCAAGAAGCCCCGCGAGACCGGGTAACTCCTGATAGCGGACAACTTGAACAGGTTCGATTCTGGTGATCAATTTAAGAAATTTCCGGCAGACGGTCCGGCCGGCCAGCATTACCTCCCGACTGCCGAGCATGCAACCCCCACGCCTCATCACACGTCCTGCTGTCTATTCCGCGCGCCGCCCCATTGATGCCCTGCGCCGGACTGCGCGCTACGCAGCCTCTCCACACGCGCATCCGATGCTCGCCATTGCCCGGAAGGCCTTGCCACATAAGCATCCAATCAAAGATGCAAGGCCAATGACCTTACCCGACGGCGCACCTTTCACCTGCGGAAATGGGCGGCATCTCCGTCTTCTGACGCTACGCCACGCAGCTTCCTTGCCCCCACCATCGAAATGGATATGAACAACTTCGCTGAATTTGTCTCGAATAGGGGAAAACGAGAGAGTCGGAGTCGAAATTCTATCTATAGAATTCAATTCCGAATCCAGGCGAATCTAACGAGTCCCGACGAGCAGACTGCACAGAGTTGAACACTGTGTGTAATTCCCTGGGCGGCAGCGTGGAACCCACGAGGCCAGCAGCACCGTGCCGTCACCAGCGTCAAACAAAAACCCAGCCCCGCCAGGGAGCTACGGAGACAAGGAGATGAAGGGAATGAGCAGCTGCGCCAGATTCGAAAAAAACCGGATGAGCCTCGGTATCGCGATGGCTCTGGGATGCTGGGCCGCATCGGCCAGCGCCGTGCAACTCAGTTCGAACCCCGATCTGAACATCAATTGGGACAACACGATCAGCTACAACCTGGGCATGCGTGCGCAGGGCATCAACGACGGGATCGGCAACAACCCGCTCTACAGCGAATCGGATTACAAGTTCAAGCACGCCGGCGACATCGTGACCAATCGCGTGTCCGACTTGAGCGAACTCGACGCGATCTATCAGGACAAGTTCGGTTTCCGCGTGAGCGCCTCACTTTGGAAAGACTTCGCGTACGGCGGCGGCGTGAGCAACAACCCGGGCTCGGCTTACCCTGGCGTGCCGTACTCGAGCCTGAACTCGTACAGCGGCAATCACTACAGCAGCTATACCGAGCGCTATTACCAGCAAGGCGCGAATCTGCTGGATGCGTTCGTGTTCTACAAGTTCGAGATCAACGGCCAGCCGAGCGCAATCAAGGTCGGGCGTCTGACCCAGTACTGGGGCAATGCGCTGATCTTCGGCACGGAAGGCATCAACTACGGTCAGAACGCCTCGGACAACATCAAGGGCGCCGCCTCGCCCGGCACGCAGGCCAAGGAGCTGGCGATCCCGCGCGCGCAGATCCTGTTCGAGACCCAGCTCACACCGACGATCGGACTCGCCGCGCAATACTTTGCCGAATACATGCCGACCCGTCTGCCTGAAGGCGGCACGTATCTCGGCACGGTCGGCTTCGGCTTCCAGGGGCCGAATCTGTTGCAGGGCGCGGTGCCGCGCGGCTCCGACGTGATGCCGAACAACGGCTTTCATAACGACTACGGCGCCAAGGTCACATGGGCGCCGCAATGGCTCGGCGGCACGTTCGGCTTCTACTACCGCAATCTGACCGAGACGCAGCCGTGGGTATTGCTGGGCGTGAACCCGGCAACCGGCGCGACCAACTATCACCTGGCCTACGGCTCTGACGTGAAGCTGTACGGCATGAGTCTCGACCGGCAGATCGGCGACTTCAGCACGGGATTCGAAGTGTCGTACCGGCATAACACCGCGTTGAACAGCGGCACCGGTCCACTGGCGAGCGACCTGAGCGGCCAGCAAGGCGCACGCGGCGACGTCGTCAACGTGATCGGCAACGTGCTGGCGGGCCTGTCGCGCACACCGTTCTGGAACACCGGCAGCGCGCTGGCCGAAATCGCTTTCACGCAGAAGGTCAAGACCACCAGCAACGGCGCGCTCTACAACGGCGTGGACAACTCGGCCGAATGTCCGACCGGCAGCAAGTGGGCCGGCTGCTCGACCAACAGTTCGGTGGCGCTGGCGGTGCAGTTCGATCCGCAATGGCTGCAGGTGTTCCCGGGCGTCGACATCGACGCGCCGATGTTCATCCAGTACGGCCTGTGGGGCAATACGCCGAGTCTGGGCGGCACCAACCAGGGTTCGATGATCTACACCTTCGGCCTGCACGCACTGATCCAGAACAAATACAACGTCACGCTGCAATACAACGGCTATCACTCGCATACGGGCGGCCAGACCAACTTCGGCGCCGCCAACGGTTTGCCGAGCGGCGGCCCTTCGTATTACGCAACAGGCAACGGTCCGTATTTCTACAACGACAGGAATTGGGTTTCGCTGACGTTTTCTTCTTCATTCTGACGGGCGACGGTCGCGCCCGCTTTCTGTCACGGACGCCCTCAAGCGCCGGATAAAAAGCCGTCTCGCACCAGCTGGTTTTTCCGACACACATTCTGGAGACAAGCATGAAACTCGCAATGGTACTGGCAACGATGGCGACGGCAGTCGCCGCCAGCGGGCCTGTGCTCGCGGCGGTCAGCGCCGACGAAGCCAAAGAGCTGGGCGGCAGGCTCACCGAATTCGGCGCACAGAAAGCCGCCAACGCGGACGGTTCGATCCCTGCCTACACAGGCGGCGTGAAGGATCTGACCATCCCCGCCGACTTCAAGCCCGGCAGCGGCCGCTATCCCGATCCGTTCAAGGATGACAAGCCGATCGAGTCGATCACCAAGGCCAATCAGGCCAGGTACGCCGACGCGTTGACGCCTGGCACCAAGGCGCTGCTCGACCGCTTCCCGGGTTTTCGCGTCGACGTCTACAAGACGCGTCGCACGATGACCTATCCGGACTGGGTGCTGAAGAACACGGTGAGCTGCGCAACCACGGCGAAGCTCGTCGGCAAGGTCAAGGGCGATGGCGTGGAAGGCGCGTTCGGCTGCATCCCGTTCCCGATTCCGAAAGACGGCTATGAGGTGATGTGGAATCAGAATATGCGCTACCAGGGCGTGCGTACCGACTTCCGCTTCCGCACCATCTTTGTCGATGAGGCCGGTCACAAGACGTTGATGGGCGATCAGGAATCGAGGTTTATCTACCCGTTCTACGACCGCAATGCGACCAAACTGAACGACGTGTACTTCCGCCTGACCTACACCAGCTTCTACGGCCCTGCCTCGCAGGTCGGTCAGTTGTATCTGGCGAAATACAGCGTCAATAACGGCGACCAGGACGACACCACCTGGATCTACATGCCGGGTCAGCGGCGCGTGCGCGTGGCGCCGGAACTGAAGTACGACACGCCCATGGCGGGCATCGGCGGCACGCTGCTGTTCGACGAAATCGGCGGCTTCCAGGGCCGGATGGACCGCTTCGATTTAAAGCTGGCGGGCGAGAAAGAAATCATCGTGCCGTACAACAACTATCGCGCGTATCAGTCGCCGAATCTGGTGGGCGACAAGTTCGCCAATCCGGATGTCGTGCGCTGGGAGAAGCATCGGGTGTGGGTGGTCGAGGCGACCCTCAAGCCGGGTCAGCGTGATGTCTACAGCCATCGCACGTATTACATCGACGAAGACACGTGGCTGATCGTGGCGTATGACGCGTATGACCAGAGCAATGCGCTCTACCGTACCGCCTATACGCTGGACATCGTTCCTTACGACAAACCGCGCGTCGGCCAGCCAATCCAGGTGGTCTACGACCTGACCAAGGGCAACTACGCGGTGATCGCGGATCAGGGCGATCCGGTCACCCACATGATCCCTTACGACGAATTGCCGAACCAGGCGTACTACACGCCGCAAGCACTGCAAAGTGCGGGCGTGCGCTAAACGGCGCGGCGCGTGCTCGCTGGAACCGGGCATCGATCCGGCGAGCGCGCTGCCTGCACAGTCGAAGAAGGGTCAATGTGTTGCCAATGCGTTCGCAACCTGTGTATGCGGAGACTTACCCCATGACTTTCCGGTCAGTGCAATGTCTGACAGCCATCGTCGCGGCGCTCGCGAGTGCTTCGGCGCTCGCCGCGACGGCCGGCGCGGAGCCGCCGGCGGCCCACGCCGCACGCTTTGTCGATCCGCTCGACGCGCCCGCCGACACCGCCGTCTCACCCGCCACCCGGCCGATGACCGCGGTGGCGAGCGCGGGTCCGCGCCTCGTCGGCGTGGGCCAGCGGGGCGTGATCGTCGTGTCCGACGACCATGGGCACAGCTGGCGCCAGGTCCCCAGTCCGGTGCAAAGCGATCTGACGGCAGTGGCCTTCCCCACGCCCTCACAAGGCTGGGCTGTCGGCCACGACGGCGTGATTCTGCATACCTCGAACGGCGGCACGAGTTGGACCAGACAGCTCGACGGACGCGTCTCCAACGAGCGCTTCGTCGCCTATTACCGGGACGCAGTGGCACGCGGCGACGCGAATGCCGCCGCGTATCAGAAGCAGGAAGAAAACAACGCCAAAGCGGGCCCATCGTTGCCTTATCTCGATGTCTGGTTCGACAACGCCACCGAGGGCTATGCGGTCGGCTCGTTCGGCTCGCTCGCCATGACGACCGATGGCGGCAAGACCTGGCAGCCCGGCCTCGGGCACATCGACAACCCCGACTTCCTGAATCTGAACGCGATTCGCGGAATTGGCGGCGAGGTGTATATCGCCGGCGAACGCGGCACCGTGTTCCGGCTCGATCGCGCGAGCGGCCAGTTCAAGCGGCTGCAATCGGGCTATAGCGGCAGCTTCTTCGGCATCGTCGGCAACGACCAGCGGCTCTTTGCCTTCGGCCTGCGCGGCACCGTTTATCAGAGCACCGACCAGGGCAACAGCTGGCAAAAAGCCGACACCGGCACCGATTCGACGCTGAACGGCGCCACCGTGCTTGGCGATGGCCGCATCGTGATCTGCGGCAGCCGCGCGATGCTGCTGGTCGCCGATCCGGTTAGCGGCGCCTTCCAGCGCGTCTCGGCCGATACGCCGATGCTGTTCGCCGGCATCGCCGCGGACGGCGCGGATCGCGTCGCGCTCGGCGGTTCGAGCGGTATGAGCGTTGAGGCGATCGGCGCGCGGCGCTGAGCCGGACAGGCGCAATCAGCGCAGTAAGTGCAGCGGGCGCGAGAGACGCCATTGAATTGCATCACTAGAGGTGTTCAGCATGGATAACCCACACGATCAGTCCGCAGCGAAGGATCAACCGCAACCGGCGCAGCCTTTCGACCGCCGTTCAGGCGGTCCGGTCGAGCGGCTGATTTTCAATCATCGCGCACTCATCGTGATCGTTTGCGTGTTTCTGACGGCGCTGTTCGGCGTGCGCGCGACACGCCTGGAAGTCAACGCGAACTTCCTGAACATGATTCCGCAGTCGCACCCGTTCGTGCGTAACTATCTCGACAACGCCGCGTCATTACGTGCGCTCGGCAACTCGCTGCGAATTTCGGTGGAGAACACCAACGGTTCGATCTACGACGCCGACTATCTGCGCACGCTGCAAAAGATCAATGACAAAGTCTTCCTGATGCGCGGCGTGGACCGCGCGTACATGAAGTCGCTGTGGACGCCGTCGGTGCGTTGGACCGAAATCACCGAAGACGGCTTTCGCGGCGGCCCCGTGATGCCCGAAGCCTACGACGGCTCCACGAAGAGCCTCGACGAATTACGTCGCAACGTGGCACGCGCCGGCATCGGCGGCTCGGTGGTCGCCAACAACGAACGTTCGAGCGTGGTGTTCGTGCCGCTGCTCGACAAGGACCCGGCCACCGGCGCGCCGCTGAATTACCGCGAGCTCTCGCACGATCTGGAAAAGCAGATCCGCTCGCTTGAAACCCCCAACGTCAAGATTCACATCGTCGGCTTCGCGAAGCTGGCGGGCGACCTGATCGACGGTCTCGACGGCGTGTTGATCTACTTCGGTATTTCCGCGCTGATCGCCGCGTTCGCGCTCTATGCGTACACGCGCTGCCTGCGCAGCACGGGTCTGGTCGTGCTGTGCTCGGCCGCCGCCGTGATCTGGCAGCTCGGTATCGTGCAGTGGCTCGGTTTCTCGATCGACCCCTATTCGATCCTCGTGCCCTTCCTTGTCTTCGCGATCGGCGTCTCGCACGGCGCGCAGAAAATGAACGGCATTACCCGCGACGTCGCGCGTGGCGTGCATCGCTATGCGGCCGCCCGTCATACGTTCCGGCGCCTGTTCCTCGCCGGCCTGACCGCCCTCCTCGCCGACGTGGTCGGCTTCGCAGTGCTGATGATCATCGACGTGCCCGTGATCCGCAATCTCGCGCTCGCCGCCAGCATCGGCGTGGGTGTGCTGATCTTCACCAACCTCGTGTTGCTGCCGGTGCTGCTGTCGTACACGGGCGTGAGCCGGTCCGCGGTGCGACGCGCGCGCCTGAGCGCCGATCCGCAAGCGAAGCGCGGCTTCGTGGTGCGCAGCTATCAGGCCTTCGACCGCTTTTCCACCCGCCGCTGGGCCATTGGCGCGATGATCGGCGCGCTGTTGCTGTTCATCGGCGGTTTTGCGATCAGCACGCATCTGCAGGTGGGCGACCTCGATTCCGGCGCACCCGAACTGAAGACGAACTCGCGCTACAACCGCGATAACGCGTTCATCAACCAGCACTACAACCTCTCGAGCGATGTCTTCGCTGTGATCGTCAAGACACCGGCCGGTGGCGTGGAGAGCTTCCCGACGTTGACCGAGATGGACCGCCTCGAAGCGAAGCTGCGCGAGACCGAAGGCGTGCGCGGCACAGTGTCGGCAGCCAGCGTGGTGCGGCAGTACACGGCCGGCAACTTCGAAGGCTCGCCCAAGTGGCTGACGGTGAATCGCGATCCGTTCGTCTCCGGCGATGCGTTTTCGAACGTCGTGGTGGCCATGCCCGAGCTGACCAACGCCGACCGCACGGTCGCACCGCTGCTGGTCTTCCTGAGCGACCACAAGGCCGAGACGCTGACGCGCCTGGTGCACGTGGTGAACGATTTCGCCGCGGTGCACGACACGCCCGAGCGGCATTTCCTGCTTGCCGCGGGTTCGGCCGGCATCGACGCAGCGACCAATATCGTCGTCGAACAGGCCAATCGCGAGATGCTGCTGCTGGTCTATGCGTCGGTGGCGATCCTTTGCTTCATCACCTTCCGTACGTGGCGCGCCGTGGTCGTCGCGCTGATTCCGCTGATGCTCACCTCGGTGTTGTGCGAAGCGCTGATGGTGCTGCTCGGCATCGGCGTGAAGGTCGCCACGCTGCCGGTGATCGCACTCGGCGTCGGGATCGGTGTCGATTACGCGCTGTATCTCCTCTCCGTGCAACTCGCGCGGCAACGCGCCGGCGCCACGCTGCGCGAGGCCTATCGCGATGCGCTGATGTTCACCGGCAAGGTGGTGATGCTGGTCGGCTTCACGCTCGCGGGCGGCGTCGTCACGTGGGTCTGGTCGCCGATCAAATTCCAGGCCGACATGGGCATCCTGCTCACCTTCATGTTCCTGTGGAACATGGTCGGCGCCCTCGTGCTGATTCCGGCGCTCTCCTATTTCCTGCTGCGGCCGAAAGCCGAGCGCTTGCGCGGCGATTCCGGCACCGAACCCTCCGGCGCCACCCAGCCCGCAATCGCCACCTCGGCTGCCTCGGCCACCCGCCTGCGCGCCGCGGCACCGGTGGTCCGTGAGGCGTCCTGACAAGCTGTTCATCCAACACTTTTTGGAGATTCACCGATATGTTCGATCTGCTGATGACCGCCGACATGATGGTTCCGGACCCGGACGGAATGACCGAATTGCTGGTCAGCAAGCTGGGAATTCACAAGCACCCGAACTGGCGCCAGGCGTTCGACAACCATCCGTACATCGCCCATTTTCTGCGCGTGCACAAGTCGCTGGCGGTGGCGCCGACGCGCGTCGAGCCGCAAGTGCATCTGGATCGCCCGAATCCCGGCGACCCGTCGTTCCATCATTTTCTGCAGAGCCTCGAAGCGTTTCAGGGCAAGCACCGGCCGATCCTCACGCACTCGATCGTGGTGGCGGCGCACGGTCCGAAGTTCGAGCAGACCGTCGAGCGCCTGATGCGCCGCCGCCTGCCGTTCCGGATGGCGCAGCGCACCCCGGAAATGCCCTTCGACCGCTTGTGGGTCGGCGTGACGCCTGAGCGCCCAGAGTACGAACCCTCCGTGGACGGCGGCCTGTGCATCGAGATCATGCCGATGGAGCCGCTGCAATTGCCGCCCGACACTTTCGCGATCCCCGCGCCGCAACCACGCGATCTGCAGCCGGGCCAACTGGTGCGTGTCACCGCACGCGGCTTTCTCGTGCGCAATCTCGACGACACCCTGCGCCGCTGCTCGGCGAATCTCGACTGGGAACCGGTCGGCGCGGTGGAAACCCTGGTCGGCGAAGGCTACCGGCGCGCGCGAATGGGCTTCACGCTGCCCAACAGCGCGTCGCTAGACGTGCTCGAGGCGACCCGCTGGGACGGCGAGGCAGGCCGCTATCTGAATAGCTGGGGGCCGGGCCCGTATTTCGTGCGGATCGCGGTGAACGGCCTGCAAGTCAAGGCCGAAGAACTGAAGGCGCGCGGCATTGGCTTCGACTGGGTCGAATCGTCCGAAGCCGTGGGCGGCCGTTCGCTGATTCGGATCCACCCCGCCGAGCTCGACGGCCAACTGTTCGAGTTCGAAGAATTTCAGGCGCCCCGTTAAATGCTGACTACCCACGAGGGGATCCCCACCATGAACGGGCTGACGATCAACCCTACCGTGCGCGTCGAGCGCAGCGGCAAGACCGCGTGGATCGTGCTGAACCGGCCGGAACAGATCAACGCGATCAACGACGACATTCGCCGTGGCGTGCCGCAGGCGCTGCAACTCCTCGACACCGATCCCGACGTTCACGTGATCATGCTGCGCGGTGAAGGCCCGCGCGGCTTCTGTGCGGGCGCGGACATCAAGGAAAAGCGCGGCTCGGAATCGTCGCTGCAAGTGCGGCGGCGCATGGAACGCTCGCGCTGGATCGAGGCGCTCGATCAGGTCCAGAAGCCGGTCCTCGCCGCGCTGCACGGCTTCTGCATGGGCGGCGGACTGGAGATCGCGCTCGCCTGCGATATCCGCTTCGCGTCGCCCGATACCGTGCTCGCGCTGCCGGAAACCGGCCTCGGCCTGATTCCGGGCGGCGGCGGCACGCAGCGTCTCGCGCGCGTGGTCGGCCATGGCCGCGCGCTCGACGTGCTCCTGACCGGCGACCGCATGAGCGCGCAGCAAGCAAAGGAAATTGGCCTCGTCACGCGTATTTCGGCGACACCCGAGAGTCTGATCGCCGAAGTGCAGACGCTCGCGGACCGGCTCGCCGCGAAATCGCCGGCGGCCACGATCTACGTCAAGCAGGCAGCGCGCGCCGCGCTCGAACTCGATCTGCGGCGCGGCCTGGATCGCGAGCTCGACCTGTTCGCGCTGCTTGCCCCGAGCGACGACGTAAAGGAAGCCGCGCTAGCCTTCAAGGAAAAGCGCACCCCTGTTTTCACTGGAGACTGAGCAGATGACTAGCGGTAGCGGTACGCAAACTTTGCATCAACATAGCGAAAAGTCCGGCGGCAAGCTTGACGGAAAAGTCGCGATCGTCACCGGTGCCGGCGGCGGACTCGGCGCCGCGTGCGCACGCGGACTCGCGGCACAAGGTGCGCGCGTGGCCGTGGTCGATATCGACGGCGATGCCGCGGTAGCCGTCGCCGCATCGATTGGCGAACACGCGATGGGGCTGCGCACCGACGTCTCGTCCGAAGCCGAGGTCAAGGCGATGATCGCCGCGGTGCTGGAGCGCTTTGGACGCATCGACATCCTGCACAACAATGCGGCCGTGCTCGACGCCGCACAACGCAGCGGCGACCGCGATGTGTGCAACGTCGAAGTCGAAGCATGGGATCGCGCGATGGCGGTCAATCTGCGCGGCCCGATGCTGTGTTCGAAGCACGCGATTCCCGCGATGCTGAAAGTGGGCGGCGGCTCGATCATTCATGCATCGTCCGGTTTTGGCGCGCAGGGTGATTTCACCCTGAGCGCGTATGCGGCGTCGAAAGCCGGCTTGACGATCCTGAGCAAGTCGATTGCCGCGCAGTACGGCAAGCAGGGGATTCGCTCGAACACAATTCAGATCGGTCTCGTGGTCGCGGAGAACGGTGGCGCGCATCCGCTGCCCGACGACATCAAGGCGGTGATTCTCGACGGCCATCTGACGCCCTATCTCGGCGAACCGAAGCATGTGGCGGACGTCGTATGCTTTCTCGCTTCGGACGAAGCCGCGTTCATCACCGGCGCGACCCTCCCCGTCGATGGCGGTTTCACGAGCCATGCGCCGACTCTGGCGCCCATGCGTGCGCTGTTCGCCGCGCGCGGTAGAGAAGCATATTGAGCGCACAGCCGTCGTCTCAGGCGCGACCGGACTTCAATACTTCCGCTGCGAAGCCGAAGTCCGGCGGCAAGCCGACTATCGTCCTGGTGCACGGTGGCCAGCATAGCGGTACATGCTGGCAGCCGACCGTCGACGCATTGCGCGCGCGCGATCCTTCAGCGCAGGTACTTGCCGTCGATCTGCCCGGCCACGGTAACGAACCGGGCAATCTGGCGACGCTGACCATCGCACAATGCGTCGAGAGCGTGACGGCGCAGATTCTGGCGACACGGCCGGACCGGGTGCTGCTGGTCGGCCATTCGATGGCGGGGATCACGTTGCCCGGTGTGGCTGCGCGGCTCGGGCCCGCGCTCGTGCAACGGATGGTTTTCATCGCCTGCTGCATCCCGCCTGACGGTAAAACCGTGCTCGATACACTGCATGCGCCGATGAATCTGATCGCCTCGCGAGCGGCGCGGCGCACGGCCGTTAGCGCACCGCTCCCCGCATTCATTGCGCGCTGGGTATTTGCCAATGGCATGACGCGGGAGCAGAAGCAGCGCGTGGTCGCGGGTCTATGCGCAGAAAGCACCCGAGTGACAACGGAACCGGTCGATCGCTCGACATTACCGCGCGTACCGATGAGCTGGGTGCTGACGCAACGCGACCGTGCGTTGCGGCCAAAGGTGCAACACGAATTCATCGGCAACCTGGGCGGTGTGGACGAAGTGATCGAACTCGATACCTGTCATAACGCGATGATCAGCGAGCCGGTGAAGCTGGCGGAGATCCTGTTGAGCCGATGCTGAGCATGACAAAGGGCGCTTGCTTCACTCAAGCGCCCTTCAGCTTCATCACGTCACATTACGAGGCGCTCTTCTTGCGGCTCCTTTGGCTGGTTCGGCCCCCTTGCCTGCACATACTCCGTCATCAACGCCTGCCGTTTTTTCTCGACAGCGTGGATATTGCGTTCCTTGACGTGACCAAATCCCCGGATCTCGTCCGGCAACGTCGCGAGCCGGATTGCCACATCGAGATTGTCCGCATTCAGTGAGGCGCAAAACGTTTCCACCAGCGCGATGTAGTCCTCGATAAGTTGCCGCTCCATGCGCCGCTCGGCAGTCTTGCCGAAGAGATCGAATGCGCCGCCGCGCAGACCTTTGAACGTCGCCAGCATCCGGAACATGGGCAGTACCCATGGTCCAAAGCGGCGCTTGACCAGGTGGCCATGTTCGTCGCGTTTGGCGAGCAAAGGCGGCGCGAGATAGAAGCTCAATGTGTAGTCTTTGCCCGGCTCGCCTTCGAACTGGGCGCGCAGCTTGTCGAGATAGGCCGGATCGGCATAGAGCCGCGCGACCTCGTATTCGTCCTTGTAGCTCATCAGCTTCGCGAGATTCTGCGCGATGGCGCGCGCAAGCGGCATCTGCGTATCGCCGCTGATGTGCGATTCCCTCGCGCGTAGTCGTCCCACCACGTTTCGGTAACGCTCTGCATAACGCTCGTCCTGATACACGATGAGAGCCTGCGCGCGCAGTTCGATCAGTTTCTCCACTGACTGCGGCAACGGCAGTACGACCGCCTGCGTTTGCACTACGTCGCGCGCTTGCTGCGGCACGAACTGATCCGTCGCCTGCGCGCCGTGTTCCGCAATGTAGCGCCCCCAGTCGAACGCGAGACGGTTCTTCTCGACCGCCACGCCGTTCAGTTCGATTGCGCGCAGCAGACTTGCATTCGAAAGCGGCAACCAGCCCTTCTGCCACACATAGCCCAGCAGCAACGGGTTCGCGTAAATCGTGTCGCCCAGCAGCGTCAGCGCGAGCTGATTGGCATCGATAAATGCGCAATGCTCGCCGACATTGGCGCGTAGATCCTGCTCCGTCTGCGCACCCGGAAATACCCAATGCGGGTTCTTCACAAACTCGGCGGTGGGTGTGGCGCCACTATTGATCGCCGCACGGGTGACGTCGAGACGCGTCTTCGAGAGCACTTCCGGCAACGCCGACACAATCGCATCGCAACCGATGATGAGCCGCGCCTCGCCAGTGCCGATGCGCGTGGCGTACAGCGCCTCGGGCGTCGGCGCAAGCTGGATATGGCTCAGCACCGCACCGCCTTTCTGCGCGAGGCCAGCCATATCGAGCACGACGACACCCTTGCGTTCCAGATGCGCGGCCATGCCGATCAACCCGCCGATCGTGACGACCCCCGTCCCCCCGACGCCGGTCACGAGAATGCCGTAGCGGTGCGCAAGCGGCTCGATTCGCGGCTGTGCTAGCGCCGCAAAATCCGCTCTGCGATTGTCGCCTTGCGCGGTCCCACCCGTGCCTGCCGGCTTCCTCACTTGCGCGCCTTCCGCCGTGACGAAGCTCGGACAAAAGCCCTTCACGCACGAAAAATCCTTGTTGCACGACGATTGATTGATTTTGCGTTTGGTGCCGAGCGGCGTCTCGAGCGGCTCGACCGACAGACAGTTCGACTGCACCGAGCAATCGCCGCAGCCCTCGCAGACCGCGTCGTTGATGAACGCGCGTTTGGCGGGGTCCGGGTACGTGCCGCGCTTGCGCCGCCGACGCTTCTCCGTCGCGCAGGTCTGGTCATAGATCAGCACGGTGGTGCCGGCCGTGTCGCGCAACTCGCGCTGGATCGCATCGAGCCGGTCGCGATGATGGACCTGAACACCTGTCGGCAATGGTACGGCCGCCGAGTATTTCTCAGGCTCGTCGGTCACTATCACTACCCGCTTCGCACCTTCAGCGACGACCTGGAACGCGATCTGCGGGACCGTCAGCACACCGTCGACCGGCTGGCCACCGGTCATGGCGACCGCATCGTTATAGAGAATCTTGTAGGTGGCGTTCGCGCTTGCCGCAATCGCCGCGCGGATCGCCAGCAGGCCGGAGTGGAAATAGGTGCCATCGCCGAGGTTGACGAACACATGCTTATCGCTCGTGAAATGCATCTGCCCGAGCCACGCCACGCCCTCGCCGCCCATCTGGCTGAAGGTGTCGGTATTGCGGTCCATCCACATCGCCATATAGTGGCAACCGATACCCGCCAGTGCACGCGAGCCTTCCGGAACCCGCGTCGACGTGTTGTGCGGGCAACCCGAACAGAACCACGGCTTGCGCTCCACCGTGACGCGCGGCCTCGCCGCCTCGCGCTCCTTCGCCTCGATCAAGGCGACGCGCCCGGCGATTCTTGCGGCGACGTCGGCGGGCAAATCGGCCTTCGCGAGACGCCGCGCGATCGCCTTGGCGATCAACGCCGGCGACAGTTCGTGGTGCGCCGGCAACAGCCAGTCGCCGCGCGGCACCGACCACTCGCCGCCTTCGTTGTCGCGTTCGTCGAACTTGCCATAGACTTTCGGACGCACGTCATCGCGCCAGTTGTACAGCTCTTCTTTCAGCGCGTATTCGAGAATCTGGCGCTTTTCTTCGACGACCAGAATTTCCTGCAAGCCGGTCGCGAAGTGGCGCGCGTCCTGCGCATCGAGTGGCCATACACAACCCACTTTCAGCACGCGAATGCCCACCTGCGCACACGTTGTGTCGTCAAGACCGAGGTCGAGCAGCGCCTGGCGCACGTCGAGGTAGGCTTTGCCCGCGGTCATGATGCCGAAGCACGGCGCGGGTGAATCGATCACCACACGGTTCAGTTTGTTGGCGCGCACGTAGGCGAGCGCCGCATACCATTTGTGGTCGAGCAGCCGCGCTTCCTGCGCGAGCGGCGGATCGGGCCAGCGGATATTCAGACCGCCCTCGGGCATCGTGTAATCGTCCGGCAGGGTGATCTGTACGCGCTCGGGATCGATCTCGATCGACGCGGTCGACTCCACCACGTCGGTCACGCATTTCATCGCGACCCACAGGCCCGAATAACGGCTCATGGCCCAGCCGTGCAAACCGTAGTCGATATATTCCTGCACGCTGGACGGATACAGCACCGGAATCCCGCTTGCGATGAACGCGTGTTCCGATCCATGCGCCACCGACGACGACTTCGCGCCATGATCGTCGCCTGCCAGCACCAGCACGCCGCCGTGCCTGTCGGTGCCCGCCGAGTTCGCGTGACGGAACACGTCGCCGGTGCGGTCGACGCCCGGCCCTTTGCCGTACCACATGCCGAATACGCCATCGTAAGTCGCGCCGGGCCACAGATTAATCTGCTGCGAGCCCCATACGGCGGTGGCCGCAAGGTCCTCGTTGACGCCCGCCTGAAACACGACGTCATGCGCTTTCAGATGACTTTTGGCCTTCCATAGCGCCATATCCAGCGCGCCGAGCGGCGAGCCGCGATAGCCCGAGATATAGCCGGCGGTATTCAGACCCGCGCGGCGGTCGCGTTCTTTCTGTAACATCGGCAGGCGCGCCAATGCCTGAGTCCCGCTGATGTAAATGCGGCCCTGGTTCAGGGTGTATTTGTCGTCGAGCGAGACGGCGGCTAGCTCCGCTTCTTGAGCGGACGATGCTGGCGCATTCATGGGCTTGTCCCCGATATTGGTTTCGGGTCAGTATAGGCAGGCCGATTCCAGCGGTAAAACCACAAAAACGCAAGCCTCGCATCCGAAAAACGCATGGCCAAAGACGTCACCCTCAGACAACTCCGTTACTTTGTCGCCGCTGCCCGCGCGGGACAGTTTTCGATGGCGGCCGCAAGCGAGCATGTGTCGCAATCGGCGATCACCAATGCCGTGATCGCGCTCGAACAGGCCCTCGGCGCACGCTTATTCGACCGCGGCGCGCACGGCGTGACGCTCACCGCCGACGGTCACGATTTCTACAATCATGCACGGCACGTGCTGGAGTCGGTACGTGACGCGCTACACAAGCCGCGTTCGGGTGCGCGGGCCAGTTCGGGCACGGTGCGGATTGCGGCCTCGTATGTGGTGCTCGGCTATTTTTTGCCGGAGTTACTGGCGCGGTTTCGCGCGAGTTTTCCTGCGATCGAACTTGATCTGCGGGACATGGACCGGCCCGCTATTGAAGAAGCGGTATTGCGAGGCGACATCGATCTCGGCGTCACGCTGGTGTCGAACGTCGAACGCCCGGACGAGTTTGGGCACCAGATTCTGATTCGTTCGCGGCGGCAGTTGTGGACGGCGCCTTCGCATCCGTTAGCGATGCTGCCGAGCGTTTCGCTGGCTGATGTGGCTGCGCATCCGAGCATCGTGCTCACCGTCGACGAAGGCGAGGCTTCGATGATGCGCTATTGGCGCGCAGCCGGATTGGAGCCGAATATCGCATTTCGGACCGGCTCAATGGAAGCCGTGCGGGGCCTGGTGGCCAACGGCTTCGGCGTGACCGTTCTGTCGGATATGCTGTTTAGAGCCTGGTCGCTCGATGGAACGCGGATCGATGCGCGGCCTCTCATCGACCCGATCCCGCCGATGGAAGTCGGCTTGCTATGGCGCCCCAGCGGGGAGATCGCGCCAGCGGCGCGACAGTTGCAGGAGTTCCTGATTCAGGCACATAGCACATAGCGCGCAGGCTGGCCAGGCCCAGCACCCGCTCATACCTCGGCCGTGCCGCAACTCGCGATCGCCTGGGCCAGATTTGCCCTCATACGATGCAACAAGCCCATCAGCACTTCACGCTCGTGAGTATCGAAACCGGCTAAAGCTTCGTCCGCAACCCGATCGCCGACATCGAGCACCTGGACGAGCGCCGCGCGTGCTTTCCGGGTCGCTTTCACGCAGTAAGCCCGCCGGTCGCCGGCATCCGCCACCCGCATCACCCAGCCGCCTTCGGTCATTCTGTCCAGCAGCCTCGTCAACGAAATCGGCGAAATCTCCAGCGTCTCGGCAAGCCTCGCCTGATTTGTCTCGCCATACCAGGAAAGGTAGGCCAGCACCCGGCTCTGGGCACGCGTCAACCCGAGGCGAGCCTTGGCACGCTCATCGAAAAGGCGGCCGCACAGCCGGCCCGCGTCCGTGATCAGAAAGCCCAAGCGGTTGTCGTAGCCGTTCTTCATGCCGGCGATTATACGAGTCAATTTAGTCTAATGTGAACATGACGGCGATATCTGTCTCAATTACAATAAGCACGCTTACTAATTTTGCGCGCGACGCGACTGAGACCTCTACGTTATGGCAGGACATTCCACGACACCCGCCCAGCCGCTGCAACCCGGCGCCGGGCTCAACCGGCCGCTCATCACCGTGTCGATCATGCTGGCCACGCTGATGCAATCACTCGACAGCACGATCGCCAACGTGGCCCTGCCGCATATGCAGGGTGCGCTGTCCGCGTCGCAGGACGAAATCACCTGGGTTCTCACCTCGTATATCGTGTCCGCGGCCATTGCCACGCCGCTCACCGGCTGGCTCGCCACCCGCTTCGGCGTCAAGCATCTGCTGGCTGCGTCGATCACGGGCTTCACGATCGCTTCCGGCCTCTGCGGTCTGGCGGACTCGCTGCCGCAAATCGTCGTCGCGCGGTTGCTGCAAGGAATCTTCGGCGCGTCACTGGTGCCGCTGTCGCAATCCATCCTGCTCGATATCAATCCGCGCGAAAAACAGGGCCAGGCGATGGCCGTGTGGGGTATGGGCGTGATGGTCGGGCCGATTCTCGGGCCCACGCTCGGTGGCTGGCTGACTGAAAGCTATAACTGGCGCTGGGTGTTCTTCATCAATCTGCCGGTGGGCGTGTTCGCGCTGTTCGGCACACTCGCCTATTTGCCGGAAAACCGCCGCAAGCTCGGCGAGCAGTTCGATTTTTTCGGCTTCGCCACTCTGAGTCTGGCCGTCGGCGCGTTGCAGGCGTTACTCGATCGCGGCGAGCAACTCGACTGGTTCAGTTCGATGGAAATTCGCGCCGAAGCGCTGGTGGCCGTCATCAATTTCGCCTTCTTCATTGCCCATACGGCGACCGCCGGGCCACGCTCTTTCTTCCGCTATCAGTTGTTGAAAGACCGCAATTTCGTGACGGGCGTGTTCTTCATCTTCGTGGTCGGCGCCGTGATGTACGCCACGCGTGCTCTGTTGCCGCCGATGTTGCAGTCACTGATGAATTACGACGCGGCTACCGCTGGCCTCGTCAGTGCGCCGAGCGGTGTCGGCACGATGATCGCCATGATGGTGGTGGGCCGGCTGATCGGCCGCTTCGACGTGCGCCTGCTGCTCGTTACCGGCTTTCTGATCTCGGCGTTCGCGCTGTGGCAGATGACGCACTACACGCTGGTGCTTTCTCCATCGGACATTATCTGGCCGGGCGTGGTGCAGGGCTTCGGCCTGGGCCTCGTGTTCGTGCCGCTCAGCTCCGTTACCTTCTCCACGCTTTCCGGCGAGCTGCGCAGCGACGGCACCGCGATTTACAGCCTGATGCGCAACATCGGCAGCAGTATCGGGATTTCAGTGGTCCAGACCTTCATCACGCGCAATACCCAGGTGGCGCATGCATCGCTGGCCGCACACGTGTCGGTGTACGACCCCGTGGTGCAGAATCAGGTCGATCTGCATTCCCCGGGCGCGCTCGCGCTACTGAACATGCAGGTCACCCAGCAGGCCTCGATGATCGCGTATATCGACGACTTCAAGCTGATGTTCATCGCTACTCTGCTGGTCATTCCTTTGCTGGCCATCATCCGCCCGGCCCGTCACTCGAGCGCCTCGCCCGCCGACGCCCATGTGGCGATGGACTAGTCCGCATGCGCGAAGAACTTTGATCCGGTTTATCTGTACATTTATCGATATTCTGTTTAAATTATAAAAAAACAGACACCACCCGGCGAGGAACCCTGGCTGGGTCCGACATGAGGAGACATATGCAGATCGACCTGAGCAGCAAGCGCGTGATCGTCACCGGCGCATCACGCGGCATCGGCCGCGCCATCGCGCGGGCCTTTGCCGCCGAGGGCGCGCGCGTCGCCATTTGTGCGCGCACCAGCGCCGACCTTGAAGCCGTTGCAGAAGACCTGAAAGTGCGCGGCGCGTCAGCCGTGATCGCGCACTCAGTCGACGTGACCGATACCGAAGGCGTCAAACAGTTCGTGGAACACGTGGCGCAAAGCTGGGGCGGCGTGGACGTGCTGATCAACAATGCCGGCCAGGGCCGTGGCGGCAGCCTCGATACGCTGACGCCCGAACAGATCCTCGAGCATGCCAACATCCTGCAAATGGGGCATTTCCGCTTTGTGCAGGCGGTGGTGCCGCATATGCGCAAGCAACGCTGGGGCCGCATCATCGAGATCAACGCGCTCGCGGGCGTCGTGCCGACGCCGGACGGCATTCCGTCGGTCGTCAATCGCGCGGCCTGCGTGGCGATGTCGAAATCGCTCGGCATGTCACTCGCGAAAGACAACATCCTCGTCAACAGCCTGAACATGGGCTGGATCGACACGGGCCAGTGGGACCGCCACTATCGCGAGATGCCGGCCGGCTGCACGCGCGAGGAGTTCGACAAAATGGTGCTGAAGGTCGTGCCGATCGGCCGCTTTGGCAAACCCGAAGACGTCGCGGGCATGGCGCTATTCCTGTCGAGCGATTACGCGAGCTTCATCAGCGCGGCATCGATCGATATCGCAGGCGGCATGGGCGGCCAGATCGCCTACTACCCGACGCTCAAACGCGATTTCTACGAAGCGGTGAAGGCGCGTGGCGAGGCTGCAGTCGAGCAGTAAGCGGACGGGAATGCCATCACGCTGCCGCGGCGTACTTTTTCAGCACGCTGCATTCCATGACGTATGACACCGCCCGCCTCGCGCGGGCGGTTGTCCATCTGCCTCGGGAGTCCTGCTTTGCCCACCGCCCTCACGCCCCGGACGCAGCAAAGCGCGCCCACCTCATTGTCCACCTCAGCGGCTACCCCAGGGTCTGCCTCTCCGACTGCGTCAGTGGCTGCCTCGTCGGGCAACTCGGCGACTGCCGCGTCAGCCGGCACAACACCCACCTATCCATCGGCCCGTTACGCGTGGTACGTCATCGCCGTGCTATTCGCAGTCACTTTGCTTTCTCAACTTGACCGACAGTTGCCCGCGCTGCTGGTACGTCCTTTGCGTAAAGAGTTCGGCATCTCGGATACGGCATTCAGTCTGTTGCAGGGCTACGCGTTCGCGATCTTTTACACGCTGGCCGGTTTGCCGCTTGGCCGCCTCGTGGATCGCGGCAACCGTCGCAATCTGATCTTCGTCGCGCTGCTGTTCTGGGGCGCAGCCACCGCGATCTTCGCGTTGGGCCAGAGCTATGCGCACCTGCTGCTCGCGCGGGTCGGGGTTGGAATCGGCGAAGCGGTGCTCGCGCCGGCCGCCTATTCGTTGATCGCCGATTGCATTGCGCCAGCACGACGCGGCCGCGCGATAGCGATCTACTACGTCTCGATTGCGATCGGTTCAGGCGCGTCGTTACTGCTCGGCGGCTGGTTGCTGGCGGCAATTCCGCCGCACGGTCTGGCGATTGCGGGTATCGGCAGTGTGCCGGCATGGCGTCTCGCGTTTGTCGCGGCTGCGCTGCCTGCTGTGCCGCTTGCCTTGCTGTTACGGGTGACGGTGCGCGAACCGGCACGTCAGGAAGTGGTGGCGGCGAGCGCTGGAATCGATGCGGCCGAGAACGCTTCCATCGGCGATTTCACGCGTTATCTGCGCCTGCATGCGGCCACGTTTGCCCGTGTGCTGACTTATCCGGCGTTGCTGTCGATCATCGGCTATGGTGCGCTTGCCTGGGCACCCGCGTTATTCGAGCGCAACTTCGGTATGCCGCCGATGCGTTCCGGGCCCGTGCTCGGCCTGATCATCGCTATTGCAGGTGCGGGTGGCACGCTGGTATGCGGTTTTCTCAGCGATGCGTGGACGGCGCGCGGCGTGACAGCGGCACGCTTTCGCGTCGCGCTGCTCGGCTCAGCGGTGTTCGCACTGCCGTGCGTGCTCTGGCCGCTGGTGCCGGACGTCCGTCTCGCGTTCGCGCTGCTATTCGTCAGCGTGTTCGGCCTTGGCATTGCCCAGTCGGCGGCGCCCGCGGCGATTCAGGCGGTCGTGCCCAACCGCATGCGAGGCCAGGCCATCGCGGTGTATCTGCTGCTCGCGGGATTGCTGGGCATCGGCTTGGGGCCGACCGCAGTCGCGCTCGTCACCGATCACGTGTTTCATCGCGACGGCGCTTTGCGCTATGCCGTGGCGTGTACGGCGGCCCCCGCAGCGTTGTTCGGATTGTGGCTGATTGGCTCGGGCATCAAGCCCTATGCGCGAACACTCGCTGCTTTGCAGGTTGCGCAACAGCGTCGGTAAATGAAAAACGGCGGCTAGGCGTGAGTGCTCAGCCGCCGTGTGACTACGATGCTCGTGATGATTCGGTTGCCTGTTGCACCTGCCAAACGCACTTGCCAATCGCACTTGCCTATTCACCGCGCCCTAACCGGCCAATAGCACGCATCGGCGAGAGCACCCGCTTCGCTCCGATCCGGTTACGCAACACGCCAATGCGCTCGATCTGCGCTTCGATCACATCGCCCGGTTGCAGGAAGCGGCCGTCTTCGAGCCCTACACCACATGTCGACCCGGTGAAGACCAGATCGCCCGGACGCAAGGCGATGCGTGCATCCACATAGTTCAGCAATTCGTCGACCGGAAAAATCATCTGGTCGGTCGTATCGTGCTGACGCTCCTCGCCATTGATGCGCAAGCTCAGCGTCACGCACGGCTGGCCAGGGCCGCCGAACTCATCGAGTGTGGTGATCCAGGGGCCGATCGGCGCGGTGCTGTCGAGCGCCTTCTGCGTGAACAGATCGAGCGAGCCGAGCTGCTTGCCGGCATCGCGCGCGCTAATGTCGTTGCCCACGGTATAGCCAAGCAGACAGGCGCTCGCCTGCGGTTCGTCACCGAACGCACGCGCGACGACCGCCACCAGCTCGACTTCGTAATCAAGCTGATTCGTGACGGCGGGATACTGGATCTCGCCGCCGGGCGGCACGAGCGCCGACGCCGGCTTGATATAGGCGAGCGTATGCGGCGGCGCCTGCTTGCGGCCGAGCCGCACCAGATGCGACAGATAGTTCAGACCGACACCGAACACGCGTGCCCCGGGATTCACCGGTGGACACAACTGCAAATCGGCGAGCGGCAAACGGCGCGCATCGAGCTCGAGCGCCGCGCCGCCCTGATCCGCGACCACCGGCGCCCACGCTTCGAATGGCGCGCGAATGCGCTGCACCTCGCGCGCGTCTTCATCGACCTGAGCCCAGAAACTCTCGCCCGCCGCGTCGCGGACTCTTGCGAGCTTCATGGCTAGGCCGGCTGACGTCTGGCGGCGAGAATCGCGAGACCCTCGGCATCCATCACTTCTTCCGGCGCACGCACGCTCGGACCAAGGATCGGGCCGACCAGTTCGTGGCCCCACGTGCTCAGCTTTTCCGGATTCAACTCGAACCCGTCGCCGTGCCAGGGCTCGAGCTCGGTGATGATCTCGAACGCGAAACCGCCCGGCGAGAAATGATAGAACGACACGTGCGGGTCTTGCGTGTGCTGACCGAGCGTCATCATCATCGGCAGCTTGCGCTGCTTGACGATGTCGTAGGTCTCACCCACGTCGCGCAGATTGTTCACGAAGAGCCCGATGTGCTGGATACCCATCTTGTTCGGCCCGAGGCCGTACGCAATGTCGTGGCTCGTGCTGGTGTTCAGTTTCGAGCGATAGAACGCAGTCTTGCCCTTGCCCGCTCCCGCGCCGTAGTAGTGAAAACCCATCACCACGGTCAGGAAGTGTTCGAGTTCGGGTGGAAACTCCGGCGTGATCACCACGATATGACCGAGACCTCGCGCGCCGGCGTTGAAGCCGCCGTGCGGACGGCCTGGGATAAACGAGCGCGGCATCCATTTCTGCGAGTAGAACAGCTCATGCTGATAGCCGACCGGATCGCGAAAACGCACGACGTCGCGTACGCCACGCAGTTCCGCGTCGCCTTGCGTGACTTCGACACCCGCTTCACGTAGCCGCGCCACAGCGGCCTGAAATTCCAGCTTGCCGCGCGCTTCCCAACCGATATACGCGAGCCGGTCAGCCTTGCCGGGATGAAACGCAAAGCGGTGGCGCCGGTCGTCCATCCGGAAGTACAGCGAATCGCGATCCGTTTCCGGCGACGCACCGATTTGCAAGCCCAGCACTTCGGGGCCATAGATGCGCCATTCATCCATGTTGGCCGTCTCGAAGCCGAGGTAGCCGATGCCGATAATATCCACGACGTCTCCTGATAATGTGTTCTCTCAGGCATGCACGGCGCCATTAGAGCGCGAGCATGCCGCCGTCCACGACGATGTCGGTGCCGGTGATGTACGAGGCCTCGTCCGATGCCACAAACAAAGCCGTGGCGACGATCTCTTCCGCTTCGCCCGCGCGTTCCATCGGAATGCCGGCGAGCAGCATGGCACGCGTGGCCGGGTTATCGAGAAACGGTTTGGTGCCGGGTGTGACGACCACGCCCGGGCTGATGCTCACTGCGCGAATCCGATGCTTGACGCCTTCCACCGCGAGTTGCCGCGTCAGAGCGATCACGCCGGCCTTGGCCGCCGAATGCGCGCCGATGCCGGTCGCCGCCGAGGCCCCCCACGCCGCCACCGACGAGATATTGACGATCACGCCGCCCTGCGCGGCGAGATGACGCCAGGCAAAACGCGTCGGATAGAACACGATGTCCAGTTCATTACGCAGCGTGTAACGCCAGTCGTCCACCGACATCTCGCCGATCGGACCGAAGCGTGCCGCCGACGCGTTGTTGTACAGAATGTCGATGCGGCCATAGGCGGCGATCGCGTCTTCGATCCACGTCTGGGCGGCTTGTGGATCGCCCAGATCGACGCTGCCCGTGCCTGCCATGTCGAGACCTTCTTCGCGCAGCAGTGCAATCGTTTCGTGCTGCGCCGCCGCGTTCAAATCACAGCCGAACACCTTGGCGCCTTCGCGTGCGAAGCGCAGCGCGGCTGCCCTGCCCTGGCCGCCGCCGGTGCCGCTGATCAGCGCGACTTTTCCTTCTAGCCGTCCCATGAGATGCGTTCTCCCGTTGGCTCAGCCGGCGATCGCTTCGACGCTTAACGCCTCGGCGGGACAAGCGGCCGCGCCTTCGCGCGCGTCGGCCTCCAGTTCGGCGGAAATCGTCTCCGCTTCGAGATAAACGAGGCCGTTCTCGTCGAGCTTGTAGACCTGCGGACATAGTTGCGCGCACAGGCCATAACCGCAGCAGCGGCTCCGATCCGCGCTCACGCGCAGCACCACTGATGCCTTGATTTCCGAATTCATGTCTCCTCCTTTGGACGCGTGGCCATTCAAGGCCATTGGCTGGAAATTATATGCACAGATTGTTTAAATGTGTTTATTTTATGGTCCGGGTTGACCCTGGCTACAGGTGCCTGCGGCGGTGTTTGGCCGTTGAGGAGTGAATCGCAGGCTGCCCCGGTTTGATCGGGTAAGCCACTATGAACAAAGGCTTTGCGCCGGGACTATTCTGGCTACAGAATATAATCACTGCCTGTAGAACGATTCGGGAACGATTCCGGTACACCGTGAATACCCTTTGGCGCCGCGCGTGTTGCGGGCAAGGATAGAAAATGAACGGCACGTTGCCAGTGCCCGGACGGCAACCAGGAGAGCGCCACCCATGACGACAAAGAAGAACACTGCTGTAAGCGAGTCCGTAGGTACCCGAGCGAGCGTGGCGCGGCACGCCGCTCATGAAGCACCAAAAAGCCGTGGCGCAGCGGGCGCGGTGACGGTAAAGCCCGTTGCCAACGCGATTCGTATCCTGCGTTATCTGACACAGACCGGCGCGCCTGAGCGAGCGGCCGACATCGCGCGGCATCTGTCGATCAATCCCAGTACCTGCTTCAATATTCTGCGCACACTCGTTGCTGAGGACGTGGTCGATTTCAACGCATTGTCGAAGACGTATTCGGCGGGCCTCGGGTTAGCACGGTTGGTGGAGCAACTGGTCACGCAGGGGCAGCGGCTGCAGATGGCTGCTCCGCCGATGCAGGATCTTGCCGCGGAATTCGGCGTCACCGTGACCTTGTGGCGCCGGCTCGGCGCGGACCGGATCGTGCTGGTGAGTTCCGAATCGAGTCCGACGGATTTGCACATCGATATGCCGGCCGGACAGCGGCTGCCGATTCTGATGGGGGCCAGCGGACGCCTGTTCGCCGCGCGCCTCGGGCTCACCGATGAACAGTTGCGTGATGAGTTTGACCAGTTGCGCTGGGCGCGGCCCATCTCGCTCGAAACCTATGTGCGCGAGGTGAATCGCGCGCGGCGGCGCGGCTGGGCCAGCGACGATGGGTACTTCGCAACCGGTGTGATGGCGATTGCCGCTGCTGTCTGCGACAAGAGCGATAACATCGCGTTTACCGTCTCTACGGTCATGATTCGGGGTGATCGAGGGGACGCGCAAGTGGAGGCGCTCGGCGAGGCTGTTCGCGACCTGGCTCACCGGTTGGAGTCCGTACTGTTCTGAATTTCCTTCTCGTCCGGGCGCGCGGCTGTGCGCCTGAAACGTGGGTGTTTCCGCGTCGCGGCGCATTTCATTCGGCGCAATAGCACGCCTTCGCATTGCCGGCACTCGCCTGACGCATCGTCCTCTCCTTCGAAGTATCGATTCACGTTCGCGCAAGGTGCAGGGGTTCGAGTCCCCTCCCTCGCACCGCCTTCGCCTCGAACGGCTGCCCACCGCGCGCAAATTAAAAGAAACCTCACTCCGCGAACCTGCGGACAGAGCACGCGCCGGCAAACATCCCTACTCCCTCTCCCTGTAAACCCTAAAAACGCCGCATCAAACGCACTTAAGTGAACATTATCGTTGATTGTGTTTAACTTGTTATCTACTATCTCTCTACCAATTCACTCCAAACCCGGCTCGCCGACTCGCAGGCGAGCCCCTTCACTACGGGGACCCCCGATGAAACTGGAAGACCTCATTCTCGTCAGCGTAGACGATCATGCGATCGAGCCGCCTAACGCTTTCACACGCCACATGCCCGCCAAATACAAGGGCCGCGAACCGAAAGTCGTGCAGCGCAGTGGCCGCGATGTTTGGGAATTCGAAGAAAAAGCCACCGGCTATATGGGCCTCAATTCCGTCGTGGGCCGGCCGAAGGAAGAGTACGGCATGGAGCCGCTCGGCTACGAGCATATGCGCCGCGGCACCTGGGACATCAAAGCCCGCGTCGACGACATGAACGCCAACGGTGTGCTCGGCTCGCTGTGCTTCCCGACTTTCCCCGGCTTCGCCGGTCAGCGCTTTCAGGCCTATGCGGATCGCGGCGTGTCGCTCGCGGCCATCCAGGCGTACAACGACTGGCATCTGCACGATTGGTGCAATGCCGCGCCGGGACGCTTCATGCCGTTGATGATCGCGCCGTGGTGGGACCCGCAAGCGGCCGCTGCCGAAGTCGAGCGGATGGCCAAACAGGGCGTGCACGCCCTGTCGCTCTCGGACAACCCCTCGCTGCACGGTTACCCGTCGATCCATAACGATCACTGGGATCCGGTCTACAAGGCGTGTGCCGACAACAACGTGGTGATCTGCTGCCATATCGGCACCGGTGCGAAGGCTGACCACGCTTCCGACGAATCGCCGATCGATGCGTGGATCACCTCCATGCCGATCTCGATCGCCAATTCGGCCGCGGACTGGATCTGGGGGCCGATGTGGAAGAAATACCCGACGCTGCGCATGGCGCTCTCGGAAGGCGGCATCGGCTGGATTCCGTATCTGCTGGAGCGCGCTGATTTCACGCATCGTCACCATCACGCGTGGACCATGTCGAACTTCGGCGGCAAGATGCCTAGCGATATTTTCAACGAGCACATCATCACCTGCTTCATCGAAGATCAGTTCGGCCTGAAGAACCTCGATTCGATCAATCTGGACAAGGTCACATGGGAATGCGACTACCCGCACTCCGACTGTACGTGGCCCAATTCGGCCGACGTGTTCTGGGAACAGGCGCAGGCGCAAAACGTGTCCGATGAAGTGATCAACAAGATCACCCATCTGAATGCGATGCGCGAGTTCTCCTATGATCCGTTCCCGATCCTCGGTCGCGAGAACTGCACGGTCGGTGCGCTGCGCGCCAAGGCGAAGCACGTGAGCATCGAGCCCGCGCTTGGCATGGGTGGCGCCGCGCCGGTGCGCGATCCGAACAAGCCGGTGACTTCCGGCGACATCAACCGGATGTTCGCCGCGGCCGACGCACAAGCCGCGCTGTAAAGCGGTCCACACACGCCGTGGCAGCAGAGCGCCGCGGCGTGAGCAACACAGACCGGGCCGCGCACCGTGCATCGCGCATCGGCTTCGTGGTTCAAGCGACCCAGGCAGCCGGCGTGGCCTGCCGAATGTGCTTGAACGTGCTTGAACGTGCTCGAATGCGCTCGACATCCTCGGCCACGATTGGCGCGCCCCGGTGCCCGCTCCCTGCGTCCCATCCGAACTATGTCCGCTACCGCCTTTCGTTATCACCGCATTCCCACCGACGCCGAACCGCTGCGCGAGCAGGTACGCGCGTTCCTGGCCGAGACCTTGAAAACGCGGCCGCCGCTTAAGCGCGCCGAATCGTGGATGGGCGCCGATCCCGCGTTCAGCCGCGAACTCGGCCGGCGCGGCTGGCTCGGCATGGCGCTGCCCAAACGTTATGGCGGCAGCGAGGCCGGCCCATTTGCGCGCTATGTCGTGATCGAAGAACTCCTCGCGGCGGGTGCGCCCGTCTCCGCGCACTGGATCGCCGACCGCCAGAGTGGCCCGCTGCTTCTGCGCTACGGCACCGAAGCGCAACGCGAACGCTATCTGCCCGCGATCTGCCGTGGAGAAAGCTACTTCTGCATCGGCATGAGCGAGCCGAATTCCGGTTCGGACCTCGCGTCGATCCGCACGCGTGCCGAACGCAAAGGCGACGGCTGGCTGCTCAACGGTCACAAACTGTGGACCACTAACGCGCACTACTCGCACTACATGATCGCGCTCGTGCGCACCGGCGAAAAATCCGGCGCGCGGCACGAGGGCATGTCGCAATTCATCATCGATCTGAAAGCGCCGGGTGTCACGATCCGCCCGATCCGCGACCTGGCCGGCGGCGAGCACTTCAACGAAGTGTTCTTCGACGACGTGCAACTCGGCGCCGACGCGCTGGTTGGCACCGAGGGCCAAGGTTGGAACCAGGTCACCGCTGAACTCGCGTTCGAGCGCAGCGGACCCGAGCGCTTTCTCAGCAGCATCGCGTTGCTGCATACGCTGATCGATGCGATTGGCCGCCGCCCGGATGCCCTGCAGGCACGCGAAATCGGCCGGCTGACAGCGCGGCTCTTCACGTTGCGGCAGATGTCGCTCTCGGTCACGGCGGAACTTGCGGCCGGGCAAAACCCCGCGTGGGCCGCGTCGTGCGTCAAGGATCTCGGCACCAGCTTCGAGCAGGAGATTCCCGAAGTCGCGCAATTGCTGCTTGATACGCTGCCCAGCACCGGCGGCGGCAGCGACCATGCACAAGTACTCGCCTATCTGATGCAGATGGCGCCTTCCTTTTCCCTGCGCGGCGGCACGCGCGAAATCCTGCGCGGCATCATCGCGCGCGGACTTGGACTGCGGTAATCGTCATGAGAGAAATTTTCGAATCCACCATCGAGCGCCTGCTCGGCGACATCGTCACTCCCGAGGTGCTGCGCGGCAGTGAAGCAGGCGCGTGGCCCGCGTCTCTGTGGAGCGCCATTGAAGAATCTGGTTTTGCCGTGGCGGCCGCTTCAGAAGCGCAAAGTGGCGCCGGCGCGAGCTGGGCCGACCTGTTCGTCGTCGTGCGGGCAGCGGGCCGCCATAACCTGCCCTTGCCGCTCGCCGAAACGCTGCTGGCCAATGCGCTGCTCGGCGAATGCGGACTCGAAGCAATCAATGCGCCGCTAGGCATCGCGGGTGGCGGCTCGGTGACGCTGCAACAGGGACGCGCGAGTGGCACATTGCTGGACGTGCCCTGGGGCCGTCACGTTGGCCACGTGGTTGCGATCACCGCGGGCAAGGAGCCGACCCTGGTGCTGCTCGACACGGCCGATGCACAGGCGACGTTGCGCCTGAACACGGCGGGCGAACCGCGCGACGATCTGCATTTCGAACGCGCCGCCTGCGTGAGCTGCGTGCCCTTAGCCGCCGATCTGCAAGCCGATGCGCTGCAGCTGGGCGCGGCGATGCTGCGCAGCGCGCAGATCGCGGGCGCCTTGCAAGCGGTGCTCGACCTGACGATTCTCTATGCCACCGAACGGGTGCAGTTCGGCAAGCCGATCGGTGCATTCCAGGCGCTGCAGCAGCAGATCGCCGTGCTCTCCGAACATGCCGCGGCGGCAGCGGTAGCCGCCGAGTGCGCGTTCAGCGCATCGCTCGACGGCGCCGGCGGCTTCGCCGCGCTGCCGATCGCCGCAGCGAAAGTGTGCAGCGCCGAGGCGGCGAGCTTCGCGACGGCAGCGGCGCATACGGTGCACGGCGCGATCGGCTTCACCCATGAACATGCGCTGCATCACTCGACCCGGCGGCTGTGGTCATGGCGCAGCGAATTCGGCAACGCGACCCTATGGGCGCAACGGCTGGGCGCCGCCGTGTGCGCGGCCGGGTCGTCCGGATTGTGGCCGGCGCTGACCGCGGGGCGCCTCGCGCCGCTCGAACGGCCCGCAGCGGCGGTGCAGTTGCAGGGAGTCGCGGCATGAGCGACACCTTTCTCAACGTCGAACGCGACGGCGCAGTGCTGACCGCGTGGCTGAACCGTCCTGAGACGCGCAACGCACTGTCTGAACCCGCGCAAATGGATGAGCTGGTCGATCTCTGCCAGCAGGTGCGCCGCGATCGCACGATCAAAGCACTCGTGTTGACCGGCGCCGGCAGCGCGTTTTGCGCGGGCGGCAACGTGAAAGACATGCGCGAGCGCGGCGGCATCTTCGCCGGTTCGCCGCACGAAGTGCGCGACAGCTACCGCAATACGATCCAGCGCATCCCGCTCGCACTGTACGAGCTCGACGTGCCGGTGATCGCCGCCATCAATGGTCCGGCGATCGGCGCGGGGCTCGATCTCGCCTGCATGTGCGACATTCGCATCGCGTCGGACAAGGCGCTGTTCGCGGAGAGCTTCGTGAAAGTCGGCATCGTCCCGGGCGATGGCGGTGCATGGCTGCTGCCGCGCGTGATCGGCATGCAGCGCGCAAGCGTGATGTCGTTCACCGGCGACACGATCGATGCGGCCAAAGCACTCGAATGGGGACTGGTGGCTGAGGTCGTCGCCGCTGACGACCTGCTCGCACACTCCCAGGCGATGGCACGACGCATCGCCGCCAACCCGTCGCACGCGCTGCGCCTGACCAAACGGCTCTTGCGCGAGGGCCAGCATATGCGGCTCGATTCGTTGCTGGAGTTGTCCGCCGCCTATCAGGCGCTCGCGCATCACACCGAGGACCATCGGGAAGCGGTCAACGCGTTTCTCGACAAACGGCCACCGCGCTACCTGGACAGATGAACGCGTGTATAAGTCACGCGTATTAGACCCAGCCCACTCCACCCAAACGCAGAGCGACAATCGCAGGACATGACCATGCGGACCGTTTTCAGGGAAGACCACGAGTTATTTCGCGAGCAGGCCCGGCGCTTTATCGAAACTGAGATCGTGCCGAATCTGCACGCATGGGAACAGGCCGGCATCGTGCCGAAATCGCTGTGGCGCAAAGCCGGCGAAATCGGTCTGCTGTGCTCGACCGTGCCCGAGGAGTACGGCGGCAGCGGCGGCGACTTCGGTCATTCCGCGGTGATGATCGAGGAACTGGCGCGCGTCAACGCCACGGCCATCGGATTCACGACACACTCGGAAATCGTCGCGCCCTACCTCGTCGCCTATGGCAGCGAAGAACAGAAACAGCGCTGGCTGCCGCGCATGGCGAGCGGCGAACTGATCGGTGTGATCGCTATGAGCGAGCCCGGCATCGGCAGCGATCTGCGTTCGATGCGCACCGGCGCACGCCGGGAAGGCGATCAATACGTAATCAACGGGCAGAAGACGTTTATCACCAACGGTGGCAACGCCGGCCTGATCGTCACGGCGACCAAGCTCGATCCGCAATCGCGCGATCTCACGCTGATCTGCGTCGAAGAAGACACGGAAGGCTTTTCCAAAGGCAAATTGCTGGAGAAGATCGGCCTCAAAGGACAGGATACGTCCGAACTCTTTTTCGACAACGTGCGCGTGCCGGCCGGCAACCGGCTCGGCGAAGAAGACAAGGGCTTCAGCTATCTGACCCATCAGCTCGCATGGGAACGCACCATCATCGGGATTCGCGCGGCGGCCTCGATCGAGGCGTTGCTCGAGGAGACCATCCAGTACACCCGCGACCGGCGCGTGTTCGGCAAACCCGTGTTCGACTTTCAGAACACTCGCTTCAAGCTGGCCGAAGTCAAGGCGCAAGCCACCATGCTGCGCGCCTTCGTCGACGACTGCCTCAGCCGCGCGATGCGCGGCGAACTGACCGCCGAAGTCGGCGCAATGTGCAAGCTGGTCGGCTCCGAACTGCAAGGCAAGCTGCTCGACGAAATGCTGCAATTGCATGGCGGCTACGGCTATATGAGCGAGTACCGGATCGGCAAGGCATGGGTGGATGCACGGGTGGCGCGAATTTACGGCGGCACTTCGGAAATCATGAAGGAAATCATCAGCCGGTCGCTATAGGGCTGCCATTCACGTTGCACGCAGACCCGCGAATCGAAAACCGGCGCTTCAACCACGCTATACAGGAGACGACCATGCCCAAACTCTCATACATCACGCACGACGGCTCGCGCACCGACGTCGACACGGCCATTGGTGCGACGGTGATGCAAAGTGCGCTCGAACGCAACATCGCCGGGATTAGCGGCGACTGTGGCGGCGCGTGCCAATGCTGCACCTGCCACGTGTTTGTCGAAGAAGCATGGCGAGACAGATTGCCGCCCATCGACGATATGGAAGACGCGATGCTCGACAGCACGGCCGAGCCGCGCCGTGTCAATAGCCGGTTGTCATGCATGCTGACCATGACTCAGGAACTCGACGGTCTCGTCGTGCATCTTCCCGCCTCGCAGATCTGAGCGAAGATCGTTGTAGTAGTAAAAAGGCGACCTGCGGGTCGCCTTTTTCAATCCGTCGCCGGATTCGTTCCTCAATCCCAGATCACATGCAACGCATGCGGCCCGCGCAATTGGGCGCCGACAATCTGCGGCTTCGGCATATCCGGATCGAGCCGCAGGTTCGGCAGCAAGTCGAGAATGGTATTCACCGCCACCGCAAGTTCGACCTTGGCGATGAACTGCCCGATGCACATGTGCGGACCAAAGCCGAAGCCGAACGACGGCTTGAGCTTGCGATCGATATCGAAGCTCTCGCTGTTCTCGAACACCTCTTCATCGCGATTCGCCGACGACACGATACATTGCACCATCGCGCCCTTCGGAATGCTGAAGCCGCCGATCTCCGTGTCCTGCGCCGCCTGGCGCACCTTGAACGTCGCTACCGGTTCGAAACGCACGGCTTCGTCGATCGCTTTCGGCACGAGGCTGCGATCCGCGCGCACCCGCTCGAGAAGTTCGGGCCGCTCCAGCAACGCCACCATCAGCGAGCCGAACGTGCGCGTGGTGGTCTCACCCGCCGCCGGCAGCAAGGAGCGCACGAAAGTCGCCACTTCGTGGTCATCCAGAGAGCGTCCTTCGTACTCCGCGCGGATCAGCCGGCAAATCAGGTCGTCGCCTTGCGCGCCGTTCTTGCGCACTTCGGTCACTTCGAGCTTGACCGCGTCGTAGAGTGCCTGAGCGGCTTCCATCGCCGCTTTGCGCGCCTGGGCGGCTTTCTGGGCATCGACCTGCGGGCCCGCCAGAATCGCCAGCGCCCACGCAGCATATTGCTCGATCTGTTCAGGACGATTGTCGGGAAAACCGATCAGCGAATAGATCAAACGGATCGGGAAATGCAGGCCGAAGTTCATCAGATCGGCGCGGCGCTTCGGCACCATTGGCTCGATGTATTCGCTGCGCACGATCGGCGCCATCTTCGTCTCGCGCCAGCGGTTCACCACATCCGGCATGAAGACCGGCTGCAACAGCGAGCGAGCGCGGCGATGCGCTTCGCCGTCCATGCCGGTCAGGATCAGGCCGTCGAAGAACGCGCCGAGTCCTTCGGCGATAAAGCCGCTCGTGAAGTGGGTGGCATCGCGCAACACCGACATCACGTCCTTGTACTTGAACAGCGTAAACGTGGGCCGGTTCGCATCGAGACCGGCAATGTTCGGCACGCCCAGGCGCGCCATGAAGTCTTCCGCGATGACCGGCGAATTGCGGCGCATGTCACGGTAAATCGCGTGCAGATCGACGTCGCTGCCTTTGTAGTTGTCGGCGACGCCGGCGAAGGCGCTCTCGAGCGAAGTTGCTGCGGCGGGTGTGCTCATGCCTGTCTCCATCGTTGATATTCGGCGCGCGGACTTAGGGATCAGCCTGATAACCGTTTGACCCGGGGTCAGCGCATTATATTGAACAGATTTGTAGATTGTGATCCACTTAAGGAATGGAGGCAAGACAAAAGGCGCACACTGCGATCGACGCAAACGCCCATGCACCCTGACAACAAAAAGGACGGAGACACATGGCAACAGAAAAAACTTACGACGCGTTGATCGTCGGCGGCGGCCATAACGGGCTATCCGCGGCCTGCTATCTCGCCGAGGCGGGCAAGAAGGTGCTGGTGCTCGAAGCGCTCGACAAGGTGGGCGGCATGGCTTCGTCGGGCTATCTGCTGGAAGGTGCGCCACAGCACATGGTTCATCCGTGTGCGCTCGACATGATGTCGATGCGCGTGCATCCGCGCGTGCCCGCTGAATTGCAGCTCGAACGGCACGGCTTTCGTCAGATCGAACTGACGCCGGGTTACGTCTATTTGCATCCGGATGGCAGTTCGCTGGTGTTCTGGCGCGATCCGGAGAAGACCGCCGCCGAGATTCGCCGCTATAGCCCGAAAGACGCCGACGCGTTTCTCTCCTTCATCAAGGTCGTGTTCGCCTTCATCGACATGGCGGTTCCGATGATGCGCGTCGACCCGGCGGAAAAAAACCTCGGCGCGAAATTCGAGGCCTTCAAGGCGGCGCTGCGCAATCGCAAGCTGAAACCCGAACTGATGGCATTGCTCACCGGTTCAGCTTATCAGGCCGCACAGGAACATTTCGAGCACCCGGTGACGATCTCCGCGATGTGTTGCCTGACCGGCCTCGCCGGTCCCATCACGGCTGACGGCAGCGGCATCTATTACGCGCTGCTCGGCTTTTTGCACCGCTTCGGTGTGGGCCGTGTGGTCGGCGGCATGCAGACGCTGTCCAATGCGATGGCCGCGCGGCTGCGGGAACTGGGCGGCGAAGTGATGACCTCGGCAAGCGTCGCGGAGATCATCGCCGACGAATACGCGGCGCGTGGCGTCCGTCTCACCGACGGCCGCACATTCTATGCGCATGCGGTCATCGCGAGTTGTCACCCGAAGATCGCGCTGGAACTGGTTACGCCCGGCCGGGTCGAAAAACGCCTCCTGACGCGCATGGCGCATGCGCCGGCCAACGCGCACGGCGCGTCGCCACTGAAGGTCGACATGGCCCTGCGCGGCCAGATATCGCTCAAACGTTTCGAAGCTAAACGCGGCGACGGTCTCGATCTGCGCAAGACCTGCTTGCTGATCGGCACCACGGAAGCCGTGCTGGAAAACTTCCGTGCGTCGGCGCGTGGCGAAGTCCCCACCTTGCCCTATCTGACGATCACCGCGCCGAGCGCGGTCGACCCGTCACAGGCGCCTGCCGGACAGGACACGGTGTATCTTTATCCGCCCGCCATGCCGACCCAGCCACGCGAAGGCTGGGATGCGATTCGCGAACGCGTGACGCAGCAGGTGATCGACCAGGCAAGCGACTACGTGGACGGGTTGAAAGAGTTTGAGATTGCGCGCCGCATGGAGGCGGCGCCGGATTTCACGCAACGGCTGAACACCGTTAATGGTTGCGTGGTGCATATCGACACCAGCACGATGCGCTCGAACAAATTCCGGCCTGCGTACGGGCTGGGTGGCGCGACGTTGCCGGTACGCGGTTTGTACTTCGGGGGCGCTGGCATTCATCCGGGTGGCGGCGTGAACGGCATGCCGGGCCGCATCGCCGCGCAACGTGTGCAACGCTATCTCGGCAAAGCAGAGCGGCGTGGTACGGCCCAATCAGGCTTCGTGATGGCGATTCTTGCCGCGTGGGGCGTCTGCTAAAGCCGTCAAAGCCGGCCGCTTCAGCGGTGGCCGGTCGCTGGCAAGCAACGAGGACAGCACGAAGTCCACCGAGAATTCACGCCATGCCGCCGCGCCCGCCGCGGACGTCGTATCGAAACCGGCGACCGCGGACACCGTGTAGTGATTGGTGAAGCCGCCGGTAGTCAGCAGCGCGCACGCGGCGTAGAACATGCGCGCATCCACGCCGTCACGAAACTCGCCGCTCGCCGCCCCGCGCTGCAGGATACGCTCCATCTGCGCAACCAGCGCGGGCGCCAGATCGACGAAACGATTGCGTTCGACGGGATGCGTGTTGTGCTCGTGAAACCGCAGGCTCTCCTGCGCCAGGGAGCCGAGCGCCGGGTCGAGCCGGTATTGATCGATTGCGTGTTGCAGGAAAACCCGCAATGCCTCCACCGGCGGCAGGTGATCGAGTTCGAGCGCCAGCAGATCAGCGAGTATGTCTTGCGCGGACTCGTCGAGCACGCTGGCGAACAACTGTTCCTTGCTGCTGAAATAGTGATAGACGAGCTGCTTGGTCACGCCCGCTGCCCGCGCGATATCGTCCACACGTGCGCCCGCGAGGCCCTTCTCCGAAAACGCCAGGCGCGCCTCTTTCAATAGACGGCTGAGCGTGGCCCGCTTTCGTGAGGGCGAGGCAAGTGCCGCGGACGTGGACGGCGCGGCGGTATCGGTAAGCGTCGAAGGCATGGATAGGCAGCACGCGATGCAGGGAAAACGAAGCACCGCTGAAGCGGTTGAATACGCCCTTCCCGGCGCAGTCCGCAGCGGTGTTCGACTAATGCATTGTAGTGCTGATCGACGGTAAAAGGCGCCTCGTTCTCACACCGCCGGTCATTCTCCGCTTCAGAAACTTTGCGAGAGCGGCCGCACGACGATCTCATTGACCGCAACATGTTCCGGTTGCGCAATCGCGTAGACGATTGCGTCGGCGATCACGTCCGGCGACATGGCGCCCTCGAACAGTTTTTGCGCGCGCTCGCGGAAAGCCGGCACCGTAATGCTGTCGGTGAGTTCGCTCGCGACGAGACCTGGACAGATCGAGGTCACGCGCACCTTGCCCGCGCATTCCTGACGCAACCCCTCGCTGATCGCACGCACCGCGAATTTGGTCGCCGAATAGACAGCGCCACCCGGCCCCACCGTCAATCCCGCCACCGACGAAATATTGATCACATGTCCGGCGCCCTGTTCGAGCATGCCGCCGAGCACCGCGTGGATGCCATACAGCACGCCCTTGATGTTCACGTCGATCATGCGGTTCCAGTCGTCGACGCAGCCTTGCGCAATCATCGATACAGGCATGATGCCCGCATTGTTGACCAGCACGTCGACGCGGCCGAAGCGGTCGCGCGCCTTCTGCGCGAGTTGTTGCAGATCGGCTGATTGCGTGACGTCGGTAGCGGCCCACAGCACGTTGGCGTCGCCGCCGAGTTGCTCCGCCAGATGCTTCAGGCGATCCGCGCGCCGCGCGGCCAACACGAGTTTGGCGCCCTGCTGCGCCAGCCGTCTGGCGCTCGCTTCGCCGATGCCGCTGCTCGCCCCGGTAATCATGATGACTTTGCCGTCTATCGAATTCATAGGTTTCGCTCCTTCGTTTAAAGTTGATTGCGCAATCGCGGCGCGACCGCGCTTAGCCCGCCAGCGATTCCACCAGCCCTGGATCGGCCGTCTCTTCGGTGACCCATTTCACGGTGCGGCGAATCGGTTCGATCGCATCCTGGCGATCGAGGTTGTGCTGCAAGGTGGCGGCCGCGCCGAGCGAGACCAGCCGTTGCGCGCCCTGATACGCGAGCCGGTCGCGCAACCTGTGTTTGAGCGCTTCTGGAAAAATACCGATGGTCTGCGTATACGCGTTGACCGAACGCACGGCGGTGTCGATTTCATCGATCGGCACCAGATTGCCCACGCGGCAACCGAGGATGCGCGAGAAGCTGACCGGCGCGCCGTCGCGCGAGACGATCAACGCACCTTCATTGCTTCTGCCGCCGAAGACCGTGTAGTCGTCCCCCATCATGCGGATGCCGTCGAGTTCTTCTTTCAGCAGCGGATCAAAAGCCTTGTGGGGAGTGGAAAGATTCTCGGGCAAGGTTTGCAGTGCCGCAAACGTGAGTTCGGCAAGCTTGGCGCACCGCGCGAGGCCGGCTTCATCGGTGCCTGACTGCACGTAGATCACGCGCGCGCTTACACAAGCCTCCTGGTTCTGCGCACCGACGTCGAGCGCCAGACGCCTCGCCACGCTGGCCAGCGTCGTCTCGTCGGCGAAGGCTTCGCGGCCGATGATCGTGCCGCTCAGTTTCGGATCGAGCGTGATCAGATCGAGGCCAGGTTGCAGATAGCGCGTGATGTGCTTGACCGAATCGAAACCGCCCCATGCAATCAGCTTCTCGACCTTGCGGGGATCGTAGATATGCCGCTCCACCGCTTCATCGCCCCCTTTCCAGTACGCGACGCTCAGATGTTTCGTCAGCGGATGATCCGGCGCCATGTCGATCATCGTGCGGGCCAGCGCCATCGACGTCAGCGGATCGTTCGACGGCGCCTTGATGATCGCGTCCGAGCGTGTGAGCGCATTGCGAATCAGCGTCAGTACCGCGACCACCGGCGCATTACCCGCAATCACGTGAACGCAGCGCGCGCCGAATGCACGGGTGCGCGCCGTGACGCCCGGCAGACTGCCCGGCTGCTCGACCCAGCCTTCCAGATACTCGGCGCCGACTGAACGCGCGACGATGTTGTACAACTCCTCGCGTTGAAAGAGGCGCGGCGTGCGTGTGTAGTGAAAGCGCAGAATGCTTTCCGACAGCCCGGACGTGGCGCACGACAGTTCGAAGGCCTGCTGCAAATGACGGTTGTCAGCAAAATTGAGGTGCTGGCCGAGTTCGACCAGATAGTCGACGATCTGCTCGAGACTCAGCGTGTACAGGTCGGCCATTTGCGACGGCGCGCGCAGGGTCAGTTCGTCGACATGGCGGCTCACGTCCGGCGCGGTAAAAGAAACGCCGCCGCGACGGCCGCCAAATGTCAGCGCATCGCCTTCGATGAGCTTGCCGCGAATGATCAGCGGCACGTTGTAGGAAGTGGTCATGATTGGCTTACTCGGAGAGTTCGGTCAGAAAGTTGAGCGCTTCGTCGTGCGCGGCCGGGGCGCCTGCGCAAATCACTTTGTCGTCGCCGCCTTCTTTCTCGCTGTAGCGGCGGATCGCTGCGAGCAGATAGGGGCCACTGCGACCGCAACGGCAGGGTTTCTCGTAACCGTGCAGCGTGATTTCGTCGCCGGTCACGAGGCCCGCCCAGTAGGTGCCCGGCAACAGATCGAGCGAGGCGAAGCGACCCGTTAAACCGTCTTTGCGTGGCAGCGGTTTGCCGGTCGCCGGATCGAGCAGGAACGCGATGGTGGTGGGCGGTACGTGGTAATGGCCTTCCTCGCAGCGCATGCAGAAACCCATCTGTTCGCTGCAGCCGTAGAACTCGTAGAAGTTGTCGAAGCCAAGGAACTCGACGAGTTGCTCGCGCCAGTTGTCGGGCATGTTCTTGCCTTTCTTGCCGCCGCCCGTGTGCAACACGCTGCCGTTGCCAAACACCTGGCGGGCGCCCCGCGCCAGACCTTCGGCGGCAGTCTCGTACAGGATCGTCCAGACCGCGCCCATGTAGACGTCACGGCCGGCGAAGCGGGCGATCGCCTCGGCAAAGAACTTGCGCAGTTGCTCGGGACGTTCGCGCTCTACCCGCACGAGTTCATCGCGTTTGGCCAGCAAGGCATCGGAAATGTGTAGCGAGCCGAGTTCACCTTGCGCCTCGGCTGCGGCGAGACGGCCCGATAGCGAGGCGACATCCGCGGAAAAACGCGCGTCGGGGTACATGAACAATGCGTTGTGCTCGCCGCCCGCGTACATCTCGACCTGATAGCCGCTGCCGCGCGCGGCGGCGCTCGCGCCCTTGCGATAGGTCGGCGCAATCAATGGACGCGGATTCGCAATCAGATCCGGGCCACTACCCGGACCGCGCCAGTCACGAATGCGGCTCGCCGACAGCGTAATGTTCTGGCGCCACTCGCGGTCGGTGCGCGGCAGAAACGACAGTTTGCCCGTGGTGCCCGACGTATGGAACACGCGCAAATTAGTTTGGGCGTCGAGCAGATCGATCCAGTCGTCGATCAGCTTGACGCCGGATGCGTCCACTTGGCTCAGGTCTTCCGTGGTCAAACCGTTGAGCCAGCGCGTGAGCTTGTCGAACTGGCCGCGCTCGAGATACGACAGCGGATACGACTTGTACACCGTGTGCGCGAACAGCAAGGGGGCGACGTCGTCGATGCTGTTGATCGCGTCGATGCCCTGCTCCGCGGCGAGACGATCCAGCACCGGAATTTTTGCGCGCATTTCGCCGAACCGCCGGCGGGCGCCGCTCAGTTGTATGTCCTGGATCTGCTGCGGGGTGAGACGGAAGGCGTCGTCATAGCACGCGGTGACGAGTGCGGCGGGATCGGCAAGGAGCTGCGTATACAGCGTGGACATGGTGTCTCCGTTCGGGCTGTCTGGACTATTCGGACCGCGCGCGGAATGATTCGCGGTGCGTGTCTGAATGCTATGAAAACGAGCCGCCGAATAGAATCGCTAGTTGCCGCGCTGCGCGGTCAAACTATCGTCGAACGGACATGTCGTGCTCAGGCGCCGTTCGCAAGCCCAGCAGATCGAGTCGATAGGCCCGCGGCGTACGGCCGGTGACCTTGCGAAACGCCGCGCCGAATGCCGCGGCGCTGGTGAAACCGCATTCGTATGCAACCGTTTTGATCAGCACGTCGGCATCGGCCAGCCGTCCTTTGGCCTGGCGGATACGCGCATCGGCGATAAACGCGCTCAACGTCGCGCCGGTGCTGTTCCTGAAAGTGCGCGACAGGTGCCGCGCGCTGATACGGCATGCCTGCGCCAGTTCGATCACACCGGGCGACGGTCCGTACGCACCCTCGACGCGCTCGCGGATCAGGCGCAACTGCCAGGACGCGAGCTTGCTGCCCTCGCCCTGGTCCGCACGCGGATCGATGCCGCGAACATGCCGCGCGATATGCACGAGCATCGACATCAACAGACTTTCTGCGAGCGCCGCGCTGGCAAAGCCTGGACTAAGCGCTTCAGCGGCCAGTTGCAGCATCGCGTCGCGTACCTGGGTCACCCGCAAATCGCGGCACAGTTCGAGCCGGGCGGTATCCCATTGCCAGTCGCGCAGTTGATCGAAACGCGCGGGTTCGAACATGCAGCAGACCACGCGCCGTTGCATCGCATCACAACGCACATGGAAGGTCTGACCGGGCGGCACCAGCACACACTCGCCCAGCCGGCCAAATGCCGTTTCGCCAGCGCCTGCACCGAAGGTGCCGCCAGGGATGCCGCGAAATGCGCCGCACGCGCCGCGTTCGCGCGAATCGAGTGCCAGGTCCAGATAGCCCATCGCCGGATGGAATACCGCATCGAGCGGGCCGTCGAGCGTAAACGTGCGCACATTGACCTCGATCGATGGCGTGGTCAGATGCGCGTCTACCGACAAATGGGCCGGCGCCATGCGCTCGCGACGCACCAGCTTGCCGCCGCTGGCCACGCTGTAGAGATCTGAGACGTTCGGGTCCACCGTTTGAGCGTACGACATCACAGCCTATATATGAACATTTTTGTACAATATGTCTATATAAGCCGTTCGACACGGCGCGCCTATAGCGACGAACCCGTAGCGCGTCCCGTTTGACGGCGCGTCAAACGAACCCGGCGGACAGCGCGGGCATTGCTCGCTAAGCTGCACAGCAAGACGGACAGCGCGTCCGCTGACGTTACCAGGCCCGATTGCCCATCGCCACGTTGAGCAGCCGGGCCGAAAGAAGACCCATGAGGAGACACATGAACGCACCCACGCAGGAAGGCCTCACGCTCGATCTGGAGGCGGCCTATCACGCTGTCTCCGACACCTTCCGGGGCCCCGACCTCGATTTGCAGGCGCTTTGCCGCGAAATGCGCCATACGCAGCCTGTAATGCAAGGCGATTTCGTCGCCACACGGCTCGGCGTGCCGACCAATGCGGGCGCCAAAGCGGCGCAATGCGCGGTGACGCTCTTCAAGTATCAGGACGTAATGGCCGTGATGCGGGATGCCACGACCTTCACCAGCGGCTTCATCGCCGAAGGTCTCGGCGCGTTCTTCGACGGCCTGATCGTGCTGGCGATGGACGGCGACGCCCATCGCCGCGCGCGAGGCCTGCTGCAGCCTGTATTCATGCCGGAGACGGTGAACCGCTGGCGGCCCGAACTCGACCGTGTGATCCGTCAGGATTTTCTCGAGCCGCTGCTGCCGAAGAAGCAGGCCGAACTGATGGACTTCGGCCTGTACTTCCCGATTCGCGAGATGTACGCGCTGATGGGCTTCCCGACCGACGACACCGCGCGCTTCAATCAATACGCAACGTGGGCGCTTTCGATGGTGGCCGGCAATCAGATCGACCCTGAGAAGATCAGGATCTATGGGCCACTCGCCGGAGCGGCCGTCAAACATCTCTACGACGCGGTGAAAGAAGTGGTGGTGCAGCGCCGCGCGGAAGGCGCCCACGGCGACGACCTGATCAGCCGCCTCATGCGCGCGGAGTACGAAGGCCACATGCTCGACGATCACGAAGTGACCACCTTCGTGCGCTCCCTGCTGCCCGCGGCCGGCGAGACCACCACACGCACCTTCAGCTCGGTCATGGCGCTGCTGCTCGAGCGTCCCGAACTGGTCGAGCGCGTGCGCAACGATCGCGCGCTGATCCCGCGTCTGATCGACGAAGCCGTGCGTTTCGAACCGGTCGCCACCTTCAAGGTGCGGCAGGCGGCGCGCGACGTCGAGATTGGCGGCGTGCAGGTGCCCAAGGGCGCGCTGGTGCAGTGCATGGTGATCTCCGCGAACCGCGACGAAGATGCGTTCGACAACCCCGATACCTTCGATATCGACCGCAAACCCAAGCCTTCTTTCGGCTTCGGTTTCGGCACGCATATGTGCATCGGCCAGTTTGTCGCCAAGGTCGAATTGCAGTGCGCGGTGAACGCGATTCTCGATCTGTTCCCGAACGTGCGGCTGGATCCCGGCAAGCCCGCGCCGAAAATCGCCGGCGCTCAGTTGCGTGGCGCGAAGTCCGTGCCGGTCATCTGGGACTGATACTCGGACTGACAGCGCGTTGTCTATCGGCGCACTTGCACCTCGCGCATCCTTACAGCATGAATTCCCTCGAAAAAGACCATGAAGCACTTCGACACTCTTCCAGAGCGCGGCAATTTCACCTTCCAGACGCTTGTCGCGCCACACAAAGTAAGCGGCCGCGCCATGCACGATCTGCGCGGCTTTTACGGGCTGCAACTGACCAAGGGCATGCCGTTCGGTTGCGTGCGCGACGAAGACGGTGAAATCTATGCATTCGTGCGTGCCGTCAACGAACCCGGCAGCACGCCGAATCCGACCAAATTTGTTTACCTGTCGACGCAGGTGGATGGCCAGCATCTACGCATCGACAAATCGCGTATCGAGCCGCGCGCGATGACGCTGTTCCCCAGGCGCTGGCTCGACGGCGATACGGCCTGCTGGTCGAGCCTCGAAGGAGAGACAGGCGCCGCGTGGCGATTGACGGCATCCGGCGAACGCCTGAGCTGGCGGGAAGACGGTTTGTTCGATCTGAGCGGCCCATTGCTCGGTCAGGGCATGCAGTGGTATCTGCCGGGCCCGGAATGGGGCACGTTCTATGTCTCGCAGATCTACGATATCGCCGGCACCTGCGACGGCCGCAAGGTCAAAGGCTTGATGTGTTTCGACCAGGCGTATATGGCCGAAGGCGGCGCGATCCACTTCAAGAAGGACCTTGTCGTCAACAACAAGATGCATGTGATCTGGTGGTCGTTCGCCACCGTCTACAAGGACGGCACGTGGGACGCAGGCTCCTTCATGGTCGGTCACGAGAATCTCGGCTATGCGATTTTCCAGAACCACAAGGGCGAAATCCGCACCACCACCAATATCGAGGGCAGCGTCACGCACAAGGACGGCAGCTACTTCGTCGAAAGCGCGCGTATCGTGCTCGACGGGCATGAAGAGTGGGAGTATCTGCCCTGCCCGAAAGGCGAGATGATCGACTTTGTCGGCGGCTTTCCGATTACAGCACAGCAGGAAGGCCGCTGGCGCCGCGTCGGCGATACGCGCGAGCCGGATCGCTGGCTTGGATGGGGCGAATCCGATCGACGCAACGGCACAGCGCGCAATGTGCGCGGTGCGGATCTTTGACGTGTCTCCGATGCGTCTTTGAAGCGTCTTTGAAGCGTCTTTGAAGCGTCTTTGAAGCGTCTTTGAAGCGTCTTTGAAGCGTCTTTGAAGCGTCTTTGAAGCGTCTTTGAAGCGCGAAGCAGTATTCCTTTCAAACGAAGCGATCATGTCCACTACCGAATCCGCCGAAACTATCGCAGCCTTTCTCCACGACCAGACCGAACACTGGAACGCCGGCGACAAGGCCGCATTCTTCGATGCTTATCGACGCGTTGCGTCCGCAGGACTCACGATCGAATACATCGGCCGCCCACCACAAGACGGTTGGTCGGTACTCGAGCATATGTGGGAGAACCAGCGGACGAATATCCGCGCCGAACCGGTAGCGAAGATCATCAACGGCAATGAAGCTGCCTGCTACGTGCGTAATGTGGTGGTCGGCACCGGGCGTGTGATCGAAACGGTCGAGCTCTTTCGCTTCGCGGCCGGCCACCTATTCGTGCGCTACTTCATCAAGCAGTAGTCCGGCGTTCGCCTGAGAGCACGCCGCACGCGATCGAACAGAATCACGTACAGTGCAGATTAGAATTTTTTCACCTGTCTGCAACCAGAGGACTCGCAATGAGCACATCGATTTACGACATTCCTGTTAATACTATCGACGGCGCACCCGGCAACCTCGCGCAGTATCGCGGCAAAGTGCTGCTGGTCGTCAATGTAGCGTCGAAATGCGGGCTAACGCCGCAGTACACGGGGCTGGAAAGCCTCTATCAGGACAAGCACGCAGCCGGTCTTGAAGTGCTGGGTTTTCCCGCTAACAACTTCAAGGGTCAGGAGCCGGGCTCGGACGATGAAATCAAATCGTTCTGTTCGACCAGCTACGACGTGCACTTCCCGCTGTTCTCGAAGATTTCGGTGAAGGGTGAAGACAAGCATCCGCTGTATACGGCACTGACAGGCGCGCAACCGTCCGCGATCGGCGACGGTCCGTTTCGTGAGCGCCTGAAAGGCTATGGCGTCGAATCGGGTGATCCGGTCGAAGTGCTATGGAATTTCGAAAAGTTTCTGCTGAACCGCAACGGCGACGTGGTCGCGCGTTTTGCCCCCGATGTGACGGCGAACGATCCGCGCCTCGTGGCGGCGATCGACGCGGAACTCGCGAAGTAAGTGCCAGGCTGACTGATTTCAGCAGCTGATTTCAGTCGCTGATTTCGGCCGCATGCAAAAACGGCGCGCTGTTTATCGCGCGCCGTTTGCTTTCCAGAACTTTCCCCGATATGCCGGCTCGCGTTCAGTCCAGCCGCTCGATAATCGTTGCCGTCCCGAGGCCACCCGCGCAGCAGATCGCCTGCAAGCCATAGCGCGCACCACGCCGTTCCAGTTCGTGCAGCATCGAGGTCATGATGCGTGCCCCGCTCGCGCCCAGCGGATGACCGAGCGCGATCGCCCCGCCGATCACGTTCAGCTTCGAATGCGGCACGCCGAGTTCTTTCATCCACACGAGCGGCACGGACGCAAACGCCTCGTTGACTTCGAACAGATCGATGTCGTCGATGCCGAGACCCGCCTTCGCCAGGACTTCACGCGTCGCGGCAATCGGACCGGTGAGCATCAGCGTCGGATCGGCGCCGACGGTGGCGACCGCCCGCACACGTGCCCGCGCCCGCACGCCGAGTGCCTTCGCTTTGGCGGCGGACATCAGCAGCAAGGCCGCCGCGCCGTCCGATATCTGCGATGAATTGCCGGCTGTCAGCCGCCCCTGGCTACGAAAACTCGTCTTCAGCGTCGCAAGTTTTTCGGCGTGGGTGCCGGGACGGATCGTTTCATCGGCAGAGAAAAGCGCTGCTTCGCCTTCCTGCGATTTCTCGCGCAGACGCTGCACCGGCACTGGGACGATCTCGCGCGCAAACCAGCCTTCCGCGGCTGCGGCCGCCGCACGCCGATGACTCTCCACCGCGAACGCGTCGAGCTGTTCGCGCCCGAGTTGCCACTCGTCGCACAGACGTTCGGCTGCTTCGCCCTGGCTCGTCAGCTCGTACCGTTCGCTCGCCATCCAGCCGAACGGATCACCATGCAGATCGCGATTGCTGCCCATCGGGACGCGGCTCATGTTTTCCGCGCCTCCGGCCACCACCACCTCGGCCGCGCCGAATGCAATCAGGCCCGCGGCAACGTGCACCGCTTCTTCTCCGGAGCCGCATTTGCGGTCGATCGTGAGGCCCGGAATGCTGTCCGGCCAACCCGCGCCGAGCAGAGAAGTCCGTGCGATATTGGCCGACTGCTCGCCGATCTGCGTGACGCAACCGAAGATCACGTCGTTGACGACGTCCGGTGCGAGCCCGGCGCGTTTGACCAGTTCATCGATTACGTGCGCGCCAAGATGATCGGCGCGCACGCCGGCAAGCGAGCCGCGAAACTTGCCGATCGGCGTGCGCGCCGCACCGACGATCACGACATCGCTGCTCATAGTGAACTCCCCTTCAGCCCCGAGCCGGACACCCGCTGACCGTCTTCGTAGCGATACACACCGTGACCCGTCTTACGCCCCAGGCGCCCCGCAGCCACCATCTTGATGATCAACGGACACGGTCGGAACTTGTCGCCGAGCGTCTGATGCAGATACCTCAGCACCGACAGGCGCGTATCCCAGCCGGTGAGGTCACCAAGCTCAAGCGGCCCCATCGGATGATTGAAGCCGAGACGCAGCGCGGTATCGATATCCTCCGCGCTGGCCGCGCCCTCCTGCAACATCCACATCGCCTCGTTGCCGGCGAGCGCCGACATGCGGCTCGTCGTCAAACCCGGCGATTCGTTGACGATGATCGACGTCTTGCCGATCGCATCCGAATACTCGCGCGTGAGCGCGACGGTTTCGTCGCTGGTGGCAAGGCCGCGCACGAGTTCGACCAGCTTCATCTTGTGCACGGGGTTGAAGAAATGCATGCCGATCACGCGTTCCGGATGCGCCACCGCCGTGGCGATCTCGGTCACGCTGAGCGCCGAAGTGTTGGTCGCGTACAGCGCGCCGTCGGCCATCACGTCTGCCGCGTGCGCGACCACCGCCTGCTTGACTGCCAGTTTCTCCGACACGGTTTCGATCAGCAGATGCGCACCGTCCGCGGCGGAAGCGAGGTCGGTTTTGATGGCGAGCCGCGCCTTGGCGGCATCGGCCGCGCTGACCTGAAATTTACCGAGGCGCACGCCGTCGTCGAGAATCTTGCCGATGCCTTTGTGGGCGCGTTCCAACGCATTTTCGTCCATGTCGACGAGTGTCGTGCTGAACCCCGAACTCGCGAACGCATGCGCGATGCCCGTGCCCATCAGACCCGCGCCGACCACGACCACCTTGTTGTTTTTCAAAGTCATACCGCTGTCTCCCTTCATGCTGATTCGTTTGCCGATACGACGTTGCGCAATGTGCCGATGCCTTCGATCGAGGCTTCCACCACGTCACCGGGATTCAGAAAGCGGCCCGTACCCTGACCGGTGCCCTCTGGCGAGCCGGTGAACAGCACATCCCCCGCTTCGAAGCTCGAGCGCTCGTCAACGAAGCGCACCAGCGCCGCCACGTCCCACGTCATCTCTCCCGACGATGCATCCTGCCGCGTATCGCCGTTCACTTTCAGCGTCATGCGCAACGCTGGACTGCCGGTCGCGAATTCGTCGCGCGTGACGATCCAGGGGCCGAGGCCCGTCGAACGATCCTGGCTCTTCGCCGCGAACAGATCCATCCCGACACCCGGCGGCCCACTGCGTTGCAGATCGCGCGCGCTGACGTCGTTGCCTACCGTGTAACCCAGCACGCTAGTGAGCGGATCCTCGCGGTCCACCCGTTGCGCGCCGATCACGGCGACCAGTTCGACTTCGTGGTCGAGCTCTCTGGTCAGCGGCGGATAGCGAATCGGATCGTGCGCGCCGATCAGCGCACCGTATGCCTTCAGGAACGCCACCGGCTGACTATGGCTCTTCATGCCGAAGTCGGCATTCAGATGCTTCGCATAATTGGCGCCGGCGACGACCACACGATTGCCGCGTTCAACCGGCGGCAGCAGGCGCAACTCGCCCAGCTTGCGCGGCGCCCCTGCCAGCTTGAGTGCGGCGGCGCCGTCCTCCGGTCTCGCGGTGAGTGCCGGCGCCCATTCGGCGAATGAACCTGCGATCGGGGTCGCTTCGCCACGCTCCATATCCACTACGGCCCAGAACGGCGCGCCACCGTCCGTGCAGCGCGCGAGCTTCATGCGCTCACCGCCTGCTTCGGCGCCGGCATGCCGATCTTCGCCGGGTCGAGATGCAGCAGCTTGCAGGCGTTCTGCCAGCGGATCTTTTGCAGGTCGTCATCCGACAAACGCAGACCGTCGGTCAGATCGTGACGCACCGCATCGCTGCCGCCGAAGTTGCTGCCGTACAGAATGCGGTCCGCGCCGATGATGTCGATCAGCGCCTGGCGCATCGGCACTTCATGCAATTCGACGTCGAAATAGAAGTTCTTCAGATACTCGAGCACCGGCTTCTTGTTGTGCGCGAAGTCGAGATTGGTATTGCACTGCGCGAGACGGCCAAGTTGGTACGGCACGTAGCCACCGCCGTGCGTGATGTACACCTTGAGATCCGGGAAGCGGTCGAATACGCCGCCGCAGATCAGATTCCAGAAACAGCGCGTTTCGTCGTACTGCATGCCGACAATCGCCGTGGTCTCGTAACGGTCCTCGTTGGCCTTCTTGCCCCACGTGACCGACTGGTTGTAACCGTGGATGAACATCGGCAGGTCGAGGTCGCACAGCGCCTGCCAGACCGGATCGAGTTCCGGCGAATCGAACTCGAGGCCGCCGAAATTGGCACCACCCGCCACAAGCCCTTTTGCACCGAGTTCACCGCACGCGCGGCGGATTTCCTTCGCGGCCTCTTCGGGCACGTTCAGCGGCGCATGCGCCCAGAACATCAGACGATCGGGTGCGGCGGAACAATATTCGGCGAGTGTGTCGTTGACCGTCTTTGCGTAGCGCACCGAGAAGTCCGCTTCCGCCCAGTACATGTAGCAATGCGACGGCACCGACACCACCTGGGCATTCTGGCCGGCGGCGTCCATACCGGCCAGACGTACGTTCGGATTGGCCCAGCGCGCGAAGTACTCGTCGAGCTTCAGCCCTTTGCCGGACCGTACGGCAGCTTTGCGCTCGGGTGAACCCAACGTCAGGATCCAGTCGCCCACCCGCAACTTGACGTCGCCGTCCTCGTGCTGTTCGAAGAACGGGCCCCAGTGGGGGTGTTGGTTGTAGTAGCCCGGATGCGGAGCGTGGGCATGAAGGTCGATGAGCATGATGTCTCCTGGCGCTCGACGGCGCAGATGTGGGATTGACCTGTCTGCGGTTCACCGACACCCGGACGCACGAAAGCCGGATGCGCGAAGCAGATCAGACTGTTCGACATCATGCCAATGTTAGTCACTTAATGCAATTGTGTTCAAATTAGCGTTTACGTGGGCTCCTCACACTTGCCGTCGGTTTGCTTTCCCTCTCTGTTACCACCGGCATTCCTGCATGGCGACGCGCCGGCCCCGGCGAGAATGCCGGTGGCAAGACGGTCGCCGGGAACCGCGGCGTGCGTGAACGCATAGGCTCAGCGGCGCGCCCGCGTGACGCCACCGAAGCGGATCGAGTCGATGAGACGGCCGATGCGGCGTTGCATCGCGCCCCGCTCGGACTCGCTCGACACGAGGTGTTCGCTCATGACGAAACGGATCAGCAGATCGCAGATCAATTCGCGATCGAGTTTGACGCCCAGACGTTCGTCCCATGCGTCGAACACCGGCGACAGCAAGTCCTGAAAGCGCACCACGGCGTCGTGAAAGATGCGTTTGAAAAAGCGCAGTGCGAACTCCGGTGCAACCAGCAACATGCGCCGGGAATTGCCCGCATCGAGGTAGTCCTGCAGGTAGTTGATGACCACGTCGAAGCGCTCGTCCGGGTCCTGATAGCGCACCAGCAGTTCAGCCAGCGACTTGTGGAAGTTCTCCCGCTTGTGGCGCGAAAACGCTTCGAGCAGTTCGTCCTGCGAGGCGAAATAACGATAGAACGTGCCCCGCGACACGCCCGCCGTCTCGCACACTTCAAGAATCGAAATACGGTCCGCACCCGACTCCAGCACAACCTTTTCCGTCGCGGCAAAGATGTTGTCGATGGTCTGCTCGGAGCGGCGATTGCTGCGCCGGCGGCGTGGAGCCGCGGCGGGTGCTGCGGGCGCGGCGGCAGACGCCGGCGTCACGGCGGGCGCGGCTTGCACGGCAGGCGCGCGGCTCTTGCGTGCCTTTGGCGCTGGCGCCACCGACTGCGCCGCGCTCTTGCCGCTTTTCTCGGCGACGGCGCGTTTCTTCGCCGGTTGTTTGACAGCGATCTTCGAGGTGCCGGCTTTCGATGGAGTGGTCTGTTTAGCCATAAGTTGAATAGTTTTTAGAAAAGTGTGCGGGTTTCCCCGCAGATCAGGATTGGAATACAAACACTAGAATTCAATTCTCGGGTTAGAATTTGTGGGCAGGTCGCCCGGTTCACGCCCAGTTCATTTTCTGAGAGGTTGATATGGCTGGTATGGGAAGAGCAGAGACTTGGTCGCTCGGTGAACAGGACACTGTTATCGCCGCACTCGAGCGCGCCGTCGTGGCGCATCCGGACCGGGTTCTGCTCGACTTTTCGGGTGCGCTCTATACCTACGCGGACGTCGACCGTCTTTCCACGCGCCTCGCCCACTCGCTGGCGTCGCTCGGGGTTCAGGCCGGGCAAACCGTGGTCACGATGCTCGACAACAACGTCGACGCCGTGATCTCGTGGCTCGCGGTCAACAAACTCTGCGCCGTCAGCGTGCCGATCAATACGGCATTGCGCGGTGAATTCCTGCGCCATCAGATCGCCGACGCCGGCGCGCCGCTCGTGATCTGCGAAGCCGACTATCTCGATCGGATAGGCGCCGTGGCGGCGCAACTGTCCGACGTGAAGCAGGTGCTGTATCGCAGCGCCGATGCGGGCGCGACCGCCGTCACCGCCACCCGTTGCGGACCATTGCCGCTCGCGCCGCTCGACGCCCATCGCGGTCATGACGACACGCCCTTCGAGCGCAAGCCGGACCCGCGGGACCTCGCCAGCCTGATCTATACATCCGGCACCACCGGCCCGTCCAAGGGCTGCATGATCAGCTACAACTTCATGTGCAATCTGGCACGCCTGCAATTGCGCGCCGGCCCCGCGAGCGCCAACGACGTGACGATCACGCCACTGCCGCTGTTTCACATGAATGCGCTGGCGGTAGGCATCCTGTCGAATATTCTGGTGGGCGCGCGCGTGGCGATCATCCCGCGTTTCTCGGTGTCCAATTTCTGGCCCGAAGTCGAGCGCAGCGGCGCCACTATCGCGTCGATTCTCGGCGGCATGGGCGGCCTCCTCGCCAATGCGCCGGATAACGAGGCGGCAAAGCGCTGCTTCGGCCAGATTCATACGGTGCGCGGCAATCCGTTCACAGAAGAAAACAAGAAGGTCTGGCGCGAGCGCTTCGGCGCCAGGCAGGTCGGCGGCAACGGCTACGGCCTCACGGAAGCATGCGTGATCACTTCGCTGCCGGGTGGCGAATACGCGGCGCCTGGGTCGTCCGGCAAACGCATAGCCGACTTCGACGTGCGAATCGTCGACGATCTCGACCGCGAGCTGCCGGCCAATACGCCGGGCGAAATCGTCTGCCGTCCGCTGCGACCGGACATCATGTTCATGGGCTACTGGCGCCGTCCCGAGGAGACGCTGAAGCTGATGCGCAACATGTGGTTCCATACCGGAGATATAGGCAAGTTCGACGACGATGGATTTTTCTATTTCGTAGACCGCAAAAAAGACTATTTGCGCCGCCGTGGCGAAAATATTTCCAGCTTTGAGATGGAATCGGCCTTTGCGCGCCACCCCGATATCGCCGAGGTTGCGGTCCATGCCGTGCCATCGGACAAAGGCGAGGACGACGTCAAAGTCACCGCCATTCTGAATCCGGGTGCCGCGCTCACCGCCGAGACCCTGTTCCACTGGGCTACCGACGCCGTTCCATATTACGCCCTGCCACGCTACATCGAGTTTCGCGAGACGCTGCCCAAGAACCCGCAAGGCCGCATTCTGAAGTATCAGCTGCGCGATGAGGGCAAGACGGCGTCCACCTGGGATATCGAGGCGACCGACATCAAGGTGGCCAAACGCTGACCGTGTTCAGTTTCTTCAGTGACTAGCAGTAAAGGGGCCCGCGGGGCCCCTTTGCTTTATATACGACCCGCTTTCGTACTCAGCCGCGTGCCCGGCACATCACTCAGTACTCGCGCACAGGCACATTGGCCGGCCGCGAGTTGTAGCCCGGCAGATGCAGACCGCCATCCACATGCAATGTTTCTCCGGTGATGAAGCGCGACATCTCCGAAGACAGGAACACCGCAGCCGGCCCAATATCTTCTTCCGGATCGCCGCAGCGACCGAGCGGACGCGCCGCGGCCGAACGTTCGGCAAAACCCGGATTTTCTTCCGCCAGCTTGAAGAACGTCGCACCCATCGCCGTCGGCGCAATTGCGTTCACCGTGATATTGAAGCGCCCCCATTCCGAGGCCGCGCTGCGTGTCAGACCGACGATGCCCGACTTGGCGGTATTGTAATCGGCATGCAACCACGCGCCGGTCTCGGTGTCGATCGAATAGAAGTTGACGATGCGGCCCCAGCGGCGCTCGCGCATATGCGGCATCACCGCGCGCATGGCCCACCAGGTGGCCCACAGCGACGACGTCAGGGTTTGCTGCAACATCTCGTCGGTCTTGTCTTCGAACAGTACGTTGGGCGTGGGAATGAAGGCGTTGTTCACCAGAATGTCGATGCTACCGAAGTGCGCCACCGTGCTCTGCACGGCTGCCTCTAGCGAAGCCTTGCTGGTTACGTCGGTCTTGACGAACAGCGCACGGCCGCCGATCTCCCTGATTTCGCGCTCGACCTGCAAGCCGGTTTTCTCGTCGATCTCGGCAATCACCACGGCCGCGCCTTCTCGCGCGAAGGCCCGTGCAACGCCGCGGCCGATGCCGCCGCCGGCGCCCGTGACGAAACCCACCCTCTCCTTAAGCAATGCCATGCCGACGCCTCTTGTTTATTGAACATAATCTGCGATATCGTACACTTTAAGAATAAAAGTGTCAGTATTTTGCAGTCCGCAATTGCGCATTGCCACTGTTTTCCCGTTGTTTTCGAGGGTTCTTTCATGTTCAGGCGTCGCATCGTCATCAGCAGTCACATCGGCACGTCGCAGCGCGTCACGCGCGCGGCACTCGAAGACGACTTCCACCACTTTCGGGTCGAAGTCGCTAGCGCGCATGGACAAGCGACGCGCATTGCCGCCGCGTCACCCCGCCGGCCCTATACGCTGTGTGCGCAAGCCGCCGGGCAATTGCAGGCGCTGGTCGGCATGACATTGACGCAAACAGCCCACGAAGTCACGCGCGTGGCGGATGCCAGCGAGCAATGCACTCATCTGTTCGAACTCTCCGGATTGGCGATCGCGGCAGCGGCGCGCGGTACATTGCGGCGTCAATACGACGTCGAGGTGCCGACGCGCGTGGATGATCGCACGCACCCGGTGCTCGCACGCGACGGCGTCCCCTTGCTGGAATGGAATGTTGTCGGCACGGTGATTCAGGGACCGCCACCGTATGCGGGCATCGATCTGTATCACGGCATGGCGCGCTGGGCGCTGACTACGCTGCCAGGCGAGGAGGCCGAAGCGGCGCTGGTTCTCAGACGCGCGACCGGCATCGCCAAAGGACGTGGCAGGAATCTCGACGCACAAGTACATGCACGTCCTAACGGCAACTGCTTTGCCCAGCAGCCCGTGCGAGCCGAACAGGCGATTCGCATCGTGGGTTCGACCCTGGACTTTGCCGCGCGCCCCGCCGACCTGTGCGCGGACGACCTGGCATGGCTGGCCTTCGACGAATGAGCCACTGAGCATCGTCCGCCATAAAAAAAGCCCCCGGAAACAGGGGGCAACTTCCTTGGCTCGCGAAGCCTCGAGAAACGGTAACGACTATAGAAAGATCGCCAGATTCGGCGTGCCGAGTACGGCCTGATCGAGAATGATCTCGCGGCGCGCCAGCTTGAACGTTTCGCCGCTGCGGCGGAGCACGTCATGGCGCTCGCCGCTGATCAGATCCAGTTCGTCGAAATTAAAACGGCTGCGCGTCACCAGCAGATTGCTGCGCACCACGTATTCACCGGCCGACTCGCCTTCGTACACCAGCACGTTGGTCACGAGCCGGTGCGTGCGCGACGGCGGGTCTTCCGCCCACGCGCTCTTGGTGCCCGTGAGGCGCATGATCCGGCCCATGATCGAGCGATAGTTGTCGTGATAGTGCTGCATCGTGCGGATGACCGACGACTCATGCTGTGCATACGGCCGTGTTTGCCGCAGCGGCGCCGCGTAGACGAGATCGGTGGCGAGCGTTGCGCCCCATTCTTCCAGGCGAATCTCGTCGAGCAGCACCGCCTCGTCGTACAGGAACTCGACCACCGCGTTATATACGGCTGAACCGAGCGGCACGCGAGCACGTTGCGGCGTTGCGGCCTGTTGTACGGCTTCTTTTACTTCGCTCATCACACTGTCTCCTTGAGTGGCTTTGATTGGCGCGCGGCGCTCAACTTTCCGAGGTCATCAGTTCGCGCCAGTGCAACCACCAGTGCCATTGCGTGTCGTCCTTCGTGAAGCCTTCGTTGACCAAGCCCGGACCCGGCCAGCCTGCCGGTGCGCCGGTTTCGTAGATCGCCTGATACTTGAGCGTCTGCTTTTTGCCCTGCGCGCCCTTCGCCGCGAGCGTCATATGCGGCCACGTGTCGGAGTCGTCCTGCTCGACCATCCCCGACGTGCCGAACAACTGGATGGTCTGCTTGAGCATCTGCTCGCGCACCTCGGGCGGACAGTCCTTTTCCGCGAAGACCCAGTTGACGAACTCGAGCTTGTCCGGTCCGCGCGGAATATAGGCGTGCAGCGTGATCGAGCCGATCACCGAGCCGTCGGCCTGCGGAATATAGAGGAAGCCGAACAGCACGTTCGGGAACATGCCGCCCACTTGTGGCGGCATCGAAGTCTGCACCTGCAATTGGCCTTCGTTCAGATTGCGCTTGAGCTGGCTGACCATTTCCCTGGTCATGCCCGCGGGCGGCAGCACGTCGAGCTTCTGTTCGACCGTCAACTGATCCGGATCGAGCCCGGTCAGACGGCGAATCTTGCGGCCGAGGTCGATGCAGCGCAGCGCATGGCCGTGCGGCGAACTGATTTCGACGCCGTACATCTCCGGGCTCAAATCGCCGCCCTTTTCGTCTTTCTTCGAATACGCACCCACTTCGCCGAGCCAGCGGTGCAAGGTCAGCGTGTGATAACCGTCGCCCGACGACTGTTCGCCGGCCGTCTTCCAGTTGGCGCGCACGATGAAGCGCTGCGGCGGCCCGAGCACTTCGATGCCCCTGTCGCTGCGTTTGAACAGCATGTCGTAATACCACTTCGCATCGCCAAGGAATTCCTCGAACGACGGGCCGTTCAGATTCCAGGTCGCGAAGATCAGACCGCCGTACAGCGTCATCCGCGCCTTTTTCAGCGATAGCTCGTCTTTGCTGCGAATCTTGCCATGCATGCATTCCTTCTCGACCGGCGCGCCGAGGAACTGACCGTTCGGACGAAACGCCCAGCCGTGGTAGATGCAGGTGTGGATCTGCGTGTTGCCGGCGTCTAGCGTGGAAACACGCATGCCGCGGTGCGAGCACACGTTCAGCATGACGTGAATCTCGCCGCTCTTGTCGCGCGTGACCAGCACCGAGTCCGACCCCATGTCGCGGACCATGAAGTCGCCGGAGTTCGGAATTTCGCTTTCATGGCCAAGCAGCAGCCACGTCTTGCCGAAAATCCGCTCCATCTCCAACTCATATAGTTCGGGGTCCGAGAGAGCGCGCATCTGCACCTCCCGCGTTTCGACGTTCACCAGATCAGCGACCTTGGTGCCGTCCGCCAGTGTGGGACTGGTCTGCGTCAACATGCTTGTCTCCTTGACTTACCCTTCGTGGGGTTAAGTTGTTAATATAAACACTTTTACTATCTGTGTACATATTTTGAGTTTTTGATCCGGATAATCCCCTACGGGTGCGAAGCGGGCACGTTCATACCTGGTCGCGCCCAGTCTTCGTCATGAGTCGGCAAGCCATGTCTTTATGTTCAGGAAGCGGTCCAGCCCTTTGGCACGCGCGCCCTGTCGATCTTCGCCAGATCGCAGATCGCGTCGGCAATGCCGGAAAAGTCGATGCGGCCATACTCACTGGCCCGCGCGAGACTGAACGACTCGAACACGGCCGCCGCCACCGGCATCGGCACCTTCGCTGCGTGCGCGGCGCCGAGTACCAGCGCCATGTCCTTGTGCGCGAGATCGATCGTGAAGCCCGGCGTGGTGTCGCCCGCGAGCACCTTGTTCGGGAAGTTCATCCGCAATTGGCCATTGCTCGCCGAGGTGCCGTAGAGCACCTGCAGCGTCTTCGTGATGTCGAGGCCGAAGCGCTGCGACAACGCAAGCGCCTCCGCATTCACCTGGCACAGCGTAACGGCGACATAGTTGTTGACCAGCTTGGTGCGCCCACCGGTGCCGACGGCCCCGCAATGATAGACGGTGGTGCCCATCGCGTCGAGCAAGGGTTTGACGCGAGCGAAATCCGCATCACTCGCCCCCACCATAAACAGCGATTCCCCGCGGTCCGCATGCTCGGCGAGACGGCCGACCGGCGCGTCCACCACCGAGAGACCATGCTCGCGCGCGCGCACTTCCAGCCGGTCAGTGGCGAGCGGATCGATCGTGCTCATATCGAGCAGCACGCTGCCGCGCGCGGCGTTGGCGAAGATGCCGTCGGCGCCCAGCGCAACCTGTTCCACTTCCACCGAACTCGGCAGCATCGTCACGACAATCGAACAATCCCGTGCGATCTGCGCAACGCTTTCGCCGGCGCGTGCACCGAGCTCCACCAGTTCCGCCACGGCCGCGCGGTTCAAATCCATCACGACCAATTCGAAGCCCTGCTTGCGCAGGTTGGCCGCCATCGGCTTGCCCATGCGGCCGAGGCCGATAAATCCGATCTTTTCCATCACTCAGGTCCTGTTGTCGTCCATCGTTATCAGAAAGGGCTGGCCGGTTCAATAACCGACGTAGGCCGTTTTGCTGTTCGTGTAGAAATCCACCGCGTAGGTGCCCTGCTCACGCTGACCGTAGCTCGACGCCTTGGTGCCGCCGAACGGCACGTGATAGTCGAGGCCCGCCGTCGGCAGGTTGATCATCGCGAGGCCGCTTCTGACGTGCTGTCGGAAGTGGCTCGCGTACTTGTGCGAGGTCGTGCAGATGCCCGCCGAGAGGCCGTATTCGGTGTCGTTGGCGAGCGCCAGTGCTTCGTCGTAACCCGACGCGCGGATGACCGTCGCGAACGGGCCGAACACTTCCTCCCGGTTGATGCGCATGCTGTTCGACGTGGCGGTCATCAGCGCGGGCTGCATGAAGAAGCCGGGCGTACCGGGCTGCAACAACTGGCCGCCTTCGACCAGCTCCGCGCCTTCGTCACGTCCGGCCTGGATATAGCCTTGCACCATGTCCAGCTGGCGCTGATTGATGAGCGGGCCGATGTCCGTGCCGACTGTCAGCGCGTGGCCGACCTTCAGCGAGCGCATACGGCTGCGCAATGCGTCGACGAAACGATCATGGATCGCATCGGTCACGATCAGACGGCTCGATGCGGTGCAACGCTGTCCCGCCGAAAAGAAAGATCCGTTCAGCGCACATTCCACGGCGACACCGAGATCGGCATCGTCAAGAACGACGAGCGGATTCTTGCCGCCCATCTCCAGCTGGACCCGCACCATGTTGGCGATCGCGCTTTGCGCGAGACGCCGGCCGGTGCGCACGCTGCCGGTAAAACTCAGCGCGTCGACACCTTCGACAAGCGCCTCACCGGCATCCGCACCGCGTCCGTTGATCAGATTCGCGACGCCGGTCGGCAGGCCATTGCGCTCCAGCACGCGAAACAGTTCCCACGCCACGCCCGGCGTTTCTTCCGAGGGCTTGAGCACGGCGGTGTTGCCGAATGCGAGCGCCGGCGCGAGTTTCCACGCGGCAATTGCAATGGGGAAATTCCACGGTGTGATCAACGCGACGACACCGACCGGTTCGCGGCTGATCTGGACATTGATGTTGGGACGTACCGACGGCAGGTTCTCGCCGCCGTAACGCACGGCTTCTCCGGCAAAGAACTGAAAGATCTGACTGGCGCGCAATACTTCGCCGATGCCTTCCGCGCGCGTCTTGCCTGCTTCACGCGAGACCAGCTCGCCGATTTCCTCCTTGCGGGCCGCGAGTTCGATCGACGTCTTCAGCAGAAGGTCGCTGCGCACCTGAGTCGTCGTGGCGCTCCAGGCGGGTTGTGCCGCGCGCGCGGCCGCGACTGCTTCACGCATTTGCGTCGCATCCGCGAGCGCGTAATGCCCGATGCTTTCACGTGTATCCGACGGATTGATGCTCTCGATCGAACTCGATCCTTCGCACCATTCCCCGCCGATAAGGTTGGGCTTCACTGTCATGTGGCTTGTCTCCGATATGCGCAGCATTCGCGTAAACGCTCGGCTGAACGCGATGGTGTTATGGCAGGGAGTCATCTTAGAATTGCGTGCAATTCGCTGTCGAATGACAAAAACTGATCGCCGTATCACGCACTGACATGCGTGCTTTTCGTTTGCGTTCAGCGTGTGTTTGAACTACCGGACTTGCTATGGACATTCGCCAGATCCGCACTTTCCTTGCGATCGCCGACACGGGAAGCGCGACGCGCGCGGCCGAGTTGCTGCACATCGTGCAACCGGCGGTATCGCGGCAATTGAAGCTGTTGGAGGACGACGTTGGTGCGCCGTTGTTCGAACGCGATCGTCGCGGCATGCAGTTGACGGACGCCGGATTGATCCTGCTCGATCGCGCGCGGCGGGCATTGCGTGAGTTGGAGACCGCCCAGCAGGAAATCCGGCCGACGCCCGGGCTCGTGTCCGGCGCGGTGAGTTTAGGTTTGCTGCCCAGCAGCTGCGAGTTGCTGACTGCACCGCTGGTGGGTGCCTTGCAGCGCGCGTTTCCGCAGATACGGGTCTCGCTGTCGGTCGGCTATACCGATCATTTGCTGCGCTGGCTCGAGAGTGGCGAGATCGACGCAGCGCTGCTGTACGACCCCACGGCTTCGCCTGCTCTTGATGTTCAGCCTTTGGTCGAAGAGTCGTTGAGCCTTGTCGGGCTGGCGTCGATGGGTCTGGGCGACGACTATCCCGTTTCCGTTGCGGCACTTGGAGAATCGCCGCTAGTTTTGCCGAGTGCGCCGCATCGGTTACGGAGTCTGGTCGAGCATGCTTGCGCTGTCGCCGGCGTCAGGATCACCCTGGCTGCCGAGACCAATGCCTTGAGTGTGCAGAAGGCGCTAGTCGCGCAGGGATACGGCGCGAGTGTGATGCCTCGTGTTGCCGTTCAGCAGGATATCGAACGCGGCGTGTTCAGCGCGGCGCGTATCGATGGGGAGGCTTTTCTCAGGCGCATTTACCTGGCCATGCCTACGACGCGAAGGTCTTCCACCGCCGTTCGATGTGCCACCAGTGTGTTGCAGAACTGCGTGAAAGACATCGCTTGTGGCGGTGAGTGGAAGGGAGCCCGATGGATTGGATCCAGCCATACCCGGGACTGATGGCTACATCAAATTTTGTGATTCGACATGCCGCCGGCGCGGCTCCTAGAATCCCTTAGCCACGGATGCGCCGCCAGGCGACAAGACACCGCACGCGCTCATCCGCGTTTCCGCCCTTTGGCAAAGAGAACTCCAATGACCTCACTCGCCGATCAACTGGCCACCTGCAACACCCCTGGTCTTTTCGATGTCCTGCGCATCCACGGTCTGCCCGTCCACGAATTGCCGCGCAACATCAAGGGCCTTGCACCCAATATGAAGCTCGCCGGGCCGGTATTTACCGTTACCGGCCGCGCCGATCCGACCATCTCGGTCAGCGAATCGCTCGAACTCTTCATCTCCAGAGTTCTCTCAGGCGCGCCGCGCGATCACGTCGTTGTGTGCCAGCCACATGACCACGCGCGCTCGGCGATGGGCGATCTCGCCGCCGAGGCCCTCAAGCAGCGCGGCATCCGCGGTTACTACATCGACGGCGGTTCACGCGATGCGGACGAAATCGAAGCCATCGGCTTTCCGGTTTTCGCCCGCTATACCAGCCCGATCGACATCGTCGGCAGCTGGCGCCTGGAAGCCACCGATGTGCCGGTGGTCATCGGCGGTGTCACGGTGTCGCCGGGCGACTACCTGCTTGGCGATCGCGACGGCACGCTTCTGATCGAGCGCGAACACGCGGAGTTCGTCATCACCGAAACGGTCAAGACCATGAGCACGGATTCACGCATGCGTACCGCCATTCGCGGTGGACGCGATCCATATGACGCCTTCCTCGAGTTCGGCAAGCTGTAGAAGACCCTCAGGACACCCCATGAAAATCGCCCGCTATCGTCTGCATGACGCCGTTCACTATGGTGTGCTCGAAGGCGAGCATCTGGAGCGCCTGAGCGGCTCGCCCTTCGATGGCATCACACCGGCAGGCCGGGCGGATGCGTTGACCGACGTGACACTCCTCTGCCCGCTGCCTGCCCCGCGACTATTCGCGGTCGGCATGAATTACGTCGGCCACATCGCCGAGGCCGGCGCGAAGACACCCGAGATTCCGCAATTTTTCATGATGCCGACGACGGCGGCAATCGGCCCGAAGGAAGCCATCGTCCGGCCGCGCGAGGCCCAGGTGGTCCATCACGAGGCGGAGCTGGCCATCGTGATCGGCAAAAAGGGCCGTCGCATCGATATCGGCCATGCGCTCGACTACGTGTTCGGCTACACTTGCGCGAACGACGTGAGCGAGCGCGTGATCCAGAACCGCGAAATGGGTTATGGCTGTTTGCTGGTCGGCAAGGCCTTCGATACCTTTTGCCCACTCGGCCCCATCATCGCCACGGGACTCGACGCCGGCAAATTGCGCGTGCAGTCGAGCGTCAATGGCACCCAACGCCAGGACGGCAACACGTCGGATCTGCTCTTCCCCGTGCCCTTCATCGTGTCCTATTTGAGTCAGGCGATCACCCTGCTGCCCGGTGACGTAATCCTCACCGGCACGCCATCCGGCGTCGGCCCGCTCAATGGCGGCGACGTCTGCGAAATCACGATCGAAGGCATCGGCACGCTGAGCAATCCGGTGATCGACGAAGCCGCTTGAGCGGGCTCACCGCTACGCCCTCTTTCGAAACAGGAATCGACATGCAACGCTACGTGCATTACATCGACGGCCGGGATGCGCCGCCGCAAAGCCAACGCTGGTTCGAATCGCACAACCCGTACACCGGCGACGCATGGGCGGAAATCGCCGAAGGCTCCGCCGGCGACGCCGATCTTGCCGTGCAAGCCGCGCACCGCGCCTTTACGAGCGGCGCATGGCCGCAATTGACTGCAACGCAACGCGGCGAGTTGTTGCGCCGGCTGGGCGATCTGATCGCACGTGACGCGCAGAAACTCGCCGCGATCGAAGTGCGCGACAACGGCAAGCTGCTTGCCGAAATGGCCGGACAACTGAACTACATCCCGCAGTGGTTCTATTACTTCGGCGGTCTCGCGGACAAGATCGAAGGCAGCGTGATCCCGCTCGACAAAAAAGGCTTCTTCAACTTCACACGCCATGAGCCGCTCGGCGTGGTCGCGGCAATTACGCCCTGGAACTCGCCGTTGCTGCTCACCGCATGGAAGATCGCGCCGGCGCTGGCCGCGGGCTGCACCGTCGTGATCAAGCCGTCTGAATTCACTTCGGCCTCCACGCTGGAGTTCGTCAAACTGTTCGCCGAAGCCGGCTTTCCGGCTGGCGTCGTCAATATCGTGACCGGCTTTGGGCGCGATGTGGGCGCGGCCCTCGTCGAGCATCCGCTGGTGCGAAAAATAACCTTCACCGGCGCGGACAGCACTGGCCGCGCGATCAACGAAACCGCCGCGCGTCACTTCAAGCACGTGAGTCTGGAACTGGGCGGCAAGTCGCCGAACATCGTGTTCGCCGATGCAAATCTCGACGACGCGGTCAACGGCGCGGTCGCCGGCATCTTTGCCGCGACCGGGCAAACCTGCATTGCCGGATCACGGCTGCTGCTGCAGGAGTCGATCTACGACACATTCGTCGAGCGATTGGTGAATCTCGCCCGCACGGCGCGGATGGGCGATCCGATGTCGCAGGATACGCAGGTCGGTCCGATCACCACGCGTCCGCAGTACGACAAGGTCCTGCGCTACATCGATACCGCGCAGTCCGAGGGCGCCACGCTCCTGCTCGGCGGCAAGGCCGGCACGCGGCCCGAATGCGGACGCGGCTGGTTCGTCGAACCGACTATTTTCGGCGACGTCGACAACAGCATGCGCATTGCCCAGGAAGAGGTGTTCGGCCCGGTCCTCTCAATCATCCGATTCAGGGACGAAGACGACGCGCTGCACATTGCCAACGACGTGCGCTTCGGACTCGGTTCGGGGGTCTGGACATCGGACATTGGCCGCGCGTTTCGCGTGTCGGAGCGGCTACAGGCCGGCACCGTCTGGGTCAACGCCTATCGTGCTGTCAGCTTCATGTCGCCGTTCGGCGGCTATAAGGATTCCGGCCTGGGGCGCGAAAACGGCGCACAGGCAATTCACGAATACCTGCAAACCAAGAGCGTGTGGATCAACACGGGCGCGGGCAGCGCCAATCCGTTCGTGATGCGCTGAGGGCGCGAGGCGCCGCTCGCGTCCATGCCAAAAGCTGATATCTCCAGCAACCTTTGTTATTGGCGCGGCACCCGCCTCTCGCCCTAGCATAGCGCTACACATTCACGGATTCACGAGGAGACATGAGCACAACCGAGTCGCCAGTATCGAACTGGCAGGAGAGCATTTTCTCCATTCTGAAGAGCGGCGGCGTGCGCCAGGTCGCTTATGTGCCGGATGCCGGCCACGCGCATGTGATTAGCCGCGTCCAGCAGGACCCGCAGATGCGCGACATCGTGCTCACCACCGAAGAGGAAGGCGTCGCGCTCACGAGCGGCGCCTGGCTCGGCGGCCAGCGGGCGGTGCTGCTGATGCAAAGCAGTGGCGTGGGCAATTGCGTGAACATGTTTTCGCTGTTGCAGAGCTGTCGCTTCCCGTTTCTCACCCTGGTGACGATGCGCGGCGAGTATGCCGAGTTCAACCCGTGGCAATGCCCGATGGGCCAGGCGACGCAGGCGGCGCTCGAACTGATGGGGATCACCGTCCTGCGCGCCTCGACGCCCGACGAAGTCGAAGACATGGTGTCCGCCGGTCTCGACGCAGCCTTCGAAGGCGGTCAGCAAGTTGCCGTGCTGCTGTCGCAGCGCCTCATCGGACGCAAAAAGTGGGAACGCAAATGAACACCTCCTCTTCCATCGCTTCTTCCGCGTCGATCGATCGCCGCGAATTCGTCGCGCGTCTGCTCGCGTTGTGCCCGAACGCGCTGGTCGTAACGGGTCTCGGTTCGCCGACTTACGATGTGTTCGCGTCAGGCGACTCGGACCGTTATTTCTATCTCTGGGGCGCGATGGGCGGTTCGACCTCGATTGCGTTGGGGCTCGCGCTCGCTCAACCGGAGCGCCCCGTGCTAGCGATAACCGGTGACGGCGAACAATTGATGGGCGTGGGCAGCCTCGCGACCGCCGGTGCACAGCAGCCGCCCAATCTGTCCGTGGTCGTACTGGACAACGGCCACTTCGGCGAAACCGGCATGCAGCGCAGCCATAGCAGTCTTGGGACAAAGCTCGCGCAGGTGGCGCGGGCATGCGGCATCGAACAGGCTGCCGAAATTCATTCGCTCGACGGCGTCGAGGCACTGGCCGCCCGGATCAACGCGCGTGCAGGACTGAACTTCGCGCAGGTGCATATCAAGCCGGACGAGTTGCCGCGCGCGTTGCCCTCACGCGACGGTGTCTTCGTGAAGAATCGCTTCCGCCAGGCGCTCGGCTTCGCTCCGCTGTGACCACGCCATGACTCTGCCCACGACGACGCCGCTGTCCGCCGAACTCGAAGCGCAATACAACATGCGCCTGCTGCGCCCCGATTTCGAGGCCGGCCTGCTGCAGGAATGGCTGGCACGTTCAGCCATATCCAGGCGCTTGCCGGGCGCGCAACTGGATGTGGCGTACGGCGCGGGCGAACGGGATCGTCTGGACTACTTTCCCGCCGCGTCCGCCGATGCGCCGCTGCTGATCTTCTTTCATGGCGGCTTCTGGCAACGCGGCGACAAGTCGGTGTACAGCTTCGTGGCCGAGCCGTTCGTGGCCGCGGGCGTGTCGGTCGTACTCGTGAATTACACGCTGTGTCCGGCGGTTTCGGTCAAGCAGATCGTCGCGCAGTCGCAACGGGCGCTGGCGTGGCTGTGGCGTCATGCCGGCGAGCTCGGGTGCTCGCGCGAGCGCTGGTTCGTCAGCGGCCATTCGGCGGGCGGCCACCTGGCTGCACGAATGATGGCCACGCACTGGGATACGCTCGGCGATGATTTACCGAAACCGATGCTCAGCGGCGCGATCCTGATCTCGGCGCTGTTCGACCTGGAGCCACTGTGCGACACCTCGATTAACGAAGGCCTGCGGCTCGATCGAAAGCAGGCACGCGCCGTGAGTGCGCTACGTCACTCGCCCGCGACCGACGCGCCACAACTGATCGCGGTCGGCGGCGCAGAGACGGCGGCGTTTCATCAGCAGGCCCGCGCTTACGAAACGGCATTCGGCAATGCACAACGCTTCGTGCCGCATTATCGAATCGATCACTGCGATCATTTCGACGTGGTACAGGCCTTCGCGAACCGCGCGCATCCGTTCTTCGAACTCTGTCGCGAGTTCGTCCGCGCGCGCTAGCAAAGTACGCGGGCGTCATGCATGCCCGCGGTTCTTTTCAACGCTCGCCCGCGAGCCGTGTCAATCCACCATCCCGAGCAGCGCTCGGATATCGCGTCCCGGTTCCGCGTCCGATCCGTACGAGAAGTCGCCGCGCGCCTGCCGTTGCACCAGTTGATCCATCAGGAAACGATAGCGCGTACCCGGTGCGTCGAAACGTGAATGCAGATCGAGTCGGTCGTCCGGATCGAAATAACGCTCGTTTTGCGGCCGGATCACCGAGTTGTCCTGCGGCTGGATCACGAACGCGATTCGCGGCATCACATAGCGCAATGGAACCGGCGCTGCCGTCGTATTGAAGGTGACGTCGCAGCGTGAGCGATGGCGGCCCACCGGCACGAACGGCTGCAGATTCGGCACGTCGTAGCCGGGCCTGAAACGCGGATAGGAAATGCATACGTTGCTGCGCAAATGCACGTGTAGCACCGCACGAAAATCCTGGTACTTCGCACGCACGCCGCCGACCCAGCGCATGATCGGCGCAACCGACTTCTGCGTGACGATGCGGGTGCGCGTAACCGTCTCCGACGTCCATTCCGTTTCGACGACGTCGGACTCGGACGCGCCGTCACCGATCGTATTCGCATGCAGAAAATCGGCATGCGTGAGATCGATCAGGTTTTCGATCGAGAGTGCCGAGGTCGAATCGAAGCGCACCGTGCGTTGCGTATAACCAGGCAAGCTGCCGTCGAGCGGCAAAAACGGAATGTGCGGCAGCAATTGCTCGTCGGCGTTATCCGGACTGCCGTACCACGCCCAGATATAGCCATAGCGCTCCATCACCGGATAGAAACCCGAGCCGCCAGTGAACGCGCTGGCCTGCGCACAGCGCTGGTCCAGTTGCTCAGGGCGGAATTCGGCGGCGAAAGGCTTACCCGCGTGGTCCCGCCACAGAAAATACGGCTGCGAATGAACGATGCGGCGAATCGGCTTCGCCACCACGTCACGGCTATGCGAGACCGGAAACCAGGCGTCGCGCAAATCGTAGTTGAGCGGTGTCCAATCGCGGCGCGCGGGTCTGGATGGTGTGGCTGCGGGGCCGGCCGCGGCATTGGCCGTATCGGCGGCGAGTGTTTCGGTGACGGCATTCATCGTGCGATGCTCCTTGTCGAAATGGGAAACAACTCAGGCGGCCTCGCTCAAAGGCGCACGCCGCGCGGCGCGTGCCGCGGCCAGATCACGCGACGGCGCCACCAGCAACGCAGCCAGCATGGCGCCGTCGATCATAGGTTGGATCCGGAACGGCGCGCGTGCGCGAGCCCGGGCGATATGCCAGCGCAGCGGCGCGCCGGCCACGCGCGTATCGTGTCTGAAGCCGCGCCAGCACAGGCTGGTGGTGCCGCGCCGATTAGCACTGGAGGCGATGCACAAGGTCACGAGCGGCATTTCGTCCGCGTCCAGCAGTTCGACGCTGATCGTGCCGCCCTCGAGCGGCACCGCCGTGCGCACAATCAGCGGATGATCGATGACGAAAGCCGGCGGCAACATCCGCGTGTTCCACACCGCGCCGCGATCGACCACGAGACGCCCTGCTTCCACGCGTGGGTCGCCGAGGAAGAAATCGGTCATACGCACGCTGCCGAATTCGAGCAGGCATTCGGGGCCGTCCAGCATCGCCGCGAGATATTCGTCGTGCGCGATGTTGACTACCGCGGCGCCGCTGAACTCGGTACCCTGCGGCTGATAGTCCACGCCCGGCAGCGGCGAGTCGACGGGGTTGCCCTCGCCTAACCACACGTGCACGAAGCCATTGCTTTCGGCAACCCGATAGGCCCGCGCGCCGTAACGCGACGGCACGCGCTCGTCCTCACGCAGATTCGGAATCGTGGCGCACATCCCGGTCGTGCCGTTGAAGGTCCAGCCGTGATATCCGCATTGCAGTCCCTTCGGCGTGACCGTGCCGAGTGCAAGCGGCACGCGCCGATGCGGACACCGATCCTCCAGCGCGCACAGTTCACCCGCCGTATTGCGAAACAACACCAGTGCCTCACCATTGCACATCACCGCGAGCGGCTTCTCGCCGTTCACTGACTCGCGAAGGGCCGCCGTCCACCAGTTGCCTGTCGTCATGCGCGTGTCTCCGTCTTTTTTATGGGGTACAGTCGGCACGGCGCCACGAGGCACCGTGCCGTTGCGCGTTGCAGACTTCTTTGCGCGCTTTGCTTCTTCCCGCGCTACTGCTTCAGGCGGCGACCTGCTCGCTGACGTCGAGCTTCAGCAACTTGATGGCATTGCCGCTGCGGATTTTCTCGCGATCCGTCTCCGATAGCCCGAGGCCTTCGGTCAGATCGCCGTGCTCGTACGCGCCGCCGAAGTTCGTGCCGTATACCAGGTTATCCACGCCGACCACTTCCACCACGCCGCGCCGCAAGCCGGTTGCGTGCACATCGAGGTCGAAGTAGAAGTTCGGCAGATAGTCCATTACCGGACGCTTGTTGCGCGAGTCCGGCGCCATCACGCGGTTGAGATCGTTCAGACGTCCAAGCTGGAAAATTGCCATGCCGCCTGCGTGCGTGATGTAGGTCTTCAGGCCGGGGAACGTATCGAGCGCGCCGCCGTTGATCAGATTCCAGAAGAACAGCGTTTCGTCGAAGCAATCGCCGACGATCGAGGTGGTTTCGAACTTGTCGTCGGTATGCTTTTCGCCCCAGTAAATCGACTGGTTGAAGCCGTGAACCATGATCGGCGCATCGAGTTTTTCGAGCTGTTCCCATACCGGGAACAACTCTTCGCTATACGCTTCCAGACCGTTGAAGTTGGCGCCGCCCACGCACACGCCCTTGGCACCGAGTTGCGTCACCGCGCGATCTATTTCCCGTGCGGCCTCGACCGGATTGGCAAGGTTCGCATGCGCCCAGAACGCAAAATGTTCCGGGTCCTTTGCGCAGAAGGCCGAGAGTTCGTCGTTACAGATGCGCGCGTATTCGTCGCCGAATTCGCCGGCCCAGTACATGAACGCATGCGACGGCGTGGACAGTACCAACTTGTCGACACCGCGCTCGGTCATCAGCTTGCGGCGCGTTTCATGGGTCATGCGCGCGAGCAGGTTTGCTTCGGCTTCGTCGTCGTCGCGCGCTTTCGACGGCTGCGTCGTGCCGAGCGAAAAATGACCGACGGTCAGTCCTTTGGTCTTCATGAAGGGGCCCCAGAACTCGTGGCGCTTGAGCATCGCGGGGGTGAAAAGATGGGCGTGGACGTCGATCAGCATGGGTCTTTCTCCTGTATGGCGGGGTATGGCCGTGTACGAATGCCGTCGCAACGCGAATGTCATGCGGGCGGGCGGCGCGATGTTCGAAATGCACGCGCGGCGCATTAATGCGCGGCGCGCTCTGCTCCATTGGTTCGATCTGTTCAGTCGCTTCGATCTGTTGCGCGAGGCATGCTTCCCATGAAACCCGCCGCGCGCTGGTGAAACTGGCCGCTGCCGGATGCGCCCGTCACCGTCACGCCGGAATCGACTACCAGCGTGTGCGCGGTGACATGGCGTGCATCGTCGCTTGCCAGGTAGACGAGCGCGGCGGCGATTTCCTCGGGCATCAGCGGCGTGCCGAGCGGTGATGCCGTGGCGGCTGCGTCAAGCGCGGCTTCGAGACTGCCGCGGCCCTGCACGATCATGTCGGTGACGGTCGTACCCGGGGCCACCGCGTTGACGCGCACGCCGTGAGGTGCGAGTTCCGAGGCCGCTGATCGCGTGAGTCCGATCACACCGTGTTTGGCTGCGGTGTACGCATGCGGCCCGAGACCGCCGATGACACCGGCAGTACTCGCCACCGACAGAATGCAGCCGCCCTTTTGCCGCACCATCGCGCGACCGGCATGCTTGATACCGTAAAACACGCTATCGAGCAGCACAGCAAGGGTGGCGTGCCAGGCAGCGGCGTCGGTCTCGAGAATTGAGCCGAACGCACCCACCAATCCCGCGTTGTTCACCATACAGTCGAGCCGGCCATGCCGTTGCAATGCATGCTCGACCGCCTGAGCGACCTGCGCTTCAACGCTCACGTCGGTGCGCACGAACGATGCATTCGCCAGTTCGTGCGCCAGAGAAGCACCGGCGTCGACGTCGATATCGGCCAGCACTACCGTGGCGCCTTCCGCCGACATGCGCCGTGCCGTCGCCGCGCCTATGCCACTGGCGGCACCGGTGATCAGCGCGACCTGGCCTTGCAGACGTTCAGTCATCGCGTGCCCGCGCTCAAGGAATCATCAGACCGCCGTCTACCGCCAGCGTCTGTCCGGTGATGAAGTTCGCGCCGTCGCTGACGAGAAAGAGCAGCACGGGCGCCATCGCTGTGTCGGGATCGCCAAGGCGCCCGCCGAGCGGAATCTGCTGCGCCATGAAAACGTCGTGCGCGGCGAGTTGTTCGGCATCCAGCCGGGCGCGGAACTTCTCGTACATCGGGGTCCACATGGCGGGCGCCAATGCATTGACCGTGATGCGGTACTTGCCCCACTCCTTCGCCGCCGTGCGAGTCCAGCCGAGCACCGCCGCCTTGGCCGCCGAATAATGCGCGAGCCCCGGCACGCCCATCACGCCCGCCGCCGACGCGAAATTGATAATGTGCCCGCCGTGTTCTTTCAAATGCGCGAAAGCGGCCTGATTGGTGTTGAGCGTGCCGCGCGCGTTGACGTCGAACATCAGGTCCCAATCTTCCTGAGTGATCGATTCCGCCGGCGATTTACGCTCAACGCCAGCGATATTCACGAGCGCATCGAGGCCGCCGATGCGCTCCACCGCCGCGCTGAAAGCGTCGTCGACTTGCGCGCGCTGGCTCACGTTGCAGCGGAAATAATGCGCCTCTCCCGGACCCTTTGCGGATGCCTCAGCGGCGATGCTGCGACCCGCTTCGTCGTTCAGATCGAGTGCCGCCACTTTCGCGCCCGCAGCAACCAGCGCCTTGACGGCACTCGCGCCGATGCCGCTCGCTGAGCCCGTCACGATCACGCGTTTGTTCTGGATATCCATGTCTGTCTCCGTGTTTCCGTTCTGTTCCGTTCTGTTCATATCGAATGCGCTATGCGCCGCCGGAGGTGGCGTCTGTCACGCCAGTTGCGCAATCAGATCTTTGGCCTGCCCGAGCAGGCGCACAGCCGACGCATGATGCTTGCTACCCAGTTCCGCCGATGACTTGCCCGCGCACGACCGCGCATAACTTCCCTCGAGCAGGATGCCGAGTTTGAAGCGCGCGAGCACGACGTACCAATCGATCGCAGATAAGTCACGATCGCTGCGCTCGCGGTAATAGCCGACCAGTTCGGCCGCGCTCGGAAAACCGAGCCACGGTGTGACGCGAATCGTTCCCGCACCTTGACCTTCGGCATTCGGCCATGTGGCCACCAGCCAGCCGAGATCGAGCAAAGGATCGCCTACAGTGGCCAGCTCCCAATCGATAATCGCCGCGAGTTCGGCCGAGTCATTGCGAAACATCACGTTAGCCAGATGAAAATCGCCATGCAGAATGCCGGTGCGCGACGGCGCGGGACGATTCGCTTCCAGCCACTCCGCGACCTCGACGACGCCCGGCAGCGAAGCGGGACCGGGCCAGCCCGCATGCACCTGATAATGCTCCAGTTGCGCGTGCCAACGCGCAACCTGGCGTTCGAGGAAGCCCTGCGGCTTGCCGAAGTCGCCGAGACCGACCGCCAATGGGTCGACTTCGCCGAGCCGCAGCAGCGCATCGACCATCGAATAGCCCATGCGTTGCTGCGCTTGCGGCTGCGCATGAAAATCCGGCAGCGCCGCCGCCGAAGCGTTGAAGCCCGCCACCGGCGCCATCAGGTAGAACGGTGCGCCGAGCACGGCATCGTCGGTACAGGATCCGAACAACGCTGGATGCGGCACCGCGGTGCCTGCCAATGCGCCTAGCACACGCGCCTCGCGAGCGATGGTCGCGCACACTTCCGGCCGTGCGTGCAAGGGCGGCCGGCGCAGGACGAATTCGCGCGCCCCGCGTCTGAAGCGCAACAGGATGTTTTGCGTGCCACCCGTGAGCGGCTGCGCGTCGGCAATCGGTCCGCTTTCGAGTGACTGCGCATCCATCCATTGCGTGAGCCGCTCGAGGTCCACGGCCGCTTGCCAGGCGGAATTCGTCATCACGTACTCCTGTGAGCGGGTTAGCCGAGCGCCGCGCGGAATTTCCGCTCGGCGGCCGCGGCCGCGGTCGGCCGGTGGTAAGCGGGAAACAGGTCCGCGCACGGCACGTAGTCACGCAGCAACTGTTTGGCAACGGTGACCTTGTGCACTTCGGTTGGGCCGTCGGCGAGACCCATCTGGAAGGCGCGCGAGATCATGCCGGCGAACGGCATCTCCGACGAAGCGCCGATCGAACCATGCACATGCAACGCGCGCGCCGCGATATCGTGCAGCAGCTTCGGCATCGCGGCCTTCACGGCGGCGATGTCCTTGCGTACTTTCTGGTAATCCTGATAGCGATCGATGCGCCACGCGGTGCGCATCACGAGCAGGCGGAACTGCTCCAGTTCAAGCCACGAGTCCGCGATCTTTTCCTGCACCATCTGTTTGTCGGCGAGCACGCAGCCCTGCGTGTGACGTGACAGCACCCGCTCGCACAAGGCATCGAGCGCTTTCTGCGCGAGACCGATCGTGCGCATCGCATGATGCACACGGCCACCGCCGAGCCGCACCTGAGCGACCACGAAGGCTTCGCCAGGCGCGCCGAGCATGTGGTCGGCCGGCACGCGCACCTGATCGAAGGCCAGATAGGCGTGCGTCGCTTCGGGCTCATCGGCCATGCCGACATTGCGCAAAATGCTCAAACCAGGCGTGCCCGCCGGCACGATGAACATCGACATGCCCTTGTAGGCGGAGACGCCAGGATCGGTGATCGCCATCACGATGAAAAAGTCCGCGAACCGCGCGTTCGATGCAAACCATTTCTGTCCGCTAATCACCCAGTCATCACCGTCGCGCACCGCGCGGGTCGTGAAGACCTTGGGATCGGCGCCGCCTTGAGGTTCGGTCATCGCGAAACAGGAGACGATATCGCCTGCCAGCAAGGGCGCGAGATAACGCACCTTCTGCGCTTCAGTGCCGTAATGCGCCAGGATTTCCGCATTGCCGGAATCGGGCGCCTGACAGCCGAAGACGATCGGCGCGAACAGCGCGCGGCCCAGAATCTCATTGATTAGCGCGAGCTTGACCTGCCCATAGCCCGGTCCGCCGAGTTCGGGCCCGAGGTGGCACGCCCACAGCTTGCGATCCTTCACCTGCTGCTGCAACGGCTTCACGAGAATCTGAAACTTCGGGTCGTGGATATTCCACGGGCTGCCCAATACATGTTCGAGCGGTTCGACTTCGTCGCGCACGAACTGCCCGATCCAGTCGAGTTCGGCCTGAAAGTCAGGATCGGTTTCAAAGTCCCAGGACATGCGGTTCCTCTTCGAGGTAAACGTGCGAATAAGACTCAGGCGAGCAACATGCCGCCGTCGAGCAGCAAGGTCTGGCCGAGCATGTAAGCGGACAGCGGCGACGCGAGGAACAGTGCGCCGCCGGCCATGTCCGCGGGCGTGCCGAGGCGACCGAGCGGAATGCGCCGCAGCGCGCCTTCGAGCCGCTTCGGGTCGGCGGTCGTCACGCGCGTGAGCTTGGTTTCCACAAGCCCGGGCGCGATGCCGTTCACGCGGATGCCGTCGCGTGCCCACGCTTCGCCTAGCGTGCGTGTCAGACCGAAGGCGCCGGTTTTCGACGCGTTATACGCGGGATTGCCGCGCGTCGAATGAAAGGCTGCTGCCGAACTGACGATGATCATCGCGCCGCGTGCCGCCTTCAACGGTTCGAAGCAACGGTCCGCACAGGCCATCAGGCTGGTGAGGTTGATGTCGAGCACCTTTTTGAAGCCTGCCGTCTTGAACTCCTGACGGTCGTATAGCACCGTGCCTTGCGCCTGCACCAGCACGTCGAGACGATCGAACGGCAGTGCGCAGCGTTCGATGTTGGCCGACTCCGAGACGTCCACCTGGGCGTAATGCAGCCCCGTCAGATTCGAATCGATCGAATCGGCGTAATCGGATACCGAAGCGCGCGTGCCCCACACATGCACCGTCGCGCCGCGTTGCAGGAACGCCTGGGCAATACCGTTACCGATACCGCTTGAGCCGCCTACCACCAGCACGTTCTTGCCGGTGAAATCGAGTTCGTTCATTGTCCTTGTCTCCGTGGCGCTCAAATAGAGCGCTCAAATGCGCGTGACGCCCTGATTGATCAGCGCTTCGATATGTTGTGCGTCGAAACCCAGCATCTCCAGCACCTCGCGGCTGTGCTCGCCAAGCGCGGGCGGCGCCCGTTCGATGAGAAGCGGCAAGTCGTCGAAGTCCCACAGCGCGCCGATCTGCTGCAGCGAGCCATAGACGGCGTGGCCGTACGTAGCGTGCAGCCCGGCAGCGGCATGGTCGGCGCTGTCGAGGAACGCGTCGCTTTGCGATTCCAGTGCGGGCTCGGCGGGAACGCCCGCCGCGTGCAAGGTGTCGAGTGCCGCCGTGACGTCCAGCGCGGCAAGCGCGGCTTCGGGTTCCTTGCCAGCGATACGCGTGAAGGCGTCGCCTTCCGCCGTGCCCAGTGCGGCCACGGCGATCCAGCCATCCTTGCAGCGATAGAGCCGATGCGTCGGCGCGATACCGTGCTGGCCCGCGTCGAGATGCGCCATCGGCGTCAAGGCGCGCGCCTGATCGATCACGACGGCTTCGCTCGCGGTCAGCGTCATCGCGCCGAGCAGCGACGAGGCGACGGCCTGTCCCTGGCCGGTCCGCATGCGCGCGAGATGCGCGAGCAACACCGCGAACACCGACGACAAGGCCGCCAGATGATCGCCAACGCCAAAGCGCAGCCAGCTCGGCGGATTGCCCTCGCCGCCCGATTCCGTTTCCCAACCGACCGCCGCCTGCATCAACTGATCGAAGCCCGGCCAATCGGCGCGCGGACCTTGCGGCCCATACGAGCTGACATGCGCGCAGACGAGCGCCGGCTTGATGGCGCGCAACTGGTCCGGCGCGATGCCGAGCTTGCGCGCCGCCGGCAGCCGCACGTTGTGATGGACGATGTCGGCCCAGTTCGCGAGCGCCTCGATGACCGATTTGCTGCCTTCGGCGCCAAGCTTCAGTGCGAGCCCGCGCTTGCCGCGTTGCGTGCCGGCGAAGGCGCGCTCGAGCCGACGCATCGCGTCGCCCGCGGGCGGCTCGACCTTGATGACATCGGCGCCGAGATCGGCAAGCACCATGCAGGCAAACGGACCGGCGAGATAGGCGCCGAGGTCCAATACCTTGAGGCCGTCGAGCGGAGGCCGGGACGCCGGTGACGCGGCGCCTTCCGTGTGCGGCCCGCTAGTAGCGCCGGAATCCCCGCGCGCGATGGCGCTAAAGCGATTCTTGTCCGCCCAGCCGATATCGCGTGCGGCCGCCGGTGCTTGCAAGGGTCCGCGCACACGTGCCGGCGGATCGACGTGATAAGCCGGTCCGGGTTGGGACGTCCTGCCGAAAACCGGATCGTCCACGCCGACCACATAACCGTTAAGCCGAGCCTGTTCGTCGGCATAAATCTCGCCGAATGGCGCGGCGATCTGCGCAGCAACGTCGTGCGCCCAGAAATGTTCGACCCAGTCCTGCGCATTGCGCGTGGCAATGATTTCGCGGTTCGCGCCGAAGTTGGGCGCGACATGGCTCGGCGGCCATTGCGCATTGGCGCGCGCCACCTCGTCCGGACCCATCGCGGCGAGCGCTTCAGCCATCCACGGCGCGGCGTCGGGCGAGTAATGCACGTGAATCCAGCGTCCGTCCGCACAGCGATGCAGCGGAATCGGCACGCTCTTGTCGAGCCCTTTGGCAAACACCGGTGTGGGCTGCGCGGCGCGCGACCAGTGCATCGTCATCGGCACAAGTGCGGCTTGCGCCAGACTCGTATGTGCAATGCCGCCCCGCCCGTCGCGTTCACGCGCGATCAACCGCGCCATGACGCCCACCGCGCTCAGCCAGCTCGCGATCCAGCTTGCGAACGGCATGCGGATGAATACCGGACCTGGCCGATGCCCCGGCTGTTCATCGAGAATGCCCAGGCGCGCGAGCACCAACGTCTCACGCACGGGTGAGTCGGCGAGTACATGACGGCGCGGCCAACTACCCACGCTTGCGACGACCAGCGCGGGATAGGATTGCCGTAATTGCGCGTCGCCCAACGACCACGCGGCGGCTTCGGCGGGCGTAAGGTCGTGGACCAGCACGTCCGCATCCGGCAACAAGCTATCGAGCAGGTCGCGCTGCGTATCGAGGTCGCCATCGGTCACGCGGCGCTTGCCGCGATCGAGCACATGAAAGAGTGCCGCGCCGCGCTCGGCCTCATGGCGTGGCCGTTCGATTTTCACGACGTCCGCGCCGGCTTCGGCGAGATACAACGCGGTGGCGCTGCCTGCGAGGCCGGTGGCGAAGTCGATTACTTTCAGACCGGCTAACAGCGCTGGCTGCGTGCTTTGCGCACGTTGCGCGGCATCGGTTTGAGCGGCGTCAGTTTGAGCGGCGTCGGCTTGGGCGGCGCTCATGCTTCGACCTCCTGCACAACCGGGCGCACGATCCTGCTGCGCAATACGCCGATGCCCTCCACTTCCAGTTCGACCACATCGTCCGGCTTCAGATAGCGTAGCTGTTCAAGTCCGCAACCGTTACCGACCGTGCCTGAACCCAGAAACTCGCCCGGATGCAACGTCTCTGAGCGCGAGATATGCGCGATCACGTCCTCGAATTGCCAGCGCATGTCGCGCGTGTTGCCGCGGCCCCATTCCTCGCCGTTGACGCGCGCAATCATCGTCAGATCGTACGGGTCGCCCAGTTCGTCGGCGGTGACAAGGCACGGGCCCATCACGTTTGCCGTGTCGAAGTCTTTGCCTTTGGCAGGTCCGAGCATGCCGCCCATTTCGGTGGCCTGGGCGTCGCGCGCGCTGATGTCGTTGAAGATGGTGTAGCCGTAGATGTGCGCCCGTGCGTTCTCGCGCGAAACGTCTTTCGCGCGCTGGCCGATGTAGCAGCCGAACTCCAGTTCGAAGTCGAGCAGCTTGCTATAGGCCGGCCAGATCACGTCGTCGTCGGGGCCGATCACGGCGAAGCGGTTGCACTTGTAGTAGATCGGCTGACGGTTGAAGGTGTCGATCACGCGATCGTCGGCGCGCGTGTTCATCGCTTTCAGCGTCGCTTCCGGGTCGGGCGTGCGCATGGCGCGCGCGCGGCGTGCCGCGGCGAAGCTCTGCCGCAGATGCAGTTCGAAGCACGAGCAGTCGCGCATCTGCGTGGGTGGTTGAATCGGCGCGAGCAATTTCACGGCGCTGCGGGCGCGCACCGCGTCGGCGGGTGCGCGGGCCAGCAGCGCGCGGGCTTCCTCGAGCAACGGCTCGCCGCCTGTCAGCAACGCCTGCACGCTCGCCAGCGCGACGCTGTCGCCGCCACGCACGATGCGGCTCGCCTCGCGCAAATCGAGTACCGCCTGATCGTTGTCGAACAGTGCGCCGGAGCGCTGCGCGCCGTCGGCCAATTGGAAAGTGACGAGTCTCATCGAGGGGTTCCGGCTTGAAGGGATGAATCGGACGCAGTGGTGTCGATGCCCGGCATGGCGCGCCGCAGGACCACCGGCAAGCCGCCGTGGGTGCGCTTGCTCATCCAGTGGGATAAGGCCGCGTCCATGTAATCGGCGTGGCCGGGAAACCAGCCGGCGAGCGCTTGCGCGAGTTCACGCGCGACCTGACAGGCGGCGCCGTCGCGCAGCATCTGTGCAACTTCGCGCACCGAGCGCAGAACCGCCGCGTGTTCGTCCGCGTGACACTGGGCGGCGGGAAAGCTCGTGTCCCGCATCCATTGCTCTTCCTGCTCGAAATGAGCGACCGCATGCTTTTCGAAAGCCGCGAGCGTTCCGGGCACGGCCGCCTCGTCGCATTGCTGCAAGGCGGCCACGCAGTCGACGAACTCACGATGCGTCTCGTCCATCTGCGCAAAGCCAAGCAGGAAGCCGTCATGCCAGCTCAGCGCGGCGCCCGGCTGTGGGATTACGTTCAGGTCATGAACAAGCGCGGTGGCCATCACACGCGCCCCGCTACAGGCAGGCACGCGCCGGTCACCGCGCCGGCATCGTCCGACAACAGGAAGGCGATTACCGCGGCAAGCTGGTCCGCCGCGACCCAGCGCGACGTATCGGCATCCGGCATATCCACGCGATTCGCGGGCGTATCGATGATGCTCGGCAGCACCGCATTGACGGTGACGTTCCGGTCTTTCAGTTCTTCCGCGAGCGCCTCGGTGAGCCGCGCGACGCCTGCCTTCGAAGCCGCGTACGCGCCCATGCCCGCACCGGCCCTCAGGGCGGCCAATGCGCCGACATTCACGATGCGCGCGCTCTTCTCACGCAGCAGATAAGGCAGGACTTCACGCGAAGCGATCGCCGCTGTGCGCACGTTCATCGCGTAAAGACGATCCCACGTTTCGATGCTGCCCGACTCCAGTGTTTCCCACGCAAAGCCACCCGCGATGTTGACCAGCGCGTCTATCCCGCCGAGCCGCCCGGCGATCTGCTTGAACGCGCTCGAGGTGCTGGCCGCATCGCCAAGATCGACACCGCCGAATACCGCTTCTACACCGTCGATCGCCACGCTTGCAGCGCGATCCAGCAGCGCGACACGTGCGCCGCGCGCGCTCAGTTCGGCGCCGACCTGGCGCCCTAACGCGCCAAGACCGCCCGTGACGATGACTCTGCGATGGATGAGTTGATTGGTCGGCATAAGAACGCCTGTCTCCTGTGTTTGACCGGGCTTCTGAGTGATTTCCCTGGCGGGAAAACCCTGCACCGTTCACGCTAATTTAATACATTTTTCGCGTTTCTGTTCATATATTATGGCGACATCAACATACGGTCAACTGCCAGGCAATACGAAATCAACCGCATCCATGCCGAGAAAACTTCCGCTTCTGACTGTTGAAACCGCGCCGTTCTGGCAAGGCGGTGAACATGGCCTGCTCAACATCTATCACTGCGATGCGTGCCGCCATCTGTTTCATCCGCCCGCGCCGCTCTGCCCGCGCTGCATGTCATCTCAGGTGGGTGCGAAGCCCGTCTCGGGACGCGGCAAAGTGGTGAGTTTCACCATCAATCATCAGGCATGGCTGCCGGATCTTCCGGTGCCGTATGTGGTGGCGATTGTCGAACTCGCGGAGCGTGAAGGCCTGCGTTTCGTCACGAATATCGTCGGCGGTGCAGTCGCGGACGTGCATATCGGCATGCCGGTGCGCGTGAGATTTGAACAGCAGGAAGACGTGTGGCTGCCGCTCTTCGAAGCCGATCCCGACCGGAGCGTGGCATGAGCGACAACCTGTTCGAAAAGAACGTGGCGATCAGCGGCATCGGCCAGTCGGAAGTGGGCCGCCCATCGAACCGCAGCGCCATGCAGTTGAGCGTGGACGCCGCGCTCGAAGCGATCGCCGATGCCGGCCTCACCCGCGAGGACATCGACGGGATTTCATGCTGGCCGGGCGACAACGACAACGGCAACCCGTTCTCGCCGGTGGGTCCGAATGCGCTGATGAATGTACTCGGCCTGAAGGTGAACTGGTATGGCGCAGGCTACGAAGGGCCCGGGCCGCTCACGGGTCTGGTGAACGGCGCGATGGCAATCGCCGCGGGTCTATGCAAACACGTGCTGGTGTTCCGCACCATTACCGAGGCGAGCGCGCGCCTGAAAAGCAAGACCGCCAGCGCGCTCACCAACAAGACAGTGGGCCGCGACGGCAGCTATTTCTGGCAGTGGTATACGCCGTTCAACGTCGTCTCCGGCATCAACCTGATGGCGCTGTATGCGCAGCGTCACTTTCACGAGTACGGCACGACGCCCGAGCAACTTGCACAGATTCCGCTGACCTGTCGCGCCAATGCGATGCTCAACCCAAAAGCGGTGTTTCGTCATGCGATGACGATGGACGACTATCTCGCATCCCGCATGATCTCCACGCCGCTGCGCATGTTCGATTGCGACGTGCATTGCGACGCGTCCACGGCCATCGTGCTATCGCGCGCCGACCTTGCACGCAACGGACCGAATGCGCCGATCCGGCTCGAAGCCATCGGCTCCGCACTGCATCAGCCGTGGTCGTGGGATCAGATTTCGTTGACGGAGATCGCCTGCTTCGACGTCGGACGCATGCTGTGGTCGCGCACCGATCTGAAGCCCGAAGACGTCGGCAGTGCACAGCTCTATGACGGCTTTTCGATCCTGACGATGCTCTGGATGGAAGGACTCGGCCTCTGCCCGCGCGGCGAGAGCGGCGCGTTTGTCGAAGGCGGCCAGCGTATCGCGCGCGGCGGCCAGTTGCCGTTGAACACCAACGGCGGCCAGTTGTCCGGCGGACGTACCCACGGCCTCGGCTACGTGCACGAAGCCTGCACGCAGTTGTGGGGCCGAGGCGGCGAGCGCCAGCTCGCGCCGCACGAGGTGGCGATTGCTGCGGCAGGCGGTGGGCCGCTCGGCGCCAGCGTGCTGCTGGTCAAGCAATGACGCGCTCACTTTAGACCGATGACTCAGCCAACCGCGCCACCTCCCAGGGCATGTACCGAGTTATCCGAGTAAATCTATAGGTAGAATTGTTTTCTGTATGTGGAATATCACACTTGTGGCGGACTGCTTCCGAAGCACGTTTTGTGCGCGCAGGGGCCGCTTGCCTATCCGTAAAGGAACCGCCGATGTCCCCCTCTGACTCGTCTCAATCCGCCGCCATCGACCTCACCGAATTCCGCGCCGGCTGGCGCCCCGTGCTGATGGCGATGCTCGGGCTCGGCGTGGCCGCCAACGCTTCGCTGCTGTATGCGTTCGGTTCGCTGGTGATTCCGCTGCAACATGCGTTCGGCTGGAGCCGCGGTGAACTGCAGCCGGCGATCAGCTTTCTGTTCGGCGGGGCTGTAATCGGCGCACAAATTGTCGGCTGGCTCAATGAACGCTATGGAATGCGGCATGTGACGATCGCGTCGCTGATCGGACTCGCCGTCGTGTATGCGCTGATGTCGCTGATGCAGGTGATGGGCCACTCGATCGGTTGGCTCTATCTGATGTGCACGCTGCTGCCGATCGCCGGCATGGGCACGATGCACATCACGTGGACGCATCTGGTCAACCTGTGGTTCGAGCGTAATCGCGGCCTGGCACTTGCCGTGATGCTGTCAGGCACAGGCCTCTCGGCGATTCTGATTCCGTCAGCGGTGACGTGGGTGATCGGCCGCTGGAACTGGCAAGCCGCGTTTCTTTTGCTGGCGGCGCTGCCGTTGATTCTGGTGTTGCCGCTCGTGCTGATGTGGTTGCAGACACCAGTCGGTCAAGACGCATCTGCGGGCCGTGGCGAGCGTGCCGCCGGCCATCACGCGGCGCCGCCGGTGCGGGCGCACACGGGGCTCGCGTTCCGTGACGCGATCGGTTCGGCGCGCTTCTGGACGCTCAACATCGCGCTCTCGCTCGTGGTGGCCGCAACGGTCTCGATGGTCAGCAACACCGTGCCGCTCCTGCGCGACAAAGGGCTCTCGGCGGCCGAAGCCAGCCATATATTCGGCAGCTTCGGGCTCTCGCTGATTGGCGGCCGGCTGCTCGTCGGCTATCTGATCGACCGTCTGTGGGCGCCCGCGGTCGCTGCTGTCGCGCTGGCCATGCCCGCGCTGGGCTGTCTGCTGCTGTCGACCACCAGCGCCGATCACGCCGCCACGCTCGCGGTTGCGACGCTGTTGATCGGCCTCGGCGCGGGCGCCGAGTTCGACATTGCCGCGTATCTGATTGCGCGTTACTTCGGCATGCGCAACTATGGGCGCCTGTTCGGCATGCACGTCGCGCTGATCACCATCGCAGCCGCAATGGCGCCGTGGCTGTTCGGCCGGATCTATACCGTGACCGGCTCATACACGACGATGCTGTCGATCTGCGGCGCTGCCTTTCTGCTCGGCGCGATCACGCTGCTGCCGCTCGGCCGTTACCCGAAATTCGATTCACTGAATCTGGCCTGATTACTCGACTCGTACTCTCGATCCCCCTCATGTCATTGAATAACGTTGTCATCGTCGGTGCGGGCCAGGCCGGATATCAGACTGCGGCTTCGCTGCGGCAGGAAGGTTTTGAAGGACGCATCACGCTGATCGGCGACGAGCCAGGTGTGCCGTATCAACGCCCGCCGTTATCGAAGGCCTACCTGCTCGGAAAGATCGGCACCACGGCGCTGCGCTTTCGCACTCACGAATGGTTCGAGCAACAGCGTCTCGAGCGGGTCGAAGCGCGGGTCACGCGGATCGATCGCGAGGCGCAGTGCGTGGAACTGGCGAGCGGCGAACGCGTGCCGTACGACCACCTGGTGCTCGCCACCGGTGCGCGCAACCGCGTGCCGCCCATTGAGGGAATCGAACTCGACGGCGTATTCGGCATCCGCACGCTGGAGCATGCCGACGCGCTCGCGCCGCGCGTGGCGGCCGCGCGCGAGGTGGTCGTGATCGGTGCCGGCTTCATCGGCCTCGAATTCGCGGCAGTAGCAGCGGCCAAAGGCCTATCGGTCCACGTGGTCGAACTCGGAACGCGGCCGATGGCGCGCGCCCTCTCCACTCATATGTCGACGCTGTTCAGCGCTGCGCATACCGGCTGGGGCGTGAAGTTCGACTTTGGGCAAACCGTCGCGCGGCTGGTCGGCGACAACGGTCGGATAGTGGCCGTGGAAACGGGCGACAACCGCCGTCTGCCAGCGCAACTGGTCGTATACGGGATCGGCGTGTTACCCAACACCGACCTCGCTGCCAACGCGGGGCTCGCCGTGCAAAACGGCATCTGCGTCGACACGCAGTTACTGACCAGCGATCCTTCAATTTCAGCCGTCGGCGACGCCGTCAGTTTTCCGTCTGCGTGGAGCGGCGCGCCGATCCGCCTGGAGTCGGTGCAAAATGCCGTCGACCAGGCGCGCAATGTCGCGGCACGCCTGACCGGCAAGCCTGTGGCTTACACCGCCTTGCCGTGGTTCTGGAGCGACCAGGGCGACCTGAAACTGCAGATCGCGGGGCTCTCCGACGGCCACGACGAAACAGTCCTGCTCGGCTCTGGCGAGAGTCGGCAACTGAGCGTGTTGTGCTTCCGCGCTGGCCGCCTGATCGCAGTGGAATCGTGTAACCGGCCGGGCGACCATATGGCGTCGCGCAAACTGCTGGCCCGCGCCGCGTTGCCGACAATCGCGCAAGCAGCCCAGCCGGGTTTCGATCTGAAGGAATTCGAAGCCGCCACCCGGGAACCGGGCTGAACTGATCTGAAGCTGATTTGAATGAGGCCGCTGCGGGCGCGCAGCGACATCGTGGTTCAGCGTCACATGCCGGAGCGTCGATGAGAGCACTCAAATGGGCCATGGCAGCGTGGTGTCTGCTCACAGTGCCCGCGCATGCCGCCGCGCCCGCAGCCAGCGGCCCCGCGTCACCTCAAGCCGCCCGTTGCACCGCAGGCGATGCGGGCCGCTACGAAGTCACCGAGTTTGTCGACCGAACCACGCTCGTGAGCGACGGCCATCTGGTCAAACGCATCGTGACGTCGTCGAAGGAAACGACTGCCAGCGGCAACCTGACGTATAACGATCTGTTTTTTGTCGTGTTCGACCATGCAGCCCTGCCCACACTGACCATCACGGCGGCAGATGCCAGGCTTGAGCTGGGCCCGAGCGAATTGGACCTGAATCAGTTGCCTTGGTGGCTGGTCGAGCCGATCGCGCCACAGCAGTTGGGCGAGTCGACGGTTTATACGCTGAAGATCGTCGGCGGCCCGGATTGCGCAACAGGCAACTGAGCACCCGCCGGAACAGCCGGCGATTCAATTCCGGCTCATGTCACAGTCGTGCTGCGTCGCCGCCTTGGCTGTATAGCCGGCGATCTCGTCCAAATCGAACGGCGCGTTCCTGAACGGTGCGATCAACATCGCGTTCCCCAGATTGATTTCTGCTATTTGCTACACTGGATCAACGGAGCACCTCTTCATTCAGAGCACGCAACATGGCCATGCATTTCGATCTGGTTGATCTTCGTCTCTTCACATGTATTGCTGAGACGGATAGCTTGACGCGTGGTGCCGAGCGATTTCATATGTCTGTACCCGCGGCAAGCACCCGGATCAAAAATCTGGAAGAAAGCATGGGGGCGAAACTACTGTATCGGACCAGTCAGGGCGTTACCCTGACGCCGCCGGGCCAGGCATTCCTTCACCACGCCCGGGTTGTCCTCTCGCAGCTCGAGCAGTTGCGTGGCGATATGCAGGAGTACGCGCGCGGCGTCAAAGGCCATGTGCGGATCTTTGCGAACACAACTGCTACGACCGAATTCCTTCCCAACGATCTGCGTGACTTTCTCGCCGGGCATCCAGACGTGAATGTCGAGCTTCGCGAACGGTTGAGTCATGACGTGGTGCGCGCGGTGAGTGACGGCACGGCGGACGTCGGGATAGTGGCCGGCAATGTCAGGCCCGAATCTCTGCAAGTCCTGCCGTACCGCTCAGACCGGCTCATATTGGCGGTCTCGAGTTCGCACCCGCTCGCCGGAAAGACGTCCATTCCATTTGAAGAGGCAACCGGGTTCGACTTCGTCGGGATGCCGGAAGCAAGCGCGATTCACACCTTTCTGAACCGCGTAGCAAGCGACATCCATAAGAAACTTCAGTTGCGAATTGAAGTGGGCAACTTCGAAGCGCTGTGCCGGATGATCGAGGCTAACGTTGGGATCGGCGTGTTGCCTTGCTCGTCAGCGGTGCGCTACGTTAAAACCATGAACATCCGGCTGGTTGAAATCGAGGACGACTGGGCAACGCGCAATCTGCTGATCTGCGTGCGCAACCTCGACCTGTTACCGTCTTTCGCGCGGGAACTGGTCGACCTCCTCACGCGAAAGTGCAAAAGCGATGGTGAGTCGCAACCGGCCTGAGCGTCAACGGTTAGTCTGCGCTTAAAGCCCTCTTCTCCAGACACAAATTGCAGTCAGCAGGCGGATGCGTCAATCTGGCGTAAACGACGCGCCCCGATGACTGTGACTTTGCTGATCGATCGAATTCGGCGCAAGCTTCCCGCCGAATCGATCGCGTCTTTCCTATTCAAAGCGGTCAACCCGCTTTTTGACCACGCCCCTTTTTTTTCCTCTACGCGGCTCGCGCTCCGGGGTTGACTGAAGCGAAGCTCCGGGCAGCTCATTCCGATGGCGTGTTGTGCGTCGACGCCGAGGCGACACTAAAGACACCCGCGTATGTTTTTCAAAAATGAACTCCGAGGAGTAGAGACAAGTGCTGGCTAACATCGACCCCTATCAGGACATCCGTGAAGCGGTTCGCGATTTGTGTTCCAACTTCCCTGCCGGGTATTTCCGCAAGATCGACGAGGAACGCGCCTACCCAGAGACCTTTGTGCAAGCCCTGACCGACGCCGGTTGGCTGGCAGCCCTCATTCCGCAGGAATACGGCGGCTCCGGGCTCGGCCTGACCGAAGCTTCGGTGATCATGGAAGAGATCAACCGCAGCGGTGGCAATTCCGGTGCCTGTCACGGGCAGATGTACAACATGGGGACACTGCTCAGGCACGGCTCGGCAGAGCAGAAGGCCAGGTACCTTCCGGAAATCGCCAGCGGAAAGTTGCGGCTTCAGTCGATGGGCGTGACCGAGCCGACGACCGGCAGCGACACCACGAAGCTCAAGACGACCGCGGTTCGCAAAGGCGACCGATATGTCGTCAACGGTCAGAAGGTGTGGATTTCCCGGATCCAGCATTCCGATCTGATGATTCTGCTCGCGCGGACCACGCCGATCGATCAGGTAGCGAAGAAATCCGAGGGCATGTCGATCTTTCTGGTCGACCTGCATCAGGCAATCGGCAAAGGCATGACCGTCCGCCCTATCCCGAACATGGTGAATCACGAGACTAACGAACTCTTCTTCGACAACCTCGAGATCCCTGCCGAAAACCTCATCGGTGAGGAAGGCAAAGGCTTCAAGTACATCCTTGACGGACTGAATGCCGAGCGGACGCTGATCGCCGCTGAATGTATCGGTGACGGGTACTGGTTTCTCGACAAGGTTTGTAAGTACGTCAAGGAACGTGTCGTCTTCGGCCGACCGATCGGACAAAACCAGGGCGTACAGTTTCCGATCGCTCGCGCGTACGTCAACGTCGAAGCGGCGAGCTTGATGCGATATAAGGCCTGTCAGCTTTTCGACGCCAAACTGCCGGCTGGCGCGCAAGCCAATATGGCCAAGCTGCTTGCCGCTGACGCCTCCTGGGAGGCCGCGAACGCGTGCCTGCAGTTCCACGGTGGCTTCGGGTTTGCGAACGAATACGACATCGAACGCAAGTTCCGCGAGACACGGCTCTATCAGGTCGCGCCGATCTCGACCAATCTCATTCTTTCGTATGTAGCCGAGCATCTGCTCGATCTGCCGCGCTCTTTCTGAGGAGACCGACATGAAACCGCTGGACGGCGTGAAGGTCATCACCCTCGAACACGCGATTGCAGCACCGTTTTGTACCCGTCAACTCGCGGATCTTGGCGCCCACGTGATCAAGATCGAACGGCCAGGTGCCGGTGACTTCGCGCGTGCCTACGACGAGCGCGTGCACGGCATGGCCTCGCACTTTGTATGGTGCAACCGCTCGAAGGAAAGCCTCACGCTGGACGTCAAGGCCCCGCAGGCACAGGGCATTTTCGAGCGCCTGCTTGAGGACACCGACGTGCTGGTGCAGAACCTGGCACCCGGGGCCGCGGCACGATTGGGGCTGTCGTATGACGCGTTGCATGACAGGTATCCCCGCCTGATTGTCTGCAACATCTCCGGTTACGGGTCCGATGGTCCCTATCGGGACAAGAAAGCCTATGACCTGCTGATCCAGAGTGAGTCCGGGTTCCTTTCGATTACCGGCGGTCCGGACTCACCGGCAAAAGCCGGCTGTTCCATCGCCGACATCGCGGCGGGAATGTACGCCTATACGAACATCCTCTCCGCGCTTCTACAACGATCGAAAACCGGGCTGGGCCGGGAAATCGATGTCTCGATGCTCGAGAGCATGGTGGAGTGGATGACGTATCCCCTTTACTACGCGTTCGATGGCGCATCGCCGCCACCACGCGCCGGCGCCGCCCACGCGACCATCTACCCGTATGGCCCCTTCCCCGCTGGCGATGCAAAGACCGTCATGCTGGGATTGCAGAACGAGCGTGAATGGGGCGTCTTCTGCACACAGGTGCTGCTGGAACCCGAGCTCGCCATCGATCCTCGCTTCAGTTCCAACTCGAAGCGCGTAGCGGCACGCGAGGCACTGCGCGAAATCATTGTTGCCGCGTTCAGCACACTGACGTCGGAAGACGTCATCAGTCGGCTGGATAACGCGCAGATCGCTAACGCGCGGATGAATGATATGCACGATGTGTGGTCACATCCCCAGCTTAAAGAACGCAATCGCTGGGTGAGCATCGATTCCCCTGCCGGCGCCATTCCCGCCTTGCTGCCGCCAGGCGCCAGTACCGCATCCGATGTTCGACTGGACGCTGTGCCCGCGTTAGGCCAGCACACCGAAGCCCTTCTGAATGAATTGGGCTTGTCGACCCATGCCATCCGCGAGCTTCGTGAAGCGGCCGTCATCTGACTCCCCAGTCAAGGTAAGCCTGTTATGAGTAACACCCAGATTCTTGCTTCGTTTGCGGCCCATCTTAAGTTTGAACAGATCCCCAGGGACGTGGTGGCACGCACGGAAGACCTCTTCCTTGACTGGTTCGGCTCGGCACTGGCTGGCCGCGGCGCACGCGCGGTCGAGACGATCCAGAAACTCGCATTGGATTTTGGCCCACAGTCCGGTCCCTGCGAAGTACTGATCTCCCGTCGAACCACCAGCCCGCTCTTCGCGGCAATGATCAACGCCGCCGCTTCGCACTTCGCTGAACAGGACGATCTTCACAACAGTTCCGTCCTGCATCCGGCAACCGTCGTCTTCCCTGCAGCGTGGGCCGTTGCGCAAGCGCTTGGCAGAAGCGGCAAAGAGTTCATCGTTGCGTCTGTCGCAGGTTATGAAGTGGGCATCCGCGTCGGTGAATTCCTAGGCCGGTCGCACTACAGGATTTTTCATACCACCGGTACAGTCGGGACGATCGCGGCCGCAGCAGCGGTCGGCAATCTTTTGCGATTGAGCGACGAGCAGATGGTGAATGCGTTTGGTTCCGCCGGCACCCAGGCAGCGGGGCTCTGGGAATTTTTGAAAGACGCCGCGGACTCCAAGCAATTGCATACGGCCAAGGCTGCGGCGAACGGTCTTCTCGCAGCCTACCTGGCGGCAGACGGCTTTACCGGCGCAAAAGATATCTTCGAGGGCGCGAAAGGCATGGGTGCCGGCATGTCCACGCAAACGCATCCGGACAAACTCGCCGACGCGCTCGGCACGCGCTGGGCGCTGATCGAAACGTCTTTCAAGTATCACGCTTCCTGCCGGCACACTCATCCTGCAGCCGACGCCCTGCTGCAAATCATTCAGCGGGATCAGATCGCGCCGGACGACATCGGGACAGTGGTGACTCATGTTCACCAGGCAGCGATTGATGTCCTTGGCCCGGTAACCGATCCGAAGACGATCCATCAGGCAAAGTTCTCCATGGGCACCGTACTCGCCTTGGTAGCGGAATTCGGCCACGCGGGCGTACGTGAGTTCGACGATCACTACAGGGACAGCAGGATCGCGCACTTCTGCAAGAAAGTTTCAATGGTGCTCGATCCAGAGGTCGATACAGCCTACCCGTCACGCTGGATCGGCAAAGTCACCGTTCAGACGAAGGACGGCCGTACTTTCGAGGGTCGCGTGGATGATCCCAAGGGCGATCCAGGCAACACGCTCACGCGCGCTGAACTCGAGCACAAAACGATCACGCTGGGTTTGTATGGCAAAGCGGCCACTGAAGACGAACTCAAGCGCTCCATCGCGTCGGTATGGACGATTACCGATGCAACGGTCGTACCCAAACTGCTCCCCGAATCGAAACTGGGGACTCAGCATGGCTGACCTTGCACCCTGGTCTTATCTCTTCGTTCCCGGCAACCGGCCGGACAGGTTTGCCAAGGCGGCTTCGACACGCTCCACTGCCCAATGCCGAACCGGTATGACGATGGTGCTTACCCCAAATCGTCCGCAACACGCTTTGCGGCAGCCAGTGTCATGCGCAATCGTTCGTCCAGTTCGAGCGTTTCGGCGAGCTTTCGGTTAGGCACTTCAAGCCCGAATGGAATGGCCGCCGGCAACGCGATGACGAACTCGCGCAACGGCAAACCACCCTCGCCCGGCAACAGGCGGTCATAGCGCGCTTCTTCGGAAATCGCCGCCGTGGTCGCGGGCGCTGTCGCGCTCGCGTCGCAGAACTGCGCGTACCGGATGCGCGCCGGATCGATCGCCGCAATGTCGTCGATCTTGCCGCCGCTGCGCATCAGGTGAAACGGATCGAGCAGCAATGCGCCGTTGGCCTGCGCCGCTTCGCTGACGATCGCATTGGCGGCCTGGATGCTGCCGACGCCGAGCCACGCCGCAAATTCGAGCGCGCAGGAAATGCCGAACGATGCAGCCAGTTCGCAAAGCTGCCCGAACTTGTCGACCGCCAGCGAGCGGTCGGCAATATCGATCAGTGTCAAAGCATGGCGTGCGCCAAGCCGCATCGCGGTCTCGAACACGCGCTTGAAGTCCTGTACGTCACGCTCAGGCGTGAGCAACATGACTTCGACATCCAGCACGGCGAGCCCAGTGTCGCGCAAGCGTGCTTCCGTTTCCCGCAGCATCGGCGAGTCGCCGAACATCGGATGCTGTGCCTCGCCGGCACGAAACGGGCTGAGACGCAGACTGACCGCGCCGTAGCCCGTGCGGCTCGCAGCCGCCACCAGTTCGGGCGGCGTCAGCTCAATCGCCGTGAGCGGCACCAGAGAGTAGAGCCGTGTCATCGCATTGCTCCTGTCTCAGCCCGCTTCGCTCATGGTCGGCTCGGCATGCGTCTGCGCAACCCGTTTCAGTAGATCAAGAGCGACGTCGACGATCATGTCTTCCTGGCCGCCGACCATCTTACGCCGGCCCAGCTCAACAAGAATGTCGACGGTCTTAAGGCCGTATTTGCTTGCCGCCACTTCCGCATGACGCAGGAAGCTCGAATACACGCCCGCGTAGCCGAGCGCGAGCGTCTCGCGGTCCACGCGCACCGGACGGTCCTGCAACGGCCGCACGAGATCGTCGGCTGCATCCATCAGCCGGTACAGATCGCAGCCATGATTCCAGCCCTGACGCTCTGCAGCCGCGATGAACACTTCCAATGGCGCATTACCGGCGCCTGCCCCCATGCCCGCAAGACTCGCATCGATGCGATCGCAACCTTCCTCCACCGCAACCAGCGAATTCGCGACACCAAGACTCAGGTTGTGATGCGCATGCATGCCGGTCTGCGTTTCCGGCTTCAGCGCGTCCTTGAATGCGCGGAACCGGTCACGGATATCGTTCATGCCGAGCGCGCCGCCCGAATCGACCACGTACACGCAGGTCGCGCCGTAGCTCTCCATCAGCTTCGCCTGTTCGGCGAGCTTCTGCGGCGTGGTCATGTGGCTCATCATCAGGAAGCCGACGGGGTCCATGCCAAGTTCGCGCGCGAATTCCAGATGCTGACGCGAGACGTCCGCTTCAGTGCAATGCGTGGCGACCCGTACGATGCGTGCGCCGGCGTCGTATGCGTTGCGCAGATCGTGAGTCGTGCCGATACCTGGAATCAGCAGCGTGGCAATCTTCGTGGTCCTGACGCTCTCTGCCGCTGCGGCAATCCACTCGACATCGCTATGTGCACCGAATCCGTAGTTGAAGCTCGATCCTTCGATACCATCACCATGCGCGACTTCAATGCTGTCGACGCCTGCCTGGTCGAGTGCGGCAGCAATCGCCTTCACGTTCGCAATGCTGTACTGATGACGGATCGCGTGGCTGCCGTCGCGTAACGTGACGTCCGAGATGTAGAGTTTTTTATCGAGCGACGTCATTACACCGCCTCCTTATGACCACGCGCGATACCGGCAGCAACCCGGCGACGCGCCATCATGTCGCCGCACGCGAGCGCGGCCGAGGTCATGATGTCGAGATTGCCCGCATACGAGGGCAGATAGTGAGCGGCACCTTCTATTTCGAGGAACACCGACGTTTTCAGGCCATGCTTCGGACCTATGCCGGGCACGTTCAGCGGCTGCTCCGGCGAGATCACGTCGAACTGCACCTTCTGCTTCAGACGATAGCCGGGCACGTAGGCCTGCACGTTCGCCACCATCTGCGCAATGCTGTCTTCAATCAGTTGCGTATCGACCAGATCTGACAACACGAACACCGTGTCGCGCATGATCAGCGGCGGCTCGGCCGGATTGAGCACGATGATCGCCTTGCCGCGTGTCGCGCCGCCGAGTATCTCGATCGCGCTGCGCGTGGTCTCGGTGAATTCGTCGATATTGGCGCGCGTGCCAGGACCTGCCGATTTGCTCGAGATCGACGCGACGATTTCCGCGTAGTGCACCTTCGACACCCGTGACACTGCCGCGACGATCGGAATCGTCGCCTGGCCGCCGCACGTCACCATGTTCATGTTGGACGCGTTCTCGGCCTCAAGGTTGATCGCGGGAATCACGTACGGGCCGATTGCCGCCGGTGTCAGATCGATCACCTGCACGCCGTGCTGCTGAAGCACGTCGTTGTGACGCTTGTGCGCGCCTGCCGAGGTGGCATCGAACACGATGTCGATGCCCTGGAACACGTCGAGCTTCAGCAGACCGTCGATCCCTTCGGCAGTCGTCGCCACGCCCATACGTTCAGCGCGCGCGAGCCCATCCGATTTCGGATCGACGCCGACCATCGCACCCATTTCGAGGTGTTTGCTATTGCGCATTACCTTGATCATCAGATCCGTGCCGATGTTGCCCGGCCCGATGATCGCCACTTTTACCTTGTCAGTCATGTCTTCTCCGAAACCCTGCTTCATGCTTTGGGAAGCGCCGCGCTGCCATCCACGACGCGGTCCGCAACGGTCTTGCCACCACGTCCCCAGCAATCGGGCGGCACTTCTTCCACCAGTACGCGCACGCCGTCGATCGGCATCTCGAGGCTTTCCGCCATCGCTTGCGAGACACTTTCGATCAGGCGGCGTTTCTTCTCGGGGCTACGGCCCTCGAGGATCTTGATCAGCGCAATCGGCATCGTCTTACCCCTTGATGTGAAAACCCGCACTGCCGAGCTGCTCCATGTCGACCGACACGTATTGCCCAGGCTTGATCCATTCGGCCGGCGTCGCGCCGCCCGCCATCACGATCCAGCCGGCTTGCAAGGGCTCGCCTGCCTGGGCCGACAAACGTGCGGCGGCTACCAGCGAACGCAACGGATGACCGAGCAGTGCCGCCGTCGAACCGACCTGCACGGCGCGGCCGTCGATATTGAGCGTCAGGCCAAGATTGCTGAAGTCGATCTTCGGATCGCGCCACGCGCCGATCACGAAGCCGCTCGACGATGCGTTATCCGCGATCACCTCAGGTAGCGTGAACTTGAAGTCCTTGTAGCGCGAATCGATGATTTCGAGCGCCGGTGCAATCGCTTCAACTGCAGCAAGCGCTTGCGGTCCAGTCACGTCGCCTGCGAGGGAATGCTTCAACACGAACGCGATTTCCGGTTCGACGCGCGGATGCACGAAGCGCGAAAAATCGATCGCGGTACCCTCTTCGATCTGCATGCCCGCGGTGAGGCGGCCCCAGATCACGTCGGAGAGACCCATCTGAACCATCTTCGCGCGGCTCGTGAAACCCATCTTCACGCCGACCCGGCGCTCGCCCCGCTCAACACGCCGTTTGATCGACGCGGATTGAATCTCGTAAGCCTGATCCAGCGACAGGCCGCCTTCGGGATCGAACTGTGAGACTTCGGTTGCATGGCGCGCTGCGTCGTCGAGCAGCGTCGCGTAGTCGGTAATGGCGCTCATTGGCGGGCCTCGCTCGGGGTTTGTCTGGAATCGGCTTCGAACACGGCACGCACCGAGCCCAAACCATTGATACGTGCCTCAACGATGTCGCCGGGCGTCACCGCCACCATCGGGCCGAGCGCGCCGGACAGCACCAGGTCGCCCGCCAGCAGCGGCGTGCCGAGCGCGGCCATCTTGCGCGCCAGCCACACCACAGCGTTGATCGGATTGCCCAGGCATGCCGCGCCCGCGCCGACCGATACCGGCTCGCCACGGCGCTCCATCACCATGCCGCACAACCGAAGATCGAATTCGGACAGCTTGCGCGGGCTGTTACCCAGCACATAAGCCGACGACGACGCGTTGTCGGCAATCGTGTCGGTGATGCGGATATTCCAGTTGGCAATCCGGCTGCCGACAATTTCGAGCGCCGGCAGCACGTAATCGATGGCGTTCAGCACGTCGAGCTGGCCGGGATTCGGCATGCGCAGATCGCGGCCGATCACGAAGGCGACTTCAGCTTCGATCTTTGGTTGCGTGAGAATGGATGTGGGGATGAGTTCGCCGTCGCCGTAACCCATGTCGTCGAACAGCATGCCAAAGTCCGGCTGATCGACGCCCAGTTGCTTCTGCACGGCCACCGACGTCAGGCCGATCTTGCAGCCGACAATGCGCCGGCCTTCGGCGACGCGCCGCTCGGCGTTCGTATGTTGAATCGCGTAGGCGTCTTCAATCGTCAGTTGTTCGTATGTCTCGCGCAACGGCGCGATGTACTGACCGCTACGCTCGGCCTCGACCAAGGCGCGGGCCGCCTGTTCAATCGGTGTCATTTCCCGTTCTCCTGTGCGGCTGCGGCGAGCTCGTCCTTGGTTTGATCGCCGACGGCCCAGTGTGTGGCCGGCGTGACCGTCGCGTACACGCGGATGGTGTTGAGCGGCGCGCCTAGCGTTTCGTGCACCGTGCGGGCAACCGCTTTGACACATGCCTTGATGGCGGCGTCGTCACGGCCTTCGACGAGTGAAATATGGATGATAGGCATGGCTTTCCTGTATGTGCGATGCGCCGTGATGCAACGCCGGATTGGATTAAACAGCGGCGGGAGGCGCCACCACGGCCGCCGTCTGCCCGCCGAGTTCGCCGCTGTCTGCGGAACGCTGTGCAAGCACCGTATTGCCGAGATTGATCGCTGCGCGCAGCACGCTGCCCGGCGCAAGTTGCCCCCGCGCCTGCTGAAGCTGCGCGTCGCTCATGACGCGCGCTCCAGCACGGACCAGACCGGGCGCGGGCCTTCTGCCTTGCCGGTGATCGGCGGCTTCGGCAATCTGGCCTCGCCTGCTTCGATCCTGAAGTGATGCGCGAGCGAATACCATGGCCCCGGAATATCGCCGGACGGTGCGAGTCCGTTGTCGTGCAGGACGTATTGCCCGACCAGCGCCTGGGTTACGCCGAATTGCACGTCGGTGTCGAGATTGGGATCGTCGCTCGAATAGACCTGCGAGAACTGGGTTTTGAAACCCGGTTTGTAGATCATGAAATGGATGTGCGCCGGACGCATATTGTGGCGGCCCTGCGCGCGCAGCAACTCGCCAACGGGTCCCGACAGCGGAATCGGATAACCCGCCGGCTTCACGCTGCGGAAGGCAAGGTGCCCCTGGCTATCCGTAGTGAGCTTGCCGCGCAGATTCATATCAGCCTGCTCGGGGTCCTGGTTTTCGTAGAAACCTTCCGCTGACGTGTGCCACACATCGACTTCGACGCCTTCGACCGGTTTGCCCTCCGCGTCGTGCACCCATGCATCGACGAAGATCGGCACGCCCGGGGTTTCCGAGCGGACGATCGAACCGCCGTTCGGCGTAGCGGGTGAATCCATGCGCCAGAACGGTCCCATCAGATTGGCGGTGGTTTCGGTCTGGCCGTTGTCGCCGTTGTTCAGCAGGCAAACCAGCGACGACAGGCCGACCGAGCCAGCCGCGAGTACGACTTCGTTGTGCGATGCGCTCGACAGTTGTCCGAGCTTTGCGATGAAGCCGCAGGCCTGATGAAATTCAGCTTCGGTGAGTTTGGCGTCGCGTGCGAAGTCATGCAGATGCTGCACTGCCGCCGACATGATCTCGCGGAAGCGCGCGTCAGGCGCACGGTTCAGTTCCGCGAGAACCGCCTGGGTGACGTCCTTCTGATTACCGATGATCATGCCTGTCTCCAATCGTGTGCACGCTTCGCCGCTCTTCAGTCGCTACGAACTTTGCGGACGATGCGCTGCTGTACGTATTGCACCCATGATGCGCGCCAACTGAACATACCGTCCAATACCGATTTTCGAATTCCTGATACCTTATCGGTATGGCTGCAAGCTGGCGCGAATACCGCGCCGATATCGGCGTACGAACTGGGAAGAGACGATGGAACTGAAGCAGATGCGCTATTTCCTGGCCCTCGCGGAGGAACTGAACTTCGGGCGAGCGGCCGAGCGCCTGCACATGGCGCAACCGCCGCTTACCCGGAATATCCGCGCACTCGAAGAAGAACTCGGCACACAGTTATTCATCCGGACGGCCAAAGGCGCGGAACTGACGGAAGCGGGTCGTGCGCTGCTCGACGAAGTGCCGAACATTCTGGCGCTGTCCCGCCGCGCCGAAGAACAGACCCAGCTTGCCGGCCGGGGCTATATGGGGCGGCTCGATGTCGGTATCTTCAGCTCCGGGATCCTGAATGTGATTCCGCGACTGCTTGCCGATTTTCATACCGAGAGGCCCGAGGTAAAAATCGGCTTGCACAATATGTCGAAAACGGAACAGATTGCGGCGCTTCGCGAGCGTCGCATCACGATCGGTTTTAACAGGCTGGTGCCGAACGAAAACGATATTGCCGTCGACTGGGTACAGCGCGAGCCATTTCTCGTTGCGCTCTACGAAGGTCATCCGCTGTGCAAGAAGAAAACCGTGACGCTGCGCGACCTCGACAACGAGCGCATGATTCTTTACCCCAACGCACCGGTGCATGGGCTCGCGCAAGAGGTCACGGCCGCATTTCGCGCGGAAGGGGTCCGCTTGCGTGTCGAACAGGAAGTTGAGGATGTCGTTACGTGTATTGCGTTGGTTGCTAGCCGCTTCGGCGTCTGCGTGACGACGGAGTCGGCGGTCAACCTGCGCTTGCCCGGCGTGGTGTATCGCCCGCTCAAATCATCGCTGTTGCGGGAGATCGAGTTGAGTTGCCTGTATCGGCGTGAAGATAAGTCGCCGATCCTGCAAGCTTTTCTCAAGTTGATACGGTCGTCTCGCTCGAAACATGTCCTCGTGAAGGACTGAACGTAGCAAGTGCGCACCACTGTCGAACGCAGCATCGACACGATGGTGATCTGGCGGCACTCGTTTGCGGTGTCGGCCCGCTTTCATGAAGGGAAGTTCGTAGCGATCGACTGCCTTTGGAAAGATGGAAGCATTCGCAAACAGGATCTGAAACCAGCCAGGCGGCGCGTCGAGAAATTCAACCCGCATAACCCTCTGCCAGAGTCTTCCATTTCGATAATTTGATGGCATGATGCACTCCTACTCAATAAGCCCGTCAGTCTATGCCTCTTATCCCGCCCCAGCGAGTCAAGCATCTCATCCGCGACGCTGCATTTATTCTGCTCCTCGGCAACGCGCCAGTCATCGCCGGCGCGGCAAACCTGACTTCCGCACCCTCGAGAACGCTCCCGGCTGCCGGTACGACGTGGTGCTATAGCATCGGCTCACCCCAAGTTACAACAATGACGCTCAAAGGTCTCTCCTCCGGTATCGCAAGCTATGACGTCGGCGGGCCCAATGCAACCATGCACATAGAGGAACAGATCGACACGTACGCACCGGTCAACGCAACCCGGCACGGACAGCGACAGTTACTGGTGTTCCCGCTCTCCAAAGGTAAGAAGTGGTCTGACGAGTTCAGCGAAGACGCCACGTCGCATGTTGGCCATGATGCCGAGTGGCAATACGCCTACCATGCGATCTCCCAGAGTCATGTCATAGGCACCGAGAAACGGCATGTCGGTGCGGGCACGTTCGATACGTTCGTGATCGAGCGCAATACCGCGTGGACCAAACGCGACCCGCACTCCTCCAGCACGACACTACACGCCCTGCACTGTGACGACGCGGACTGCACAGTCACTGGATACAGCAAGGAAGTATTCTGGTACGCACCGTCGATCGGCCGCGCAGTCCTTCGTGCCTATTCGCAAAGCGGTGATTCCGATTACATCTGGAATCGCTCTCCCGAGGAGATCCTCAGAGACGCAAGCTCGCTCGTCACTGAGCTCGTCGGCTACGGCAGCGATGCGACCTGCAGGAACCCTCATCCGCCGTTGCTCGCACGCGTGCCATCTGCGCCGTGGTACGGGTTTCCGCTGTTCATGAACAACACGTGGGAGTTTCTGATGCAGCGGGACATGGCACGCGAATAGGATTAGCACAGGCTATTCGCTGCTGCGCGAGGAAGGACCGGCGCCCTGATCGGTCGGCTTCATTTTCTTCCACCCGCATCGCAAACAAGTTGCCCTTTCAATAGCGCATCGAGCCAGTCGGCGAACACCTGTACCCTGCGCGACAGATGTTGCCGATGCGGATAGAGCAAGTTCATCGGCATTGGCGCAGCCCGGTATTCAGGCATCACCTCGATCAGTTCGCCCGCACGCAGATGCTGCTGCACGTCATAGGCAGGAATCTGGATCAAGCCGAGTCCTGCAAGGCAGCATGCGATATACGCCTCCGCGCTGTTGACGGTCACGCGGCCTTGCGTTGTCAACGTCCTTACGGTCTCGCCGTCGAGCCATTCCCAGGGCGCGATACGCCCGCTCGATGGCGACGCATACTGAACGATCTGGTGGGTTGTCATATCGCCGGGCGTGCACGGCGTACCATGATGGGACAAATAGAGGGGGCTCGCAACATTGATCAGGGGCAGACTTCCAATGGGGCGCGCGATCATGCCGGAATCGTGAGGCTTACCTACGCGCAGTACGCAGTCGACCCGTTCTTCGACAAGGTCGATCGTGCGATCGGTCAGGCTGAGCGTGATGTCGATTTTCGGATAGGAGACGAGGAATTCCGGCAGTGCGGGTGCGATGATCAGCCGGCCTATACGGCCTGGCACGTCGATGCGCAGCACGCCGCTCGGTCCTACCGATGTCGGCCGGAACAGGTTCTCGGTCTCCTCAACATCGGCGATCAGGCGCAGACAGCGCTCATAGAGCGCGGCGCCGTCCTGGGTCGGCGACACCTGACGCGTTGTCCGATGCAGCAACCGGGCGCCGATCCGTCCTTCGAGTTCCTGGATCGCCGCGGATACCGACGAGCGAGGCAAGGCGAGCGTGTTCGCCGCGCGCGTGAAATTCGCGCACTCGACAACGCGCACGAAGACGCGAAACAGGTCAATACGATCCACGTTCGCTCCCGCCTTCGCTAGCGCGCCGCTCGCCGTCGTATCGAGCTTTCTGCGCGAGATGCCGTCCATCGGTCCGGCACGCGCACGCGCCGCCAGTCTCGCTCTTCGCCACGTCCATGCATGCCTTCCACTGTTCGACTTTTCTGACCAGTGATGTCAGAAATAGTAGATTTAAATGATTTTCCTGGAATATATCATCCGACAGGATGAGAGGCTGCATAGGGCGGCTTCAGCACTGGGGATGAACCATGGCAAACCACAGCATCAAAGGCAAAACTGTCGTCATTGCGGGCGGAGCGAAAAATCTCGGCGGACTGATTGCGCGGGATCTCGCCGCGCAAGGCGCCAAAGCGGTAGCGATCCACTACAACAGCGCGAGCTCGAAGGCCGCAGCGGACGCAACGCTTGCCGCGATCGAGGCGGCGGGCGCCAAGGCGGTTGCTTTCCAGGCCGATCTGACCTCGGCCGGCGCGGTGGAGAAGCTGTTTTCGGATGTCACCGCTGCCGTTGGCCGCCCTGATATCGCAATCAATACGGTGGGCAAGGTACTGAAGAAGCCGTTCGTCGACATCACCGAGGCCGAATACGAGGAAATGACCGCGGTGAATTCCAAGACCGCGTTTTTCTTTCTCAAAGAGGCAGGCAAACACGTAAACGACAATGGCAAGATCGTCACGCTCGTCACGTCGCTGCTCGGCGCGTTCACACCGTTTTACGCAGCCTACGCGGGCACCAAAGCGCCGGTCGAGCACTTCACACGCGCGGCGGCCAAGGAATTCGGCGCACGCGGCATTTCCGTAACGGCCATCGGCCCCGGGCCCATGGACACGCCGTTCTTCTATCCCGCCGAAGGCGCGGACGCGGTGGCCTACCACAAGACCGCCGCCGCACTCTCGCCGTTCTCCACGACTGGTTTGACCGACATCGAGGATGTGGTGCCCTTCATCCGTCATCTGGTCAGCGACGGATGGTGGATTACGGGACAAACCATTCTGATCAACGGCGGTTATACGACCAAGTAAGCGAGCGAATGAAATCCCTCTCTTCTGATAGAGGAGAGGTGTTGGTCCCGCGACGCCGGACTGAAAAAGGAATCACTGGAGCATTCCAGGACTTATGCCTGGTCGCCCTTCCCGGAAAGACCAAAAATCGCCTGCAGTGCGACGACGCGCGCCTGTGCGAACACCATGCCTTTCCATGCGTCGTTATCGCAATAGAAGACGTCTTTCAGGTTCCGGCCGATCTGCTCCGACTGTTCAGCGGAACCGTCCGGATGCCGATGCAGCCAATGGTCGGCGCGTAGCGCATGCAAGACCCGCGACGTCTCATAGGTTCCAAATTCGAGGCCAAGCGTGGTCTTTTCGATTGTCGGGAATCCGTCGTAGACGGTATTCATCAACGGCCCATCGATAACGGCCGAAACTGAACGCGGGTCGACGATCTGTTTGACATCGGCGCCCCACCAGTTACGCGCGCGCCGCAGTTCAGGCATGTCGCCTCTCATGAAGATTTTCTCGCCGTGACCGTGAGCGCCGAGACCGGTATGGATGTCCACCCACGCCAAACGATCGTAGTTGGGCAGATGCGCACCGAGAATCGCATTGACCTCGCGTGTGCTCCAGCATCGCGAACTTCCGCCGTAGAACATGCCGTCAGGCACCTCGTATTGCCCCTTCGTCGCGGTCTCGCGCAACTTGCGCTCGCCATGCTGCCGGATGTAGCTGGCAAGCGCTTCATTATCGGCATCCGTTGGCGGCCACGTCTCGGGCAGGAGCAATGCGTCGAGTTCCCTGTAATCCGGGTTAGCACCGACAGCCGTGGTGAAATCGGTGCAATTGCGATTCAGGTCGACATTGTCTTCGTTCACTCTGCGCAGATGCGCAAACCCATAAGGATTGACAGCGTGAATCAGGAGCAGCGCGACCGCCTTGTCCCGCAGTTCGTCCAGAAAATCGGTGTCGTTCAGCAAGCCGACCTGACATCCCGATCCGCAAAATCCCTCCACGCCGTGCGTTCCAGACGTTAAGACGAGCAGTGACCTCGCGTTGTCGGGCGAGAACAGGGCTGAGTCGATCGAAAGCGCCGCTCCATCGGGCCCGATCTTGTGCGGATGAAATACACGCCCAACGGTCATGCCCAAGGCCTGAGCCGCCTTGATAAATTTTTCTCGCGCTTCGACGTACGTGGCTGAAAAATAATTTTGCACCGCCATTTCCAGACCTCTAATCTTTGTATGAAAGTTGAGCGATGAAGTAATTCTTTTGCTCGCTGGGGGATATTGCCGGGTCGTTCTCGCTCGTTCCGCCCGCCCGTAAGCGGACTCGAGAAAGACTCGAACCAGCTGCGCGCATCCCCCTGGTCCATCAGTGGCCAGTCTGCGTGTCCGCAAATGGATCGTCTGTAGCAGGCCACAATGATCTGCCCGCCTTTGCATAAAGCCGGGTGGCAAAGTCTCGTTCGAGCGCGCCCGGCGCATCGACGTGAATAATGTCTTTGGCGAGCGGGGCAAAGGCCGCGTGGAAGTGATTGAGGGACTTCACGACAATGATCTTGAACTGACTCGGATCGAGTCCCAACGCGACCATGAATTCAGGGTGGAAGACCTGCGTTCGATGTGTGTTCAGAATCAGATTGACGTTGCCGATGCTGACCCATGCCGCGTCGCCGATGCTGATGGGGACGAGGCCGAATCTCTGCGTGATGCCGGACGCGATCCGGCGCACGGTAACGTCCAGATCCAGTGGCTGGCCCGAAGCGGCACCGACTTTCCCCCCAATACGAAGTTTCAGTCTCGCGCCTTCGCCGGCCTCCTGGCAGAAACGGACGGCAACCGGATCCCAGTACAGGGCGCTAATGACATTGTCGATGCCCCGCTCCAGGATTCTCCGCAGAATAAAAGTCGAGTCGCCTGGTGCGCCGCCGCCTGCGTTATCGGACACATCGGCAAGAACAATCGGCCCCTCGGCAGCGGCGCATGCGCGATCCAACGCTTCGTCTATCGATTTGAAAACCGGCGTCAGGGCTGCGCGTTTGCTCCAGAGTTCATCGCCCAGTGCCGCGGCCAGGGCAGCGGCCTTGTCATGGTCACCGTCGGCGATCACGAGCATCTTGGCGCCGACGTCCGCGACGTCTCCCCATGGGAAGCCATGGACGAAAGACACGGAGAGAATGCCGTCGGCGCCTTCCATCGCTTTCATTCTTTCGACGAACTCGCGCAGCGGCTGATCCTGGGTCCTGAAGATGCCTAGCATCCGGCAATCGAACATCGCCATGCGAGGCCTGACTTTACCGGCTACCGTATCGGCGACAAGTTCGAAGAGTTGAGCCGCGCAAATTTCGATATCGACGTGCGGATACTCCTTGTACGTCACGATTGCCGTCGCCTTGTCGAGCATCAGCGGGGTGAGGTGGGCATGCAGATCCAGCTCCACCCCAATCGGCAGGTCCGGCCCGACAATAGTCCGGATATGGCTGAGCAGATCGCCTTCAACGTCGTCATAACCGTCGGCCACCATCGCGCCGTGCAGCGCAAGGATAACGAAGTCGACTGTGCCGGCCGCCTTCAGATCGGCAACGATCCTTTCCCGAAATGCTTCATACACGGCGCGGCTGGTAATGCCGCCCGGTTCCGCCACCGCGCAGAGACTTTCGACCGCCGTCCAGCCGCGCGCATCGGCCATCTCCTTCCAGGTTGCAAGCTGGGCTGAGCAGCAGTTCAGTTGACGCTGCGTGGCGTCGCCATAGGCGAGCAATAACTGCTCGAAGCTTTGCCGCCCGGTGGGGATGGGCGAAAAAGTATTGGTTTCGGTGTCGAGCCCGGCCATGAAAAATTTCATTTTGTCTCTTTCGATGATTGTCATCAGGCCGGGGTGCCCTGCCATTGCCGCCCATTGTACAGAACGATAAAAATATTTCCATTTAGGAAAATTCCCCTACCTCAAACCATGTGAAGAGCCCGCGGCGTGTGGCAAAACTCACCGATCGCGACCGGGATGATGCGTTTTCCCAGGTTGTCCAGGATGGCTTAAATCCCCATTTTTGAAAATCTTTTTCTTTTTAGGATAATTTTTGCTACCTTGTGCACGTGGCCCAGTACAAGGAGCTGCATAAATCCGGCCGGGTCACTCCAGCCAGTTGAATCGAGACCATGGAATTCAAGGAGGAGACCCATCGTGGGTACAAAAACCAAGCAGAACAGGCCCCCGCAGAAAAAACGTAACAACGGTCGCGCTGTCGTGCGGCCCGTGGGCGGGCGCTATGCGTCGATGCTCGTCGGGCCCGCTGTCGGACTGACGGTACTGTGTGCGCATGCGCAAACGGTTCCCGCCAATCCCACGCCGGCTTCCGCACCCGTCGCAGCGAGCGCCACGAAAGCAACGGCGCCGGCCACACCTAAAGCGCCCGCCAAGGCCGCTGCGACTGGCGACGTCACGACCCTGAACACGGTCGAAATTACGGCGAACCGGCGCCGGGAGCCGGCGCGTGAAGTGCCGATGCAAGTGAATGCGCTGAGTGCGCAAGAACTTCAGCGCAAGGGCGACGCGTCAATGCGCGATTACCTGACGAAGGAGCCGGGCGTATCCCTATCCTCGGTGGGCGCGGGCAATGCCCAGATCACCATGCGCGGGATCACGACCGGCACGGACATCTCGCCTACAGTCGGTGTCTACGTCGACGAAGTGCCGTTTGGCTCCAGCACGATCTATGGGTCCGGCTCACAACTTTCACTGGACATGGGGCTGCTCGACCTCAACCACATCGAGTTGCTGCGAGGTCCGCAAGGCACGCTGTACGGTGCGGGCGCAATGGGCGGGTTGCTGAAATATGTGACAAACGAGCCGGACACCGAAGGCGGCATCACCGGTCATGCAGGCATCATGTTCTCGGGCACCGACCACGGCGGCCTCAACCATACCGAGAGCGCGGTGGTGAATGTGCCCATCAAGCAGGACGTCGCCGCCCTGCGAGTCAGCGCATTCAACCAGCAGGACGGCGGTTACGTGAACCGTGTCGGCAGCGATCCGGAAAAAGGCGTGGACGGCGCCAGCACCCGCGGCGGCCGGGCATCCCTGACCGTCACGCCAACCAACGCACTGACAGTGCGCCTGACCGCGACCACGCAGCAGATCAAGCGCGATGGCACGGCGTCCGTCGACTACAACTTCTACACGCGGCAACCGGTCTACGGCGACCTTACCCAGAACCGGCTGGTCGATGAACCGTTCGACCAGATCATCGAGCTTTATTCCGCGAACATTGAGTACGATTTCGGGTGGGCACGCCTGAACGCTATTTCGGCCTATCAGACCATACGCTCCAGCCAGACCAGCGACGATTCGTCTGTCTATCCTGGCATCCTGAACGCCCAGTTCGGTGCGCCACTGTTTCGTACGGCTGCCGCGAATCTGGCTATCTCAACGGATAAGTTCACTCAGGAATTGCGCCTCACGTCCCCGGCCAATCGCAAGCTCGAGTGGATCGCAGGGCTTTTTTACACAAGCGAACGCACCAGCCAGAATCAGTCTCTCACCGCCACTGGGCCCACGACATCGCTCAATCTGCTCACGAATCAATTTCCGTCGACCTACAAGGAATATGCAGCCTACGGCGATCTGACCTATCACTTCACCAGCCGATTGTCCGCAACCGCCGGTTTGCGGATTGCCCACAACGATCAGACATTCAGCGCCATCGCGTCGGGCCCGCTTGCCGGTTCGGGGAATCAGCCCGGTCAGTCAGCTGACACGAGCAAGACGTATCTCTTCACGCTCGGCTATCTGGTCACGCAGAACAGCAGCCTGTACGGGCGGATTGCAAGCGGCTACCGCCCGGGTGGTCCGCAGCCGAGCTATCACGATCCCGTCACTGGGCAAATGTCGCCGGGAACGTTCAACCCCGACACGCTGACCAGTTATGAAGTGGGCTACAAGGCCGATTTCCTGGATAAGCGCGCGTCGTTATCCGTTTCCGCATTCGATATCGAATGGAAGAACATCCAGCTCAATACGATCATCAACACCCTCGGTGTGGTAGCCAATGGCGGCAAGGCCCGTTCGAGGGGACTGGAATTCTTCGGCACGCTGAATCCGACTCCGCAGTGGCATCTGGGCGCGGGCCTCACCTATCTCGACTCCCGGCTCACCCAGGATGTGCCGGGCATTGGGGCAGTCTCGGGCGACCGCCTGCCAAATACGCCGGATTTCTCGGCCACGCTCAATCTCGACTATCTCTTCAACGTCGCCTCGTATCGCGCCTACGTGGGCGCGACCGAGGCCTATATCGGGCCACGCAACTCGAACTTCCCCGGAAGCAAGACCGCGCCGAACTTCAACATGCCGGGCTATTTCACGACGGACCTGCGTGCCGGTATTGATCTGCGCAAAGCAAACGTCTCGTTCTTTGTTCATAACCTGTTCAACAGACGCGGCATGCAAGCAGGGGAGCTCCTTCGTTCCGCTCGGAGGCCCCGCCTCGGTTATCTTTATCCAGCCTCTGACAATCGGCATGCAGGTTGACGTGCCGTTCTAAAACGGATCATGGGCGCGGAGATTGCCGGCGTCTCCGCGGTGGCGCGGCCCGCATTGTCGGGTCGCGCCACCATACCGAACGGCGGTGCGCTCCGCCGCCAGCCACACGAGTTGCCCATTCGAGCCGGCGTCACTGAGATAGTCCATGCTTGAATCCAACGATTTGTTATCCGAACTAAGATCGCGGAAACCGCTGCTGTGGCTCAACCCGAACGTCGGTCGCCCTTTGCCGGCCAACGCGCCCACGGCGGACCAGATCACAGAAGCCGGGAACCGGCTGGCGCGCTGCGAGCCGTTGATGGCGCAGCTGTTTCCCGAACTCCGCGCGACCGCGGGGAAGGTGGAGTCTCCGCTGGTGCGCGCCGACCCTCTGCAAGCCGCACTGACAGATCCGGGCAAGCCTCAGGGCGCGTGGTTCATCAAGCGCGACGATGCGCTGCCCGTGGCAGGTTCCATCAAGGCTCGCGGCGGTTTTCACGAGGTGCTGGCACTGGCCGAGTCGATCGCCATCGAACGCGGCCTCGCGGATGCGACCAGTGATCGTCGGCTCCTCGCCTCACCGCCAGCACGCGCGCTGTTTGCGCAGCACACGGTCACGGTCGGCAGCACCGGCAATCTCGGTTTGAGTATCGGCGTGATGGCGGCGGCGCTGGGGTTCGAGGCCGTCGTGCACATGTCCACCGACGCGAAACTGTGGAAGAAGGAGCGTCTGAGGCAGCGTGGCGTTCGGGTCGTCGAGCACGAGGGCGACTATGCCCAGGCCGTTGCCGGCGGACGCGCGCAGGCGCTGGAAATGCCTCGCTGTCATTTCGTCGACGACGAAGGTTCGTTGATGCTGTTTCTCGGCTACGCAGCCGCGGGCCGCCATCTGGCCAGGCAGCTTGCCGAGGCGGGCCGCATCGTCGACGCAGAGCATCCGCTCTTCGTGTACATCCCGTGTGGCGTCGGCGGTGCGCCGGGCGGCATCACCTACGGTCTGACGGCCTTGTTCGGCCCGCATGTGCATTGCTTCTTCGCGGAGCCCGTGGCTTCACCGTGCATGCTGGTTCAACTGGCGGCCGGTTGCGATGAGCCCGTGTCCGTGTATGACATCGGCCTCGACAATCGCACGGATGCCGATGGACTCGCGGTCGGGCAGGCGTCGTATCTTGTCAGCCCGCTCATGGCCGCGCAGCTCGCCGGCGTATTCACAGTGAGCGACGATGAGCTCTACACGCAGTTGCACGTGGTCAAACGGACCATGGAGATCGAGCTTGAACCGTCGGCCGTGGCGGGCCTCGGTGGTCCGGCATGGCTGAGCGAGTCGGCCGCCGGTCGTGACTACTTGCGTGCCCGCAATCTCGACCTGAGCGCCGCGACGCACGTGATCTGGACGACGGGTGGATCATTGGTGCCACCCGAGGAACATCGGCGCTTCCAGGCTCGCGCGAAGGCGCCGGGCGCGACTCACGGCTAAGAAGTCGGGCCACGTTCGCGGCGGCCCCCTTCTTCAGGTCTTCAGGCAATGCCCCGTGACGCGTTCGGTACGACACGGATGCAGTTCAGCCACGCGTTCCCGTGCTCCGACGCCCCACTGGGCGACTGCCTCTTCCGCTCAATTAAAAGCGAAGTCGATCGCGCGACCGAGCGCCGGCCACGGTGCAAGCCCGTGCCCCTGTTTGGGGAAGACCGCGTAATCCTCAACCTGATAACCGTTCGATCCGCGCAAGGCTTGCAATCTTGCGGTGAGTTCACGCGCGTTCTCGACCATCCGGTTGCTGCGAACGCGAGCGTCGAGTTCCGCCTGAGCCATAGCGAGCGCGGCCGGGACAGCGGTCGGCGTCTCCTCCTCGCTACCCATGGTCACGAGCACCCGTGGACTGACCGTGCCGGCGCTCACCGCGGCCGAGAATTTTTCCTCATTCGCCAGCACCGCTTTCTCGCTCCACCAGATCGACGGACTTGCCGCGATAAAGGTTCGAAAAGCGTTCGGTTCGACGAATAACGCGTGGAGAACAGCCAGACCGCCCAGCGAATGTCCGAAGATCGCCTGGTTCGAGCGGTCGATGGGGACCAGCTCCGCGACGCGCGGCTTGACCTCCGTTTCGATCGTCGCAAGAAAGTCGTCGAGACCGCCAACCCGTTCCGGTGTCAGATTGAAGCCCGGTATCTGCTGCGTAGCAAGGACTTCGACACTGACCGGCAAGCTGAGGTCGTACATTCGCTTCAACCCGAAGGCATAGGACATCGACGTCAGTTCATTCAATCCCGGCAACGCCCCAAGCGGTTCAATGGCTTTGTTGATAAAAGCAGGATCGCTGGGATAGCCGATACCCACGACAACCACATCATGCACGTTGGCGCGAACCGCTTCCATGGCGCTCGCGAAATAGGCATGTGCATCGAGCACATAGAGCACCCGGTAGCCGCATTCAGGCGCGGGTAGCAACGGCAACGCCACGCTGATCGAGTATTGATGGCCGTTAACCCCGGAAACAAAATCGATTTTCCGGGTGTTGGGGATCGAAACAGGCTGAGCTTGCGTCATACGCTTCATCTACCTCAATGATTGGTTAGGGTCTGCACAACGCAGACTCCATCGTGCTGCGAAACAAAAGTGACGGACGCGGGTCCCGTCACCGGCATTCATGATTTCGTGTGTGTTCCTGGCGTGCGCCGATACCGGCCCGAGCTCAGCCTCTCTGTTTCCGCTCGAACGAGAGATTCCTGGTGCGCGGCAAGTTGATCTGGAATCCTGTCATTCGCCCGCCTTGCTTCGAAAAACTGAACGCGGCGCACCAACCCATCATGGAGGGCGCGAGACATGCAAGCGTCTCGCCCAGACAAATCAGCTCGCTCTCGGCTTGCCCATACGCATCGCCGCAGCGAAGCACGATGCGTTCACCATCGCGGACGATCACGGCCGTGCAGTCGGCATCGGCGCTGTAGTACTGGCCCGTGACCGCTTCGACGAAAGCTTCAGCGTCGGCGGCGTCCCTCGCAACCTTTCGATAGACCGCGGAGTGTCCGCCGAACCGGATCGTCAACTCGCGGCTGCTGGCCGCATCGTTCAGCCCGAGCTCGACCTCACCCATGCCTACGGCTGGCAGGATGACCCGTCCGTCAGGGGCTTTTCTCAACGGCACCCCTTGCGGTGCTCCGCACATCGACAGCTTCAGTACGCCCTCCTCTTCGACCAGCCCATAGATCATGCCGGTGTCCGTTGACCACCAGTCGCCGAGCAGGTCCTTGTAGTCGGCCGCCGCGATCGTTGGCGCGCGGTCTCCCAGATGGTCGGCGAGGATGAGATCAAGTGCCTGCTCGGCCAGCTTCACCGGGCTGCACGCCGGCGCGCCATTGGCCATGATCACGATGTCGAGCCCATGGTCGGGCGCCGTAAGCATCTGGCTCGACCCGCCGATCACGCCACCGGAGTGATGCGCGACACGCACCCCCCGATAGGACTCGACCACCAGACCCATCGCATAACTTCCGACGGCTCCGTCTGGAAAAGGCACAAGCCCGGTCAGCGCCGTCCAGGTTGCGGGCGAGCCGAAGCGGTCCTGCGTACGAAGATGTTCGGTCCAGCGCAGCATGTCGTCGATCGTCGAGACGATGGCGCCTTCGCCACGGTTCTCCTCCGAAGGAAACAGGCCGCGCCGCCAGCCGCCGCCCGGCGCCGGCATATGCATCGTCGCAATGCCCGGCGTGATGCTGTAATCGCTAGGGATCGCCTCGGTATCGAGCATGCCCAATGGATGGAACAGCCGCTGCTTTAGCTGGGCTTCGAACGACGCACCGCCTACCCGCTCGATCGCAATCGAAACCAGGTGATAGCCACCGTTGTTGTAAAGCATCGTGTCGCCGGGCGCGAAGTTACGCCCCGTCTGGCGAACCTGCGTGGCGAGACCCGTCCCTACCGGCGGCACCGCCAGTCCACGGCTCAGGATGCCGATGTCCACAAAGCAGCGCGAGCCGCCTCGGTGCAGAAGGAGTTGCCTGAGCGACGGGTCGCCGCCCGGACCGGCGAGTTCGGGAATGACGCTTCGGATCGGCGCGTCGAGATCGAGCTTGCCTTCCTCGACAAGCAGCAAGGCCAGGAGAGCGGTGAAGTGCTTGCTGATCGAGGCGATCCGCATGCGCGTGCCCGGCGTGTTGGCCACTGCGTGCTCCAGGCTGGCGAGCCCAAGGCCGCGCCGATACAGCAGCTTGCCGTGCTGCGCAATGCCCACCACGAGGCCCGGCGCATCACTGCGATTGAAAGGGGCAAAAAGACCGTCAAGGGCACTGCTGACATCCACCTTCAACTCCGGACCCACCATAGCGCTTCTCCACAGATTTGCCGCCATAGCGGCGCGATAACCATTTGCCAAAATGGACATTCAATGCACTCGAATGTCCGCCCCGAACTGGGACTCAGCTTGCCTGTTTCCGTTCGAACGAGAGATTCCGCGTTCGCCCTGAATTGATCTGGAATCCGCTCACTTGCCCGCCTTGCTTCGAAAAACTCAACGCACAGGACCACCCCGCCAGAGAGGGCGCAGTGCATGCAAGCGTCTCGCCCAGACAAACCAGATCGCTCTCGGTTTGCCCGTAAGCATCGCCACAGCGAAGCACGATGCGCTCACCGTCCCGGGCGATCACGGCCGTGCAGTCGGCATCGGCGCTGTAGTACCGGCCAACGACCGCTTCGGCGAAGGCTTCAGCGCTCGCGATGTCTCTCACGACCTTTCGATAGATTGCGGATTGCCCGCCGAACCTGACGGTCATCCCATCGCCGCGCGCGGCTTCCTCCAGCCCGATTTCGACATCGCCCATGCCCGCACCGACGCCCCGCGCAACCGCCCGGCCGTTAAGTCCTTTCTCCAACGGCAACCCCTTCGGACTACTGCACAGCGACAGCTTCAGCACGCCCTCCTCATCGACCAGGCCGTAGATCATGCCGGTGTCCGTTGACCACCAGTCGCCGAGCAGGTCCTTGTAGTCAGCCGCCGCGACCGTAGGCGTGCGCTCACCCAGATGGTCGGCGAGGATGAGATCGAGCGCCTGCTCGGCCAGCTTCACCGGATAGCACGCGGGTGCGCCATTGGCCATGATCACGATGTCGAGCCCGTGGTCGGGTGCCGTGAGCATCTGGCTCGACCCGCCGACCACACCGCCGGAGTGATGCACGATTCGCACCCCCCGATAGGACTGGACCATCAAACCCAGTGCATAACTTCCGGCGGTTCCGTCAGGAAAAGGGGCTAGCCCGGTCAGCGCAGTCCAGGTCGCGGGCGAGCCGAACCGGTCTCGCGTCCGAAGATGTTCGGTCCAGCGCAGCATGTCGTCGACCGTCGAAACGATGGCGCCCTCGCCACGGTTTTCCTCCGAGGGGAACAGACCACGCCGCCAGCCACCGCCCGGCGCCGGCGTGTGCATCGTCGCAATGCCCGGCGTGATGCTGTAATCGCTTGGGATCGACTCGGTATCGAGCATCCCCAAAGGATGGAACAGGCGCTCCTTTAGCTGGGTTTCGAACGACGCACCGCCCACCCGCTCGATCGCAATCGAAACCAGGTGATAGCCGCCGTTGTTGTAAATTATCATGTCGCCGGGCGCGAAGTTGCGACCCGTCTGGCGAACCTGCGTGGCCAGCGCGGTACCCAGCGGTGCAATCGCCAATCCGCGGCACAGGAAGCCGATGTCGAGATAGCAGCGGGAGCCGCCACGATGCATCAGGAGTTGCCGAACCGTGGGGTCGCCGCCTGGGCCGGTAAGTTCAGGAATGTAGCTTCGGATCGGTGTGTCGAGACTGAGTTTGCCCTCCTCGACCAGCAGCAGAGTCAGCAGAGCGGCGAAGTGCTTGCTGATCGAGCCGATCCGCAGGCGCGTGCCCGGCGTATTGGCCACTGCATGCTCCAGGCTGGCGAGCCCAAAGCCGCGCCGGTACAGCAGCTTGCCGTGCTGCGCAATGCCCACCACCAGGCCCGGTGCATCACTGCGATTGAAAGGGGCAAAAAGACCGTCAAGGGCACTGACATTCACATTCAACTCTTGAACCACCATGACGCCTCTCCACAAGACATAGCGCCAAGGAGGCGCAACAGTTAGTAGTACGTTGGAGAACTTTCCAACATAGAATCATTTGCAAACCGCACAAAACCGACAATATGAGAATCTCGGCGAAGGCGCCAGTCTAGCGGCTATGGCCGCGAGCACTCACTGGCCATATGACCTCAACGCTTCCCCGGCGAAACACAATGATCTCGTCATGCAGATTGAGCGTCGGGTCGCAATGGCCCGGCACCAGCAGCAACTGGCTGCCCAGCGCAGGTTTGACGACGTCGCGATTGAGCATCTGCACACTTCCATGTTCGTCGTTCACGACCGTGTAGTGCAAGGTGCGGCTTGCGCCATCATCGCCCCAAACCGTCGGCAAACCGGAATCGACGGCGAGAGACTTGAGTCCCGCGTCGACCACCACGATCCGTCCGGCGTCACTATTGCCAACGCTGATCACCGACGCGGCGAGAAACAGGCTGTGTTCGAAGCGCAGCGCGTCGGTATAGACGTTGCGACCGTAGTCCCCATCCATGAAGGCATAGGAACCGGGCTGCACTTCGGTGTAGACCCCACTGGCGAGATCGAACTCGACGCTGCCACTGCCGCCGCCCGTGACAACCGCGCAGACCACACCGTCACGGCGGAGTGCCTCGACGACCTCGGCCGTGCGAGCCGCGGCGACTCCCGAGGCATCACGCCGCTCGGCATATTCGCGGATGTGCTGGATACCGCCGTGATAGGCCTGCAAGCCTTTGAACGTCAATTGAGCGTGGGCGGACATCACCTCCAGCAATTGCAACACCTGCCTGGCATCGGCAACACCGCAGCGGTTCTGGCCGACGTCGATTTCGACGAAGACATCGATACGGCTGCCGTGCACGGCGGTTGCCGCCGCTAACGCCATCACCTGATCCGGGTGGTCGACACAAACGCTGAAGCGCCCATGCAACGCCATCCGCGCCAGCAAGTCCAGCTTCGCCGAACCGATGATTTCGTTGCTGATGTGAATATCCGTGACACCGGCATGGAGAAAAGGCAGCGCCTCGCTGACCTTCTGGCAGCAGATGCCAACTGCACCGCGCTGGATCTGCGCGAGTGCGATCGCCGGGCATTTGTGCGCCTTGGCATGCGGACGCAACGCTACGCCGGCCGCGTCGGCTCGCGCCTGCATGACGTCGAGATTGCGCTCGAATGCGTCGGCGTCCAGCAGTAGCGCGGGTGTATCGATGCTTGTTATCGGATTCCCCGGACTAGTTGCCGGTAGAACCTGGATATTTTGAATGCTGCTCATAGTTCAATGTAGATCCAGTCGGATCGGGTGGTCGACCGTTGACGGACTCGCTCGCGAAATGCCAGGCTGCCGGCGCCTGGCGACGCAGCCGACATAGCGTGAGCGGTCCGGGTAAATAAAACTCAAGCGTCCCGAGTTGGCTCGGCAACCTGCTCGGACCTGACTCGCACGACGTCTTCATGGAGTGGCCAAAGGTGCTGCGCGAGGCGCGAACGAGGAAACGATGCGACATCGGCTGAACTCAGTCCCGGGCTATCGACAGTAATGATTGCCGAGGCCAGGGCATGGAATCCTGCCCGGAAATGGTTGGAGCTTTTGAGCGCAACGATCTTGCGGCACTTCACGTCGATGCCATGAAGCAGCAACATCGCGTGATCGAAGGTTTGCGTCGGACGCGAGATAACAATAACGTCGACGCCCTCGATGATGAGCCTGCACGATGTCCCCAGATCGAATTGAAGGCCCTCCAGCATGGACCCTGGAAGACTCGTGAAGCGGCCGTCGGTAATGGCTTTGACATACGCTTGTGCAACGATGGGAGCGCCTTGCATCTTGCCGAACTTCCCGCCGAGTTCGACTTCTATCGTCGCGCCGACGCCGGCACGCTCAGCTTGCTGCGCGACGTCTGGATCGTGAATCGCCACGAAGCACGCGGTCTCGGGCGGAAGCTGCGCGTGCAGAAGCGCCCGCAACAAATGCGTCGCATCGCCAGGCGCGCCGCCACCTGGGTTGTCCGAACTCTCGTTGATCACAACCAGACCTGACTCGACCGCAAGGGCCTGCCTGACGCCCTCCTCCGGCGCAAGGACCTTGGGCCTGAACGCCTCCCGGTTAGCCCAGATCCAGTCGGCAACTTCGTCGGCGCAGCGCTGCGCGAGGTCAAGGTCGCCATCGGTCGTACACACCACCGTGAGGCACGGCGCGGGAATATCGGCGTACGGAAAACCATGGAACCAGGAGCAATCGATCACCCCCGGCCGTTCACCGATACGCGCGCACAAATCGTTGACGTCCGCCGCGGGCAACCCGGAATCCGTGCTCATGACGATACCCAGCATGGGCAACTGGTGAATTGCAGTGACCGGCCTGATCACCCCGCGGGCTGTCTGGGCCAGCAGCTCGACAGCCTCGACGCCGCGCTGAAGGAGGTCCGTATGCGGATAGAGTCGGCACGGCAGCGTCAGGTCGCTATAGACACGCATCTGCTCGGTCATCTGCCCGTGCAGATCGTAGACCGATGCGATGGGCACCTCATCGCCGACCAACTCGCGTACCGCCGCGAGCAGGTCGCCTTCGAGATCGTCGATCCCCTCCACGACACCCGCTCCGTGCGGCGCCATCAAGACCCCATCAACCGGGAGTGCGTTGTTGATTCCGGTGAGCACAGATCGCTTCAGGTGCTCGTAGACACTCGCGTCAATGGTTCCGGACGGCCACGCGAAAGCCACGGTCGAGTAAACCAGTTCGATCCCCGACGCGGCGGCCGCTTCGATATAGCCGCCTACCGAACGATTGGTTCCTGCGTACTCGGCTTCAACTTCATCGCCACTGACACACCTGAAGCCGGATAGCTGGGTGTGACCCGTGAACTCCGTCGCATAGGTATTGGTCTCGTGACAGATTCCGGCGACGACAAATCTCAGGGTTGCGGGGGCATTATGCATTGGGGGCCTTTTTCGTAATATCGATCATGCACTACGCGATGCGAGCTTCCACAGTCGAGCCAGCGTGGCCGCTTCGCCATTGCCGGCGACGACGTCAAATGCATTCAGCGCTTTCCCCTTTTGACCGGCCAGGTAGTAAGCAATGCCAAGATGCAAGCGCGCTTCATTCGGATCCGCAAGGCCGCCTTTCGCAAGGCCCGTCTCGATCAAGGCTATGCCTTCCTGATTTTTTCCCGAGAGCGCCTCGTTGAAGCCGGTTTCGACCAACTCGGCGCCGTTGCCTACCGTAGCGGCCGGCTGCGGCTGAGCTGCCGCTTTGGTGGCGAGGTTCCTGAGCCGCTCGCCGCGTCCCGCATCCGCGCCTTTGCCCAGCACACCGGAACTGAACCCCTGGTTCACCACACTCAATGCCTCCGCCCCGTGCCCGGCCAGAATCGCGAGCTGCGCCATCTGGATGTAGTCACTTGCGCCACTCAGATTGTTTGTGGCTCGCTTGAGACGATAGACATCGAGTTCGAATCGTCCCGCGAATTTTGGATCTGCCTGCAGGCGGCCGAGTAGTTCGCCCCAATAAGCCGGTGTCGGATAATATTTAACGAGTTGTTCCAGCACCGCTGTGTAGCCGGCGTTGTCGTCCTGCTTCTGATAACAACTCGCCAGCAGTTTCAGCGCGTCAGCGTCAGGCGCACGCCCGGCGCGCATCTCCGCATCCACCGCCGGCCGGAGGATTTTTTCTGCTGCACCGGGGTTGCCCGCCATGTAGTAAGACTGCGCGAGCAGCGTTTTCATATGCTGATCGCCCACCCCCGCGCTCTGATAACGCTGCCCCCATTGCACGGCCTGCGCATAATTTCCCTGCTGATAGGCGAGACTCGCCAGAGCCGCCATCATCTTCTGCTGCTCCGCAACCGGCTGGCGGCCGCTCTGGATCAGCAATCCGTAGTCGCGTGCGGCCACTGCGAGGTCGCCGGCGGCAACGGCTGCCGCGCCGCCCATCTGTGCAATAACGTCGCTTTCGTATTGCGACTTGCCGGGCACGGCCTCTGCCTGCGCGACGCTCGCCAGCGCATCCTTGTAGCGTTGCGCCTGGTACAACGCACGCGCAGTCTGCAATGGTCTGGCTACTTCCGGCCGGAGGGTCTCGGCTGGAAACGCCGACTTGCTGACGAGCACAGCGCTCACCCCGATCGCTAGAAACAGCCCACGCAGCAGAGCGGACGACATGCGTCCAGAACTAAGTCCACGACTCATTTTCCACCTATCCCAGACGTTCCTACTGCATGAATTGCTCATTGCCGACGAGCGCGATTTTGGTGACGCCCTGCCGTTGCGCCGCCGCCATCACAGCAGCCACGCGACGGTACGGTACCAGCCGGTTGGGTCTGAGATGCAGCTCCGGCTGGTCCGCTTGCGCCGCCACCGTCTTAAGGTGCTGATCGAGATCCCCTAGGTCCGCAAGGGGCGCACCATTCCAGCTGATGGTGCCATCGAAGTCCACGTCAACCTCCACCACCGGCGGCGGAGCCTTCACGACGGGAGGCGGCGTACCCACTGGCATATTCATCTTCACCGCATGCGACTGGATCGGGATGGTGATGATCAGCATGATGAGCAGCACCAGCATGACGTCGATTAATGGCGTCGTGTTGATCTCGACCAGTACTTCGGGTTCCTGATTACCACCCGCCGGAATGTTCATTCCCATTTCTGCCTCCTCACCCGCCGTGCGCAACCGGATTCGTAATGAAATCTACCTTCGCGATACCCGCTCGCTCACACGCCACTACGACTTTGCCGACGTATTCGTAACGCGCATTCTCGTCACCCCGGATCTGGACCTCGGGCTGCGGCTGCTGTATCGCGACCTGCTTCAGGCGCGCCACCAGCGTCGGCATATCAATGTGCTGTTCCGACCAGAACACGTCGCCGTCGCGATTAATCGCAAGCACGATGTTCTTCGGCGTGGTCTGCAACGGCTGGACCGTCTGCGTCGGTAACCGGACGTTCACGCTATGCGTGGCGACCGGAATGGTGAGCAGGAAGATGATGAGCAACACCAGCATCACGTCCACCAGCGGCGTGGTGTTGATCGACGACATCACCTCATCGTGCTCGTCGCTGCCTTGTCCCGCACTCATGGCCATGATCTGCTCCGCTTACGACGTTGCTGCCTTCATGGATCGGCGCGAGGACGCGTCGTCAGGAACGGAATACGAAGAACCCTTCGTGACCGTGCCCGCACTGCTCAGGAGTACGGTATGCAGTTGTGCGCCGAAGCCGCGCACCCGCTCCATGACGGCCTTGTTGCGGCGTACGAGGAAGTTGTAGCCGAGCACCGCCGGCACGGCGACCGCGAGACCGATTGCCGTCATGATGAGCGCTTCACCCACCGGACCCGCCACCTTGTCGATCGACGCCTGTCCGGCAATACCGATTGCCGTCAACGCGTGATAGATACCCCAGACCGTACCGAACAGACCCACAAACGGCGCTGTCGAGCCGACTGTCGCGAGAAACGCGAGACCATCCTGCAAGCGATTGGAAACAACCGTGGTTGCCCGTTCGATCGACACGCTGATCCAGGTGTTGAGATCGACTTTTTCGAGCAGCACCCCTTCGTGATGGCGACTCGCTTCGATCCCGCTGCCCGCTATGAAGCGAAATGGGCTGGCTTCGTCCAGTTGCTGCACTCCGGCTTCGAGGGACGGCGCATCCCATACCTTCTCGTCAGCCGAACGCGCACGACGGTTGGCACGGAATTGCTCGAAAAATTTGGTCACCATGATGTACCAGCTGCCCATCGACATGATCACCAGAATGACGAGCGTGGCCCGCGAAACAATGTCGCCGCCTTTCCACAGCGCATCGAGCCCATACGGATTCGACACCCCTTCGGTCATTGCCACCGGCGGCGGCGGAATGGGCTGGTCGGTCTGCTCTGCCAGCGCTTGCACAGCGGGCGCGGCGCTCGTCTGTGCGCTCGTCTGTGCGCTCGTCTGTGCGCTCGGCGTGGCGGCCGTGCTGCTGGCGGACTGCGCATAGGCGGTCCCCGTTGCGCTCAGCAGTGCCACAGAGGTCAGGGCGAAAATTGCGCTTGCCGCAATGGCGGCCAAACTCGGGTTCTTCATGTCATCACTCCAAGATCGTTCTTCATAGACCTGGCAGGTAGCGCCCGCCAGCATTGCTTGACGTTGCCTTCAATTCAGATTGAACGAGAACGGTACCTGTACACGAACGTCCTCTCCTTGCGCGACACAGTTGAACTGCTTGACTGCGTTCACTGCGGCCCGATCGAGAAGGGGATCAGCCGACTTCACAACCTGCACGTCCTGCATGTTTCCGCGTGCGTCCACCACGAACTCCACCAGTACGTCCCCCGTAATGCTGTTGCGCTGGGCTTCACGCGGATACCGCATCGACTGCCTCACCTGCTGCGAATTCGGGCAAACCACCCCCACTTCCGTGTGCACCGCATGCGCAGGCGCTGCCGCAACAACCGGCGCGGGCATGGGTGCGGATTGCGGCTGAGGCGTGGCCGATCGCTGCGCCAGCACCGGCTGCTGCGCTTGTGCGGGAACCACCACTTCAGGGGGCGGAATGAACGGCGGCGGGGGCGCGAATTTCGGCGGGGGCGGCAAGATGATCGCCGGCTTGGGCGCAGGCGGTCTCACCTCTTCGACGATTCTTGTTTCGATGGGCTTGCGGATCACCTCAATCACCTTCGAGGCGAGACCATTCACCAGAATGTAGATGAGCGCGACGTGTAGGAGTGCCACAAATCCGATACCGCCAACGCGGCTGGCGGAATAGTGGCGCTGACCAGCGTATTTCATTTGTCCCTCCTCCAAGCACCCGCGCCTTGCTGGCGCTCCCCGGGTGTCATTTCTCATATCTGTCCACATCGCAGCCAGACCGTTATCGCTGCGTGACTCACACATTACACCAACAATTTTCCAAATAGAACATTTTTTTCCACAATGAATAATTTAGGACGTAATGTACGTGTAATGAAAATTTTTGGCATACTGGTCGCTTATGCGGAAAACACCTATGCGGAAAAATCTTGCTACCCACGATCCATCCAGTCTGAGCAAGCCCGGCCAGACCATTCGCGCGCTGCGTAACAAACTTGGGCTGACATTGCAGGAAGTCAGCCAACGCACCGGGCTCGCCATCTCAACTATCTCGAAGCTCGAGATGGGACGGGCGTCCCTGTCCTACGAGAAGCTCTCGCTTGTGAGCGCCGGTTTGGGCGTCAATATGTCGGAGTTGCTTGGACTTCTCGGCGAAAGCCCGGGCAGCGAGACAGCCCCGTCGGTGCCGGGCAGACGCATCATTCAGCGACAAGGTGAGGGCGTGGCCGTGCGGACTGGCCCCTATGTGGAGACGTTCCTTGCCGTGGAGTTGCTGAACAAGCAACTGGTACCGCTGATTGTCGACGTGCGAGCCCGCACCATCGAGGAATTCACCGACGAATTCGGCAGCCTGATCAGGCATTCCGGCGAGGAATTTATCTACATGCTGGAAGGCGAAGTCGAGTTCCACACAGAGTTCTATGCTCCTGTGCGGCTTAAGCAAGGCGAGTCAGTCTATTTCGATAGCAGCATGGGACACGCGTTTCTTGCAGCATCTGAGGGTCCGTGCCGCCTTCTGTCGGTGTGCACAAGCGCGGAGCAGCGCGTCATCGAGCAGCTTCAGAAGCAGGAATGACCCGAGGTTCTTTGCGCTAGCAAAGGGCCCTGGTTGCGTCTGACTCAGCAACGCTCAACGCCGGCTAGACGACGCGATTCAGCCGGGCGACCGCCCGGCCTGCATGAAGTTTCGCTCTCGCGTGTTCTCCCCGTCACGCCTCAAAAGGGTTCTCAACGCGCGGCCAGTAGTTGAGACTGCGAACGCGGTACGGGATATTGGCGAAATCAGGCGTTAATGCCCCCGCTGCCGACACGTAGAGCACTTCTCGTGCAATCGGCGCAAATTCCGCATGGAAATGCTGCGAGGATTTGACCACGACAATGCGCTTGCTCGCGAGGTCGATTCCGAGTCCGGTAAAGGCAGTTGGCGCAATGGTTTGTTCGCGCACCGTCATCAACACGATGTCAATGTTGTCATCCGTCGACACCCACGCCGCCGAACCCAGCGGGCGCGCCATAGCGCCCATGCTTTGATGATGTTCACCCGCTAGCGCGCGCACCGTGACCGTCAAATCCAGCGGCTCGCCGGAACTCACCCCCAACTTGCCGCCGATCCGAAGCGTAAGCCGCGTACCGACACCCGCTTCCCTGCAGACCTGCACCGCGCCGATGTCGTACATGCAGCCAAGCGCTACGTCTGTGATACCGCGTTCGATGAGCCGTCGCAGAATAAACGTGCTGTCGCATGGCGCGCCGCCACCCGGATTGTCAGCGAGATCGGCAAGCACCACCGGACCGCCGTCGCCAGTGAGCGCGCGATCCAGCGCGTCGTCGATCGACAGGTGTGCCGGGCGTGCCGCTTCACGCATGTCCCATAACTCCTGGCCTAGCTGCGCAGCGATGCGCTGAGCCGTGGCTTCATCGTTGTCGGTGACTACCCAGATCCTGGCGCCCGTCTCCGCCACATCTCCCCATGGAAAACCGTGGCCGAACGACACGGACAATACGCCGTCTTTCCCCTCCAGTGACTGCATGCGCTTAACGAAGTCGATCATCGGTTCGCAGGTGGTATGCCATTTACTTACCATGCGGCAATCGTGGACCGCGGTCACAGGACGCACGCGCCCTTCCGCAGTCGCCACGGTCAACGCAAACACCTCTCGCAGGCGCTCGATAATGTCCGTATGGGGATATTCCTTGTAGCAGATGATGACGTTTGCGTTGCGCTGCATCTGCTCGGTAAAGTGACAATGCAAATCGAGCTCCACGCCGATTGGCACCTCGTCGCCGACCAGCACGCGAACGGCCTCGAGTAGATCTCCTTCGCAATCGTCACAGTGTTCCGCGATCATTGCGCCGTGCAATATCAGCAGCACAGCGTCGACGGGAAGCGCCGCTCGCAGGTCCGCGAGAATTTCCTCGCGAAAACTCTCGTACACGCGCTGCACGGTACGCCCTGCCGGTTGCGCCATCGTAGACAGGCTCTCGACTATTTCGTGACCCTGCGCGGCCGCAAGCCTGCGCAATTCGGCTATTCCCACCCCGAGCCCGTCCGGCGCCACCTTGCTCGCATCGCCGTGATAAATCCCGAATGCCTCGTAGCCGCCAAGTCCGGTCGGACTCGGCGCGAAGGTATTCGTTTCGGTGATCAGCGTTGTGGTGAAAATTTTCATTATTTGCGCCCCTGGGTCGCGTTATCGTCAGTCCGTGCGAAATGCAGATTCATCGAGCGGGTGGTACTCAACCGGAAGCTGCACACCCGCCCCGCGTCTTCCCGCTCGACGACCAGCACCGCGGGCACGCTCAATTCCCCGGGCTTAACGGAGGTTGCAGCAACGTCTCGCGATATCACCTGCAGTTCGCTACTCCAGCCGCTGCGCACACCCCTGACGGCCAAGCTGACCTCGCTGCCGTCGAAGCTGATTGTTCCGCTCGCGGCAAGATCGTTCGACACGTAATTCCCAATAAACCCGCTAGCAAATTCCGCGACAGGCGGCGGAACATCCGGCAGGCGCACAAGCCGATCGACGTGCCCGCAATTGGACAACTCCATCACCGGCGCATCGCTCAGCAGCGACGTCGGCACATGGCGAAACGAGAGCGGCCCCATGCCGGGAAACGTCACGCAATACCGGCTTTGGTCGGCGACCACCGGCAACGCTATCGAGTTGAGCAGATTGAAGCCAAGCTCGCCGTTATCGTCGAGTATTTCGACGAGCGTTCGCGTGTCCTGCGACCAGTAGCGCCCGAGGAGCCCGGCCAGCTCCGCCGTTTTGACGCGTGGCGGTGCAGCCTCCAGTGCGTCGTCGCCAAGCAGCCGGTCGATCACCTGCCACGCAAGCTCTGTTGGACTGACCGGAGCGCCGTTGGTGATCACGATGATGTCGAGTTCGTGCGCCGGCACGGTAATCATCTGCGAAGCTCCGCCGGCCACCGCCCCGGCATGGTGGATCACCTCGACACCCCGATATTTCTCCCGCTCCAGCCCGAGGCAGTACGTGCCCACCACACCGCTCGAGTAACGGGCAGGCGACAGCATCTGCGCCCAGGTGGCCTCGCTGCCGATCCGCTTCGTGCCGCGCAAGTGCGCGAGCCATATGAGCATGTCGGCCGCGGTCGAGACGATCGAGCCTTCGCCCAGTAGATCTTCCAGCGGCAGAACACCGCGACGATAACTGCCGTCCGGCTGCGATACGTGCGGCGTGGCCCTGCCCGGCACCACGGTGAGGTCGCTCGGCACGGAGTCGGTATCCACCATGCCGAGCGGTTCGAAGATACGCCGCTTCAGGAAGGTTTCAAACGCCATGCCGCTGGCGCGCGCGATAGCGATCGACAATAGATGGTAGCCGCCGTTGCAATACGCCATGCGCTCGCCAGGCGCAAAGTTCGCGTCCTGTTGCAGCAGTTGATATCTGAACGCGTCGCCCTTTTCCATCATCGCGCCGACGTTACCCAGCACGCTCAGATCCAGGTAGCACCGGTATCCACCGGTATGTGTCATGAGCTGGCGCAGCGTCGGTTCGCCAGCGAGGACCGGCAACTCAGGGATATAGGCGCGAATGTTCGCATCGACATCAAGCTTGCCGTCTTCGGCGAGCAACAGTGCTGCGAGACAGACGAAGTGCTTGCTGGTCGAGCCGATGCGCATACGCGTGCCCGGCAGATTCGCCACGGCCAACTCCACGCTCGCGAGCCCGAAGCCCCGCCGGTAGAGCAGCTTGCCATGTTGTGCAATGCCAACTACCAGGCCCGGCGCATCACTGCGATTGAATCGCGCAAAGATGTCGTCGAGGGCACGCACTCGTGAATCTGGATCTGCGTCCGCCATCGGTCTCCTCCACAGGTCATCGCACCCCACCGGCGCAATGGCACGCAGTATATTGACCAATTTTCCAATAAGTCAATTTTTTCTAAAAAAGATAAATTCCGTCTCAACCGGGGTGCCGCCGGCATTGTTCGCGACACTCGCAAAACCATCGCATTCCGCCACAAGCCCCGCCTGACGGGCACAACACCTTGATGAACAAAGGTCTCGCAGTCAGTCGTTGACTGGATTGGTCGCCGATGTGGCAGTCACGGAGAAAAGTCCGGGCGTATTTTCCATATTGTAAATATTTTTCTTATTTGGCACTATGCAGAAAACCCACCGTGCCGACATCGGCCGGCCGGGACACTTGCATCCCAGGATGCCTAACAGGAATTGGCATGTCATCTACTTCGAATTCCAGCCGCGGTATCAGTCTGATACGCCTGGGCGGATACGGCGCGGGCGGATCCGCCAACGCGCTCGCCGCTACTCCAGTTCCCATGCTGCTTCTGTATTTCCTCACGGAATACGTGCATCTCGAGCCATGGCTTGCCGGGATGATTCTGGCGGCCCCCAAGCTGTGGGACGTCCTCGTCGACATGCCGATCGGACGTTATTCGGACCAGTTGGCGTTGCGCGCGGGCGGCCGTCTACGCGTCTGTATCTTGAGTGGGCTCGCGCTGATGGTGCTTCTGCCCCTAACCTTCTTTCACCCCGCGATCACCTCCAAGCCGCTGCTTGCCGCGTTTTATGTGCTGGTCCAGATTCTGCAAGCGACCTGCTATACCGTTTTCGGCGTGACTTTTCTCGCCCTGGCCGGTGACCTGGCAGCGGATTCCCTCCAGCGCAACAAATTCCTCACGGTCGGGAACCTCGGCGCCGCCCTCACTACGATTGCTCTCGTGGTTTGCGTACCGGTCCTGATCCGGTTCGGTGGCGGTGGCGAGCGGGGCTACCTGACCATGACCCTGGTGGTAGTAGTGGCGATGGCGTTCATGTACGCCTGGTTTTACAGCGCGGTTCGCAACGCCCCAGTTCACCCCGCCGCATTGTCAGAATCCTCCGCGGAAATGTCGCTGCGTGACGGCATCGTTGCTGTCCTGCATAACCGGGCGTTTCTTGCACTCATTATCGTGATCATCGCGCTCGGCACAGCGGGAGGCTGTCTGAATTCCCTGATTGCCTATGAAAATCAGTATCTGCTTGGACGCCGCCCCGAGGACCTGTTCCTGCTCGCGGGACCGGTGCTGATCGGCGGCCTCCTCGGTCTGCCGCTTGCCGTTCCGGTACTGCGCCGCCTTGGCGACAATGGAACGCTACGGATAGGCTTTCTCGTCACCGTTGCCGCATTTATCGGCTACTGGGCCGGCCTTGCCACTGGGTTGATACCGGTGGTCATGGTGGCCGGCGCGATCTACGGCATCATCTGTTCGGTAGCGGGTGTGGCCTTGACGGCCGCAGTGCTCGACACCGTGAAATCGTCCACGGGAGGACCCTCTCTTGGGCTTTACCTGGGCATGTTCATGTCCGCGCAAAAACTCGGCCTGTCACTCGGTGGCGTAGTCTCGGGCGGCCTCCTGTCGCTCATCGGCTACCACGCAGGTGCGCCTGCCACTGTCGAACTCCATCACCGCATTGCCCTGTTGGGCCTGGTGGGTCCTCTGGTTCCCCTGCTGATTGCCTGTGTCGCCATCTGGATGTTTGGGGTCTATAGCCAGCCGCCTTTGACGCGCAACAATCCGGTCGACTCCTGCGCCGAAACCTTCTGAGCTATACCGGGCAATGCGGAAAGCTAATGGCATTAGACGCTCGCCACCGCTAATCGCGGCCGTCGGCGCGTCGATCACCGAGCAGATCGCCAACATGCCGAATCGCATGGGCGCTGACATGAAACGAATCATAGGGAACGACCGATGAAGTTCGATACCATCGTGCTCGGCGCCGGCATAGTGGGTGTGTCGGTGGCTGCGCACCTGCAAAAACGCGGCCGGTCGGTTGCACTGGTGGACCTCAGGCAGCCAGGCAACGAGACCTCATTCGGCAACGCTGGACTGATTCAACGCGAAGGCGTCTATCCGTATGCATTTCCGCGCGGATTGCAGACCCTCTTGCGTTACGCACGCAACCAGTCGACCGATGTGCGGTACCACCCGGACGCGATGCTCAAGCTCGCGCCTTTCCTGTGGCAGTACTGGCGCAATTCGCACCCGCGCCGCCATGCGGCGATCGCCCGCTCCTATGCCACGCTGATCGAACACTGCGTGACCGAGCACCGGGCGCTTGCGCAAGAAGCCGGCGCGAGTTCTTTACTGCGTCCGATCGGCTGGATGAAAGTTTTTAGAACGGCAGCCAAACAGGACGAGGAAACGAGGCTTGTCGAGCAGTGGCATCGTGAATTCGGCGTCGAGTTCGATTCACTCGACGCCACGCGCTTACGCCAGATTGAACCGGATCTGGACACCTCGCTGCTGGGTGGCGTCCGATATGTCGCATCGGATTCGGTAAGCGATCCCAATGCGCTGGTAACCGCCTATGCAAGGTATTTTGAGCAACTAGGCGGCCGCTTTTTCATTGGCGATGGCACGACACTCAAGGACAAATGGGCGGTGAACACCCATGAGGGGCTGATTGAAGCCACATCTGTCGTCGTGGCGATGGGGCCGTGGTCGGAACAGGTGACCTCGCGGCTGGGTTATCGTTTGCCGCTGGCCGTCAAGCGTGGCTATCACATGCACTATGAAGCGCAACCCGGCGCGTGCCTGAACCATCCGGTGCTCGACGTCGAGCATGGTTACCTGATCGCCCCAATGAGCCGCGGAATCAGGCTGACCACAGGCGCCGAACTGGCACGCCGCGATGCGCCCCGAACGCCCACGCAACTGAACGCCGTTGAACCGGTTGCACGCACGCTGTTTCCGCTTGGGGCGCGTATCGACAGCGAACCATGGATGGGAGCACGCCCTTGCACGCCCGACATGATGCCGATTATCGGACCCGCAAGACGTCACAAAGATCTCTGGTTCGCATTCGGCCACGCCCATCACGGATTTACGCTGGGCGCCGTCACCGGACGCCTGGTTGCCGAGATGATTACTGGAGAATCTCTGTTGGTGAACCCTCACCCGTTTCGTGCCAGCAGGTTCAGCGCATGAGGCTGGCAGTCGCGGAGACCAATGGGTTAGAACTGCGGCGTGAAAGCGGCAGGGGAAAGGTTCCAGGAGACACCTGTTTCCTCTGCCGGATGTAAATGCGTTACCGCCGCATATAGGCCCTGCTGGTCGGCCACCTTATCGATTTTTCGGCCGGCTTACGACTTGAGAGTGCAGATCGCGAACCACGTAATGCGGGCATATGATGCCCGACCGTGGCGATTCAGTTCAGTTCTGCCGACTATGAGACCGCGGTTGAGGAACATGCACGCTCGGAACATCGGCTGGAGGGCCCGGTCGTCGAGGCGCTTTGGGATGCAGCGCTCGCGCCCGCGATGCAGGAGCATGGCCTGGCGTTTGCGGAAGAAGGGTTGAGCGACGAGTTGGTGAGAGATCTGAAGCGGTAAGGGTTCGGAATACGCAGCTTGTAGAGGCGGCGGCGCGCAAGGCGCGATGGCAAAAGAAAGAAGTATGGACCGCTCATTACCCGGTCACAGCCGCAAAGCTGCGTGAAGATCCTCGCGCTCGAACGCGCTCGCTATGCGCCCGATCTCTGCCTGCTAGCCGCCCACTTCGTGGGTAACACCCTGCGATAACTTCCTCACGACGTTGCCCGAACACATCGGAACTCGCTTGAGAAACAGCATCCCAAAGATATATTCCTTAAACTCGGAAGCGTCCGTCTTGCCGCGCAGGATATCGGCGACTTTGAACAGCTGGCGCTTCAGTTGCGGCAAAGTCAGAGGCATTAAAAACCCGGAAAGTGTATTGAATAGTATTGATCTGGTCGTTACTTATGCATGCACGGCAAGACGAAAGGCAGCTTCCATCTGCTGCTGTTCTCTGTGAGAGATTGAAAGAGAATCGGCGATCGTCCGCCACTGCGAAACAACATGAATCTGGTTCGAGATAATCTCTTCGACCTGCTCAACGGAAACTCTGAAGTAAGGCGCAACGGACTGTGCCAACTCCAGATCTATCGCGTTGTCCGACTCGCTGATATTAAGCTTCAGCCCGTGGGAGCGGGATACCGGGTTCATATCGAATGCGGGAGAAAGCGCCCACCCCTGTCCCTGTTCCAGCAAGAAACCGTGGTTGCGCAGATGGTCATCGGTATTGGACACGAGCAGATTAAAGACAATGCGCGACCACAGCTCTCGCAGATCGGCATCGGTGCTCGCGCCGTCGGTCATCAACACCTGCGCGATTTCCAGGTAGCTGACACCTGTCGAAGCGTCATCACCATCCTGATGGCCGGTCAGGTTCATCGCGGAGGCAAAGTGCCGCCGCCGACCCTGCAACGTACGATCGAACCGTTTAACCAGGAAGGTGTGGTGAGCACTGCCGAACCGCCGGACCAGCGCATCGGACACGTCAAGCCCGCAGGCCCTGGCCAAGGTGTACACCACCATTTCCCAGGCTCCGACGTCATGGTCGTCCCGCACACTGGGAAACTTGGCGATCCAAAGGTGTCCTGTTGGATCGACCACGCTGGCCTTGGGACGTGCGCCCCCTAATGAACCGCCGGGTGCGATCAGCATGCGCAGCCATTCGTCGGCTTCGCTCGCCGTATTGTCTTCATCGCGTTCGAGGGCCAGGCTTGCGGCCTCTAGCGCGCGCAATTGTACAAACGGAGGCGCTGCAATGTCGTGCTGATCGTCCTGGAACGGGCCTTCGTCGTCACGCCGAAAGCGCAGCGCACCGACGCGATATGCGTCATGAACGCCCATCAGGTAGTCCGATTCATAAAGCCGCGCCTTGGGATCGGCCCGGCCGGCGCGCTGCGCCCGCTCCAGCTGCCGGCGCATCAACAGGCGCCCCCATCGATCCGGGCTGGCGTCACTGAATGCACCAAACGTCTCCTGTCCCTGTGGCGGATACTGTCGGCCCGTGAACCAACCGAGCCGCGGGTCGAGCTTGAGACCGGCCATATCTGGCCGATTCAGCACTTCATCGTCGAATTCGTATTCGAAGACTTCCTGGGCGGCAGCGGGGTGCGTGTAAAGCCTGCCTAACCTCAGAGGCTCGGCAAGGCCGTCCCAATCTCCATAGACGGCAATCAGCCCGTTGTTCATCTCGCCGGCCCCTTCTTGTCCGGCCTGGGAATCTTGATGAGAGAGGCCAGGTTGTCTGCACTGACAAACGTGTCATCTGCCGTCCAATTGCTCGCGACGGAGTGCTCTGTCTTTTCGGAGGGAGCAAACGTAGAGGCCCGACGCTTTGGCGCCGGGGGTGCAATTTGCTTTGTAGCGCGAGATCGCCTTGGCAGTGCTGCATCCTGCAGGTTTCGGCCGAGGGGGTCGTCCTTCAGCAGGAGATCCAGGTCTTTGTCCGCGCCCAATACCTGCATGACGGCCAAATAGGCGCCTATCGTGACCCCGGAACTGCCCTTCTCCAAACTCCGCAATGTGACTGGCGTCATTCCCGCCCGTTCCGCGACCTGCTTGCCGGTCAGGCGCCGACGCAGGCGTCCCAAGCGTAAACGCTCCCCGAGCTGCTGCAAGCGCAGCTCGGTACCAGGTAGCAAGGGAGCGGTTTTTTTGGCCATAAGAGCAATATTACTACTCTAATCGGCCAAAATGGAAAGAATATTATGCCTTTATTCCCACTCGATCGTCAATTGTCGACCGGGACCCTTGTGAAGACGGTCTTTTCACCTGGTCGGGTAGCGACCATACCGTCAGCCATACCGAAAAATCCAATCGGCAGTTATCAGCTTTGGACAGACTGCATCGGAGAATCAACGTGCGCTTTCGTTCAAACATCACGGACACTGGGCACTCGAATACCACTTCTGCGGGGATACAGTCACCGATACCGTCAACCACTTTCCAACGCGATCCTGGCAAAGCTTGAAGAAGCCATGATCCCAACTGCGGTCGCGCCTCCGCTCAGAAAGCATGCAACGCGTGTCGCAACCGTGGCCAGCGAAACGCAGTAGCCGCTCGACAGGAAGATGCTGCGCAACCAAGAGCGTCTGCATCGAGGATAACCGCATGGTCGTATTCCAAGCCCTTGACCAGCAGCGTTGTCCCGATGAGCTTTCAGTGGCCAATAGGCCGCCCTGTGTGCCTCATCTCGCGCTGGTACAGGTTCGCAGCCTCTGAGAGAATTACCCTTTCTCCTTCAATGTGCATCTTCAGCACGTTGAGGAAGCGATACAACAGGTCACGACGGTAGGCCGACGCCTCTTGGTTAGCCTTTAACGCCAGGAAGAATGCCTTGAAGTGGCCGCTTGTTGGCGTCTTCAAGTAGGCATTCGCTGCATGCAAGACCAGGGGGTACTTGGTCCCTTTGCTTTGTTTTGCCACCTGGCCCCGCTTGGTGTCTGCCGTCAGTGCCTTATCCACACCAGTGAAGTACTTCTCGGAAAAGTCCAATGCGAGAAGAAAGCCTTCCTGGCCAGTTCGCGAGTCGGTGTGGCGAACGAAAATATTCTTTGCTGAGCAAGAGACTTCTCAGCTCGCCTCCCAGCCTCGCCAATTCGCCAATTCGCCAATTCGCCACCTACAGGGTGCGTCAATGCCCACCGCTGCTACGCTATATTTGAGGCATTTTTCGAGCATATGCTCTGGCGCTTCCTTGCGGAGGTTACACACAATCTGGGTACCACGCAGGATAACCAGATGATTCCCCTTCCGGTCGCCGCCAATATCGACCCGCTACAGCTCGTCCAGAGCCCATAGTGCAATTGCCCTTTTAAATAAGTCCCAGCGGCCGCAGAGGAGGACCGCAGAATAGACCGATGAGTTTGTCGCGGTTGAACTGCACGGGCCCCTCACTCGACCATCTCTACGCTGTACCCATCGCTGCGTTTTTCCGATTTCGTGCAATCCAAGCGTGACGGCACTCGTGCTCCTTCAAGATTGAGCAAGCGTTGCGTCAATGCTGACCGGCATTTAGTAGCATCCAAATTTGCCGCGTGGGTGGCCCGGCAAGAATTCGCGCAAATACCGCGCGGCACCTAACGCAGGTGTAGTGCTCTTCAATTCGCGCATCTTTGACCGCGTCGGCGACATTGAGCGTGAGGTCTTGATGCGGAAGCTCAGCCGCTGACTTTCCGTAAAGGTTAGCGCACCGCCCGCAGGCTTGAATCCAAAGGTCCATTCGTCAGTTGTCGGCAATTTCGAGCGTCACGCGGCCAGTCGATGCTCGTAAAACGTATAGGTTTTAAAGCGAGGAATATCTGCGACGGGGCGTCGCAAGGTAGACCATTTAAGGTAAGCGCACCATTAGTGCCCACGCCATCAAAAGCGAACAAGGAATCGATGTCTCTCGCGGTTAGTCCCCAAACGGGTTGTCGGTGTTTTTCACTTCGGCATTGAGGTTGTATTCCGCACGCACGGCCTTGAGCACGCCCTCGATGTCGCGCTCGAAGCCGACCGCGTTGCCGAAGTGGGTCATGTTCCAGTTGCAGCCTGTCTTGTCAGACTCTTGCAACTGCGGCCGCGGCACACGAATCTTCACGCCATCCTCGACGATTTCCTGCAGTCGATGGATTCGCCGGTTGACCTCCTGCTGAAGCTGCGAGGCATTGAGCGTCCTGCGTATCATCTAAGTCTCCTTCCGGTTGCTCAAGCCAGTCTAGCGCAAGTGAGGCGTTCCGCGACCTGGCGCTGAAATGCAAAGTGCCTCAGAGAGAGCAGGCGCCCTGGTTCGTCGGGACGCGTCAGTAAGTCAGTACGCGACAATCGCGACGCCTCTGCCGCCAATGCCACGACCACCGACGCGCGCACCGTCCCCGCCACCACCGATGTTCGCCTGGCCAATCGCTATACCGCCAGCCGATGCTCATAATACGGCCTGTCCCTGTCATCAAGTATCGCCGCCGCGAGGTCAGCGGCGTCTGACAGCCCCAACTTACGCGTCCGGCGAACCAGATGCTTGCCGATTGCGACCAGGAGGAATAATCCTTGTTCGGCAACTACACTCTGTTTGGGCGCATGACAAACGAAAAAATGCTGCGTTAATTAAGCGCCGATACCCAGAATTGGATTCCATCTCTGTAACAACATTCGCGACAGGCACATTAGGGGCGTGACCGACGCAGGAAAATACTTTTCGCGATCAGTCTATTGATTTACTGAGATGGACTCGACGCCCCTTCGGGGAACCGCGTCGTGTAGACCAGCGGCAACATGAACGCAATACAGGTTTAGATTCCGGAATCACCCAGCGCAGGTTTGCGTAGCTCTATTACATGATGACGAAATCGGTAGAACCAGCATCCTGAAACCTGCTTTCCGTGCCGGCTGTGTAGTTCAAGCCGTTGATTTGTTCAGTACAAGGGTGCGCGGATTTCATCAAGGCTGCGGGCGTGCTTCGGCAAATGCCCACGAGCAAGCCGGATACATGAATGCAGACCATTTCCAATCATCATTAAGAGCTTGCAAAGCGCGTCGGGTCCATACATACACGGATTCCACCTCCTCGCTCAGTTGCGATGTGCGCTGATCAACGGTGACCTCGGCGAAAGACTTGCGAGATACAAAAGGCCGGAGCCACCACTATCGAACGAGGCCGCGGTATTTATCAAACTCTTCGAGCGAACACCGAACGCAATACCCCTAAGTTTTTAACGCTCCCCCGACACTCTAGCCGATTCGTTGATCGCTATTTGCACCACAGCCGCCGCCGTCAGGATGCGGAAGTTTCCGCACGCCAGAGGTCCGGAAAGCACAGTCCCATAAAATCTCTTCCCCGCCAGCATCTGCAAGATGGCATGATTGCGCACGCCATTCCGGAACAATTTGCAAACGGAAATCGCTATGAATCACTCTGCGCTTTCAAGAACAGCGCAAAAAGTTCAGACTGCGATTTTATTTCCAGTTTCCCATACATATTTCTGCGATGAGACTTCACGGTTTCGATAGAAATATCCAGCTTGCTGGCTATCCCCTTATTGGAGTGGCCGCTCAATATTAACCTGCCAATATCCATTTCTCTGGCGGTGAGCGGGATTCCGAGCCGCTCCATCGCGTCTTCCAGGCCACTCTGCCAATGAGGCGTTTGAGGAGACGCGACCTTCTCGGCAAGCACGCCTTCAAAGAACATGCGTTGACGCATCAGTCCGGCAACCCATGGCCTCATCAGGTCGAACAATGCGATTTGTGCTGGGGTAAAGCGCTTTTTGCTACCGAGCGCGACACATACGGTCCGTGCGTCGTCCAGCACAACGGTGTATTGAACTTCGTCTTCCACGACATAGTGCGTGAAATAGAGTTTGTAATAGTCGGTCTGGTTAAAGCACTCAGGCGCAACGTCGGATAGGCGAAAGAGACCGGTCTTCGGGCTTTCACGGTTGGCGATGTAGAAGGGGTCCAGGAGATATAAACCTTTGACATAGTCAGTGTATACCGGGTCCGGTCCCTCCCCCTCGAAAGGGTTCACGGCGAGCACGTGCGGGCGGTCATCGCTGAACAACAGCACCACCCAGCTATCCGTGGGGACGTACTCGTCCAACAATCGGATCAGAGCCAGCCAGAATCCTGGGCGATCCAGGGTGTCAATCAACTGGCCGACCGATCGGTGCCACGCGACATCCTGCAAGCTCAAACTCATGCGCCTCCCCCGTAGGTACTAGCTACTCGATGTGATTATTGAAATCATCGGTGAGCGCCATACTTCCATGCGCCCTTGCAAGCAGCATTCACTCTTGTCGCCAGGGTTTCGCTAATAAAGGACAGATTCACCGATGAAGATCGAAATCGTACAACTGGCCGGTCGCGACGGCGATACGGCATACAACTTGAACCGCGCGCTGAAAGCCATTGCCGCATGCGCACCGGATACCGACATAGTACTGTTTCCCGAAGCCCAAATCACTGGCTTCCTCGATGCGCAGAACATTTCTTCGTTGGCTGAACCTTTGAACGGGCCCAGCGTTCAAGCGATCGAAAAGGCAGCGCGCGAGCGTGACATCGCCGTGGTCATCGGTCTGATCGAAAATGACAACGGACGCTTCTATAACACGACCCTGTTCATCACCCCCCAAGGCATCTCGCTCAGCTATCGGAAGACCCACTTGTGGGTTTCGGAGCCGGGTCTGGTGCTGCCCGGCGATCGGTACGCCACGGTGGAGTGGAGAGGCGTGCGCATCGGCCTCCTGATCTGCTATGACATGGAATTTGCCGAGACCGCTCGAGCCCTGACCACGCTCGGTGCCGAACTGCTCCTCGCGACAAACGGCAACATGGAACCTTACGGTTATGTTCACCGAACCGCGCTTACAGCACGAGCTCAGGAAAACCAGGTATTTGCTGTGATGGCGAATCGGGTCGGCGAAGGCGCGGACGATCTGGTCTTTGCAGGTGGCAGCGCGGCTATAGACCCCTTCGGCCGCACGCTGTTCGAAGCCGGCAGAGAAGAATGCCGCCATGTCGTCGAACTCGATTTCGCACAGATCGCAGCCTCACGCGCGCTCTACGACTACCACGCAGACCAGCGCCAGCCGTTCCCAGGAGAGACGACTGAGTATCCGGATGGACGGCGCGAACTGCTGATTCCGTAGGCTGCCGAAAGGTTTGTCGAGTCAAGCGCATGCGCATCCCCCTTTGGGGTTAGCTACTCGACGTGATTATTGAAATTATTGGCGAACAGCATACTTGCCTCACTCCTGCCGAATCACGCGCATTCGAGGCCGGAGTTTCACTCACAAAAAAGTCATGGTGGAGAGACAGATGTCAAAGAACTGGATGAACCGTTTGAAGACGGTATGCGCGGCGCTCGCATTCGCCGGGGTTACATGGCACGGTATGCCGTCGGCACAAGCGGCCGACCAGGTCGTCAACGTCTACAACTGGGGCAACTCGATCGGCAAGGACACGGTCGCGAACTTCGAGAAGGCGACCGGAATCAAGGTCGTCTACCAGGAGTTCGATTCGAACGAGACGCTGCAGGCGAAGCTGCTGTCGGGCACGTCCGGCTACGACATCGTCGTGCCGTCCGACATCTTCTGGGCGCGCCAGTTGCAGGCCGGCATCTTCCAGAAGATCGACAAGACGAAGCTCCCGAACTACGCCCTGCTCGACCCCGACATCATGAAAATCCTCGCGAAGGACGATCCGGGCAACCAGTACGGCATCCCATGGACATGGGGTACGGACGGCCTCGGCATCAACATCGAAAAGGTCAAGGCAGCGCTCGGCAACGATGCGCCACTGACCAGTTGGTCTTTGCTGTTCGACCCGAAGTACGCGCAGAAGCTGAAGGGCTGCGGCATCTCAGTGCTCGACTCGGCCGTCGACACGTTCGGCATGGCCCTCATCTATTTGAAGAAAGACCCGAACACGAACAACCCGGCCGACTATCAGGCGGCGTATGAGTTGCTCAAAAGTGTCCGGCCTTATATCACCCAGTTCAATTCGAGCAGCTATATCAACGATCTCGCCGGCAACGATATCTGCCTCGCGCTAGGCTGGTCGGGCGATATCAACTCCGCCCGCATCGCCGCCGCGAGCGCCAAAAGGTCGTATCACATCAAGTACGTGATCCCGGACGAGGGCAGCGCGCTGTGGTTCGACATGATGGCCATTCCAAAGGATGCCCCGCATCCGGACGCCGCGCTCAAGTTTGCCAACTTCGTCCTTTCAGAGAAAGAAAGTGCAAACCTGACTAATGACACGTCTTATCCGTCAGCCGTGCCGTCGTCAAAGCCGCTCGTGCGTGCGGATGTGACCGCCGATCCGGCCGTGTTTCCGTCGTCTGAAGTGATCCATAAGCTGAGCCTCAGCAAGCCGATCCCGCCCGATCTGATGCGGCTCATGAACCGGCTCTGGGCAAAGCTCAAGACCGAGTAACCCCCTAAAGGCTTACCCTGCGCGCCCCGCTGCCAATAGCGGGCGGGGGCACGCTCGTCCCTATGGATCATCGACATGAAAGTAAAACACATCACCGCGCTGTGCCTGCTGGCCTTCGAGGCGGTCTCGGTGTTCGCGGCCGAACCGCAGCCCACCTCGGACGCAAGCCGCCTGAAGGCACTTCAGGCGCAAGTCAATGCGCTGCAGGCCAACCTCGACTCGCTGCGCAAGAGCATCGCAGGGTCCACCGCGCTGGCGCCACCCACGAACGCCGGAACGGCGAACATCGGCCCGGTGAACACCGCGACGGCCGCCGCGGCCGCATCCGACACGGCGCCCGCATTTACGAACGACGACGTGCAGCAGATGCGCGAGCAGATCGCCAACGCATCGCTCAAGGTCGACTCACTGCAGGAAGCGGCGACCACCGGGCCGCTCGCCGGCCTGAGCATCACCGGCTATATCGATCCGGTCTATCTGTACAACCGTGCCCAGCATTCCGCCAGTTTCATGTTCGTCAATCATGATCCGGGCATTTACGACTACTACAACAGCACGCTCGGCGACGTCTATCTCGACATCAAGAAAACCTTCGGCGTCGGGCCAATGGCGCCGTCCGCCGAGATCGTGATCCAGCCGAACCGCGGCTTCGGCAGCGTGCTGAGCAACGAGCACGGCGGTGTCGGCAACAACATCTTCACGCAGGCCCAGGTGTCAGTGCCGCTCAGCACTACAAAAACCTTCGAGACCGGCCTGATGACGAGCCTCGCCGGCTACGAAGTGCAGCCGTCCAACCAGATGCTCACGCTCACGCACGGCCTGCTGTACGACTTCAGCGAGCCGGGCAACATGGTCGGCATAGGGTTGAAGGGTTCGGATGCGACGTTCACGCATTTCTGGCAAGTACTGCTCGGCAACGAACAACTGCGCACTGCAAGCGCGATCGTCAACGCCGCAAACAATACGACCAAGACCAACTGGACTCCGACGCTGACAGCCCGTTACGACAGCGCTACCACAACGGGACTCGACATTGGCGCCTCGGGTACGATCGGCCGGCAGACACTGTTCTCGCCGTGCGCGGCCGCGGGTGGCTATGGCTACCAGTGCGACGCCTCATCTCCATTCGGCCTGTACACGTATGTAGAAAGCGATGTGACGTATACGCACGATAAAACGCAGTTCAACGCGCAGATCGACTACGGTCAACTGCAAAAAGCTGCATGGAACGGCGGCACCGCCCGCTGGTTCGGCACCTCTTTGCTCGGACATACGAAGTGGACAACGTCGGGGATCGGCCGCATGGGCGCGACGCTACGCTTCGACTACCTGAACGACGCAGCCAACGGCGGCGGCGGCAGCAGCATCCTCTACGGCCTGTCCGGCGGCAACCCATCAGTCAATGGCACGAGCGGCTTCGGCATCGATCCTTCCTGCTTCCAGAACTCCTCCAGCAAAGGCACGGAGTGCAAAGGCGCGCAGCGCTACGCCCTCACCGCCGATCTGCTGTTCTATCCGACCGACCAGATCATCGTTAAGCTCGAATACCGTCACGACGGGGCGAACCACCCGGTCTTTATGAAGAGCGACGGCAGCTACTCGCGTAGCAACGATATCGCGGCGCTACAGTTCGTCTATACGTTCTGACCGGGATCACTTTTATTTTCAAAGCCTGCGACCGGCGTGTCGCCGTGCTGTCCGCTGGATAGGGCGCAGCCAGGACCGTACGCCTCCTGATCCACCCGAACAGCTTCATTGGTTTTATCCGGAGATACCATGCATCAGCCAGCCGACCTGATCATTACCCATGCGAACATTCACACCATGGATGACACGCTGCCCAAGGCGCAAGCCATCGCTGTGCGCGATGGCCGTATCATGGCCGTTGGAACGAACGAGGAAATCGAGCGCATGACGGATGCACGCACGCGCCGCATCCATGCGCAAGGGCGCATGATGTTGCCCGGCCTGCAGGACACCCATGTGCACTTCCAGTTGAGCAGTGCCGATCTGTACCACAACGCTGCCCTGTACCATGCTACGAGTGTCGACGAGTTGCTGGACATCATCCGGGAGTTTGCCGGCCGAAACCCGGACAAGGCATGGATCCGCGGCGTGGGCTTTTCGTCCAGCCTGTTCAGTCCGGAAACGCTCACGAAGGAAAAGCTGGATAGCGTGACCGGGGGACGTCCGGCGCTGATGCTGGCGAGCGACCATCACAACGGCTGGGCCAATAGCGCAGCCTTCGAGATTGCCGGCGTGAAGCCCGGCAGCACGGAGCCGGACAATGGCAATTACGTGCGGCTGGCCGATGGCAGTCCGAAGGGTTGGCTGATCGAGGACGCGATCTGGGCGATGAACCGCATCGCGCCCGGTTATACGGACGACGAATACCTGGAGGCCATGAAGCATTACAGCAACGCGTTCAATCGACGCGGCATTACCGGCGTTCTGGATGCCATGGTCAACCGCAACTATATGAAGAACTACCAGGCGTCCCATGACCGTGGAGACCTGACCATTCGGGTGCGTGCGACCTCGAAGATCTTTGCCCACAAACCGCTAACCGAACAACTCCAGGAGTTGATGGACTTGCGAGAGATTTATCGGGGAGACAGGGTTTCTCTTCACTCAGCCAAGTTTTTTCTGGACGGTGTGCTCGAAAATGGAACGGCTGTTCTGCTCGAGCCGCGCAGCGATACCGGTGGGAACGCGGAGCTGATGTTCAGCCAGGCGCAGATCAATGAATATTTCGCGGCATTCGACCGTGAGAAGTTCCAACTGCACGTGCATACCATCGGCGATGGTGCAGTGCGCGCTGCGGTGGATGGGATCGAGTATGCCTTGCATCAAAATGGCAAGTGGGACGCTCGCCACCAATTGGCGCACCTGCAGGTGGTGAATCCGGCCGATATTCCTCGATTCAGGGCTCTTGGCATCCTTGCCAATTATCAGACCTTGTGGGCACAACCCACCCCTGCGGCAGATGCGATCGCAGAAGCCATGCTCGGCCCCGAACGCAGTCAATGGATCTTTCCCATCGGCGCCTTCATCCGTCAAGGCGTGACCTGTATGTTGAGCAGCGATTGGGGTGTCAGTACCTACGACCCCTTCCAGATCATGCAGACTGCCGTCACCCGACAAAATGCCCACGCGAGTCCCAGCGACCCCGCTCTCACCCCGCAACATCGCATCAGCATCGAAGAGGCTTTGCGTGGATACACCATCAATGCGGCGCAAGCTGCATGGCGCGACGACAGCACCGGTAGTCTGACCGTGGGCAAGTACGCCGACCTGATCGTGCTCGACCGCAATCTGTTCAACATTTCGCCGTGTGAGATCGGCGAAACCCAGGTGCTGCTCACCCTGCTGGGCGGTCAGGAAGTGCACCGCGATGCCGGGCTTGACGCCTGACATGCGGGTTTGGGTCAGTGGCTTGCGCGGCGCGCTCGCGCCGCGCCATTGCTCCTAGAACCGCTGAATCATGCCAACCGTCAGTCCGACCTGGCTGCGCGACGACGACGGCGCCCCGTTGAAGCCGTCGCCGATCGAGGCAGTCGCATCGATGATCTTGCCGGCCTCGAGCGTCTTGCCACTCGCGCGCTGATACCCCTCGGCCGCGTAAAGACCCGTGCGCTTCGACAGGCTGTAGTACTGCGTCAACGAGAACTGGTGATACTGCGCCGCGCTCGTGATCCCATTCGACTGCGTCGCGCGCGTGTAGCTGTAGCCGCCCGCGAAGTCCCAAGCCACTGTCGGTTTGAAATGCAGCACGGCGCCCGCCGTGTTGAATATCGCCGTATTGCGGAACGTCGAATTGATCCCCGGGATGTACTGCACATTCGAGTACGACGCCGACACATCCCACGCCGACGAGAACTGGTAACCCGCCGTCACCGCGACGCGCTGCTGCGCCTGCGCCGTCGTGTAGCCGATGTTGATCGCCGACACGGCCGTCTGCGCGCCGCCGTTCGAGACCGTCGAGTACTCGCCCCACGCGCCGCCGCCCGGCGTCGAGTTGTTAACGCGTTGGAATGCCGCGGCGATGCCGACCGGCCCGTTGATGTACTGCAGGCCCGCGCTCCAGGTCGAACCTGCGTTCACGCTGCCCGCTTCGCCGCCGAACGCATACGAACCGCCAAACGTGAAACCGTGGTACGTCGGCGACATGTAGACCAATGAGTTGTTCGCGCGGTAGCTCATGTCGAGCGAATCGATATCGCCCGGGTGTGCGCCGGAAAAGCCGGTGAGCCAGAGCGCCGGGCTATACGGCGACAGTAGTGTGAAATATGCGGTGTACTGGCGGCCGGCCGTCAGTGTGCCGTACGTCGGATCGCTCAGGCCTGCCCACGCCTGACGGGTAAATATACCTCCAGCGAATTGCGAGATGCCGTTAGTCGCGTTGACGCCCGATTCCAACTGGAAGATCGCCTTCGTGCCACCACCGAGATCCTCGTTGCCCTTCAGACCAAAGCGGCTGAGCGCCCACCCGCCCGGCGACATTTTCAGGGCGGAATGGCCGCCCGTTGTCGAACCGGGTGATGTGCTGCTGTTCTGAAAGATAAGGCCGCTATCGACAATTCCGTAAAGCGTCACGCTGCTCTGAGCGTGAGCCGCGGTAGCGGCAAGGCCAGCGGCCGTCATGGCGACGGTAACGTGCTTTTTCATTGATTCTCCATCCTGCAAACGTAGATTTATAAATTTAGACTTGGCCGCTCAGACGAATCTGCCGCTCGCCTTCGACCGAACCTTCTGCCTCTCCATCGGGCAGCAGCAGCGCAGCAACGAAGGTGATCCCCGCGATCGCCGCGAATAGCAGCGCCAGCGGCCCCCACTGCACGCCGTACTTCTGCGCGATCCACAGCCCCACCAGCGGCGTAGTCCCGCCGAAGACGGCACCGCAGATCTGGTAGCTCAGAGAAATGCCCGTGTAGCGCACGTTGACCGGAAAGACTTTGGGCAGGAACGGCGCCAGTGCCGCGTAATAGCAACTCGCCAGCGCGGTAGCCACCAGGATGCCGATGGCGATATTGCCGAGGTCGCGGGTCAGCACCAGCATCATCATCGGCATGGCCCACAGGACGGTCGCGCCCGACACGATGGCGATAAACCTGCGCTCACCGATGCGATGGGCGAAATACGACGCCACCGGAAAGCTCACCAACTCGACCACGCCGACGTAGTTGATGATCTTCAGGATGTCCGGCCTCGCGATCTGGAGATAGGTGGTGGTGAAGGTGATCATCAGCGTGGTGATGAAATAGAAGCCCGAGATGCCGAGCATGGACAGGCCAATCCCGAGCACCAGGCGGCCCTTGAATCTCGCAAAGATCGTCCTCAGCGGAGCTGCCGCTTCCGCATGCGCAGTCTTCGCGTGTTCCTGCTGGTACGCTTCCAGCTCCGGGCTTTCATTGACGCCACGCCGGATCAGAAACGCCACCAGCACCAGCACTGAGCTCAGCAGGAACGGGATGCGCCATCCCCAACTTTTGAAGTCACTTTCGGGCAGCGCCGACACCACCTGGAAGATCGACGTGGCCATGATCAGGCCAACCGGACTACCGTACTGCGGCGCGGCGGCAAGGAAGGTGCGCCAGCGCGGTGGTGCATGTTCAGCGGCAATCAGTACCGCCCCGCCCCATTCCCCGCCCACGGCCACACCCTGGACCAGCCGGAGAATCACCAGCAGCGCGGCCGCAGAAATGCCAATGGCGTGATACGACGGCAGCAACCCGATCAGCGTGGTGGCCCCGCCCATCATCAACAGCGTGATGATCAGCGATGCCCTGCGGCCCGCCTTGTCGCCGAGGTGCCCGAACAGGATCGCGCCGAAGGGCCGCGCCACAAAACCTACGGCGAAGGTGCCCAGTGAGGCGATCGTTCCCATGAGGGAATGGCACTTACTTAAGCCCGAGCCCGAGGAGCGTGCCCATATTTTCGGACGCGCTCGCGTGCGATGTGACGAGGCTCTTTCAGCCATGGATAAGACTTCGGTCTTCGTTTGCGCATTCGTGGTTCGATGCGACCGGGGCGGTTCCCAACACGAGACTGCGCGATCAGCTTGAACAGGACACTCTGGTCGTGAGTTGCCGTCAGACCCCTGGCCAGCCATTCAGTCCATAGCTGCACGGCGTGCTTGAAACTCAGTGTTCTCGGATCGGTGGCGCAGTGGCTGGCGGCTTGGGCCATCAGCAGCCGAATCACGTTGTAGGCCAGCAGATGGACCCACATCTCCTTCTCGTTCATGTGGGCAGTCTGGCAATGCAGCACATCCATGCCCATCGTCGTCTTGATGTTACGTAGATCCAGTTCCACGTTCCAGCGCCTGGCATACAACTGCGAGAGGTCCTGTTTGCTGGTCTTGTGTGCATCAAGCATCGTGGTGACCAGCACCCGGTGATGCAGCCTGCATTCGCGCACCATCAGTTCATCGGGGAAGGCCTGGTACTGCTCACGCGTCATCCAGGCGGGGCACTGCCGGGGTTTGGGCCACGTCACAATGTGATCGCGCGTGCCCTGCGACTTGCCTCGCCGAAAGTCGGTGCGGCGCGCCCCATGCTGTTCCATCACGACATCCACTCCGGCGGCGATCATTGAGGCCATCAGAAAGTAGTGGCAGTACAAGGCATCGGCGACAATCACGTCACCTCGACGAAACGTGTTTTCCAGCATGCGAAACGCCGTCAGCTCCCCGCTGCCTTTGCCCGCGTAAGTTCCGACAGCCGCCTCCAGCACTGCGCCGCTTGCCAGACAGATCACCGCAACCAGATAGGCTAACGGAAATCCCACGCCTTCGGCCTGAGCACTGGACTGTGGGAAGCGCGCCTGGTTCGACGGCGTATCGGGCATCGAGATCCCGGTGCCGTCAACCAGCTTGACCGGGCGCCCGCGCCACTTCCAGGCCGGCTCGGCCTGCTCGTGCAGTTGACGCCCCGTCTCGCGCGCCAACTCCCGGACCATTGTCAGCGGCAGTCTCTGGCGAGCGCGGCAGTAGCCTCCCGTGCGCACGCTCGTGGGCCGCAGCCCGTCGGCAACTCGCTGCGCGGCCCACCCGTTGACTGCCTTCTGACAGGAGGCATCCTCTTCCAGCGCCTGGCGCATGAACATCGACAGCGTCACCGTCGGCGGATACAGCCGTTCTCGATGCGCTGGCAAATACGCTTCGGTGGCGGCCAATAGCTGCGGGCTCGTCAGTATGTTGAAGTAGTCCACAGACTGTGTCCTGCGCGCCCGGCTTTGAACTGTGCTTCGTGTTTGCCTATGATGACTTCGTGAATTACGATCCATGGTGGCTGATCCTTGGAATGAGACGGTGTTTGCCTGGTAACAACCATCCTATCAATCCTTCGATCAGCCGCCTCCCTTTCTCTTCAAGCACTTACCCCCGTCTTCTCCTCCATGCAGGCTTAAGTAAGTGCCATTCGTGCTAATGCAGTTCCCGGAGCACGGCGATCCGTATAATGAGTTGTACGTGAATTCACAATGGTATGGTTTGCAGCCGCCCGACAAACAGCTCGATCCCGCCGGGATTGCGAAGAAACGGCTTGATAAGGCTGGCAATCACAAAACCGTAGCAGGCAATTATAGAGAGGCCATGCTGACTGTTGTAACGCGACAGAGCCAGTTGAAAAATCAGTATCACGGCAAGACCTATGTGGCGTATGGCGAGGGCGGTCTCGACTTCAGGTCGCCGCCGTCCAGCACGGCAACGGAGGCCAGCGACAAGGGCAAGCCTGGCATCGAGAAAGGTGCGCCGACGAAAGATCTGTTGACCTGGGGCAACGCAATCTGGACGGGAGACGTGCCATCGGACGTGCAGCCGCCTGAACTTCAGGCCGCAAAGTTGCTGCACGACTCGGGCAAGGGCGAGATCCGCGTGCTTCTGGAACAGCGCAAACTGAGTGTCACGTTCACCGTCCAGAAGACGAACACGTTGCCGGACGTGAATGCCAAGACCGACTGGTCACAGGTGGCAACCAGGACAGGCATCATCCGTGGCGACGGTACAGTGCCCGCATGGTCGGCCGATGCGCAGGTGCGTGGATTAAAGCCTGATGTGCCCGGTGATCCGGCCAAGGGTGTTCAAATGGCGTTCGTTCAGGGCGGATACGAACACATGACGAGCTATGCGCACCCGTGGACGCACTGGGCGACACTCTACAGTGTGGTCCAGATGGTCAACGATATCTAGGTGTCGGAAACATGTTAATGGCTCGTATCCTTCGACCCCTCTTTCTGCTGGCAGCTCTTTGCGCCTGCTCTCTTGCGCTTTCCGTGGAACCAACGATGAACAATCCGCTGCTCTCCAAAGTGCGCCCTTGGTGCATCGGCCGCCTCGTATTCGACCGGCCCGTGTCGAGCGAAATCTCGAATCAAAGTTACGCCTACCGAGGCGACAAGTTCGTAACGACCCACAATGTTTTACCCGATGTCTATCGCACGACAGCGGAGGCGCGAGAGAACGAACTGCGTACCAAACAGCGTGTGAACCCTGTCAATCTGGATGAGAAGACCGGCAAGGCGTGGCTGGAAAAGGCATTCTCTCCGGTCAAAGACTCGCGGGTTTTTATCTACCAGGAAGGCGTGGCGAAAGTTAAATTGCCTTTCAAATCGGAAGGCTATCTTTTTGCGGATCACACGCTCTTTCATACGACCGGCGGTATCGGAGAGGATGGCCTTTACGACGCCGAGAATATATACAACGACATCTACAGACGCATCAAGGCGCGGGACAACTGGGCGGTGCCAGCGGAATCGGGCTTTTGTGTTGACGGGGGGATCATCACCGGATCGTCCACTCACACTGAAGAAGTGAGCCAGTCATTTGCGCTCATGCCAGGCCGGCCGGCTCTGCTCCTGATCAAGCTGCGTGATTCGATGGACGATGATCAAGGTCAGCCGCTCACCAAGAATCTGTCCGAGCTGCGCGCACAACTTGATAGAATGCCTGGCAGCTATCGCATCCTGCGCAAGGGCAAACGCGTGGTGGCCGGCATGGACGCCGAAGAGGTCCTGTTTGCGCTTCAGGACGGTCCGATTACGGTCTACCGTTTCTATCTGCTAGCACCGGGCAATCCTGCCACGCTTGCACAACCGCATACCTCGGTTGAACTGCTACTGGGCACGTCTTCACGGAGCGACCTACCGCCTGATCAGGCAACGTCGCCGGTCGATGAGGCGGAAGCACTGCAGGTATGGGACGCCCTGCTGAATAGCCTCCGGCCGCGACCGGGTGCAGTGTAGGAGCGTACGATGCGGCGTTACGACATTGTGAAAGGCGACAGAACGACGGTGGGTGGCATCGTGCAGGGTGGTGACGGTAATGACTTGCTCGGCGGGCGCGAGCAGGCCTACGAAACCGATCCCGTCCTGTGCCCGGTCTGCAAGACCGTTGGGTTTATCAAGTGCGAGGGCGCGCGCATTTCCATGACCGGGCCCGATGGGCGGCAGGCGGCGCTGAGCGATGATCTGTGCGCCTGCCTGTGCACACCGCATCCGCGTCTTGTGCCGTCGCAAACGACGTCTTACGTTGACGTGTAAGCGCCGCCGCCCGATGACGTAGCGAACCGATAGCGAATACCAAGGAGGGTGACGTGATGATGAAGCGAATATTCAGTCTGATGCTGCTGCTGGCGATCGTGGCGACCATGGCGGGTTGTGCGTCGCTGAAATGCATTCCGACGTGTTGACGTTCTGAGGCGCGCAAGCGCCTGTTTTCCTCAGCCCGATCGTAGCCGCCCCACCCTTGCGGTAAAAGCTCGCTACCAGCACCGACTTCAGCAAACGACCGATCTCCGCGCGGGCTTCGATCGGCATCCGGGCCTTCGGCCGGCGCTGCGGACCGACGAAGGTCTGGACATAACGAACCGTATTGTGTGCCCGTTGGGTTTGCGCGGCGTACTCAAGCTGGTCTTTGTACGGCTAACCTAGCCACAGATTTTTCATTGATCCGTAGGCAACCAAAGTCAGTCATCTTATTCGTGCCCACAAGGGCCCCCAAACTTCCGTGAATCCCTTTGTTGTAGTGGTGCAACACCCCGCCGCCGCCAATTCGAATTCCATCAAAGGCCGTCATCGTCTATCTTCCTGCACTTGGATCAAACTAGTCCATTAGCTAGTACATCATTGAAACAATGAATATTTAAATTCAATAAAAACAATAATTTATATCGTTAGTTTGGCGCCTCTCCTGGGCACCAACAGTTGTTCCGGCGCAAGCCGAAGAAGTCCGAGAAACCCCGTAAGATCAACGTCTTACGGGGTTTTTTGTTTTCTACAGATCCCATGCGCTCCACGGGTATCGACGATTTTTGCGTATGCGCCTGCATATACACGGAATCGCGCACGGAATCGAGGAGCAAACCACTGCCCAAACGGGCGCCTTCGAGCCCCCCATCATGGTTGCCGTGACAAATCGAAAATAAGCGCCGCTTCGACCCATTTTTCACCGGGCGGGGTCCACGGCGTTGGGGCCTGAAACTTCGACATCAGACTCTGCCATTCCGTCAGCACGGGATCATTTGCTTCAGTGTCCGCAAACCGTTGAGCGCTGAAGATTGCGCCATCTGTCTCCATCAGCATGCACAGCCGGGTGCCCAAACGGAAAATTTCCATACGGGTAATACCGTGAGTGCGCAGATAATCCGCCACCTCCGGCCAGATCTCGCGATGCATGGCTTCGTACTCGGCAATCAGATCGGGGGAGTCCTTGAGATCCAACATCAGGCAACGTCTCATCAGGTTCTCCAACGGTCGTGCACGCCCGTCACCACGCCTCTCTCCGGCTGCGCGCGATCCATCATCTGCCTCCGGCCGCGACACGCTCAGGGGGCCGACCAATCGACTTATGTACGTGCTGGTTCGCGCGAATCGCGTCCCAGTCCCAATCGATGCCAAGACCTGGCTCGTCCGGCGCGACCGCATACCCCTGCTCAATCTTCACACGCGAAGCCGTGAGCGTGTCGATCTGCGGGATGTATTCGACCCACGCGGAATTCGGCACCGCTGCACACAGGCTCACGTGGAGTTCCATCAGAAAATGCGGGCAGATCGCGATGTTCATCGCCTCGGCAAAATGAGCGATCTTCAACCACGGCGTGATCCCCCCGACGCGCGCAACGTCCGCCTGCACAATCGAACAGGCGTCTGCCTTCATATATTCGGCGAACTGCGCAGGATGGTATATCGATTCGCCGACCGCGACCGGCACCGCCGTGGCTGCACTCAGTTGCCGATGGCCGGCAATGTTTTCAGCGGGCAGCGGCTCCTCCAGCCACGCGAGGTGCAGCGGCTCGAATGCGTGTGCTCGCCGCAGCGCCTCCGAAAGCGTGAAGCCCTGATTCGCGTCGACCATCAGCTCGAAATCGTCGCCCACCGCATCCCGCACGGCCACAAGTCGCCGCACATCTTCGGAAAGATGTGGGCGCCCGACCTTCAGCTTCGCGCCGCAGAATCCCGATTCCTGCGCCTGCAAGGTCTGCTCGACAAGCTCGCTCTCCGACAGGTGCAGCCAGCCGCCCTCCGTCGTATAAGTCCGCACGCGTGGCTTTGCACCACCCGCGGCAATCCACAACGGCAGTCCGGCCACACGCGTATTGCGATCCCACAGCGCGGTGTCGATCGCGGCCAGCGCGAGACTCGTGATCGCACCAACCGCCGTCGCGTGCGTGTGATAGAACAGATGCCGCCAGATCGCTTCATATTCCGCGGGATTGCGGCCGATCAGCTGCGGCGCCAGATGGTCGTGCAGCAACGCGACGATCGACGAGCCGCCTGTGCCGATCGTGTATGTGTAGCCTGTGCCTTCGCTACCGTCGCTACAACGGATCGTGACCAGCACTGTTTCCTGAACGACGAACGACTGGATGGCATCCGTGCGCCGCACTTTCGGCTGAAGGTCGACCTGCCGGATTTCTACGGTTTCGATGTGGGTCATGGTTGTTCTATCCTTTGACGCCGCCAAGCGTAAGACCTGCGATCAGGTGTTTCTGAACGATAAATGTAAGGATGATGGCCGGAATAATGATGATTACGGCCATCGTGCACATGCCGGCCCAGTCCACCGTGAACTGCGCTGTAAAGTCCATCAAGCCGACGGGCAGCGTTTTGGTATCGGGGCTGCGGCACAGTTGCGACGCCAGCGCGAACTCGTTCCAACTGGTCAGAAACGCAAAGATCGCCGCCGACGCCACCCCCGAGCGCGCGAGCGGCAGCTCGATATGCCAGAACGCCTGCCAGCGGCTGCACCCATCGATCTGAGCAGCCTCGGCCAGTTCCGCCGGCACTTCGCGAAAGAACCCGTCGATCAGCCAGACCGTGAACGGTACGTTCATCGCGAGGTAGACAATGATCACGCCGATATGCGTGTCGAGCAGACCCGTCCACGCCCATAACATGAAGATCGGCAGCGAGAGCGCGATGCCCGGAATCGCACGCGTGAGCATCAGCACCACGAACAAGAGCTTTTTGTGGCGGAACTCGAAACGCGCAAACGCATAACCGCCGGCCACCCCGACCACGATCGCAGCGATCGTGCTCGCCAGAGAAATCACCACCGAATTTACGAAGTACTGACGAATCGGCAGCGACGCCATTCCACCAAAACCCAACACATTGCGGAAGTTATTGAGCGTATAGCTGCCGGCATCGAGCAGCGGCTGGTTCGACAGGATCGCGACATTCGAGCGGAAGGCGTTGAGCATGACCCAAAGGCCGGGCAGGCAGATGACCGCCATGACAAGGAAGACCGCGAGCCACAAAGCTCCCCGCTTCACCGGTGCTCGCAGCGAATCGAATGTGGACGCACGATTGGAAGCGCGATTGAATGTAGTACCCATGATGTCAGGCCGGCCCCATGTGTTTGCGCGCCGCGTTGAGTTTGCGGAAAAAGTACAGCGTGAACAGCACCGATACGAGCACCGACACGTAGCCGATGGCGTTCGCGTAACCCATGCGCGAATCGTCGTAGGCGATGCGGCCCACCATCGTCCAGAGCAGTTCGGTACGGCCGCCCGGACCGCCGTTGGTCATGATGCGCACGATGTCATAAGCCCGGCCGACGTCTAGCGAACGGATCGTCATCGCGATATAGATGAACGGCATCAGGTAAGGCAGCGTTACGTAACGGAAGGTTTGCCACGGCGTGCAGCCGTCGACTTTTGACGCTTCGATCGGATCCTTTGGGAGTGCCATCAGGCCAGCGAGCAGAATGACCGCGAACACCGGCGTCGAATTCCACACCTCCGCCGCGATCAGCGAAGCGAGCGCCGATTGCGCGTCGACCAGAAACGGAATCGTGGTCTTCAGTCCGAATACCGTTTGCAGTACATGGTTGACGACACCGGTGCTGTCGTTAAGCATGAACTTGAACTGAAAACCGACGAGCACTGGCGAAAACATCATCGGGAACATCATGATGGTGCGCAGCGCGCGCTGGCCTTGCACAATCTGGTTGAGCAGCAACGCGATTCCGAGGCCCAGCAACAGTTCCAGATTCAATGCAATCGTCAGGAACAGCACGGTACGACCGAACGCGGCCCAGAAATCCCCATTTGCAAACGCGCGCATATAGTTTCGCAGGCCGACGACGTTCCAGATCGTGTCCGGATCGATGAGCCTGTACGCGGTGAAACTCGTGTAGAGCGAAAAAAGCAACGGCAGCACAACGACGATCGCTACCGAAAAAAAAGCCGGCAGTAGCAGCCTCAACGGAACTGCCAGGCTCTCATTCAGAACCGGTCCGGGAGATTGTGCGGCAGGCGAATAGCGGATATTGAATCGCATATTGGAGCGCATGCTGAGGCAGGGGAAAACGGATCGACTGCATGGCGCGGCGCGCAGGCCGCGCCATGCATGTCACTAGTTGGATGCGTCCTGCATGATGTCGGAAACTTTTTTCGCCGCATCGTCAAGCGCCTGCTGGGACGATTTGTCGCCGATCAGCGCCTTCTGCAGTTCCGGCCACAGCGCGTTGGATATCTCGTCCCATTGCTGAATCCGCGGAGGCGTAAAGGCATCCTGCTGAGCCGCCGTGCTGAACACCGAGATCGCATGCGCCATATACGCATCCTGTTTCGCCTCGAACTCCTTCACGATCGCCTGCTGCGCATCGACCCGCGACGGAATCGTGCCGAGCCGCGCCTCCACCATCTGCGAATCGAGGCTGGTCAGGAACTGAATGAAGCTCGCTGCGACTTCCGGGCGGTCACAGGTCTTCGTGATCGAGAAGCTATGCGAGCCTGACCAGCCAGGCCGCTTGTTGGCAATGCCGAGCGGCGCCGGCACCACGCCAACGTTGCCAGCCAGTTTTGAAGTCTTCGGATCGTTGTAGAACGAAGCAAAGCCTGGCCAGTCAAGATCCAGTGCCACTTTGCCTGCAGCAAAGTTGTTGCCGAGATCGTCCCATACATAGCTCGGCACCCCCTTGGGTACGGCTCCCTCCTTGTATAGGTCCACGAACCAGTTCAGCGTCTTGACGCCGATCGGCGAGTTGAACACAGGACGATTTTTCCCATCCAGCAACTGCCCGCCATTGGCGATCAACAGCGAATAGAACGTGCCTGTGATTGCTTCGTCCTTGCCGGGGAATTGCGTGCCGTAAAAGTTCGGCGCTTTGGTGAAGAACTTCGCCTGCTGCGTGAATTCAACATAGTTCTTCGGCGGCGCGAGCGGCTCGCCAAACTGCTTGTGATAAGCGCTCTGGTTGGCCGGATCGGCGTAGGCCGCTTTGTTGTAGTAGAGCGCCTCAATGTCGACCGAGCGCGGAATCTGCACCAGATGCCCCTTTATTTCGGACTGCTTGAGCAGACTCGGCGAGAACGCCGCCAGGTAACTGGCCGGGAACAGGCCCTTCAGATCACGAAAAATCGGGTACTGTGCCGAGAAATTCGTGTGGTTGGACGACACGCAATAGTCGATATGACCCGATGCGATGTCCTGTTTCAACTCGCGATCGAGCTCGAAATGGCTCTTGCGCGATACGATCTCGACTTTCGCACCCGTCTGTTTTTCCCACAGCGGAATGCGCGTGTAGAGCGCCTCATACTGGACGCCGCCGATCAGCTTGACTCGCAGCGTGTAGCCTTTGTATTCGCCGTCGGCATGTGCGAGACCCGACGCGACAACACCCGCGAGCGCAAATACCGAAGCTGCGAGCCTGAACATGGTTTTATAACGCATCATTGTCTCCTCCTTTATGGATTCCGCCGTGGACCGCGCAGCTTGCCGGCGGCAACTGTGCAATGCGAGCCTCGCGGCGGTTTGGCTCGCCATCCTGTTTAGCGCAGCCGTCGCCCGCTGCTGCGGTCGAACACGAGTACCTTGGCGGGGTCCGCTAGCAGCGCGATGGTCGTGCCGGCACGCACATCGGTACGGCCGTTCAGCATGACGCAACAAGGCTGGCCGGCCACCGTGCCGAACAGCTCGGTTGCCGCACCGGTCGGCTCAACCACTTCGAGCGCGAACGGCATGCCGTCTGCGCCAGCAAGGCCGAGATGCTCGGGACGAATGCCGTACGTCACCTCCTGTCCGTGCGCGGCGTTGACGGATGGCGCGGGCAACGCGAACTCGCCGATGCGCACGCATGCGCCGTCCCCTTGCTGCTCGTAAATCCCCTTAAAGAAGTTCATTGCAGGCGAGCCGATGAAGCCCGCTACGAAGAGATTGTCGGGATCGTCATATAACGCAAGCGGTGTGCCGATCTGTTCGATCACGCCACCGTTGAGCACGACGATGCGGTCTGCCATCGTCATCGCCTCGATCTGGTCGTGAGTCACATAGACTGTCGTGGCACGCAGGCGCAGATGCAGCGCCTTGATCTCCGCGCGCATCTGCACGCGGAGCCTCGCATCGAGATTCGAGAGCGGCTCGTCGAACAGGAACACCTTCGGGTCGCGCACGATCGCGCGGCCCATCGCCACGCGTTGCCGCTGACCGCCCGACAGATGGCGGGGATGACGATCCAGCAGATCCTGCAGACCCAGCATGGTCGCCGCCTTTTGCGCCCGCGAGGCAATCTCCTGCGGATCGCGATTGCGCAGCTTGAGCGCGAACGTCAGATTTTCGAGCACGGTCATGTGCGGATAGAGCGCGTAGTTCTGGAAAACCATCGCGATATCGCGATCGCGCGGCGGCCGTGCATTGACGACCTCGCCGTCTATCAGGATGCGCCCGTGGCTGACGCTTTCGAGGCCCGCCAGCGCACGCAGCAGCGTGGATTTCCCGCATCCGCTCGGCCCGACCAGTACGACAAACTCCCCGTCCGGAACCTGCAGGTCGATCTGCTTCAACACCTCCTGTTCACCAAACGATTTTCTGACCTGCTCGAATGCTACGGCTGCCATCCGCCCTCCTTTCCGGGTCATTCAGTAACCGGCCGTTGAGCGCAACTGACCACTCTCGCCGTATCTCCAGGTAAATTGTATATATGAAACTCTATTTCATTGATGAAAAGTTAGTAGGTGTTTTCCCCGTCCGTCGAACGGGTCGTTTAACGCTCACACAACCTTCAGTCGCCCTACAATCCGTCTGGTTATCATGTGCGCCATTTCATCTGCGATTTCAGGAGGAAACTTGAACGCCAACGCACCGCGCTATTCGGCACCTGCACTGGAAAAAGGTCTGGACATCATCGAATTGCTGGCGGACCACGCGGAGGGTTTGTCTCTTGCGGAACTCGCAAAAGAACTCGGCCGTACCACCGCCGAAATATTCCGGATGGTCGTGACGCTGGAAACGCGCGGCTACCTTTGCAGCATCGGCGACCGGTACGTTCTATCGCTGCTGCTTTTCCAGCTGGCGCACCGGCATCAGCCCGTGCGCTCGCTAGTATCGAGCGCGCTGCCGCTGATGACACAACTCGCCAAAGAGGCCAGCCAGTCGTTTCATCTGTGCGTGTATCAGAAGGGACGCGTGCTGATCGTCGCCGGCGTCGAAAGTCCAGAGCGTTGGGGCTTTGCGTTGAAGGTCGGCACGTTGATTGGGCTCACCGATACCGCGTCGGGACAGGTACTGCTCGCCTTCCAGGAAGAACCGCAACGTGTCGAGATGTTCGAACTGCACGTTCCGGTGGACGGCGAACGGGCCATGGACCCGCAACAGCTTGCGAAGGACCTCTCGCAGATCCGCAAACACGGTAACGCACGTATGTCCAGCCGGCAGGTCAAGGGGGTGAAGAATCTGGCCTACCCTGTGTTCGGCCGGGACGGTCATGCCATTGCGGCACTGACTACGCCCTATATCGAGCGAATCGACGAGGCCCCCGTGCCGTCGATGGCCGAAGTCGGCGACATGATGAAACAGGCAGCGGAAACGCTTACTTCATTGATGGGTTTCAACGTCTATTGGGATGCGGCTTCGCAGCCCACCCAGCAATCCGATCGTCGATGAAACTGAAGGTGACCGGTCAGGCTAGGGTGCAAATTACGGGCGCGAGCGAAGAAAGGCTCATTCGCCATTGCATCATCCGACACGTGCCCTCGTATCGGACGCGCTGCCACATGAGTGATAACGCGGCCTAAATAATTTCAAAAAGCTTTCGGCGAATTTTGCCACTCGCCGTGACAGCCGTCCCCCCAAAAACCCCACGTTCAACCGTCCGTTGCCGCAGGCTGCCTGCTGGAATACACCCCACGGCGTCTTTCAGACCCCAACATGTTTCACGCTGGTAACTCAAGCCTTGCGCACACCCGGTACATTGATGCCATGCCTCGTCGCAATCGCTGTCCACCCGCTTCCACCAAGGCAAACATGAGCAATACACGGTCTGTCAGCAAGGCCCTCCCGGCAGTCAGCGACTCGCCGCACGCGCTATCCCGCCGGGCCATCTTGACCAAGCATTACCGCCGATTGCAAAGCGGGTTCATCGTCATGGGTCCAATCGCGAGGCCATAACGTCGCCTTGTGCCGGTCACCATGTGATGCATTTTGCGCAATCGCTTTGCTTGCGATTAGCTAACACCATGCCAAAAGCTCATTGAGTTGTGACAACGCACGAGAACCGTGGCATGTTCCCAAAATCCCGGCAGAGAATGACTCCCCGCCCGATCATCAACGGCAGCATCTGTTTTCGGAGATACCTATGAGCGAAGCCGTGTCCAAGCAACCAAAGCGCTCCCGACGCGGGCTCATTCTGTTTGCGGTTGTCGTGCTGGCGCTGATCGCGCTTGTCCTTGTCCACCTGTTGACCCGGAAGAAACCCACGAACAACGTCGCGCCCATTGTCGTCACCGTGGCGAGCGCGACACTCGGTTCGATGCCAGTGACGTTGAGCGAACTCGGCACGGTCACGCCGACCGCCACCGTCACCGTGCTGCCGCAGCTAAGCGGCTACCTCACGGCCGTCGGATATCACGAAGGCCAGGAAGTACAGAAAGGCCAGTTCCTCGCCCAGATCGATCCGCGCCAGTATCAGATCAGCAAGCAGCAGGCTCAGGCGACACTCGCCAAAGACCGCGCAACGCTGGCCCAGGCGCGTGCCGATCTTGTCCGCTTCACGCAGTTGAACGAGCGCAAGTCGATCGCCCAGCAGACCTTTGCGGATCAGCAATTCCTCGTGCAGCAGGACGAGGCTGCGGTCCAGGCCGATCTCGCCAACATCGCCCAGTTCGACCTCGACCTGACCTATTGCCGCATCACCGCGCCGGTCTCCGGCAAGGTCGGCCTGCGCCTGGTCGACCCGGGCAACTACGTGACGGCGTCATCGTCGACGGGGATCGTCGTCATCACCACCATCAAGCCGACTACCGTGCAGTTCACGGTGCCGCAAGACGCGCTGGCCTCCATCGTGCAGCGCCTGAATGGCGGCGCTACCTTGCCGGTCACCGCCTATTCCAGCGACAACGCGCACGAGGTTGCCACAGGCGCGCTCTACGCCGTCAGCAACCAGATGGCCACGGCGACCGGTACCGTCACCTTGCGCGCGACTTTCCCCAATGAAGACGAAGCGCTGTTCCCCAACGAGTTCGTCAACGTCAAGTTGCTGGTTGATACGATGCAGAATGCCGTGCTGGTGCCGACCGCCGCCGTGCAATCTGGCGCGCCGGGCGACTTCGTCTATCTGGTCAATGCTAACAATACGGTCTCCGTGCACAAGGTCAAGCTCGGCCCGAGCGACGGTAAGAACACGGTCATTGTGTCCGGCCTTGCCGCAGGCAATCACGTGGTCACGGACGGCACAGACCGGCTGAACGACGGCGCCAAAATCCAGGCGGCCAAGCCGAAACCCGCGGTGGGCGCCTCCGGCACGGCCACCGCCAGCGCGCCGGCCAGCGGCGCAGCAAGTGGCGCCGCCGCCGAGCCTGCCGCCTCCGAACCCGCTGCTGCATCCGCGGCGGCGTCGGCCAATGCTGCTTCGTCGTAGCAGGCTCACGCGCCGATGAACATTTCCCGCCTGTTTATTCTTCGACCGGTAGCCACGCTGCTGCTGATGATCGCCCTCGTGCTGGTGGGCCTCGTCGCCATGCGTGTGCTGCCGGTTTCATCGCTGCCCAACGTCGACTATCCGACCATCCAGGTGCAGACGTTCTATCCGGGCGCGAGCCCGGACGTGATGGCCACCACGGTCACGGCGCCGCTCGAAGTGCAGTTGGGCGAGATCCCCGGCTTGCAACAGATGACGTCGTATAGCTCGGACGGCGCGTCGGTCATCACGTTGCAGTTCGATCTGTCGCTGAACCTCGACATCGCCGAGCAGAACGTCCAGCAGGCCATCAACGCTTCCAACAGTTACCTGCCCTCCGGCCTGCCGGCGCCGCCGACGTATGCCAAGGTCAATCCGGCCGACCAGCCGATCCTGACGCTCGCGGTCACATCGAGGTCGATGTCGCTGACCCAGCTTGAAGACGTCGCCAACAACCGTCTCGGCACCAAGATTTCCGAAGTGTCGGGCGTGGGCGTGGTCACGACCAGCGGCGGCAATGTGCCGGCCATCCGCGTCGAAGCGGACCCGCACAAGCTGGCCGCCTACGGCCTGAACATCGACGATCTGCGCACGCTGCTCAGCTATGTCAACGTCAGCCAGCCGAAGGGCAATTTCGACGGCCCGGACCTCGATTACACGATCAACGGCAACGATCAGATCACCGATCCGAAAGACTATCTGGACACGGTGATCGCCTACCAGAACGGCGCTCCTGTATTCATGCGCGACGTCGCGCGGGTCAGTCAGGCCGCCCAGGACGTTGAGCGCGGTGCCTGGTACAACGGCACACCGGCCATCGTGCTCAACGTGCAGCGGCAACCGGGCGCGAACGTGATCGCGACCGTCGACCAGATCATGAAGCAACTGCCGCAGCTCGAATCCACGCTGCCGGCCGGCATGAAAGTGACCGTGGTGTCGGACAGCACGGGCGTGATCCGCTCGTCCGTCCACGACGCGGCGTTCGAACTGATCCTTGCCATCGTGCTGGTGATCGCGGTGATCTTTGTGTTTCTGCGCAACGTGCCGGCCACGCTGATCCCGAGCGTCTCGGTGCCGGTCTCGCTGATCGGCACGCTGGCCGTGATGTACCAGATGAACTACTCGATCGACAACCTTTCGCTAATGGCGCTCATCATCGCCACCGGCTTCGTGGTCGACGACTCGATCGTGATGATCGAGAACATCGTGCGTTATCTGGAGGAAGGCAAGACACCGCTCGAAGCCGCAATGGAAGGCGCGGGGCAGATCGGCTTCACGATTCTGTCGCTGACCATCTCGCTGATTGCCGTGCTGATTCCGCTGCTCTTCATGGGCGGCGTGATCGGGCGTCTGTTCAGCGAATTCGCAGTGACGCTTGCCGTCACCATCGTGATATCCGCAATCGTCTCGCTGACCGTGGTGCCGATGCTCTGCGCGCGCATGTTGCGCGCGCAGGCCGAGCGTCATCCGAGTCGCTTTGAGCGGATCAGCGAGGGCCTGTTCGACAAGACGCTCGCCGCCTATGAACGCGGGCTGCGCTGGGTGCTGGATCACCAGGTGCTGACGCTCATGGTGGCCGTCGGCACGGTCGTGCTGACCGGCATCCTGTACGTGGTGATTCCGAAGGGCCTCTTTCCCGTGCAGGATGTCGGCGTGATCGAGGGGATCAGCGTGGCCGATAACTCGGTGTCGTACACCGCGATGGTGAATCGCCAGGGCGCGCTTGCCGATGCGATCCTGAAAGACCCGGATGTCACCTCGCTGACCTCTTACGTGGGTATCGACGGCACCAATTCGACGCTGAACAATGGCCGCTTCCTGATCAATCTGCGCGATCGCGACAAGCGTTCCGACACGGCGCAAGAGGTGGCGCGCCGTCTGCAACAGGAAGTCGCCAGTGTGCCGGGCGTCAGGCTCTACATGCAGCCTGAGCAGGATCTGACGCTCGACACGACGGTCTCGCCGAACCAGTACAGCTTCGTGCTGCGCGGACCGAGCCAGCAGGCGTTCCAGAAGTACGTGCCGGAACTGGTTGCGAAGCTGAAGCAGATTCCGTCGCTCGCCGACGTACAAAGCGACATGAATACCGACGGCCTCAGCGTGAACGTCGAAGTCAACCGGCAACTGGCGGCGCGCTTCGGCATTACGCCCGCGACAATCGACAACGCGCTGTACGACGCGCTCGGCCAGCGGATCGTTTCGACCATCTTCGAGCAGTCGAACCAGTACCGCGTGATTCTCGTCGCCAAACCGGAATCGTTGCCGAACGTGCAGTCGATCGGCAACCTGTATCTGCCGAGTCAGACCAGCAGCACGGGCCAGGTGCCGCTGTCGGGCATCGCGAAGATCCAGATCACGAAGTCGCCGCTCGTGATCAGCCATCTGGCGCAGTTCCCATCGGTCACCATCTCGTTCAACCTCGCGAAAGATGCGTCGCTGAGCACCGCCGTCAAGGCCATCCATCAGGCCGAACAGTCGGTGAACCTGCCGCCGTCGATCACCTCGTCGCTGCAGGGCGCGGCCCAGGCATTCGAAGATTCGCTGTCGAGCGAAGTCTATCTGCTGATTGCAGCGCTGGTCGCGGTGTATATCGTGCTCGGCGTGCTGTATGAGAGCTTCATCCATCCGGTAACGATTCTCTCCACGCTGCCCTCGGCGGGCATCGGCGCCCTGCTCGCGCTGATGATCGCCGGCAGCGACCTGGATGTGATCGGCATCATCGGCATCGTGCTGCTCATTGGTATCGTCAAGAAGAACGCCATCATGATGGTCGACTTCGCACTGGACGCTGAACGCAATCACGGCAAGCCACCGCGTGAGGCGATCTTCGAGGCGTCGCTGCTGCGTTTCCGCCCGATCCTGATGACCACGCTCGCCGCCATGCTCGGCGCGCTGCCAATGCTGCTCGGCTCCGGTACGGGTTCCGAATTGCGCCGGCCGCTGGGGATCGCGATCATCGGCGGTCTGACGCTAAGCCAGATGCTGACGCTCTTCACCACGCCCGTGATCTATCTGTTCTTCGACAGAATGGCCGAGCGTACGAGACGCTGGCGCAACCGCAATAAACCGGAGAATTCACCGCCCAGCGGAGCGGAGGATACGCCTTGAACATCTCGGCGTTATTCATCCGGCGGCCCGTCGCGACCACGCTTCTGGCCATCGCGATCCTGATCTCGGGGGCGCTCGCCTACTTCCGGCTGCCGGTTGCGCCGTTGCCGAACATCGCCTTTCCGGTGATCGTGGTGCAGGCGAACATGGCGGGTGCGAGCCCGAACATCATGGCGTCCACAGTGGCCGAGCCGCTCGAACGGCGACTTGCCACCATTGCCGATGTCGAAGAACTGACTTCGATCAGCTACGTCGGCTCGTCGATGATCATTATCGAATTCGGGCTGAAGCGCGACATCAACGGCGCCGCGCGCGACGTCGAAGCGGCCATCCAGGCGGCGCGCGCCGACTTGCCGACCACGCTGCGCAGCAATCCGAGCTATCGCCAGTACAACCCGGCGGATGCCCCCATCATGGTGCTCTCGCTGACATCGGACACGCTCACCAAGGCACAGCTCTACGATTCCGCGGATTCGGTCATCCAGCAGCAGCTCTCGCAGGTCAACGGTGTGGGCCAGATCACGCTCGGCGGCGGCGCGTTGCCCTCGGTGCGCGTCGAGTTGCAGCCGGGTAAGCTGAACAGCTACGGCATCGGTCTGGAAGACGTGCGCGCGGCGATCAGCGCAGCCAACGCGAACAGCGCGAAAGGCCATCTCGACGAGGGTGACCAGCGCTACGTGGTCACGTCCAACGACCAGATTAGTCATGCTGCGCCGTACAAAGACCTGGTGGTCGCCTACCGTAACGGCGCGCCGGTCCAGTTGCGCGACGTGGCTCAGGTCAGGGACTCGAACGAAAATATCCGCAATGCCGGGCTCTTCAACGGCAAGTCCGCCATTCTCGTGATCGTATATCCGATGCCCGGCAGCAATGTCGTGAGCACCGTCGCGCAGATCCGCAAGGTCCTGCCGTCAATCGAAGCGACACTACCGAGCAGTGTGCACGTGGACATTGCGGTCGACCGCTCGGAGTCGGTCAGAGCGTCGGTGGGCGATACGGAGCGCACGCTGTTCATCGCCGTGCTGCTGGTGGTGGGTGTGGTGTTCATTTTCCTGCAATCGCCGCGCGCCACGCTGGTGCCGGCCGTCGCGCTGCCGCTGTCGATCGTGGGCACCTTCGGGCCGATGTACCTGCTCGGCTACAGCATCGACAACCTTTCGCTGATGGCGCTCACCATCGGTACCGGCTTCGTGGTCGACGACGCGGTGGTGGTGCTGGAAAACATCGTGCGTCACATGGAGTTGGGGCTCAGTCCGAAAGAGGCGGCCTTGAAAGGCAGCGGCGAGGTGGGCTTCACCGTGATCTCGATGAGTCTGTCGTTGATTGCGGTGTTCCTCCCCATCATGCTGATGCCGGGCGTCGTCGGCCTGCTGTTCCATGAGTTCGCGGTCACACTGTCCGTCGCCATTCTGATCTCGCTGGTGATTTCGCTGACGGTCACACCGGCCATGTGCGCCTACGTGCTGAGCCGCGACAACGCCGGGCATTCGAAAGCCCGTTGGGCGACGTGGATCGAAAAGCAGTTCGATCGCTTCAGGAATGCCTATGCGCGCTCGCTCGCGGCCGTACTGGACCATGCACTGCTGGTCATCCTGCTGTTGATTGGCCTCCTCGTCGCCAACGTGTTCCTGTTCAAGCTGGTGCCGGCCACCTTCTTTCCCGAGCAGGACACGGGCATCCTGATTGGCCAGATCATCGCTGACCAGAGCATCTCCTTTCCAGCGATGCAAAAGAAGCTCACGCAATTGCAGGAGATCGTGCAGAAGGATCCGGCAGTGGCGTCGGTCGCCGGCTTTACCGGCGGCCGCGCACTCAATAGCGCGAACGTGTTCATCGAACTCAAGCCGCTGGCGCAACGCCATGCCACGGCCACCGAAGTCGTGAACCGCCTGCGGCCCAAGCTCAATGGGGTCTCGGGCGCGCGGCTCTTTATCCAGGCACAGCAGGATCTGCGAATCGGCGGACGGCAATCCGCCGCCGAGTATCAGTACACACTCACCAGCGACGATTCCGCCGCGCTGTTCAAGTGGACGCCGCTACTCGTCGCTGCGCTTGGCAAGGAGCGCGGACAGTTGCTCGATGTGAACTCGGATTTGCAGCAGAACGGTCTGCAGACCTACGTCACCATCAATCGCTCGACGGCGGCGCGCTACGGCTTTGCGCCGAACCAGGTCGACAACGTGCTGTATGACGCGTTCGGCCAGCGGACGGTGTCGACCATCTATAACCCGCTCAACCAGTATTTCGTGGTGATGGAAGTGGCGCCGGATTACTGGCAGTACCCGCAAGCGCTCAACCAGATTTACCTGAGCACGGCGTCGGGCAACGCCACCGGCACCGCGGGCACGCAGATGCCGGGTGCCACCGTGTCGGGCGTGACGGTGGCGACCGAAGCCGGCACCACCACTTCGTCGGGCACAAACACGCTCAACTCGAACGCGCAAGCCAACGCGACCACCAATAGCATCGCCAACAGCAAGGGCGGCAATTCGACCGGCAGTGCAGACAGCACGTCGGCTGAAACCATGGTGCCGCTGGCGGCGCTGGCATCGTACTCGAACAGCCACACGTCGACACAGGTGAACCACCAGAGCGGCCTCGTGGCCGCGACGATTTCGTTCAACCTGCCGGCAGGCGGTTCGTTGAGCCAGGCGGCCGTGTCGATCAACAACACGATTCGCGAGATCGGCATGCCCGCCAGTATCCACGGATCGTTTGCCGGTGCGGCGGCGGCCTACTCGCAGTCCATGGGGACGGTGCCGCTGCTGATCCTGGCGGCGCTCGGCGTGGTGTATATCGTGCTCGGCGTGTTGTACGAAAGCTCGATCCACCCGCTGACCATCCTGTCGACGCTGCCGTCCGCGGGCATCGGCGCGACGCTGGCATTGCTGATTTTCGGCACACCGTTCTCGGTGATCGCGATGATCGGCATCATCCTGCTGATCGGTATCGTCAAGAAGAACGGCATCATGATGGTCGACGTCGCGATCCACTTGCAGCGCAGCGAAGGCATGCCGGCGAAGGAAGCGATTCACTCGGCCGCCGTGGTCCGTCTGCGGCCGATCATGATGACCACATTCGCGGCCGTGCTCGGCGCGGTGCCGCTGGCCATCGGCATTGGCCAGGGCGCTTCGCTGCGCCAACCGCTCGGCATCACGGTAATGGGTGGCCTGATCCTGAGTCAGGTCTTTACCCTGTACACAACGCCGGTGATCTACCTCTACCTCGACCGCTTGCGTTTCAAGCTGGTCAGATGGTCCGCCAACCTGCCATGGAATCGCGACGCGCAGCAACCCGGACAACCGGATACGAGGGCATGACGATGAAGATTTCCCGTAACCGCTTTGGGTCGCCAGGTGAGCCACCTGGTGGACCGCTCGATGGACCGCCCGGTGACCCGCTCAACCGCGTTGGCCGCCTTGGCTCCCTGCGCCCGCTGGCCGTCGCGACGCTGGCCCTGCTGGCGAGCGGCTGCATGGTCGGCCCGGACTACCACCGGCCGCCAGTCAACGTGGCCGCCACCTACTCGGAGTTGCCGGGCTGGACGCAAGCCGAGCCCGCGGCGGAGAAACCGAAGGGCGACTGGTGGACGGCCTTCAACGATCCGCTGATCGACCAGCTCGAACCGCTGGTGTCGGTATCGAACCAGACCGTGCGCGCGGACTACGCGAACTATCAGGAAGCGCTGGCAGAAGTGCGAGCAGCGCGTGCCGGTCTGTTCCCGACCATCGGCGCAACCGGTTCGGGCACCAAGGCGCGTAGCTCGGTCGGCAATGCCGCCAGAGTGGTCAACTCGGCCTCGCTGGAAGGCAACGTCAGCTGGGCGCCTGACCTGTGGGGCCAGGTGCGGCGCACGATCGAAGAAAACGCCGCGACGGCGCAATCGAGCGAAGCGACGCTCGCCAATGCGACGCTCTCCGAGCAGGTGGCGCTGGCCACGGCGATTATCCAACTGCGCACCAGCGACGCCAATATCGACCTTCTGCAGAAGACGGTCGTGGCCTACCAGCACTTTCTGGACGTCGTGTCCGACCAGGATCAGGCGGGCACCATCCCGCCGTCCGACGTGATCTCTGCCCGCACCCAGCTCGAGACGGCGCAGTCCAATCTGATCGCGCTCGGCGTGGCGCGCGCTCAAGACGCGCACGCGATCGCCGTGTTGGTGGGCAAGAATCCGGAAGAGCTGTCGATTACGCACAGCACCACGATGCCGACGCTGCCGGGCGTGCCCGTCGGCGTGCCGTCGACGCTGCTCGAACGCCGGCCCGACATCGCCGCCGCCGAGCGCAAGATGGCTGCGCAAAACGCGGCGATCGGCGTGGCGGTGTCAGCGTATTACCCGGCGATTTCCCTCTCCGGGCTGGCCGGCCTCACGCAGTCGCCGTTGTCCGGTCTGTTCAACGTGGCCAACTACGTCTGGTCACTGGGCGGCAGCGCCACCGAAACGCTGTTCGACGGCGGCTTGCGCAGCGCGGACGTCGACGCGGCGAAAGCAGCCTACGACGCGGCCGTCGCGAACTACCGGGGCACGGTGCTGACGGCATTCCAGAACGTTGAAGATGACTTGAGCGGCTTGCGGATCCTGACCGAACAATCGGCCGTCCTGGATACGGCCGTGAAAGACGCGACCCGTGGCGCCGAAATCGCGTTCAACGAGTATCAGGCCGGTACGGTGGACTACACGACGGTGGCGACCGCGCAGGCCACACAGTTGAGCGCCCAGCAGACCGCGCTGAATGTTCAGGAGACGCGCCTGCTGGACGCGGCGTCGCTATTCGGCGATCTGGGCGGCGGCTGGTCGGCAGACCAGTTGCATGATCCGCGGCACCCGGACCGGCAGGCAGCGCCTGCGCAGACGGGGGATGCGGCAGCGGGAACGGTGGACGCGAAGGCGCAGTGATTTTGAAGGGTCGCGGAGGGTGGCTTCTCCGAAGTCATCATCTCCCCGCCTCCCTTTACCCTGCGAATGTCCTGGCGCACGCATGCCGTACCTGTTCGATAACCGCAGGCCATTTCCCGCCCAAAGGCTGGCGGAACAGGCGAATCGTCTCGGGATACCAGGGGGAGTCTGTGCGTTCGTGCATCCAGCGCCAGTCGACCTCCTCTGCCGGCAGTATGACCCAGCACGGCGTACCAACCGATGCGGCGAGATGCGCAATCGACGTATCCACGCAGACGACAAGATCGAGTTGCGCGACGATCGCGGCGCTGTCGGCCATATCCGCTACGTCAGACCCGAGATGCAGCAATGGTTGGCCAACAGGCGGCGATTGGGCCTCGTCCTCGCCCTCACCCTTTTGCAGACTCACGAAACTGACGCCCGGGATGCTCCAGAGTGGCGCCAGCATCGCAAGAGATCGCAGCGACCGGTTTGCATCGTTCTGATGTTGGGCGCTACCTTTCCATACGAGACCGATCCTGCGACCGGAAGGAAGTCCTGCGAGGCGCGCGCACCAGGATTCGACGAGCGACGGGTCCACTTCCAGTCGGACGGGCGGCGGGATCGTTTCCATCGTTGTGCCCATATACAGCGGCGCGCTCAATGGGCTCGTCCAATAGTCGTAATTCGCCGCGGCCGCCCATCCAGCCTCGTGAGTCAGCACCACGTCTACGCCCTCAACCGCAGCGAAGAGCCGGTGCAGCGCGGGAGCGCAGGCGAACGCGATTTCGGCCGCCCCTTGCGCCTTGAGAAGCGAAAAGTAGCGGCCAAAATGAATCGCATCGCCAAGTCCGCCCTCCTGCCAGACCAGCAGCTTTTTTGCTGCCAGCGCTTCGCCGCGCCAACGGGGACGGTTAATGACTTTCTGCGTCTTATGTTGCATGGACCTGGGATCCGCGTGACGCTCGTCATATAACCGCCATCCTTCCTCGAAGCGCCCCATGCTGATTAGCAGGATGGCCAGAGCGAACTTCGCCATGGGGTAATCGCCGCGAATCGAGAGCGCCTGCCGGTAGGCGGCCTCGGCTTCCGGCAGGCGTCCGAGCTCCTTCAGTACATTGCCGAGGTTGCTGTAGCCCATGATGAAGCCAGGGCTCGTTTCAACTGCCCGCTGATACGCTTGCGCGGCTTCGCACCAACGGCCGAGCGGCCTTAGCACGACGCCGAGGTTGTAATGAAACTCAGCGCGATCAGGGCACATGAGCGACGCTTGCCGATAAGCCGCCTCTGCTTCGGAGAAGCGCCCCTGGTCCTGCAGCATCGACCCGAGCTGGTTGTGGACATCGGCAAGATCGGGGCGGACTTCCAGCAATTGCCGAAAAAGCACCTCCATGTCATGCAGGCGGTTGAGTCCTTTCAGCAGGGTGCCGAGATTCATGTACGCGTCCACGAATCCCGAGTCCGCTTCGATCGAACGGCGCCAATACGACTCGGCATCGCCGAGCAGGCCCAGGCCGAGCGAACTGACCGCTGCGATCTGCAACGCCTCGGCCAAAAGGTTGTCCGCTAACGGCGGCTGCATCTCGAGCAGCGGCTTCACCTTCTCCAGGGCATCGGTGAATCTTGCCGATTGATCTGGCTGCACTGCCGGCCCGTTATTACCCGTGTCGGCGGGCTCACCGTCAGATGATGAACGCATAGTGGATAAGAGCGATTAGAACGTAACGTTTTGTATTTGCGCTGGATAGCATGCGTGCATATCAAATCGAAGAACTGGCGACAATCAGCATTAGCCATGTCGCGCAGTTTGGGCGCATCTGGTCACACTGTCGCGATTTTTCCTTTAAATGTTCGCTGCGCACCTGCCGGTCAGGTTCCGAAAACGCACTTCCCAGGATCAGGCTACCATCACCCACTGTGTGTTCTTCCCTCCCGGCAGCCTCCACTGCCACCCCGTTATTCGTTTGCTACACTTGATCGGGAAGATAAAGCGGTTAACCGACTCGAGTAGGTTGACGTTTTTCTGTTCATGAACCTGGTGCCGCAATTGCAGACCCAAGCGTCGGTCCTTCGTTGCAGGGCATGAAATAGCGCGGAGGTGTCGCCATGATTGAGTCTTCCGATTTCCGGAGCAAAAAGATAGCGCTTAATCACGGAGGCGGCCGCCTGCCCGCGCTCGGATTTGGCACGCTGATTCCCGGCAGCCACGACTACGCGTGCTACCAGAGACGCGCTGGAAGCCGGCTATCGGCACTTTGATTGTGCCGAGCGATATCGGAATGAGCGCGAGGTGGGCGAGGCGCTACGAATAGAACTTACTGCTGGAGGGATCGCGCGCGAAGACATCTTCGTGACCACAAAATTGTGGAACTCCAATCATCGGCCCGTTCGTGTCGAACCGGCTTTCGAAGCAAGTCTTGAAAGGCTCGGGCTCGACTCTCTTGATCTCTATCTGATACACACCCCGTTTGCATTTCAACCGGGAGACGAGCAGGACCCGCGCGATGAAAACGGCGATGTCATCTACGATAAAGGCGTGACTTTGCTGGACACGTGGAGGGCGATGGAAGATCTCGTCGACCATGGAAGATGCCGGGCCATCGGACTGTCCGATATCGGCCTGAACGAATTGCAGCCTCTCTATGAATCGGCACGAATCAAGCCGGCAGTGGTGCAGGTCGAAGCACATCCGTATCTTCCAGAAACGGAACTTCTGGAATTCTGCAAAGAGAAAGAGATCGTGTTTTTGGCCTTTGCGCCATTGGGTCACGGAATCAGGCCTGGGCCGGTTGAGGATCCAGTTGTCTCGCAGATTGCCGCGCGAATTGGCAAGACGCCGGCGCAGGTGCTGCTTGCCTGGGCGATCCAGCGTGGCGGGGCTTTGCTCACCACCCCCAAAACTGCGGCCCGCGCGCGAGAGAATTTCGATATCTCCGCGCTTCCGGCAGACGCGTTCGACGAGATCAACCGGATCGAGACGAGGCAGAGGTTCAACGAAGTCGTCAAGACGGGCAGTCCCGGGTTTATTCCGCGACGTACGTCATAGATAAACGTGAACGGTATCCGGAGGCACGCTATGCAGGACAACCAAATACGTGAAGCCCTGAACGCGCACTGGCACGCGTCGGCGGCCGACAATCTCGACGCGGAACACGATATTTACGATGACGATGCCATCTGTGACTATCCCCAATCAGGTGAACGAATTCTCGGGCGAATTAATTTGCAGGCACTGCGGAGTCATCACCCAGATAAGCCATCGGGTTTCGAGGTCAGGAGAATTCAAGGGGAAGGTAATCTCTGGGTCACGGAATACACCATCGCCTATGAGGGGCGAACGGCTTACACGGTAAGCATTATGGCGTTCCGCAACGGCAAGGTCGTTCACGAGACCCAGTATTTTTCGGAATCCTTTGAGGCACCGGCTTGGCGGAGTCGGTGGGTCCAGCAGATCGCGTGACGTCGCGTTGTGGCGAGATCGCGTTGGCACGTATCGCTCGTGCCCGACTGCGAAAGACAATCGGGCACAAGCAGGGCTTCAGCCGTTCTTGAACAGGAAGCTATAAGCGTTCAACGCGGGCACCCCGCCGAGATGCGCATACAGCACGCGCGAGCCATCGGGAAACGCTCCTCGCCGAACCTTATCGATCATGCCCTGCATCGATTTGCCCTCGTACACCGGATCGGTCAACATGCCCTCCAGCTTCGCGCTGAGTCGAATCGCCTCGAGCGTACCCTCCGACGGAAGACCATATTCAGGACCGCCATAGCGCGTATCCAATACCACGTCCTCGTCGCGAATTGGGCGGCCAAGCTCCACGAGCTCGGCTGTGTGGCGCGCGATGCGCAGAATCTGATTGCGCGTCTGCTCCGGTTTTGCCGACGCGTCGATGCCGATCACCCGGTCAGCACGGCCATCCCTCGCAAAGCCGACCACCATGCCGGCCTGCGTGCTGCCCGTCACCGAACAGACGACGATGTAGTCGAACCGGAAGCCAAGTTCAGCCTCCTGCGCACGCACTTCCTCCGCGAATCCGACGAACCCCAGTCCGCCGAGCGGATGTTCGGAACATCCTGCGGGAATCGGATAAGGCTTCCCGCCCGCATCGCGAACGCTTTGCATCGCCTGTTCCCAACTGGGACGGATGCCGATGTCGAAACCGTCGCTGACCAGTCGCACATCCGCGCCCATCATGCGCGACATCTGGATGTTGCCCACGCGGTCATAGACAGCGTCCGAGTAATTGACCCAGTTCTCCTGAACCAGCACGCACTTCAGACCAAGATGAGCAGCGACGGCTGCTACCTGCCGGGTCTGGTTCGACTGAATGCCGCCGATCGACACCAGTGTGTCGGCGCCCTGTGCCAATGCATCGGGAATGATGTATTCCAGCTTGCGCGTCTTGTTGCCGCCGAACGCCAGACCGCTATTGCAGTCTTCCCGCTTGGCGTAGAGGTGAACTTTGCCTCCGAGGGATTCGCTCAGGCGAGGCAGCGCATGGATCGCGGTAGGACCAAAGGTCAGCTTGTGACGAGGAAAACGATCAAGGTTCACGCAAGTTCTCCGAATGGATAGGACGGTGGACTTCGTCGCCGGACATCTCACGTCGACGGCATACCATCAAATCTTAGAGAAAATCGTGCGAAACATGGTTGCGAATATTTTGGTTATGACCATCTATTGATGGTGTTTTATCGCAATACAGCAAACTGAAATTTCTTCCAGAATATTGAAAACGAAACAAAATTGCGTACGCAAATTTGCGTATCAGACGTGCCCCGCCCTGAACCTGATCGAACCGGCAAGGAGATCCCGCGCGCGTCAGAAAAACTCATCAACCCCGAACGTCGCTTTGGCCGCCAAGGTCGCGTTGAGTCCGCCTGCGTGCCTTCCTGCGACGAAGCAGGACGACGTCGGCACATGTGTGACCCGATCGTCACCCCTCTGATTAGCAGGATAGGTTGGGCGCGCTGTTTCGAGTAGCATCAGTCCCTGCATACCGGCTTGACTGTGTCGTCGGCAGTTTTGGAAGCGCGACCGTTAAGCCACAATAATTCGAAAGAGCCGGAAACCTGAGAGAACAAGATGAGAGCCCGGAAAACGCGTGCAAAAGCGGCGGGCTCAGCGTGGGAAAAGCCACTCCACAATACCTACTCGCAAGGCTAGCGAGTACCTTCGTGCGCGGGCGGTCGTCCCGCGTGGGAACAGCCGCGCCTATCTGGCGCCCGGCTGGGCGGTGCCATTGGAAAGATGCTTGAGCCACAGGCTCATCAAGCCCGCTCGTCCTCGCACACCGTATTTGCGGAAAATCCCGGTGATATAGGAATGTGTGGTCGATGCGGCGAGGCCAAGTCGCTCGGCGATCTGTTTCTCGGTCGCCTCGGTGAGCAACAGTTCGACAACCCTGCGTTCGTACGGAGCAAGAACAGACAACAACGCTGAGGGTGCGGACTCCCGGCGACGGAGTTCTGTCACGTCGCGGGCTACACCGACACGCAGGCGCTCGTGCTCCATCCAGCGTGCGGACCACGTGACGTAGACGTCGTTTCCATTCTTATGACGATAGCGGTTCTCAAAGCCGACCCGCTTGCGGCCGGCGAGGACCTCCTTCGCTTCGTTGCGCGTGGCGTCCTGGTCGGCTGGGACCACGAAATCGATGATGAACTGATCGACAAAATCGCCCGGCACGTAGCCAAATATATCCTCGCATGCAGGACTGGCATGGCGTATACGTCCCTGCTCATTCACGAGAAAGATTGCGTCGGGCGAAAAATCCGCGGCAGCGGTGACAAGATCTTCGATGAGTTCGCGTTTCATGGCCGGGTTGACTCCTGCGCATCCGGATCGCGCCTGGGACACCACTTCGCGTGATGCGTAAGAAATGGGAAGCAGGCTGCATTGGAGCGTCAGGGTAACGCGATACCAATATATGGTCAATTTTACTTAGCGAGTAGGCAGACTCGCCAAGATGGCGCAGAAATTTCCGATCACCCCCCCCCCCATAAATTGTGGCAATTTGATTAAGACCCCTCCTGGTCACGGTGTTGCATCAGCAATAAATAAGGGGCGGATACGGCGTTCAGTGGTCCGATCTGCGCGCGTTCGCGTACGTGTCCCCCACCATCAGATGCACAATCTCGTCGCCGTTAGTCCCGGCTACGAGCCGTTCGCCGGCGACCTCGCCGCGCCGCAGCACAACGATGCGATCGGCAATGGCGAAGATGTCGTGAAGGTTATGCGAGATCAGAATCACGGAGACGCCCTGGGCTTTCAGCGCGGCGATCAACTCCATCACCTTGCGTTGTTCGGGTACGCCGAGCGCGGCGGTGGGCTCGTCCATGATCAGCACGCGCGCATTCCAGTAAATGGCTCGGCCGATCGCAATCGCCTGCCGCTGGCCACCCGAGAGCATCTTCACCGGACCGCTGAGCTTACGCTCGGGAATCACGATGTCGAGACGCTCGAGCACTTCGCGTGCAACCTGCGCCATGCGCGGCCGGTCGATCACCTGAAGCCCGAATTGGCGGCGCGTCGGCTCGCGCCCGAGGAAGATGTTGCTCCCGACATCGAGATTGTCGGCAAGCGCAAGATCCTGATAGATCGTCTCGATCCCCTGCGCGCGAGCATCCTGCGGGTCGCGCATCTGCAAGGACGCGCCGTTGAACAGCAGGTGGCCCGCGTCCGCGCGGTAGACCCCGGAGATGATCTTGATGAGGGTCGACTTGCCCGCGCCATTGTCGCCTGCGAGCGCCAGCACTTCGCCCGCCATTAGTCGCAGCGAAACGCGCCGGAGCGCCTCCACGCCGCCGAAGCGGATCGAGATGTCGCGCGCCTCGAGGATCGGCGTGCTCATTGGGCACCTCCGAGACGTTCTTTGTACTGGTCGATCAGCACCGACATGATGATGACAATGCCGACCACGATGAACTGCCAGAACGCATTGACGTCGATAAATACCAGTCCGAACTCGATCACCGCGATGATCAACGCGCCAATCAGCGTGCCGATGACATTGCCGGTACCGCCGAACAGACTCGCGCCACCGATCACGACCGCTGCAATCGAATCGAGAAGCATCGGCTCCCCGGCGTTGGCGGCACCCGCAGCAAAGCGCGCCGTATAGACGATGCCGCCGATCGCGGCAAACGCAGCGGCGATCAGATAGATCACCAGCAGATGGCGCCTGACATTGATGCCGGCGCGGATCGCCGATTGTGGATTGCCGCCGATTGCATAGGTGTACTGGCCGAAGCGCGTCTTTGACAGCACAAAATGCATGATGACCAGCAACACAGCGGTCAGCGCCACCGGGATCCAGCCGCGGCCGAGCCACGCGAGCCCGGCATTGTCGACTGCCACCGTCATGCCGCTTCCCGCCGCGAGAAAGCCCGCCCCTCGGGCGACACCATACATGCCGAGCGTGCCGATGAAGGCGGGTACGCCGAGCCGCGCGATCAGTATGCCGTTGACTAGGCCCGGAATCGCGCATACCGCGACGGTCAGCGGAATGGAAAACAGCAGGATCCACGGCGAGCCGCTGCCCAAAATCGTGAATTGCGCGACACACACGGCGGCCAGTCCCATGACAAATCCTACCGACAGGTCGATGCCCGCGGTGATGATCACGAACGTCTGACCGATCGCGAGCAGCAGCGGCGCGCTGGCCGCCAGCCCGATCGACTGCAGGTTGTAGACATTGAAGATGAACGAGCGATGATCCGAGATCCGCGCCCAGACTTCGAAAAACACCAGTAGCGCACAAAGGAAAATCCAGGGCCACACCTTGCTGACCAGTGCGAGCCGGTCGAGCCGTGAGTTATCCATAAAGTCGTCCGGGAAATCGGCAGCGGTATCCACGTGCGCGCATGGGCGCACGCGGGGACAGGTCCTCGCTCGATAGCGCTCGCCTAGTTGGAATAGATGTACTGCTTCATGTCCGGCTGGTCGATGTTCGTCTTGTCGAGCACCACGAAGCCCGTGCTCTTGAAAGGCGGAATCTTCTTGCCGCGAATCACGTCTGCCGCGAACTTCACGCCGTAATAGCCGATCTCATCCGGGCGCTGCGCGATCGCGATGTCCACGAGGCCGCTTTTGATCTGCTGGTCGATGCCAGGCACGGCGTCGAACACCACGACCTTGACCACGCCCTGCTTGCCGGCCGCCTTGACGCCTTGGGCGGCGCCACTGCCGGAGAAAGTGTTGGCGCCGAACACGCCAGCAAGGTCGGGGTTGCGCGCTAGCACCGCGGCGACGTGGGATGCAGCGCGGTTCGCATCATCCTCGTTATATTGCGTTTGCAGCACCTTGATGTTTGGGTGCTTCTTCATCTCTTCCTGGAAACCCTCGGCGCGCGCATCGGTACTTGAGATGCCCGGCTTGTTGTTTTCGCAATAGACCGTACCCTTGTCGCCGATGGCCTTCGCGAGCGAGCGCGCCGCAACGCGGCCGCCTTCCAGGTTATCCGAAGCAATATAGGACAGTGGGAAATCCGCGTCGCCCTTGCCGGTCTGATAGTGCCCATCGCCGATATACGTATCGACCGTGATGACCTTGATGCCCGCGTCTGCCGCTTCCTTCAGTGGTCCGATCAATTGCTGCTTGTCGACCGGTGAAACCAGCAGTACATCCGGATGTTTGGCAATGAACGCCTTGAGGATCGGCACTTGCTCGGTGGTGTTCCATGCCTTGGGCACCTGGAATAACAACTGGACGTGTTCTTCATTTGCGGCCCGCTCGGCGCCGCGGTGCATCGTGAAGTAGAAAGGATCGGTGACGCCCGGCAGCAACGCGACGACTGGATGCGCGGCATCCGCATGCGCCGGCCCCGCGAACGAACAGGCCATGGTCGTTGCGAGTGCAACCAGATAGTGGGAAACGAAGCGCTTCATTTTTGTCTTCCTCCTGTTGAGTCCGACGAACGGCGCCTGAGCTGATTCGTTCTGACCTTCCCGAAGTGACGGCGTCCGGCAGTTGGCCAGTATACTGGCGGGTGTCAGCAGCGAGCCTGGTGTTTTCCAGCATCGCTTCCGCATAACTCCGCCGATGGACCCGGTTTGCCGCGGTCTCGCAGACGCGGTCTCATACCTGCCAGGCGCAGTAGCTTTGATCGCCGCGGCCACGTTCGAACAACCCCAAGTTTCTGGGTTCGTCACCGGCGAAGTTTTATGTGGACATACGCAGACCGAAAGGCGACACGATATGACTCACGATCCATCGACAGCGCCACAATTTCGCTGGAGCGATTCGAACGACGTCCCCTGGATACCTTCAACGCTCGCAAAGGGTGTCGAAGTGAAAAACCTGGGCAACGCGAACGGCCGCGCAATCCAGCTCGTGAGATTCGCACCCGGAGCAGCGTTTCCCGATCACCTTCACACCGGCCCTGAGTTCATCTATGTCCTGGAGGGCGAAGTGACCTGGAACGGTCGAGTGCTAGGGCGTGGAAACGTCGGGGTGGCGGAAACGGGGACGGTCGAGCGCGGTTTTCACAGCATGACCGGGTGTGTGTTCCTGCTTGTGTACGACCTCGATCAGATTTTCGATTCGGTGAGGCCGGGATCGGGTCAATAAAGGTCGCACGACCCGGACGTGCATGAGTGCCTCATGCCGCTCCACGAAACCATCAGGTTCTTGCGCTTCGGCAAGGATCACATGACGGTAGCGGCTCGGCTTCGCGGCGCTTCGGATCTGCATGCCTTGGGCGGTACGGCACGTCATGCCGCACCGTCAAAGGCGAAAAATTCTATCGCGCTTTGCCCGCCCCGCCCCAATTGAAACCAGAACCAAATTGCATTGCCGGCGCCCACTTCGCACACGCCTGAAAACTCAACGCGGCACCGCCGACGGCGAACAAAACCGGAATCAGAAAATCGTGGCTTACCCGGGTAAATTCAAAAACGAGAACAACAGCCGTAATAGGCATCTGCATCGATGAAGCCAGAAACGCCGTCGCACCGACAACGGCGAAAGCGCCTAGAGAAGCGCCCGGCCAAAACAGACTCCAGGCCCCGCCAAGCACGATCGCCAGCAAGGCGCCATTCGCGAGCCCGGGCGTCAACAGACCGCCTTCAGCGCCCACACGCAAACTACTCGCGGTAATCACCACCTTCAGCACCAGCAACATAGCCGCGAGACTCATCGTCAAGCCACCATCGAATGCCAATCCCGCAGGCCCTTTGCCATTGCCGAGCAACTGGGGAAAGTGCATCGCCAGCACGCCGATGATCGCGAAGTTCAACAGCGACAACACAGGCAGGCGCCAATCCTTGGGCGCCTCTGCGCGCGCGCGTTTGGTCAGCTCGGTAAAGCCCCACGCCGCAGCACCGAAAATCGGCCCGCACACCACGGACCACACCACCAGCGACGTGCTCAAGGTCAACGACGGCACCAGATACTGATGTTCATTGCCCAGACCGAGTTGCGCGACCAGCGCCGCCACCGCCGACGTGACGACCGCTGGCACGAGCGCCTTCCAGCCGAATGTGCCCAGCAAGACCTCGAGTACGAACACCGCGCCGCCGAGCGGCACGTTATAAACAGCGGCAAGGCCCGCTCCGGCCCCGCATGCAACCATGATCCGGCTCTGCTCGACCGATAAGCCGGCGCGGTGGGAGAGCCAGCCGGCTAGCACCGAACCGATCTCGCGCGGCGCGACTTCGCGCCCGAGCGGCGAGCCCAGTGCCACCGTCACAATCTGCAGTAATGCATGCACGATGGTGCTCAGCATAGGCATACGCGGATCGTCGGACTTGACGGCTTGACGAATGCTGACGAGCGGCCGCCCGAAGCGATACAGCAACCACCAGCCGAGCCCCGCCACCAATCCGCACGTCGTCAGGACAAGCAGGCGCCGCTCAGGCTCGGCGCCGGTGACGCCTTGCAGAAAACTCTCGCTGCTGATCACATGCGCCACGCTGTAGCCATATGCGAGGTGCTGAATGGTGTGCAGCAGCAAGGCAAGCAACATGCCACCGAGACCGGCGCCAATGCCCGTGAACAGCGTGACCGTGGCAAACGCCGCCAGCGGCTTTTGTGCGCGCCGCACAGGCGCTGAAGTGAGTGATTTGAGTGACATGGCGCGTCGGGACCGGCGACATTAATAAGATGACAACGATCTTATTCCGCGCCGCAACATGAGTCCAATTGATTTTTCTGCTCGACTGATGCGTTATTTGCATAAATAGCGCATGCCGGTCCCCTTCAACAGCAGCGCAAGCGCACTCGAGCCCATCCGCATCGTGGGAGCCGACGAACGACGCGCGCATCCGCCAGCATCGCCCCACGCTTCGCCTTACCTCAGTTCACTGAGACGAAAAACATCGACACCACGCACGCGACGCCGACAAACCACACCAGCGAACGCAACGACGCCAGGTTCGCCACATACAAAACGCCGTGCAACACGCGCGTGACAACAAAGGTAATCGCCAGCCAGTTGATCCACGGGCTCGATCCGCCCGCCTGCCCCGCGACGACGACCGCAGCGGTGAACATCGCCAGTGCTTCCCACGCGTTCTGATGCGCAGCGTAAGCACGCGCGCGCCAGCCTTCGAGGCCCGAGAGATAGGTGCGCGGCGCGCCATTGTCATAGCGCTTGCTGACCTTCGCCAGCATGATCCAAGGAAACGGCAGCACAACCACGATGAGCAGGCATAGATGCGGAATCGTCATTCGTTAGTCCCTTTGTATGCGCGGCGTGAATGCCGCGAGCCGCTGTTATACCTGCAGGCATCCGCTCCCGCCAACCTGAATCCCGCGAGTGGCACCTCTACCCGACACTCGAATCCGGAGAACCGGACCGCTGTTCTCAGAAGCGAAATAAACATTACAAATAACAAACAAAGAAGCAAACATGATTAATACGATAATTACATTTACCAAACATTTTCCATGCATCGAGATTCAGCATGAAATTCGCTCCAGGGATTAATACGGATAAACGCGGGTTCATTCATGCAAGCGCTTAACGCTCGGCGTACACTCGCTCGAAGCCCGCACCACGGGGCGCACGGGGCTGCAGAGCCGCCCGTCGTCAAACACGGGTTATTGGAGACTCAGGAGAACAATCAATGAGCTGGACACGGGAACAGAGAAACGTCACGATCGCCGCCTATCTGGGCTGGACCCTGGACGCATTCGATTTCTTTCTAATGGTGTTCGTATTGAAAGATATCGCGGCCGAATTCAATACAAAAATCCCGACGGTTGCCTTCGGCATCATGCTGACCCTGATAATGCGTCCAGTCGGCGCATTGATTTTCGGCTGGCTCGCCGACAAATACGGCCGCCGTCCGACGCTGATGGTCAACATCGCGTGCTTCTCGCTGCTGGAATTGCTGTCCGGCTTTTCGCCTAACCTGACCACCCTGCTCGTGCTGCGCGCCCTGTTCGGCATCGCAATGGGCGGCGAATGGGGGGTGGGCGGCGCACTGACGATGGAAACCGTGCCGCCGAAGTCGCGCGGCATCGTCTCAGGTCTCCTGCAAGCCGGCTACCCGAGCGGTTACCTGCTCGCCTCGGTCGTGTTCGGCGTCTTCTATCAATACATCGGCTGGCGCGGCATGTTCTTCGTCGGCGTGCTGCCAGCGCTGCTGGTGCTGTATGTGCGTGCGCACGTGCCGGAATCGCCCGCCTTCAAGACGCTCGAGAAGAAAACACGTCCGGGCCTCATCGCCACGTTGAAACAGAACGTCGGGCTGTCGCTCTACTCGATCGTGCTGATGACCGCGTTCAACTTCTTCTCGCATGGTTCGCAGGATCTGTATCCGACCTTCCTGCGCGTGCAGCATCAGTTCGACGCGCATACGGTGTCGTTGATCACGATCACGCTGAACATCGGCGCGATCTGCGGCGGCCTGTTCTTCGGTTTCATCTCGGAGAAGATCGGCCGCAAGCGCGCGATCTTCATCGCCGCATTGATCGCGTTGCCGGTGCTGCCGCTGTGGGCTTTCTCGTCCACGCCCGTGCTGCTCGCGGTTGGCGCGTTCCTGATGCAGATCTCCGTGCAAGGCGCATGGGGTGTGATTCCGGTGCACCTGAACGAAATCTCGCCCGATGAAATTCGCGCGACGTTCCCAGGCCTCGTGTATCAGCTCGGCAATCTGATCGCGTCGGTGAACGGCCCGCTGCAGGCGAGCGCCGCCGAAGCGCATGGCAACAACTACGCGCTGATCATGGCTGTCGTGATCGGTATCGTAGCGGTGGTCATTGCCGCGCTGATTCCGTTCAGCCGCGAACGCCGCGGCATCGACATGACGCAGTCGGCGAAACAGGTTGCAGCACAGCTTTAAGCGTTCGAACTAAACAGCTATTTCGACGCCGCGTTATCGGGCACAATAGATACAAAGGCGGCTCGAACCGCCACAAAGCAAAAGTCAGGCAAAGCAGGCGCAAAGCAGAAGCAGCAATGCGCACAAAGCTGGCGGCAGAAAGCAAACGCAAGGCCAAACAGGTAGCAAGTAATACGAGGCCGTTCCGATTTCGATCGGAACGGCCTTTTTTATTTCCGCGTGGTTTGACGCGCCCGCGCCCATTGGAAAGACGGACCTTCGTCAGGTCTTCTAGAGGAGTTCGTCCACACAGAGCCCTTGATCGCAGTCCCTATCCTTCTTTATCCTGAAAAAAAACGGCTGTTTCAAATGATAATTTGAATCGCTTGTTTGCGGGCCGGATGCCCGGCAACTGGGAGACGCAAAATGGCAGTTCGCACAACAGGCCGGCACGCCGGCGACACGAAGTCCCGCATCCTCGACGCCGCCGAAACACTCTTCATCGAATGCGGCTATGAGGCCATGTCCCTGCGCCAGATTACTTCGCGTGCCGAGGTGAATCTCGCGGCGGTCAACTATCACTTCGGCAGCAAGGAATCGCTGATTCATTCGATGCTGGCGCGCCGGCTCGACCGGCTCAACCAGGAGCGGCTCAAGCTGCTCGACCGCTTCGACCAGATGCTCGGCGCGCGTCTGACCTGCGAGCACGTGCTCGGCGCAATGTTCATTCCCGCGCTGCGGCTCTCGCGCGATCCGCGTGTCGGTGGCAAGGCGTTTTTGCGCTTGCTGGGCCGCGCTTATACGGATCCGTCGGCGTTCATCCGGGACTTTCTGAATGCGCATTACGAGTCGGTGGCGATACGCTTTTTCGATGCCTTCCAGCGTGCGTTGCCGCATCTGCCGCGTGAAGAGCTCGGCTGGCGTCTGCACTTCGCGATCGGCGCGCTGTCCGGCGTGCTGGCCGGTACCGATACCGACAGCCTGATTTCGGAGTTCTCACAGGGCAAGTCGATGAACGACCTGCAACTGATCGCGCGTCTCGCCTCGCTGATGGTGGCCGCGCTTAAAGCGCCCCTGCCTGACGGCTCGCAACTGGCCACGTTCGCCGCGGTGCTGGGCGACGCCACTGAAGGCGGCCCGGAAGGCCAGGCGGATGACGCAAACCCGGCTGCGGGTACCCAGTCGGCGTCAGGCGGGTCTGAATCGTCGGGACCGGCAGTCTCGGACGGTGAACGACGCGGTGGCAACATCGAGGCAAGTTCGTTTCAGCCCGCGTTGCACGGCACGGCCTGAATCAAGCGGCGCGGGCGGCGCTGCCATAGGCCGTCCGTGCGCAGACATCATGAATACCGCATACCCGAGCAGCACATCTAAGTCCCGCACCTAAGCGACGTCACGCTGTCGAACTGCAGACATGACACGAAAAGCGAAGCAGGCACGACTCGAAAGCCGCTTATGAGTGGCCCGAAGCGACCAGGACGCGGCTAAAGGCGACTTGAAAGCGACCCGAGCGCACAGCGTAACAGCAACACCGCCAGTCAGAAGATCAACAGAACGCGAGCCGTCCGCGACCCGTGGATGCGTTCGCACGCACTATCGAAACAGGAGGAAACGTCATGCCGTGGTTCATCCTAGTACTCGTCATTGCCGCTCTCGCACTCGTCTACGTTCAGGCGCGTGCCTCATGGTGGCTTGCCGTCATGATCATCTGGGTGGCGGCCGCGCATGTCAGCGGAGCAGCGGGTCCGGTGGCGACAACGGTACTCGCGATTGTCTTCGTCCTCCCTGCCCTCGTACTCACGATCAAACCATTGCGCCGTACGTGGCTCACGAAGCCGGTGCTCGACATCTTCCGCAAGATCCTGCCGGAGATGTCGCCGACCGAGCGCGACGCAATCGAAGCCGGCACCGTCTGGTGGGACGCCGAACTGTTCTCGGGGCGCCCGCATTGGGACACGCTGCTCGGCTACGGCCCCGCCACGCTGTCCGCTGAAGAACAATCGTTTCTCGACGTCGAATGCGAGCGTCTGTGCGATCTCGCGAACGATTGGGAAACCACCATGGTGTGGCAGGATCTGTCACCGAAAACCTGGCAGTACATCAAGGAGCGCGGCTTTCTCGGCATGATCATTCCGAAGCAGTACGGCGGCAAGCAGTTCTCCGCTTACGCACATTCGCAGGTCATCATGAAGCTCTCCACGCGCTGCTCGGCCGCTGCCGTTTCGGTGATGGTGCCGAACTCGCTCGGCCCGGCTGAGTTGCTGATGCACTACGGCACCGAAGAACAGAAAAACCACTACCTGCCACGTCTCGCTCGCGGCGACGAAATCCCCTGTTTCGCTTTGACGAGCCCCTACGCCGGTTCCGATGCGGCAGCGATTCCCGATGTGGGCATCGTCTGCAAGGGCACGTTTGAAGGCCGCGAGACGCTGGGTTTTCGCGTCACCTGGGACAAGCGCTACATCACGCTTGGACCGATCGCAACTGTTCTCGGCCTCGCGTTCCGCGCGCTCGATCCCGACCATCTGCTCGGCTCGGACGAAGAGCCCGGCATCACCTGCGCGCTGATTCCCACCGACCATCCGGGCGTCAACATCGGCCGCCGTCACTGGCCGCTGAACGCGGTGTTCCAGAACGGTCCGAACTCCGGTAAAGATGTCTTCATTCCGCTCGACTGGGTGATCGGCGGCCGCACACAGGTCGGTAACGGCTGGCGCATGCTGATGGAATGTCTCGCGGCGGGCCGCGCGATTTCGCTGCCGTCGTCGAATGTGGGGATGGCGAAGATCGCTGTGCGCGGCACCGGTGCTTATGCTGCGGTTCGCCGTCAGTTCCGCACTGCCATCGGCAAGTTCGAAGGCGTGCAGGAAGCGCTCGGCCGCATGGGCGGCAATCTCTACGTGATGGACGCGGCGCGCCGCCTGTCCGCGCATGCGGTGGACCTCGGCGAAAAGCCGTCGGTGATTTCGGCGATCGCGAAGTATCACATCACCGAACGCGCCCGCATGGTCATCAATGACGGCATGGACGTCGCCGCCGGCAAGGGCATCTGCATGGGACCATCGAACTTTCTCGCGCGTGCCTATCAGCAGGTGCCGATTGCAATCACCGTGGAAGGCGCGAACATTCTGACGCGTTGCCTGATCATCTTCGGTCAGGGTGCGATTCGCTGTCATCCGTATGTGCTGAAGGAAATGGCGGCCACGCGCGAAACCGATCACGCCAAGGCGCTGCGCGATTTCGATGCGGCCTTTTTCGGCCATGTCAGCTTCACGCTCTCCAACGTCGTGCGCAGTTTTGTTTATGGCATCACGGGTGGCGCGTTCATCGCCAAGCCACGCACGGCGTACGCACCGCTGCTGTCGTATTACCGCGCCGCCACCCGTATTTCGACCGCATTCGCGTTGCTCGCCGACGTCTCCATGTTCGTGCTCGGCGGCGATCTGAAACGGCGTGAACGCATTTCCGGCCGTCTGGGCGATGTGCTCTCCCAGCTCTATCTGATCTCCGCGACGCTCAAGCGCTTCGAAGACGAAGGCCGTCAGGAAGAAGACCTGCCGCTGGTACGCTGGGGTGTCGAAGATTCGCTGTACAAGGCACAGTACGCGCTCGACGGGGTGCTCGCGAACTACCCGAACCGCCTCGCCGCGGGTCTCGTGCGCGTGCTCGCGTTTCCGTTCGGCCTGCCGTATCGCGAGCCGTCCGATCGCCTCGGCACCGAGATCGCGGAGCTGATGCAAACGCCGGGCGCGGCGCGCAACCGCCTGGTCTCCGACTCGTACGTGCCGCATCCGGACGTCGATGCGCTCGGCTATGGCGAGCTCGTGTTCGAGTTGAACCCGCGCTTCATGCAGATCGACCAGAAACTGCGCGACGCGGTCAAGCAAGGCCTGCTCGAACCGATGCCTCAAAGCCTGCCGCAATTGGCCGCGTGGACCGAAGCGGCACAGCAGAAAGGCCTGATCGATGCCGACGATCGCCGCGTGCTCGAAGACTACGCGCGGTATGGCGCGCAAGTCGTGCAGGTCGACGACTTCCCACCCGACTTCGACATGCTCGCCAATTTGCAAAAGCGCAAGGACGCGCTCGAAAAAGCGCTGGAACTCGCGGCTTGAGCGCCTTGAAAAAACATCCAGACGGGGCACTCCCAGATGCCCCAAACTGGGTGCACACTGACACACGTCCGAGGTCCCCTATGGGGATTTCCTTCGGGGCGTGGCCAGCGGAGCAACGAACAATATGAACGACTCTTATCTGAACTTCGTCAACTCGCCGTTCGGCGCGCGCCTTGCGCGCTCGCTGGGCTTGCCGAAGCCCGAAGTGCTACACCGCTATCGCGCGGACCGGCCCGAGTTCGACGGACTGGTGGCGATCGGTGCGGGCCGCGAACCGCATCTGCTCGAGGCGCTTGCGAATCTCGTCACGAGCATTGGTGTGACGAGTGTTGCGCATGAAAGCGCTGGCCTGTGGGTACCGCTCGCGAATCGCCATGGTCTGATGACCGGCCGTTTCGAGGCGGCGGAGTCCGGTTCGCACGGCAAGCTCACTGCCCTGCTGTTCGATGCGAGCGGTATCGAAGACAGCAGCCAGCTCGAACCGCTGCACGGATTCTTCCACGACACGTTGCGCTCGCTCGGCAAGTGCGGCCGCATCATTGTGCTGGGGCGTCCGCCGGAAGCCTGCGCGAGTCCGCGCCAATGGACCGCGCAGCGCGCGCTCGAAGGCCTCACGCGTTCGCTCGGCAAGGAAGCGCGGCGCGGCATTACCGCCAATCTCGTCTACGTGGAGCACGGCGCCGAGAACGGCATCGAAGCGACGTTGCGATTTTTTCTATCGCCGCGTTCCGCCTATGTGTCGGGCCAGGTGGTGCGCATCGGCGTACGCGCCGGCGCCGATGCCTTGCCGGCGTTCGACTGGAATCAGCCGCTCGCGGGCCGTCGTGCCGTGGTCACCGGCGCCGCGCGCGGCATTGGCGCATCGATTGCGAGCGTGCTCGCCGCGGAAGGCGCGCACGTCATCGGCATCGACATTCCGTCGGCACGCGACGCGCTCGATTCGACGATGCGCCAGTTGAACGGCACCGCGCTCAGCTTCGACATCGCCGCGCCCGAAGCGCCCGCGCAGATCGCCGCAGCGCTCGACGAGCAAGGCGTGGATATCGTCGTGCACAACGCGGGCATCACCAGGGACAAAACCATCGCGAAGATGACCGATGCCGCGTGGCAAAGCGTGATCGATATCAACCTGTCCGCGCAGGAACGTATCGACGACGCCTTGCTCGCGGCCGGCATTCTGCGCGACGGCGGCCGCATCATCGGCGTGTCGTCGATCAGCGGCATCGCGGGCAACCTGGGCCAGACCAACTACGCCACATCAAAAGCCGGTGTGATCGGCCGGGTGCAAAGCATGGCGCCGCATCTGCGCGCACGTGGCATCACGATCAACGCGGTCGCGCCGGGTTTTATCGAAACGCAAATGACCGCGAAGATTCCACTGGCCATCCGCGAGGCCGGCCGCCGTATGAATTCGATGAGCCAGGGGGGCCAGCCGGTGGATGTCGCGCAGACCATCGCGTGGCTCGCGCATCCGGGATCGGCGGGCGTGAGCGGCCAGATCGTGCGCGTGTGCGGACAAAGCCTGATTGGAGCGTGAGCATGCGTGAGCCGGGTGATCCGTTCAGGAGTGCTCACGCAGCGAGCGCGGGCCGTCCCAGGACCGTCGTCATCGAGCAGTTGCCCGCGCCGGCAAAGCTGTATGCCCGCGCGTTGTCCGGCATCGTCAAACGTGGGCGCGACACGCACTTGCCGGCATTGCGCCTCGTGCGCCCTGCCGTGGTCCTCGACCCCGGCCCGATCTGGCGTTATTCGCGGGTTTGCGGCTTTATCCCCGAGCACGGCGTGCCGCTCACGTATCCGCATCTGCTTGCCTTCCCGCTGCACCTGCTGATGCTGACCGACCCGGCGTTTCCCTGGCCGGCACTCGGCCTCGTGCATCTGGCGAACCATGTGCGGTTGCGCCGCCCGCTCGCTTACAAGGACATGTTGCGCGTCGAGGTTGAATTCGGTGCGCTGCTGCGTCACGACAAAGGCCAGGCGTTCGTGCTGCATACCCGCATGTACCGCCGCGGCGAAGCGGTGTGGGACGGCGACAGCGTCTATCTGAAACGCGGCGTGCCGGCGAGCGGCGGTCCGCTCGATCCGCTGGAACTCGGGCACGACGCGTTGGAACGCATCTCGCGCTGGCAACTGCCGCCGCAACTGGGCCGCGACTACGCGAAAGTCTCCGGCGACTACAACCCGATTCACCTGACTGCGCTATCCGCGAAAGCATTCGGCTTTCCGCGCGCCATTGCGCATGGCATGTGGACGCTGGCGCGCGCGGCCGCCGCGCTGCAACCGCCGAAACCGCTCGCCGAGGCGACGTTGAGTGCCGAATTCAAATTGCCGATGCTGCTGCCGGGCGAAGCAACACTGTGGAGCGCGTCGCCCTCGCTGATCGAGCGCGACATCGAAGTACGCGACATTGCTGGAGAAAAACCGCATTTGCGCGGCCGAATGCAATGGAAGCTGCTATGAGGCCTCGCAGACACGCCTATGTTTTCGTCATCGCATGGAATTGAAGCTGCCTGAGAATTGTTGTTGATCCAACAGAAACACCATTGCAAAGAAGCCTTACTCACCATTCGCACCGTTCAATAACCAGGGAACGACCCAAAGGAGCCGAGCATGTCCAACCCGCTGCCCGCCGTGCGCCGCGTCGCTATCATCGGCGGCAACCGGATTCCGTTTGCCCGCTCGAACACCACGTACGCGACCGCGTCGAATCAGGACATGCTGACGTTCACGCTGCAAGGCCTGATCGACCGCTACAACCTGCACGGCGAACGCCTGGGCGAAGTAGCGGCCGGCGCCGTCATCAAGCATTCGCGCGATTTCAACCTGACGCGCGAATCCGTGCTATCCACCACGCTCGCCAAAGAAACGCCCGCTTATGATGTGCAGCAGGCCTGCGGTACCGGGCTGGAAGCGGCGATTCTCGTCGCCAACAAGATCGCTCTCGGGCAGATCGAAGTGGGCATCGCGGGCGGCGTGGATACGACCTCCGACGCACCGATCGGTGTCAACGAGCGCATGCGCAAGATCCTGCTCGAAGCGAATCGCGGCAAGAGCACCGGCCAACGTGTCGGTGCGCTGACCAAACTGCGACCGGGCATGTTTTTCAAACCGCTTTTGCCGCGCAACGGCGAGCCGCGTACCGGGCTTTCGATGGGTGAACATTGCGAGCTGATGGCCAAGCGCTGGAACATCTCGCGCGAAGCGCAGGATGTGCTCGCTTACGACAGTCACCGCAAGCTCACCGAGGCGTATGCACGCGGCTTCGTCAACGATCTGATGACACCGTACCGTGGCCTCGCGCGCGACAACAACCTGCGCGCCGACCTGACACTGGAAAAACTCGCCGGTCTGAAGCCGGTATTCGATCGCGACGCAGGCACGCTGACAGCCGGCAATTCGACGCCGCTGACCGACGGCGCGTCCGCCGTCTTGCTCGCAAGCGAAGAATGGGCGGCCAAACATGGCCTGCCGGTGCTGGCGTATCTAAGCTGGTCCGAAACCGCCGCGGTCGACTTTTTCGACAAGAAAGAAGGCCTGCTGATGGCGCCCGCTTATGCCGTGCCGCGCATGCTGGCGCGCGCCGGGCTCACGTTGCAGGACTTCGATCTGTACGAGATTCACGAAGCCTTCGCCGCGCAGGTGTTGTGCACGCTCACGGCGTGGCAGGATGACGAGTATTGCCGCACGCAGCTCGGTTTGGCCGGGCCGCTCGGCGCGATCGATCGGGCAAAATTGAATGTGAACGGCAGCTCGCTTGCCACCGGCCATCCGTTTGCCGCCACGGGTGGCCGCATTGTCGCCGGACTCGCGAAAATGCTCGCGCAACTCGACAAACCGGCCGGCACCGCACGCGGGCTGATTTCGATCTGCGCGGCGGGCGGCCAGGGCGTAGTGGCGATTCTGGAACGTTGAGCGCCGCGGCTGGACCAGCGCGTGCTTCAATGAATGCTTTGCTTCGAAAGTTGCTGTAATGACCGCTTTGATTGCCGCTTTGATTCGTTCATGACTGGCTGCAAGACCAGCACACAAACAGATGAAGCCACTGCTTCAGGAGACGACCGATGACCCAGCCCACGCAAGCCCCGCTCTCGCCCGCCGCCGGATCCGCACCCCTGACGAATGCAGCAGATCAGGTGCCCAGCCAGGCGGCGAATCACGCGCCCAACACCGACGGCATCTGGTACGCGTCGTATCCGGCAGACGTGCCGCATGAAATCGACGTCAACCAGTACGAATCGCTCGTGCAGTTCTTCGACGAATGCATCGCGCAGTTTCGTGAGCGTGTCGCGTATGTGAGCGTCGGCGCGAACATGACGTATGGCGAACTCGGCCGCAAGGCGACCGCATTCGCGGCGTATCTGCAAAGCATCGGCGTGAAGCCCGGCGAGCGCGTCGCGATCATGCTGCCGAATACGTTTCAGTATCCGGTGTCGCTGTTCGGCGTACTCAAGGCGGGCGGTGTGGTGGTCAACGTCAATCCGCTCTACACGGTACGCGAACTCGCGCATCAGTTGAAGGACAGCGGCGCGCAAACCATCATCGTGTTCGAGAACTTCGCGAAGACGGTCGAGGACGCGCTGCCCGGCACCAAGGTGCAGAACGTGATCGTGACGGGTCTCGGCGATCTGCTCGCCGACGGCCTGAATCTGAAGGGGCGTCTGCTCAATTTCATGCTGCGCCATGTCAAGAAGATGGTGCCGGCATACAACCTGCCGAAAGCGGTGCCGCTGCTCGAAGCGCTTTCGATCGGTTACACGCGGCCGTTGACGCCAGCGCGCCCCACTCACGCCGACATCGCTTTCCTGCAATACACCGGCGGCACCACCGGCGTGGCCAAGGGCGCGATGCTCACGCACAAGAACATCATCGCCAACCTGTTGCAGGCGAAGGCGTGGTCCGAGGGGCAACTGAGCGGCGACATCGAAACGGTGCTCACGCCGCTGCCGCTCTATCACATCTATTCGCTGACGGTGAACGCGCTGATCTTCATGGGACTCGGCGGGCGCAACATTCTGATCGCCAATCCGCGCGACATGAAACGCGTAATGATGATCATCCGTCACGAGAAATTCACCGGCATGACGGCGGTCAACACGCTCTACAACGCGTTTCTCGACAACGAAGAGTTCTGCAAGCGCGACTTCTCGAACCTGAAGCTCGCGATGGCGGGCGGCATGGCCACGCAGAAGTCGGTCGCCGATCGCTTCAAGGCGGTCACCGGCAAACCGATCATCGAAGGCTATGGGCTGACAGAGTGTTCGCCGATCGTGTCGATGAATCCGGTGGACCTGACCAATCTACGCGACTTCGAAGGCTCGATCGGTTTGCCCGCACCGTCAACGCAAGTGCGCTTCAAGAAGGACGACGGTACGTGGACGAACATCGGTGAAGCCGGTGAACTGTGCGTGAAAGGCCCACAGGTGATGAAAGGCTACTGGAATCGCCCGGAAGAAACCGCCAAGGTGATCGACGACGACGGCTGGCTCGCCACCGGCGACATCGGCGTGATGGATTCGCGCGGTTTTATCCGTCTGATCGACCGGAAGAAAGACATGATCCTGGTGTCAGGCTTCAACGTCTATCCGAACGAAGTCGAAGACGTGATCGCAGCGCTTCCGGACGTACGCGAAGTCGCCGCAATCGGTGTGCCCGACGCCGCGCAAGGCGAACGTGTGAAGGTGTTCATCGTCAAGCGCAACCCTTCGCTCACCGCGGAACAGGTGATCGCCCACTGCCGCAAGAACCTGACGGGCTACAAGGTGCCGAAGCTCGTCGAATTCCGTGACGATCTGCCGCAAACCAACGTCGGCAAGATTCTGCGACGCGCGCTGCGCGACGAGGAACTCGCGAAGCAAAAACCTGCCTGACAGGAGGCAAGGCGCTCGATGCCATACCTTGCACCATCTTTTCGGAGAGATTCATGAAGCACAGCCTGTCCGCACGCTCACGCCGCTTGTGCCGATCGAGCCCATTAAGTGGCTCGAACCGCTCGCCGGCCTTCATGCGCCTCATCCGTTGTTCATCGGAGGCCGCGAGGTTGAGCGCGTCCCTGACAGCTTCATTGCGTGCGGTTTCGTCACGGGGACTTCTCATTGGCGCTCTGGTGGCCGGCGCCGTTGCGATGGCAACACCACCAGCGTTCGCGCAGAACGACGACACACCGCCCGCGCTCGACACTGCCAGTGACGTCAAGGCACCCACCACGCCGGTCTCGCAGGTCGGCAAGCTCACGCTCGATCAGCAGGTCAAATGGCTGCGCGCCGAGCAGCAAAGCGGCGCAATGGAAAAACTCGACGACGCCCAACTGGTCGCCGTGTTTCAGTCGCTCGACCCGCTTGCGTTGCCGCGCTACATCAAGGAAGGGCCGAACGGTTACCCGTCATACGAATTCACCATGTCGCGCTCGGAACGCATTCATGGGCAGTGGCCCGATAAGCCCGATCACATGCTGGTGCGCATCGCCCACGATCCATTGCGGATCTACGCGAAGTGGCTGCCCGACGGCGCGCACGCCGGTCAGGAAATCATTTACGACGAGTCCAAACGCACCGACGAAATGTATGGCCACCTCGGCGGCATCATGAATGTCATGCCGCTGTGGACCTCGCTGAACGGCGCCCTCGCCCGTGCACAGTCGAACCACCAGGTGCGCGATCTTGGCACCGAGTACATTGCCAATCAGTATCTCGCCGAAGGCAAGAAATACATCGAGGCCGGCTTGCCGCGCTCGACCCAGGTGGAAGTGAAAACCATCGACGGCGTGCGCGTGGTGGCCTTCACCTTCGAAACGCCGGACGGCCAGCCCAAGTTCTATGCGAAGAAAGAAACGCTCGGGCTGGATCTACGGCATCCGTATTTCCGCACGGTCGAGTCATATAACAACGACGGCAAAATCTTCGAGAAGATCGTCTTCGAAAGTATCACGCCGAAAACCTTCGACGACTCGACCTTCGATCCGAAGAACAAGGCTTATAAGTTCTAGCGGGCAAGGCGCGGCGTCAGCGCGAATGCAACGTTCGCGATGGGTCCCGCGCCCTGCTCGTAGCTGTGCTCGGCCATGTGGCCCACGCGGGTGGCAAGTTCCTTAAGCACGAAGTAATCGGATACGCGTGTGAGGCCAATCAGCGACGCGGACGTTTGCGCAGGCGTTTGCCTGAGGCGCGGCGCAAGCGTGGTGTACCAGAGCGTGCCGATGTCATCGCCGGTTTCGAAAGCGGGCAGCTTCATGTGTGCGACGTAGTCGGCGAATGCAGGGCCGCACGCGAGCGTGGAATCGATCACGGCGAGCGTGTCGCCGCGAGCGGCTGCGTGGGCGAGCCACGGCCATGCGCCACCTGCCGCGGTCGAAAACCATGCGCCGGCCATCATGAAAGCACGTCGGTCCATTGCTTCACCACATCATTACTGGGCGTGCGTCATTCGCATCACTCACGTCATGCACGTCACGCCCTCACCTACGCGCCTCACGTATAACCCCGCCGGTCGCGCCACGTTGCCGGCCAGATCCCCTGCTTACCCGGCGCGAGAATACCGTTCGGGTCGAGTGCGTCCTTGATCGTTTCCGAGAGTCGCAGCAACGCGCCGTCGTTAAAACTGTACTGCGCCGCAGCGAAATCCATATACGCAAGATGCGCGCGATATTCGCCGTAGCCCGCCGCGCGCGCATCGCTCATCAGCGACCGCAGTAAAGCACCGGCCTGCTCAACCTGATTTGCGTCGTCGCGGTCAAAAATCGCCGCGAAGATGTGGTGCAAATGACGCACGCCCGCCGTAAAGCCGCCGTAGTAATCGAAGCCGTATTCCGCGGCACGCGTTTTGGCCATCGTGTATTGACGCAGCGCGTCGCGCCCGGTCGCCGGGCACACCGGCGCGAAGTCCACATGTGCGCCCGCGCCGCCGCGCCAGTCGAGCATGCGGAACGCGCTCATCGCCGGGATACCGGCCAGGTTGCGATCACCGCCCGCGGTGGGTTGCGCGTCGCCCGTATAACGAGCCGCCGAGAGTTTTGCCTGCGGCACGCGGGAGAAAGCGCGCTGCACGATCGCATAGCGGGCGTCGATCAGTTCAGGCGTACCGTATAGTGCGAAATGCAGATTCCAGCGGCCGACGTTCAGTTTATCGAGCATCGCCGTCACCGCGTTCTCGGGCATCGCGCCTTTGCCTTCGTACCACTGCTGACGTGCCGACAGTCCCGCCGCCCGGCGCAAACCACCTTCGATCACCGCGTTATTGCGGATCGTTTCATCGAGCCGCAACGGCCGCAAGATATCGACGATCGCGTCGAGATCCTCCTCATGCCGAAACTGGATTTCACCGAGCAGGTACGCGGGCGGCGCGGGCATCAGCCAGACACCGAGCTTGGTGACAATGCCGTAGTTCGACTGCATGAACATCGCATCGAAGGAAGGTCCATAGCCCGGTTGATACAGTTGCCACGCAGTGCCGATTTCGATTCCGCCCATCCCGGTGCGCAACACGTCGCCGTTGGCAAGCACCACTTCCATGCCGCACTGCGCAGCCGCGTGATCGCCGTACGCGGTATAGCCAAAGCCGCGCTCGAGCGTATTGCCGACCACGCTGCCCCAACCCGCCGCTGGCGGATCGACCCAGAGCCTGTAGCCTTTGTCGCGCAAATGCGCGTAGAGATCGAAGTAGCTGACGCCCGGTTCGACCAGCGCGTAGGCGAGCGTTTCGTTCACTTCGATAATGCGGTTCATCCGCTGCAGATCGAGCACCACCGAACCCGTCAGCCGCGGCGCAGCACCACCGTACGCGAAGTTGCGTCCGGTCGAAACCGTCCACAACGGAATACGAAATTGATTGGCAATCCGCAACACCGCGCGAATCTCGTCGACGGATGCGGGCAGCAGCGCTGCGGATGCAGAAAACGCTTCGCGCTCGCCGGGCGCGAACGGATCGAGGTAAGCGGCGAGCCCGGCGGCCGAAGTCACCACCTGCGGCTCACCGACAATCGCGCGCCAACCGGCGAGCGCGCGATCGAACTCGACGGTGGAAACTTTCGGCGGCAAGCTGCGCGTCAAGGCGTCTCCTTTGCGGCCGCACGCGTAGGCGATGGCGCGCTAGCGGCGCATTCCACCGCCACCACCGCCGTGCGACATGCCGCTCCACATGTGCATCGACCCGCCGCCGTGCCAGTTGCCATACGATCCGTGTCCATAACGCACGTGGTCCATGTGATGAAAATGATGGAAGCGGTCGACGAAAATGAACGACACGCCGGCGCCGAATACCACCGGCGGCCCCCAGTACCATGGATCGTAGTAATACACCGGGGCCGGCCCCAAAGCCTGCGCGGCGGCATCGTCTTCGACGATCTGCCAGCTACCGTCCGGCTGCAGGCACGCGCGGCCGCTGATCTGCTGCATGACACCGTCGATTTCCGCCTGACCCACGACAAGACGGCACGTCGAAGCGTCGCTCGACGGCGTGTTCGCGTCCGATTGCGCCTCGGCCGGCGCCGCGCAAACGGCGCACACACACAGACACACTACGCCGGAACACAACCCGGTGCCGGATTGATGAAAAGTAAGCATGATTTCGCTGCCTCGACGCGCCGGCGTTGCGACTCGCAAAAAACGTGTCGACACCGTAAAGACCCCGTCGGTTTGCCTCGCACGAGACCGTGCCGTCCGCGCACATGCAAAGCGGTTCAGCATGATCCTGCAGCAAGTAAACGAAGCGTCGCGTGACGCTATTCCGACTGCGCGCGTGGGCCACAACGCTTTTCTGTTACCACGTGTTGCAGGCAGTTCGCGGCCGGCGCCGGGCATGTCCAGATGCTTGCCGTGCTTTCAGCGCTACTGCCAGCTTTCCGGCTTGCCGCCGAGCGCACTGCATACCTCGATAGCGATGCTGCGCAGCTTGCCTTCCGCAATCGGCCCGGACAACGCGTAGCCCATACGGTCGTTGACCCAGTAGAAGGTCCGGCGGTTTCCGTCGCGGAACAGGCGGAACGCGGTTTCGTCGCGAGAAATACCCGTGATGTACAGCGTGAGCCGTGCACCGCTGGTATTTTCATACATGAACTGCGCGGCCGGTCCGGCTTCGCCCGGCAACAAACGCCCGCCGACCAGCGAGTAACCGTACTCCTGCAACGACGGCACCGACAGCGGCCGGTTCAGGCGCTTGGACAGCCAGTTGATCAGATGCTCTTCTTCGCTCGCGGCGACTTCGACAGGATGACGCCGCTCGGGCGTGTACACCGCATAGGCGATATCGGCGCGTTCGGCAAAACTCGGCGGCTGGCCGCCCAGACCGTTCCACGCGCCGCCCGTCAGACGCGGTGCGAGCGGCCCAAGGGCGAGCGCGAGACCCGCGCCGGCTGCGAGCCAGCACGCTGCGAGGCCGACGCGTTGCCACCACGGCGTAGGCCGCCGCACTACGATGAAGGCCGGCTCGCCGGCGTCGCTCCGACCGACGCTTCCGCTGCGCTCGTTGTGTTCCTGATGTTCGTTGTGCTCATTGCGCTGTGGCGCACCGCACAGCGCCTGCAGCGCCGCTTTCTGTGCGCGCCACGCAGCCACTCTTGCGGCAGCCTGCGGCTGCTGCGCCAGTTGCGCCTCGATCGCGGCGCGCTCCATCGGCGGCAACTCGCCGTCGACAAACGCCGACAGCGCTCGCAGATCGAGTCCCTCAGGCAAACTGGAATCGTGGTCGTTATTCATCACGGATTTCTCACTACTTTCAGCGGCGGGACTTTACGCGCCAACCCCACAGCGCCCCCTTCAACCGGCCCCTCCGTCATCAGCACGCGCATATGTTCCCGCGCGCGCGACAGCCGCGACATCACCGTGCCGATCGGCACACCGAGCGCCTTCGACGCTTCCTGATAAGACAGTTCCTCCACGCAAACGAGCAGCAGCACTTCCCGTTGCTCGACCGCCAGGCAATACAGCGCGCGCTGCAGATCGCGCAACACCAGACCGTCGACCTCGCCATGCGGCGCTTCGAGATTGCGCCACGGCGCGCTTTCATCGTCGACGGCAATTTCGCGGCGGCCGCGCAACTGATCGATGTAAAGATGCCGCAGGATCGTCAGAAGCCATGCGCGCAGGTTGCTGTTCGGACGAAACGCCGCCCAGCGAGCGAGCGCGCGCTCCGCCGTGTCCTGCACGAGGTCGTCGGCCCAGGCGCGGTCGCCCGTCAGTGCGCGCGCATAGCGGCGCAACTGCGGGAGCCACGAAATCACTTCCGCTTCGAAATTCACCCGGCGCGACAACGCTCAGTAGCCGCCGCCGCTGCTCGTGCCACCGCTGGCGCCTGAGGCGCTGCTGTCGGTCGCGGAGGTGCAGGCGCTCGTTGCAAGCGAGCCTAGCGCGAGCGCCAGCAGCACGAAGGCGGCGGAAAGAATGCGGGATACGTTCATGGTGAGTCTCCTGATGGGTGCCAGGCCGGTGCGTGCGAGCCGGGCCCCCGATCGGCCACGTGCGACATGCAGCGCTGCCATGCCTGACTTAACGTGAGCGGATTGCGATTTATTCCGCACACGGCACTGCCATGAGCGATATTTTTCCGCCATCCACGCTGGGAACGCCAGAACGTGGCCGAAGAACGCGCTATTCGTCCCCAGATTCGTAACTCAACGTTACAGCCAATAGTTATCAGATGCTTATGTGCGCGCAAGCCGTTATAGTGGACGCAGTTCGGCCGCCAACGCGTTCCGCCCCCACACAGGGTAGAATCGCGGCGAACACCCGTCTTACTAACCTGAATTGTCCATGGCTTCCGCAGAATCGCATCCGCAAAACGACTTCATGAACGCTGCGCGCAAAGAACGAAAGCGCGTCGAGATCTACCTTGTCAACGGCATTCGCCTGACGGGGTGTATCGAGTCGTTCGATCAGTATCTGGTGATGCTGCGCACGCCTGTCGGCCTGCAAGGCATCTACAAGCGCGCGATCTCCACGATCCAGCTCGACACCGGCACGCGTCCGGCGCCGCGAGCCGGGCGGCCTTCGCACGGCGAGCACACCACGCGTGGCCCGCACGGCTCGCGTGAACCGCGCGACCATCGTGAGCCGCGCGAACCGCGTGAATCGTATGGCGCGCCGTCGTCGGATCGCCCTGCGTCCGATCGTAGCGGCAGCACGTCCGACGGTCCGGTGGTCGTCACACGCCGCCGGCGTCTGTTCGGCACGGGTGGCGGCGACGGTGGCCACCATGGCGGCGGCAATCATGGTGGCAACGGCGGCACGAGCGGCGGCAACGAATAAACACCTGCCGAAGCGGCCGGCTATTCCGACGGATGGCCGAGCCGCTGCAAAATCTTTTCCAGTCGCATCATCTGCAAGTCCGTCAGCTCGAATCCGCCTTTGACCGCCAGCACGCGGCGCCGCCAGTACAGGGCGTCCAGCATGCGCAGCGCCGGTTGCCGTGTCGCCCAATCCAGATGTTCCAGTTCGGCTTCCACCACGTGTGAGGCGTTGAAGCGCTGCGCGCGCGCAGGGTTTTTTCGGTCCATGTCGTTCGCTGCCCTATTGTTCGCTGCTCTTGTTTGCTCCCCTCCCGAGCTGAAAATTGCCGGTTCACGGCATGTCGTGTGGCCTGCCGATCGGGGCTGCTTTTGTTTTTAAGCGACACACTGAAAACGACTTGATGCGGATTGGTTTTAAGTTTTGTTTTTTTGTTCGTGGGTTTCTGGTCTGGTCTGGTATTTGGGGCTGGTTTTTAAGGTTTGAAGGGGATGCTTACAATCTGGGCGTGCTGGTCGTTCGGCTAGTACTCGCCTGGGGCCGCTTTGCGCTATGCTGGATCGTTGATTCTCTTTCTAACTGGAGCACGTCATGGCCAAGCAGAAGCAACCTACATCTCACCCTAAGGATTCGGCGCAGCCCGCTGGGTCTGCCGAGAGTCGCCTCGATGAGGCGCTCGAGGAGAGCTTTCCCGCCAGTGATCCGATCGCCGTCGATATGAGTGAGCCAAGGCACTTGCCAGTGGAAGAGGAGCCTTCGGCTGGGAAGAAGCGGCATTGAAGGTGTCGGTTTCCACCCTGCACGGCGCGGCAAATTCCATTTTTATTCAAATACTTAGGATTGGTTTAGTACAATTTGGCGCGGGCTTAAATGGTGGTAACACGTCGCACGGTCGCAACAATTCAGGTGATGTAGCTCACACTTGCTCCAGACAACGGCGTCACTCGGGTCGGCTGGGAGCGCCGCTGATACTTCGGCTCCTCCAGAACCTCCATGTTCAGATATTTTTACTAGTGGTGTTGCGCGACACGCTTGTGAGACGCCCAGTCTCACGTACCGACTTGGTCTGGCGGTGGAACATCCGCCGCACCTTGCCAATCATCGTCATCGGCGATCGCCCCCCGCCAGAAAAACTAGCAGGATAGGTTGATTGCCCGACTCAATTTTCAGTCGGCGCGATCCCTACAAGTGGCTCATTTTTCGGTCGGCTTAAACTGTTCGCGAGTGACACACTCGATTGCTTCTCTGAATTTCGTGGGCGGGACGACCGTTCGCTGACGGTTCGCGACTCTTAGGGCTTGGATGATTAGAACCGAGAGGAGCAATCCTGCGATTACGTCGAATAGATAGTGCCCCCCCTGCGTCGGCGTTGAGACGATCATCGTCGTATTAATGACTATCGCCAACCCAAAAAGCAATCGGATTCGTCGAAGCGAGTAGGTGAACAGAACGGCCAACATGGTGTGAAAGGAGGGTATGGACACAAGCCCCTGCATGTTCCGTAAGTCGAATATCCGCATTGTCCCATCGCGCAATATCGCAAAATCTGACACAGTTGACGCGGTATTCGGATCGGCAACCTTAAAGTATACGAACGCACTTGTCGCAGGGAACGGCGTCGAAATAATTAAGAGCAGAATCGCCGACAACATCAACAGAACAAAGAATTCTGATAAATCTTCGTGGCAACCCGATATCCCTAGAATGGCTGGAATCGCGAGTAATTGCCAAAATCCGCTCTCGTATGCAAGTGCAAGGATTTGCTGAACCTGTGAGTGAGACTTGACCCATAGGTATACTCCGGGCCAATCGAAGCCGAGTGCGCGATCGAAGCGAACCAGACTATTGTCTACAAGCGGCGCATTGATTGACACGCACAGGTAAGAGAGGATGCTGGCCGACGACATAAAGCATAGAAGTAGAGAAAACCAGGCTGCAGTATCTGAGACTTCCGCATAGCGCAACTTTGCAGTTATTCGCTCGTAGCGTGGGATGCGCCGTACTGCCCGTAGTACGACGACTGAGCAGATTAAAGCGCCCACAGCCTTGCAAACATACTCGATGCCTGTCCATCGCACAGAACGGTTCGTCAAATGGAGCCACGTGACATCGATCAGCAGGATCATGCCTACCACGGCCCATCCGCACAGATATCGTCTCAAGCGCGACGGTGACCTCTGCTCGAAGGACACGCCAGCATCTTCAGGTTGTCGCATGTGTAACGTCTCAGGAATATCTACCTAATATCTTATTCAACGTTGCGTGGCAACGAAATATCCTGTCCGCCGAACGTGCCGAATGGATGCTCGACAGTCTGTCGCCGGATGCGCATCATCTCAGGTACATGATCAAATCGCGCCTGCATCTCATCAAGAACAGCTTCGTGTTCCCAGCGTATCACGCGACGTTGAGAACCTCGCGTGCAGTTTCCTTTTAGCGGATATTGCTGGTAATTCGAACTCCAATACTTACGCCGTTGCACTTGACGTCACCGTCTTTGAAACGAACACAGTTATTCTTCATCGAACGGGCATCCGGAATCGTGAATGATATCTGTCTGTCGGGTGCCGCGTTGAGTTGAACCTCGAGTCAGGGAAACCAATGGGCTTGGACGCGCCGCTTGTACGGCAGGCGGAGCTGCTTTGCAGATGAGGTTACCGCGGGGATTGCTACTGAGGGGTTACTGCGAGGCTTCGTACCGTCGTACTGCGGGGATAGATGCCTGTATTGCGACAACGGCTTGAACGTCGGGTGGGGCGCGCGGTGCGTTCAAAGCCGCCTCGCCCTCCCCACCTTCCGGTTTCCCGGCCGTCGCGTTTAGTGCGTCGGCAGGCCGGTTTCCAGTTGACGCTGCAGCTCGCGAACCTGGCGTTGCGCGGCGCGCAGCTGGTCTTGTGCGGCAGCCTTCTGCTGCGCCAGCGCCGTTGCTTCGGCACGGGTCTGCTGCTGCTGATTCGCCACAATGGTCTGCTGCTGATGCGCAACGTCGAGGTCGGCCTGCAAGCGGTTTGCACGGTCCTGCGACAACGCGATCATGCGCTCCGTGAACGCCTTCTGCGCTTCCAGCTGCGAGCGTCGAATCTCGACGTCCGACAGTTGCAACGTCTGGCGCACAAAATCCTTGTAGATCATGTCGGCGCGCGTAGCGTCCTGCGTCTTGATGACGCGCCAGAAGTTCTTCTGCTGGAACAACGCTACGTAGTACGTCATCTCCTTGCCGTAAAACAGCAAGCTCGCACCGTAGCTGCCGTTGTACGTCGTACGCAATTCGCTCAGATCCGAGCCGCGGATCATCTGCTGCAATTCCGCAACGTTGCCCGCAGCAGATTGCCTGGCTTCGTCCGGCGTCAACGCGTTCGTCTGCGCCTGTCCATTCTGCCCAGCCACTGCATTGGCCGGCAAGGCCGTCGTCGTGCCCGGCTGGGAAACGACGCCAGCGCTCGATCCGCTATCCGGCAGAGCCTGCGCATACACGCCCTGCACGGCCCCCATCGCGATGAATGCGGCCAGGGCAATCTGCCGTAGTTTCGACTTTCGGTCCATGTAAATCCTGCTTGAACAGTTTTTGTTTTAGTACAACCGTCTCATTATTACTCACTTTCGCGTGTTTCGGGCTCTTCGTCAAAAATTTGGTATTTACGCATCTTCTCCCACAAAACCTTGCGGCTAATACCTAGATAAAGAGCCGTGTCCTGCCGGCGCCACCCATTTGCGTCGAGCGCGGCCAACACACGGTTTCGCTCCGCCATGTCCCATTTGCTGCGATCCACCAGTACCTCGGCCGCACTTTCGGCCGGCACCGGCTGGCTGGTGCGTGCAAGCGCGAGCAGCCGCTGCAGGCGCGCCGCGTCCCACGCGCCGATCTGACGCACCGTCACGCCGATCCGCTCGGCCAGGTTGCGCAGTTCGCGCACATTGCCGGGGAAGTAAGTGTCGGCCACCGCGTCGGCCAGCCAGTACGGCAGGTCCGGCAACGCGGAAAGACGTTCACTGCCGACGATCTGCGCGATGAACGCCTTGAAAATTGCAATCTTGTCGACGGCGCCCCGCTCTTCGAGCGACGGAATCTTCAACTCGATCACGGCAAGCCGGTAGTAAAGATCGGCGCGGAAAGTGCCGTCCTTGACCAGTTGCGGCAGATGCTTGTTGGTCGCCGCCACCAGCCGGAAGTCGAGCTTCACCGGCGCGGCCGAACCGATTCGGGTGACCGCGCTGTCTTCGAGCACGCGCAGTAGCTTGACCTGCTGATAGAGCGGCAGATCGCCGATTTCGTCGAGGAACAGCGTGCCGCCGTCCGACTGTTCGAAGTAGCCCTTGTGCGCGACCACTGCACCCGTGAACGAGCCTTTCGCGTGGCCGAAGAACAGTGATTCGAACAGGCCGTCCGGAATCGCGCCGCAGTTCACTGCGACGAAGGGCCCCTGACCGTAACGGGTATGTTTTTCGTGCAGCAGTTGCGCGATGCGCTCCTTGCCGACGCCGGTTTCGCCTTGCACCAGCACGCTCGTGTCGCAGTCGGCAAACGTGTCGACTTCGTGCAACAACGCCTGCATGCATTCCGAGTTGGCGATCATCGCGTCCGACTCGTGCGTCTTGGCGCTGTGCGCGCGCAGTTGCAGCACGAGCTTCATGACCATGCCGCGCAATTCTGCGCAGGTGAAGTCGAGCGGCAGGATATGCGAATAGTCGGACGGGTAAGTCGCCGGGTCATGGTCGCGCGGCGCGGCGCCGACCCACACAACGGGGATGCCGTGCGCGGCCTGCCAGTCGCGCATGAGCAGCGCGCCGCTGTCGATCACCGAAACGCTGATGATCGCGAGCGACGGCCGCTGCGCCGTCCGTTCAGGCGAGATCGCGATATCGTCCGCGCGGATCACTTCGACGTCGAAGCTCGCCATGCAGCGCGCGACCCGGTCGACGATGTCGGCCTTGCCCTCCCAGACGTAGATATCGAGTTCATCGATTTTGGGGTTGGTTCTCATCTTGTCTTGGTTAGGCTAGTTGACCAGTTGCGCGACGCCGCATTTCAGCGACATATTGTGGACCGTGGCGGTGCCGATCTGAACGCCCAGCAGCGAAAGTGTGGGGACGAGCACGGTGTCGAGCAGGTTGAACACTGGCTGCAGCAACGGTGTCAGGACGCCGGCGACCGCAGTCAGAATCGAATTCAACAGCGACGAAATATCGATCAGGTTGTTGAGAAGCGAAATGTCCAGCGCGCCGGGCAACGCGTTCAGCAATTGCGAACTGAAGATGGAGAGCGCGCTGCCAACCTGGTTGGAATTGGCGCTCACCACCACGTCGAAGCTGCCCGACGAGCCGTTGATGACAATCGGCGTGGAACCCGGCGTCAACGCCAAGGGACCGATGCCGTGCACGATGACGTTGGCCACCTGCACCGTTAAGCCGAGCAATGTCGCCGTGATGGAAGCCAGTTTGATCGGGGACGAATAGACTGCCGCAGTGACGGGCGCAGTGACCGGCACCGTACACTGCACACTGCCGCCAGACAGACAGGCCGCCGCGATGCCCGGTGTCACCTGCAGCGTTGCGTTGGTGGCCGCCTTGGTACTTTCGCAATCGACCGCCGTGAGGCTCGCGGTGCCGGGCGCGACGGCCAGCGTGACCACGAGCGGCGTGCTGAGCGCGGAGATCGACGCGGATACCAGCGGCGGCAAGCCCACGGTCAACGTCGGCAGCGGAACCGGCGCCAACGTGACGGTCGCGTTGACCACGGCGGTACGCGCAACGGTGCGTGACGTGGACGATCCGTTGACGACCGTCGTCCCGCCCTCGCCCACCGCCAGCACCGGCGGATTGATGACCTGCAGGGAGAGTCCCAGCACGCCGGGCAAGCCAGCCGTCACGTTGATCACCGGCGCCTTGCTCACCGAACCATCCGGACTGCGCTGCGCGATCTGCGCCGCAACCATCAACGCATCGAACGCGTTGATCGTCGCCGTTGCCGCGGCATTCGGATTGGCAAGCCCAAGTGCGAGCAGTCCGGGAGCAGACGTACCGCCATCGCCGACGGTAATGTTCTGACCGCCAGGAATCGTGACGGCCAGCGTTCGCAGAATCGCCGCGTTGACGGTATCGCCGCCGGCTTGCAACGCAGTGACCATCGCGAGCATCAGGTTCTGATAGGTCACCGTGGTCGCGAGCAGGCCTTGCATCGACGAGGCACCTAGCGCCACCATCAGATCCGAAAGCTTGATATGTGCCGTCGCGAGACTTTGCGTATCGCCGATACTCAGCGATACGCTGGTCTTCAGTAAGCCACCCAGGATCGCGTTCAGCAGTGCCGATTGTTGTGTGTTGATCGTGGCAATGCCGGTACCGAGCGAGAACGCGTCGATGTTGGACGCCAGCGCGGTGGCAGTCGCAGTCACGTTACGCGACGGTCCGAGGAACAGATAGGGCACTTGCTGCGAAACCTGGACTTGCACCGCGTTTAGCGGATTACCACTCGTGCCGAAATAAGTGCTGGTACTGGTATCCCAACGCCCGCAAGTCGTCGTGAGCGTTTGGGTAGATCCGTTAGCCGTGAATCCATTGGCCGTTGCGTTCTGCTGCGCGACGGTCGTTACCGACGAGCAACCCGCGGGAGTGCTGATCACCTGTACACCGGCCATCGCCGCCATATCCGCCGTGCGCTGCAACTGCCGGCGCGCATAGTACGTGTTGCCGACATCGAGTGCACCGAGTGCCGCAAGCGCCAGGCTCAGGAAGATCGCGGCCATGACCGCGACCGCACCATGCTGCCGGCGCGGCGCAAGCGCAGCCGCGCCGCCGGCACGACGTGCGTAGCCCGCACGCGTCCGGCGTCTGGCTGGGACCACTGGGAATTGACGTCCGGGCATGTCATCGCTCACCGGCTGCTGCCACTCGAGCCAGAACCGAGTTGCGAACCGCTGCCACCGCTCCCGCCAGAACCCAATGCTGACTCGTAAAGATCGGGAATCTTGCTCTTGAACGATTCCAGATAACGACGGTATGCAAGGCCTGCTTCCGCACCTAGCATCGGCAGCGCGGGCGCTGCTTCCGCGTTGCTGCTCTGCAGATTGGTCCAGGCACGTGCCGAATGACCGATTTCGCTCGCAGCCGGTGCCGTCTCTGTCGAAGTGCTGGTCTGGGCAAGCGCCATGCCGGTCGAGCCCGCGATCAAGCCGAACGCAAGCCCCACTCCCATGACAATGCGTGCCACCGATCCCATGCAACCCCGTTCCATCTGTTTGGTTTTCATATCCTTTCCCCTGATTGCGCCGTTGCTCATTGCGCGAACCGCTGCAATAAGCGCGGCGCCGGCTCGATCCCCTGCACGCTCGCCATGGCGCCGGCCGGTGCACCTGGCTGCTGCGCCGACGCTGAAGATTGCGATTGCGCACGCTCCGCCACGGCCACCTTGGCCGCGTCGCCACGAATCGCCGCGCGCACTTCGGGCGCCAGCTTCTGCTGATTCATCACCGCCAGCGCCTGCGCCTGCTCCCCGTTGGTAAGCAGAAACAGAACAAGATTGCTGACGATCTTCGGATTGTTCTGATCGAGTTGAGCCGCCTGCATCAGCGGCACGCGCGCACCGCTTACATCGCCGTTGCGCATGCGTGCATAGCCGAGATCCGACAGGGTCACCGCATCGGTCGGCGCGAGTTGCGCCGACTGCTCCAACTCCTGCGCGGCGCGCGCGAAATCGCCCGCCCCGCCGGCGAGCAATCCGAGGCCGCGATAACCTCGTGCGGCAAGCGGCGTCTTCAGCAATTGCGTGTACGCGGTCGCGGCGGCTGCCGGTTGAGCGGTCATACGCAACGCGTCAGCGCGCAGCAGAATCGTGTCCGGCGTCACACTGTATTGCTTTTCATAGGCGTCGATATGCGCGAGCGACGCGTAGTAAAGTCCCTGCGACTGCATCTGATCGATCAGCCCGAGATACATGCCCGGCGTGTCCGGCGCGGGATCGCGATTGGCCTGCTGGGCGAGCGCCGCGCGCTCGGCTTGCGGGCCCACGCCGTACCCGAGATCCTTCGATGCGCACCCGCCCAGCCACATCGACATCGACACCGCCAGCGACACCGATAACAAGGCTGCCACGCGCACGTCCCGCGGTTGGATGCGCTTCTGATACCCGATCGGAAAACTGTGAGCCATTGCAAAATCCTCAGTGTGGCGTCGAGTGCAGCGACTTCGTGACGGCAAGCACGCCCGGTCCGGCGGTGACGATCATCAGAGCCGGCAACAGCGTGAGGATCATCACGCCGGTCATCTTCACCGTGAGGCGGCCAATGCGTTCGCGCAGCATCGCGCGGCGCGCCTCGCGCAAGCGGTCACCAAACTGTTTGAGCGGCTCCTGCACCGCGCCACCGTGCCTGTCGACCTGTATCAGCAGTCGCACCACCGCACGCAAATCCTCGTTGTCATAACTCGCCGCAAGGCGATTAAGCGACTGGTCGCGCGAGCGGCCGGCCGCGAACTGACGCTGCGCAATTTCCAGCTCATGAGATAGCACCGGCAGCACCGTACGAAAATCGCTCACCATCACCTGCAGGCTTTGATCGAGCGAGAGACCAACGCCTTGCAGCAAACGCAGCAGATCGACCATCAGCGGCAATTCCTCAATCACGCCGTTGCGACGCCGGCTGGCGCGGCGGGCCACGTAAATCTTCGGCACCATGAAACCGGCCAGGGCGGACGCAATAACGATCACCGTCCAGGTCGACGCCGAAACATGCTCGCGTGCAAGCGTGCCGGCTAGCAACGGCAGTATGGCCATGCCCACCAGCCGCGCCATCAGAAACAGGCCACGCATGCGCGTGTCGACGAATCCACATTGTTCGAGCAGACGGCGGTCTTCCTCGGCGACGATCAGCCGACCGAGCGGTGTATCGAGCCAACGCACCCCGGCGTGTGCAAAACGCTCGAACAGGCGCTTCCAGCCTATGGGCCAGCCACTTCGGGCAGGGGCGCCGGTGTCCGCCCGCTCACTGCCGCGCGCAGCGGCGGTGAGCGCCGCGCTCTGCAGCGCGCGCTCGTCGAGCGCATGCGTCAGCGTGCGTTCGCTGCGCCGCGCCGCCGCGAGCCGCACGACCAGCACCGCAGCAATCAGCAACAGGCCGAGTGCTGCGAGAGCAAGCGCGATGGCGGCAACGTGTTGAGCTTGCATCTTCAGTTCCTCAGCCTTGCCATTCGATGCAGCAAATAGGAGCCCAACGCCTGCAACGCAAACGCCAAGTAGACGATATTGCGGCCGGTCGGATCGAACCACATCGATGCGAAATATTTCGGATTCGACAGAATCAGGAAGCCGCCAATACCTACCGGCAGTAGGCCCAGTACCCACGACGACATGCGTGTTTCCGCCGACATCGCAGAAAGCTCACGTTCGGCCTGTTCGAGATCACGCATGAACGATGACATCCGGTCGAGCATCACGTCGGCACGGCCGCCGTATTTAACCGACAGACGCAGCACCGCGCCGACCAACTCGAGCTCGCGCGCGTTATAAATCACTGCGACCTGAGAGAGCGCACGATCGATTTCGACGCCGCTGCGCAACATCCGTGAGACGTGGTCGAGGCATTCGCGCAGTGGCGCTTCCGTGGTCTGCAGCGATGCCTGAAAAGCAGCCGGCACGCTGTTGCCTAGCGTGATCAAGCGAACGATACCGTCGAGAAACAGCGGTAGTTGCCTCACAATCTGTTGACGGCGTTTGTTAGCGCGCATCGTCACTAGAAAGTAAATGAATGCCCCGCACGTAACCAGGACGGCAGCGGCGGCCAGCACGCCACCGACGCTCGCAGCCCAGATACACAACACGAGCACGACCGTCCCGATCAGTATGGCCGGCACACGCGCATGGGTGATGCCCGCGCTGATCATCGCGTGCTGCCACATGAAGCTGCCACGCGCTTTCAGATAGCGCACGCGGGCAAACCAGCCGGCATCGGCCAGCGGTGCTTGTGGCGCAGCCACGTGGGGCACACCAGCACGTGGCTGCGCCACGCGGGGGCTGGCCACGGGGCCGCCTGCGCCAACGGCGCCCGACGTCATGCGACTATCGATGAAGCGTTCGGCGCTCATCTGGTCTTTACGTTGTGCGCCGCGTTGCCATAGCAGTAACGCGCCTGCTGCGCACAGCAGCGCGAGCGCCGCGAAGACCAGCACCGAGCTAGACATTGAAGCCTCCGCCGAAGCCGCCCGTGCCGCCGCCTCCGAAACCGCCGCCGCTGAAACCCGCGTTACCGAATGCATTGGCTTGCGCCCCACCGCCCAGAGCCTGACGGAAACGCGCCAGTTTGGGCGAGTGCGGATGGATACCGAGCGATACCCAGTTATCGAGTTCGTCGCCCTCTGCGGTTGCGACCGGCTCGTAGCGATACAGCTCCTGGGTCGCGATGATGTTGTCCGACAAACCCGTCACTTCGGTAATCGACAGAATCCGCCGGCGTCCATTCGAGAGGCGCCCGATCTGCACGATGAAGTCAATCGCATTGGCGATCTGACGGCGCAGGCTCGATTCCGTGCCCTGAAAGCCAGCGAAGCCCGCCAGCATTTCCAACCGGTACAGACACTCGCGCGGCGAACTCGCGTGGACGGTGCCCATCGAGCCGTCGTGGCCAGTATTCATCGCCTGCAGCATTTCGAGCACCTCGCCGCCGCGCACTTCGCCGACGATGATCCGGTCTGGGCGCATCCGCAAGGTATTGCGCAGCAAATCGCGGATCGACACGAGGCCCGCACCGTCGAAACCGCCGGGACGGCTTTCGAGCCGCACCACGTGCGGATGGTTCAGCGACAGTTCGGCGGTGTCCTCGATCGTCACAACCCGCTCCGGCTCGGGAATGTGAAACGCGAGCGCGTTCAGAAGCGAGGTCTTGCCCGAACTCGTACCACCCGACACCAGCACGTTGCAGCGCGCCGCCACCGCGGCTTCGAGCAGCGCGCCGACTTCGGGGCTATACGTGCCGTTGGCGAGCAGATCGTCAGGACGCAGTGGGTCTTTGCGGAATTTGCGGATCGAGACGATCGGCCCGTCGATCGACAACGGTTCGATCACCACATTCACGCGACCGCCGTCCGGCAAACGCGCATCGACCATCGGATTCGATTCGTCGAGGCGCCGCCCGATCGGCGCGAGAATCCGCCGCACGATACGCAGCAGGTGGGCGTTGTCGGCGAAACGCACCTGGATTTTCGTGAGGATCCCGTGCCGCGACACGTACACGTCGTTGTAGCCGTTGATCAGAATATCTTCGACGGCCGGATCGGCGAGCAGATCCTCGATCGGGCCGAACCCCGCCAGTTCTTTGGTCAGCGCCTCGGCTATCAGCCGCACTTCGCCCTCGTTGATCGGAACCCGGCGCAGCCGCACAAAGCTGTCCATCTCCAGATCGACGAACTGGTTGATCGCGTTACGCGACCAGCGGCCGAACTCCGAGCCAAGTTCCTCGATACGCGTCAACAGATGTTCGTGCGCAGCGTTCTTGATATCCTGGAACTGCTGGCTATGCGCGAACGAAGGCGCGTTGTCGGCAAATTCAATCTCTTTTGCCATCGTTTATGACCGCTTTTGAGTGGTTGGAATGAAGCGCTTAAGCGCACTAAGCGCGGATTTTCCGCCTGGTTGCGCGGCCGTTCTCGCGGCGCCACCGAGCCGTTCAATCAACGGCTCCAACGCTCGCACATAAGGATCGCGTGCCACAGTGTCCGCCAGCAGATGCCCCTGGTTGACAGCCTGGCCGAGTGCAACACGCCGCTCCGGTAACGTCGTCAGCAACGGAATCTCCAGCCGCTGTGCGATCTGTGCAGCGGCTAGCCCGAGGTCGCTATCGAACTTGTTGACGATCAACCTCACGTTGGCGGTATCAACACCCTCTTCGCGCAATCCGTCGAGCACACTCACTGCCGATACGATCGAGGCAACGCCCTGATCGCACATCAGCCACGTTTCGTCCGCGGCCTGCACGACGTGCGCGATGAATTCGACATTGCTGAATCCACCCAGATCGACGATCTGCTGGTCAAAGAACGCCCGCAGCCGGTTCAGCAAACCGATCGACGACGAATACGACACCTCGCGCATATCGGCAAGGTTCGGCGGCAGCGTCGTGAGCGCGAGGCCGCTCGTGTGGTGCGACAGTGCGGTATGCACGAAGGTCTGATCGAAGCGGCGCAGATTGCGCACAGCTTCGACAAAATTGAACTCGCTGCGGGTATTCAGGAGCAGCGAACCGTCGCCCGCCGGCAAGCCGAGATCGAGCAACGCGGCTTGCCGCCCTTTTGCGACATCGCGCCGTTGCAACATGACCGCGAGGTTCGCGGCCAGCGTGCTCACACCCATGCCGACGCGCGCCCCAAGCAGTGCGGTCACCTGCCCATGGCGGCTGACCGGCTCGACCAGGTTGTCGAGCACCTGACGCGTGATGCGCAAAGCATCTTCAGCGGGAGCCGACAGATCGATGAAATCACGCACGCCGACACGCAACGCGGCCAAGGCGCTTTCCGGCTCGACGAGCGAACCGAGCGCGACGATCTGCATACCGGGATAGGCGCTGCGCACTGCGCTCGCGGCAGCACTCGCCGCAGCGGCGCGGCCGCCGGAAAAGTCGACGAATACCAGCGACGGGTGGAGCACCCCAATGCGCTGCATGAGCATTGCCGGATCGAGCGTGACCGCTTCGACCGTGCCGGCGCCTACCAGCGTATCGGAGAGCCAATGCACGTGTTCGTCTGCTAGCGAAGCGAACACGAAATAATCGGTGACCGCCCGTTCAGTCAATGAATGCGTTCTCGCGTTCATGTTGGACATCCTTTTGCGGCATCGGCAGCCAGGCCGCCGCGTCGTCCTGCATACTGCCGCGCACAGGCTCTGTGCGCGTGCATCTGTTTGCTTCGCGTAATCCGGTTACCGCGTGCGCCGAGCGAAGTTTCGGCGCCCTCATTTTGAAAACCCCGGCGCTGCATCGCCCGCAATGAAACCACCGACCAGTGAGCGCCACACCGGACCGTTGCGCTGCTCGGACTGTTCGCCCGGCGTCGTCGGCACGGGTGCCCCCTTCGCGAGCGGCGACACCAGATGCGGCGTCACGATGATCACCAGCTCTTTCTCATTCTGCTGGTAGCTCATTTGTTTGAAGAACGTGCCAATGATCGGCAGATCGCCCAGCAAGGGCACCTTGGATATATTCGAGGTGGTCTCGCGGTCAACCAGGCCGCCGATTACAAAGCTCTCGCCGTCTCCGAGTTCGACCGTGGTGTCCGTGCGCCGCGTCGTGAACGCCGGCACTGAGACGCCGCTAATCGTCACCGCGTTCGCGAAGTCGAGCTGGCTCGCCTCCGGCGCCACTTTCAGCGCGATGCGTTGCGGGCCCAGTACGGTCGGCGTCAACGTGAGACCGATGCCGTAGGGCTTATATTCGATCGAGGTCGTCCCTAACCCTTGCGGCACCGGCACAGGAATTTCGCCGCCGGCGAGAAAGCTTGCACTCTGTCCGGACAACGCAACGAGCGTCGGTTCGGCCAGCACGCGAGCCATATTGTTGCTTTCCATCAGGCTCAGGTCGGCGAACAGACCGTGGGTCGCCGAGTTGAACACCAGATTGAACGCTGACGACAGCGGCGTCGTGCTGGTCATCTGGGGCGCCTGCCCCGCCGTCGCGGACACCGAGGTCAGTGCCGATGGCGCGAACGAGCCGAACGTGAAACCGTTGTTCTGCTTGAAGAAGTTGAAGCCGATCTGCTTGAGCACGGAACGGCTGAATTCCACGACGCGCACATCGACCTGCACCACGGCACGGCTGGCAACCGTCGACGTATCGAACACCGCGCCGTCTTTCGAGGTTGCGCCGTCCTTGCCTGCTGCGGCATCCTTTGCAAGCGATCCTTCCGCCGCGACAACGGCGCGCTGATGCGCTTCCATCGTCGCCGCCGAACCGGACATCAGCGCAGTACCGCCGAGCACCTTGACACCCGGCGTATCGGGGCCGAGCAGCGAAGCCGCCGCTTGTGTAATGACGTTCACCGTGTACGTCAATGGCGTATCGCGGCCTCGCTCCCACAACATCAAACTCGTGGTTCCCGCGGCCTTGCCAACCAGCAGCACGCCGCCACGGCCGCTACCCTTCATGATCAATACGTCGGCCACCGACGGGTCGCCGAGTGCTATGCGTTGCAGTACGTGGCCTGTCGCCACCTGTTGCTGGCTGCCGACCGTCAGTCCAATAGTTTGGCCGCCCACCAGCTGCGCAGGTTCGGCCGATGAGGCAGGTCGTGCCGGGCGCGCCTTCCGCGCGTGCTGGGTAGGATCGGCTGCGTGCGCCGCGCCTGACGCAGTCAACAACGCCAATCCGACGTACGCCACCGTCCCGAATGCAAAAATCCGTTTTGTCATGTAGTCATGGACGCGACCGGCCGCCCGCTCCCTAAAACTGCTACCAGGCGACCGTTTCGGCGCGCCCACCCCGTATCACTTCGATACCGCTCTTTGTACTGTTTGTATTGCCTGCCACGCGGGTCGGCGCAACCGGCATATGCTGCGCCGGTGCGAGCCGCGGCGCGACACCTGCCAGGCTGCCAGCACCAGACAAGGTGTCGAGTGCAACGCCGGCCGCAGCCTTCGTCGAGTCCTTCAACGCATCGCCGGAACCGGCATGCGCAGAAGTTTTAAGCACGCCTGGTTGCGCGGGAAAAACGCTTTCGTCGGCCACTTCGGTATCTTTTGGATTGCGTAGCGCGAAAACCAGCCGGCCGGCACTCTCCGCTAGCGTCAGCCGGTCGACATCGGCAACCGGCACCGCCAGCACCGCTGTGCGCACCATGCCGTTCGGGTCACCCGCGGTATCGCCGCTCGCGGTCGCATTACCGAACGCGAGCACACGGACTTTCGACATCAGCAGGCGCGCCTGGGTACGGTCGATTTCGGAGCTGCCGACGCCGGCGTTATCGCGTTTGAGCGTAAAAAACACGTCGACGAAATTGCCGGGCCGCAGCCGGTTCGCCACCGCATTGCTTTCGTCGACGCGTACCGCGAGGGCGCGCTCACCTGGCTCAACACGCTCCGCCAGGCCCGACGACAACTGCGTTTCCAGCACCGGGGAGTCCGCGCTGATATCCGCGTTCGGCACACGGCCCGTCAACTGGGCCGGATCGGTGAAGGCGCCATTCGGATTGATCGGCAGCGCCTGCACGCGCAAAGCATCGACGGTAATCGCCTTGCCCGCCGGCAGTGGGCGGGTCGCCACCACGACCGGAAAAGTAGCTTGCGTCGCGGCCGTGACGGCCACCGGCGCCGGGCGGCGCGACAGTGTCCAGGCAAACAGGCCGAGCAGCAACGCGACCGCGATCAGCACACCGGCGATAATTTTGGTCAGATTCGGCATGATGACTCGCTGCTTCGATTGAACAATGCCCTATAGCGCGAGCATTCACGCGCGCGTCGACGGACAGGAAGGCTGAGAACCAGCGCGTGCATCACTGAATATTCTCCGGATTGAGTTGGACGGTCGCGCTGCTCGTTAGCGTCTTCGGCAGCGGGATACTCACGAGCGCTATCGATGGCACGATCGGGTGGCTCTGGTAGTCGTAGACCATTGCGACTTGCACACATTGCATCCCATTACTGGGACTACAGGCGCTCGCGGTCGACGTGCAGGTCGCGGCGCTGACGATCGAAGCCACCACCGCCTGGGCCGCGACGCAGGCTGCCGTGGCGCGATTGGTGAGCGCACTTTGCAAAGAAGTGTTGGGCTGGTAATTCAGAGCGGCCCGCGCGCCTTCTTCGGCCGCCAGTGTCAGGTTCTGCTGGGCCACCATCATCAGGCTGAAGGTGATGATCATGTACACGATCGTGAAGAACAGCGGGAACACCAGCGCGAATTCGACGGCCGTGGCGCCACGTTGGCGGCGCGCAAGCGCGGGCCCTTTCTGTGGTTTCATGGACCGAGTTATGGAAGGTCTCATCGCAGCACACCCGTCGACATTTGCAGCGCCAGCCATGCACAGGCCGCCACTGTCAGACACGCCGCATAGGGGGTCGATACTTTACCGCCCACTTCGAAGGTCGGACCTGCGTGTCGCCCGATCGTAGCGAGTCGCGTGCGGGTCGTGACGAGCAGCCAGAGCGCATGCATGCCGGCTGCGAGGCTCGCGGCGACCCAGAGTCCGAGCAGCGTGTGCACACCGCACCAGGCACCTAACGCGGCGAAAACCTTGACGTCGGCAGCACCCATCGCACCCAACGCAAAAAACGGCAGCAACGCGAGCAGGCCGACGACAGCGCCCAGCGCTGCCTGTCCGGCCGAAATATTAAACGGGCTGCGCTGGAATAGCGCGCACGCAAATGCCGCCGCTAATCCAACAAAGACAAGCGAATTGGAAATGCGCCGGGTGCGGCAATCACATATAGCAATGGCCGCAGCCCACGCGACAAATAGAATGCCGGCGACGGGTAAATTCATAATGGACTCGACGGGCGAGATATATCAGTGCGGACTGCATAAGCAGTCTGCACTAAAAACTCAAGTGACCTTGTTCCAGAAAGGGCGCGAGACTAACCGGCTCGAACCGGTCGCATCTCGATTCCACCTACAGGAACTGGCGCCGCCAGACCCCTAGCCCTTAATTAAAAGGGCAATCGTTGAGAATGCACTCGTAAGCGCGGTGGTGATAGAACCGACCGCGGCTACAAGTGCCACCGCCATCAACCCCGCGATGAGCCCATACTCGATGGCCGTAACGCCCTTGTTATCTCTCAGGAAGCGTTGTGTGAATTTTTTCATTTTTACCCTCGGACTTTCATTTATTTCGTTTGTTTACGTGCTGCCTCGGATGGCGGAGTCTTCAGTGCTGCGGACCATTGGTCTCTCATTCCTGGCCCTGCGTGTTGCACTGCAGAAGCACCGCCTTGCAGCCGGCTTCAATAAAACAGATGTCTATGAGCTTTCTGTTCGATAACCCACCTCCCTCGTCAATCCATGATGCTTTTGGGTTTTATAGCTGAACAATCATATTTAAGCAATTGTCCGCTTCCCTGAGCCCACACCATATGCGTTTTAGCAGCGTACTCAGGTTAACGGCAGTTCGTGCGTTGCAGCACATAGGAATAACCATGAGTTAGATTCGCTGCACTAATTATTTGTTTGAACAGAACGTTTCAAGCGTCTGGAACCCTCTCGTTGCGCTTGCGTTACGTCGCGTTTCGTAACGGCGCGCCCGCCTCGTTACGTTACGAAACCCTCGCAAACGTTTAGCAAAGTCAATTGCTCGCGGTATATCTGGGTTAGCAGACACTCCATCAATTCCTCTCAAAGCCATATCACATATGGCTTCACGCTCTTCAGCATAAAAATAATCCGCATTGCTCAGTCGAAATGGCACGGCTCGTGCAGAGATAGGCACGCAGCAACACCCAAAAACACATGCGATGCGAGGGCGACATGAACATTCAAACGGCCAACACTACAGTACGAACAACCCTGATTGCTGCCGGCGTGGCAGCGATGCTTTCTCTTGGCGCTTGCGGAGGCTCCGGAAGCCTGAGTTCCGGCACCGGCAGCAGCGGTAGCGGCTCCGCCGGCGGCTCACTTTCCACCGGCGGCGGCAGCAGCGGCAGCGGTTCGATGGGCTCAGGCGGTTCCGGTACGGGCACCTCTGGCACCGGCACTTCGGGCACTTCCGGCACTGGAACGTCGGGTACAGGAACGTCGGGTACGGGCACCTCAGGCACCGGTACAACCCCCGTCTCGAATGCGCTCGGCACAGTTGTCGGCAACACCGGTGGCGTGGTCGGCGATCTCGGCTCGACGGTCTCGGGTATCGGTAGCGTGATCGGTTCGCAATCGCTGCCAGGCGTCAGCTCGCAAACCACCCAGGCTGCCGGCGGCATCGTGCAGCAAGTCGGCGCGGCGGTCACGACGCTCGGCAGCGGCGTGTCGCAAGGGCTCGGCCAACTCGGCACCGGCAGCAACGCAGTCGGCACAACGGTCTCGAGCCTCGGTGGCGTGGTCGGTCATGTCGGCGGCGCAGTGACGGATGCAGGCAACCTGGTGACGAGTCTCGGCACCGGCCCGCTCGCACCGTTGGCAGCCATCACCACGCCGCTCGGCGGTGTCGTCGATACGCTCGGTGGCGCAGTGACCAACGGCGGCGCCACGCTCACCACCGTGCTCTCAACGGGTCCGGTTCAGCAAGTCACGCAAACGCTCAGCACCGCGATCACGCCAATTACGTCGATGGTGGTAGCGACCACGCAGACGGTCGGCAACACCACCGGCCTCGGCGCACCGCTGAACAACCTGCTCACGACTCTCGGCGGCGGCCTCGGTAAGGCCGGCACGCTGATCAGCGCAACCGGCGGCAATCCGATCACGGCCGCTCTTGGCAATACGGTCACGGATACGGGCACCACGGTCGCATCGGTAGGCGGCCTGCTCACCGGCAGCACCACCGGCAATCCGCTGGCGCCGCTCACCAGCCTGCTCGGCGGCCTGGCCGGCGGCACCGGCACCAGCACCAACCCGCTTGCTCCGCTCACCAGCGTACTCGGTGGCTTGACGGGCGGCACGAGCAGCAGCGGCACCAATCCGCTCGCTCCGCTCACCAGCTTACTCGGCGGCTTGACCGGCGGCACGGGCACCAGCACCAACCCGCTCGCTCCGCTCACCAGCGTACTCGGTGGCTTGACCGGCGGCACCAGCACCAGCACCAACCCGCTTGCTCCGCTAACCAACGTGCTTGGCAGCTTAACGGGCGGCCTCGGCGGCACTTCGAGCAGCAGCCCGTTGGCACCTGTCACCGGCCTGCTCTCGAGCGTGACGAGCGGCCTGAGCAGCGCGAGCGGCGGCAGCAGCGGCCCGCTCGCCCCGGTTACCGGCTTGTTGTCGAGCGTTACTGGCGCACTCGGCGGCGTCACGACGACGACGACCACGACGACCACCACGGCCTCCACCAACACGACCACTGGCCTGTCTCTGTCGAGCACCAGCGGCAAGGGAACGGGCAGCAACCTGCTCGCCCCGGTGACGTCGCTCGTCGGCAGCCTGCTCGGCGGTTTGACGAAGAAGTAAGGAATGCAGTTGAAGTCATCGAAAGAAGTGCAGTAACCGGCAACCCGGCGTCCGGAAACCCGGCGTGCGGAATCCGGAGTGCGGCCCGCCAGCCGCCCCCCGGCTCTGCCGGAAGCTGACTCAACTGAGCCGCGCCGCTCAGACACCCGTAGCACCGGCGCACGGAAACAACGCACACGACATTTAGAAGACACTGAGGAGCACACATGTCCACCCAACGTTTTTTTACTCTCCATGCGGCGTGCGCGACCGTGTCGTCGTTGCGCGCACCGCTGATCGCCGTAACGGTCGCCGGCTTGCTCGCGGCGTGTGGCGGCAGCGGCGTCACTGCGCCACCGAGCGCGTCATCCGGCAGCGGTAGCGCCGGTGGCGGCGGTTCGACCAGCGGCGGCACGACCACCACCACGACGTCGGGCACCTCCGGCGTTGTCACCGCCGCCGCGAAGACCACCAGCGACCTCGGCAACACGATCGCCTCGCAGACGATCCCGGGTCTCAGTCCGCAAGTCACGCAAGGTCTCGGCAACGCGGTATCGAGCACGAGCAGCACGCTGAACTCGCTTGCCAACGCAGTGAGCGGCGGCGTCGGGCAGATCGGCACGACGTCCAATCCCGTCGGCACCACGGTCGCCGGACTCGGCTCAGTGGTCAGCTCGACGAGCGGCGTCGTGCAAGGTCTGAGCACCGCGGTCGGCGGCCTCGGCACCGGCAATCTCGCGCCGCTGTCACCGCTCACCACACCGCTTGCAACCGTCCTCTCGACGGCTGCCGGCGCACTGAATGCCGGCGGCGTAACGCTCGGCAATTCGCTGGCCTCCGTGCCGGTGCAACAGATCACCCAGCCGATCAGCACCGCGATCACGCCGATCGTGCAGACGGTCGGACTCGTGACGCAGACGGTGGGCACGCAGACCGGTCTCGGCGCGCCAGTAGGCGGCCTGCTCGCGCAAATCGGCGGCACGTTGAGCTCGACCAGCGCGCAAGTCGGCGCGGCAACGAAGAACCCGCTCGGCGCCGATCTCGGCACGCTGGTCGGCTCGCTCGGCAACACGGTGACAAACGCCGGCGGCCTCGTCAATCCGAATGGCCCGAATGGCGCGAATCCGATTCCCGGCCTGATTACGAGCCTCGTCGGCAGCACGAACGTGGCCGTCGTCAATGGGCCGCCTGCCAACGGCAGCCCGTTCGGCCCGCTGCAAAGCACGCTCGCGAGTCTCGGGCTCGGCAGCAATCCGCTCGGCTCGCTGTCGACGCTGCTCGGCGGCACGCCACTGTCCGGCCTGACCTCGGCGCTGAGCGGCACGCCCTTGAGCTCGCTGACTTCGGGTGGCTCGCCGCTGAGCTCGCTGACCTCAGTACTGGGCGGCTCACCCTTGAGTTCGCTGACCTCGGTACTCGGTGGCACACCTTTGAGTTCGCTGACCTCGACGTTAGGCGGCACGGGTAGCACATCGAATCCGCTGTCGACGCTGACCAGCGTGCTCACTGTCGTCACCAGCAGCACATCGGGCAGCAGTAGCAGTGGCCCGCTCGCCCCCGTAACTGCCCTCGTTGGCCAGTTGACCGGCACGCTCACCTCGGTGGCTGGCTCGACGAGCAGCTCAAGCGGCTCGAGCAGTGCGACCGGCGGCTTGACGACACTCCTCGGCGGCCTCGTACCAGTGAGCCATAAGTAGTCCGCATAACCCGGCCGTCGATGCGGCACGCATAAAACGCCGCATCAGACGTCCAGTTACGCAGTGTGCATAAGCAGTCCGTCTCAGCACGTGCTCCGCGCTTTTGCAATCGATGCTCAAGCCCGACGGAGCACGTGACGTAATACATACAAGCATGGCAGTATGCGTCGAGCCACACATAAGCGATCGCGACCAGCCCGGCCAGGCGGCGCGTCCGCAAGACAGAACGGCATACGAGGAAAATCCGATGAAACTCGGGTACGGTAGTAAATGGACCCTACTGCTCGCTGCAATCGCAGCAAGCGCGATGCAGGTAGAAGCACAAGCGCAGTCACGGCCAGTGGTCGGCGGCAACCCGATGGATTCGCTGCCGCAGATCAAGGCGCCCGATAAGGGCCCGAACGTGACCCTGCAGGTCACGCCGCAAGCTCCCCAACTTCAGGAACTGCTCGCCCGCCACCTGACTCCTTCAAAGATTCAGGTCGAGGGCGTGAAGTCCATTCCGTTCGACGAAGTCGCGCAGCGCTTCACACCGCTTGTCGGCAAAGACACCACCATCGGCGACCTGATTCAGGTCGCCAACGGCGTGACGAAGCTGTATCAGGACCGCGGCTTTGCGCTCTCGTTCGCATTCATTCCCGCGCAGACATTCGAGGGCGGCGTAGTGCGCGTGACGGTGGTGGAAGGTTACGTGTCCGCGGTCAAGGTGACCGGCGAGCCGGGCGTGCTCGAAAACAAGATCCGCGCGATCGCCGACCACATCGTCGCCGACCGGCCGTTGCGGCGCGCCACCTTCGAGCGCTACATCAACTTGCTGGGTCTGTTACCCGGCGTGAAGGTCGCGGCCAACGCGGCGCCGCCGCAGAACACCGACGGCGCCACCACACTCGAACTGAACGTGGAGCGCAAACGGTTCGACGTCAGCACGGGTATCGACTTCAATCACCCTGGCGTACAAGGCCTGCTGACCGCAACCGAAAACGGCCTGACCGCGCTCGGCGAACAACTGAGCGTGTCGGCCTTGCTGCCGAAGGGCCGCGACAACGTCACCTACCTCGCCGCGCACGCCACGGTACCGATCGGCAGCGATGGACTGACCGGGAAGATCGACGCGTCGCACTATCGCGGCAATCCGACCGACAACCCCGGCCTGCCCTCTTACATCGCGCGCACGGTCATCAACGACAAGGTCAGTGGCTCACTGACCTATCCGATCCTGCTGAGCAACACGCGAAGCCTGATCGGCACCGCCACGGTCTATGCCTCGCACGACGAAGACCGCTACAACAACCAGGACACCGGCGCGCAGATCGGCTTGCGCTCGCAGGTGCGGGTAATGCAACTGCAGGCCGACTACGCCAGCGCGGAACCAGGTCAGGTGCGCCGCGCGAGTATCAATGTGGCAAAGGCATTCGATATCCTGGGCGCGTCGAAAGCCGGCGACTCGAACGTGCCCGGCACGACGGTCACGAATCCGGCGTCGATCAACTTCGTGCGGACCGGCGCAAGCTTTTCGCAAACCAACGAGTGGCCGCTGAAGATCGGCACCGCAGTTTCGTTGACCGGCCAGTACAGCCCCGTCTCACTGCCGACCTCGGAACAGATCTCGTTCGGCGCGCAACGTTTTGCGCAGGGTTATCAACCGGGCGAGGCGTCGGGCGATTCGGGCTGGGGGGCGATGTTCGAAGTCAACCGGGCGTTTACGCCGGGCTTCACCTATCTGCGCACCCTCACACCGTATGTCTCGTTCGACATGGCGCGCGTGTATCTGCATGCGGGGACGCCGTCGCCGTCGAGGCTGTCGTCGATTGCGTTCGGCTTCCGGATCTCGGACGCGAAGTATTACAGCCTGGATTTGTCGGTCGCCAAACCGATCGGCGACGCGCCGGTGGAAAGCGCGTCGCGCAGCCCGCGCATCAACGCAACATTCTCGTATCAACTGAACTGATATTTAGAAGCGCCGCGTCCTGATTAGAGGTTCCACTATCGGACCTCTTCAAATCGCTCCGACCCAATACCGGCTTGGGTTCGCGCTTTTAGAGGCGGTGAATCCCCGTTACGATCCCCTTAGTCAGGGCTAGGGTACTTACGCCGCTCGCTTCGCTGCTGCCTCAGTCTTTTCTAGCTCGAAACTCCGATGAACGCCGCGCATAGTAGCGCGAGCAAGATGGCGGTTCCCGCGACCGCGACCGCGATAGCCTTCGCGTCTTGGCTCATATAGTGTCGCCTAGCGCTTAACCGCGAAAACGAAGGTCTTTCCGCTGACTTCCGCTTCGACCGTCTCCCCGTCCCGGATCGCGATGCGAATGCGCTTAAGGACGGACGGCCCGAGGTCCAACGCGAGTGCGCGATTGGCCGCGTCTACGCCGGGAAACTCCTGCGACTCCGAGCGCTTGCCCTTCGCGCGAACGCAGACCGGAACGCGCGGCTTTACTGACGATTGCGTGGCTACTTTCGACATGGCGTCTAGCTCCTATCTAGGTTGATGCAGTCGAACTATCGACCGTCCTGAACGATCAGAAAGAGCTATCGTAATGCGAAATGTATCAAATTGGATACAATTTTTGGAGGTAGATTGGTGGCATCCGGTGCACGGTGACTAGGATCGAGCCGCGCGAACATTTCGGGCGTAGACGGGAGGTCGGTGGGCAGATCGAGCGAGTGTCGATTTGCGGGAGAAAAGAATTCCGCTAGGCGGTCGGCCCGGAGCGGGCGAAGGCTCGCGGGCCGACCTATCCGGGTATCTACGCTCGTCCGGTCGGGCGAATCGACGGCCTTACTCGGTCAACCTCAGCAGCTTTTCGGGCCTTCTCGCGGATTAGCTCAGGGTTGATATCGCGCACGTACTCCGCCAGCATAAACATGTGATGTTGCGCCTTTCGGGCCGCGACTGCGCGCGCGTGCGGGCTGACGAATGAAAGGACGTACGCCATCGCGCGCCTGTTCATTTCCGTCGAGACGAAGCCTTCTTCGATAGCGGTGATCGTGTCGATTGTGCTGTTTGCCATTTGGTCTGATCCTAAGAGAAAGTTTGGGTAATAGGCTCTTCGCTTCAAAGGCCATTGGATCGCGTTGCGCGACCGAACGAAGCGTGGCGGGTTCTCTGTAGGACAGACGGCGGGGTGTGCCGATGCCGTGTTGGCAACGACATTTGACTAGATCGGAGTATTCGATGCAAGCGATTTATTTGCTGGCCGCTGCTTGAGTCCGTCATTGACTCATGCTACCCGCGAGCGCCGCGAGAATGGGGCGCTAGGCCGTCCGGCGAAGCGGGCTGAGGGTAGCGTGAATCGGAGCGCGGCGAGCCATCCGGGCACGGCCTATTGTGTCGGCGCGGCCTGTTCCGACTTCTGCGCGGCCTTGATCTTGCGCAGGAGCGAAGAAAACTCAGACCGACACTCACGACGGAGCAGCGGCTCCACGATCACCCGAATTGCCGCAGCCGGATCGACCTCCATCCGACGAGACTTCAGCACCTCTGCCCACTCGCTGACGAACTGGCTGCGGCTTTCCGGTCGAACGAATCTGACCAATGTCTCGCCAGTCGCCGTGATCGGGTTCATCGGCGTCCCGGCTTTGGCCCTGTTGATGTCGCGTGATGGCTTCATTGCGTCACCACCCGCGTCACTTCGAGGAAGTCATTCAAAGCGCGGCGAGCTTCTGCGCGTGATCGAGCATTTCCGTTCGGATACTTCGCCATGCTCTCCATCGCGGCAATCGCTCGGTCGCGATTCCAGATTTGGCTGAACTGGCCGTTGTCCCAGAGCCGGTCAAATTCGGCTTGACTCATCTCTTCACTCCTTTTTTCGCTTCCTGCTGCTGGACTATTCGATCCACCGCCAGCCGCGTGATGTTGCTGACGACTAGATTGCCGCTCGCATCGGTCTGTCCGAGCAAGTATCGAAAACTGGTGCTGCACAGGACGTCACGAACCTTGCTCGGTGCAATCTTCACCATCTCGTCCAGCGCATCCCCACCATTCGCGGCGTCAAGTTGCTCGAACGATCCGAGCAGCGTCTTTATCATCGTGGGCCGGTCCAACCGCTCCAACTTCGCGAACATCTGGTCCATCATCGTCTGCTCTTGCTCGCGGCGTGTCTGCTCTGCTAGCAGGTCAACGAGCGTATCGAACGCGATTCTGTAAACCCCGTCCATCACAGATTGCTGGGTCATTTCCTCTTCCTCTTACTCTCAAAGAATTCAACGATGGCGAATATCAGCAGGGTCAATCGAAGTGAAAAGTACGCTGCAACAATCGCCAGCCTAAACGTACGGCTCACGCCGCGACCGCCTGCGCCTCACCAAGAATCTCCAGCGACAAGTCATACGGCAAATCCTTCGCTGCGCGTGTGCAGAACGCGCGATATCCGGCGCACGATTCCTTGTTGACGGCAAGCTCGCCGTTCCGCGTGATACGTAGGACGTGTTCACCCACCGAGCCTTCCGGCAAAAGGCCAACCGCCACGAGATAATCGATAGTCGAGAGAAAGGACAACACGCGCTCGTCGTGCGTTGTCCTCGCGGCGAGCGCGTGTTGTCGAATGCCGCTGACCTGATTGCCGCGTATGCCTGTCGATAACGTGAGGGAGAACGGGAAAACGAGCCAGCCATTGACTGCTTTTAACGCGCCGCTGAACATGACCAACTTGCCGCCCTCATCGCGCATCACTTGCGATAGGAGCTTGACGTTTTCGAAGTCCGGTTGGAAGTTGCAGATGGTGTTGACCGTTCTGTGGAGCTTGGCCAGCAGGAATGCTGCTGCTTTGTCTTGTGCGTTCATTTTGATAGGTATCCTGAGTACTTCGATTTGATTGCCGCGCCCGATTCGTTACCACAGGGCGCGGCTGAAAGGTGCTTACTTGCCGAACAGCTTCTGCATCGTGCCGATAGGGTCGAGGTCCACATCGTCAGCGAGACCAAGTGCGACGCGAGCCGGATTGACGGCGTTTGCCGCGTGGCGTAGTTCAGACGCGCGCTTAGCAGCCTGTTCGCGGAGTTGGATTGTGGCCGCGTCAAAAGCGCGCCAAGCGCCGTCCTGACCGGTGATCTGGCCCGTCACGAGCGCTTCGGGATCATCGGTCGCCGTTTCGTTGTATTCACGCACGAGCGAATCGACGCCAGCCGCGAGCTTGCTGATGGCCTTGTCGATAGCTTTAGCCAAGCGCGGATCGTTCGCGAGCGCTTTCAATTCGGGGTCTGCCTGTGCTTCGTCGGAGTTGCGGATTTTGATGATGGCGTCCAAGCCGTGAACCAGCGAATCTGCGGCCTTCACGTACTTACCGAAGCGCGCCCTGTCTGCGATGCCGAGTGTGGACGGGATGATTGTGCGAATGCCTTTGACGGTCGGCGCAACTGCGTCTTTGCCGGTACCATTGACGCGGACGTTTTTTGGAATCTTACGATGGCTGACTACTGTAGACATGGTACTTCTCCTATCTTGAGTAAGGACTCCTACATTGAAGTCCGGGTTGAAAACTACAAATCTATTTTCGCCGCGCCACATGTCCTCGCATACAAAAGGACACTGTCAAACTCAGGACGGGCGCGGCTTCGACACTTACTGCGTCACCCCTTAATACCGGTTGCGTTGTTGTTGACCAAATCGGTCATACTCTTCCGCAGCGCATCGTTGACGGCTTGACCCACGGCCTTCGGGTCGCCTGCGCCGTTCACATTGATAACGATCTGCATTTCACCAATCGTCCGCGTACGGTCGCCAGCCGGTTGCGCATTGACCACATCGCCGGAGTACTGCCGCAGCAAGTCGAGACCGCGCGATTGGGTGACGAGGTCTTGCTGGAGCTTCGCATAGGTCTGCTGCGGCAATCCGCCCGTCGCCAACTGACGCTTAATGTCGTAGATGCCGTTTTGCATACCGGCGTCCAGTTGGTTCGCCGCCCACGAAGCGTCACCGCGATGCACGCCGCCCTGCTGAATTTGTTGCAGCGGAACATGGAGATAGTCAGCAACCTGCTGCTGCACGGCCATGACGTTCATATCGGCTTTCGAAACGCCGATGCCCTTGCCACTACCGCCGTAGAACCCGGAGACCTTGGAGACGTACTTGGGATCGCTATTGCCGTTGTAGCCGTTAAGCGCGCCTGCGGTGTCGCCTTTACTCCGTCCCAGCATCTCTTTGTAGATTCGAGCGCCGACCATGATGTTTCCTGCCGGGTCCATCACGTCTCCAGCGCCGTACGCTTTCCAGTTGCCCTTCGTTACTTGCATCAGCCCGCCAGCACCAGTCGAACTGTACTGCCCGTTGATGCCGTGCGACTCCGCCATCATGATGGAGTACAGCATCTGCGGATCGACGTTATACGCCGACGAGGCCGCGCGAATCTGCGGCGCATACTGACTACTGGTCCAATTGCCGCGTCCGCCGCCAGACAGTGTCGTAGGCCCGGAGCCGGTCGAACCCGGAAGGTTGTTAGCGCGACCGATTTCGCCCGCCCATGCAGCCCATGCTTGCTGCAATGAAATTGCGCTAGAAAACGACTGAACCGCGCCCGCGAACATATTGACAGCCAAGCTCATCTCGCTAGCTGTCTGGAGGCCGCGCTTGTTTATGTCGTCAGCCTTATCGATAGTCTTATCGCGATTTTCCTGCTCCTTCTTGGCGTCCGCTTTCTTCTGCGGGTTATACCTGTTCGGGTCATTGTGCGCAGCGTTCTGCGCCGCCTGATAATCCTCGTCAGGAATACCGTTCAAGCGCCGCCACCAGCCGATCAGCCCGCCGCCCTTCTGCGGGTGCGCCTTGGCTTCCGCAACGGAGCTATGGACACTGCCGGTCAATCCGGTCTTTTGGACATCGTGAACGGCGTTCGGAATAACAGCCGCGAGCTTCGTCATAATCTCAACGAGCTTCGTGAGTGCCGGCAGCAGAGGTTCAGCGAGTTCGTTGGATAGTTCAGTGAACTTCTCCTTGAGCGTCGCGAGTTCCTGATTGAATTTTGATAGCGAGCTTTCGGCCTGCGCGCGCTGATCGATTTCTTTCTGCGTCAGATCGGTGATATGGCCCACTTCCGGACCAAGACGCTGGAGCGTCAAGAGCCAATCCTGATTCATGCCGGTCGCCTTCGCGATGCCTTGAACGTCGCCTGTGCTCTTTCCTTGAAGGCCGCTCGCGAGTTGGGACAAACGCGCTGTGAGGCCGGTCGGAGTCTGGCCGCGAGCGCCGACGTCAACACCAAGCATCCGCATCAGCCGCGCCTCTTTACCCGTCCGGGACGGATCGGTATAGGCGCTATTGGCCATCTCTGAGAAGTTCTTGAGACCTTCTGCGGCAGAGTCTCGCGAGACGTATCCGCCGCCCCGTCGAACGAACTGGCGCTGCCAATTCTCCATGCGCATGGACGATACGCCCAAATCCATACCTTGGCCGCGCTGCTGATTGTATTGCTCACGCATACTCATCAAGGCCTTTACGCCCAGAGCGAGCGCACCGAGAGCCGCGCCTGCGACCGCGAATTCCGCGCCCATCGCCTTGATTGCCGCGCCCACTGCGTTCATGCCGGGCACGAGCTTGCCGAGTTCGCTGGACGCGTCTGCGGCGAAGCTCTTTAAGTCGCTGGCGGACTTCTTGCTGCTGTCGCCAACCTTGCCCATCTTCTCGTTCAGCTTTTCGAGCCTGCCGATGCTGTCCTTAACGTCCACTTTGTACTCCAAAGTGAATCGATCCAGGTCATCTGCCATTTTCAACTCCTGTTATGTGTAGCGGGTAGCGGATAGTCGAAGTGAACGACGCAGCCGTGGCGCGTTGCTGTTCGCTTGACGATTAGGCGGCTGTCAGCGGCCCGTACGCGCTCTTCAGCCAGTTCGGCTAGGGCGATATTGCGTGCAGCCGTCCGGACAGCTTCTAGGCGCGTCTTCACGCCCGGAAAGACGTAATTGCGGCCGGTATCGGGACTGCCGCCGATGCGCTGCGTGCCCGCCGTATCGATCGCGTCGCTGAGCACGTTGGCGTTAAGCAGGCCGTCGAACCCGCATGCGTCGAATGCCGCGCGCAAATCCTTCGCCGTGACGATGACGCAGCCTGTCCGGTTGTGGTAGCGGATTTTGGCCACTTCGAGAACGCGCGGAATGAATCGCCGCGCCTTGTATTCGTGTTCGGTCATGACGCGGCGCTCCTCAGATGCTCGTGCCGCCTGCGTTGAATTTTGTGACGCCGTCCAATCTGCTCCAGTCGATTTCGATGCCGCTGCCGTTCTCAAGCGCGGCTTCCGTTTCGAGTTCTTCGGAGTGGCCCGTGATGATCCCGGCAAGGATCAAGTTGTCGGACGGGCGGCGATGCTTGTACTCTTCCGGCGTGTGGTCGCTTAGAGCGATGGACAGAGCGCGAGCCGCGTCTGCCGCGTGGTGCGTCATTTCCGATACGCGGGCATCGAGTTCAGCGTCACGCTTGCTGCCGAGCGCGGTGATGACTTCGAGCAATTCGACCTTAAAGGTGCTCGTTTCCTCGTAGACTGCCGCTGCAGCGTCGAGGGCTTCGGGACTTGCGAGTAGATGCTTGCCGAACACTGCCGCGAAAGATTCGAACGTGCCGAAGCCGATGGCGCGAAGTGACGCGTGTGTACGGCGCTCGTGCGGCATGAACAAGACGCGAATAGCGGGCGCAGATTGGAAGTCTTCGGGCAGCATGACGTTCGCGCCTTCCGGGAAACGACGGATGCGAATATGGGTGAGCGGATTGCTGAGATCGCTTTTCATTTGATAGTAATCCTAAGTATTATTGGTTGGCTGTCGTCCTGACGTACCGTTCTTCACGTGTTTTCGGTACAGGAACGATTGTCGCCGCGCGAGGTGTACGGCTTCGCTCAGCGTTTCAAGCGGATCGATTAGAGGTTCCGGGTGAGAACCTATGAAGGGATGAGGCGCTTGGGTTCGCGGTGATCGGGCCGTGATTACCCGTTGAAATACCCGTATCGGAGCGGAGGAAGGCCCTGCGGCGAGATCGACCGGGCGCTATAGAGTGTTCGAAGCGGCGAGCGCGGCCCGCCTAACAGGCGAATCGACTATCAGCGAGTAAGAGCCGAACGGGCCGCAGCGCTTTCCCCACTCATATGGCCGCGTCGGCGTGACCGCACTGCGACGTTCACGCTCAATGGCGTTCTTGCGCTTGGCTTCTTCAGCGCGCCTAATTCGGCCACGGCGAAGTCTGTTGGTGAGCGCCGCGCTGATATCGACATCGCGCCACTCCGTTCCTTGGCCGTTGGTCATCTCGTCAAGGCGGCTGATGAAATCTAGCGCGATGCCGATAGGGCTGAGTGGGTCACCTGTGAACATGGCTATCGGGCGAACAAGTCGAGTATGTGCATCAGACCTGCGTACGCTTTCCGCTCCGCCGTTTCAATCAAGGTCTCGCGCTCTTCCTCGCTGATCCGGCCCTCGCCGCGTGCAGCGCGATGGGTCGAAAGATGGAACAGGCCATCGTGATAAATGCTGGAGCGCGGACGCATAGCGTGTTCGATTCGGGCACGGCTCGTCGGCTGCTCATTCGCGTTCGCCACGCTCGCGTTGATCGCTTGTTGACCATACTCGCGACTTGATCCACCGATCTGCGTTTGCAATTCGAGGTCCGGGTTGAAGCCAAACACATGCCCTGCTTCTTCGACTTTGGAGTGTTGCTCCTTGCCACTCTTCGCCGGTGCTGGGTCGTCCCAGAATGTGGCCGCAGGTTTCTTGTCGGCCTTCTCACCCTTGCTCTTGTCTTTGTTGATCCAGGCCATCAAACTACTCCTTTGTTCGTTTTACGATCAATCTTGGCTTGTGTGCGCTCGCCTCTGAGCTTGAGTGCTGCTTCATCGGCACGCTGTTCATCGGTTCGCCCGTCGTTCCAAAGCGCGTTCGACCCGAAGTCAACGTTGCTGTAATCGATGTTGTTGCCCATAGCGCTCGCCACCATACTCGCAGTCGTTTGCTCATTTGGGATCGGCCCGATGCCGATGTTGTACGGCTTGACCTGTGCGTCGGATTGAACGCTGAAGTTGGGTGAAGGATGACGCTGATAGATCAACATCCAAATATCGATGGCGTCTTCCTCTTCCAACGCCACGATCCACTTCGCCCATTCTTGTTCTGTCGCATCATCGCTCCGGTTGAGGCGTTCGTATTCAGCTTCTACCTCAGCTTGTGTAAGCGTCACGAGCCATGCGACGTAGTGAATCGATTGTCGGCCCGGTTCGCCTGCTAGGACCGTCTCATACAATTCCTTCATCCAATGCGCCCTGCCCTTAGCGAGCGGGTTTTTCCAAGCTACACCGTTGTGCGCCCACGGATTCGTGCGGTAAAACGCGTTCCATTGAGAGATGTCTAGCAGCGTTTCGTCGCCGGGTCGGGTGCGTTCGTGCTCAGGCAGCGATTCCTCAGACCCGTACATCGCATAGAAGTCGCTTAACTCGAAGCCCTCGCGCTTTCCGGCCTTGCACAGTTCCGCGTGCGCCCATCGGTTCGCGACTCGCCGCCCGAACTCGCTGGCGACGCTGTCGTATTCGTGTTCTAGCTGGTTCGTTTGCATCGGTCTGTAGGTCTGTGTGGGTTCGGTTCGTCGTCGGCTTCTAGGCTGTCTGCTCCGGAGTCCGTCGCCGCGCCTACGTCTGATTACGGGGTCTAGCGCGGGGAAACGCGGTTGATGGGTGTCGGACCCAGACCGCGCTTGATATTCGAAGTCCTGCTATAGAACCTCTATTCCCAGTTTCACCCGCTCTCGCTCGATTAGTGGGTGATCGCGCCTTCGGACGGAGCCGCGCCGAACTGACGCTCGATGCGCCGGGTGTAGAAGTCTGCGAGGCTCTTGTCCACGAGCTTCTGCTGCCCGGTCTCCGTCATCTCCGTGATGCCCAGAAGGACGTTAAGCTGGGCGATAGCGTTGAGCCGCGCCGACTCCCTGTTGCGGTCGTCCTGAACGATCTGGAGCAACTTGTGGGCTGCGAGGCGGGCGTGCCAAAGCTCGTCGGGCTTCGCTGCTTTGATCTTGGCGTCGATCTGTTTGGCTATTGACGGAATGGAGAGGATTGCGAGCGCGAGCATGTCGGCGTTCGTGGTGCCGAAGCCGCGCTTGATTAGCTGGAATGCTCGAATCACAGCTTGGTCCTTCGGAACGCCGCGCACGAACAGGTCAATGAAGTCGTCGGTTTCCTCGGGGAGGTATTCGAGAAAATCTTCATCGGCAAAGTTCGCCGGGTCGTGGAGATTCTGGTGAGGGTTAAACATCGCTGCGCTCGCTAATATGTGTCCTTGTTGCTCGCGATAGTAGGCGTTGCCGCGTGTCGATGGATAGAGCCGCTGCTGATTTACCACGCGCTAACGGTTTCTAACGCGCTAACGGTCGGCGTTAGAAAAACCGTTAGAGGCGAAAGCCGCGCCCGATAAGGCGTTGACGGACCTTCTAACGGTTCTAACGGTTCTAACGTTAAAAAAAATATATACCTACCCGACCTTGTTTTCAGGCGATTTTGTGCAGCGGCTCTCTCGTTTTCTCCCTCCGCCCTCGGACTCGCTCTGCAAAAATTCGTCCTATTTCTACTTCCTATACCTATACTTCTAAAACAGCGTTAGAACCGTTAGAACCGTTAGCGCAAGTGTCGATCCCATACCCGGCGCGGCTTTCCGCGCTAACGGTTTTTCTAACGCCGACCGTTAGAACGCTGGACACCGTTAGAAACCGTTAGAACGCGACCGCCGCGCCAGCCACCTTCAAACGACCAAGCACGACCAAGCACAAAATGAAAAGGGCCGCCGAAGCGACCCTCAAGGACCACGAACAACGTGATAGCAATCAGCTCAGGTAAGCCCGCAACTTATTCACGTCTACCGCGTAAAAACGCCCACTAACCTTCGATGTGTTGATGGTAAGACTCCACACGCGCCGCCCACCTTTTCGCTCATGGATGCACCCGGACTCAGCACACATGCGCTCGATGACTTGCTTGTACTTACCCGTCACAAGTGCCCAGGCAGCGGTGTTGAAGTAGTACACCTTACGCTTTGGCTCAGCCTCCTTCACGCCAGAACCAGCGACCTCGTTCGCAATCATAGAACCGACCTTACCGGGCGGCAAACCTACAACGTCCACCTCAGCCTCCATCCCGGCCACCTCACCCTCGACCAACTCCCAATATCCTGAACGATCAATAACGCGCACGTCGCTGCCGTCGCCGAAGTCGCCGCCGTTAATATCAGAGAACCGACTTCCACCGAACCGATCAATATAGTCCACGAGCGACTGCGCGGCGTTATGCGTATCAGAACTCTTCCCGGCCTTCGGTCGATTTTCCATCCACCGTTTAAACGCCGTAATGCACGCGTCACGCATCGATTCCGACGACCACGGAAACAGGCCATATCTAATTCCAAGCTCACCCGCAACGGCAACAATCGCAAACGACTCAGCCGTACGCAGGTCTGCCGCCGACCGGGCGTGCACCTTCAGCAGCGACACATTCTCCTTCAGCAGCGCGGCCAAGTCCGGGCGATCCGCAAGCATAGAGCGCACGAACTCCGGGCCTGCCCATCCGTGGCACTTTGAAGCAGCATCCTTGAGGCGCTTCGCGAACGCCGCGCCCGCCGCTTTTCCGTCGCCGCCGTGTCGCTCCAACTCGCCGTGCAGGTCGTCAAAAATGCCATACTCGCCGCGCACAAATACGTCGATCAGGCGCACGGACATGCCAGCGGCGTACTCCTTGCCGGTGCACTCGACCAAGTACTGAATGGTCTTTTCGCCGGTCGTCACGGCGGCAATCCGAAACGTCCTCATCTCGCGCAGCCGACCCGTAATATCAGAGCGACCCTTCTCGCTTCCGTTCGCGATGTTGTACGCCATGCCGAACACGTGCTCAGCGTTTTCTTCGTTCGCTTCATCGACCACGATTGCCGTGTCGCTACGTTCGATTGCGGCGGCCATGATGGCGTTAGGTGTAGCGACGAACGTGAGCTTCTGGCTGTCGGGCGGTCCCCAGATGGAGAGCATCGCCAGCGCGCTCGTCGTCTTGCCGCCAGTGGTCTCGCCGCACAGGTGATACATCACGCTATCCTTGTTATATTCGCGCAGCAGCGGCCCCGCCAGCCCAATCGCCATCACCATCATCAGCATCGGGTTCCCCTCAGCGAGCGCCGGCACCGTCCGTTTCCACTCTTCCAGCGAGCCCTTCTGTGAGTATTCGAGCCGCGCCCGGTTATCCTGAAATACCACGTCGTTCGCACCGATGACCTCGAAGGGCGTGACAAACGCATCTTGACCCTCGAACCAGCCGACCCGATCCGTGCAATAAAGCAGCGGCAGTTTTTTCGAATTCGCCGCCGTCAACATATACGACTCAAGCGCCTTAGATTCAAAGCGCATCACTTCCGCGCCGTTATCAAGCAGCATCTCACGCAGCTTCACCGGATCACCCGCCAACATTCGCATCGGCACCGCGATCTGCTTCCACTCGCCGGTATCCTTCTTGAGCCGCAGCACGCGACCCCACGACGTGTCAGCCGCGTCGCGCGTCCGTCCGATAATCTCGACGGGCGACAAGAACCGGATGGAGGCGACGACGGGCACGCCGCGCTTCACTTCGCGCTTATGCGCATATACGCCAGCACGGCGGTGCGTCATCTCGCCCTTAAACCGGAAGTCATTCTCAGAGTACGTGAAGCCGAATTCACCCTCATCGACCCAAGGCACCTCGACTTCGGGCAACTCCTTCAGCCACCCGGGCACTTCCCGCGCGCCGCCAGCCTCGTTACTCGCGCCGAACCGCTTCAGCCGCTCGTCGTCAGGATAGAGACGCGCCGCTAGGTCAAGAATGCCCTTGCTTGAATCGACCGGGCCTTTCATTTGAATGTGCTTGGTGCTGTCTTCGATGCCCCACGGCTTCGTCGCGTCTTCATCCTTCCGTGCCTTCTTCCAGTCACGGAACGCTTTTCCGTCTCTCTTGTAGCGCTCGATGTGGAAGTCAATCAGCCCGTCGCGCTCTTCATCGGACGCCTCCCCAAACGCCTCCATCTCGTTCGCGGCTTTAACGAGTTCTTCGGGCTTAAACTGCGTGCTGTCGCCGCTGTAGTCGTGTTCCGCAGCCTTCGCCCGAAGCGCCGCAGCCAAGCGCTTGTACTCCGGCAGCGAGGCGTCCGAAGCGTCGGCGCGGTGTTCAGCTTCAGTCTTTTTCGACACATTCTCGCCGCCGTTCGATTCCGGCACGGCCTCCGGTTCGCTCGCGAGGTGTCCGCGTGCCGCGACGATCCGCGACGCCGACGCAATCCGCTCCCACTCGCTTCCTGCCTTCGGCGCGTCGAACTTCCAACCAGTACGCGCAGCGAAGACAGCAGACAGGCGAAGCTGGCGCACCTTGTTCCTCGCCCACGCAGCGGCTTTCTCCACTTCCTCTTCCATCTGCTCTTCGATGCCCGATTCAGCCAGCATAAGCTTCCAGCCGCTCTCGCCGTCATTCTTCGAGCCAAGTGCACACGAGCCGCCTTTGTGGTAGCAGATCGCGGTGTAGGTGTACTTCTGACTCGATTCGGGACCGCTCGCCCGGAAGCAATTGCCCGCGCCGCACACGAGGCAAGTGCCGCGATAATCATCAGTGCTCGTTTCGTAGCAATCGCCGTCCGCGCGCATCGCTGCGAGCACGCGCTTATACGCCTCATCGTCGTATGCGTTGCGCGTATCGATTTCACGCTTTCCGCCCGTGCGCTTAACGATGTGGACCGGGTTAATTTCGACGCCAATGCGCGCAGCGAGACCTTCGAGAGTGTGCAGAGCGCTCCAGTTCTCTTCTACTAGCCGAACCCGGAACCCCTTGCCGTCGTCGCCGGGGTACATTAGATCGCCCCAGAGCAGTTCGTTATTCTCGCGCTTATGCTTGCCGTCCTCCATGATCTTGTGGAGCTTGAGATTGCGGGAGTAAGGCGCGCGGACGATGCGCACCGGGCTGACGAGTTCATCGACCGTGCCGCCCGCCGAGAAATGACCGACAATCGCTTTCATCGCGCCAGCGGCATACGACTCATCCGTGCAAGGCGCTTCAAGCAAATAGCCGACTTGAAAGTTGTCGGGTGAAGTTTCGAGCACGAACGTCGGCGTACCCAGAGCCGCGCGCAAAGCGTCCACCGTCGTCGTTTGCGTTTTACCCGCGTTCGCGGCCTTGTTCGCACCCGCCGTCGCTCCGGTGCCAACGTCATCGAAGTGGACCATCAGAAGCGCCCTAAAGCCGTCCTTCAGATCGATCTCAAACCACGGCTTGCGACCTTCTTTCTCTCTCTTTACGCGCACGCACGCGGCGATGCAGGTGTAGAGGTTGGTATCAGCGTCGAGAGCTTTCGACTCGCTCCACGGATACATCGCGAAGCCGCCGACGCCGGGGTTGGGCTTTTGCCGGAAGCCCACGCGCCCGTCGCAGCCTTCTGGAAGACGCGAGCCGAGCTGCTTGAAGAAGCGTTCGCGCTGCGCGACGAGTTGCGCCGGTGTTAAGTTGTTGACACCGTTCGAAGAATTCGCTTCGGCTTCCTTGATGTCGCCAGAATTACCGGTTAGCATAGTACTTAGTCCTTGTAGTTACTTCCGGCTGCTAACCGGGAGGGTTGTTGAAGAAAATTCTTTAAGCCGCGCTCAGTCGCGGCTTTCTTTTTACCCGCCGTGACCTTCGCGTCTCCGCACCGGTCGCGCAGCGCTGATCCGGGCCAACTCTTCGTGCTTACCGGCCATCGCCATAGCAATCGCCTCGGCAACGATCCCCGCTGCGCTCGTAATCTCCCAGCCGACTCCGCCGACCTCCATCGCCAAGCCGCCATTCTGGCTGGCAAGATTCCCTGCGACGTTGTTCAGGGCGGTCGAAACGTCATCAGCCGCCCCGCTAATTGCGTACGCGATGCGCTCCAACGCCTCTTCGATGCACTTCGAGCCCGCCGCCGTGTGATAGTCGGCGGCGCACGCTTGGATATAAGCGCCGTAGAACGCGGCGCGCTGCGCTTCTGGAATCTTGTACTTTTCAGCTGCATCGTGCGCGTACTGAAGATAGCCATTGATCGTCATCGGAGCTTGACGCAGCAGTTCTCCGAAATCAGCCGTGATGTTGCCCATAACTATGTATTCCTTATCGGGTTGTAAATTTCGAGACAAACGAAGCCGCGCCAGAACTACGGCAGCAACTCTCGTCACTTCGTTTGGGATTGGCGCTTTAGCTGGTGCGTCGCCGCGTACCGGGCGGCTTACCACCTCCGCGCATACCGCTGTGGTCGTCCAGCATCGGACGTTCCTTCACGGCGTACAGCGCGGCGCGGCGCATAAACTCGCTCATCGTTACGCCCATGCCCTTGGCAGCGGCCTCGACCTCAGCACGGAACTCCGACGAGGTTTTACACATAATCGCTACATCGGCCTTCATGATTTTTCTCCTTTCGGTTGCGTCGAATTCTGGTTAATCGTAAGCCCTTGCGATGTGTCCTCGGCCACCACCGACACGCCCGTTTCACACCGCGCCCTCTCCCTCAGCAACCGGGTGCGCAGCCAGCCAGGCGTCCGGCCCGATCCGCATCCACTCGCGAACATCCTCAGCACGCCACAAGCGCAGACGCGGCGATACCCGGAGCGGAGCGGGGAACTTCCCGCTGTTCAAGAGTCGCCAAACCGTTACGTGAGAAATGTTGACGATGGCTTTGAACTGCGACAGTCGCATCAGCCCAGTCGTCGGCAGTTCCATAGTTGTACTTACTTGTGTCATATCAATTCCTTGGTCGGCATCGAAATCATCGGCCAAAACAAAAAGGCGAGAACCACCGCGCTCCTCAGAGTGCAGTCTGTTCTCGCCAATTTAGGGGCGGAAAAACGTAGGTCGCTTTCGCGTCCGTTGTCGTTGTTACTCGTTATTAACTAGGCGCTATCCTAAGGTCGCGGAATGAACTCGCAAAGCCGCAGAAGTTATAAGCAGCGCGGCCCATATGCCTAAACGTGTATAAAGCCCGCCTACGCCGCTCGCGCCCGACTCTTAAGGCCGACGACCTTACCGCCCTTCGCGAGCGCTTCTATCGTGTCGGCGTAGTGTTGAAGCGCCTCGCGCCGTTCCTCGACAAGCTCGTGATGATGGTACGCGCCCGCCACGCCCTTCTCCGTGTGCGCCAGCAATAGCTCAACGACATCGCGCCGGAAGCCGTGCTCGCGTAGGATCGTTGCGCCCGTACCGCGCAGACCGTGCGGCGTGAAGTCGCTCGGCACGCCCTCCAACCGCTTGAAGAAGCTCGTCATCGTCGCAGCGGATATCGGAACGGCGCGGCGCGAAGCGGTCGTGAAGACCCACTTGCCGCCGCCCGTTAGAGCCTGCTGCGCTTCGAGTATGGCGACGGCTTGACGGCTGAGATAGACCCGTTGCGGCTTGCGCATTTTGGTCCGCTCTGCCGGGATGGTCCACGTACCCTTGTCGAAGTCGATCTCACTCCATTCGGCCTTGATCGCCTCAGTTTTGCGGCTGAGGGTCAGCGCGATTATCCGGGCAGCGGCGATGGTCGATGGGTGGGCCACACCGTCTACCTGCTTGCCTACTGCCCGCCAGAACACTCCTAACTCCAACTCGCTGAGGTGACGGTGGTGCTTCGACGACGGCACCTTGATTGCGCCGCGCATCGCCGACGCTACGTTGTGTTCTACGCGTAGCGAACGGATCGCGTGGTCGTATATCTGTTTGATCAGCGAACGGACCTTCTCCGCCGTTCCTGGTGTGTCGCGGACCTTCTGCATGATCGCTAGAACGTCGTGCGGCTTAACATCGCCCAGCGCCTTGGTTCCGATGGACGGCCAGACGAAACGCTCTAGTAGTGATCGCATCTTTCGCTGATATGCTGGCGTCGCGTCGCTTAGTTGCTCGTCCAACCACTTCTGCGAGAACGCCTTGAACAGCCCGTCATCGGTTGCCGCTGCCCGCTTCTTTTCCTCGCGGTCGGCCTTCTTAGCAACCGCTGGATCAACGCCCGCAGCGAGTTGTTGACGGGCGGCGAAGTGCTGGTCTCGCGCGGCGCTCACGCCGACCTCCGGGTATTGTCCGAGCGTGACCTCACCCCGCTTCCCGGCGTGAGCGTAGCCGTAGCACCACGTGCGCGTTCCCGCCGTCGATACGCGCACAAACAACCCGCCGCCGTCCGCGATCTTGTAGGGCTTGTCCCGACCGCGCGCGGCGTTGAGCTTCGCCGGGGTAAGTGTGTAGTTCGTATGCCTCATGATCTATTCCTTTCGTTCGCCCTTCTTCGTAAGGTTGGGGATAGGCTGGAGCCGAATCCCCGTACCGTCCCCCGCGTTTCGCCTCGAATTGAAGAGCTTGGAAACGAAACAACCGGAAGCAACGAGAAAGATCAAACAGTCGTTAAGTATCTGATTTTAAACAGCATTAATGTCCGAACCAGAGCAACGAAAAACGACCGGAAGCAACGAGAAATAACGACTAGAGGTTCCACTATCAAACGGCGCGCGCACTTTCACGTATTCTGCGCTGAGGATGTGCAATTCGCGGCACTCAGGCCGCGAATTGCAAACCGATGTAGCCGAAGTTGAACCTGAGGGGCAATACAAGGCATACGAGGCGTCACGGCGGCCGCAGTAGAAGGCCGCCCGAGATGCTAATAACGCCGCGCGACCATGATCGCGCCGTCTTTAATCAAGGAGGAAGACAATGATGCAATTCGCTCAACGCGCACGCGCAATCGCGCTTCGCACAGCCAAACATGCCGCCCTCGCCGGCGTACTGCTCGCCAGCGCCGTCACGGCAATGGCGCAGACCGATTCCCCAATCGGCACGTGGCAAACCATCGACGATCACACCGGCCAGCCCAAAGCGCTCGTGCAAATTACACAGGACAGCGGCGGCTCGCTGAGCGGCAAGGTGATCAAGGGACTCAATGCCAATGATCAACCGGATCGCCGCTGCACCGAATGTACGGACGCGCGCAAGGACCAGCTGATTCTCGGCATGACGATTATCAACGATATGAAAAAGGACGGCGACGCCTGGGATCACGGGCAGATTCTCGACCCGGAAAACGGCAAGGTTTACAAGTGCAAGATGCACCTGGAAGACAGTGGGAACAAGCTGATCGTGCGTGGCTACATCGGCGTTTCGCTGCTGGGTCGCTCGCAGACCTGGATTCGCCAGCAATAGTAATAGCAGGCGGGTAGTTCAGGCGCCAATGCCTGACGCGCGAATGTGGCGTTCCATCAAGGCCGCTACTGCTGCCAGGATGGAACCGGAAGAAACGGCCGACGATCGCAATCGTCCGGCCGTTTTTTTGTTTGAGTCTGGCTGGTCGGGGTGGTCATGCAGCGTGCTTGAAGGGCGACGCATACGCGAACGGCGAAGACGGTAACGGCTTGACCGATACCGGGCTATACGCCGTGGGCGCAGTGGCCGGAACCTTTTCTGCGTCAACACTCTTCTGTTCCGCGCTCACATGCGTGCGCATGCGCGCTTCCATGAGGTTACAGAGCTCTTCGCTCGCCGCGCCGAATAGCTGATCCATGACGCGCTTGAGTACGCCGGATTCATACCACGCCTTGAAGCGGCGATGGCAGGTTTGATACGACGGGTATTTGCGCGGCATGGCGGACCAGGTCGCGCCACTGTACATCACCCACAACACGCCGTTGAGCACCGAACGCGTGTTGGCAAGCGGCCGGCCACGCAGTTCAGAGCGCGGACGCAGCTCAGGGAGCAACGGTGCAATGCGTTGCCATTCTTCATCATTGATATCACGGTGCGGATTCATGGCTTCTCCTTTGTTAGAACCATGACAAAGAAGATATCCAGTCGTCCGCGGACGGAACATAAGACCAATCCGAATCTTGAAAATACGCCTTCGGACCCCGCCGGTTCGGTGAGCGGACCGTGATCTATCGCAAAAGCATCGACACCCGCGTCACGCCGCTGCTTACGTCAACGACGTATCGACGAGCCGGCGCGGCGCGTCGAGATATTCTTTCGACTGCATTTCAACGATGCGCGAGACCGTGCGTGTGAATTCGTTGGCCATCGGGCCGTCGACGTACAGTTGATCGGGCGGCACCGCTGCCGACATCAACAGTTTGACCTTATGGTCGTAGAACACATCGATCAACCAGGTGAAGCGGCGCGCCTCCGACGCCATGCGCGCCGACATCTGCGGCACGCCGGACAGGATCACCGCGTGAAAACGGCTCGCCAGTTCCAGATAATCGTTCTGCGAGCGCGGACCGCCGCACAACGTCGCGAAATCGAACCACACAACACCATCAGCACGCCTCAACGCCTTCAGCTCGCGCTTTTCGATGTGCAGGATAGGACTCTCATCGGGCACCGCTGCAAGACGCGAGAATGCGTCGCGCAACGCTTTGTCCGAGGCCGCGCCGAGCGGCGTGTGATACACCTCGACCTGGGCCAGCGTGCGCTGGCGGTAGTCTATGCCCGCGTCGACATTGATCACGTCGAGTTTCGACTTGATCAGTTCGATTGCCGGCAGCATACGGTCGCGATGCAGACCGTCCGGATACAGCGTGTCCGGATCGTAATTGGACGTCATCACGAATTGCACGCCGTTCTCGAACAGTTTGTCGAGCAAGCGGTACAGGATCATCGCGTCGGCGATATCCGACACGTGGAATTCGTCGAAACAGATCAACCGGTAGCGCTTGGCGATACGGCGCGCGAGTTCGTCGAGTGGATCGGCCGTGCCTTTCAGGTCTTCCAGTTCGCGGTGCACCTCGCGCATGAATTCGTGGAAATGCAGCCGCGTTTTGCGCTGCACCGGCACGATCATGTAGAAGCTGTCCATCAGGAAGCTCTTGCCCCGTCCTACGCCGCCCCACATGTACACGCCGCGCGGCAGGTCCGGGTGGATGATCAGCTTCTTGAACGCATTCGAGCGGCGCGACTTGTACTCGACCCACTCGTCATAACACCGCTGCAGACGGTCGACCGCCGCGCGTTGCGCCGGATCCGATTGGTAACCCCGCGTCTGCAGTTCTTTTTCGTAGTATTCGGTGACGTTCATTGTGTTGCTGCAAAAAGAAAGGCGGGAGGGAGTGAACCCGCCCGCCTTTGTGGTGATGCCAGAGTTGCGTTCAGTCAGGCGTGCGCGTGATTACATGTTCAGCGCGCGTTTGTCCACGGCGAGCGCCGCTTCACGCATGACTTCCGACAACGACGGGTGCGGATGGCAAATGCGGCCGATGTCTTCCGACGCCGCCTTGAATTCCATCGCCACCACGGCTTCCGCGATCAGATCCGATGCGTTTGCCGAGATGATGTGCACGCCCAGCAGTTCGTCGGTCTTCGCGTCGGCGATCATCTTGACGAAACCCTCCGCCTTGTTGATGCCCAGCGCACGACCGTTCGCCATGAACGGGAACTGGCCCGTCTTGATCTCGCGGCCTTCGGCCTTCAGTTGCTGCTCCGTCTTGCCGACCCACGCGATTTCCGGTTCGGTGTAGATCACCCACGGAATGCAGTTGTAGTCGATATGCGGCTTCTGACCGTCGATGATTTCGGCAACCAGCACGCCTTCGTCTTCAGCCTTGTGCGCGAGCATCGGGCCACGCACCACGTCGCCGATCGCGTACACGTTCGGGACTGCCGTCGCGCAGTGGTCGTCGACGTCGATGAAACCACGCTCGTTCGCCTTCAGGCCGATGGCTTCGAGACCGAGGTTGTCGGTGTTCGGCACGCGGCCGATCGACACGATCAGGCGGTCGGCTTCGAGCGTTTGCGCATTGCCGTCCTTGTCTGTGTAGGCGATCGTGACGCTCTTGTCGGTGGTCTTCACTTCGCCGACCTTCACGCCGACCTGGATGTCCAGACCTTGCTTCTTGAACTGCTTGGCGGCTTCTTTAGCCAGTGCCTGGTCGGCCGCACCGAGGAATTCCGGCAGCGCTTCGAGCACGGTGACTTCCGCGCCCAGACGACGCCACACCGAACCCAGTTCCAGCCCGATCACGCCCGCGCCGATCACGGCGAGTTTCTTCGGCGTGGATTCGAAGCTCAGTGCGCCTTCGTTGTCGGCGACGATCTTATTGTCGACCGGAATGTTCGGCAGGTGACGCGCCTTCGAGCCGGTCGCGATGATCACGTTCTTTGCCGTGACCACCTCGGTTTCGCCTTCGCCGCTCACTTCGATCTGCACGCCGGCGTCCGTCTTGCCGGTGAACTTGCCGTGGCCCTTGAGCCACGTGATCTTGTTCTTGCGGAACAGGAATTCGATGCCCTTGGTCATCTTTTCGACGATGCCTTCTTTACGGGCCATCATCTTCGAGATATCGACCTTCACATCCGACACGGAAATGCCGTGGTCGGCCAGGTGATGCGACGCGTTTTCAAATTCTTCCGACGACGCGAGCAGCGCCTTCGACGGAATGCAACCCACGTTCAAACACGTGCCGCCGAGCTTCAGCGTGCCGGCCGGGTTCTTCCACTGTTCGATACATGCGACGGTCTTGCCGAGTTGCGCTGCGCGGATTGCGGCGATGTAACCGCCTGGGCCGGCGCCGATCACGACGACGTCAAATTCTTTGGACATGACAATCCTTTTGATGACGGAACAGCGCGCGGCCACGTTTCGTGGCGCGCGTCGTTCCAGTACTGCGGAATGCTATAGACGTGCTGCTTATATGGTGTCGGCTTGCGCGATGACAAGCCGACGCCCGCCAAACCGGCAATTACAGGTCGAGCAGCAGGCGCGCCGGGTCTTCCAGCGCATCCTTCATCGCGACCAGCGACAGCACCGCTTCGCGACCGTCGATGATCCGGTGGTCGTACGACAGCGCCAGGTAGTTCATCGGGCGGATCACGATCTGGCCGTTTTCGACCACAGCGCGTTCCTTCGTGGCGTGGACGCCCAGAATGGCGGATTGCGGCGGGTTGATAATCGGGGTCGACAGCATCGAACCGAACACACCACCGTTCGAGATCGAGAACGTACCGCCGGTCATTTCTTCGATCGACAGCTTGCCGTCTTTGGCCTTCTGGCCGAATTCCGCAATCTTCTTCTCGATTTCGGCGAGGCTCAGTTGATCTGCATTGCGCAGGATCGGCACCACCAGGCCACGCGGCGAACCGACCGCGATACCGATGTCGAAGTAGCCGTGATAGACGATGTCGTTACCGTCGATCGACGCGTTCACGAGCGGGAATTTCTTCAGCGCGTGGACAGCCGCCTTCACGAAGAACGACATGAAGCCCAGCTTCACGCCATGTTCCTTTTCGAACTTATCTTTGTACTTGTTGCGCAGGTCCATCACCGGTGCCATGTTCACTTCGTTGAACGTGGTGAGGATGGCGTTGGTTTGCTGCGACTCGAGCAGACGCTCCGCGATACGCGCACGCAGACGCGACATCGGCACGCGTTGTTCCGGACGGTCCTTCAGCCACTGGTCGGCCGATGCCGGTGCCTTGACGTCCGGCAGCGACGGCTTTGCAGCCTTCGGTGCGGCAGCCGGTGCCGGTGCCGCCTTGGCAGCCGGAGCGCCTGCCGTCAGCACGTCTCCCTTGGTGATGCGGCCGTCACGGCCCGTGCCGGCGACGTCGCCCGCGCCCAGACCCTTCTCGGCCATCAGCTTGCCGGCAGCCGGCGAAGCAGCGGTGTTCGTACCCGTTGCGGATGCGGCCTGAGCGGCCGGTGCCGGCGCGGCAACGGGTGCCGGCTTCACTTCGGCTTCGACAGCAGCGGCGCTTGCCGTGCCTTCGGTGTCGATCTTGGCGATCACCTGATCCGCGACGACGATGTCGCCGTCGTTCGAGATCACTTGTGCGAGCACGCCAGCAGAGGGTGCCGGCACTTCGAGCACGACCTTGTCGGTCTCGATTTCGATGAGAATTTCGTCTTGTGCAACAGCCTCGCCGGGCTTCTTCTTCCACTGCAGCATCGTGGCTTCCGAGACCGACTCGGAAAGCTGGGGAACCTTGACTTCAACAATAGCCATTATGAATATCCTGAATACGTATCGGGTGACGGCGCAGTGAACGACGACCGCCTGCGAACCTCGAATGCCGCGAATGATCTTTCAGACGCGGCACGGGAAAGCGCCCTGCGCTTTCCCGGTTCGGCTCTAGTGTTTATTTAGCGATCGACGCGCTCTTGAGGCGGCCGAAAGCGCCTTCGATCAGCGCCTTCTGCTGCTCGTAGTGCTTCGCGTAGTAGCCGACAGCCGGCGAGGCCGAAGCCGGACGGCCGCTGTATGCCAGCTTCTGCCCTTCCTTCATGCCTTCCTTCAGGTGGTGCTCGATGTAGAACCACGGGCCTTGATTCTGCGGCTCGTCCTGCACCCAGACCACTTCGGTCGCGTTGTCGTACTTCTTCATTTCCGCTTCGAACTGCTTGTGCGCGAACGGATAGAGCTGTTCGATACGAATGATCGCGACGTCGTTCGACTTCGATTCACGGCGATGCGCCAGCAGGTCGTAGTACACGCGGCCCGAGCAGGCCACCACGCGCTTGACCTTCTTCGCTTCGATCGCTTCGTCGATTTCGCCAATGATCGGCTGGAACGCACCCTTCGCCAGTTCGGACAGATCCGACACGGCTTCCTTGTGACGCAGCAGCGACTTCGGCGTAGCGACAATCAGCGGCTTCCTGAACAGGCGGATCATCTGACGGCGCAACAGGTGGAAAATCTGCGCCGGCGTGGTCGGCTGAACGACCTGCATGTTGTGGTCTGCGCACAGTTGCAGGAAACGCTCGATACGTGCCGACGAGTGCTCCGGACCTTGACCTTCATAGCCGTGCGGCAGCAGCATCGTGAGACCCGAGACGCGGCCCCACTTCACTTCGCCCGACGAGATGAACTGGTCGATCACGACTTGCGCGCCGTTCACGAAGTCGCCGAACTGCGCTTCCCACGCAACGAACGTATTCGGTTCAGCGGTCGAGTAACCGTATTCGAAGCCCAGCACCGCTTCTTCCGATAGCACCGAGTCGATCACGTTGAACTTCGCCTGACCTTCTGCGACGTTCTGCAGTGGCACGTAGGTGCCGTCGTTCCAGCGCTCGCGGTTCTGATCGTGCAGCACCGCGTGACGGTGCGTGAACGTGCCGCGGCCCGAGTCCTGACCGGTCAGGCGCACTGCATAGCCCGACGCAACCAGCGACGCGAATGCCAGGTGTTCACCCATGCCCCAGTCGAGCTTCGCTTCGCCACGGCCCATCGCGCGACGGTCGTTGATGACGCGCTCGACCAGCGGGTGAACCTTGAAGTTTTCCGGGATCGTGGTGATGCGCTCAGCAAGGCGCTTCAACTCGGCGAGCGGTACTGCCGTGTCGGCTGCGTCGGTCCACTTGCGGTTCAGGAACGGAACCCAATCCACCGCGTACTTGCTCTTGTAGTTCGAGAGCACCGGGTCGACCGTGTGATGACCTTCGTCCATCGCCTTGCGGTAGGCCTTGACGAATTCGTCGCCTTCTTCCGCGGTGATGACGCCTTGCTGGACCAGCTTCTCAGCGTACAGTGCGCGCGTGCCCGGGTGCTTCGCAATCGTCTTGTACATCAGCGGCTGCGTAACAGCCGGCGTGTCCTGCTCGTTGTGACCCAGCTTGCGGAAGCAGACGATGTCGACGACGACGTCCTTGTGGAACTGCATGCGGAAGTCGATGGCCAGTTGCGTAGCCAGCACGACCGCTTCAGGATCGTCACCGTTCACGTGCAACACCGGCGCTTCGATCATCTTGACGACGTCCGAGCAGTACAACGTGGAGCGCGAGTCGCGCGGGTCCGACGTCGTGAAGCCGATCTGGTTGTTGATGACGATGTGCAGCGTGCCGTGCGTGCCGTAACCGCGCGTTTGAGCGAGGTTCAGCGTTTCCATCACGACGCCCTGACCTGCGAAGGCCGCGTCGCCATGGATCTGCACCGGCAGCACTTGCAGGCCGCTGTCGTCGCCGCGACGATCCATACGCGCCTTCGCCGAACCTTCGACCACCGGGTTGACGATTTCGAGGTGCGACGGGTTGAACGCGAGCGACAGGTGGACCGGGCCGCCTTCGGTCGAGACGTCCGACGAGAAACCCTTGTGGTACTTCACGTCGCCGGCCGGCAGGTCGTCGACGTGTTTGCCTTCGAATTCGGCAAACAGATCCGCCGGCATCTTGCCCAGCGTATTGACCAGCACGTTCAGACGGCCACGGTGGGCCATGCCGATGACGATTTCCTGCACGCCGTTGGCGCCGCCATGACGCACGACTTCGTCCATCGACGCGATGAAGCTTTCGCCGCCTTCGAGCGAGAAGCGTTTCTGGCCGACGTACTTGGTGTGCAGGAAGCGCTCGAGGCCTTCAGAGGCCGTCAGGCGATTCAGAATGTGCTTCTTCTTTTCATTGGAGAAGTTCGGCGTCGAACGGATCGACTCGAGCTTCTCTTTCCACCAGCGCTTCTGTTCCGGATCGCTGATGTACATGTACTCGGCGCCGATCGTGCCGCAGTACGTGTCACGCAGGGCCTTGACGATCTCGCGCAGCGAAGCACGCTCGAACCCGAAATACAGATTCGTTGCGCTGAACTCCTGGTCCATGTCGGCTTCAGTGAAGTCGTAGAACGCGGGTTCAAGTTCGGGGATAGCGGGACGTTCGCGGCGCTTCAGGGGATCGAGATTGGCCCATTGCGAGCCGAGGAAGCGATATGCGCCGATGAGGGACTGCACATAGACCTGCTTGCGGGAAGTAGCGAGATCTTCGCCGCCGGCCGCCGCGCGCGGGATAAAGGCATTAGCCTTGGCTCGTTGCGCAAACGATTCGACGATCGGGCCGTGGGCCACGTCGTTGGCATTGCTGCCATCCGATGCAGGGACGTTCTGCAACGCGTCGAAATAGCTGCGCCAGTTCTCGGGCACTGACGCCGGATTGTCGAGATACGCTTCGTACATTTCTTCTACGTACGGAGCATTGCCGCCGAACAGATAGGAGTTCGACTGGAATTGCTTCATCATTTTTACGCTCACCTTTCTTCGAGTTTCTCGAGAAATAGCGGGTTACAGAACCTTCCGCGACACGGCCTGACCGTTTGGCGGATTGCGCGAATCAAGTCTTGCTTGGAAGGACCTAAAACTTTGCACCCGGGGAGCATATCACAGAACGGATAGTGCAGATAGCAGACGGATTGCCGCTCGAGCCCGTCGTGACGGGCTTTCAGGGGTATTACCAGCGCTCGCAACAGTCTTCTGCGAGAAACGGGGACAAACGGGAACAAACGGAACACCAACCGCAGAACAACTGCATCCAACGGCTGCAGGCGGTCTGCGGTAGCCGGCGCAAACTGCCGGCCACCGCTCCCTCGACGCCAGAGGGGCCAGAAACGGCAAAAGCCACCCAGAGGTGGCTTTTGCCTGACATCGCGCCGCTAAGGGCCGGTGCCGATTTAGTCCACTGCGCCCTTACGGCTGGCGCTGCGGCGCTCGTGTTCCTTCAGGTAACGCTTGCGCAGACGAATGGATTGCGGCGTGACTTCGACCAGTTCGTCGTCGTCGATGAATTCGACCGCGTATTCCAGCGACATCTGGATCGGCGGCACGAGGCGCACTGCTTCGTCCGTACCCGACGAACGCACGTTGGTCAATTGCTTACCCTTGATCGGGTTCACGACCAGGTCGTTGTCACGGCTGTGAATGCCGATGATCATGCCTTCGTACAGCGGCTCGCCCGGCGATACGAACATACGGCCGCGGTCCTGGAGCTTCCACAGTGCGTACGCGACTGCCGCGCCGTCGTCCTGCGAAATCAGCACGCCGTTACGACGCTCGCCGACACCGCCTTCCCTGACCGGCTGATACGAGTCGAACGTGTGGCTCATCAGGCCCGTGCCGCGCGTCAGCGTCAAGAACTCGCCCTGGAAACCGATCAGGCCACGCGCCGAAATACGGTACTCGAGACGCGTACGGCCACGGCCGTCCGACGCCATGTCGAGCATTTCACCCTTGCGGCGACCCAACTCTTCCATCACGCCGCCCTGGTGAGCGTCTTCCATGTCGACCGTCAGGTTTTCGTACGGCTCGTGCTTCACGCCGTCGACTTCCGTCATCACCACGCGCGGACGCGACACGGCCAGTTCGTAGCCTTCACGGCGCATGTTCTCGACCAGAATGGTCAGGTGCAGTTCGCCGCGGCCTGCCACTTCGAACGTGGTTTCGTCGCCCGTTTCTTTCACGCGCAGCGCCACGTTGTGGTTCAGCTCCTTCATCAGGCGGTCACGGATCTGACGGCTCGTGACGAACTTGCCTTCGCGGCCGGCCAGCGGCGACGAATTGACGAGGAAGTTCATCGTCAGGGTCGGTTCGTCGACGGTGATCATCGGCAGCGCTTCCGGTTGTTCCGGAGCGCAAATGGTCACACCGATACCGATTTCTTCGATACCGTTGATCAGCACGATGTCGCCAGCTTCAGCCGCCTCAACCTGCACGCGCTCAAGACCCTTGAACGACAGCACCTGGTTGATCTTGCGGTTCAGAATCGCACCGTCCGGACCCGAACGCACGGCCACTGCCATACCCGGCTTGATACGGCCACGCGTGATGCGGCCCACGCCGATACGGCCGACGTACGACGAATAGTCGAGCGACGTGATCTGCAGTTGCAGCGGACCTTCCGGATCGGCCGGGCGGACCGGAACGTGTTCCAGCACGGCGTCGAACAGCGGACGCATGTCGCCTTCACGCACATCCGGGGTCAGACCGGCATAGCCGTTGAGACCCGATGCGTAGACGATCGGGAAGTCGAGTTGTTCGTCAGTTGCGCCCAGCTTGTCGAACAGATCGAACGTCTGGTTGATCACCCAGTCGATCCGCGCGCCCGGCCGGTCAACCTTGTTGATCACGACGATCGGCTTGAGACCGAGCGCCAGTGCCTTCTTGGTCACGAAGCGCGTTTGCGGCATCGGGCCTTCGACAGCATCGACCAGCAGCAGCACCGAGTCGACCATCGACAGCACGCGCTCCACTTCACCGCCGAAGTCGGCGTGGCCCGGCGTGTCGACGATGTTGATGTGCGTGCCTTCGTACTCGACCGCGCAGTTCTTCGAAAGAATCGTGATGCCACGTTCCTTTTCGATGTCGTTCGAGTCCATCACGCGCTCGACAACCTGCTGGTTGTCGCGGAACGTGGCCGTCTGGCGGAGGAGCTGATCGACGAGCGTGGTCTTGCCGTGGTCGACGTGGGCGATGATGGCGATATTGCGTAGGGCGCGAGTCATAGGAACCTGGAGACAGTTGAGTGCGCCCGCAGCAGCATTGTGTACGAAGCCAACAAAGCCCAAAGCGCACTTTTGGGAACCCAACATTATAGCACGGCGAAATGAAGCTTTCTGGTATTCCCTGATAGCCCCACTGTTTTCCTCGCAGCGACGTGTAAGAAATAAGGTCATTCTGCATCAGCAATAACCTAGGCAAACCCGCACGCATTGTGCCTTGAGCAGGAAAAGTTCCTTGCCTAAGCTGTAATAACGCTTGCCGCGTCAATCAACCGCCCCCTATAATCCTGCCTAGTCAACCATTGCATTCGCACGAGAATCATGACGGAGCCGTCCTCTACCCCCACGCCGGATATCAGCGAGTACCAGCTAGGCGAAAGTGTCGGCTATCTGATCTCGCGGGTGAAGTCGACCATGTCCAACCTGGTCACGCAGCGCAGCATGGCTGAACTGGGCATCACCAGCCAGCAAGGCAGCATCCTGTTCATGGTAGCGAGCGGCAAATGCCTGCTGGCGGCTGAACTGGCGCGGGAATACGGCATTGACGCAAGCGCCGTCACGCGTCTGGTCGACCGGTTGGAAAAGCGCGGCCTGCTGACGAGGGTGCGCAGCAACGAAGACCGCCGGGTCGTGCGACTCGCGCTGACACCGGAAGGTCACGCGATCGCGGCAAAAATGCCCGCGATTTTTAACGGCGTGCTGGACAACCTGCTGGGTGGTTTTACCCCTGAGGAAGTCGGTTTTCTGAAAAGCATGCTGCGTCGTGTACTCGTCAATTCCGGTGAACAAACGGGACTAACCCGTGATGCAACAAGCAATTTTGACAGCAAATCGTAATAAATTGCTTGCAGTGTCCATCATTACATTCCACTCAAAGAGTCGAGCGATGAAATCCCTTTCCCTGTCCGCGCCCGCGCTTTCGAGCCGGGCCGCTGTCGCCGCCGCGGTGACGGCGCTCGCCCTCACGGGGTGCGCGAACTACTTCGGTATGAAGAGCGACAAGCAGATCTCGTCGCCGGCCCAGTACGAGTCCACCCAGAGCCTGTCCGGTCAGGGTGGCCAATGGCCGTCGCTCGACTGGGCCAACCAGTTCGGCGACCCGCAGTTGCCCAGGCTGATCGCAGAAGCGCTGGAAGGCAGCCCCTCGATCGCGCAGGCTCAGGCGCGCCTCGCCAAGGCTTCGTCATACATTGAAAGCTCGCGCTCGGCGCTGTACCCGAAGGTCAACGGCAGCTACTCATGGACCCGCGAACTGTTCTCGGGAAACGCGCTCTACCCGCCTCCGTACGGCGGCACCTGGTATAGCGAGAACAACGTGCTGGCGAGCGCGTCGTGGGATCTGGACCTGTGGGGCAAGAACCGCCAGCGTCTGGGCCAGGCCGTGTCGCAGGAAAAGGCGGCCGAAGCCGACATGCAGCAAGCGCGCGTGACGCTCGCTGCGTCCGTGGCGAGCACGTACAACCAGCTTGCGCAGTTGTATGCGTACCGCGACATCGCCGCGCGCGAAATCGCCAACCGCCAGGACATCGGCCGCATCACCAACGGTCGCGTGGCCGCCGGGCTCGATACCAACGTCGAACGGCAAACCGCGAACGGCAACATCGCGACCAGCCAGTCGAATTTGACGGATCTCGATGGTCAGATCACTGTGGTGCGCTATCAGTTGGGCGCGTTGCTCGGCAAGGGTCCGGATCGCGGCCTGCAGATCGCCAAGCCGGTCCTGACCAGCGGCGAAGCGGTAGCGCTGCCGGACAATCTGCCCGCCGACCTCGTGGCGCGCCGCGCGGATATCGTCGCCGCACGCTGGCAGGTGGAAGCCGCGATGCATGACGTGAAGGAAGCGAAAGCGGAATTCTTCCCGGACATCAACCTCGCCGCCGGCGTCGGTTTCGATGCGTTCGGCTGGGGCCGTTTCCTTAAGTCGGGCAGTCGCCAGATGCAACTCGGCCCGGCGATTCATCTGCCGATCTTCGACGCCGGCGCACTGCGCTCGCAGTTGAAGGGCCGCTACGCAGACTTTGACCTCGATGTGGCGAACTACAACCAGACGCTGATCAGTGCCCTCTCGGACGTCGCGACGCAAGTGTCGTCGATCCGTTCGATCGACCAGCAATCGGGCGACGCACAGCGCGCGCTCGACGCGTCGACCAAGGCCTATCAGTTGGCGGTAATCCGCTACAAGGCCGGTTTGTCGCCGCAGTTGCAGGTGCTGACCGCCGACCAGAACCGCCTTAGCGCCGAACAGACGGTGACGGGCCTCAAGATGCGCCGCCGCGATATGCAGATCGGCCTCATCAAGGCGCTCGGCGGCGGTTTCGACGCAACGCAGACCGGCCTCGTGGTGCCAACCGATGCCCCGGCATCGGCCGCCCCGGCATCGGCCACCGCCGCGACCGCCGCTGCAAACTGAAGCCACATCGACGCGAGCCACGCCCGCACGAACATCCGAATAAACGACGACGTTTGAGAGAAACCGGAGCACATCAATGAGCACCCCCCAGCAGCCCGCGGCCCCCGCACAACCGGCGAACAACGGCAAACGCAAGCGCATGATGACGCTGCTCGTCATCGTGATCCTGATCGCCGCGGTCGCCTACGGCCTTTACTACTTCCTCGACGCACGCTTTCATGAAGACACCGACGACGCGTATGTAAACGGCAACGTCGTACAGATCACGCCGCAAGTCACCGGCACGGTTGTCGCCGTGAACGCGGACGACACGCAAACGGTGAAGGCCGGCGACCCGGTCGTCGTACTCGATCCGGCCGACGCGCGCGTCGCGCTCGAACAAGCCGAAGCGAATCTCGCGCAGACGGTGCGCCAGGTCCGCGGCCTGTTCGCCGACGACAATCAGTATCAGGCGCAAGTTGCCCAGCGTCAGTCCGATCTGTCGCGCGCGCAGGACGACCTGAAGCGCCGCCTGACGGTTGCGCAAACGGGCGCCGTGTCGCTGGAAGAAATCTCGCATGCCCGCGACGCCGTGAAAAGCGCGCAAGCCTCGGTCGATGCCGCCCAGCAACAACTGGCGTCGAACCGTGCGTTGACCGCCAACACCACGATCGCGGATCACCCCAATGTGCAGGCCGCCGCCGCGAAGGTCCGCGATGCATACCTGAACAACGCGCGTAACAACCTGCCGGCACCGGTCACGGGCTACGTCGCGAAGCGCTCGGTGCAGGTCGGCCAGCGCGTCTCGCCGGGCACCCCGCTGATGGCTATCGTGCCGCTGGGCGGTGTGTGGGTCGATGCGAACTTCAAGGAAGTGCAACTGAAGCACATGCGCATTGGCCAGCCGGTCGAACTGACGGCCGACGTGTACGGCTCGTCGGTGGTGTTCCACGGCAAGGTGGTTGGCTTCTCGGCGGGTACGGGTTCGGCGTTCTCGCTGCTGCCTGCGCAGAATGCAACCGGCAACTGGATCAAGGTCGTGCAGCGTCTGCCGGTGCGGATCGCGCTCGACCCGCAGGAACTTGAAAAGCATCCGCTGCGCATTGGCCTGTCGATGCAAGCCGACGTGACCATCAAGGATGACAACGGCGGTCAACTCGGCAACGCGCCGAACACGGTCTATCAGACCAACGTGTTCGAAAAATACGGCGACCAGGCCGACGCCGAAATTGCTCGCATCATTTCGGAGAATGCAGGTCCGAACGGTGGTTCGCAGAAGTCGGCTCAAGCAGGCTCCGCGAAGCCCGCTGCGAAGTTGATGTAAGCGGCGCGACGATTCATATAAGGTTTTTTGATTAATGGCTCAGGCTCAGGCGCAAGTCCCTCATCCGCCGCTCGAGGGCGCGCAGTTGGTGATCGGCACCATCGCGGTGTCGCTCGCCGTTTTCATGAACGTGCTCGACACGTCGATTGCAAACGTGTCGATCCCGTCTATCTCAGGCGATCTCGGTGTGTCGTCCGACCAGGGCACGTGGGTAATCACATCGTTCGCGGTAGCGAATGCGATCTCCGTGCCGCTGACCGGCTGGCTTACCGAACGTGTCGGCCAGGTGCGCCTGTTCATGGCGTCGATCATTCTGTTCGTGATCTCGTCGTGGATGTGCGGCCTCGCGCCCACCCTGCCGTTCCTGCTTGCCTCGCGCGTGCTGCAAGGCGCTGTGGCCGGCCCGATGATTCCGCTGTCGCAAACGCTGCTGCTCGCGAGCTACCCACGCGCCAAGGCGCCAATGGCTTTATCGATGTGGGCGATGACCACGCTGATCGCGCCGGTGGCCGGGCCGATTCTCGGTGGCTGGATCTCGGACAACATCTCGTGGCCATGGATTTTCTACGTCAACATCCCGGTCGGCGCGATCGCCGCCATCGCGACGTGGACGATCTTCCGCAACCGCGATTCGGTCATCAGAAAGGCACCGATCGACGGCGTCGGTCTCGGTCTCCTGATTCTCTGGGTCGGCTCGTTGCAGGTGATGCTCGATAAGGGCAAGGACCTCGACTGGTTCTCGTCGACCACCGTCGTCGTGCTGGCGCTGGTCGCGGTGATTTCGCTCGCGTTCTTCATCGTGTGGGAATTGACAGCCGAGCATCCTGTGGTCGATCTATCACTCTTCCGGCGGCGCAATTTCACGAGCGGCACGATCGCGCTATCGATCGGCTACGGGCTCTACTTCGGCAACCTCGTGTTGTTGCCGCTGTGGCTGCAAACCGATATCGGCTACACGGCCACCGAAGCGGGTCTAGTGATGGCGCCGGTCGGCCTGTTCGCCGTGCTGCTGTCACCGATCACCGGCAAGGTGTTGCCGCGTACCGATCCGCGCTATATCGCGACCTTGTCGTTCCTCGTGTTCGCGCTGTGTTTCTGGATGCGCTCACGCTATACGACCGGCGTCGATACTTATTCGCTGCTGCTGCCCACGTTGATTCAGGGGATCGGCATGGCCGGATTCTTCATCCCGCTGGTGTCGATTACGCTGTCGGGTTTGCCAGGCAACCGGATTCCGGCTGCGTCGGGACTGTCGAATTTCGTGCGGATCATGTGCGGCGGTATTGGCACGTCGATTTTCCAGACCGCGTGGGATCACCGCACCATCATGCATCATGCGCAACTGGCCGAACAGGCGAGCGCGTACAACCCGGTTTTCGATCAGTCGATCCGACAGATGGGTGCGGCGGGCTTCAGTCAGCCGCAGGCGTATGGTCTGTTCAATACGATGGCCACGCAGCAGGCCGCGCAGTTGGGCGTGAACGATCTCTTCTTTGTCTCGGCGGGGATCTTTGTCGCGCTGATCGCGCTGATCTGGATGGCAAAGCCGGAACGCGCCGGTGGCGATGCGGGTGCGGCGGCTGCGGCGGCGCATTGAGGGTTTAGCTTCGGTCCACGATGCGTGGCTGTGGGTGTGTATGTAGGTAGCAAAAAAGGCGGGACCACTTGATAGCGGTTCCGCCTTTTTCGTTGCTGCTTGCGATGTTCCGCTCTAGCTCTCAGTCGTGACCACCAGCCGCTCGGGCGCCAATACGCCCTCGCCTTGCTTCGCGACGCCGAGCAGACGTCCTTCGGCTGAATACACACGTACGCGAGGTGCATTCACAGCATCGCCCGTGACGGTCAACTCGGAGAGCTTCAGACGTTGACCATGCAGGAAGCGACGGGTCGCGTCTTCGTCCAGGGTGACGAGCGGGAATGTGGACAGCAATGCATCGACCGGCTGCAGCCACACATCACGCTCGCTCTCCGTCGCATCGGACAACGCGTCGAGCGTCACCGAGTTTTCAAGCGTCAGCGCGCCGACGCCGGTACGCCGCAGCGCAACCAGATGCGCGCCACAACCGAGCGCTTCGCCGATATCCTCGGCGAGCGTGCGCACATATGTGCCTTTGCTGCACGTCACGCGAAACGTCACGTCGGGCAACGCACAGGCAAGCATTTCAAGCGCGTGAATCGTCACCTGACGCCCTTCCCGTTCAACCGTCTGACCGGCGCGCGCATATTCGTACAGCGGCTTGCCGTCGCGCTTGAGCGCCGAATACATCGGCGGAATCTGGACGATGCCGCCGAGAAAGTTCTGCATAGCCGCCTGCACCGCAGCCTGATCGCACGTCACGTTGCGCGTATCGATAGCTTCGCCTTCGGCGTCGCCGGTGGTTGTGCGGATACCGAGGCGCATGGTCGCCTCATAGGTTTTGTCGGCTTCGAGTAGATCTTGCGAGAACTTGGTCGCTTCACCAAAACACAGCGGCAAGAGACCTGTGGCGAGTGGATCGAGCGTGCCGGTGTGGCCGGCCTTTTTGGCCAGGTAGAGACGCTTCGCACGAATCAGCGCGTCGTTGCTCGACAGGCCGAGCGGCTTGTCGAGCAGCAGCACGCCGTCGAGCGCGCGACGCGGCACGCGGGGGCGTTGAGGTGCAGTCATGTCAGAAAGACAGGGTCTTCGAAGTGGTCGGAAACAGCGCTAGACGAACTGCAACTGAGACATTGCAGCCAGGAACGCGGATAACGGCGCGCTCAGTCTTCTTTCGCGCGATTGGCGTTCGCCTCGTCGATCAGACGAGACATTTCGACGGCCCGTTCGATCGTCTGATCATAGTGAAAATGCAGCGTCGGCACGGTATGAATGTGCAGGCGCTTGAACAACTGATTGTGAAGATGGCCGGCCGCGTGCGTGAGCGCTTCGAGCGTCTGTTGCGGGTCACCGGTCAGCGTCGTGAAGTAGACCTTCGCGTGCGCGTAGTCGGGCGTCAGCTCGACGCTTTGAATCGTGACGAGACCGATGCGCGGATCCTTGACCTCGCGCAGCAACTCGGACAGGTCGCGCTGGATCTGATCGGCGATCTGCACGTTACGATTGGGAGAAGAACGTTTTTTAGCCATGATGTTTGTGTGATCCGCTCTGACGGATGCAAAAAAGTTGTTCACGCGAGCCGTGGCGGTTCATGGCTCTACGGCAATGAACGGTTTGACAGCGACTGCAAACCACCGCGGGCCGCAATACGCGACAAATGCTCAGGCCCAAAAACCAACGGGCGGAGCGGGCGCTTAAGCCCGCTCCGCCCGTTGAGCCAATGCCGCGTGAATTACAGCGTACGCGCGACTTCGGTAACTTCGAAGACTTCGAACTGATCGCCTTCGACGATATCGTTGAAGTTCTTGATCGACATACCGCACTCGAAGCCCTGGCGGACTTCCTTGACGTCGTCCTTGAAGCGCTTGAGCGAATCGAGCTCGCCCGTGAAGATGACGACGTTGTTGCGCAGCACGCGCACCGACGACGAGCGCTTGACGAAACCGTCCGTGACCATACAGCCGGCCACCGCGCCGATCTTCGGTACCTTGAAGACCTGACGCACTTCGACCGTACCCGTCACGATTTCGCGCTTCTCCGGTGCCAGCATGCCCGACATCGCAGCCTTCACTTCATCTACTGCGTCATAGATGATGTTGTAGTAGCGAATATCCACACCGTTGCTTTCCGCCAGCTTGCGCGCCTGTGCATCCGCACGGGTGTTGAAGCCGATGATGACCGCCTTCGAAGCCGTAGCCAGGTTGACGTCCGACTCGCTGATGCCGCCAACTGCGCCGTGCACGATCTGCACGCGAACTTCGTCGGTCGACAGCTTGAGCAGCGACTGCACCAAAGCTTCCTGCGAACCCTGCACGTCGGCCTTGACGATGAGCGGCATGTACGCCACTTCGCCTTCGCCCATCTGCTCCAGCATGTTCTCGAGCTTCGCGGCCTGTTGCTTGGCCAGCTTGACGTCGCGGAACTTGCCTTGACGGAACAGTGCCACTTCGCGCGCCTTGCGGTCGTCCGGCATGACGATGACTTCTTCGCCTGCTTGCGGCACTTCCGACAGACCTTGAATCTCAACCGGGATCGACGGGCCTGCCGATTTGGTCGGCTTGCCGGTTTCGTCGAGCATGGCTCGCACACGACCGTAAGCGCTACCTGCCAGCACCACGTCGCCGCGGTTCAGCGTACCCGACTGGACCAGGATCGTTGCAACCGGACCCTTACCCTTATCGAGCTTCGCTTCAATGACGAGACCCTTGGCCGGCGCTTCGATCGGTGCCTTCAGTTCCAGCACTTCGGCTTGCAGCAACACGTTTTCCAGCAGTTCGTCGATACCCGCGCCGGTTTTAGCCGACACCGACACGAACGGCGAATCGCCACCGTATTCTTCCGGCACGACGCCTTCCGCGACGAGTTCCTGCTTCACGCGGTCCGGATTCGCATCCGGCTTGTCGATCTTGTTGATCGCGACGACGAGCGGCACGCCGCCTGCCTTCGCGTGGGCAATCGCTTCCTTCGTTTGCGGCATCACGCCGTCGTCGGCTGCAACCACCAGAATCACGATGTCGGTTGCCTTCGCACCGCGAGCACGCATGGCCGTAAATGCTTCGTGGCCCGGCGTATCGAGGAACGTGATGACACCGCGCGGCGTTTCGACGTGATAGGCGCCGATATGCTGCGTAATCCCGCCCGCTTCACCCGCTGCAACCTTGGCGCGGCGGATGTAGTCGAGCAGCGAGGTCTTGCCGTGGTCGACGTGGCCCATGACCGTGACGACCGGCGGACGCGGCAGTGCTTCTGCGTCCGTGATTTCGCCTTCGACCAGCATCGCTTCCGGATCGTCCAGCTTGGCCGCAACCGCGTGGTGGCCCAGTTCCTCGACGATGATCATCGCCGTTTCCTGGTCCAGCATCTGGTTGATCGTGACCATCTGGCCGAGCTTCATCATCGACTTGATGACTTCCGAGGCCTTCACCGCCATCTTGTGCGCCAGATCGGCGACCGTGATGGTCTCCGGCACGTGTACTTCGCGCACGATCGGTTCGGTCGGCGCCTGGAACGTGGTGTTCTGATCCTGATGCTTGCCGCGACCCTTCGGGCCACCGCGCCAGCCGCGATCAACACCGCCGCTCGAATCGCCACGCGTCTTGATACCGCGGCGCTTCGCTGCGTCGTCCTGCCAGCCGCCCTTGCCACCACCCGGCTTCTTCTTGTCACCAGCCGACGGCGTGGTCGTTGCAGCCGGAGCCGCAGTTGCCGGCTTCTTGACTGCCGGACGTGCAGGCGCTTCACCTGCCGGACGCGCCGGCTTGTGCAGCGTGCCCTTGGCTTCCACGGCCTTGACCGGCTCAGCGGGCTTCGGTGCCGGTTCCGGCGCCTTGACCTGCGCCTTGCGCGGCGTGTTCATCATTTCGCGAATCGCACGCGCTTCGGCTTCCGCCGCCGCACGGCGCTTGCTGACTTCTTCCTGCTCGGCACGCGTTTTCTCGGCGGCCTGACGCGCTGCGTCTTCCGCTTTCTTCGCTGCTTCGCGTTGTGCGGCACGTTCTGCCGCTGCGCGCTCGTCTTCCTGCTCGCTTTCCTTCGCGACCGCCGGCTCCGCAGCCTTGGCCGCTACCGGTTCAGCCTTCGCAGTCGCCGCCTGGGCAGCCTGCGCCGGCTCTGCAACTTGAGCCTGCTGGCGAACAGCCGCCTCAGCCGCAGCCGCTGCGCGCTTCTTCGCTGCTTCTTCTTCCGCACGACGGCGCTCGGCTTCGGCAGCCTGCTCGCGCGCCTGACGTTCCGCTTCTTCGCGCTCGAGCTGCTCCTGACGCGCCTTCAACTCCTGAGCCTGCTTTTCGAGCAGATCGGCTTCGTGACGAGCTTCCTCTTCACGGCGCTGGAGTTCCAGATCGTCGACGTCGGCCTCGGCCTCGGCCACATGATTCGATGCATCGCCGCCTTCAGCGGCGGATTCGTCGCGGCGGACGAAAGTGCGCTTCTTGCGCACCTCGACCTGAATGGTGCGAGCTTTGCCCGTCGCGTCGGATTGTTTGATCTCCGACGTATGCCGTTTCGTCAGCGTGATCTTGCGCTTGTCCGCATCAGTCGAGCCGTGAGACTTGCGCAAGTGGTCGAGCAGACGCGCCTTGTCCGTTTCGGACAAGCTGTCGTCTTCGCTCGCTTTAGTGACGCCTGCTGCCTGAAGCTGCTCAAGGAGCACGCCTGCAGGCATTTTCAGTTCCGCGGCAAATTGGGCTACGTTGTTACTCGCCATTCATTCCTCTTAATGCAAGGACCGATTCCTTGCGGTTAGCATCTTGTCATGCGGCCTAACGGCCGCGGTCAATTTAGTGCGCCATGGTCATTTCTCACTGGAACCAATGTTCACGTGCTTTCATGATCAACGCCTTAGCGGCATCCTCTTCCATTCCGGTCATCTCGACCAGTTCATCCACAGCCAGCTCGGCGAGTTCGTCGCGCGTCTGGATCTGATGTTCGGCAAGCTTGGCGAGCAGGTCGGCATCCATGCCGTCCAGGCTCTTCAGGTCGAGTGCAACATTCTCGACCTTTTCTTCATTCGCGATCGCCAGTGTCAGCAACGCATCGCGCGAGCGATTACGCAGTTCGTGAACGGTGTCTTCGTCGAATGCTTCGATTTCGAGCATCTCGTTGAGCGGCACATAAGCGATCTCTTCGAGGCTCGTAAAGCCTTCGTCGATCAGGATGTCGGCAACTTCTTCGTCGACATCGAGACGCGCCATGAACAGGTCGCGCAGTACACCGCGTTCCTGATTCTGCTTTTGCGCAGATTCGTCCGGCGTCATGATGTTGATCTGCCAGCCGGTGAGTTCGCTGGCAAGACGCACGTTCTGGCCGCTGCGGCCGATCGCGACCGCCAGTTCGTTTTCGTCTACGACGACGTCCATCGAATGTTTTTCTTCATCGACGACGATCGACTGGACGGCTGCCGGCGCGAGCGCGCCGATCACAAACTGTGCGGGATCTTCCGACCATAGCACGATGTCGACGTTTTCGCCACCGAGCTCATTGCGCACGGCCTGTACGCGCGAACCGCGGATACCGACGCACGTGCCGATCGGATCGATGCGCTTGTCGTAAGCGACCACGCCGATCTTGGCGCGCACGCCCGGATCGCGGGCAGCCGCCTTGATTTCCAGCAGGCCCTGCTCGATTTCCGGCACTTCCATTTCGAACAGCTTCATCAGGAATTCGGGCGCCGTACGCGACAACTCGATCTGCGGACCGCGTGCGGTGCGATCGACCTTGGCGATGTAGGCGCGCACGCGGTCGCCCACGCGCAGGTTTTCCTTCGGAATCAGCTGGTCGCGGCGCAGCAGCGCTTCGACACGGCCGGTTTCGACGATGAAGTTACCCTTATCCAGGCGCTTCACCGAGCCGGTCATGATGTGCTCGCCGCGCTCGAGGAAATCGTTCAGGATCTGCTCGCGTTCCGCGTCGCGCACCTTCTGCAGGATCACCTGCTTGGCAGCCTGCGCGCCGATACGGCCGAATTCGATCGACGGCACCGGTTCTTCGATGAACTCGTCGAGCTGGATTTCCGGCTTCTGTTCACGCGCTTCGAACAGCAGGATTTCCTGATCCGGCTCTTGCAGGCCGGCTTCGTCCGGCACCACTTTCCAGCGGCGAAACGTTTCGTGCTCGCCGCTTTCACGGTCGATCTGGACGCGAATATCCGCGTCTTCTTCGAAGAGTTTCTTGGAGGCCGAAGCGAGGGCCGCCTCGAGCGCGGCAAATACCACGTCTTTATCGACGTTCTTCTCGCGTGCCAGCGCATCCACCAGCATCAACACTTCGCGACTCATTGTTTGCGGCTCCTAAAGTCAACTTTCGGAACGAGGCGTGCCTTATCGATATCCGCGACGGTGAAATCGAGCATCGCGGCGCCTTCCTTCCCTTCAAATTCCAGGCCGATCGTCTCGCCTTGCGGAGCATGCAGGATGCCCCGGTACGATTTCCGTCCGTCCAATGGCTTTTTCAATGTGATTACCACTTCGCTGCCTGCGAAGCGTTCAAAATCCGCCAGTTTTTTCAGCGGGCGGTCGAGCCCCGGCGACGATACTTCAAGCCGCTCGTATTCGATATTTTCGACCGTCAGAACGTGCTGGAGCTGACGCGTGACTTTCTCGCAATCTTCGATCGCAATGCCGGCCGGCTGGTCGATATAAATGCACAACATGCCGCGCCCGGTGCGCTCGAGATCGACGAGCTCGTAGCCGAGTCCCACGACCGTGGTTTCAATCAGTTCCGTCAGTTGCACAGTGCCCTCTAAGATGTTCGCGCGGCGAGACCTGCCGGGTTTGTCTGCAAACACCAATGCGGGCCGCGCGCCAAGCTGGCGCACGTTCGTGCTACCCGAGATGCCGAACCACCTGGAACTGAGCGGCAAAAAAAAATGGGCTAAACGCCCATCATCTTATTACCGGTGGTCGCACCTGAGCCGCACATGAAAAGCCGCACGCCCAGCGACTTCGCGATTGTAGCCATTTTTCGGGACAAACGCAAACCGCAGAACGCCGCGCGAAGCGCATTTCAGCTTGATTTCATGGGAATCTTTCAACGATATAGCGACGCTCCGGGCCTTTTGCAAGGCGGCTTGCGCCGCCTCGGCCCCGCGCCGGACAAGCGGGGCCAAGAAAATCTGCCCCTACTTATGCACACGCCGCGGTTTTATGCGTTACATGAAACCCGCGATGAAACCTGCAGCGCTCGTCGATCGATTCTGACGGTAATGAGGCGTAAATCGTTGAAGAACGATTAGCGGCCCACCGTCATGCTTATGCTGATTGTTGCTTAACGGCCACGTGAGCGGCCGCGCGGCGCGCCGCCACTACGATTGGCGCCGCCCGCGTTGGCGTTGCCGCCACCGGCGCGGTTAGCGTTACCACCACGATTGCTGCCCGGCCCACGGCTACCGCCGCCACCGCCCGGGTTGCCGCCCGGGGCGCCAGTGCGCTTACCGCCGCCAGCCGCACGATTGCCATTGCCCGATGGCGCCCGATTGCCATCGACGTCACCACGGCCGCCACGCGGGCCACCCGTGCTACCGCCACCGCCGCTCATCGGGCCGCTAAAGCCACCGGCACTGCGTCCAGCGCCGCGGCTACCGTAGCCGCCACCGCCGCCGAAACCACCACCCGCGCCACCTGCACCACCACCGAAGCTGCCCCCCGCTGTGCCGCGGCGGCCTTGACCGCGCGGCTGCTGCTGATCGAAGCGGCCATGCGACATCAACACCGGTTCACGGTTAATGAAGCCCATCGACGTTTGCATCGGATCCGGCTGCTTGCGCTCCGGTGCCGAGTTGCGGCTGCCATGTTCTTCCGACGGAGCCTTCAGGCCGACAGACGCCATCAGCGCGCGTACCTGATTGTCTTCGAGCTCTTCCCAACGGCCACGCTTCAGACCCTTCGGCAGCGAGATCGGGCCATGACGCGTGCGGATCAAACGGCTGACCATCAGGCCGGCGGCCTCGAACATGCGGCGCACTTCACGATTACGCCCTTCGGCGAGCGCGACGTGATACCAATGATTGGTGCCCTCGCCGCCGCCATCGCGGATGCGCAGGAAATTCGCCGGGCCGTCTTCCAGCTCGACGCCGTGCAGCAGCTTCTGACGCATGCCTTCAGCCAGTTCGCCGACCACGCGCACCGCATATTCACGTTCGACGCTGTAACGCGGATGCATGAAACGGTTGGCCAGATCGCCCGAAGTGGTCAGCATCAGCAGACCTTCGGTGTTGAAGTCGAGGCGGCCGACCGCGAGCCACTTGGCGGTCTTCATGGGCGGCAGATTGTCGAACACCGACGGGCGGCCTTCCGGATCGGCGTGGCTGACGATTTCGCCGGTCGGCTTGTGATACAGCAGCACGCGCGGAGGCTTGTTGGCCAGCTTGCGCTTGACCGGCTTGCCGTTGATGCGGACCTGGTCGGTCGGCATGATGCGTTGGCCGATGTGAGCCGGCTCACCATTCACCGACACCCGGCCGGCAATGATCAGCTCTTCCATGTCGCGGCGCGAACCCATGCCGGCTTCGGCCAGCACTTTATGCAGCTTCGGCGCATCGTCGTCCGCAGCCAGGACACGCTTGGGCGCGACCGGCTTGCCACGACGCAGCATGGGGGCGCGCACGCCGCCAGTGGCGCTGTTGTCCGCATCGAATGCGGGCGAGGTGACGTACGAGAACAGGTCGTCCGGGCTCGCTTCGGTTACAGCTACGACCGGTACTTCACCGCCACGGCGATTCTGGCGCTGACCACCTTCGCGCGGCTGACGCTCGCGCTGCCCTTCGCGGGGGGCGCCTTCACGTTGACCACCCTCGCGCTTCGCACCGCCCGCATTGCGGCGCGGGCCTTGACCCTTGGCGCCGGCATCCTTGCGCGGCATGCGCACCTGCGCTACGACCTCGCCGTCCGGCGGCGCTTCCGTGACGACCGGCGCTCCTTGCGCGGGCGCGCCTTCGGCGCCCTTCGTCTTCGCTCCGGCGCGGCGCCGCGCGATCAGGCTACGCGGTCCGCGACGCAGACCACGGCGCGGACGGTCTTCGCCGTCTGCTTCCGTGGTCTGTGCCGGGCGCTCGCTTTCGCCTGCCGACGCTTGCGTGGTGCGCGCTTCGTCGGCGCGTGCCGACGGCACGGCGCGCTCGGATTCGGACGAATCGGTGTCGTGGGTATGTGTCAAAACAACCTCAAAATGTCAGGTCGCGCGCGCCCATTGCGGGCGCGGCAAAAAAAGTTCGGTTACGTCAGGCGCTGCGCGACTCGGGTTCGTCGTCGGTCAGAATGCCATCGTCCTGCGCCGCATCGCGACGATCCTCAGGATCGCCGTGCGCCGCGGTGGTCGGGTTCGGCTCGGCGGCATGCTCCGTATCGCGGAGCACGCCCGAGTCGTGCGCGGGTGTTGCAGGATCGGCCTGGGAGGCCGGATCATGATTCAGTGCGGGCTCGGCGCCGCCGGCCTGCGGTTCAACCTGCGTTTCAACTTTTGCCGCTTCGGCATGTTCTTGCCCGGCCGGCGCTGCGGCGGCATCCTGATGCGACCCGGGTGCCGTCGCACCCTGCGTTGCCTCGGCAGATTCAGCTGCCTCGCCTGCTTCGGCGGCCCGGTTTGCCTCGGCCGACTCCGCGTGCTGCGCCTGATCGGCCGGCGCTTGATGCTCTTCTGCGTGTTCGCCAGCGATTTCCGTTCTTGCGGCCTCGCCTGCGGCGGAGTCCACCGACTCTTCGAGCGGGCCTTCTTCGCCTGAAACCAATGCCTGTGCGGTCTCGATCTCGGAAAATTCGATCGCATGCTGACCGAGCAGATCCGCGTTCAGCTGCGCCGACGGATCGGCGAGCGGCGGCAATTCGTCAAGCGCCTTCAAACCGAGGTCGTCGAGAAATTGCCGCGTGGTCGCGTAAAGCGCCGGACGGCCTGGCACATCACGATGGCCGATCACCTCGATCCAGCCGCGATCCTCGAGTTGCTTGACGACCTGCGTATTCACCGTAACGCCGCGAATCTCTTCGATATCGCCACGCGTGACCGGCTGCCTGTACGCAATGATCGCGAGCGTCTCGAGCACCGCGCGCGAATATTTCGGCGGCTTCTCAGGATGCAAACGATCCAGGTACGAACGCATCGCGGGCTTGCTTTGAAATCGCCAGCCCGACGCCAGCCCGACCAGCTCCACACCGCGCCCAGACCAATCCTGCTTGAGGTCTTCGAGCAAATTCCGAACAGTGTCTGCCGACACGCCGTCGGCAAAGAGCTTGCGTAAATCGCCGAGCTTTAACGGCTCCTGCGCGCAGATCAAGGCAGTCTCGAGGACGATCTTCGCCTCTTGGGTATTCATGCAGCTAGGTCAGACCCTGTGGTCAAAGAACCGGATCAAACAGACGATGTGGAACTGAAGACGCGCTCGCCCGATTCTGATCGGTCATATTGATGGAGCACGCACCGGGGGGAGGCGAAACAGGCAATCGAGCCAAACCCAGCCGGACGGAGCAGCGATATTCCTGAAAGGAATCGCGTGACTGAGCGCCATATTACGCAAAAACAACCAGTGCGTAAAGACGAAATCCCCGGCGCATTTTTTAGTTTGACCTTTGCTCGCGTGCTTTCGCAGAAAAGTGGGCCGAAAAGCACGAGAATCGGGCTGAAATGGGTCCTTAAACGGCCAGAACACCTGTCTGCTCCGCCACGGCTCAATGTGCGCCGTGTAGCGCCAGAAATCGCTTCAGACGCTCCACACCCGCGTCGAGCCGCGCCGTGTCGCAGGCATAACACCAACGCACGAAGCCCTCGCCTTGCGGTCCGAACGCGCTGCCGGGCGCGACGCCCAAGCCGACCTCCCGCACCATTGCCTTGCACAGTTCAAGACTGCGCGACGCGCCCGGCATGGAGAAAAACAGGTACATCGCCCCGGGCGGCGCCTTCACGTCAACACCCGGCACGGTGGACAGCGCATGCACCAGATGATCGCGTGACGCCTTAAGGTCGAGCACCAGCTCCTGCGTAAAGCGCTCGCCCTGCTGGACGGCCGCGATGCCCGCCTGCTGGACGAAATCCGGTGCGCACGACGTGTTGTATTCGACCAGCTTGCCCAGATCGTCCATCAGCGAGGCCGGCGCGACGATCCAGCCGAGCCGCCAGCCGGTCATCAGCCACGCCTTGGAAAAAGAATTCACGCAGATCACGCGCTCGTCGCGCGTGGCCAGATCGAGAAACGACGGCGCCGTGCGCGAATGAGCGCCGCGCGCGCCGGCATTGGCGTCCGCATAATAAAGACGCTCGTAGACTTCGTCGGCAACGATCCAGATGCCGTGGTGACGGCAATGCGCCAGCACGGCGCGCTGCTCGTCGCGGCTCATCACCCAGCCGGTTGGATTGTTCGGCGAATTGATCAGCAGCATCTTCGTGTCAGGCGTCAGCGCAGCCAGCAACTGCTCGAGATCGAGCTGCCACCCGCGTTCGCCGTAGCCCAGCGCGACCGTTTCCACCTGCGCGCCCAGAATCTTGGGAATCTCGACCAGATTCGGCCATAGCGGCGTTACCGCGACAACACGGTCACCCGCGCCCACGACCAGTTGCGCAGCCAGCATCAACGCGTTGACACCGGCGCTCGTCACCGCGATGTGATCGAGAGACGTCGCCCCGTGCAACTCGCCGACGTAGCCCGCGAGCGCCGCCCGCAGCGGCGCAATGCCCAGGTTATGCGTATAGAAGGTGGCGCCGGCGGCCAGGGCGGCGCTGGCGGCATCGCGAATAAAGGCAGGCGTCACCCGGTCGGACTCGCCGAACCAGAACGGCAGCACGTCGGCGACGCCGAAACCGGCATTCGCAACTTCACGGATCTGCGAAGGACGCAAGGCGCGCACGGCGTCGCGTGCGTTGGGGATGAAGGGCACAGGCCGATCCGATTCGCTCATCGAGGCTTCCATACGGGTGATGGACGGGTAATGGGGCAAGGCTGACGCCTGGGAGAGGCGACAGTTTAGCGCGGCACCTGTTTTTGGCGCGTCGAAATCACCCGGTGACGCGGCGCGCCTGGGTCATCAGCTCAAATCCTCCGCGCGCGCCGGCAATTGACGAATCAGGCTCCATACCGCCTCCGCCGCCGGCGACAGTGAACGGTCGCGCCGCCGCACCAGTTCCACCGTGCGCTCGGCGCGCGGTACGAGCGGCCGCGCCACCAGCGAGGCGCCCGCGGGCAGCGGCAACGCCAGCCAGGGCAGCACGCTCACGCCGACACCCGCCTCGACCAGTCCAAAAACGGTTGCGGAATGCCCCAACTCCTGTACCACGGTGGCGCTCACCCCGTGCTCCTGCATCACGGCGTCGATAATCGGCCGGCTACCCGACGCGTAATCGAGCATGACAAGCGGCTGACCCTCGAGGTCGGCCCATGCGATCTGCCTCTTCAACGCCAGAGGATGGTCGTCGCGAGAAACGAGGCAAAACGAGTCCGTCATCAGCGATTCGCTGACCAGGTCGTCGGCGGAAAATGGGCCGATGATTACGCCGAAATCGACTTCGCCCGACTTCACCTTGCGCACCACGTCGCTTTGCACGTCGTCGCGCAGCCCCAAGGTGATGTAGGGGAACTGGCGTCCGCACGACGCCACCACGCCGGGCATCAAGCGGCAGGCGACGGTCGGGCTTGCGGCCACTACCACGCGTCCGCGGCGCTGCTCGCCAATTTCACGGATCTCACGCAACGCGTCGTCCAGATCCGTTAGCAGGCGTGACACGCTCGACACCAGGTTGCCGCCGACATCCGTGAGTTGCACCTCACGCGTGGTGCGGTCAATCAACTTCAGACCGATTTCCCCCTCCAGTTCGCGTACGCAGCGGCTGACCGCCGATTGCGTCAGACCGATCTCATCGCCGGCCCGGCTGAAGCTCTGCAAACGGGCGACCTCAATGAAAACCCTTAGCTGGCGCAGCGTCACATTCATTTACCGACCTCATCAATAACCCCATTTGATGCGCATTGTATGGCCAAATATCGCACCACAATCGCATTTAATGCGATCGCTGCAATGCAGCAATAAGGCGCAAACGCACGCTGGCCGGGCCTGATTGCACAAGATTGGTGATTGTCCCGATTTGCGAGATGGGTTTTTTGGATTCTTATACGCCCCTAGCTAGCGCCCGCGCTGGCCCGCTGTCACAGGGCTTTCAGGTAGTCGGACTCAACTTGGCACACTTCCTGCATTTACATGCACACAGGGTCGGCGCCATGACTTCTGACTGAATAGCAGACCGTGGCAAGCCCGACCCCCCTTGGCACTCGCCTATCGAGTGCATGGAGAGTGCGCGGCGCGGGGCAGCGCACCGGAGTTAGCTTCGCTGAGGTGAAACATGATGCTGTTCGACGATTTGAGAGACAACGAGTGGGCGCTGGTCGAGGCGTTGTTCTGTGCGGAGCCAGCACGGAGCGAACGGCGCGGTCGGCCACGCGTGGAAGCACGCGCGGTTGTCAACGCCGTGCTTTGGGTGCTGTCGACGGGCGAAGGCTGGTCCAAACTTCCGGGCCGCTATCCGTCGCCGCCGACTTGCCGCCGTCGCTTCGACGAATGGCAAGCCGATGGTACGCTCGCCGAAATAGTTAAGCGACTCGGTACGAGCGGTCGTGAAATTTCGCTGCGCGGCCGGATTGGCGCAACGGCGGCAAAACCGCCGGCACCGCCGAGCCGCGACCGTTTGCGTGGCGCATTCTGGACCAATCCAGAATCGTGGCGCGCGCCGGTCAAGATGGCCTGACGCGAATTGTTTTGCCTCCGGGCGCCTTGCGGGCGCCCGGCGTGTATCTGGGCCGCCGTGCGCCGTGTATCGACGCCCGCCCGACCTGCAATGGGCACCGCTTCCCGGCGCGCCCAGCGTAGTCGTCCCTCCCCGCTTTGCCGGCTTCGTCACCGATCCGCTCCAGACATCTGAAGCGGATCGATGGTTGCGTGTGAAACATCCATTTACCATTGCTTACAGCGTGCTTTCGCTACTCGGCATACCTTATGTGTATGCAAACAGGCCTTGAGTCGATCGGCTTGACGGGAAGCTCAGCATGAAACCAATGTCACTGCTTCTGTGCGGCATTGTCGTTTCATCAATGGCCGCACCGGCGCTCGCACAGCAGCGCCCACAAGGTTGGAACTGGCGGCCAGACCACACGGCCAGCGTTGAAGCATGGCAGCAAAGCGGAACACGCAACCGCGACTTCACGCCGCCCGCGCCTCGTGGCGACTTGCGCGGCGATATCGCAAGCAATGTACGCCCGCGCCCGGAACCGCCGCGCGAAGACACTTCACGCCGCCGCTAGGCGCACATCAACGTGCCACTAACTGGTTGAGCGCGTGTCGAATTGTGTGTATTGGGATCGTCGTCATTGTTCGCCGTTGTTATCCGCGTTGGCGGGTAACTATGCGAGGCAATGCGCTGCATGGCGAATTGACGATCAGAGGGAACCACCCGACGGCACGCCAGTCTGATTTAACGCCATCAGCACAGCGTGGCAGTAGTAATTCCGGTATGCCCGTATCCTCGCGATACGGGCTTTTTTTTGCATCAATGGGATGGGGCGGCGCGCACTGTACCCAAGCGCGTAAGCGAGGCAATAAAGTGGAGCAACGAGCAGAGCAACAAGCGGAGCGATAAAGCCACCACCAGCCGCGCAAAGCGGCCGGAAAAACAGCGCCAAGCGGCTCACCGCCCCCTAAGATCGGGCTTCGAGAGCGGCTGTGGGCCGCGTTTCGGGTGTCGCGACGACGTAGTCGTTCATTCGCTGTGCGGTCCAGCTCAACAGGCGTTCGTCGTGCTCGAGCCGTGCAAACTCGGCCCTGCCCCGCTCGGTGAGCACGGCGATATCGACAGGCGCGTGAAAACCGGGAGCCGGTGCGACCGTGCGCTGCCGAACGGTGTCCATCAGGCCGAGCGCACGAAGATATTGGAATACACCCGGCCGTCTGGCCCATGGGACCTGGCGATATTGCGCCCGCCGCAGCGCTTCAAGTACCGCTTCGTTGGAATACGTGGTCATCTCACTTCTTTCTTAAAGTAGCTATGACACATCTATGCCCAACACGTCACCGCGCCACCAGTGACGCGCATAGCACCCGCCCTTGGCTGGAAGCTCGCTGCATGCGATGCATGTCGAATTCCGCCAGGTGCTGCCTGATCTCGTTTTCGGAACCCCCGTCTGAACGGCATGTTAGCGTTCTCTCTAAGGGCCAACGATGCAACCGCTGCGGCGCGATAGCAAGCCCTTAGATTTGTCCCGAAAGTCATACGTTACCGCATTTAAATTGATTCTATTCACTTTATTAGCGCTTTTTTTTGCAGCAATCGTGCTATGGAAACGCGGCCGCCGGCCTCTGACCATCGGCACGATCGCACTGTTCTGGCTGCTCGCCGCCGGCTGGCTCACTGCGCCCTTACTGGAATTTGCGCAGCCGCATCGGCAGACCGACACGCCTGTCAGCTTCGCCTCACGCACCGCGATCATTATGCTCGGCGGAGGCACCATCTACGACGACGACAACGTACTCGTGCCGCCGCGTGACGTGTTCGCGCGCATAGCGGTCAGCGCGGAAAATTACGCGGCCTGTAAGCGTACGGCAGCCACGTGTCAGGTGATCGTGAGCGGTGGCAACCCACAGCGGCATAGCGCAACCGAAGCGGATACCTATCTACCCTATCTGTTGCGCAAACAGGTACCGCGTGCGGACATCGTGCTGGAAAACAGCAGCCGCACGACTTACGAAAACGCGCGCAACGTGTCGGCTATGCTCGACCGGTCACGTTACGACTCCCTGATACTCATTACCTCCGCATATCAGATGCCGCGCGCATTGCTCGACTTCCATCGTTTCGGCCTTGCGCCGCAACCGTTGATCTCGAGTGCGCTGCACGCCTCTCTCGGCGTACTGCCACGCTATGACAATCTGGTGAATGCGGAGACTGCGCTGCACGAGCTAATTGGAATCGCACAATTTCATGTCTATCGTGCAATCGGATGGTTCTGAATTTCACGCCCGGTGACAAGGAAATTTATTTAGAGATGCGAATATTTTCTTTATATCGGCATCACTCTACCGAGCTTGATGCGAGATCGTTGTCGACAGCAACAGTGAGTCGAACGTAACGAGATGTAACTAATTGTCACTACCGTTACAAAACGTCCGCTGGAGCGGATATTGCTGGCTAGAATGCATTGTCTTTCCGATTGGACAGGCATGTACTCGGATCCACAACCACTCTGCGGAGGTAACAATGAAGAAAGTGTCCCTGGCGATCCTGGTTTCCCTCAGTGCCGTAACGGGCGCGGCCTATGCGCAGGACAACGGCGTCATGATGAGCACCGATCCGGCCAAGGCCGCCGACGTCGAGCAGCGCGCGCAAGATTTGCAAAACCGCCAGCAAGCAATGGAAAGCGCGCCGGCCATGTCGGAGAAACATCACAAGATGGCTCCGCATCACCATCATAAGAAGGCCGCCAAGGCCGACGCCGCCAGTTCGTAAGCGCAGTTGACAGCATCACCCGCGGCCTCGCCGCGAAGGTGAAAAGCCGAAGCCGGCACCGCCGGTTTCGGCTTTTTTATTGTCTAACGGACTTGCTGCAGGCCCGCTGCGCCCGGCTGGCGTTATGCTAAAGTCGCGCACCGACCGGCGCCCAGCCGGCCCCCTAACCTGCGCGCACCTTGGTGCGGAGGACAGCATGAGCAACATTCAGCTAGATATCGAATGGACTGAAGCAGCATCTCGCAAAATCGAAAAACTGATGCCGCGCGGCGGTCAGGAAGCGTTCCTCGCGCTGCCGCCCGTCGAGTGTCTGCCGATGGAAGGCGACGTGCTGTTTCTTGGCCCGGACGGCAAGCAGCAACCGTTCATCGTCGCGGAGCGCCAATATCACCATGATGGCGATGCCGACTGGACCATCATCCTGATCCTCGACGTCCCGCAAGCCACGCACTAAAAATTAAACGGCGAGCGCCGCACGGGCCGGATCCGGCCTGGCAGCTCACTCGCCGTTGTTCAGCGCTTAAACTTCGCCTTTCAAGCGCTTACGCGATCTTCGACACGACGCGAATTTCCGCGTGTTCGACCCAATCCGCCGCCGCTTTCTTATAAGCCGCAATGTGCGCGGATCTGGCATGCGCCGCCAGTGCTTCCTGGCTTTCCCAGCGCTCGACAAACACGAACCGGCGCGGCTCCTGCACGTCACGATGCAGATCGTATTGAAGCGCACCTTGTTCTTTACGCGTCGGCCCGACGATGTCTTCGAGCGCTTCGCGCAGTTGCTCTTCATAGCCCGGCTTTGCCACCGAGATTGCGACCACCGCGATTTCCGCCATGCCTGCCCTCCGTTTTTTCACGAAAAGCAGCAGCATACCCGCCGGCCACCAAACCTGCAGGCGCTCACGCGCGCAGGGCGGATTACCCTGACGCATAGCCTCATGCGTGCGCGAAACGTCTGAGCACCGTCCTTGCCTGGAGTTTGGCGGGCGACCACTCACGACCCTGCTACCCTCGGCTTCATACACGCGATTGATTGTGTTTGAAACGATTGACTTCGCGCCAGGCAAACGAGCACGCAACTCCCGCGAGACGCCTGCTACGCCGGGGTCGGCTGCCACGTCACGGCTGGTTTGCCGGGCGTCCGCCATGTTCCTCGTTTGTGATAACCCGCACATTCATGCGAAGTTCGAACTGCTAGACTGGTTTTGATTAATCCCGCCGGAGTCCCGCATGGCTGGCATTGCTCTACGCGTTCCCGGGCTGTGGCCGCCAGGCCCTGCCGGCGCCTGGGCTGTGCATCCGTTGCGCGCTGAATCTGTTCGCGCGCCCCGTCACCCGCTTGCCGCGATGTCACTATGCCCGCTCTCATGCCTGCCCTTATGCCATCCGTCAGTGAATTGACCCTGAGCGGCCTGCTCCCGCATCTGGTCCGGGACGAGTCCGGCTGGACCGCGACATGGCGCGCGCTGACCCTGCACAGTGTGTTCCAGCCGGTGCTGTCCGTCACGCATCAGTGTGTGGTCGGTTATGAAGGCCTGTTGCGTGCGGTCGATCCAGTCGGCTTGCCGGTATCGCCGGAAGTGCTGTTCTCCGGCACACGCTCGGCCGCCGACGCGCGCGAACTCGACCGGATCGCGCGCTGCCTGCATGTGGCAAATTTCATGGAACAGGGCATCAGCACAGGGTGGCTGTTTCTGAATACGCGCCCGCAGGTGTTCGAAACCGGCTGGCCGCAGCGCACCTTCATCGACGAGCTCTCAGCGCACTTCGGCCTGCCGCAGGAGCGCATCGTCATCGAAGTACTCGAACAACCCGCCGACGATGAATCCGCCGTTGCCAGCATGCTCGCGGCGTCGCAGCCACGCGACTTCCTGATTGCGATCGACGACTTCGGTACCGGTTTTTCGAACTTCGACCGTGTGTGGCGCTTTCGCCCCGACATCGTGAAACTCGACCGCTCCCTGGTCGCGCGGGCGGGAAAGCGTGACGGCGACGATTCGATGATCAGCCACCTGATCGCAATGCTCCACCAGTCCGGTACGCTGGTGCTGGCCGAAGGCGTCGAAACCGACGAAGAATTGATGATTCTGATACAGGCCGACGTCGATTTCGTACAGGGTTTCTGGCTCGGCCAGCCGAAGAGTTCGGTGGAGGCTGCGTGCGCCAGGGTGCCGGCGCTGATCGAGTCGATGTGGACCAAGTTTGCCGCTTATGAACGTGCCCGCGCCGGCCACCAGCGGCTCGGCTTCGAAGGATTCGCTGAAGCCGTGCTCGCCGCCGCCGAAACCTTCAAAACCACCGGCGATCTACGGCAGGCGGCACAAAAGATGTGGCATCTGCCCGAAGCGCGCCGTGTGTTTGTCACTGACGGTCAAGGCGAGCAGACGCAAGCGTCGATCGCGGCCGCCTCGGTCCCGCCACCGCCGCTGCGGCTCGCCCCGCTCTATACCGATACGCGCAGCAACTGGTCGCGGCGCGCATATTTCAAGCATGCGCTCGCCGCACCGGGGCGTGTCGCCATGATGGGGCCGCACTATTCGCTCGCGGACGGCCAGGACTGCTATACCGCGGCAATCGCATTCGACCGTGACGGCACGCATGTGCTTTGCGTCGACTTTGTGCCGACGACGTCGCCAGCCACTACCCGTTCTGGCGGACGCGGGGGCAAACGCTGAGCCTGAGCGGGTCCTGGCCTGCTCTCTGCGTACTGCGGCGAGCGACTGTCAGGGCGCATCTGACGCACCTCTGGAGGCATCTTTATGGCGCTTCCGGGGTCTAGCGCCTCGGCTCCGCCTAATCCCTCCACCCGTCAATCCTCGACCCGTCCGCGGCCGGATTTGATCTCACTGCGCTTGGCCTTGCCGTCGAGGCGGCGCCGATTCGAGGCACGCGTCGGCCGGGTCGCGACGCGCGGCTTGCGCGTCACGCTGACGCTTTCGATCAGTTCATCAAGCCGCGCCAGCGCCGCCGCGCGGTTCATCTCCTGAGTGCGATGCTCCTGCGCCTTGATGATCACAACCCCGTCGCGCGTGAGCCGATGATCGGACAACGCGAGCAGGCGCATCTTCAGCACTTCCGGCAACGACGAAGCGTGCACGTCGAAACGCAGATGAATGGCACTCGAGACCTTATTGACGTTCTGACCGCCCGCTCCTTGCGCGCGCACTGCGGTCAATTCGATTTCGTTCGGCGGGATCGGATAGCGGGATGTCATGACTGGATTGGGCTAGGAGACGCAAGTGTACACAGGGCGTAGTCGATTGCGGACTATCGGGCGCGGCTGCCGATGCGAAAAACCATTTGCAACGACACAGCCGGTTCACCGATACTGCCGTTTTCGCTTACAGCGTAAATTCATATGAAACTCCGTCCGGGTTTTGTGCTGGAACTGGCCATCAACTTTCTGCTGCCATGGCTTGCTTACCGCCTCGCGCTGCCGCATCTGGGCGAAACAGGCGCGCTGATCGCCTCCGCCGTGCCGCCAATCGTCTGGAGCCTGATCGAACTGATACGCTTTCGGCGCGTCGACGCACTCAGCGTGATGGTCGTGGCCGGCATCGTGCTGTCGGTCGCGGCGATGGCGTTGGGCGGCAGTCCCCGCATGTTGCTGCTGCGAGAGTCGCTGGTGTCCGGCGCGGTGGGCGTGGTGTTTCTGCTGTCCTTGCCGATGCGCCGCCCGCTGATCTTCTATCTCGCGCGCGCCACCGTCGCCCGTGAAATGGAAGGCGGCGCCGCGCGCTTCGAAGCGTTGTGGCGCGAGAGGCCTGCTCTCGTCAGTGCAATGCGGCTCATGACACTGGTATGGGGCATCGGCCTGACCGGTGAAACGGCGCTGCGCGCATGGATGGCGCTCACCTGGCCGATCGAGCGCTTTCTGGTGATCTCGCCGTTCATCGGCTATGGCATTTACAGCGCTTTGGCGCTGTGGACGCTCTGGTACCGCAAGACTATGCGTAGCCGGGTCGAGGCGCGCGTGCAACCGGGTGGGATCGCGAGCTGAGGGGTTTGGCTGCCTGGCTGCCTGCCTACTCGGCCGCTCGGCTACTCGGCTACTCGGCTACTCGGTTGCTCGGTTGCTCGGTTGCTCGGCTACTCGGTTGCTCGGTTGCTCGGTTGCTCGGTTGCTCAGTTGCTCAGTTGCTCAGTTGCTCAGTTGCTCAGTTGCTCAAGTTACCTGAGTTGCCTCGCCTGCTTGCACCACCCGGACTGCCTGAATCGCCCGAACTCCTTGCCGGGTCCGCGAACGAATACGCGCGTTGCCCACGCCAGCCCGCTAGGCGACGCGCCACGCCTCCGCAATTCGCGCAGCCAAGCCCGAGTCACGCTGCGTCGGCGTCGCAATGGCCTGCGTCAGCACGGCGCGCGCGCCGATCACTTCCACCCGCTCACGCGCACGGGTAATTGCCGTGTACACGAGTTCGCGCGACAACACACGGCTGAACACCGACGGCAGCATCAACACCGCATGCTGGAACTCCGAGCCTTGCGACTTATGAACCGTGAGCGCGAATGCCGTATCGTGCGGCGGCAGCGCCGCAGGCGATACGGCACGCAGACCGCCGTCACCCGTACGGAAATACACGCGCAACGCGCCTCCCCCACCTGGCAACGCAATGCCGATGTCGCCATTGAACAGCCCGAGCGCGTAATCGTTGCGCGTGACCATTACCGGACGACCCGCAAACCACTGTGCGCCTACAGCCAGTGTCACGCCCGCCGAGCGCCGCACCTGTGCGGCCATTGCGGCATTCACCTGATCGACGCCGCGTGGCCCTGAGCGCGTCGCGCACAGGATTCGAAAACCGTTCAGCGCGTCGAAGAGCGGCAATGGATCTGGTGTATCGGCGGCTAGCGCTACAGCAAGCGCATCCGCGTACGCTGCAAAACCTGCGGCAAGACGCGCGATCGTGCGATCGGCGAGCGTCGCATGCGTGTCTTCGTACAGCGCCGCTGCGCAGGGTTCGGCAGGGTCGATGCGCAGGACTTCGAGCGCCGCGCCGGCCGCGCCGTTGCGAATCGCGAGCGACAGGCGGCCGATCGGCGATTCGAGGCCGAATCGATAGTTGCGCTCGAGCCAGACGACGCAATCGGCGAGGGGGTTTTGCGCCGGCGAAGGCGATACTGATGCCGATGCCGATGCCGATGCCGATGCCGATCCGGATGCTGATGCCGACCGCGGAGACGTTGACGACAACGGCGCGCCGGCAGCGTGCTCCGGGCTAGTCGCGAAGAGATCGTCGCCGGGAAGTTCACCGAAGCCGCCGCGCGTTTCACCATCGACGAACAGGTCGTCAGGCAGCGCATCGACATCGTCCGGCGCGCCTGCATGTGCAAAAAAATCGTCGGCCCCGTCTCCGAAGCCGCTCGACACGCCAGGCAATGCTTGCGACAACCGTGCCGCTTCAATGCCAAGCGCCGCAGCGATCCGCTCCAGGCCGTTTTGCGTAAAAGCAGGCCGCGCGCTGAGCTCGGCGAACACCGCACCGGCCTCGACGGCGGCGAGTTGGTCCTTGTCACCCAGCATCACGAGACGTGTCTGCGGCGCGATGGCATCGAGCAGATGCGCCGCCATCGCAACATCGATCATCGACGCCTCGTCGATCACGACGACGTCATAAGGCAGCGGGTTGTCGCGATGATGCCGGAAGCGCCCGCCCGGCCCGGACCCCAGCAGCCGGTGCAAGGTGTACGACGTCTGCGGCAAGCGCGCAGCGAGTTCGGGCGGCAAATCGCCCGCACGCGCAAGCAAGGCTTCCTGCATCCGTTGCGCAGCCTTGCCGGTGGGCGCCGCCAATGCAATCCGCAGATTGACTCGCCCATCCAGCAAACAGGCGAGCACACCGACTACCGTCGTCGTTTTGCCGGTACCCGGGCCGCCGCTGACGATGGTCAGGCGTCCGGACAGCGCCATGACTGCCGCGACCCGTTGCCAGTCGATATCGTCGTCCTGCGGTGGGCCGAAGTAGCGCAGCAGACGCTCGTGCAGCGTTTGGGCGTCGGCGCCGGCGTCGGCACCTGTACTAGTGCTAGCATCAGCACTAGCCGCGACAGCATCATGACTATGCGTGCGCGCATCCGCCGACCGCCCCCCACCCGCATGCGCAATCAGCGAGCGCGCGAGACGCCGCTCGTAGTCGTAGTAGCGCGCCAGATACAGTCGCCCCTGCCCGTCGATCACCAGCGGCCGCAAAGCCGCCGCGCTTTGCGAGCCGTCGCTAGCCATGCCGCTTGCAAACAGCGCCGCGCGCACATCCGCGCTCGACGCATCGAAACGTTGTGCCAGCACGACAAGCGGCAGACACACATGCCCTTCGGCCGTCGCACGGCTCGCGGCAAAGGCTGCCCGCGCCGCCCACTTCACCGCCCCGCCTGACGCGCCGCCGCGCCGCGCCAGCGTACCGATACGGCGCGCGAACCCTTCGGCAAGCGCCGTGCTGAAATCGGCCGGCGCCGGTAAATTCACTCCGATGTCATCGAGCGCCGGCGGTGCGGAAGCGTTCCGCTCGAATGTGCTCATGCGACACCTCCGATCATCGCCGCATCGAGCAGCGCCACCAGTTCAAATGCGGGCCGCCGCATGTGCACGCCTGCCGCCCCGGCGGCATCACGCCACTGCGGACGCACACCGCGCACGAACAGATAGAGATAGCCGCCGATGTGCGTGTCGTACGCATAATCGCGCACGCGCGTTTTCAGATAGCGATGCAGCGCCACCGTATAGAGCAGCGCCTGCAGGTGATACGCGTGACTCGCCATGGCCGCTTCGAGCGGCGCCCCAGCATAGTCGGCAGCCGTGTCGCCCAGATGGTTCGACTTCCAGTCGACGATCCAGAAGCGTCCGCCGTGCTCGACGATCATGTCGATAAATCCTTTGACGAAACCGCGCAACACGCCGGATTCCAGCGCAACGTCGGGATAGCCGTGTTCGATCAGCAACTCGCGCAACGCTGGAAAATCGAGCGAAGGCGCGGCAAACAGAAATTCGAGTTCGTTCAAACGGTGCTGCGGATTCAGCCTGGCGAGCGCCATGCCGGGCACGAGTTCGGTGCTCACCACGTCCGCGATCAGCTTATGCATCATGGCGGGCAAACGTGCCGCGAGTTCAGGCACCGCCGGCGCCGGGCGCTCGCGCAACGCGCCCCGGATGGCATCCGGCCATGTCTGCGGATCGGTGAAATCCGCGAGCTCGAACATACGATGCAGACACTCGCCCGCCGCCGCGCCGCGTGGAAACGCGAGAATGTCGTCCTCAGCGTAAGACGGTGCTTGCGGCATCGGTAACGGCGTTGGCGCGATCGCGTCGGCGATCTCGTCGTGATCGGGACGCACGTCTTCCACCGGCGCATGCGCTTCCTCGGCTTTGCTGCCGGCGGCGATCAAGCCACTGAAACTCGCCATGCGCCACTGATCGCGCAACGGCCGCCGATTGGCGCGCGCCTGCATCTGCGTGCCGCTGTCCTGGAGGCTTTCCAACGGCATGCGGCGCTCCACCTTCGGCAACCCCTGCAACGTGATCGGGCCGCCCGCCAGCGCCTGCCATCGCTCGGACAAGGCCGCTTCGTCGGGTGGATCGGTGAGCCAGTCGTCGAAGCTGTGACCGTTGCCGCCCACCAGCCAGTTCAGCACGCTGCGCCGCGACTCCTTGGTGGAGCGCGACGAAAGATACGTACCGGCGACCAGATAGCAGCGGTACACCGCGCGCGTCAGCGCCACATAGACGAGCCGCGCCCGCTCCGCCGCCTGTTCGCGCACCGCGTAACGTGATGCGCGTTCGGCTTCTTCGTCATCGCAACCGTAGTGCAGCACCGCATCGCCCGTTTCGTCGTGATACTCGCGCGCATCGGGCAAGCCGGAGGATGGCGGCTCGCGCAGCGCACCGTCGTTCAGAAACGGACAGAACACGACTGCGTATTCCAACCCTTTCGATTTGTGGACGGTGACGATCTGCACGAGGTTACGATCCGACTCGAGCCGCAATTGCGCGTCTTCGCCGCCACCTTGCGTGCGTTGTGCGGCGAGCCAGCGCAACGTCGGTGCGATGCCGGGTTGCGTGGCGGCACGTGCCTGCACGAGTTCGGCCAGGTGATTCACGTTCGTCAGCCGACGCTCGCCGTCCGGTCCGGCCACCAGCCGCTGTGCGACACGCAGCTCGCGCATCAGCGTACGCCACATCAAGGCGAAGCCGCGCTCGTGCCAAAGCGTGCGATAGCGTGAAAAGCGTTCGACCCAACCCATCGCATCGGCGGCATGCGCGGGATCGTCGGCCGGGGCCGGCGCGTCGGCGACCTGCTCGAGGTGCCACAACGCTGCGGCGTCGAGGCCGAGCCAATCGGTGGCGAGCGCGGCGCGCAAACGGCGCAGATCGCCCGGTGTATCGACCGCGGCCAGCACGCGTTCGATCTGCTCGGCGTCGAGCGTCGCGAACACCGAGGCCTGCGCCAGTTCCACACTGCCGACGCCCCACGACGCCAGCACGCGCTTGATCAGACTGCCCTGCTTATGCGTTTGCACCAGCACCGCGATATTGCCCGGGGCGAGCGGTACGTCGCCAATCGTCACCGCCCCCTCGCGCGCACCGCGCAGCAGCCGCACGATCTCGGCGGCGCAGGCTTCGCTCGCCGCGCGCTGCGCATCGCGTTTGGTCAACGCGGCGTCGCCTTGCGGCAAGGTCCAGATACGGAAATCGCCCGCGTTCGCATCGGATTCGGAAAATGGCGGACGACGACGCTCGCCGGCCCGCACCGGCTGATAGTCGAGACCGTCGAGTACGAACGCCTGTGGATTGGCTTCGAACAGCCGGTTGCAGGCCTCGACAATCGGCGCGGTCGACCGCTGATTGACCGCGAGCGTGTAGCACGCCGACGCCGCTGCGCGCGCCGCCAGATAAGTATGCAGATCCGCCGCGCGGAAACTGTAGATTGCCTGCTTCGGATCGCCGACCAGAAACAGCGGACCGGCCGGCGCGAAGATGCGGCTGAAGATCGCGAACTGCAACGGATCGGTATCCTGAAACTCGTCGATCAGCGCGGCCGGATAACGTGCGCGCAAAGCATCGGCAAGCCAGGGGTTGGCCGCGAGCGCGCGATACAGATTGGAGAGCAGATCGTCGAACGACACCACGCGGCGGGTGCGTTTGCGCGCCACCAGTTCGGCGGGGGCATAGTCGAGCCAGGTTTCTATGAGCGAGAGCCAGCGCGCGCGTTGCGCGGCTTCGGCCGCGATCACGGCTGCAGTCAGTGCTTCTGCGTGCTCGAAGAACGGATGCCCGGGCGGCTCGAACTTGACCTTGGTGGCTTTTTTCAACGCCGACGCCGTCAACTTCAAGGCCGCCTTCGGCGGCGGCGCATGGCAGTCGTCCTGGGCGAAATAGTCGGTCCACGCGGCGATCGCGGCGCTCACAAGGTCTGACTTGTGCGAGGTCTTGCTCAGACGGTCTTGCGCTTCGCCAAGCAGCCTCACGATCCCGTCGCGCTCCGCCTGCCAGACTGCGCGGGCAGCGTCGAAACCCGCCTGCGGATCGGCATGGTTTCCACTTGCATCGACCTTGCCCCAGCGCAACTGCGCCAACGGCTTTTTCAACCGCCGCGCGAGTTGCTCATCGAGCGACGCGGGACCGGCACGTTTGGCCACCAGCCATGCTGCGAAAGCAGGATACGCATAAGCCATCGGTTCCACTTGCTCGCGCCAGAAATCGGCTGCCATATCGAAACGCAGGGCTGCGTCGTCAGCTTCCATTTCGAATGCGAACGGCATGGCCGCGGCGAACGGCGCTTCCTGCAACGCACGCTGACAGAACGCGTGGATGGTATGAATCGCGGCCTGGTCGAACGTACGCAGTGCACGGCGCACGACCTTCAACGCTGTCTCGCGACCGATGCCTCGCTCCGGCGCCAGCGTCGTTTCAAAGAGACGCTGGATGAACGGATCGCCGCCGTCGTCGTCAGTATCGATAGCCCGATCCAGTTCCGCAAGCCGCCCGCGAATCCGCTCGTGTAACTCCGCGGTCGCCGCTTTTGTAAAGGTCACGACAAGAATCTGATCGGCGTTCAGGTTCTTTTCGAGCAGCAGTCGCACGTATAACGCGCAGATGTTCCAGGTCTTGCCAGTTCCGGCCGATGCCTCGATCTGATTGACGCCGTCGAGCGAACACGCGAAGACGTCGAGTTCTTCCGCGACCAGCGCGACATGGTGAACGGCGCCGCTCATGATGCGCTCCGAAGATGCTGCACGAGCGGTTTGAAAACGATCGAGGCAAGACTGCCGAACGGTTCATCGAGCGTCAGCGGCGTGCCGCGCAGCGCGATACGCAAGGCGGGGTCGTCCGACTCGCCGCGCACACGGTCATTGATCCACACGCCCAGCGCAGCAGAATCGCTCTCGCTGACCTTCACCCACGCGCTCTTCGGGAAAAAGCGCAGCGGCAGCATGCGCCCTGCTCTGAACAACGCGGCAAGCGGCGCCAGTTCATCGAGCGGCGCGGCGACCGGCGTAAGCTCAAAGCTCTCGCCGCTGCCATGCCAAACCGTGCGGCGCGGGCCATTCGGCTGCGCCGCGCAATAAACCAGATGCGCGAGCCACGCCGACAGATAGTCGCGCGCAGTAGGCTTGGCGTAGCGGAAAATCACCTGCCCTGTTTCGGTCAGCAAATTCAAGGTGCCGTGCAGTTGCAGCGGTGTTTCGGCCGCTTTGCGGAGCGCCGCGTCATGCGGGCCGAAGAGCGCATCGGCGATGTCGGCACGATCGGGCCAGCGCGGCACGATATCGAGCACGAACGGCAAACGCTCGACCCCCGACGCAACTTCGCGGCGCACGCTGTCGGCGAGCTGGCGGAGCGCCCCGAGTTCCCGCGAGCGCCATACCGTACCGGTCGCCCCACCCGGCAACTCGGGACTGGCCGCTGCAACACGGCGCACGCGTTCGAACATGCTGTCGTCGTCTTCGGTATCGCTATTCAGCAGTACCGGCAGGAGCCGCTCCGCCAAGGCATCGCGACCCGCCCAATCGAGTTCGAACGGCTCAGTGTCGAGCAATTCGCCCTGCGCATCCGACAACACGATACCCAGGCGGTCACGCAACAACGCACGCGCCGGATGACGCCAGAAGCGCACGAATTCGTCGAAGGCAACCGAGGCCGTATCTTCCGCGGGCAACGGTTGATCGAAGAATGGCGCAGCGGCCGGATGCTGCGGCGCGGCCAGCAAACTGGCCAGTTCCGCACGATCCCTGTCATACGTGAAGAGGCCCCGCTGCGACGAGAAATAGTCCGACGCGAACGCCTGCAGCGGATGATCGATGATGAAGGCATGCCGTGCGGCTTCGATTTCCGCAGGACTCGCCCCTTCCCCCGCCGACACTTGCGCGAGGTGATCGAGCAATTCGTCGACCAGCGCGGCGGGCGGCAACGGCGCGTTGTCGCGAATGCTGCGGCCCGTATAGGCGATAAACAACCGGTCGCGCGCAGCCAGCAGCAGATCGAGGAACAGATTGCGTTCGTCATCGCGACGCTGCCGGTCACCTGCTTTACCGAACGCGGCCATCAGGTCGAATTCGTCGGCGCGGGCGAGACTCGGCAACACGCCGTCGTCCATACCGAGCAGGCAGACAATGCGATACGGCAAACCGCGCAAACTGGTCAGCGACGAAAACGTCACGCTACCCCAAGGCACGCCGCCGCGTGCCGGGTCGTCAAGCGCCTCGGTGAGTGCGCCGCGCACCACGGCGGCCGGCAATACGACGTCTTGCGCGCCCGCCTGCATCGCGTCGCCCATCTTGTCGATGGCGTCGCGCACCGCCGCCAGCGAGTCGGCAAACTCAACCCCGCCGTCGAAACACTGCGCGAGCGTCTCGAGCAGCAGTTGCGCCCATTCAGCAGGTGTCTGCTCGACCGCGCAGCGCTCTGCGAAGGTATCGATATCGTCGACGAAACGCGACAGGCGGCCGAGCAACTCGGCGTCCGAGCCATCGGCGCCCTCAACGGGCAACCAGGCATCGACCGGCTCGCCTCCGTCCGGCATCGCGTAGCCGAGGTACAGACGGGTCAGCGCATCGGCGAACGTATGGCGCGCGACAGGTACGTGTTCGCCCGTCGGCTCGCCCGGCACAAGCCCCCGACGTGCGCCGGCGGCCGCGAGCCATTCCTGCGCGGCTTCGAGGGCGCTTGAATCGATCCCGTAACGCGCGGCAATCGCATCGACCCGCAGCCATTCGATCAGATCAGGCGCGCTCACGCTGCGCTCAGGCAACGCCAGCCAGTCCAGCAGCAATCGCGCGACCGGATTGGCCTGCGAGGGCGGCAAACCGGTGATCCGATACGGAATGCGGCGAGTGTCGCCAGGGGGCGCGGTGCCGAACACCGCGTCGATCAGTGGTCCGGCCGCCGCGAGGTCGGACACGGCCACCAGCACGTCGGACGGCTGCAGATCGTCGAACTCATCGAACCAGCCGAGCAGGCGGTCATGCAGCACTTCGAGCTGCCGCGACAGGCTGTGACACACATGGACCTCAATGCCGTTTTCGATCGGCAGTTCGTCCGTGTCCGTTTCCGCCCGCAGATCGAGAATGCCGTTCTGCACGGCGGCGAGCCAGCTCGGTTCCGGATTCTCGGTGAAGTCGCCCGTTTCGCCGGATGCGGCGCTCTCGGTCAGCTCGTGCAGCATGTGCAGTTGCGCCTGGGTCTGACGGCCCCACTCGGCCAGCAGCGGATGGCCCACTTCCTGATAGTCGAGCTGACCGGCGACATCGAGCGCTTCGACGCGGCCCGCGCTGACAACGTCGAACCAGAACTCGCGGCACGGGTTCATCACATACAGACGCACATCGACCCAGCGTGACAGCGCGCGCAGCAAAGCGACGTGCAGCGGCGGCATGGTCGGCAGCGCGAACACGCTGACCGCTTCGGGCCACTGCGCGTTCGAGATGGCTTCGAGATCGAGTGTGCCGATTTCTTCAAGAAAGCGATACGCAGGCGGCAACGCCGCCGCAGGCGTTTGCGCGTCGCCCGCCACTTCGGCAAGCACGGCGCGCCACAGCGCGGCTTGCCAACGCTCGTCCTCGCGCGCCGCTTCGCTCGCGCCGACGAGACGCGGACCGTTGTCGTCCGCGGCGCCGCTCGCGAAAATCGACCCGCCCTTCTGCCATTGCAGCAGCCATTCCGGGCGATAGGTCAGATAGTGGTCGAGTACGGTGGCCACGCGGCGCGCCAGTTCGTAGCGCATCGACGCATCCGCCGCGTCGAGATACGTACGCAGACGCGGCGAAGCGTTCCAGGGCACCGCTTCATCTGCCTCTCCCAGCAGCCGGTAGCACCGCCAGACAAGCCGGTCCGGCGCGAACGGCGAATGCTTCGGTACTTCGATCACGCCGCCGATTTGCGCCCACAGCCACTGCGCGAGATAACCAAAATTGACATTCGCGCAGATGCCCTGGCGCGCCGCGATGTCGAGCTCGAGCCGGCGCCTCACCGCCGCGCTCGGGACGATCACGGGCTGCGCGGTCCAGGGATCGGACGGCGCCTGCGCCAGGTCGTCGAGCAGCGCGCCGACAAGGGTTTCGTAGCGGTTCGAGTAGAAGAGTTGGAGCATGGATCCCGGAAAAGCATGCGACGCGAGCGGAACGCCCGGGCCGCGACAGACATTGAAGCGACAGCATAACAAACGCGCTCCCAGGGCAGAACCTGGCCAGACGGACGAGGTCAGATCAGGCACAAAATCAGTTAGACTCGACGGCAGTTTGGGTCTGCCCCGGGTCGGCCCCTGGGTCGACCTTTTCAACCGCGTTTTCTCAGTGAATGGAATCCAGGCAGTCGATGCGCTATTCGGTTGAAATAAAAAAATTCCTCTACAGCCAGTACTTTTATGGCGGCCTGCGCATCGCAGTCGGCGTGTCGTTACCGGCCATACTGTGTTTGATCGTGTTTCACGACCGCGAACTCGGCTTCACGATCGCGACCGGCGCACTCGGCGCATGTGTGGTCGATATGCCGGGGCCGCTCAAGTACAAGCACAACGAGATGCTGGCGTGCACGGTGATCGGCTTCCTGTCCGCGCTCGCCACCGGTCTTGCCACAGTCAACCCGGTGGCGCTGTGGTGTACGGTCGTGCCGCTCACCTTCGTGCTCTCGTTGATCGTCGTGTATGGCAACCGCTGGCCGCAGATCAGCTTCGCCACGCTGTTCATGATGATCATGACGCTGGAAGATCGTTTCACGCCGATGCAGGCGCTCGTCAATGCGTCATGGATTCTGGTGGGCGGTCTCTGGTACACGTACTGGTCGACCTTCGTGAGCCGCTGGATGATGCATCGCATCGAACAGCAGGCGCTCGCCGAAAGCGTGTTCGCGTGCGCGGACTATCTGCTCGCGCGCGCCGCCTTCTACGATCTCGATAACGATCTCGACGAGTGCTATCGCAATCTGGTCGACAAGCAGATTACCGCAGTCGAGCGTCAGGACGCCGCACGCGACATCGTGCTGCGCAATCTGCCCAAACTGAAAGCCGGTCGGCTCGAACCGCGCCGGGCGATGCTGTTCAATCTGTTCATCAATACCGTCGATCTGCACGAATTGTTCGTCGGCACACATGTCGATTACTCGCTGGTACGCAACACGTTTGGCGGCTCCGACCTACTGGTGTTTTACCGCGATCTGATTCGCAAATCCGCAGCCGATCTCGAAGAAATTGGGCTCGCGGTATTGCAAAACCAGCCGCCGCGTATCCGCGTGAATGTAAAAGCCGAATTGCGCGCCATCGAGTTCGAGATCGAACTGATGCGCAAGCAGGACCTGGCGGCCAAAAATCCTGAGGCTTATTCGGCGATATCGTCCACGTTCCGGCGCATCTGGAGCGCCACGCGTCTGATCGACAAGATGCGCAAAAGCCTGTCAAGCGATCCCAGCGCGACCGAGACCGAACTGCGCCTCGACCAGGCGCTTTCCCGTTTCGTATCGAGCCGCCGCGTGCCGTTCGGGCAAATCTTCTCGAATCTGACGATGGCCTCGCCGAGCTTTCGCCATGCGCTGCGCGTGACGATTGCGGTCGCCGTGGGTTTCTGGCTAGGCCGTCTGCTGCCGCTCACCAACGCATACTGGATCGTGATGACCACGGTCATCATCCTGAAGCCCGGCTATTCGCTGACCAAGCAGCGCAACGGGCAGCGGATAATCGGGACGCTGATCGGCTGTGCGGCAAGCATCGCGTTGATGATCTTCGTCAAGGAACCGCACATCCTGATGGTGGTGATGTTCGCGTCGATGGTGATGAGCTACAGCCTGTTGCTGTTCAATTACACGGCGAGCGTGGTGTTCACGTCCTCGTATGTGCTGCTCATGTTCCATCTGCTCGCGCCGGGCAGCATGCGCATCATCGGCGAACGCGCAATCGACACCGTGGTGGGCTGCGCGATTGCGATTGCGGCGAGCCACCTGTTCCCCTACTGGGAATACCGGTTGATGGGCAAGCTCGTCAACAACATGATCAACGCGACGCGGCAGTATCTGGAGGCGAGCTGGTGGTGGAGCGGCAAACCGGCTGCCGCGGTTGTCGCTACGGTCACTGAAGGCGGTGCGTTTGCACCCGCTGCGGCGATGGCTGATCCGGCGATCGAATTCGCCAGACCGGCGCTCGCAGCGGCAAACGCCGGAGCGAATGCGGGCGGCAACGCTGCTCCCAAAGCCGGCGCAAACGCTGGTGAGACTGCTGGTATAAACGCCGGAGCGACCATTGGTGCAAGCAACGCCGGCACCACCATGGTAAGCAACGCGACCGCCAAGCCGACCGGTGGCGCGTCCCCTGCCGCCGTAGCGGCTGCAACAGCGCTCGATCGCGATTACCGCTACCGGCTCGCGCGCAAGAACGTCCACGTGGCGTTCGCCAATCTGGGCCAGGCCTTCCAGCGCATGATGCTCGAGCCGAAGTCCGCGCAGAAGTTCGTACCAGAATTGAACGACCTGCTGGTACGCAGCCACGTGCTCGCCTCGCAGATCACGGTGGCCGCGCCGTTGCTGCGCACCTCCGCGCAGCAGGCCGACAGCGTTTCGCTACAGCCGTTGCAACGCGCGCTGAGCGCGATCCGCGACAATCTGACCGAAGCCGAAGCCGGTAGCGCACCTGCCGCCGATCAGGGCGAGCAGGTCAAACAATTGGCACGTGAGTTGGATGCGATGGTGGTCGAGACGGAGAAGTCGCCGGACCACTCGGCGGACGCCGTGCACGACATGAAATTGCTCGCGCATCAGTGCAAGCAGATGCTGACGGCGTCGGCACTGATTCGCAAGGATGCGAGCATGATTCGCCTGCCGGAAGAGTGAAACGACAACGGCTGCGATAAGGAGCCGCGCCTGTCGTGTGCGGCGTGCTCGCGGCTAGCGTTCTGTGCACGCCAGCTATCAACGTTGCGTCAGGCGTCGCGGCCAAATCCGGCACGATGCCGGACCACCGTTCACTCGGGCCGTCTTATTGCGCGGCGTCGCTTGTGGGCTTCGCTACCGTCGCAGCCGCAGCGTCCGATGAAATGGTCGGCGCCGGCGCGTTCTCGCGGTCGAAATCGCGCTTTTCGGTGATGGCGTTATAGAAGAGCGTGGCGATCACCAGCAGTACCGCGACCACGATGAAAACAGCAATGCCAAAGGTCGGGTTCTTCTTGCGCGGCGGTTTGTTCATGAGGCGGGCTCGGTTCGCGAGGCAGTCGCGGATAGTGTCTGGGAAGGCGGCATTCTACGCCCACTGAGCTTGCACGCGGCTTGCAGTCAGCGCCCCTCCACCACCGCCGAAGGCCGCACCGGCAGCGCCGTCGAGTACTTGATCTGTTCCATCGCAAAACTCGAACTCACGTCATACAGCGGCACAGCGGCAATCAATAGCTTGTAGACGCGATCGTAGTCGTCGATATCGGACACCACCACGCGCAGCAGGTAATCGGTTTCGCCGCTCATCCGGTACACCTCCACCACCTCCGGAATCTCCTGCACCGCACGCGTAAAAGTCTGCGCCCAAGCCTCGGTGTGCTGGTTCGTGCGCACCGCGACAAACACGGTCGTGCCCACGCCCAGTTTGCGCGCGTCGCACAGTGCCACCTGCGCGCGAATCACGCCCGTCTCCTTGAGGCGCTGCAGGCGCTTCCAGCAAGGCGTTTGCGACAGATTCACGCGCTGTGCCAACTCGGCGATCGGCATGGTTGCGTCTTCCTGCAGCAGTTCGAGCAGCTTCCGATCGATAATATCCATTCCCATCATCACACCTCTATAGGAAATTATTCTACTTTTAGGACTCTAGGGGGAATTATATGGAAACTCTTTCTCCAGGCAAACGGGTATAAATATGTCTATCCAAAAATAGCCGATAAGCAGCCATACCGCTGCGCAGCGATCATGAGCCAAGACCTCCGTTCAGCACCCGTCACCCGTTCCTCCGTCAACGCCGCACAGTTTGCCGGGGCGAACGAAGCGCCCTCGCGCGCGCGCCACAGCGCGCCGCTCGCGCATCTGTGCGACGCGCTCGACGCGATGTTCGAAGCCTGTGTGAAATTCCCCGAACCGTCGGATTCGACCTTCTTCGCGCGCAGCATGCGCATCGCGCTTGCCGAAGCCGCGGCGAATCCCGGCTTGCTCACATCGGCGCAGCGCGAAGGCTCCGCTGAAAATTACCGCCGTCATCTGCTGGCCGCCGACCCGCATGGCCGCTATGCGATCGCCGCGCTCGTGTGGCAGCCACACCAGGCGAGTCCGGTGCATGCGCATCACACGTGGTGCGGCTACGCAGTGCTCGACGGCACGCTGAGCGAAACAGTCTTCGAATGGAATGGCGCACAGCACTGTGCAAGCGCCACCCGCACACAAGCGCGCAATACCGGCGCCGTGTCGTTTGTGCGCGGCGGCAGGGCTGGCATTCACCGGCTGGGAAATTGCAGCGATGCGCCCGCTGTCTCGCTGCATATTTACGGTGTCGCGGGTGCGCAGATCGCCACGCACGTCAACGACATCGTGCGCACAACCGACGCACCCGCGCTCGTCTGAAACCCGCGTGTAGCGCAATCAGCTTTTGCCGCCCGCCTCGCCTGCCGTCGGAATCTGCGGCGGGATCGGCGCGGTCTGCCCGGTCGGCGGCGGCGCCGGACGCGGTTCGTGCGACACATCGCGCGCCACCGCCGCGGCAGCGTGCGCGGCCCGCGTCGAACCCGCTGTCTCGGCATGTGCGTGCCCATGCACATGCGGCCCGACCCCGGACATTTCATCGTCCTGCAAAGGCTGTCCTTCACTATCCTTCGACGATGTGTACACACGCATCTGCGGCACCGGAATCTCGATACCGGCTTCGTCCATCTTGCGTTTAAGCCTCAAATTGAAGGCGCGCGCCACGCTCCATTGCTGCAACGGCCGCGTCTTGATCTGCCCTTTCACGACCATCCAGTTCGGATCAAAACGGTCGAGCCCCCATACCTCGATCGGTCCGAGCATTTCGCGGCGATAACGGAAGTCGGCCATCAGATCGGCGCCGACTTCGCGAATCAGTTGCGTGATCTGATCGACATCGGTCGAAAACGACATCCGCACTTCAAAAACCGCATAGGCGAAGTCGCGCGAAAGATTCTTGACGATCTTGATCTGCGAGAACGGAATCGCGTGAATCGCGCCTTGCCCATCGCGCAAGCGAACGGTGCGGATCGACAGATGCTCGACGGTGCCCGCGTGACCACCGTCCACATCGATCCAGTCGCCGACCGAAATCGTGTCTTCGATGATGATGAACAGGCCCGTGATCAGGTCGGTCACGAGCGACTGCGCGCCGAAACCGATCGCGAGGCCGATCACACCGGCGCCTGCCAGCAGCGGCGTCACGTTGATACCCAGATTCGCCGCCGTGACGATGCCGGCAATCGTCATGATCGTCACCAGCAGCACGTTGCGCAGCAGCGGCAGCATCGTGCGCGCCCGCATGCTTGGATTGCGCGACTTGTTGCGCGGACCACCCGGGTTGAGGGCTTCGGTAATCGCGGTGTCAACCAGAATCCACAGCAGCCACGAAATGAACACCGTCGCGATGATCGCTGTCACCGCATGCGCAATCCCGCGCGCCGCAACGTTTTCCTCGACGACTTCCGCGAGCGACACACCCCACAAACGTGCCGCCAATTCGAAGAAGAACAGCCAGATGAAAAGCGTCAACAGCGTCCCGCAAAAGCGCAGCAAGCGTGTCAGATACGGTGAGCGGCGCCGGGCCCGCGGACTGCGCGGGCGCGTCATGCGCAACACGATAGCCGACAGGAAGAATGCGAACACCAGCAGGAGTGCGGTCACCACCGAAATCTGCAACACGTTTTCGCTGGATCCCGAGCCGCCGAGCGTGGCCACCACCGACGCGGCGGCGAGCACCAGCACCGGCACGTGCCAGAGCGAAGCGAGCACGTCGAACGCGTCGGTCGCGGCCCTGTGATCATGGCGCTGCTCGTAAGGCCGGTTGCGAATCAGATGCGCGACGGGCCGGCGGAACGCCAGCGCGAAATAGCCGGTCAGCACAGCGGCCGTCATGTTGGCGGCCGTCGAAATCAGGGCCGCGAGATTCGATCCGAGCTGATGCTCGACGTCATAGTTGACCGCCGCATCGCCGAGCGCGGCGCATACGCCCACCACGAACAGCACGCGCCGCGCATGATCGATCAGCAGGCGCACCGCAACCCGCCGATGCCCCGAGCCGAACAGCGAAAACATGATCAGGCAGATCGCCGAGAACACCGCGCCCGCAACAATCGCATAAGCGACCACCATGCCGAGCGTGCGGCCGAGCGCATCGGGCATGGCGCGCACGAACAGCAGCGCCGCGAGAAAGGCCACGATCCACGGGCCAACGCGGCGCAGCGCGAAGATAAGCAACTCACGCGTAGTGGGATTCGGATTGAGTCCCATGAGAATACCGAAGCGCCGGTATAGCCGGTGTTGCACGTAAATCAGCGCGCCGGCGCACGCGCCCCAGCCGGCCAGCATGGCAATCATCGAAAAGACGATGCGACCGAAGCTCTCTTTCCCCTGGCCCGAAACGATCGTGTAGAGCTCGTTGGCGGCCGCATTGAAGCGTCCGCCCCAATAGCGCACCGGCGTGCGGCCCTGATGCACATCGGATTCGAACGACGCGATGCCTGACGCGATCGCGCCGAGCAAGCCAGGACTCGGTTGCGCGGGCGCGGGCGGCGCGACGTTTTGCGAGACCTCGCGCAGCTTTTTGAGCTGGGCGACGAGCGCCGTGCGCTGCCGGTCGTTGTCGAGCGTGGCGATCACGCTGTCGAGCGAGCGCGCCAGTTCCGCCTGGCTCGCGGGCGACGGCGCAGAGGCCGCTTCCGCGGCAGAAGCGGCCGAGGCGGCAGACGCAGGCGTTGCCGTCGCGCTATTGATCAGGCTCTGCAATGCCGGAATGACCGGCGTGCCGGTGCCGGCAGCCTGGGCGGTTGCGGGCATCCACCCGATGCCGAGGATCAACGCGAGGCAGACCGTGGCCGCCCATGCGCCGAACCACGCCGCGACGTGAGCGCGAACGCCGCGTCGAGCGCTGAATCCGGAATGACTGGACGAAACATGAAAGTCGGCGTGAGTCGCCGGTTGGCCGCCGTTGGACGGCGCGGCCCCGGACTCACGCCGCAACGGGCATGACTGCATGGCGATCCGTGAGAAAACGGGAGACGCCAGTGTAGCCGCAGTTTTACCGCCAGCAACCGAACATGCGTAACCGATTGTTAGGACGCTTGCCTGAATTCAAGGATTTGCGGGCCGCCGTCATCCCCTCGAACGGCCGCTACGACACACGCAACGGGCCACGCGGGGCACGAGCCGCGCGCGAACCCGCTCCGTTGAGGCTCAATAAGCCACCGTCGCGATCTGATGGACAAAACGGCCCTGCTCCAATTCATCGACGAAGGCAATCGCATAGTCTTCCGCGGAGATACGGCTATTGCCCTCGGCGTCGGCCAGAAGCGTGTTCGCGCCCGTGCGGAACGTGCCGGTACGCTCGCCCGGGGCGATCAGCGCGGCCGGTGCGAAGAAAGTCCAGTCGAGATCGGTGACGCCGCGGTAGTAATCGAATGCGTCGCGGTGCGCCAGTGCGATCGGTTTGTAGGCGTCCGGGAAACCATCCGTGTCGACCAGTTGCTTGCCCGGCGCCACTTCGAGCGAACCCGCGCCACCCACTACCACGAGGCGCTTCAGACCCGCTGCGCGTACGCCGTCGACGAGCGCATGGGTCGCCTTGGTCAGCGCCGCGAGATCGTCTTGCGGCGGCGCATACGCGCTCGCCACCACATCGTGCCCGCGCACCGCGGCGCCAACGCTCGCGGCGTCGAGCAGATCGGCCTGCGCGGCTTTCAGATTCGCCACATCTGCCGGCACGCGCGCTGGATTGCGCGCCAGTGCCGTGACCTGATGTCCGCGGCGGGCCGCTTCCGCGGCGATCCGCGAACCAATCGTGCCGGTGGCGCCAAACAACGCGATTTTCAACTGTTTGCTCATTTCGATACTCCGGTCATTAACTTATATGTAACTACATTGATTACATATAATGGGGAAAAAAGAGGGGCTTGGGCCCCCGTCCATTCTCAGGCACGCGCGTCGACTACATCACACGCGCCCTTCTCTACTGCTTCCTCACTACGTTATCCATGCGGACGCCGTTTGCTTTCACGCGTCCGTTCGGCGCGTACCACGTCGGCGGTGGCGTCGGCCAGCGTGCGTGCGCCGAGCGACGCTTCCATGGCTTGCTGCGCTTCGTCGATGATGCCGCGCAGCACGACCTGGATATTGCGCCCCACCATGCAGGCCGGATTCGGCTGCTCACGATGCATGGCGAATAATTGTGCGTCGTCCACCGCACGATACACCTCGAGCAAGCTGATGTCCTCAGGCGCCCTGGCGAGCAGCGCGCCGCCGCCCGCGCCGAGTTGCGAGGTAGTGAGACCCGCCTCGGCCAGCATGGTCAACAGACGCCGGATCAACGCAGGATTCGTATTCACGCTGCCCGCGATCATTTCCGACGAGAGCGGCACGCCCTCCTGCAACGACAGCAGTGCGAGTACATGCACCGCAAACGCAAACCGGCTACTCGTATTCACAACAAACCTGCCCGGCGACGACAATGTGTAACCATGGTAATTACATTTAATCCGGCTGTCAAACCGGCTGTCAAACGGACCGGCGCACAGGCCACGATCTCACTTGTCCATCTGCTTTTGCGCGTCGCTCGAATCGCTCGATGTCGACGAAGAGGCTGAAACGCTCGCCGACGAAGCCGAACTTTGCGCCGACCACTCCTGCAGCTTGCGCCCTGCCGTTTCGAGGCCCTGGCCGGTCAGCGCCGCCGCCTTGCCGAGTTGCGCATTCGTCGCGCTCGCCGCACCTTGCAGATTGGCTTGTGCGGTCGATGCCAGCGAGGCTGGATCGATCGTGATCGACGGCGCGGACGCCGATTCGAGGTTCTGCTGGGTGGCGGCCTTGGTCGCATCGACCTGCTGGCCGACGTAGCTGGCCGCCTGATCGAGCTTCTGACCGGCGGCTTGCGCCGCATCGTTGAGCTTGCCGGCAACCTGCGCCGACGCATCGTTCTTCTGACAAGCCGTCAGGCCGCCGAACACGAGGGCGACAACAGCGACGCGGCGCAACAGCGGTGAACGAATAGATAAAGTCATATTTGAGTGTGAGCCGCATTGAGCGGCTTCCGCATGCGAAAACGCGCCAATGATACGCCGTCGCGCATCACGGTCTCCGCGGCGAGTCCCCGGGAGCCCGCGCGCCCGAAGCTGCGGCGCGCGCCGCGGCATCAAAGTCAGCGGCGCCAGGCTGCGCTAGGGCTGCCCGAAAACAGGTCAGCAAACGCCGCTGCGCGCCCAACTGCAATCCTGCATCCCTGCATACGCGCCATCGGGCCTCCGTCGCGGTTCTGTCAAATGCGTTGGAGTAGACTGCCTGAGCGTTCGATGTGTTCCGTTGATCAATTGGAGGCATGCGATGGCAGCAAAGAAGATTCTGTTCCTGACCGGCGACTTCGCCGAGGATTACGAAACGATGGTGCCGTTTCAGGCACTGCAGGCGGTCGGTCACGTGGTTGACGCGGTCTGTCCGAACAAGAAAGCCGGCGACAAAATCAAGACCGCAATCCATGATTTCGAAGGCGACCAGACCTATACCGAAAAACCTGGGCATCAATTCACGCTCAACGCAACGTTCGAAGACGCCGATCCCCGTCAATACGATGCGCTGGCAATCGCGGGCGGCCGCGCGCCGGAGTATCTGCGACTCAATCACAAGGTAATCGAACTCGTGCGGCAGTTCGCCGAAGCGGGCAAGCCGATCGCCGCGATCTGCCACGCCGCGCAACTGCTGGCCGCCGCCGACGTGATTCGCGGCAAGCGCATTTCCGCCTACCCGGCCTGCGCGCCCGAAGTCAAGCTGGCTGGCGGCGAGTACGCCGACATTCCGGTCGACGCTGCGATCACCGACGGCAATTTCGTCACCGCCCCCGCATGGCCCGCGCATCCTGAATGGCTGCGTCAATTCCTCGTGCTGCTCGGCACGCGGATCGAACTCTGATCCTGAGGCGAGCGCCTTGCCCTCGCGGCAATGCGCGCTCGCCTGAACCTACCCGCATTTGAGACTAATCCGATAGTTCGCAACGGAAAGCTTTCCTATAGTCGCCGGTTGACCTGGGAGCCTTTTTCGATGGAACTGACTGATTGGATCGTCATTCTCGCCGTCACGTTGATGGCGATTGCTTTTTTCTGTGCGCGCACACCGGCCAACTGGTCGCGAGAAAACCGCGCGCGACGTCTGGCGGGCACACGTATGCTGGTACAGGCGGCGTGCGCGCTGTGGGCGGCGCTATTGATCGTCGCGCACGGCCTGCTCGCCCTGGGCGGCTTGCCCGGCCTGCATCCCGCGCCGCTCGAGGCGCTCACGGGCGTTGCGATCCTGATCGTTTGCGGCTGCTACTGGTCGATTCGCGGCAGCAAACTGCTCAAACCGCGCCGGCTGTTTACCGCTTACTGATTACCGCGTACTGATATCGGGCGTGGCATTGGCGGCATGCGCCGCCGCACCGCCGTTCAGGCCAGGGCCTTCACGATCAGCGAGGCCCGCGCCTACTTCGCGCATATCACGAACCGCGTGAACACCCTCCGCTATCGCGACATGCGTCTCGACAGCCAGTTGCGCCGTCCGCATCCCGGCTTCGGGCAGCGACAGATAAAACGTCGTGCCCATGCCCTCTTTCGACTCCACCCACACACGCCCGCCGTGCCGCTCCACCACGCGCCGCACGAGCGCAAGCCCGATGCCCTCACCCGCCGCCACATTGCCGTGCAAGCGTTGAAAGGCGTTGAAAAGCCGCGGCAGCGCGATCGCCGGAATGCCCAGGCCATTGTCCCGCACGTAGAAAATCCGCAGTGAATGCACGCCCGGCGGCGCCGGCGTCGTACCAATTTCAATCTGGCCTTCGCGGGCCGGGTCCAGATAATTGACCGCATTGCCGATCAGGTTCGCGAATACCTGTTCGAGCGCGGTCGGATCGCCCCACACCGCCGGCAAGTCGTGCACGATGACGTGCGCCCGGCGCGCCCGGATCGACCCTTGCATCGCATCGATCACGCGCGGCACGATATCGCCCACTTCGACCTTTTGCTGCCGGTACTCGACGCGGCCGACACGCGACAGCCGCAACAGCGCGTCGATGATGTGCGACGCGCGCAGCACGGCTGTCTGCAGGAAGTGCAGCGCCTCGCCGATATCCTCGTCCACCACCCGTTCGATACGCTGCCGCGGTTCCGACGCGAGCGACGACCGGCGCAGCATTGCGCGCAATTCGTCACACGCGCGAATCAGTTCTTTCGAGAAGCCTTGCAGATTCACCAGCGGCGCACGCAGGTCGTGCGACACGCTGTAGATGAACATTTCGTTTTCCTGGGTCTGTTGCCGCAAGGTCTCGTTGATGCGCGCAAGTTCACCGGCGCGACGCGCGAGATCGGACTGGAAACGCGCCTGGATGCGCTCGGCTTCGAGCAGGCGCCGGCTGGTTTCATGCAAGGTCAGATCGAGCCGGGCGATTTCATCGCGGCCGGGGCCGATCGGCGCTAGCGGCTCGTTACCCGCGAGTCGCCCGGCGTTATCGGACAGCAGTGCGAGCCGGCCGCGCACGCCGCGCGTGAACAACCAGACAGCCAGCGCGACGAACAGCAAGGAGCCGAACACGGCCGCGACGATCAGCATCTGTTGCCGTTCGCGCGCGGCTTCGGCTGCGTTCGAACGCAACGTGTCGAGGCGCCGCTCTTCGGTCTGGAAGGCCGCCACCTGCTGACGAAAGCGATCGAGCACGTCGGCCGAGGCCAGCTCGCGGAAACGATCGAGCAGATCGCGCCGCCGCCCCGAATGCAGCATGTCCTGAACGCGATCCGACCACTGGCGATATCCCTGCACCGCCTGGCGCACCTGCACCACGCGCTCGACCTGCGCCGGGTTATCGGCAACCAGCTCGGCCAGTTGATCGATGCGACGGTCGACGTCCATCCACACGGTAACCGGTGTCGTGAAGCGGGTATCGTTGGCGAGCACCGCGCCGCGCAGCGCCACGGATTCGCCCAGCACCGGATCGAGAATCGCGGTGGTCTGGCGCAGCACGTCTTCGCTATGGATGGCCCACTGCTCCGCCTGGGTCGCGTCGGACTGCGCCTTGACCAGTCCGGACAACAGCGCCAGTTCGAAGAGGGCCGGAATCGCGATCAGCAACAGGCCTTTAGTGGTCAGTCTCATGCGTGCGCATTGGAGGTCGATGGCCGGCAGATCGTGCACGGGGACGGCACATTATGTCGGCCTTTGGGCAGGAAGACAAAGACGACACGCCACGGACCAGACTTCTTCCGCCAAATTCAGCGCCCTCTGCAGCGAATGTGCATACAACGTCAGGCTTTTGAATTAAACGTAAATCAAATCGAATGTTGTGCCCATGTTTGGATCATGAGGTCCGTTGTGGAACCGATATGCACTTATATTGGGCTTTCATTGCTGTCCACGGTGCAAAACCCCGCGCATTGCCCAAATGGGAGCGAGTGACATGAAACCCATCCCGGTGCTGATTTGCACCTGATCGACGCTTTCCAGCACAAATTTGGCCCGCTTCTTGCATTCAATGCCCGCTTTTTTGGCATAAGCGGGACACATCGATGGAAAGTCTGAAAACCGGCACCGACACCCTCTTCCTTTTGCTAGGTGCCGCGATGGTGCTGGCCATGCACGCGGGGTTTGCATTTCTCGAACTCGGCACGGTGCGCAAAAAGAATCAGGTCAATGCACTGGTCAAGATTCTGGTGGATTTCTCGGTTTCGACGATCGCGTATTTCTTCATCGGCTACACGATCGCCTATGGCGTGCAGTTCTTCGGCAGCGCCGAGTCGCTGGCCGCGCACAATGGCTATGCGCTGGTGCGCTTCTTCTTCCTGCTGACCTTTGCGGCGGCGATTCCCGCGATCGTGTCGGGCGGTATCGCCGAGCGCTCGAAATTCAATCCGCAGCTGTTCGCCACCTTCGTGCTGGTCGGGTTCATCTATCCGTTCTTCGAGGGGATCGTGTGGAACGGCCGCTTCGGCATTCAGAACTGGCTCACCCAGGTATTCGGGGTGCCGTTTCATGACTTCGCCGGTTCAGTGGTGGTGCATGCGTTCGGCGGCTGGGTCGCGTTGCCGGCCGTGCTGCTGCTCGGCGCGCGCCACGGCCGCTATCACCGCGACGGCGGCATTGCCGCGCATCCGCCGTCGAATATTCCGTTCCTCGCGCTGGGCGCATGGGTGCTGACGGTCGGCTGGTTCGGCTTTAACGTGATGAGCGCGCAGACCATCGACAAAATCAGCGGCCTCGTGGCAGTCAATTCGCTGATGGCGATGGTCGGCGGCACGCTGACCGCTTGGCTCGCGGGCCGCAACGACCCCGGTTTCACGTACAACGGTCCGCTCGCCGGGCTGGTCGCGGTATGCGCAGGCTCCGACGTGATGCATCCGCTTGGCGCGCTGGTGACAGGTGGCATTGCGGGCGTGCTGTTCGTCACCATGTTCACCTGCGTGCAGAACCGCTGGCGCATCGACGACGTGCTCGGCGTATGGCCGTTGCATGGTCTGTGCGGCGCATGGGGTGGCATCGCAGCCGGCATCTTCGGTCTGCATGCGTTCGGTGGCCTGGGCGGCGTATCGTTCGGGGCGCAACTGGTCGGCACGCTGGGCGGCATCGTGGTGGCGACGCTCGGCGGCACGCTCGTGTACGGGGCCATTCGCATGACGGTGGGCTTGCGGCTCGATCCGGAAGACGAGTACAACGGCGCGGACCTGTCGATCCACAAGATTTCGGCGACGCCGGAACGCGAAAGCGTCGGCTGACACGTTCGCCGCAACGCATCGCTAGCGGCGCGTCGGCGGTTTCGTGTCCGGTTGCCCGCCGATCATGCCGCGCCCACCTGTCCCCAGTGGGTTCGCCGATGCTAGACTTGCGCGCTGGAGATGGCATTCTCCCTTAACCGCCCTTGTGGCTGATGATGCCTGCTTCGCCCGGATGACGACGGACGCGGCATCGCGCGTCCCTCCTCAGCCCGGTTTGTCGACCTTTTCGCTTCGCCAGGGCAATTTTCATGTATTGGTCCATTCTCGCCGTCGGCATCGGTGGCGCACTCGGCTCGCTGTTCCGCTGGTTCCTCGGTATCCGTCTGAACGGCCTGTTCGCCGGCTTGCCGCTCGGCACGTTCGCCGCCAATGTGATCGCCGGCTACGTCATCGGCGTCGCGGTCGCGGGATTCGCGCGGGCGCCGCAGATCGCGCCCGAATGGCGGCTCTTCGTCATTACGGGATTGATGGGTGGCCTATCGACTTTCTCGACATTCTCAGCAGAAGTCGTGCAGCGCTTGCAGGACGGCCGGCTCGGCTGGGCGGCGGGCGAGATCGCCATTCATGTGGGCGCGTCGCTGCTGATGACCGTCCTCGGCATCGCAACCGTTTCGTTGCTGGCGCGCTAACAAGCCGGAGCTGGATACGCCGGCCGATGCCCAACTGGAATGGGTACACGGGCTATACATACCTGAACGTCAACTACGAGAACGACGCACCAGATCTGACCGACGGCACCGACCCGAAGCATGTTTTAAGGATCTGGACGAACTACACGTTCATGCAATGCCTGACGAACGGCGTGACGATCCGCTAGTAGTCCGATGTATTGAATGTCCGCAGGAAGTCGAAGAGCGCTGCCGTCACTGCTTCCGGCGCCTCCTGCTGTATCCAATGGCCGACGTCAGGGAGCAGTGTGCTGGAGACAAGGCCCGGCAAGTTCTCCGCATGAGCCGAATAGGCGTCACGTCGCCAATTCAGCACAGGGTCCCGCGCGCCCGCGAGGAACATCGCCGGTTGTGTGATGCGTGCGTCGGCAAAGGCGCCAAGCAACCCCCAGTTCCGGTCGAGATTGCGATACCAGTCGAGCGGCGCACGAAAGCCACGGGCGAAAGCTGCTGTTTGCAGGCGGAGGTCCTCCGGCGTCAGCCAATCCGGCAGACCGGCGGGCGCCGGGAAGGTAGCAAGAAATCCGCTCCCGGCGACCATGCCGTTCCAGAGCGGCTCGGGCGCGCCGCCAGAGAGGCCCCAGTAAATGCGGCGGAGGCTTTCCGCCGGATCAGCGTCAAGTTCCGCCTCGGCGCGACCCCGCGGTTCGAACCAGAGCCAGTAGAAGTGCGCCCGCCCCAGGCGGCGCAGGGTCGCGAGCGGCGGAGAAGAAGTGCGAGGGATGAACGGAACCGAAAGTCCGGCGACGCCGATAAACCGGTCAGGCCGCAACATGGCTGCCGTCCAGGCAACGACCGCACCCCAGTCATGACCGACGATCACGGCTTTCGGATGCCCAAGCGTATCGAGCAACCCGACCATGTCGCCCACCAGATGCAGAATCGTAAAATCCTCGATCGTCTCCGGCGCGCTGCTGCCGCCATATCCCCGCATGTCAGGCGCGATCACACGGTATCCCGCTTCGGCGAGCGCCGGCACCTGATGGCGCCAGGAATGCCGCGATTCGGGGAATCCGTGGCAGAGCAGGACCGGCATACCGCTGCCGGCAATGTCGGCTCGTAGCTCGATCCCGTTGGTGGAAAAATCCCCTGTCTCGATTCGCATCATTTGCAAACCCACCTGCTGATTTTCTCGGCGCAGCGTAGCACTCTGCGCATGCGCCGGTATGTGGCTGAAAACCCTGATTCAATCCTGGTCGGCATAGTGGTCTTTTCTCCCGACATCCGACTGCACTCATGCCTGGGTGTGTGGCACGCGGTCATGATCACATGATCGAGCACAGTGCGTGGCGAGTTCGTTATATTCCATGTGATATAACGAAGCCGGCATGTGCAAATGGCATCTGCCGGTACCCGGGAGCGCGATGTTCATCCGTCAACTTCATTATCTGGTTACGCTTGCGAAAGAGCAGCACTTTGCCAAGGCTGCCGAACTGAGCCATGTCTCGCAGCCCGCGCTTTCCTCCGCGATCCGAAGCCTTGAAGCTGAGTTGGGTCTGGTCATCGTGAGGCGCGGCAGGCGTTTTCTTGGCTTCACCGAAGAAGGCGAACGGGTGCTCGGATGGGCCCGCCAGACGCTCGCCGCGCTCGAAAATATGCGGCAGGACGCATCGGCCGCCCAGGTGCGGCTGACCGGCACGATCCGCATCGGCGTCATTCCCACGACGATGCCCATTGTGGGCTTGTTGCTGGGCGCGTGCCGATCGGATCACCCCGCGATCCGATACGCCGCGCGCTCGCTGAGTGCGGACACGATCCTTCGCCAGTTGGACGACTATGAACTCGATATCGGGTTCACGTATCTGGATAATCGCGTCCAGGCGGGGTTTGCGGTTCTTCCACTGTATAGCGAGCGTTACTTTCTGCTCTCCCCTCCTGACTCGCCTGCCAGGCCGGATCTGAACCGTTGGGACGCGCTTGGCGAACTGCCGTTCTGCCTGCTGGGCACGACGATGCAGAATCGCCAGGTCATCAACGCGGCATTTCGCAGCGCCGGCGTTCAACCAACCGTCGTGCTCGAAACGGATTCCTTGCTCGCACTGTATTCGAACGTCCAGCATGCCGGCCTATACAGCATCCTGCCGCACAGCCTGTTAAGCGTGCTCGACACCCGAACCAGCGTCAAGGCAACGCCATTGCTGCCTGAACTGACACGCGAGATCGGTCTGATCACGCGCAATTCTCCGTCCATACCACCGCTGGCGGCAGCAATGTGGAGCGCGGCAGAACGACTCGATCTGCAGCAATCGTTCGATACATTGCTCAACAACGCAGACATCGCCGCGCTGCAATAGCGGGAGTTTAATAAGCAGCGGTTATCAGTCGATCCGTCCAAACGATTGGACCGGCCCGCTTCCCTCAAAGACACTGTGCTCATCGATGCCTCGCATCGACCCGGCCGTCAAACGGTTGACGCCGGATCACTTATTGCATTGAGTGGAGCGAGACGACATGGCCAAGGTTCTTTGTGTGCTGTATGACGATCCGGTTGACGGTATGCCGAAGCGGTATGCGCGTGACACCATTCCTGACATCACCCATTATCCCGACGGGCAAACCGCGCCAACCCCCGAAGCGATCGATTTCACGCCGGGTCATTTGCTGGGTTGCGTATCGGGCGAACTGGGACTGCGCAAATATCTCGAATCGAACGGCCACCAGTTGGTCGTGACGTCGAGTAAAGACGGTGCCGATAGCGTGCTCGACCGCGAACTGCATGACGCTGAAATCGTCATTTCGCAACCGTTCTGGCCGGCCTATATGACCGCCGAGCGCATCGCGAAAGCACCCAGACTCAAAATGATCGTCACCGCCGGCATCGGTTCGGACCACACCGATCTGCAGGCGGCAATGGATCGCGGCATCACGGTCGCCGAGGTCACTTATTGCAACAGCAATAGCGTAGCCGAACACGTCGTGATGACAACGCTTGCGCTGGTGCGCAACTATCTCCCGTCGTATGACTGGGTTATCAGGGGCGGCTGGAATATCGCCGATTGCGTCGAACGCTCCTATGACCTTGAGGCGATGAACGTGGGCACCGTCGCCGCCGGCCGTATCGGCCTGCGCGTACTGCGGCTGCTCAAGCCCTTCGACGTGAAGCTGCACTATCTGGATCGCCACCGCCTGCCGGAGTCGGTCGAGAAGGAACTCAACCTCACCCACCACACCAGTCTCGAGAGCCTGACCAAAGTGTGCGACGTCGTGACGCTGAACTGCCCGCTGCACCCCGAGACCGAGCACATGATCAACGCGAAGACGCTTGCGAATTTCAAGCGTGGTGCTTATCTGATCAATACGGCACGGGGCAAGCTGTGCGACCGCGATGCCATCGCCGCAGCACTGGAAAGTGGCCAGCTAGCCGGCTATGGGGGCGACGTCTGGTTCCCTCAGCCTGCACCGGTCGACCATCCGTGGCGCAGCATGCCGCACCACGGCATGACGCCACACATCTCCGGCACCAGCCTGTCCGCGCAAACTCGCTACGCCGCAGGCACCCGTGAAATCCTCGAGTGCTTCTTCGAAGGCAGGCCGATCCGCAATGAATACCTGATCGTGCAAGGCGGCAAACTTGCGGGTGTCGGCGCGCACTCGTACAGCGCAGGCAACGCGACGAAGGGATCCGAAGAAGCTGCCCGCTTCAAGCAGAGCTAACCCCGCATATGGCCTCCCCGTCCGCCGCTCCCTCTGGCGTCAACGGGGCCTCGACGCGGCGCGCCCGGGCCGGCAGCATCATGCTAGCCGGCCTGGGCGCGTTCGCGGCCCTGGCTCTCGTGGGCATGCTGGCGCAGAAAACCTCGCAACCGTGGATCCTCGGGTCGTTCGGGGCAACCTGCGTGCTGCTGTTCGGCTTTCCGGCCAGCCCGTTTTCACAACCGCGCAACATCATCGGAGGTCACGTTCTGACGTCACTGGTCGGTTTGCTATTTCTGCATCTACTCGGTCCGGGGTACCTGCCAATGGCCGCCGCCGCGGCATGTGCCACGATGCTGATGATGCTGACACGCACCGTCCATCCACCGGCCGGCAGCAATCCGGTCATCATCTTCGTGGCTCAGCCAGGCTGGTCTTTCTTGCTGTTGCCAACGCTCGTTGGGGCTTGCGCACTGGCTTTGATCGGATGGCTCTACTGGACAATCGTTAAACGCGGTTCGTGGCCAACGCCGCCGCAGTGACGCCGCGGTCAGCTACTCGATTGCAACGATGACCCTGGACACGTCCCCGCCCCCAGGCCAGCCCCTCCCTCTGTCGACTTCAACTTTCACACGCAATACGTCGTGGGGTGCGTTTGTACCCCACGCACTTCCTGCGTTCGCCCACTGCGCGCCACTTCAATCAAATCTGCGTTGGTTCTCCAGGGTTAACGTCGCTATCCGAGCGATTTCCAACAACTTATGCTGCACCTCACTCACAAAACCGACCGGCCGGTTAATTAATAAAAACAAAAATTGTTGTCCTCAACCAGGAGATATGAATGGCAAATCAGAATGTCAGAGGCTCGGACGGCGCGCGCAGGCGGATCACCCAGTCGTACCTGGTATGGGGCATCGCCAGTCTTTGCAGCGTATTTGTCACTGCATGCGGAAGTGGTGACGTGACACCCCCCACGGTCGCCCAGACCAACGCGTCCAAATGCACCACGCTCAACGGCCAAACCATCGGCGGGATCCAGATCACCGCCACGAAGCGCACCGAAGCGAGCGGCGATGTGCCCGCCTACTGCAAAGTTAGCGCGACCGGCGCTCACGGCACCACGCTCGACATCGAGGTCGATCTTCCGGATAACTATGCGAACCGGTTATTCCACCAGGGCGGGGGCGGTTTCGACGGATCCATTCCAACCGTCGAATCTGTCAACCTGACTTACCCTCTCACCAAACCGCTGCAACGCGGCATGGCTTTCACGGCTTCAAACGGTGGCAACCGGGACGGCAATCCTGCCGATTTCATCACCAATGCGACCCAAAAACAGGACTACTCGTACGCCGCGCTCGGCACCACCGTACATTTTGCCAAAGCGGTGATTAGCGCCTTCTACGGTCAGTCACCCAAGTACACCTACTTCGAAGGCGCATCGAACGGCGGCCGCAATGCTTACCTCGTCGCGCAGGATTGGCCCGGCGATTACGACGGCATCATCGCCGGCTCCGAAACCATGAATATGGCGACGCAAACCATGGCATGGCTGAACATGGCCTCCAAGGTCGGGACGGCCGCCATGCCCGGCAGCGCGCAATGGACGGCGGCCTATCAGGCAGCGCTGCAACAATGCGGGAACGCCAACGGCGTGATACTGAACCCGGACGCGTGCACCTACGATCCCGCTCCCCTTCAATGTGGAACCGCAGGCGCGCCCGCCGCGACCTGCCTCACACCGGCTCAATTGCAGACCGTCCGGCAAGAAATCGGCGCACTGGATACCGGTAGCGGAACGCTGCTCTATTCCGGTTACTACTGGGCCGACTTCGGCAGCTCGCTCGGTGTCGGCGCGTATGCAACGCTGGGCGGCGGATTCGCCGGGATCGCGACAGGCAATGGCAATTGGCTCTTACCGGCCACTGCCGCAGGAAGTTTGCAGGCAACCTTTAATGTCGATAGCGCCTATCCGGTCATCGCCGCAGGTTTGCAAAGCGCGGGAGCCGATCACAGCCTTCAGGCTATCGCCCAGTATCTGGCTTCGGGCAAAAAGCTGATCTCGTTTCACGGCGGCGCCGATCCGCTGCTGTCGGCTCGTGACCATATCCGCAACTGGCTGACAATGACGCAACTCGCGGGGTCGGCGGCCAGTAATGCGCGGTTCTACCGTGAGGCCGGTGTGGGTCATGTCGAAGGTGGCAATGGACCGGATCAGTTCGACTACATTGGTCCGATGATCGCCTGGGTCGAGCAAGGCGCCGCACCGGGTCAACTGACTATGACCAAACTCGACACGAACGGCAACGTGACAGCAACGCTGCCTGACTGCCCGTATCCGACCGTGCCGCACTACAACGCGGGAGACATCAATCAGGCAGCCAGCTATAGCTGCGCAAGCAGTTAAAAGCGCAACGACCCGTGCTGCGGACGAACGCTGACTACGAGTTGTCACGCGTCCAACGCATGGGTCGTTTCCGCTTGTCAAAGCGGTTTGCGCTCAGGTCTGAGCACATCGTACCCGGTCTTTCGGGCGTTCCCTTTACGCGACCTTCCCGCCTTTCGCCACCGCATCGGCGGCCCCCGTCGTATGGTAGGCATGAAACAGATGCTTGCGCATGCGCTCGGCGGCGACCGGCATGTCGTTCGCGAGAATCGCGTCGATGATCTCCAGGTGTTCGCTGCACCACTCCCGAATCCGCTTGCGGTTCACATAACCCTGAAATTCGAGCAGGCGGCGCAGCCGGTTCTGCTGTTGCATCGATTGATGCATGAATACGTTCCCGCTGTATTCGGCAAGCATCTCGTGAAAATTGGCATCGGTTTCGAACACCTGCTTCGGCGTCACGCCATTGAGACCGAGTTGCGAAGTCAGGAAGATATGTTCACGCCGGCATCTTTCCAGCGCTGAGCGGTCCGCCGAAAAAGTGGGCAATAGCAGGCCGGCCGGCTCCAGGGTCAAGCGAAAATCGTAACTGTTCTTCAAGGTGAGTGCCGAGTCGAGCGAGGGCTGAAAGCTCCAGCCGTGCCCTTTATTACGCACGATCAGGCCATCTTCCGAAAGACGCGACAAGGCTCGCGTCATCGTCACCCGGTCCACCTCATAGCGCTGCGCGATATCCGTCTGCGTGAGCGACGCCGGAATCAGACCCGCCAGGCGGTCCGTCACGAGACGGTTGTACAGATCCTCGTCCCCCGAAGTGGGCAACTCCAACTCGATGCGGTGCAGGCCCTCCGCGGAACGTGCCAGAAAGAACCCCTGATTTTTTCGCGCCTCGATCACACCGAGGGACTCGAGCAATGTCATGGCCGCTCGCACGGGCGTGCGCGACACCCCGAGCAGGTCCGCCAGTTGTTGTTCGCGCAGGTGATGGCCTACCTCGAACCTTGCTTCCTGAATGAGATCCAGGATCTGTTTGGCCAGCAGATGGGCACCCTTGCCCGCCCTTTTTGTCATTGCATCGTCCCTTCGAATCGATCTGTAGAAGAATATCAAAAAATACAAATTTCAAATACCAATCGGCGTAGAGATCGGCGAGATCACCGTCAAATTGACTTCCTTACAGCGGAATTAATCCTTGACCCGCCTTTTTTCTCTTTGTATAAATCGACACAATTCATACAAATTGTAGTTAGTATTGGAGTTGATCATGTCACTACACCTACTGCTCGAGTACCTGATCTCGAGAGATTTTCTCCACGGCGCGGCGCTCACGCTTGTCCTGACCGTCATCTCGCTTGGATTCGGCATGCTGATCGGCCTCGTGCTGGCGCTACTACAGGGCACGCGCAGTCAGATCGCGAAGACCTTCACGTTCGCCTATTTGTGGTTGTTCCGCGGCACGCCCGTCCTGTTCCAGATCATCTTCATCTACAACGTGCTGCCGTCCTTCGGCATCCGGTTCAGCGCGTTTGTCTGCGCGGTGCTCGCACTGTCGCTAAACGAAGGCGCGTTCATGTCGGAGATATTCCGCTCCGGTCTGCAAGCCGTGAAGCAGGGACAACGCACGGCAGGGTTCGCGTTGGGTATGACGCGCGCCAAGGTATTCCGCCATATCGTCGTGCCGCAGGCGCTGCGGGTCGTCCTGCCGCCTATCGGCAACCAGATGATCGGCATGCTCAAGCTGAGCGCCCTCGTCTCGGTGATTGCCGTGCAGGAGTTGCTGCTCGTCGCCGATCAGGCGGCAAGTGCGAACTTCCGTTACCTGGAAGCGCTAACTGCTGCGGGAATCTACTACTTGGCGCTCACTACGCTGTTCATGCTGCTGCAGGGATGGATGGAACGCGCGCTCGATCGCAAGCGCAGGACCAGTACTCGCCGCATGTCGTTCGCCGAACGTCTGCTCGGCACTTCGCAATCCCTCGTTCGCTAAGGATGCCCATGTCTACTGGCGCCTCCCTTCCCTTGCTGAAAGTCAGCCGTATCGACAAGAGCTATGGCGACACGCGTATTCTCAAGAGCTGCTCGATCGATGTCGCGGCGCAAGAGACGATCGTGATTGTCGGCCCTTCCGGGTCCGGTAAATCCACCCTCCTGCGCTGTATCAACCTGCTCGAGACAGTCGATGCCGGCAACATTCTGTTCGAAGGCCGCGACCTCGCGCGCGAGCGAAAAAACGAACACCTGGTGCGCCAGCGAATCGGCATGGTGTTTCAGAATTTCGAGCTGTTTTCCCATCTATCCGCCATCGAAAACGTGATGCTTGCGCCGATGACCGTGATGGGCGTTTCGCGCCACGACGCACATGACCTCGCACTCGGCCTCCTGACCAAGGTGCGCCTGCGCGAGCGCGCCGATTACTTTCCGGAGCAGCTCTCGGGCGGTCAGCAGCAGCGCGTCGCGATCGCACGTGCGCTGGCGATGAAACCGAAGGTCATGCTGTACGACGAGCCCACCTCCGCGCTCGATCCGGAGATGGTCAGCGAAGTCCTCGACGTTATGGCCGAACTGAGCGCGGAAGGCATGACGAGCCTCGTCGTGACCCACGAAATGGGGTTTGCGCGGCGCGCGGCCGACAAGATCGTTTTCATGGACGCCGGCGAGGTCATCCTGACCGAGACCAGCGAACAATTCTTCAACGGCTCCACGCACGAACGTGCGCGCCGGTTTCTTGACCAGATCCTGCACTGACCCGGAACACTTCTCATGTCCATCCAACCCGATCTGTCCCGCATGAAACGGGACCTGACTGCGCTTGTCGGTATCAATACGGAAAACCCGCCCGGCCGCGAAATCGAGGCCGCGCAACTCGTGGAGCGCCTGCTCGCCAGCGAAGGCTTCGACCTGTCGCTCAGCGAATACAAGCCGGGCCGCGCCAACGTGATGGCGCGACTGGAAAACGGCCCCGGCCCGACATTCGCATTCAACACTCACCTCGATGTCGTACCGGCCGGCGACGGCTGGAAGTCCGATCCGTTCGTCCTGCGCGAAGCGGACAACCGCCTGTACGGCCGCGGCTCATGCGACGCAAAAGGCCCGCTGACCGCGATGATCGAAGCGATGCGCATGCTGGCCGCGGACCGCTCCGGCTGGTCGGGCACGCTACTCGGCGTCTTTACGGCTGACGAGGAGATCGCCAGCGAAGGGGCGAAGTTCTATGCGGCCGGCCGGCCCAAAGTCGATTTCGTGGTGGTCGGCGAGCCGACCTCGAACGCGACCTTCTCGGCCCACAAAGGCAGCCTGCGGCCGCTCGTGCGAGTGCACGGCGTCACTGCCCATTCCGGCACACCGCATCTCGGCGACAACGCGATCTATCGCGCCGCCCAACTGCTCAAGCTGGTCGAAGGGCATCACGAGAACGAAGTGCGTTGCCGCTGTCATCCGCTGGTCGGTTCGGCTAGCCTGACCGTGACCCGTGCGCTCGGCGGCCATGCGGACAACGTTGTTCCCGGTGCCTGCGATCTGCTGCTCGACCGCCGCATGGTGCCCGGCGAACTCGAAGAGGACGTCAAGCGGGAAATCGAGCAACTTCTCAAAGTCGCGTACGAGCAATTCGGCGTGCGAGCGGAAGTCCTCGAATATCGCCCTACCACCGGCGGCGCGACCGAAACTACGCTCGACTCGAAAATCGTTCAGGCGAGCCTCGCAGCGTGCCGTGCCCATGGCACCGCCGAGCCGGGCCCGTTCGGCTTCCAGGGCGGCTGCGATCTGGTGCATTTCCGCAGCGTCGGCGCGACCGGCGTCGTGATCGGCCCGGGCACGCTCGAAGTCGCGCACAAGCCGGACGAGTTCGTACCGATCGACGAACTGCTCGCATCGAGCCTGATCTATCGGGACGTCGCGCTCGAGATGATGAAAAAGGGCGGCTGACGATCGTGCTAGCCACCCTTCACCGCGCCTCGCTCCACTACGGCGACGGCCTCACGCTGCACACGGCGGCGTCGGGCAGCGTCGGATACCTGGACGCGCTGTATCTGCGGCTCGTCGAACAGGACCATGTCGGCATCGGCGAAGTACGGATCAACATCGCCTATCTGAACGGTCTCGCACCGGAGACAGTCATCACCGACGCGCACGCCGCGCTCGCGCAGATCGACTGGCGGCGCGATGCCCGTGCGCTCGTTGAAACATCCGGCGAATGGCTCGCGCGCTTCTGCGCGCCGGTGCGCATGATGATCGACAGCGCGCTCTGCGACCTGTACGCGCAGCAGTGCGGCGTCAGTGTCGCTCAGATGTTCGGCGCACACGGCGAGCAGCCCACCATGTGGCGCTCGAACCAGACGCTCTTCTGGTCGTCGGACGAAACCATGCTGGCCCGCGCCGCCCGTTATCTCGAACGCGGCTTCAACGATCTGAAGCTGCGCGTGGCGATTGGAACATTCGACGACGATCTGCGCCGCATCGACCTGCTGAAAACTCGATTCGGCGATTGCATCATGTTGTCCGTCGATGCGAACGGTCAGTGGCTGCCCGGCGAATGTCCGGCGCGCTTCGCCGCGCTTGCCGCGCGCGCGGTCGAATACGTCGAGCAACCCATCGCAGCCGGCGACTGGACGAATCTGCGCCGTCTCGCGCAGATGAGCCCGCTCATGCTCATGCTCGACGAAAGCCTGCAATCGGACGCTGACATCGACACCCTGTGCGGCTTCGCCGGTCTACCGGTGGCCGCGCATCTGAAGCTCGTGAAACTGGGCGGTATCGCATCGACAATCGGCGCCGCACGCCGGCTGAGTGCTGCAGGCATTCCGCTGATGATCGGCCAGATGAACGAAGGCGCCGCCGCGACCGCAGCCGCCCTTCAGGTTTGCTGCGCGACTGCGCCGCGCTGGGCCGAACTCTATGGCGCCGATGGCCTTCTCGACGATCCTGTCAGCGGCCTTTCGTATCGCACAGGAACGGTCTGCGCCGCAGGCCACACCGGACTCGGCGTTTCGTTCGACGCCGCATTGACCCACACTCTCTAGACGCTTAGGAAACCCTCGACATGCAAACAAGCCAAGGTCCCGCTCAGGGTTGCGAATCAGCCTTTCCGGCCGGGGAATATGCAGGCCGTGTCGCTCGCGCACGCGCATTGCTCGCCCAGGCGAACATCGACGCAATGATCGTCACCGGTCCGGAAAACATCTTCTATCTGACCGGGCAACAGACACCCGGTTATTACACGTTTCAGGCACTGATCCTGCCTGTCGCGGGCGAACCCGTGTTCGTGATCCGCCAGCTCGAATACTTCAACTTCATCGCCAATACCTATATTTCGGATGCCCAGGTTTACAGCGACGGCGAAAATCCGATCGACGTGCTGGTCAAGGTCATCCAGCAAAAAGGGCTGGCCGGCAAACGCATTGCGCTCGACAAGCGCGGCTGGTTCCTGCCGATCGCCGTCTACGAAACGCTGTGCGACAAGCTCGGTACGATCGCCGATTCCGCCGGCGTGGTCGAACAGCTTCGCGCAGTGAAGTCGGCGGCGGAAATCGAAAAGCTCGCCACGGCCGCCGGTTATGTCGATGCCGGCATGCGAGCGGGTCTGGCCGCGGTCAAGCCGGGCTCAACCGAAAACACGCTAGTCGCGGCGATGATGTCCGCGGCAATCGCGGCAGGCTCCGAATACGTCGGCATGGAACCGCTGGTGTCGGCCGGCCCACGCACCGGCGTGCCGCACGGCACGTGGCGCCGTCGCGCGCTCGAAGTTAACTCGCCGGCGTTTCTCGAAATGGCCGGATGCCACGACCGCTATCACGCGGCGCTAATGCGTTCGGCGTGGATCGGCGAAGTTCGCCCCGAAGCGTTGGCGATGGAAGAAGTCTGCCAGGAAGCGCTGCAAGCTTCACTCGACGCCATCAAACCCGGCGCGCCCTGTGAAGCACCCCACCTTGCCTGCCAGCGGGTCATCGACCGCGCCGGCTACACGGACAACTTCAAGAAACGCACGGGCTACTCGGTCGGCATTTCGTTCGCGCCGGATTGGGGCGAAGGATCGATCCTCAGTCTCTACACGGGCGTCATGACGCCGCTGCAACCGGGCATGACCTTCCACATTCCGCCCGCGCTCCGGATTTACGGCGAATTCACTGTCGGCGTCAGCGAAACCGTGGTGGTCACGGAGACCGGCTATCGGGCACTCGGAACGGTCGAGCGACCTTTGCTGCGCGTCGCGGCCTGAGCCGCGAGCCGGACACACAAGACAACACGAGGTCAATATGTTTTCCAATCAGCTGGCGCCGCGCATGCAACGGGTGCAGCCCTCGCCCACCGCGGTTATCTCCGACAAAGTCAGGCTCCTGCTCGCGCGGGGCAAACCGGTCATCAATCTCGGCGAAGGCGAACTGCACTTCGACACGCCTGCTCATATCAAGCAGGCCGGCATCGCCGCGATCGAACGTGGCGACACCAAGTACACGGCGGTCGCCGGGACGGCGGAACTTCTCAACGCGATCGTCGACAAATTCGCTCGCGAGAACGGCATCCAGTACTCGGCGCAGGAAGTCATCGCCGGGACCGGGGCAAAGCAGCTCATCTTCAACGCGCTCCTCGCGACCATCGCGCCCGACGACGAAGTCCTGATCTGCGCGCCCTACTGGGTGTCTTACCCGGACATGGTCGCACTCGCCGAAGGGCGAGTGCGCGTGCTGCCGAGCACGCCTGAAACGGGCTGGAAGTTGCAGCCGGACGTGTTGCGCGCCGCCATCGGCCCGAAGACCCGCTGGCTGATCCTCAATTCGCCGAACAATCCGTCCGGCGCGGTCTACACGCGCGATGAACTGAAAGCGCTGACGGACGTGCTGGTCGAACACGAACACGTGTTGCTGATGGCCGACGATATCTACGAGCACGTGCGCTATGACGACCGCTTTTATACGCCGGTACAGGTCGAGCCACGGCTGCGCGAACGCACGCTGACCGTCAACGGCGTGTCGAAGGGATATTCGATGACTGGTTGGCGCATCGGCTACGCCGGCGGGCCCGCCTGGCTGATCCGTGCGATGCAGACGCTGCAATCGCAAAGTACGTCGAATCCGAGCACGATCTCACAGGCCGCGGCGTTGGCCGCGCTGCGCGGCGGCACGGATTTCATGTCCGACTGGCTCACCGCGCTGCAGGTCAACCGTCAGATGGTGCTTGCGGCAATCGGACGATGCCCCGGACTGCACTGCGCGGCGTCCGAAGGCGCGTTCTACGCGTTCGTGAACTGCGCGGGCCTGATCGGTGCGATAACACCGGACGGGATCGTGCTGGGCACGGATCTCGATTTCGCCAATTACCTGCTCGATGCCGCGCATGTCGGAGTGGTACACGGGAGCGCATTCGGCGTGGAGCATCACGTCAGGATCGCTTACGCGGTGCCCGCGCAGACCTTGCAGGACGCGTGCAGCCGGATCGAGGCCGCCTGCGCCGCGCTGGTGCACTCGCCGGTCGAGATCAGCGGCCGCTAATCGCTGGTCGCCTGCAGCATTAAACGACGTGTGGCCGGTCCGGTACGGCCATACGCCCAAACAACGGTGCATGACGCGCGCCCACCCGATCTCCAGAGGCCCCGATGCTGTACCTCGTTGAAGACGATGCCGACACGCCGGCACACTACGGCGCACAGGCCGCGATTCTGGCCAATGTGGTCGGCGCGACATTGCAGCATCTCGCAGCCCGCTTCGACGAAAATCGTTTCCCCGACGCGTTACAGCACGTGACCGGTGACGGCGCCCTCGTGCCGAGCGGCCTGATCTGGAGCGAACGCCTGAGCGGGCAGCCGGTTACTGCGGCACGCAGCGCCGAAGACCTGATCGCGAACGCGGCGAACGCGGCCGTGATCGTACCCGTCCACCCTGGCACCGAGGGTGGACTCGCGAGACTCGACGCGCTATCTGCCCTCGCCACCCGCAGCCATGTCGCGACCGTTCGCTATCGCGTGATGCGCGCACGCAGCCTCACCGAAACAGTCGAACTCGAACAGTCGCACAGCACGAGCCGCGTGACGAGTATTGTCACGCGGGCGCAGCAGGACCGGTTTGGCCGCTGGACAGGGAGCGCATCGCACGCGCAAGGTGGACCGGGTGCGGCCTTCCCGGCAACCGGCGCACACAAGCGCACGGCGAGCGCAAGCGTGCACATCGCGCTGATCGGCCGCGAAGCGGATCAACGCGACACTTACCCCGCCACGCTCGCCGCGCTGGCGGACGCGGCCGACGCGCTAGCGATCAGCATGGACATCAGTTTCGTCTCGCCGCACGACCTGGGCGACGCGAGCGCCGAAGAGGCGCTTGACGCTTTCGACGGTATCGTCCTGCCCGGCGGGGCCGACATGACGCGCGTGGCGGGACAGATTGCGGCCGCGACATACGCATGGCGCGCGTCGAGACCTGTCGTCGGTCTATGTCTCGGCATGCAGTCAATGGCCACCGCGATTGCACGGCTCGCCATGCGCACGAACGATGTCGGCTTGATGGAAGCCCAGCCGGACGCGAGAATCTTGAGCTTCGTGCCGATCGGGGCCGATCGTTCGGCACCGCCCACCCATCGCCTCGGGCGCCATCCGCTCGACGTCGCGCCGACCTCCAGGTTGAACGCGATCCTCGGCAAGCAGCCGTGGATTCATTGCAATCACCGCTACCGGCTCAATCCCGAACTCGATGTGCCGCTGTCGTCTGTTGGCGTGGAGATAGTCGCTCGCGATGCCAGCGGACGGATCGCGGATGCGATTGAAGCACGCAACCATCCGTTTTTCATCGGCATGCAGGGACATCCGGAACTGTCGTCCGCAAGCGGCGCCCCTCATCCGCTATTGAGCGCGTTTCTACGCGCCGCGGCGGACCGCGCCTGAGGCACGATCCGATGCAGCCTGCGGTCCGCATTGCCCGCAGGCATCGCTACGCATACTCAGACTTCCGCTTTGCTGATGGCTGACGCGAACAGCGCAGCGTCGACGTTACCACCGGACGCGATCACCAATACCCGCTTGCCGCGCAGCGATGCCGCGACGGGATCGGTCATCAGTGCGGCGAGTGCCACCGCGCCGCCCGGCTCCACGACGACGCGGAAAGCCTCGAAGCAGAATGCCATGGCCTGCATGACTGCATGGTCGCTGGCCGTGAGTACGCCGGAGAGTCGCTGGCTGTTGATCGAGAACGGCAACTCCGCCGGGATCGGCGCGAGCAGCGCATCGCAAATCGACGTAGTGCCGGCCGGGTTGGCCTCCCGATTTCCCGATGCAAGAGAGCGCCGGGTATCGTCGAATTCGGCCGGCTCCGCCGCCCAGACCTGAGCGCGCGACCCCGCCGCCTCGACCGCGAGACAAGTGCCCGCCGAGAGTCCACCGCCGCCACACGGCACGATGATCGCGTCGAGCGCATCCTGACCTAGCCGCGCCAGCGCTTCGAGCGCAACGGTGCCCTGCCCCGCGATCACGTGATGGTGATCGCCCGGCGGAACCACGGCAAACCGGCCGCGTGTCGCCAACTCCGCTGCCACGGCCTCACGGCTCTGGCGTTCGCGGTCATAGCGGACGATCTGCGCGCCGGCGATCCTGGCTTTTTCGACTTTGTTCGCGGGGGCGTTAGATGGCATGACGACCGTGGTCGCGATACCGAGCATCCTGCCGACGGTGGCGATTGCCTGCCCGTGATTGCCGGTCGAGTACGCCACGACGCCGTCCGGACAGTCGTGCCGGTCGAGACGCGACAGACAGTTATACGCTCCGCGAAACTTGAACGCCCCGGTGTGCTGAAGACTCTCCAGTTTGACGAAGACTTTCGCCCCCGTGATTTCGTCGAGCAGATCCGACCGCACGACCGGCGTGTCGATCGCAACGTCGCGCAGTTGCGCGGCCGCGTCCAGCACATCTTTCGCGACGGGTGTTTGATAAGACAACATGCTATAGGTCTCGATTCTAAAAAAATGGGAACGGCAGGTATCCCCTGCCGCGAGCCGTTGTGATCAGAAACGATGCCGCAAGCCCACGGAGACAATGGCCTGCGTACTCGTGCCGTCGACGCCGTAGGACGAGATGGTTGCCACGGCGGCCTGCGTCCCGCCGGACGCCGTGCGTTGCGTGCCGCTCGCGCGCTGGAACGCGGCAGTAGCATAAACGTCGGTGGCTTTCGACAGCGTGTAGAAACTGCCTGCACTCACCTGGTTGTAGCGTGCCGACGCATCACCGCTTGCCGAGGTCAGGATGTAGCCCACGCCTAAGCGCAATCCAGGAGAGACACGATAGAAGCCATAGACCCGCCCGGTGTTGAACTTCTGCGTCGCCGCGAAAGTCGACTCCCCGTCGCTGGTGTAGCGCGCGTTGCTGTAGCCCGCTCCCAGTGTGAACGCGCCGATCTGATACTGCCCTGCGACTTGCGCGATCGCGAGCATATGTGCGCTCTGGTAAGCCGTATTGATCGACCCACCTTCGAAAAGTGCGTCGGTGGTGGCGCTGGTCCAGCCGGTGCGTTTGCCCGAAGCGGCGTTGGCGTTGGCCGCCTGAAAGTAACCGGCGGCAAGTTTCAACGGCCCCTGGCTATACGAGACAGCACCGCTTGCGGTATAGCCCTGGCCGGTCGACCCTGCAACGCCACCGAATGCATACAGCGCCTCGAATTGCAGTCCTGAATAATTTGGACTCGAATATTTCACCGCATTCGAAACACGTGCGCTGAAATCGTTGTTGTCGACATCGCCCGGCGTCGCGAACGGGACACTGCCGCCCGTGCCGTCCGCGGTCAACGGTTGCACGAGGTCGACGACCGGGTCGTACATGCGGCCCATGACCACCGATCCCCAGCGCTCACCCGACAGCCCGACGAAGGACTGCCGGCCGAACTCACGGCCGCCCTGAAGCAACTTGCCGGTGCCGATCGAAAATCCGGATTCGAGCTGGAAAATCGCTTTCAGGCCACCGCCGAGATCCTCACTCCCCTTCAATCCCCAACGGTTCCCCGATAACCCACCGCTGAGCAAACTGTAGCGATTGCCGCTCGATGTCTTCAGGTAGCTGATACCGGCATCGACGATGCCGTACAACGTGACGCTGTTCTGCGCATGTGCTGTTGCAGAGATGCCGGTCAATGCGACCGCCACACTTATCGAAGCCACTCGTTTCATTTTCTGCCTATGGTCTGTATGCAAACGACGGATGAGCGACGCCCGTCAAGGCGGGGTCCCCGCCTCGACCATTCATCCTGAGAGGAAAAATATTCGGCGCTTAGTCGGTATGAGCGGCGGCCGAGTCCTGGCCATTGAAAATCGACACGGAAGGCGGCAGCTTCCATTTCTCGATCAACTGCTTGTACGTGCCTTGCGCCACCACTTTCGCAAGGGCATCCTTCAGCGCCGCCGCTACGGCTGCATTGCCTTTCGGGACGGCGAACCCAATCGTGGTCGTCTGTTCGAATTCCGGACCGACCGCCTTGTAGACGTTGGGCACTTCGGTCAGCAACTGCACGGTTCCGGGCGTCGAGTTGTAGATGGCGTCGGCGCGCCCCTGGCGCAGGCTCAGCGCCGAATTCTGCGCGGTCGGCAAGGTCATGATGTTGGGCGCGCTGTGGCCGGCCGCGACGCAGCGCTGCGCGTCGGCGCGTGCGTAGGTTTCCTCGATACCGCCCAGCGTGACCGCGATGTTCTTGCCGCAGATCGAATCGTCCCGGCCGGTGATCTTCGCGGGATTCGCCGCCTGCACGATGACCCGGTCGCCGATCCGCAAATACGGCACGAAGTCGACCTGAGCGCTGCGTGCCGGCGTCATGTACATCGCCGAATTGATCAGGTCGATCCGGCCACCTTGCAGCGCCGGGATCAAGCCGCTGAACTGCATGTTCTGCGGGGCGGGCGTCAGATTCATCGCTTTCGCGACCGCATTGATCAGATCGATGTCGAAACCCGTCAACGCACCGTTCTGGGTGAACTCAAACGGGGCGAACGTCGCCGCGACGCCGTAAGTCAGTTGCCCGGCTTCGACCGTCTTCAAAGGCGCGGCTGCCAGGGCAGGCGCGGCACAAGCGAACGAAATGGCTGCCGAGGTGAGCAGTGCGCGCAGCGCGATAGAGGGTTTCATGGCGATCCTGGTGGCGAAAATAGAGGTTTTGCTTAAGTTGTACAAATTTATACAAACACGAAAATGAATCGTCAAGCGAGAATTTAAGTTCTCTTTCAAAATCACCATGAAATGTGCGTTTTTGTTCGTGGTTCGCCTTCCAACATTTTGTATTTTTACTTCATCTTGTACATGTTGAAGCAAATCACAGAGACAATCTGATCCGGATACGCCGTGCCTCACGCACCGGCCGTTACGCAGCGGCGCGGATCATTTCGCCGGCGACTCGACAAGCGCCCGCGAAAGGATGGCCAGCATGTTGAGGCGGTCCGCCTGAGCGCTCGTCAACAGCACGATTTCGCGCTCATAGGCCCCTTCCGTGATCTGCGTCATCCGGCAGTCGCCAGCGAAACGCTCGATGCCGGACCAGCGCGGCACAAGACTGACACCCACGCCATCCGCCACCAGCATGGCAATGGCCTCAAGCGCGTCCAGATCGCAGATGACAGACGGCTCGATCCCCTTGTCGGCGAGAAATTTAGCCGAATAGCGGCCTCCCCATGCGTCTGGGTCGTAGCGTATGTAAGAGCGCGAGCGCAATAGCGAAACAGCGCTACCGCGTGCGTTTTTGTCCGCCAGCAAAACAAGCGGTTCCCTGCGCAGCACGACAGCACGAGTCGTTTTCGGCAGCGGAAACGGTGGAGCGACAACGATGGCTGCATCCAGCTCGCCTGCCTGCAGCGCCTGGTAAAGGCCACGGGAGGTTCCAGGGATAATCACCGGCCGGCCCTGCGGAGCCTGTTGCGTCAGCGCCCGCAAAGCGCCTGGCAGCATACCGGTCAGCGCGGTGGAGATCGCCCCGACCCGCAATGTGCCGCTCAATCCGTCCAGGTCCGCGTCGCCTTCCAGTAGCGCCGACTCACGCACGATACGGCGGGCGCGCGGCAGAAGGCTCAGACACGCCTCGGTCGGCCGCGCCGTGTACCCGCTGCGCGAGAGCAGTGCAAAACCAAGTTCGCGTTCGAGCGCCTGAACCCGCTGACCGATCGCCGCGGCCGTAATCTGTTCCACGCGCGCGGCATCCGCAATCGACCCGCAATCGACCACCGCGATCAGGCTTTTCAGATAACGGGTTTCCAAAAGAATTCCTTTTGTTTTATAAAAAAATACATGCTATCTCTTTCGTAGAGCCGATGCTAGGCTGCCGGAATCGCATCACTGACCTCTCTCCCGCCAAGCCTGGAGCCTCCTATGCAAACCTGTTTCCATCTCGCTTATCACGTGCGGGATCTAGACGAATCACGCGCGTTCTACGGCAAGATCCTCGGCTGTCAGGAAGGCCGCAGTACCGATACATGGGTGGACTTCGACTTCTTCGGCCATCAGATCTCGTTGCATCTGGGCGAACCCTTTCCCGTCACGAACACGGGCAAGGTGGGTGAACATTGGGTGCCGATGCCCCACCTCGGCCTCGTGATGGAAATGCAGGACTGGCGCGAACTCGCGGACCGCCTCGTCGCCGAGGAGATCGACTTCGTCATTCCACCGGGCCTGCGCTTCGCCGGCGAACCGGGCGAGCAGGCAACCATGTTCTTTCGCGACCCCTGCGGCAATCCGATCGAAGTCAAAGGCTTTGCCAACCTCGGCAAGGTGTACGCAAAGTGAAGACCGCTATTCCCTTCATCTGCAGCCCTCACTACCCGTTCGCGGCAGACTGGATCGACGCCCTGCAACAGGCAATGCCCGACGAGAAGATCGTGCCGCTGCATGCGCTGGATGCACAAGCGAAGGCCGCTTGCACGGTGGCCATCGTCGCCAACCCGTTGCCGGAGGACGTTCGGCAACTGCCTCAATTGAAGTGGGTACACAGTGTCTGGGCGGGCGTCGAGCGGCTCGTGACCGATCTGGCCGATACCGATCTGAAGATAGTCAGACTGGTCGATCCGCAACTGGCCGAAACCATGACCGAGGCCGTGCTGGCCTGGACGTTGTACCTGCATCGCGACATGCCGGCCTATGCGGCGCAACAGACCAATCGCCAATGGCTGGCGCAGGATTACACGCGTCCACAGGATAAGACTGTGGGGCTGCTGGGGCTGGGCGCACTTGGCGAAGCGGCTGCCCGGCGTCTGGTGGCGTCCGGCTTCAACGTCTGCGGATGGAGCAGAACGCGCAGAGACGCATCCGACGTCGAGTGCTTTGCGGGCGACGCCGAACTGCCCGCCATGTTGGCGAAGACGGATATTCTGGTTTGCCTGCTGCCGTTGACGGTCCACACGAAGGGACTATTGAACGCGACAAGGCTAGGACATCTCCCCGAGCACGCGTCGCTCATCAATTTCGCGCGCGGCCCGATCATCTGCGACGACGCACTGCGCGCGGCACTGGAATCTCGCCGGATAAAACACGCGGTGCTCGACGTGTTCAGCGTTGAGCCGTTGCCGCCTGATAGCTGGCAATGGGGCAATCCGCACGTCACCGTCTTGCCGCATATCTCCGCGCCGACGGATCGCCGGACGGCATCGGCGATTGTCGCTCGAAACATCCGCACCTATCACGCAAGCGGCGCGCTTCCCGAAAGCGTCGATCGGGCACGGGGATATTGAGCGGTCGCTGTCATCGGCGCGAGCCCCGCTCAACGTACCAGGAATCCATACTTGAGTGGATCGCGCTCGTCGATGATCCAGTTGGCGAATCCGCACACATGGGCTGAACCTTCGATCTCGGGGATCACGGCCGGGAACTTGCCAAGTTGCGTTTCAGCTACAACGCGTGCGCGAAACACGGTGCCAATGACCGATTCATTCACGAGTACGTCGTCTCGCCCGATCTCGCCACGCAGATACAGTTGCGCCACACGGCCTGCGGTGCCTGAACCCGTCGGAGAACGGTCCACCTCCCGGTCCGCGAAAATGCAACAGTTCGCCTGAGTCGATTCGGGAAATCTTGGCAAGCCGTGAATGATCGTGCCGTAAATATGGTTGATTTCCGGAATCTCCGGGTGCACGAGCGGGAACGCCTGATTGGCGGCAATCTTGACTTCCGCACCGAACTGTTTGAGCGCATCGACCGATGACTCGCGAATGGTGAGGCCATGCGGCGCGCCGTCTGTGTAGAAATAAAATGCCCCGCCGAATGCGATGTCGCCTGTCACGGTCCCGTAGGTCGGCGTCTCGACGCTCACGTCGCGCCGGTAAATGAACGAGGGTACGTTAATGAATCGCACACCGTTGGCATGCATGCCGTCCCACTTGACGAATGCTTCGATAAAACCACACGGTGCGTCGATGCCGACACGCGTCTCGGGCGATTCGCGCTGCACCCAGCCGAGCTCCACCGCGGCCGTTGCCAGGGCGATCACGCCATGTCCGCAGTGGTCGCTATATCCTTCGTTGTGCAGGAAGATCACGCCGAAATCAGCCGTGGGTGAAACGGGCGGCGTGAGATAGCCCCCGTACATGTCCGCGTGTCCGCGGGGTTCGAACATCAGGGCCTGACGAATATTGTCCGCATGTTCGCGTACCCAGGCACGGCGCTCCACAATCGAGTTGCCCTGCAGGCGCGGAAGGCCCGACGTGACGATCCGGAACGGCTCGCCGCCGGTATGCACTTCAACGGTACTGATTGTGCGGCTGACCTGCATATCCGTATCTCCTCTGGATGGTGTCTGCGCACCATTATGGACGCCATGCGACGTGCCGCGTGCTGCGACGGGCTCAACCCTCTTTTCGTGCGAGAAACTACGCGCTCACTTTCAGCAACACAGGATCATTACGATACAGATCGGGAAACATCCGCTTCAGTTCGCTCACCTTCGGCAGATCGTTAATCGCGATGTACGGGGAGTCGGGATGGAGAGCGAGGAAATTCTGGTGGTAGTTTTCCGCCGGATAGAAACCCTTGAAGTCCTCCACGCGAGTAACGATAGGCCCTGAAAATACGCGCGCTTTGCCAAGCTGCGCGATATACGCTTGCGCAACAACGCGCTGCTGAGGGTTGGCCGGGAAAATCGCTGAACGGTATTGCGTCCCGTGGTCGGGTCCCTGATAGTTCAGCTCGGCGGGGTCGTGCGCCACCGAGAAGAAAATCTGCAACAACCGTCCGTAGGTGATCTGAGTCGGGTCGTAGGTAATCTGCACCGACTCCGCGTGTCCCGTGTCGCCTTCGCTGACGGTTTCGTATTGCGCGGTGCCGGCCGCCCCGCCTGTGTAGCCCGAAGCAACCTGCTTCACGCCGCGCACGTGTTCGAATACACCCTGGACACCCCAGAAGCAGCCGCCCGCGAACACGGCCGTTTCACTATGCGTCGCACCAACTTTTTCATCCTGGGCAGGCGGTGGAATCCTGATCGCTGCTTCAGCCGAATTCGCGATGCGCTGCGCGGCGAAAACACTCGCCGCGATAGCAACGCAACCGGCAAGTCTGGCAAAGGCCGAACGCTTGCTTCGGGAAGTCTGACGGGTAGAAGTCGTGTGCATGACATCGGTCCTTCAAAGAGTGGTTGATTCACGCCGCCCGGCCCGGATTAGCCGAACGTAAATGCATACGCCTGCACGCCGGGATCCAGAAACTCGATCGAGAACGTGTGATCCGCGACATCGCCGGTTTGCCGCACGAGCTGGTAAAGACGCTGCTCGGTTACGGTGCCGCTGCCGTCGGCGGCAACGTCGGTACCGTGTGCGGCGCCCGGTGCGGCGCCATCGACGCTCACGCGGAAGCGAACCGGCTTGCCGTCCTTGCCCGGACCCAGCACGAGGTGCAGATCGCGAGCATGAAAGCGATAGACGATGCGCCCCGACGCAGCCGCGAGCGTCGCATGTTCGGCGCCGACCTTCCATGCGCCGGCCAGTCCCCAATCATTGACGGCGGGCTGTGACGGCGCCGAATAGGTGTGCACCTTGTCCTGCGCCTCACCGCCGGGCGAAGCGAAATTCTCCGCACGTTGATAGCCGATATAGGTTTCCGGCGACTGCATATCGGCGTTGTCGGCCGCGGCCTGTACACCTTGTGCGCTGGTACTCGTGATGCCGAGCGCGACCTTCGACGCGCTTGCATGCCCCGCTTCCGCCAGCAGTTGCTGAATCACCTTTTCGGATTCCGCATAATCGCCTTCGCCAAAATGGTGATAGCGAATCTGCCCTTTCGCGTCGACGAAATAGTGCGCCGGCCAGTACTGATTGTTCAGCGCGCGCCAGATCGCGTAGTTGTTGTCGATGGCAACGGGATACTCGACGCCGAGATCGTGAGTGGCCTTCTTCACGTTGTCGATATTGCGTTCGAACGCGAATTCCGGTGCATGCACGCCAATCACCACCAGGCCTTGATCCTTATATTTCTGCGCCCATGCCTTGACGTACGGCAGTGAACGCAGGCAGTTGATGCACGAGTACGTCCAGAAGTCGATCAGCACAACCTTGCCGCGCAGGCCCTGGACCGTCAGTGGCGGCGAATTCAACCATTGGACGGCGCCATCCAGCGTCGGCAACACGCCTTCGACCGGCAACGGGGCCGCGCCGCCTGGCGTGCCTTGGGCGGCACGCATCATCGCACCGGAGTCGGCAGAGGCGCTGGCATCGGCGGCGGGGTTGGCCGTCATCACGGCATTGTTGTTCGCTACATTGACCACCGTATTGGCTGCACGAGCTGCTGCCGCCCCATTGGCCGGCGTCGCGCCGGGCGAAAGCGTGTCCACCAGTTTCTGTTCGATGCCTCCGGTGGCGATAGTCGAGATGCGTGTCAGCACACCTGTGTCGAGGCCCAGCGCAATCGCCACCACGCCGCATAGCATCGCCGCACCGATCCCGCGGCGAATCCATTCGCCTGCCCCCAGCGAGCGCTTCATTGCCGTGAACACGCGTCCGCCGATCAGCAGCGCCACCGCAAGCGAAGTTGCGGCACCGGCCGCATAGGCCACCAGCAACAGCGTGGTGCCGACACTGGCGCCCCGTAGTGCCGCACCGGTCAACACGAGGCCGAGAATCGGACCAGCGCACGGCGCCCACAACAGACCCGTCGCAATGCCCAACAGAAATGACGAACCCGGGCGAACCTGCTGGCCGTCGCTCTGGGCGAAGTTCGACAGGCGATTGCCGGCGCTCACCAGCGGCCGCATCAGATGATCGGCAAAGCGTGGCAGCAACAGCGTCAGTCCGAAGACGGCAAGCAATACAATCGCGAGCCAACGGCCATACTGGTTGGCCTGGGTGACCCAGCCGCCACCCACGGCGGCAAGGGTCGCGACGATGGCGAACGTAAGGGCCATGCCCGCGAGCAAAGGCAGCCCGCTGCGCACGAACGGCTGATCGGCGCGCGCGAAAACAAACGGCAGCACCGGCAGGATGCACGGACTGAGAATCGTAAGGGCGCCGCCAAGATAGGCAAGAACGATAAGTAGCATGTCGGTTCCGGACGTGGGTGCAGGAATCTGCGGAAAGTGGCCCCATCCTAAAGCGCGGAGGATGTCGAAGTCCTCACGGAAAGTTAAATTAAATGTGATAACTCGCTGCCCGAAAATTCTGCACAATGGCGCAACGGCCCGCTTTTGCCGGAGCGCGTTCTTTCCACCGTTCTGAACCACGCCCTAGCCCGCGTCTAAAGCCCTCCATGGACCACTCGAAGCGCATCCTGATCGTCGAAGACGACGTCGACATCGCCAACGTGCTGAGCCTTCATCTTCGCGACGAACGTTACGAAGTCGTGCACAGCGCGGACGGCAACGAAGGGCTGCGATTACTGGAGCAAGGCGGCTGGGACGCACTGATCCTCGACCTGATGCTGCCGGGCGTAGACGGCCTGGAAATCTGCCGGCGCGCCCGTGCAATGACGCGCTATACGCCGATCATCATCACCAGTGCGCGTTCGAGTGAAGTACACCGGATTCTCGGCCTCGAACTCGGCGCCGACGACTACCTGGCCAAGCCGTTCTCGGTGCTCGAACTGGTTGCACGCGTCAAGGCGTTGCTGCGGCGCGTCGAAGCCATGGCGAAAGACTCGCGAATCGACGCGGGCAGTCTGCAGATTGCCGGCCTGACGATCGATCCGCTCACCCGCGAGGCCACCGTCGAGGGCAAGGCCATCGAACTGACGCCGCGTGAATTCGACCTGCTCTATTACTTCGCGCAGCATCCCGGCAAAGTGTTCTCGCGAATGGACCTGCTCAATGCCGTGTGGGGTTATCAGCACGAGGGCTATGAACACACCGTCAACACCCATATCAACCGGTTGCGCGCCAAGATCGAAGCCGATCCCGCCCAGCCCGAGCGCATCCTGACCGTCTGGGGACGCGGCTACAAGCTGGCTGTGCCAGGTCCAGGCGACGGGCCTGCGCCCGGCGGCGCACATCAGGACGCGCCGTGAATCTGACACTGACCCAGCGACTCTTGCTTGTTTTCGCCGCGCTCCTGCTGGCGTGCTGCGGCGCGTCGGCGTGGCTGCAGATCCGTTCGAGCGACCTGCACGAAAAGGAAGTCGTGCAAAGCCTGTCGCGCAGCCTCGCCGACCATATCGCGCACCGCACCACCCTGATGGATGCGAACGGCTTAAGGCCCGACGCAGTGCGCCAACTGTTCGGCCAGTTGATGATGGTGAATCCGAGCGTCGAGGTATACCTGCTCGATAACCGCGGGCGCATCCAGGGCGACGACGCTCCTGCGGGCCACGTCAAACGCGAGCAGGTGAATCTCGCGCCGATCCGGCAATTCATTGCTGGGGACGCGTTACCGATCCTCGGCGACGACCCGCGCAGCCTCGACGGAAAAAAGGTGTTCAGCGCCGCACCGCTGCAGTTGAGCGGGCAGCAACCCTCCGGCTATATCTATGTCGTTCTGCTCGGCGAGGAGCACGACGCACTGGCTGCACGCGTCGCCGCCAGCTCGGTGCTGCGCACTACGCTGTGGTCGATGGCGCTGGTCGCGCTGCTCGGTTTGCTCGCGGGCCTGACGGCCTTCGGCCTGATCACGCGGCCGCTGCGCCGCCTGACCGACGCCATGCGCCGCTTCGACGCCGACGGCGAGCCCGACACGCAACCGGCCGTGCCGCGCTCGGCGCCGGCCGGACAGCGCGATGAAATCGCGGTGCTCGAAGCAACGTTTGCGCAGATGGCGAACCGCATCGGCGAGCAGTGGCGTGCGCTGACGAGACAGGACCAGCAACGGCGCGAGCTGATCGCCAATATTTCGCACGACCTGCGCACCCCACTCACTTCCTTGCACGGCTACCTCGAGACGCTATCGCTCAAGGCCGACACACTCGGCGAAACAGAGCGCAAACGCTATCTCGCGATTGCGCTCGCACAAAGCGTCAAGGTCGGGCGGCTCGCACAAGCGCTATTCGAATTGGCCCGGCTCGAACACGGCAACGTGCAACTCGCACTCGAGCAATTCTCGCTGGTCGATCTGGTCCAGGACGTCTTCCAGAAATTCGAGTTGCCGGCCGAGGCACGGCACATCCGGCTGCGAGCCGGTATTCCGCCTCGGCTGCCAAACGTCTGCGCCGATCTCGGCATGATCGAGCGTGTCCTGACGAACCTGCTCGATAACGCGATTCGCCACACGCCCGCCAACGGGGTAATCGATGTCGATCTCGCGCACAAGGACGACCGCGTATCGGTCACGGTGAGCGACACCGGTCCCGGCATTCCAGCGGAGCAGCGCGCGGGATTGTTCGAACGTCCATTCAGCTCAGGCGGCGCGCATCGCGGCGGCGGACTCGGCTTACTGATCGTGCAGCGCATGCTGCAATTGCATCACAGCCAGATACGCCTGCTCGAACATGCGGGACCCGGCACGACATTCCGCTTCGACCTGCCGACAAACGAGAAGCCGACTGTCGCCAGCATTCCGCTCTGACCGATCGTCTGACGCGGCACCGGGGTGACGGGTTGCCGCGTAAGGAGCGCGATCAGATCAGCAAGTCCTCATAGAACGAGCCGAACGGCCGGGTCGGATGGGCGAGCTGGATTTCAAGAATCCAGAGGCCGGTGTCCGGACAATCCGCGAAATCGCCCAGATCGCCCGCCTTATAGATGGCGTGCGGAAAGTCGCTGACGCGATGACCCTTGATGTCGAGGTTCAGACGCCACCCGAGCGCCGTCGCACGCCGTTCGGCAAAGTCATACAACGCTTTACCGCCCGCGCGCGTCGACCGCCAATGCTGCTCCACTTCGTCGAACACGGTCTTCGCGGCATCCGCGCAGGCCTTCATCTGCGCATCGTTGCCGACCACAAAGGTCGCGCCCGCATCGCCCTCATGCTGATCCCAGACCACGCCCAGATCAACGAAGAAAATATCGTCGTCCTTGAGTTGCGGGTCGCCGTCCGATCGCTCCTTGAAAGTCTTCAGCGTGTTCTCGCCGAAGCGCACCAGCATCGGATGCCAGATACGGTCCATGCCCAACTCGTTCAGCACAGTCTTGCATAAGGCCGTCGCCTCCGACTCAAGCATGCCGGGCTGGATCCGCTCTGCCAATCGGTCCACCACTTCCCATGTTTTGCCCCGAGCGTATTTCATCGACTCGAGCACGTATTTGCTTCCGACCGCCTGCTTTGCCACGCTGTCCATCCATCCTCTCCGGTTATATCCCTTTGAATATAGCGAGAGGGAGGTCCGGTGTCCACGGCGCACCTCGGCTTACTGTGTGTCATAAAGACTACAACTTCATGCAAACTTGTTTACGGATAGACAACGGGCCGATATATTTCGAAATATATAACGGAATAAGACGTCGCGGTTCGCCCGAAACGCTTATACGCCTGACAGATTCGTCGTTGCTCCGACGCTTTTGTCGCCAGGCGGCGAGTACCGTCCACAACGCGGTTTTCGTCCCGCCCCCGTTCAATCGCATCCTCCAGACATTGATCTCTTTCCTGCGCGGCCTCGTGCGGCTTTGCCGTGGGCGCTCGATCAATGCCTGTATCGCTTGCCAACCTGGTTCGCGTAGCGCGTGACAACCACGCACCGCGCGGCCACCCTAAAAGAAGAAGGAAAAAATGAAAAAGACCCTCCTCGCCACCGCAGTTCTCGGAAGCGTCACGCTCAGCGCCCATGCACAGAGCAGCGTCACGCTCTACGGCCTGATCGATGCGGGTATCAGCTACGTGAACAACGCGCGTGCCGGCACGGGCCATGGCAGCCTCGTCAAATACGACGACGGCGTCGCATCGGGCAGCCGCTGGGGCCTGCGTGGCACGGAAGATCTCGGTGGCGGCCTGAAGGCGCTGTTCGTGCTGGAAAGCGGCTTTAACAGCGGCAACGGCACGCTCGGCCAGGGTGGTGCGATGTTCGGCCGCCAGGCCTTCGTGGGCCTGTCGCAGAACGGTATCGGCTCGCTGACGTTCGGTCGCCAGTATTCGTTTTCGACGGATTACCTGGGCGGCACGTATTCGACCGGTAGCCAGACCGTTGCAGGTAACTACGCTTATCACATCAACGATGTCGATCAACTGACTTCCAGCCGCATCAACAACGCGGTCAAGTTCAGCAGCGCGAACTTCTCGGGTTTCACGTTCGGCGCGTTGTACGGCTTCTCGAATCAGGCTGGCGCATTCGCCGGCTCGCCGGCTAGCGGCACGACCGCTGCACCGGTCGCGGGTTCGTCGCGCGCCTACAGCTTCGGCGCAAACTACGCGAACGGCCCGATCAGCGTCGGCGCAGCGTACACGGACATTCGTTACCCGAGCCAGGCTGTGCCGACCTTCTCGAGCACGATCGCCAACGTGTCGGCAGGCAATGTGCGCGACCTGCGCACGTACGGTATCGGCGGACGCTACGCGATCGGCGCGGCCACGCTGTGGGCCCTGTACACCAATACGCGTTTCGAAACGCTGACGGGTGCTGCGACGACGTTCACGGCCTATGACGCAGGCGCAAAGTACGCATTCACTGCGGCGTTGACCGTCGGTGCCGGCTATACGTATATGCATCTGGGTAACGCAAACAAGGGGCACTGGAATCAGGGCGACCTGAGCGTCGACTACGCGCTGAGCAAGCGTACCGACGTGTACGCACTGGGCATTTATCAGATCGCTTCGGGTCGCAACGGTACGCAGGACGTGCAGGCCCAGATCGGTTCCAGCACGAGCTTCTTCGGTCCGTCCGGTTCAGGTGCGGACAACCAGTTGGCATTCCGTGTCGGCGTGCGTCACCGTTTCTAAAAGTCGGATTTCTGGCGACAGCACACTGCGTTCGGATTTGAGCAGCGCGTTGCGTTGAAACTGAAAACATGCCGGGCGCCTGATACGCGGCCGGCATGTCGTTCAAACTGGCTTGCCAGGCCGTTAATGATCGGGCACGAGATGCGGCGACCCCGCGCGAATTCACATGTCCAGGTAAAATTCCAGTCCAACTATGTTGCGGCTGATTCAGCGGCAACACCCGCAGCCGCGCAGTAAAAATGATCCGGCATAGTGCCAATTCTCACTGCGGCCCGTGAAGCAGAAAGCGCTTTACCAGTGCGCGCGCTTCACAGTCGTCCCGGACGCGGATCAATCACGAAACCACCACGATTAGGCATCACTACACGCGGCAGCGAGGCCGCGTCGAGCGTCGTATTCGCCGGCACGATGCCGTTCCGGTTGAGCAGAAATGCGCTGACCGCGTACACCTCATCGGCGGAAAGCGATTCGGGCGCGTTGTAAGGCATCGCGCGGCGGATATAGTCGAACAGCGTCGTCGCATAGGGCCAGTAACTGCCCACCGTTCGCTTCGGCTTCACGCCCGTCAGCTTACCCTGTCCACCTACCAGTTGATCGCCAAGACCGCCCTCGCCCTGCGCCCCATGGCACGCCGAGCATTTCGCGGCGAATACGTGCGCGCCGGTCGCAACATCGCCGCTACCCGCAGGCAGGCCACGGCCATCCGGTGCGACGTCGATATTCCACGCCGTGAGGTCCTGCTCCGTGAGCGGCGTGCCGATGTCGTGGGACACCTCCGTGTCCTGGCCGCCCGGCGCGATCGTTGAACATGATGCCAGCGCCGCGAGCGACAGCAGCGCGATCAGTGCCACTCGCGCTCGCATGCGCATCGGCGACCGGCCATCACGCATTGCGCACCTCGCCGCTGGCGTCGACACGCCATTGCTGGATCGCGTTGTAGTGGTACTGCGAATTCAGGCCGCGCGCGGCAACGAGTTCGGCACGCGTCGGTTGCACATAGCCGGTCGAATCGGTGGCGCGCGAGAGAATCGCGGCAGCGCCGCCGTCCCAGCGCCAGTCCGCCTGAAAACGCGTGAGCGCGCGATCGTGGATGGCGCCGTCCAGACGCGCGGGGCGCCACGTTGCACCGCCGTCGGTCGACACGTCCACCTTGCGGATCGTCCCGCGTCCTGACCAGGCCAGACCGGTGATCGGGTAATAACCGTGCGTCGTGAGGCGATGTCCCGGCGACGGCCGCGTAATCACGGACTTCGCGTCCATCTCGAACGCAAACTGACGCGCGGTGCCGTTCGCGAGCAGGCTGGTGTATTTCGACGTTTCTTCGCGCGTTTGTAACGGCGCATCGACCACTTTCAACCGACGCAGCCACTTGACGTTCGTATTGCCCTCAAAGCCCGGAACGATCAGACGCAGCGGATAGCCGTTCTCCGGGCGCAAGCGTTCGCCGTTTTGCGCGTAGACCACGAGCGCGCGATCGAGTATCCGTTCGAGCGGCAAACTGCGCGTCATCGCAGCGGCGTCCGCGCCTTCCGCCAGCAACCAGCCCCCGCCCGTTGTGCTACCGGATGCCGCGACGCCCCCCACCTCCTCCAGCAAAGTCGACAAACGCACGCCGGTCCATTCGCAGCACGACAGCAGCCCATGCGTGAGTTGCACCGGCATGCCGCTCGGGCCATTCCACTCGTTGCCGGTATTACCGGAGCATTCGAGAAAATGAATCCGCGATTCCGACGGCAGGCGCAGCAGGTCGTCCATCGTGAATAGCTTCGGAATACGTACGAGGCCATGAATGGCCAGCCGATGCTGATCGGGATCGATGTCGGGCACGCCGCCGTGATGACGTTCGTAGACCAGCCCGTTGGGCGTAAGCGTGCCGTGCAAATCGGCGAGCGGCGTCATGGACGACGCCGCGCCGGGCAACGGCCACGTGCGTGCACTCCGGCGTACTACATCGGCCTCGTGCGGCGACGGCACACCGTAGGGATGCTCGAGGATGGGCGCACCCGGCACGCGGCTCGATTGCGCCACCGCGAGCGGCTTAAGCAGTTCACTTGCCGTCGCGGCTTGCGAAGCAACGAGGCCGCCGGCCGCAAGGCGGCCAAGCAGCCGACGACGGCCGGGCGACGGTGGCATATCCACCGGGGAATGACGCACGCTCACGCCAGCACGTTCGAGAACACCCGATCCGCCAGACGGTTCGAATCGGTTCCACTGTTGAGCACGCCAACCGCCTTCAGATCGTCGGCATACAGCGAGATCTCCTTCTTGAACGCCTCGCCGACCGGATGATGGCGATCGGTATGGCTCTTGAGCATCGCCGTCAATTGGCCCACATCTGCGGACGGCGTATAGACCGAGAAAATGGCTGCCGCGTCAGCCGGATGATTGGCGGTCCACTCGGTCGCTTCGAGCAGCGCCTGCGTCAACGCCTGCGCGGTAGCGCGATCTTTTCGCACCAGCGAACCGCGTACGCCAAGCACACAGCATGAACGCGTCTGGTATTCGCCGCATAGATTGTTCGACACCTCATACAGGTGGTCAGATTCGCGGATCGACCAGATGGTCGGATCGCCGTCCGCGATGGCCTGCACTTCGCCCTTCTTCAGTGCTTCACCCAACAGGTTCGCCGGATACTGGCGCCAGTTCACATCGCGTTCCGGATCGACGCCGATTTTCTTCAACACGATGGCAAAGAAATTCTTGGTCGGACTCGCCATATCGCTGACGCCGATCGTGCGGCCCTTCAGTCCGGCCACGTCGACGATGCCCGACGCGCGCGTGGCGAGCAAACGCATGCAGCCACCGTGAATCCCGGCGGTCAGTTTCACATCGAAGCCCTGCTCCAGCGGCTTGATCCAGCGCAGCGCCATACCGACGCCCGCGTCGGATTTGCCCGTCGCGATTGCCTCGAGCAACTGGTCGGTCGATCCCGAAAAATTCACGAGCTCCACCTGCAAACCGTGCCGCTCGAAAAATCCCTGCTTTACCGCAACGGCCACAGGCGCAGTACAGATCGCGCCCGCGTTCCAGGAAAGCTTCAGCGGCTTGAGCGGCGTTTGAGCGAACGCGAGCGCCCCCGGCATCAGCGACGCACCACCGAGCGCCGCCGCTCCCGCAGCCCAGGCCGTCCTGCGCAACCACGCGCGGCGGGCCGGGCTCAGCGGAGATTCATCGTAGGGATTCATGGTTGACTATTCCTCAGGTCGTTATCGATTGTTTTATTCGTTCAGGTGTCGAGTCCGAGCTGGGCAAGCACCTCGCGGCGCAGCGCCACCAGTTTCGGATCGTCGCGATGGCGCGGATACGGCGCGTCGTTACGCACCTCGGCGACCACGCGCGCCGGCCGCTCACTGAAAACGATCACGCGATCGGCGAGCAACAGCGCCTCTTCCACGTCGTGTGTCACCAGCAGCACGGAAAAGCGGGCGTCCTGCCAGAGCCGCGCCAGTTCACCCTGCATGCGGATACGCGTGAGGGAGTCGAGCTTGCCGAACGGTTCGTCCAGCACCAGCAGCGCCGGATCGTTGACGAGCGCGCGGGCCAGCGCGACCCGCTGCGCCATGCCACCCGACAATTGATGCGGAAACGCTTCCGCAAAATCACTCAGACCGACCAGTTCCAGCGCCGCGTCGATCCGTTGCTGCCCCCGTTCCTCTTGCGGACCGCTGCGCCGGGCGAAGCGTTTGCGCTGCGCCTGCGGACCGATTCCGACATTGCCGCGCACCGTACGCCACGGGTACAAGGTCGGATCCTGGAACACCACCACGCGCGACGGATCGGGGCCCGTGATCGCGGCGCCGTCCGCCTGCACGGTGCCCTGCGTCGGCGTATCGAGGCCGGCGACGAGCCGCAGCAAGGTCGACTTGCCACAACCGCTAGGCCCGAGCAGCGCAACGAACTCGCCCGGCTCGACCGCGAAGCTGACGTCATGCAGTACGGGCAACGCCGCGCCGCGGAGCGCGAATTGATGACTGACATGGCGCACGTCGATGCGCGCGCCGTCACGAACCGCAGCCGCAGCGGCGGTCTGATTCAGCACTTCGGGTACGGCTACCATTTGAGTAATCCTTTTTGCCACGCCAGCAAGCGATCACGCAGGCGGAACAGCAACGTGATCAGACCCGAGCACATCAGCGCCATCACCAGCAACGCGGCATACATATTCGAATACGCGGCCCAGCCCTGCGCCCATTGCAGATACCAGCCGAGCCCCGCCTTCACGCCCATCATTTCCGCGACAATCAGCACGGAGAACGAAGCGCCAAGACCCATGAACAGCCCGACGAACACCGACGGCAGCGCCGCCGGAATCGCAACGCGCAGGATCAGAAAACCGGGTCTCGCGCCGAGCGTGCGTGCGATGTCGTAATAGGCCGGGTTGACGCCGGCCACACCCGACCAGGTCAGCACGGCAACCGGAAAGGCGGTCGCCAGCGCGATCAGGAACACACTGGCGCTGAAACTCGAGGGAAAGAAGAAGAACGCCAGCGGCAACCACGCGGTAGCCGGTAGCGGTCCGATCAGCCGCAGGACCGGATGGACCCAGTAGCTCACGGCCTGCGACCAGCCGATACTCACGCCCGTCACAAAACCCGCAGCCGCGCCCAATACATAGCCATAGGCGAGTAGTCCAAACGAATGCACGACGCTCGAACCGAGCCGCGGATAGTCTTCGGCGAATACACCGATCAGTGCTTGCGGTGGTGCAAAAAAGGGCCGTGGCAGCCATTCGAGTTGCGCCGTGACCGCTTCCCATGCGCTCACGCCGAGCGCCAGCGCGAGCAGCCACGGCATGGCCCCAAGCCATGCGTCGGTGCGCGTGGGCGTCGTCGCCTCGCTGGACGTGCTGCGCCATCCCGCGACGGCCGTCGCGACAGCGAATGCAGCGAGCACCAGTTTGAGCGCGATGAATTCTTTCGTATACGGCCAGTCGTCCAGACTCGGCCACCATTCGGTCAGCGCCGCGCTGCCGAACCACGCTATGGCAGCGAGGCCCGCAATCAGGACGTCACGTGAAAGCCCACGCTGTGTTACGGCACGCTTGACGCCGCCGGTTTCCGCGCCGATGGCCGGTGCTCGTGTCGCGATCGATTCGAACTGAGTGGACATAACGGTCCCTGCCTCCTGCCTTGTTGACTTAGCGTGACGGCTTGCCTGAAGCCCATTTCATGCGACGTCGACCTTGTCGCGCTGCCAGACGCTGTGTGTGTAGACCGATTCGTCGAAATCGGCGGCGATGTCGCCATGAATACGTGTTTCATGCGCGTCCAGATCGGCGAGGAACAGATCGCGGCTGATTCGCTGCACCACTGCGGGAATGTCGCGCTTCATGCTCGGCACGTCGCCGACCGGCAGACCGAAACTGACGAAGGCCGCAGGGTTATAGACGTGGATATGCTTCAGGTAAGGCGCGTCGCCCTCCACCTTCTCGAGGTATTCGAGCCCGGCGCCGAGATACGGATGCGCGCCAAGCGCGTCGTCGCTATCGCTTGCGGCGGGCACGTATTGATCACGCCACAGGCGAATATGCCCGGCGATCTGCGCCAGTTCCGGCCGCAGCGCGGGATCGACGACGTAGCCCGTGCCGGCAATCACGAAATCGAATGCAAACGACTCACCCGCCACGTCGGTCTCGACGTGCTCGTCCCTGACGCTGGCATGTGTCCACGACGCGCCGGGATGCAGATGAAAGTTCGGAAAACGTGTGACGCGCTCCACGGCATCGAGCGGCGGCGTCGAACCGGCGCGGCGGAAGCGTCGCGCCTGCGACCAGCGAATCTCGTCGGGCAATTGAAAATAGTTGTCGTACGCACCGGGATAGGCGCGTGTTCGGGTCACCGGCACGGAAGCAATCCGTTCACGTCGTGCGAACAGATTCACCTGCCTTGCTCCGGCTTCGAGGGCCGTGGCCGCCGCATCGAATGCCGATGCCGCGCTGCCGATCACCGCCACGGATTTGCCGCTCAGTGCCGCGAAGTCGATTGCCTCGGAGGTGTGGGCAAGAAGCGTCGGCGGAAGGTTTTTCAGCACGGCGGGAATGTTCGGTCCGCCATTGCCCGCCACACCATTGCCGAGGACGATCTTGCGTGCCGTCTCCACGACGTTCCGAACCGTCGCGCCGTCGCGTACTTCCAGATGCAAACGAAAATGCTCACCCACGGGCTCGATCCGTGCGAGACGGGTGCCGTAGCGAATCGGAATCTCGAGGAAATGCCGGTACCACGCGAGGTATTCTGCCCAGCGCGTGCGAGGAATCCGGTCGATCTCCGCGTACGACGCGGCACCGAAGCGCGCCTCATACCACGCCTGAAAGCTCAGTCCGGGCAAGCCCGCCTCCGGACCAGCCAACGACTTCGGTGTACGCAATTTATTCATGCGGGCGCGATTCAACCAGACACCCGATTGGCCTTCGTCGGATGCGGCGTCGATCACACTAACCTGACCGATCCCCGCGCGTCTCAGAGCGAACGCGAACGCCGTGCCGGTTTGCCCACCACCGACAATCACGACGTTATGGTCGATGCCATCGTGCGGCGGAACCCAGTTCTCGGGCGACGGACCGATCAGCCGTAATGTATCTAGCGCATGTTGATCGGGGTGGATGGATTGCGTCATGGTGTCGGGGTCAGCCAGGATATTGGTAAGCAGGCGTATACGTCGAAATCGGATGGCACGGCCATCGGACAATCAAGTATCCCGGTGCCACCGGCTTACCCAAACCAACAAATTTCGCTTTGCTTATTTGTTTTTCCAGGGTGTCGCGATTGCGCCCTCATAGCCAGCCAGATGGCAGGTTCGAACTCCCGCAGATTTTCTTATCAGCAATGATTGGTTGGATTCGAACGCACGCGAATCTAACGTGTAGTGCCAGCTATCGGCTCATCCGAGCATTTGCACCTCGTTCCCTCCCCTCGATTGGACTTGCCGCATGCGCTATTTCCGTTTGCTGAAATCTTTCGTCGCCGTGGCGACCCTGTCGCTCGCTGCGGCTCACGCCTACGCCGACAAACCGGCAGTGATACGCATCGGTGTTGCGCAGCAAGGTACGGGCGATCCTCCCACCTTTGGCGGATCACCTGCAGCAACCGTGCAATTGCAGCAGTCGCTCGAAAAAGAATTCGCCGCCGACGGTATCAAGGTCGAATGGCTGTTCTTCAAAGGCGCCGGCCCCGCAGTCAACGAAGCAATCGCCGACAAGTCGCTCGACTTCGCCTATCAGGGCGATCTGCCCGCCGTGCTCGGGCGCGCCAACGGCCTGAAAACGCGCCTGCTGCTCGCCTCGGGTGTCCGCGCCGGCGTCAAGATCGCCGTTCCTGCAGATTCGGACATTCGTTCGATCAAAGACCTGAAGGGCCGGCGCGTGTCGATCTTTCGCGGCACCAATCTGCAACTCGTCACCGACAATGCGCTCGCCGCCAATCAACTCGACGAGCGGGATCTGCGCGTGATCAATCTCGACTCCGCGAGCTCGCTTGCCGCGCTGGCGTCCAAAGGGATTGATGCATCGGTCAACGATTACCACCTGTACAAACTGCGCGACCAGGGTCTCGCGAAAATCGTCTACGAATCGCAGAACGACGGCCCGCAATTCACACGTCAGGCGCATCTGTTAGTACTCGACGACTTCGATCGCGCGCATCCGGATATCGTGCAACGCGTCGTCAACGTGCTCGTCAAAGGTGCGCAATGGTCGTCCGATGAGACGAACCGCGACGCGCTCTTCAAGCTGTGGGCCCAAAGCGGTGTGTCCTATTCCTCGTGGCAGGCCGAGTTTGCGAATCAAAGCCTGAAAGACCGCAATTCGCCGTTGATCGACCCGTTCATCGTCGCGCGCTACAAGGCCGTCGCGGCGGATGCGCTGAAACTCAAACTGATCCGTCAGCCCGTCGAGGTCGATAACTGGTTCGAGACGAAATATCTCGACAACGCGCTACGCACACAAAAACTCGACCATTACTGGACGCGCTACGACGCCGCCGGCAAGCCGCTCAGCTAAAACCGGAGCAATCACGATGAGCGAAACCGCATTTCCGGTCGAGAGCGAACAGCTCGGCCACGCCACCGCGCCCGAGGTGCCTGAGGCGCCGCTGCATCGCAATCCTCGGCTGCACGCACTCGCCTGGCAGCTCGCGCCATGGGTATTGCCGGCCGTACTGCTCCTCTTATGGATGACGGGTTGCGAGCGCGGCTGGATCGCGCCGCAAATTCTGCCGCCGCCCGAGCGCGTGTTCGACACCTTCATCGAACTGGCGAAGAGCGGCGATCTCGTGAGCAACACGCTGATCAGTCTGCAACGCGTTCTGCTCGGCTTCGGTGCCGGCACGCTACTCGGCTTCGTGCTCGGCGCGGCGCTCGGCCTGTCACGCACGTTTGAAGCCTATGTATTGCCGAGCTTCAAAGCGCTCGTGCAGATTCCGGTACTCGGCTGGCTTCCGTTTCTCTTGTTGCTCGTCGGCGTTGGGGAGCCGCTCAAATACATTCTGATCGCGCATGCCGCGCTTGTTCCGGTGACCTTGAGCACGCTGCAAGGATTCCGGCAGACACCTGCCACGCTCGATGAGGTCGCGCGCGTATTCCAATACAACGGCTTGCAACGGATCGTCTATCTCGTTCTGCCCGCTGCCGTGCCGACGCTCGCCACCGGCGTACGGCTCGCATTCACCAAAGCCTGGCTCGCACTGGTGGTCGTCGAACTGGTGGCGTCGTCCGAAGGGCTCGGCTATCTGATCGTCTACGGCCGCCAACTGTTTCAGCTCGACCTGGTGATGGCGTCGGTGGTCGTGGTAGGAGCCATTGGTTACGCGGTGAACCGTTCGCTGGACGCACTCGAAGCGCGCTTGCGGCGCGGACAGCCCTCGGCGTTTCGCGAGTGACCGCGCCCACTGCTACGCCGCACATGAGGAATCTACGATGAGTCTCTTCTCCTTCCACCAGTCGAAGCCGCCCGCCGACACGTCCTGCGATTGCAACGTGCCCGCCGCCTTCCGCCGCGCGGCGCAACCGCGCCGGCCGCTGCTCACGCGCGTCGACTGGCGCGGCGCCGTATTGCCGCTCATCGCGATTGCGATCTGGTGGGCCGTCTCGGAGGCGCATGTCGTCAAACGCGGTTTGCTGGTGAGTCCCGCACAAGTGCTCACCACGGCGTGGCAACAGATTGTCAGCGGCGCGCTTTTCAAGGCCCTTTCCGCGTCGCTCGCGCGTGAAGCGAGCGGTTTTGTGATCGGCACGCTGGGTGGCCTGCTGCTCGGCAGTGTGCTGGGTTTCTCGCGGCTCGCCACACGCATGATTGGTCCGAGCTTCGACACCTTCAAGCAGATTTCGCTGTTCGCATGGATCCCCTTGATCTCGGTGTGGTTCGGTCTTGGCGATGCGGCAAAAGTCGTATTCCTGTCGCTCGCCGCGTTGCTGCCGGTCGCCGCTCACACGTGCGACGGCATCCACGCGGTGCCGCGCGCCTATATCGAAGTCGCGCGCGCCTTCCGTTACACGCGATGGCAACTCATCAGCGCCGCCATTCTGCCGGCCGCGTTGCCGTCGATTTTCACCGGTATCTACCTCGCGCTGATCTATTCGTGGCTCGCCACACTCGGTGCCGAATATCTGCTGGTGGCCGGCAGCGGCATCGGTAACACGCTGATCGACGGCAGCGAGCAGTTCCGCATGGATCTGGTGCTGTTCGGCGTGATCGTGGTCGGTCTGACCGGCTGGGCGCTGAACGCGTTGGCACGCGCCGTGGAGCGTGCGGTTTTTGCACGCCGTTCCCCTGCCGCCGCACGATAAACATGCACTGAATACGCACCGGACACGAACGAAAAGGACAGGACCGCACATGACATCTTCCACGCTTTCCGAAAGCATCGACATTCTCCGTGTCAGCAAGCGCTATGCACAGCAGGACGGCACGCCACTCGCGGTGCTCGACGACATCAGCCTGCGCGTGCGTCCCGGCGAATTCGTCAGTGTGCTCGGTTCGAGCGGCTGCGGTAAATCGACACTGCTGCGATTGATCGCGGGACTCGATACCGACTACACCGGTGAGATCGTCGTCGCCGGCAACAAGGTACGCGATACCTCGCTCGAACGTGGAATCGTGTTTCAGGACCACCGGCTGTTCCCGTGGCTCACGGCGTCGCAAAACATTCTCGCTGCGTTGCGTAATGCTCCACTCTCAGCGCTCGAAAAACGTGACGCCGTTGCGCAACATATCGCGCTCGTCGGCCTGAACGGCTTTGAACATGCGTATCCGCATCAACTGTCGGGCGGCATGGCGCAACGTGTCGCGATTGCACGCGGTCTCGTGAACCGTCCACGCGTACTCCTGCTCGACGAACCGTTCGGCGCGCTGGACGCGCTCACACGCGGCCGCTTGCAAAACGAATTGCAACGCATCTGGGAACGCGAACGCATCACGATGATTCTCGTGACGCACGACGTCGACGAAGCACTCTATCTCGGCGATCGGGTTGTCACGATGGCGCCGCGCCCGGGACGCATCAAACGGATCGTCGACGTCGCTTTGCCGCGCCCACGCGAACGTAACGATCCCCGTTTCATCCGTTTGCGCGACGAGGTGCTGGCCGATTTCGCGGAGCAGGATGGCGAGCGCCGCGAACCTCACGGAGACGATACGCCCGACGGTGGTACGCGCATCCCAGTGGCTAGTCCGCCGATCACCGAATGGCGGCTCGCATGGTGATGCGCACGGCTTCCCGCCAACACACAAAACATTTACGGAGCGCACGATGAGCAGTGAAAACCGGCAGAAGCGGCAGATCAGACTGGGCGCGTTCCTGATGGAGACAGGCCATCATATCGCCGCATGGCGGCATCCGGATGCGCACGCGAGCGGCGGACTCGACTTCGCGCACTACGCTGAACTTGCGCAGATCGCCGAACGCGCCAAATTCGACGCAGTGTTTTTTGCCGACAGCGTGAGCGTGCGCGACAGCAATCTGCCATCGCTATCGCGCACCGCGCGCGCCGATCATTTCGAGCCGTTGACGCTGCTGTCGGCGCTGTCGGTCGTGACGAAACACGTCGGCCTGATCGCGACCGTCTCCACGACGTTCAACGAACCGTACAACCTGGCGCGCAAGTTCGCGTCGCTCGATCATCTGAGCGGTGGACGCTCGGGCTGGAATCTCGTCACGTCGAGCACCGAGTCCGAGGCGCTCAATTTCAGCTTCGACCGGCACCCGGATCACGCGATCCGCTACGAGCGCGCGCGCGAGTTCTACGACGTGGTGGCAGGCCTGTGGGATAGCTGGGAAGACGACGCGTTTATCCGCGACAAGGAAAGTGGCGTCTATTTCGACCCGGACAAGCTGCACGTGTTGGGCCACACCGGCAAGCACTTCAAGGTGCACGGACCGTTGAACGTCGCGCGTTCGCCGCAGGGATGGCCGGTCGTCGTACAGGCCGGCGCGTCGGAAGCGGGACGTGAACTCGCGGCGCAAACCGCAGAGGTGATCTTTGTCGCGCATCAAACGCTCGACGAAGCGCAGTCGTTCTATCGCGACGTCAAAGGACGCCTCGCGAAATACGGGCGCGCGCCGGATCATCTGAAGATCATGCCAGGCATTTTCCCGATTGTCGGCCGCACGCAGGAAGAGGCTGAAGCAAAGTTCGCCGTGCTGCAGGACCTGATTCATCCGACCGTGGGTCTGTCGCTGCTATCGAACATGTCGGGCGGCGTGGACCTGTCTCAATACCCCGTCGACGGGCCATTGCCCGAATTGCCGGAGACCAACGGCGGCAAGAGCCGTCAACGCCTGCTATTCGATCTCGCGCGGCGCGAAAACCTGACGATCCGCGATCTGTATCTGCGCATTGCCGGCGCTCGCGGCCATCAGCAGGTGGTCGGCACACCGCACAGCATCGCGGACCAACTACAGCAGTGGTTTGAAGAGGAAGGCGCAGATGGCTTCAACATCATGTCGCCATGGTTGCCGGGCGGGTTGACCGAATTCGCCGATCTGGTGGTACCGGAGCTGCAACGGCGTGGACTGTTTCGCACCGAATACGAGGGACGCACGCTACGTGAAAATCTCGGACTCCCACGACCCGCAAACCGATATACCGCCGAGACAAAACAGGTATCCGCAGTAGCGGGTTACTGACCCGAAGCATTTTCTTCCCAAGGAACCCCCATGAGCGCAGCCGCATTGCAGGAACTACAGTCGATTCAGATCAACCCGCTTTCCGCGCACATCGGCGCTGAAATTCATGGTGTGGATCTCACGCAGAAACTGGACGCGCGCCAGATCGCGGACATTCGTTCGGCGCTTCTGAAATGGCGTGTCGTGTTTTTCCGCGAGCAATTCCTGACGCACGAACAGCACGTCGCATTCTCGGCACAGTTCGGTGAGCTGACCTTGGGGCATCCTGTGTTCGGCCATGTCGACGGCTATCCGGAGGTCTATTCGATCTCGAAGTACCGCAAGGCGACACGTTTCGAGGGACAGCCGCTGCTGCGGCCCTGGACCGGCTGGCACACCGATGTGACGGCCGCGGTTAATCCGCCCTGGGCGTCGATCCTGCGCGGCGTGACGATTCCGCCTTACGGCGGCGATACGCAGTGGACCGACCTGGTGACCGCTTATCAGAAGCTTTCCGCACCGTTGCGCGCGTTCGTCGACGGTCTGCGGGGACTTCATCGCTTTACGCCGCCAGCGGGTGCGAGTGGAACGCAAGCGTTTGCCAAGGCCGTCGAACAACGCATTCTCGTCACCGAACACCCACTCGTGAGAGTTCATCCGGAAACGGGCGAGCGTGCACTCTATGTGAGCCCGAGTTTCCTGAAGTCGATCGTCGGCGTCACGCCGCGCGAAAGCCAGGCGCTGCTCGAACTGCTCTGGGAACATGTCACGCGACCGGAGTTCACCGTGCGCTTCAAATGGGAGGCCGGCAGCATTGCCTTCTGGGACAACCGCGCGACGGCTCACCTCGCACCCACGGATATTTTCGATCTCGACTTCGACCGGCAACTGTATCGCACGACGCTTGTCGGCGACGTGCCCGTCGGCCCGGACGGAGTGCAATCAGTGGCAATCGAGGGCTCGCCGGTGAGCGCCGCGGCGGCAGTCGCGTTGAACTGAGAACTGGGAACTGCGCTGCAGCGCAGACCCGCGCGCCGGAAAATTTCAGGCGTCTGCATCGAACACACAACCATTCATACCGATCGACTCGGATACTCACTGTGACTCACTCAACTCTGGCTGCGCCCTCGCCCGCCTCGACGATTTCTGCCGAAGCTCCGCGTGACGCTTCCCCCTTCGTTCCGGTCCGCTCGCCCACTGCGTTCGCGGATAGCCCGGTATCGCGCGCATTGGAACAGCCCCTGCTGCTCGGACTGTTTCTGCCGATTCAGGCGGGCGGCTGGAGCGCGTCGACGCTGCCACGCACCACGGACTGGTCATTCGACTACAACCTCGCGCTGGTGCAGAAAGCCGAGGCATTCGGTTTCGATCTCGTGTTCGCCTTGTCGCAATGGTTGCCGAAAGGCGGCTACGGCGGCGTGTTCAATGGCGAAGCGCTCGACTCCTTCATGTCGCTCGCCGCGATGACCGCGCGCACTGAACGCATCATTCTGGTAGCGACCAGTCACGTTCTGTACGGCCCCTGGCATCCGCTTCATTTCGCCAAATTCACCGCCACGCTGGATCACATCTCGAAGGGCCGCTGGGGCATCAACGTTGTCACCGGTCATCGCGCGATCGAGCATGAGATGTTCGGCTGGCACCGTATCGAACATGACCGGCGCTACGAACTTGCCGCTGAATTTCTCGATGCCGTACAGCAACTATGGGCGCAACCGGACAACTTCAGCTTTGCACCCGAGCTTTCGACGTGGAAGCTGGACAAGGCGTTTGTAACGCCCAAGCCACGCTATGGGCGTCCGTTGCTCGTGAATGCGACCGGCTCCGACGCCGGCATCGACTTCGCGGCCCGCTACTCCGACATCGTATTCATCACGAGTCCCGCCGGCTCCGAGATCGAGGCCGCACTGACCGCATTGCCCGCGCACACTGCACGCGTGAAGGCCGCAGCAGCGAAGCACGGGCGTGCAATCCGTACGCTGATCAATCCGATGGTGATCTGCCGCGAGACAGCCGCCGAGGCACACGCCTATCACGACGCCATCGTGGCGCATGGCGACGAAGCCGGTTTCCATCGTTTCGATAGCGACGCTCATGCATGGCGCGGCAATGCCGAACAGCGCAATCAGGCCGCGGCGCGCGCGGTGGGGGGCAACATCTCGATCGTCGGCTCGCCGCAGCAGATCGCGGATTACATCGTGCGGCTGCATCAGGCCGGTGTCGACGGCGTGCAGCTGAGTTTCTTCGATTTCCAGCCCGACCTGGATTTCTTCGGCGAGCGCGTCCTGCCGTTACTGCGCGAAGCAGGCTTGCGGTACTGACGACTGGTTACTGATGACACATGTCACATCGCAGGCGGCGTTGCGCCGCCACCGCAAGCGCCTCTTCAGCGGCGCACCCGGATTGGCCGTCACGCTCATCATCGCGCTGTCAGGCCTGCCGTCGCAGGCACAGACTCGCGGCGATAAGCCCGTCCCCTTGTCCGTCCCAGGTGCCCGTTGTTTCTGAACCGCGCAAGACGATGCGCGTCAGAATCAGTAGGCACCCGCCAGGCGGTCACTTCGTCAAGACACTTTGGGGGAAACCGTGGCGCCTTTCCAGATACTCAGAAAACGCGCCCTTCGGTGAGATGCGTGGTCACACCGTTCAACTCGTAGTCGCCGATCACGCGTGCTTTGTGCAGCAATGGATTGTGGCTGAAAATCGTGCGCAGATTGCGCCAGTGACGGTCGAAATTGTCAGCTCGCCCAGTGGCCGACGCGCCGCCGATTTCAAACAGGCGCTCGCCCGCATGGAGCGCCAGCTTGCTGACCACCAGTTGAGTTTTGGCGGTAGCCAGCGAGCCTTCCAGCACCAACTGCTCCGCATTGGCCGCGCCGCTGCGGATTGCATTGGCCGAACGGTCCAGAGTGCGTGCGTTCTGATTCACCAGCGCGTCGATCGACAGGCTGTGCGCCGCGAGATCGCCGACCACCTGCTGCACGAAACCGTCCTCGCGTGCCGAAGGGGCCGGGCTATGAGCACCGGGCGCCCGTATTGCGTCACGTAGCGTCGCGCATCCGCAAGAATGTTACGCACGATACCTGCCGCAACCGTCACCAGATGCAACTGCCGCAATGCGCTGCCGTGCCGGCCTGCGAGACTCGTATAGCCACGCGTGGCAATTTCATCCGAGAGGACCTGTACGTTGTCGAGTACCAGGCTGCCACTCGCCGTCATGCGTTGCCCCATCCCATCCCAGTCGTCGAGTACCTGCAGACCTTCGCGGGACACCGGAATCACGATCGACACCTTCTCGTCGTTTTCATCCTGCACGTTGATACGCGCATAGTCGGAGAACGCCGTGCCGGTCGAATAGTATTTCTTGCCCGTTACGCGAAAGTGCTCACCGTCGCGCACCAGTTTAGTGACGATTTCACCGGGCCTGGACGTGCCGAGTTCCGTCGACGCCCCACCGAAGATTGCCCCTGCCCGTACCCGTTCGATCTGCGTATCGTTGAAAGCGGAACGCGGTGACAACAGCAATTGCTCGGTCAGATCGAAATGAATCCGCAATGCATGCGCGACATTCGATTCATGCGCGGCCAGCGTGGCTATCACATGAAAAAGATCTTCTAGCGAACCACCGAGGCCACCCCATTCGACCGGAAAACGAGCCACGCCCAGCCCCGATTCGCGAAACAACGCGAAGCGGTCGAACGGCAACTCGCGCCGCACTTCACGTTGCGCGGCATCTTCGCCGATCGCTTTAGCGAGTGCCGGCAACCCGGTCAGTGCCGCGTGAAGCCGCGCATGCGCTGCGCCTTCCTGAGAGACCTGCATGCCTTCATTCCTTGTTTGTAAAAGCGCACGGATCAGGCTTGATCCGGCTAATGTGCCTTGGGAGAACGAACAGCGTCCGCATGGGACGTGCCGATGCGACAGGCCAGTATAGGGATGCGGCACGCAGCGTAAAACCAGCGATTCAAGCTATGGATATGCGCGTTTCTGAAATGCCATTTGCCGATAAGGATCGATGAATCCGTTATTGGAGCGTCGCCCGGCATATTTCTATACTCGATTCCGGTCAGCACTCACCAACGACGAGTGCCAAATTTCAACTGCGGAAGTCGAACCATGAGCCTACGTCCCTTGCATGACCGCTTGATCGTCAAGCGTCTCGACCAGGAAACCAAAACTGCTTCAGGCATTGTCATTCCTGAGAGCGCCGCGGAAAAACCCGACCAGGGCGAAGTCATCGCCATTGGACCGGGCAAGCGCGATAACGACGGCAAACGTATCGAGCCCGACCTGAAAGTCGGCGAGCGTGTTCTGTTCGGCAAGTACGCCGGTCAGTCGGTCAAAGTCGACGGCAACGAATTGCTCGTACTGCGCGAGGAAGATGTCGTCGCAGTCGTCACTCAATAACGAACGGAGCGTTACAACATGGCAGCAAAAGAAATCATTTTTAGCGACGTCGCCCGCTCGAAACTGGTCGAAGGCGTCAACATCCTGGCCAACGCGGTCAAGGTCACGCTCGGTCCGAAGGGACGTAACGTGGTTCTGGAGCGCAGCTTCGGCTCGCCGGTGGTGACGAAAGACGGCGTCTCGGTCGCCAAGGAAATCGAATTGTCGGACCGCGTGCAGAACATCGGCGCGCAACTGGTGAAGGAAGTCGCGTCGCGCACCAGCGACGCCGCCGGTGACGGCACCACCACCGCGACGGTGCTCGCGCAAGCCATCGTGCGTGAAGGTCAGAAATACGTCGCGGCGGGTCTCAATCCGCTAGACCTGAAGCGCGGCATCGATAAAGCCGTGGTGGCCGCCATCGACGAGTTGAAGAAGATCAGCAAGCCGACCACGACCAGCAAGGAAATCGCCCAGGTCGCAACGATTTCGGCCAACGGCGAGGAGTCTATCGGTCAGCGCATTGCCGAAGCGATCGATCGGGTCGGCAAGGAAGGCGTCATCACCGTTGAAGACGGCAAGTCGCTCGACGATGAACTCGACGTGGTGGAAGGCCTGCAGTTCGACCGTGGCTATCTATCGCCGTATTTCATCAACGATCAGGACAAGCAGGTTGCCGTGCTCGACAACCCGTTCGTGCTGCTGCACGACAAGAAGGTGTCGAACATCCGTGATCTGCTGCCGATTCTGGAGCAGGTCGCGAAAGCCGGCCGGCCGCTTCTGATCATCGCGGAAGACGTGGAAGGCGAAGCGCTGGCTACGCTCGTAGTCAACAACATTCGTGGCATTCTGAAGACCGTCGCGGTCAAGGCGCCAGGTTTCGGCGACCGCCGCAAAGCGCTGCTCGAAGACATCGCGATTCTGACAGGCGGCCAGGTGATCGCTGAGGAGACCGGACTGTCGCTCGAAAAGGCGACGCTCGCGGAACTCGGTCAGGCCAAGCGCATCGAGGTGGGCAAAGAGAACACCACGCTCATCGACGGCGCGGGCGACAGCAAGACCATCGAAGCGCGTGTGAAACAGATCCGCACCCAGATCGAGGAAGCAAGCTCCGACTACGACCGCGAAAAACTGCAGGAACGAGTGGCGAAGCTGGCGGGTGGTGTCGCTGTCATCAAGGTCGGCGGTGCAACCGAGATCGAGGTCAAGGAAAAGAAAGACCGCGTCGACGACGCGTTGCATGCCACGCGCGCCGCAGTCGAAGAAGGGATCGTGCCGGGCGGTGGCGTCGCGTTGATTCGCGTGAAGCAGGCCATCAGCGGACTCAAAGGTTTGAACGCCGACCAGGACGCGGGCATCAAGATCGTGCTGCGCGCGCTTGAAGAGCCGCTGCGTCAGATCGTGACGAATGCCGGTGAAGAGGCTAGCGTGGTGGTCGCGAAAGTGGCTGAAGGCACGGGCAACTTCGGTTACAACGCGCAGACCGGCGAATATGGCGATCTCGTCGAATCGGGCGTACTCGATCCGACCAAGGTCACGCGTACAGCGCTGCAAAACGCGGCGTCGATTGCGGGTCTGCTGCTGACCACCGACGCCACCGTGCATGAAGCACCGAAGGATGCGCCGGCGGCAGGTCAGCCTGGTGGCCCGGGCGCAGGTGGACCGGGACTGGATTTCTGAGCGTCGGCACCATAGCAGGTCATGCCCGCCAGCGTGCTTTTTACAGCATGCCGGCGGGCGCTAACGGGACACATACGGGGCACACAGAACTGCACGTACCCATCCCACCGCGCTCATGTGTCTCAATGCGAGCGAATCAGCAACTCGTAGCTCGCATCCTGGCTCGCGGTTGACTGTCTTTCACGTCCCCAGCCGATCGCGAGCCGGTAGTTTCCCAGGACAGGTTCATCTGATCCGGCGGCGAGCGACGCAGGTTCGACTTGCGGTGCAACGAAGAGCGCGTCTTCGGGGCAATACAGTTCGCACATGAAGCAAGTCTGACAGTCGCCTTGACGCGCGATGCGCGGTGGGCCGTCGCGCACCACGTCGAACACGTTGGTCGGGCAGGCCCGCACGCAGATGTTGCAGCCCGTGCAGCGCGCAGCGTCGACGATCTCGATCATGCCGTCACTCCTTCCGTATCCGCGGCAGCCCGAGGCACCGCCAAGCTCTCGATCCATACTTCGTCCAGGCCTCCGCTCAACAGGCGGTGTCCCTGCGATGGATCAAGTGCGGCATGCTCGAGCCGCCGATGCATACCGCGCGTCTCGGTACGTTGCTGCGCGCTGCGATACATCCAACGCGAGGTGGCGAGCATGGCCGCTGCTTCACGCGCGCGCACGGCATCCAACGCGCTCTGCGCCGGAGCCGCACGGCGCACACGCTGCCACAGTGCGTCGAGCCGGGAAAGCGAGTCATCGAGTAACGCACCCTGGCGAGTCCAGTTACGCTGCGTAGGGAACACCTCCTGCTGCACGCCACGAATTACTTCGCCGCTGTCGTAAGGCGCCTTGCCGCCGCCGTCTCGAAGCCCTGCTCCTCCCGTACGCACCACTCTGCCCTGGCGCGCCGCGGGGCCTCGTGAACGCGCGTAATCCGAGGCGCCCGCACCGGCCCAGAATCCCGACGACATCGCCCACGCCGCGTTATGGCTACCGCCTCCGGTAAAGCCGCCGCAGATCAGTTCACGCGTCGCCGCATCGCCCGCTGCATACAATCCCTCGACCGAGGTGGCGCAGGTCGGGTCGACCAGATGCAGGCCGCCGGTTCCCCGCACGGTTCCTTCGAGACGCAGGGTGACCGGGAAATGTTGCGTGAATGGATCGATCCCGAGCCGGTCGAACGGCAAGAAGAAGTTCGGCTGCGCAGTGCGCATCCGTGCGCGAATCTGCTCGTCGGCACGATCGAGGCACGCAAACACGGGCTGGGTCTGCAAGGTTTGCGCGATCACCCCGCGGCCATGCGCCGAGCCTGCGCCGGGAATCACCGATCCGTCACGGTAATAGAACGTCGCCCATTTATAGAACAGCGATTTCGTCACCGATGAAAACGCTGGACCCAGGCCATAGGCGTTCGAGAACTCCATACCTGAAAGCGCAGCCCCCGCTTCGGCGGCCATCAACTGGCCGTCACCGGTCAGGACGTTGCAGCCGAGCGCGTTGCTGAGAAACGCACAGCCGCCGGTCGCGATGACCACCGCGCCCGAGCGCACGATCCATGTGTCATCCGCCTGACGATCGACGCCCGCGGCCCCGGCCACCGCGCCCTGCTCATCCACTAGCAATTCGAGCGCCGGACTGTGGTCGAGGATGCGCACATGGGCTTCCTTGACGCGTTTGCGCATCAGCCTCATATAGTCGGGGCCTTGCAACGATGTGCGCCGCTCTTCGCCGGATTCATCAACCGGAAATGGGTAGCCCCACTCGGCCAGTTGCTGCGCATTGATCCACGTCTGTTCGAGCACGCGATCCATCCAGGTCTGATCGGCAAGCTCGCCGCCCAACTTGAAACGGCTCGCTTTCGCGAGACGCCGCGCTTCCGCATCGCGCGGCACGTGCCACACCGCAGTGCCGGCAGGCGCAGTCGCGCCGGAAGTCCCGCAGAAGCCTTTGTCTGCCAATATCACGCGGGCGCCGTTGGCAGCGGCGCTAATCGCCGCCCACGCCCCGGCCGGACCGCCGCCGATCACCAGCACGTCGGCGTCGTGCCGCACCCCGCCGTCCGCCGCCGTCACGGGAGGCCGCCCGTTTTTCTCTGAGTTATCCGCCATGAGCGGTTCCCCTTAAAATCGACACCCGATCTGCAATCCGGCGTAAATCGCCCATGCGATGCGACACGAGGGGAATCGCCACGCCCTCGCCGCGCAATTGATCGAGTAACGCGAACAGGCGCTCGGCTTCCGGAGCGGACAAGCTCGCCCCCATCAGCGCGACAACCTCGCCTGGGTGAATCGACAGGTCGAGTTTCGCCAGCGCCGTAGTTGGCCCGAAAGACTTCGATACGGAGGCGGCAGTCAGAATCGGCAATGGCATCGGAGAAGTCCCGGAAGCCTTGTTTCAGGAGTATGGCCGGCCATGTTAGCGTCGCGGTTCGGAGCGGCCAACGAAGCGTTGTTCATATCGTTAGGTGTCGCATGAATAGCGGCGCTTCATTCCCAATTACGCTCACAGCGCAATCAATGCCTTGGTCGGTAAATCCGCTATTTCGTCGATTTCAATGCTCAAGCGACGCTCGCGTCTGCATAAATGCGCGAATCAGATAACGGTATGAAAAATCCTTGGTTCTTTCCGGCGCCACACATGCCGAGAATAGGCGATCCCGTATTCAGCCTATCCTTCCATGTTCAGCCGACCGACCCGCCCCACCCTCCAGCGCGCCGCATTCCGCACATTGCGCGCCGTGATGCTTCTTGCAGCAATGGGCACCAGTGCCGCCCACGCCGACACGACGCTCGACCGGATTCATCAGCGGCACAAGATTGTCATTGGTGTGATCCTGTCAGGGCCGCCGTTCGGTTCGCTGGACCCGGCCACCCAGAAACCGCTCGGCTTTAATATCGATCTCGCGAACGACGTCGCGAAGCGCCTCGGTGTCGATGTAGAGCTGACGCCGGTCCAGCCGTCGAACCGTGTGCAGTTCCTGCAACAAGGCAAGGTCGACGCCCTGATCGCCAACATGGAAGTCACGAAGGAACGCGCGGAGATCTTCTCCTACCCGCCCACGCCCTTCGAGGAAATCGGCGGCGCTCTCATCACCCGCAAGGACAGTGGCATCAAGACGTGGAACGATGTGCGCGGCAAGCCCGTCTGCGTCTCGCAAGGCAGCAACTATACGAAGCCGCTCGCCGAAGAATACGGCGCACAGGTGAAAGCATTTCGCGGCCAGCCGGAGTCGTTGCTCGCGCTGCGTGGCAATAACTGCGTCGCCGCGGTCCACGTCGCGCCTACCCTGCGCCTGCTGGTCGCACGCAATCCGGACTGGAAGGACTACACCATCCCGGTATCGAACGAGCTGATTCCGTCGCCGTCTGTGATCTGGGTTCGCAAGGGCGAAACGGACACGCAAAGCGCACTCGAAAAAATCGTGCAGGACTGGCATCGCAGCGGCTGGCTGATCGACACTGAGCGCAAGAACGGGATGCAGCCCTCGCAAGCCGTGCTCGATCTGCATGCGAAGTACAAGGCGCAAGGTGCATGAGCGCGTCGACTGAAGCGCTCATGCACGCCGCTGCGGCAGTGGTGGCTGCGATCGGCAAGATCGGGTTGAACTACAGTTTCGTACTCGCCCCCGACGAACTGGCGTCGTTCCTGCACGGCATGCTGGTCACGCTCGAACTGTCGCTTGTCACGATACTTGGCAGCCTTGTCGCCGGCATTGCGCTAGCGGCGCTGCTCACTTCGCCGCGTCCGGCGCTCGCGCGCCCCGCTCGCGTGTTCGTCGAAATCACACGCAATACACCGACGCTCGTGCAGCTTTTCTGTGCCTTTCTGGTAATCAATATGCTGATCAGCGAGGCACTGCGTAATCTGGGCGGCAATCCGCTGACGCCGTTTATCTGGAGCGCGATCGTGATTTCGCTGCATAAGGGAGCGTTTCATGCCGAAGCACTGCGCGCCGGCATTGAAGCGGTGCCGCGCGCCACGCTCGAAGCGGCGCAGTCGCTCGGTTTCAGCCGACGCCAGCGGCTTTTGGGCGTGCAGTTGCCGCTCGCGCTGCGCTTTGCCCTGCCCGCGCTCGTCAACAACATGGTCGATCTGGTGAAGATGACGACGGTCGCCTCGGCAATCGCCGTCGGCGACGTCACGTACGCGTCGATCATGATCTGGACGCAGCGCGACAACGTGCTCGAATTAATGATCCTGATCCTGCTGTTCTTCGGCCTGCTGACCTTTGCGGTCAATCGCGCGGGGCGCTGGCTTGAAGTCCGTCTGAGGATGCCCGGTTATGGCCACTGAATCCATCACCGTGCCCGTGCGGGACGGGCGGTACCGTTCCATCTTCGCGCTTGCCAGCGTGGTTGGCCTCGCCGCCCTGCTGGCTCTCGCCGAACACGAAATCGCTCACGGTCCACGCTATCCAGCGCTCGCCGCACTCATCACGTGGGCGCCGGCGCTCGGCAAGTCTCTGTGGGTCAACATCGAAATCAGCCTGCTAGCCATCGCGCTCGGCACACTCGCCGGTCTCGCGCTCGGCCCCTTGCTGCTGTCGCCGGTCCGGGGTGTTCGTCTGATTACCCGCAGCTATGTGCAGATGTTTCGAAATGCACCATTGCTCGTGCTGATCTACTTTTCGACCTACGTGTTCCCATTCGAAATCGCGCTCGGCCAACACATCGTGCCATTTCCCGACTGGTTCAAGGTCACGCTCGGCCTCGCGCTGCCTGCCAGCGCCAACTTCGCCGAGATCTTCCGCGGCGCGATCCAGTCGATCCCTCATGCGCAGTGGGACGCCGCGCGTTCACTTGCCTTCAGCCGAACCCAGGTGTTCCGTTGGATCATCCTGCCGCAATGCGTGAAGCGGATGCTGCCGCCATGGATGAATCTTTACGCCAGCATCACGATGGCGACCGCGCTCGCATCGCTGGTGGGCGTACACGATCTGCTGGACACCGCGCAGGTTGCGAGCAATACCGTGGCGCGTGCGGATTTCACAGTCGTCGTCTATTTCACGGTGCTCGGGTTGTTCTTCGCATACTGCTACCCGATCGCGCGCTTCACCCGTCTTCTTGAGAAACGCTATGCTTTCAGCTGATGTCTCGCTCGCCCCTGCCGCCGCTACGGCAGCCGTGCGCCCACTGGTCCGGTTGCGCGACGTGCATCTTTCATTCGGCTCGACGCCGGTGCTCAAGGGTATCGACCTCGAGGTGTTCCGCGGACAGGCCGTGTCGATCATCGGACCGTCCGGGTCGGGCAAGTCGACGATTCTGCGCTGCATGACCGGATTGTTGCGTCCACAGCATGGTGAGATCGAAGTCGACGGAATCCGTGTCGACCGGCTTGTCTCGGAACGCGATGAGATCGAATTGCGCAAGCGCGTCGGTTTCGTATTCCAGCAATACAACCTGTTTCCGCATCTGAGCGTATTGGACAATCTGGTTGTCGCGCCAGTGCGCATTCTGGGGCGTGACAAAGCCGGCGCCACCCGCACCGCTTACGATCTGCTGAAGAAAGTGCGCCTCGCAGACAAGGCCCATGCCTACCCGGGGGAACTGTCGGGCGGTCAACAACAGCGCGTGGCGATCGCACGCGCCCTCGCGATGCAACCGGATCTCATCCTCTTCGACGAGGTGACCTCGGCTCTCGACCCGGAGACCGTAGGCGAAGTGCTAACCGTGATCCGCGATCTGGTGAAAGACGGCATGACCTGCGTGCTCGTCACGCACGAGATGCGCTTTGCCGAAGAAGTCAGCGACACGGTGTATTTCACCGAGGCCGGCGTGATTGTCGAACACGGCCTAGCTAACGCGCTGTTCCGCGCGCCGGTCAGTCCGCGTACACGCGAGTTTCTGGCGCATACCCAGTCTGCGCCGGAGGCTGCACGCGCTGCGCCGCCCCGCGCGCCGCTACAACTGGATCTGCGCCACTTCGCGATCTAGGCCGGCTAGTACGACGCATCGGGCGATACAAACCTGAACGACGCGGCGTCTGCCCTGCAGACGCCGCGTTTTACTTTCCGTGCTTTACTTTCCGTGCGTCACTGCCCCGCATACCGGCTCACGGGCCGCTGCAAACCGAGATGATCGCGCAACGTGGTCCCGCTATATTCGGTGCGGAATAACCCACGCCGCTGCAATTCCGGCACGACGAGTTCGACAAAGTCGTCGAGGCCGCCGGGGAAATATGGCGGCATGATATTGAAGCCGTCGGCCGCTTCGCCGGTGAACCACTCCTCGAGCGCGTCCGCCACCTGCGTAGGTGTGCCCCATACAATGCGGTGCCCACGCGCGCCGGCCACCAGGTAATACAGTTCGCGCAAGGTCAGATTCTCGCGGCGTGCGAGATCGGTCAGCAGTTTGGCGCGACTTTTCAGCTGATCGGATTCAGGTAGCTCCGGCAACGGACCATCGAGCGGATACTTCGACACGTCATGCCCGAGCCGGTCGGATAACAGTGACAATGCGCCGGACGTATCGGTCCACTCCTGCAATTGCGCGTACTTGTCTTTCGCTTCCTGTTCCGTTCTACCGATCACAGGAAACACGCCCGGCATCACATGCAGTTGCTCGCCTTCACGGCCAAATTTCGGCAGGCGGCCTTTCAGATCGCGATAGAAGACCTGCGCTTCTTCTATCGTCTGCTGCGCAGTGAACACTACCTCCGCCGTGCGCGCGGCCAGGTCCTGCCCCGGCCCGGACGAACCTGCCTGAATCACCACCGGATGCCCTTGTGGCGGGCGCGACGCATTCAATGGGCCTTTGACGGAGAAAAACTGACCCTTGTGGTCCAGCGTATGAACCTTGGCGGGATCGAAGTAGAGGCCGCGCGCTTTGTCCTTGAGCACCGCGTCGTCATCCCAGCTATCCCACAGCCCCTTGACGACATCGACGAATTCGCCCGCCATTTCATAGCGCAGCGCGTGATCCGGGTGATTGCCGCGCGTAAAGTTCGCGGCCGTACGATCGTACGAAGTCGTCACGACGTTCCAGGCCGCACGCCCGCTGCTCAGATGATCCAGCGAAGCAAACGCGCGCGCGACGTGATATGGCTCGCTATACGTGGTCGACGCGGTAGCAGCGAGGCCGATGTGGCGCGTGCCCATGGCGAGCGCCGACAGCAGGCACAGCGGTTCGAGCCGCATTGCCATCGACGGATGCGCATCGGGGCCGCTCGTGAGGCCGTCGGCGAGAAAAACCATGTCGAACTTCGCGCGCTCGGCGGTCTGCGTGACGCGTTGCATCAGCGCCAGATTCTCGCTGCCCGCCTGCGCATCAGGATGCCGCCAGCCTGCGACGTGGTGCCCCGCGCCCTGAATGAAGAGCCCGAGACGCATCTGCCTGCGGGTGCTGCTGTTATTCGTGCTCATACGTGGATCTGTGCGAAGACATTGAAAAGTGAAGCGAGATCGGGTGTGCTCTGCATCGTGTCGATATGCGTCGGGATGAAAGCGAAGCGTTCGTCGTGGCCGGTGGCGTCCGCGAACTTCGCGTGCAGATCTTCTGCGCTGTAGAGGCGATCGGTCTTATGGCTCAGCACCGTGCCGTTACGCAATACGATCTCCACCGTCGAGAAACGGGTAGCGGGATCGGTCGAGGCGCGCGCCGCAGTTTCATCGTGGCGGCTCGCCACGCGTCGCGCGAGCGCGATCAGATCGTCACGCACGGGTACATCGGCAAAGGTGGCGAGGCCCGGCGAACCATCCGTCAACGCGGCCGCGACCGCGTAGGCAACGCTGAAACGTGCTTCAAGGCCGGTCGAAGGTAACGCTCTGGACAGTGGCGTGTCGCCGCCGGGCGGAAACGTTACCGTCACTTCGCCGATGTCATCGGGCGCGAGACGGTGCGTGTCGCGCAATGTCAACGCGGCATGCACGGCGTAGTGCGTCGCGGTACAGCATGCCCACGGCTTGAAGTACAGGCCCGGAACCGCGATTTGCCAGGGCGCGCCCCAAGCTTCGAGCACGCGTTCGGGTTGTGCGGCGCCGCCGCTGAACACGGCAAAAAAACCGATGGGTCCGTCCAATGCCTCCGATGAGCCCTGCAATCCCGCCGCCGCGAGTTCAGCGGCGAACAGACCTGCACGCGCGGCGAGCCCCGCATGCAGGGGTTTCGCTTCGCTGCCGAACTGCAGGCGTAAGCCGGCGGACTGCGTGGCGGCGAGACCCAGCGCGTTCTCAACGGCCGCGGCATCGAGCTTCAGCAGATAAGACGCAGCGGCGGCCGCGCCAAGCGCGCCCAACGTCGCGGTATTATGAAATCCCTGCTCGTAATGCCGGCTGCCGAGCGCGAGACCGAGGCGCGCCATCGTTTCCACCCCTACGACGTAGGCGTCGAGCAAGTCAAGCGCGCTGCTGCCGCGTGTTTGTGCCAGCGCGAACAGCGCGGGCAGCAATACCGTAGTGGGATGGCCTCTTACGCTGCTGTGCACGTCGTCGTAGTCGAGCGCGTGCCCGGCGTAACCGTTGAGCAAGGCAGCCTGCTGCGCCGACACACGAGCGGCGCTGCCGATCACCGCTGCTTCACCTCGCGAGTCATTGGCGCTTACCGTCAGGAGTTTTCGATAGCCGCTGTCGCTCGCACCGGCAAAAGCGGCAGCGAGGAAATCGAGAATGCCGCGTCTGGCTGCAGCAATCGCGCCGGCGTCCTGGGAAGGCGACGCCTGCGTGATCGCGACGGCCAGCCGTCGTGTAATGCCGGCGGCCTGCTGGCCGACGCTGGGTGCATGAGGGCTTGGCATGTCAAAGGCGTGAGAGCTGTGGAATCGCACTGGGCTAGCGTTGCCTGCACTTCGCTCGACGACGGTTAAACGATGCGTCGACTCGAAAGGCAGGGCAATGTCCCAAACGCCGCATGCTAACGAAACGCCGTGTCACAACCAAACAAGAAATCACGCTTTCGATATAGCATATTCTGCGATGCTGCAGCAGACGCACACGCTGCCGGCCTGCCGGCGCAACCTGTCGCTCAAAAGAACAACAGCGCGCGCAGTTCAATGCTTCGGCGCGGCGGTGCCTCGGCCGGCGAAGTGGGATCGTCGAATGCCGTATGGGGCGATAGACACGCGATTCCGTCGCCCGTCGAATCGTAAATCTTCAGCAGCAGAAATTCATCGGGCGACATGTGCGTCAAGGCTGCGCATGGAGCCTGTGTACAGGCCGCCGCAATCCCAGGTTCTCGCGCAACGTGCGGCCTTCATAGTCCTCGCGGAATAGTCCGCGTCGCCGCAGCTCAGGCACCACCAGTTCGACGAAATCGGTTAAACCGTCCGGCAGTACCGGTGGCATCACGTTGAAACCGTCAGCGCCATGATTGACGAAGCGCTCTTCGAGTTGATCGACGATCTGGGCTGCGGTACCGACGAGTTGCCAATGGCCGCGCGCGCCCGCAACCCGCAAATACAGCTGGCGGATCGTGAGGTTCTCGCGGCGAGCCAGTTCGAGCGTCAACACCTGCCGGCTCTTGCTCGCATTCGTCTCCGGCAGTTCCGGGATCGGTCCGTCGAGCGGATAGTCCGAGAGATCGAACCCACCGGTCAGTCCGGATACCAGTGCAAGCCCAACCTTCGGATCGACGAGCGACTGCAACTGCTCGAACTTCTCCCTCGCCTCGCTTTCGGTTCGGCCGACAATCGGGAACACGCCGGGCATGATCTTCAGATCGTCCGGATCACGGCCATAAGCCTGCATGCGTCCCTTCACGTCCGCATAAAAGTCCACGGCATCCTGCAGCGTTTGCTGCGCGGTAAAAATCACCTCGGCCGTCCTGGCAGCGAGGTCCCGGCCGGCTTCGGACGACCCGGCCTGCACGACGACCGGATGCCCCTGCGGGGAACGGGCAACGTTCAGCGGCCCCTTGACCTGAAAGAAACGCCCCTTGTGATTCAGCACATGCCGTTTGACGGGGTCGAAGAAACGCCCTTCGGCCTTGTTGCGAACGAATGCGTCGTCCTCCCAACTGTCCCAGAGACCCTCTGCGACTTCCGCGAACTCGGCGGCACGCGCATAGCGCTCGGCGTGATCGAAATGCCTGTCGCGGTTGAAGTTCTTCGCTTCGTGCTCGCTCGACGAGGTGACCAGATTCCAACCGGCACGCCCCCCGCTAATGTGATCGAGCGACGCGAATTTTCGGGCAATGTGATACGGCTCGTTGAAGCTCGTCGAGGCCGTACCGACCAGGCCAATGCGCTCAGTCACCGCCGCGAGCGCTGAAAGCAACGTAATCGGCTCGAACTGCGCCACGTAGCTGTGCGCCGTGCGGCTGAGAAAGTCGACGTTGTCGCCACGGGTACCCACACCGTCGGCGAGAAAAATCAGATCGAATTTCGCGGCCTCGGCCGCTTGCGCGAGCCGGACATAGTGGCGGAAGTTAACGCCGGCGTCCGCCTGGGCCGCGGGATGCCGCCACGCCGCAATGTGGTGTCCGGACGGATAGAGAAAAGCGCCGAGGCGCAGGTGCCCGCTACGTTTGCTCATGGAAGTTCGCGATGGAGAATTGACGGGTAGAGCCCGCACTGCGTCGATCGGCCAGTTGAACGGATTGAGTGGGCCGGGTGCTAAACGGGTCGACGTTAGCGCGCTGCGTGGCGCGCGGCAACCAAGCAAAGCTCATAACCTTATGAGCCTCGACAGGCGCGCGTTGCGTCAAAGGGAAGCGGCTGGAACCGCGTAGCGTAGGCGCTTTGCTCGTCCCGGCTGCAAACCCGGTACCCGGGTTTGCGCTACCTATCGAACGCACCGTGAAATAAGCCGATTTATAAGCCGATTTCCGGTTCGGTTATCTCACACAGGAAAAAAACGGTTCTCAGGCCGTGGCAATCCCAGATTCTCACGCAGCGTCACCCCTTCGTATTCGCGTCGGAACAAGCCTCGCTTCTGCAACTCGGGAATGACCTTGTCAACGAAGTCGTCGAGACCGCCGGGCAAATACGGGAACATCACGTTGAACCCGTCCGAACCCTCTTCCACCAACCATTGCTCCATCTGATCCGCGATCATCTTCGCCGTGCCCACCATTTCGAGTCCCGAGTATCCGCCAATACGCTGAGCGAGCTGGCGAATCGTCAGCCTGTCGCGCTGCGCCCATTCGACTACCCTTTGCCGCGCTGTCCGGCTCGCATTGGTCTCGGGGATTTCGGGCAGTGGGCCGTCCGGATCGAAACCGGACACGTCGTGCCCCAACGCAATCGACAACGAAGCGATTCCACTCTCGTAGTGAACGAATGTGTCGAGCCGCGCCCGTGTTTCCAGTGCCTGTTCCAGCGTATCGCCGACGACGACGAAGGCGGCCGGAAGTATCTTCATGTGATCGCGTTGACGGCCGATCTTTTCCATACGGCCTTTCACATCGGCATAGAAACGCTTGCCGTCAGCCAGCAGGCTTTGCGCGGTGAACACCACCTCCGCAGTTTCGGCCGCAATCTGGCGTCCGGCTTCCGACGAGCCGGCCTGCACAATGACGGGCCATCCCTGAACGGGGCGTGCGATGTTCAACGGGCCGCGCACGGAGAAGTTCTCGCTCCTGTAGTTCAGCACATGCAGTTTCTGCGGATCGAAGAACGTGCCGCTTTCGATATCGCGGATAAACGCATCGTCGGCCCAACTGTCCCAGAGGCCGGTGACCACATCGAAGAACTCGCGGGCACGCCGGTATCGCTCGTCGTGTTCGACATGCTCGTCGAGACCAAAATTGAGCGCGGCATCGGGATTGGACGTCGTCACGAGATTCCATCCCGCGCGGCCGCCGCTGATGTGGTCGAGCGAGGCAAAACGCCTGGCCACGTGATAAGGCGCGTCGAACGTGGTGGACGCGGTTGCGATGAGCCCCAGCCTCTCAGTGACCGCGGCCAGCGCGGGCAGCAGGGTCAGCGGTTCGAACGACGTCACCGTGTGGCTATGCTTGAGCGCATCGAGCGGCATGTTGAGCACCGCAAGGTGGTCAGCCATGAAGAACGCGTCGAAGCGGCCACGCTCGAGCGTCTGCGCGAAGCGCTTCAGATGCCCGAAATTGAAGTTGGCATCGGGCCATGCACCGGGATAGCGCCATGCGCCGGTATGAATCGTCGTAGGACGCATGAAAGCGCCGAGGCGAAGCTGACGTGACATGTGGCGAGGCTCCATCGCAAAGGTCAAAGCAGTTTAATCGTCCTTCGCCGACGTTGCTTGCCACCGCCCACTCGCTGTATCCACCTGCCAAACCCGATGCACCGGGGCGCCGACGCTAACAGGAACGCCGAAAGCTCTCCCGCAGAAAAGCAAAGCACAAAATCTTCGTTCGCGCGTCAAGGCTCCATCACTAGACTGTGATTCAACTTGTCATAACAAGTACAGAAAACCCCAAATCATGCTGAAACCCGACTCCGCCAACGTGCTTCCCCTGTCTGCGCCGCCGCTCTACGAGCAGATAAAGACGGCGTTGCGCTCACGTATTCTCAATGGCACGTATGCGGCCCATTCCCAGATGCCGTCTGAAAACGACCTCTGCGCGATGTTCAACGTCAGCCGCATCACCGTTCGGCAAGCGCTCGGCGATCTGCAAAAGGAAGGTCTCGTTTTCAAACTTCACGGCAAGGGTACTTTCGTCTCCAAGCCGAAAGCCTTCCAGAACGTCAGCGCGTTGCAAGGCTTCGCCGAAGCGATGTCGTCGATGGGATATGAAATCGTCAATCAGCTCAAGCACATTCACTTCATTCCGGCCACCGCGCACATCGCTGATCGTCTCAAGCTGCCCGAAGGCGCGAAAGTCGCCGAAATCCATCGTGTGCGCCTGCTGAATCGCGAACCTGTGTCGCTCGAAATCACGTGGGTTCCGGAAGCATTAGGCAAACGCCTCGCCAGCGCGGACCTCGTCACGCGCGACATCTTTCTCATTCTCGAGAACGATTGCGCGGTGCCGCTCGGCCACGCCGACGTCTCCATCGACGCGATTCTCGCCGACGATGAAATCGTCGAAGCACTGAACGTTGAAGAAGGCAGTCCGGTGCTTCGCATCGAACGTCTGACGCATAGCGCGGACGGCACGCCGATCGATTACGAATACCTCTATTTCCGCGGCGACGCATTCCAGTACCGTTTTCGCATCGACCGTCAGAAAGAGAAGAAGACCACAAGGAAGACGAAATGAATACGCACGTGATCGAGTACGACCTGGTCGTCGTGGGTGGTGGCACCGCCGGTCCAATGGCTGCCGTCAAGGCAAAGGAACAGAATCCGAACCTGAAGGTCCTGCTGCTGGAAAAGGCCAACGTCAAACGCAGCGGCGCGATTTCGATGGGCATGGATGGTTTGAATAACGCCATCATTCCCGGCCATGCGACGCCCGAGCAGTACACCAGGGAAATCACCATTGCCAACGACGGCATTGTCGATCAGGCAGCCGTCTACGCCTACGCTCAACACAGCTTCAAGACCATTGAAGAACTCGACCGCTGGGGTGTGAAGTTCGAAAAAGACGGCACGGGCGACTATGCGGTCAAGAAAGTGCATCACATGGGCTCATATGTGTTGCCGATGCCGGAAGGCCACGACATCAAGAAAGTGCTCTATCGGCAACTCAAACGCGCACGCATTGCGATCACCAATCGCATTGTCGTCACACGCGTTCTGACGGATACGCAAGGGCGCGCCTGCGGCGTACTGGGCTTCGATTGCCGTACGGCGGATTTTTACGTGGTGCGCGCCAAGGCGGTGATTCTCTGCTGCGGAGCGGCGGGCCGGCTCGGATTGCCCTCCTCGGGATATCTGATGGGAACCTACGAGAACCCGACCAACGCCGGCGATGGCTACGCGATGGCCTATCACGCAGGCGCCGCGCTAGCGAACCTCGAATGCTTCCAGATCAATCCACTGATCAAGGACTACAACGGCCCCGCATGTGCCTACGTGACCGGCCCGCTCGGCGGCTTCACCGCGAACGGCAAGGGCGAACGCTTCATCGAATGCGATTACTGGAGCGGCCAGATGATGTGGGAGTTCTATCAGGAACTCCAAAGCGGCAACGGCCCGGTGTTTCTGAAGCTCGACCACCTTGCCGAAGAAACCATTCAGACCATCGAACAGATTCTGCACACGAACGAGCGCCCGAGCCGCGGACGGTTTCATGCGGGGCGCGGCACGGATTACCGGCAGCAGATGATCGAAATGCACATCTCGGAGATCGGGTTTTGCAGTGGCCACAGTGCGTCCGGGGTCTACGTCAACGAGCGTGCGGAGACCACCGTTGCCGGTCTTTACTCGGCCGGCGACATGGCTGCGGTGCCGCACAACTACATGCTTGGCGCGTTTACCTATGGCTGGTTCGCGGGTCAGAACGCGGCGCAATGCATCGAGGGCCGCGAGCATGCAGCACTCGATAACGAGCAGGTGGAAGCTGAGCGGGTACGGATCTATGCACCGCTTGAACGGAAGACGGGGCTTGCACCGGCGCAAGTCGAATACAAGCTGCGCCGGATGGTGAATGACTATCTTCAACCGCCGAAGGTCACGCGGAAAATGGAAATCGGCCTGCAACGTTTCGCGGAGATCGCCGCGGATATCGACCAGATCAAAGCCGACAATCCGCACGAACTGATGCGCGCCGCGGAAGTGCGGGCGATTCGCGACTGCGCCGAAATGGCGGCGCACGCGTCGCTGTATCGCACGGAGAGCCGTTGGGGCCTGTACCACCATCGTGTCGATTTCCCGCAACGCAACGACGCGGAGTGGTTTTGCCACACGCATCTGAAGAAAGACACAGCGGGCCGCATGGTCAGCGAAAAGCGTGCCGTTCAACCGTACGTGGTGCCACTCGACAACCGCGACAGTCAGGCCTATCAGAACCTGCGGATCGGCGAGCCCTCGCTCGCCGACGCTTAAGGAGTCACGGAGTCACCATGTCTACGACACCGCACAACATTTTTCAGCGCAGCGCAGCGCCCGTCACGATCGACGAAGACAAATGCATCGCCGACAAGGGCTGCACGGTCTGCGTGGATGTATGCCCGCTCGACCTGCTTGCGATCGACCTGACCAAGGGCAAGGCCTACATGAAGTTCGACGAATGCTGGTACTGCATGCCGTGCGAGAAAGATTGCCCGACCGATGCGGTCAGGGTCGACATTCCTTATCTGCTGCGCTAGTGGCGAGCCATCCAGACTAAAGCGCTGCTTCCCTATCAATCGGGGTTTAACTCATGACGATCCGTCGTTTGCTTGCCGCAACGCTCTTCGCGAGCGGCCTGTTTTCATTCACAGCCATCCCGGCGCATGCTGAGACGATCCGCATCGCAATCGGCACTCAGGACACGACGATCAATTGCGCAACCGGTGGCCTGCTGATCCGCGAGTTGAATCTGCTCGATAAATATCTGCCGCATGACGGCAAATACAAGGACGTCAAATACGACGTGCAGTGGAAAGATTTCACGTCCGGTGCGCCGATGACCAACGAAATGGTGGCGGGCAAACTCGACTTCGGATCGATGGCGGAGTTTCCCGCCTCGTTGAACGGTGTGGCCTTCCAGAAGGCCGGCAAGAAGAGCGTATTTATCACGGTTCTCTCGGGCAGTATCGACGGTAGCGGCAACGGCATCGTGGTGCCGGGCGATTCATCGATTCGTTCGATCGCCGACCTGAAAGGCAAAACGATCTCGGTACCCTTCGCTTCGGCGGCGCACGGTATGTTGCTGCGGGCAATCAAAGCTCAAGGCTGGAATCCCGACACCGACGTGAACATCATCACGCAGTCGCCCGAAGTGGCGGGTAGCGCGTTGAAAGCGCACAAAGTCGACGCGCACGCCGACTTTGTGCCGTTCGCGGAGCTTTTCCCCTTCCGCGGCTTTGCGCGCAAGATTTACGACGGTGCGCAAACTCACGCACCCACCTTCCACGGCACGCTTGTGGATGCGGACTATGCAAAGCGCTATCCGGAAGTGGTGGTGGCGTATTTGCGCGCGGTGATCGAGGCGAACCAGTTGTTTGCGCAAGACCCCGAGAAATACAGCCAGCTGATTCAGAAGGTGACCGGCATCGACGCCGAAGTCAATTACCTGTTCCACGGCCCACTCGGTCTGCAGACGCGCGATCTGACATGGAAGCCTGAATACCGGCAGGCGACCGTCACGGCCATCAGCACGCTCAAACTGCTGAAGAAGACCGACGTCGATCTGGATGCCAACACGTTCATCGACGATCGCTATATCCGCGAAGCGTTCAGGCTATCCGGTCTGAACTACGACGCCGCGCTCAGGAATTACGCGAAACAACCGCTCGTCGCCAATGATGCGCAAACGGGCAAACGCATCACCGATTTCCGCAGCGCGACGCAAATCTGGGTCGACGGTGAAGGCAAGGTACGCAACTATGCCTCGACCCAGGAAGCGTTCGCCGCACTCAATACGCTCGAGCAAAGCGGCAAGAAGGCACGCGTCGTGTATGTCCAGGATCGTTCGAGCGGACTGAAACTGTTCGCCAATCAGGCGTGGTACGTGAAGGACGCCAAGGGCAGCATCAGCGCATTCCTGCTGAAAGAAAGCGCCGATAGCTACGCGAAACAGGTGGACGGCAACGTCGTGGATTTCGCCGCCGCGAAGACCGACGCAACGCAAGCCGTTGCCGCGCGCTAACGGATCATCCAGCGGCGTTCATCAATCACGGGAGTCCCCGATGTCAGCCATTCTCGAAGCCACGGAAAGCGCCAGCATCCGGCGCACCGCCACCATCCAGCGCATCTGGAATCCAGCACGTCTCGCACGCGTGCTGACCAGACTCGTATCGGTTCTGGCGTGCGTCGGTATCTGGCAAATGCTCGCCGAGCATCATGTCTCATTCGGGGTGGTGACGTTCGCGAACGTGCCGGCACCGAGCGACGTCGTGCCCGCGGCCTGGGCCCTGCTCCACTCACCCAAACTGCCGATGCACCTTTTTTCCAGCCTCATGCGCGTGCTGGTGGGCTTTGCCGCGGCGAGCGTTGTGGGTATCGGCCTGGGACTCGCCATCGGGCGCTATCGGGCATTCGAAGACGCGGTCCTGCCTCCGCTCGAAGTGTTGCGGCCGATTCCCGCAGTTGCGTGGATCCCGCTTGCCATCCTGATGTTTCCTTCGTCGGAGATGAGCATGATGTTCATCACGTTCATCGGCGCGTTATTTCCGATTCTGCTCAATACGATCCACGGCGTGGAAGGTGTCGATCCGCGGCTTGTCGCCACCGCGCGCTCGCTCGGCACGCGTGGCGGTGCATTGTTTAGCGAGGTGATCCTGCCGGGCGCGGCGCCTGCCATCGTCACGGGTTTGTCGATCGGCATGGGTACCGCGTGGTTCTGTCTCGTCACCGCCGAGATGATCGCTGGTCAATACGGCATCGGCTATTTCACATGGGAGTCGTACACCTTGCAGAATTATGCGGACATCGTCGTCGGCATGCTGCTGATCGGCGCGTTGGGGATGGGCAGCAGCGTGCTGGTGCGGCGAGCCGGGCTGGCGCTGATACCGTGGTACCGGATGGAGGCGTCGCAGCGATGAGCACCGAATTGCAATCGAAACCGTCGGGCCGCATCGACGTGCGTGCGCTGAGTGTCGAAGTCGGCGTGCGCGAGCAGCGGTTCACTGCACTCGACCAGTTGGACTTCTCCGTTGAACCGGGCGAGTTCGTCTGTGTACTGGGACCGTCGGGATGCGGAAAATCCACGCTGCTGGCAGCGCTCGCCGGCCACGTGGCAGCCAGCGCGGGCGAGATTGTCGTCGACGGTGAGCGGGTCATGCGCCCGCATCCGGAGCGCGGCCTCGTGTTTCAACAGCACACGCTCTTTCCGTGGAAACGCGTGATCGACAACGTCGCGTTCGGCCTGAAGATGAAGGGCCTCGCCGCCGACGAGCGACGTCGGCAAGCCGGCGAACTGCTCGATCTGGTCGGATTGAACGGCTTCGGCGCACGCTATCCGGCGCAGTTGTCAGGCGGCATGCAGCAGCGCGTGGAAATCGCGCGCGCGCTGATCAACCGGCCACGCGTGCTGTTGATGGACGAACCGTTCGGCGCGCTCGACGCGCAAACGCGCCGCATGATGCAAACGTTGCTGCTCGACGTGTGGACGCAAATCCGCACCACGGTGCTGTTCGTCACGCACGATATCGACGAAGCGCTGTTTCTCGCCGACCGCATCCTGGTGCTGTCGCAGCGGCCCGCGCGTATCGTCGCTGATCTGCGCATCACATTCGAGCGCCCTCGCGACGACGAGACCACGACCGAGGCGCAATTCATCGAGATCAAGCGCCACTGCCTTGCACTGCTGCGCGCGGCGGCAGCGGCATAAAACGCTTTGCGTGCTTGACGTTCTTGACCTGTGCATCGAACGCATCTGTTTCAATCCAGACACCATTCACCTCATGACCGATATTTCGCTTCCGCTTACGTTCGACCCCAATTCACTCGACCCGGAAGCCGCCGAGATCCTGCCGCGCCTGGCGTCCGTGGATGCCGCCGTGCGCCGCATCGCCCTCCTCGCGCTCGCCGACCTTGAAGACGAAGCCGTACTCGGACCGATTGTCGCCGCCTTGCGCGCCGACGCGTCATCCGACGTTCGCGCTCAGGCCGCCGAGATACTCGGTGCGTGGGAGCGCGCCGACGCGGTGGAGGCGCTGTGCGAAGCCCTGGCGGATCCTGCGAAAAATGTCCGCGACGCGGCCGCGCAGAGCCTGTCCAGTCTGAAAAGTCCGGATTCGGGACCGCTGCTCGCACCGTGGACCACGCATTGCGATCCGTTTGTGCGCCAGGCTGCGCTGCGTGGTCTGCGCGAATTACGCTACGCGGGCGCACTGGAACCCGCGCTGACCGCGCTGACGGCAAGCGAAGACGTCGTGCGACTCGAAGCCGTGAGTGTGCTCGGCTGGTTGAAGAGCGAGCGCGCAGTGGGCCCGCTTACTGCCATCGCCGCACACGATCCCAACGCCGCCGTACGGCGCGCGGCAATCGGCGCGCTGGGCATTGGAGCAGCGACGACGGAAGAAACCGTCGTCGCATTGTTGAGCGCGTTACGCGACGCCGCGTGGCAGGTCCGTGAAGAAGCGGCGGCCACGCTCGGCAAACTACGCGTGCAAGGCGCGCAGGATCCACTGATCGCGGCACTTGATGACGATTACTGGCAAGTCCGTTTGCAGGCGGTCCGCGCCTTAGGCAAACTCGGCGACGCGACCGCGAGCACGGCGGTCGCCGCGCTGCTCACGCATGCGATCAGCAACTTGCGCAAGGAAGCGGCATTGTCGCTTGGCGAACTGGGCGACACAGCGTCATTGCCTGCCCTGCACACAGCCGCGACCGATGCTGATCCAGAAGTACGCAAGGCCGCGCGCATAGCCTTGACGCAAATTGAAAAAACGCCATGATGAACGCGCCCGAACACATCACCGTTCACGCGGCGAGCGGACGATTATCCCTGACGTGGAATAGCGGACACACGCAATGGATCGACAACGCGACGCTAAGGGAACGTTGCCCTTGCTCGACATGCCGCCGCTTGACGCATTCAGGCCGCGCGGCGCGAATCGAACCGTGCGTCGCGATTGTCGACGTGCAGCCGATGGGCTACGGTGTACAGATCGTGTTCAGCGATGGACACGCGCAGGGGATCTATCCGTGGGATTATCTGGCGGGTATTGCCTGAACCCAGGTATAGGAAAGCGGCGGCCGCAGTCGGCCGCCGCTTATCGTCAGCGTCGTGAAGACAGCCGCCGCACCACCGACACCAGCGCATCGACTTCATCGCAGGTGTTGTAGAACGCGAGTGACGGCCTCACCGTGGCTTCGACGCCAAAGCGACGCAAGATCGGCTGCGCACAATGATGCCCCGAGCGCACGGCGATGCCCTCTTCGTTCAGCGCCTGTCCCACTTCCTCGGTCTCGTAGCCCTTCAACACGAAAGACAACACACTGGCTTTGTCCCGCGCCGTGCCGATCAGCCGCACGCCGGGCACCGGCTGCAGCACGCTCGTCGCATAAGCCAGCAGATCGTGTTCATAGCGCGCGATATTCTCGATGCCCACCCGTTGAACGTAATCGATCGCCGCACCGAGACCCACGGCATCGGCGATATTGCCCGTGCCGGCTTCGAAGCGATTGGGTGGCGGCTGGAACACGGTGCGCTCGAACGTGACGTCCGCAATCATGTTGCCGCCACCCTGCCAGGGCGGCATATCGTCGAGAATCGCGCGCTTTCCGTAGACCACGCCGATGCCGGTGGGGCCGAACACTTTATGGCCTGAGAACACGAAGAAATCAGCATCGAGCGCCTGTACGTCCACACGCATGTGCGACACGGATTGCGCGCCGTCGACGAGTGCCTTCGCTCCTGCGCGATGCGCCAGTTCGATGATTTCCTTGACCGGCACCACCGTTCCTAGCGCGTTCGACACCTGCGTGACCGACACGATCTTCGTCCGGTCATTGAGAAGCCGCCTGTATTCATCGAGCAATACCTGGCCGTTGTCGTCGACCGGAATCACGCGCAACGTAGCGCCGGTTTGCGCGGCAAGCTGCTGCCACGGCACGATGTTCGCGTGATGCTCCAGGTGCGAGACGATGATCTCGTCACCTTCGCCGACATGCTTCACGCCCCACGTCTTCGCGATCAGGTTGATCGCCTCGGTGGTACCGCGAACGAAGATGATTTCTTCCGGCGACGCCGCGCCGATGAAGCGCTGCACCTTGCTGCGTGCGGCTTCGTACGCATCGGTAGCGCGGCCGGCCAGCGCATGGGCAGCCCGATGAATGTTCGAGTTCTCATGCGCGTAGAAATACGCCAGCCGGTCGATGACCGCCTGCGGTTTGTGCGTGGTCGCGGCATTGTCGAACCACACCAGCTGACGGCCGTTGACGCGCTCCCGCAGAATCGGAAAGTCGCGGCGAATCGCATTGACATCGAATGGCGGATGGGCTGACAGCCCGGCATGCGGCACGCTATCCGTCGCACTGGGCGTCTGCCCAGGAAAGCGCGACACCTCATTCAGATTCAGAAAATAATGCGAGCCACTGCCGCGTTCTGCCTGCGTCGTGCCCGGCACCGCTTGCGAGGTGCTCGGGCGGTCATATGGGAAACGTTGCTCCGCAAGCGGTTCATCGACACCTGGCAGACCGAGCGATTGCGCGCTCACGTCGTTCCATCCTGGCACCACGATATCCGACGATGCCACGTTGGATGTCCGAGCATGTCCCGTTTCGCCCAGGAAATAGTAAGGCGCCGTGGATGCCGGTGACACTGGCGACGCTGGCGATGCGCCGCCCCCAGACGGACGCTGTGCGCCCTGCCCCTCAGGCACGCCAAGCGCGGCTCCGCCAAAGCGCGGATCGAGCGCCGGCGCAACAGTCACTATGCTATCGGGCAAGCCGTTCTGTGCCGCAGCATGGGGCGCAAGCGCAGGTGCCCGATTCCCCAGCGACAGCACGTGCGTAGGCGCCGACGGCAGCAGGTTGCCGCCGGGCACATGTCCCTGCGGCAAGGCTGCGCCAGGCACACCGGTACCCGCGCCACCCGGACCCGCGAGCGGCGAACCCGCCGGTGCCGGGTTGCTGATCTCGTTGAGTACAGGTGCCGTGAGCGGCAACGTGGCGGCCGAGCCAGGCGTGCTGCCCGCCTGTGGCGTGTGACCCGGCAGCGCGGAAAAAAATGCATTGGCCAGCGACGCTAACGTCGCCGGATCAGGCAAACCCGCGGGCGGACCGGTCGGCACATCGTGCGGCAGAACGCTATCCATGGGCTTACTTGTAGGTGTCTGGGTAGTCATGGTACTTGCCGATCTCCACGTCATCGAGAACTGCCAGCGCGTCCGGCGAATGCACCGCGAGCGAGCAATAGAGCGAGATCAGGTACGACGCGATCGCATGATTGTTGATGCCCATGAAGCGGACCGACAGACCCGGACCCTGCTCGCCGGCCACGCCCGGCTGGAACAGGCCGACCACGCCCTGGCGCTTGTCGCCTACGCGCAGCAGCAGAATCTTGGTCTTGCCATCGGCAACCGGCACCTTGTCCGACGGAATCAGCGGAACGCCACGCCACGTCAGGAACTGCGAGCCGAACAGGCTGACGGTCGGCGGCGGCACACCACGGCGCGTACATTCACGACCGAAGGCGGCGATCGCGAGCGGATGCGTCAGGAAAAACGCCGGCTCTTTCCATACCTTGGTCAGCAATTCGTCGAGATCGTCGGGCGTCGGTGCGCCGGTCAGCGGAAACACGCGCTGCTCTTCAGCCACATTCGCGAGCAGGCCGTAGTCCGGGTTGTTGATCAATTGGCTTTCCTGCAGCTCCTTGATCGTTTCGATCGTGAGCCGCAATTGTTCCTTGATCTGATCGTGCGGGCTGCTGTACAGATCCGAGATCCGCGTGTGCACGTCGAGCACCGTGCTGACCGCATTCAGGAAGTACTCGCGCGGTTGCTCTTCGTAGGGCACGAAGGTGCGCGGCAAAATGCTTTCATCTTCGCGCGCGGTACACGCCGCCTTCACGGCTTCGGGATTCTTCACCTGGTTCAGACGATAGATGCCCGCCTCGACCGGCAGCCATTGCAGCAGATGGGTAAGCCACCGGGGCGTAATCGTCGCGAGTTGCGGAACGGTTTTGGTGGCATTGGCTAGTTGCCGTGCTGCGGTATCGCCGAGCGCCGTCAGGCCGCCCACTGTTGCTGTCATCTGAAGCTCCGGGTTTGATAGAAGAAAAACAGGAAAGCTTATGAACGAAAGTGATTATCGGAAGGTGCCCCCGGCCGTTCAACATGCTATAGACGGCAACGGGGCGGTCTAACCGACGGACGCCGGATCGACGAGAGCGGAATGCGCGAGCGTGGCGATGCCCAGGTCGCCGGGCGAATGGTTGAGCAAGCGTTCAACCGGCACGTTGAAAGCACGGGCAAGCTTGTCGAGCGTGACAATCGACGCGATAGCAGAACCGCGCTCGATCTCGCCAACATAAGAGCGGTTGAGGCCGGCGTACTCGGCTAATTGCTCCTGAGACCAGCCGGACGCCGCACGAAAGCGCCGCACCGCGGCGCCGAAGTCTCTGACGAGCACGCTCATCGGGCCGCTCCGGCGACGGCGGGCTCCGCGGCGGCAGACTCACGCGGCGTGCGATCGCGGAGCGCAGCGGCGCCGGTGCCTTCGTTGCGTGACACGGCCTGCGTCACATGCGAACCTGGCGCGACATCCTGCGTAAGCCACACATTGCCGCCGATCACCGAACCCTGCCCGAGCGTGACGCGCCCAAGAATCGTGGCGCCCGCGTAAATCACGACGTCGTCCTCGACGATCGGATGACGGGCATGACCCTTTTCCAGATGCCCCTGCGCGTCGCGCGGAAAACGCTTCGCGCCCAGCGTAACGGCCTGATAGACCCGGACGCGTTCGCCGATAATGGCCGTTTCACCGATCACCACGCCCGTTCCATGATCGATGAAAAACCCCGCGCCGATCCGTGCCCCAGGGTGAAGGTCGATACCGGTTTGCGCATGCGCGAGCTCGGCGATGATTCGCGCCAGCAACGGCAACCCCAGCCCATAAAGCTCATGCGCAAGCCGATGGTGGATCATCGCCAGCACGCCCGGGTAGCACAGCAAGACTTCATCCACACTGCCCGCCGCAGGGTCGCCGTGAAACGCGGCCAATACGTCGCTGTCGAGCAAGGTGCGAATTGCCGGCAGCCGCGCCGCGAAAGCACGTACCGCGATGCCGGCCTGAGCCTCGATCGTGGCGGCGGGCGGCGGTTGGTGACGGCTGCGGTAGTGAAGCTCCAGACGCGCCTGGCTTAGCAGTGCATGCAGCGCGGCGTCGAGCGCGTGCCCAACATAGAAGTTTTCACTTTCCTGACGCAGATCGGGCGGTCCGAGCCGCATCGGAAAAAGCACGCCTTTCAGCGTGTCGATGACCTCCGAGAGCGCTTCGCGCCCCGGTAATTCGCGCCCGCCCGGCTCGAGCGAGCGTTTCTGCACTTCGCGCCATTGCTGGCGGACCGTCTGAAGCGCGTGAACAATCTCATCGACATCAAACACAGCCACAGCGGTTACTCCCCGTAAAGTGCAGCGTTGACGATCAGGCTGTCAGTCCTGAATCCACGGCAGTCCATGAAAACGCCAGCCATTGCTGGCGCCGCGCCGTTGCGCGCCGTCCAGCTCCCCTTCAAAACCTTCCAGAACATTGAATACCTGCGTGAAGCCGGCTTTCGCCGCGGCCTCGGCGGCCAGCGCCGAGCGGTTGCCGCTGCGGCATAGCAGCAGCACGACCGCGTCCTTGCCGGTCTTCGCTTCCAGTTCACGCACGAAACGCGGATTGCGCGTCAGGCTCGTACCGGTTGCCCACGCGACATGCAGACTGTCCGGCACGAGTCCGACGAATTTGCGTTCTTCAGCAGTGCGTACATCCACCAGCACGGCGTTGCCGGCCTTGACGAGCGCCCACGCATCCTGCGGCGGCAGGCCGCCGGCGTACGGCAGACCGGCTTCTGTGGCGGCCGAACGGGCAGCTTCAAGCAGCGCGTGGGTGGGTCGTTCTGCGAGTTCAAGCGTCATGACGTCTCCTTCGATATCGCGCGATTCACTACGCGCTGGTCAAAGCCATCTGCGAATGCAACCGCCTATAGCCATCAGGAGACACTATGAAAGAGAGCCGGCCGAAGCCGAACCAATTAATTGTGATTTCTAAAGAAGCATCGGTTCGGTCGCTCCGGCTTGCAGTTGACCTGCTATGCCGGCTCGCCGCGGATTTGCCGCGCCACCGCCGATCCGCCGATTATTCCGGCGGGATCTTGAGCGGCACGACAAACATGCCAGCGGTGTATTCCATATGGAAATAGCCGCAGCGCGCGTAAGTGGCAATGCGTTCGAGCTGCTCGGGCGATTGGGCGGTGTAGGTAGCGGCAGCCGTCTCGTCTGAGGATTGCTCGGACGAGACGGGCGCGCGTTTTGACAACTGCTTCTGCAGGCTTCGCACCGGATGCCAAAGTCCGCCCCAGATAAGCGTCGCTGAAAGTGTGGCCATACGGCCTCCGTCGATCCATTGCTATACGAATGAATCTAGCGACCTGGATACGGAATCGCAAACAAGCTTTTGTGGATTGGTTTTCGGAGAATGGTTCAAACCGTAATCAGGGTTTGCGCTGCCCGCGGTGTATCCGTGTGGCGCGAGCAGCGCGCCTTCCTGCCGTCCTGGAAGGTCGGGTATCGGCCGGTATAGCCGTCATAAGCCGTGCGACGGCGCCTCGCCATACCAGTAGCTGCACTGATGCGCAGTGTACGCATCGTAGGTGTTCGAGATCGGGTAACCGAAGTCGAGCGTTTGACGGGTCGCCGAGGTGTACAGCGGCCAGTTCGCCACCGAACTGCCGGAATTCGGATTACCGGAATGGGCGAAACCTGCCAGCGCCGTCGTCATCGCCGTGGATAGGGTGGACTGGTTCGCCGTCGGGCTCGGGATCAGTTGCCACCAATAGTCGAGATCCGACGAATGGAAGGCGCCATAGTTCATGGTGGTCGGCGGCAGGAATGAAATCAGGCTGTTGACGCGGTATGGCGCCGGATCGGAAAAGCGATACATGTATACCGCGGGCGAATACTTCGCGAGGTTGTCGGCGTCCTGCATTTCGCCGCAGGTGAACAGGTAGTCACCGGCGACTTTGGCCAGTGCCTGACTCGGCGACGAAAACTGGCTCGCCGGATAAAGCGCAGCAGTAGCTGCGCCGGGAACGCCGAGGAAGTTCTGGATCGCCGTTTGGTAACCCGAAGCGGTGACGGGATTGCCCTGTGCGTCGAAGGCCGCGGCGACGAAATATGTCCCTTCATCTTCGGTGAAGCCCGATATCACCGGCACCCGGTTGTACTGGCCACTGGCGAATGCGGCGCTCGTCGAACTCGGCAGTACCTTGCCGTCGATCGTTGCGTACCATGCCGACGGATTGCCCTGCAACAACGCGGCCGCGGGCAGATTGCGCAAACACGCGGTACTCGCCGGATCTGTGCAGCCCCACGTTTTGGCATAGCCGACACCGTCCGTCTCAGCCTGCTGCAAGGTCTCCTGTTGCCGGCTGAAGCCGCCGCTCTGTGCAACGGCCTTCGCAAACAAACCCGCTGAACCCGGCGAAGCCAGTTGCACGTACACCGAATGGCCGCCCGCCGAATCGCCGAAGATCGTCACATTCGCGGGATCGCCACCGAACGCGGCGACATTCTTCTGGAGCCACGCGAGTGCAGCGGTCTGATCCATGATGCCGTAATCGCCGGTGGCGCCGTTGGGATCTTCCGCCGCAAGCGCTGGGTGAGCCAGAAAGCCAAGCGCATTGAGACGGTAGTTGATTGTCACCACAATCGCGTTCGCCTTCAGGGCTAGCGCGCTGCCGTCAGTTGCGACGCCGGAACCAACAATGAAGCCACCACCGTGAATCCAGAACAGCACGGGTAACTTCGTTATGCTTGCGGTAGTACCCGGCACATAAACGTTGATGAAGAGACAGTCCTCACTTCCGGTGGGGGCCGTCGCCGTGCCCTGCAAACATGCCGAGCCGACGTGCGATGCGTCGTACACACTGGTCGCGTAGGCCGGGGCAGCAACGGGCGGTTTCCAACGCAGCGCGCCGGTGGGCGGCGCTGCATACCGCAAACCGAGAAACTCGCGCACGCCGTTGACGACGACTCCCTTGACCTGTCCTTGCTGGGTCGCGACGACGGTGGGATCGGCGGGCGGCGCAGTGTGGACGCTGCCGCCGCAACCCAGCATGACGAGCGGGACCGCTACTGCGATGAGCCAGCCAATGGCTCGCTGGCGATGGGTATTCATGCTTGCCTCCTGAAATCCGGGGAACGCAACCGCCTGGCGCTTGCCCCGGACTGGATTCAACTGGCGGTTTGAGATGAACGGCGGTCAATACGCTACGCATTCGCTCCCGGCGTACCAGGGCTAGAACAGCGTACGGATCCCTACCCGCACCGCAGTCGACGATTGACCCGTGCCGACATACACGCCATTGGTAAACACCGGTGCCGCACCCCCACCCAGGAAAACCGGCGCCGCGCCACCCGATGCGCGCAGATAGGTCGCGCTCGTATAAACATCGGTGCGCTTCGAAAGCGCGTAATCGAGCAGGAGCGTCGCGTTCTGCCACTTCTGCGAGCCGAGCTTGCTGTACCAGTAGCCGCCCATTAGCGTGGTGGCTGGCGTGAACTGAAACACTTCGTTCACTTCATAAGTCGGCATCGAGCCGTTGTCGTGACCGATACGAAAGTGCGTATCGGTGAACAACAAGCGGGTCAGGCTCCTGCCGAAGCGATAGCTGCCGCCCACCCCAAAGCTGCTGACGCTGTTCGCCAGCACTGGCGTGGCGGGAAGATCGGGGAAGAATGTCGTGCCGGCCTGGCTCGGCCCATTCAGGCCGAGATCATGTGTATCGGTATACGCAGCGCCGAGGTTCAGCGGACCATTCGAATAACGCAGTCCAAATGCAATCACGCGCCCGGTTCCAGCTGATACGGATTGCGAAGGAAATGCATACAGCGCGCCCGCTTGCAATCCCGCGTAGTTCGGCGACGTGTACTTGATCGCGTTATTGATGTGCAGCGTGCCCGCAAGGTGATCGAAGTCGCCCGGATGCCACGAGTACTGGCCGGCGACTTGCCCCATGGCAAATTGCGTGAGGTTGTCCCAGAAGAAGTCGTACTGCTTGCCGAGCGTGAAGCGGCCGTAGGTTTGATTTTCAACACCCAGCCATGCCTGGCGGCTAAACAGCACACCCGATTGCACCATCGTGCCTGAGTAGAGATTGAAACCGTTCTCCAGGTCGAATATAACCCGCGTGCCGCCGCCGATATCCTCCACGCCGCGCAAGCCCCAGCGATTCGACTGGATCGAGCCGTCGTTGGCGACGAAAGTCGAATGGCCATTCAGGTTGCTGAAGTAAGTAATACCCGCATCGATAATGCCGTACAGCGTCACGCTGCTTTGTGCATGCGCAATCGGACTGCTCAAAGCCAGTACTGCGGTTGCGCTTAAGCTCAAGGCAAACTTTTTCATTGCTCGTCTCCAATGTTTTATTTTTAAAAGGCAAAGCGTCGCCCTCCCCCGCAAGAGGGAAATCTGTTCCCGTGTGGAACTGCCCGGCGGGCCGCCGGGCGTAACTGATATCGGGGTCTAGCCGCTAACCGTCGAACCGGTATAACGTCGAATCCGTGCGAAAGCGGATCTCGTCGCTCAGGCTATTGCTAACTACCAGATAGCGCTGACCGTTATCGACAAAGCTGGTGGCGTCGGTTGCACCGGACGTCGCAAACTCACCCACCCGTTCGAAGCGCGCATCCCGCCACTGGAAAATCTCCGATTGCTGCACGACAACCGGTGCTTTAGGCGTTCCGGTGATAAAGCACACGCGCACCAGATAGCGCCCCTCTTTGCCGTCGATCAGACACAGCTCGCGTCCACCCGGGCCGCCCAGCATTTGCATATCGACAAACCGTGCGCCGTCGAATCGATAAAGCGTGGTGTGTTTAATCAGGTTCGCGTGCACCAGCCATAACGCGCCCTCTGCTTCGAAAAAGCGGAATGCACGGCCGCCGTTTTCGTCGAACGTTTGCAGTGGCACAAACTTCTCGCCATCCCAGCGATTCACCGACGATCCGCTGACATGGTCCGCATACGCGAGATAGTGCTCACCGCCGAATGACACGAACGCGAAGTTGTAGCCCCACTGTCCATTGAAAGTCTGAAACGGCACGAAGCGCTCGCCATTCCATTCGAACACGCACGATTCGCGTGGATGCTTCGGCACGACACCGTCGATCACCACGCCTTGCGCCAAAGCGAGGAAATGACGCGAGTCGAACGAAAAGGCAATCCACTGCTTCGCCGCGAATACCGGAAAGTTTTGCAGAGGCACCCATGTGCCGGCGACGCGTTCATACACCACCGCGTCGGTGTCGAGATCGTACGGTCCCTTGCCGCTGCGAATGCCGGCCGCGGCGAGAAAGCGCCGGCCGTCGATCTCGAAGTACTCGAGGTCTTCGCCGCCGGGCAATGACAGCGCTTCATGCTCGATGAACCGGCCGTCCTGCCAGCGGTAGATCGGCGCTTCAATGTCGCTGTCGCCAGCATTCATGTAAGGCGCCTCACCCGGTACATCGCGTGCGAGTTGTGGCACGCCGAGAAAGGTGCCCTCGTCCGTCGTAAAGACTTCGACCGCGCGCGCACCGCTGGTGGGCAGTTGCTGCAGTGTCGTAAGCAGGCCCCCGCCCAATTCAGTTTTTGCCATGACCCGCTTCTCCCAGCTCCGAACCCGTGATCGCAAAAGACGCAGTCGGCGTGACCGGTCCACTCTCGTTTTCGCGAGGCCGCAGCACATTGGCGAGACACAGGCCTAGCGCCGCGCCTACCGCGAGAATCGCCGCCAGCATGAAAAGTGTTTCGAACGACAGATGCTGCGAAAGAAGCATGCCGCCGACCACCGGCCCGACGATCGACCCAATGCGTCCGATCGCCAATGTCCAACCGACACCGGCCGCCCGTACATTGGCGGGGAAGAGATAGCTGGCGATCGCCGGAAACGTCAACTGGCCGCCGACCAGAAACGCGCCGACCGCAAACAGCATCGCCAGCGCGATATTCCCCGCACCGATGATCTGGCCGAGCGCCACCGTCAATACCGCGCCGCCAAGAAAGGAAATGGCCACCGGCAAAAAAGGCCCACGTTTGCTGACCAGTGTCGAAATCACCAGCGCGCCGCCGATGGCGCCTAAATTGAGCAACACCGAACCGAGCGCAGCGCGGCCCGGTTCGACGCCGTTCATGTTGAGGATGGTCGGCATGAAGCTGACCAGGAAGCCCGACAGGATCATGCTCGACAACACGCTGACCCACAGTGCCAGCGTCGCCGGGAGCCGGCCGCCGGTAAACATGCTGCCGACCACGTTCAGACCGCGCGCCGCCGCGTGCTGTCGTGCTGCCGCCCGTTCGGCGCGGCTGACGGTTTGCGCCGGAATTACGAGGAGCACCGGGATCAGCGCGAGCAACGCGAAGGTGCCGCCCATCAGAAACACGAACGGCCAGCCGAAGCGCACCATCAACGCCGCGGTGATCGCACCGCCCACCACCGCGCCAAGCGGAAAGCCGATGAACATCAGAATCACCAGCGAAGAGCGGCGTTGCGGTGAACTGCTCTCAGCCGTGATCGCCGCGACCGGCGGAATGGCGCCACCCATGCCGAGGCCGCCGAGAAAGCGGAGCGCGGCCAGCATCGTCGCCGAGGTGGAAAAAGCACAGCCAAGCGTGAAAATGCCCGTTACGGCGAGCGCCAGCAGTAGCATCGGGCGCCGACCGAAACGGTCTGCCAGCGGCCCGATAATCAGCGAGCCGAGCACGGTGCCGATGAAGCCGGCGCCAAACACGCGCCCCAGTGTTGCGTGATCGATCTGCAACGACTTCGCCAGCAACGGCGCGACGAACGACAACATCAGCGTGTCGAAGCCATCGATCATCGACACCGCGAAGCACACCAGCGTGATGCGCAGCACGTTGCTGAGCGGCGGACCCGCCGACGGCTCTTGTGCAAGTGAGTTCATGAAGCCTGTCTCCTTCATCAAGGGCGTTTTTTTATGACCCGCGCGGATGCCCTTGCGCGCGGGTATTGATCCAGCGGCCGTCGCTATGACTGCACGGTGCTCGGGAAAGTCACATTCGTAAAACCAGGAATCTCAACTTTTTGCGGCTGATTGCCGTTGCGGTACAACTGATCGACGATGTAATCGGCGACGCAGTTGGACAGCAGTTGCGTCGGATCTTCCATGATGCGGCGCAGGCGAGCCGCGGTCGCATCGTGATCGTCGACTGATGTGATGGGCGGCATGCCGTCGGCCGGCGCCGGATCGAACCGATACGGTTGCTGCCCGGGAAACAGTGAGCGCGCGACATCGATACTCGAACGGGTGTTGAGCCACAACGCCCGATACGTGCGTTCCAGTTCCGCGAGGCCTGCGGCGTCTGGCAATTCGGCGACCGAGAACGACGGTGCGTGCGGCGCGACGAACACGCGTTCGGGCAGCAACACGCGATTCGACGCGCACCACACCAGATAGCACATGTTGTTCGACGCCCACGTGACACCGGCGGTCGGCCTGCCCGAGCGGCCGCTGACGAGCACCATCAGGCGGTTCCAGTCGAGTGCTTGCGCGCGCAACCAGTTGCCGATGCGGTAGACGATGTCGAGAAACGCAAGCCCGAAGGTCGCGAACATCACGTCGTTCATCGGCACAGGAAACGCGCTCGTACGCGGCGCGGCGAAGTACTCGTCGTTCAGGCGCGCGAAGGTCAGCAGCGAATGATCTTGCTCGGCCCGGTCGAGCAGATCGATCGTCACGCCGCAGGTGTAGTCGACGAGATCGGCAATCTTCTGCTCGTGGCCCGCGAAACTCTCGACCGCGACCTGATCGCGCCAGAGCGCGAGCGAGTTCGCCGCGCGGGTTTCCTGCGCATGGACGCGCAGGTTCAACGCGTCGTGTTGCCACGTGTCGTCGTGCGGCGACAGTTCGCGCATTCGCGCAAGGTAAGCCAGCGCCAGCGGCAGATGCGATACCGCCGTCAACTCGATGAAGCCACGCGTCGATTTGCGAAAACTCTCGATCGTCGGCGCACGCCCCGCGCCGGGAAACAGCACGATGTCGCTGCCGGTCGACACGAGCAACGGGTCGTCCGCTTGCTGCTGCGCCATCTGCTCTGTCAGATGCGCGCCGATGCTCTGCGGGTCCGACGTGAACGCGCGAAAGAGACCGGCAAACGCTGCGTTGGGTTGATAGGGCATAGTGAGTGGGTGCCGCCTCAATAATCGTTCAGTTGCCGCTCAAACTGTCGCTCAGTAATCGAACAACCGTGCGGGGTTGTCGGACAGGATCATCTTGTGCACCGCCGGATCGTGGGTCCACGCACCGAGCAGATTCAGCAATTCGCCGGTGTCGCGCGTCGAATCGGGAATGTGCGGCCAGTCCGAACCCCAGATCACTTTCTGCGGCGCAGCCTTGATGATCGCTTCGGCCATCGGCGCCACGGCTTCATAGCCGCGATGTTTGGCGATCCGGTACGGCGCACTGAGTTTAAGCCAGCAGCTACCATCTTTCAGCAAGCTGAGCAGACGGTCGAAATCCGCTTGCGTGAGACCGTCTTCTTCGAGCATGTAGCCCATGTGATCGATGACGAAATCGGTCTGTACGTCGGCGAGAAACGGAATCAGATTGCGCACGACCCAGCCCGGCGCATAGAACTGCACGTGCCAGCCGAGGCTTGAGCACAAACGGGCCATCCGTGTGATGTACTGCTGGATCTCGACGGTCGGCAGCCCGGAACGCGCAAACAGATCGAGGCGCACCGCGCGAACACCGGACTGATGGAAGCTGTCGAGCGTCGCCGCGTCCGTGCCCTCCTCGATCATCACGACACCGCGTGCGATCGAACCTGCCACATGCAGCGCGTCGATCAGACAACGGTTGTCCGTACCGTAAAAACTCGGCTGCACGATCACGAAACGCTTCAGGTGCAGCACGCTCATCATCTGGAGATAGTGCGAGAGCTTGCCGTCCGGCAGCGTGTAGTGCGGATGCTCGACTTTTGGGTATTTGTCCTCGGGGCCGAACACGTGCATGTGCGCGTCGCAAGCGAGCGGCGGCATCGTGAACGACGGGCGCGTCAAGGTTTCATAGTCACGCATCGGCGTGGAAATCAGCGGGGTTTCTGCCATGATCTGAAAATAAGAGTTCGAATTAAAGTTGACGTGCCTGCTCGACGCGCTCGCGCAACGCCGCCAGATAAACATCGCTGTCGATGCCGGCGAAGATGAAAGGCGCGGCGCCCTCGCGGCGCAATTCGTTGAGCGCCTCGCACTCCGGCATTCCGCCCACGATCACCACCTTGCCGTGCCGCTGTGCCGCTGCAATCACCTTGCGGCACGCCGCCACGACTTCGGGATGCGCCGATTCGCCGGTGTGGCCCAGATCGGCGGAGAGATCGTTGCAACCTAGCGCGAGCACGTCGACGCCTTCGATCGCCGCGATCGCATCAGCGGCTTCGACGCCGGCCCGGCTTTCGATCAGCACCTTGAGCACGGTCGCCTCGTTCAGACGCCGGTTGAGTTCGCGAGCGGGAAGTTTCTCGAAGTTGACGTAGGGCAGCGTCGCCAGTTGCGAACGCTGGCCAAGCGGCGGAAAGCGCGTGGCGATCACCGCATCGCGCGCCTGCTCGGCGGTCTCGACGCGCGGCACGATGATGCCGAGCGCACCGCCATCCAGCACGCGGTTGATGGTGCCGTAATCGCGTTCCGGTACGCGCACCCACGGCATCAGGCCGAGGTCGACCGCGCAGGAGCACAGTTGCGCCACGGTGTCGACCGGCAGCGAACTGTGCTCCATATCCACCCAGATCGTGTCGTAGCCGGCCGCTTTGGCCCAGCGGACCGCATCCGTCGTGCGCGAGGCGCGAATTCCCAGCGCAATGATCTTGTGTCGCGCTCGCAGGCGTTCGACCAGTTCCGCACCGTTCATGCTGTCTCCGTCGTTGTGTTGGTGGAAGACAGTATCGCCCCGGAAACAGTTTTGATTTATTCTCCAAATCAAGCTTATTGATTTACAGAGCAAATCAATGAATATCCGTCATCTGGAATTTTTCGTGGTGCTGGCGCAGGAACTGCATTTCCGGCGCAGCGCCGAGCGGCTGGGCATTACGCAGGCGCCGTTGAGTCTTGCGATCCAGTCGCTGGAGGCGGAACTGGGCGCGCGGCTCTTCCACCGCACGCGCCGCACTGTTGCGCTGACCGAGGCGGGGCTGGCGTTGCTGGAGGATGCACGGGCGATCCTCGCGCGGATCGAACACGCAAAGGAAAGCGTCTGGGAGACCGTTAGCGGCGAGGTTGGGCGTTTGCGAGTCGGCTTTACCAACGCTTCGACGCTGTCGCCGTTTTTCCCGAAGCTGATTCACGCGTACCGGACGCAACGTCCAAAGGTCAACATCACGCTGCTGGAGTTGTCGTCATCCCGGCAGATTGAGGCGATCGAGCAGCGCGAAATTGACGTCGGTTTGCTGCGGATGCCCGAAAGCGCGCCACCCACCGATCTGGTGTTCACGCCTCTGATGGAAGAGCCGCTACTGCTCGCCATGCATGCGCGGCATCGGCTCGCCAGTGCCCCATCGATCAAGCTTAAGGATCTGCGCGACGAGCCGTTCATCGCCTATCCGCGGCAAGCAGGGGTCGCGGTTTACGAAAAGATTGTCGCGTTGTGCGCAAAGCGCGGATTCAAACCCCAGGTCGTCCAGGAGGCCCAACAGGCGTCCACCCTGATCGGACTGACCGCCACCGGTCTCGGGATTTCGCTCGTGCCGTCGACGCTGCAGACCATCGCGGTGCCGGGCGTTGTGTTCAGACACCTGGACGAAACCGACACCATCACCACGCTATACATCGTTCACCGCCATGGGGACGCCAACGCCCGGGCGATGCAATTTGTGGAGTTGGCGCGGGGTCTTCGGGACGAAACTTCGTATCGCACATAATGGCATCCCCACTCACGCGAGATTTTCATGGCGACGATTTGTGTGTATGGCGCCGGCTCGGTCGGCTGCTATATCGGTGGCAGGCTGCTGGCCGCGGGAAGCGAAGTCAGCTTTGTCGGGCGCGCGCGGGCGGGGACTGAACTGCGCGAGCATGGCCTCGCGCTGTCCGACTATCGCTCGGGACACTGGCACGTGCCGCCGTCCCGCATCGATTATTCGACCGATGCGGCGGCCGCCGCGACGGCGGACCTCGTACTGGTGACCGTGAAGTCCGCGGGCACACCTGTGGCGGCGGCGGAGCTTGCGACTGTGCTCCGCCCAGACGCGCTCGTGGTCAGCTTCCAGAATGGTTTGGGCAATGCCGATATCCTGCGTGCCGCACTGCCTCGGCATACTGTTCTGGCCGGCATGGTGCCATTCAATGTAGTGGGCGACGGTCGAGGCGCCTTCCACCAGGGATCGACCGGTCATCTGGCCGTTCAGACAGCCCCGGCTTTATTGCCGTTTGTCGCCGACTTTCGCGATGCCGGCTTACCCCTCACTCTGCATGCGGACATCCTGCCAGTGCAATGGGCGAAACTCCTGCTCAACCTCAACAACGCGATCAACGCACTGTCGAACCGGCCGCTGAAAGAAGAGCTCTCACAGCGTGCGTATCGGCATTGCCTGGCTCTCGCACAAACCGAAGCGCTCGCACTACTCACCCTATCCGGCATACGGCCGGCCAGGTTGACGTCACTCCCCGCCAACTGGATCCCCCATCTCCTGAACACACCCGATGCACTGTTCGAACGACTCGCGAGAACGATGCTGGCAATCGATCCGCTAGCGCGCTCTTCAATGTCCGATGATCTGGCAGAAGGACGCGTAACGGAAATCGACTGGATCAACGGCGAAGTGCTGCGTCTGGCCGAACGCTGCGGACAGCGCGCGCCGGTGAATGCGCGTCTGTGCGCGCTGGTGCGTGCGGCCGAACAGCGTGCAGTTCGTCCGGCGTGGTCAGGAGAAGCGTTGCTGACGGAGCTGCTTGCGGCCCGGAACGATCGGACTGGCCTCTCTCCAGGGCAGGCGTGAGGCCAAACCTGGCGGCATCATCGCCGCGCGACTGTCGCGACAAAGCCTGCGTCCCTAAGGGCTACTGCAGATTCCGTGTGCGGGCGCTTTGGAGTCACGGTGGCCAGGAGACGGTCAGGGCCGGCGACTACGCCGTGACTACGATGTTTTCGTTCTCTACGCCCAAATGTGTTTCCTGCAAAAGGCGCACGAACAGGTCCGTGCTCGGCGCAAGTTGCCTGTCTTCGACTTGTACAAGTGAAAAGAGCGTGGTGTAGTTGAGTTCCTCCGCGTCTTGAACAGGCACGAATCGCCATCGCGCGTCTAGCGACTCCGCATAGTGCGTTGGGAGAAATCCTGCAAAACAGCCGCTCGCTAAAAGCGTTGCGACCGCCTCCAAACCTACAGATACGCCATGCCGTGCGATGCCGAGACATTCGACGAGGCGAGACGTGTGAGGGTCCCGTTCACGCACAATCAACTCGTAGCCATGCGCCAGCAGGCTACTGAGCGTTGGTGGTGGGTCATCGGTCCGCGCAACGTACAGCTTGAACACTTCTTTAAAGAGTGCCATGCATCGAAGGTGCACGTCACCGACCATTGTGCCGGTCACACCACGTGTGGTCCCCGTAATGGCAAGTTGAAGTTGTCGATCGGCGAGTTTCGCAAGAAGGTCAGACGGGAGGTGTATCGACAAATGGACGGTTACGTCTGGCGCAAGCTGTCTGAACCTGGTCAGTGTTGTCACAAGTTTGCATTCGGGATTGGTCAGGCAGTTATCGGCGATACCGATATGCAAGCTGCCTGTCATCACGCTGCGCGCACGATTGAGTTCGTGGCCAATCATCTGCAGGGTATCGTGCGCGTTAATTGCGGCTCGCAGCACCGCGCGCCCGAATTCTGTTAATTCAAAGCCACCGGGGCCCCTGAAGCACAATCGCGCGCTAAGTCGGGCCTCCAGCGCAGCCAGTTGACGGCTAATCGTCGACCTGTCCATTCCCAATTCCGTCTCGGCAGCAGCGAGACCGCCAGCCTCAGCGACCGCGCGGAAGATTCTAAAGAGCCGCAAGTCGCCCTCGCCAATCGAAACGCCGTTAGCCGATGTGTCGGGCTTTGACCCAACATTGAACGCAGCTGCACTGGAGTGGTGCGAATCATGGACGAGTTTCATGCGTTCCTCCCTACTTCCCGCAGATGCAAAGACAATGCCAGAGAGCACTGCGGTTTGAAGGTTGCGCGACTTGCACGCATGGTTATTTTGGCGGCACTCCTTCGCATTTATTCGACCTCCTAGACTGGGTTCACTTCTCAATCGCCATCTCCAGGAGAGAACATGAACCTGCCGCTCACCGTACCACCCCGCGCTGCACATCAAAGTTTTCTGTATTCGCCTATCCAGACCGACCTTGACAAGCTTGAAGCACATGTTGCAATCATGGGGCTGCCCTTCGGGAGCGCCTACGATGCCAGAGCCATCTCAAATGACCAGATTCACGCACCCGACGCTGTGCGGTCGGTCACAGACCGAGTGTGCCGGTCACTAGAGCGCTACGACTACGATGTCGGCGGCCCAATCTACGACGGACGCGCGCTGAAAGTGGTCGATGTCGGCAATGTCCCAGCCGACTTCAATGATCTCCGCAGCCACTATGCACGCGCCGAGCAGGCAATTCGCAAGATTCTCGCAAAAGGCGCGCTGCCCATCACCATCGGAGGCGACCACGGCATCACGACGCCGGTGCTGCGCGGGTTCGCGGACGAAGGCCCAATCACCATCGTGCACGTGGATGCACATCTCGACTGGCGCGACAACGTGAACGGCGTGCGCGATGGTTTGTCGAGCCCGATTCGTCGCGCGTCGGAGATGCCGCACGTCAAGGACATCTTTCAGATTGGCATGCGCGCACAAGGCAGCGCACGTCCTGAAGAAGTTGTCGCGGCCGCCGCATACGGCTCGCATATCGTGCCCGCTTTCCAGGTGCACGACGAAGGCATCGATTCCGTTCTCGCAATGATTCCGGACGGAGGCCGCTACTACCTCACTATCGACGCCGACGGGCTCGACCCGACCGTCATGCCGGCTGTCGAAGGTCCGGCGCCAGGAGGTCTCACCTTCCACCAGGTACGCAAGCTCATTCACGGCCTGGTGCGCAAGGGGCGCGTCGTGGGCATGGACATCGTCGAAATTACGCCCTCAATCGACGTGAACATGATTTCCTGCATCACTGCAGGACGTCTTATCGTCAATCTGATTGGAGCCGCGGTCCGAGCCGACTACTTCGATGTGCCGCGCGTCTGAGCAAACACCTTCTTCGCCACAATACCCCGGGGAATATCATGATGCATATTTCAAGAAAGGCTCGTGCGAGCATCGCAGCCACATTTTGCACAGCCTTGCTGGCGATGTCGCATAGCGCGCTCGCCGAAACGACACTGGAAAAGATCCGGCGCACGGGGACGGTGACGGTCGGTACCGAAGCCGCGTATCCGCCCTTTGAGTTTGTGCAGAATGGCAAGATTGTGGGATACGGGTCCGACATTCTTGCCGAGGTCGTCAAGGAACTGCACGCCAGACTGGTTCAGATGGACCTTCCGTTCCAAGGCATTCTGCCCGGTGTGCTGGCCGGCAAGTTCGATTTCGTCGCTACGACAGTAGGCATCAACGAGGAGCGCGCGAAGCGGTATGCGTACACGCTGCCGATTGCCGACGGCATGCCCTATCTCCTGGACCGAAAGGGGGAGTCTCTGAAGGCGTCCGACCTGAACGGCAAGGTCGTCGCGACGCAGCTTGCCTCGTCGACCGAACCCGTCGCTCGAGCGCTGGACGCAAAGCTCAAGGCTGCAGGAGGCAGCGGGTTCAAGCAGCTCAAACTCTACACATCGTTCCCTGATACCTACGTCGCCTTGTCGAATGGCGAGGTCGATAGCGTTGTCCAGTCGTTGCCGAATCTCGCGGTGCTCGTCAAGCAACATCCGGATGATTTCAGGCTCGGCGGTCCGGTCCAACTCGACGGCGCCTACACCTATCTCGCGTGGGTGACGCGTCCCGAAGACAAGGACTTGCGCGACTTCATTTCGGGCGTCATTCGCAAGATGCGTGACGACGGCCGCCTCGGCGCACTACAGAAAAAGTGGTTCGGCTACGAGATGAAGATTCCCGACAGTGGCTACCTGCCGCCCGGCGCAATCTAGTCCTCGCAGAGGAGCAGTGCGATGAAATTTCACATCGACTATCTGTGGTCCGTGCTGCCCGCGCTCGCTTCGGCGGCGCTGACGAACCTCCGCCTCGCTGCAATTGCTATTTTGATGGCCCTTGTGCTCGGCACAGCTTTGACCATATTGCGAGCAGCCAAAATTGGTTGGATAAACAGTGTCATTGCTGTAGTCATTAGCTTTGTGCGTGGCACGCCATTGCTCATCCAGATTTTCATCTTCTTCTATGTACTGCCCGCGGCGGGCCTGAATCTAAGCGCCCCGACCGCCGGCGTCGCAGCGTTGGCCTTCAATAGCATGGTGTTCGTCAGCGAGATTTTGCGCGCTGGCCTTGGAACGCTCGACCCCGGTCAAGTCGAGGCGGCGACGGCCCTTGGGCTGCGCCCAGCATCAATCTGGCGATACATCGTCCTGCCGCAGGTGCTGCGCCGTGCACTGCCCGTTCTCGTTAATGAAGCGTCGATTGTCGTTAAGGGCACGGCACTACTGTCGGTCATTACCGTCGTGGATGTTCTGCGCACCGCGCAGCAAATCGCGGCCGAATCGTTCCGTCCTTTTGAAACCCTGCTCGGTGCTGCGTTGATGTTCGTGCTCATCAATCTGATGCTCAACGCGGGCGCGCACATCATCGAGCACAAGGTCGCATTGCGCTCCTGAGCGCGCCACCGGGATTGCACCAATGAAATTCGACCCATCCATTATTTTTGACAATGCGCCGCTCTTTCTGCATGGCGCATTACTGACGCTTGAAATCTGCGTCTGCGCGCTCCTGATCGGCTACTTGATGGGAATACTGCTGGCGCTCATGCGTATTGCCCCACAACGGCTGCTGCGTCTGCTTTCGGGTGGGTGGATTACGCTTATTCGCGGTGTGCCTTTCATCATTCTGCTGTTTGTCGTGCACTACGGACTGCCGTTCGCCGGCGTGCGTTTGCCGTCAATCGTCACCGGCACCGTCTCGCTCGCAACATTTGCGAGCGTGTATTACGCCGAGGTTATTCGCGCGGCCGTGGAGGCTCTGCCAACGGGACAGTATCAGTCAGCGCGTGCAATCGGCATGTCGCCATTCCAGGCCACGCGCCATGTCATCGTGCCGCAAATCCTGCGCGCGCTCGTGCCGCCGTCCACAAACGTGACACTGACGATGATGAAGGAGTCTGCCGTGCTCTCGTCGGTGACGGTACCTGAACTCAGCTACCAGGGCTTAATCGTGCAAGGGAACACCTTTGCACCATTCGAAGTGTTCGCCGCTGTTGCTGGACTTTACTGGCTTATAGCCATTGCCACCGCGGAAGCAGCTCGATGGCTGGAACGCCACACGGGCGGAGCGCAAGACGTCCGCATCTCACGAAACGCGCTTGCCGAGCGCTACCTATCTCTCGAAAAACGGGGCGTGCAATGAGTGCAGGCGGAATTGCGCTACGTCTATCAGCGCTTCAAAAACGATATGGCAACACGACTGTGCTCGACGACTTCTATCTCGACGTGCGGGAGGGCGAAATTGTCGCCTTGCTTGGACCGAGCGGTTGCGGCAAGAGCACCCTGCTGCGCTGTGTGACCTGGTTGGAACCGCCCGATGACGGCTTCATCGAGGTCGGCGGCAAGCCATTCGGACGAACGCGCGTAGGCACTGGTGTTATCGAAAATCAGTCGCGCACGGCCATCGACAGGATGCGGCCAAGCATCGGGCTTGTCTTTCAGCAACTGAACTTGTGGCCGCATATGACGGCGTTGGAGAACGTCGTCCGTGCGCAGTGCGTGGTGCTCGGCCGGCCGCGGGCAGAAGCAGAGCGCCGCGGAGAATCACTGCTATCACGGCTGGGACTTGGGGCGTTCGCAAAACGACCTGTCCATTCACTGTCGGGAGGACAGCGCCAGCGTGTGGCAATAGCGCGTGCGCTCGCGATGGACCCCGCCGTGATGCTGTTCGACGAGCCGACCTCCGCGCTCGACCCTGAACTCGTCGGCGAAGTGCTGGCGTTGTTGAAGACCCTTGCTAGTCAAGGGACGACGATGCTTGTCGTCACACACAGCGTCGGATTCGCGGCAGCGCTGGCAAATCGAATCGCGTTTATGGAGGGCGGGCGCATTGTCGAGGAAGGTGCGCCTCAATCATTGCTTGCCTCGCCCCGCACCGAACGTCTGCGCGCGTTCCTTCAACATGCCGCGCCAGAGCGCCTCGGGACTGTCGCTCCAGTGGCGACCGGGTAGCCCTTTGCCCTACCTCATCACTCAATCGAAACCTCGGGTTCACAGGAGCCGTTCAGCTATGCAGCGCGTAAATCGACCCTATGTCGGAATTCCGTCCTTCCTTCGCTCGCGGATTTGCGAGGACCTGACTAAACTTGATGCAGCGATAGCCGTGTTCGGCGTGCCGTTCGACGAAGGTTCGCCGTTCTTTCCTGGTTCGCGGATGGCGCCACGGTCGCTGAGAGAACACTCACTGCGTTTTGGCGGAGGCGAGGGTGGCTATTTCGACCCGCGCACCCGCAAGCAGTATCTCGTCGAAGAAATGCGTAATGGGCTAATCGCCGACGTCGGCGATGTCGACATCCATCCGACTAACGTCGAGCGTACCTTCGAGAACATCACCGGGATGACGCGCGGGATTCTCGAGCGTGGCGCCATGCCTGTGGCGCTAGGCGGCGACCACTCAATCACCGACTCAATCTTCCGTGCTTTCGACGAGAAGCTGCACGTCATTCACTTCGACGCGCACACTGATTTCGCGACCTTCGAACATGATATGGAGCACACAAACGGTCACGCCTTCCGACATGTCGCCGCGTTGCCCAACACGTTGAGCCTGACGCAGGTAGGCATCCGCAGTCTTCGGCACGCGCCCGCCCACATCGAGGATGTGTTCGCCTCAGGCAACCGCGTTGTTCCCATTAACGAGTTCCGTGACCTCGGACCGGAAGGCATCGCGGCGCTGCTGCCGGAGGGGTCCCGCGTATATGTCAGCATCGATGTCGACGTCATGGATATGTCGTTGACGCCGGGTTGTGTCTCCGCGGAGCCGGACGGCATGTCGTATGCCGACTTGCGGGACTCATTGAAAGCCATTGCAGTAAGTCACGATGTCGCAGGTTTTGACTTTGTCGAGGTCAACCCGCTGCTCGACGCGCGCACAGGCGTCACTTCATATCTCGGTGCACTGACGGTCGTCGAGTTTCTCGGCAACATATGTGCGCAACCCCGTTGGGCGGCAAGGCGGTTGTCGCGCCCACGCTGATTTCGGCGAAATCGCGCCGTAAAACTGCTGAGACGGTCGGGCGAGTGCGGGGTCACGGGAAACCAGCGCCCGCGAGCAGTTACCGGATCAACCGCAAACGAGGTTGCTTTAGCGCCTGGGATGGCCATATTCAACGCTTCGTCTTTATGCATGATGCCCGGAGAAGGTGCGTGCTCCTGAATCCATTCACTGATGCGGTGCTTGGTCGTCGTTCAAGCGGACTCGCGGCAGCGGAAACTCTGCTGGTTCCCAACTTGCTTGTTATGAGCATCGGAGGACACGCCATGCATCTAGCCCCTTTTGTAACGCCAGAACTTCTTCTAATCGAGCAGTCGATGAATAGAGAGTTTCTTGACGACATGCATGGCGCGCAGCAAGTCTCCGAGCCAGGAATAACGAAACGAGAAACAGTACGAAACGCGAGGTGGTACGCTCGCGCTTTTTCATGGCTGAAGCTGTAAGGTCTATCTTGACAGCAGAAACGGCCTCCTTCGCAGCCGGAGACTTCGTCGCGACAGCCTTCTTTCCCGCAACCCCCGGCGGTACAGAATGAAGAAGCCTCACGGCACTGAAGCCATCAAAGCCGGAGCAACTCAGCTTTCATCCAGTCGTGAACTGCGCGACTCAATTCCTGTTGCGATGTGTCCTGGGACGGGAATGCTGGACCGATGACAACGTCGATGTGCCCCACCCCAACGGGCCACCCTTTCGCTGGCCAGACTTTTCCGGCGTTGTGGACGACTGGGACGACCGGAGCGCCAGTCGCGCAGGCGAGACGAATACCACCCGACGTCAGTCTCAACGGCGCACCGTGTTGCACCCGGGTGCCCTCCGGGAATATGACCACAACGTCGCCCTTTGCCAGCCGCCCGGCACACTCCTGTGTCACGGCCAGGTGAGCCTGGCGGGGCGAGCCACGATTCAGGCTGACCATATCGAGGCCGCGCAGCACCCACCCGAAGAACGGAATACGCAGAAGGTCTTCCTTAAAAACAAAGCTGATGCGTCGCGGCAATAGCGCGAGAAATGCAAGCGTCTCCCATGTGGATTCGTGACGGCACAAGATGATGGAAGGACCTTCCGGAAGGTGCTCGAGTCCTTCCACCGAGCATGTGATGCCGGGTAACCACCGCATCACGGCAACCATCGCACGACACCACTGCACAGCAAGCCAATAACGGCCGGCCCTCCCGACGAATGGGAAGAGCGCCAGTATCCCTATTGAATAAAGTGTCCCACTGCCGAGAAGGTAGACAATGAAAAGCCATTTGATGAGCGTGGGGCGCATGGGAAGCAGAATAAAGGGGGGGGCTGGCAGCGGGAGGTCCCGCCGCTATGAATAGAGACTGCGCGGCAGCGCGATACGTTCGCGCGTTGGCATCGCTCCAGTGGCCTCGCGTAGCAGAAAGCGCCACTGCGGTTTGACAGACTAATAATATCTGACTCGTGGATGATTGAGCGGGAGAACAGCGATACTGCCGGTGCGGGAACTGTCAGCATCTGTGACGGTCCTCTTATGTAAGCAAAACGCTTGTTCAGAAAAAAGCGTCTATCTCAATCTGCTCACGCTAGCGGCGCAACGCTCGATTTTTCATTGGAGATTTATGTACAAAGCCATACTGGCCACTTTGTTGGTCGCAACCACGATTCTGGCGCTGCCCACCGAGGCCAGCGCGCGTCCGCGCATGGAATGCCGGCGTGTCTGGGTTCACGGCCATCTTGTTCGCAGATGCAGGCCGCTGCCGCCGCCTCGGCGACATCATCATCGACCGCCTCCACATCGTCGGCCACCGCCGCCTCGCTACTGATCACTGATATGCCGTGCAGCTGACTTTGATGGTGGGTCCGTCGAGTTTCAACGGCAAGACGACCTCGTGCTAATAGCAGTCCCGGAGAGCGACTGCGCGTTGGCACTCGAACTCTATCGCTGCATTAAACGCAGGGCGGGCGAACGTCGGTGAGACTAGAGCGTCGAATATTTGCGCGGGACCTCCGCTTCGCCGCTCCAGTCACACCGAGCCAGTATCTGAATCCAACGCTGCCAGCGTGCCATCTGCGCCTAGCTGCTGCCATGCCTTTTCCCAATACTCCTGGGAACGCCCGTCGGGACTTCCTTCTTTCTCCCAAAGATAGAACGCGAGCGTACGAATTTGCACTTCGGTAACAGGTACATCCATTTTCAATCTCCCAAAAAAATACCTTTAACTGGTCAACGCATTTTCACCATGCTCAATCGAGTCGACCGTTCGAAAGGGAAGCACCGCACGGTGTCCGGCTTCCGAATGCCAAACCACCCATTCATGCGTGATCCGCGACAACGGCTAACCTCTTTGTTGGCGACGACTGCTTGCTGCGATTCGCGCGACCATGGGAACCAGGCGAGGGTTGAACACAGGAATTGAACCAGCACGACTTCCAGCTCGAGCAACTATTGCATCAATGGTGACCCGTGCGACCGCACGTTGTGCCCGCCTGGCGAAGTGTTTCATCCGCCGGTCGCTGACCGGATGCTGCGCCCATACTAGCGCTGCGAACCAACCGATAACCGTCCATCCGAGCAGGATGTTCACCATGGTCACCGCAAAGGCGTCTTCGCGTTCTCTAGCGTCTGCAATCATTGCCGGCACCAGATACAGCATCAGCGCACCCACGAACACTGCAGCCTCGATAATCTTCAACATATCAACACCTCGCTACACCCTCTGGCAGCAGACGACCTTCAGATTAGTGGCCTGCGTACATGCGGCCAACAGACTCGGCAGGCTGACGGCTGCCAGATTCCGAAGATGAGGCAACTACGCCGCCGTACGAATCATTAACGGAGCCAACCGCATCGTTGCGTTCGGCTGCAACGGTTTGCGCATTCTGGCCTCGCTGTGACGCTGGCGCGCCCACCGAAGGACGGTAGAAAGGTGCCGGGCCATAGCCGCTGGCAAATGCAGGCGCAGCGATAGCGGTAGTAGCTGCGATGAGCAGAGCCGCAAGAAGTTTGCTTTTCATGACGAATCCCAAATGCGATTGATAAGAGCGCCACAAGTCGGATGAGACCCGCGCCACTGACAAGAGTCAGTTTAGGCGGCGCCTATCTTTTTTCTATACCAATAGCGTGAAATCACAATTGCTACAGAGCAAACAATACGGCCCCGCTACGCCCATGCCGGGTTCGCGGGTATCCCTGTTGAAGGAGGTCTGCGACGGAAGTCCGCGCTGCCCTCTGCGCGCCAATGAACGCAGAAGCGTATGCTGCTTTAAATCATCAGGAGACGACTATGAGCCTTGCAGGCAAGACACTATTCATGTCCGGTGGCAGTCGCGGCATCGGACTCGCGATTGCACTCAGAGCCGCACGCGACGGCGCGAATATCGTGATTTGCGCAAAGACCGCGGAGCCAGACCCGCGTCTCGAGGGTACGATTCATACGGCGGCGGCCGCTGTTGAAGCGGCTGGCGGCAAGGCGCTTCCGCTTGTTGTGGATATCCGCGACGAAGAACGCGTGAAAGCGGCAGTTGCCGAGGCCGTTGGCTTGTTCGGTGGCATCGATATCCTCGTGAACAACGCCAGCGCCATTCGACTGACTGGCACGCTCGACACCCCCGTCAAACGATACGACCTGATGCATGGGGTCAATGGCAGAGGGACGTTCGTATGTGCACAGGCCTGCCTGCCTCACCTCCTCAATTCGTCGAACCCGCACATCCTTACGCTGTCGCCTCCGTTGGTCCAGGACGCAAAATGGTTTAGCGACTTTCCGGCATACACCATTGCCAAATACACGATGAGCCTGTTCACACTAGCTCTTGCCGGAGAGTTCAAAGACCGGGGTGTCGCCGTCAATTCGCTATGGCCTCGAACGGCTATTGCAACCGCTGCCGTGCGAAATGAGATTGGCGGTAAGGACATGATTGCAGCATGCCGCACGCCTGAGATAGTCGCCGACGCGGCCCACTTTATCCTGACGCGCCCGGCCACAGAATGCTCGGGAAACTTCTTCCTCGACGACGAAGTTCTGCTGGCAGCCGGTGTGCGCGACTTTGCACAGTACGACGTGCAGGCTGGGGCCGCATTGCAAGCGGATTTCTTTGTGGAGGCCCTGCCGGGCATGTTGCCGGCGGACAATATGACGAAGCGTGCATCGCGTAACCCACTCCGCTAAAAAGTTAGAGTGTGCCGATACGGATGCAGTCACACGCGCTGGAATTGCTAACTTCGTTCATACGTAGCAGATCCAGTCCCTGTTGAATCCGGAGGAACCATGAGTCGAACCGAGACAGCCTTGATTGTGGGCGCGGGAATGGGATTGAGTGCTTCGCTCGCGCGACTGTTTGCAGCAGAGGGTATGCAGGTTGCGCTTGCTGCCCGAGACACCAGCAAGCTGACCGACCTCGTCGACGAAACGGGGGCTCTCGCCTTGAATTGCGACGCGAGTCGACCGGACGATGTTAAAGCACTCTTTAACCGCGTAGAGAACGCCTTCGGCGCTCCCGACCTCGTTGTCTACAACGCGAGTGGCCGCTATCGCGCGGCAGTCGAAGACATCGACGCAGAGAAACTTGAGGATGCGCTTAAAGTGACCGCAGTCGGTGGCTTTCTCGTAGCCCAGGCCGCAGCCGTTCGAATGCTGGCGCGCGGCAGCGGCACCATCCTCCTGACCGGCGCTACGGCGAGTGTGAAAGGGCTACCGGGTTCGACGCCATTCGCGATGGGCAAATTCGCGTTGCGGGGGATGGCCCAATCTATGGCCCGAGAACTCGCCCCACGGAATATTCACGTTGCCCACTTTGTCATCGACGGCGGTATCGCCAGTGGCCGGACGCAACCGGACAACGGCGGCACTGACGACAAATGGCTGGACCCTGACGCCATAGCCAGGGAATACCTCCATATTCATCGTCAACATCGCAGCGCGTGGACATGGGAGGTCGAGCTGCGTCCTTGGGTAGAAAAGTTTTGACGAGCGTGCCGGCTGAAGAACAGGGAAGGCGCCTCGATACCTTGGACGCATTGGCGCGCGTGGTAGGCGTTGAAACCTGGCAACTGCTGGTTTGATACCGGCAAAAAACCCGCCGCAGGGCGAATTAAGTAACTTCTGAATGGGAATGTCCGCTCGGACTGACGGCCCGCACCTCGATTTCGAGGGCGATGGCAAAAGACCCGGAATTGCTGCGGCGCAACAGCAAAAATCCGAAACCTGCAGACTTTGTTGCATGCAAAGGCGCGTTTAGTGAATGCCGCAGACTTTGTTGTGCGCCCATAGGACAAAAAAAAGGCGTCACGTTACCGTGACGCCTTAAAAAGTTCTAGCCATTCCGAGGGCCGTGCTAGAACCTGAGAGACGGTATTCGAAAGTGGGGCCGGCGCGAGATTGGCCGTGAAACAGGCGCTGCGTGCACTTACAGGGGACTCGAGCAGACACTCCGCGGACCACGGTTGGTTCAAAACTTCAAAATACAGAACCTGAAACCGTCTTTCGAAATGAGATTCCATTTTTTATGGTTATGCTGACTAAGTCAAGCAAAATTTCAAGCGGCTTCATTCATCGCGGAAAAATATTCCGATACAATGAATCTTCAAGTGCAAAAAGGACTTCGTGCCCCATTTTGGGGCCTTCGCCCAGCCTTTTCGGAACGCTTGCTAGCAGCTAGGTGAACAGAAAACTGAAATATAGTTCCAGAAAAACGATATGAACCAACCTACGCCTTCCCAAACTGCCGCGGGCCCAGCCAAAGATAAAGACGGCCCGGGCGACGAAGTCACCGCGCTAGCACGCGGCTTGACCGTGCTGCGCTCAATCGCCGCAGCCGACGCACCGCTCAGCAATCGCGAGCTGGCCGAATTGAATGGCATTCCGAAGCCTACCGTTTCGCGGATTACCGCCACGCTCGTCAGCGCGGGATTCCTGTTTCGTTTGCCCGACAGCGAGCGATTCGTACTGACCTCGTCGGTGCTGGAGTTGAGCAACGGCTTTCTGCGTAATTTCGACATTCGGGCCCGGGCGCGCCCCTTCCTCATCGAACTCGCCGAACGCACCGCGCTGTCGGTGCATCTGGCCGTACGCGACCGTCTCGACATGGTGGTGATCGACGCGATCCGGCCACGCTCGGCGGTGCTGGTGTCGCGTCTCGAAATCGGTTCGCGTATGAACCTCAGTCGCACCGCGGTCGGCCGTGCCTATTTGTCGGCACTCGCCGAACCGGAGCGCGAAAAATTGCTGATCGGCTTGCAGGCCGCCGAGGGCGACGACTGGGGGCACGTCAGCGGCCGCCTGACAACCGCCTTGCGAGAGACCGCGGAGCAAGGCTTTGCGATCGCCACGGGCGAATGGTACGACGGCCTGAATGCCATCGCGTCAGGGTTCATCGGCCCCTCGGGCGAGCGCTATGCGGTCAATTGCGGCGGCTCCGCGGATCAGTGCCCGCGCGACTGGCTGATATCGCGCGCGGCGCCGGCCCTGCTCGAATGCGTCAGTAAGATCATGCTCGAGATCGGCGGCACACCTGGGCGCCGCCTGGATAACTGACATGCGCAGTCGCTCGCTGGTCGGCGGCCACGGCGTGCTCAACCTGTCATTTTTCATTCATCCTGTAACCTTCGTAATCAAAAGAAAAAAACACGGGTGGACTGTTACAGAGCCCGCGACGTAGGATCATGGATTCCCGTGGCGGGACGCCGGCCCGGCTTGCCGTTATCACCGTTCGATAACGGCCCGGCCGACCCGCCATGACGGCGCATTGCGTTAACATCTTTGACCCGCGCCTCGGGTAGCATCGCGCTGAACATTCGCGGCGCGTCCGCTGTCGAAACCGCCTGTCATGCCGCCTGCGTGCCGGTCCGCCGAACTGTCGAAGCGGCACAATCGCACGAGCGGCTCACATCAAAGCCAGCCACCTGACCGAACCGATGGACGAACAACAAAAGCATTCGGAAACCTCACGCCCTACCACGCCGGCCTCCCAACCCGGTTCGCAACCGCCCGCCACCGGGGGCCCTGCTGGCGGCCCCGGGAACACTCCGGCCGCGGCCAGAGGCCATCGCGGCCGTAACATCGCACTGACCGTGGCGGCGCTGGTCATCCTCGGGATCGTGTTGTGGCGCTGGCATCCGTGGGGCGGCCCCGGCGGCGGCGCGAGCGCGGCTGCCGGTGCGAGCGGCGCAAGTGGCGGCCACGCGGGCCGTGCGGGCCGCGGTGGCGCCGGCGCCCTCGCCAACATGCCGCAGCCTGTTCACGTGGCGACCGCCACCCAGGGTGAGATGCCGGTGGTGCTGACCGCGCTCGGCACGGTCACGCCGCTCGCCAACGTCACCGTGCTGCCGCAGTTGAGCGGCACGCTGCAAAACGTGTTCTTCCAGGAAGGCCAGATGGTCAAGAAGGGCGACGTGCTTGCCCAGATCGACCCGCGCCCCTATCAGATCTCGCTGGAAAACGCGCAAGGCACCCTCGCGCGCGACCAGGCGCTCCTGCAGACCGCCCGCCTCGATCTGAAGCGTTACCAGACACTGCTCGCGCAAGACTCGATCGCCAGCCAGCAGGTCGATACGCAAGCCTCGCTGGTCAAACAGTACGAAGGCACGGTGAAGTCCGATCAGGCGAACATCGATACCTACAAGCTCGACCTCGTCTACGCGCGCATCACCGCGCCGGTGTCGGGCCGCGTCGGTTTGCGCCAGGTCGATCCGGGCAATTACGTGACGCCGAGCCTGACCAACGGCCTCGTCGTGATCACGCAGTTGCAGCCGATCAGCGTGATCTTCACGACCTCCGAAGACAATCTGCAGCAGATCATCCAGCAGACCCAAACGGGCGCGAAGCTCTCGGTCACCGCGTATGACCGCAGCAACACCACCTCGCTCGAAGGCGGCTCGCTCGAAACACTGGATAACCAGATCGACACCACCACCGGCACGGTCAAACTGCGCGCCGTCTTCCAGAACAGCAAGAACCTGTTGTTCCCGAATCAGTTCGTGAACACACGCCTGCTGGTGGACACGATCAAGGACGCGGTAATCGTGCCGACACCGGCCGTGCTGAACGGCTCGATGGGTCAGTTCGTGTACGTCGTGAAGCCGGACAACACGGTGACCGTGCGCGCGGTCAAGGTCGGTCCGGTGGACGGCGAGCGCACCAGCATCAAATCCGGCCTGCAAGTCGGCGAGCGCATCGTGATCGACGGTTCGGACCGGCTGAAGGAAGGCGCGAAGATCACGATTCCGGCCGACAGGCCACGCGGCGCCTCTGGCGCGCGCGGCGCAAGCGGCGCGGCGGGCGCATCGGGTGCACACGCACATCACGGCAAACACGCGGCGCAAGCTTCGCAATAAAGGCACGGCAACTACCGCATGAATCCATCCCGCGCCTTTATTCTGCGCCCCGTCGGCACCGCGCTGCTGATGGCGGCGATCATGCTGGTCGGTCTCGTCGCGCTGCGCTTTCTGCCGCTCTCCGCGCTGCCCGAGGTCGACTATCCGACGATCCAGGTGCAGACCTTCTATCCGGGCGCGAGCCCGGACGTGATGACCTCGTCGGTCACCGCGCCGCTCGAACGCCAGTTTGGGCAGATGCCGTCGTTGAATCAGATGTCGTCGCAAAGCTCGGCCGGCTCGTCGATCATCACGCTGCAGTTCAGCCTCGACCTGCCGCTCGATATCGCCGAACAGGAAGTCCAGGCCGCGATCAACGCGGCGGGCAACCTGCTGCCGTCCGACCTGCCCGCGCCGCCGATCTACGCGAAGGTCAATCCCGCCGACGCGCCGATCATCACGCTCGCGATCACGTCGAAAACGATGCCGCTCACCCAGGTGCAGGACCTGGCCGATACGCGTCTCGCGCAGAAGATCTCGCAGGTGGCGGGTGTGGGTCTGGTGAGTCTGTCAGGCGGCCAACGTCCGGCCGTGCGGATTCAGGCGAACCCGCACGCGCTCGCTGCGTACGGTCTGAATCTGGACGATCTGCGCACCACGATTTCGAACCTGAACGTCAACACGCCGAAGGGCAACTTCGACGGTCCGACGCGCAATTACACGATCAATGCGAACGATCAACTGACCGACGCCGACGCGTACAAGAGCGCGGTGGTCGCCTACAAGAACGGGCGCGCGGTGATGCTGACGGACGTCGCCACCATTGTGCAGGGCGCGGAAAACACCAAACTCGGCGCATGGGTCAACAACACGCCGGCCATCATCCTGAACGTGCAGCGCCAGCCGGGCGCGAACGTGATCCAGGTGGTCGACAGTATCAAGGCGCTACTGCCGCAACTGCAACAGTCGCTGCCCGCCGCGCTCGACGTGGAGATCGTCACCGACCGCACCACCACGATCCGCGCTTCCGTGCGCGACGTGCAGTTCGAGTTGCTGATGTCGGTCGTGCTGGTGGTGCTGGTGATGTATCTGTTCCTCGCCAACGTCTACGCAACCATCATTCCGAGCCTGTCGGTGCCGCTATCGCTGATCGGCACGCTTGCGGTGATGTATCTGTGCGGTTTCTCGCTGGATAACTTATCGCTGATGGCGTTGACCATCGCGACCGGCTTCGTGGTCGACGATGCCATCGTGATGATCGAGAATATCGCGCGTTATGTCGAAGACGGCGAGTCGCCACTGGAAGCCGCGCTGAAGGGCTCGAAACAGATCGGCTTCACGATCATTTCGTTGACGGTTTCGCTGATCGCCGTTTTGATTCCGCTGCTCTTCATGGGCGACGTGGTCGGACGCCTGTTCCATGAATTCGCGATCACGCTGGCCGTCACGATCGTGATCTCGGCGGTCGTCTCGCTCACGCTCGTGCCGATGATGTGCGCGAAGCTCCTGCGCCACACGCCGCCGCACGAAAGCCACCGTTTCGAAGCAAAGGCCCACAAGTCGATCGACTGGGTGATCGCCCGTTACGCCGTCGCGCTCACGTGGGTCCTGAACCGGCAACGCTCCACCCTGTTCGTCGCGCTGCTCACGCTCGTGCTGACCGGCGTGCTGTATGTATACATTCCGAAGGGCTTCTTCCCTGTGCAGGACACCGGTGTGATCCAGGCGATCACACAGGCCCCGCAGTCGGTATCGTATGCATCGATGGCCGAGCGTCAGCAGGAGCTCGCCGAGCAGATCCTGAAGAACCCGGACGTGGAAAGCCTCACCTCGTTCATCGGCGTGGACGGCAGCAACATCACGTTGAACAGCGGCCGCATGCTGATCAACCTGAAGCCGCGCGACGACCGCAGCAACACCGCCAGCGACGTGATCCGCCAGTTGCAGCAGGACGTCGCGCATATTCCGGGCGCGTCGCTATACATGCAGCCGGTGCAGGACCTGACGATCGATTCCACCGTCAGCCCGACGCAGTACCAGTTCATGCTGACCGACCCGAACATCAGTGAATTCACCACGTGGGTACCGAAACTGGTCGACCGGCTGAAGCAGTCGCCGGAACTGGCGGACGTGGCCACCGACCTGCAGGACAACGGTCAGTCGGTCTATATCGAGATCGACCGGGCTACGGCGTCGCGTTACGGCATCACGCCCGCTACCGTCGACAGCGCGCTCTACGACGCCTTCGGCCAGCGCATCATCTCGACCATCTTCACCCAGTCGAACCAGTACCGTGTGATCCTGGAAGCGCAGCCGCAGATGCAGCATTACACCGAGTCGCTGAACTCGATCTATCTGCCCTCTTCCACTTCGTCGGGCGGCCAGGTGCCGTTGTCGTCGATTGCGAAGTTCATCGAGAAGCCTGCGCCGCTGCTGGTCACGCATTTGAGCCAGTTCCCGGCCACGACCGTTTCGTTCAATCTCGCGCCCGGCTCGTCGCTTGGCGCGGCGGTGAAGGCGATCGCTCAGGCGGAGAAGGATGTCGGGCTGCCGGCGTCGTTCCAGACGCGCTTCCAGGGTGCGGCGCTGGCGTTCCAGGCGTCGTTGTCGAACGAGCTGTTCCTGATCCTGGCGGCAATCGTCACGATGTACATCGTGCTCGGCGTGCTGTACGAAAGCTTTATTCACCCGATCACGATTCTGTCGACGCTGCCGTCGGCGGGCGTCGGCGCCTTGCTCGCGCTGTTGATCACCGGGCACGATCTGGACATCATCGGCATCATCGGTATCGTGCTGCTGATCGGTATCGTGAAGAAGAACGCCATCATGATGATCGACTTCGCGCTCTACGCGGAGCGCGAGGAAGGCAAGCCACCGCGCGAGGCGATCTATCAGGCGTGTCTGCTGCGCTTCCGCCCGATCCTGATGACCACGCTCGCCGCCCTGCTCGGCGCCCTGCCGCTGATGCTCGGCACCGGCGCGGGCTCGGAGTTGCGCCGCCCGCTCGGTATTGCGATTGCGGGCGGTCTGATCGTGAGTCAGTTGCTGACGCTGTTTACGACACCCGTGATTTATCTCGGCTTCGACTCGCTAGCACGCCGTGCGCGTGAGCGCTTCAATCGCGGCGATTCTTCCAAAGGTGCGACGCCGCCCGCCACCGATGCAGGGAACTAAGCGATGAACATGTCGCGTCCGTTTATTTCCCGCCCGGTCGCCACCACGCTGCTGGCGATCGGCATCGCGCTGTCCGGGATTTTTGCGTTCACCAAGCTGCCGGTCGCGCCGCTGCCGCAAGTCGACTTCCCGACCATTTCGGTGCAGGCCACGTTGCCGGGTGCGAGTCCGGACACCGTGGCAACGAGCGTAGCTAGTCCACTCGAACGGCATCTCGGCTCGATCGCCGACGTGACCGAAATGACCTCGCAGAGTTCGGTCGGCTCGACGCGCATTACGATGCAGTTCGGCCTGAACCGCGATATCGACGGTGCCGCGCGCGACGTGCAAGCCGCGATCAACGCCGCGCGCGCCGATCTGCCGGCGAGCCTGCGCAGCAACCCGACGTATCACAAGGTGAATCCGGCCGACGCCCCGATCCTGATTCTGGCGCTCACCTCGAAGACGCTGACCGCCGGCCAGTTGTACGACTCGGCGGCCACCGTGTTGCAGCAGTCGTTGTCGCAGGTGGACGGTGTCGGCGAAGTGGATGTGAGCGGTTCGGCCAATCCGGCGGTGCGTGTCGAACTGGAACCGCATGCACTGTCCCACTATGGTATCGGCCTCGAAGACGTGCGCGCCGCGCTCGCCGCGGCCAACGCGAATAGCCCGAAAGGCTCGATCGAGTTCGGCCCGAACCGCGTGCAGATCTATACGAACGACCAGGCGAGCAAGGCGTCGCAGTATAAGGATCTGGTCATCGCGTACCGTAATGGCGCGGCGGTGAAGCTGTCCGACGTGTCGGAAGTGGTCGATTCGGTCGAAGATCTGCGCAACCTCGGCCTCTTCAACGGCAAGCGTTCGGTGCTGGTGATTCTGTACCGCCAGCCCGGCGCGAACATTATCGACACCATCGACCGCGTCATGGCAATGCTGCCGCAGTTGCACGCATCGCTGCCCGCCGACGTCGACATCGCGCCGGCCGCCGACCGCTCCACAACGATCCGCGCGTCGCTGAAAGACACCGAGCGCACCTTGATCATTGCGGTCGCGCTGGTCACGATGGTGGTGTTCCTGTTCCTGCGCAACTGGCGCGCGACGCTGATTCCGAGCATCGCCGTGCCGATCTCGATCATCGGCACGTTCGGCGCGATGTATATGCTCGGCTTCTCGATCGACAACCTGTCATTGATGGCGTTGACGATCGCGACCGGTTTCGTGGTCGACGACGCGATCGTGGTGCTGGAGAACATCTCACGGCATATCGAGAATGGCGTGCCGCGCATGAAGGCCGCGTTCCTCGGCGCGCGCGAAGTCGGCTTCACGGTGCTGTCCATCAGTATTTCGCTGGTCGCCGTGTTCCTGCCGATTCTGCTGATGGGCGGCATTGTCGGGCGGCTGTTCCGCGAGTTCGCGCTGACGCTGTCGCTGGCGATCGGCGTGTCGTTGCTCGTCTCGCTAACGCTCACGCCGATGATGTGTTCGCGCCTCCTGCGCGAGCCGCACGAAAAGAAGGAAGAAGGACGTTTTGGCCTCTGGCTCGAACGCGGCTTCACGGCGATGCATCGCGGTTATGAGCGCACCCTCGGCTGGGCGCTGCTCCACCCGCGCCTGATCGTGACGATTCTGGTCGCGACCATCGGACTGAATATCTGGCTGTACATCATCGTGCCGAAGGGCTTCTTTCCGCAGCAGGATACGGGGAGGCTGATCGGCGGCATTCAGGCCGACCAGAGCACGTCGTTCCAGGCGATGAAGGGCAAGTTCTCGGAGATGATGGAGATCGTCGGCAAGAACCCCGCAGTGGACAGCGTGGCCGGCTTCACCGGCGGCCGGCAGACCAACTCCGGCTTCATGTTCGTTTCGCTGAAGCCGAAGAGCGAGCGCAAGCTATCCGCAGACCAGGTGATCCAGCAACTGCGCGCCCCGCTCGGCGACGTGGCCGGCGCACGCACTTTCCTGCAGGCGGTACAGGACATTCGCGTCGGCGGGCGGCAATCGAACGCGCAGTATCAGTTCACGCTGCTGGCCGATTCGACGCCCGATCTGTATCTGTGGGGACCGAAGCTCACTGAAGCGCTGCAGGCACGCCCCGAGCTCGCCGACGTGAATTCCGACCAGCAGCAAGGCGGCCTCGAGGCGATGGTGACGATCGACCGCGCAACCGCGTCGCGCCTTGGCATCAAGCCGGCGCAGATCGACAACACCTTGTACGACGCGTTCGGCCAGCGCCAGGTCTCGACGATCTACAACCCGTTGAACCAGTACCACGTCGTGATGGAAGTGGCGCCGAAGTACTGGCAGAGCCCGGACATGCTGAACCAGATTTACATCAGCACCTCGGGCGGCAGCGCGAGCGGCGCACAGACCACCAACGCGCCGGCCGGCACGGTTACCGTGCAGACAACCACTGCAGCGAGCACGAGCGCGACGACCGGTGGCACGGCGGGTACGACTGCGTCGAGCGTGGCGAGCATCGCGGCCGACTCCGCGCGCAATCAGGCGATCAATTCGATTGCGGCGAGCGGCAAGTCGAGTGCTTCGTCGGGCGCGGCGGTGTCGACCTCGAAGGAAACGATGGTGCCGTTGTCGGCGATCGCGAGCTTCGGGCCGGGTAATACGCCGTTGTCGGTGAATCATCAGAGCCAGTTCGTGGCCTCGACGATTTCGTTCAATCTGCCACCGGGTGTGTCTTTATCGACGGCAACGCAGGCCATTTACGACACGATGGCGCAGATCGGCATGCCGGGCACGATACACGGCAGTTTCCAGGGGACGGCCCAGGCGTTCCAGCAGTCGATGTCCGACCAGCCGATTCTGATTCTGGCCGCGTTGGCGGCGGTGTATATCGTGCTGGGGATGCTGTACGAGAGTTACATCCATCCGCTGACGATTCTGTCGACCTTGCCTTCGGCGGGTGTGGGTGCATTGCTGGCTTTGCTGCTATTCAAGATTGAATTCAGCATCATTGCGCTGATCGGGGTGATTCTGCTGATCGGCATCGTGAAGAAGAACGCGATCATGATGGTGGACTTTGCGATTGAAGCTTCCCGGCAGGGATTGTCGTCGCGGGATGCGATTTATCAGGCTTGCATGCTGCGATTCCGGCCGATCATGATGACGACCTGTGCTGCCCTTCTTGGGGCATTGCCGCTTGCCTTTGGGCAAGGGGAAGGTGCGGAGCTGCGGGCGCCGCTTGGGATCTCTATTGTGGGTGGGTTGATTGTTAGTCAGATGCTGACGCTCTATACCACGCCAGTGGTTTATCTTTATATGGATCGGATTCGGGTTCGGTGGGAATCGCGGAAGACTCGGAGAAGGGGTATGGCGGCGTCCTGATTTTTTTGCCTGCGCGGCGCTTTGTTTGTCTGATTGTCTGCGGCGGTGGGCTTTCTCTGATTTGGTTGCCTGCGCGGCGCTTATTGTCTGTTGGCCTATGGCGTTGGCCTTTCCTTGTTTTCTTGGTGGTCTATTAGCGTTCGCCCCTGTGCGGGGCAGGCACTTACTTTCTTTGCCGCCGCGTAACTATTCAGCGGCAGTCAGAGGCGAAACGACGAATCCGGCAAAGCTCAACGCCAGCGCATTGATCAGCGAACGGTTCTGTTTGCGCAGAGTGGCCAGGTAGGAGCGGATCGTACAGAACGCCTGCATGCCCGATTCCGAGCGGAAACAGCCGGAGATTTTCTGTTTGAGCTTGGGCATGCGGATATCGCGTTCGGCCTGGTTATTGTCGAACGGCACCCGGTGATCGGCAATGAAGCGCCACACCTCGGTCGCCTGCAGATGCAGCCGCCGGACCAGATTGCAGGTAAAGCTTTGTCTGATCCTGCCGCGCAACTCCACGCGTTCAGGCGCGCGAGCCTGTGTCGGATTAAGCTTGCGCGCCTGGGCGATCAGGGCCCGAGCGCGTCGCCTGTAATAGCGTTGCCGCGATGGATCCAGCGCCGTGTTGCCGCAGGCCGCGCTGCGGTCGACCTCGCGTTTGGCCTGGCAAAGCAGATTGATCATCTGCTGGGCCCAGGGTTGTTGCGTCGACTCCGCGACGAACACCAGTTCGCGCAGATGATGAGCGTTGCACAGCGCATGTTCGCACTCATAGGCAGCGTATGGCCTCCAGCCGTCGTGTACCGCGACGCCCTTAAAACCGGGAAGGATGCCGAAGCTGTCGAGCGCCTCGCGACCGCGCTTGCGATGGGCGCCATACCAACTCAACGTACGGGTCGAGGCAAGATGCAGCCAGTAGGGCATACGACTGACGCGCATGCAGCTCTCATCGAAATGCACCACGGGCTGCTCGCGTAACGCCTCGTTGATCTGCCTGACTGCCGGCGCCAGCAGGCGGGCAGCCTCATCGATGCTCTGCTGCACCGTGCCCGTACTCACGCGCAGACCGAACAGATCTCCCAGTGCCTGAACCGTACGCGCCACCGGCAACTGCTGGTACTGCGTCAGATAGACGGCCGCCGCCCGGATCTGGGGACCGTACTGCACCGCCTGGCTCACGCCCTCGGGAAACATCCCCGAATGGCGCTTGCCGCAGGCGCACTGCGCGACCTGGACGCGATGCTCGGTCACCTCGAAACGCGTGGGCGGCAGATCGATCACCTGACGGCCTTCGGGTAAGACGGTGATGCGGGCGGATTCGATCTGCTGGCCGCATGCATCGCACACCGGCGCCACCGGATGAATCTTGATGTGATCAGGCTGAGCCACGCGTTTGAGCGTCTTGCCCTTGTGCCCGGGTTGCGCGCCGGGCCTGGCGCCGCTCGTGCCACGCAATGACTTCGGTTTGCGCCGCGGCCCATCGCCTGACGGCGGCTTGCTGGAGTTATGGCTGTCCTTCTCAAGCTTTGCCTCAAGCTCGTTCAGACGCCTCACCAGATCAACGATGAGTGCGTCCTTCTGCTCCGGTGTCAGGTCCTTGATGTCAGGCATCTTCGTCATGTCCTTCACTATGCACAGCCTGGTAGCAGTTTACAAGCGCTGAATAGTTACGCCGCCGCAAAGAAAGATAAGCAAAGAAAGCGGCTCACACCGCTAATTCTTAAGCGGGTCCCCCCGCACAGCCGCGGTAGTGGTGCATCTGGAATCCGTGCCCTCGCACACTCCGCTCTCGTGACAAGGCAGTCATGCTTCCCGCCTCGCACTGCGTGCTCGCCGGAAGGGTCCGTCAGGAAACATGGGCTTCGTTTAGGCATGACGGGAGCCATCGGCTTCGCCTCGGCGAGGCCCTGAAAATGCCAGATGGTTTTCGTTAGGGAGCGTCGGCCGGCACATCAAACGGCCAGCGGCGCCAACGCCTCCCCGTCCCCCTCGCCGGACGCTGGTCTTCGTCCAGGAAGCAGCAGTGGGCTGCGATGACAATTTGTAGTTTGCAGAGTCCACAGAACGTCGACAACAGCATGCACATTGATGAGCCATCGCTGGGCGTCAGCGGCAGCGCGTGGTTGCTGAAGTACCGCTGAGTGTTCACAAAAGCGCGTGGTTTGATGAAATGCCGCTGAGCGTCAGCAGCAGCGCTGCGGTTGCTGAAGTACTGCGTCGGCGCACGCAGCGCCGCCGGATGTATGACTGCCTTGTCACTCACGCGGAGTGTGCGAGGGCACGGATTCCAGATGCACCACTACCGCGGCTGTGCGGGGGACCCGCTTATAAGCTGGCGGGGTGAGCCGCTTTCTTTGCTTATCTTTCTTTGCGGCGGCAAAGAAAGTAAGTGCCTGCCCCGCACAGGGGCGAACGCTAATAGACCGCCAAGAAAACAAGGAAAGGCCAACGCCATAGGCCAACAGACAACAAGCGCCGCGCAGGCAACCAAAATCAAGAAAATCCCAACACCGCAGGCACAAAAACACCCCTAAAGCCTCTGCTCAACAGCAAGCAAAAATATCCGCGCCCACTGCTTAGCCTGCCGCTCACCCACCATGGGCAAAACCCAAACCTGACGCTTAGCGTCCTTAACCTTCAAAGCGACCTGCCATTGAGCATCACGGCCTTGCACCTCCGCCCCAAGCAGGTCGGCAAAAATATAAGCCCCCTGCTCGCCGCCAAGGCGAATCTCACATAACCGCTTGCCCGCAGCAAGCCGAACCGCCCCCCAGCTTCCCTTGAGTTCATGAGTCCAATCGCCATCGCGAATATTGGCAGCAACTTCCTTCCGACGCCGCCACCAATAAACAACTGCGGCAACCAAAAGCAAAGCAACAAGAACAGCAACCCCAACCGCAACAGCCGGGCCTAAAGCCGCTTGCAAGGCATAAAAAGCCCGCACCGCGCCATACACCAGCGCGATCAACGCAATGAACGCAACAAGAATCGGCATCGCAAACTCGCTAGACAAAAAATCAGGCTAGCACGGCGCGGCCCTAATCCGCAGGGCAAAAAACCATTGCGAAAAACGCGCCGCCGCGCGAGTGCCAGGCCCTACGGCTGCTTATGCGTCGCCGCCCACTCCTTCACCGCCTTGAGCGTGTTCTCGACATGCTTCTCCGGCGAGAGGCTCGTGTACTCGTAAATGATCTTGCCGTCCGGCGCAATCACGTACGACACACGATTCGCCATCGAGCTATGCATCGGCATACCGGCGTCATATGCACCGATCACCTTCGAGTCGGCATCGGCCGCCACCGGGAATTTGCTGCGGCATTCGCTCACCGAAAACTTCGTCAATGTGTCGATGTTGTCGTGCGACACGCCGATTACCGTCGCACCATATTTCTTGTACTCGTCGACAGCTTCGGCAAACTCGTGGGCTTCAATCGTGCAGCCCTTCGTGAAGGCCGCCGGATAGAAATACAGCACCACCGGTCCGTTCTTCAACTCGTCGGCCAATGAATAGGTGTAGGTCTTGCCGCCCAGAGAAGCCTGCGCGGTGAACGGCGGCGCGGCATCGCCCGGTTTGAGCGTGGCCGAGGCCGTCAGCGAATGCATCGCGAATCCCACCGACAGGACAGCGGCCAGCGCCGCCGATATGAGTTTTCTCTTCATTTCCAATCCCTCGAACGTTAGTGCACGCGGTTGGCGTAATGCGCCGAAGGTTGCGGCACTCGGCCCAACCCCGGCAATCTCCACTCGCTATTGGACCACGTACAGACAAGATACGTCAGAAACTGCGGAAAGGATGCAGACGCGAGCCGGCCAGGTATCAGGTCACCGCCAGGCCACTGCTAGGCCGCCGCTTCTTCGACATGCGCGCCGAACCACGCCGCCGCGGACAGGTTCAGCTCGGCCAGCACCTCAGGCGTGAGCGCCGCGAAGCCAGGCGGCGCATCGGGTCCGGCTGCGATCGCGGTGGTATCGGCGCCCTCGCCGGCCGCTTCGGCAATCCGCAACAAGGTGCCTAGCGCGCCGCTACGCGCCACGATCGCATCACGAATCTGCGGCGCAAGGCTGAGCTTCTCGAGGACGGACGCCGGTGTGCTGCCGAGCACCACATGGACCAAAGAAAAAATCCCGGTCATGAAAGCGGCATCGGCAAATTCGTCATCGGACGGGCGCAGCCAGCCGGCGGTCAATTCCATGAAGCGCGAGCGCGTGCCGGCCAGTTGCACCAGCGGATCGGCGCGCCACGGCAGTTCGCCGCTATCCGCGTACAGCAGCAGTTGCGCCCAGCGCGCAATCTGCCGCGTGCCGGTCGCGATGATGGCCTCACGCAGCGAAGCGATATTGCGCCCCAGCCCGAACGCACTCGAATTGACGAGGCGCAGCAGTTGCACCACCACGCTCGGGTTCAGTTTGAGCTCCGCTTCGAGTTCGACAATCCCGGCATCCCGCGACAACAGCGCCAGCAGGCGCAGCAGGCCGGGCCGCGGCGAGCGGTTGCGCGGCGTGGCCAGCACCTGCGGCCGTGCGAAAAAATACCCCTGAAACAGATCGAAGCCGAGGTCGCGAGCGATCGCAAAGTCTTCGCGCGTCTCGATCTTCTCGGCGAGCAGTGTCTTGCCGTGGCTGCGTATCGTCGACGCCAGTTGGCCAAGCGCGGCCCGCTGGGTCTGCAGGAAATCGATCTTGACGATGTCGGCATACGGCAGCGCGGCAAGCAGGTCGTCGGACAGTTCGCTGATATCGTCGAGCGCCACCTGAAAGCCGGCGCGGCGCAACTCGGTCAAGCGGTGGCCCAGATGCGCGTCGAACTTGACGGTTTCGAGGATCTCGAGCACAAAACGCTCCGGCGGCATCAGATGGACGATGTCGCTAAAGAGCAGCGCGCGGTCGATATTGACAAAGCCGCGGTGCTGACCCAGTACGGCCCCCACACCGATCCCGCCGATCGCGCGAGCCACGACCTGCGCCGTTGCCTGGGCGTCGTCGCTGACCTCGGCATAATTATGCGCGCTGGCTCGAAACAACAATTCGTAAGCATTGAGCGCCCCGTTGCGATCGAGAATCGGCTGGCGGCCCAGATAGACGAACTGTGCTCCGGACGTCGGGTCGGCGTCTTCGGAACATGGCTCAGGCACCTCGACGTGCCGGGGACTGGCCCTGACAAAGTGACGTTCAGACATGGATCATCGGTGCAAGTGTTCGGAAGGCTACGCAGCGACATCAGGGCCGGCACTGCACAACGGGTTTGTCGTATTAACGGACGGCAAGCCGCTGCACTTTAACTGAATCGCTCGCGTGGCGACGCCGGGCCATGCCGCCGCGTCCTTACCCTATGTTTTTTACAGCAGACGCTAAAGATTTCCCGCTGCCGGTCGTTATCTTGTTCTGATGGGGCGGCCTGATACCGCTTAACCGCCCGGACACGGCGGGCAATGAGCCGCCCCGCCTGCAGACGAACACAGGTTGCCAGCGACAAACATGGAAGCGAATACGATCACCGCGCCCCGCCGGGGCTCCTTGCGCACGGTCATCGACCGGTTTCGTACGTTCGGCCGGCGTGCCCACGGCAAACCCCAGGCACGCGCCAGCCGCGCCGCGCAACTGGAACAGGTGGTCGGCGCCGTCGACCTGCTGGCGCACATCGATCACGAGTTGCACTTCCTCTATGTTTCGGACGCCAGCCTGCGCTTCATCGGCTATCACCGTGAATATCTCGAGACCATCACGCTGCACGATCTCGTGGCGCCCGCCGACGTGCCACGCCTCGACGCGCTGCTGACGCGCGCCGTGGCCACGGGCAACGTCGAGAAGGCGACGCTCGGTCTCATCAAGTCACTGACCTACCCGATCACCGTCGAGCTGCGCGTGGTGCGCAGCAGCCACGACGGCATCGACGGCTATGCGATCGCCGGTTTCGACGTGTCGGCGTGGCGCGCCACCGAGGAACGCCTGACCCAGGCGCTGCATCTGGACCGCCTGACCAATCTGGCCAATCAGCCGGCGCTGATCCCCGCGTTGCTCGACGCGCAACAGCAAGCCGACGCCCACGGCACGCCGGCCGCGCTGCTGCTGCTCGACCTCGACGACTATCAGCGCGTGAACCGCGCGCTCGGCTACGATGCCGGCGACGAGATGTTGCGCGACACCGCACGGCGTCTATTGAACATGACGAGCCCGGGCGAGACGGTGGCGCGAGTCGCCAGCGACGAGTTCGCGATCCTCGTGAAGCCTGCCGCGAGCCGCACCGACGCGGCCGCCGCGGCCGAGGCGCTGGCGCGCCGCCTGTTGACCGCGATCCAGCAACCGTATGTCTTCAACGGCCAGCAGGTGCATCTGTCGGCGAGCATCGGCATTGCGCTCTATCCCGATGTGCGCCACGCCAACGACAACGCCGCCCACGACACCCACCTGCTGCGCTGGGCCGATCATGCCTTGCTGCAGGCCAAGGCGGCCGGCGGCAACACGCTCGCCTTCTACGTGCCGGACGACAATCCCGCCGACGCCGAGCGCCTGAAGCTGGAGGCCGATCTCTACGACGGCGTGCGCAACGGCGAATTCTCGCTGCACTTCCAGCCGATCACGAGCAGCCGCACGCATGGCGTGGTCGGCGTCGAAGCATTGATCCGCTGGTCGCACCCGGTGCACGGTCTCGTGCCTCCTTCAATGTTCATTCCGCTTGCGGAATCGATCGGCCTGATCAACTTCCTCGGCAACTGGGTGTTGAAGGTCGCCTGCATGCAGTTGATCCAGTGGGACAAGCAGGGCATCTCATTGCAATACGTCGCCGTGAACGTGTCGCCGCAGCAGTTCCGCGATCCGCGTTTCAAGGACGCCGTGCGCGAAGCGATCGAGTTGACGGGCATCGACCCGCGCCGCCTCGTGTTCGAGATCACCGAAAGCCTGCTGATGCACGACCCGGCGCATGCCAAGGTTCTGCTCGAAGAGCTGACCGCGATGGGCATCCGCTTTGCCGTGGACGATTTCGGCACCGGCTATTCAAGTCTGGCTTACCTGCAACGATTCCCCTTGGCCAAACTCAAGATCGACAGGAGTTTTGTCGAGAATCTGCTAACCTCCCGCAACGATCAGGCAATCGTTAGCGCGGTCGTCGGACTCGCGCAAACACTCGATCTCGAACTGGTTGCCGAGGGCGTTGAAACAGAAGCACAACGCACCCTGCTCACCGAGATGGGATGCGACCACATTCAGGGATGGCTCGTCTGCAAGGCGCTGCCCTCCGACGAACTCGCGCAGCGTTTCGAAGCGCGCACGCTTCACCTGCACACCGCATAGCGATGCAGACAAACCTCCTGCACAGCGGAAGATGCCGGCCGGGAGCCGGTGTGGCATTCATTGGAACATGTATGGCTTTTGCGGGACTCACATGGTAAAGGCGGCGGTGCTCGACCGGCTCTGGACGCGAATGAGCGAGCGCGGCGATTTCCCCATGCTGTCGCAGTCGTTGCGTACCACCATGGCGGCGATGAACAACGACGACCTCGACTTCACCGGCCTCGTGCAGGTCGTATTGTCGGATTTCGCCCTGACGCAAAAGGTGCTGCGGCTTGCCAACTCGGCCATGTACATGGCGTTCGGCGGCAACATCACCACCGTGTCGCGCGCACTCATGGTGCTCGGCATGGATGCGGTCGGCCACCTGGTGGTCGGACTGAAAATCGTCGATCACTTTCATCACAGCGCGCCGCGCCGCATCGACGCGAAACTCGAATTGAACCGCACGCTGCTGTCGGGCTGCGTCGCACGCAAGCTGACCGAGCGCGGCGATCTGCGCGCAGGCGAAGAAGCCGTGGTCTGCACGCTGATGCGGCAGATCGGCAAGCTGCTGGTGGTGTTCTATCTCGACGCCGAGTGGGATCAGATTCGCCGGCATATCGAAGACGGCACCCTCGAAACCGATGCGTGCGTACTGGTGCTCGGCGTCACGTTCGACGAAATCGGCGCCGAAGCGGCGGTGCGCTGGCGCCTGCCCGACATGATCCGCTCCGGCATGGGCGAGTTCGATCCGCTGGATATCGAGCAACCGCGCCAGGTGCAATGGCTGCGCGCCATCACCAACTATTCGACGGCGGTCGCCGACGTGCTGACCCAGCAGAACATGCCGGACTGGGAACGCGAAGAACGCATCACTGAACTGGCGCAGGCATACAGCCGCGCGCTGAACACCGACCCGGAAGTGTTGCTCGAGATGAGCGTCGCGCTCGCCCGTGAAGAAGGCGGCGACGGCGTGATGCGCGAGATCGTCGAGTTGCGCGCCAATGCGGACGCGATCGCACGCGAGGCGCTCGATCCGGAAGCGCGCATCGCGGCGGGTGTGGGCGATCTGCGCGGCCTGCCCGACGACAGCGCGCTCGCGCCGGCGTTGGCGCTGGCCGCGGAAACCGTGTTGGCGGCGCTCGGCTTCGCGCGCACGGTGGTGTTCGTCAAGCACAGCAACGGCACCTTCAAGGCGCGCCTCGGACTCGGTCCGAAGATCGACGCGGCAATGCCGCGGCTTTCGTTCAACACCGCGTTTGAGCCCGACGTGTTTCATCTCGCGATCGCGAATTCGGTCGGCATTTTTATCGAGAACGCACGCGACCCAAAAATGGTCGCGCGGTTACCGGAATGGTTCCGGCGTTCGTTCGACGATGCCCGCGCCTTCGTGCTGTTGCCGGTAGTCGACGAAACCGATCAGACAGTAGCGCTGTTATATGGCGACTGGTCTCATACGAACGAGCCACGCCGGATATCGCAGAAGGAAATGAGCGCGTTGAATGAACTGGCCAGGGAGTTAGGACGTTTTTTCGGCTTGGGGCAGATGCAGGAAATGGAGATGATGTGAAGACGTGGCGTGATCGTTGATCACGGTGCTTCACGCTCACCGGTTTTGTATTTGCCCTAAGTCGCGAGTCATGAATCCTGGATGCGGAAAGGCCGGCATGTTGCGCATGCCGGCCTTTCTGATTCAAACCTCGAACCTCAACCCTGCCCCCTCAATCCTCAATCCTTTCTAACCCCTCCGCACTCCGATCCGCAACCCCGGCCCAGGCTCCCGCCGCCAACCCAAGCAGCGCGATCTCTTCCACCGTCAACGGCTGCAAACGCGCGCACAAGGCATCGAGTTCATCCCACGCGCCGCACTCCAAAGCTTCGACCGCCGTCAGCAGCAAGCCCAGCACACCCTGCCGATGCAGGATGCCCGCCTGGATCGGCCGCGACAGCGTCAGCACATTCAACGTGCTTTCAAGCGAACCACCGAACACCGCATCGACAAACGAAAACACGCCGGTCAGAAACGCCGCATCGGATTCGTCGCGCCCGGCTTCGGGCAAGCGCTCGATCGCCAGTTCCATGAAACGCGCCCGGCTCGCCGCGAGCTGCAGCAGAGGATCGTCCTCGAGCGCGACCTTGCGGCCGTCCGCGTACAGCAGCAATTGCGTCCAGCGAGCGATCCGGTTCGTACCGGTTGCGTTGATCGCTTCTCGCAGCGTCGTGACCTTGTGGCCAACGGCAAGGCCGCTCGAATTCGCGAGCTTCATCAGATGCATGACGAGCACGGGATTCAGTTTGAGTTCGGCTTCGAGTTGCGCAACGGTCGGCTCGCCTGACAACAGTTGCAGCAGGTTCAGCAATGCGTGCCGCGGCGCGCTGACGCGCCGTGTCGTCGAGGTCTGCGCTCGCGCGAAGTAGTAGCCCTGGAAACGATCGAAGCCGAGAGCATGCGCCGCGTCGAAATCGGCCTGCGCATCGAGACCCAGCGCGATCAGCAGCTTGCCGGCCGACTTGAGCACGCTTGTCAGCTTGGGCAACAGCGCACTCGGGGTACGCGCGAAATCGATCTTGACGACGTCCGCGTAGGGCAGCAGCTTCGCGAACGTCTCGTCGGGCTGGGTCACCTCGTCGAGTACGAAGCGATAGCGCCGGCCGTGCAATTGAACGATACGCGCGATCAGGGCGTCGTCCACCTCGATCGTCGGCGCCAATTCGAACATGAAGCGCTCGGTGGGCAGCCGCAGGATCGAGTCGTCGAACAGCATCTCGCGGCTGACATCGACGTAAGCGGGATGCCCGGTGAGCGCGCTGCGCACATTGCTCTGCGCCAGACCGCGAATCACGGCTCGCGCCACCATTTGCGCCGGCTCGGGCGCGCGGCCCGGCAACGCATCGGCACTCGAATCCGTGCCACGCCCCGCAATCGGGGCCGCGTCAGGGTCTGCGCCCGCAGGCAAATCCGGCGCGCGCACTTTGATCTCATAGCCGCACAGCATGCCGTCCCGATTCAGAATCGGCTGACGCGCGAAGCTGGCATTCAGTTGCGCATCGTCCGCTGCACCCGTGTGGCCCGGATTCTCGATTGCGATGGTGGTCATTCCATTCCCCCGCTAAGCGCCGCCCCGGCGCTCACTGCTGTATTTTGGTTTTGGCTGCACCGATAGCGTGCGCCCAAGCCTCTGAGGCCCGTGGCGTCTGCGATGCGCCCGGCGATTTTAGCTCAGGCCGCTGCGCGCGGACATGCCAACGCCGCAATATCTCGAAATAATTGGTTACCCGTCTCGCTGAAGGCCTGGAAAGAATCGACGATACTCTTGTGCAGTGCAGAAGCGTTCCACCACTCGTGCTACCCCGCCTTTAACCACCAAGGAAAATCATGGACGTCAAAAGCGTGCTGTCAAATGCCTTCGCGATGCCGATCACGAGCCCGGCGTTTCCGATGGGCCCGTATCGTTTCATCGACCGGGAATTTCTGATCATCACCTACCGCACCGATCCGGACAAACTGCGCGCCGTCGTGCCCGAGCCGCTCGAGATCGGTGAGCCGCTGGTGCATTACGAATTCATTCGCATGCCGGATTCGACCGGTTTCGGCGACTACACGGAAAGCGGCCAGGTGATCCCGGTGTCGTACAACGGCGTGGCAGGCGGCTACACACTGGCCATGTATCTGGACGACCATCCGCCGATTGCCGGCGGCCGCGAATTGTGGGGATTTCCGAAGAAGCTCGCCAAGCCCGTGCTCGAAGTCCACACGGACACGCTCGTCGGCACACTCGATTACGGCCCGGTGCGTATTGCCACCGGCACGATGGGCTACAAACATCGGCAACTGGACCTCGCACAGCAACAGAAACGCCTGGAAGCGCCGAACTTCCTGCTGAAGGTGATTCCCCACGTGGACGGCACGCCGCGCATTTGCGAACTGGTGCGCTACTACCTGCAGGACATCACCCTCAAAGGCGCATGGACGGGCCCCGCCGCGCTGGACCTGGCCCCGCACGCGCTGGCCCCGGTGGCAGACCTGCCGGTGCTCGAAATCGTCGAGGCGCGGCATCTCGTTGCCGATCTGACGCTCGGACTCGGTGAAGTGGTGTTCGATTATCTCGACCAGCCTGAAGCCAACGTTCGCTGATCGACTGGCACGGCGCGCTGTACACGACGCACGTGACGCGCATATGAAGCGCGTGGGAAGCGCGTGAAGCACCGCTGCCAGATACGCGTCAGGAAGATGACGCTTCAAGCCTCGCCCAAAATGCAAACGGCCGCATCAGCGGCCGTTTGCATCAAGCAAAATCCATCAGGCAAGACACACAACGCTTACTTCAACACGACCTTCACGTCGAAGTACTTCGCCGCGAAGCGGTCGATCGTGCCGTCGGCCTTCAGTTCCTTGAGCGCCTGGTTCAAGGCGTCCTTCAACGCCTTGTCGCTCTTGCGGACGCCGTAGCCCACGCCCGCGCCGAGCAGCTTCTCGTCGGTGACGGGCGGCCCGGCGAATTCGAAGCCCGCGCCTTGCGGCTTCTTCAGGAAACCCTTCGAAGCCGCTTCCGCGTCCTGGAACGCGGCGTCCAGACGGCCCGATGCGAGGTCGGCGTAAATCTGGTCCTGCGTCTGATACGGCACGACATCGACGCCAGCCGACGCCCAGCGCGCCTTCGCGTACGCTTCCTGAATCGTGCCTTGCAGCACGCCGACGTGCTTACCCTTGAGCGATGCCGGCGTGGGCAGCAGACCGCTGCCCTTCTTCGCGATCATCTGATTCGGGATCGTGTAGATCGGATCGGTGAAATCGATCGCCTGGCGGCGCTGTTCCGTGATCGTCATGTCCGAGTTGATCGCGTTGAACTTGCGCGCTTCCAACGCCGGAATCAGGCCGTCGAACGAATTCTCGACCCATACACATTTCGCCTTCAGCTTTGCACACACGGCATTGCCGATATCGATATCGAAACCTTGCAGCTCGCCCGACGGCGACTTCGATTCGAACGGCGCATACGACGCCTCAACGCCGAACCGCACTTCCTTGATATCCGCGGCTGACGCGGACCCTGCCGTTACCGTTGCCGTCGCGAACAGCGCGAGCGCGGCCATGTTTCGCCAATTCATCTTCATTACAGGTGTTCCTCTACGGTATTGAACAAGACGGAGCCGAATCCGGGCAAGCATGATTGCCGCGCCAAAAATGCGATTCAAACTCGTGCGGCCGGTCTGGTGCAGCGCAACAGCCGCGAGGGCGGGATTGTACAGGCTTCGCCAGGCGCGCCAGGCGGGCGCCGACACCCGCCACCCTCACACGACCTCGAATCGATGCACGGCAAAGGTGCAAATTCGTGTCGCGTTCGGGCAAGAGATGAGGTGTGAAGGAGATGATGCCGCGGACGGCTAAACGAGCTTCGCGAGCGTTTCCTGGGTGGTCTCCACGACCAGCAGACCCGCACGCAAACCCGGTTTGACCGTTGCGTTGGGAAACACGATGCGCTCTTCGTCGTGACGCACGGTGTAGCGATACTCGCCATCGCGTGCGAGCACCGTGTTCTTTACGAAGGGCGTGAAATTCGGCACATCGGCGGCAAGCAGCAATTCGAATGCTTCGCTTTGCTTGGTGAGCTGGTCGATCACGGTGAACACGCGCGGCATCGCCGCGGGCGCGTTGCCGTTCTTTGTACCGGCTAGCAGATGGCGCAGCGCTTCGTCCGCACCGGCAAAACGTGTCAGATCGTTCTGGCCGAACGGACGCACCTTGCCGAGTTCCAGTGTGCACGCTTCGGCGCCGCATGCTTGCGCGGTGAAGTGCGAATACGTGTTGCCCTTGGTGGTGTGCAGCAAAACTGCGCTGATGCGCGCTTCGCCGAGCCACTCGAACATCGCGCGCGAAAACGGCGTGCCGGTGTGCGGCAACAAGGCGAATTGCTCGAACGCGGAGGCGCGGATCGCCGTGTGCATGTCGATATGCCAACGAGCACCAGGCTCTTGCGAAGCAGCGGCAAAGAACTGCGTTGCCGCACGCTCCAGGGCCACCGCGCGCGGCGCTTCGTGGCTATGCGGCACCTGCGTGTGACGTCCACTGAAGAGCCGGTTCAGATCGTCGTCGCGATAACGGCACGCGTCGCGCATGGCATCGACGTTGCCGAGAATCACCAGCAGGCGGCATGTCAGCGCGGCGTCGCCTTGCGCGATATCGTGCACGAGGCGTGAAAGCAGTTCGATCGGCGCTGTCTCGTCGCCATGCACGCCGGCGGAAGCGAGCACGCTGCGCGCGGCTACGTCATGCGAGGCCGGTTCGAGTTGCAGAACGCCGTCGTCGAGCCAGGACCAGCGCACACCGCTGTCGGCACACGCGCCCTGCATTTCCTGCGCGTCAGGCCGCGTGCCCGCCAACGTATAGGCAAGAAAATCGTCGAGCATCGGAACCGGCATGCTGTGCTTAGCGCTGGAAGTCATACAGGGAGCCCAGGCCGAGAATCTGCGTCAGCTCATCGAGCGCGGTGCGCGACTCGGCGAGCAAGTTCGGATCGGTCAGATCGGACGGTGCGAGACGATCGCGGTAGTGCTTTTCGATCCACGTATCGAGGCGGCCGAACAGGTTGTCGTTGATCCATACGCCAGGCGTCACCGCCGCGCGCTCCACATCGTTCAGCGCCACCCGCAGACGCAGACATGCCGGACCACCGCCGTTCTTCATGCTTTCGCGCAGATCGAACACGAGCACGTCGTCGATCGGCCCGGTGTGCGAGGTCAGATCGTCCAGATAGGCGCCCACACGCTCGTTCTCGCGGCATTCCTGCGGCACCACCAACACCTGCTTGCCGTCCGGGCGCGTCAGCAACTGGCTGTTGAACAGGTACGACGTGACCGCGTCGGACACGCTCACTTGCGCGTCCGGCACCTCGATCACGTTGAACTCGGCCTTCAGCCCCGAGAGCTTGGTGCGCAGTTCGTCGTACACCGCGTTCTGTTCGACAAAAGCGAGTTGATGGCAGAACAGCGTAGTGCGATTGCCGACCGCGATCACGTCGTTATGGAACACGCCCGCGTCGATCACGTCGGGGTTCTGTTGTGCGTACACGGTGGCCGATTCTTTCAGACCGTGACGATGCGCGACCGCGCGGCTCGCCTCGAACGTCTGACGTGCGGGAAAACGCTTCGGCTCCGGTCCGCGGCGATATTCGCTGCGGCCGTAGACGAAGAATTCGACGCCACATGTGCCGTATTCCGAGCAGAAACGCGTGTGATTCGCCGCGCCTTCGTCGCCGAGGGCGGGCGTGCCAGTCAGTGCCTCATGCACCGCGAAACGATCGGTGTCGCTGAAAATAGCGCGCAAGGTGCGGCGCGTCGACTCATGCTCGATCGCGCGATGCAGCTTGCTGCACAGATTGGCCGGCGTGAAATGCACGCGGCCGTCGTGCGTGTCGGCTGACGGACTCACCGTCGCGGCATTCGCGGTCCACATCGCCGAAGCCGAACTCGCCGCGGCCAGCAACTCGGGCGCGTCTTTAGCAACGCGGGCGATCACCGTTGCGTCGTCGCCCGAAAAGCCGAGTTCGCGCAGGAGGCGCATCGAAGGACGCTCCTGCGGCGGCAACACGCCTTGATGAAAACCGAGGTCGGCCAACTGCTTCATCTTGCGCAGACCCTGCCGGGCAGCCGCTTTAGGATTGGCAACCGACTTCTCGTTGTTCTGCGACGCGACGTTGCCGAACGAGAGCCCCGCGTAATTGTGGGTCGGGCCGACGAGACCGTCGAAATTGGCTTCAGTGGCTTGCATCGTCGATCCTTAGAATTGAAGACCCGGCGAGACGCTCGCGGGCATTTGCAGTTGCGCGCTTTCGACGGACGCCATCGGATACGCGCAATAGTCGGCAGCGTAGTACGCGCTCGGCCGGTGATTGCCCGAACGCCCCGGACCACCGAACGGCGCGCCCGACGACGCCCCATTGGTCGGCCGGTTCCAGTTGACGATGCCCGCGCGGATGGTGCGCTGGAAATGCGCCCACAGCGCTTCGTCGTCGGCGAGCAGGCCGGCGGAGAGGCCGAACTCGGTGTCGTTGGCTTTTTCGATCGCTTCGTCGAAAGTGCCGTAGCGAATGATCTGCGCCAGCGGTCCGAAATGCTCTTCGTCCGGCAGGTTCTTCACGGCGGTCACGTCGAGAATCGCAGGCGTGACGAAGCCGAGTTTCGGATCGCGCTGCTCCATTTTCAGCAGTGCTTTCGCGCCGTCGGCCAGCAAGCGCTCCTGCGCCGCGACCAGGCGCGAAGCCGCCCGCGCGGAAATCACCGCACCCATGAACGGCTGCGGATCGGCGTCGTATTCGCCGACGCTGATACGCGAAGTCACTTCGGTAAGACGTTCTACAAAGCGGTCACCGAACGCATCGTTCGGCACAAAAATACGGCGCGCGCAGGTGCAACGTTGCCCCGCCGACAGAAACGCCGACTGAATCGTGTGATGCACAGCGGCATCGACATCCGCCACGGGTCCGATCACGAGCGGATTGTTGCCGCCCATCTCCAACGCCAGCACGATCTCCGGACGACCGCCGAACTGCTTGTGCAGCAATGTTCCGGTATCCGAACTACCCGTAAAGAACAGGCCGTCGATCTGCCGATGGTTGGCGAGCGCAATGCCCGTCTCTTTCTCGCCTTGCACGAGGTTCAGCACGCCCGCAGGCAAACCCGCATCGCGCCAGATCTGCACGGTCAGACGCGCGACACCCGGCGCGAGTTCTGACGGCTTGAACACAACCGCATTGCCCGCGATCAGCGCCGGCACGATATGCCCGTTCGGCAAATGTCCCGGGAAGTTATACGGCCCGAACACGGCGACCACGCCATGCGGACGATGCCGAAGCACGGCAGTGCCGTCGGCCATCGGCGAACGCTTTTCGCCGGTGCGTTCGTTATAGGCCTGAATCGAAATTTCGACCTTCGCCGCCATCGACGCCGCTTCAGTGCGCGCTTCCCACAGCGGCTTGCCAGTCTCCCGGCCAATCGCTTCAGCGAGCGCTTCTTTACGTTCCGTCACGAGCGCGGCGAAGCGGCGCACCACGCCGCAACGCTCGTCGAGGCTCAAGGCCGACCACGCTGCAAACGCGCGGCGTGCGCTGCGTACCGCACGATCGACGTCGTCCGCCGAGGCGCTGTTGCCTTCCCACACCGTCGCGCCCGTACCCGGGTTGCGCGACGCGAATGCGGGTCCTGTGCCGGCGGCCCATTCGCCGTCGATGAAAAGCTCGCTCATGATCATCCTTGTTTGTGTTTCAGCGGCAGCACCCGCACCGGGTCGCCTGCCTTGACGTCGAGTGCGGCCGCCTCGGCGGCGCTCATGCGGAACACGCCGTCTTGCGGCACGCCCGCAGCCGCGCCCACGCGAAAATCGCCCAGCGACGTATTCGATACCAGTGAACGCGGTGCATCCTGCGGCGCGCCTGCCGGCACATCGGCGATCTCGACCGGCACCACCACGCTTTCGCGCACAGTGCGCAAGTCGGCGATATGGCATTCGAGCACCGGGCCCGCATCGAAGATATCGACGTGATTCTCGTAGCGCAGCCCCTCCGATTCGAGCATGCGGCGCGCCGGAATCGTGTCGCTATGCGTGAGGCCGACGCATTCCTGCGCCTCTTCCGGCAACAGTTCGACATACACCGGATAGCGCGGCATCAGCTCGGCGAGAAACGCCTTGCGGCCGTGCGAGCTCAGATAGTCCGCTGCGTTGAAATCGATCTGGTAGAAATGCGAGCCGACTGCGCGCCAGAACGGCGAGGTGCCTTCCGCGTCGAAATGGCCGCGCAATTCCGCGCACAAACGCTGCGGAAAGCGCTCGCGGAACTGCGCGAGAAACATGAAGCGCGAACGCGACAGCAGACCGCCGACGCCGCTCGTGCGGTAACGCGGGCTCAGGAATAGCGAACACACTTCGGCGTAACCCGTGAGGTCATGCGAGATGTTCAGCGCACGCATGCGCGTCCAGATGCCGAGGTCCTGGCTCGCGTGCACGACCGTGCTCACGCGGTAGTTGTAAAACGGTTGCTGCAAACCGACTGCGGTTTCGATGCCGCATACACCTGCCACGTCGCCGGTGTCGGTATCTTCCATGACGAAGAAGTACCCGGCTTCGTGCGGCTCGGCGTGGTTTTCCATTGTGCGGCGGGCACGTTCAACGCGCGCCGCCAGTGCATCGCGATCCGGCTTGAAGGTGGTGAGACCGGGGCCGGTCTCCTGCGCGAGCCGCATAAGCGCGTCCACATCGCCTCGTTGCACAACGCGAACGACGATCATTGTGCGTCTCCCGTCAATTCTTCCTGATGCGGCTCATGCAGGGGCACGCAGCGTACCGCGTCGCCCTCCTGCACGCCGAGCGCGGCACGCGCCGCATGCGACAACGACGCGCCGTTTGCCTTACCGGCCGGCAATTCACCGAGTACGCAACGGAACTCGCCGTCCGCCCCGTTATGCGCGATCAGATACGTCGAGCCGTCGGCAACCGCGCCGGCTTCGTGCACCACACGCGTTTCATTGCGTTTCACGCAGGCACTGCGATCCACTTGTGCGGTCAACACCGGACCCGCATCGAAAATGTCGATAAAGCGATCCGTCTCGAAGCCCTCTTCGAGATGAATCTCATACGCGAGCAACGCCTTCGAATCCGGCTCACCAAGCACGCGTTGCGCCGCTTCCGGCAGCAAGGGCACATAGATCGGATAGGTCGGCATCACTTCAGCGATAAAGGTGCGACTGCGTCCGCCCGATTCGATTTCGATGTCGGCAAAGTTACGGCCAAAGAACTTGCGCCCCACGGCTTCCCAGAATGGCGACACACCGGAATCGTCGGTCACGCCGAGCAGCAACGAGAACACCTCGGGCGTGAAGCGTTTGCGATTTGCGGCGATGTACATCATCCGCGCACGCGACATCAGATGCGCTGCCGCATCGCCGCGCAGCGACGGATCGATGTAATAGCCCGCAAGCCGGCTCTTGCCGGTCAATTCATGCGACATGGTCAGCGCATGAATCTTGCGATTCACGTGCAACTCGCGCGACGCATGAATCAGCGCGTCGTTGCGAAACGCGTAGAACGGGTCCGAATAACCGGCCGCGGCGACAATGCTCGCCGTGCCCATCAGCTTGCCGCTCTCTGCATCCTCGAGTACGAACAGATAAAACTCCTCGCCCGGAAAATCGGCTTCCGCGCGAAACGAGTCTTCCGATAGCGCGACGCGCGCTTCGAGCGCTTGCCGGTCGTGCGGTAGCGAATGCAGCACCGGTTGCGCGGTGCGCGCCATATGTTCGAGCGCATCGAGATCCGCGAGGCGGCTTGGGCGTACGAAGAGCATCATCGTTCCTGTTGAATGTGACGCATGATCAATGCAGCAAGTCAGTGCCAGCGATCAGTGCGACGCCGTTTCGGCCTTCGCACCGACAATCTCTTCGATGGCCTTCGCCAGACGCGCGAAGCCTTCGTTCATATCGTCGAGCGGCATGATCAGCGACGGCACGAAACGCAGCACGTCGGGACCCGCCATCAACATGATCACGCCGTGCTGACCCGCAGCGGTGACGAAATCTTTGGCGCGGCCCTTGAATGCATCGGTCAATTCAGCACCGATCAACAGACCCTTGCCACGCACTTCCTTGAACAAACCGAAGCGTTCGTTCAGCTTCGCGAGATGACCCTTCAATGCTTCGCTGCGAGTACGCACGCCTTCGAGCAGCTTCGGATCGCTGACCAGCTCGACCACCTTCTCCGCGATCGCCGCGCCCAGCGGATTGCCGCCGTAAGTCGTGCCATGTACGCCGACCTTGAAGTGCGCGGCCAGTTCGTTAGTGGTCAGCATCGCCCCGATCGGGAAACCGTTGCCGAGCGCCTTCGCGGTAGTCAGGATGTCCGGCGTCACGCCGCTGTCCTGATACGCGTAGAAATAACCGCTGCGGCCCACACCCGTTTGTACCTCGTCAAAAATCAGCAGTGCGCCGTGCTGGTCGCAGGCTTCGCGCAGCGCCTTCAGGAACGCCGGATCGGCCGGGATCACACCGCCCTCGCCCTGGATCGGCTCGACGATCACCGCACAGGTCTTCGCGCCGATCGCTTTCTTCGCCGCTTCGATATCGTTGTACGGCAAGTGGATAATGCCGGCCGGCACCGGGCCGAAACCTTCTGAGTACTTCGGCTGGCCGCCGACGCTCACGGTGAAGAATGTGCGGCCATGGAACGACTGCGTGAACGAGATGATTTCGACTTTGTCGGCGCCGTGGCGTTCGAACGCGACGCGGCGCGCCAGTTTCAACGCTGCTTCGTTCGCTTCCGCGCCCGAGTTGGCGAAGAACGCGCGATCGGCGAAGGTCAGGTCTTCGAGACGTTTGGCCAGACGTAGCACCGGCTCGTTGGTGTAGCCGTTGCCGATGTGCCACAGCTTGCCACCTTGCTCGTGCAGCACATTCAGCAGTTCAGGATGCGCGTGACCGAGCGCGGTCACGGCTATACCGCCGGCGAAGTCGATATAGTCGCGGCCTTGCGTATCCCAGACGCGTGAGCCGAGACCGCGATCCGGCACGAAGGCGGCGGGCGAAAACACCGGCACCATCACTTCGTCGAAGGTCTGGCGTGTCACAGTCAGGTCGTTCATGGCAAATCCTCGTTACAGGTGAGAGGTAATACACGTAGTGTAGGAAACCGCAGGCGATACGTCTTGCGCATACGCGACGCTTTCTATGAGCTTCCAGGCGGATATGTCGCGGACTGGTTGCTGGACGGTCGCAAACAGCGCGCTTTCCGGCCGTTCCTTTCGCTTTTTCCGCCTGCCTGTTCGACTTGCCTACTCGGCTTGCCTATTCCGCCTGATCGGGCCGTTCGATCAACGCAGCCGGTCGCGGCTCGCTGGCCGCGGCGCCAGTCTGCTTATCGATCCAGTTACGACGATCCTCGCGTGGTGTGACACCAAAGCGTTCGCGATAAGCATTCGAAAAGTGCGCCGCCGACGAAAATCCGCAAGCAAGACTGATCTGCACCACCGATTTGCTGGTGCGCTGCAACTGCGTGCGCGCTTTCGAAAGCCGCAACCCCAGGTAGTACTTGGATGGCATCGAGCCGAGATACTGACGAAACAGGCGCTCCAACTGACGCCGCGAGACATCGACGAGACCGGCGATTTCATCGGTGGTCAGCGGGTCTTCGATATTCGCTTCCATCAGCATCAGCGCATCGTTCAGGCGCGGATGGCGCTCGCCCGGCGCGGTCACGTACGGAATGCGCTGCCGCTCTTCGCCCGCACGCAACACGCCGACGCCGAGCGTATCGGCAATCCGGTCCGCCAACTCCGGACCATGGTCGCGGCCGATCATCGCCAGCATGAAGTCGACGGTTGCCTGACCGCCCGCGCAGGTTGCGCGATCACGGTCGATTTCGAAAATTTGCTGGGTGACGATCGAGCGCTCGAACTGCTCGGAGAACTGCTGGTAGGTTTCCCAGTTGACGCTCACGCGATAGCCCGATAACTGCCCCGCCATCGCCAGCCACCAGACACCGTGATGAATGCCGGTGACGAGCGGCGTGCGCTGCCCGACCCGCGAAAGACTTGCGAGAAAGAGGCGATAGTCGGCGAATTGCTGGAACCGTTCGCTGACGATGATCAGCCAGTCGCACGAAATCGCATCGCCGAAGGCGGCATCGGCAGGCCATTGCGCGCCGCCCGACAAAGGCACTGCGCGGCCGTCCCACGAACACACCTGCACGCGGTACAGCGCCCGGCCATCGATTTCGTTGGCGAGATTGAGCGCATCGACAATCGGCCCGACGCCCGTCATCGACACCGGCGGCAAGGCGACGATTGCGACCTGCGTGGTGCGGGCCGGGTTGGACGTGCGAGCCATCACTTTTCAGTAAAACGCGAACCGCGCCTTACTTCAGACTGCCGGACAGGAACTGCTTGAGCCGTTCACTGCGCGGCGTGGTCAGCACTTCAGCGGGCAAGCCCTCTTCTTCGGTGCGGCCCTGATGCAGAAACATGACGTGGTTCGACACATTGCGCGCGAAACCCATTTCGTGCGTGACGACGATCATCGTGCGGCCTTCTTCGGCGAGCTTCTGCATCACCTTTAGCACTTCGCCGACCAGTTCGGGGTCGAGCGCGGAGGTGGGCTCGTCGAACAGCATCACGTCGGGGTTCATCGCCAGTGCACGCGCAATGGCCACGCGCTGCTGCTGACCACCTGACAGATGCGACGGATACTGCTTTTCCAGACGCGGCGCGAGCCCTACCTTCTCGAGATATTCGCGCGCACGTTCTTCCGCTTCGCGACGCGACATGCCGAGCACATGAATCGGCGCTTCGACGATGTTCTCGATCACGTTCATGTGGGCCCACAAGTTGAAGTGCTGGAACACCATCGCGAGTTTCGTGCGGATGCGTTGCAGTTGCTTGTGATCGGCCACTTCCAGATTGCCGGCGCGGTCGGCTTTGGTTTTAACCATTTCGCCGTCGACCACGATCTGCCCCGCGTTCGGTCGCTCCAGAAAATTGATGCAGCGCAGGAAGGTACTCTTGCCCGACCCGCTCGCGCCGATGATGCTGATCACGTCACCCTTGTTCGCGTTCAGCGATACGCCCTTGAGCACTTCGTTGTCGCCGTAGCGCTTGTGGATGTCCTGAACGGCGAGCTTGCAAGCTTCGGTTTGAGTCGTGTGGAGCAAGATGCTCTCCCTTTGAAAATACGGATCAATCTACGTGACAGCACGGCCCAGCCGCGCCGTTGCATCGAAACATGCCTGCTCAGTGCGTGCGCACCGCCAGGTAACCCAGCCAGTGACGCTCGGCGCGGCGGAACAGGGCCACCAGCGCGAACGACACCACGAGGTAAATCAGCGCCGCGAGGCCGAACGCATCGAACGACTGATACGTGGCGGAATTCGCATCGCGCGCCACCTTCAGGATGTCCGGCACCGTGGCGGTAAATGCGACCGTGGTGGCATGCAGCATCAGGATCACCTCGTTACTGTACAACGGGAGCGCCCGGCGCAGCGCGGACGGTATCACAATGCGGCGGTACATCGTGAACCAGCTCATGCCGTAGGCACGGGCCGCTTCCACTTCCCCGTGCGAAGTCGAACGGATCGCGCCGGCGAAAATCTCGGTGGTATACGCGCAGGTGTTCAGTGCGAAAGCGAGAATCGCGCAGTGAAAACCGCTGCGAAAAAACGCGTCGAGCAGTTGATGCGAGCGCACGAATTCGAGGCTGTACATGCCGGTGTAAATCAGCAACAGTTGCACGTACAACGGCGTGCCGCGAAACACGTACGTGTAGAGACGCACCGGCGTCGACAGCCAGCGCTTCTTCGATACGCGCGCCACCGCAAGCGGAATCGACGCGAAAAAGCCGATCCCGATCGACGCCACCAGCAACCACAGCGTGACTGCCAGACCGGACATGCGCTGACCGTCCCAGTACAGGAACGCGCGCCAGAATTGATTGAGAATGTCGATCATGGTCGATTAGAGCTCCGCGTGGCGCACGCCGATCGAATAGCGCTTTTCCAGCCAGATCAGCACGAGATTCGACATGGTGGTGATCGCCAGATAGATCAGCGCGGCGATCAGGATGAAGAAGAACATGTTGAAGGTGCTCTTGCCCGCGTCCTGGGCGGCTTTGACGACATCGGCGAGACCGATGATCGACACCAGCGCCGTGGCCTTGACCAGCACCTGCCAGTTGTTGCCGATGCCCGGCAGCGCGAAGCGCATCATCTGCGGAAACAGGATGCGTGTGAACACGCGTGCGCCGCTCATGCCGTACGCACTGCCCGCTTCGAGCTGGCCGCGCGGCACGGCGAGAAACGCGCCGCGGAAGGTTTCGGTGAAGTAAGCGCCGTAAATGAAGCCGAGCGTCAACACACCGGCCACGAACGGATCGATATCGAACTGCGGCAGATTGAGCGCGTCGGTGAGATTGTTGACCGCGATCTGGATGCTGTAGAACAGCAGCAGCATCAGCACGAGATCGGGCACTGAGCGGATCAGCGTCGTATAGCCGGTTGCGATCATCCGCAGCGGCCGGTTGAACGAGAGTTTCGCCGCCGCACCCGCGAGGCCGAGCAGCACCGACGCTGCCAGCGACAGGACGGACAACTCGATCGTCTGGATCGTGCCGGCCAGCAACACCGGACCAAAGCCGTATAGGAACACGCGTGTCTCCATCCAGGTTTATTGAGGATGTCATGGACGGTGTCGGCTTCGGCTGCCCGACTCGTCCAGCATGGCGCGGAGTCTCGCAAGCGAAAATTAATTTCTCAAAGGACTGGGGAGTGTGTGCTGCGGTGCAGCAATGGGCCGCCTGGTGCGGGTGGGGGCTTGCAGCGCTGGGTTTTGTGGGGGATATGGGTTTGTAAGGTGGCGAGTGTGCCGTGGGCACTGCCGCGATTTAGCAAGTTTTGGGTCGCTTTTTCGATAGAGGTGGGGGGCGCCTGCGGCGGGGGCCTTGCTTGATTTGGTTGCCTGCGCGGCGCTTTGTTGGTTGGTTTGCCTACGGAGGTGGGCTTTCCTTTGTCTATTTGCCTGCGCGGCGCTTGTTTATCTGATTGCCTGTGGCGGCGGCCTGCCCTTGATTTGTAGTGGTCAAGGCAACGCTAATAGACCAATAAGAATTCAAGGAAAGGCCAACACCAGAGGCACACAACAATAAGCGCCACGCAGGCAAAAAACCCTATTCAATCCCTAACCTAGCCCGAATAGCCGGCAACATAAACTCCACCGCCGCGCGCCCCTCTTCCATCGCCGGCCCGGCCCGATGAAAATCAAAAATCCCCATCCCGCCCAGCCGCGGCTGAATCAGAATATCCGCCGGCTCACCGGCAAGGCGACTACGCGTAATCCGCACCTGCATGATGTCGATACTCTGCGCGATCGAACTGAGCATCGAAGGTACACGCGCACTCGGTGCCGGCGGCACACGCACATCATCCGAAGCGCGTCCTTCGGCAGGCGCAAGCCAGCGAGGCCACGGCTTGCCGTTACGACGCAGCGAGACCGGCGGCGGCGCAGCCGGATCGATCGCTGGCGTCTCGACCACCGCGCCGCCGAAATCGCGGCCATTCAGAATATCGTTGTTCAGATCGACCGCGATCACGCAGTCCGCGCGCATGCCGCGCGCCACCGAAACCGGCACCGGATTGCTCAGGCCGCCGTCCACCAGCCACACCCCGTTGTGAAACACCGGCGTAAAAATCCCCGGAATCGCAATCGAAGCCCGCACCGCGTCAACGACGCTGCCGTCCTGCAACCAGGTCTCGCGCCCCGAATCGAGTTCGGTGGCCACCGCCGCGAACGGCATGTTCAACTGCGCAATCGAGCGGCCGTCGAATTTGTCCGCGAATATCTGGATCACCTTACGCCCGCCGAGCAAGCCACCCGAAAAACGCAGATCGAGTAGCCGCACCACCGTTTGCCAGGTGAGCTTCGAGACCCATTCTTCGAGCCAGTCGAGATCGCCGTTTGCATACACGGCGCCGACCAGCGCGCCGATCGACGTGCCGCACACCACATCCGGCTTGATGCCTGCATCGAGCAACGCGCGAATTGCACCGATATGCGCCCAGCCACGTGCGGCGCCGCCTCCCAACACCAGCCCGATCCGGCTGTATCGACGTCGATGTATCATGTGTTGCCTGCCTTTTATCGTCTATCGCCCGCGTATCACGTCCGAGCGCGATGTCGTGTACACCTTCTGAAACTGGTCGAAGTGCACGTTGAAAATGCCTTCTTCAGTCACGCCGCCCTCGCGCCACTTCCAGCTCCACACGGTTTCCGGCTTGAGCGGAAACACGGCGACCTGGCCTGGCTTGCCGAGCAGGCGGCGCACTTCGTCTTCGCTCATGCCAACGCGAATCTTCCCGAAGTTGTCGGCGGTCAGCACCTGCGTGATAGCTTGCAATTTGCCGTCACGGTCGATGTCGACCATGTACGTGTTCAGTCCTTGCGGGCCGCGCGGATATTCGAAGCGCTTCGAACCGTCGGTAAACGAGCGCTCGGTTTCCGGCTTGCCCATCTGATCGCGGATCTGCGCCTCGGTCGTGACGCCTGGCGTCATATCCTTCAGCAACAACGCGTCCGGCTTGACGGCGTTGAAGAATTCCTTGAGTTTTTGCACGGCGCGGTCGCTCTGTTGGTCGTCGCAACCGGTCAGCGCAACGCACGCGGCCAGCATCGCGACGGTAAGCAGTTTCAGGCTCACAGCGAGTTCCTGTACGGATGCGAAGCGGCAATTCGCCCGCATCCCGTTGTGTAGGGTGTACTACAGGATAACCGCGCACGGAAAAAACCGCGAGCGAGGCCGGCAGGGCTGCGGAGGGCGGTGAGCGGTGGACGGCGGGCGTGGGCGTGGGCGTGGGCGTGGGCGGCGGATCGTAGTAGGCAGCCGAAGTTGCCGTTGCCGCCTCCCTTGCGACCCAACGGCCGGCTACGGCGCTACGGCGCTGTGCTGTGCTGTGCTGTGCTGTGCAGAGCGCGAGACTGAAAACGTAGTGGTCGGTTTAGTGAAGTGCCCTTCGGCGCGCGCAGCGCCGCCGGAAGTATGACTGCCTTGTCACTGACGCCGAATGTGCGGGAACACAGATTCCAGATGTACCACTACCGTGGCTGCGCGGGGGACCCGCTTAAGAATTAGCGGGGTGAGCCGCTTTCTTTGCTTATCTTTCTTTGCGGCGGTGTGTGTCAAGGTAGTTGTCGCATGAACCGTTACGCTGCGTGCTTATACATTTTGGCCGACGCGTGAGTTCGCTCCGGGTTCAGATAGACCGAGTCTGCCAGGTGCCAGTTGCGGATGGCACCTGACCAGCGTGCGGGGTTCTGCCTGCGCGCGTCTTCGTACAGCGCACACCGGCGGGCCAGCAGATCGTTGGCTTCGCCGCGATGCCGTTGCCCCGGACTGACATACTTCAGGCCGCTGTGACAGTGCTCTTCGTTGTACCACTGCACGAAGCGCTGCACCCATTCCCGGGCCGCCTCCAGCGTGTCGAACGGCTGCTCGGGCCATAACGGACAGTACTTCGCCGTGCGGAACAGCGACTCGGCAAAGGCATTGTCGTTGCTCACGCGCGGCCGGCTGAACGAAGGCTGCACACCCAGATCGATCATGGCCGCGCGCATCGTGGCGCCTTTCATTGCACTGCCGTTATCCGAGTGCAGCACCAGCGGACGCCCGGCGATACCTTCACGCAAACATCCCTTGTTCAGCAACTCGCTCGCGTGCTCAGCCGACTCCTGCTCCCACACCTCGTTCATCACCAGTTTGCGGCTGTAGATGTCTTTCATCATGTACCAGTAGAAGTACCGGCCCCTGACCGTGCCCGGCATCCACGTGATATCCCAGCACCACACCTGGTTCGGACCATCGGCACAGTGCGTCGTGAGCGTGCGTCGTTGCGGGGCTCGCGCGCGGCCCCGGCGCTGGCCCTGTCCTGCTGCTTTCAGTATCCGGTAGAACGTCGATTCGCAAGCCAGATAAATCCCTTCATCCGCCAGCTTCGGCACGATCTGGTGCGGCGTCAGGCTCGCGTAGCCCGGACGGTTGGCCGCATCGAGCACGGCCTGACGTTCTGCCTCACTCAGCCTGTTGGGCGGCGCTGCACGCTTCACCTGAGCGCGCCCGTCCTGCGGCGACAGGCGCCAGCGCTGGACACTGCGCACGCTGAGCCCCAACTGCTCGCACGCACGCGAGCGGCGCGCTCCCTGCTGTACAGCTTCATCGATCAACTGCATGGCTTCATCGCGATCCGGGCGGCTGATCAGTCTTCCTCTTCCTTGCCCCAGATCGCTTCGGCTTTTTTTCGCAGATTCAGCAAGGCCGCCGCCTCCGCGCGGGCCGCGTCAGCGCGTTTGAGCTGGCGCTCGAGTTCACGGATGCGCTTTTGCGCAGCCTTCGCCTCGTTGCGCTGGGCCGCCGTGGGCTTCGTTTCAGGCACCGCGTTGGCCTGCTCGCACGCCTCGCGCCACTGCCGGATCTGCTCCGGATAAATGCCTTTACTGCGGCAGTATTGTGAGGTCTCGATCTCGTTGAGCGACGCCGTCTCCAGCACCGCCCTGAACTTCCCGGCGCTTGACCACTGATCGCCCGTTTTGCCATTGCCCGGCATGAATTTCCCTGTATCTCTTGCATGCTGCCGCCAGGTCCGCAGCGTCACCGTGGTGATGCCCGTCGCCCCCGCCAGCTCGATGACCGCACGATTGAACGGCGGCATCATCTGCTGGATTACCCATTCCCGGGTTTCCGCTGAATAGCGTTTCATCTTCCATTCGCTGTCCGCCCCCCATCTTTACACCAATCGGTTCGGGTGAGGCGACAACTAGCCTGACATGGAGGGGCGGCGGCAAAGAAAGTAAGTGCCGCCCCGCACAGGGGCAACACTAATAGCCCACTAAGCAATCAAGAAAAGGCACGACAAATGAACAACAAACCCGCGCCGAGCCCAAGAAAACCGATCACCAGAAGCAAAAAAGCGACGCTGTGCAAAGCGTCGCCAAGTCGGTCGATATGGTCAAACCGAGAAACAGTGAGAAACACCGAGAAACAAACAACCGCCGGAACAGCCGCCAAAAAACCACAGCACTGCGGACGACGCGCAGCGGCCTGATCCGGGCGAAGCGGTCAGCGACCTTGGCCTCTAACCTTGCGCCATCGCCGAAATGGCAGACCGCTGCTTGTTTGGCCGCCCTGGTCCCTCGATAAGCCTTTCAAGTGCCGCTAATCTAAACGGATTGGCGGATTTAGACGAGAGCGCGTTTACACCGAATGGGCAGATGATTTGCGCTCCACAGCACCACAGCACCGACATTGCCCGCGGCGTGCGGTGGGCGGCATGCGGTCCGCGCGCCGGCCGCGCGACCCTTACGCACGACAAAACGCAGCGAAAATGCATTGACTTCCCCGCAGGCACAGCGAAGATGCTTCGCCGTCCTCGCGAGCACACGTAGCCCATCCAAGCCGGCACATTCCCCTCAGATTGCTCCGTTCCCGAAACCCACGCGCCCCGCCCCCTGCAGCACCGAATCGTTCTGCGGCGTATGAATCCGCGCACAGAGCACGTCGCGAAAGTGACGTTCGAGTGGATTATCACGGGAGAGGCCGGGATTGCCGCTCGCCTCAACCGCCAGTTGCACCGCCTCGATCGACTGATTCGTCACCGTATATTTGACGAGCGGCGCTTCGTCGAGCGTCACGCGTTCGGCATACGCGCTCGCGTCGAGCAACACGCGATTGCTGAAGAGCAATGCGTCGATGCGGCCGAGCGTCTGCTGAAACGCGGGCAGGCTCGCGAGCGGCGCGCCAAGATTACCGGGCTTGCGCGCGACGGCCCATTGCGCGAACCAGTCGCGCGTGGCCCGCGCGACGCCGTCGTACACCGCCGACAACAGCACGCTCATCCACGCGAAGCCGAGCGCATCGAGTCCGGCTCCCGGCTCGCCAGGCAGGTGCACATCCACTGCGTGTCCGGCAGGCACGAACACGTTGTCGAACACGAGTTCATGACTGCCCGTGGCGCGCATGCCGAGATGATTCCATTCGCTGCCAACCCGCACGCCAGGTGTGTCGCGACGCACCAGCCAGACGCCGACGCGCGGCGGCGTCTCGTCGCTGCGCGCCCACACCGCAAGCCAGGTGAGGCCGGGGCTGCCGGTCGAGTACAGCTTGCTGCCGTCGATGATCCAGCCGTCGGCGCTGCGCTTCGCAATAGTCGATGGCAAACCGCCGCGCGCCGGCGTGCCCAATTCGGGTTCGACACGCAGCGAATTGATCAGCGCGCCGTCGCGTACCGCGTCGCGCGCCACACGTTCACGCAGCTCGACCGGCCAATGCGGGTTGCCCTGCAAGCGATGATGAAACAGGTATTGCATCACCAGCACGAGTGCCGTGGATGGCTCGCCGCGCGCCACCGCGCGCACCACTTTCAAGGCTTGTGGCAAGCTCGCACCCGCGCCGCCAAGCGATGCGGGCACCGTCAACGAGAGCAGGTCGAATTCATGCAGGCGCGCCAGATTGGCGTGCGGAAATTCCGCCGTGCGGTCGTAGTGAGCCGCGCTTGCAGCAAACTCGCTGGTCAGCCGCGCGAGCAGTGCGTCGAACGCATTGCTATCTAGCGGTGGATGACGGCGCGTCACCGCGCTTTCGGCAATCGGGGCGTTCATATCAGGACTCCTGCGGGCCGCATCAAGGCAGAGGGAAGCTGCGATCGAAGCTCGTACGCACGTCGAGATGGGCACGAATCACGTTCGCGGCTTCGTAGGTATCGGCGGTGCGCTGCTGCGCGGCGACTACGCTGTCGTCGATGGCCACCGGATGCACCTGGCCACGCTGATAGACGGTTTTCAGCACATCGGTCGGCAGGCCCGTGACTTTTGATTGCATCGCCGCCACCTCGTCGGGATGCGAAAGCGCCCAACGCTGGCCGATCGCCACGCGCCGCAGGAAGTCGGCGAGTTGCACGCGCTTGTCCGCGATCGCGCGTTCGGTCGCGACCTGATAGCTGAGCCCTTCGGACAGGCCGACGCCGTTGGCGATGATGCGATCGTGATCGCGCGCTTCGCCGAGCGCGGTATACGGGTCCCACACCGACCATGCATCGACGCTGCCTGACGCAAGCGCCGCCTTCGCATCGGCCGGTGCGAGGAATACGAACGAGACCTCAGTAAGCGGCACGTTGGCCTTCTTCAGTGCTGCGAGCGCGAGATAGTGGCCGATCGAACCGCGCGTCGTGGCAATGCGTTTACCCTTCAGGCTCGCTGCATCGTTCAACGGCGAATGTGCGCCGACGACGATCGCCAGATCCAGCGGATTCGACCGGGTAGCCGCGACCGCGCGTACCCGGGCGCCGGCAGCGAGCGCGAACACGAGAGGCGCATCACCCAGGCCGCCGACGTCCACGGCACCCGCATTCAAAGCCTCGCCGAGCGGTTGCGCAGCTGGAAAGTTAAACCACTCGATCTTGTACGGCAGGTCTTTCAGCTGACCGGACGCTTCGAGAATGCCGCGTGTTTGCAAAGCCTGATCGCCGACTTTGAGCACCGGTAAATCGGCGGCATAGGACTGCGTTGCGCAAACCGCTGCGCACAACGCAAGCATTGCCGCGCCGAGCGGCTTGAGCAACGTACGTTGCAAGGCGGATGAGACAGAGAAAGAGGAACGGGAAGTCGTCATAGCGGCGGTTACGTCGTGGCATCCTGGTGATTTGCCATCGACGATAAGGCACGCATCTGTATAAGACAAACGCATTATTCTGCTAAGCAAATATGCGAATTTTCTTGAGCCGCGAGGCGTGTTCGCACATCGATACGGGTATTATCGAACGCACGAATCTTGCGCCCGGTTGCGTACTCATTTAATCACCGCTCATCATGAAGATCGACGAAATAGACGCATACGTCACCGTCATTCGCTGTCAGTCGCTGCAACAGGCGGCGCTCTCGCTCGGGCTCACGCAACCGGCCATCACGCGCCGCCTGCAGAATTTCGAGGAGGCGCTCGGCGTCGAACTGCTCGACCGTAATACGCGCCCACTCAAGGCGACGGCAACGGGCCGCGTCGTCTATGAACAGTGCCGTGTGATCCAGCGCGAACTCGACGTGCTGCGCGAGATCGTCGCCACCGACACGCCGCCGGTCGGCACGCTGCGCCTCGGCGTCGCGCAGACCATTGCCGACATCGCGCTTACCGATGCGATGCGCGGTCTCAAGGCGGCCTACCCCGATCTGCAGGCGCGTGCGTCAACCGGTTGGGGCAGCCAGCTCCTGCAACGCGTCGAGCAGGGCGAACTCGACGCCGCGGCGATCCTGCTGCCCACCAACAAGACTTTCGACGAGACATTGTCGGCGCACTCGCTTGGCCGCATCAAACTGGCGGTGGTCGCGCAGAAAGGCATGCTGAAAAAGCGCGCGCATACGCTGGCGGAATGCCAGTCGATCGGGTGGGTGTTGAATCCGGATGGATGTGGCTTTCGCGACGGCCTGCAACGCACGCTGACGGGCATGGGGCTCGCGCTCAAGCTCAATCTGGAAACGCTCGGCACCGAATTGCAATTGCAACTGGTCGCTGACGGTAACGGCCTGGGCCTCGTGCCGTTACCGCTGCTGCAGGCCAGCGCTCACGCGGACGCACTCGATATCGTCTCGATCAGCGACTTCAAGCCGCTCATCGATATCTGGCTCGTGCATCCGCGCGTGCTCGGTAAATTGCAACAGCCGGTCGAGCGCTTCGGCGCGGCAATCGAGCGGCAATTCAAGGAAGCGCGCGTGCAGCGCGCGGCCTGAGTTGCACGCTGTTTGCTTCGGCTGATCCGGCCGATTCGCCCGCTTCATCTGCCTGGCTCAGGGACACATCTCAGATCACGCGAAAGCCGTGCGTCCCATCGCGCCCAAGTTGAGCAACGAGGCCATACTCCCACTCCAGATACGCGTTCATCGCTTCGCGCGCGTTATCGGTCCCCTCGTACGGACGACGATAACGATCGATGCGCGGCGAAGCCAGGCGCGTCTCGCCGCTTTCTACGGCCAGACCCGCTTCGATCCACGCGCTCGTTCCACCGCTTAGCACCTGCACCGGCTTCCCCGTCAACGCCGCCAACTCAGGCGCGGCGAAGCGCGCAAGCAGACTGCTGCCACAGGTCACCACATACCGTTGCGCATCCGGCAGCTTGCGCAGCGCTTCGTCGAGTTGCCCGCGAATCGCAAACCACGCGCCCGGAATATGGCGCTTCACATAGTTCGCGCTGGTCGTGAAATCCAGCACGACAGTGCCGGGCGATTGCAGCAGCGTCACCAGGCCGGCCGGCGTGATCTCCTCGGTGGCAGGCGGCGTGGGCGCATGGCGCGCAGCGGGCGCTGCGCCTTTTTCGCCGAAGTCCGCATTGCCCAGGCCGTCCACCACATACACTTCGACGTTCATCTGAGCGAGCCACGAGGCGGTCATGTTCGCGCGCACGCCGTCGTTGTCGGCGAGGATCACGCGCGCGCCGCGCACCGGCGCGAACATGTCGGTCTCCTGCACCAGTTGACCGCCGGGCGCGTTGCGAAAACCGGGCACGTGGCCCGCTTCGTACTCTTCCGGCATGCGCACGTCGAAACGATAGACCGTGCGTACCGCTTCGTCGGCCCAACGACGCGCTTCGTCGCGCGATGTACGGCCCACCTTTGCGCGATCCGCCACGCCCCGCGCGGAATCCGTGGCGGCGAGACGAAGTTTGTCATCGACAAGCGGATCGAAACGGCGCGAACTGCCGTGCGCAAGCGCCTGACCGGCAAGCGTCCAACCGATGGTGCCGTTGCGCAGCGCCGCAACCGGATTCGGCACGCCCGCATTGATCAGCGACTGCGCACCGATGATGCTGCGCGTACGCCCCGCGCAATTAACGATGATCCGTGTCGCCGGATCCGGCGCGAGTTGCCGCGCGCGCAGCACCAGTTCCGCGCCCGGCACGCTGATGCTGCCGGGAATATTCATGGTGTGGTATTCGTCGAAGCGGCGTGCATCGAGCACCACCACGTCGGCTTCATGATCGAGCAGCGCCAGCACCTGCGGTGCTGCCAGCGAGGGCGTATGGCGCTCGCTTTCGACCAGTTCGCCAAATGCCTTGCTCGGCACGTTGACGTCCTGGAACAGTTCGCCGCCCGCCTTGCGCCAGCCTTGCAAACCACCGTCGAGCAACGCGACATCGGTATAGCCCAGCTCGCTCAAACGGTGCACTGCGCGTTCGGCGAGCCCTTCGCCGTTGTCGAACACGACGACCGGCACGTCGCGGCGCGGCAAGCGCACGGGCGCTTCCAGTTCGAGACGCGAGAGCGACAGGTTGGCCGCGAACAGCGGATGACTGCGCGCGTGCGGGTCCTCCTCGCGCACGTCGACGAGCGCGATTTCCTCGCGATCGAGCAATGCGCGGCGCACGTCTTCGAATGATCGGATACGGAACTCTTTAACGAAACTCATGAGATCAGGGACTCCTTCGAAACATTCCAGATATTCGGCAACACGTCGTTCGAGTAGCCGGAGATAAAGGTTTTGCGGCCTCCGCCGACGGGATAGACGGAACGCGTCACCGCGCCGATATTTCCACCGTACACGTGAATGCTGATCGATGCACGATCGCGAAACGCATTACTCACGCGATGGATATCGCCAATGCGCGGCGACACGGCATCCACCGCGCCGGTGTCGAGGCGCTTTGCCGCCCCCTCTTCCTCCAACGCGCCGCCTGGCGTGATGCGATATCCCTGAGCAATTTCCGCACCACGCAACACGCCGATCAAACCCCATACGGTGTGGTCGTGCACCGGTGTGGACTGCCCGGGTCCCCATACAAAACTGACAATCGAAAAACGCTGCTGCGAATCGGCGTGCAGCAAGAATTGCTGATAGCGCTCAGGGTCGGGCTGCGCGAAGGCGTCGGGCAACCAGTCGCCATGGGCGATCAGTTCGCCGAGCGCGGCACCGCCGGCTTCGAGCAGATGTGCTTCGGGCACATGCTCGTCGACAAGCGACGCAATGCGTCCGACGAACGCGCACAGCCGGTCCGGTCTCAAAGCTTGAGTCATCGAATATTCACACAGTTGATTGACTTGAATCGGTCACGCACCGCGAGCGAGCGCGGCGTTGAAGGTGTCGGTCCACATCGGTGCGACATCGACATGCCTGTCGATAACCGCGGCGCGCGCGAACGTATCGGCAACCTGCTGCTCGCTCGCGATGTCCGCCGCCGTGATGCCGGTGACGCGGCGCGCCTGGCTCTGGTTGCGATACAAGGAGCGGATCGCCTCTTCCGGCACCCGCAACTCGGCTGACAATACTTTCGCGTATACATCCTGATTCTGGCCGAACCACGCGCAGGCGCGTTGCAGCCGCACCAGCAGATCCGCGGATGCAGCGCGCCGTTGCGGGTCGGCGAGCACCGACGGGTGCCCGTAGTACAGATAGTTGCCAGACAGATAACCGTTAGCGTTTTTCAACACACGCGCCCCCGCTTGCGAGATCGCGAGCGGCACGTTGTAGCCGTAGATCGCCCAGGCATCGAGCGAACCGGCGTTGAAAGCGGCGAAGCCATCGCGCGGCGCGAGCGAGGTGGCCTGTATATCGTTGAACGACAGCCCTGCCTCTTCGAGCATGCGCAGCAGGTAGTAATGTGTCGTGGTGGCGCGCAGATAGCCGACGCGTTTGCCCTTCAGATCGGCGATCGAACGGATCGCCGAGCCCTTCGGCACCAGCACGACCTGATTGTTGACGTCGTCCTTGTAGACGGCGATCACGCGCACCTGGGCGTTCTGCAGGCGCGCGAAGATCGGCGGGATTTCGCTTCCCGAGGCGATATCGAGCGAGCCGCCGTTCATCGCCTCGACCATCGCGTTGCCGGACTGGAACTCGGACCAGTCGATGGTGTACGGCGTATCCGCGAGGGCCGCCGTTTTCAGCAGCGTCGCGTCGCCGCCTTTGTAGGTTGCGACGCGCAAGCGGACCTTGCTGAGATCGACAGGCGGATTGGTTTTCTCGCCAGCTGGCGCGGCTGCACTGGCTGCTGTCGAGATCAGGCCTGAGCCTGCTGCGCCGAGCAACGCGGCAGCCGGCAGCGCGGACATGAGCCGGCGGCGCCGGAGCGAAACCGGCGATTCGAAACGTTGGGTCATCTTATGGAGGCGTTCAGGTCAGGACGTCAGGCTCGGCTTCGACCAGCCCTTCCAGCAGGCTCTGGAACGCAAACAGCGCGCCGCCGGGGCGGCCTACCTGTTCGTGCGTGAGCGTGGCGACATCGTGCGGGATAGCTTGCGGCGTGCCGGCGGATTCGGCGAGCAATTGCGTATGGCAGGCGTTATCGAGCGCGATATACCACCACGCTGCGGCCTCGACGCTCGGACCGGCCGTGAGGATGCCGTGATTCTTCAGGATCACCGCTTTTCTTTCGCCCAGCGCCGCGGCGATGCGCGCACCTTCATCGGTATCGAGAACGACGCCGCGGAAGTCGTCGAACAAGGCGTGATCCTGATAGAACGCGCACGAGTCCTGCGTCAATGGGTCGAGCGTGCGGCCGAGCGTCGACCATGCCTTGCCGTAGAGCGAATGCGTGTGCGCGGCGGCGACCACATTGGGGTGCGCCTCGTGAATCGCCGCGTGAATCGCAAAGGCCGCCTGATTCAGCGGCCCATCGCCGACCACAATCTCCCCTTGCGCATTCACCAGCAGCAGATCCGACACGCGAATGCGGCTGAAGTGCTTGCCGAACGGATTGACCCAGAAGTGATCGGGCCACTCCGGGTCGCGCGCGGTGATATGGCCGGCGAGACCCTGATCGAAACCATAGCGGGCGAACAGGCGAAACGCCACGGCGAGCCGTTCCTGCCGATAGCGCCGTTCGGCCGCAATGCTTTCGCGCGGCGGGACGTCGTCGAACCAGAATTTACGGAGCGGCGCGTGACGCTGGAGTGGTGGCGTGTCTGGGGTGTTTTGTTGCGCCGGGGTACTTTGCAACGCCGCCGTGTTTTGCTGCGCCAGAGTGTCTTGCTGTGTGGAGGCTCCTTGCAGCGCCGGGGTGTTTTGCAACGGGGCAGACAGATCAGTCATCGTCGCTCCGTTCAGGCGGCCACGCGTTCGACGCGTGCGATGCGTTCGCGGGTGGCCGGAATCAGTTCGCGGCCGTAGTCGACGGCGTCTTCGAGCGGATCGAAGCCGCGCACGAGGAAGGTCGAGACGCCGAGCGCGTAATACTCGGCGAGTGTCTCGGCGACCTGTTCCGGCGTGCCGACCAGCGCGGTCGAATTCGAGCGTCCGCCGATTTCCTTGGCGATGCCGGTCCACAAACGTTCATCGACACGATCCGATTCACCGGATGCCGCCAGCAACCGGCGCGCGCCTTCGCTTTGCGCCGGGCCGCCAACACTGAGCCCTTGCGCCGCGCGCAGCCGCTTCGTTTCTTCGAGGATATGCTCCGCGCGTTCCCAGGCAGCCGCCTCGGTCGCGGCAAGAATGGGGCGAAACGACACCGAGAAGCGCACGGTACGGCCATGTTTGGCGGCTTCGGCTCGTACGCGGGTGACCTGTTCACGCACTTGCGCCTTCGATTCGCCCCACAGCGCGTAGACGTCTGCATGACGGCCGGCGATTTCGAGCGCCGGTGCCGACGCGCCGCCGAAGTACACGGGGATATGGGGTTGCTGTACCGGTTTTACTTCAGAGAAGCCTTGTTCGAAGCGGTAATACTGGCCGTTGTGATCGAAGGGTTTCGTTTCGGTCCAGATGCGGCGCAGGATGTGCAGATATTCGTCGGTGCGGGCGTAGCGTTCGTCATGCGACAGATAGTCGCCGTCGCGGCGTTGTTCGGCATCATCGCCACCGGAGATGATGTGGACGGCGAGACGGCCGCCGGAATAGTGATCGAGTGTTGCCAGTTGACGCGCGGCGAGTGTCGGCGAAACGAAGCCCGGGCGATGCGCGAGCATGAAATGCACTTTGCTCGTGACGCTTGCCGCGTGGGCGACGGTGAGGAGCGCGTCGGGGCTCGTCGAATGATGCGGTACGAGGATGCGGTCGAAGCCCGCTGCTTCGTGAGCGCGGGCGAACTGCTCCACGTAGTCGATGTCGATGACCGGGCCTTGCGGTGCGTGGGTTTCAGACACCTTGCGGGTCTGGATCATGCCGATGAATTCGATGGACACGCTGGTGTCTCCATGGACGGGTTTTTTGCCCGGCGGGGCGGGGGCTTTGTTTGCTGGATGCGTTGCTCTGTTCGAGGGGTTTAAGGTAGCAGCGCTACATGCGGTTGTTAAATATTGATCGGCCATATCTATATCGGGTTTGCATGTAACGAGGGGGGGTTGCCTGTTCGGCGCTTTGTTTATTGGTTTGCCTATGGCGGTGGTCTTTGCCTGGTTTTTTTGCCTGCGTGGCGCTTGTTTGTGTTTTTATGGTTTTGGCCTTTGCTTGATTTGTTAGTGGTCTATTAGCGTCGCCCCTGTGCGGGGCGGCACTTACTTTCTTTGCCGCCGCAAAGAAAGATAAGCAAAGAAAGCGGCTCACCCCGCTAATTCTTAAGCGGGTCCCCCGCACAGTGGCGGTAGTGGCGCATCTGGAATCTGTGTTCTCGCACATTCAGCCTCGGTGACAAGGCTGTCATACTTCCGGCGGCGCTGCGCGCGCCGCAGCGGTACTTCAGCAACCACGCGTTTTTGTGGACACTCGGTGGCATTTCATCAAACCACAGCGCTGCTGTGACGCCCAGCGGTGGCTCATCAATTGGCATGCTGTTGTCGACGCTCAGCGGAAACTCCGCAAACTACAAACTGTCGCGGTAGCCCACAGCTGCTTCCTGGACGAAGACCTGCGTCCGGCGAGAGGGACGGGGAGGCGCGAGCGCCGCTGACCGCTTGATGTGCCGGCCGACGCTCCCCAACAAACGCCATTCGGCATTTTCAGCGCCGCGCCGAGGCGAAGCCGATGGCTCCCACCACGCCCAGACGAAGCCCATGTTTCCTGATGAACCCTTCCGGCGAGCGCTTAGTGCGAGGCGGGAAGCATGACTGCCTTGTCACGAACGTGGAGTGTGCGGGAACACAGATTCCAGATGCGCCACTACCGTGGCTGTGCGGGGGACCCGCTTAAGAGTTAGCGGGGTGAGCTGCTTTCTTTTGCCTACTTTTCTTTGCAGCAGGCCCTCCATGTCAGGCTAGTTGTCGCCTCACCCGAACCGATTGATGTAAAGATGGGGGGGCGGACAGCGAATGGAAGATGAAACGCTATTCAGCGGAAACCCGGGAGTGGGTAATCCAGCAGATGATGCCGCCGTTCAATCGTGCGGTCATCGAGCTGGCGGGGGCGACGGGCATCACCACGGTGACGCTGCGGACCTGGCGGCAGCATGCAAGAGATACAGGGAAATTCATGCCGGGCAATGGCAAAACGGGCGATCAGTGGTCAAGCGCCGGGAAGTTCAGGGCGGTGCTGGAGACGGCGTCGCTCAACGAGATCGAGACCTCACAATACTGCCGCAGTAAAGGCATTTATCCGGAGCAGATCCGGCAGTGGCGCGAGGCGTGCGAGCAGGCCAACGCGGTGCCTGAAACGAAGCCCACGGCGGCCCGGCGCAACGAGGCGAAGGCTGCGCAAAAGCGCATCCGTGAACTGGAGCGCCAGCTCAAACGCGCTGACGCGGCCCGCGCGGAGGCGGCGGCCTTGCTGAATCTGCGAAAAAAAGCCGAAGCGATCTGGGGCAAGGAAGAGGAAGACTGATCAGCCGCCCGGATCGCGATGAAGCCATGCAGCTGATCGATGAAGCCGTACAGCAGGGGGCACGCCGTGCGCGTGCATGCGAGCAGTTGGGACTCAGCGTGCGCAGTGTCCAGCGCTGGCGCCTGTCGCCGCAGGACGGGCGCGCTCAGGTGAAGCGTGCAGCGCCGCCCAACAGGCTGAGTGAGGCAGAACGTCAGGCCGTGCTTGATGCGGCCAACCGTCCGGGCTACGCGAGTCTGACGCCGCACCAGATCGTGCCGAAGCTGGCGGATGAAGGGATTTATCTGGCTTGCGAATCGACGTTCTACCGGATCCTGAAGGCGGCGGGACAGGGCCAGCGCCGGGGCCGCGCGCGAGCCCCGCAACGACGCACGCTTACGACGCATTGTGCCGATGGTCCGAACCAGGTGTGGTGCTGGGATATCACGTGGATGCCGGGCACGGTCAGGGGCCGGTACTTTTACTGGTACATGATGAAGGACATCTACAGCCGCAAACTGGTGATGAACGAGGTGTGGGAGCAGGAGTCGGCTGAGCACGCGAGCGAGTTGCTGAACAAGGGATGTTTGCGTGAAGGTATCGCCGGGCGTCCGCTGGTGCTGCACTCGGATAACGGCAGTGCAATGAAAGGCGCCACGATGCGCGCGGCCATGATCGATCTGGGCGTGCAGCCTTCGTTCAGCCGGCCGCGTGTGAGCAACGACAACGCCTTTGCCGAGTCACTGTTCCGTACGGCCAAGTACTGCCCGTTATGGCCTGAGCAGCCGTTCGACACGCTGGAGGCGGCCCGCGCATGGGTGCAGCGCTTCGTGCAGTGGTACAACGAAGAGCACTGTCACAGCGGCCTGAAGTATGTCAGTCCGGGGCAACGGCATCGCGGCGAAGCCAACGATCTGCTGGCCCGCCGGTGTGCGCTGTACGAAGACGCGCGCAGGCAGAACCCCGCACGCTGGTCAGGTGCCATCCGCAACTGGCACCTGGCAGACTCGGTCTATCTGAACCCGGAGCGAACTCACGCGTCGGCCAAAATGTATAAGCACGCAGCGTAACGGTTCATGCGACAACTACCTTGACACACACCGCAGGCAAAGAAAAGTAGGTGCCTGCCCCGCACAGGGGCGACGCTAATACACCAATAACAAATCAAGGAAAGGCCAACGCCACAGGCACACAACCAAAAAGCGCCACGCAGGCAACCAAATCAAGCAACCCCCACCGCCGTAGGCAAACCAACAAACAAAGCGCCGCACAGGCAACCCAAATCACCCGCAGCCTGAACAGGCAAAAACCAATCCCTAAACCCCCTTCCACGAACGTGGACATCCCCCCGTCCCCGGCAGAAAACCAAAACCTTTGCCACAATGCCCCATCGCGCGAAAGCGCCCGAAACAGCAAATGAACAGAAAATGATCCCCTTCTCGGTCCTCGACCTATCGCCAGTCACCGCAGGCGCCACCCCTGCAGACGCGTTCAAGAACACACTCGACCTCGCCCAGCACGCGGAAAACTGGAATTACCGCCGCTTCTGGTTGGCGGAGCACCACAACATGACCGGCATCGCCAGCGCTGCCACGTCGGTGGTGATCGGCTACGTCGCCGGTGGGACGAAGAAAATCCGTGTCGGCTCCGGCGGGGTCATGCTGCCGAACCACGCCCCGCTCGTCATCGCGGAACAGTTCGGCACCCTCGCCTCGCTCTATCCGGACCGCATCGACCTGGGCCTCGGCCGCGCACCCGGCACCGACCAAAGCACCGCCCGCGCGCTGCGCCGCGATCTGCAAAATAGCGCGGACTCTTTCCCGGATGACGTCGTCGAGTTGCAACGCTATTTCGCCGACCCCGTGCCGGGTCAGCGCATTCGCGCCGTTCCAGGCGCAGGCCTGCATGTGCCGCTCTGGCTGCTCGGCTCGTCGCTGTTCAGCGCGCAACTGGCTGCGGTGCTTGGGCTGCCGTTCGCATTCGCGTCGCACTTCGCGCCCGATCATATGCTCACCGCGCTGCGCGTCTATCGCGAGCAATTCCGGCCATCGGCGACGCTCGACAAACCGTACGCGATGGTTGGCGTCAATCTGTTCGCAGCCGATACCCATGAGGAGGCGCAGCGTCTCTTCACCTCGCTGCAGCAGCAGTTCATCAACTTGCGGCGCGGCACGCCTGGTCAGTTGCAGCCGCCAGTCGAGCGGCTCGAAGCATCGGAAATGGAGTTAAACGGCGTCGCGCATTCGCTCGCCTGCACCGTGCTCGGCGATCGCGATGTGGTACGCGAAGGGCTGCGGTCGATCATCGATCAGACCGGCGCGGATGAATTGATGCTGACCGCGCAGATCTACGATCACAAAGCGCGGCTGCGCTCGTTCGAGATCGGCGCGCAAGTGCGTGAAGAATTGGGCGCCGGTAAGTAACAACGCCGGCGAGTAACAAAAAGGGCGGCCTGTATCAGTAAAGGCCGCCCTTCTTTTTTCGTTGATCAGTTGGCTGCCCTGAGTACACGAGCATCGGGTTGCCACGCAGCAATCCTCACCGCGTCAGGTCAGGTCAGGCGAGTTCAACCTCGATCCCAAGCGTCAACTCAAACTCACATCCCGGTTCTGGCTTCGACTGAAGCACTTCAACTCAAGCTCACGCCCGAGCTCTGACTTCAACCGAAGCGCTTTAACTGAGATCAAGCCCTGGTTCTAACCTCGCCCAAGCCCAGAACGCCCGCCAAACCTCACCGATTCGCCGGCACCGCCGCCAACCCCTCGAGCAGCGCCTTATGAAACGCCTGCGGATCCTGCATCTGCGGCGCGTGCCCCAAATTGGCGAATTCGACGAGCGTCGCGTGCGGAATCGCCTTCGCGGCTGCCTTGCCCAGTTCGGGGTAGTGACCAATCTTCGCGCGCACTTCAGGTGGCGCGGCGTCCTTGCCAATCGCGGTCGTGTCCTTCTGACCGATCAGCAAAAGCGTCGGCATGGTCAGGTGGCCCAGTTCATACACCACCGGCTGCGTGTAAATCATGTCGTAAAGCAGCGCGGAATTCCACGCCACGATCTGTTTGCCAGGGCCGCGGTACATCCCCGCCAGCATCTGCACCCACGGTTCATAGTCCGCGCGCCACTGGCCGGCGTAGTAGGTTGCCTGCTCATAGCGGCGAATCCCGTCCGCAGTCGTCTTCAGTTCGCGCTCGTACCATTGGTCGACGGATAACGACGGCACGCCCTTCGCCTTCCAGTCCTCGAGGCCGATCGGATTGACCAGCACCAGTTGCTGGGTCTCATGCGGATACATCAACGCATAGCGGATCGCAAGCATGCCGCCGGTCGAATGGCCGATCACCGTGGCGTCGCTTACGCCAAGCGATTCGAGCAGCGCATGCGTGTTGCGCGCCAGTTGCTGAAAACTGTACTGATAGTGCTCGGGCTTGCTCGATTTGCAAAAACCGATCTGGTCCGGCGCGATTACCCGATAACCGGCGTCGCTCAGACGATGGATGGTCGCGTCCCACGTCGCCGCGCAGAAATTCTTGCCGTGCAGCAATACGGCCGTGCGTCCGTTCGCGTGCTCCGGCTTGATATCCATGTACGCCATATGCAACGCCACGCCTTGCGAGGTGAAGTCGTATTGCTCGACCGGCGCCGGATAGTTGAAGCCCTGCAACTCAGGGCCGTACGCCGGACCGCTGTTGTCGACGGCTACAGCCGGCGCGGCGCCGGCAGCGGCGGGGCCGGGCTGGCTGCCCGGACTACCCGCACTAACAGAACTATTCGCCAAAGCGGCGCTGGCCGGCGTGGCGGCGAAAACACCTGGCGCAGCGGCTAGCACGCAGGCGCTCAACAGGGCGGACAAAGACTCGCGGCGAAAATTCATCGATAGTTTTCTTGCAAGGAGAAATCAGCGGGAAGCCTGCAGGCACGCGCGTCGGCAAGCCAACGCCCGAGCCCCGTTCAGAGCGGACGATTCTACGACGCGCTGCCGGACTCTGCTGCCGCGCGCGCAAACGCATGACGGCGTCGGCTGATGTGGCACGCATATTGCCGCCTGCTCACCTTACGCTCTGTGTGTCGTGGCGCACGGATGCTCCGCGTGCAAGGGTTGATCGTTTGCAAGGCGGCCGCGCGAGCGGCATCGCAGAATTCACTATTCGCCCGCGGCAATTCGGTGCTAGAACTAGCAGACGCCCCGCGAAGACGGAGCCGCCTGGCAGCACGAATCAACATCACAGACAGCACAGGACCACCCGGGGCATACTAATCAGCAACCATCTTGCATGGGACCGGAGTAAGTGCTTTGCATGGGGTCAGAGTAAGCGCTAAAGCGCCAACTCTGGCCGACAGCCAAAGCACCAACTCCGGTCGACAAAAGGAGACAGACATGGAAACTCCGGCACGGCTGAACGATCTGCAACGCACCACCCTCGCCATCGTCCTTGCGGGCGGACGGGGCACGCGGCTCGGGCCGCTCACCAACAAGCGCGTCAAACCGGCGGTGCACTTCGGCGGCAAATACCGGATCATCGACTTCGCGCTCTCCAACTGTCTGAACTCCGGCATCCGCCGCATCGCGGTGGTCACGCAATACAAGGCGCACTCGCTATTGCGTCACCTGCAGCGCGGCTGGGGTTTCCTGCGCGGCGAATTCGGCGAATTCATCGATCTCTGGCCGGCACAGCAGCGCGTGGAAGGCGCCCACTGGTACCGCGGCACCGCGGACGCGGTGTTCCAGAATCTCGACATCATCCGCTCGATCCGGCCGAAATACGTGGTGGTGCTGGCGGGCGACCACATCTACAAGATGGACTACACGCGCATGATCGCGGATCACGCGGAGAGCGGCGCGGATTGCACGGTCGGCTGTATCGAGGTGCCACGCATGGAGGCCGTGGCCTTCGGCGTGATGGCCGTGGATGAAAACCGCCGCGTGACCGGTTTCGTCGAGAAACCCGCCGATCCGCCCGCCATGCCGGGTCGCCCGGATTCGGCGCTCGCCAGCATGGGCATCTACGTGTTCAGCGCCGATTACCTGTATTCGCTGCTAGAAGAGAACATCTCGAGCGTCGACACCGATCACGACTTCGGCAAGGACATCCTGCCGCGCGTCGTCACACAGGGCACCGCGATCGCGCATCCGTTCAGCATGTCGTGCGTATCGTCGGACCCGACCGTGGAGCCGTACTGGCGCGACGTCGGCACGATCGATGCCTACTGGGCAGCCAACCTCGATCTCGCCTCCACCATCCCGACGCTCGATCTGTACGACCGCAACTGGCCGATCTGGACGTATCAGGAACAGTTGCCGCCCGCCAAGTTCGTACGCGACATGAAAGGCCTGCAAGGCACCGGCAACAATCTGATCGTGTGCGGCGGCTGTGTGATTTCCGGCTCGCAGATTTCGCGCTCGGTGCTGTCGTCGAACGTGAAAGTGAGTTCGTTCTGTAATATCAATGAGGCAGTCTTGTTGCCGCAGGTCACCGTCGGCGCGAGTTGCCGCTTGCAGAAAGTGGTGATAGACCGCGGTTGCGCCATTCCGGACGGCACGGTGATCGGTGAAGATCCGGTGGCCGACGCCGAACGCTTCTATCGCACCGAAGACGGCGTGGTACTGGTCACGCCCGAGGCGCTGCGGCAGAAGGGGACGTGATCCTTCGCCGGGACGGCAAACGAACGGAAGGGCAAAGCCGCCGCCCGTCTTGCCGCTCGGGCACACCGGATGCACACCTGATGCAAACCCCGCACTAACAGGAACGAGACCGAGCCTATGACGATTCGCGCCCTGCACGTCGCCAGCGAGCTGTATCCCCTCCTCAAAACAGGCGGCCTCGCCGACGTCGCGGGTGCATTGCCGCCCGCCCTGATCGAGCGCGGCGCCGATGTGCGGGTGCTGCTGCCCGGCTTTCCGGCGGTGGTCGCCGGCTTGACCGACTTGCGGCCGGTGGCGCAACTGGGCCGCCGTTTCGACTCGCCCGGCGTTACGCTCGAACAGGGCACGCTGCCGTCGAACGGCCTGATCGTCTACGTGATCCGCGCAGGTTCGCTGTACGACCGGCCCGGCAACCCCTATCTGAACGACGAACACGTGCCATACGGCGACAATGCGCAGCGCTTCGCCCTGCTCGGCTGGGTCGCCGCCCAACTGGCGCAGCACCTCGACCCGGCGTGGGCGCCGCAGATCGTTCACGCGCACGACTGGCATGCCGGGCTCGCGCCCGCCTATCTGAAGGCGGCTGAACGGCAGCACGGCCGCTCGTTCGCGCGCAGCGTCTTTACCGTGCACAACCTCGCGTATCAAGGCGTTTTTCCGGCGCACCAGTTCGGCCAGCTGGCGCTGCCGGACGACTTCTTCAGCATGCACGGCGTCGAATTCTATGGGCAGTTGTCGTTCCTCAAGGCCGGCCTCTACTACAGCGATCGCATCACCACCGTCAGCCCAACCTACGCACGCGAGATCCAGACGCTCGCCCAGGGCGGCGGCCTCGACGCATTGCTGCGCCATCGCTCGCACGATCTGAGCGGCATTCTGAACGGCGTCGATTACTCAGTATGGAATCCCGCCACCGACACGCTGCTCGACGATCACTACACGGTCACCCGTCTGGCCGGCAAACTGGCGTGCAAGGAGGCGCTGCAGAAGCGCTTCGGCCTCGCGCAGAAAAGCGATGCGCTGCTATTCGGCGTGGTGAGCCGGTTGACTGAGCAGAAAGGCCTCGACCTGCTGCTCGAGACGGTCCCCGAAATTGTTAAACGCGGTGGCCAGCTGGTGGTGTTCGGTACCGGTGACCCGGCGCTCGAAAACGGTTTAAAGCGCGTTGCCCACACCCATCCGGAATCGGTGGCGGTCGAGTTGGGTTTCGACGAAACACTCGCGCATACCATCGTCGCCGGCAGCGATGTGATCGCGGTGCCGTCGCGCTTCGAGCCATGCGGGCTGACGCAACTGTATGCGCTGGCTTATGGGTCGCTGCCGCTCGTGCATTGCGTCGGCGGCCTGGCGGACACGGTGGTCGACGCGTCGCTCGAAAATCTCGCCGACGATCTCGCTACCGGCTTCGTGTTCGAACGATTCGAGCCGAAGGGCCTTGCAGCGGCGATCCGCCGCGCCTTTGCGCTCTATGACCGCCGCACCGAGTGGAAGGCCACCCAACGTCGCGCGATGAACCAGGACTTCGGCTGGGGCGCCTCGGCCGAGCAATATCTGGCGTTGTATCGCGAACTCGCCTGATCCCCCACCCGTTTGATGGTTCGACGCAACAACACGGGGACGGATCGACTCGCGCATGACAAACTCATGTATTGTTTCCTGACTATGCAGATTGCGCATTTTCCTTGCACCATCTGAAACAGGAACGCCGCTTCAGGCGGCCGGCCCAAGCCGGTTCGTCACCGCGGCCACCCTTCCGTTTTCATTGATCGCGCCTGACTGTTTGCGCGGGCCACACCATGACAAAAAACGTTCTGAGCATCCAGTCACATGTCGTCTTCGGACACGCCGGCAACAGCGCGGCCGCGTTTCCGATGCGCCGGCTCGGCGTCAATGTCTGGCCGCTCAATACCGTCCAGTTCTCGAACCACACGCAATACGGCCATTGGACCGGCGGTGCGATCGAGGCCTCGCAGATGGAAGACCTCGTCGAAGGGATCGGCGCGATCGGCATGCTGCCGCGCTGCGACGCCGTGCTGTCCGGCTATCTCGGTACGCCCGAGCAAGCGCAAGCGGTGGTGGAGATCGTCAAGACCGTGAAGGCCGCCAATCCGCGCGCGTGGTACTTCTGCGATCCGGTAATGGGCGCCGCGAGCGGCTGCAAGGTCGAACCGGGCATCCAGGAATTTCTCGTGCGCACCATGCCGGAGATAGCCGACGCGATGGCGCCGAATCATACCGAGTTGCAGCGCCTCGTGGGACGCGAGATCGAGACGCTCGAAGAAGCTGTGACCGCATGCCGCGAGGTCATCGCCCGCGGGCCGAAGCTCATGCTGGTCAAACACCTACTCGATCGCAACAGCCCCGCGGACCGTTTCAACATGCTGGTCGTCACCGAGCGCGAGGCCTGGATGGGGCAGCGGCCGCTCTACCCGTTCGCGCGGCAGCCGGTGGGCGTCGGCGATCTGACGAGCGCCGTGTTTGTCGCGCGCACGCTGCTGGGCGATTCGATCCGCGCGGCCTTCGAGCACACGCTGGCCGCCGTGAACGCGGTGGTGAAAGCGACGTGGCAGGCTGGGCGTTACGAGCTGGAACTGGTGGCCGCGCAAAACGAAATCGCGCAGCCGCGTGAATGGTTCGACGCCTGGGTCGCGGACACGGCGTAGGCCGGCAGAGAGAACTTCGGTTGCAGGGAGCGATCTCGTCACGGCCTGCCTGAAGACACGCTGCTTTGGGTACGCCGGCCGCACAGCACGATCCGCCCGCGGGCCACGTAACCACGCTTGTCAGCCCGCCGTCCTATAATGCGTGCCGCGTGGGCGACGCAATCACCCGCCGCACAGCATTTTTCAGGCATCCGGGCATCCGGGCATCCGGCATTCAGCAGACGAGGCATCGATGGACGGTTATATCCGCAGCGAGCGGGAAGAATTTTTTGAGCAGTTGTGCATGAGTGTCGACGCGGACGAAGCGCACGAGCAGGAAGCGATCGAGTACTTCGAGAACCAGTTCGACCAGGCCGACTTCGATCCCGCACAATGGCTCGACATCGCGCTTTACTATTCGCCAGCGGTGGCGCGCGGCATCGTCGACATGGTGACGCCCGACGACAAGGCGCGCAGCAACATCGCTGAAGTGATCGCCGACAACCTCGACATTTCGTACGGCGAGGACGAGTGCCAGCAGTTCGCCGAGACCATCGAATTCGCGTTGAACAACGGCGTGCCGGTGGACCTCGATCTGGTGCTCGACGGCTGTCAGCGCGCGATCGACGATCTTGACACCTGGGCCGACGAAGAAACCAAAGCGCCGATCCTGCGCCTGCGTGAAGAATTGCTGCGCCAGCAAGGCGAGCATTGACGTTCTTTTTTGAATTGCTGCGCCAGCCAGCCGAACATTGACGTTGTTTTCGCTTGCGATCAGTCACATCTGGCGCTTCGACCGTTTCTCGCATTTTTGCCTGCGCGCTCACGGAAGTTGGTTTCCGCGTAAGCGCCATCGCAATCAAGCCGCCGCGTCCGCGCCGGTTTCCCGAGCGGCTTCTCAGGGCCGCCTCTCCATCGCTTCCTGAGCGGATACTGGCCGCCTTTTTTCTTAAGCATATGCGGAAATCCGCAGCCGCACGCCGCCACTGACAGGCCGACAGCCAAGGCGCTGCTCAGGCTATGCCGAAATGCTCATTCAAAGCGCCGCGAACTGCCAAGACGGTTGCAAATTGGCTTTCTATATTCGCGCCAGATTGACCGGCATGCAAACGCCATTGCGCGCGCCCAATCCCCGAATCACCCAGGGGCTTCGTTCGGGGCGGGGGACTTCCTACTGGGCGTTTTCCAGCATTGTTCGTAGCGACCGGTCGTCCGTACCCTAGATGACGCGCGCCATGCGAAGTCCGACCCATGTTTGCGCGTCGATCCAGCGTTACCGCCTTGCCGCTTTCACACCTGAACTGTCGATGGAGAGGAGAGAGACCATGAGTCTTCGCAACACGCTGAAACCGCTTGCACTGCTCGTTGGCGCTGTATTTGCGACCGCGCCGCTGGCCAGTTTCGCGGACGACCTGCCGGTGAAGATCGGCTTCGCCGCGCCGCTCACGGGCGCCAACGCCGGCTACGGGAAGGACCTGGAGAACGGTGTCCAGCTTGCGATCGAGGAAGCCAACGCGCAGAAGATCAAGATCGGCGACAAGGTCGCACAATTCCAGCTGGTCGCCGAGGACGACCAGGCCGACCCGCGTATCGGCGTGCAGGCCGCGCAGAAGCTGGTCGACGCGGGCGTATCCGTGGTCGTGGGCCACTTCAATTCGGGCACGACGATTCCTGCCTCACAGGTGTACGAGCAGGCCGGCATTCCGGTGATCGACCCGGCGGCCACCAATCCGATCATTGCCGGACGAGGCTTTGCGAACACCTTCATGGTGATTTCCACCGATGCGCAGAACGCCGGCAACGCGGGCGTCTACGCCGTCGAGGTGACGAAGGCCAAACGCATTGCGATCATCGACGATCGCACCGCGTTCGGCCAGGGCGAGGCCGACGAGTTCGAGAAGGCAGTGAAGGCACATGGCGGCACCATCGTGACGCGCGAATACACCGACAATCACGCGGTGGATTTCAGCACGCAGATCACCAAGATCAAGGGAACCAATGCGGATCTGGTTTTCTTCGGCGGTCTGGATACACAGGCGGCGGGCTTCGCGAAGCGGATGAAGCAATTGGGGCTGAACGCGCAACTGGTGGGCGGCGGCGGCGTGATGGACCAGGACTTCATCAAGCTCGCCGGCGACGCGGCCGACGGCGTGATGGCCTGGGAATACGGCCGACCGTTGGCCCAGTTGCCGGGCGGCAAGGACTTTTCCGCGAAGTTCAAAAAGCGGTTCGGGGTGGATATCCTTTCGTACGCACCGTTTGGGTATGACGGGGCATGGGCCGCGATCAAGGCGATGCAGCAGGCGAAATCCAGCTCGCCAGCGGTCTACCGGCCGGTGCTCAAAGCGATCGACTACGACGGCGTGACCGGGAAAATTTCTTTCGACAGCACCGGGGCGTTGAAAAGCGGCGCGTCCACGCTATATCAGGTCAAGAGCGGAGCCTGGGTTCCTGTCGTGACCAAGAGCGGAAGTTAAGCGTCTCTTTTTGCCCATGACGGCATGGTTGTTCGTGCTGCAGTGGCGGTGTTTTGTCACCGCCGCTGCAGCCACCTGCGCCTACTTGACGACCTTCACCACCACCTCGGAATCGAGATCCCGCTCGATCCGGACAAGATCATCCTTTACACCGGCAAACTCATCGGCGGAGCACATCTGGTGCCCAAACGCGGCGCGAAGCTGTCGCCTGACCTGCAAGACCCGCGCGACAGGATCGAACACATAGCGGGAAGAAAACTCGAAGAAACGATCCTTCACCGTGGCATCCGGCGGCACATCCGTCACACGGACGAAGCTCGGCAGCGTCATTTCCAGCGTCTCATCGAACGCTCCGCCAATACACGCCCACGGCTGCGTTCTTGAAGGCTCCGCCAGCCATGCCTGCACCTGCCCCGCCATGCCGCCGGACAAGCTCGTCAAGGCCGGCACAGCGGTCGTTCCATCGGTCCAGACAAAATGTGCCACCTGTCCCTGCATCGACGTGGAAAAAGGCCCGTCCGTGGCGGCGGCGTCGCCGGTGTGCAATTGCGCTGTGCCATGCAAGCCGGTCAACAACAGCCGGTTCGCGGCGATCTGTTGCGTGCGCTGCCGCGTTGCCCGCCGAAACGTATTGCGTTCGAGCTCCGCGGTATAGCCGGCATCTTCCACGCGATAAGCGTAGTTCGCCGCCCCGCTCTCATCGACCTCGATTTGCAGGCGCGCCGTGCGCTCGCGCAACTGGGTGGCCGGCGTGCGCGCCAACACGCCCTCGCCGACCAGCAACACCGGCCGGTCCATCACACCCGGTGGCAAATAACCAAACTCGATGCCACCCGCCGTGGTGTCGGCAAATAACGATAGCTCAGGAATCCAGACGATCGCATGATTGATCGCGCTTGCGCCGTAGCCGGGCACGTCCGGCAAACTATAGTACGGCCCGAGATTGAGCAGCACGGCCTCGCTGCGAATGCCGACCGCGGCCAATAGCGCGCTGTACAACGCGACGTGGTCCTTGCAGTCGCCATATCGGTTGCGCAGGATGTCGATTGCCTTATGCGGGACAGCCGCCGTCTCGCCGAGAAACAGCGCCACGTAGCGAATATTCAGACGCATCCAGTCGTACAGTATCTGCGCTTTCGCGCGCGGATCGCTGGCCTCTCCGGTCAGGCTCTGCGCGAGCTGGACGATCGCCGGGTCGCTCATCGTCGCGTCGTTAGCGGCCCCCCGATAACGCGCGGCGAAACTTGCGAAGTCCGGTACCGTCGACACCATCAACCGGTCACCCCAGTTCGCATAGCCCACCGCGCCCGCTTCGGGCGGCGCATATGGGCCGTGCCGGTAGTCAAACTCGTAGCGGGTGCGTCCGTTTGCCGTGACGGGCGGTAACGCAACATAGCCGCGCGCATCGGCATAAAGCGGTATGTCGGCGGGCAGGTCGAAAATCAGGCGTTGCATCTCGACGGGGTCGCGCGTCGGTTCGACCAGGTACGCGAACGTGCCGGCCTGCAAGGGCTTCGTGCGCGTCTTGCGAAACGCCAGATGCACACGCGCGCCCGGCTCGACGCCTGGAAAGATGACCGTGCGCAACACGCCGTCCTCGAAACTCGGCGCGCCCGCCGAGCGCGGCTCCTGCACGTCGCGGATCGCTTCGGGGCCGACCGGATGCGTCACGCCTTTCGGGTCGATCGTTTCCGCGCTCAGCAATTGCACCTGCTCGATGTCCTTGTTGAACCACACGTAACGTTGCGCGATATCGTCGACGCCGCTCGTCGTGTTCGCCCGCAGGACCGTGTCGTCGTGTTCTTCGACGGAGCCGTCTTTCTGGATCACGAAGAGATGGACGTCTCGCTCCATCGTCGAGGGGGAGAGGTCGTCGTTGGCGGTGCTTGAGGTGCTTGAGGCGTCTGTGGTGCTCGAGCCGCCAGCGGCATACGAGGCAGTTGCGCACACGATCAACGCCAGCGTGGCAGCCCGCTTCATAAACGCGACGCACCGCGTCATGCGCGACGCACCCTGCCCCGCGCGCGCCACACACGCGGACTCGACGCGAACTCCGCGCGAAACGCATGATTGAAATTCGACAGATCGTTGAAGCCGCAATCGAGCGCGATATCAACGACCTTCGCGCTATCGTCCTGAAGACGCAGCGCCGCTGCTCGCAAACGCGCCCGCAGCACATATTGATGCGGCGTCACGCCGGTCACGCGCTGGAACGTCCGCAGAAAATAGAACTCGCTCAGCCCCGCCGCGGCAGCGAGGCTCGTGAGCGTATGCGGTGCGCCAGGCGTGTCGTCGATCAGCCGCACCGTCTGCGCAACGCGTGACCAGGCCGCAGCGCTCGCGGGCGGTTCCCCGCGTGTCAAAGCGCCCGCCGCCTTGAGCGTCGAGACCGCCAGTTCGACCGCGAGTTCGTCCCACACCGCGTCGCCTGCGTCCGACGCGCCCGCACAGGCCCGCGCGATCAGCGATGACAACGCAGGCAGTGACGGGATGCGCGCGCGCCTGAAGTTCAGATTCCCGCTCGCGATGCCCGCGTCCGCGGCAAGCCGTTCGAAATACGCCGGCGCGTAGCGGAAGGCGAGGCAGCGATCGCCGGCCCCATGCCGATGGCCGCATTCGAAACACTCACCCGTATTGCCGAGCAGCAGCGCGCCGGAGGTGAGCAGCTCACGCCCCGTCCCTGCCCGGTAGCCGAACGAACCGGCGACCACCATCGCGATGCACACGCCCGCATGCCGTTCTTCGAACGGCTGGTCGCGTGGCCCGAAGGTGCAGAGGATGTCCGCGACATCCCAGTTCGTGCCTTGGGCCAACGGGCGCGCGGTTATGCTGCCGCGCGTGCCTTCCCGGGCCCGTTGCGCGAGCGCCTGCTGCAAAGTGACGGCAATTTTCCCCAAGATGCACCTCGGCTGAGTCCGTATCGTGGTTTTAGCACATCGGCGGCCGGCGCGGTTTTGCCCGTTCCGGCGATGGCGCTTTCACGGAACGCCCGAAGGAGCACACACGATGAACATGCTGGACGACACCCTCGACCGCGGCTTTCACGCCGCATTGGCCGCCCCGGCGCGCGCCGCCGACATCGATGCCGCCGACGACGCTTACGGTTGGCTGATCGGCAGTTGGGACATGGACGTGCTGCATTACCGCGTCGACCTTGGCAGCGCGCGCCGCCGCGGCGAGATTCATTTCGGCTGGGTACTGGAGGGCCGCGCCGTGCAGGACGTGTGGATCATGCCGCCATGCAGCGAGCGTCACACGGGGCTCGACGCCGGCGCCACGATGTACGGCACCACCCTGCGAGTGTGGGACCCAATGCTGCGGGCGTGGCGCGTGACATACATCAATCCGCAGACCGGTCAGCGCGATGAACTGATAGGCCGGCGCATTGGCCATGATCTCGTGCAGATCGGCACGCACGCCGACGGCACGCCGATTCGGTGGAATTTCACCGATATCACGAAGGATTCGTTCCGCTGGACCGGGGTCGCGCTGGCGCAGGACGGCGTGACGTGGACGCTCGAGGCGGAATTTCACGCGCGCCGCAGGTGTTAGCGTGCAGCCTCGCAATCAGGGGTTTCAAACCTGCGTATCACCGGAACCCCCGCTGCGCGCTCAATCCCCCTCCCCGATTTGCCCGAGCAACGCCTGCAACCGCTCCACATGCCTGAGCAGCAAATGCCGATGTTTTTCGATCTGCTCCAGCCGCCCGGCCAGGTCGGCCTGAATCGGGTCGTCGAGATCGGCGGCGGCGATCACGTCCTCCACCTTCGATCGCATCGATGAAAGATCCACCGGCGCATGACTCAAATGCCGCTCGAAGCGCCGCACGTCCTGCATCGCCAGATCGCGAACTTTGCGGATATGGGCCTGGCGCCGGTGTGCTTCGGCATCGAGCGTCTCTTCTTCCACACGTTTGGCCGGACCCGCCTGGCCGAAAATCGGCTCAGGCGGCCGCAGCACCGTCTTCTTGCGCACTGGATGCGCAGTGCCGCGAAACCGCGCCAGCGGCCGTTCGTTGTCGATCGCCTCGCGCGCCTTGGCCGGTATGTCCTGCTGCGTATGCGACGCGTTCATCCAGCCATTCGGCAAACCCGTGACCGCCTCGATACCGCGCACGAATTCCTCGCTGAATTCGCGCTGACCGGACAACATCAGCTTCAGGTAGCTGGCGGAAAAGGTCATCATGCGTGCCAAACGCGTCGCCGCGCCCACCTCGCGGGTCAGCAGCACCAGGTTCGCTCGCCAGACCGGGAGCAGCAATTCGTCGGAATCTTCCATCGCTGGGTCTTCCATCTTTTTGCCCGATGTATGGACGACGCGCTCACACACGTCATCGTTCTGAAAGGGTAGCCGCCTGGGCGCGCGGCGCGCAATGCCCGCGCACGCATCCTGCGACTGTCGATGTGTCGAAATTACACGCTACTGCGCGCGGCTGCCCGGGGATAAAACGCCATGAAGCGCTGCGTTTTGAGTTGACCCATGCATTCAGCCAGCGTTCCTCCGCTACGCACGCGATGTATGGCATCCTTCGCTACCGGTGCGGCACGTCTCGTGCTGTAGCCCCTGCACCACCTCAATGATTTAAGGATTCTGTAATGAAAAAAGTCATTCTTGCGCTTGCTGCGGCCATAGCCGCCCTCAGCGCGATCGCTCCCGCCCAGGCCGACGAGCATCATCACAGGGTATGCCACAAGGTGCACGTCCACCATCACTGGGAAAACCGCTGCCACTGATTGCCGCGTGCCGCCCGGGTGAGCATCAAAGATGCCCCGCTTTATGCGGGGCTTTTTTTTGAGCCGCCCGGGGCTGCGTGCCGGCATGTTCTTCAACGCTCTATAAGTTCTGCGCGAAACCGGCAGCATGCAATCACGGACACATGCTGTTACACCTTTGCGGTGCAAGGGGACGCCTCATGGCGACCTCGCGGAATGCGAAGCGCCATGAATGCTGTGGGGAAGAGTAGATGAAAAGCAACGACAGCGGCGCCGACCTGGCCGACGCGCGCGAACGATCGGTCAAGCTGCCTTGACGCGCTCCAACGCTGTCGCCACAAGTTTTTCCAGCAAGGGCTCGATTTTCACTGCCAGCGTTTCGTTGTACGCATAGGGCATCTGCTCCTCCATATACGTAATCTGCGACAACTCGAGTTGTACCGCGTGCACACCCTCCGAGGGCTGCCCGTACTGCCGCGTGATATACCCACCCTTGAAGCGCCCATTGGCGACAGCGGAATAACCGCCATGCCGCTCGACCACAGCGGCCAATTCCTCGCCTAATCCGGCCACCGCGCTGGCGCCGTTCGACGTGCCGAAGTTGAAATCCGTCAGACGTCCTTCAAAAAACCGCGGCACATGCGAGCGAATCGAATGCGCTTCCCAGAGCAACACCTTGCCGTGCTTCGCCTTCAGCGCGGCAATCTCGCCCACCAGTGCGTCGTGATAGGGCTTCCAGTAAGCATCGCGCCGACGCGCGACTTCGGCGTCGGTCGGCAGATGGCCTTCGAGATACAACGGCTCCTTGTCGAAGGTATCGACCGGCAGCAAACCGGTGGTGTCCTGCCCTGGATACAGATTCGCGCCGTCGGGCGGACGGTTCAGGTCGATCACATAACGCGCATACGTCGGCGACAGGATCGACGCGCCCATGCGCCGCGCAAACGCGTAGAGGCGGTCGAGATGCCAGTCGCAGTCGTCGGTGCGCTGCGCGACCGGCGTCATTGTTGTGGCGATATCGGCGGGGATTTGCGTGCCCAGATGCGGGATCGAAATCAGCAACGGCAGGCTTCCCTGATGCAGCGATAAAACCGGCGGAGTAGTTGCAGTAGACGAAGCAGTCATGTCAGTCCGGAATCGATAAAAGTCGAAGACTCTAGTTTACCCAGCAATTCACGCGAGCATTTCACGTCAGCAAGCCGCTTTAGCAACTCACTTGAGCAAATCGGCGAGCGCCACGCGATAGCGCGCGTACACAGCCTCTTCGTCGCGATGACGGCGGTTGTCGACAACCTTGTCGCCGCCAGCGTAGACGTCGCGAATCGGCGTCTCGCCATGCTCGCAGAATACAACGCCCGAGAGCCACGCGCCCGGCGCGTGCTCGGCGATACTCGAATGATCCGGATCGAGCACCAGCCAGTCGGCACGGCGCCCTGCCTGCAATGCGCCGACCGCACGACCCGTTGCCTGTGCACCGCCGTCGAGCGCAGCGTCGAATAGACGGTCCGCCACGTGCGCGGCGTGCGCCGAAGCCAGCACGTTGCGCTGCCGACGCGTGAGACGCTGCCCGTATTCGAGCAAACGCAATTCCGCCCGCCAGTCGACGCCGATATGGCTGTCCGAACCAATGCCGATGCGCCCTTGCGCGTCGAGATACTCTTGCGCCGGAAAAATGCCGTCGCCGAGATTGGCTTCGGTGGTCAAACACAAACCGGCGACCGCACCGCTTTTCGCGAGCGCCAGCGTTTCGTTCGCATCGACGTGCGTCGCATGCACGAGGCACCAGCGGCTGTCGACGTCGAAGCGGTCGAGCAGCCATTGCACCGGCCGCGCACCTTCGGTTTCAAGGCAGGCGTCGACCTCGGCGGTTTGCTCGGCAATATGAATGTGAACCGGCGCGCTTCGCTCGATGCCGTTCAACAATGTCCGCAACGATTCGGCCGAGACCGCACGCAATGAATGCGGCGCGACGCCATAGCGCAACGCCGCACTCTCAGAACGCGCCGCACGCAACGTGTCGAGCAGATCGAGCAGACTCTCCGGCGTATTGATGAAGCGCTGCTGATCTTCACGCGGTGCGCGTGAACCAAAACCGCTGTACTGATACAGCACGGGCAGCATCGTCATGCCGATGCCGCTGGCCGACGCCGCATCCACCACGCGCTGCGCCAGTTCCGCCTGGTTCGAATAACGACTGCCATCCGGCGTGTGGTGCACATAATGGAATTCGCAGACCGACGTATAGCCCGCTTTCAACATCTCGATGTACAGCCACTGCGCGACAGCAGCGAGTCCTTCCGGCGTAATGCGCGCGGCAAAACGGTACATCAGATCCCGCCAGCTCCAGAAATTATCGGTGGCCCCTGTGCCGGATGCGGCGCGATATTCGGTGAGGCCGGCCATTGCGCGTTGAAACGCATGCGAGTGAAGATTCGGCATGCCAGGCAATACGGGACCGGCGGCTTTTTTTACACCGTCAGGAACCGCTACCGTATCGGGCGTAACCGATGTCAGCGTGCCGTTTGTGTCCCATTCCAGCAGCACATTGCGGCGCCAGCCGTCGGGGAGATAGGCGTGATCGGCGAATAGTGATTGTTTTGCTTGCGTCATCTCTCAGGCCCTAGCTCAATTCACGCCGCGTATAAACGGTCTCGCCCGCGCGTACGACTCGTGCGCACAACGGACGCCCAATCCAGTAAGCCAGCTCGGCAAGCGTTTCCACCGACCACACCGCGAAATCCGCCGCACGCCCGGCTTGCAGCGCGCCGTGCGTATCCGCCTTGCCGAGCGCACGCGCCGCATGCGCGGTCACGCCTTGCAGCACTTCGGGCACGGTCATGCGGAATAGCGTGGTCGCCATGTTCATCATCAGCAGCAGCGAGGTGGTGGGCGATGTGCCGGGATTGCTGTCGGTGGAAATTGCGATCGGCACCTGATAGCGCCGCAGCAAGTCCAACGGCGGCAATTGCGTCTCGCGGATGAAGTAGTACGCGCCGGGCAGCAGCACGGCGACTGTGCCGGACGTTTTCATCGCGGCAACACCGGCCTCGTCGAGGAATTCGAGGTGATCCGCGGATAGCGCGTGGTGACGCGCGGCCAATGCCGTGCCGCCGCTGTTCGACAACTGCTCGGCGTGCATCTTCACCGGCAGCTTGTAGCGCTCCGCTGCGTTGAACACACGCTCGCTTTGTTCCAGCGAAAAACCGATGCGCTCGCAGAACACGTCGACCGCATCGACCAGGCCTTCGTCGGCAAGCGCGGGCAGCATCGTGTTGCAGACTTCGTCGATATACGCGTCGGCTCTTCCGGCGAATTCGGGCGGCAAGGCGTGCGCGCCGAGAAACGTCGTATAGACCGACACCGGATAGCGCTCGCCCAACTGGCGCGCGACGCGCAGCATCTTGCGCTCGTTCGCGAGATCGAGGCCGTAGCCGGATTTGATTTCGATCGCCGTGACGCCCTCGGCGAGCAGCGGTTCGAGGCGCGCGGCCGATTGGCGGAACAGCGAGTCTTCGCCGGCGGCACGCGTGGCGCGCACCGTCGAGACGATGCCGCCGCCCTGCCGCGCGATTTCTTCATAACTGACGCCCGCCAGGCGTTGCGCGAATTCATCCGCGCGCTGGCCGCCATATACCAGATGCGTATGGCAATCGACGAGACCTGGCGTCACCCACGCGCCGTGCAGGTCTTCACGCGGCCATGCGGCGTACTCGGCGGGTAATTCGGAAGCTGCGCCGAGCCATGCGATCTTGCCGTCTTCAACGGCAATCGCAGCATCGGGCAGCGTGTGTTGGGGATCGCCCTCGGGGCAGAGTTTCAGGTGATGCCAGACGGTTTGCTTCATCGCGTGCTCTTTGCAGCTCGTTGCGTGTCTGTGGTGATTCGCGGCGCGCTTTGCCAGGCGTTTGCCAGGACCTAGGCGCGGGCGCGAATCGTCGTCATCGTTGCGTTCATCACGTATAGCGGATGCTGATCGCGAGCAAGGCACCAGCGCCCTTGACCGTGCATGACAGCGTATTCGGCGTGCCGATGCGCAGTGTGTCGCCGGGCTCCAGCGCGCGCGGTTGGGCGTCGCCACCGAGTGTGACCGAAACCGAACCGCTTGCGCAGAACAACAGCACCACGTCGGCGGACACAGTGCGCTGCGTATCACCGCGCCACACTTCAGTTTCGCCCACCGCCGCGCCACGCCGGACCATCAGGTTGAAGTCGCGCGTGGCGCCGTCAACGAGGCGTGCATCGATTTGCGCTTCGCCCGCGAACTCCGCGATATCGAGCGGCTGAATCAATGCGAGCGTGTTCACGGCGTGCGTGCCGGCGTCGTCTGTTTCGTCGAGCAACATGCCCGCGCCCGACAACAACACGAGTGTGCGATCGATGCCCGCGAAACGCGAGAACGGTCCTGCTTGCGCGACATCGGCGATGCTCACGCGCCACACGAATGCATCGAGCCCCGCGCCTTCGGGGAACGCCGCGACTTCACGCGTGACGCCGCCGCCGTTCTTCCACGGCGCCGCCACGAGATCGGCGCCACGGATGAGCGTTGTGCTTGCCATGCTACCGACAAGCGTGCCGTGAAGCGCCATGATCAACGGCCCAGCATCGGCAGATTCAGGCCTGCCTCGCGCGCCGTTTCCTGCGCGAGTTCATAACCCGCATCCGCGTGACGCATCACACCGGTCGCCGGATCGTTGAACAGCACGCGGCCGAGGCGCGCCTTCGCGGCATCCGTGCCGTCAGCGACGATCACAACGCCCGAATGCTGGCTGAAGCCCATGCCTACCCCGCCGCCGTGATGCAGCGAGACCCACGACGCGCCGCCTGCCGTGTTCAGCAGTGCGTTGAGCAACGGCCAGTCGCTGACTGCGTCCGAGCCGTCTTTCATCGATTCGGTTTCGCGGTTCGGACTTGCGACCGAACCGGTGTCGAGGTGATCGCGGCCGATCACGATCGGCGCCTTCAGCTCGCCGCTCCTGACCATTTCGTTGAACGCCTGGCCCAGACGATAACGATCCTTCACGCCGACCCAGCAGATCCGCGCCGGCAAACCCTGGAACGCGATACGTTCGCGCGCCATGTCGAGCCAGTTGTGCAGATGCGGATCGTCGGGAATCAATTCCTTGACCTTCGCATCGGTCTTGTAGATGTCTTCCGGATCACCGGACAGCGCGACCCAACGGAACGGGCCCTTGCCTTCGCAGAACAACGGACGGATGTACGCCGGCACGAAACCCGGGAAATCGAACGCGTTTTCCACGCCCATTTCCAGCGCCATCTGACGGATGTTGTTGCCGTAGTCGAGCGTGGCGGCGCCGCGTTCCTGCAGCGTCAGCATCGCCTGCACCTGTTTGGCCATCGACTGCTTGGCCGGCGTGATGATGGAATCCGGCGCCGTCTTCATGCGCTCGCGCCAGTCTTCGACGTTCCAGCCTTGCGGCAAATAACCATGAATCGGATCGTGGGCGCTGGTCTGGTCGGTCACGCAATCCGGCGTGATGCCGCGCGTCACGCATTCGGCGAACACATCGGCTGCGTTGCCCAGCAGACCGATCGATACCGGCTTGCCTGCCTTCTTCGCTTCTTCAAGCATGACGAGCGCTTCGTCGAGCGTCTTCGCTTTTTTGTCGACGTAGCGGGTCTTCAGACGGAAATCGATACGCGTCTCGTCGCATTCCACCGCGATCATCGAGAAGCCGGCCATGGTTGCTGCCAACGGCTGCGCGCCGCCCATGCCGCCGAGACCACCGGTCAGAATCCAGCGGCCCGAAGGATCGCCGTTGAAATGCTGGTTCGCCACCGAGAAGAACGTCTCGTAGGTGCCCTGCACGATGCCCTGGCTGCCGATGTAAATCCAGCTGCCCGCGGTCATCTGCCCGTACATCATCAGGCCCTTGCGATCGAGTTCGTGGAAGTGTTCCCACGTCGCCCAATGCGGCACCAGATTCGAATTCGCCAGCAGCACGCGCGGTGCGTCGGCATGCGTCTTGAACACGCCGACCGGCTTGCCCGATTGAATCAGCAGCGTCTCGTCTTCGTTCAGGTCCTTCAGCGATGCGAGGATCTGATCGAAGCAATCCCAGTTCCGCGCAGCACGGCCAATACCGCCATACACAACCAGTGCATGCGGATGCTCGGCGACTTCCGGGTCCAGATTGTTCTGGATCATCCGGTACGCGGCTTCCGCGATCCAGGTCTTGCAGGTCTTTTCCGCGCCGCGCGGTGCGCGGATCGTGCGAGTCGGGTCCAGACGCGGGTCGATGTGTTTCGGGTTGTTCATGGTGGCCCTCGGAATGCGTGAAAATGTTCGGGAGAAATCGGGAAAATGAGTCGGAAAATACGGCGAAATCAGAAATGTCCGGTGAAGCGATAGCGGCTGCCGGGATGCCAGAGATTGGCGATCGAGGCGACCTGGCTTTGCGACCACGTGCGCCGATGCAGCACGAGGCACGGTTCGAGTTCATCCATGGTCAGCAATTCGCGCGTGTCAGCGTCCGCAGCCAACGCTTCGATGCGGTACTCGACGCGCTGCAGCGGCGCGACGCGCACCAGATACTGATTCGGCGTGGTGTTCGTGAAGTCCTGCAACGCGTACTCGGGCGCGACCGCCGGGTTGACCCAGCGCTCTTCGAGCTGCACCGGCTCGTCGTTTTCGAAATGCAGCACGCGTGAATGAAACACCGGACTGCCCGCGCTCACCTGCATTTCTTCGGCGAGCGCTTCGTCGGCGATGCTCGCGCCGATGTGCAACACCTTCGCCTGATAACGATGACCGCGCGCGACGATTTCGTCGGAGATGCTGCGGATCGCCACCAGCGTCGATTCGTACTTGGGCCGGGCCACGAACGTGCCCGAGCCCTGCACGCGCGTCAGCACCTGCTCCGAAGTCAACTCGCGCAACGCGCGGTTGACCGTCATGCGCGCGACGTTGAATTCGCGCGCGAGCTCGTTTTCGGAGGGCACCTGGTCGCCTTCAGACCATTCGCCCGCATGAATGCGGCCGAGGATGAAGTCCTTGATGCCCTGATAGGCCGGTGCGTTCATTGGCTTGTTGGCGTGCTTAAACGTGTTTTTCGAGCTTACTGTTCGGATGCAAACGAGAACGGGCTCAGCTTCGCGATCGTGCCGTCCTGCACCAGGTGCGTCACAGCCTCGATATCCGGTGCGAAGTAGTGATCGAGCTCGTAATGCGCGACGTCCTTGCGCACCGCGTCCATCACTTTCTGCAGGCTCGGGCTGGTCTTGTGCGGCGCGCGCAGGTCGACGCCTTGGGCGGCGGCAAGCAACTCGATCGACAGGATGTTCGCGACGTTTTCGGCAATATCGCCGAGCTTGCGCGCGGCGAACGTGGCCATCGAAACGTGATCTTCCTGGTTCGCGGAGGTCGGCAGCGAATCGACCGAAGCCGGATGCGCGAGTGTCTTGTTCTCGGAGGCGAGCGCCGCGGCGGTCACGTGAGCAATCATGAAGCCCGAATTCACACCGCCATCACGCACGAGGAACGGCGGCAGGCCCGACAGCGTCGTGTCGATCAGCAGCGCGATGCGGCGTTCGGCCAGCGCGCCGATTTCAGCGACGGCAAGCGCGAGGTTGTCAGCAGCGAATGCGACCGGCTCAGCGTGGAAATTGCCGCCCGACAGCACTTCGCCCGTGTCCGGGAAAATCAGCGGATTGTCGGAGACGGCATTGGCTTCCAGCAGCAGCACATCGGCTGAATGGCGCATCTGGTCCAGACACGCGCCCATCACTTGCGGCTGGCAGCGCAGGCTGTACGGGTCCTGAACCTTGTCGCAATCGGCGTGCGAAACATTGATGCCCGAGCCTTGCAACAGCGAACGGTAAGCGGTTGCCGCGTCGATCTGACCTTGATGGCCGCGCAGTTCGTGAATGCGCGCGTCGAACGGTTTGACCGACCCCGCTGCTGCGTCCACCGACAACGCGCCCGCCACCAGTGCGGTGCGGTACAGATCCTCAATGGCGAACATGTTGTAGAGCGCGAGTGCGGTCGAAGCTTGCGTGCCGTTCAGCAGCGCGAGACCTTCCTTCGCTTGCAGCGTGAGCGGCTTGAGGCCGACCAGCGCGAGACCTTCGATGGCCGGCATGCGCTCGCCCTTCGCGAACACGTCGCCGACGCCCAGCAACGCGGCCGACATATGCGCGAGCGGCGCGAGGTCGCCCGATGCGCCAACCGAACCCTTGACCGGAATCACCGGCAGGACGTCGGCGTTGTACAGCGTGATGAGCGCTTCCATCACTTCACGACGGATGCCCGAGTGGCCGCGCCCGAGGCTCGACAGCTTCAGCGCGATCAGGAGACGCACGACCGGACGCGACATCGGCTCACCCACGCCGACCGCGTGCGACAGCACCAGATTACGCTGCAGCAGTTCGAGCTGGTCATGCGGAATGTGCGTGCTGGCGAGGCGCCCGAAACCCGTGTTGATGCCATAGGCCGGTTCGCCCTTCGCGGCGATATCGGCGACGGCTTTGGCGCAGGCGTCGATGGCGGCGTGGCTGGCAGGATCGAGTTGCAGCGCGACGTGTTCGCGTGCGATCTGGCGCAGTTGCGGGAGGGTCAGGTGGCCGGGCTTCAGAATCATCATGGTGTTGTGTCCTGTCTTGTCTATACAATTCGAGAGAAGTCTAACGTCGCCGTCTTGTATATACAACTTGTTTTTGCGGCTTCCAGCCTGGGGGTTTCCATTAGAACTAGATGCTGGCAAGGCACCCATGTCGGTTGAGCCGCGGTTTGAGGTGACAGCGCTTGCCCCACCGCATTCGTTCGCCTCGACAGATAACTTGTATATACACGTTCAAAATGTAGAGCGGCAAGCGGACAAAAAGATTCAACGCGCCGGCTGGGGCAGTTGGCGGGCCGCGGCGGCCAATGTGCCCCCTTTCCCCCTGCGCCGATGCGCCGCTGCACTGCAACCTCGATGTCCCTCTTCCAGAGTTATAGGAGAACGCACTGACGACGCAAAAAAGCCCGCGCACTCCTACGAGCCGCGGGCTCTGTTGAAACGCGCTACTGGCGAAAGATTCGCTAAAGCCTCACCCGCGCCGCCATGAAATCCAGGAAGCACTGCACGCGTCCCGCCAGCGACGCGCTCTGGTAATACACCGCGCTCACCGGCTGCCTTTCATCTACCAGCACGTTGCCGAGAATCGGCACCAGCCGCTCTTCGCGCACGTCGGCCGCAGTCATGAAGACGGCGAGACAGGCGATGCCCCATCCTGAGAGAGCCAGTTGGCGCAGCGTCTCACCGCTCGATGCGGTGATCGCGGGCTCGATCTTCAGCGGCTCTGACTTGCCCTTCCCGCCCCGCCGCAACGGCCAGCGATTCAGATGCTCCGGCGCGGTAAAACCGATCAGACGATGCTCGCGCAACGCTTCCACCGACCTGGGTTCGCCGTATTCGGCCAGATACGCCGGACTGGCGAGCACTCTCAGCTTGCTGCTGCCCAAGGCGCGCGCATGCAAGGTCGAATCCTGCAACGCACCGATACGGATCGCGATATCCACCTTCTGTTCGAGCAGATCGACGATCCGCTCGTTGCTGGTCAGCTCCAGACGAATCTCCGGATACAGCGCCGAAAACGCCTTCATATGGGGCGCCACGCAATGAAGCATGAATGGCGACGCCGCATCGACACGCAAACGCCCCGACGGCCGCTCGCGCCCGCGCGTGACGGATTCCTCGGCCTCTTCCATCGCATCGAGAATCGCCCGGGCCCGCTGCAGAAACGCCTCACCCTCTTCGGTCAGTTGCAGACGGCGCGTCGTGCGCCGTACCAGCGCCGTGTCGAGTTTCTTTTCGAGACGCGTGAGCGCCCGGCTGACGCCTGAGACGGTTTGCCCCAATTTCTCCGCCGCCGCGGTGATCGAGCCGCTATCGATCACCGTGACGAACACCAGCAATTCGTCGGTCGAAGTTTTCATTGTTGATTTCAAATCAAGATTGATTTGAGACTAACACGCTTTTTGCGAGAATCAAGACGGTGGATACTGCGTGCATGTCATCGTGTTTCCGGTGTTTCCCTCTAGGAGAACGTCTTGAAGATTTTCATTACTGGCGCAAGCGGCTTTATCGGCGGTTCGATTGCGGCGCACCTCGTACGCGCCGGCTATCAGGTGCGCGGTTTGATCCGCAAGCCCGAACATAGCGCCGAGTTGCAACGCCTCGGTATCGAACCCGTCATCGGCACGCTCGACGACCGCGAGCTACTGATCGCGGAAGCAAAAGCGGCCGACGCGGTCATCAACGCCGCGAGCAGCGACCATCAAGGCGCGGTGCAAGCGCTGATCGACGGCCTGGCCGGCTCCGGCAAGCCGTTTCTGCATACGAGCGGCTCGAGCATCGTCGGCGATGCCTCGGGCGGCGAAGCGGGCGAGGCACGCATCTATCACGAGGACGCCCTGCCCGAGCCGACCGCGGATAAAGCGGCACGCGTCGCCATCGATCAACTCGTGCTCAACGCGGCGCAGCAGAACATCCGCTCGGCGGTGCTGTGCAACACGCTGATCTATGGCCACGGCGCGGTGCCGGGCAGCGCAAGCGTGCAGTTGCCACGGCTCGTGCGTCAGGCGCAAAAGAGCGGTGTCGTGCGGCACGTGGGCAGTGGCGGCAACATCTGGTCGAACGTGCATATCGACGACGTCGCCGAACTCTATCGCCTCGCGCTGGAGAAGACACCGGCGGGCACGTTCTACTTCGTCGAAAGCGGCGAGGCGTCGTTCCGTGACATGAGCGCCGCGATCGCGCGCGTGATGAAACTCGGCGCGGCGCAAGACTGGCCGCTCGGAGAAGCGCAGAAGGAATGGGGCTACGAAATGGCGTCGTATGGGCTGGGTTCGAATAGTCGTGTGCGCGGTGAGCGCGCACATAAACTGCTCGGCTGGCAGCCCAGGCGTAACTCGGTGATCGACTGGATCGAGCACGACATGATGTCCGCGTAGGGGACTTCCTGCGGGGCGCCCCCCAAGGGGACTTCCTGCGGGGCGTAATTTGTGTAAGCCCAGTCGTTGCGAATCCGTAAGCTCAACTCGCTAGAATCCGGCTCACGTAATAGCGTGATTCGACGATACGAGTCACGCGCGAGCCCGGATTTAATCGATGAACTTGGCGCTGAACTTCGACTGGCTGACCAACCTGCTAGCGATTATTTTCGTCGTGGCGTGTCTATACGACTCACGCTACGACGAATACGGCACGTTGACACTGTCGGCGGCCGCAATGGGCCTTGTGGTGATGGCGATCGAGCTGTTCCTCAGGCCCGCTTTCGATATGGCGCTTTGAGTTCGACGCTGCGTGAAGCAGCGTCATCAGGTCTAACGCGCGCGCCACCTTGCGCCCTGCCTCGCCGCTGACAGACGGCCACGAGTACAAGCGCGAGCGGCCGCATCAGACCGCGACTTCCGGCGGCGCTTGACGGAAACAGCGCGTGATCCAGCCCAGATAACACAAGCCCAGCACGAACCACACCGCACCCAGCACCAGCGCGGTTTTCTCGAGGCTCACCAGCAGCCAGATATCTGCAATCGCCCCGGCCAGCGGAAACAGCAGGCCGCCGATCACGCCCATCGCATTCGCACTGCCCTTCGCGTTGAAAAACTGACGGATTACGCACAGATTGACCGCAGTGAACGCGAGAAACGCGCCGAAGTTGATGAACGAGGTTGACGTCGCCACATCGAGCTTCAACGCGACCAGACCAATTGCGCCCGCGATCGCGATGTTCAGCGCCGGTGTCTTGAACTTCGGATGCACGAAACCGAAGATGCGTTTCGGCAATACTTCGTCACGTCCCATCGCATACAGCAAACGTCCCACGCTTGCCTGCGCCGAGATACCCGAAGCGAACTGCGCGAGAATCAGGCCGGCCAGAAACACCGTCACGAAGATATCTCCGCCGACTTTGCGTGCGACTTCGAAAGCGGCCGAATCCGGGTCCTTGAACACCGCACCCGGGTGCGCGAGCTGCACCGTGTACGCGGCAATTACGAAGATCGCGCCGCCGATCAGTGCGATCAGCACGATCGCGCGCGGCATGGTCTTTTCAGGGGCGATGGTTTCTTCGGTCAACGTCGACACCGCGTCGAAGCCGAGATACGAATAGGCGGCAATTGCGGCACCCGCCATCGTCGCCGAGAACGGCACGTGCGGCTTGAAGAACGGTTCGGCCGAAATCAGACCGCCGGGGCCGACTGCAGCGGTCACATAGTGGCAGCACAGCACGACGAACAACGCGACGATCGCGAGTTGCACGACCATCAGCACGATGTTGAAACGGTTCGCGAGTTCGATGCCGAGAATATTCAGCGCGCTCGTCAAGACGATAAACGCGATGATCCAGATCCAGCTCGGAATGTGCGGGAACGCGGCGCTGAGATACGCGGCGCCGATTAGCCAGATCACCATCGGCAGGAAAAAGTAATCGAGCAAGGTGGCCCAGCCAATCATGAAACCCAGATGCGGATTGAAGGTTTTGCGCGTGTATGTATAGGCAGAACCCGCCACCGGGAACAGCCGCGCGAGCTTGCCGTAACTGAGCGCGGTGAACACGATAGCGATCAGGGCAATCAGATACGCGAGCGCAGCGGTATCGTTGCTGGCGCTCGCCAGCACACCGTATGTGCCGTAGACGATCAGCGGCGCCATATAGGCGAGGCCGAACAGCAAGACTGAAGGCAGGCCAAGCGTACGCTTCAGATGCGTGCCTTGCGGCGCGGCAGGTGCGTCTGCGCGCTCAGCGGGTGATATCGGGGTCATGCGGTGTCTCCTCTTACGAATGGGCGAGCGTCGCCGGGGGCGGCGTTGAACGCGCCCCGGTCGAGCTTTGTCGATCAGACTTGCTGGATGCGCGTATCTCGCGCAGATAGTTCTTTGCGTGAAGGGGTGCGCGTGAGTGCGTGGGTGCGCTTATTTGTGCCCGAGGCTACGCATCTGCACTTACGTACGCCTCAACGCGCGCGGATCACACGCGCAGGTTGCCCGTGCTCGCCATCCACTGTCGCGAGATCGAGCGCAATGCGCGCGTCATGCAGATAACGATAGTGTTCACGCGCGCCTTCGAGACGCGCCGGATCGAGCGTGGCGCGCAGAACTTTTTCTTCCTGACCCGCGTCGCACACTACGTCGCCGAACGGATCGATCAGCGCCGATTCGCCGGGGAACGTGAGATTGTCGTCACCCGTGCCGATGCGATTCACGAGCGCCGCGAACATCTGATTCTCCATGGCGCGCGCCACGATCGCCCGGCGGTGCACCGGCCCGAATGGCGCCATATTGCCGTTCGTCACGATCAGGAGATCGGCGCCCAACGACGCGACCGCGCGCGCCGGTTCGGGAAACTCGATGTCGTAGCAGATCAGCAGGCCAACGGTCAGGCCCTTGAAACTGCACACTTCGTAACGGTCGCCCGGTTCGAATACACCCGTGTCCGAGGCCCACAGATGCGTCTTGCGATAGCGCAGCGCGATCTCGCCGCGTTCGTCGACCAGCACCGTGGTGTTGAAAAAGCGGCTGCCGTCCCGTTCGGCGAGACCCACTGCAACCGCAACGCGTGCTTCGCGTGCCGCATTGCGCACTGCGGTAAGCGACGGCCCGTCGATCGGTTCGGCCACGTCTCCGATGGTGTCCCGCGTCGGAAAGCCCGACAGCGTAGTCTCCGGAAACACGATCAGATCGGTCCCGGCCGAGCGTTGGCTGATGGTTTGCAGCACGCGTTGCACGTTTCTACCGCCGACGCCCACCGCGCCATCCACGATCGGGATCTGTGCCAGTTCGAGTTGAAGCATTCTGTCTCCTGTGTCGACCAGAGTTAGTGCTTTAGCACTTACTCTGGTCCCATGCAAAATGGTTACGGTCCTTGCCGGTCTGCTTCGCGTTAAATAGCGGTTGTTGTCAGTCCGCCCGCGTTTCAGGTTGGGCCTATTATTACCAGACATATTTTTGTTCGTAATCACCCAGCTGGGTTACCCTCAACGGAGCACGCATGGAACTCGAATGGCGCGATCTGGCCTTTCATCGCGAGATCGGCGCGGTTATCGAAGCACTCGACAGCGCGCAATTCTGGACTCGCCTCACGCGCGCACTCGAACGCTATGTCGTGTTCGACAACTGGGTCGCCCTGCGCTTCACACCGGGCGTCGCGCCGCTCGTCTGTGCGGAATCGCCCACACCGGACGGCACAGTAGATGCGATGTTCCAGGACTATCTCGCCGCGCTCTATCAACTCGATCCGTTTTATATCGCCGCAACCGGGAAGCCTGCCTCCGGCTTCGTCACGCTTGCGGATGTCGCGCCCGACAACTTCTCGATGACCGATTACTACCAGCGGTACTTCAGGAAAAACATCGTGGGCGACGAAGTGCATTTCAACTACGTGATCGACGCGAGGCATACGCTGGCATTCTCGCTGGGCGCAACGCATCGCTATGGCGAGCGCGACCTGGCCGTACTCGCGCTTTGCGCGCCATGGGTCATCGCACTGCTGCGGCAGCGCTTGCCGTATGAGGCATTCGACGCGCCGCAGCCCGCCTCGATCGAAGCGGCGACGCAAACAGAGATGGGCGCAGCGACAGAAGCAGGCGCCCCAGCGGACACGCCCACCTATGCCGCGCGCTTCGAACAGGTGTCGTCGACGAGCGGACGCTCGCCGCTCACCGCACGCGAAGTGGAAGTCGCGATGCTGACCTTGAGCGGATTTTCAACGCGCGCCATCGCGGAGAAACTGGTGATCTCATTCGAGACGGTGCGCGCGCACAAGAAGCACATCTATACAAAACTCAACGTCAACTCGCAGTCGGAGTTGTTCGCGCTGTTTTATGAAGCGGGACGCAAAGGGGCATGACGTCCCGCGCTTTCCTGCGAGCGCGCACTACTGCTGCACACGGCCGCCGCGCACTTCGCCATCACGAGCCGCACGCGGCGCATCCCCCCGCCTTCTCTTCATAGCGGTCGGGATGTTTGAGCCATTCGCCCATATTCTTCTTCTCGTCGCGGCCCTTCGGCGTGACGTCGAAATGCGCGTAAGTACTGAGGAACTGCTCGCCGCCGCGCCCGTAAGTGGAATACGTGTGATAGACGTCGCCCGCTTCGTCCTTGTAGAACACGCTGTGACCGGATAGCTCGTCGATGCCGACATCCTGCTCGGTAAAGTTGTAGAACGCCTTTTTGCTGGCGACCTCCTCCGGCGTGAACGACACGTGATAGTCGAAATTGAAGTCACTCTCATTGGATGACACCCACTGAAACTTCCAGCCCATCCGTTTCCTGAAAGCCCCGATCTTCGCGAGCGGCCCACGCGAGACCGCCACGTACGATACGTCGTGATGTTCAAGATGCGTCAGGATGCCGTCCATGTGATCCGACACGAACGAGCAGCCGAAACAGCCCTCTTCCCAATCCGGGCCCAGCATGAAGTGATAGACAATCAACTGGCTACGCCCGCCGAACAGATCGGCGAGTGTCTTGCGGCCTTGCGGCGTATCGAATATGTAGGTCTTGTCGACCTTCACCCACGGCAGCGCGCGACGTTTGCTGGCGAGTTCGTCGCCAGCGCGTGTGTACGCTTTCTCTTCGACCAGTAGCGCCTTGCTGGCGGCCAGCCATTCTTCCTTCGTACCAACCCGGTGTTGCGGATCCATGTGCGTCTCCTTCTCTGCATCGTGCAGGTTAGATAGAGCGAAATCACGCGAAGTAGCGTTCCAGCGAATCGAGGCCACCGCTCCAGCCGGCTTGATGCAGGTCGCGCGTTTCTTCGTCGACGAACTGTTCATGCGTGAGCGTCAGCAAGGTGCCGTTACCGTCCGGCCGTAACAGCACCGTGACGAGCGACTCCTGCTCCGGACTCGAACGCCATGCCCATGTGAACACGAGTCTGGCGTCAGGCACGACCTCCAGATACTGGCCGCCGGCCTCGATTTCCAGCCCATCCGGCTTGCGATACACAATCGTGAAGCGCCCGTCCACGCGCGCATCCAGTTCCGCATGGGTCACCTCGGCATCGCCCGGATGCATCCACTTCATGAGTTGCGCCGCCTCCGTCCAGGCGCGGAAGACTTTGGCGGGCACGGCGTTGATCCAGCGCTGGAGGGTGAGGCTAGGTTTGGTGGACATGGGGTTTCCTCTTCGACGAAAGCGGCAAGACGATCGAGTGATCCAGACCAGAAGCGCTGATAGCGGGTGAGCCATTCCATGGCTTCCTCCATGGGTCCGGCGCACAAGCGGCACGCCACTGTACGGCCGGTTTTGCTACGCGTGATGAGGCCGGCCTCGGACAACACGTCGAGGTGCTTCATCACCGCGGGCAACGACATCGCAAACGGCTCGGCGAGTTCACTGACCGAGAGATCGCTCAGTTCGGACAGACGCGCGAGCAACGCACGCCGCGTCGGATCGGACAGTGCGGCAAAGGTGCGATCGAGTATCATTTCATTATACTTAACCATAAGGTTAAGTATAGAAACACACGTGAGGATGTCAAGGACAGGTACGTACTTTTCTCACAGCACGCAGGAATATGAAGGGAACGCTACAAAAAAGATACGCGGCGCATCGCAGATAAAACCCTGCAATACGCCGCGTCAAGGTGGAGAACAACCGACTACACGTTCGAGCAAAGCGGCACAGAAAGCCCGCCCCACTCTCGCGTTACAGCAAATCGCATAAAACGCAATGCAGCAGAATCAGATCGCCCAACCGCCGAGATAGAAACCGACCAGCACGACAGCGATGACAACCGTACCCACGTTCAGCTTGCGATATTCACCGCTCACCACGCGGCCGATCACCAGCGTCGCGAAGCCGAGCATGATGCCCGTCACGATGTTGGCGGTCAGTACGATGAACACGGCGCACATCAGGCCCGACATCGCGTCGACCATGTCGTCCATGTGCAGCTTGCTCACGTTCGAGAGCATCATCAGACCGACGTACATCAGCGCCGGTGCCGTTGCATACGAAGGCACCAGACTCGCCAGCGGCGAGAAGAACATCACCACCAGGAACAGCAGACCGACCACCGCCGCCGCCATCCCCGTCTTCGCGCCGGCTGCAACGCCGACCGTCGATTCGATGTAGGCAGCCGCCGGTGCGCCACCGAGCAGGCCCGAGAAAATCGAGCTCAGCGAATCCGCCGTCAACGCACGGCCGCCGTTGATGATGCGACCGTTTTCGTCGAGCTGACCCGCCTGGCCGGCAACGGCGCGAATCGTGCCGGTTGCGTCGAACACAGCGGTCATCACCAGTGCCAGCACGCTAGGCAAAACGGCCATCGACAGCGCGCCCTTGATGTCCATCGCGCCAATCAGCGAAGCATGGCCCGGTGCGCTCAGCGCAGGCAGTGCGAACACGCCGTGGAACGCCACCGCCGGATCGATCATGAGCGCAATCGCCGAGATCGCGATGATCACGATCAGGATCGAGCCCGGCACGCGACGGCGCACCAGACCGAAGATCGCAGCCAGACCCGCCACCGACATGATCGCCGGCAACGCCGTGATGTTGCCGAGCGCGACCGGCAGACCGGCGCCCGGATTCTTCACGACCAGACCCACGTCGTTGGCGGCGATCAGCAGCAGGAACAGGCCGATGCCGATGCCTGTGCCGTGCGCGATGCCCGTCGGCAGATTGCGCAGAATCCACGAACGCACGCCCGTCACCGAGATGCCGGTGAAGACGACACCCATCAGGAATACCGCACCGAGCGCGACATTCGGATGCAGACCTTTACCAAGCACGAGGCCGAACGCGGTGAACGCGGTTAGCGAAATCGCGCAGCCGATCGCAATCGGCAGACGCGCCCACACACCCATCAGCAGCGAGCCGAACGCGGTGGTCAGGCACACGGCGACAAACACCGCGCTGGTGTCGAAGCCCGCTTTGCCGAACATGCCCGGCACGACGAACACGGAATAGACCATCGCGAGGAAGGTCGTGATACCCGCGACGATTTCCGTACGCTGCGAACTGCCGCGTGAAGAGATTTCGAAGTAGCGGTCGAGAAAGCCCTTTCCGTCGAATGATTCGGCGCCGACTTCAGAAATCGGTTGGGCGTGGGGTTCCATCATGATGAGTGCCTCCTTTATCAGCGTGCTGAAACGGCCCGTATTCCGGCCGCCATCAGGTTGGTCTCGTTACGTTGATCTAATGTCGTGTGGCAAGGTTTGAACGTCGGCTTGCGATGCGTCCGGATAACCCGCATGCTCCGTTCTTCTTTTGCTGTCCCGAAATGTAGGGCAACACAAATATGTCTCCCATCGCATGAATGGCATGCCCGACATGTCGCGACGCTTATATCGTTTAGGGGACGGCAAACCAGGTGGGCGCTCCACGCGTTTACACCTACGGTTTGTCATGAAGTTGTGAAAGGGTTTTGAGGGGTTCAGCACGCCAGAACGGGCGTCGATCGCGGCCGGAAGTGCACAACGCGGCATGCACCTTGCGCCGGGGACACCTGTCAGGAGCCCTTCAAAACCGGGCCGCCCGACGCCGCGGGTTACACTCTGGCCCTTACCCGACTTAACTGCGGCGGTCCACAGCGCCCGTCCGCACTGGCCGATGGAGTCCTTCTTGATGAGTGGCGGTTTTTCGCGTCCTGCCTGGCGTCTTCTGATTCTTGCTGTGTTCGCGCTATTCGCGCTGTCCGGTTGCAGCCTGCTGTGGGGTCCGGGACAGGCGCCGATCGTCGATGCCACGGTGATGCCCGTCGAACCCGCGAGCGCCCCCGTGGCTGCCTCCGCGCCGGAACCGGTCGAGACCGAAGCGGCCGAGCCCGAACAGCAGAAGAAGCCCAGGAAACCGGTCGTCAAGCCGCGCAAGGTCGAACCTCCGCCGCCAGTCGTCACGCCCGCGCCGCCGCCCCCTGCGCCCCCGCCGCTGATCGTGCTGCGCACGATCGAGCGCAGCGAGGCGCGCGCCTTGCTCGATAGCGAAGTCCAGAAGCCCGACGGCAAAGTGATTGGCCGCGCGGTCGATATGATCGCGGATGCGAGCGGCAAGCCGCGCGAAATGGTGGTCAATCTGCAGGGCTTCCTCGGCGTCGGTGATCGCAAGGTCAATTTCCCGTGGAGCGCGTTCCGCTTCACGCCGACCGCGAAGACCGCGCCGATCACGCTCAACGCAGCGGCCGTGCCGACGCCTGCGGCAAAGTCCACTGCCGTGCAATTACAGCTGATCGACACCGATGTCGAGCGTTCGAACGGCGCCAAGGTCGGCCGCGTGATCGACGTGCTGATCGACGCCAACGCGCAGCCGCAGGCGGTCGTGCTCGACGTCAACGGCATGGTCAGCACCGAGCGGCGTTCGATTGCCGCCAACTGGTCGGCGCTGCGTTTCGTCGTCAAAGACAAGGAACTGCATCCGCTGATCGATCTGAGCGACGCGCAGATCAATGCAACGCCGCCGTACGCCAGCGACAAGCCGATCCGCGCGGTGTCGCCGGCCCCGGTACCCGCTCCTGCGCCCGCTCCCGCCGCTGCAGCCTCCGCCGCGCCGGCCGCGACCGTTACGGCGGGTTCCAACGCACGGGCGGCCCGATGATAGGCCGGACTTTGGTAACCACGCGCAGTCTGCGCGCCCTCGATTGGCTGAATTTTTTCGTCGCCAACGTGCAGACCGGTTTCGGGCCGTTCATTGCGTCGTACCTTGCCTCGCACAAGTGGACCCAGGGCGAGATCGGCATGGCGCTGTCGGTCGGCACCATCAGCGCGATGGTGAGCCAGGTGCCGGGCGGCGCTGCCGTCGACGCCCTGCGCAACAAGAAAGGCGCGGCCGCATGGGCGATCTTCGCGATCATCTTCAGCGCGGTGCTGCTGGCCGCGAGCCCGACCGTGCTGCCGGTGATTGCCGCCGAGGTGTTCCACGGCTTTGCCAGCTGCATGCTGACGCCGGCGTTGGCCGCGATCTCGTTTGCGCTGGTGGGACGTGCGAATCTCGGCGACCGGCTGGGACGCAATGCCCGCTGGGCGTCGATCGGCAGTGCCGTAGCAGCCGGGCTGATGGGCGTGTTCGGCGAATACTATTCGCCGCGCGCGGTGTTCTGGCTGACCGCGGCGCTGGCCGTCCCCGCGCTGTTTGCGCTGACGATGATCCAGCGCACCGACACAATCGAACTGCCGAAAACCGGGCCGACACCTGAGCAGATCGAACGACGCGAGAGCCTGCGCGAGTTGCTGCGCGACAAGCGGATGCTGCTGTTTGCGGCGTGCATTGTGTTGTTCCATTTGTCGAATGCGGCAATGTTGAATCTTGCCGCCGGGGAAGTGACGGCCGGCATGGGCGACAACGTGCAGCTCGTGATTGCCGCGTGCATCATCGTGCCGCAGGCGATTGTGGCGATGATGTCGCCATGGGTCGGACGCTCCGCCGAACGGTGGGGGCGCAGGCCGATCCTGCTGCTCGGGTTTTCCGCGTTGCCGATACGGGCGTTGTTGTTTGCCGGAATCAGCAGCCCTTATTTGCTGGTGCCGGTGCAGATGCTGGACGGCCTGAGCGCCGCGGTGTTCGGCGTGATGCTGCCGCTGATTGCCGCCGACGTGGCCGGCGGCAAGGGACGGTACAACCTTTGCATCGGCCTGTTCGGGTTGGCTGCCGGGATTGGGGCGACCTTGAGTACGACTGCGGCTGGGTTTGTGGCGGATCACTTTGGGAATGCGGTGAGCTTCTTTGGACTTGCTGCTGCGGGCGCGCTTGCCGTTCTGCTGGTGTGGGCGGCGATGCCCGAGACGCGGGATGCAGCTGCGGATGAGGAGGCTGCGGCTGTGGGGGATGGGAAGTCGGCTGTTAGATGATCGGTTTTTTGCCTTTGGCGGCGGCATTTGGGTGGTTTGTGTTTTGTCTGCGCGGCGCTTTATTTGTCTGTTCGCCTACGGTGTTGGCCTTTCCTTGAATTCTTATTGGTTTATTAGCGTCGCCCCTGTGCGGGGCAGGCACTTACTTCTCTTTGCCGCCGCAAAGAGAAGTAAGCAAGAGAAAGCGGCTCACACCGCTAATTCTTAAGCGGGTCCCCCGCACAGCCACGGTAGTGGTGCATCTGGAATCCGTGCCCTCGCACATTCGGCGTGAGTGACACAGAGCTCATCAGCTCCCACTCCGCACTGCGTGCGTCGCGGATGGGTATGCACGGGAAACCAGAGGCTTCGTTTGAGCACGGCGGGAGCCGTCGGCTTCGCCTCGGCGAAGCGCCCAGCTATCCAAAAACGAACTCCCCCACGCATATCAAAGTGCAAAATCACTGACCGATAAACGTAGTTGCCATGACAGCGGCAATGGCGCTAGCAATGACATCGGCACTGGCAGTCGCAGTCGCACTGCCAGCGGCAGTCGCGAGCCGTGATGCTGAGCGAAACGCGGGTGTGAAAACGTAGTGGATGGTTCTATGAAGTGCGCTTCGGCGCGCGCAGCGCTGCTGGAAGTATGATGGCCTTGTCACTCACGCCGAATGTGTGAGAGCGCGGATTCCAGATGCACCACTACCCTCTCCGAGCCAGGGGACCCGCTTATAGAGGGTGTAATTAGTTTTGTGTAAACGGTCATTTGGCAGGAGACTGCCAGTAATCAGGAGCGACGATGACCGTAGCGAAACGCAACAAACGCGTGAAACCCGACCCTGAGCTCGTCAAGCTGGCCGACAGCCTGCTGGCGAACTACCAGAAACCAGAGGACCTGATTGGCGAGAACGGCCTGCTCAAGCAGCTCACGAAGATGCTGGTTGAACGGGCGCTAGAGACGGAGATGTCCGAACACCTGGGCCACGGCAAGAGCGAAGCGGTCACCAATGCCACGGGCAACACCCGCAACGGCCATAGCGCCAAGACGTTGCAGGGGGAGTTTGGCGAGTTGCCGCTCGATATCCCGCGTGACCGTCAGGGTGCGTTCGAGCCGAAGCTGGTGAGTCGTCATCAGACGCGCTGGTCGGGCTTTGACGACAAGATCATCTCGCTATATGCCCGCGGCCTGAGCGTGCGGGAGATTCAGGGGCATCTGGAAGAAATGTACGGTACCGAGGTGTCGCCCACGCTCATCTCGGCCGTAACAGACGCGGTGAGCGAGGATGTGAAGGCCTGGCAAGCCCGCCCGCTCGACGCGCTTTACCCCATCGTTTATCTCGACTGCATCCACGTCAAGGTGCGCGACAGCGGTGCTGTACGGACCAAGGCGGTCTATCTCGCCATCGGCGTGAACATGGACGGCCACAAGGAAGTCCTGGGGCTGTGGATCGCCCAGACCGAGGGCGCGAAGTTCTGGCTGCAGGTGGTGACCGAGCTGAAAACGCGCGGCGTGCAGGACATTTTTATTGCCTGTGTCGATGGGCTCAAGGGCTTCCCCGAAGCCATCGAAGCAGTCTATCCGAAGGCAGCAGTTCAACTGTGCATCGTGCATATGGTGCGCAACAGTCTGAACTTCGTGTCCTGGAAGGTGCAGCGCGAGGTCGCCGCCGACCTGAAGACGATCTACACTTCATCGACGGTCGAGCTGGCCGAGCAGAAGCTGAGTGCCTTCGAAGCCACGTGGGACAAGGACTATCCGTCCATCGGGCAGAGCTGGCGGCGCAACTGGGCACGCGTCATTCCGTTCTTCGACTATCCGCCGGAGATCCGGAAGGTGATCTACACCACCAATGCCATCGAATCGATCAACATGAGCCTGCGCAAGGTGATCAAAACCCGCAGTTCGTTCCCGACCGACGAGGCCGTGACCAAGCTGTTTTACCTGGCACTTAACAACATCAGCAAGAAGTGGTCGATGCCGATCCGGGACTGGAAGGCAGCCCTGAACCGCTTCACTATCCAGTTCGAAGACCGCCTGTTACCGGGTTAAATCAATACCCGTTTACACAAAATTCCGGACACCCTCCGCTTATAAGCTAGCGGTGTGAGCCGCTTTCTCTTGCTTACTTCTCTTTGCGGCGGCAAAGAGAAGTAAGTGCCTGCCCCGCACAGGGGCGACGCTAATAAACCAATAACAATTCAAGGAAAGGCCAACACCATAAAACCGCAGACAAACAAGCGCCGAGCAGGCAAACAACCACCCAAAGCGCCCCGCAAGAAAACCCCTTTAATCAATAGCCTTCCCAGCAGTCTCTCGCATAAACGGCAACGGCAACAACGACACAAGCCCACATCCAATCAGATACCAGGCAGGAGCCAGATTACTCCCAGAAACCTGAATCAACCATGTAGCAAAAAACTGCGCAAACCCGCCAAAAATAGAAACACCCAAACAATAAACAATCGACATCCCGGTCGCGCGAATCTCGCGCGGAAACATCTCCGGCAACATGACGATATTGGGCACCGCGGTAAACGCGACAAAAACGGCCAGCACAGCGACGACAGATAACAGAACAGGCACCGTCGGCGACGCATTGATGATCATGAAAGCCGGGTACACGGCGACAATCAGCAAAACACGAGACACCCACAAAACCCGCTTGCGCCCGACACGATCGGACAGCGCCCCGGCGAACGGCGAGCAGATCACCGTCACCACCGCCGCGGTCCACGCGGCCCACAGCGCCGACGACATCGGCAAATGCAGAATCCGTATCGCGTAGGTGGACAGATAAAACAGCACGATATAGTTCGCCGCCGTGCCGCCAATCGTCGTCAACACGCCCGTCGTAATGACACGCGAATGCTCGCGGAACAGCTTGCGCACCGGCTGTGCAACCGGCACCCGTTCCGCTCCATCGTTGCCATCCTCAACGCCCGGCAGGGTCTCATTCAGGTGACGCCGGATATAAATCCCAATCGGCCCCATCGCCATACCGATCACGAACGGCACGCGCCAGCCCCAGCTCTCCAATGCGGCAGTGGACAGCGCCGCCGCTAGCGCCACGCCCAGCAGCGACCCACAGACGGTGTTCAACCCCTGGCTCACAAACTGCCAGCTTCCGTAGAATCCGCGCGTCTTGTCGCTGCCATATTCAAGCAGCAACGATGTCGAAGCACCGATCTCGCCGCCCAGCGCGAAACCCTGAATCAATCGCGCAAGGATCACCAGCAGCGGCGCGGCTACACCAATCGCCGCGTAAGTCGGCGCAAACGCGATGATCGCGGAGCCGAGCGTCATCAGCCACAGCGTAAGACTCATCGCCGCCTTGCGGCCCGCGCGGTCAGCGTAGGCGCCAAGGAAAATACCGCCCACCGGACGCATGATGAACCCCACGCCGAACGTGCCCACCGCCAGCATCAGTTGCGCAAGCTGCCCTTCCACCGGGAAATACAGCTTGCCGATGATCGTTGCGAAGAAACTGTAGATCGTGAAATCGAAAAACTCGAGGCCGTTGCCGAGCGTGATCGCAGCAATCGCTTTGGCCTGGCTCGCGCGCCCGGCATGCGCAGTCGACGCGTTCTGCATGTTCAACGCGTCGGCGCCCACGGGTTGCGGTGTAGCGGAATAGTCCATCTGTGTCTCCATGGTGTCTGTCCTGCTGATGCGCGGCTCTACGGCTTTGTGCGCCTGAAAACAATGCGCGGCCTGACTGGTCCCACAAGGCCTTGAAGGCCCCGATGGTCCTCTCGCCCTTCGGAGCCTTACATGGCGTCAGTCCGATCCGATGCCGCCCGCCTCAGACAAGAAACGTCTGCGCGAGCCGCACCCAATAAGCCGCGCCGGTCGCGAGGCAATCGTCGTTGAAGTCGTAACCCGGGTTGTGGACCATGCAGCCGCCTTCGCCGTCACCATTGCCGATGATCAGGTAGCTGCCGGGGCAACGCTCGAGCAGGAACGCGAAATCCTCGCTGCCGGTCAGCGGTTGCATGCCGGCAATCAAGCCGTCTTCGCCGAGCCAGTCGAGCGCCACTTGCCTGGCAAGACCGGTCATCTCCACGTCGTTGACGAGCACCGGATAGCGGCGCTGGTAATCGACCTGCGCCTGCGCGCCGAACACGGCCGCCTGCCCGCACGCAACCGCCGTGATGCGCTCCTGCAAATGGTCGCGAACCTCGGGCTTCAGCGCGCGCACGGACAAGCGCATCTCCGCGGTCTCGGGAATCACGTTCGGGGCTTCGCCTGCGTGAATCGCACCGACCGTGATGATCGCCATATCGAGCGGTGCGATATTGCGCGAGACAATGGTCTGCAACGCCAACACGATTTGTGCGCACACCACGACCGGATCGACGGCCTTATGCGGCACCGCGCCGTGACCGCCGCGACCGGTCACCTTGATGATCACCGTATCGGACGACGCCATGAACGAGCCTGGCAGAAAACCGAACTTGCCGGTCGGAAAGCCCGGCATGTTGTGCATCGCGAAAACGGCGTCGCACGGAAACGTGTCGAACAGGCCGTCTTCGAGCATTTTTTTCGCGCCGGCCTGCCCTTCTTCGGCCGGCTGGAAAATCAGATTCAACGTACCGTCGAAATTCTTTTCCTGCGCCAGATGCTTGGCGGCGGCCAGCAGCATCGCCGTGTGGCCGTCGTGGCCGCATGCGTGCATCTTGCCGGGCACCGTGCTCGCATACGGCAGACCGGTCGTTTCGTGGATCGGCAACGCGTCCATGTCGGCACGCAGGCCGAGTTTGCGCGTGCCATTGCCAACTTTCAATTGGCCGACAACACCGGTTTGACCCAGCCCGCGATGCACCGTGTAACCCCACTCCTGCAAGCGCTCGGCGACCAGATCGCCGGTGGCGAACTCTTCGTAGGCAAGCTCCGGCTGCGCATGGATGCGATGGCGCAGTGCGATCATTTCGTCTTCGAGTTCGGCGATGCCCGCCGGGATAGCCATGGTGTTCACGATGTCGTCTCCGTCTATGAATGCGTGGACCCAGCATAGCGACGCCGATTTTCCAGCGGCAGGCGTAGAATCGTTGCGGCAGCAACCAGTGGTTGCCACCTTTCTACCCTCTCGTCAGATGAAACTGCATCAATTGAGCACTTTAGCGGCCATCGCGGATACCGGTAGTATTCGGGCCGCTGCCCGTTCGCTTGAGCTTTCGCCGGCTGCCGTGACCAAGGCAATGCGCGAACTGGAGGCGGATCTGCACGCACCGTTGCTGGTGCGTGGTGCGAGCGGCGTTGCGTTCACCGAGTTCGGGCGCGCGCTGGTCGTGCATGCACGGCTGGTGCTCGGCCAGTTGCAACGCGCGGAAGCGGAGATTGAAGCGATGCGGGGCGCGGCGGCCGGCAAACTGTCGATCGGCGTGACGCCCTGGGTCGCGTTAACGTTTCTGCCGCCGACGGTGCAGCGCTTCCGGCAGCGCATGCCGGAAGTCCAACTGGAATTCTTCGAGGGTCTGCTGGCGGTCGTGCAACCGCGCTTGCGCGACGGCAGCCTCGACTTTTCGATTGGCCGCCCTCCACCTGCTTCGCCGCAATCGGAGTTTCACAACGTACCGCTGTTTTCGACGCATTCAGCGGTGGTGGCGCGGCGTGATCATCCGAAGGCGGGTTGCCGCACGCTGCTCGAACTGGAAGACGCCGAATGGGTGTTGAACTGGGACCCGGCAAGCCGCGAGTCGATCTCGGACAATCTGTTCCGCAAGCGTGACATGAAGGTACCGCACACGATCCATCTCGCGCATTCGCTCGCGGTCGTGCTCGGCCTGCTCGCGAGGACAGACATGCTCAGCATTTTTCCGTGGCCGCTCGTCGAAGTGACCCTCGCGAAGGAAAATCTGTGGGCGCTGCCGCTGCGCGAAACGGTGGATGAAACCATCGTCAGCATCACCTCGCGCCGCGGTGCGCCGACAAGTCCGGCGGCCACGTGTTTTCTCGATTGTTTGCGTGAAGTGATCGACGAAGGAGCGCGTTCGCAAGACCCCGAACTGCGCCGCCTGTTTCATTCGATCGAACTGCTGCTGTAGCAAAGTGGCGCGATAAAATAACGGGTAATGTGGCCTGGTGGGGTGACTCAATTCGTCGAACGAGATCTTGTCCCCACCTCATAGCCTCGTAGTCAAACAGGCGACGCACACATGTCGCTCGTCGCCATCCATGCGGGCTGTAAGCTGAATCGCATGCACGCCCACTATGCTTCGAGTGCGCAGCGGCGCGCCGCCCTGCACCCACTCCGTGCCGACCATGAAGCAGACTCCGCCCAATAACGAAGCCGACTACGACACACAGGCGCCAAGCGCATCAGTGCAGCGCGGCAGCGATAACGACAGCGCCCCGCTCGATCCGTCCCGTCACCGTACCCTCGCTGAAGCCCGCCACGCCGATGGCGACGAACTGGGCGCCGTCGCGCATCTGATTGCCGCCCACACGCTGGACGCCTATGCAGCCGGCGAACCCGGCGCCAGCACCTCGAATCTCTGCGATGTCGCGACCGGATACTTCATGACAGGCGATCACATGATCGCCGGATACTGGTACCGCCTCGTTCTGACGCTCGATCCGCATGTCGCGGTTGCCTGCCAGAATCTGGCTGCCATCCTCGCAGGCACTGGACACACGGCAGAAGCCGCCGCCTATCGGGACCGTGCCTATCGGATCCAGCGCGTCTTTGTTGAAGGAACCGGCGCTCAGCAGCACCGCGTGTTGATCCTCTGCGCAGCACACACGTCCGGCAATGTCCCGTTCGATGCACTGCTGCCCGGCACGACCTGCTGCCGCATCAAGTATGCGATCGACTATGCCGCGGACGAAGAGGACCAACAGTTGCCGGCCTACGATCTCGTGTTCAACGCGATTGGCGATGCTGATGTCGCCGCCCCGCTCGCCGGGCGGCTCGCGCGCTTCGTCTCGCACTGCGCACGGCCCGTGCTCAACCCACCCGCCGCGGTCGCCCGAACCCAACGGCACCGTACCGCGAGCCTGTTCGCCGGGCTGCCGGATGTGCAGGTGGCGCCTTGCGTGCAGAGCGAGGCCGCGCCGGTTTCACGCGCCGCGCTTGACGCCCTGCTGGCAGAAGCCGGCATCGACTTTCCGGTCCTGGCGCGCCCCGCCGCTACGCACGGCGGCGAGGGACTGACGCTATGCGAGAGTCTCACCACGCTGGAAGCGTGGCGGTCGGCACAAGTCGGGGTTTCCTATCTGGCGACGTTTCGCGACTATCGCAGCGCCGACGGCTTCTACCGCAAATACCGGGTCATTTTTGTCGACCGGGAGCCGTTCCCTTACCACCTGGCGATTTCGCCGCACTGGATGGTGCACTACTACTCAGCTGAAATGGAACACCATCCGTGGAAGCTGGAGGAGGAGCGGTGCTTCCTCGACAATCCGCACACCGCGCTCGGGGAGCGTGTGATGCATGCCATTACGGCAATCGGCAGGCGGCTCGATCTCGACTACGGAGGCATCGACTTCACGGTGTTGCCAGGGGGACAGGTGCTGGTCTTCGAAGCGAATGCGACCATGCTCGCGCACTTCGAGCGCGAGACCGGCACCCTCGCCCACAAAAATCCATACGTGCAACGTATCGTCGACGCATTCGAACGGATGATGTCACGTCACCCGGCAACCTGAATGCGGGTCCGTTACTGGCTGGATAGATGCTGGTTCAGAAACGGCACGAAGCCGTTTTGCGTCGGACCGATCTGCTCGACGCAATCATCGTAGTCGGAGCCCATTGCGCGATCCTGACCATACATGCCGCGACACTGCGCATACAGCGTGATCGTCGCCCCGCTGCCCTTGGCCACGCGCGTGGCCGAATAGACCGCCTTGCCCGAGCGGCTCGGAACGTCGGTCTCGATCGCTGCCGCATCCGCACGGACGATCGAGGTGGAAGAATGCGCCGCCACGTAGTCTTTCGTGAGCGACCAGGCCTTATCGCACTGCGTCTGATCCGCGCACGCAACAGAGGCGTTACGCTGCGCGGTATCGAGCAGGCTCTCGGAGCGGGTAAAGTCGCGCGCCTGGGCTTCCTGCTTTTCGGCGGACATGCAGCCGCTCAGGACAAGCGCGGCAAGCGCAATAGCGATAGTTGTTTTCACAGGTTGAAGATCCGATGGCGAATTCCGGTGAGGATTATAGTCGCCCTCAACAGACACTCGCAGGTTTGGAACCGCCATCGGAAAACGGCCATCGCGGTGATGTCCCTCACCGCTCACTGCCCGCATAACTTTCGTTATGCTTGCGCGGCTTAGGACCACCACCGAATTACATTACTGAGGCGCATCACCGCCCGGCTGTCACGCAGCCTCAAGCCGCGTAGCCGACCACGCCCTTGATTTCCAGAAAGTCCTCGAGACCGAACTCGCCGTACTCGCGGCCATTACCCGACTGCTTGAAGCCGCCGAACGGCGCATCGGGGCTGTAGTCCGCGTAGTTCAGATAGATCGTGCCGGTACGCAGACGCTTCGCCACGGCATGCGCGTGCTCGATCGACGCGGATTGCACATAGCCCGCGAGACCGTAGAGACTGTCGTTGGCCATCGCGATCGCTTCGTCTTCAGAGTCGTAGCCGAGGATCGACAGCACGGGCCCGAAAATCTCTTCACGCGCGATCGTCATACCCGGCGTGACGTTGCCGAAAACTGTCGGGCGCACGAAGTAACCCTCCTTCAATCCTTCGGGACGTCCCGGGCCGCCGGCCACCAGCGTCGCGCCCTCTTCGATGCCCACGCCGATCAGCCGCTGGATCTTGTCGAACTGCTGCTCGCTGATGACAGGCCCAAGATCGATGCCCGTGGCATCCGCGGGACCGACGACCAATGCTTCAGCCGTTTCCCTCGCGTACGCCAATGCCTCGGTGAGGCGCGCGCGCGGCACGAACATGCGCGTGGGCGCATCGCACGACTGGCCGCTGTTGTCGAAACAGGCACGTGCGCCGCGCATCACCGCCTGCTTCAGATCGGCGTCTTCGAGAATCAGGTTCGCCGATTTACCGCCCAGTTCCTGATGGACGCGCTTGACGGTATCCGCCGCGGCCTTCGCGACCTGCACGCCCGCGCGCGTCGAACCAGTGAACGACATCATGTCGATGTCCGGATGACGCGACATCGCCTCGCCCACCGTCGCGCCTTCGCCGTTGACGAGGTTGAATACGCCGGCCGGCACGCCCGCTTCATCGAGGATCTCGGCGAAGATGATGCCGGAGAGCGGCGCCAGTTCCGAAGGCTTGAGCACCATCGTGCAGCCGGCCGCGAGCGCGGGCACGACCTTGGTGGCGATCTGCAAGGCCGGCCAGTTCCACGGCGTAATCAGCCCGCACACGCCGACCGCTTCCTTGCGGATCAGAATGCTGCTCTTCACGTACTCGAATTCGAACGTATCGAGCGTGCGGATCATCGTCTCCAGATGCGCGACACCGGTCCACGCCTGCGCGTCGTTTGCATATTGCAGCGGCGCGCCCATCTCACGGCTGATCGCATGCACCATGTCGTCGTAGCGCTTGCGGTAGACGTCGAGGATCACTTGCAGCAAATCGATTCGCTGCGCGATCGTGGTCTCGCTGTAGGCGGGAAAGGCACGCTTTGCTGCCGCCACCGCACGGTCGACATCGACCGCGCTGCCGAGTGAAATCTGCGCGAACGCAGTGGCCGTGGACGGATCGATCACGTCGAGCGTGGCGGAGCTGGCCGGCTCTTGCGGGTCGACCCATTGGCCGTCGATATAAAACTGCCTGGCGTGTTGCAGTTGCATGGCTTGGTCCTTTACATGAATGTGTTAGGTCAGACGGTGGGCCGCAGATCGCGCCCGGGAGCGGTGTCGAATGCTTTACATCGACGCCGCTCAATCTGAATGTCTTCAAATCGAAATTCATCGCTACGCAGCTTTGGCTCAGACTCCGGTTCTGCTTCGACTCAGCAATCGAATGCTTCGTCATCGAATCACATTCACCAGGAGAGACACATGAGCACCCTCACTTTTACCCGCATCGACGCTAAAGGCCCCGGCGCTTCGGGCCTGAACCCGGCCCTGCACGATCCCGCCGACGTCATTCTGGAAGGCGCCAAGGCGCCGCACGCCCTCAACGCCTTCTCCGATGCGACCAACATGCTGTCCGCGGGCGTCTGGCAATGCGATGCGGGCACGCTGAAGCTGGCCGACCTGCCGATCCACGAAGTCTGCGTGCTGATCGAAGGCGAAGTCGTCATCACCAGCGACGACGGCCGCAGCGACCGTTATGCCGCCGGCGACGCCTTCATCCTGCACAAGGGCTTCTCGGGCACGTGGCACATGCCGGTGGCGACCAAGAAGTACAGCATCGTGTACTGCGGTTGATTCATACTGCATCACACCGTTGCTTCATCAGGAACCGCACCCGTTAAGGTGCGGTTTTTTTATTCTGGCGGCAATGAGTAAAAAACCGCCAGGTGCATAGACAAACTCGCAGACAAGCTCGCGACACCATCCGCCGCTACATCGGGAAACCCAGCGCCTTGATCGAATTGATCCAGAGACGCCGCCAGCCACCGCGATCGTCGGCGCCGTCGAATGCGTTAAAGGTGATCTTCGCGGCGATCCAGCGCAGCGGTTCCGGCGGAATGTACGACGGCCCTTTGCGCGAAATATCCAGCGACGTAATCAGCGTATCGCGATTCCACAGCATGTCGAGGCCCATCTTCGCACCGAAGCGGCTGCCCGCCACGCCGAAGCCCGTATAGCCCGCGACGAACACGCTCTTGCCGCCGTGATAGCGGCGCGCGAACACCGCGCCACGTGAACAGTAGTCGATCGGGCCACCCCACGCATGCGTGAAGCGCACGTCATCCAGTTGCGGGAACGTGCGATAGAACGCTTCGGCGAGCTTGTAGTAGGTGCGTTCGTCACGATCCGCAGCCGGATTCGGATCGCCGCCGAAGTGATAGCTCACACGGCCGCCGAAGATGATCCGGTTGTCTTTCGTGAGACGGAAATAATTAAGCTGCGTACGCGTATCGTAGATGCCCTGGCGATTGTTCCAGCCGATGCGCGCCATCTGCTCGTCGCTCAAAGGCGCGGTCGCGACGATGTGATCGCGCACCTGCATCACGCGGCGCTTGATGTCGGTCACGCCCACATCCGCTGTGCCGGTGCCGAGCAGCACGCGTGGCGTTTCGATGCGGCCTGATTGCGTGTGCACGATCATCGTCGCGCCAAGATCTTCCATACGCGTGATCGGCGAGTGTTCATGCAAACGCACGCCGAGTTTCAACGCGGCGGCTTTCAGACCCCACGCGAGCTTTGCCGGATGAATCGTGCCGCTGCGATTGCGCGACCACATCGCGCCCGCGAACAGGGGCGAATCGAGTTGTTCGCGAGCGCCCTTGCTGTCGAGCAGCACCACGTCGTGCCCATGCGCCACGTGCAACTCGTAGTCGCCCTTGAGGTGATCGAGGTGGCCCGGATCGACGGCAACCGTCATCTCGCCATTCCATTCGACGTCCGCTTCAATGCCGTAACGCGTCAACGATTCCTTGAAGCCGTCGAGATTCTCCTGGCCCAGCTTTTCCAGCACGTCGAGGTCTTGCGGAAAAACCCGCGTCGCGTTCGGCAGACCATGCATCACCGAGGTGGAAATGATCCCGCCCGGACGGCCCGACGCACCGTAGGCCACCTTCCCCGCTTCGACCAGCACGACGTCGAGCGAAGGATCGGCTTCTTTCGCCTGAATTGCGGCCCACAGGCCGGTAAAACCACCGCCGACCACCACCAGATCCGCCGTAGTTGGACCGATCAACTCCCGTTCGACAGCCGGTGCGCGCGGATTGTCCAGCCAGAACGGAAACAGCTTTACACCTTCAAACGCGCGCTTTACTGACTCGCTCATCTTGTTTGCCTACTCAACTTGAATACCATTGCATTTACTGCGTGACTGTTGCTTCGGTGCAGTCCTGGTGTCGCTTCGACGCAACTTCTAATGCCACCTCGATGCTGCCCTCGTCGCAGTCTGACTGCGCCCGCCCTGAGCGCCTCGAACCGCACGATTCAATCCGCGTCCTGCGTGTCCAGCGCTTCTTCGCGTTCACGTTGCGCGGCGCGCTGCTGCGGTTGCGGTTGCGTCTTCATTGACGTCGTCATTTGCGGCCCGCCAGCCTTAAGCTTAGTCGCCGGCACCACCGGATGCACGGTCACATTGCGTTGCGACCCGCTACGCAACCAGCGGCGGCCACGCGGCCCATACACGCCGTCCGGTTCTGGAAAGCACTGCAGCAATCCGATATACAACGCGCAGGCAAGCGTCAGCGAAACCGGCATGCTGATATCGAGACCACCGGCGAGCTGCCCGAGCGGACCGACAAACTGATCCGGCAGATTGACGAAACACAGACCCACCACCGCACTCGGAATCCACGCGCCCATCGCGCGCCAGTTCCAGCCGTGCCTGAACCAGTAGTGGCCGCCACGGCCGCCGCGATTGAACACCTGCAGATCGTCGGACAGATAGAAACCGCGCCGAGTCACGAAGCCGATGATCATGATCACCATCCACGGGCAACTGCAAACGTTAATCAGCACCGAGAACGTCGATACGCTTTCAACCAGATTGAATGCAAAGCGGCCAAGAAAAATGAAGCCGATGGCGAGGCTGCCGATCAGCAGCGTGGCGCGCACGCGGTTCAGAAACTTGGGGAACATGCTCGACATATCGAGCCCGGTGCCATAGAGCGCAGTGGTTCCCGTCGACATGCCGCCGATAATCGCAATCAGGCACACCGGCAGAAAGAACCAGTTCGGCGAGATCGCCAGCAGACCGCCCACGTAGTTATTCGACGCGATGAAGTCCGGCGCCTTGCTGGCGATGATCGTTGCGGTAGCGAGACCGAAAAAGAACGGCACGAAGGTGGCCAGTTGTGCCAGCATCACCGCGAGAATCGTGCGCTTCTTCGGCGTGTTCTGCGGAATATAGCGGGCCCAGTCGCCGAGCGTGCAGGCGAACGACACCGGATTGCTCATCGCAACCAGCACGGCGCTCACGAACGCCGGCCAGAAACCCACCGAACCGAGTGCGACCTTGCCGGCGTACGCGCTATTGAACGGCCCGGCGAACGCCGCAATACCGACCACGAACAGCAGACTCGCCGCCCACACCGCGATTTTGTTGACCCACAGCATGAAGCGGAAACCATAGACACAGACGGTCAGCACCAGCACCGCAAAAAGACCGTACGCGAAACTCAACGTCATCCAGTTGACCGGCAAGCCGAGCAGATGATTCGCGCCACCCACCAGCGCGTCGCCCGAGCTCCACACCGCCAGCGAGAAAAATGCGACCGCGGTCAACACCGCAAGAAAGGAGCCGACGATCCGGCCATGAATACCGAAATGCGCACCGGAAGAAACCGGATCGCTCGTGCCGTTGCGCGGACCGAACAGGCCCATAGGCGCGAGGATGCACGAACCGATCACTACGCCAAGCACGATCGAATAAACGCCTGCCTTGAACGACAGACCGAGCAGCACCGGAAAACTGCCGAGCACCGAGGTGGAAAAGGTATTGCAACCGCCGAACAGCAAGCGGAACAGATCGATCGGCCGCGCATAACGCGAGCGATCCGGGATGCGTTCAAAACCGAATGTTTCGACTTGGGTGATGCTGTTACTGCTCATTGTCTCCGACTCCTGTAACGGCCAGGTCAATCACAATGGCTCGCCACGGGGATGCGGCGTCCACTTTTCTCAGATGTCTGGACGTCACTGTAAAGACAATCGGCGCAGGCAAAAATATCGCCCGCCCAACCTTTACTTCGATCTCGGGCGATGTAACCTGAAACGCCCGTCCTATAAGGTTCAGCGCATGCAATGAAAGACTGCACGGAGACGTCCTGTGAGCCTTGCACAGCGCAAACGTCGAAGCGAATCGCGAGAATCCGCGCGTCAAACCGGGCAAGCCTACCGCGCCTGACGGCGCCGCTTCGCAGCGGCGACGGTGGGCAGCGGCACCGGCACCGCGCCGGACATACCGTGCTCGATCAGAAAATCGCGGAACAGCCCGGCGACATGCGGCAGGCGCTTATCGGACACATGCATCACGTACCAGTCGCGCTCGATCGGATTGGCGGGCAAGGGCAATAACGCCAGCAAGCCGGCCTGAAATTCCAGCGAGCACGCGTGCAGCGACAGAAACGCGATGCCCAGGCCCGCCTCGACCAGTTGCTTGATCGCCTCGTTGCTCGAAAGCTCGGAGCCGATATGCAGTTTGTGGCCCGCGAGTCGAAACAGATTCTCGACAGTCGAGCGTGTGCCCGAACCCCGCTCCCGCACGAACAGATTCGCGGTTTGCAGATCGTCCAACGACAGGCGCTTTTTCTTCATCAGCGCGTGGGCGGGCGAGGCAACGAACGCCATCGGATGCTTCGCAAATGCGGTGGCCACCGTACGCAATTCGCGCGGCGCGCTGCCCATCACCGCGAGATCGATTTCGTGCGTGGCCAGCATGCGGATGATGTCGGCGCGATTGCCGACCTTGAACTGCACCTTCACTTGCGGGCGCAACTCGGTGAAGCGCACCAGAAAAGGCGGAATCAGATATTCAGCCGTAGTGATCGCGCCGATGCGCAGCGTGCCGCCCTGCTCGCCTTGTAACGCGGCGAGATCATCTGCCGCGCCGTTCCATAGATCGAGGATTTCCAACGCATAGCGTGCGAGGATTTCGCCCGCCGCGGTCAACTGCACGCCACGGCCCACTCGCTGCAACAGCGGCGCGCCCGCGGCCTCTTCGAGCAGACGCACCTGAAGCGACACCGCCGGCTGCGTGAGCTTCAGTTCTTCGGCCGCACGCGACACGCTGCCGAGCTTCGCGATCGTATGCAAGGTTCTCAATTGACGGAACGTGGCAGCTTTTAACATAAGTGAAAACCTATATGTTCTGTATAAACATTAAATTGTGCTGCGGTTTCCGTCGATTCTATACTGACCCTGACAGATGAGGCCGATCAATACCGGGGATAGCCCGGGGACACTTTCACCGGTTCAGCACGGATAACTTCAGGAGGATACGGATCATGGCCGCAACCGATCAGCAAACACCCTCTGACCCGCAGCAATGCACGCCGCGCATGCCGCACACGGCAGACGCGGCGGAAGCAGTGCAAGCGGCACAAACGGCGCAAACCGCGCAAGCGGCAGCGCATCGCGTCGTGGTCGTCGGCGGCGGTGTCGGCGGGCTTGGGCTCGCGACGCGGCTGTCGGAAACGCTCGGCCGCGCCGGTCTCGCGCAGATCGTGCTGGTGGATCGCTGGCCGACGCACTTCTGGAAGCCCTTGCTGCATGAAGCCGCATCGGGCCAACTCGATCCGGCCACGCATCAACTGCAATACGCGGTGCAGGCGCAACGGCATGGCTTCGAATTCGAACAGGGCGAACTTGCCGCGCTCGATCGGACGACCCGTCACATCACGCTGAATGCGCTCCACGACGCCGACGGCCGCGAAATCCTGCCGTCACGGCAGCTCGCATTCGACACGCTGGTGCTGGCAATGGGCAGCGTCACGCAATACTTTGGCGTGCCGGGCGCGGCCGAACACGCGTTGCCGCTCGAATCGGTCGCGCATGCGGAAGCGTTTCGCCGCAAGCTGCTTGACGCCTGTCTACGTGCGAACCATGCGCGCCGCGCGCGGACCGCGCAAGCGGATACGCCGGTATCGATCAACATCATCGGTGCGGGCGCAACCGGTGTTGAACTCGCCGCTGCGTTGCGCGACACGGTGCGCCTCCTGAACCGCTACAGCCCATTCTCACTCGATCCCGTGCGCGACTTCCGCATCCGTCTGATCGAGAGCAGCGAGCGCGTACTGCCCGCTTTGTCTGAAACGATTTCGGCGCGCGCGCAGACAATGCTCGGCAGTCTCGGTGTCGAGGTGTTGAACGCAACGCGCGTCACCGAAGTGCGCCCCGACGCCGTGCTGACTAACGAAGGCGCACCGCTCGCCAGCGACATCGCCATCTGGACCGCGGGCATCGCAGGGCCGCCAGTGTTGCGCACCCTGGACGGCATCGCGGTGAATCGCAATGCACAGGTGCAGGTGAACCGCACGCTGCAATGCACGAACGACGCGAATATATTTGGACTCGGCGATTGCGCGGCCTGCCCTTCTTCTGAAAACGCGGACACGTTTCTGGCGCCCCGCGCTCAGGTCGCGCACCAACAGGCGCTGTTTCTGGCACGTGCGCTTAAGTGCCGGATAGCGGGAGAGCCCTTACCTGAGTTCGTCTATCGCGACGCCGGCACACTGGTCGGTTTCGGCCGCGAAGGCACGATCGGTAGCCTGAGCAACAGCTTGCTGACGCAACCGGTGTTTGTCGACGGCTGGCTGGCAACCGCCGTCTACAAACTCATCTATCGCCGCCACGTAATGACGTTGACAGGCTTCGCGCGCATGGCGCTGGATTCGGCGAGTCACTGGCTGCGCAGACGCGTGCATCCGGTGATCCGGCTGCATTGACAGCTTTCGAATAGCGTACGAGCCGGACCTCGCCAGGGATCCGGCTCGTACGCATCACGGCCTGCATGTCGCGCTACTCAGTCTGAAAAGCGTCCGCCATCGCGCGCGATGACCGGTGCGCCGCTCACGCGAGGCCGGCAAAGGCGATCGCCTCAATCGAGAAATTCCGTGGCTCGCTTGCGCAGCACCGCACCGAAATCGTCGAGCCAGCCGATCGACAGCCGCCAGCTCTGCCAGTACAGATCGACATCGATATGCTTGCCGGGCGCCATGTCCACTAACTCGCCGCTGGCCAGATGCGGCGCGATCATGCGTTCGGGGCACATGCCCCAGCCAAGTCCCGTCACGCAGGCGCGCAAAAAACCGGCGACATGCGGAATCCAGTGCAACGGCGGATCCAGTTCCGCTCGCGTGATGCGGCGCATGAAGCGCTTTTGCAACTGATCCTTCGGATTGAAATCGACACACGGCGCGCGCCGCAGCGACTCGCGCGTGACGCCGTCGGCAAAATGACGCTCACGAAACGCCGGCGTGCATACCGCCAGATAGCGCATCCGCCCGAGGCGGGTCGAGCGGCAGCCCTGCACCGGCTCCGCCTGCGTGGTGACCGCGCCTTGCACGCTGCCGTCGCGAATCCGCTGCGCGGTGTGGTCCTGATCGTCGACCACCAGATCGAGCAGCATCTCCCGTTCCACGCAGAACTGCGCCACCGCGTCGATAAACCAGGTGCCTACGCTGTCGTCGTTGACGGCCACGCGCAGTGCCGGCCATGGTTCGACCAGCGCGCCGGGCAGCGCCGGCAGCCGGCCGCTCAGCTCCGCTTCCAGCAATTGCACGCGTTCGGTATGGCGGCACAGCAGCGCGCCCGAGGTGGTCGCGACGCACGGCTGGCCGCGCTTCACGAGCACGCTGCCCACCCGTTCCTCCAGCAGCTTGACCCGCTGGGAGACGGCTGACGGGGTCACATTCAGTTCGCTGGCCGCACGATCGAACGAGCCGTGCCGCACCACCGCGGCCAGTGCGTCGAGCAACGCATAGTCGAGCATTAGCGTTCCTTAATCAGCATTAAGTAAATTAGCTTCTCTTATGAGAAGCAACACCGCAGACTAGCCCCGTTCGCTTCCCCCGTCTACTGGATCGATTATGAATTGGCTGTCTTTTTCCCACGGTGCCGCCCTGTGCGCGTCGCTGATCGTGACGATCGGCGCGCAGAACGCCTTTGTGCTCCGTCAGGGCATCATGCGCTCGCACGTCGGCAAGATCGTCGCTTTGTGCGCGCTGTCCGACTTCATCCTGATCGGCGCGGGTGTGGGTGGCGCGTCGGTCCTGGTGGAACGCTTTCCGGTATTCGTCCACGCGATGCTGTATGTCGGGCTCGCCTATCTGGCGTGGTTCGGCATCAACGCGCTGCGCCGCGCGGTGCGGCCTGGCCATGCGGTGCTGGACGCCAACGGGAGCGGCACCGCACCTGCCGCGCGTGCGGCACCTGTGCAACGCGCCATGCCGATCATCCTGATGACCTTGGCCTTCACGTGGCTCAATCCGCACGTGTATCTCGACACTTTCCTGCTGATCGGCACGGCGGGCGCGCGCGAACCGGAGGGCGCACGCGTGGCGTTCGCGCTCGGCGCGATGGCGGTGAGCGGAGTCTGGTTTGTCGGGCTGGGCTACGGTGCCCGTGCATTGGCGCCGCTGTTCCGCCGCGCGACGGCGTGGCGCGTGCTGGATGGCGCGATTGGCAGCATGGTGCTGCTGCTGGCCGTGACACAGTTGCGGTGAGCTTAGCGCACGCCGCCTGAGGACAGCGCGCCGGCCGGCGCGCTGCAGCGCAAGCGCCTAGTCGGCCGCTGCCGCTTGCACGCGTTCGTCCGAAGTGGGCGCCGTGCGCGCCACGGGCATTGCGGGAGCCGCAGCCTCGTCGAGCGGCACAAGCTTCATCAACCGGGCGAGCACCGGCCACTTCAGAAGCGACAACTGATAAGACTCCCGCGCCTGTTCGTCGAAATACCTGGCCGGATCGAGCTCAGGCAACCGGCGCCCAAGGCCGGTGATATCGTCCACCGGCCAGCCGCTCGCCGGCGCCCTCACTTCAGGATTGGCTACTGTCATTTGCCGTCCACCCATACGCCGTCCGGCGTCTTGACCACATAGCCCGACGCCGTCTTCATCGTCACGGTGCCTTCGTTCTCGCCGACCATCTGCGTTTGCGGCAGATTGGCGGCATATTGCGCCAGGGTCACGCCCGGCTTGAACGGACTGTTCGAGACGAGGTTCGACAGCAGTTGGGCAACCGCCAGGAAACTCGCCGGATTGTCGATCACCGTGGTCGGTCCATGATTGCCCTGGAAACCGACCAGCCGCACCCCCGCCGGTCCATGCACGATGCGCGGCGTTGGGATTTCACGCAGACCGGCGACCTGATTCGCATCCCCGCGCAGCGCCGCGCCATGCTCCGGCACGAACACGATCACCGCGCGCCGCCCCGAGGCCGCGATCAGATCCGCAAAACGGTCGAAGTCGCTCATCATCTTGTTCACGCGCTGCGGATACGAATCGATACTCGACAGACTGCTGTTCGGCAGACGGTTGCCGTCGTGCAGGCTGATCGTGTTGTAGTACAGCGCCACCGGGCCGGGCGTGCTTGCGCGCTGCGCATACCAGCTGGCGAGCGTCGCGTAATCGTCGTGAATGGCCGAGCCATCGAAGGCATGCATCGCGACCGGCACGTTCGCGTTCGAGATCATCGGCACGTTCGGCACACCGGTGTTGTCGTGCACCAACTGCAGGAAGTTGTCGAAGTGGCCGTCGTGATTCAGCATCGTCTGCGGCGTGTAGCCGGCCTGCGCCAGATCGGCGAGCAGGTGGCATTGCTGCGGCGCATCCTTGTAGAGATCCGCGTGCGCTTCCTGCCCACAGCTCGCACGCAGCACGCGAATCGCGGCCGGTCCGCTGTAGCTGGCGGCTGTGCTGAAGTTGGTGAACAGATAGTCGAAGTGGCTCAGCATCGGATGATTGCGCGCCTTAGCCGCATCGAGGTCGTCCCACGACAACGAACAGATATGCAGCACGATCACGTCGAACTGCGTGTTCGCATCGGCGCCGAGATGACCGAAGGTAACTTGCCGTTGCGATTCCTGCGTGCGGAAGGCAGATAGCGCCGCGTTGTGATCCAGTGGCTGCGCGGCAAGTGCATTGCCGGATGCCGCCGTGGCTGGCCCGATCTGCAGCCGCGCATACACCGCGTTACCCTGTTGCCACAGCGGGATCGCGACCAGCGCGATCAGCACGAAAGTCGCCACACGCAGCCAGCGGTTGACGATCAGATAACCGACCAGGCCGCCAAGCGCGGTGAGCAGGAGCATCGGCGGCAGGAAACGCTGCGCGAGTTCAAGCCAGTAGCCAAAGCTGAAGGTGGTGAGATTGCCGAACTCTTCGGTCAGACGCGAGAACGGCGGCACATTCGCTTCGTAGTACATCAGCGGGATGCCGATCGCGAGACCGAGCAGGTTACGCAGGATGCGCCAGCCGCGGTGGCGCAGCGTCGCACTCGCCACCAGCGCCAGTGCGAAGACGATGTTGGCGATCCACACCGGCTGCAGATGTCCGCCCGTGAACAGGTACAGCTTGATGATGAAATACAGGTTCCACAGAGTCATGCTTGGCGTTCTCTCATTGGCCGGGCGCACGCGCCACCGGCATTAATAGCGTGTACGGTCCAGCGCGAGCAGCGACTGAAAGGCGCGCAGCGCCCCGCTCAGCAGCCGCGAATAACCTTCCATGCCCATCGTCAGCACTTCCTTCAGGCCGCGCAGCGGCGCGTCCTCAATCGTCTCTTCGTCCCAGTTGAGCCAGGCGTCGGCACGGCCGAACGTACATTGCACCATCTGCCGCTCCTGTTCGAGCGTCAGGCCGTCGAAGCGCACACCGAGGTGCGAACCCACAAAACGGCTCACGTGCACCGGAAAATGGAATTGCCGGTCGCCACGGCTCAGGCACACGCCGAGGCTGTCGCCAAGCGCGAGCTTCAACGCCGGATCGACTTCGAGACCGAGACCGCCGGTCGAATAGTCACTGGTGGTGCACGCCACCGTCGTGCCGTCTACGAGCAGCAACGTCGCCGCGGCCCGCATCGAAATACGATGGGTGACGCGCACCTGCTTCGCTTCGCGCGCCACGCTCGCTGCGGCACCGAGCATCACGAGGTTGTAGAGCGTCCAGAACACGTTCATCAGGATCGTCGCGGTTTCACCGCCCGGCCCGAACGTCAACCGGTACACGCCCGCCATCAGCGCGCAGCCGTTCAGCGCCAGCAGTACCAGATACGGTTTCGACACCGCCCAGTCGAAGTAGCCTTCATCGATGCGGCCGCCCTTGTCAGTGACATTGAACTTGCCGTGCTTCGGGCTAAAAAACGCGATAGTGGTCGGCAACGCGATGTACCACGCGAGCACCGATTCGTACACTTCGGCCCAGAACGAATGGCGGAATTTGCCCTGCATCCGCGAGTTCGCGATGTTGGCGAGCACGATGTAAGGCAGCACGAAGCCCGCGATGGTGGTCGCGGACGCGTTGATGAAATACATCTGGAAGAACAGGTACGCCATCGGCATGGTCAGGAAGATGAGCCGCGGCACGCCGTAGAAGAAATGCAGCATCGCGTTGCCGTAGCACAGGCGCTGAAACAGACTCAGGCCGCGGCCGAGAAACGGATTGTCGATGCGGAAAATCTGCGCCATGCCGCGCGCCCAACGGGTGCGTTGCTTGATGTGGCTGGCGAGACTCTCGGTGGCAAGACCCGCTGCCTGCACGGTCGGCAGATACGCGGTCGTATAGCCGCGCCGGTGCAGCTTGAGCGCGGTGTGTGCGTCTTCCGTGACTGTTTCGACCGCCACACCACCCACTTCGAGGAGCGCCGTGCGCTTGATGACCGCGCACGATCCACAGAAGAACGACGCGTTCCACAAGTCGTTGCCGGACTGCACGAGCCCGTAGAACAGATTGCCTTCGTTGGGCACGCGGCGGAAGGTGCCGAGATTGCGCTCGAACGGATCGGGCGAGAAGAAATGATGCGGCGTCTGCACCATCGCGCATCGGGCGTCACGCAGGAACGTGCCCATCGTGGTTTGCAGGAACGAGCGGGTCGGCACGTGATCGCAATCGAAGATCGCAATGTACTCGCCGTGCGTTTTTTCGACCGCGCGGTTAATGTTGCCCGCTTTCGCATGCTGATTGTCGTCGCGCGTGATGTAGCCGATACCGGCATCGCGAGCGAAGTTCCTGAATTCCTCGCGATGGCCGTCGTCGAGCAGATAAACCCGCAGCTTGTCCGCGGGCCAGTCGATTCCCTGGGCGGCAAACACGGTCGGCCGCACCACCGTCAACGGTTCGTTATAGGTCGGAATATAGATGTCGACGCTCGGCCAGCTCGAGGAGTCGGCGGGTAGTTCGGAAACCGTACGATTGAGCGGCCATGCAGTCTGCACGAAGCCGAACAGCAGAATGATCCAGGTGTACGCTTCGGCGCCGAACAGCAGATAGCCGAGAATCGCCTCGCCCGGCGTCTGGAACGACAGCGTCTGCGTGACGCGCCACCAGACGTAGCGCATCATGGCGAGCAAGGCCAGCGTCGTCAGGATCAGCGCGGGCATGCGACCGGGGAAGCGGCGCACCACGAGCGCCACGACCACCAGCACCGCGAAGAATTCGAACTGGCCGTCCGTCGACAGTGGCGAGGTGCCGATCATGGTCCACAGCACGCCGCCCGCCACCACCAAGAACGGCAGTAGCCAGCGAATGTGGCCGACGCGTTCGGTGCCGGCTTCGAGCCGCATACCCCAGCGTTGCCACGGCAAGCTCGGCAGCCTCGCTTCGATGTACCGGCGCACGCGCCGCCAGCACAACAGCACCGGCACCAGCCAGCGGTCAATCCACGCAAGCACCGCGCGCACCTTGGCCGCGCCCGCCTGGGCGTGCGGCTTCGGTGCCCGGATGAACGCGCGCCACAACCACGCACGCAGGCGATGCGGTTCGAGCACGCCCCACTGGGTGGCCAGATGCAGCACGGCAGCGTGGATCCACAAGCGCGCGACATCCGCCTTGCCGGCTGCCGGCGGCTGGAAGAACACACGCACGAGCCAGTCGAGCGCCGTGCGCTCGGCGGGAAGTCCGAGGCCGCGCGCGAGCCGGTCGAACGCGCGCTGGCGTAGCGTGCGTTCGTTGCGGCTAGCGGACGTGGCTCCGTTCATGGCTGCCCACCCGCACGGCGCGTGTTTGCCGCCGGTGCATCAGAAGGTGCAGCAGCGAGCCACGCATGCAGCCAGTTCGCGAGGCCTTGCAGATCATGCGATGCCTGCGAATGCGGTGCGTCGTCGAACAGCCACGTGCCGCGTGCGAACGATTCGGGCAACGCCGCGTCCAGATGCACGCGCTGCGCGAGCGGCAGGCCGTCACCGAGCGCGGCGCCCAGCATCGCCAGTACGTCGCGTTGCATGTCGCGCGCCGGATTCAGCCGGTTGACGATGATCCGCAGATTCACGCCGCCGCGTCGCAACCCCTCAAGCCGCGCGACCAGGGTCGCGCAGGCGGCCGGCTCGGGCGGCGTCACGCACAGCACGAGATCGGCGCTCTGCACGGCCTGCCCGGCTTGCTGCGACGGGTAGCGGGCCGTGTCGATGAGCACGACGCCATCCTGCGAAAGATCGAGTTGCGCGAGCGCGTTCGCAAGCCACTGCGGTTCGGCCGCGAGGCGCGCATCGCAGCGCGCGCTTTGTTCGAGCGACACTGCGCCATACGGAACGAACAGCACGCCTTCGCTGCTGCGCCACGTGTGCGCGTGCCACGCTTCGTTTTCGTCGAGCATGGCTTGCGCGAGGCCGGCCGGGGCGAGGCAATCGAGACCGAGGTGCGCGCCGAGCATATTCTGCGGATCGAAATCGAGCGCGACCACGGGACGGCCGCGCCGCGCGAGCAGCACGGCGAGCGCGGCGCTCAGGGTCGTGCGGCCGCTACCGCCTGCGGTGGAGACAACCGCAATCGTCTTCATGACGTGCCCCCAGCGGCGCGCTCCGCGTCGGGCAACAGGCGCGCACGCAATGCGACCGGCTCGATTTCGCAGGGCACCGCATCGCGCGGATCGAAGTGGCGCATCGCCGCGAGACCGCGACGCGAGCCGGCGCGCTGCCACACGATCCACACCGGGATCGCGAGAATCAGCCCCGCGACAAAACAGATCAACAGAAATCCCATTACTCGCTCCCCTTCTTGCGCAGCGGCATCGCGTAGGGCTCGGCACGGCGCTGCGGTGGGGCCGCGCGGAGTGCCGGCGGCTGCGGTGGCTGCGGCGCGTTTGACCCGGGCGTTGCTTCGTGCCCTGCTACCTGCCCTGTCTTCTGCTCAAGCTCCTGGGCCGCTTGCGCGCGCGCGGCCCCGAGCGCCTGCTCCACTGCGACGAGCTCCTCCACTGCGGCGAGCTGATCGACCGTGGACATCCCATCCCCGATCGGCAAAACCGTGCCGACGTGCGCGGCTACGGCCGGCGCAGCGGTTTGTTTACCCAACGGCATCGCAAACAGATCACTGTAGTCGGCGATCGGCGTGCGCCGGCTCGCCGTGGCGAGCGCATTCAATTCATCGCCAATGCTCTGCTCCGCCAGATACACGATATCGCCCGCGATCCGCTCGACCGGCACATTGAAGATGCGGGCGAGCGCGGCGTCCGCGTCGGCCAGCCGGCAGGCGAACAGAAACACGTACAGATGCGAGGCATCCGCCGTGAAGACGTCGCCCGCACGGCGCGGCACGCAGCTTTTCAGCGCTTCGATATGCGCGCATTGCGGCAGCAGCGTCAGCTTGACGAGCACATGCGGCAGTTGCAGCACGGCGCTGCGTTCGAGCACCGCGCGCACCCGCGTGCAGTACGTGCCGGCCGGCAGATAGCCAAGCACGTCTTCGCTCAGCGCGGCGCTGAGCGCGGTTCGATAATCGGCGGCGACGGGTCGCGTGTGCAGTTGTCCCTGCAACGATTGCAGCAGCGACTGCATCCGCGAAAACGGCAGATCGCGACCGAGCACCAGGTTGGCGCCGAGCGTCAGCACCAGCAGTTCGTATTGATGGCGCAGCACTTCACCCCGTTCGGCGACGACGATCTTCAACGCGCGCCCGGTCTGGCGGCGCAGCGCATGAATCGCCGCGCACAGTGCATCGAGCTGTGCGCCGCCGGCGTAATCGAGCACCACGGTCGCCGCCTGCGCGCCAACGCATGCCGCGAGTACGGCCTGCTGATCGGCCAGCACTTCCCAGTTCGGCGGGACCCACGCCTCGTGTCCGCGCACCACCGCGCGGCTGACCACTACCCGCTGTTCATCGCGCGCCAGCAGCCCATCGCCTCCGGCACCATTGCCTGGCGTATCGGACGCAACGCTCAGACGGCCGCTATCGGTAAAACGCAGCGAGCGTACGTCGCCGGTGACGAGCGTGCGATCCGAGCGCCAGAAGTCCACATGCCACAGCAATTCGCCGTGGGTGCGCTCCATCCGCGCGACGCCCGCGCAGGCTGCGTGAAATTCGTTGCGGCCATGCTGCGCCGCTGCGCCGTCGAGCGCGGGTGCAACGAACAGCGAATCGGCATCGGCGTCCGTGTCCCCATCCGCGTCCGATTGCGAACCCAGCAGCAACACCAGCGTAATGTTGCGCACCGCGCACCAGTTCGCGAGCATCCGGCCTTCCCGCGCAAGTGCGGCCGGATCCACCCAGTTGAACCAGCGCTCGGTGCCTTCGACGAAATACAGCGAGCGCGAACGGAAACCGAAGCGCTTGAGCGCGCGCAGGCCGCCGAACACCCTGGCAAGCGCGACCGGCGGCACCCCATGGATGGCTGCATCGGCGGAACCGGCCAAGGCGTTGCCGGTCGGCGGCATCGCAAGGACGCTCAGGTTACGCGGCCAGCCGGAAGCCGGCGCATTGGCGCTGAAACCGAGTTCGCGCAGGCGCGACGCGACCTGTGCGCGAGCGCGTGCCAGCACGACGGTGACATCGCGCGCCTGCGCCTGGCGCGCGCTTTCCCAGAGCAGCGCATCGGCGCCCGGCGTGCGCGCAGCCGCGTAGATCGCGTAGAGCTTGCCGGCTTCGAGCACGGCCCATTCGTCGGGGAGTGCATCGATCGCCAACTGGCCGAGCGACCGCGCGCCGCTCTCCGAGCCCGCCCGGCGGACAGCCTGCAGCAGGCGTCGCACAAAGGCGCCGGCCAGCGTCGGCTTGAGTGATTTCGAAACGGTGCTCACGCGTGGCTTCCCTGATCTCGTTGTATCGCCGCTCAAAAGCTGGAGTAAAGGCGCACAGGCCTCGGCGACAGACTGTTGTCCTGCTTGCGTCCGTCGAAGGTATAGCGCATGTACAGCAGCGCGGAACTCGGTGCGTAGTCATGCGAACGGTCGATGCTCAATTGCGCGCCCGCCACCAGATAACGGTTGAAGCGGTACTGCACGATGCCGCTCAACCCATACGAGAACGCGACGCCGCGCGTCGAACTGGCCGTGTTGACGAGGTTGCTGAAGCCCGGCGCCGAGGCGGCCGTATTCCACAGACTGTTGAGCGCCGGCGACGCACTGTTCAGGGCGGGCAAACCGTTCGGGTAATACGGCGAGTCCTTCTCATACGAATTCGACACGCCGACAGTGGCCGTCAGGTCCCAGTTCAGCGCATCGCGCCGGCCGGCCCATTCGATCGGCACGCCAACCGACAGATAGCGTTGCGGGCTGTAATATCCGCCCTGCCCAAACGAATAGAAGCGCTGATTATTGGTGTAGTGCCAGACGTTGCCGACCAGCCCTGTACTCACCAGCGTGTTGACGCGCTGGTAGACCGGCACGGTGAAGCCGGTGCGCAGGGTGATTTCCTGGTTGCTCGCCACATTGCGGCCGGTCAGCATCCCCGCGCCGACATCGGCGAACACGCTGGTCCTGCCGATATCGACCGCCGTGTGGAAGTCGAGGCCGTCGCGACGCACCCCGCCCCATACCGCGCCGCTCACCGGATCGTGCATGCCCGCGTACGACAGCAGGCTGCTCGTCTCCGGACGGCGCGAGCCGCTGATCGAAAAGCTCGCCGGTCCCGCATCGAATTGATAGCGCACACCGCCAACCATGTAATGCACGGGAAAACCAAGCGGCGTGGTGCCGAAGTCGAAACGCCATGCGTCGGACGTATAGCCGGCGCCGAGCGCGACACCGGTAGCCGATTGATGCAGATACGGCAGCGTCGCGGCGAAGTCGGCCACGGTCTGTGCCGGCACGTTTTGCGATTGCGCGAGCTTGTCGGCGGCGCCCAGCGTGCCGAACGTGTCGCGTGTGAATGCGTTCGCGTCACTGACGTCGAGCGTGCCGGCATCGATATGAACCGTATCGGCGTGGAGGAAAAAGTGGCCGTCGTAGCGATAAGGAATCTGCAGGTACACGGGCGCTTGCCACGCACGAAACTGCGAAATGCCGCTGTCGCCCGACTTATAGGCGGGTATCCATGCTGTCTCGATCTCCGGATTGCGGCGTTGCTGCAGATCGGTCAGCGCGGCCTGCGCGGGCGTGCCGTCAGGACCGGCCGTCACACCCGCCACGCGCTCCTGCGTAAGCGACAAACGGTACAGCGATTCAGCGTTCTCGTACTGACCCAGGTCCTGGGCGATGCGTCCGCTTTGCACCGTCACATCCGGCCGCGCCGGATACGCGACCCGCAAGGCCGAGGTGATCTGCTCCGCCTCCTGCGGGCGGCGCAATGCCGCCAGCCGGCGAGCCGCGGACAGCCGCGTATCGACGTCGTCGGGCGCCGCGCCGTCGATCACCGTGCGCACGAGATCGAGCGCCGAGCGGCGATCGCCGCTTTGCTCCAGCACACGGGCGAGCGCCAGTTGCGCGTCGGGATCGTTAGGTGTCGCGGCCAGCACCGGGGCCAGCGCGGCGCGCGCGGCCGCATAGTGCCCCTGCAGCCGCTCGAGATCGGCCACTTCGAACGCATACCGCTTGTCGCGCCGGCCGGCCGGGCTGACGCGGGTGAGCAGGCGGCGCGCGGCGGCAAAGTCCTGGCGATCGAGCGCTTCGTCGGTCTGCCGCAGGATCAAACGCAACGCCTGGTCTTCGAGACGCGCGCTTTGTGCGGGGCTCAGTTGCACGTCGTCGCTGCGCAGTGACGTCAGCCATACATCCAACTGGTCATTGCGTTGCGCGCTGCCGAGCAGATCGCCGTAACGCAGACGCACGTCGGCGTCGGTCTGCTGCGGATGCGTGTCGATCCAGTTCTGCAGCAACGCGAGGCCGCGCTCGGGTTGGCCGTGATCGATCCACATCGAGCCGACCGCGGCTAACAGGTTCGGATCGTCGCCGGCCAGCGAGCGTGCCTGCTCGAGCGCTTGTGCGGCGCCCGCCTGATCGTCCTGCGCGAACGCGGCGCGTGCTCTCGCGAGGCACTGCTGCGCTTGCAGGTTGCGCTCGAGCGCGCGCATGCCATCCGTGCGGTCCTGATCGGCGATCGGCGCAAGCACGTCTTGCGCACCGCCGATGTCGTCGAGCGAGTTGCGATAGAGCGCGCTCGCATAGCGCATTTCGGGCGACGCCGACACGGAAAGGCCATCGTCCATCACCACCCGCCCGAGTTGCGGCAGACCCAGATCGCGATACAGGCGCGCGAGCGCAAACCGCGTCCACGGTGCATCGGGTGCGAGCCGCAAGGCCGCTTCGTAGCGCTGGGCGGCCGGGCCGCGCTGGCCGGCCATCAGCAATTTTTCTGCTTGCCCGCGGAGGATATCGGCGCGCAGTTGCGCGAGGCCCTGGCGGTCGTCGGCGGCAGTGAAACGGCTTTGCAAGGCGTCGAGGAGAGGCGCGACCTGAGCCGCGCGACCGGTGTTCTCGAACAGCGTCTGGGTACTGCGCACTGCCGACAGATTCGGTTCGCGCGCCGCCAGCAAGTCACGCAGCAGCGGTTCCGCGGCACTCCAGTTGCGTTGCGCGAGCAGCGCGTCGGCGAGCATCAGTTTGGCGTCGGCGTTGGCCGGCTCCATCGCGAGCGCGGCGCGTGCGGCCCGCTCGGCATCCTGCGGACGTCCGGCTGCGGCGGCCTCGCGGCCCTGCGCCAGCGTGCCCCAGAATTGCGCGGCACGCGCGAGGCTTTCCCATTTCCCGCGATTGTCCGGCGCGAGCGCGGCCGCGCGCAGAAACAGCGTGCGGGCTTCGTCACGCCGCCCTTCGCGCATGCGCACCAGACCGAGGCCGCCAACCGCCTCGGCGTCGTTCGCCCGGGCTTGCGCGGCCCGCGTGAGCAGCGGTTCGGCCGTCGTCAGATCGTTGCGCGCGAGTGCCTGCAGGCCGCGCTGCTGCGCGATGTAGTCGGGATTGCGTTCGAGTTGCCGCTGCGCCTCCGACTGCGCTTCGATCACGCCGACCCGGTCCTTGAATTCGGTATCGTCCGGCACGAGTTGCAGATAGGCGCGCAGCGCGGCGAGATAAGCCGGATCCGCGCCAGCGGATTGCAGCACGTGACGCCATGCGTCCAGCGATGCCGAGCGATCCGAATCCGGCCGTGTGGCGAGATTCCATGCGATGCGATTGGCCTCCGCGCGCGTCTCGCCGCGTGCGTTCAGCAGATTGGCGAGCACCAGCGCCGAATCGAGATCCGACGGATCGGCAGCGATCCGCTGACGCAATGCCCCGACTGCCTGCACGCGGCCCTCGGGCGTGCCCGCGATGATCTGGTAGTACTCGGCGCCGAGCGACCCCGACGGCGCACCGTGCGGAAACAGCGCGACCAGCCGCCGCGTCGCTTCGGCGGACTGGCCGCTGCGCGCCATCAGGCGAATCGTCGCCAGTTCTTCACGGCCGTTGGTGGCGACGCGGAACTCGTCTTCGATCTGCTGCGTGGCGGGCGTGCCGGGGGCTTTGATCCGCAGCCGCGCCAGCGTCGTCTGCGCGGCCTGCGCCTCGCCGAGACGCAACTGGATGCGCACCTGCTCTGCCAGCAACGAAGTATCGTCCGGCGCGATCAGCAGCGCCTTCTGGATCGATTGCAAGGCAAGATCGTCACGATGCTTGGTTGACCACATGCGGGCCGTCCCAAACAGGCGTTGCGCGGCGGCGTTTTGTGATGACATGGTCGTGCCGGCCCACGCGGCTGCCGACGCGACCTGCGCCGCGAGGCAGAGCAACAGCGCCGCGCACGTTAGCGGGAAGCGGCGCGACACGGCGAACTCCAGTGCAGGTTGAGGGTGCCGTCGGCGGCAAAACGATAACGGCCATCGCGCCAGCCCAGCCCGAACAGACTCAGCACACTGGTGTAATAGCCGGCCGGCGTGTCGCGATCGAGTTGTTCCATGCGCGCGATCTGCGCATCGCCGAGCGCGCGCTGGCCGCGCGCGTCGAGAAATGGCACGGCCGCTGCGGAGAAGCCTGCGTTACCCATGTTCGCGCCGACGCTGCCGTTCGTCGTATCGACGTTTTCAGGCGGCGCACCGTGCGCGGCGATAAAGCCGGCAAACGGCGCGAGGTGCGTGAGCAACGGTTGCGCGAGCGGATCGCCTGGATCGAGCATGCCGGCCCAAAGATAGACACGAATTGCGTTGTAAGCGCTCTCGGCCTGAGTTTGCGGGTCCGGCGCGAAACCGTGTTTGGCGCGGTACAACGCCCAGTCAGGTGAAAAGCCGTGCGGCGCGGTGTCGAGCAGGACCCGGCCGGTGCTGGCGAGAAGGCGCGTCCAGCGTGCGTCGTCCGGCAGCCGCGTGCCGATCCCGCGGACCACCTGCGGCGGCGAATAACTCGGATTGACGCGCCACACGTCCGGCGCCGGATGAAAGCCCACCGGCCCAGGCAACAACGTCAACCCGAGACCGGGAACGCTGGCGGTTTCCTCGTCGAGCACGCGCTTCGCGAGGACCGCGCCACGCGCCGTATAGCTGCGTTCCTGCCACGCGCGGCCGGCTTCGAGCAGTGCATAGGCGATCCACAGATCGGCATCGGAGGAAGCATTCGCATCGAGCACGTCCCATTGCCCGCTGTCCGTGCGGCCCCATAACCAGGCCGGCAGATGCGCGGTCAGGTCGCCTTGCGCGAGATGCGTCTCGGTCCAGTGCAGAATCGAATCGAAGGCCGGGCGGTCGTTGGCGACGAGCGCAAAGAATAATCCGTACGACTGACCTTCCGATACCGTGCGCGAATCGGCCGAGCCGACGTCGATCACGCGCCCTTCAGGCGAGATGAAATCGCGCTTGAACTGCTGCCAGCGCGGCCATGCGGGCGCAGCGCAACTGTCCGGCGCAGGGCTGGCAAACCCTGTTGCCGTGGCCGGCGGCGGCAGGGCCGCAGCGAACGCGCCGCTCGCGAACACGGCGGCCACGCCGGTGGCCATGCTGGCAGACACGCTCGTGGCAATCGTTGCGCCTGCCACCGACGCCATACGTGTGCGCGCATTCGCCAGTGCCCCGCCGGGCGCCTGCCACAGCGACGCTTTCCACTTCACCGGCAGCATCGCTCAGACTCCCCGGCGGCGCGCGGCCAGTTCCTGCAGCGCGGTGAATGCGCCAACCGCCAGCAGCAGCCCGGCGATCGCGCCGAGCACGCCCAGCAGAATTGGATGCTGGATTGCCTTGCTCCAGAGCCGCGCATACCAGGGCACATAACCGACCAGGTACGGTTCGCCGACGCGCATGCTGTCGACTTCGCCGCCGCGCACCAGTGCGACGTCGCCCTGCAGTTGCGAGACCCGGTCCGGTTTTTCCAGCACGTCGAGCAACTGGGTCAGTTGATGCTGATCGGTGGCCGTCAGCGCGACCACGCTGCGTCCTTTGCTGCCGGGCAATTCGAAGCCCATTAACGCGGCCAGCGCGCCGTCGCGTTCGAGATGCGCGCTGCCGTCCGGCAGATGCGCGCCGTTGCGCCACTGCTCCTTCACCGAGAACGAGGCGCGCGTGAGCGTGCCGCCATCGACACCTTCTGCGCCGACGTTCGGGCTCGCGCCGATGGTCAGCGGCAGTGCCTGATGCCAATGATCCAGCATGGGTCCCGAACCATTGCCGCCAATCACCAGCAGATCCTTGCCCGCCAGTTGCGTGATCTCGGCCGGCCGCGCGATCTGCACGCGCAGCGCCGGATAGCCGGTCCACTGCCCCATGTGGCCGAGCATCGTCAGCAATGCTTCGAGTTCTTCGGGTGCGGGATGCGCGGGAATCACCACGGCCGTCTGCGCCAGATCGGCGTAACGCGTAAACGGGAAGCCGCTATTCGCGAAGTACGCGAGATTCGGCATCTGCGCGTAGTGAACGAAGTTCGAGAAGTCGATCGTCGAGTCCGGATCGACCGCCGCCTGCACGGGATTCGACGCGACGCCCTGACACAGCCCCGTCTTTTGCGAATCGAGATTGAAGCGCAACTGCAACTGGTTCGAGCTGCCGACGCGGAACGCCGGAATATCGAGCAGGTTGCTCGAACGGTTACCGCTCGTCGACAGCACCGGCAGTTGCAGGCGGCCCTGCGCATCGTCAGCGCTAGCCGGCGCAAGCCGGTACGACTTGACCAGTTGATCGTTGATCTGCACGGCAAGGACAGAATTGTTCTGCACCGTCGGCGCCGTGTAACGGTACTTCAGATTCAGCGGCACGCCTGCGCCATTCCATGAGAACAGATCGGCGGGCACGCGCAGGTTCAGACGGATCGCGTCCGGCGCACTGCCGCGCACCTGCAACTGATTCGGATCGTCGATCAGCTCCTTGAAGGCCACCGGACGGTCGACCGGCAACCAGCGCGGCGCGTCATAGGGCTTGCGCGGCGCGCCGATGTCGATCTGCGCGACCTGCACGGCGGGGCCCGCCATCGCCGTCCTGCCGAGCACGAGCGCGGCGGCGGCCTGATCGACTTCGGCTGCGGTTCGGCCCGTCACGATCAGCAGCTTCTTGTCGACGGCGGCCGGATTGTCGGTGACGATCAGCATCGGCCCATTGACCGGCGGCAGTTTCAGCGCTGCGGGCAACTGCGCGCTGCGCGCCACCACCACAGCCTGATCGTCGGACGGCAAGGTGGATGAGGCCGGAAAACGCGCCTGACGATAATCGGCGAGCGCGCCGAACCACGAGGCCAGCACCCCGGCGCTGCGCAGCGTCGCGTTGTCGGCGGCCGCCGGTAACACGAACGGCAGACGCAAGCGGCCCACATCGCGCCGGTCAAAAAACGGTGCGGGCAGCAACGCGAGATCGTTAGGCAAACGAATCGGCGAGGTGTCGAGAATGATCTCGCTCGTCGGACTCACGTCGGCCCATAGCGACGAGTTTTCCGGGTCTTCGCAATGGTCGAGCGTGTAATGCGCGATGAGTCGAAGGCCAAGCTGGTTGTAATCTGTCAGGAAACGCGGATCGAGCGGAATGTCCTGCGTGACGATCTGCCCTGCATGCTCACGATCGAACGGTACGGTCGCCACCACTTCGTTGTTGATCGACACCTTGAAGTGCGAGATCGGGAACACCAGCGCCGGCGAATACGTGTAGCGCAAGCGCAGCCGCGCCGCGGTCACCACGTGATCGAGCCGCACGCCGACGTTGACGACGCGCACGTCCTCGAGACCGCGCAGGTTCAGCGGCTGATAGGCGCCCAACGCGGAGAACGGCAGGTGCACCGTAGTCGAACCGGCAACGCTGCTGGCGGCATTGGTCACGTTCGTCGTGTTCGACGCGTTCAATGCATGCGCGCCGTTGGGGGCCGCGCCTGGCGCAGCGGGCGACGGCAATGCGACAGTAGCGGCAAGCAACGGAACGGGCGCGGAAGGCGCGGCGGCCAGCGTGGCTGTGTACAAAGCGCCGGCGAGCGCCGTCAGCAACAGGCAAAACGAGACAACAGGTTTCATGGACAGATCAGCTTGTTGGACTTCGGCCATCCGCCCCATGACTACGCGGGACATCGTTGCGAATTCGGCCTGCCGCAGAAGTTTGCGGGGAACGTGAAAAACGGAATGCGGCATGACCGCAATGCGGTCCTCTACACGTGTATACGGACGATCCGGCGAAACCTTGAATGACGAGCGGCACGACCGGCGCGGCCAACACTTGAAACGTGTATCGCAGCGTGCTGGAACCCTGCTTTTCGCCTATTTCCCGTAGTCTCTCGCTCAGGCGTACTGGCGCCGTTGGGCGGGCGCAAAGATATCACAAGTCTGTGACAATTTGTGACATTTGAGGCATGCTGCGGCCATCCAGATCCGAAGCAAATCATGAGCAATCCGACCCGATCTTCTTCTGTCCCTTCAGAGGTTTCTGCAGCGGCCCCGCCCCCTGCGCCGTTGCCAGCCAAACGCAGCGGTCCTTTCCGGGCGCTGTTCGCGCTGCGGCACTCGTGCGACGGCATGGTTGCGACGTTGCGCGAGGAAAGCGCCTTTCGTCAGGAGATAGCATTGGCGGCGATCTTGCTGCCTTGCGCGCTGTTGCTGCCGGTTAGCGCGATCGAGCGGGTATTGCTGATCGTTTCCGTGCTGCTGGTGCTCCTGGTGGAGTTGTTGAACTCGAGCATCGAGGCCGCGATCGATCGCATTTCGCTCGAACGGCACGAATTGTCGAAGCGTGCCAAGGACTGCGGCAGCGCAGCGGTGACGATGGCGCTGCTGATCTGCGCGGTAACATGGGGCATATTGTGCGGACCGCTGGTTTATCACTGGCTCCGCGCGCAAATGTGAGCCGCTGTGCCGGCGGCCTGGCAGGTCTCGCGAATACCGCGCCTCTGATTTCTAGTAATGCGTATTAATCGTTTGCGCGTGGATAGACTGGAATGCGCAAACGTTAGCGCATGGTGAAAGTCCCCGGCTTTCGGTTGGTCTTCTACAGTTCTCCGGCGCATTGCTACGTGCCCTGCTCATCCGATTCGAGTGCGATAGCCGCGGCCAACTCCGCTATTTGCGATTCCGCGAAAACGCGGATGCCGTGCTGCTGCAACAAGGCGGCGGTGACACCTGCGCCTGCGTGCTGGGTGCCCGTGAAGGCGCCATCGTAGAGGAAGGTGCTGCCGCAGGAAGGACTGCCGTCGGCCAGCAATGCATAGCGGCAATTTTCCGCTTGTGCGCGGCTTAATGCGTGGTGAGCGCCCGCGATGAAGAGCGCGGTAACGTTTGCGCCTGTGTTGTCTTCGATCGACGCCGCTTGGGTTAGCACGTCGAGACCCGTGCGGCGCAGCTGGATTTCCGCGGGCGGACGCGGGGTCGGAAACCCGGCGGCCACTTCCGGACAGACGACGATGAGGCGCCCTTCGGAGCGCCATTTTTCCAGCAGCACTTCACGGACGGGTTTGGCTTTGCCGTTATAGCGGACGGGGTGGCCCGCGAGGCAGGCACTGACCAGAATCTTCAACATTGGATGGCTGCCGCAGGCTTGGGGTGGTTTCTAGTCGTTTGGATTGTAGTAGGGATTGGGTCTTTGCCTGCGGTGGCGGTCTTTCTCTTGTCTTCTTGTCTGTTTGCCTACGGCGTTGGTTGTTTAATTTAAAACACCCCCATCAGCCTGGAAAGCGCCGAAACATACTCCCCGTACAGGGGATTGCTCTTGACCTGATCAGGCTCCCGCGGCCGCGGCAAATCGATCTTCATATCGTGAACAACCCTCCCCGGCCGCTCAGACATCACCAACACCCGATCCGACAAAAACACCGCTTCATGAATGCTATGAGTAACAAGCAAAACCGTCAGCGTGCTCTGCTGCCAGATTCGCAAAAGCTCTACATTCAAGCGGTCCCGCGTCAGCGCATCCAGCGCCCCAAAGGGCTCATCCATCAACATCACGCGCGGCTCGAGCAACAGAATCTGCCCAATTGCGGCACGCTGCCTCATCCCACCCGACAATTCATGCGGGTACCGGTCGGCGAATGCCGTCAACCCCAAGGTCTCGAGCAACGCGGGAAGCCGCTGCTCAACCTGCGCCCTCGGCACACTCCTCAATTTCGCGCCTAATCGGATATTCGCCCCAACGGTCAGCCAGGGCAGCATATTGCTCGTCTGAAACACCACCCCGATATCCGGCACCGGCGCGGAAATGGGCTCGGCACCCAGCAAAATCCGGCCGCCATCGCATGACACAAGACCCGCCACCATCCGCAGCAAGGTGCTCTTGCCGCAACCGCTCGGCCCGAGAATCGAGACGAACTCGCCCTGGCGAATCTGCATCGAGACATCGTCGAGCGCGCTGAACGCCCCCGCCCCACCCCGCGCGGCGAAACGCTTGCCGACCTGCTCGACGGAAATCAGCGCGGGCGCCGCTTCGTCGCGATGCAAGGGGTGAACCTGTGCGCCGGTTGCCGCGGCGCGCTGCACAATACGCAACTTGTCGACCAGTGCCATCAGACCGTCACTCCTCTCCACCACACACCGCGCGAAACCAGTTCGACGGCCCAGTAAAACAGCATCGCCAGTACGGTCACCATCAGGATCGCCGCGAACGACAACGCGGTCTGCGCGTTCGACGTCGCGAACACGATCAGATGCCCCAGCCCCGACTCGGAGCCGATGAACTCACCCACAATTGCCCCGATTACCGCCAATGGCATCGCGATCTTCAAACCGTCGATCAATGCGGGCAACGCGGCGGGCAAACGCAAATGCCAGAAGGTCTTCGCCTGCGACGCACCGAGCGCCCGAAAATGCTCATCCAGGTTGCGCGGCACGCCGGCCAGGCCGCCCATCGTCGCAATCACAATCGGAAAGAAAGCGAACAGCACGGCCGCCGCCAGCTTCGAGGCAAAACCATAACCGAACCACACGATCAGCAACGGCGCGAGCGCGATCTTCGGCATGCTCTGCAACGCGGTGACGAGCGGAAACAGCGTGCGCCGCGCGATGCTCGACATGCTCGCCAGCAAACCGATCGCCAGACCACCAATCAGCGCCAGCGTGAAACCGGCGAACACTTCCCAGGCGGTCGCCAAGGTATCGGACAGCAACTGCCCGCGCATTTCCCAACCGGCAGCGAACACCTGCGATAACGCAGGGAGCACATATTCGCGCGTGCCCGTCCAACGCACGCCGAACTCCCAGATCAAGCCAATCACGATCCAGAACGAGACGGTTTCGATCAATCGCTTCATGAGGTTTCCGAATTATTCGTGATCGGACGGATCGGCTTTCGCTGAATCGTCGGCTGCAGACTGCGCATCTGCTTGCGCCGCTGCCTGGGTCGCTGCCTGAGTCGCTGCCTGAGCCGATTTTTGTGCTACCAGATGCGGCGGCGGCGGCACGACAAAGCGCTCGAAGCGGTACTGGTCGAACGATTCGATGGTGCGCTCCCACACCTGGGGTTCATGCGCGTCGCGTTCACCGATCTGCGTCATCTCGCAGTACACCTCGACGTTATTGCCGTCCGGGTCCTTGAAGACCAGAAACAGGTTATTGCCCGGACCATGCCGGCCGATGCCGCGGACGATCTCGACACCATGCTCCTGTAGCACCTTCACCGAACGCTCCATCTCTTCATAGCTGTCGATCAGATACGAAAAGTGCTCAAGGCCTGGTCGCGAGTAGCGCGGCAAGTCGTTGAAGTCGGCGGAATCTTTCGGCAACTGCGCGAGCGCGAGATCGTGGTGATCGCTGCCGGCGCGCAGAAACACCATCTGGTCGCCGATCCAGTCCGACACCTTGAGGCCCAGCACGTCGGTATAAAACTGTGCGGACTTCTTGATGTCGCGCACCATCAGCACCATGTGTCCAAGCCGCTTCGGACGCAAACTGTTCATTACCTGTCTCCTGTGTCGACCCGAGTTAGCGCTTTAGCACTACCCGGGTCCCATGCAACATCGTTGCGGTGCTCCACGCCTCGCGCGGGCTGGTTGGAGCGAGCGCGTCGTTTAAACGATGCACTCGCTCCCGAACGGGTTTATTCGACGAACTGATTCGTGTAGAGATCGGCCGGCTTCACTTTCGTGCCGGTGCCGAACGCACGCGACACGAACGCAGCGGTGGCATCCATGCGCGCGGGACGCAGCCAGCCGGTCTTGTGCTGCGCGGGATCGTCGGTGATCAGGCCGTTGGTTTCGACAATCTGTTGCAGCAGGATTGCCTTGTCGAGCACGGGATAAAGCGCCCCGATCGCGTCGGCGGCTTCTTGTGGATGCTCGCGCATCAGCGCATAACCACGATAGGTCGCCGCGACAAAACGTTTGACCACGTCGGGATGCTGGGCAACGAAGGTATCGGTAGTCACGATGCCGTTACCCATCATATCCAGACCAAAATCCCGGTAGTAAACCTTGCCGAGATGCTGCCCCGCGCGCTTCGCCAACGCTGCCTGCACCGGCAGGCTCGCGCCTTCCCAGCACTCGGACAGGTCGATCCGCTTCTGCAACAGTGCGGTATTGATCACAGCCGGGTCGAGACGCACAGTCTTGATCGCATCGGGCGCCATGCCGTTCTGCTTGAGCCACGCGGGCATGATGTTCTGCACCGGCGAGGCACCGCCGCCGCCGAGCGTCATCCCCGACAAATCCTTCAGCGTGTTCACCTTGAAGCCGGGCCGCTCGAGATAGCACATCGCCCCGGGCCAGCGCGTGTTGATCGCGCCGACCATCACAGCATGTCCGCCATGCGCGCGGTTCAGCATCACGCTGACGGGGTCGCCGTAGCCGAATTCGAACAGACCCTCATCCACTTCATTGACGGTACGCTGACCGCCGTAACCGCGCATCACGCTGACGTCGAGTCCGGCCTCGCGGTAGTAGCCCTTCGCTTGCGCAAGCAGAATGCCGCCGGTGCTGCCCTGTGGCAGCCACGCCAGATTGACGCGCACCGCGTCGGCCGCGTGGGCGCTCGTAAAGAGCGCCGTGGCTGCCAACGCAACTGCGCTCAACGCAGCCTGCTGCTTCAATGGCTGAACCAGCCGTCGTATCGCGCGCCGTACCCGCTGCAACATGTCGTGTTCCCCGTCTTTGAGTGGAGTGAGTGGATAACGCCGCGAGCCTGATTGCGCTCAGCCGGCGACCAGCGGATTCTCGATCGAGCCGATCCCCTCGATCGATGCGACCATCACGTCGCCCGCCTTCAGATAAATGCCGCGCCCCATGCCGACGCCGGTCGGCGTGCCCGTCGCGATCAGATCGCCCGGTTGTAGCGTGAGAATCGTCGATAAATATTCGATCTGCTCGGCGATGTTGAAAATCATCCCGGACGTATTGCCGTCCTGCATCATTTCGCCGTTCACCGCGAGGCGCATGCGCAGATTCTGCGGCTCGGCGATGCACGCACGCGGCACGAACCAGGGGCCGAGCGGACCAAAGGTATCGAAACTCTTGCCGCGAAACCAGTCGTGTTTGAACGGATAGTCGGTACGGCGGTTCAGGTCGCGCGCGCTGACGTCGTTGAGAATCGTGTAGCCGGCGATGTAGTCGTAAGCGTCTTCTTTAGCGATGTGGCGGCCGCTCCTGCCGATCACCACAGCCAGTTCAACCTCCCAATCGACCCGCTCCGCGTGCGGCGGAATGACGACGTTGGCAAGCGTCGGCACCACGCTTGTCTCCGCTTTCATGAACATGTACGGCGTGCTTTCCTCACGCGGCGCCAGTTCAGTACCCATTTCCTCTGCATGCTCGTAATAATTCGACGCCGCCGCGAAAATGCGCCGCGGCTGGTACGGCACACACAGCGTGTGACCGGCGAGCGGCGCGACATCGAGCGTGCCCGCCTCGATCGCACGCGCCGCGGCTTCGAGTCGTTCGACGGTCGCCGCGCCGCCTTCCTCCCAACCGGCGATCAGCGAGCCGACATCGGCGAGCGGCGCCTGCGAAGCAGTTTGCTTCAGCGCCGCGTGTGCGTCGTACAGCTTGCCGCCGACCGCCAGGCCGGTAGCGGTGCGGCCATTCAATTCATAAGTTGCGATACCAAACCAGATCACGTGTTGCCTCGCTTTTTGTGTTTGTAGGGTGTGAGTTAGCGGCTGTCGAGGGTTCAATAATTCGTATACATTTAGACATCTGTGTATTTTTACTGAAATTCTCGTATACACCAATCGGGGTATGAACACGTTCACGCGTACACTGCATGGGCCTGCAGAGGCCGGATATGCGCGGTGGCGATTGAGGCGGTTGGGCCGCTGGCGCATAATGGGGCCACTTGCTCACGGTTTCGCTCAACCCAACACCATGACGATGACGACGCTCTCCTCCAAGATCTACCGACTGCTGTGCGACGAGATCATCGACGGCACGCTCGAACCGGGCCAGAAGCTCGAAGAAGCCGCACTCGCCGAACGCTTCAACGCCTCGCGCACGCCGATCCGCGAAGCACTGCGCGAACTCGCCGCGCGCGGCATGGTCGAGCTGACCCCGCGCAAAGGCGTCGTGGTCGCGCAGTTCAGCATCGACGAACTGGCCGACATGCTCGAAGCGATGTGCGAACTCGAAGCGTTGTGCTGCCGTTTGAGCGCGCAACGTATGAGCCTCGTCGAGAAGAAACAGCTCGAAGAGCTCCAGACCGAAATGAACGCCGCGATCGCGCGCGGCGATGAAACGGAGTACTTCCAGCTCAATCGCGAATTCCACGAACTGATCTGCAAGGGTGCGCAAAGCAAATCGCTGGCGTCGATCATGTCCATACAACGGCAGCGCCTGGCCGGCTTTCGCGCCGCGCAGCCGGCTTCGCCTTCGCGCTTCGAATCGGCAACCGACGAGCATCGCGAGATCGTCTCCGCGATCCTCAACTCCGAACCGGAACGCGCGTACAACGCGATGCGCGACCACACGGCGCGGCTGTCGATCGTCGTGCTCGGCCGGCTCAAGCGGCAGCGCATTGAGCGCGAGAACGCCTGAGTCGTTGCGCGCGCTGCTTCGCAGCAGGCACTGAGATACCTGCTGCGGACGCGCTAACTGAAGCTGGAGCTGGTGCGATAGCCGCAGTCGCTGCGGTCGCTGCAGGCTCACGCGGCCACCGCCGCAAGCGATGCCGTCGAAGGCATCGAAAAATCCAATGCCTGAAGCTGCTGCAACAGCGCGCCGGACTGCGCCGGATTCAACGGCGTGAGTGGCGGACGCACGCGGGTCCATTCGGGATCGTTCGCGAAGTGCGCGACGATGCTTTTCAAAGCGGGGATCATCGGTTGCGCTTGCACCGCCAGACGAACGGTCGCGACCTTGCCTTCCCACACTCTCCGTTCTTCCAGCGACGCCGCGTTCAGCAGGCTCGCAATCGCATGCGGCTGAATGTTCGCCGTCGCCGAAATGCAGCCGGCCGCGCCGAGCGGCAGCGCTTTGCCGAGCAACGCCTCGGAAGCTGGAAACACCGCGAAGCCGGGAAACTTTTCCAGCATCGCCTGGGTGTTGGCCCAGTCTCCCGAACTGTCCTTGATGCCCACCACCGTTTGCGGATACGCCGCGATCAGCCGCTCGATCAGCGTGTGGGTAATCGGCACGCCGGTGAACTGCGGGATGTGATACAGCAGCACGCGTAGCTGATCCGAGCCGACTGCCTGAATCACATCGGAGTAGTACGCGAACAGGCCGTCGTCACTGACGCCCTGGTAGAAGAAAGGCGGCAGCATCAAGGCGCCCGCGCAACCGGCTTCGGCGGCGTGACGCGTCAGCGCGATCGCGTCAGGCAGCGCGCATGCGCCGGTGCCCGGTAGCATCTGCAAGGGGTCGATGCCGGCTTCGATGACCTGGTCCAGCAACCCGTGACGTTCTGCGAGACTGAGCGAGTTGGCTTCGCTATTCGTGCCGAACAGCGCGAGCCCGGCGCCCTGCCCGACCAGCCACTGACAGAACGCGACGAAGCGCGCTGCGTCCACGCCCAACCCGGCGCGGAACGGCGTAATGACCGGCGCGAATACGCGTGGCTTTTCAAAAGCAGACGGACGGCTAACAGACATACGGATCTCCTGATTGGCTAGACGGATAAACGCGGACGATCACGCGCTGAAAAAATCGAGCATCGCGTCGCCTAACAGCGTCTCGCCCGAATCGAAATGCGCGACTACCGATGTGTGGTTGTGCCGCAGCATCTGCATGAAGCGCGGCGCGCGTTTAGCCACCGGTTCACCGGCGCGTTGACGCGCGTGCAGTACACGCTCGAAAAAAGCCGCACCGTAGGCGTCCAGATAAGGGTTTTCGTATTCGGCGACGACCACCATCAGAGGTGTGTCGAAGTGCGCCGCATGGGTCAATGGCGAACGCGCGGCGTAGCATGTTTCGTGCGCGCCGAAATAGGCGCGCACGCCTGCTGCGTTCGGGTTGTCGGGAAGCACGTCGGCGGCGAGCCGCGCGCTAATGAGTACGGCACCGGCGACTGTCGAAGCGCTCTCGCGCAACCCGGCAAAGAGTGGATCGCACAGGTACGTGGCGACATGTGCGCCACCCGCCGAATGTCCGACCAGAAAGATCCTCTGCGGATTACCACCGAATTCGGCGACATGTTTCAGCGCCCACGAAAAAGCGGCGACGACGTCGTCCGCACCAGCGGGGTAAGGCGCTTCAGGCGCGAGCCGGTACTCGACATTCAGCGCGACGCAGCCCTGCCGCGCAAACCATCGCGACACATTGTCGTAAATGAGTCCGTTGAAGCTCTTGCTGCCGCGCAGAAACGCGCCACCGTGGACAAACAGCACCACATCGGCATTGCCCTTCTTCCGTGTCGTTGAAGCGGCAAACACATCCAGACGCTGCCGCTCATGCTCGCCGTACGCAACATCGCGCGCCACCTCGAACGACTCCCCCGCATCCCGCGATGCAGCCACCAACGGCGAATACGCGTCGATCACCAGATCGCGGTGCGTATTGATATCGCGCCCCCACACTGGCCCGATCTGCGCAAAGCGCTGCCTGAGCGCGGCGGAAAGACTACCCAACGGTTCCTGCGAGGTGTGCATCGGTGGTCCTCAGACAGTGCGGCGAGTCGGCGCCAGAGGCGGCGACCGGTGTATGAGAACCATTCTGGTATATCAATTTGATTTTGTGTATACATTTGTTCTACGTAGTATACCTGGTGAAGTTGCGGACACACTTGATTCACAGTCACGACAACCCTCATTTCGCCGACAGGCGATTCATCGCCAGGACAACTCAAGGACATCTCATGGACAAGCTCCGCCACATCGCGCTTTCGGTCGACGATCCGGAAGCCGCCGCGCAATTCTTCGAGCAGGCATTCGGCATGCGCCGCGCGGGCAACGCGATGCGCGGCATCTATATGACGGACGGCACGATGAACGTGGCGCTCCTCAACTTCAAGGATGAAACCGTCCCCGGCTATGCGGGGCTGAAGGATGTCCGCGGCGTGATTCACTTCGGCATGTGGGTCGATAACGTCGAAGACACCGCGGCGCGCGTCGTCGCGGCGGGCGGCACGTATCTGACGGGACGCCACGAAAAAGATCCGAATGTGTTCTACGAAGTGAAGTACCGGATGCCCGACGGCACCGTATTCGACATCACCGAAAACGGCTGGAAAGGCGCGGTGAAAGAGGTCGCGCCTGCCGCGCAAGCCGCTGATCCGCAGCCATGAGTCCCGTCCTGAGCGCAAGCATGGGCGGCAGGCATGTGCTGGCGCTGATCGCTTTGCCCGACGCAACGCTCGACGCACTGCGGCGCGACTACACGCTTCACTATCATCCCGACGGTTGGGACGATGCGTTGCCTGCCGGCGTTGATCCAGTGACCCTGCGCGCGGTGGTGACCAACGGCTCGACCGGGTTGTCCGACGCGCAGATGGCCGTGCTGCCCGCGCTTGAGATCGTCAGCGCATTCGGTGCGGGCTACGAGAACGTCGACGTGGACGCCGCAGTGCGACGCGGCATCGTCGTCACCCATGCGCCCGGTGCCAATGCGGCGACCGTCGCCGATCACGCCATCGGCTTGCTGCTCGCGCTCGCGCGCGGCTACGCGCCGCTTACCGAGGCGGTACGCGCCGGTCGTTGGCGCGACTCGCGTGCCGAGCGCCCCACGCTGACGGGCGCGCGCCTGGGGCTAATCGGAATGGGGCGTATCGGCAGGCTGATTGCAGCGCGTGCGCAGGGCTTTGACATGACGCTCGGCTATCACGGGCGGCAGCCGCATGCCGATGCACCAGGCCGTTACTACGCGGATCTGATCGAGCTTGCCACCAACAGCGATTTCCTCGTCATTGCCTGCAACGGTGGCCCGTCGACGAAACACCTGGTCGACCGCCAGGTGCTGCAAGCCTTGGGGCCATCCGGCTACGTGGTGAATGTCTCGCGCGGTTCGGTACTCGACACGCAGGCGCTGATCGACGCCCTGGCTCACGCCGCGATCGCCGGCGCAGGACTGGACGTAATCGAAGACGAACCCGAGGTGCCGCCGGGGCTGCTCGATCATCCCGACGTGCGCTCATCACGCCGCACATCGCGGGCCGCTCCCCCGCTTCATTGATTGCCCAGCGCGACGCGTTGCTCGCCAGTCTGTCCCAGCACTTCGCACAAGCATCCGTCGAATTCGCGGTGCGCATCGCCTGAAACGTGGCGGCGCGGCTTCGTGCCGCCACTGCCGCTTCATTGCTGTCTCGTTGTCGCCTCGCTGATGTTCCGCTGATGTCTCGCCGTTGCCTCGCCGTTGCCTCGTCGTTGTCCCGCTGATGTCTCGCCGTTGTCTCGTTGTTGTCTCGCTGTTCCCAACCGCACAAGAGGATCCGCCATGAACGTTCGATCGTTGGGCGCGCTCGCGCTCAGTTGCGCCGCCGCATGGGGACTCGCGTCCCATGCCGTCAAAGCGCAAACGTCTGTCACGCTGTATGGGCTCGTCGGGCTCGATGTCGCCAGCAGCAAACGCAGCAATGGGCCGCCCGCCGCGATAGCCGAACAGAGCCCGGGATTGACGGCGCCTTACTGGGGCATCCGTGTCAACGAGGATCTCGGCGCCGGCTATCGCGCAATCGCCGTGCTCGAGAGCTTCTTTCAGCCGACTAACGGCGGCGTCGGCCGCACCGCCGCCGATCCGTTCTGGGGACGCAATTCGTATGTCGGCATCGCCGGACCGTTCGGGCGTGTGACGCTTGGACGGCACACGAATCTGCTCTACCTCGCCGAGCAGGCGGTCAACCCGTTCCAGGCGTCGATCCTGTTTTCGCCGCTTGTGATGCAGACCTTCACCGCGCCGTACGGCGGTGCAATTGTGGGCGACACCGTCTGGAATAACGGCATCCAGTACACCAGCCCCAATCTGAACGGGCTGACTACCACCGCGGTGTATGCGCCGGGCGGCTTCGCAGGCTCGGACGGCACGTACAACGCCGCGTTATCGACACTCTATGCAGGTGGTTCGCTCACCGCTGTCGCGACCGTACAACGCACACGCGTGGTCGCCGGTGTGGCGTCACCGACACAGAACGCGTACATCGTCGGCGCTGCCTATGATTTTTCGCTCTTCAAGCTCTATGCCGCAGTGCAAGGCCTGCGTACCGATTCGACCAACATCGGTGCGCATACCTACGAAGCCGGTCTCTCGGTGCCGTTGACCTCCCAGCTCACCGCGCTGGCGGAATGGGCGTACACGCGCCGCAGCGCGCCGAAAAACACCGTCACCGCCCGCAATACGGGCTCCGTGGGGCTCGACTACTTCCTGTCGAAACGCACCGATCTGTACCTGGTGACCGTCTACGACAAGCTTTCTGGCTATGGCACCGCGATGACGTATGCCGCCGGAATCCGGCATCTGTTTTGAAGCGCGATGCCATCCGGGTCAACCCGCTATAACCAAACCGTTGTTTTGTATAAAAAAATAAAGCTCGGAATCCAAATTTTGCCGTGGGTATAATTTTTCCCAGTTTGTGTATACACGACAGAAAGAGGACGTAACCGCGGCTGTCGCGCGCGACGACAGCACTCTCTACCACACGAAAACAACAACGACCTGTTTGGAGATTGAATGAAAAAGAAGGCACTCGTGTCAGGCGCCGTCATGCTCGCATGCGCCGGGGCACACGCTCAGTCGAGCGTCTGGCTGTCGGGTTATGTCGACCTGAACATCGAACATCTGATTTCTTCCGGCTCCGGCGGAAACATGACCCGCATGTCGAGCGGCGGTCTGAACAACTCGCGCTTCAACTTGAGCGGTGTCGAAGATCTGGGCGGCGGCAACAAGGCGGTGTTCACCATCGAGCCGATGTTTTCCGCGAATACCGGCGTGCAGTCGACGCAGTTCCGGCAGTCGTTCGTGGGCCTGAAAGGCAACTGGGGCGAGGTGACGATGGGCCGCCAATTCACGCCGTCGTACTGGATTGCGGGCTACGCCGATCCGAGTTGGGCCGCCGACTTCAGTATGGTCAACAACATGGAATTCTTCTACGCGTCGTATCGCGTGGATAACGCGATCCAGTACAAGACGCCGACTTTCTACGGCTTCACCGGCCGGATCATGGCGACGACCGGCGTGGGCGACAGCACCCGTGCGGGGCGCTTTCTGAGCACCAGTATCGACTATCGGCACGGGCCGATTTTCCTCGGCGCCGTGAGCGAGTTGCAGTACACGCGGGATATCTTCAAGTCGTCGCAGATCCATTCGTCGCGCGATAACTATTTCGCCGCCGTCTATAAGTTCGGTGGCTTCGAACCAACGCTGATCTATCACACGTACAACGGCTACTACGCGTATCCGCCGTACGTCGCTTTCAACTCACAGGGTTGGGACGCACAGATCGGCGCGCGCTGGAACATCGACGGGCGCAACCGTCTGTATCTGAGCATCGTGCACCGCCACGACGACAACAACACCAGCATTTCCAGCGCCACCGGCGGCGTGATCGGCTACATCTACGGTTTGTCGAAACGGACCGACCTGTATGCGACTTTCGCTCACGTGAAGAGCCAGCACGATGTGCCGGTCGCCTACCCTGTGACGTTCCAGGAGTATCCGAACGGTGGACAGAACCCGAGCGGCTTCCAGTTCGGGATTCGTCACGCGTTCTAGTATAAAAAGGAGGAAGCCCATGCTTCGCAAACGTAATCTGAAATCGACTCTCGCAACAGGCGTCCTGTTGACCTTCATGTCCGCGGCAGCCTGTGCGGCCGCGGAAGGCGCTTCGGCTACAAGCGCATCGAATGCAGCGGCATCGGCCGGCGCGGCGTCCGCGGCACAAGTGACGCCCGGCACGCCGAATGTCAAGGATCCCTATCTCGCCCAGTGGCTGCGCCTCACTCCGGATCGCCGGCCTGTCCCGCTCAAACCGGGTGTCGACTACGGCATGGATCCGGCAACCGGCCAGTTCGTGTGGCCGAAGGCCACCCCTGAAGTGCACCAGGGCCAGCACTTCCCCGGCGAAATGACCACCTGGGATAAGAAGAGCTATACCAAGGACGTCAAGGTTCTGGCCTTCTATCCCCTCGTCGATTCGCCCTTCCACGCCTGGAACAATATTGCCGACTTCGACGGGCGCCGCTATCTCTACATCCACGACCGCGACTATTTGCGGATCATGGACGTTACCGACCCAGCCAACGGCAAGGTCGTGTTTTCGCAGGGCGGTACGTGGGGACCGAAGGGGCCGACCGAGAAGTTCGACCCGAACAATGTGCATGACTATCTCGGCGGCGCCACCATCGTGTGGAGCAAGAAGCTCGGCAAGCCGGTGCTCGTTGCCTCGTTCGAAATCGGCCGCTACGGCCTGATGACCGACAAGAGCGAACAGCCTGACAAGGTCGAAGCACAGCGCCACTACAACTCGCTCAAGGGCTTCAAGGTCTTCGAAATGGACGGCCCGTTGCCGAGCCAATGGAAGCTGATCGCGACACGCACGACCGACTACAAGCACCCCGACGCGCCGGTCGGTCAGCAGCAGGGTTCGGGCTCGCTCGATGCGCCTGAGTATTACGGCGGCAAGTACATGATCCTGTCGGCTGCACCGGACGACAGCTACGGTTTGACCGAATATCCGAACTACCTGTATTCGCCGGGCTATCAGGTCTGGGACATGTCGGATCCTGCCGATCCGAAGTTCGTATCGCAGATCTCGGTGCCGGGGCAGAAACTCGGCAATGAAGCCGACGAACAAGCTTATCTGACGAATCCGCGTGCGGGCAATCGCACCTCGTGGATGGGCTCGCGTATTCCAATCTTCCTGCCGAAGCCTTTGGAAGACGGCGGCAAGATCGGCTTCGGCGCGATGGGTGGCCTGGGTCTTTATTCGTTCGACCTGTCCAACCCGGCCAGGCCGAAGGTGCTCGGCAATGTGAACACGGCACCGAGTTTCGCAGGCACCGAATACGACAACGCCGACGTCAGCCAGTACGCACGCACGGGCTTTGTGCTGACGAGCGGTTATCCGATGAACCGCGATTGCTACGAGCCGTACAAGGACATTTTCGTCGTTGATGCCCGCGATCCATCGCATCTGAAGGTGGCGGGCAAGCTACCGCAGCCGACACCGCCTGAAGGCGCGCCGTTCACGAGTTTCTGCCAGCGTGGCGGCAACTTCGGTCCGAAGCGTTCGAATGCGATCGGTCAACCGGGCGGCTCGCGTCAGGGCGTGATTCCGTACTCGTTCTATAACGCAGGCGTGCAGATTTTCGACGTACGCAATCCGGAGAAGCCGACCATCGCCGGGTATTTCGTGCCCGCGCTGGCGGACGAGAGCGAGCTGCCAAGCTATACCCTCGGCAAGGGCGTGCTGGCGATTTATACCGAGTACGACCGCAATATTATTTGGGCTTTTACGGAGAATGGTGCTTATGCGTTGTCGACACCGTTGCTTGGGAAGCCTGTGATTGGCGCTCCGTCCAAGCCGTGGCCGCCGCGGTAACGCGCCTGGGTTTGTTCATTCTTCATGTTTGTCGTTAATTGTTGAGCGCTTTACCCTGCCGGCGGTTTTCGTCGGTGGGGTTTTTTGTTTTTTACTGGGGTGAAATTGTGAGAGGGATGGTTTTTGTTGCTGTGCTGGCTGGGGGTTTATGCGGGAGCTCTTTTGCCGCGGCGCCGGGTGGTATTACTACAGGTGGTATTTCTGCTAGCGAGCAGACTTGTCGCGCTTGTCATTCGATCGATACGACGAAGGTGGGGCCTGCTTTCAGGGCTATCGCCGAGCGGTATCGGGGGGATTCGAATGCGGTCGCGAAGCTTGAGAAGAGTATGTTGGAAGGGAGTTCCGGGAAGTGGAATACGGGGGCGCAGATGCCGGCTAATGCGATTTCGGCCGCTGATGCAGAGCGGTTTTCGCATTGGATTTTGGGGCTTAAATGAGGGTTCTTTTTTTGCCTTTGGCGGTGGTATTTTTTGGTGTGCGTGGGGTGAATGTATTTTTTTGCTTTGGTTGCCTGCGCGGCGCTTGTTTGTCTGTTTGCCTGTGGCGTTGGCCTTTCCTTGATCTGGGTTGCCTGCTCGGCGCTTTCTTGTCTGCTCGCCTATGGCGTTGGCCTTTCCTTGAATTGTTATTGGATTATTAGCGTCGCCCCTGTGCGGGGCAGGCACCTACTTTTCTTTGCCTGCGGTGTGTGTCAAGGTAGTTGTCGCATGAACCGTTACGCTGCGTGCTTATACATTTTGGCCGACGCGTGAGTTCGCTCCGGGTTCAGATAGACCGAGTCTGCCAGGTGCCAGTTGCGGATGGCACCTGACCAGCGTGCGGGGTTCTGCCTGCGCGCGTCTTCGTACAGCGCACACCGGCGGGCCAGCAGATCGTTGGCTTCGCCGCGATGCCGTTGCCCCGGACTGACATACTTCAGGCCGCTGTGACAGTGCTCTTCGTTGTACCACTGGACGAAGCGCTGCACCCATGCGCGGGCCGCCTCCAGCGTGTCGAACGGCTGCTCAGGCCATAACGGGCAGTACTTGGCCGTACGGAACAGTGACTCGGCAAAGGCGTTGTCGTTGCTCACACGCGGCCGGCTGAACGAAGGCTGCACGCCCAGATCGATCATGGCCGCGCGCATCGTGGCGCCTTTCATTGCACTGCCGTTATCCGAGTGCAGCACCAGCGGACGCCCGGCGATACCTTCACGCAAACATCCCTTGTTCAGCAACTCGCTCGCGTGCTCAGCCGACTCCTGCTCCCACACCTCGTTCATCACCAGTTTGCGGCTGTAGATGTCCTTCATCATGTACCAGTAGAAGTACCGGCCCCTGACCGTGCCCGGCATCCACGTGATATCCCAGCACCACACCTGGTTCGGACCATCGGCACAGTGCGTCGTGAGCGTGCGTCGTTGCGGGGCTCGCGCGCGGCCCCGGCGCTGGCCCTGTCCTGCTGCTTTCAGTATCCGGTAGAACGTCGATTCGCAAGCCAGATAAATCCCTTCATCCGCCAGCTTCGGCACGATCTGGTGCGGCGTCAGGCTCGCGTAGCCCGGACGGTTGGCCGCATCGAGCACGGCCTGACGTTCTGCCTCACTCAGCCTGTTGGGCGGCGCTGCACGCTTCACCTGAGCGCGCCCGTCCTGCGGCGACAGGCGCCAGCGCTGGACACTGCGCACGCTGAGCCCCAACTGCTCGCACGCACGCGAGCGGCGCGCTCCCTGCTGTACAGCTTCATCGATCAACTGCATGGCTTCATCGCGATCCGGGCGGCTGATCAGTCTTCCTCTTCCTTGCCCCAGATCGCTTCGGCTTTTTTTCGCAGGTTCAGCAATGCCGCCGCCTCCGCACGGGCCGCGTCAGCGCGTTTGAGCTGGCGCTCGAGTTCACGGATGCGCTTTTGCGCAGCCTTCGCCTCGTTGCGCTGGGCCGCCGTGGGCTTCGTTTCAGGCACCGCGTTGGCCTGCTCGCACGCCTCGCGCCACTGCCGGATCTGCTCCGGATAAATGCCTTTACTGCGGCAGTATTGTGAGGTCTCGATCTCGTTGAGCGACGCCGTCTCCAGCACCGCCCTGAACTTCCCGGCGCTTGACCACTGATCGCCCGTTTTGCCATTGCCCGGCATGAATTTCCCTGTATCTCTTGCATGCTGCCGCCAGGTCCGCAGCGTCACCGTGGTGATGCCCGTCGCCCCCGCCAGCTCGATGACCGCACGATTGAACGGCGGCATCATCTGCTGGATTACCCATTCCCGGGTTTCCGCTGAATAGCGTTTCATCTTCCATTCGCTGTCCGCCCCCCATCTTTACATCAATCGGTTCGGGTGAGGCGACAACTAGCCTGACATGGAGGGCCTGCTGCAAAGAAAAGTAGGCAAAAGAAAGCAGCTCAAACCACTAGCTCTTAAGCGGGTCCCCTGGCCTGGAGAGGGCAGTGGTGCATCTGGAATCCGTGCCCTCGTGCATTCAGCGTGAGTGACAAGGGGCTCATCAGCTCCCACTCCGCACTGCGTGCGTCGCGGATGGGTATGCATGGGAAACCAGAGGCTTCGTTTGGGCGCGGTGGGGACCATCGACGTCACTTCGCCTCGCCTTGGCAAGACGCCAAATACGCAAATACCGCAGTGCTCTCCAGGTATCGCTGCTTCACTCCGACCGACCAGAAAGCCGTTCCGGCCGGAATTTTCATAGTTTGTACTTCGAATAAAGCATCAATGTTTTATTCGAAGTACCGAAGTACCGAAGTACCGAAGCATTGAAGCATTGAAGCGCTGAAGCGATAAGGCGATAAGGCGATAAGGCGATAAGGCGAAGCGATAAGCACGATACCGGCTGAATCACCGTGGCGAATGAGGCGTGAATGCGAAAACACAGCGCACGGGTTTATGAAGTGCGCGTCGGTGCGCGCAGCGCCGCCGGAAGAATGACTGCCTTGTCACTGACGCGAAGTGTGCGAGAACACAGATTCCAGATGCACCACTAGAGGGTGTAATTAGTTTTGTGTAAACGGTCATTTGGCAGGAGACTGCCAGTAATCAGGAGCGACGATGACCGTAGCGAAACGCAACAAACGCGTGAAACCCGACCCTGAGCTCGTCAAGCTGGCCGACAGCCTGCTGGCGAACTACCAGAAACCAGAGGACCTGATTGGCGAGAACGGCCTGCTCAAGCAGCTCACGAAGATGCTGGTTGAACGGGCGCTAGAGACGGAGATGTCCGAACACCTGGGCCACGGCAAGAGCGAAGCGGTCACCAATGCCACGGGCAACACCCGCAACGGCCATAGCGCCAAGACGTTGCAGGGGGAGTTTGGCGAGTTGCCGCTCGATATCCCGCGTGACCGTCAGGGTGCGTTCGAGCCGAAGCTGGTGAGTCGTCATCAGACGCGCTGGTCGGGCTTTGACGACAAGATCATCTCGCTATATGCCCGCGGCCTGAGCGTGCGGGAGATTCAGGGGCATCTGGAAGAAATGTACGGTACCGAGGTGTCGCCCACGCTCATCTCGGCCGTAACAGACGCGGTGAGCGAGGATGTGAAGGCCTGGCAAGCCCGCCCGCTCGACGCGCTTTACCCCATCGTTTATCTCGACTGCATCCACGTCAAGGTGCGCGACAGCGGTGCTGTACGGACCAAGGCGGTCTATCTCGCCATCGGCGTGAACATGGACGGCCACAAGGAAGTCCTGGGGCTGTGGATCGCCCAGACCGAGGGCGCGAAGTTCTGGCTGCAGGTGGTGACCGAGCTGAAAACGCGCGGCGTGCAGGACATTTTTATTGCCTGTGTCGATGGGCTCAAGGGCTTCCCCGAAGCCATCGAAGCAGTCTATCCGAAGGCAGCAGTTCAACTGTGCATCGTGCATATGGTGCGCAACAGTCTGAACTTCGTGTCCTGGAAGGTGCAGCGCGAGGTCGCCGCCGACCTGAAGACGATCTACACTTCATCGACGGTCGAGCTGGCCGAGCAGAAGCTGAGTGCCTTCGAAGCCACGTGGGACAAGGACTATCCGTCCATCGGGCAGAGCTGGCGGCGCAACTGGGCACGCGTCATTCCGTTCTTCGACTATCCGCCGGAGATCCGGAAGGTGATCTACACCACCAATGCCATCGAATCGATCAACATGAGCCTGCGCAAGGTGATCAAAACCCGCAGTTCGTTCCCGACCGACGAGGCCGTGACCAAGCTGTTTTACCTGGCACTTAACAACATCAGCAAGAAGTGGTCGATGCCGATCCGGGACTGGAAGGCAGCCCTGAACCGCTTCACTATCCAGTTCGAAGACCGCCTGTTACCGGGTTAAATCAATACCCGTTTACACAAAATTCCGGACACCCTCCACCACTACCCCCTCCGAGCCAGGGGACCCGCTTAAGAGCTAGCGGTTTGAGCTGCTTTCTTTTGCCTACTTTTCTTTGCAGCAGGCAAAGAAAAGTAGTGTGCCCCGCACAGGGGCGACGCTAATAAACCGATAACAAATCAAGGAAAGGCCAACACCATAAAAACACAGACAAGCGCCGCGCAGGCAAAAAAAACATCACGCCAACCCAGTACGAGCCGCCTCGACAACCTTCCCCCGATACCAAACAAAATAAACAACAAGCAACACAACAACAAACGGCACCCCAATCACCAGAGTCATCCGAAACTCTCTGGTAAACCACGTAGTGACCAAAGCACTCACCATCAGCCCTGCGCCAAGCAGAGAAGTAACCGGAAACCCCCACATCCTGAACGCCAACGGCATCCCCCTATGCTGATGGCGAAAAAAGAAATGGGTAACAAAAATCATCAACCAGGTAAACATGGCACCAAACATGGAGACCGACATCATCAACACAAACGAAGCATCCGGATAAATCACGTTCAAAACAGTAGCCAACGCAATTCCAATCGTCGAAAGCCACAACGCAGCAACCGGAACCCCTTTCCGGTTCAAATCCCCCAGCCGCCGCGGCGCATACCCCGCACGGGAAAGACTAAACATCATCCGCGTAGTGATATACAACTGGCTATTCATCGCCGACAACGCCGCCACGAGAATCACAAAATTGACCACACCCGCGGCCCCCGGCACATGCGTCGCCGCCATCACCCGCACGAATGGACTCTCATCAGTCCCCGCCGCATTCCACGGCACAATCGCTAGCATCAACGCCAACGTCAACAAATAAAAGAACACCAACCGGAACATCGTCGCGCGAAACGCTTGCGTGATCGCCTTCTGCGGATCGCGCGCCTCGCCCGCGGCCACCGCGATCATCTCGATGCTCAGATAGCTGAAGATCGACACGATCACCGCCACCCACATGCCCCACACACCCTTCGGAAAGAAGCCGCCGTGCGACGTGTAATTAGCAAAACCAATCCCCGAGCTGGCGGGCGCGCCGAACACCACATAAGCGCCCAGTAAAATGAAACCGACAATCGCCACGATCTTCAGCATCGAAAAAACATACTCGACCGCGCCGAACACCTTCACGCTCACCGAGTTAATTCCGATCAACGCCGCAGAGAACCCGACAATCCAGTACCAGCCAGGCACGCCAGGAAACCAGTACTTCATATACACGGCAATCGCCGTCACTTCGGTGCCGACCGCAAACACAATCGACGACCAGTACGCATAGCGCACCAGAAATCCCGCCCACGGCGCAATATAGTGCTCGGCATAGGCACCGAACGATCCCGACGTCGGATGCGCAACGGTCATCTCGGCAAGGCATCCCATCAACAGCAGCGCAATCAGCGCGCCAATCGCATAACTCACCAGCACGCTCGGGCCGGCAAAACCAATGGCGAATCCGCTGCCGAGAAAAAGGCCCGTGCCGATCGCCCCGCCAATCGCGATCATCGATAATTGCCCCGTCGATAACCCCCGGTGTAATCCCTTCTCGCGTTCGACAATCGTGTCGAAGCCTCGCTGCTCTTGCGTCATCTCGTGTCTCCTCCTGGATGCGGTTACGTGTATGGACGCAACCGCCGGTGCCGCGCTGTCGTATTACTTGTGTTGCTCGAATCGCGGCGCTTAAATGCTTAAGTGTTCAAGTACGTTGAGCGGATCAGGTCACCGACTTGCGCGCTTTATATTCTTCGGTATTCCACGCATCGGTTGCGATGATGTCCTTGAGTTGAGCGATGGTGTCCCAGATATCCACGTATCGCACGTACAGCGGCGCAAAGCCAAAGCGCAGAATGTCCGGCGCGCGGAAGTCGCCGATCACGTTGCGCGCAATCAGCGCCTGCATGATCGCGTAGCCTTCCGCATGACCCAGCGATACCTGGCTGCCGCGTTGCTCAGCGGCGCGCGGCGAAGCGAGCGTGCAACCAAGGCCCTTCAGTTCCTGATCGGTCAGCTCGATAAACAGATTGCCGAGCGCCACGCTTTTATCACGAAGCACGTCGAGGTCGACGCCATCGAACGCTTCGAGCGCGCTCTCCAGTGCGATCACACCGATCTGTGGCGCGGTGCCAGTCAACATGCGATCAATGCCTGGATGCGGCGCGTAGTCGTGCGTGAACTCGAACGGCTTCGAGTGGCCGTGCCACCCCGTTAGCGGTTGATGCACGGCTTCGATGTGGCGCGACGCAACGAACACAAAAGCCGGCGCACCCGGACCACCGTTCAGATACTTGTAGCCGCAGCCCACCGCGAAGTCGGCGTCGCAGCGGTTCAGATTCACCGGCATCGCGCCCGCCGAGTGACACAGGTCCCACACGATCAGCGCGCCGGCTTCATGTGCCTGGCACGTCACCGCTTCCATGTCGTAGCGCTTGCCGGTTTTGTAGTTGACGTGCGTGAGCGACACGATCGCCACGGTATCGTCGATCGCCGCGACGATGTCGTCCGGATCGACGCAACGCAGTTCACAACCCGTCATCTCAGCGACGCTCGAAGCGATATATACGTCGGTCGGAAAATTGGTTCGCTCAGCGAGGATCACCTTGCGGCCCGGACGCATGCGCGTAGCCGAAACCAGCACTTTGAACAGATTCACCGAGGTCGAATCGGCGACGATCACCTCGTCCTGCCCTGCGCCGATCAGTTTGGCAATCTTGTTGCCAGTACGCTGCGGCGCCGGATACCAGTCGGCGTCGTTCCATGAACGGATCAAACCGTTCGCCCATTCGTGTTTGAGCGCCCGTTCGATACGCGCGGGTACATTCGCGGGCATCGCGCCCAGCGAGTTACCGTCGAGGTAAATCGTGTCGGCGGGCAAATCGAAGCGCGCGCGGCAGTGGGCCAACGTGTCGGCAGCGTCGAGCGCGGCGCAGTGTTCCCGGGTGATCATCTGGCTAATTTCCTGTGTGTTCTTATTGCAATTGCAAGCTCAATGGCGTGCGTTGCTTGCATCTGTTTAAACCGCGTGTGCGACCGTCGTAGGCAAATCGAAAAAACGTTGGGCGTTGGTGCCGAGAATCTTCGCCTTGGCCGTGTCGCTCAGTTGCGGATGATCCGCGACCAGATCGCCGATCTTCTGCTCGCCGAGCGGGAACGGATAGTCGGAACCGAGCAAAACATGGTCCTCGCCCATCGTCTCAACCAGCAGGCGCAAAGCACCCTGATCGAACACCGCGCTATCCACGTGAAAGCGTTCGAGATACGACACCGGCGGATTCGGACAATCCTCACGCACAATATCGCGCTGCTCCCACGCGTTCTGCACGCGGCCGAGCAAAAACGCAAAGCTGCCGCCGCCGTGCGCGAAGCACAGTTTCAGCGACTTCGGAATCCGCTCGAACGCCCCCGACAAAATCAGCGACACCATGCTCAACTGCGTTTCCGCCGGCATCGCGACGAGCCACGGCAGCATCCACTTCTTCATGCGGCCGTCGGTCATCATGTCCCACGGGTGCACGAGCACTGGAATGCCTTCGTTCGCGCAGTGCGTGAGAAACGTCACCAGGTGTTCGTCGTCGAGATCGCGCGGGCCGAGGTGATTGCCGATCTGTACGCCGCGATGACCGGCCCGGTGCGCGCGTGTCGCCTCGCGGCAAGCGAGGTCGACGTCCTGCAGCGGCACTTGCGCGAGCGCCATCAACCGTTGCGGGGCGTGCGCGCAGAGTTCGAGTGCGCGGTCGTTCATCCGCGCGGCCCAGTCGTGCGCGGTGGTGGCGGCGTAACGATAGCCGAACATCACGGGTGTCGCGCACATCAACTGGATATCGACGCCGAGCGCATCCATTTCAGCAATACGCACCGCCGGATCCCACAGCGCGCGGTACACCGGACGAAAACTCTTCTCGCCGGTCATGATCATGCCGCGTTCGCCGTCCGCGTCGATCTTCAGCCACGGCGCGTGTTCCGCGTCCAGCCTTGCGGCTTCTTCCCGCACGATCGGCGGGAAGAAGTGGGAATGCATGTCGATTCGAAGTGTCATCGTGATTCTGTTTGTTTAGACGGTCTTGCCGGGGTGGACATGACCACAATGCGCGCAGCGGCGTTTTTCTTCTGAGGCATAGAAGGCGTTGAAAAGCGGTGGCAGATCGCTGACGATGCTTTTCAGTTGCACCTCTACGCGATAGACGAGATGTCCGCAGTCATCGCAGTACCATTCGAAACCGTCCACCACGCCTTGCGGGCGTTGCCGTTCGATCACGAGGCAGACGCTGCCCGCTTCCGGCCGTTGCGGCGAATGACGCACATGAGGCGGCAGCAGAAACACGTCCCCTTCACTCAGGTCGACGCGTTCGCGTTTGCCGTCGATCCATAGATACAGATACGCGTTGCCGCGCAGCTGATAGAAGAATTCCTCGAGCGGGTCGTCGTGGTAGTCGGTGCGATGGTTCGGGCCACCCACCACCGTGACGATGAAATCGCTGTCCTGCCACACCTGCTGATTGCCGACCGGCGGCTTGAGCAGATGCGCGTGGTCGTCGATCCAGCGCTGAAAATTGAACGGTTTGCCGTACGTGAGCATGGCTGTCTCTTTCTTTAGTTTTTTGCGCGTGTTTATTTTTTCGGTGCGTACGCAATCGCCTTCATCTCGATCAGCAGATGCGGATGAGGCAATTGATGCACGGCGACCGTCGTGCGCGTCGGACCCGTTTCGTCGAAGTACTCGCCGTACACGGCGTTATAGCCCCCGAAGTCGTTCATGTTGACGAGGAACGACGATATCTCGACAAGGTTCGACAGGTCCGCGCCTTCGCTCTGCAGGATATCGCGAATGTTCTCGATCACCACACGCGTTTGCTCGCGAATGTCGAGTTGAACGGTGCCGAGTTCGTCGGCGGAGGCGCCCGCAATCGTATTGTCCGGACGGCGCGAACTGGTGCCGGAGACGAACAGGAAGTCACCCGCTCGCGTCACGTGCGGAAAACGGCCGCGCGGTTTGGCTTTACCGGGCACGACGCGCCCTTGAATGGTCGGTTCGTTGGTCATGAGAGTCGATAGGTAGTAAATTCGGTGCTGCCAAGGCCGTTGACGACGCAATGCACGTGCGCGTCGACGGGCAATGGATGAGCGGCGGTGGCGGCGCCCGCCATGATCAGCGAACCAGCCGGTAATACGAGGCCGCTTTGCGAAATCAGGCGCGACGCCTGCACGATCGAGCGTAGCGGATCGCCGAGAATCGCCGCGGTCGAGCCGGCCTGCACGATACGGCCGTCAATACGCATCGTCACGCCCGCGTTGCGCAGGCCGTCGAAGCGTGTGGTCCACGGGCCGATCACCAGCCCCGCCGATGAACAGTTATCGGCGACCACATCTTCGAGCGTGAACTTGAAATCACGGTAGCGTGAGTCGATGATCTCCATCGCCGGGGCTACCGCTTCCAGATAGCGTGACGCTTCGAGCAGGGTTAGCGGCCGGTCGATCTCGCGGCTCGTCAGGAAGCAAACCTCCGGCTCGACGCGCGGGTGAATGAAGCGATTCAGCGCGACGCGGCCGCCATCTTCATCGAGCATCGAGTCGGTCAACCAGCCCCAGATCAGGCTGTCGACACCCATCTGAATCATCTTCGCGCGGCTCGTAAAGCCCAGCTTCACGCCGACCATGCTCTCGCCGCGATGAATGCGCCGCTCAATCGACGCGCGTTGAATCCCATAAGCGTCGTCCAGCGAAAACGGCGTGGACGTGGTGAGTTGCGCGATCGGCTCCGCGTGGCGCGCGGCGTCGTCGATACGCTCCGCGATAGCATCGAGATTGATCACGCGGCCTCCTTCGGCGCGAGTTCACGTGCCTTGCGCATATCCAGCGCAACGTCGACGATCATGTCCTCCTGGCCGCCGACCATGCGGCGCTTGCCGAGTTCGACCATGATGTCGAAGGCCGACAGGCCGTATTTCGCGGCGGCCGCTTCCGTGTGGCGCAGGAAGCTTGAGTACACGCCGGCATAGCCCAGCGCGAGCGTTTCGCGATCCACCCGCACCGGCCGCTCCTGCAACGGACGCACGATATCTTCGGCGGCGTCGATCAGCTTCTTCACGTCGCAGCCGTGATTGAGCTTCATCCGGTCTACCGCGGCGATGAACACTTCGAGCGGCGCGTTGCCTGCGCCCGCTCCCATTCCGGTTAGCGATGCATCGATGCGATCGCAACCGTGTTCGAGCGCGATCACGGAATTCGCCACGCCCAGCGACAGATTGTGATGCGCGTGCATACCGGTTTGCGTCGTCGGATCCAGCACGGCCTTGAATGCATCGAAACGCTCGGCGACGTCACGCATATTCAACGCGCCGCCCGAATCCACCACGTACACACATTGCGCGCCGTAGCTTTCCATCAGTTTCGCCTGCTTCGCCAATGCGTCGGGCGTGGTCATATGCGACATCATCAGAAAGCCGACGGTATCCATGCCGAGTGAGCGCGCGTATTCAATGTGCTGCTTCGAGATGTCCGCTTCGGTGCAATGCGTGGCGATCCGGACGATGCGTGCGCCAGCGTCGTACGCCGCGCGGAGATCGTGGACGGTGCCGATGCCAGGCAGCAGCAGCGTCGCCACTTGCGCGCGTTTCACCGTACCGGCCACCGCGTCGATCCATTCAAGGTCGGTGTGTGCGCCGAAGCCGTAGTTGAAACTCGAACCCGAGAGACCATCGCCATGCGCGACTTCGATACTGTCGACGCCCGCGTCATCGAGTGCCTGTGCGATCGCAACCGCGTTCTCCAACGAGTACTGATGGCGGATTGCATGCATGCCGTCGCGCAGCGTCACATCCGACACATAGATTTTCTTGTTGCTATCGGTCATTACGTCGTTCCTTTCACGCTGCCACGCGGCTGGCCGCGATCTGCTCGGCCGCGGCCAGCGCCGCCGAAGTCATGATGTCGAGATTGCCCGCATACGAAGGCAGATAGTGCGCAGCGCCCTCCACTTCGAGGAATACGCTCACCTTCAGGCCCGCGCGGCGCTCGTTCGCGTGCAACGCGAGTGGGTTCGCCGCGGTGTAACGGTCAAACTGTACGGCCTGCTTCAGACGATAGCCGGGCACGTAACTCGCCACCGCCGCGACCATTGCATGAATCGAACTTTCGATTTCGCCGGTGTCGGCGTCTTCTTCGGTCAGGCAGTAGACGGTATCGCGCATCATCAGCGGCGGCTCGGCCGGATTGAGCACGATGATCGCCTTGCCGCGCGCCGCCCCGCCCACGGTTTCAATCGCCTTCGAGGTGGTCTCGGTGAATTCGTCGATATTGGCGCGCGTACCCGGCCCCGCCGAGCGGCTTGCAATCGATGCGACGATTTCGGCGTAACGCACCGGCGCCACGCGCGATACCGCATGAACGACTGGAATCGTCGCCTGGCCGCCGCATGTAACCATGTTCAGGTTCGGCGCGTCGAGATGCGCGAACAGATTCACCACCGGCACCACGAACGGCCCGATAGCGGCTGGCGTCAGATCGATCACGGTGATGCCGTGTTCGCGCAGTACGGCCGCATGGCGATGATGTGCGCCTGCCGAGGTCGCGTCGAATGCAATGCGAATGTCGCTGAAGTTCGGCATGGCCACGAGACCGTCGATCCCATGCGCAGTGGTCGGCACGCCGAGCCGTTCGGCACGCGCCAGACCGTCCGAAGCCGGATCGATCCCGACCATCGCCCCCATCTCGAGGTGCTTTGCGTTACGCAGCACCTTGATCATCAGATCGGTGCCGATATTGCCGGAGCCGATGATGGCGATGGCCTGCTTTTTCTGTTTATTGTGCATGGCTTTCTCTGTCACGCTGCGGATTCCGTGTGGTGGGAAAAACTCGCGCTCACGGAGCCGAGACCTTCGATGTGGGCGGTGAAGACATCGCCGGCATTGACGCCGACCATTGGGCCGAGCGCGCCGGTCAGCACGATATCGCCCGCCTTCAGGGGCGCGCCGACACGTGTCATGATGTTGGCGAGCCATACCGCTGCGTAGAGCGGATTACCGAGGCAAGCGGCGCCAACGCCGACGCTCACCTGATCGCCACGCCGCTCCATCACCATGCCGCAGTTGATCGCGTCGAAGGCATCGAGTTTGACCGGGCGATTGCCGAGTACGAATAGACCGCTCGACGCGTTGTCGGCCACTGTATCCGTCAAGCGGATATCCCAGTTGGCAATACGGCTGCCGACGATCTCGATCGCGGGCAATGCGTAGGCGGTTGCGCCGATCAGGTCGGCAATCGTGTGCCGTTCGTGCGGCAGATCGCGTGCGAGCACCAGCGCGATCTCCGCTTCCACTTTGGGCTGCTGCGCGCGCGACATGGCGATCTCTTCGCCGTCCGCAATCGACATATCGTCGAACAGCATGCCGAAATCTGGCTGATCGACGCCGAGCTGGATCTGCACGGCTGCCGACGTCAGGCCGATCTTGCGGCCCACGAGGCGGCGACCGGTTGCCAGCTTCCGTTCAGTGTTCAGGCGCTGCACGGCATAAGCGGCTTCCAGCGCGTCGCCACCCAGGTCCGCGATCGCCGCACGCACTGGCGCGATGGGTGTGTTGCTCTGCTGCGCCTGCCAGATTGAGTCAGCAATCTGTTGCGCCGCCTTCAGGTCGATCTCGCTCATGCGATCCTCACGCAGACGTTGGTCAGTTCCGAATAGAAATCGAGCGAGTGACGCCCGCCTTCACGGCCGATGCCCGAAAGCTTGGCTCCGCCGAACGGTGTGCGCAGGTCGCGCACGAACCATGCGTTGACCCAGACGATACCGGTTTCGATCTGCCGCGCCACGCGGTGGCCGCGCGAGAGTTGCGTCGTCCAGATGCTCGCCGCGAGTCCGTAGGCGCTGTCGTTGACGCGGACGATCACTTCGTCTTCGCTATCGAACGGCGCAATATGGCAGACAGGTCCGAAGATTTCCTCTTTGACGCAGCGCGCATCGTCGTTCAGTCCGGTCCAGATTGTCGGCATCACGAACGCGCCCTGATCGCGTTCGTCGCCGAATTGCGGGACATTGCCGCCAGTCACCACGGTTGCTCCCTCTTCGACTGCGAGCCGGAAATACGACAGCACCTTCTCGCGGTGGCCACGCGAGATCAGCGGACCCATCGTGGTTGCTGGATCGTGAGGCGCGCCGACTTGCAGCGCCTCGGTTTTTTCCTTCAATGCGGCGACGAAGCGCTCGAGGATCGGCCGCTCGACGTACACGCGCTCGCTGCACAGACAAACCTGCCCGGCATTCGTGAAGCTCGATTTCAACACGCCCGCGACGGCCGCGTCGAAATCCGCGTCGGCGAACACGACGGCTGCATTCTTGCCGCCGAGTTCGAACGATATCTCCTTCACGCCATCGGCGACGGTCTTCATAATCGTGCTGCCGGTACGCGATTCGCCGGTAAAAGTGATCGCGCTGATGTCCGGATGACGCGTGAGGAATTCACCGGCAGCGTTCGGCCCGTGACCGTGAATCAGATTGAACACACCAGGCGGCAAGCCGATATCGTGCATCACTTCGGCGAGCAGCGTGGCGGAACTGGGCGTTTCTTCCGAGGGTTTCGCGACGACGCAGTTGCCCATGGCGAGGGCCGGCGCGACTTTCCACGTGAACAACAGCAAGGGCAGGTTCCACGGCGAGATGATGCCGACCACGCCGAGCGGTTTTCGCGTGACGTAGTTGATCAGTTCGCTGCCGTCGGCTGCATGTGTTTCGAAGAACTCGCTGTTTGCGGTGCGGATGAGATCCGCGAAGGTGCGGAAGTTCGCGATGCCGCGAGCAATGTCGAGCTTGCGGGCTTGCTCGAGTGGACGCCCGGTGTCGGCCACTTCTGCCGCGACGAAATCTTCGAAGCGGGCTTCTATGCCGTCGGCGATTTTATGCAGCCAGTCCGCACGTTCAGCCGGTTTGGTATTGCGCCAGCCGGCGCGTTGGGCGGCGGCTGCGGCGCGGACGGCGGCGTCGACGGTTACGGCATCGGCTTCACAGACTTGAGCGAGTTGTTTGCCGTCTACCGGACTGATGTTTGGGAAGGTGGTTGCAGTCGCAATGAATTCGCCGTTGATGTAATGGCGAAGTAACGGTTGAGCGCGCTGCGCGGCGGCCGGGGTGAAAGTCACAACGTCTCCTGCTCGATTGAGGTGTTTGCAGGAGTCTAAAGGGGGGCCTCGCGAGGCGATAATCAAAGATTGGGTGGTGGGTATGCTAAAGGGGAATACCAGAAGGTTAGGTTTTTTGCCTTGGGCGGCGGTAATGGGGGTGGGGGTGGTTTGCCTGGGGTGGTTGCCTGGGGTGGTTGCCTGGGGTGGTTTGCCTGCGCGGCGCTTGTTTGTCTGTGTTCTTATGGCGTTGGCCTTTCCTTGTTTTCTTATTGGTCTATTAGCGTCGCCCCTGTGCGGGGCAGGCGAGGGTGTAATTAGTTTTGTGTAAACGGTCATTTGGCAGGAGACTGCCAGTAATCAGGAGCGACGATGACCGTAGCGAAACGCAACAAACGCGTGAAACCCGACCCTGAGCTCGTCAAGCTGGCCGACAGCCTGCTGGCGAACTACCAGAAACCAGAGGACCTGATTGGCGAGAACGGCCTGCTCAAGCAGCTCACGAAGATGCTGGTTGAACGGGCGCTAGAGAGAATGGCACTTACTTAAGCCCGAGCCCGAGGAGCGTGCCCATATTTTCGGACGCGCTCGCGTGCGATGTGACGAGGCTCTTTCAGCCATGGATAAGACTTCGGTCTTCGTTTGCGCATTCGTGGTTCGATGCGACCGGGGCGGTTCCCAACACGAGACTGCGCGATCAGCTTGAACAGGACACTCTGGTCGTGAGTTGCCGTCAGACCCCTGGCCAGCCATTCAGTCCATAGCTGCACGGCGTGCTTGAAACTCAGTGTTCTCGGATCGGTGGCGCAGTGGCTGGCGGCTTGGGCCATCAGCAGCCGAATCACGTTGTAGGCCAGCAGATGGACCCACATCTCCTTCTCGTTCATGTGGGCAGTCTGGCAATGCAGCACATCCATGCCCATCGTCGTCTTGATGTTACGTAGATCCAGTTCCACGTTCCAGCGCCTGGCATACAACTGCGAGAGGTCCTGTTTGCTGGTCTTGTGTGCATCAAGCATCGTGGTGACCAGCACCCGGTGATGCAGCCTGCATTCGCGCACCATCAGTTCATCGGGGAAGGCCTGGTACTGCTCACGCGTCATCCAGGCGGGGCACTGCCGGGGTTTGGGCCACGTCACAATGTGATCGCGCGTGCCCTGCGACTTGCCTCGCCGAAAGTCGGTGCGGCGCGCCCCATGCTGTTCCATCACGACATCCACTCCGGCGGCGATCATTGAGGCCATCAGAAAGTAGTGGCAGTACAAGGCATCGGCGACAATCACGTCACCTCGACGAAACGTGTTTTCCAGCATGCGAAACGCCGTCAGCTCCCCGCTGCCTTTGCCCGCGTAAGTTCCGACAGCCGCCTCCAGCACTGCGCCGCTTGCCAGACAGATCACCGCAACCAGATAGGCTAACGGAAATCCCACGCCTTCGGCCTGAGCACTGGACTGTGGGAAGCGCGCCTGGTTCGACGGCGTATCGGGCATCGAGATCCCGGTGCCGTCAACCAGCTTGACCGGGCGCCCGCGCCACTTCCAGGCCGGCTCGGCCTGCTCGTGCAGTTGACGCCCCGTCTCGCGCGCCAACTCCCGGACCATTGTCAGCGGCAGTCTCTGGCGAGCGCGGCAGTAGCCTCCCGTGCGCACGCTCGTGGGCCGCAGCCCGTCGGCAACTCGCTGCGCGGCCCACCCGTTGACTGCCTTCTGACAGGAGGCATCCTCTTCCAGCGCCTGGCGCATGAACATCGACAGCGTCACCGTCGGCGGATACAGCCGTTCTCGATGCGCTGGCAAATACGCTTCGGTGGCGGCCAATAGCTGCGGGCTCGTCAGTATGTTGAAGTAGTCCACAGACTGTGTCCTGCGCGCCCGGCTTTGAACTGTGCTTCGTGTTTGCCTATGATGACTTCGTGAATTACGATCCATGGTGGCTGATCCTTGGAATGAGACGGTGTTTGCCTGGTAACAACCATCCTATCAATCCTTCGATCAGCCGCCTCCCTTTCTCTTCAAGCACTTACCCCCGTCTTCTCCTCCATGCAGGCTTAAGTAAGTGCCATTCGCGCTAGAGACGGAGATGTCCGAACACCTGGGCCACGGCAAGAGCGAAGCGGTCACCAATGCCACGGGCAACACCCGCAACGGCCATAGCGCCAAGACGTTGCAGGGGGAGTTTGGCGAGTTGCCGCTCGATATCCCGCGTGACCGTCAGGGTGCGTTCGAGCCGAAGCTGGTGAGTCGTCATCAGACGCGCTGGTCGGGCTTTGACGACAAGATCATCTCGCTATATGCCCGCGGCCTGAGCGTGCGGGAGATTCAGGGGCATCTGGAAGAAATGTACGGTACCGAGGTGTCGCCCACGCTCATCTCGGCCGTAACAGACGCGGTGAGCGAGGATGTGAAGGCCTGGCAAGCCCGCCCGCTCGACGCGCTTTACCCCATCGTTTATCTCGACTGCATCCACGTCAAGGTGCGCGACAGCGGTGCTGTACGGACCAAGGCGGTCTATCTCGCCATCGGCGTGAACATGGACGGCCACAAGGAAGTCCTGGGGCTGTGGATCGCCCAGACCGAGGGCGCGAAGTTCTGGCTGCAGGTGGTGACCGAGCTGAAAACGCGCGGCGTGCAGGACATTTTTATTGCCTGTGTCGATGGGCTCAAGGGCTTCCCCGAAGCCATCGAAGCAGTCTATCCGAAGGCAGCAGTTCAACTGTGCATCGTGCATATGGTGCGCAACAGTCTGAACTTCGTGTCCTGGAAGGTGCAGCGCGAGGTCGCCGCCGACCTGAAGACGATCTACACTTCATCGACGGTCGAGCTGGCCGAGCAGAAGCTGAGTGCCTTCGAAGCCACGTGGGACAAGGACTATCCGTCCATCGGGCAGAGCTGGCGGCGCAACTGGGCACGCGTCATTCCGTTCTTCGACTATCCGCCGGAGATCCGGAAGGTGATCTACACCACCAATGCCATCGAATCGATCAACATGAGCCTGCGCAAGGTGATCAAAACCCGCAGTTCGTTCCCGACCGACGAGGCCGTGACCAAGCTGTTTTACCTGGCACTTAACAACATCAGCAAGAAGTGGTCGATGCCGATCCGGGACTGGAAGGCAGCCCTGAACCGCTTCACTATCCAGTTCGAAGACCGCCTGTTACCGGGTTAAATCAATACCCGTTTACACAAAATTCCGGACACCCTCGGGCAGGCACTTACTTCTCTTTGCCGCCGCAAAGAGAAGTAAGCAAGAGAAAGCGGCTCACACCGCTAATTCTTAAGCGGGTCCCTCGCACAGCCACGGTAGTGGTACATCTGGAATCCGTGCCCACACACACTCCGCGCGAGTGACAAAGGAGTCGTCAGCTCCCACTCCGCACTGCGTGCGTCGCGGATGGGTATGCATGGGAAACCAGGGGCTTCGCTTCGCGCGGTGGGAACCATCGGCTTCGCCTCGGCGATGCGCCAAAGTATCCAGAAGACAAGTTCTCCACGCGAATCAAAGTGCGAAACCACAGGCCGAAAAACCGCGGTTGCCATGCTGGCGGCAGCGGCAGCGGCAGTGAAGTGGCAATCGCGAAACGCGAGTACGAAAACGTAGTGGTCGGTTTTATGAAATGCGCTTCGGCGCGCGCAGCGCCGCCGGAAGTATGACGGCCTTGTCACTGAGGCTGAATGTGCGAGAACACAGATTCCAGATGCACCACTACCCTGGCTGCGCGGGGGACCCGCTTAAGAAATAGCGGTTTGAGCCGCTTTCTCTTGCTTACTTCTCTTTGCGGCGGCAAAGAGAAGTAAGTGCCCGCCCCGCACAGGGGCGACGCCAATAAACCAATAACAATTCAAGGAAAGGCCAAAGACCGAAGAAGCCAGATCAAGGAAAGGCCAACGCCGTAGGCAACCAGGCCCAAGGAAAGGCCAACACCGCAGGCACACAGCCAAAAAGCGCTCCGCAGGCAAAAAAAATCAAACCCCAACATCATCAGGCGCCACAGCCGCCCCCACACCCACCCCCACCTTCACGGCCTCCCGCAAACACTCCACAAAAGCCTGACAAGCAGCACTCTGCTCCTTATGCGACCGCACCGAAAACCCAACAGTGCCAAACGCGCCGCTTTCGGGCAAATCCAATATCCGCAACAACCCCGCATCTTCAAACTGCTGCGCGGCAACCCGCGGCATCAGCGCAATCCGTGGCGTATCGAGCAACAAGCCGATATTCGTCAACAACGACAATGACTCCACGATATCCGTAGGCAGCGGCAACCCCGCCGCGCGAAACAGATGTTCCGCGGAAAGCCGTGCCGGCGAATCAGGCGTCGGCAGGATCCAGGGCGAGCCGACCAGCTCCGACAAATGCGTCACACCAGCCGGAGCCGGCCCATAGCCTTTTCCGACCACCACGCACAGGGACTCGTCAAAAAGCGCCTCGTGCGTCAACGGAAAAGCACTCGCAATTGGCAACTCGCGCTCCGGCAACCGCCCGACAACGATATCGAGATCCCCCGTCGCCAGCGCCGGGAACAGGTGCGCCGTCGTGCCCTCACGCACCGTCACCAGAACGTTCGGCGTGCGCGCTTTCAGCATGGCGATCGCGGTGGGCAGCAGCCGTGCCGATGCCGAGATGAGCGTGCCGACAATCACATGGCCACTGGTGCCCAGCCGAAAGTCGTTGAGCTCGTCAGTCATATACCGCAACTCCGCCATCAGCGATTTGACCCGTCGCCCGAGGAGCAACCCCAGTTCCGTCGGCACGACCCCCCGGTTCGAGCGCGCGAACAGCGCACCGTCGAAACACGACTCAAGTTCGTGGATGACCTTGGTGACGGCCGGCTGCGTCAAGCGCATCTCGTTGGCCGCACGCACGACGGAGCGCGTTTCCAGCACGCGTTCGAAGATCATCAGCTGATTGAGCTTCAGCTTGCGGATCAGGGAAATCTCGCTGAGTGGATTGTGTTGCATGGCGGGCGTGGGCGGAATCAATGATCCGCGATGGTAACAGCACAAAATCGGTAGACCGATTAGGGGCACCACTTGTTCGTCCAACCCTGGGCACACCTATTGCTGTATATCGCTCGCCGGCAAAAGCCCGTCAAAGCACACAGTGCCAACAACGGATAGCCGTTTTTAACTTCAATTCAGCAATCCATCGGTGGGAGGCCCCATGCTTCGATACGCTGTAATCTTCTTCATCATCGCGATCATTGCCGCGGTATTCGGCTTCGGCGGCATTGCCGCAGGCGCAACGGAAATCGCCAAAGTTCTGTTCTTCATCTTCGTGGTGATCTTCCTCGTCACCTTGCTGATGGGCGTGATGCGACGCTGACCACCGCATTGACCAAATAAGCGAAGAAACACCCGCTCCGGTGCGAGCACCGGCAACTATTGCAATACTTGCCACACCGTATTGCAAGCGTTGCTGCCCGCGCCGGGGTTTTTAATGCAAGAGCCTGCACATCACGCGCCCGTGCATCCCGAACGCATTGCACCGCAGCACACACGCGACACGCTGCAAGTACGCCAACCGCGCAAACGCCTCATGCCGCGCGCGCAATTCTCGCCGGCACAGTCAACCTATGTGACCAGTTCGCGAGCGTACGCGTCGCCACCGGCGGCTTGCTCAAGATCGCGCTGTCGTAATGCTTGCCGTCGAACCGCACGAAATCGACGATGCGAAATCCCTGCCCTCGATAAAACGCAATCAGGTGAGCCGCCGGTTGCGGCGTATCGAGCGCGAGTTCCGCATAACCGCGCGTCGCGGCCCAATGGTCGGCGAAAGCGATCAATAACGTACCGATGCCACGCGCCTGCCACACCGGTTCAACGCCGAACTGGCGCAAGCTGGCGATATCGTCGCGCCGGTACAAGTCGCACGGCGACTCGTGATCCGGTGCATACAGCGTCATCGTACCGACGATGCGCCCCTCGCAGACCGCCACGTAGCAATCGCCGCGCGTCGCGCGTGAACGCGTCGTCTCCACCGTTTGATCCACACATGTGCAATTCAGCCCCATCGCACCGAGCCGTGTGAAAGCCCGATGCAGCAGCGCGGTCAACGCGACGTACGAATCGCGCGATGGATCGAAGCGGCGCAGCTCGATACGGCCCACACCCTGACATACGTAGTCGATACGGACAGCTTGCTGCGTCGTTGCACGTCGCTTCACGTTGAACACCTCACGCTATCAAGATGCACGAAGTGTAGATTTCGCGAGTAGGCGTCTCAAGAAAAAATGTCGTAAAAACTCACATGGGACGTGCATGAGACGCGCATGCGAGCCTGCGTGCTGGCGTACATGCCAACAAGTTATCGGCAGATTGCCAGGGCACTAGCCAGCGGGCGCCATAAGCGGCTCGTTTTCCCGCAGGCCGAGATGCAATTCCTCGCACAGGAACGTCTGCAATGTCTGCACGGCGGCCGCCTGGGCACCGGAGACCGCACGCATGAAAAGCCCGAAATCGGCCGTAGGCGCATCGGGCAATCCGTCGGCCTGACGGAGCACGCGCATCGACTCCGAACGGATATTGCCGTCGAGCAGCACCGAGACACCCAGCCCCGCTTCCACGGCCGACTGCACCGCCGGCAAACTGGTGCTGGTACATACAATGCGCCACGCAATCCCCGCGCGCCGCAGCGCCGTCAACACCTGCTGCTGCCACAGACACGCACCGCCGAACGCAACCACCGGCAACGCCGCGTCAACGTCGCGGCTAAACCCGCGCGCGCCGACCCAGAAGAGCGGCTGCGTCCAGGTCAGCAGCGGTACCGAGTCGACCAGCGCGGGATCCCCCACGACCACATCGAGGCCGCCATCCGAAAGCCGGTTCGACAGCGCCGCACTGGTATCGACGACGATCTCCAGCGCCACCTGCGGATAAGCGATCGAAAAGCGCCGCAACGCGCGCGGCAGCCGACCGACCGCGATGTCTTCCAGCATGCCGAGCCGCACCGTGCCGGACACCTGCCCCGCGCTCAACGCCCGCCGCGCATCGGCACCCGCGCCGAGGATCGTATGCGCGAAAGGCAGCAGCAGATGCCCCGCTTCGGTCAGTTGCACGCCACGCGGCGAGCGGTCGAGCAAACGCTGCCCCAGTTCTTCTTCGAGCCGGCGCAATTGCATACTCACCGCCGCCTGGGTGCGCGCGAGGCGCACCGCCGCCACGCCCACGGCGCCGGTCTCCGCAACGGTAACGAACGCACGCAGGAGACTGCTGTCGAGATCTCGGGTCATCACGTTTATTGAAGTGATCATAAGAAATATCAACTTATCTTAATACCGCTTGCACCGATAAGATAGCGTCCAACGAATCCGAAAGAGCGGCAACGAGGCCACCATGCAGGACACCACGATCAAACCAGCGCTGAATTGCGCGCCAATCCCGGTAAAGCCCGCCAGCGCGGCGGCGGGGGCGGCGCTTCTGTGCGTGCTGTCGATGTCGAGCGTGCAGTTCGGCGCTGCCCTCTCCGCGCCGACCATGACAGCGTACGGTTCGCTCAGCACCACCTGGTTGCGTCTCTGCTGGGCCGCCGTGGTGCTTGCGTTGCTGGTGCGCCCGCGGCTCTTCACCTACTCGCGCTCGCATTGGCTCGCGGCCGGTGCGTTGGGGGCGGCAATGGCCGGTATGACGCTGTGCTTTTTCGCGGCGGTTCAGCGGATTCCATTGGGGCTGGCCGTCGCAATCGATTTTCTCGGGCCACTCGCCGTAGCGACTTTCGCGGTACGGCGCGCGCGAGCACTCCTGTGGCCCGCGTTGGCGATTGCCGGCGTGCTACTGCTTTCGCGTGATCGCGCGGGCTGGATCGGCGAACCACTTGGCGTGCTGCTCGCGTTCGGCGCCGCGCTCGGCTGGGGCAGCTATATCGTGCTGATGAAGAAAATCGGCACCGTGTTCGCCGGACTCGAAGGATTGTCGGTGTCACTGATTGCAGCCGCGCTGGTTGCCACGCCATTCGGCTTCGCGCAAAGCGGCATACACATCGCCGCAGGCCAGATCGCGGCAACCGCGGGCCTCGCATTACTGGTTCCGTTGTTACCGTACGCGCTGGAGATGGTGGCACTGCGGCACATGCCGGCTGCGTCGTTTGGAATCCTGATGAGTGTCGAACCCGCGATCGGCGCGTTAGCCGGCTTCGTGGTGCTGCATCAACCGATGGGAGTCTTGCAGATAGCAGGCACCCTGCTGGTGGTCGCCGCGAGCGTGGGCGCCGTGGCGGCAACGCGCTGAACGGTGCTGAATCACTGCGTGTGCCGCGCTCAGGCGAAGTTTTCCGCTTCGTAAAGACGCCGGCCCGCTGCGTCCTTGGCGCCGAGTATCGGCTCGATTTCGATCGGCCACGCGATGCCGATATCAGGATCGCACCACAAGATGCAGCGCTCGAGTTCGGGGAACCAGTATTCGGTGGTCTTCCAAAGGCACTCGGCGACATCGGAGAGCACGACGAAACCATGCGCGAAGCCCGGCGGCACCCATACCTGCCGATGATTGGCCGCGCTCAGATAGACGCCGCTCCACTTGCCGAAGTTCGGCGAATTGAGCCGCACGTCTACGGCGACGTCGAACACCTCCCCTACCACCACGCGCACGAGCCGACCCTGCGGTCGCTGCACCTGATAGTGCAGCCCGCGCAACACGCCACGCACCGCCCGCAAATGACGGTCTTGCACGAAATTGAAACCATGCGAGACGTCGTCGGTAAACTCATCCGCACTGAAGCTCTCGAAGCAGAAGCCGAATTCGTCGCAAAACACCTCGGGCTCGATGAGTTTGACCTCCGGCAATACCGTCGCCATTACCTTGTTGCCCATGGCCACTGTGCTCGTAAGAAGCCTGTCCGGAGAAACCACGTTCGCCACTGCACGCACCGCTGCGCATGCATCCATCCACGATGAGGTACGCCGTCTGCACGGCGCCCGCCCAAGCTTACATTTCGGTCGCCACCCGGCTGCGTGCGCGGTATTCGGTCGGCGACAGCGCCATACGCTTACGGAATATCTTCGCGAGGCGATCGCCGTTGCCGGTACCGCTGCGGCGCGCGATCTTGTCCACCGGTAATTCGGTTTCAGTCAGGAAGTTGCAGGCGATGCGCAGCCTTACCTGCAGCAGATAGTCAGAAGGCGTGACGTGCATTTCATGCTTGAAGCGTCGCAAGAAATTTCGCTCGCTCATCGCCGCCACCTGGGCGGCGTCGGCAACCGATACAGAACGATCGCAATTCGCCTCCATCCAGCGCGCGGCTGCACGGATTTTCTCGGCGACACTGAGTGTGCCGCCTTCAGCCGGCAGCGGCACCCAGGTGGCGGCCATGCCCGGCATGACCCGATCGGCAACGCTGCGCGCGAGCTCCGCGCCGAGATCGCGCTTGATGAACATCAGCGCACTGCGCGCACAGTCGTTACGATCATTGGCGGCGCTGCGCGCGGCATCGGTCGTGGCACTGTTCAGATAACGGTTCACCTGAAGGCCGTCATGCTCCGCGGGGCCCGCCGCCTCCAGCACGAGACGGCCCTCGCCGATCGTCTCGATCGCGCGAGTACGCGTCTGCACCAATCGCAGCCAGCCAAGCAGCCGTTCGTCGAGCGCGGCCTCATGTGCGCCGTAGCCGCCCGCAACGAACAGCACGTCGAAACCGCTGCCGTAACGTGTGTCGATACGATCGGTCCAGATTCGAGCCGACGAAGAACTCGCGACGCTGCCGCCGTCCATCGATAAAAACTGCACTTCATAAGGCGGCTCTTCACCGGCCCGCGAGCCGGAGAGTTCGTTGGCGGTCTGGAACATCTCGACCACCGTGCCAGGCCCGAGCAGCCAGAAGCCGTCGAACAGCAAGACGCCAATTCGCCGCGCTGCACTACGCACGTTTAGCGTCGGCGTATGTAACCAGGTAATCCTCGCAGTATCCAGGTGCATGTGCGGCATGATGTTCCCTCAGAACTGTCGTACGTTGCGGACCCCGCTATCCCTTCGGCCGGCCGATATGGTCGAATTTAATTACGGCGAATGAAAACTGCCGGCAATTTTTCTTAACGGATTATGCGTGATGTTAGCGTAATGCCTTGCTATAGTAAATTTGAAAAACAAATTGGTATTGCGAAAGCCCATGTATGAAGAACACCATTATCGTGCGTTTCATATGACTGTCCGCATATGCCCCCGCCTCGCGGTAGATCGTACCGGTCCGCCGTCCGCCAGAATGCCGAAGAACCTTATATCTGCTCGATTTCAGGCCTGCAACGACGGGGCATGAAACTGGCGCAGCCCAGCGGATTTGCGGTAGCGACCCACCGCGATCGCATCCAGAAGTGTTTCAAACCTGAACTCTAAACATCGCAAATAATGAACATCCAATCAGACCTTTATTCGCAAATCATGAATTTATCGGCGGTGTGAATGTGGCAAACCGCACATTCAATGAAACATTCCGGATTAAGCATTTTGGCACCTGATTCCCAATCGACTAAAAACGTTTCTATATTGAAACATCTGGCCTCTTTTACATATGAATAAATGCGCCAGTCATCTGTCCCCAACAGCGCGAAAACATCGGACGAATCTGCGATATGGCGGAAATCGTGCCAGGCGGCTTCCTTAAACAAAGTTTCATCCCTGGATCGTGCTCTTTAAGACTTGCTTAAGAGAGGTCGCGCCATAATTTGCGCACCGTGAGAGCTGGAAGGAGCAGAGATATGTCGCGCCCCATGAGCATCGAAAGAGTCAACGAATATGGACAGAACGCCGTTCGCATCGCCATCGAGGACAGTGCGGTACGGCTCGAAGTAGCCGATCTGGACGCCGTGATCGAACACCTCAGCGCGCTGCGCGCCATGATGCGCCCGGAAGTGCCTAAAGAACCGTTGCGCACCCATCAGTACGTGATTGAAATCGATCCGTGCTGGCACACCGAGAAGCATCCACTGCATGACGGCGCCGTACTGTTCCTGCGGCATTCCGGCCTGGGCTGGGCCGGCTTCGCACTCCCCACCGAAAGCCTCGCCAGGTTGCATCACGCACTGACACAGCAACTGGAAGCATCGCTCGAAGTCCACGGCATGCTCAACTGAATCGACTGGATGACGAGCTCACGCAGCTTGTTGCGTTTCGCGTAGCACTGTATTTCAGATTGCGCCTGCATCTCGCTGTGCCTCGCATCTATACTTCTCCCGCCGCGTGATAGCGGTTACTTTCATTCAAGTCTCTTTCCGAAGCGCGGCGCAGTCCGCGCTCTTTTTTTGCGCATCGTTTAGGTTTGCTGATGGTCCACGAGCGAATCGAGATACAGGGTCGCCCATCCAGTTCATGAACATTGCACAAAATTAAAAAAGACTTAATCCACCTAGCTGTGCCGTTTTACCTGCGATCGCCGATGATGCATCCATCGTCCTTCTCTACTGTCCCAACATGAACCAGCTACAAGCGATGCGTGTCTTCACACGAGTGGTGGATCTCGCCAGCTTCAATCTTGCGGCGAGACAGTTAGGGATGTCGGCAGCGGCGGTCACGCGCAGCGTCGGCACACTGGAAGCACATCTGAATATGCGCTTACTGAACCGCACCACGCGCAGTCTTTCGCTGACCGATGTAGGCCGCGAGTATCTCGACGGTTGCCGCACGATCATCGAGAAACTCGACGAGATGGAATCGAACCTGCTTGAGACAACGCGCGATCCGCAGGGCACGTTACGGATCGCTACGCCGATGACGTTCGCTACCTCCGGGTTGGGCGCATTGCTGGCCTCGTATCGCACGCTGCATCCACGTGTGGATTTCGACGTAACAACATTCGACACGCATATCGATCTCGTGGAAGGCGGTTTCGACGTGTGTTTCTCCGACGACAGGCGACTCGCCAATTCCACGCTGGTGAGCCGCACGCTGACCAGTGTCGATGAATTGACCGTCGCTTCCCCGACCTATCTGGCGCGTCACGGCACCCCTCGCGATCCGGCCGCGTTGAACCGCCATGGCCTGCTGACGGTCTCCGACGGTTCGTCGCGCACCTGGGAATTCGCGGACGACGACGGTGTCTACCGCGTCAACACCGGCAGCGCGCTCACCGCAACGAGCAGCGCGATGGTGCGCGTGGCCGCGCTCAATCATATGGGTATCGCCCTGCTGCCGATGCCGATCATTGCCGACGATCTCGCGCAAGGCGCACTCGTGCCTGTCCTCGAACAGTTCGAAATCAACGGCGGCCCTCGCCAGGTGTCGATTCTCTACTCCGGCCGCAACTACCTGTCGATGCGCGTGCGCAGTTTCATCGACTTCGCGGTCAGCCAGTATCGCGCGCCGGACCGCCCGGTCGCGCTGCGGGCGGTGGCCTGATCGGGGCGCGCGCATCATGCCCAAAATACTGACGATTGAAGATGACGAGTTGATCGCGCACGACATCGTTCGCACACTCAGCGCAAGCGGTTTCTCTGTCGACGTGGCCCGCACCGGCCGCGAAGGCATGGCGAAGGTGATGGCGGGCGACTACGACGTCGTCACACTCGACCGCATGCTGCCCGATCTTGACGGCCTGACCATCGTGGCGACAATGCGTGGTGTTGGCATGGAAACGCCGGTGCTCGTGATGAGCGCGATGTCCGATGTCGATCAGCGCATTCAGGGCTTGCGCGCCGGCGGCGACGACTATCTGACCAAGCCGTTCTCGTCCGAGGAAATGTTCGCACGCGTCGAGGTGTTGTTGCGCCGCCGGCCACGTCACGCCAAAGCTGAGACGATGTTGCGCAGCGGCGCGCTGGAGATCGATCTGGTGCGCCGCAGAGTCACCCACCGGCAGCGCGAACTCGATCTGCAACCCACCGAATTCCGCGTGCTCGAATTCATGATGCGGCACACCGGCCAGGTGCTCACGCGAACGATGATTTTCGAAGCCGTGTGGGGCTGCCGTTTCGATCCAGGTACCAACCTGATCGACGTACACGTAGGCCGTTTGCGCAAGAAGGTCGAGACGCCCGGCGAGCGTCCATTGATTCGCACCATTCGAGGCTCAGGCTATCTGTTCGGCTGACGCCGTTCAACTCGCAGGTTTTCCGACGAAGCTTTAGCGCTGCATGTAGCGCTAAAGCCGTTGCAACGCGACTATCGGCGCAATCGCACGCACCCCCGCGGCTTCCTAAAACTAGTTTCATTTGTTTAGTCCGCGACTGTTAGGACCCGCTCTCCAGAATGCCGTTACCGGGCAACGCCATTGGTGCGAGCCCCAAAACCGCCACACGCCCGCGCAGATTCAATCGCGCCTCTGAACGGAGCAGCCTTCGATGTTAAAAATAGTCCGGTTAGCTTTGACCCGGCCCTACACGTTCATCGTGCTTGCGATGCTGATCCTGTTGATCGGCCCGCTTGCCGCGTTGCGCACGCCAACGGATATCTTTCCCGACATCCGCATCCCCGTGATCAGCGTGGTCTGGAATTACGCCGGCCTGCAACCGGACGATATGTCCGGACGCATCGTCACCTATTACGAGCGCACGCTCGGCACGACCGTCAACGACGTCGCGCATATCGAGTCGCAATCGTTTCGCGGCTACGGCATCGTGAAGATCTTTTTTCAGCCGACCGTCGACATCCGCACCGCGACCGCCCAGGTGACCTCGGTGTCGCAGACGGTGCTCAAGCAGATGCCGCCCGGCACCACGCCGCCGCAGATTCTTAACTACAACGCGTCCACGGTGCCGGTGCTGCAACTGGCATTGACCAGCAATACGCTCGACGAACAGAAACTCGCCGACTACGCGACCAACTTCATTCGCCCGCAGTTGCTGAGCGTGCCTGGCGTGGCGATTCCGACGCCGTATGGCGGCAAGACCCGTGAAGTGCAGATCGATCTCGATCCGCAAGCCTTGCAGGCAAAAAAACTCTCGGCCAACGATGTCGCCACCGCCCTCGCGCAGCAGAATCAGATCATTCCAGCGGGCACCGAAAAGATCGGCCGTTTCGAATACAACATCAAGCTGAACAACAGCCCGCTCGCACTCGACGAACTGAACGCGCTGCCGATCAAGACGGTGGATGGCGCCACGATCTATATCCGCGATGTGGCCCACGTACGCGACGGCTATCCGCCGCAAGGCAACGTGGTCCGCGTGGACGGTCATCGTGCCGTGCTGATGAGTATTCTGAAGAACGGCTCCGCCTCGACGCTCGATATCATCTCCGGTGTCAAGGCGCAATTGCCGCGAATTGAAGCGACGCTGCCGCCCGGATTAAAGCTCGTGACAATGGGCGATCAGTCGACCTTTGTGAAAGGCGCCGTCAGCGGCGTGGCGCGGGAAGGCGTGATCGCCGCCGCGCTCACCTCGCTGATGATTCTGCTGTTCCTCGGTAGCTGGCGCTCGACGCTGATCATCGCGGCATCGATTCCACTTGCAGTGCTGGCGGCGATTGCGGGTCTCGCCGCCATGGGCGAAACGCTCAACGTGATGACGCTCGGCGGCCTTGCACTCGCGGTCGGGATTCTGGTCGACGACGCCACCGTCACGATCGAAAATATCAACTGGCATCTGGAACAAGGCAAGGACGTACGCAGTGCGATTCTGGACGGCGCGGCGCAGATCGTCGCGCCCGCGTTTGTGTCGTTGCTGTGCATCTGCATCGTCTTCGTGCCGATGTTGCTGCTCAACGGCATTGCGCGCTTCCTGTTCGTGCCGATGGCCGAAGCGGTGATCTTCGCGATGATCGCGTCGTTCATTCTGTCTCGCACGTTCGTGCCGATGATGGCGCAATACCTATTGCGCCCGCATGCATCGGGCGGTCACGCCTCCGGCGAACTGGCTGCGGTGATGGACCCGCATGGCGGCCATTCGCACGCGGCACCGTCGCGCAATCCGCTGGTGCGCTTTCAGCGCGGCTTCGAGCATCGTTTCGAGCGCGTGCGCAGCGTGTACCGGATCGTGCTCGGCCTCGCCCTCACGCATCGCAAGCGTTTCGTGACAGGGTTTCTGATCGTAGTCGGCGCGTCCTTTCTGCTCGCCCCGTGGCTCGGGCGCAATTTCTTCCCGAATATCGACTCCGGAGAAATCGCGATCCACGTGCGAGCCCCTATCGGCACACGGGTCGAAGATACCGCCGAGCAATTCGATCTGATCGAAAACGCAGTGCGCCGGGCGATTCCGCCGGACCAGTTGCGCGGTATCATCGACAACATCGGCCTGCCCAATAGCGGTATCAACCTGACCTATAACAACAGCGGCACGATCGGACCGCAAGACGGCGACATCCTGATCTCGCTGAACGAGGACCACCAACCCACCGCCGGCTTTGTCCGCACACTGCGTGAAACGCTGCCGCGCCAGTTTCCCGGAACAACGTTCGCTTTCCTGCCGGCCGATATCGTCAGCCAGATTCTGAATTTCGGCGCACCCGCGCCAATCGACTTGCAGGTGGCTGGACCGAACCAGGCGGCCAATCATCGCTACGCCAATGAAGTGATGAGGCGCATGCGCATGATCCCCGGCATTGCCGACACGCGCATCCAGCAGGCGTCGACGTACCCGCAATTCACCGTATCGGTAGACCGCTCGCGTGCCGATCAACTCGGCATCACCGAACAGGATGTGACCAATTCCGTGGTGGCGAGCCTCTCGGGAACGAGTCAGGTGTCGCCGACGTACTGGTTGAATCCGAACAACGGCGTGTCATATCCGATCGTCGCGCAGACCCCGCAATACCGCATGACGTCCCTGTCCAATCTGAGCAACTTGCCGGTGACCAGCAAGAGCGGTCAGGCGCAGATTCTCGGCGGTATCGCGACGATCTCGCGCGGCGTCGGCAATGCGGTGGTTTCGCACTACAACATCGAACCGCTCTACGACGTGTTCGCGACCACCCAGGGTCAGGATCTCGGCGCTGTCTCCGCGAAGATTCAGAACATCATCCATGCGACGGCGAAAGATGTGCCGAAGGGTTCGATCGTCACACTGCGTGGTCAGGTGCAGACGATGAATAGCGCGTTCCTCGGTTTGTCGCTGGGTCTGGTCGGCGCAATTCTGTTGATCTATCTGCTGATCGTCGTGAACTTCCATTCGTGGAGCGACGCGTTCGTGATCGTTACTGCCTTGCCCGCAGCGTTGGCCGGCATTGTGTGGATGCTGTTCACCACCCATACGCCGCTCTCGGTGCCCGCACTGACTGGCGCGATTCTCTGCATGGGCGTCGCAACCGCCAACAGCATTCTGGTGGTGAGCTTCGCCCGCGAACGGCTGGCCGTGACCGGCAATGCGCTGGTCGCGGCGATGGAGGCCGGCTTCACGCGCTTTCGCCCGGTGTTGATGACGGCGCTCGCGATGATCATCGGCATGGCGCCGATGGCGCTCGGCCTCGGCGACGGTGGCGAGCAGAATGCGCCGCTCGGCCGCGCCGTGATTGGCGGTCTGATCTGCGCGACTTTCGCCACGCTGCTGTTCGTACCGGTCGTGTTCAGCCTCGTGCATCGACGCGATGCGGCGAGTCATGGCCCCTCACACGGTCCGTCAAACGGCCCATCGCATAGCTCGTCGAACGCCCCCTCGCACGATCACTCATCATCCGAACCCGGAGTCCATCATGTCCACTGAGATCGAAATCAATTCGCCGAAGCGGCTGCGTCATCTGAAGCTGGTCGGTATCGTCGCGCTACTGGCGGCAGCGGGCATCGTGACTAGCGGCATTGCCAGCCGCGTGCATGCGAAGCAGGAACTCACCACCTGGTCGGCCCAGCAAGCCGTGCCGACGGTGGTGGCGTACACACCCAAACACGACCTCGACGCGCAGGCGCTGGTGTTGCCCGGACGACTGTCCGCTTTCGTCAACGCGCCGATCTACGCACGCGTGTCGGGTTATCTACATGCGTGGTACGCGGATATCGGCACCCACGTCAAAGCCGGCCAGTTGCTCGGCGTGATCGACACGCCCGATCTCGATCAGCAATTGCTGCAGGCTCGTGCCGATTTGCAGAATTCAGTGGCGAACGAAAAACTCGCCGCATCCACGGCGAACCGCTGGACGAAGATGCTGCAGCAGGACTCCGTCTCACAGCAGGATGCCGACGAAAAGACCAGCGATCTCGTTGCCAAGCAGGCAACGGTAGCAGCAGCCGAAGCCAACGTTCGGCGTCTCGAAGCGCTCGAGTCGTTCAAGCGCATCACCGCTCCGTTCGACGGCATCGTCACCGCGCGCACCACCGACATCGGCGCACTCATCAACGCGGGCGGCGGCAACGGGCCTGAACTGTTCTCGGTGTCCGACGCACGTCAGCTGCGCGTCTATGTGAGCGTGCCGCAGGACGAAGCGGCCGCCATCAAACCCGGCATGACCGCTACCCTCACCGTGCCCGAACGCCCGGGTGTGAAGTTCAACGCGAAACTCGTCGACACCGACGATGCGATTACGCCCTCCTCGGGCACGCTGCTGGTGCAGCTCGCGGTGGACAACCAGAACGGCTTGCTGATCCCCGGTGAGTACACCGAGGTGCATTTCGCGCTGCCGACCGACTCGCACGCCTTGTCGATCCCGGCCAGCTCGCTCATTTTCCGGCAGCACGGTTTGCAGGTCGCAGTGGTCGGCAACGACAACCATGCGGTGCTCAAATCCGTTTCGATCGGCACCGATCTCGGCACGCACGTCGAGATCGCGTCGGGGTTGAATCCAACGGATCGTGTGATCGACAACCCGCCCGACTCGCTCACTTCGGGCGATGAAGTGCGGCTTGAAGGCAACCCGGCCGGTACGACGGACACGTCGCTAGCCGAACGCCGGCCGGCGGAGAGCACTCATGGATAAACGCCGCATCTGCATCGCGTTGGCGGCCGCGGCGCTGCTGAGCGGCTGCTCGTTCGCGCCGACCTACCAGGCGCCGGCCACCAGCATCCCGACGACATTCAAGGAAGGCGGCGCCTGGCAGCTCGCCAGACCGGCCGACCGCGTACCGCGCGACGCGTGGTGGAGCGTCTATCGCGATCCGGTGCTCGATCACCTTGAAGTTCAGGTGGCGGCCGCCAATCCGGACGTGGCCGCGGCGATGGCGCGCCACGACGAAGCCACCGCCTATCTGTCGCAAGCCCGCTCGGGGTTGTTTCCGACCATCGGTGCTGAAGCGTCGGTCGAACGCCAAAGGCAATCGGACAATCGCCCACTGCGTGGCGCGGGTCAGCCCGCGGTGTACGGCACCAATGACGTCGACGTCGGCATCGGTTATGACCTCGACCTGTGGGGCAAGATCCGCAACGAGGTTTCGGCGGGCCGCTCGGCGATGCAGGCAAGCGAGGCCGATCTCGAGTCGGTACGTTTGAGTTTGCAGGCGAATCTGGCAGGTGCGTACTTCAATCTGCGCGGACTCGACGAACAGCAGCAATTGCTCAATGACACAATCGACACCTACCAGCATGCGCTCAAGCTCACGCTAAGCCGCCACGCGGGTGGCATTGCATCCGACCTCGACGTCTCGCGCGCGCAGACGCAACTCGACACCGCGCGCGCTTCCGCCGACGATATCGCCGCACGCCGCGCGCTGTATGAGCACGCGATCGCCAGCCTGACCGGTGCGCCGGCGTCGACGTTCACCCTTGCGCCGGTGATCGAAACGGCTTATCTGCCGTCCATTCCAACCGGCGTGCCTGCGGCGCTGCTGCAACGGCGCCCCGACATCGCGGCAGCCGAGCGGCGTGTCGCCGAGGCCAATGCACAAATCGGCGTGGCCAGGGCAGCATTCTTCCCGGACATTTCGCTTGGTCTTGACGGCGGCTATCAAAGCGACACGCTTTCGCCATGGCTGATGGCGCCGAACGAAATCTGGTCGGTCGGGCCGAGCCTGGTGCTCACGCTATTCGACGGAGGCCGCCGTGAAGCGATCACACAACAGGCCCGCGCGAAGCTCGCCGAAAACGGCGCCAGGTACAAGGCCGCCGTGCTGCTCGCCTTCCAGCAGGTCGAAGACAACCTCGCGCAATTGCATCATCTCGGCGACGAAGCCACCCAGCAGAACGAGGCGCTCGTCGCCGCGCAACGCACGTTGACGCTTTCGATGTCGCGCTATCGTGACGGCGTGGTCAGCTACCTGGACGTGGTGACCGCGCAGACCACCGAACTCACCACGCAGACCGATGCATTGAACCTCAATACGCGACGCCTGCTGGCCTCAGTGGGACTGATCGAGGCCTTGGGTGGCGGCTGGTCAGCGGACGGCGCTACGGGCACGCCTGCCGTTCAGGCGGCAAGCGCGCAAGTGGAGCATCCGAGGGTGCTCGCTTCCGCTGATTGAATCCTCGGGTTGAATTTGCCGGTTGAAACTGCTCATTGAAATTATCCGGCGAATTCTGCCGGTTAAATCTGCCAACTGGGTCCGCCAATGCCATAAAAAACGTCGCCGGTTCATCACCGGTGACGTTTGCGCTTCAGGCAAGCTTACGGCACCTTGCGGTTCGCTGGTGACGCTCAGAACCGATGCCGCATTCCCACGGCCACAACCGCCTGCCGATCGCTCGACGAAGCCGCCAGCGAATAGATCGACGCATTGCCAAGCACCGCAATACCGTCTGCACCCGACACGTGTTGATACACGCCTTCCAGATACAGGTCGGTTCGGCGTGACAATGCGTAGTCCGCCTGAAGCATGAACTGATTCCACTTCGGCGCAACGCTCTTGCCGGCGTCGCTGAAATGTCCGTCGGTGAACGTGTACGAACCGCCCAGCGAGAATGCCGGTGTAATCGCGTAGCGCGCGTTCAGCTCGTAGTTATTGAAAGTCAGCATATCGCCGTTGAGCGTGGAATACGCGCCGCCCTGCGTAATCTGATGCGGATCGTTGAGCATCGTCCGGGTAAAGACGAGGCCAACGGTCGCCGCACCGAACGTGTAGCGACCTGCCGCGCCGAGGATACGCTGGCGTGCGCCGGTGAAGGTCGCATCGCCGTCGCTGCTGCTCACCGCGCCGCCGGTATTGTTGGGTTGATTGACGCCGCCCGGCTGGTTCACCTGCAGATAAGCCACCGCCAGATTGAACGGGCCGCCCGCCCATTGCGCGCCGAGACTATAGGCGTTGTTGTTGCTGAAGCCGCCTGCCGCATTGCTGAAGGCGTAGGCGCCGCCGACCGTGAAGCCGTCATAAGTCGCGCTGCGGAATTTCAGCGCGTTGTTCATGCGCAGGTCGTTGTTGAGGTTGTCGTTATCGAACGGATGGTCGGCAATATTGCCGCCGAATCCCGAGCCGGTTGCCGAAAGCGGCGCGACGAAATCGACGAGGAAATCGTATTGCCGGCCCAGCGTCACGGTACCCCACTGTTTGCTGGCGACGCCAACCCATGCCTGTCGGCCGAACTCATCGCCGCCATTGGAGAACTTGCCGCTATCGATATTGAAACCGTTCTCAAGATCGAAGACCGCGCTCAGTCCGCTGCCCAGGTCTTCGTTACCACGCAGGCCCCAGCGGTCGGTACTGACATTGCCGCTTTCCATCATCCAGTTGCTTTTTCCGCCTGAGGTCGATTTCTGATTGCTGACGTAGTCGATGCCGGTATCGAGCGTCCCGTAGAGCGTAACGCTGCTTTGTGCGTGCGCCGCCGCGCCGAAGGTGCCAGCCAGCGCGACGAGTGTGGTTGCCAATGCTTTATTCATGTCTGATTCCGGGTAAGAGAAGGCGCCGATCCGCGCATTGACGGACCGATCCCGCACACCGTGCGGGTAGCCGCAATGTAGGTTTGCGGAGTGACATACCCGTGATCAAAACCGGCTGATTCATGAAACGTTTTTTATGTTCATGAAATGCGCCCGACAACTCCCCTCACTATTGGCCCGGCGACGCTCCAGCGGATAAATATCTTTTCATGCGTACACCACCGATCCGCTAAAGCCAGGTGACTATCCTTCTCATCAACCGATCCACGAATGCATAGCGGTTCGCGAATCGGTCCCATCCAATTTGATTTGTGAGGATTACGAACATGAAATCTCTGACGCTCGCCATCGCTTTCATCGGTGCAACCGCAACGGCTTCCGCTTTCGCTCAATCGACGACGGCTCCGACTCAGCAGAGCGCCGCGCCGGCAATGCAAGTGGCGCAGAACAGCACCTCCGCGGTTAACGCAGCAGGATCGTGGGTGGCGCCTTACGGTCAGTCGACCGGCGGGAAGACGCGTGCGCAGGTCTATCAGGAACTGGTGCACGCGGAGAAAGACGGCCAGCTCGCCTATCTGAACTCGACCCTTTACGCACACTGAGATGCGCGTGAAGAAAAGCAGGCGAGCAAGCACCGCATTGGCGCTGCTTCTCGCCTCCGGCCTTGCAGTGGCGGCCACGTCGGCCGCCGCCGCGCCGCCGGTAGGCGAAACACTGAGCCGGTCGACCGCGCTGGCATCCGCCGGCGGGTGGACTTCGCCAAACGCAGTGAATGGCCGTGGCAAAACACGGGCCCAGGTTTACCGGGAACTGATCAAAGCCGAGAACGATGGCCAGATGAATTATCTGAACCGGCTCTATCGTTAAACGCAACACGCGGCATCTCTTTCCCTGACATCCATGACTCTTCGCACCGCGATCAGACGATCTGCTTCGTTCGCCGTTGTCGCCGTTGCAGCCGGACTGTTGCTATCCGGATGCGCGACGACATCGACATCCACCAGCGCCGACAACTGTGTCGGTCCACCGAGTTTCTGCAATATCTACTTTGGTTCATGAACAAAAAAGAGCGCGCTCCCCCTTCGGGCAGCGCGCTCTTTTACTTGATGCCGATGCTTTAGAACGAGTGTCGAATGCCCACCCGGCCGACGACCTGCTTGCCGTCAGACGAAGGATCGAAGCCGGCGATCTGCGCAACGGCGCCGCCACTGGCCTTCTGTAGTGCCGCGAGCGCATAGATGGCGGTGCGCTTCGACAATTCGTACTCCGCGCTCAGATTGAGCTGCTGGTACTTGGGCTCCTGATTGGTCGCATGATCGCGGCCATCCGTGTAGGTGTAGCCGGCAGCGAGATTCAGCTGACTGGTTGCCGCAAACGTACCGGCAATTTCATAGTTCTGGAATTTGACGTCCTGTCCCGCATCGCCCTGCTGGAAATTGACGTTGGTGAAGTTGCCCATCACCTTGAACTTGCCGATCTGATAAGAAGCGCCGGCAGCAAAGATACCCTGACTACGCGCATTGGCCAGATAGTTGCCATACACCGCATTGGTAAAGCCCGAGCCGTTCTGATAGCTCTGGATCGACTGTTCCGGATCGTTGACCCGCAGATAGCCCGCTCCCATCGAGAACGGTCCGTTCGTGTACGACGCCGCCGCGCTATAGGCGGAGTTATTCGAGAACTGACCCGCCTGCCCACCGAACGAATAGAGGGCTTCGCCCGTAAAGCCACCGATAGTGGGACTCGTGTACTTCACCGCGTTGCTGATAGCGAAGCCGTTATCGAGGTTATCCATGTCATTGGGGTGGGAGAAATACCAGCCACCGTAGGTACCGTTAAGCGAGAACGGTTCGATGAGATCGACGACCGGATCCCACTGCCGCCCGAGGGTGACCGTACCGGCTGTCTGACTCGCGAGCCCGACGTAGGCGTTACGGGAGAAGGCCAGACCGCTGCCGAGACCGCCGTTAGTCGAATTGAAGCCGCTTTCCAGATCGAACACCGCTGAGAGACCGCTGCCGAGATCTTCCTTGCCTCGGAGGCCCCAGCGGCTGCCTGCACTGACGCCGCTGGCCATTTGATAGAGATGGTTACCGTTGACGTTGCTGGCGAAGTCGATACCTGTATCGAGCAGCCCGTAGAGCGTGACGCTGCTTTGCGCGTGCGCGGTGGAAACGGCGCCGACACATAGGAGTGCCCCGACCAAGTGTGTCAGTTTCATCTTCTGATTCATGAATCACCTTTCATTTAATTAAGGATGCCTGATAGCAGTGGAGATTTTGCGGTGCTGTGTGACCACGGAGTGAATATATCGAGGTCAGAAACCGTTGCATCTGCAATACAGACTTTCAGTTTTTTTGTTGGGTTTTCATGAAGGGGCGTTGACCCAAGGTGCATGAGAGGGGGGTTTTTGATCGGGTGTGTGCCTACAGCGATGGGGTTTTCTTGGTTTGTTTGCCTGCGCGGCGCTTTCTTGTCTGGTTGCCTACGGCGTGGGCCTTTTCTTGATGTGTTTGCCTGCCCAGCGCTTGTTTGTCTGTGTTCTTATGGCGTTGGCCTTTCCTTGTTTTCTTATTGGTCTATTAGCGTCGCCCCTGTGCGGGGCGGGCACTTACTTCTCTTTGCCGCCGCAAAGAGAAGTAAGCAAGAGAAAGCGGCTCACACCGCTAATTCTTAAGCGGGTCCGCCGCGCAGCCACGGTAGTGGTGCATCTGGAATCCGTGCCCTCGCACCTTCGGCGCTGGTGGCAAAGGACTCGTCAGCTCCCACTCCGCACTGCGTGCGTCGCGGATGGGTATGCATGGGAAATCAGGGGCTTCGCTTCGCGCAGTGGGGCCGTCGGCTTCGCCTCGGCGGCGACGAAGTTGCTGAAGAAACCAAAGTGGCTTCGTTTGCAGGAAACCACCGGTTTCGCCTCGGCGGAGCGCGAGCACGGAAACGTAGTGGTTGGTTCTATGAAGTGCGCGTCGGCGCGCGCAGCGCCGCCGGAAGTATGACTGCCTTGTCACTGACGCCGAATGTGCGGGAACACAGATTCCAGATGCACCACTAGCGTAACTGCGCGGCGGACCCACTTAAGAATTAGCGGTGTGAGCTGCTTTCTCTTGCCTACTTCTCTTTGCAGCCGGCAAAGAGAAGTAGGTGCCGCCCCGCACAGGCAACGCTAATAGACCACTAACAAAACAAGGAAAGGCCACCGCCATAGGCACACAGACCAAGGAAAAACCAACACCACAAGCAAACAAACAAGCGCCGCACAGGCAAAAAAAGACTAAACCGAAACCTGATACCCAAACCGACTAACAGTCTCAATCCGAACCTCAGGCACATCCCCCAACAGCTTCCGCCTCAACCGCGAAACAACAAGATTGACGCTAGAAGGGTCCACATCCTCCTTCTCCGGCCACGCATACCTGATCAGCTGATCCCTGGCCACAGGCGCATTAACCTGTCTCATCAGGCATTCAAGCAAAAGAAACTCCCGCCGTGTAACGGCAACCCGCCGAGTACCACAAACAAGTTCCCGAGTAGCAGCATCCAAAGCCGGTCCACCCATCGAAGGCAAAACCGAAGCCGCGACAGAAGCGGACGCAGAACCACCCAACGCCCCCCGCCCGCCCCCAACCCGCTGCAAAGCGGCCATCCTCTCGTGCATTTCAATAAACGAATAAGGCTGGCAAAAACACGCATCCGCGCCAGCACGCAGAACCTTGGTGCGATCCTGCGCAGTAGCAGCACCAAGCACGGCAACAATAGCCGCCCCACTGCCAGCAACAGCAAACTCCCCAATAAAACCCTGCAGGGAAGAATAAAACCCAACCTCAAGCACCATCAAAACAATCGCATCGAACGGTTCTTGCGAAGCAAGAAAGACTCCGTCCCGCAGATCATCGGCCCGTTGCAGGCTATGGGCGCTCTCCTGCAGCGCCTTGAACAGCCATGCGGCTTCCGGATGAGAAGGACCCACGAACAGGACACGCATTCACCCCCCTGCCTGGACAAGAAAAGAATACGACCTCATGCAAGCGTCCTCGACCAGCATTCGATGGAAATCCTGGCGCCAGGCTGCGCATTACCGATCTTCATCGTGAAGTCATGCACCCTCATCACCGCTGAAACGATGCTCAAGCCGAGCCCCGATCCAGCCAGGTGCCGCGTACTCTCGCCCCGATAAAACCGTTGCAGGACCGCATCGCGTTCATCCGCGGCAATACCGGGCCCGTTATCGACAATATCCACCTGAGGCCCCGCCGAAGTCTGCCGAAGTTCCATGCGCACTTCCCCGCCCTCAGGCGTGAACTTGATCGCGTTATCCACCAGATTGCTCAACGCTTCAAACAGCAACGCACGGTCGCCATGAATCGCATCGACCGGTTGTACATGCACGGATAGCTGAATCGAGCGACTCTCGGCGAGCGGTTCGTAGAGTTCACCGACTTCCTGCACCAGCGTCTCCAGCTGCATTTCGCCGAACCCGCCGCGGCGCTGCAATGTGCCGATCTCGGAGATCCGCAACATGGCGCGAAAGCGGTCGAGCAATGCATCGGTCTCGATCCGCGCACGCTCCACTAGCTGCGACAGCGCGGCGTCGTCGAGCGTATCGGTGCGCTCCGCCGCATGCGCCAGCAAGGTTCGCACATGCGCGAGCGGGGTGCGCAGATCGTGCGCGATACCGTCGCACGCACCCTTCACTTCGTTCATGAGGCGTTCGACTTCCGCGAGCATATGGTTCACCAGATGCGCGAGCATATCCACTTCGTCGCGTCCGCCGATCGGCAAGCGCTGTGCGAGATCGCCCTGTGCGATACGCTGCGTGACTCGCCGGATCGCTTTCAGCCGGCGCATCTGCCGCACGCTCAGGGCCAGTCCACCCGCCACACCCGCAAGCAGGCATACGATTCCGCCGCCCACCAGCGCGTTGATGATGGTCTCGCGAATCCGCAGAATGTGCGTCAGATCGCGCGCGATGACGAGCGTCGAGCCGTCCTTGCGCCGCTCGGCCATGGCGCGGACTACCGGCGCCTGTTCGTTGCGCCCCATCGAAAGCGCGAGATCGAGCGTCTTGCCGGTGCGATTGGTGGGTAGTTTCGAGGGATACACCAGTACGTCGCCGGCCAGCAGTTGGCCGTCGGCAGCGAACAGGCCATAGTAATTGGTGTGCATGCGCTCGTGTTCGATACGCCGATGAATCGCGTCGGCAAGTCCGGCGTCAGGCACCGAATCGAAGTAGACCAGTTGCCAGTCCATCACCACATCGGTCTCGCGCTCCATATCACCGGTCACTGCCCAGCCGATGTAGCCCAGCAACAGCATCACCGAAAGCGAAAAGATAACCGCGTAGACCGAGAGCAGGCGAAAGGTGGTGGAATGCCAGCGTCGCCCGAGCGCAGATTGAGCCGGGAAGGTTGTGTCCATCAGGATGATCTGCTCATGCGAGGATATAACCCGAGCCCCGCACGGTCTGAATCATCGGCGTGACGCCGGGGGGGTCGATTTTCTTGCGCAACCGGCCCATGTGCACATCGATCAGATTGGTGCCTGGGTCGAAGTGGTAACCCCACACTGCTTCGAACAGCATGGTACGCGTGATGGTTTGCCCTGCGTGCCGCATCATGAATTCGAGCACGCGATATTCAGTGGGCAGTAAAACGATCTCTTCGCCGTCACGCTGAACCTTGCGGGAAATCAGATCGAGTTCGAGCGGGCCGACCCGCAGATGGGTTTCGAGCGGTGTAGCCGGTGTTTGACTGCGGCGCAACAGGACTTCGAGGCGCGCGGTCATTTCTTCGGGGTCGAACGGCTTGGTCAGATAATCGTCGCCGCCAGCACGCAGGCCGCGTACTCTTTCATCCACGTCGCCCAGCGCGCTTAGCATCAGCACCGGTGTTTGAATGCCGATGCTGCGCATGGTGGTGAGGATCGTAAGGCCGTCCACGCCCGGCAGCATGCGGTCGAGCGTGATTACGTCGTAATCTTCGCTGATCGCGCGCGCCATGCCGTCGCGGCCGTTCGCCACCCAGTCCACGGTGAAGCCGCGGCTTTTCAGCTCCCCGACAATTTCATTCGCGGTAATTTCATCATCTTCGATCGTCAGTACTCGCGACATGATCATTGCATGCGCTGCCACCTGCTCTACTGACGCAAGCGGCGGGCGCGACCGGTTATCAGTAGGAAGACATAATGCCATATTCGGCTTGCGCGTTCAGGGGACGGGCGTGCGATTCGACGGGTGTCGCCGCCTTGCCTCAGTGCCTGCCTGCAGGCTACGCGCAGTCGTATAGCGGATGAATATCCGCTTCATGAAGAAAAATTTAAGTTCGCCGCGGGCTCAATGAAAACGAGCGAAGCAACGATAAAACAAATTTCATTTTCCCGACGCCGCTCCGGTAGGCGGCCTCAACTAGCCTACTGCCATCCCGCTGCTTTCCTTGCGGTCCGACTCGAACCCTATCGTGGATGGTATGAAATGAAGCTCGCAACCAGAACCCTCGTCACCACCCTTCTGCTGATCGGCAGCGCTTCGGCGATGGCCTCGCCGGGTCTCACGCCGCAACAATGCAACGACTATCCGTTCAAGCAGCTCAAGAGCGAAGTGACACACAAGCAGTTGATGCAGGAACTCGGTGAACTCGAGGCGGTGGGTTACGATCCCGACGACGCCAACACCTACCCGGACGACCTGTCACAGGCGGAACAGAGCCTGCAAGCCGAATATCGCGTGGACTGCATGCCGGCCGCACATGCGTCTGCGACCACTACGCAAACGCCGGCTGGAGCGGCGTCCACGCAAGCAGCGAATCAGCCGGCCGGCTAACCACCGCGCCCGGCTCTGACGGCGGCGGCGCCCACGCGCGGTGTGAGCGCCGTCACGTCATCGGCCATTCGTCAGCCGGCCGCGCTCTGCCGTCTCCCGGCGCCCGCGTCGTTCGTCACGCTTGCGGCGCAGCTCTGCGAGCCGGCGCCTGCTATACGTTAGCGAGGCAACCGCGTGAAACGCAACCGGCGCGAACACGAGACCGAACAGCGTGGCCGCCAATACTCCGCCGAACACACCGGTGCCGATCGAACGACGACTCTCGGCGCCCGCACCGCTCGACACCACCAAGGGTACGACGCCCAGCAGGAACGCCGCCGAGGTCATCACGATCGGCCGGAAACGCGCGGCCGCGGCGTCGGTCACGGCACGCGTCAAGGGCAGGCCCTGTCGATACAGATCGCGTGCGAACTGCACGATCAGAATTGCGTTTTTCGCCGCGAGGCCGATCACCGTAATCATGCCGACCTTGAAGTACACGTCGTTGGGCATGCCGCGCAGCAGCACCGCGGCGACCGCGCCGATCACGCCGAGCGGCACGACCATCAGCACGGCAAGCGGGATCGTCCAGCTTTCGTACAAGGCCGCCAACGCCATGAACACGGCCAGCAGCGACAACGCGATCAGCAACGGTGTGAGCTGAGCCGCCGCGGTTTCTTCGCGCGCCGCGTCGACCCAGTCATACGAAACACCGGTCGGCAATGAGGCAGCGAGCCGTTCCATCTCCGCCATCGCCGCGCCCGAACTGTAGCCGGGGGCTGCGTGGCCGCTCACGTCGAGCGACGGATAACCGTTGTAGCGGGTCAGCATCACCGGGCCGATGGACCAATGCCGTGACGCGATCGCGGATAGCGGCACCATGCCGCCCGTCGAGTTCGGCACGGCGAGCGCCATCAGATCGTCTTCGGTCATGCGCGTGGCGGCGTCGGCGGAGATCATCACGCGGCGCATCCGGCCGCCGGCTGGAAAATCGTCGATATACGTCGAGCCGAAGGTGCTGCCCAGCACATCCGAGATGCGGTCGAACGACACGCCGAGCGCGTACGCTTTCGCGCGGTCGATGATGAGTTCGACGCGCGGCGCATCCGGCAGATCTTCCGAATGCACCGAAGCCAGTACCGGGCTTGCCTTGGCCTGCGTGAACAGTTGCTCGCGCGCAGCCTTCAGCGCGTCCAGCCCAACGCCGCCGCGATCTTCGAGCCGGAACACGAAACCGTCCGAATGCCCGAGTCCGGGCACGGAAGGCGGCAATTGCGCCTCGACATTACCGTCGAGAATCTTGTCGAACTTCTCGTTGAGCCGGTCGCGCAACGCCATCGCATCGGTGTCGCGCTTGCCCCAGTCTTTCAGTTCGACAAAGCCCATCGCCACGTTCTGACCGCTGCCGGTAAAACTCCAGCCGACCACACTGGTGACGTGCGCAATCGCGGACTCAGTGTGCAGGATCTTTTCCACCCGTTGGACCACCGCGAGCGTACGTGCCTGCGTCGCACCGGCCGGCAATTGCACCATCACCTGCAACTGACCTTCGTCTTCGCTTGGCAAAAAACCGCCGGGCAACTGCCAGTACAGTGCCGCGCACACGCCAACCAGCACGGCATAGATCGCCAGCATCGGTCCGATACGGTGCAACGTACGCGCGGTCAGCCCGCGATAGCCGCGCGCGGCACGATCGAAACCGGCCGTGAAACGGCTCGCCGCACGCGCCGCAAAGCCGGGCAGGCCGCGGCGGGCGTCGCGCTGACTAACCGGGTGCTTGTGCGCTTTCAGCAAATTCGCGCACAGCGCGGGCGTCAACGACAAAGCCATGAACGATGAAATCAGCATCGACGCGATCATCGCCACCGCGAACTGACGGTAGATGCCGCCGACGCCGCCCGGAAAGAACGCCATCGGCACGAACACGGCCGTCAGCACCGCGGTCACGCCGACGATCGCGCCGCCGATCTGCGACATCGCTTTACGGGTGGCCTCACGCGGCGGCAGGCCCTCTTCTTCCATTACGCGATGCACGCTTTCCACCACCACGATCGCATCGTCGACGAGAATGCCGATGGCAAGCACAAGGCCGAACATCGTGAACACGTTGATCGACAGGCCGCACGCGTACATCGCGAGAAACGCGCCCATTAGCGTGACCGGAATCACGACAGTCGGCACCAGCGTATAGCGCAGATCGCGCAGGAACAGCCACATCACGAAGAACACCAGCACCACCGCTTCCGCCAGCGTGACGAGCACTTCACGAATCGCAATCTTTACGAAATGCGCGTTGTCGAACGGAATTTCGACGGCGACGCCCGGCGGCAAACCTTTCGACAACTCGGCGAGCCGCGCGCGGATGGCGTTGGAGGTCTCGAGCGCATTACCGCGCGGTCCGAGTTGAATCCCGACGGTCGCCGCAGCCTTGCCGTTCAGGCGCGAGTAGTACGAGTAATTGTCGCGGCCCAGTTCGACCCGCGCGACATCGCGCAAGCGCACCGCCGAACCGTCGGGCAGCGCCTTCAGCACGATCTGTCCGAATTCGGCGGGTGAAATCAGTTGCCCCTTCACGCTGACCGAGGCCGTCAACTGCTGACCCGGAACGAAAGGCGCGTCGCCCAGCGTGCCGGCCGTCACCGTGGCGTTCTGCGCAGCGATCGCGGCATTCACCTCCGCCGCGCCGAGCCCGTACTCGCGCAGCTTCATTGGATCGAGCCAGATACGCAGCGCTTCGTCGGCGTCCCACAACTCAGCCGCACCCACGCCAGGCGCACGCTTCAGTTCGCGCAGCACGTAGCGGCTCAGATAGTCGCTCAATTGCACGGAATCGCGCGAGCCATCCGTGGATGTCAGCGCGACCAGCATCAGAAACGTGTTGGCCGCCTTGAATACGCTAATGCCCTGCTGCACGACCTGTTGCGGCAAACGCGGCTCGACCTGCTTGAGCCGGTTCTGGATATCCACCAGTGCCAGGTCAGGATTGGTACCTGGCGCAAAGGTCGCGTCGATCTCGAGATTGCCGAGGTTGTCGCTGGTCGTTTCGTAGTACAGCATATTGTCGGCGCCATCGAGACTCTCCTCGATGATGCTGCCGACGTTGGCATCGACCACCTCGGTGGCCGCTCCCGGATAGGTCGCGCTGATCACGATGCGCGGCGGCGCAAGACGCGGATACTGCGCCACCGGCAGTTGCGGAATAGCGAGCGCGCCCGCCACGACAATGGCGAGCGCGACGATCCACGCGAAGACCGGGCGGTCTATAAAGAAGAATGGCACGCAAAATTCCGTTCAGATTGCCTGGAGGCGCGGCGCCTCGACGAGACGGGCCATATGCAGCACGTCGGCCAGAATGCCCTCGCGCATTGCAAAACCGCGTGAACGGCCTTCTTCGACAAAGCCGAACTTGCGGTACAGCGCGATCGCCGGCGCGTTGTCGGTGAACACCGTGAGTTCGATGCGACGCAAACCGAGAGACGCATCCGCGCAGTCGGTCAACGCCTGCAGAAGGGCCGAGCCAACACCGCGCCCATGATACCCGTCATGGACGGCCAATCCTAAATGCGCGCCATGCGCGCGGCTCGAACGGTAAATCTCCAACCCGGCGTGCCCCACCATGCGACCGTCGAGACACGCGCACACACTCACACCACCCTTGAGTTGCTTCTCGTGCCACGCGCGGAGTTGTTCAATGTTGCGATAGCCAACCGAGAGCGTGCCACGCCGCACGGCCGGCAGGCTCATGATCTCGGCAAACGCCTCCATGTCGGACGATTCGAGCGCTCGCACCGTGATGCGGTTCTCGAGCGCCGCGTCGCTCTGCAACGTTTCTTCTTTCATGGCTTTATTCCGCTGCGAGGTTGGGTACTGAAGGCGTCGACATCAACGGTGCGGGTTCACGCAACCGCGCCATGAAATAGCAGTCGATCAACACGCCACGGCGCAACACCGCGCCGCGCTGGCGCACTTCGATCTCGAAGCCGAACTTGCGGTACAACGCGAGCGCCGCGTAGTTGTCAGTAAACACATGCAACTCAACCCGGCGCAGACCGAGCCAGTTGTCAGCGAGATCGAGTAATTCGGTCATCAGCACATTGCCGATGCCACGCCTGTGCCATGCGTCGTGCACGCAAATGCCAATCGACCCGGCATGCGCGCGGCGCCCCTTATAAGGCGTCAGTTCCGCTTCGCCAACCAGCGTGTCGCCGACAGTTGCCGCAATCACGATCTCACCGGGGGCCAGCTTCTCGATGTACTCCCGCGTGATGGCGACTGACTCAAACGGCACGTGCGGATTGCCGTTGACCACCACCGGCAACTGCTGCATTGCGTGGAATTGTTCCGCGTCGGCCACGCGCAACGCGCGCAGCGTCAGGCCCTCCGGCAAGCGCTCAGGTACAGATTCTGTTTCTTTGTTTTGATCCATAGGCTCATAACGTCAATTCGAATGATCTCGCCAGGATGCCGGGCAATTGCATGCCGCCCGTGGCGCGCTCGCCCCATGTCGAGTCGCTCAATAGCAATTCCGCTTGCGAGCCGAGTTGCTCGAGTTCGCTGCCGAGCAGGCGGTACAAACTGTCGTCGAAACGCATGGCCTCGAGCGGCGCGACGATCTGCCCGTTCTCGACCCAGAAGGTCGCAAAGCGCGTCATGCCGGTCAGGCGGCAATTCATCCGGTCGGAGAAATTCACGTACCAGAGATTGCCGATGTAGAGACCGGTATCGAGCTTCGCCAGCACGTCCTCTTCCAGCAGATCGCCCGGCTGCATTGAGAGCGCAGCCGGCGACTCGTTCGCCAGCGCACCGTTGGGCGTCAACCCGTACTCGCGCGCGCTGCGTGCATTGGTCAGGCGTTCGGCACTGCGGCCGGCCTGAATCAACGGGACGCTTTCGCGCAGGTAGCCGTCGTCGTTAAAACCGGGGGTAATGCCGAGATTCAGATCTTCGCTGATCGTGACGCGCGGGTCGACTACGATTTCTCCCACATGCAGCTTGTACAACTCGCTGCGCGAACTCGCCTGCGCGCGTGCCGAAAAACCGTTCCATGCCGTCACACCGAGCAATTCGGCGAGTGCTTCAGGCGCCAGATATGAACGATAACGCCCCGGCGCCAACGTGCGCGGTGTGCGCGCAAGCACGGAGACGCGCGTTGCCGCCTGCCCGACCTTGCGCACGAACACGGCATCGCTCCAGTCGTCGCCGGCATACGTTGTTTTGATCGCACGGCCGCTTGGATCGTATAGCGACCAGCTGAAATTGAAGTTATCGACTTCGTACCAGCCGCGGCTGCCACTCGTGGACGCGAAACCGCGCACGATGGTGCCGCCCGCGTAAAAGCCGACGAAATCCAGCCCTTGCGCACATTCGGCAACGGTGCGCAACAAGCCGCCCGGCTCCGGCAGTTTGCCCGAACGTTGCGTGGCGCGCTGCCATTGCGACGTGTCGAACAACAGATGCGGATCGTCCGCCGCACCGCGCAGGCTTTCACGCAAGGTGGCGAGCGTAGCGCTCACATCGTCGAGATCCTGTTGCAGGTCGCCGCAAACGGTCAGCGTCGAATAGGCCTGGCGTGCACCGTCGATCAAACGCAACGTCAGCTTGCCTTGCGACACGCTGCCGATCTGCCGCACCTTGCCCGAGTTGAAACGGATAAAGTCCGACTGCTCGCCCGCAAAAGAACTCAGCGTGGTTTCCGCGCCTTGCTGCAAGCGTTCGATGGCGTCGGCCAGCGATGTGAAATGCTGCTGCCAGTCAATCGACCGCGCGGAACGCGAGGACATGAATTGGCTCATCATGCGCCTCCGAACACGTCGATATTGCTGAACACGCAAGCCGGCGAGGCATGGCCGACGCGAATGATCTGCGCCGGTTCGCCCTTGCCGCACATGGACGTGCCGTACACCTCGCGCGTCTCCGCGCTCCCCACCGCGCTCAGGCTGCGCCAGAAATTCGCCGAAATGCCGCGGTAATTCGGCTGTTTGACGACCTCGGTGAGCTTGCCGTTTTCGATCAGTTGGCCGAACTCGCAGCCAAACTGGAATTTGTTGCGATGGTCGTCGATCGACCACGACGTATTGGTGCGCATCAGAATGCCGTGTTCGATGTTGCCGATCATCTGCGCCAGTGAACTCTCGCCGGGCTCGATATTCAGATTCGCCATCCGGTCGATCGGTGGCCGGTTCCAGTTCGACGCGCGTGAATTCGCCACACCCGCCATATGCGCGCGTTGCTGCGAAAGCGCACCGCCGAGCGGACGTTCGAGCACCCCGTCGCGTATCAGGTATTGCTTGTGCGCTTCGGTGCCGTCGTCGTCGAATGCATAGGCGGCGGCCTCCTCGCGCAATTCGGGGTCGAAGGTCACGTTCAGCAGTTCCGACCCATAGCGGTACGAGCCGAACATTTCCTTCTTGACGAAGCTCCAGCCGGCGAAGTTGCGCTCGTCGCCGAGAATGCGATCGAGTTCGAGCGGATGGCCGATCGATTCGTGAATCTGCAGCATCATCTGATCGGGCATCAGCAGCAAATCGCGCTTGCCGGACGGGCAATTCGGCGCGGCCAGCAATTGCAGCGCTTCAGTGGCGACACGTACGCCTGAGCCGTCGAAGCCGAAGCGCGTCAACACCTCCATGCCGCCCTGCCCCAGGGTGCCGTAATTACCGCCGAGGGTACGCACTTGCGTATCGCCGTCCGCGTGTGCGGCCACGCTCAATTGCGGCATCACGAACTGGAACCGCTGATCGATCCGCACACCGTCACCGGTCATGTAAAGCTGGTCGGTATGCGTAATCTGCACGGCGGCGACGCGTTCGACGATGCGTGCATCGAGATTCGCGCTCGCGCACTCCACGCCCAGGCGGTCTAACCATTCGGCGCGGCCCGGCAATGCCTGCTGCGCGTTTGGCGACACATAGTGGCCGCTCATGGCGGGGCGCGCCACCTCGCGGTGATCGATCAACGAGAAGGCCGCGCTCGCTTCCGCGCGGGTCGTGGCAAGATCCAGCGCTTCCTGCAGGCCGGCGGCACTCAGATTCGCGGTGGCCGCATAGCCTGCTCCCGCGCCCACCCACGCGATCAGCATCGCGCCACGATCGCGCACCGTGCGCATTGGTTGTGCGATGTCGTTGCGGATCTCGTGATCGTCGATCTGTTCGTCGACAATGCGCAGCGACCAGAATGCCGCGCGGCTCATAAGCGATCGGGCGGCCTGCGCCCAACGTTCGTCAATCATTCGTGGTTCCCGTATGAGTCCCTGTTGCACCCGCCGGCGACACAATCAGTGACGACGCGAGCAGCGACTGGGTATAAGGATGCGACGGCGCGCGCAACACATCGAGTGTGTCGCCGGCTTCAACGATGCGTCCTGACTTCATCACGATCACGCGATGCGCCATGGCTCGCATCACCGCCAGATCGTGCGTAATGAACAAATAGCTTAGTTTGTACTTTTTCTGCAGATTCGTCAGCAGATTCAGCACCTGCTTCTGAATGGATACGTCGAGCGCACTGGTCGGCTCGTCGAGCACCAGCAATTCCGGCTCGACCGCGAGCGCTCGCGCAATCGCAATTCGTTGGCGCTGGCCGCCGGAAAACTCGTGCGGATAGCGCAGCATGGAGTCCGCAGACATGCCCACTTCTTCCAGCAGGCCACCCACGCGTGCGCGCCGCGCTTTGGCATCCATGTCGGGCTGATGCATCGTCAGGCCTTCGCCGATGATCTGCTCCACTGTCATACGGGGCGACAATGAGCCAAACGGATCCTGAAACACGACTTGCATGCGCGAATACAGCGCCCGGCGGGAACGCTGGGTTTTCAGCGTGGAAAGCGGCAAGCCGTCGATATGAATATGGCCGGCCGCTGGTCGCTGCAGGCCTAGCACGGTCGCCGCCAGCGTCGATTTACCCGACCCCGATTCGCCGACGATGCCGAGCGTTTCGCCGCGCCGCACGCTCAGGTCGACGTCGTGCACCGCGCGGAAGGTGGAGCGCCCGAACATGGAACGCCAGCCTTTCGCGGACGTGCTGTAGTCGACGGCGAGCCCCTGCACCTCGAGCAACCGCCGCGCACCCGGCTCGACCGGCTCGACTGCACGTTGCGGCTCGCTGTCCAGCAGGCGCTGGGTGTAGGGATGCTGTGGGTTGGAGAATAACGCTTCGGTCGTATTGGTTTCGACCAGCACACCCTTCTCCATCACCGCGACGCGCTGTGCAAAACGCTTCACCAGATTCAGGTCATGCGTGATCAGCAGTACAGCCATGCCACGTTCGGCCGCTTCCTGCTCCTGCAGCGTGATCAACAGATCGACGATCTGCTGGCGCACGGTAACGTCGAGCGCGGTGGTCGGCTCGTCGGCAAGCAGCAGACGTGGCCGGCACGCGAGCGCCATCGCGATCATCGCGCGCTGCCGCTGGCCGCCCGACAGTTGATGCGGAAAGCTGTCGATGCGGCGTTCGGGCTCGGGAATGCCCGTGCGCCTGAGCGCCTCAATGCCGCGCTGGCGCGCCGCGTTCGGCCGTAAGCCTTCGTGCAAACGCAAACTTTCGGCAATCTGCTTGCCGATCGTAAAGAGCGGATTGAGCGCCGTCATCGGCTCCTGAAACACCATTGCCACGTCGGCGCCGCGCAGGCCGCGCATCTGCTGCTCGGTTTTCTGCAGCAGATCTTCGCCGTCGAGCAGCATGCGGCCGCTCAGGTCGGCATGCTCGACAAGGCGAAGAATCGACAACGCGGTGACGCTTTTGCCGGAGCCCGATTCACCGACGAGTGCGACACGTTCGCCTCGCGCGATCGAGAGGCTCAGTTCGTGCACCGCGATCTTGTCGCCGAAACGCACGGAGAAGCGATCGATCTCGAGCAACGGCCGGTTCGGTTTCGGGTCGCTCATCGCGGACCTCCGCCGAATGCCGAGCCGCGCGAGCGCGTATCGAGCGCATTGCGCAACGCGTCGCCCATGAAGGTCAACAGCAGCAGCGTGATCACCAGGGCGGCGAACGCCGAAATCGAAATCCACCAGGCGTCAAGGTTGTTCTTGCCTTCCTGAAGCAGCTCGCCGAGGCTCGGCGTCGGCGGCGGCACGCCCAGCCCAAGAAAGTCGAGACTGGTCAGCGACAGAATCGCGGCACTCATACGGAACGGCAGAAAGGTGATCACGGGTGTCAGGCTATTCGGCAGCACGTGGCGCCACATAATCTGCCAGTTCGAGAGGCCCATGGTGCGCGCCGCCCTCACGTAATCCAGCGAGCGGTTACGCAGGAATTCAGCGCGTACGTAGTCGGAGAGCACGAGCCAGCCGAACATCGATAGAAGAATAAAGAGCAACCATAGCGTCGGCTCGAAAATCGACGCGAAGATGATCAGCAGGTACAGGTCAGGCATCGAGCTCCAGATCTCGATCAGACGCTGGCCGATCAGATCGGTGCGCCCGCCGTAAAAGCCCTGCACCGCGCCAGTCAATACGCCGATCAGGACACCGGATACTGTAAGCGCCAGCGCCATCAGCACCGAAAGCCGGAAACCGTACAGCAGCCGCGCAAGCACGTCGCGGCCGTATTGGTCCGTGCCGAGCCAGTTGCTCCTGGTAGGCGGCGCCGGGTAAGGATGCGCGGCGAAGTAGTCGATCGTGTCGTAGTGGAAATGATTCGGCGGATAGATCGCAAAGTTGCCGTTCGATTCGAGCCGCGAGCGGATATACGGATCGAGATAGTTCGCGCGTGCCGGAAAATCGCCGCCGAAAATTTTCTCCGAATAGTCCTTTACGATCGGAAAATAATAGTGCCCCTCATAACGGACAATCAACGGACGATCGTTGGACAGCACCTCGCCGAGCAGGCTGATGACGAACAACGATACGAAGATCACGAGGCTCCAGTAACCGAGCCGCTGCCGTTTGAAGCGCAGCCATGTGCGTCGCCATGGAGATGGCGACGCCGCGTGCGCCGCACCGGACGCGTCAGCGGTCCAGGCGGTTGAATTGGATGCGGGGGTCGACGAGGACATAGCAGACGTCAGCAATGAGTTTGGTTACGAGGGCGATCAGCGTGAATAGAAACAGGGAACCGAGCACGACCGGATAGTCACGGCGAATCACCGAGTCGTACGAAAGTTGGCCCATGCCGTCGAGTGAGAACAGGGTTTCAATCAGCAGGTTGCCGTTCAGAAACGCGCCGACAAAGGCCGCCGGCAAACCGGTCAGCAACGGAATCGCGGCATTGCGCAGCACGTGTTTCCACAGCACGTCGCGCTCCGGCGCGCCCTTGGCGCGCGCGGTCAATACGTATTGACGTCCGATCTCCTCGAGAAAGGTATTCTTGGTCAGGATGGTGACGATCGCGAAGTTGCCTACCACCGAAGCGGTGACCGGCAGCACGATGTGCCACAGGTAATCGAGCACCTTGCCGAAGGCGCTGAGGTCGCTAAAATTATCCGAGGTCAGGCCGCGCATCGGAAACACCTGCCAGAACGTACCGCCACCGAACAGCATCAGCAGCAGCACGCCCAGCACGAAACCGGGAATCGCGTAACCGGCGAGCACCAGTACGCTGGTCACGGTGTCAAAGCGCGAACCGTTGCGCACCGCTTTCGCAATGCCCAACGGCACCGATATCAGATACGTGAGCATCACCGTCCATAAGCCGAGCGTAATCGACACCGGCAGCTTCGATTTGATGACGTCCCACACGCTGTCATGCTGATAGTAGGACTGACCGAGATCGAAGGTCGCATAGCGCTTGAGCATCAGAACGTAGCGCTCGAGCGGTGGCTTGTCGAAGCCGAACTGCTTCTTGATTTGCTCGAGTTGTTGCGGATCGACACCCTGGCTGCCGTGATAGCCGCCGCCCCCCGACCCCGCCTCTCCGCCACGGCCAACGCCGTGGCGGAGTTGCGTCATCACCTGTTCAACCGGCCCACCCGGCACGAACTGCGTGACGACAAAAGTCAGCGTGACCACGCCGAGCAGCGTTGGCACCATCAACAGCAACCGTCTGAGAATGTAGGCAAGCATGCTGTTCCTTAATGGGCTGCAGCCGTTGTGGCAGATGCGGATTGAGCCACAGGCGGTAGCTGTGTAGCTTGTGTGCCCGGCGCTTTCGCATACCAGTAGTCAATGACCCAGTCTTCGTACAGATAGGAATTCGGCACAGTTTTCGGAAAGCCGAGCGTGGTCTTGTAGCCGATGCGAGCACCCGGCGCGTAGTACTCCGGCACCAGGTAGAACGAATAGATCAATACACGATCCAGCGCACGGGTCGCGGCCTCCAGATCGTCGAGATTGGTGGCGGAAAGCGCGGAGTGAATCAGCGAATCGATCGCCTTCGAACGGATGCCCATATAGTTTTCGGAGCCGACTTCGGAAGCGGCCGCACTCCCGAAGCGGCGCGTCAGTTCGGCGCCCGGAATCGTGACCGGTGGATAGATGAAGGTAGTCATGTCGTACTCGAAATTGTCCAGCCGTTTCTCGTACAAGGCACTGTCGATTTCGCGCATATGAGCCTGAATGCCGAGCATGCCGAGCGCCTGCATATATGGCAGGATCAGACGATCCATGCCGGGCTGGTCGTCCATGATCTCGATCGTCATCGGTGTCCCGTTGGCGTCGCGCAACGCACCGTCGCGATAGTGCCATCCGGCTTGCGCCAGCAGATCGCGGGCGACGCGCAAATTGCCGCGCAAGGAATTCGGCGGGATCGTGTCCGGTTGTTTGAGCATCGGACCGAACACTTCAGGCGGCACGCCGCCGCGCAGCGGTTCGAGCAGCGCCAGTTCTTTCTGGCCCGGCATGCCGGTCGCGCCGAATGGACTGGCTTCGAAATAGCTGCTGGTACGCCGGTATTGACCATAGAACATCATCCGGTTCATCCAGTCGTAGTCGAGTGCCATCGTCAGGGCATGACGCACGCGCGCATCCTGGAACATCGGCTTGCGCATATTCATCAGCATGCCCTGCATCTGCGCGGGACCGTCGGCGAACTCGCCCTTCTTCAACAGCCCGTTGTCGAAGTTCTTGCCGACATATTTACGCGCCCACTGCGTCGCGCTGTATTCCACAATGACGTCCGCGTCGCCCGCCTTGAAGGCTTCGAGTTGCGTGTAATGATCGCGGTACAGATTGAAGATGACGCGCTCAAAACGGAACATGCCGCGTCGCGATGGCAGATTCGCCGCCCAGTAGTCAGGGTTGCGGCGATACGAAATCTGCTTGTCGTTTTTGCGTCCCTCGATCAGATAGGGACCGCTGCTGATCGGTGGAGTGGAAGAAATCTGGTCGAACGGGAGGCGTTTTCCATTGGCCTCGATGCCCCACTTCGGCGAGAAGATCGGCAGGTCACCGGCGATCAGCGGCGCATCGCGCTCCGGATGCTTGAAATCGAAACGGATCGTGCTCTTATCGATTACGGTCGCGCTTTTGATAACCGAGAATTGCGCGTTGAAAAGCGGTGATGCCTGCGGACTCGTCAGCGTGTCGTACGAATATTTGACGTCGGCGGCGGTGATCGGGTCGCCGTTCGAAAAGCGTGCGGCGGGATTGACATGGAACGTAGCTGACGTCAGATCCGGTGCGACCTCGACATTGTCGGCGATCAACGGATATTCGGAGGCCAGTTCGTCCCAGCTACGCTGCATCAGCGTATCGAACATCAGATTGAGAATGTCGGGCGCGGGCGCGCCACGCACCAGAAATGGATTCAGCGAATCGTAGGTTTGCAGTTCACTGTAGTTTTCGAAACTGAGCGAACCATTAGTGGGCGCGTCGGGATTCGCGTAGTCGAAATGCGTGAAATCAGCGGGATATTTTGGCTGGTCGTACTGTGAAATCGACGGATTCGCCTGTGCGGCCATCGGGATCGCTACGCATACCGCAAATATGCCAGGCGCAGCGACAACGGTGACCAGAATGTTCGCGGCGCGGCGCACTACGCCGGGCAAACATCCAATCGCGTCGTGCAGGCGCAGCAGTCCGGAATTCATCATTCTTGTCATCTGCCCATACAGTGCGCACTGGCTCGTGACCTGCGCGCGATTCGTCCTGCGGCACGAGTGCAGCCTGTTGGCTTTACCGGCGCACGCGGGCCCATTGCAACGACAGGCAGCCTGCGCCGCCATATCATGAGTCGCTGCTTAAAGCACACCGCTCCGGTTCCTTGCACAAACGGAACCGGAGCGGCTCTTCCATCAGATCAACTGCCGGACATCAGAACTTGTACGTTGCGCCGATCTGCGCGAAACGGCCGATGTACGTGTATATCGACTGATCATACCCATTCTGATCCAGCGTGCCATTCGCAAAGATCGGATCGTACGGCGGTGTACGGTTGAAGATGTTGTCGATGCCGCCGTAAATCGTCCAGTGCTTGAAGCCCGTGTACGTCATCATCAGGTTGAACTGGCTATACGATCCCACCTTGTTCGGCTGGGCCGCCAGATTCTGCGCGTACGGACCCGTGAACTGCCATGTCAGCGCTGCGTCGAACTTGTGGTACGTCCAGTCCAGAGTGGTGTTGCCTCTCCAGCGCGGGAAGCTGCCGCCGAACGGTTGCGTGAGGGTGTAGTTGTTACCCGCACCGTTTATCGGCGAGGAGCCCAGGAAGCCGAGCTTGAAGCTGTCCACGTAAGCCCAGTCACCCGACAAGGTGAACGTACCGGCGGTCGACGTCGGCAGCGACTGGCGGAACGTGCCTTCGAAGCCGTTTGTGTCGAGGTAACCGAGGTTCTGATACGGAATGACCTTGTACAGCACGTCGCCCGTGGTCGGGTCAGTGGCGATCTGCGAAGGCGTGCCCTGGCCGATCACGTTATCGACGCGAATCTTGTACCAGTCAAAGCCGACATCGGTTGTGCGGGTCGGTGACAACTGGAAGCCGATGTTGAAGTTACGCGTGTGCTCCGGCGCCAGGTTCTGATTACCCTCGGTGATCGAGGTGTAGTTCAGGCCGGTTTTCGGATCCACCTGGATCCCCAGCGTCTGCGACTTGCTGTCCTCAACGAACGTCGGCGCACGGAAACCGCGGTCGTATGAGGTGTACATCGTGAGCGCCTGAACCGGCTGATAGCGCAGCGCGAAGCGCGGCGAGAACGCACCGCCCACATCACTGTAGTGGTCGTAACGACCCGACTGGCTGAAGGTCAGGTTACGCAAAATCGGAATGTCCACCTGGTAATACACGGCCGCCACGTTGCGCTGGCCGTTCACCGTCTGGAGATTCGGATTGATGACCAGGCCGTCTTCGAATGCCCCACCCGGGTTGAGCACTTCGCTCTGGTGCGTGAACTGCGCACCGAACCCGAGGCCCACGTCGCCCGTCGGCAAGTGGAACAGTTCCGGCGTCGACAACGTCGCGTCAACAGTATCGAGCTTCGAGATACCCAGATTGTCCGCATCCATGTACAGCCCGTTGAACGCATTGGGCGTAGCCGACGGATTCGCGAAATTCAGTGTCCCGTTCTGATAAATGTTGTTCAGTACATCGGAATTAATCTGGTTCGTGTAGGTGTTCGCGACCGTGCTTTGCGAGTGGCTGACCGACGTCGCCCAATCCCATTCACCGTTCGGCAGATTGAACGAACCCTTGACGCCCGTGGATGCGCGCCAGTACGTGGCAGTGGTCTTTTCCGAGATCGAGTTCGGGAAAGCATAGGTGAGCGGCGTGGCAACCCCGAACGGGTTGTACGGATTACTCGCCGGCACCACCGTGCTAAACGGGGTAAGCAGCTTCGTCTGCGGATTCAGCACGAGTGTCGGGTTCTGCGGATTACCGACCACGTTGCCCCACAGACCATCATTGGTGGTGGTCGAGTTGCTGCTGATCAGGAAGTCGCCGAACGCCGTCGTCGTATCGTTGATCTTGAAGTCTGCGTGAATCTTCGCGTTGAGACGCTCGGTCATCGGCGCGATCGACGTGCCTTCTGCGGTATTGAAGCCGCACACCGTGCCCGGCAAGCCGGCAGTCAGCGAGTTGCTGGCTGCAGGGCGCACCGAACCGCCGGACGGACAACCGCTAAGCGCCTGCACGCTGCCGTCGGGCATATTCCAGTACGACGGCGCGAGCAACGAAAGGCCGCCCGCCTGATTGGTGAAGTCCTGATTACGCGTCGAGTCGCGGTCTGCGAGCGTGAAGCCGTTCGACTTGTAGTAGCTCGCGGCGGCCGTCACGTTGAAGCGATCGGAGTTGAGATCGCCAAAGCCGCCGAGCACGCCGAATTTGGTCGTGCCGGCACCGCCGCCGCCGTTGATGGCGCTGCCGTAGCTGCCGTCGAGTTGCAGGCCCTGGAAGTCGTGCTTCGTGATGATGTTGACTACGCCCGCGATGGCGTCCGAGCCGTATTGCGACACGGCGCCAGTCTTCACGATTTCGATGCGGTCGATGGAGTTCAACGGCAGCGTGTTCAGGTCGAAGAAGGAGTCGACGCTGTTCGAGAAGAACGCGAACGGCGCAACGCGCTGTCCATCCACCAGCACCAGCGTGTATTTTTCGCTGAGGCCGCGCAGGGCGATACCCGCAGCGCCTGCCGCAAAGTTGCCGGACTGGCCTTCGCTCCAGCTATTCGCCGAGTTGGCCGAGGTGTCGCGCAGAAAATCGGAGACGGTCGTTGCACCGCTATTCTGAATGTCTTTCTGCGTAACCGTCTGAACCTGGTTGAAACCGACCTTGTCCGAGCTGCGGATCAGCGACCCGGTCACTTCGAATTTCTTCAGTTGCTGGACGCCTTTGCCAGTCGGCGTCGCGGTGTTGTTGTCCGCGGACGGTGTTGCAGCGGTGCCCGATGCCGGAGTCGCAGCCGCTGCCGGCGTGCTTTCCGTCGTCGCGCCTGCCGCGGTCCCGGTGGTGGCCGGCTGGCTTTGTGCAAACGCCGGTACGGCGATTACGGCCGACAATGCCAGTTCAGCCCAGACTATTCTTTTGATGGCCAGCGCCAATGCCCTTTGTTTCATTTTCCCCTTCCCGCTCGTCAATAAGGCCACAGCTGTGTGTGAAGAGAGGTCTTGTGAACCTCTCCACTCGATATACGGCGATCTTGCGCCGCGCTCCGTTAAAGCTGCCCCCTCCTCCTGATGCCCGGAGAACCGGTCAACAGCGCACCGGAATCACCTGATACAGGCAGGAAGACGGGACACTTCATAAACATTAATATCGGACTACTTATTTATTACAAACGAAATGCGCAGCGCTTTCTAATTGTTTTCATCTCTACTACTTCGAACGAAGGATCAGGTCGTGCCTCTCCACCTGATCAATCACGAATCAAGCCTTAAGTAATGCTTAAAAATCATGAGCGAATGCTTTCCACGAAAACATGGAACAAAGGCATCTAGAACAATCTTGGCGTGCCCACCCACACAACCAACGCTTCTTCGCGGGCGGTATTGCACCAGGCGTGCGGCACGGTGGACTCGTAATGCGCGGTGTCACCCGCTTGCAATACGAACGTTGTACCTTCCAACGTGAGCGATATCTGGCCGCTCATCACATACAAAAACTCTTCCCCAGCATGCGTCGTGACTTCCGATGGGTTCTGTCCCACCGGCATTCTGACGAGGATGACTTCCAGCTTGCTGCCGACTGAGAGATTCGTCAGCCGTCCAAAAAGATTCGCGGTTCCGTCGAACCCGAAGTACTTCAGTTCACTCCCTCTACGCACCGACCTGTCTTCGGTTGGCGTATCGACGAAGTACTGCACCGTCACACCTAAAGCTCGAGCAATGCCAACTAGCGATGTAATCGAAGGCGTTGCACGGCCTCGTTCCACCTGCGACAAAAAAGGCTTGGAAATGCCTGCCGTGGTTGCCACTTCATCCAGCGTGCGCTTGAGTCGTTGGCGAAGCGCGCGGATTTTGCTTCCTATAGAAACTGCGACCTGTGCCTTGTTATCGAGTGGCAAAACCATAGCAAGACAGAATCCCGTAGTCAAAATTAGTTTGATGAAACCAAACTATGTTTCATTGGGTGCAACACCCTCCCTAAGACATGCGCCATATGTCTGGTTAGTTGCCGCGATGGGTGGCTCAATCACTGTGATCGTCGGGACACTTTCGTACTTACTGCAAACCGGGCGATGGTTGCGCGAGCAACCACGCTCTTCTATTTGCGAGGGCCCGCATTCCGCACCTCGAGAACGTACCGCCCGGCTCGATGCATGGATACCTCCGCGACACTTCACAAAATGGAACATATCGGGAACAGGAGGCCGTTACTTCGACGCCACCAGCACCCACAAACGGGCGAGGTCGGCCGAACCGTCGGTACCCTTCACCGCGCGGAAGGTTTGCACTGCACGCGCTTTATCGCCCGCAATGTAGTACGCCTCGCCGAGATGCAGTTGCGCCTGGTCCGGGTGATCGATTCCGCCCTTCGCGATCGCAGCGTCCATGGCTGTCAGACCCTGCCTGGCCTGCCCTGCGAAGACCTGGTTGAAGCCGATGTCGACCGGCGCGACGGGGTTCGCGGGATCGGCCGGCGCTTGCGCCCGCTTCGCGGCGAGCGCCTGCAGCCGCTTTTCGCGATCCGCTTGTGCATCGTGGCCCAGAACGCCCGATGAAAAGCCCTGGTCGATGACCTGTTTGCCTTCGGCCGTAGTGCCTGCCACGATCGCGAGCTGCGTCATCTCCATGTAGTCGTCGGCGGTGGTGAGCGAGCCAGTCGCGCGGCGCAGGCGGTAGGTATCAATATCGAGCGCCGAAGAATAGCCGGGCTTGCTGCGAATCGCGTTGAACAGATCGTCCCAGTAAGACTGCTTCGGATGATAGGCAACCAGCTTTTCGAGCGTGCTGCGATACGTCGCGTCATCTTTCACACGTTGCGCGCACGTGCCGAGCAATTGCAGTTGTGACTCGTCGGGTGCGTGACCGGCACGCACTTCTGCATCGACACCAGGCTTGAGCAGGCTCACCACGCTGCCGCAATCGTTTGACAGGTAGTAAGACTGCACAAGCAATGTGCGCATATCGGGATCGCTGCCGCCCGACTTCAGATAGCGCTGCGCGACCTTCGCGGCCTGTGCGTAGTTTTTCTGCTGGAAGTAGATGCCCGCGAGTGCCGCAGTCGTGCGTTGCTCGTCAGAACCAGTCAGGTGTCCTGAGCTCAACAAAGTTTCGTAGGCCTGGGCGGCCACTCCGGATTCGCCGGCCGCCGCAGCCGCGGCGCCGCGCATCTCCTGAACCATGTAGCTTTCATAAGCCGTTTTGCCGGGAACCGCGTCGGCCTGATCGATCTTCGTCAACGCATCTTTGTACTTGTGCGCGCGATACAGATCCTGCGCGGCGTTCAGCGGCTTCGCCACATCCGGTCGCAAGGTGTCCGCGGCATGAGACGCGACCGGCAGCATGGCGAGTGCGGACAGCCCTCCGATAGCAGCCGCAACGACAGCGCGCTTGAATCGTAGATGGATCGTTAGCATTCCACTTCCCTATTGCATGTACTGCTCGTTGCCGATCAGGCCGATTTTCGTCGCGCCCAGTCGTTGCGCGGACGCCATTACCGCTGCGACATCCTTGTACGGCACCAGCCTGTTCGGGCGCAGATGGATTTCCGCCTGAACCGGTTCGGCCGCCACCTGTGCAAGCCTGGACTCGAGCGCCGCGCGGTCCGGCACCGGCTGGCCATTCCAGGTCGTGGTGCCGTCGAAGTCGATATCGATCTGCACCACTTCCGGTTGCGTGATCGGCGGCGGCGGATTGCCCACCGGCAAGTTCATCTTGATGGCATGCGTCTGGATCGGAATCGTGATGATCAGCATGATCAGCAACACCAGCATCACGTCGATCAGCGGCGTGGTATTGATATCGACCATCACATCCGGTTCGGAATTGCCACCGCCCGACGATACGTTCATTCCCATGATCGTGTCCTAGCCGCCGCGCGCGGGCGGCTCAGTAATAAACGAGACCTTGGCGATACCGGCGCGCTCGCACTCGGTAATGACCCGGCCGATGAATTCATAACGCGCGCTCTGGTCACCGCGAACGTGCACTTCCGGCTGCGGCGTCATGACCGACACGGTTTTCAGGCGTGCCAGCAGCGTCGGCCCATCTACCTGCTTCTCGTTCCAGAAAAAATCACCGTCGCGGTTGACCGCAATGACGATACTTTTGGGTGTGGTCTGCAGCGGCTGGATCGTCTCCTTCGGCAGTTGCACCGGCACCGTATGCGTCACCACCGGAATCGTGATCAGAAAGATGATCAGCAGGACCAGCATCACATCGACGAGCGGCGTGGTGTTGATACTGGAGATGACCTCGTCGCTATCATCCTGCCCAACGCTCATAGCCATGACAGACTCCGCTTATTGGGCCAGCGATGCTTCACGAGCCGAAGCGCGTGCCGAGCGCCGGCTGCCCGCGAGCAGGACAGTGTGCAGTTGTGCGCCGAATGTACGAACACGCTCCATCACCGACTTGTTGCGGCGAACCAGGAAGTTGTAGCCGAGCACCGCCGGCACGGCCACGGCAAGGCCGATCGCGGTCATGATCAGCGCCTCGCCCACCGGGCCCGCGACCTTGTCGATCGAAGCCTGGCCAGCGATACCGATTGCCGTCAGCGCGTGATAAATGCCCCACACCGTACCGAACAGACCGACGAACGGCGCTGTCGAGCCGACGGTACCGAGGAACGCCAGACCGTCCTGCAGACGATTCGACACGTTGGTGATGGCACGCTCAACGGATGTATCGATCCACGTATTGCGGTCGACGGCTTCGAGCAGTGCTTCGTCATGATGTTCGCCTGCCTCGATCGCCGTTTCAGCGATGAAGCGGAACGGCGAGGCTTCGTCGAGCAGCTTCGCGCCTTCGACCAGCGAGGGTGCGGTCCACAGTTGTTCGTCGGCGCTCTTTGCACGACGGTTCACACGGAACTGCTCGAAGAACTTGGTGATCATGATGTACCAGCTACCCATCGACATGAGCACCAGCAGAATCAGTACGAAGCGTGCAACGAAGTCGCCGTTCTTCCAGAGCGCGCCGAGACCGTACGGGTTATTGACGGTTTCGGACGTGGCCGGCGCCGGTGGCGGTACCGCTTCGTCAGCCGCCGGGGCGGCCGTTTGCGGTGCGGCGGTGGCCGGCGCAACTGCCGACGCGGTGACGTCGCTAGCTTGCGCGTGAGCCATATTCGGTGCCACAAAGGTATCCACCGTGGTTACGGCGAACAACATGGTTGCCGCCAATGCGGCGAGAGTACGCTTCTTCATGCCTGCTCCAAGTTCATTAGTACAACTTCTAAACTAAGACTGATAAATCGCTACCGGTACCGAACAGCCTGTGGATTCAGTTCAAGTTGAACGAGAACGGAACTTGCACACGGACAGCCTGGCCTTGGGAAACGCACGTGAACTGCTTGACCGCGTTGAACGCAGCGCGATCGAGTGAAGAATCGTCCGCCGACTTGGCAACGCGTTCATTCGTAATATGGCCCTGCGGATCGACTACGAATTCAATCAGTACATCACCCGTCACGTTGTTCTCCTGCGCTTCTTTCGGGTAGCGAATCGACGAACGGATCTGATCCGAGTTCGGACACACAACGCCTACTTCAGCGCTTACAGGCTTGCTCGGCGCGGGTGGCGCCGGCGGTGCGGGCGCCACTGCAGGTGCCGATACGACCGGTGTGGCCTGATGCGTGATAGTCGGCTGCGGCGGCGTTTGAACCTGCACTTCCGGCGGCGGCACGAACGGCGGCGGCGGCGGTGCGAACTTCGGCGGCGGCAATTGCACGGTGGGCAACGGCGGCGGCGGCGGAGGCTTTACCGGCTCGATGATTTTCGTTTCGATAGGATGCTGGATGACCTGTACGACCTTGGTCGCAAGCCCATTGATGAGTGCGTAGATCAGCACGACGTGCAGGACCAGAACAACTGCGATACCGCCGAAGCGGCGTACTGGGTTTTGCTGCTTGCGCCCAAACTCACGCGGGCGTCCTGGCCTCTCCATACGGGCCGTTGCTGCCGGGAATTGCCCTTCGACTTTCGTACCCACCTTTACTCCTCCGGCGTGAACCGTCCATTTCTGTAACTGCAGCGCGCTTGCATACGGCAACAACGTTCACTTCAGACAACCATATCCATCGACCGGACCTTTGATTTGTAGTCCAAAATTTATGCGACTGGGCCCAACTCTGGTGCAATGGTATGGGTACGGCGGTGAGACGCCATGGCGGCACTTCACAGTAGTCGAACGGCCATCTAAGTAGAACTACTAATAGATTAAATTCGACTCGCTCATTTCCGTCTGGCATGAACAACTGGAGACAATTTGATCGAAGCGCGCTGCGGCTTCTGAACTTTTTGCGCGATTGTCACCCGCGTTTCATGGGAGGCAACAATAGCAGGACAAAAAATGCGCGGTCAAACTTTTTTTGATGGGAGCATACTAAGTTTAGAGAGAAGACTCTAACTAATGCCGTATTCGTGTCGCTTTAAAAGAATAAGCGTGTGTCGAACAGATACGAGCGCGCCTTGCGCGGCTCGCTAATTGGGACGCCGCCGCTATGGCGGCATTCCGTGACACGTCATGAGCTGTGGACGGATCACCCCCGGTGCGTGGCGCAAAAGCCCGGTGGGCGGGCCTTTGGCGATAGTCGCATAGGAACCGGGGCGAATCGCGAACAGGTCGTCTAACGTGATGATCGAGCGCCGACCAAAAGCCGACGTCGACGGCGAGAAGATAGCAGAAGGAAAATCGCGTTTGAAACTCTTTTTAGCGGTATTTACGACACTCTAAATACGCATTTCAATTACGTCATTTGTATATTTACAAAATCATTCTAAATAATTACATATAGCCGACAGAATCGATAATTTCCGGCTTTGAGATGCCGGAGCGCCTCGACAACACGTGCATAGCATTCAAGCGGATGTTGGCTGCGAGTCATCTGGGCGCGTACGACTCATCAGACTGAGCGAGCAGCGTGGAGCAGCGCAAAGTTCATTGCGCCGCTCCACTGCCTCAACCGTTGGTTCCTTCGCCCGCGACCACGGCCGTGTCGTTCTGTGTTCGCGCGAGCACGGAGCGCAACGCCGCGCCTGTATGGCTGGCAGCGACCCGAGATAGCCCTTCGGGATCCGTAGCAGCGACGATTGTGCCGCCACCCACACCGCCTTCCGGACCGAGATCGATGATCCAGTCCGCCTCGGCAATTACGTCGAGGTCGTGCTCGATGACGACCACGCTATGACCACCGTCCGCGAGACGGTGCAGCACGCGAATCAGCTTCGCGACGTCTGCCATATGCAAGCCGACAGTCGGTTCGTCCAGCACATACAAGGTGTGAGGGGGCTTCTGACCACGCCGTGTGATGTCGTCACGCACCTTGCTCAGTTCGGTGACAAGCTTGATACGCTGCGCTTCCCCGCCCGACAACGTAGGCGACGGTTGCCCAAGCGTCAGATAACCGAGCCCGACATCTTTCATCAATTGCAATGGATGCGCGATGTTCGAGATCGGTGCGAAGAACTCAACGGCTTCGTCGATTTCCATGGTCAGTACATCGCCGATATTCTTGCCGCGCCACGTGACTGCCAGCGTCTCGGGGTTGAAGCGTTGCCCGTGGCAAACGTCGCACGGCACCTTCACGTCGGGCAGGAAGCTCATGCCGATGGTCCGCACACCCTGCCCTTCACAAGCCGGGCAACGGCCCTCGCCGGTGTTGAACGAGAAACGCGACGCCGTGTATCCACGCGCACGCGCTTCGAGCGTGCCAGCGAACAGCTTGCGGATCGCGTCCCACACGCCGATGTAAGTCGCTGGACAGGAACGCGGTGTTTTGCCGATCGGTGTCTGATCGACTTCGAGCACACGGTCGATGGTTTCCCAGCCTGTGATCGCACTGCACCCTTGCCATGCATGCGTAACGTTCAGCGGCGCGCGCGGCGCCGTACGCGCCAATACGCTCGAACGCCGGTTCGCCGCCGGCTGGGTCTCAGCCGCTGCACGCGCACGCCGCGTGGCTGGCGACGACAGCACCGAGCGCCCCACCGCATCCAGCAAATTGGCCATCAGCACGTCGCGGGCGAGCGTCGATTTGCCCGACCCGCTCACGCCCGTCACCGCCACCAGCCGGGAAAGCGGAATGCCGACGGTGACGTTCTGCAGGTTGTGGAGCTTACCGCCATGCACCGTCAACCAGTTCTCCGGCACCGCAGCGGCACGTTTGGTCGGCGCAACGACTTCACGGCGCGGCTGCAGCGGATGCACGATCGGATTGGCGAGAAACTGCCCGGTCAGCGAATCGGGCTGCGCCGACAGATCGGCCACGCTGCCCTGCGCGACAAGCGTGCCACCACGCTTGCCCGCGCCCGGCCCAATATCGATGATGTGATCGGCACGCCGAATCGTGTCCTCGTCGTGCTCGACGACGACCAGCGTATTGCCTTTCTCGCCCAGCTTGCGCAAGGCATTGAGCAGAATCTGGTTGTCGCGCGGATGCAGGCCGATGGTCGGCTCGTCGAGCACGTAGCACACGCCCTGCAGGTTGCTGCCCAGTTGCGCGGCGAGCCGGATGCGCTGCGCTTCGCCGCCCGAGAGGCTCGGCGCCGCACGGTCGAGACTCAGATAGCCGAGCCCGACTTCTTCCAGAAATTGCAGGCGGCTGCCGATTTCGCTGACCACGTCGCGTGCGATTTCCGCGTCCCGGCCAGTCATTTCCAATGTGTCAATCCACGCGCGCGTGTCGGACACTGTCCATTGCGCGACGTCGACAATGGCCTGCTCGCCAAACGTGACCGCGCGTGCGGTTGGGTTCAGACGCGTACCGGCACAATCCGCGCACGGTTCGTCGACGAGACCTTCCGGTTCCTGCTCCTCGGAAGGCAAGCTTTGCTCACGACCACGGTTGTCGTCGACAATCACGGTGTCGTCGTATGCCGCGCGTTGTTCGCGCGTCAACGCTAGACCCGTGCCGACGCACGTGGTACACCAGCCATGCTTGCTGTTGTACGAGAACATGCGCGGATCGAGTTCGGGATAGCTCGTGCCGCACACCGGACAGGCGCGCTTGGTGGACAGTACTTTCACCGTGCCGAGTTTTGCCGTGGGGCGGCCGCTGCTGATCGCGTCGTGCAATCCGTCAAGCGGTGCCAGCAGATGCATGACGCCCTTGCCGATTTCCAGTGTCTGGTCGAGCGCCTGTCGCAGTGCCGCTTCATTATCCGGCGACACGACGAGGTCGGTCACCGGCAACTCGATGGTGTGCTCGCGGAAACGATCGAGCTTCGGCCACGGGTTCACTGGCACGAACTCGCCGTCCACACGCAGATGTGTATTACCGCGCGCCTTCGCCCACTTCGCGAGATCGGTATAGACGCCCTTGCGATTCACGACCAGCGGCGCAAGGAAGCCAACGTGCTGCCCTTTATGATCGCGCAGCAACTGCGCTGCAATCGATTCGATACTTTGCGACGTGACCGGCGTGCCGTCGTGGATGCAATGTTGCAGACCAAGCTTCACGTACAGCAGACGCAGGAAGTGCCACACTTCGGACGTGGTTGCCACGGTACTCTTGCGGCCGCCGCGCGACAAACGCTGCTCGATCGCGACGGTGGGCGGAATGCCATATACCGCGTCGACCTCAGGCCGCCCTGCCGGCTGCACAATGGAGCGCGCGTACGCGTTGAGCGATTCGAGGTAACGGCGCTGCCCTTCGTGGAACAGAATGTCGAAGGCCAGCGTGGACTTGCCCGAACCGGATACGCCGGTAATCACGTTGAACTTGCCGTGCGGGATATCCACATCCAGCGCTTTCAGATTGTGCTCGCGCGCATTGACGATGCGCACCACGTCCTCGCCTTCGATTGCCCGCCGCGCACGCGCCGCACTCAGCGCCTTTTGCAGCGGAATACCCTGCGACGCCGGTTCGGCTTTGGCGTTCATTGCACGGTCGTACTGCAGCAGCGCCTCGCCGGTATGCGATTCCGGACAAAGCTTGACGTCTTCCGGCGTACCCGCGCACAGCACCCTGCCGCCGCCATCGCCACCTTCGGGACCGAGGTCGATCAGCCAGTCGGCCGCACGGATCACGTCGAGATTGTGTTCGATCACGATCAACGAATGTCCGCCCGCCAGCAGCTTGCCGAACGCTTGCATCAGCTTGGCGATATCGTCGAAATGCAGGCCGGTGGTCGGTTCGTCGAACATGAACAGACGTTTGGCGACCGCCTGCTTCGCGCTGCGCGCGGTGCGCGCCTGCGCCGATTCCGCGAGGAAGCCGGCAAGCTTGAGCCGCTGCGCTTCGCCGCCGGATAACGTGGGCACCGGCTGGCCGAGCTTCACGTATTCGAGGCCCACGTCGACGATCGGCTGCAGCACACGTAATACTTCGGCATCCTTCGAGAAGTAGGCAATGGCTTCGCTCACCGTCAGTTCCAGCACGTCGGCAATGCTCAAAGCACGCGCGGGTTCGCCGCGCTCGATTTTCACCTCGAGCAGTTCTGCGCGATAGCGGCGCCCATCGCAATCCGGGCAGCGCAGGTAGACGTCGCTCAGGAACTGCATTTCGATGTGCTCGAATCCCGAACCGCCGCAGGTCGGGCAGCGCCCGTCGCCGGAATTGAAGCTGAACATGCCGGGTCCGTAGCCGCGTTGCTGCGCAAGCGGCGCCTTGGCGAAGAGCTTGCGGATTTCGTCGAATGCGCCGACATAGCTGGCCGGATTCGAGCGCGCGGTCTTGCCGATCGGCGATTGGTCGACGAATACGACATCCGTGACCTGATCGGCGCCCATCAGGCTCCTGAATGCGCCGGGCGACTCGGTGGCTAGACCGAAGTGCCGTGCCATGGCCGGATGCAAAACGTCCTGCAACAAGGTGGACTTGCCCGAGCCCGATACGCCTGTCACGCAGACGAGCCGCTGCAACGGAATCTCGACAGTGACGTCGCGCAGATTATGTTCGGTTGCGCCCTCGAGCACGATGCGCGGCGTGCTGTCATTCACCGGACGTTGTGACCAGTGCGCCGCGTCCGCCACATGCCGGCGACCACCCAGGTACTCGCCGGTCAGCGTGCCGGACGAGCGGATCGCCTCCGGCACGCCGTCGTAAATGATCGAGCCGCCGCGCTCGCCAGGCCCTGGGCCCATATCGATCAGACGATCCGCCGCGAGCATCACTGAGGGATCGTGTTCGACCACCACCAGCGTATTACCCGCGTCGCGCAGCCGATGCATCGCCTCGACGATCCGGTTCAGATCGCGCGGATGCAGACCGATGCTGGGCTCGTCGAGCACGAACAGCGTTTTGGTTAGCGACGTGCCGAGCGCCGTGGTCAGGTTGATCCGCTGCACCTCGCCGCCCGACAGCGTGCGGCTTTGCCGGTCGAGCGTCAGATACCCAAGGCCGACGTCGCAAAGATATTTGAGACGCGTACGCACTTCGGCAAGCAACAGCTTGAGCGCGTCGTCCAGCAATGCGCTCGGCAGGCTGATCTCGTCGAAGAACCGCCGGATGCGCTCGATCGGCATCAACATCAGATCGTGCACGGTCAGACCCGGCAAAGACTCCAGTTGCGCACGTGTCCAATCGACGCCACGCGGCATGAAGCGCTTTTCGGGCACCAGCCCCTCGTCCGCATTCGCTTTACTGCCGAGGCGCCATAACAGCGATTCCGTTTTCAGACGCGCGCCACCGCAGGTCTCGCACGGTGTATAGCTGCGGTACTTCGACAGCAGCACGCGGATGTGCATCTTGTACGCTTTCGATTCGAGATATTCGAAGAAGCGTTTGACGCCGTACCAATGACTTTGCCACTTGCCGTTCCAATCCGGCGAACCGTTGATAACCCAGTCGCGCTCAGCGTCCGTCAACTCGCCCCAAGGCGTGCCGCGGCGGATATCGGCTTTCGCCGCATAGCGCATCAGATCGTCCTGGCACTCTTTCCAGGCCGGTGTTTGCATCGGCTTGATCGCGCCGTCGCGCAGCGTCTTGCGCGCGTCGGGAATGACCAGGCCGAGGTCGACGCCGATCACGCGGCCGAACCCGCGGCAGACTTCGCATGCGCCGTAAGCCGAATTGAACGAGAACAGCGCCGGCTGCGGGTCGGCGTAACGCAAGTCGCTCTCGGGGCTGTGCAGACCAGTGGAAAAGCGCCAGATTTGCGGCTCGGCTTCTTTGGCCTCCGGTGCCTCCGGCGCGGCAGGCAGCACGTAGATGTTGACCCGGCCACCGCCGCGCTTGAGCGATGCCTCGATGGCTTCGACCACGCGTTGCTTGTCGACCGAGGTCAGGCGGAAACGGTCGGCCACCACGTCGAGCAGCTTGCGCTTGCCGGTGGGCGAATCCACTTCGCGCTGCGCCTGCACACGCGTGTAGCCGCTCGCGGAGAGCCATTGCTCGACTTCCTGCTCCGACGCCGTCTCCGGCAACTCGACCGGAAACGTAACGACAAGCCGCGAGTCATGTTCGGCAGTACGCTGGAGCAGCTCGGCGTAGATCGTTTCAGGCGTGTCGTGGCGCACCTGCTGCGCGGTCTTGCGATCGAACAGTTCGGCCGCACGCGCGTAGAGCAGCTTCAGGTGATCGTTGAGTTCCGTCATCGTGCCGACGGTGGAGCGCGAACTACGCACCGGGTTGGTCTGGTCGATCGCGATGGCAGGCGGCACGCCGTCGACCCGGTCGACTTGCGGCCGGTCCATGCGGTCGAGAAACTGCCGGGCGTAGGCGCTGAAGGTTTCGACGTAGCGCCGCTGCCCTTCCGCGTACAACGTGTCGAACACGAGGCTCGACTTGCCAGAACCGGATGGGCCCGTAACGACCGTCATTTCGCCGGTTCGTACGTCGAGATCGATGTTCTTCAGGTTGTGCTGGCGCGCGCCGCGAATGCGGATAATTCCGTTAGATGCCAATTTTTCCGACCGTCTGAATGAGTGGAGCACCTCTCACGGACGCCTCGCGACCGCGCAAGTTCGGGACACCCGGCTAGCGGAATGACACGCCAAAGGCCGGGTTGTAAGGGGATACTATACTGTATATTTATACAGTTTTCCATGACACGACACGGTTGCGCTTTCGCCGTGCTTTGGGCCGTGAATGGCGGCGCTGAGTGCGCCCGATCGGCCGATCAGCAAGCGTTGTGTCGTTTCAGGAGGGACCGTGCAGCGTTCAGAAAGTGGCGGCGCAGGGCGGGAATTGCAAGGCTTTCCAGCGCGGCGCCGCGCGCAAGCTGGATCCAGCCGGGTCTAGCCGTAGACGCTTTCCACGCTAAGCCGGCCCGCCCTCGGCACCGATTCCGAAGCGGCCTGCGTCGCTCCGCTCTCGCCCAGCGCATAAGCCACGCAGCGTTTTGCCAACACCTCGGCCGGGTCGACAAACCACACCACCCGCTCGCCTGGCCGCACCAGCGTCGAACCGTGCAGCAGCAGCGGCAACTCGGTGCAGCCCAGCACGATGACCTGCACACCTTGCGCGACCAGGTCATCCACCGCGGCGGCAGCGTCGTCGCAGCACTCGCCTGACCTGTAGCCCGCCTTGGCGCCGCCCGGTCCGTAAATCGCGTTCATGAGCCGGACCTGGGCGGCCGCGGCCGGTGCGACCTGGACGAAGCCGCATGCTTCGAGCGCTTTCTCGTAGACCCGGCTCGCAAGCGTGCCCGAAGTGGCCAGCACGCCGACTTCACGCAGGCTCGGAAAGGCCTCGCGAAGATAGTCGGCGGTACAGGTCAGCATATTGACGATCGGAATCGTCAACGAAGGCTGAATCCGTCCGACGAAGGCATGCGCCGTATTGCACGGAATCGCAATGAGATCGGCGCCGCCTTCTTCGAGCGCCTTACAGCCCGCATAGAGCGCGAGCGTCGGATCGTCGCCGTTGCCGAGCAGCGCTTCAGTGCGATCCGGAATCTGCGGATTCTGCTCGACCATCACCTTGATGTGGTCCTGATCGCGCGCGGCCGGTGTATTGCGCACCAGTTTCGCCATGAAATCGACCGTCGCTGCCGGGCCGATACCACCCAGCACGCCTACCTTGAAACGCCGCTCCGGCTGCGAATATTGCGCTGCCGCTACGTAGCGCGCATAGACCAGATTGGCATCGACGAACGGCACCGCCATGGTGCCGAGCGCGCGCGACACCATGGCGATTTCGGCAAGCCCGGGCAGGATAATCTCCGCGCCTTGTGCAATGAGATCCGCGCAAGCCGCACGCAGCAACTCGACTGGCCGGCCGTACAGATGGCCGCTTTTGATGCCTTCGTTGCCATACACGGCGCTCGTGACGCAATCGATGCCCTGTTCGTTACGCGGATGCAGCACGTCGAATTGCGCGCTGTCGAAATAGCGTTCGAAGAGACCGTTGTCGCGGATCGTGTCGGAAGTCAGCACGCCGATGCGGCGGACCGACGGGAAAGCCTGCCGCACGTGCGCCGAAAGTGCGGTCATGACGTTGGCGATCGGCAGAGCCACGTTCGCCGAGAGTTCGTCGATGAAGGTGTGACTGAGAAAGCACGGCAAGACGATCGCGTCGACACCGCGTTTCTCGAAGGCGCGAATCGTGTCGAACACGTGGATCTTGAATGGCGCGCTCGCTACGCTTAGCGAAGCCGGTCCCGGCCACGATTGCTGCTCGAGGACGAAATCGAATGGCTTGGCCGCGCCGGGCCGGCGCCAGGCCGCGGTCATCCGGCTCAACACGTCGACGCTGGCGAGTGGCGACGCGCCTGTCACTACACCCAGCGAACGATGACGATACATGATGGTTTCCCCTGTCGTTTTTATTTCGCCTTGATATTAGGACGCTTTTGGGGCTTCTGGATGTCGTTAATCACGAAATAGCGGGTTTATGCCTGGCTGGGCCCTTACTAAATGTTTGCTTACGGGGATGCCTATCCCCGTTTTGCAATAGGTTGAGTGGCGTTGGCCTTCTTCGGGACATGGAGACAAGCAATCGCCGTGCGGCAAAATACCCGAACCTAGGCCACTTCGACAATACCTCGCGCAGCGCCGTGCTTGCGTCGCTCCAACGTGCCGATACAAACCAGTGAGACCCCGGCCAGGAAACTATAAAACACCGCCAACGGCCACCATGCGCCCGGATACCGATGCGCGAGCACCGTCCCGATCAAAGGCGTCAGCCCGCCAGCCAGTGCGGCACACACCTGATAAGACAAAGAGATCGCCGAATATCGGACGCGCACCGGGAATGCAGTCGACATAAACCCGGCCATCACAGCATAGGAGCTCGACATGCACATCACCGCCAGCGCGATGCCGATCACAATGGCTACCGGCCGCCCGGTCGATACCAGCGCGAACATCGGATAAGGCGAAAGCATCGCCAACGCCGCCGCGCCCTTCAAAAACCTTCCAGTACCGATTCGCTGCGCAAACCACCCGGAACCCAGTTGCGTGAATAGCTGAATGAACGCCACTACGAACAGACAATCGAGAATCAGCGAACGATCGAGCCCAAGCGTCTGCGTCGTGTAATTGAGCATGAACGTATTGACGAACCATGCACCGGCCACGCCGATTACGTTCGCACCCAGACACAGCAACACCGTGCGCCACGCGTCGCGCACAACCTCGGCGACCGGCAGCGCCGCGACTCGCCGTTGCGCTTTGAGCGCCTTGAATTCAGGCGATTCGTCGACCCCCGCGCGGATCAGCAAACCAACCACCAGCAAGACCGCGCTTGCGAGAAACGGCAAGCGCCAGCCCCAGCTAAAAAACGCCACCTTATCCATCGATGCCACCGCGCGAAACGCGAGCAGCGACAGGATCAAGCCCGCCGGACTGCCGAGTTGCGCAAACGATGCGAAGAAAGTACGCCGTCCCTGCGGGGCATGTTCGCTTGCCATCAGCACCGCGCCGCCCCACTCGCCACCGATCGCTATGCCCTGTGCGACGCGCAGCAGCACCAGCAACACAGGCGCCCATACGCCGGCGTTCGCATACGTCGGCAGGAAACCGATGCCGACCGTGCCCACGCCCATGATCGCCAGCGTCGCCACGAGCGCCTTCTTGCGGCCGATGCGATCGCCGAGGTGGCCGAACACCAGGCCACCGAACGGCCGTGCAAAAAAGCCCACGGCGAAGGTGCCGAACGAAGCCAGCGTCGCGAAGAACGGGTCGCTACCGGGAAAGAACAGCTTGCCGAAAATCAGCGCGGATGCAGTAGCGTAGATGTAAAAGTCGTACCACTCAATCGTAGTACCGACAAAAGCCGCTGCTGCGGCGCGGGTGGGTTGCCGGCCTGCGGCGAGGTCGTCTGGCTCGCGATTCATGTGTTTCGTCTCCAAGGTTGTTCTTCTGGATGGCGCGGCTTCTTCGTGCCGTCGCCGGAAAACTGCTTGCTTAGGGTTAGGCTTTGAGTACGCCCGCTTCGAGCAAACGTTGCTGGGTTGCAGCGTCGATGCCCAGTGCGTCGAGTACCTCACGCGTGTCGCCGCCAAGCGTCGGCGGCGCGCTGCGATACGTGGCCGGCGTGCGCGACAATTTGATCGGTGAAGCGGTGCCGCGATACTCACCCATCTCGATCACCATGCCGCGATGTAGCGTGTGCGGATGGCGCGCGACGACGTCGACAGTTTGCACCGGCCCGCACGGAACGCCTGCATTGATCAAGGCGTGCGCAAGCGGTTCGCAATCGTGTGACGCGAGCAGGCTCTCGAGCGCGGCCTTCAGCGGCTCGCGATGCGCGCAGCGGCTGCGGTTATCCACGTAGCGCGGATCGTCGGCCAGTTCCGGCGCGCCGAGATGCGCGCACAGTCGCGCGAACTGCCGGTCATTGCCGACAGCGAGAAAGATCGGTGCGGTCGCAGTGCGGTAGCTGTCGTAAGGCGTGATGTTCGGATGCGCATTACCGCTGCGCTGCGGTGTGCGTCCCGAGCCGAAATAATTCGGCAGATGCGGATGCAGAAGCGACACACCGCAGTCGTACAGCGCGATATCGATCGATTGGCCGCGCCCGCTTTTCGTGCGCTCGGCGAGCGCCAGCAGAATGCCGGCCAGTGCATTCAAACCGGTCACCATATCGACGACTGGCAAGCCGACGCGCGTCGCCGGCCCGTCGCGTTCGCCGTTCACACTCATCAAGCCTGTCATCGCCTGAATCGCGGCGTCGTAACCGGGCAAGCCTCCGAGTGGGCCATCCGGACCGAAGCCCGATACCGCGCAATGAATCAGCTTCGGAAAACGCTCGCGCAAATCGCGCTCGTAATCCATGCCCCAGCGCGCGAGCGTGCCGGGCTTGAAGTTTTCGACCAGCACGTCGGCGTCTTCGAGCAGCTTCCACAGAATGTCGCGGCCTTCGTCGCACGACAAATCCACGGCGATACCCTGCTTGTTGCGGTTCACGCCGGCGAAGTACCACGCAGTGTCACCGTAAAACGGCGGCCCCCAGCCACGCGTTTCGTCCCCGCCGGGAGGCTCCAGCTTGATAACCTGGGCGCCGTGGTCAGCCAGCGCCTGAGTACAGTAAGGGCCGCCGAGCACGCGGCTGAGGTCGATGACCTTGATGCCTTGCAACGCACCTTGCGTGTTTTGCGTGCCCTGCGTGCCGGTGTTTGCGTGTCCGGTCATTGCTTGCTCCCTGACGGCAGCAGTTGCAGCGCCTGATCGAGCGTCACGCTGCGGGCGTTGACCAGGGCATCGACAACGTCGCTGTCATTCGAAGACGTCTGCATGTCGAGCGGATCGAACGGCAACAACTTGTGCCGCAATACCAGATGACTCAGCGCGAGACGCCGGAAATCCGGCGCGAGACGCACACCTTCACACGCCATAAGTACCGCCGTGCTCGCGTGAAACAGGGCCGTGCCCGCCTGCCGGACCGATTCATCCCGGCCGCACTCGGCGACGCTCGCAAGGGCATCGCAAGCACGATTCAAGGTGGAACGCAGCACCTTGAGACTCTCAGCCGGCAATCCTGCGGCGCCGAGCAGATCCTGCAGATACGTGCGCAGCGGTTCAAGTGCGCCGTCCCGTTTCGCCGCGCGCGCGATGTCGAGCGCGACGATGTTGCTGGTGCCTTCCCAGATCGACCCGAGATGCGCGTCGCGCACGAGACGCGCATCGCTCCACTCTTCGATGTAACCGGTGCCGCCGCGCACTTCCATCGCGTCGCCGGTCACGCGGCGGGCATCGCGGCAAGCACGGAATTTGATCAGCGGCGTGAGGATGCGCACGCATTTCGCCGCCTGCCGATCACCGGCGTCGGCCTTTTCGAGCAGCAACGCGATCTGCATGAACATCGAGCGGGCCTGCTCCGCGGGCAGCATCATCTTGAGCAATTGCCGCTGCATCAGCGGCATATCGATCAGCTTGCGACCGAACGCTTCACGATTACGCGCGATGTGCAGCGCCTCGGTCAGCGCGCGGCGCATCAAGCCGGCCGCACGCACGCCGTTCGACAGACGCGACATGTTGATCATGTCAGCCATCTGGTGGAAGCCGCGTCCCACTTCGCCGATCAGATACGCCACGGCGCCTTCCAGCACGATCTCGCCGCTCGCCATTGAACGGCTGCCAAGTTTGTCCTTCAGGCGCACGATCCGATAGCTGTTGCGCGAGCCGTCCGGCAGGGTCTTCGGCAACAGGAACAGCCCTAGGCCGTTAATGCCGGAGGGCGCATTGTCCACGCGCGCGAGCACCATCGCGAGATCGGCGTCGGCGTTCGAGCAGAACCATTTGTCGCCGTACAGACGCCACGCTTCTTCACCGTTCACGCCGGTTTCGAGCGCTGCACGCGTCGCGATACGGGCAACATCCGAACCCGCCGCCTGCTCGGTCATGAACATCGCGCCTTGAAAAAGCGTGTCGAAATCGCGCGACGCCAGCATTGGCAGAAATCGCGCGACCAGTTCGGGCGCACCGAATTTGCGCAGCGTGCGCGTGAGCGAGTCGGTCATGCTGACGGGGCAGCACAGACCGAACTCCGCCTGCACGAACAGGAACGTCAACGCGTATTTGACCAGCGGCGGCGGCGCTTTTTTGCCTTCACGGGTGTCATGACTCATCGACGCCAAACCAAATTCCGCGTAGGCCACGCGCTCGAGGGCGACGTAATCGGGATGCTTGTCGATGCTTTGCAGCGCTTCGCCACGCCGCGTGCGATGGCGCAATTGCGGCGGATTTTTGTCGGCGGACAGCGCCCAGACGTCGAGTTCGTCGGATGCCCGCTGGCCTAGCGAAACGAGTTGGCTTTCAAGTTCCCGATACAGCGCGTCGCCGAGATGCAGTTTGAGCAAACCGGCGAAATCGGGGTCGCTGTTGAAGAAGTTGATGCCCCGGCTATCGGGAATATTGGACGAGCCGTGTGCCGGCTGCGCGGTGATTTCGCTCATGCGTGTCTCCTTTGTGGAAGGAGCATAGAAGCGACTTCGATAATCGTCTAATACAACTTATATCCGGTACGATAGATGTAGCTTATCGATAAAAGAACCGGAGACTGCCGTGGACCTGAAGCAATTACGCTATTTCGTGGCGGTCGCCGAGGAATTGCATTTCGGCCGCGCGGCCAAGCGGCTGTTCATTTCGCAGCCGGCGCTCAGTTTCGACATCCGCAAGTTCGAGGACCAGTTGGGGGTGCAACTGCTCGCGCGCACCAATAAGACAGTCGCACTGACGAACGCGGGGCAGGTGCTGCTTGGCGAAGCGCGCCGCTTGCTGCTGCAGGCCGGCGAGGCCGAACGCATCACGGTTCGATCGGCGCACGGGCTGGCTGGCCGCTTGCGGATTGGCTTCGTGAATTCGATGTTGTATCGCGGCATGCCGCAGGCGGTGAACCGTTTTGAGGCCGACTATCCGGGGGTGGAAATCGTCTTGAAGGAAATGAACACCAGCGAGCAGGTACATGCGATCCAGCGGATGCAGATTGACATGGGCTGCGCGCATTGGGGCAATTTTCCGTCGGATGTGATTTCTACGCCGATTTTTTCGGAGCCGTTTTTGTGTTGTCTGCCTCTCGATCACCCGCTGGCGAAAAAGCGTCGCGTCGATTTGCGCGCGTTAGCGCAGGAACCGTTCATTCTGTTTCCGCGCACGGTGTCGCCGCATTACCACGATCTGATCATTGCGCAGTGTGTGGGGGCCGGTTTTAGTCCTTTGATCCGGCATGAGGCGCGGTTGTGGCAGACCGTCGTCACGATGGTCGGATTTGGGATGGGGGTTGCGTTGGTGCCGTTTACCTTGCGGCAGGTGCAGGATCCACGGGTTTGCTTTTTGCCCTTGCAGGGCGAGACGCTTTTATCGCAGGTTCTGCTTCTGCGGCGGGCTGGCGATGCGGAGCCTGTCGCGGATCGGTTTGTTGAATATCTTGAGCGTGGGAAGTGAGGGTTTTTTGCCTGCGTGGCGCTTTGTTTGTTGGTTTGCCTATGGCGTTGGGCTTTTCTTGATCTGGGTTTTTGGCTTTTGGCCTTTCCTTGAATTGTTATTGGTTTATTAGCGTCGCCCCTGTGCGGGGCAGGCACTTACTTCTCTTTGCCGCCGCAAAGAGAAGTAAGCAAGAGAAAGCGGCTCAAACCGCTAATTCTTAAGCGGGTCCCCCACGCAGCCACGGTAGTGGTGCATCTGGAATCTGTGTTTCCGCACACTCGGCGTCAGTGACAAGGCAGTCATGCTTCCCGCCTCGCACTTCGTGCTCGCCGGAGGGGGCCATCAGAAACCTGAGGCTTCGTTTGGACGCGGTGGAGGCCATTGGCTTTGCCTCGGCGACGACGGAGTTGCATAAGAAACCAAGGGTGTTCGTTTGCGGGGCGGGAGCCACCGATTCCGCCTCGGCGGTACGCACGCACGAAAACGTAGTGGTCGGTTTAGTGAAGCGCCCTTCGGCGCGCGCAGCGCCGCCGGAAGTATGACGCCCTTGTCACTGGCGTCGAATGTGCGAGGGCACAGATTCCAGATGCACCACTACCGTGGCTGCGCGGGGGACCCGCTTAAGAATTAGCGGTTTGAGCCGCTTTCTCTTGCTTACTTCTCTTTGCGGCGGCAAAGAGAAGTAAGTGCCCGCCCCGCACAGGGGCAACGCTAATAAACCAATAACAATTCAAGGAAAGGCCAAAAAGCCAGTTCAAGGAAAGGCCAACCCCGCAGGCACACAACCAAAAAGCGCCGCACAGGCAAAACAAAACCGCTTACCCTTCCCCCCGATACCCCACCAGCACCTTATGCGCAACCATATCCACAGCAGGCTTAATCAACCCATTCTTGTCAGTCCAAACCTTGGGCGTCAACGCCCCACTAAGCGCAACGCTATCCGCATCACTCAGCGCAAGCAACGCAGTCTGCACGTCATCATCAAATGCAATTACGTTGACGAAAATCGTATCGCCATCATTGGTGGCCGCCCGGACCTTGCAGGTCACAAAGCGCTTACCATTCTGCCCCGTGCGGATCTGCGCCTCGCCGTACAAGCGCCCGCCCACCAGTCCATCGATCATCGTCCTGCTCCTGTTATTCCGTACCGTGCAAAAGGCAATATCGCTCAGCACGGCACATATGATCCCACGATACGCAGCGCGGCTTGCACGAAAGCACGAACCGCTCGCGTGCTATGTGTCAATCGCCCTATCCCTACCGCACACCGGACGCTTCGTTAACCGCAGTTGCCGCACTGGTTCAGCCACCCTTGCAACACACGTCACATGCCTGCGCTGAACTCTCACGTTCATCGCGAACCGGTCTGAGCCCCAGCCGCCTCGAAAATATCGCGCAGCCATTGCGCAAACACTCGCACACGCGAGGACAACTGCCGACTCTGCGGATAGAGCACCGAAACCGGCATGGGTGGCGGCGGAAAATCCGCGAGGATGATCTTCAGCCGCCCCGACGTCAGTTCTGCCGCCACGCGGTATTGCGGCACCTGCACGATGCCGAGCCCGGCCACCGCTGAGCCCGTGTAGAGATCGGCACCGGTCACCGATACCGCCGACGGCAGGTACGTGGCCGTATCGCGGCCGTCGACTCTGAACTCGAGCGGCACCGCCTTGCCGGTCGCGCTGGACAGATAATTCACCGCCCGATGCGTGGACAAAGCCGTCGGATCGGCCGGCTCGCCATAGGTCTCCAGATAGGCCGGACTCGCCACCGTCACTTGCGGCAACTGCGCAACACGCCGCCCCACCATCGACGAATCCTGCAGATTGCCCGCCCGCAACACACAATCGATCCCCTCCCGCACCAGATCGACCAGCCGGTCGTCCTCGCCGATCGTCAGTTCGATGTCGGGAAACCGCGCGAGAAAAGCGGGTAGCGCCGGCACGACGAAGTGCCGGGCCAGGGTGCCCTGCAGATTCACACGCAACAGGCCCTTTGGCGCGATATTGGAAAACGAACCCTCCGCCTCCTCCATATCGGCGATCAGCCGCACGCAGCGGCGGTAATACGCCTCGCCGTCGTGCGTGAGGCGTACCGAGCGCGTGGTGCGCTCGAGAAGCCGCGCGCCGAGCCGCTGCTCCATACGCTTCATCAGGTTGGTGACGGTGGCGCGTGGAATCTGCAGGTCGTCCGAAGCGCGCGTGAAGCTTTGCCGCTCGGCGATCCGCACAAACACCCGCATTTCCTCGAAACGATCCATGGTTGATGCCTGTGTGCCGGGCCGGCGAGCCGGCGGCCTGCCAGTCAATTGTTAAAGAAAATGAAATTATGATGGCAAGTTTAACCTGATTATCTCAGAGGCGAAAGCGGCCAAGATTCATCTCACCAACCCACCACACAGAAGGAAACGAATCATGAACACAATCAAAAACGCCCAAGTCGCCATCGTCACCGGCGCATCCCGCGGCATCGGCGCGGCGGTTGCGCAACGCCTCGCCAAGGACGGCTTCGCGGTCGCCGTCAACTACGCGTCGAGCTCGACGGAGGCCGATGCGCTCGTTGCGGACCTCACGGCGGCGGGCGCCAGGGCCATCGCCGTGAAGGCCGACGTGTCGAAGGCCGGCGACGTACGTCGCATGTTCGAGACCACCGAACAGCAACTCGGCAAAGTGGACGTACTGATCAACAACGCCGGCGTGCTCAAGACCGTGCCGCTCGCCGACACCAGCGACGCGCTGTACGACCAGACCTTCGATATCAACGTGCGCGGCACCTTCAACACCCTGCGCGAAGCGGCCACACGGATGAACGACGGCGGGCGCATCGTCAACTTCTCGAGCACCACGCTCGCGCTGAACATGCCGGGCTACGCAATCTACAACGGCACCAAGGCCGCCGTTGAAGCCTTCACGCATGTGTTCGCCAAGGAATTGCGCGGCCGCAACATCACCGTCAACGCGGTGGCGCCGGGTCCGATTGCGACGTCGCTGTTCCTCGACGGCAAGACCGAAGAACAGATCCAGACCTTCGCGAAGATGCCGCCGCTGCAACGCCTCGGCCAGCCGGACGATATCGCCTCGGTGGTGTCCTTCCTCGCCGGCCCGGATGCAGGCTGGGTCAATGGCCAGATCCTGCGCGCCAACGGCGGTGTGGCTTAACCCCGCTTGAAAACGCTTAAAGCGTCTTTTTCATAGCACTTCAAACGTCGTATCACTTTCATCGAATCGGAGAAGAAAAATGCAGAAGAACGTCATTTTGGTGACGGGCGCGGGTACAGGCATCGGCAAGCTCACCGCGCAATCGCTGGCCGAAGCCGGCCATATCGTCTACGCGACGATGCGCGATGTCGAAGGACGCAACAAGCCGCGCGCCGACGAAATGCGAGCGTTCGCCAAGGCGAAGGACATCCAGTTGCACCCACTCGAACTCGACGTGTTATCTCAGGAATCCGCCGATGCCGCTGCCGCGACGATCATCCGCGAGCAAGGACGGCTCGACGTGGTGATGCAGAACGCGGGACATCTGGTAGTCGGCCCGAGCGAAGCATTCACGCCCGAAGAAATGGTGAAAGTGTTCGACACCAACCTGTTCGGCGCGCAGCGTGTGAACCGCGCGGTGCTGCCGTATCTGCGCCAGCAGGAAGCGGGCTTGATGCTGTGGATCAGCAGCACGACGACCAAGGGCGGCTTTCCTCCCTTCCTCGGTCCGTATGGTGCTGCAAAGGCCGCGATGGATTCCCTGGCCGTCACCCTCGCCTACGAAATCGCGCGCTTCGGTATCGAAACTTCGATCGTGGTGCCGGGCGCGTTCACTCGCGGCACCGCACACTTTCCGAGCGCCGGCAAACCAACCGATGCCGAACGTGCCGCTGCGTATGCACGCTATGACGGCCTGATGAATCAGATCGGCGAGCGCCTGTCCGAACTCACACCGGACGACGCCGATCCGCAAGCCGTGGCCGATGAAATCGTGCGGCTCGTCGCGCTGCCTTCGGGCGAGCGGCCGATGCGCTCGGTGATCGATTTCGTCGGTGACGGCGCGCGTGAAGTGCTCGAAGTCTCGGAACGCGTGCGCATCGAGTTCGCCAGGCGGATCGGCATGGGCGATCTACTCGAGGCAAAAATCAAGCGTTAATCAGGCATGACAGTGAGGGACGTCAGGTGTGACTGATGAACCTTGGCGTCCCGCAGTTTCTTTATCGCTTTGAACACACACGTTGATGAAATTCTCCATCCTGATCGCCTGCGCGTTGCTGCTGTCCTTTCTGATCACTTCGTGCGATGGACGACAACAAGCGCGGTCGCCGGACGCATCCGTCGCCGCGTGGAGTACAGCCATGAAACCCTCAGTGACTTACCTTCATTTGTTGAAACACACGCCGTTCTTCACGAGCCTGACAACCGAACAATTGCGTTGGGTGATCGGCCATTCGCATGAGTGGGAAGCGCAACCCGGCACCGTCATCGCGCAATGCGACGGCAGTGCTCGCGCCGCCGCGAGCGATCGAGGCATGTGGATTCTTCTGGACGGAGGCTGGCAAATCGAATACGGCCAACAGTCGTACCCGGCGAGCCATGCGAGTGCGGGGAAATGGTTTAGCGCGGCTGTGACCGATCGGCCATGCAGCCTTGTCACGACCGAACACAGCTATGTGATGAAGATCGAACGCGCCGACTTTGACGCGATGCTCGAACACGGTTTCGCATTCGACTCCCATCTTGATGCGGGACGCCGCTATTACAGCGAACTGTTCGCCGCTCCGGTCGAACTCGTCAAATAGCAGTGGAGCCGGAGCGGGTTGTTACTCTGTGCAAACACCCAGGAAGCGCGCTTAAACCGCCTTCGGATTACGCTCCGCAAATCCTTCCTGATGCCAGTACGGATACGCGGGACGTACGGCGCTGGCAGCGTCGAGTTTCGCTACCTGTTCGGGCGTCAGATTCCAACCTACCGCGCCAAGGTTCTGCCGCAGTTGCTCCTCGTTGCGCGCGCCGATCAACACGGTCGACACCGTAGGCCGCTGTAGCAGCCAGTTCAGTGCGATTTGCGGCACGGTCTTGCCGGTTTCGGCAGCCACCTCGTCGATTGCGTCGAGCACGCGGAACAGATATTCGTCCGGCACCGGCGGCCCCATGTCGGAGGTTTTATGCAGACGGCTCGTTTCCGGCAACGGCTGACCGCGCTTGATCTTGCCGGTGAGACGCCCCCAGCCGAGCGGACTCCACACCACCGCGCCCACGCCTTGATCGACGCCGAGCGGCATCAACTCCCACTCGTAATCGCGGCCGATCAGCGAATAGTAAGTCTGATTCGCGACATAGCGCGGATAGCCGTAACGGTCAGCGGTGTCCTGAGATTTCATCAAATGCCAGCCGGAGAAATTCGACACGCCCGTGTAGCGGATCTTGCCCGCGCGCACGAGATCGTCGAGCGTCGACATGACTTCGGCGACCGGCGTCTTCGCGTCGAAACCGTGCAACTGGAACAGGTCAATGTAATCTGTTTGCAGACGTTTGAGCGCCGCGTCCACCGCCTGAATCAGATGAAAGCGCGACGAGCCGACATTGTTCGGACCGTCGTCGAAACGGAAAGTCGCCTTGGTCGAGATGATCGCTTTGTCGCGCTTGCCCTTGAGCGCTTCACCGAGCACCGACTCGGAAGCGCCGCTCGAATAGATGTCCGCGCTGTCGAACATCGTGACGCCCGCATCGAAGCAGATGTCGATCAGGCGACGCGCTTCGGCCACGTCGGTAGCGCCCCACGCCTGAAAAAATTCGCCCTTGCCGCCGAATGTGCCCGTGCCGAAACTCAGTACCGGCACCTTGAAACCAGATGCACCCAGATGTCTGTATTCCATTGATAATTCTCCATGGCCTAGCCGTCGATAAACGGACATTCAGTCTACGCGCGTCCGGGCAAACGTGCCGGCGGGCGCGCATTGTGGTGACGATTGTCGCGCTGATCAAAGCACGCCCCCATGGCAACGAAGTGAAGCATGCAGTCCAGCGCTATCCGGCTAATGCACAGTCAAGGCTTTATCTTCAGCGCACCGCCGATTTTCCCTCGGCGCTCAAGGCGGCCAGCGCGTCATGCGCACTTCGAATCACGCTGTCCCAATCGCCCAGTGCCGGCTGCCGGAACAACCTCGCTTGTGCATACCAGGGCGTATCGGTACGTTCGAGCATCCAGCGCCAGCACGTGTCGAAGCGGTTCAGAATCCATACCGGCTTGTTCAGCGCGCCGGCCAGATGCGCGGTGGACGTATCCACCGATATCATCAGGTCGAGATTGGCTACCAGTGCGGCCGTATCGGCGAAGTCGTCGAGTTCTTCCGTGTAGTCAATGACGTTGGGATGTGAATCGTTGCGCGGTGACTGAAGCGCAGCCGGTCCCTTCTGCAGACTGAAGAACTGCACGTTCGGCACATCGAGAATCGGTGCGAGCCGCTCGAATGTAATCGAACGGCGCGCGTCGTTCTTGCGGAGCTCGGCGACATGCGGCCGACTTCCACCCGCCCAGACGAGTCCGACTTTCAGCCCCCCTTCCGCTTTTGCAGCGATGCGCTCGTGCCACTCATGCGTGGCTTGCGGGTCCGCGAACAGATAAGGCGTCTTTGAGGGAATATTCGCGAGATCGGTGTTGAACGCGAGCGGCAGACTCAGCAACGGGCAGTGACAATCGAACGGCGGCAGGGCCTGCCCCGCTTCGATCAATTGATCCACACCGTCGAGCGTGGACATGAGCCGCATCAACTCGCGCGGTACTTCAAGCACCACTTTTGCGCCGAGCGCCGAGACCATGGCCGCATAGCGGCAAAACTGCAGCGTGTCGCCGAGGCCTTGCTCTGCGTGCAGCAAAATCGTTTTACCGTCGATTGAAAAATCGCCCAGCCAAAGCGGTTGCGCAAAGATGCGCCTGCCTGCTTTGATCCGGCTGCGTTCCCAGCGCCATTCGTATTCCTTCCACCCTGCTTCGAGCTGCCCCAGTTGAAGCAGACACAACGACTGGTTCCAATGCGTCTCGGCAGCGGTGGGGTTCACGGCCAGCGCGCGCGCATAGCTCTGCAAGGCTTGCGCGTGCTCATCGAGATCGATCTGGGTCAGGCCAAGATTGTTCCAGGCATCGGCAAACGCGGGCGCGAGTTCTAGCGCGCGCTGATAGCTTTGCCGCGCTTCGTTCGGCTGGTTCAGATCGCTGAGCGCATTGCCGCGATTGCTCCATGCGTCGGGATAGTTCGGCTGCAATGCGAGTGCGTGATCGCAGCTTGCGAGAGCATCGTCGGAACGGCCCAGATCGCGCAGCACGCAAGCGCGATTGTTCCAGGCTTGTGCGAAATCCGGCATCAATGCGATCGCACGATCAAAGCTGGCGAGCGCTTCGTGTGGCAAATTCAGACCGGCTTGCGCATTGCCGCGATTGTTGAGTGCATCCGGGAATCTGGATTGCAAGGCGAGCGCCCGATTGGCGCTCCCGAGTGCTTCGTCGAAATGTTGCAAGGCATTGAGCGCATAGGCGAGATTCGAATGAAGCGGCGCCTGCTTCGCATTGATGGCGAGCGCCTTTCTGAGGAACTCAATGCCCTCCTGCACACGACCCGCCTGCAGCGCGAGCGCGCCCAACAATTGCAGCGCCTCGAAATGGCGCGGCTTGAGTTCGAGAATCTCACGGTAGAGTTCTTCGGCCTCGGTCACTGCGCCGTTCTGCTGAAGCGCGACGGCTTGCCGAAGCATATGGTCCAACTGTTGCGGAAGATTGGCGGGCTTGCTCATGCGGTGAGCTTTGATTGAATGCGCGTGGAATCGGAAAACCACTTTCGAGCCGCCTGAATCGCGTTGAAGCCGCGCAGGCCAGGCCCGGAAGAACGAAGCCGATTATCGCCGAAAAGAACGCATTTGACCTGCTGTATGCGGGCTGCCCTGATTGTCCGCGGACGAAAGGGTTGCCACTGGTTCTGGAGGCGTTCTTTGATGCAGCCTGATGGCTGCGCGTCACGCCGCAACGTGACGCGCGCCTGGTGCCGGACAGTGCCCGGTCGGCTTACTGGGCAGTCAGATGCTTACGCTTGGCGAGATCCTGAGCCATCGCGTAGTGCTCCTGGATGGTCGGCAGTGACTTCTTCGCGACGTCCTTCAATTGTTCGTCACGACCCGAGGCGATTTCCGCCTGGAATGCCGACAGCGTTCTCTGCTCGCCGGCGAGCGCGACCTGCTCGATATAGGTCTTGTCGAAGTCGACACCACGCAGGTTATTGATGCTCGCGAGCACCGCTGGGTCCGGATCGTTCTTCGGCACGTCGACGCCGCGCGGGCTCGCGGCGCGCAGTGCGTCCGAGATTTTTGCGTTGTCGTTCGACACGCGTTCTGCGAAGGCCTTCACGTCCCGGTCGGTGGAGCGCGAGGTGGCAATGCGTGCTGCATCGCGTTGCGTGGCGACGTCCTTGGTGGCGTCGGAGATGAAAGCCTGGTCGGCGGCATGAATACGAGCGGCATCCGGCGCGGCCGGTGCGGTCTGAGCGCTGGCTGCGGTAGCGACAACCATAAGGCTGGCCATGCAGGCACTGGTGATGGCGGCGAGAGGCAAGCGGATCATATGTTCTCCTTGAGGTGGAAGCGAAACGACAGCGAAGCGTGTGCGCCGTGGCCACTGCGTGCGATTGCATTGATACCTTGCAAGTCGCTTGCGACTGGCTAACGGCGCCGCGCTCTTATCGCTGTGCATTCTAGGAGGCGCATTACCCAGCATGTGAAACCATGCTGTCGCTTCTGTAACGTTAGGTAACCTTCATACGAATTACCTCGTTTTGCTGTAAGCCCACTTCTCTCTTCCTGCCCCGAATAGCGGCTGGGTGCTCACCACAAAGCATCAGTAAAACCCCTGAATTCACTGAACTTTTCTGTTGTTGCGCCGATAACAAAAAGTAGGGCGCGCGCCAGGGCCGAGTGAAAGGTATGCATGGTGCACTACCGCGCCGCAATCCCTGGAGAATGTCGATGGCAGTAGATCGCCGCGCGAACAACGAACGCAGCAACCTGACGAGTTCCAACAAATTCGAGTTGTTGCTGTATCGGCTGGGTTCCGTTCCCGGCAGCGACGCGCATGAGCTTTACGGCATCAACGTATTCAAAGTGCGTGAGATCTCGACGATGCCGCCGGTGACACCGATTGCGGGTTCTTCGCCATACGTAATGGGTGCTGTGGACATTCGCGGGCAGATCATTCCCGTGATCGATTTGCCGCGCCTGATGGGCTGCGAGCCCACGCGCGGCCTGAACATATTGCTGGTGACGGAATTCGCGCGTTCGACGCAGGCTTTTGCGGTCGAAGAAGTGGACGACATCGTTCGGCTCGAATGGAACCAGGTGCTATCCGCCGAGGGTGCGGCCGGAGGCAATCTGGTGACGAGCATTGCGCGTATCGACGGCAACACGGGTGACTCGCGGCTCGCCCAGGTGATCGACGTGGAGCAGGTGTTGCGCGACGTGTTTCCGTCGCAGCATCCGAGCGTCGACCCGACGTCTGTCGGCGAAGCGCTTGGCATTCGCCGCGGCGCGAAAATTCTTGCCGCTGACGATTCCGGTTTTGCACGCAAGCTGATCGAACAGGCGTTGAGCGCGATCGGTGCGGAATACGTGATGACCAAGACTGGCGAGGAGGCGTGGAATACGTTGCAGCAGGCCGCGCGTGAAGCGCAGGCTACCGGCACGCGGGTGAAGGACAGTATTGCACTGGTATTGACCGATCTCGAGATGCCCGAGATGGATGGGTTCATGTTGACCCGGCAGATCAAGGCTGACGAACGGACCCGGGATATTCCGGTGATTATTCATTCTTCTTTGACTGGCGCTGCGAATGAGGCGCATGTGAAGAATGCTGGGGCGAATGGGTATGTGGCGAAGTTTGCAGCCGCGGAGCTGGCTGATGCTATTCGGAATGTTTTGGCGGAGGGGTCTGTAGTAGAGGGGGGTGTTTGAGGTTAGGTTTTTTTGCCTGCGGCGCTTTGTTTTGTCTGTTGGCCTATGGTGAGGATTTTGCTTGGGGGTTTTGCCTGCGCAGGGTTTTATGTCTGATTGCCTACGGCGTTGGTCTTTTCATGTTTTGTTTGCCTGCGCGGCGCTTTTTGGTTGTATGCCTACGGTGTTGGCCTTTCCTTGAATTGTTATTGGTTTATTAGCGTTGCCCCTGTGCGGGGCGGGCACTTACTTCTCTTTGCCGCCGCAAAGAGAAGTAAGCAAGAGAAAGCGGCTCAAACCGCTAATTCTTAAGCGGGTCCCCCGCGCAGCCACGGTAGTGGTGCATCTGGAATCTGTGCTCTCGCACATTCAGCGTCAGTGACAAGGGCGTCATATTTCCGGCGGCGCTGCGCGCGCCGACGCGTACTTCATAAAACCGTCCGGTTATGGTTGGCGTTCGAGTTTCGCTCAACGTCGCGGCTCACCGTTGTATCGCCACTGTGACCATTCCTGCTACTGCTACTGCGGCTGCGGCTGCGGCTGCGGCTGCGGCTGCGGCTGCGGCTGCGGCTGCGGCTGCCACACACTGACATTTCATTCTCGGTGGAAGTTCGCGCATAAATGTAGAGGCGTCTCGCCGAGGCGAAGCCAACGGCCCCCACCACGCGCAAACGGAGCCTCTGGTTTCCCATGCATACCCGTCCGCGATGCACGCAGTGCGGAGTGGGAGCTGATGAGTGCCTTGTCACTCACGCTGAATGTGCGAGGGCACGGATTCCAGATGCACCACTACCGCAACTGCGCGGGGGACCCGCTTAAGAATTAGCGGTGTGAGCTGCTTTCTCTTGCCTACTTCTCTTTGCAGCCGGCAAAGAGAAGTAGGTGCCGCCCCGCACAGGGGCAACGCTAATAATCCAATAACAATTCAAGGACAGGCCAACGCCACAGGCAGACAAGAAAGCGCCGCGCAGGCAACCAAATCAAGAAAATCCACCCCCGCAGACAAACAGACAAAACAAAAGCGCCGCAGGCAAAAAACCCCAATAAAACCTCAATTCTATGTGACCATACCCAAACCAACCCAACCCGCACGGAGTGCAACAAAGAAATGCAACAACCAGACCCACTCCACCCTCTGCGTCCCGTCCTGAAAAACTACGTGTGGGAACACGGCCACGTCGGCACTCGCTACCTCAACTGCACCACCGGTGAAATCAGCTTTGATGACGGCAAAAAATCCCGCTTCGCGGCAGAAAAATACCTCTACGTCCCACTCGACAAAGACGCCGCCGACGACCCGCTAGCCATCGGCCCTTCAACCCAGGATGCCGCCCTCGCGCGCTTCCTCCGCGCCGCGCAACTCGGCAAACCCGAAGAAGCCGGCTCCGCCGCAGAAGTCCAACGCGCCGTTCATGATTGCCTCGATCTGGCGATCTTCAGCGCCTATCAGCACGACGCGCTGCAAGCTGTCGACCACTACACGCAGGAAGCCATGTTCGACGACGAAATCCGCGCCGCGCTCGTCAACGATATTCGCCAGGTCTACGGGCCAATGCGCGAACAACTCGCGCTCTATGACTTCACCGTGCTGCACGGTCTGCCCACGCCGCTTCTCTTCAGCGATTCGCCATTCATCGACTGGCGCGTGCGCATCAAGCCGGCCATGCCGTTCGTCTCGTTGCCCCTCGGACCCTACGCACTGCTGGTCGGCACACCGTCAGGAAGAACCAGCCGCGCCGCACCCGTCGCGTGGAAAACCGCCGTGTCGATGGGCGCGCTAAAGGATCACAATCGCCTGATGGTCGAACGCGCCCGTCTGTGGATCGTGGCCACCAGCGACGATCAACTGGTAGCCATACAGGATCGCTTCAAGAAAGACGACGCATAACAGGCACCGCGCTGCGTACCTTCACGCCTCGCAGTGTGGATGCGCTTCGAGCGCAAGCGAAAATGCCAGATGGCCGATTTCGATGCCCATGGTGTTGAACATCGGCGACGCACGGAACGCGCCCAGTTGCGCACGTTGCTCAGGGCTGCCGATATCGAGCCGCGCGAGCAGTTCAGCAACGACGGCGTAGAGCACGCCGATGTTGCCGTCCTCGACCTTCACCGCAATGCCGAGTGCGTCGTCGGCGCCGAGTTGCGCCGTCTGCCGCGAAGCCCTCACGCCGATTGCGTAGCTACCGTCGGCCCCTACCTTGCCGATCAGCGCACCATCGAACGCCCGCATTAACGCGGTGCAGAAACGCCCCTCGCCTGCCACCCATTCCGGATGCGCCGCCATCGCACGATAGATGCGTGCGAGCGCAATGGTTCGTGGTGCAATGGAAGAAGAAGCGGCGGAGGAAGCCGAAATCTCATCCTCTGCCGCAGCGAGCTTCGCGAACAGGCGTGCAAGCCGGTCAAGGGCGAACGCTGGCGTGGGCAGATTGCAGCCGTCAATCGACCATTGCACCGCATCGTCCGGCAAGTCGCATACGTCGGCGACGGTATGTTTCACGCGTACCTGCAGTGGATGCCCCGGCAGTTCATAACCCTTAATCGCTGCGCCGATCGAGCGTGCCCCGGCCAGCATGCCGGCGTGCTTGCCCGAGCAATTGCTGCATACCGCGTCTGGCTTGAAATCGCGCTTCAGCCAGTCGACATGCACGGCATCGGACAGCGGTGGATGGCCGCCGCAACGCAGATCGGCCTCGCTAACCTCAGCCTTGGCCAGCATCTGCCGCGCGCGTTCGATGTGGCGCGTCTCGCTGCTGTGCGAGGCGCACATGAGTGCGAGATCAATTTCGTCGAAACCGAAACGCTCGAGTGCGCCGGTCTCGACTACCGCCAAGGCCTGTGCGGGCTTTGCCGCGGAACGTGCCAGCGTGATACGCGAAGGATCGCCGAATGAATACAGCAGGCGGCCATCGGCCTGAACCACCGCGACATGAGCAACATGTGTGTTCTCGATTGCTTCGCCGCGATAGACAGTCGCCGCAATCGGCCCGGTTTCACGCAAGGTCATGTTCGCTCTCCTCCTGATCGCTTCTGTCGTTGCGATCGCTATAGTCATGGTGACACGAGCGATTCTACGTTCGTCTTTCGTGCAAACCAAATCGATACTCTGCGGCCACGGCATACGAACGCGTTGCGCAGCGAGTTGGACCCGCGCTTAAGTCGCCTCGCGAATATGCTCGACGAGATAATCGATCAGCGCCCTCACCTTCGGAGGCAAGAAACGGTTCGGCGGATATAGCAGCCACACCGAGCCCACATAAGCGCGCGCCTCGAGCTTCCAGTCCGGCAGTACCTGCATGAGTTCTCCACCTAGCAATGCGTCGGTGGCGGCAAACTCAGGCAAGTTCGCAATGCCGAAATTCTGCTGTGCGGCCTCAAGCCGCGCGCCAGCGTGATTGGCAATGTAACGCCCCTTCACGTCAACGGTTTGCGTCTCCGAGCCGCGGCGAAAGCGCCAACGGTTGTCGTCGGCAGTTTCGCCAAGGTAGATGCAATCGTGCTGGAGGAGATCGCGCGGTTGTGCCGGCGTGCCGCGCTCACGCAAATAAGCGGGCGATGCAACCAGCAGCCAGCGCACTGCGCCCAACCTGCGCCCCGCGAGCCCTTGCGGTGGATGCTCGGTCAGACGGATGACCAGATCGACATCATCGGCGAGCGGGTCGACGTCGTGATCGGTGAAAAGCAGTTGCAAGTCGACTTCATCGTAGGCACGCAGAAAACCGGGAATCAGCGGATGAATCACCGTCTTCGCGAACGCGGTGGGCGCGCTCACGCTGACCTTGCCTTGCGGTCTGCCGGCCAGTTGCCCGGCGGCATCCACCGCGCCCGATGCGGCGCTCACCATGTCGCGGCAGAAACGCGCCACCTGGAGACCCGATTCCGTGACCCGCACCGTCCGCGTGGACCGTTCGAGCAGGCGCGTCGCCAAGGCGTCCTCGAGGCGTTTGATCTGGCGGCTGACGGTAGACGGCGTACTGCCGAGCTGACGCGCGGCCACCGAAAAATTGCCGGCATCGACAACGCGCGCGAAAACCGCCATGTCCGGCAGCAACGCGAAAAGGTCGGTTGGGTTCATCGTCGAGCGCTCGCGGAGGTTGAATCGATTAATGCATTCACGACATAAATGATGTGCGCAACGACCCGATTATCGCCTCATGAGCAAAGTTCGACAATATGCGTTCATCTGCTTGAGGTCCGCCATGTCGAAACAAGAACGCCTGCTTCTGCTCTCCGATCTGATGCTGCTCGCGGTCGCCGTGGTCTGGGGCACCAGTTATGGCGTCGTCAAAAGCGCCCTGGTGTTCTATCCGGTACTGGGTTTGCTGGCAATGCGCTTCGGCATCACCTTCGTGATCCTGTCGCCCGCCTTGCGCCATCTACGCGCCGCCGATGCACGCACGCTGCGTGGCGTGCTGATCGCGGGCGCCCTGCTGCTCGGCATCTTTCTCTGCGAGACCTTCGGCATTCTGCTGACGCGCGCGGCCAATGCGGCGTTTCTGATCAGCCTGTGCGTGGTGCTGACGCCGCTTGTCGAATGGTGGCTGCTCAAGCGCAGGCCGAGCCGCATCGAATGGGCGGCGGTCGCGCTTTCGCTGTTCGGCGCGTGGCTGCTGGCAGGGGATGGCGCGCTGAGTTTCAATCCCGGCGACGCGCTGATTCTGCTCGCCGCGCTGCTGCGCGCGCTGAATGTGTGTGTAACTAAACGCGTGATGCGCGACTCCACGTTGCCGCCTTTGTCGGTGACAGCGGTTCAGTCGGGTGTGGTGGCATTCGGCAGCGCGGCGGTGGCGGTGCTGTTTGCGCCGCAACAGTGGCAGCCGGTGCCGTCGCTCGCCGGGCACGCCATGTTCTGGGGTTACATCGGCTATCTGGTGATCGCGTGCACGCTATTCGCATTCTTCGCGCAAAACTTCGCGATCAAACGCAGCAGCCCAACGCGTGTGTCGCTGTTGATGGGCAGCGAGCCCGCTTTCGGCGCGTTATTCGCCTGCATCTGGTTAGGTGAACGGATTTCAACGACGGCCTGGATCGGTGGTGCGTTGATCGTCGCGGCATCGATTCTCGCGACTGTGCGATGGACAGCATTGCGTGTGAGCGCCGCGGGAGCCTAGAGAATTTCCGAGGCCCTTGCCGATCGCTGCACACGCATCTGCCGATTAACGCGACGCGACCATGCCCCGCTCGCTCACCACCTCGCCACGTTGCAAGACATACTCGAGGCGCTCGCCCTGCCCGGTCAACACCCCGATATCCTTGAGCGGATTGCCGTCGACCACCAGCACGTCGGCAATCGCCCCGGCTTTGATAGCACCGAGCTTGCCCCTCCGATCGACGATATCGGCCGCGATTGTAGTCGCTGAGCGCAACGCTTCCAGATTGCCGAGCACCTCGGCGCGTATACGCAATTCATCGCTCTGGAATGTGTGCATTTCGCCGAGCAAGTCCGAACCGAATCCCATTGGCACTCCAGCGTTCGCATAGATCTGCAGCGAGTCGCGCCCGGCTTGCCGCACGGTTTCGACCTTGGCGATCGAATCGGCCGGCAAACCATAATCGGCACCGTGCCTGGCCAGCGCATCGTAGGTGACCAGCGTGGGCACGACGAACGCACCGTACTCGCGCATCAGTTTCGCGGCGGCTTCGTCGACCAGATTGCCGTGCTCGATCGTGCGTACGCCACAGCGAATCGCACGCGAAATCGCGCGGCCGGTGTAGGCATGCGCCATCACGTAGGTATTGGCCGCCTCCGCTTCGGCGACGATTGCCCGGATCTCTTCCTCAGAGTATTGCGTGTTGCTGATCGGATCGGTCGGCGATGCAACGCCGCCGGATGCCATGATTTTGATCTGCGTGGCGCCCTTCTGAATCTCTTCGCGCACGGCGAGCCGCACCGCATCGACACCGTCGACCACTCGCGCAATCGCCCCGGCACGAAAGGCGCATGAACAGGGTTCCAGCACGTCGCCGCGTGGACGAAAATCGCCGTGGCCGCCGGTTTGCGACAACGCCTTGCCCGACGGGAAAATGCGTGGCCCCGGAATCAGGCCACTCTCCAGCGCCTGCGTCAAACCCCAGTCCGCGCCGCCCGCGTCACGCACCGTCGTAAAGCCACGGCCGAGCATCGCCTTCAGAATCGGCAGCGCACGAATCGCAGTAAGGATATTCGGCTGCGTCGCATTCACACCGAGGTTCGCGCGCGAAGCGAGCACGTGCACGTGACAATCGATCAGGCCGGGCATCACCGTCTTGCCGCGCGCGTCGATTACGCGCGCATTCGGCAGGTCGACAGGACGATCGGTGACTTCGACGATATAGCCGTTTTCGATTACGACGTGATGATGGTCGAGCAACGCACCCTGGGCCAGATCGAGTACGTTGCCGCCGCTGATTACCGTAATGCTCATTGATATTTTCCTGACTGGATGAAGGAATCCATCCGGCTTTCGTTCGCCGGACGCGCGGCCTCAGGCTTGGCTACGGCGCGTATCGCGCACATAGAACGTGCCGACGAGACTGATGGCCGCGGCGATCATCACGTAGATTGCGGGCGCCATATTGCTGCCCGTCGACGCGATCAGCCACGTGATGAAGAACGGCGCGAAGCCGCCGAAAATCGTCACCGCAAAGTTGTACGCAACAGAGAGGCCCGTAGACAACACCTTGGTCGGGAACAGCTCCGAGAATGCCGCGAGAATCGGACCGGTGTAGACGGCGATCAGCAACCCGAACACGCCCTGAAACACCATCAGCGAAGCGAGCCCAGGCGCGTGATTGATGTAAGTGAACATCGGCCATGCGAGCAGAAGGATCAATGCAGCCGCGCCGGACAGAAAGCGGCGGCGGCCGAAGCGGTCAGCGAGTGCGCCGATCACGGGTGAGAAACACATAATCATCACCCCACCGAACATGCCGGCACGAAAGCCCGTGGATTGCGGCAGATGCAGTGTGCGCACCGAATAGGTCGGCATATAGAACAGCAGTACGTAGGTGCACACCGTCCACAGAATCACCATCGAAAAGCTCGCGAACGTCTCGCGTGGAAAGCGGCGAAACACTTCCGCGAGCGGCGAATCGCTTTTCGCCTCCTCGGCAACCGCGCTGAACGCCGGCGTTTCGTCCATGCGACTACGAATGAAATAGCCGACCGGTCCGATCAGAATGCCGATCAGGAACGGCATTCTCCAGCCCCACGAATGCAGCGCATCGGCGCTCAGGCTTGATGTCACGAACGTGCCGACCGCAGCGCCCAGCAGCACGGCAAAGCCAATGCTCGACTGAATCCAGCTCGAATAGAATGCACGCTTGCCAGCCGGTGCATATTCAGTAAGAAACGCAGTGGCGGTGCCCATTTCGCCGCCGGCCGAAAACCCCTGCAGCAACCGGGCAACCACGATCAGCACCGGCGCCCACAGACCGATCTGGTCGTATGTCGGAGCGAGGCCGATGAGTGCAGTACCGCCCGCCATCAACAGAATAGTCAGCGAGAGCGCCGCCTTTCTTCCCACTTTATCCGCGTACACGCCGAGCACGATACCACCCACCGGCCGCATGAAAAAACCCACGCCGAACGTCGCGACGGTGAGCAGCAGCGAGGTCAGCTCATTGCCGGTCGGAAAGAACAGCTTGGCGATGATCACCGCGAAAAAGCTATAGACGGTGAAGTCGAACCACTCGAGCCCATTGCCGAGCACAGTGGCGATAATGGCACGGCGCCGCTGTCGCGCGAGCGTATCCACGGACATCGCGACGTTGGATGAAAGCGTTCCTTGCATGGTCTCTTTCCTCATCAGGCTGCTTGTGCGACCGCTCGTGCGGCCGCTGCATGGCTACGGGTCCGGCTGATCTGCCAGCAATGCGACGCATCGAAATCGAGCGGCGCTTCCGCGTGCATAAAGCCGATCGTAGAGAGACCTGATTTGTTTTCGAAACGAAAGATTCACATGCATGCATGCGCGCAGCGCATGCGAAACGCAGTCAGGCGACGGGCGCGTTGCTCGTCTCCGCGAGCGTTTGCCCGCCGGTCGACCCGCTTGTCTGCCCGCTCGTCTGCGCCTCTGCCTGCTCGAACAGCCAGCGCGTGAAGAGGCGCGCCGCCTGATTCTCCGCGCGATCGTTCGGCGATACGACGTAGTAACCGCCACCGTGGCTCGCCGAGGCTCGCGTAGCACGCACCAGCAGTCCCTCGTTCAGACACGCATCGATCATGTGACGCCAGCCGAGCACGACGCCCTGCCCAAGAATCGCCATCTGCACGAGTTGCGGATAATGATTGACGACGACCGACTGCGGGGAACCGGGCATCTGCACATTGTTGAGACGGAACCATTCGGGCCACGACATCCATTGCCGCTGACCGTCTTCCTGCATCAGCAATGTTTCATGGGCGAGATCGGCAGGCTCCAGCACCCGGCCGGCGAGATATCCGGGTGAACATACCGGGTACACGTCTTCGTCGAAAATACGGCGTGCGGTGAAATGCGGCTCGGCGCGCTGGCGGATGTAGTAAAGACCCACGTCGAATTCCGCCGGCGACAACGAAGCGAGTCCGTCCCGCACGATCATCCGGATCTTCACGTTCGGATGGGCGGCGCGAAATGCACCCAGGCGCGGCGTGAGCCACAACACCGCGACACCCGACGAACACGCAATCGTCAACTCCAGATCGCCGTATCGCTTCATCACCTCGAGCGTGGCTTCCGAGCAATTGGCGAGCAGCCACTGCACGTGCTTCGCGTAGCGTTCGCCGGCGATCGTCAGACGTAGGGCGCGATGCTCGCGCACGAAGAGCGAGCGGCCGAGGAAGTCTTCGAGTTGCGCGATCTGGCGGCTGACCGCGCTTTGCGTCAGATGCAGCTCGACAGCCGCCTTGGTGAAACTGGCATGCCGCACGGCCGATTCGAATGCGATCAGACATTGAAGCGGAGGTAAAGGGGCGATCCGCATGATGAAGGTGGCCGAGTGAGGTTGCCACCATCATAGCGGGTCGAGGCGCACGCCGAATCACGTCTACGCGGACGACTCCGCAGGTGGCACGCTCAACGTTACCGGCGTCCGTATTTAAGGAGAACCCGGCGAAAACGGCAACCGGGTTTTCAAAAACCGGGAGGATGAACATGGCATCTCGTTCCTGGCAACGCGTCATGCGTCTCCATCAACGGCTTGGCACCAGTTCCTCTTCCCGCTCCAGCGAGCGCGTACGCCTGAGTTCCGGAAAGAATCGCATCCACAGCAAGGCGACGGCGATCGTCGCAACACCGCCCACCAGCACGGCGGGTTGTGCGCCCCACCACCCTGCCGTCACGCCGGATTCGAATTCACCCAGTTGATTCGATGTCCCTATGAAAAGCGAATTGACCGCGCTGACGCGACCCAGCATTTCATCCGGTGTCCGCAGTTGCACGAGCGACAGGCGCACCACTACGCTGATGGTGTCAGATGCGCCCAGCACCATTAGCGCGAAGAGCGATACGAAAAACTGATGCGACAGACCGAACACGACAGTGGCCGCGCCAAACGCGATCACGCCACCGAACATCGCAGCGCCAGGCCGGTTGCGCAGCGGAAAATGCGCGAGCCAGACGGTGCCCGCGAGCGCGCCGATGGCGGTACCCGAACGCAGCAGGCCGAGACCGAGCGGCCCTGTGTGCAGGATGTCGCGTGCGAAGACCGGCAGCAACGCGGTCGCGCCGCCGAACAGCACCGCGAACAGATCGAGCGATAGTGCGCCGAGTATCACGGGCTCCTTGCGGATAAAGGCGATGCCGGAGAACACCGACTCGAGCGTGACCGGCGCGCGGCGCGCTAGCCTGATTTGCAGCGGGATGGCCCACACAGAGGCAGCCGCGGCCGCAAACGACAGCGTGCACGCGAGGTAGGCCGCGCCAGGACCGATGCCATATAGCAGGCCGCCCAATGCCGGACCCGCGATCTGTGCGGTTTGATTCGCGGAGGTGGCCCATGCCGTGGCTTTGGGCAATTGTCCACGCGGCACGACGCCGGGCAACAGTGATGCAACCGCAGGCGATTCGAAGGCGCGCGCCGCACCCACGCATGCGGCCAGCACATAGATGACCGGCGCGCTGATCCAGCCACCGAAGGTGCCAAAGGCGAATAGCAATGCAGCGACGCTTTCGAGGCTTTGACAGATGGCCGCGATCCGGCGACGGTCGTAGCGGTCGGCCACGTGACCAACCACGAGCGTCAGCACGAACATCGGCAGAAATTGGGCGAGACCCACGAGGCCGAGTGCGAAGGCGCTATGCGTTAGTGCGTAGATGTGCCAGCCCATGGCCACGGCGAGCATCTGGAACGACAGCGACGAGAGGATGCGGGTGCACCAGAAACGTTGGAAAGCGGGATGTTTGGGCAAACTGAAGCTAGGGTCGCCGACGGGATCGGCTGGAGGTCGGGGCATTAGTTTCTTGCTCTTTACTAGGCTGGTTCGGGCGGCAGCTAGTTTAGAGCAAGTTTATTTATTTTGTTTTTACGCTTGGGAGCGCTTTCTTTATGTAAGGCTGCGGCATCGGCCTTAGCTATCCGGCTTCCATCCCACCTCACGAAGCGCCGACAGCAGGCGCTCAGAACCGATCGCCACCGCGCGAGCGCCACGCGCGTTCATATCCGTAGCGGCTAACAGTGCATTGACGATGGCTTCTTCAACGGCCTCCGCAGCCGCCGAAAACAAAGCAGACATGTGATCGTTATTCACCATCTCCACGGCAGTGGTGGGCTTGCCAACACTCCCATAATTAACCGCCGGCAGCCCCGAATTCCCCACCGAAAAGGCCACAAATATATCGCCGCTCGAATCTTCAGTGCCTCCGCCCATGCGGGCGATCCCAACGCTCGCACGCTGCGCCAAGCGTGTGCACTGATGCGGCAACAAAGGCGCATCCGTCGCAAGCGTCACGGCAATCGAACCCATGCCCGCTTCCCCCGTGCGCCGCTCTTCGGTTTGCCTGAACGGCGAATGCACGTTCCCGAGCACCTCGCCCACCGGATATCCCGCCACCCGTAGCGCGTCACGCCGACCATAGTTCGCCTGCACCAGCGCACCGACGGTCCAGCCACCTTCGGCCGGTTTCAACACCCGCGATGCCGTGCCGATACCGCCTTTGAACTCATGGCAGATCATCCCCGTGCCTCCGCCAACATTCCCTTCCCTCACCTCTCCCGTGCGCGCTTCGGCTCGCGCACGTTGCACATGGTCCGCGGTGATATGCTGCCCCCAGATGTCGTTGAGCAGTCCGTCGTAGGTTTCGAGCACGACCGGCATGCACCAGTACACCTCCCCTTTGACGTCATCCCGCTCGGCCGCGACCAGCGCGTCGCGCACCATGCCAACACTATGCGTGTTGGTGTACGCGATCGGCGTCGTCAGCAAGCCGGCCTCGCGGATCCATTCGAGACCGGTTGCGTCGCCATTGCCGTTCAGAATGTGGCAGCCCGCAAAACAAGGCGCCATGCGCGCGCTGCCCGCGCGCGGTTCGATGATGGTCACGCCGGTGTGCACCGACGCATCGCCCGCGTCCACGTTCAATGTGTGATGCCCGACACGGACGCCGGCGACATCGGTAATCGCATTGAAACGCCCAGGCGTGCCGCGCCCGATACGTATGCCGAGTTCCCTTGTACGCATTGCCTGTTTTCCTTCGATTCAAAGTTCGCGAAAAGTCACGCTATGACGTGCCCACGCCGCATACATCGCGAGCGCCAACACCAGCAATCCACCGATGATGTACAGATCCGTCGGCTTGGTCGCGCTCTGCATTGTCGTGTACAACGTGTAGGTTGCACCGATGATCGCCACCAGTGGCGGCAGCGGCCACAACGGCATCCGGTAGTGATGCTCGACATCGCGCCGCACGATGCGGCTGGCCAGCGCCGCCACCGCGATCACGATGTAGATCACCAGCAGCAGATCGACCGTGAAGGCGGTCAATTCATCGAGGCTCGAGACGAAAAGCAGGAGTGCCGACGGGATCGCAAGCGTCAACGTGGCGAGCCACGGCGAATCGAATCGTGGATGAATGCGGGTGAATGCATGGTTGCAACTACGCACCCATAGTGCGTGCCGGCCGCTGCTGTACAACAGACGCCCTACCTGAATCACGATAGCGATGATCGCATTGAACACTGACAGGAAAATCCCCGCGCTCACCACACGCATGATGACGGGGTTGCTGAGTTCACGAACCACATAGCCGATCGGATCCGTGCTCTTCGACATATCGATCAATGAAGGCGCACCGAGCACGATCGCCGTCAACGGAATCAACTCGACCAGCAGGATAACCAGCAGCGAATACATGACGGCTTTCGCGATGCTGCGATTGCCCCCTTCGAGGTCTTCAGCGAGAAACACCGCGGCGCCGAAGCCGTTGTAGCAAAAGATCGCCGTGCCCACCGCCGGGATGATAGCGGCGGCAGTCGCCGAAATCAGCGTACCGTTGCTCGCGACTTGAGGATGCACCAACGCGCTAAAAGCGCGATGCGGTTCGGAGAATCCCAGATATGCGATGAGGAGGAGCACCAGCACTTCGACAGTCAGGAACGCGCCGGTAATCCACGCGTTGGTCTTGATGTTGAGAATGCCGAGTACGTAGCTGAGTACGACGATCGCGAGCGCCACCGATTGATTGCTGAAGTTCGTGCCCAGCGCATTGTTCAGATACGGCGCCGCGCCGCTCGCCAGTACAGCAGGAATGAACACACTGACAGCCAGCACCGCGATGAAGGTCAGATAGCCCGGCAACGCACCGAACACCCGTTTCGCCATCACGTACTCGCCGCCGGCGCTGCGATGTGCCGCGCTCAATTCCGCATAGCACAACGCGAAAGCCAGCGCGAGCACGCCGCCGAGCAGGAACGACAGCACCGCACCGCTGCCCGCCTGCTGGATCGCAAACGGCGCGATCACGAAGATGGAACTGGCGGGCGTTACCCCCGATACGGTAATCATCACCACGTCCCGCACGCTGAGCGACTGCTTCAGCGCGCCGGACGTGCCCAGCCCTGCGGAGACGGCTTGCGCCGCAACCGACGTTTCCGTGATCGCCATCGTCCTCTCCTTTGCAATGATTTTTTCAGCGCCCATACTTGAGCACTGTTCGGCGCAGTGTAGGAAGCCAATTTACGCAACGCTATTACCGCTTAGGGTTACGCCAATTAGGTGGAGACGCATGGATCGACTGTTCACGGAAGTAGCAATGCATCAGGCGCTGGCGCGCGTGATCGATCATCTGGGCGGACCTCGGTTCTGGCGGAATCTGATTCTTCTGCTCAACGAAATCATGCCGTTCGACAACGCGCTTGCCGTGTTAGTCGAGCAGGACGGCGTGCCTCGCGTGTTGGAAGAGTTCGACACCGGCGGGACGGATGCGCCGTCGCCGGTGCCGCTTTACCTGAATGGGCTTTATCTGCTCGATCCGTTTTTGCAGGCCGCGCATGATGGATTGACCGACGGGTTCTATAGACTTGAGGAGGTCGCGCCTGATCTGTTCCGGCAAAGCGAATATTTCCTGAGTTACTTTCGCGACGCGGTTGGAGAGGATGAATTGCAGTTGATCGTCAATGTTGCGCCCGCCGGTGGGGTTGTGTCGCTGTCGTTGGGGGCGAAGGCGAGATTCGACGTGGAGGTGCTTGGGCGGCTAGCGGTATGCGCGCCCTGGCTCGTTGCGACGATACGGCAGCATTTGGCACGTCTTGCCGCTGAGCCGGGCAAGAACGTCGAGCGTGGCGATCTGTCGGGCCGGGTCGAGCGTGCGTTGGCGGGGTTTGGTGCGGAGTTGCTGTCGGAGCGGGAAATGGCGATTGCGCGGTTGGTGCTGCGAGGGAATTCTTCGAAGGCTATTGCTGAGCGGCTCGCGATTTCGCCCGAGACGGTAAAGGTGCACCGGCGGAATCTTTACAACAAGCTCGGTATTTCGACGCAGCCGGAATTGTTCTCGTTGTTTATTCAGGCGTTGGGGCACGAAGCGGGATAATTTCCCCTGGCCCGCTGCGGATCGCGCGAGATCGAGGCTTTGACAAGCGATTTTCGACGCAAAACAAAAAGCCGCTGAACCTTTTAGATTCAACGGCTTCTCGTTTAATTCCTGGCGGAGAGACGGGGATTCGAACCCCGGATAGGTTATTAACCTATACACGCTTTCCAGGCGTGCGACTTAAACCGCTCATCCATCTCTCCGGCGGGGAGCCGAATTATAGCAAACTTCGCGCCCTGCGCCAGACCCATGCGCAAACCCACCTAAGGATGCCGGATGTAGTCCACCAGCGCCCTCGTATAAGCATCGGGTTTCCGGTCGACCAGACTCACCCCGATCGCCACGAGAAACCCCGCCGGGACACCAAACACGCCTGAGCTGATCGGCTCGATCCCGAACCACCGTGCACCGGCGAAGCCCGTCATCTGCGTGAAGAACGGATACGTCGACACGATGTAGTAAATGCACACCACCAGCCCCGCCACCATGCCGGCCACTGCCCCAAGGCGGGTCGTGCGCTTCCAGAAGACGCCCAGCACCAGCACCGGAAACAGGCTCGAAGCCGCCAGCGAAAACGCCGCGCCCACCAGAAACAGAATATTCCCCGTATTGAGCGACGCCACATACGACGCGAACAATGCCACCCCCAGCAGCAGAATCTTCGAGATGGTCACGCGCCGCTGACTCGAAGCCGTCGGATCGACCATGTGGTAATAGACGTCGTGTGATAGCGCGTTGGCAATCGTCAGCAGCAAACCATCCGCGGTCGAGAGCGCCGCGGCCAGCGCGCCGGCCGCGATCAGTCCGGACATCACATACGGCAGCCCAGCGATCTCGGGCGCGGCGAGCACGACCATATCCGGCTGCATCTGGATTTCGCTCCAGCGCACGATGCCATCGCCATTCGTGTCAGCAAGGCTGATCAGACTCGGCTCGACCTTGCGCCACTGCGTGAGCCACTGCGGCAAATCGGCAAAGTGATGACCGACCAGATTGGTCAATATCTCGTACTTGATCAGCACGGCCAGCACGGGCACCGTCAGATAGAACAGCGCGACGAAGAACAGTGTCCAGCCGACCGAGCGCCGCGCGGACGCCACCGAGGTCGTCGTGTTGTAGCGCGTCAGGATGTGCGGCAGGCTCGCGGTGCCAAGCGACAGGCACAGCAGCAGCGACAGGAAATTGCGTTCGTGGGTGCGCCTGTCTTCTTCGCTCGTGACGGGAAACGGCTCGTGCATCGGCACCGGCGCGGCCGCGCGCATCAGCATCTCGTCGCGGCTTTGGGTCCAGACGATCTGTGCGGCCGCGGCATCGCGCGGAAACTGTTCCAGCTCCCTCTCATGCTCCTTGATATCGCGCAGCGGGCCATTGTGGCGACGCAAGTCCGCGACTTCCTGCGTGAGGCGCAGCTTCTCATTGACGAACGAGTGCGGCAACGTATCGAGCCGCATCTGCATCAGCGCAGCGCGCCGCCGATAGTCGTCGCGTACGATCTGTTCGAGCGGCGCCTCGCGCACCTGCTTCTCCAGGCCTTCGACGCGTTCCATCAAGCGGCCGTAGTTGAACTGCGGCACCCAGCCAAGGCCATCCTTATGCGCGATCATCGACACGGGAATCAGAATTGCCGCGATCAGGATGATGTATTGCGCGACCTGGGTCCACGTTACGGCACGCATGCCGCCCAGAAACGAGCACACGAGAATGCCCGCGAGTCCGCAGAAAATGCCGACTGCGAAATCCACGCCGATAAAACGCGTCGCAATCAAGCCGACGCCCTGAATCTGCGCGACCAGATAGACGAACGAGCACAGGATCGCCGCTAACGCAGCGAGTCCACGCACCGCGTTGCTCGAAAAGCGCGTGCCGAGAAAGTCGGGAATCGTGTAGCGCGCCAGCTTGCGCACGTACGGCGCGAGCAGGAATGCAACTAGGCAATAGCCGCCGGTCCAGCCCATCAGGTACGCGAGCCCGTCATATCCGGTCGTATAGATCGAACCGGCGAGACCGATAAACGACGCAGCGGACAACCAGTCGGCCGCAGTCGCCATGCCGTTGAAGGCGGACGGCACGCGCCGCCCCGCTACGTAGTATTCGACGAGGTCGGACGTGCGCGACAGCAAGCCGATCACCGCATACACCGCGATCGGCACGAACAGGAACACATAGCCGATCCATACACCCGGGCCAGTGATGCGCTCGATGCGCCACATCACGTAGATGAATAGCAGGAAGCCAAGCGTATAGAGCGCGTATGAGCGGATCAGGCGGTGCGTGAGCGTCATCGGCTCAGTTTCCGCGCGCAGTGGGCGCGCCGGAATCGGCACCGGCACTGGTGGCGCTCGCATCGGCGTCGAAAGCGCGTTGCAGACGGCGGTCGGCGCGCTGCATCAGCACGATATAAACGACGATCAACGCGACGTAGATCAGAATCGCCCCTTGCGCACCGAAATAGAACGGCAACCGGAAGCCGCCGAAGCGCACCTGATCCAACGCCGGCGCCACCAGCGGCAAAACGAACGACACCACGAAGCCCACCGTCATCAACGTCGCGATCAACGCGAGATTGAAACGCCAATATTTCTGATGCGCGCGCGCCATCGCTGCCGACACCGCAGGGGGTTCGGGCGCGGGATTGAGCGTAGCGTGAGGGGGGTGGTGTGGCGCGGCCATGCGCCTATGTATCAAAAAGCCACCGGGCAGGCAATCGGGATTGTCCGCGCGGTGGCTTTAACAGGCTAACTTAAATGGTCAACACCTGGGTCCAGTCAAGAGCGGGTCGGACGACGCGCTCTTGCCGTCAACCCAGGCAAACCCAGGCTCAGAGCGACTCGCCGAGCTGATCGAGAATCGCCGGGTTCTCCAGAGTCGATACGTCCTGGGTGATTTCCTCACCCTTAGCTAGCGAGCGCAACAGGCGGCGCATGATCTTGCCCGAACGCGTCTTCGGCAGGTTCTCGCCAAAGCGGATGTCCTTCGGTTTGGCAATCGGACCGATCTCCCTGGCGACCCAGTTGCGCAGTTCGTTGGCGAGCTTCACCGCTTCTTCGCCTTCAGGACGAGCGCGTTTGAGCACCACGAATGCGCACACGGCTTCACCGGTCGTATCGTCAGGACGGCCAACCACAGCCGCTTCTGCCACGATCGGGTTCGACACCAGCGCCGACTCAATCTCCATCGTGCCGAGGCGGTGACCGGACACATTGAGCACGTCGTCGATGCGACCCATGATCGTGAAGTAGCCGGTTTCCTTGTCGCGCACCGCGCCATCGCCGGCGAGGTACAGCGTGCCGCCGAGTTCTTCGGGGAAATAGCTCTTCTTGTAACGGTCGGGATCGCCCCACACGTTACGCAGCATCGCCGGCCACGGGCGCTTCACCACCAGAATGCCGCCCTGCCCGTTCGGCACGTCCTGGCCGGTTTCATCGACCACTGCCGCCATGATGCCCGGCAGCGGCAGCGTGCATGAACCCGGCACCAGCGGCGTGGCGCCCGGCAGCGGCGTGATCATGTGGCCGCCGGTTTCGGTTTGCCACCACGTGTCGACGATCGGGCAACGGCCGCCGCCGACGTTCTCGTGATACCAGACCCACGCTTCCGGATTGATCGGTTCGCCAACCGTGCCGATGATGCGCAGCGTCGACAGATCGTAGCTTTTCGGATGCACTTTCTCGTCCGCTTCGGCGTATTTGATCAGCGAGCGGATTGCGGTCGGCGCGGTGTAGAACAGCGTGACCTTGTGCTTGGCGATCATGTCCCAGAAGCGGCCGGCGTTCGGATAGGTCGGCACGCCTTCGAACACGACCTGGGTACCGCCGAGCGTCAACGGGCCATACGTGATGTAGCTGTGGCCGGTGATCCAGCCGATGTCGGCGGTACACCAGAACACATCCGTGGGCTTCCAGTCGAAGGTCCACTTCATGGTCTGCGCAGTCCACAGCAGATAGCCGCCGGTACTGTGCTGGACGCCCTTCGGCTTGCCGGTCGAACCGGACGTATAGAGGATGAAAAGTGGATGCTCGGCGCCGACCCACTCAGGCGCGCATTGATCCGATTCGGACTGCGTGAGTTCGTGCATCCACAGATCGCGGCTTTCGTTCCATGCGATCTTGCCGCCAGTGCGCTTGTACACAATCACGCTCTTCACCGCATCGCAGCCGCCCATGGCAATGGCTTCGTCGGCGATGTTCTTCAGCGGCAAGGCTTTGCCGCCGCGCATCTGTTCGTCGGAAGTCACGAGCGCGACCGCACCCACATCCACCAGCCGCTCATTCAGCGACTTCGACGAGAAGCCGCCGAACACCACCGAATGCGTTGCACCGATACGCGCGCACGCCTGCATCGCGACGATGCCTTCGATCGACATTGGCATATAGATCACGACGCGATCGCCCTTCTTCACACCGCGTTTTTTCAGCGCGTTCGCAAAGCGCGACACCCGTTGCAGCAGATCCTGATAGGTGACGTTGGTGACCGTGCCGTCGTCGGCTTCGAAGATGATCGCAACACGCTCGCCATTGCCCGCTTCGACATGACGGTCGATGCTGTTATACGACGCGTTCAGCTGGCCGTCTTCGAACCATGTGTAGAAAGGCGCCTTCGATTCGTCCAGCACCTTGGTGAAGGGCTTGTTCCAGCTTAGCGTCTCGCGAGCGAGGCGCCCCCAGAAACCTTCGTAATCACGCTCCGCTTCGGCGGCAAGCGCCCGGTACGCGTCCATACCGGAGATCGTCGCACCAGCCGCTGCTTCAGCGGAGGGCGGGAAAACACGGCGTTCGTGAAGAACAGATTCAATCGCAGACATCGACAACCCCTTGGTGAAGATGAAACTAAAAACCTGTGCTGGCGCGCCTGTGACGCGCCTTGTCATGATGGCGCCGCCATTCGTGATCAACAGGCGGCGCGCTGTCTCCAACCCTCGCGCGGCGATCGCCGATCGCTGCGCCGCGGCCCGTTCGCCTTTCACTTTCATTCATGCGGCACCGCAACATAAATGAATGGCCGACGTTCCGCTCCCACGGTCAAACATAAACTTTGCAACTTACCAGCCACTTACGCGAGGCGCATCGCGTGACGGGCGAAAACCCTTACGCGGTTCAGACGGGTCACGCACGGCATGCTACGCGCTACGTTCCGTTCACGCGTGCTGATCGACCTACCGATACGACGGATCCATGCCGAAATCGGGCACCCGCGGCGCATCACGCGCGCCGCACAGGCGCCGCGCCTTTACGCTGACTCGCACGCCCTCTTACAATGCTAACTGAACTAGCCGTCTGGATTCCAGCTTGAATCGTTACTCCCTGCTTCTCATTACCTCGATGCTGCTGGTCGGCAGCAATGTCGGAATCGGTAAATCGATCGTCGAGTTTGTCCCCGTCCCCCTGTTCGCGCTGTTGCGCTTCGTCATTGCGATGGCGGTGTTGTGGCCGTTGCTGCGCGTCGCCAAGCTGCGCCGCGTCAAACGCGATGAATGGCTCAATCTGTTTTTGCAGGCGCTGTTCGGCACTTTCGGGTTCACGCTGCTGATGCTGGGCGGCGTGCAGCGCACCAGCGCGGTCGCAGCCGGCGTCATCACCAGCACGATCCCCGCGGTCGTCGCACTGTTCTCGTGGCTAATCCTCAAAGAGCGACCGAACGGTCGGGCACTCGCATCGATCGCGCTGGCGATCCTCGGTGTGGTCGTCATCAATCTCGCTCACGTAGATGAGAATGCGGGCGGCGAGACTTCGTTCACCGGCAATCTGATGGTGCTGGGCGCCGTGTGCTGCGAATCGCTTTACATCATCCTGTCGCGCCGTTTGACGCAGACGCTCGCACCCATCAACATCTGTGCCTACACGCACATGTTTGGCCTGCTGCTGATGCTGCCGCTCGGCACCACCGCGCTACTGCACTTCGATTATCGCGCGGTGCCTGTTAGCGTCTGGACGCTGGTGCTGTGGTACGGGCTGTCGGCAAGCATTTTCTCGTTCTGGCTGTGGATGAAGGGCATTCGTCATGTGCCTGGCAGTCTCGCGGGCGTGTTCAGCGCCGTGCTGCCGGTAGCCGCGGCGATTTACGGCATCGTGTTTCTCGGTGAGCGGCCTACGCTCGCCCACGGCATCGCGCTCGCGTGCGTGGTGGCGGGGATCGGGCTGGCGAGCCTGAAGGTGAAGCGAGTACCGCCAGTGGCCTCCTGAGCGCCACCGCTGCCCGCCGCGCCGCAGCAAATTCATCCGACGCTGTACAATGGCGCGCCTGACGCGAGCTTTTCCGGCCTCCCCTGGCTGCGTACCGCGCCGTCTGCGCCCTGGTTTGCGTGCTCGACCCGCGCGTTTGGTTTGCGCTTCGGGTCAGCGCATTTAGTCCGTGTTCCGTCACCTGCGTTTCATCTGACTCTTGCCTATGTCCGCCCCGCGACCCGACTCAGCCCGTCAGCGCCGCCCAATGCGCCCGCTGCCCGCCATCATCTTCATGAGCCGCTGGCTGCAGGTGCCGCTCTACCTGGGCCTGATCGTCGCTCAAGGTGTCTACGTCGTCCTGTTCCTGAAAGAAGTCTGGCATCTGGTTACAGCGTCCATGACGCTCGACGAAACCAACATCATGCTGGTGGTACTCGGCCTGATCGACGTGGTGATGATCTCGAACCTGCTGATCATGGTGATCATCGGCGGGTATGAAACCTTCGTGTCGCGCCTGGGCGTGGAGGGTCATCCAGACGAACCGGAATGGCTAGACCACGTGAATGCCGGGGTGCTCAAGGTCAAATTGTCGATGGCGCTGATCAGCATTTCGTCGATCCATCTGCTGAAAACTTTCATCAGCCCCGACCAGAATTCGACGCACACCATCATGTGGCAGGTCATCATCCACATCGCCTTCCTTCTCTCCGCGGTGGTAATGGCACTGGTCGACCGCCTTACCACGCATACGCACCCGAAACATTTTCAGGAGCCCGCAGGATTGCATCCGCTGGGTTCTAACGGTTCCACTCCCCTGAAGGCGCACGACTGACCGCACTACCCTGCGAGTCCGATAACAAGCGCCACTGTCCCCACTGAGCTAGCCATCATGACCGTCATCAAACAGGAAGATCTGATTCAGAGCATCGCTGATTCGCTTCAGTACATCAGCTATTACCACCCGCTCGATTACATCCAGGCCTTAGGCCGCGCTTACGAGCTCGAAGAGAGCCCGGCCGCGAAGGATGCGATCGCGCAGATCCTGACCAATAGCCGCATGTGCGCCGAAGGCAAGCGCCCGATCTGCCAGGACACCGGCATCGTCACGGTGTTCGTGAAGGTCGGCATGGACGTGCGTTGGGACGGTGCGACGATGGGCGTCACCGAGATGATCAATGAAGGCGTGCGCCGCGGTTATCTGAACCCGGACAACGTGCTGCGCGCGTCGATCGTGAGCCCGCCGGAAGGCGCGCGCAAGAACACGAAAGACAACACGCCGGCCGTGATCCACTACGAGATCGTGCCGGGCGACAAGGTCGACGTGCAGGTTGCAGCGAAGGGCGGCGGCTCGGAAAACAAGTCGAAATTCGCGATGCTGAACCCGTCGGACTCGATCGTCGACTGGATTCTGAAGACCGTGCCGACCATGGGCGCAGGCTGGTGCCCGCCGGGCATGCTCGGCATCGGCATTGGCGGCACCGCTGAGAAAGCGATGGTCATGGCGAAGGAATCGCTGATGGATCCGATCGACATTCAGGACGTGATCGCACGCGGCCCGAAAGACTGGATCGAAGAACTGCGTATCGAACTGCACGAGAAGGTCAACGCGCTCGGTATCGGTGCGCAAGGTCTTGGCGGTCTTGCCACCGTGCTCGACGTGAAGATCATGGCTGCACCGACACACGCTGCGAGCAAGCCGATCGCGATCATCCCGAACTGCGCGGCAACGCGTCACGCGCACTTCACGCTGGATGGCTCAGGCGTGGCGAAGCTCGAAGCGCCGTCGCTCGACGCATGGCCGAAGGTGCAGTGGGAGCCGGACACTGAAAAGAGCCAGCGCGTCGATCTGAACACGCTGACGCCGGAACAAGTGGCGGCCTGGACACCGGGCCAGACGCTGTTGTTGTCGGGCAAGATGTTGACGGGCCGCGACGCCGCGCACAAGCGCATCGCCGATATGCTCGCGAAGGGCGAGAAGCTGCCGGTCGACTTCACGAACCGCGTAATCTATTACGTCGGCCCGGTCGATCCGGTGCGTGACGAGGCTGTCGGCCCCGCAGGCCCGACCACCGCAACGCGCATGGACAAGTTCACCGAGACCATGTTGTCGCAAACGGGTCTGATTTCGATGATCGGCAAGGCCGAGCGCGGCCCCGTTGCGATCGAGGCGATCAAGAAGCATAAGGCCGCGTATCTGATGGCGGTGGGCGGCGCGGCTTACCTCGTGTCGAAGGCGATTCGCAGCGCGAAGGTTCTCGCGTTCGAAGACCTCGGCATGGAAGCGATCTACGAATTCGACGTGCAGGACATGCCGGTGACGGTCGCCGTCGATTCGACCGGCACGTCGGTGCATCAGACCGGCCCGAAGGAATGGCAAGCCAAAATCGGCAAAATTCCGGTCGCGACGGTTTGATCGGTACTAGCATCAGCTAAGAAAGTGCAAGCCGGGGCCTCAAACCCCGGCTTTTTTATCCTGGAATGAGAACGGTACGCATCACGCAAAAAACCTTGCAAATCAAGGTGAAAAACTGTGTTTTTGCCTTGGCTTTTTGCCTTTCGCCGTTTATTGTTCTGGGAAATTCAAAGCCCCCTACAAGGACACATCATGCAAGGCGACAAGAAGGTCATTGAGTATCTCAACTCCCAGTTGAAGAACGAACTCACCGCCATCAACCAATACTTCCTGCATGCGCGGATGTACAAGCACTGGGGCCTCGAGAAACTCGGCAAGCATGAATACGACGAATCGATCGGTGAAATGAAGCACGCCGACTGGCTGATCGAACGCATTTTCATGCTCGACGGCCTGCCGAACCTGCAAGACCTGCACAAACTGCTGATCGGCGAAGAAACTAAAGAAATCCTCGAGTGCGATCTGAAGCTCGAACAGATTTCGCAAAGCACCTGCAAAGAAGCGATTGTGTATTGCGAATCCGTTCGCGATTTCATCTCGCGCGAAATCTTCGTGAAGATCCTCGACGACACCGAAGAACACATTGACTGGCTCGAAACGCAACTGGACCTGATCGACAAGGTCGGCATCCAGAACTACCAGCAAACTGCAATGGGTTCGATCGAGTCCTGATCGAATCAGGTTGGAAACGCCCGTGCGTCGGCACATGAACCGGCTCATACGCCATCTTGTTGGCCGGCCTGTTTGCCAGGATAGGCGCCGTGCGGGCGATATACTTGCGCACGTTCCTGTTTTCGTGAGTTTTCCGTAACCGCTGTGCCGCGCGTCTCCTTATCGCCTATGCCCGCAGAATCGCCGTCTTCGAGTGCCCGGATTGCCCTCTCAGGTGGCGGTTCGCGGGCGCCGGTCGGCATTTTCGATTCGGGTCTGGGCGGTTTGTCGGTACTGCGGGCGGTCCGGGCGCAACTCCCCGGTGAAGCGCTCATCTACGCCGCCGACTCGCTCTACGCCCCCTACGGTGAACGCGACGACGACTTCATCGCCGACCGCACCCTGGCGATCTGCGAATGGCTCGCGAGCCAAGGTGCCAAGGCGCTTGTGGTCGCATGCAACACGGCAACCGCGCAGTCGATCGCGCTGGTCCGCGAAAAACTGGCGATCCCGCTGGTGGGTGTCGAGCCGGGTGTCAAACCGGCCGCGCTGCAGTCCAAAGCGCGTGTCGCCGGCGTGCTCGCCACTCAAGTGACCTTGCGCAGCGCCCGCTTTCAGACACTGTTGGAGCGCTACGCCGCCGATTGCCGTTTTCTTTGCCAGCCTGGCCACGGGCTCGTGCAGGCAGTGGAACGCTGCGACGTAGGCTCCGCCGAACTGCGTGCGCTCCTGCGCAGCTACCTGCAGCCCATGCTCGATGCCGGCGCCGACACGCTGGTGCTCGGCTGCACCCACTACCCGTTTCTCGATGCGGCGATCCGCGACATCGTCGGCGACCGGCTGGTGCTAATCGATACGAGCGTGGCCATTGCACGCCAGCTCGAACGGGTACTCGACCAGCACGGGCTGCGCGCCACCTCGGAAAGCGCCGAACCTGTTCTGCCCCGCTTTTATTCCACCGGTGACGGCACGCATCAGCAACAGCTCGCCGCGACCCTGCTGCACATCGACGCGACAGTCGAGCAGGTCGTGATCCCTTCGCGCCGCACAGCAGCGCCGGACTCCCAAGCCGCATAAAAACCCTCGCCAGCTGCCTTTTAGGCCGCCCCCACGGCTGTTTTGCGCGCTTTTTAGGCGTTTTTTCACCCTTCCCGCCACCTGCGACGAATCCCGTCCCGTAGACGAAACCCTTCTAAGAGTCTGGTTTTGTTACAAAAAATCATGCTGGACGCTTGCCAAACCAGCCAATCAAAATGATAATAGTTCGCATTAACGTTAGCTATGACGCCCTGCCATGATTGTCTGTGTCTGCAAGTCTGTTTCTGACCGAAAGATCCGTGCCTCGATCGCGGAAGGTGTCGATTCGTTCGACGAACTCCAGTTCGAACTCGGCGTCGCTTCCTGCTGTGGCAAGTGCGCGGAATCCGTGCGCGGCGTCATGATGGAAAGCGGCGTGTGCGCGAGCCGCTGCGGCTTCGATCATCACTCGCAGGCAATGCCGCTGACGTTTTACGAACGCAAGGCCGCCTGAGGCTGGTTTGAGGACACGGTCCACGCCGCGTCTCAGGTAATCACCGCTTTATCGCTTCACTGCTTCATGCGCTTGCTGTATGCGCTGCTTCAAGCCTTATCCCACTGCCGTCAGCAAGCCAGTATCCGTACCAGCCAGCTACCCGCTCACCCGTTAAAAGGAGTTTGAGATGGAATTGTTGATTGGTTTCGTGACTACTTTGTTCATTTCGTTGCTGATCTTCCGAACATGACGATGTCTTGTCTGACGTGCCGCATCGACGGCACGTCGCCACGCTAACATGCAGGCCTCGCATACCGTTTCAGCCGGCGCCACGCCGGCCTCGTCCGCCCGAATGAACTCCCGTGCCTTGACCGCGATTGCCGCCGTCGCGGCGATTCACGTCGCTTTGCTTGCGGTGATCCTGACATTACGTCATGAACCCGTCGCGCCGCCGCTCGAATCGCGCGTCATGACCGCGCAGTTGCTGGCGCCGGCGCGGGTGGCCGCGCCCGTTGCGCTGCAATCGACCACACCGCCGCCGCCCAAGCCGACACCACCGGTTCATACCAAGCCCAAAGTCCAGTCCAAGCCAACACCGGCGCCCAAGCCGACGCCTACGCCATTGCCGGTGGCCGCCGCGCCGTCGCCCACGCCAATTGCGGCGGCTGATCCGACACCGCCCGCGCCGGCTGCTCCGCCCGCTCAGGCTGCGCCGGCAGTCGGCCGTCCGACGATGGAAATCACCGCGCCGAAAAACGTTTCGCACATCGACTGCAACATGGTCACGCCAGAGTACCCGTCGCTGTCCAAACGACGCGGTGAAACCGGCACCGCCTATGTGAAGTTCGTGGTCGGACTGACGGGCAAGCTCGAGAACATCGAACTGAAAAAGAGCAGCGGCTTCAACCGCCTGGATGACGCCGCGGTTGCCGCAGCACACGCGAGTGCCTGCAAGCCCTATCTCGAGAACGGCCAGCCGATTCGGGCCGCGTACACCCAGCCTTACAACTTCAATCTGAACGATTGAAGCAGATTTTAAAAACAAGGAATTGCGATGCAAAACTACGGATTGGCGCACGTGTGGGCGCAAGGGGATTTCGTGACGCGCGGTATCGCGCTCGCACTGTTGATCATGTCGGTCATGTCGTGGAGCGTGATCGTCATCAAAGGCTGGAATGTGATGCGCCTGAAGCGCCTCACGAAGAATGCCGAGCAGCAGTTCTGGCATTCAGATGATCTCGCCGACGGTGTGAAGAAGCTCGGCGCAGGATCGTCGATGCCGCAGGACAATCCGTTCCTGGCACTCGCACTGTCGGGCCAGGAAGCCGCGGATCACCATCATCAGACGCAGCCGCATCTGCACGATCGCATGGACGTGTCGGATTGGGTGACGCGCTGCCTGAAGGACACGATGGACGAAAGCGTCGCGCGCATGCAAAGCGGTCTGGCGATTCTCGCGTCGATCGGCAGCACGGCGCCGTTCGTCGGCCTGTTCGGCACCGTGTGGGGCATCTATCACGCCCTGCTCGCGATCGGCGCGAGCGGCCAGTCGTCGATTGATCAGGTCGCGGGCCCGGTCGGCGAAGCGCTGATCATGACCGCGTTCGGCCTGTTCGTCGCGATTCCGGCAGTGCTGGGTTACAACGCATTGACGCGCGCCAACAAGGCGCTTGTCGCCAAGCTGAGCCGCTTTGCGCACGGCCTGCATGCATTCTTCGTGACGGGCGCCCGTCTGTCGTCGTCCAAGCGCGGCGACGGTCTGCGCCTCGCCGCACGCACCAACTGATCGACGAGGCATTCCGATGGCAATGAGCCCTTTCGCCAGCGACGATGATGATGGCCTGATGAACGAAATCAACATGACGCCGCTTGTCGACGTGATGTTGGTTCTCCTGATCGTCTTCATGGTGACGATCCCGGTGATTCGTCACGCGGTCAAAATCGATCTGCCACACGCGAGCAGTCAGAAGGAAGACACCAAGCCCGCGCAAGTGACGGTCGCCGTCGACGCGGACGGCAACGTGCTGTGGGACGACAAGAAGGTCGACGACGCGACACTGCGCGCGAAGATTGCAGAAGCTGCGCAAGCGAATCCGCAGCCGGAGCTGCATCTGGATGCGGATCGCAAAGTCGCGTACGAAAAAGTGGCTGAAGTGATGTCGGCGGCGCAGGCCGGCGGCCTCACGAAGATCGGCTTCGTCACGCAGCCTAAAGGTAAATAAGCGCAAGTGAAGGTAGGAGACGCGCCGTAGCAATGCACCACTGTTAAGCAGCGCCTGCCGAAAAATCAGAAAAACCCTTGAAACAAGGGCTAAAAGTAAAAGGCCTTCATCGTCAGATGAAGGCCTTTTTTGTGCGCACTCGGCGCCTTCGGGCGGCGGGATTATTTACCATCAGAAGATGACTGATAGCTCGAGTCACCGCATGCGACAGCCGTGATCGACACGGACAGCGCGGTCAGCCCTATCAGGCCCACTATTATAGAGGCCATGAGTTTTCGCATAAGAGACTCCTTAGCGAAGGGATTTCACTATAGGCCCGCGAGCGCGCGCATTCAAGCAAACCGTCATTGAAAGTACTCATGACAAGCGGCGCTTAAATGCTAAAAGCGATGTTGCCGCACGTAATAAGTGCTATGACGCGACCGCGAGAACAGGCTGTGATGCGTCTTGCGTTGGACGCGTCGGGCACTCGCCCATGATGTGTTTACCTTCGTCCGGATCGAGCATTTCGACCAGATAATCGACGAATGCGCGCACCGCCGGCACCATCCCCTGCCGCGACACGAATACCGCGTACAACTGCGGCGTCGGAAAGGTCCAGTCCGGCATTACCGGCGACAACTGCCCCGCGCGCAACGCGCTGCCGTACATCATCTCCGGCAACGCGGCGATACCCACGCCGGACAGCACCGCTTCGCGAATCGTCATCAGATCCGCGGTGACGAGGCGCGGCTCGTGTTCGTGCGCGTGGCGCGTGCCGTCGGGGGCAATCAGATCGAAAACGTGGCGTCCGTCGCCGGTCGGTACATCGAGCGTTTCGAAACGGCCCAGATCGGCAGGCAACAACGGCGGCGCATTCTGCTGCAACAGGCTCGGCGCGCCGACCAGCATCTGCTGCGTGCGCCACAGCGGGCGCACGACGATGTTGGCGTTTTCCGGCGGATCGGAGCGCACGCGCAACGCGAGGTCGATCGAATCCTCGAACAGATCGACTACGCGGTTGGTCACGCGCATCACCACCCGTACTTCGGGGTAGCGATGCATGAATTCCGGCAGGATCTGCGACAGGATGGTCTGCGAGATCGTCACCGGCACGCTCACGCGCACCGTGCCGCGCGGCGACGACCGCAGTTGCTGCACCACGTTGACGGCAGCCTGCGCTTCGCTCAGCATCGCCTGACAATGCTGGTAGAAGAGTTGTCCGGCTTCAGTGAGCGCCAGCTTGCGGGTAGAACGCTGCAGCAAACGCACGCCCAGCGACGCTTCCAGCTCGGTCAGCCGGCGCGACAGGCGCGACTTGGAAATACCCAGCACGCGCTCGGCAGCGGAAAAACCACCGTGTTCGACGACCTGCGAAAAGTACATCAGGTCATTCAGATTGTGTGAATCGATCTTCATCTCATCGTTCCAGTAATAGAACAATCCATTGCGTGACAGCGGCTGGCACCTTGAAAAACGGTCCCTATAATAGCTCCATGTTTCAAAAATAACGCTATTCCCCATTTTTCAAGGTGACTTTGATGAGCACGGCACGCACGATCGAACGCACGTTTCCCGCCGTTCGCACGACCGAAGGTGGCGGTTTTGTCGTCCACCGCCCGTTTCCGACCCGCATGCTGATGGATTTCGATCCATTCCTGCTGCTCGACGAAATGGGTCCAATCGACTACGCGCCGGGCGAGGCCAAAGGCGCGCCGGATCATCCGCATCGCGGCTTCGAGACAGTCACGTACGTGCTCGAGGGCCAGTTCGGTCACAAGGATTCGGCGGGCCATTCAGGCACGCTGCATGCCGGCGACGTGCAGTGGATGACCGCGGGCGCGGGCGTCGTGCACAGCGAGATGCCGGACCCGTCGTTCGTACGCACCGGTGGACGCGTGCACGGCTTGCAGTTGTGGGTCAATCTGCCGCGGCGCGACAAGATGATCGAACCACGCTATCAGGAAATGCCGTCGGCCAGCATTCCGGTTGCGACTTCCGCGGACGGCAAGGTGCGCGTCAAGGTAATTGCGGGCGAAGCGCTCGGTGTGAAGGCAGCGATCGAAACGCGCACGCCGATCCTGTACCAGCATTTCTCGCTGCAACCGGGGGCATCGATCCAGCAGCCGGTGCCGTCCGACTATCGCGTGTTTGCTTACAGCCTGTCCGGCAAAGGTTTCTATGGCGAAGGCGAAGCGCGCCGGGAAATCGACGCGCAGACGATGGTGGTGTTTCAGAACGACGGCGAGTCGGTCACGCTGACGGCGGGGGCCGAACCGCTCGAAGTGCTGCTCCTCGGCGGCGTGCCGTTGAAAGAGCCGGTGGTGCGCTACGGTCCGTTCGTGATGAACACGGAAGACGAAATCCGCCAGGCCGTGATCGATTATCAGGCTGGGCGCATGGGCGCGATCACGCACTGACTGACCATGTGGGCACGCGCCTCCGCTGACGACTGTGGTGGCGCGCTCTCACCACACCGAGCGCGCCGCCACACATGGCGCGAAGGCCGGTAAATTCGTTCACAATAGCGGCTCATGCCGCGCACCACGCTGTCTCACCATGACGGACCGTGGCGCGCGGCGATTTCCGTCCCTGTTCAGGAGCGCGCATGGCAGAGCCCACCGTCACCGCCCACATCGGCTCGACGAATTTTCAGGTCCTTTTCGACGACGGCAAGCACACGTGGCTTGCCGACGAACCCGAGTCGCTAGGCGGCGGCGATCGCGGACCGACGCCTGTCGCGCTGTTGCTGTCGAGTCTCGGGGCCTGCACGTCGATCACGCTGAAGATGTACGCTCAGCGCAAGGGCTGGCCGCTCGCCGACGTGCGCGTGGCGCTATCGCTTGAAACCGGCGACGCGGGTTCGACCATCGACCGCAAGATCATGCTGGAAGGCGATCTGTCCGACGAGCAGCGGGAACGACTCTTGCAAATTGCCAATGCGTGCCCGGTTCACAAGATCCTCACGCATTCGATCACGATCCGTTCGGGTCTTGCCGTCGCCTGATACAGGAATGGCCCGGATCGGCCGGCACCGGCTAACGGGGCCGCAGGTATTGCAACGCTTTCATAGGAAGCCGTCGTTTTGAATTTCGAACACCTTATCCAGATCAACGATCCGTTGAATCCGTTAGTCGATTCGATGACCCCCGAGCAGTTGTGGGAGGGTCTCGTGCTGCGCGCCGAACAGCCGCAACTGTTCGTGATCGGACTCGACAGTTGCACCATCCTTTCGCGTGAAGGCGACACGCTCGAACGGGAGCTGCACTATGGCAAGGCCACGGTGCGCGACCGTGTCACGCTGCGGGATCGCCAGAGCGTGCGCTATGACATTCTGCCGACGGCAGACTATGTCGGCGGCTCGCTCACCATGACCATCGAGCAGCCTGACGAACTGCAATTGTTCCTGCGCTTCGAGTACACAACAACCCTGCCCGTCTCCGACGATCAGGACGCTGTGCAGACGCAGGAAATCGTGAAATCGGCGTATCGCGAGAACGATATCGATACCGTGCGGCTGATCCGCCAGTACGTGCAGACCAGGCAGGAACCCGGTTCGTTGCATTGATGCGTGTGCGGGCACTCTGCCCGCGCCGTTGCGCCGCATGAGGCCGCCGTGTGGAAGGTGGCCTCATGCGGCCTGCTTCCTGGCCGTTCTCCCTCACGTCGTTCAGCTATCGAAAGTCGAATCCGATGAATTTCTCTTTCTTGTAAATGGGAATAGTTATCATTTAGAATTAATCCATCGAATCGACCAACAGCTAAAACGAATGACCGATCTCACGCGCTCTTCCACACTCAGCCTGCGCCGCCCGGCGGCCGCGCTGACCAGTCGTCCGAAAGCAGCGACGGCGACAGCATCCGCGGCGAAGCCCGCAGCGGATCTCGCCAGCGGTACGAGCGAAAAGTCGGATCGGGTCGTGCGCAGCGACGCATTGCTGCAAGGACATAGCCACGTCAGCATCATGCATAACGGCGAGACCTACCAGTTGCGTGCGACACGCTTAGGCAAGCTGATCCTGACGAAGTAACAGGCAACAACGAATAGAAGTCAGTACCGGGTATTGTGGGGACCACCTCCTCGAGAGGTGTTAGGCATTAGCCAGCCACGACGGCTTGCACGTGAGAACTAGACCCCTTCGTGCAGACACCAAGCCAGCCGTCGCAGCAAGCCAGGCCGCTTTTTTGGTTCTCACCCAATGCGGATGCACGAAACGACGTGTGTCGCAGATTCAGAAATAAAAGAAGCCGTGGGATGGTGCCATCTCCACGGCTTTTTGTTTGGCACAATGCCGAGCGGGTCCTGGTAGCGCGTCGAATCGCTAAGACTTATTTCGAAGCCCAGCCCCAGAACATCAGCCACCATGCGCTATCGACCACCGCCAGCGCCGCGACGAACCACACCATCGCGAGGCCGCGTTGAACGATGCGCTCGCTATAGCGCCGTGTGACGAGCCAGGCGAGCCACGCGCTCCACAGGTTGGCAATCGCCAGAATCGCGATACGCATATCCGACGCCCACCACAACGACATATGTTCCGCGCGAAGCAGCGACAGCGTGGTCGCCGACAAGCCGAGAAACACGCCCGCGCCGGCAATCGGAATCAGGCCCTGCGTCAAATGATGCAGACGCACGGCGCTAAAACGCCCCAGCGTGCGCGTCGCGCCCATCAGCAGCACCAGCAGCACCGTGCCGTACACCAGCGCCGTAGCGAGGATATAGCCGATCACCATCGTGCCGTCGAGCCACGAGAATACGTCGTTCTGCTCGGGGTAATGCGTGAACAGAAACCACGGCGCGTTGGTGTCGAGCGGCCAGGTGATGTCGTGATCGACCAGCCACGTGGCGAAGAACATCTTCAGGTCGACGAACCAGCGCGAAGCGGTCCAGTGGAATGCGCCGATCGCGATGCCGAGCAGGCCGTACAGGATCAGTGCGGTATCCCACGGGTTCGCCTGCCTGTCGCCGAGCTGCACGACTTCCGACGACGGCGCGCGCCACGTCAGCGCGATCGCATCGCGATGTCCGCTGCAACGACCGCACATATGGCAGTCCGACGCGCCCTTCATATTGCGCAGCGGCACCAGCGGCGCGCAATTGATCGGAATCACACGATGCCCATGTTCGCCGTTCTTGTACGAACGGCGCCACGCGTCTTCATCGATTTTGTAGTGGAACGGCGCGAGACGCGCCAGTAGCGAAAAAACCCCGTTGACGGGACACAGATACTTGCACCAGACGCGCTTCTCGCGTCCGTACAGCAAGCCGATGATCATCGCCGCAAAAGTCGAGCCGCCGAGCACCAGCAGCACCGCTTTCGGATACTGGTAGACGCTCACCATCTGACCGTAGATGGTGGTGATGCCGAATGCGACGAACGGCCAGCCGCCCCAGCGCATCCAGCGCGGAATCGCCCAGCCGCGGCCATATTTGCTGGCGAATTCGGCGAGCGCGCCTTCCGGACACAGCACGCCGCACCAGACGCGGCCAAGCATCACCATCGACAGCAACACGAACGGCCACCAGATGCCCCAGAACACGAACTGCGCGGCAAGCGTCAGGTTATTCCACAGATGCGCGGTGTCGTCCGGCAGCGGCATCACCGCGGGCACGAGAATCAGGAATGCGTACACCGCCACCACGACCCACTGAATGCCGCGGATCAAACCACCGTGACGCTGCATCCACTGCCCGGCCGCGGCGAGGCGGCCCGGACGGGTCATGACAGTACTCATGCCGCGCGCCCGGCGGCCTGCTGCGCCGGCTTGCGATTAGCGCGACGCACCAGCAGATAGACGACCGCCCAGTACACGGCGTAGGCAATCAGATTCATCAATGCCGGGTGGGCACGATAACCGGTGAGCGTCGCGACCAGCGAGCCGAACGTGCTCGAGTCGTCGAGGATTGCTGACGAATTCCACATCTGGTCGATGATCGTCGGCAGGATCTCCTTGTCGATCAGCTTGTCGACACCGGTCTGGAACAGACCCGCGCCGAGGAACAGCAGCATGATTTCGGTGACGCGGAAGAAGAGCCGCCACGAGAAATACTTGCCGCCCAACTGCAGCACGTAGAAGGTCAGGAATGCGAGACCGAGGCCGATCGCCACGGCGAGCATCTGGCTGCCATCCACGTGGCCGGACTGGCCGAAACCAAGGCCATACAGGAAGATCACCGTTTCGCTGCCCTCGCGCGCGATCGCCAATGCGACCAGCAACGCGACGCCCCACCAGTTCGAATCGTGCTTGCTCTTTTGCAGCGACTGTTCCATGTCGCGCTTGAGGGACCGGCCGTGCTGCTTCATCCACAGCACCATCTGCACGATCAGCACACACGCGACCAGCACCATTGCGGTCTGGAAATAATCCTGCGCGTCACCGGAGAGCACTTCGGTGAAACCGACCAGCGCCGCGCCAAGCGCGACCGCCGCGATCACACCGGCCGCGACGCCGCCCCACAGGTACGGCAAACCACGGCGCGCGTCGTCGTCGCCATTTTTCAACCACGCGTACAGGATGCCGACGACCAGCAAGGCCTCAACACTTTCCCGCCACACGATGAATAGAATCTGACCCATCCAAGCTCTCCCCTCTACTCTTCTGCTGCTTTGGCGAACGCGTAACCTGGTTGTTCAAGGCCTACGCTCGCACCCCAAGCCATTACTTCGCGACGATCACGCCCTGCGCCTGCTGATGGAAGTCGTCGAAGAACTTGTACTCCCCCGGCGAGAGCGGTGCGATGACGACGAACGAATCGCCGCCCGGCGCCAACACTTTTTCTTTACGCAATTGCACGCTTTCGAATTCGGCCGCACCCTTGCCGGTGTTGCGTATCGCGATCTTGATGCGCTGCCCTGCCGGCACTTCGATGCGCGCCGGAATGAGCTTGCCGTCGTTCATTTCCAGGTTGAAGGTCGGCAGATCCACTGCGTGTGCGGCCCCCACCGTCAAAGCGGTCATGGCGAGGATCGCGATCTTTCGGTTAATTCTCATTAGCCTTTCCGGAAAACGCGGCTCAGCGGGTTTTGTTGTCCGCGCGCCGCCTGCTGCATGCATTCACTCATTCACGGCTCGCTACGCACCGATGCGTGACGAGCTGTGATGATCTGCGTCTACGGCGATTAGTAACCACCCTTCTTGCCGATACCCGCGAACGTGAAGTCGTACTCGAGCGTGATCGGCTTGAACCACGGGCCTACACCGGTTTCCTTGTCGACGTGACGGCCGAAAGCCATGTGGCCAGTTTGCATCGGCGCCTCGACGATCAGCTTCAGGTGGTACTTGCCCGGGCCTTGCAACTTGACGTTGTCGCCATAGTGCGGACCGTCGTTGGCGACCATTGCCATCATGTCGCCCTTCTGGGTCTGATTCGAACCGGCTTTCGTCAATTCATAACGAACTTGCAGATACGGCATCCAGTCGCCTTCGGCGAAGCCCGTCGGATTATTCTTGACCGCGTGGATGTCGGCTTCCAGATGGACGTCCGAATCCGACGCCTTGCGCATCATGCCTTCGGGTTCCATCGTGATCGGCTGCAGGTAGACCGCACCGATTTCCATGCCGCCCTGGATCTGGTGCTTGCCGATCGGATATTCCGCTGCCGTTGCGGAAAGCGCCGCTACTGCGGCCACCGCTGCTGCGCCACCACGCACAAATGAAGAAATCCGCATTGAAACTCCTTGTTTTTATCAGACTGGAATCGAACCCATTGGAACAGCGCGGTGCGCATGCGTTTTATGCCGCGGTCCCGACGTCCTCCGACTGAGGCAACAGGCCACAAACAATCGCATTACGAACGTTAATGCGAACCATTCTCAATATTGGTCGAGTTTATCATTGATCGGCAAGGAGAACAAACGGGGACGCACGCAAAGCCTTATGGCAGCAGGGCCTTAAGGCGCTCCTAAGGAAAGCGGGGGCGAAGGTGCTGGCGGAGCGTGAGGCGGGGGAGAGACAAGACGCGGCACATCGCCGCGCCCTGACGGACAGGAAGAATTTATTGGACGCCGGGTACGTGGTCGCCGACGTTCGCGCCGAATACGCGTTGCCGCAACAGCGCCAGCTGGTCGCGGGTCTGCGCAGCCTTTTCGAACTCGAGGTTCTTGGCGTGCTCCATCATCTGCTTTTCGAGACGCTTGAGTTCCTTGGCGAGTTGCTTCTCGGACATGTCCTCGAATTTCGCCCGAGTCTGCTGTTCTTTCAACTCGGCGCGGGCGTCGTCGACGTTGTACACCCCGTCGATAATGTCGCGAATCCGCTTGACCACGCCGCGCGGGGTAATGCCGCGCTCCAGGTTGTAGGCGATCTGCTTGGTGCGCCGCCGCTCGGTTTCGTCGATAGCGCGGCGCATCGAGTCGGTCACCCTGTCCCCATAGAGAATCGCCTTGCCGTTCACGTTACGCGCCGCCCGGCCGATGGTCTGAATCAGCGAGCGCTCGGCGCGCAGGAAGCCTTCCTTGTCCGCGTCAAGAATCGCGACCAGCGAGACTTCCGGAATATCCAGCCCCTCGCGCAGCAGGTTGATCCCGACCAGCACGTCGAACGTGCCCAGCCGCAGATCGCGAATGATTTCGACCCGCTCCACCGTGTCGATGTCGCTGTGCAGGTAACGCACCTTGACGCCATGGTCGGCCAGAAACTCGGTCAGCTGCTCGGCCATCCGCTTGGTCAGCACCGTGACCAGCACACGGTCGCCCACCTTGACGCGTTCGTTGATCTCGGCAAGCACATCGTCGACCTGGGTTCGCGCCGGACGCACTTCGATTTCCGGGTCGACGAGGCCGGTAGGACGCACCAGTTGCTCGGCCACCTGCCCTGCTGTTTTCTTTTCGTAGTCAGCCGGCGTGGCCGACACGAACACCACCTGGCGCATCTTGCGCTCGAACTCGTTGAACTTGAGCGGGCGATTATCGAGCGCCGACGGCAAGCGAAAACCGTAGTCGACCAGATTCTCTTTACGGGCCCGGTCGCCGTTGTACATGCCGTTCAGCTGGCCGATCAGCACGTGCGACTCGTCGAGCAGCATCAACGCGTCGGCCGGCAGGTAGTCGACCAGCGTCGGCGGCGGCTCGCCGGGCGCCGCACCCGAGAAGTGCCGCGAGTAGTTCTCGATGCCTTTGCAGAAACCCAGTTCCTGCAGCATTTCCAGATCGAAGCGGGTGCGCTGCTCGAGCCGCTGCGCTTCGACGAGCTTGCCGTTGCTGTAGAAAAACTCGAGCCGCTCGCGCAGTTCGTCCTTGATCGTTTCGACCGCGCGCACCACGGTATCGCGCGGCGTCACATAGTGCGACGACGGGTACACGGTGAAACGCGAAATCTTCTGCCGCACGCGGCCGGTGAGCGGATCGAACAATTGCAGCGTCTCGACCTCGTCGTCGAACAACTCGATACGCACCGCCATTTCGGCGTGCTCCGCCGGGAAAATATCGATCGTGTCGCCGCGCACGCGGAACGAGCCGCGCTGGAAGTCAGCTTCATTGCGGTTGTACTGCATCGCGATCAGCCGGGCGATGATGTCGCGCTGGCCGAGCTTGTCACCCGTGCGCAGCGTCAGAATCATCTTGTGGTACTCGGACGGGTTGCCGATACCGTAAATCGCCGACACCGTGCCGACGATAATCACGTCGCGCCGCTCCATCAGGCTCTTGGTGGCCGACAGCCGCATCTGCTCGATGTGCTCGTTGATCGAGGAATCTTTCTCGATGAAGAGGTCGCGCTGCGGCACGTACGCTTCCGGCTGGTAGTAGTCGTAGTACGAGACGAAATATTCGACCGCGTTGCGCGGAAAAAACTCGCGAAACTCAGAATAGAGCTGCGCGGCGAGCGTCTTGTTCGGCGCGAATACGATCGCCGGCCGGCCGAGCCGTGCGATGGTGTTGGCCATCGTGAAGGTTTTGCCGGAGCCGGTCACGCCGAGCAGCGTCTGGAACGACAAGCCGTCCTCAATGCCTTCGACGAGCGTATCGATCGCCGTGGGCTGGTCGCCAGCAGGCAGATACGGCTGATAAAGCTGAAACGGCGAGCCTTCGAACGTGACGAATTTGGATTCGTCGAGCGTCTCGTCGACTTCAGTCAGATGTTGTTCGGACATGGGGAGCGGCACCGGGCCTTGGGCAAAGAACTATTCTAACGGGTTGCGGGAACCCGGGCTGAGCGGGTCTGCAGGGGGAGGGATGCGCGCCGGGGGGCCGATGCAGAGGCGATTTCCCGCCGGTTTGGGGCCGCTGCTCAACCTTCGCCGGCTTGGCCAGAGGCAGATCCGCTACGACCACATGACGCCGGAGTGCCTGTTTTTCAAGCAAATAATTCAGTCCAGCAGGCTTTGTCGGCCGAAAAACGCCCGCGGATTCGCTACAATGCGAAGTTGCGCTCGCTCGCCGATGCCCGCCTTCTGCCTGAATCGTTCGTCAGACAACTTTTGGCCGGGTCGCCCGCGCTTGAAGCCGCCCTCTTTTCACTACCAGCCCACCCATCATGTCTCTGTTCTCCGCCGTCGAACTTGCTCCCCGCGACCCGATTCTGGGCCTGAACGAAGCCTTCAACGCCGATGCGCGCACCACCAAGGTCAACCTTGGCGTTGGTGTGTACTTCAATGAAGAAGGCAAGATTCCGCTGCTGCGCGCCGTGCGCGACGCGGAAAAGGCACGCGTCGAAGCCGCGCTGCCGCGTGGCTATCTGCCGATCGAAGGCATCGCTGCCTACGACGCCGCAGTGCAAAAGCTGCTGCTCGGCAATGATTCGCCGCTGATCGCCGCAGGCCGCGTTGTGACGGCGCAGGCACTGGGCGGCACGGGTGCGTTGAAAATCGGCGCCGATTTCCTGAAGCGCCTGAACCCGAACACCAAGGTCGCGATCAGCGATCCGAGCTGGGAAAACCACCGCGCGCTGTTCGAAGGCGCCGGCTTCGAAGTCGTGTCCTATCCGTACTATGACGCGCACACGCACGGCGTGAACTTCGAAGGCATGCTGAGCGCGCTGAACAGCTATACCGCAGGCACGGTTGTCGTGCTGCACGCGTGCTGCCACAACCCGACCGGCGTCGACCTGACTGTCGACCAATGGAAGCAGATCGTCGAAGTCGTCAAGGCGCGCAATCTGGTGCCGTTCCTCGACATCGCTTACCAGGGTTTCGGCGACAACATCGAATCCGACGCTGCAGCAGTTCGCCTGTTCGCGGCATCGGAACTGAACGTGTTCGTGTCGTCGTCGTTCTCGAAGTCGTTCTCGCTATATGGCGAGCGCATCGGCGCACTGTCGATCATCACGGCAAGCAAGGAAGAATCGGCTCGCGTGCTGTCGCAACTGAAGCGCGTGATCCGCACGAACTACTCGAACCCGCCGACGCACGGCGGCGCGGTGGTCGCAGCGGTGCTCGCGTCGGCCGAATTGCGCGCCACGTGGGAAACGGAACTCGCCGAAATGCGCGACCGTATCCGCGCCATGCGCAACGGTCTGGTCGAACGTCTGAAGGCAAGCGGCGTGGATCGCGACTTCAGCTTCGTGAACGCACAACGTGGCATGTTCTCGTACTCGGGTCTGACGGCGCCGCAAGTGGACCGTCTGCGTGAAGAGTTCGGTATCTATGCCGTGGGCACGGGCCGTATCTGTGTGGCTGCGCTGAATACGCGCAACCTCGACGTGGTGGCTAGCGCGATCGCTCATGTGTTGAAGTAAGGCATTTCAGGGCGCGGATGTTCGTCGCGCGTACCTTGCTTTGCTTAGCTCAAGCGGCTTGAATTGCTTGAATTGCTTGTAGAAACGGCGCCCTTTCGGGCGCCGTTTTTTATTGGCCGGCTGTTGTGGGGCGTGTGACTCTCACCTACCGACACGGCCTGCTGTTGCGACTCGCTGCTTGCGACCCGCCGCCGTCAATTGCTGACGTGACCTGCCGCACTCATCTACGGTTGTTTCAGCGCGCATCCCGATGGATATCGTGCGTGACAAAGCCTGCGTCGTTATCTGGCATGTCGAGCCAATCGGGTTGTGCAAGCGAATGGCGGATATCTTCCAGCCCGCTTTTCCAATGTTCACGCATTGTAGAGAGACCGAACTGGAAGTCTTTGAAATGCCCTTCGTATTCCTTCTGCCGGTAGATGAGGTGGATCACGTTGTAACGCTTCGAACACGATAGATCATCCGCAAGCTTGCACCACGGATCGTCGCGCTGGTCAGACGGCACGCGATCGAGTACCTCACGCAGCACATGCCGGAAACGCTGCGAACGTTGCAGCATATCGGTCACGAGACGCGTTCGGCTCGAATACTGGATGTCTTTCATGCGCCCCTGAACATCGGTGATGTTGTCCGGCACCGGCCCGATCGCGCTCCATAGATCGACCTGGAACGCGAGCGTATCGCGACGCGGCGTGGACTGAATCACCTCGTAGAGCGGTGTGTTCGACATCAAGCCGCCGTCCCAGTAATACTGGCCATCGATTTCGACCGCCGCGAAACCCGGCGGCAACGCACCTGACGCCATGAAATGCTCAGGCTTCAGTTTCGTGTGCCTGTTATCGAAGTAGGCGAAATTGCCTGTTCCGCAATTCACCGCCCCCACCGACACACGCATCTCACCGGAATTGATGCGATCGAAATCACAGAGCGCTTCCAGCGTGGCCTTGAGCGGTGTCGTGTCGTAATAGCTCGCCAATTGCGGCGGCCCGGAGACAGTGGGCAGCGGCGGCGGGAAACGCGGCACGAAAAAACCCTTTTGCCCTTCAACGATCGCGCCCATCGCCTGAGACGCCGTAAAGGCCTTACGAACGGCCTCACTGGAATTGAACAGCGCATGCTCGATAAAGGCCGGCAACGGTGGCCCGAACGCCGGTTGGCAGATCGTCTCCCAGAACTGCAGCAGCCGCTCGACGCGTTTCTCCGGCGGATTGCCGGCAATGATGGCCGTATTCAGCGCGCCGATCGAAATGCCGGCGAGCCAGTTCGGCTCGATACCGGCTTCGTAAAGCCCCTGAAAGACACCGGCCTGATAGGCGCCCAACGCGCCGCCGCCTTGCAGCATCAACGCGACCGTTTCATAGTTGGGCAATCGGAGATGCCGGCCGGGATGCGCGGAGGGCGCAGGACCGGCGCCCTCGCCTTCCTCGCCGCCGGGCGCGCCGACGCGCGCCCGCTTGAGATTGCGTTGCGCCATGGGCGCCTCCTTATTGCATATACCAGCCGTGGCTCACAATAAAGGACTGACCGGTCAGCGCCGCAGTCGGGAAAGTAGACAGGAACAACACCGTCTCTGCAACGTCTTCCACTGTAGTGAAGATGCCGTCGACCGTGCCGCCCAGCATCACGCGCTTGATCACGTCTTCTTCGCTGATGCCAAGCTCCTTGGCTTGCTCGGGAATCTGCTTGTCAACAAGCGGCGTACGCACGAAACCCGGACACACCACATGCGAGCGCACGTTATGTTTCGCGCCTTCCTTGGCTAGTACACGCGCGAGCCCCAGCAACGCATGCTTGGCCGTCACATAGGCGGACTTCAGCGGCGAGGCTTCGTGCGAATGGACCGAGCCCATGTAGATCACGATGCCGCCGCGATCGTCTTTGTACATGTGCTTGAGCGCGGCCTTGGTGGTTAGAAAAGCGCCGTCCACATGGATGGCCTGCATCTTCTTCCAGTCGGAAAATGAGTAGTTTTCGATCGGATTGACGATCTGGATGCCGGCGTTGGAAATCAGAATGTCGATCGAGCCGAACTCGGCCGCGACTTTGTCGATGCCCTGGTTGACGGCGTCTTCGTTCGTGACGTCCATCGCCACGCCGATTGCCTTGCCGCCGGCCTTTTTGATTTCTTCAGCAACGGCGTTCGCACCGTCCTGATTCAGATCGGCGATCGCGATCGCCGCGCCCGCAGCGGAAAGCGTGAGCGCAATCTGCTTGCCGATGCCGCTCGCGGCGCCGGTAACCACGGCAACCTTGCCATTCAGATTCGTGTTCAGTGACGACATCCAGAACCTCCATGCAGTTGATGAGCAATGAGACCACGGGCCGCGGGCGGCGTGAAGTCAGCCAAACGGCATAGGCCGTTTGGCCGAATGCTGCACTGCGGCCAACGCTGCTATTGTGCATGAACCGTGTAAACAACATCCGTAAAACGCACATCGAACCTTATCTCTTTAAACTAGACCTTTCGGCGGGATTCCGGCGGCATCACTACCAAGGAGGAATGCATGAATTATCGACGTCTGGGCCGTTCCGGCCTGCAAGTCAGCGAACTGTCCATCGGCTCATGGGTCACCTACGGCAATCAGGTGGATCACCGTGCGGCGCGCGAATCGCTTGCGGCCGCGCGCGATGCGGGAGTCAACTTCTTCGACAACGCGGAGGTTTACGCCGCCGGCCAATCCGAAGAAATCATGGGCCAGGCGCTCAAGGAACTGGCGTGGCCGCGCGTAAGCTACGTGGTATCGACGAAATTCTTCTGGGGGCTCAACGAAGCACCGAACCAGTACCACACGCTGAACCGCAAATATTTACTGAACGCGATCGACACATCGCTCAAACGGCTGCAGCTCGATTATGTCGATCTGGTGTTCTGTCATCGTCCTGACCCAAACACGCCGGTCGAAGAAACCGTCTGGGCCATGAGCGACATGATCACGCGCGGCAAGGCACTGTACTGGGGCACGTCCGAATGGAGCGCCGACGAAATCCGCGCTGCTTACGAGATCGCCGAGCGGCATCATCTGCACAAACCGGTCATGGAGCAGCCGCAGTACAACCTGTTCCATCGCAAGCGCGTCGAGCAGGAATACAAACGGCTTTACGAGGATATCGGCCTTGGGCTCACCACATGGAGTCCGCTCGCGTCCGGCCTGCTCACTGGCAAGTACCGCGGCGGCGTGCCTGCCGATAGCCGGGCACAGTTGCAAGGCTATGACTGGCTGCGCAAGCAGGTCACCGATGCCGGCAAGAACAACGTGGTCGGTAAGCTAGGCGAAGTAGCCGACGAACTGGGCTGCACGGTCGGCCAGTTGGCGATTGCATGGATTCTGAAGAATCCACATGTGAGCACGGTCATCACCGGTGCGTCGCGCGTCGAACAGATCGGTGAGAACATGAAATCCGCCGATGTGGTCGAGCGGATCACACCGGAGATCAAGCAGCGGATCGAAGAGATCATCGGCGACGCCTACGACTGACCGACCGGCTGCTCGCTGGCCCGCGGAACGTGGCTCGCGTACCATCAGGGTCGTGTCACGCGCAACGCACTACGGGGTGCAACGCGGCGTCGCGTACAATACGCGACCGCGCTGCACTTCAGTCGTGCTGCCGCATTGCACTCGCATCGCCGAATCCGCCCTGGACCGGCACGCCCTCTTTCAGCGTCTCCTCATCATGCTCAGCTACCGCCACGCCTTTCATGCAGGCAATCACGCCGACGTTCTGAAACACGCCGTTGTGTTACAGCTACTGCGCTACCTCGGCCAGAAGGACAAATCCTACTGGTACATCGACACGCACGCGGGCGCCGGCGTCTATTCGCTGAAGGAAGGCTACGCGACCAAAACTGGCGAGTTCCAGACCGGCATCGCCAAACTATGGGCGCGTAACGACCTACCGTCGATCTTCGCGGATTACGTCGACGAAGTGAGCGCGCTGAATCCGGACGGCCAGTTGCGCTTTTACCCGGGCTCGCCGTATATCGCGTGGCGGCAGATGCGCGAGCAGGACCGCATGCGCCTGTTCGAACTTCACACCACTGAAATCGACGTGCTGCGCCACAACTTCCGCGACGCGGGCCGCCGCGCGATGCTGTATGCGGGCGACGGCTTCGATGGCATCCTCGCGTTGCTGCCGCCGGCGCCGCGCCGCGCGCTGGTGCTGCTCGATCCGTCGTACGAAGATAAGCGCGACTACACACGTACGCTGCGCTGCGTCGAAGAAAGCCTGAAGCGTTTTCCGACCGGCACCTACGCGGTCTGGTATCCGCAGGTAAGACGCCTTGAATCGCAGCGCTTCCCCGATCAGTTGAAGAAGCTGCAGGAGCGCAACTGGCTGCATGTGAGCCTGACCGTCAGCAATCCGCCAACCGATGGCTTCGGGTTGTTCGGCAGCGGCATGTTCATCCTGAACCCGCCGTATACGCTGGCAAAAACGCTCAAAGACCAGATGCCCTGGCTGGTCCAAACGCTCGGCGAGGACAAGGCCGCGCAATTCAAGGTCGAATATCGCGGCGATTGAGCCGCGCCCCGGTCGCACACGCGCGCGACGGTAAATCGCCCCCCAGACCGCTTACTTGAGTTGCGCCGCTGCCTTACGGGCGAAGTCGTTGGTATAGGTCGCGTTCAGATCGATCTTTTTCGGATCAAGGCGGGTATCAAACGACGACAAGGCGCGCAATGAGGTCGCCGGACCATCCGCGGGCATCAAGCCGTCCGGCGAATATGCGTCGCGCACATTGTGAAATGCCGCCACATAGAGAGCTGAATCGTTGAGCAAATATGCCGGCGGCACCATCTTCAGCAAGTCAGCATCGCTCGCGGTCTGCAACCAGTGGTCCGCGCGTACGATCGCATTGGCGAGCGCCTGCGTCGTCTTCGGATACTTCTGGATGAAAGTCTCCGATGCGTAGAGCGTCGCAGCCGGCATCGTCCCGCCGAATACTTCCTGCGTGCCCTTCACAGTACGCGTATCGACCAGCACTTTGATCGCACCACTGCGCGTCAGTTTGGTCATCATCGGATCGACATTGGATAGCGCGTCGATCTGACCACCGCTCACCGCGGCCAGGACCGTGGCGCCGCTGCCCACACCGATCGCCGAAATCTCGTTGCGCTGTACGCCCGCCTTGCGCAAAGCCACGGTGAGCACCAGATCCGTCGACGAACCCGGCGCGCTCACGCCAACTTTGGCCCCCTTGAAGTCCGCCAACGTCTTGATCTGATCCGCCTTCGACTTCACCACCGCGACGACGATCTGCGGCGCGCGGCCCATCAGCGCGAACGCGCGGTAGTGCTGCCCCTTGGCCTGCATGAACAGCGTGTGCTCGAACGCGCCGGCCCCGACGTCAGCGCTACCGCCTACGACCGCTTCCAACGCCTTCGATCCGCCCGCGAAATCTTCGAGCGTGACGTCGAGCCCTTCGTCCTTGAAGTAGCCCAACTGCTGTGCGGCGAGTACCGGCAAATAGTAAAGACCCGGCAAACCGCCGACGGCCATCGTCAACGTGGGCTTTTCCGGTAGGTCTTTGGCGAGCGCGACACCGGGCAGCGCCGCGGGTATGGCCAGCGCGATCAACGTGGCACAGGTGCCGGCAGCACGCCGCATCCAGTGAGTAGGCATTTGATGTCTCCTTGTTCTGTTTTCATTCGATGCGATGGCGCTGCGCACGGTGCATGGCCCACATCGTTCGCGAGAGAGCGTGCCACGATTGTCGTCGGACGGTTTCGCACACGCCATGCGCCGAAACCCGAATGGCGTCTGCCCCGCCTCGCGCATTAGCCGAAGGCGCGCGTACGCATGCGGCGGCACGACAGAGGACCTGCGGCTCGATGCGCGAATGGACGGAAAAGAAACTGCTGGGAGATATCGCGCCGAAGGCGCTTATTGCGCACGAGGTACTGGATGGGGTTGCGGCTGCGGTTGTGGAGACGGCTTGCCACCGCCAACCGGCACTGGGATGTAGGGCGCGACAACGATCGGTATCGACGAATTCGGCGCCAACTCTGTGGGCGTCGCGATGGGCTGTGCCCCGACGATCGGCTGCGGCGAGAGCGGCGCGGTCTGCAGCACAGTACCGCTCTGGCCGTCGCTTATCCCGCTCTGCGAGTCGAGTATCACGGGCTTACGGGCGTTGTTGCTCGACGCAGCGAAAGCCGCTGGTACTGCGAAGGCCATTGTCAGCGAAGCCGCGACGGCCGTGGCCAGGACAGATTGGGGCAAGCGGACAGGAAGCATGGGCGGACCGGTTGAGTTTGAGAATGCCGGATTGCGCAGAAAGCGTCTTACCTTACCGCGGCCGCAAGCGCCAGGCTAGTCGTTATTGGCCATGAATCGCCTTGCAGCCCACCTGCCGTGAAATTTTCGCGGTCCAGATGTGACAAAGCCCCGTTTATACGGGGCTCAACACTTTACTGCAATGGCCGCGCACGAAACGCTGCCAGGTCAAACCTGATACAGCTGAAACTTACAGCGAGTAGCCGTTGGTTTCGAGTGAGCGGATGCGCTGCTCGAGCTGAACGATGTCCGACGACGACGCCAGATAGGCTTCACGACGGCTGCGCTCTGCAGTTTCAAACCAGGTGCTCAACTTTTCAAGTACGTATGCAAACATGATGTTCTCCAAGGATCAGATTGAATCCCCGGTGAGTTTTGCATCAGGGATTTCCCTCAAAAGGGTTAACCCGAATTATATCCCTATGGTGCAACCTTGCTAGTGAAATGCCCGCATGACGTGCATTCCGTTTTGGAATGGTGCACGCCCATGGTGCACTTAAGTCATTGATTTAGCTAAATTCAGGATAGATTTTTCGAGGCTATTGATACTACCCCAAATTATTTAGCACCATAATTGTGCGCTTGGTCGATCAGTTGCGACAAATCTTGCAACAGGTTGCACCAGTGCGCTCAGATCGGATGACAACCCTTCCCCGACACCAGATCAGTGTCGGCGAGCCGCTCGATAATCGGGCAATCCGGGCGATCGTCGCCGTGACAATGATCGGCCAGATGCGCCAATGTGTCGCGCATGTCGGTCAGCTCAGTAATGCGGCGATCGAGTTCCGCGACATGCTCCAGCGCAATCGCTTTCACTTCGGCGCTGGCGCGTGACCGGTCGTGCCACAACGCCAGTAAACGGCGGATGTCTTCCACCAGAAAACCAAGACGGCGTGCCTGCCGGATGAAGCGCAACGAATGAACCTCTTGCGGCCCGTATACGCGATAACCGGCACTCGTGCGCGCCTTTGCCGCCAGCAAGTCCACGCTTTCGTAATAGCGAATCATCTTCGCCGTGACGCCCGACGCGCGGGCCGCTTCACCGATGTTCATGACTGTTTCCCCAATGTGTGCTTTGATCGTACATCTTCCCACCGTGGGAAGGTCAGCCACTCAATTGCGCATCGGCAGGCATAATTCAATCATCGCAATCTTCATTTTTTCGAGGCAATCCCAATGACGATCGAATTCCAGGTAGAAGGCATGAGCTGCCAGCATTGCGTGACTGCGGTCACGAACGCGATCCGTGAGCACGATGAAGTCGCTCAGGTCCGGGTCGACCTGGCGTCCGGCCGCGTGGCGGTCGAATCGGCGCAACCGGCTGACACGCTAAAGGCCGCTATCGACGAGGCCGGCTACACGGTTACCGGCGTGACCAGCGACTCGACACGCTAAGCGAGCGACCGTTATGTTCAAAGTTGCCGTCATTGGTGCTTCCGGGCTGCTCGGCCGGACGCTCGTCGACGAACTGACGCAGCAGGCCGGTTGGCAAGTTGTTGCCACGGCGTTCAGCCGGCCGGGTCCAGACACGGTCGCGCTAGATATTCGCGACGCGCGAGCGGTCGAACAATTTGTCGAACGCGAAGCGCCGGACGCACTCGTGATTGCCGCGGCGGAACGCCGGCCGGATGTGTGCGAGCACGATCCGGCGCTCGCCCGGGCATTGAATGTCGATGCGGTGCGAACCCTGGCCGCGGCGGCAAAGCGGCGCGGCGCATGGACGCTCTCGATCTCAACCGATTACGTGTTCGACGGCACTCACCCGCCCTATCAGCACGATTCCGCGCCCGCGCCGCTCAATGCCTATGGCCGCAGCAAGCTTGAAGGCGAGCGCGCGCTGACGGAATCCACCGATCTCGGCTGCGTGCTGCGTTTGCCGTTGCTATATGGGCCGATCGTCGATTGGGCAGAATCGGCGGTGACGAGTCTCGTGCCGGCGATTGCCGCATCGGCTTCACACGAAGGCAAGGCAGCCGTCATGGATGCATGGGCGATTCGCTATCCGACCTTTACGCCTGACGTCGCATTCGTGATCCGGCAGATGCTCGAACGGCATGCGCGTGACGAAGCGATCCGCGGCATCGTGCAATGGTCGGGAGACGAGCCGATGAACAAGTATGAAATCGCGGTGCGGCTTGCAGAAGCGCTGCAAGTCGATGCGCAACTGGCACCACAGCACATACCCACCGACGCTACGCCACGTCCGCATAACTGCCACCTGGCATCGGATCGGCTCGAGGCACTCGGCATTGGCCGCCGCACGCCGTTTGACGTTGCGATCCGGCAAGTGCTGGCCGCGTTTCCGTTGCGAGGCGATACGCCGGTGTAGTTCCCGGCAGCAAGCCTAGCCACGGCACGTTCTGCCCGCGTGGCCATAGCCCGCCGGTACGGCGGCATGGCGCCCGGGCATGCGGGCCAGGCTATGTCGGGTCGGGTCAGCATCAATGAAAATCGCGGCTCGCCGTGGCCAGTTCGCCGAGCCATTCGCTGTGATCTTCAAGTCGATGCGCGACGAGATGAACCACCTCGCCGTTCTGTTTCCGTTTCGCGCTGCCCGCTTTATTTGCGTTCACCACATTGCCGACGCTGTCACCCCCGGTCGACACGCCGTCGTCGCGCTGCAAGACACCATACACCGCCAGCAACGACGAACCCAGCAGCACCTTGCGCTGCTTTTCCACCAGCGATGGCCAGACGATTACATTGATCGAACCGGTTTCGTCTTCGATGGAAACGAACACCGTGCCGTTTGCCGTGCCCGGCCGCTGCCGCACGGTGACGATCCCGCAGGCGCGCGCCAGCGTGCCGTGCCGACACGCGGCAAGTTCGGCCGCCGTGCGAAAACGCTGCTTGGCAAGACGCTCGCGCAATAGCGCAAGCGGATGGCGATTGAGCGTGAGGCCGATGCTCGCGTAATCATCGACGATCTCGCGACTTTCGGTTGCCTGCGGCAATGCCAACGGCGCTTCGGCGATCGGCGCATCGCGCAGCAGCTTGGGCACCGCGTGCTGCGCGGTCACCGCCCACCACGCTTCGCGCCGATGGCCTGCGATGCTGACCAGCGCGTTCGCCGCAGCGAGCGCTTCGAGATCGCGCCGCGTCAATGCTGCGCGACGCGTCAGATCGTCGACATTGGTAAACGGCGCGTCACTGCGGGCCGCCACGATCCGTTCGGCAGCCACCTGTGAAAGACCTTTGATCAGGTGCATGCCGATACGCACGGCCGGACCGCGCGCCCCATAGGTTTTCGACGATTGGAATACACGTGCGGTCAGCTGTTTTGCCGCGCGCCGGATCGTCCGGGCCACCGTGAAGCGTCGCAACGACAGATCGCGAAATTGCTGCGCGGATAATACGCCCTGCTGACGACGCAAGGAGGTCTCGCTCGATGAAATCCGCTGCCCTTCATGGCCGCGTCTTTCGAAAGTCGACTCCCAATCGCTCAAGGTCACATCGGGCGTCAATACTTTGACACCATGACGCTTCGCGTCCTGCACCAGTTGCGACGGCGAATAAAATCCCAACGGCTGACTGTTGAGCAACCCCGCCAGAAAAGCGGCCGGCTCATAACGCTTCAGCCACGCGCTGAGATAGACGAGCAACGCGAAGCTCGCTGCATGACTCTCCGGAAAGCCGTACTCGCCAAAGCCTTCGATCTGTCTGCAGATCCGGTCGATAAAGTCCTTTTCATAACCACGCGCCGACATCCGGTCGTTCAGATCCTTCTGATACTTCGCCAGGTTGCCGGTGCGCCGCCACGCGGCCATCGCGCGTCGCAACTGGTCGGCCTGCTCACCGGTGTATTTCGCCGCAACCATCGCGAGGTGCATCACCTGCTCCTGGAAAATCGGCACACCAAGCGTGCGTTGGAGCACCGGCCGCAATTCATCCTTTGCGTAGTCCACCGGCTCGATACCTTGCTTGCGGCGCAGATACGGATGCACCATTCCACCCTGAATCGGCCCGGGTCGCACGATCGCGACTTCGATCACGAGATCGTAGTATTTGGTCGGCTTCAGCCGCGGCAACATGCTTTGCTGCGCACGCGATTCAATCTGGAATACGCCGATCGTGTCGCCATGTCCGCACATTTCGTAGACGGCCCGATCCTCTCGCGGAATATCCTGCATCCTGAATTCCGGAAAGCCACGCCGCAATGCGACGAACTCCAACGCGCGCCGGATAGCCGACAACATGCCGAGTGCCAGTACGTCGACTTTCAATAACTTGAGCGCATCGATATCGTCCTTGTCCCACTCGATTACACTGCGGTCTTTCATCGTCGCGTTTTCAATCGGCACGAGTCGCGACAGCCTGTCTTTCGCGATCACAAAACCACCGACGTGTTGCGATAGATGACGCGGAAAATTGCGCAGCTCTTTGGTAAGGCGAATCAGATTCTGCGTGATATGCGAGTTGGCATCAAAGCCCGCTTCAGCCAGGTATTTGGCGACCGCATCCGTACCATCCCACCATTGCTGCGATTTACTGATCCGCTCGATCAATGACGCTTCGAGTCCCAATGCCTTGCCAACATCCTTCAGCGCGCTGCGCGCGTGATACGTAATCAGCGAGGCAGTCAACGCCGCCCGATGACGGCCGTACTTGCCGTAGATATATTGAATCACCTCTTCACGGCGCTGATGCTCGAAATCGACGTCAATATCAGGCGGTTCGTTGCGTGCACGCGAGATGAACCGTTCGATCAGCATATTCATGCTTATCGGATCGATCTCCGTCACATGCAGGCAGTAACACACAATCGAATTTGCCGCCGAACCGCGACCTTGGCACAGAATGTTTCTGGAGCGCGCGAAGCTCACGATATCGTGCACCGTCAGGAAATATTTTTCGTATTTCAGTTCGGCGATCAGCAGTAGCTCTTTTTCGATCTGCTCGATCCGCTTGAGATTCATGCCGCCCGGCCAACGTTCGATTGCACCAGCCATGACCAGCTTGCGCAGATAACTCGATGGCGATTCACCGCCCGGCACCAGTTCTTCCGGATACTCGTACTTGAGTTCGTCGAGCGAGAAGCGGCATAGGGCTGCAATACGTAGCGTTTCTTCGAGCGTATCGCGCGGGTACAGTTTGGCGAGCCGCACGCGAGTGCGCATGTGCCGCTCGGCATTGGCCTCGAGCGCGTGACCGCACGCCGATAGCGGTGTGACGAGGCCTATCGCGGTCAAGGTGTCCTGCAACGGTTTGCGCGAGCGCACATGCATCAGGACGCCACCTGCCGCCACCAGAGGCAATCCACTCGTTTTCGAAATCATCCGCAACGCGTCGATCTGCAGATCGTCGCTGCCGGTTTGCCAGAGTTCAAGTGCGATCCATGAGCGTTGCGGAGCCAATGAGGCGAGCCAATGCGCGCAGCACAGCGTGTGTGAGAGCGTCGCCGTGCGTTGCGGCACGAGGATCAGGACGCAATCGGGCAAGGTCCTGAGATGCTCGAGATGCGGCAACGTATCGGTGAAATCGGACGGGCTGAGGCGATAGCTGCCTTTGTCGGCACGCGAGCGAGCGAGCGTGATCAGTTCGGAGAGGTTGCCGTAGCCATTACGGTTGGTTGCGAGTGCAACCAGTGTGCAGAACGGTTCGCCTGCATCGTCCGTCAGATTGAGTTCGCTGCCGATGATGAGGTGAGGGATCGGTTTTAGCGCCTCTTGATCAGTGGTTTCCTGTTGTGAGGTTTCCTGTTGTGGGGCCTCCTGCTGCAAGGCTTCCTGTTGTGAGCTCGCTGGCTTTGTAGTCGTCGACTTTGTTGCTTCTTCTAAAGACGTTCCTGCTTGCTCGGCTTTCGCCTTGTCTTCGCGTTCCTTCTTTTGGCGGTCCCGCTCCTGTTTGATTTCTCTCACCGCGGTGTGCGCTCGCACGACACCCGCCAGCGAGCATTCATCGGTAATCGCGAGTGCGCTATAGCCGCACGACATCGCCCGCTCGACCAGTTCATACGGATGTGAAGCGCCGCGCAGAAACGAGAAATTAGTCTGGCAATGCAGTTCCGCATACAGCGGCAATTGAGCCGCAAGTGCCTGCTCGACTAAAAATGTGGGCCGGGAATTTGCCATGATGCTCAGCCGAACAAACCCTGCAAATACCACTCGCCGCCAAGACATTCTCGATACACCCAGAACATATGGCCACGATCGTCTGCCGCAATGTAGTAATCCCGCTCGACGCGGTTACCGTCCCACCACCCTGCTTCAATCCGTTCGGTACGCGTGAGCATTTTTAGCGGCCGACGATAGATCGGCCGCTGGTCGCACACCATCAGGCGCAGCGGTTTGTCGAGCATCCAGACGGGACGAGGTTGCGATGGCAATGCACCGCCGGGTAGATCGAACGAAGCTTGAGCATCGGCCGGTTGTGTTACGAATATGCGGCTACTTTTAGCGTCACTCGTTTTTTCAGGCTGTCGTGATATATGTTCTGCGTGTTCTGCCAATTCCGCCGCATCGCCGCGTGCATGCACACTTTCCAATGCAGCGTGCTGCAACTCATCGGTCAGCCAGGTTTTATCCGCTTTGATTTTTGTCTCAGCTTTCGCAGACGAACGCTTCTTGCGCGAAAACGCTTGCGCCTGGTAGGCCTCGACGCGCATTGTCCGCTCAGGCCGATGATCATCCTGTACCGACATCTGCAGCACGTTCTCCGGCCCCAAACGCGCGCTTAAGCGTTCGAGCAGACGTGCAATCGAATCGCCGTCTGATTCAGGCATTGGAAACAAGGTGTCCGACCGCGCTGCATATTCACCGATCTGATCCGCGACCAGCTTCAACTCGATCACGGGCGCCACCAGAGTCGTCTGATTCAACTTCTCACGCAACAGCCAGATCAGATGCTCGGCATCGCGCGACGGTATGGCCCATGCGACCTTCAGACTCGACGTTTTCGGCGCATGACGGGATGCCAATTCATGTTCGAGCACCAACGTATAACCGCTGAGCGCTGCATGATGTGCGCTCAACCATCCAGCCAGTTGCACAATCAGCCGACGCGCGGCGAACAGTAATGCATCGGCATTATCGACCCGCGACGGCAACTCCAACTGCGCATGAAACGATGCCGGCGCACGAAACGATTCGCGCGGATCCGGACGCGTGCCATAGGCTTGCGCCAGCAAATCCAGAATGCCACTGCCGAAACGCCGTACAACGCCCGACCTTGGCAACTGACGCAAATCGGCCAATGTCGTACAACCGAAATGCACAAACGCATCGCGATGCGTCTGTGCAACCGGCAGCAACGACACAGATACGCGGTCGAGCACCCGTGCAAGCGACGTTTCCTTTATCACGTGCCAACGATGCCCCTGGCGATCGGCATGCGCCTGCGCCAACAGCCATGCGCCCCAGGCGGTTGGTGCGCATGCGAGGCGCGCCGTATAGCCGAATTCGGCCACCGTCGCGGATACCCGTGACAACAACGCGCGCAAGCCTCCAAACAACCGCAAACCGGAGCCGACTTCCAGCAACAAGGTGTGCGCGTGCGCGAGCGACACCTTCGGCGTGTACGTCAGCAAAGCGAGCGCCATCGCTTCGAATGCCTGGGTTTCGCGGTCTGCATCCGCGGCAAGCATCTTGAGACCAGGAGCCAAAGCCAATGCGTACGAGCGCGAATGGCCCACATGCACACCAGCACGCAAGGCGTCCAAATCCGGAATCAGGATGTGCGCGTGATCGGCCAGCGCATAGCAGCAGCGCACCTCGGTGACGTCTTCAGCACCTGGAGGCTGGCTTGCCGCATCGCCGGGCTCACACCGATTCTGCTTCGCGCGTGAACCATCCGGGAGCGACGCGAGAGGCTTCACCGCTTCCAGCGACAAGAGTGGCAATGTGACTGCAATCCACAACATGTTTGATCTCTCGTCGTTGATTGCTGCCGACTCTGCTTTCCGGCAACAAGACGCTTTGTAACGGCAAAATGAGCCGCAGAGGTTCAGCTAGCGGTGGCCCACGGCGCTTGAAGATGTCGATCGAGATACCAATCTCCTGCAACCATTGACGACGGTTGATCGTCTGCGCATTAGCCGGCAAGAGTGGCTCGCAGATCATTCGCAATGGCGCCGGCGAAGATTGCGTAGCCGCCTCGACAGGTCGGATCAAAAATGCCAGCGATGCCGACTCCTGAGCGGCCACCTGCAGACGCCGAACCTTATCGGCGTGCGCATTCGGCAGCCATACCAGCACTGCGCCGATGCCATCCTGCTTCAATGCCTGAGCAGCAGCCCACAGCGCCTGGTCGTCACTCGAACGCACCCATAAGACACGCTCGACGTCGATACCCCAAACCCTCAGTGCCGAAGCACTGGGCTGGTAAGGGGGCGCCACGAGCATGACGTGCCGTTCGGCTTGTGCCGTAAGATGCCGAAGCGCCCGAGCCAACAGGCGCAGTTCGCCGACTCCTTCGTGTTCAATCAACAATTCCGTCAGGCCACCGGCCGACCAGCCCTGTCCAGGCAGCAGTTGATCCAGCGCGGCATAGCCGCTGGAAATCACCCGCGAGTCCGCCTCGGCAAGCTCATTGCCCTGCCACACCTGACGCCGCAATTGCGACGGCAGTGTCGTCGTCGCCAGGTGAATCGCTGCTGCCATAAATACGCTCGTTCAATAGGGAATGCTCGGCCCTGCCCGGCATCGGGTAAGCATGGGGCGGCGAGTCTTCACTGTATATTTATACAGTACTTTGAGGTGGATGTTAAGACAAGGCGACGGAACGAACCGCGCGCAGGAAGGGAAATGAAAAGGGAGTAAAGCTGTTTTTGTTTTTGCAGGTTTTTCGCCTACGGGAGAGCTGTTCTTTGGCACTGCTGCCAAACGAACAAAACCAGAGTTCGTGCTGTGGGAAGGTGCGGTGCGGGTGAGTCGCGAAGGCGTGGACGTTGGACGCGCTTATCTGGAGCTGACGGGTTACGCGAACGCGATTCGGATCGGGAAGGAGTGAGTGAGCGGCGGGGAACTGGAGCCGCATCAGACAAGGTCCACTACGACGGTGGCATGCTGAGCCCACGCCTGTACGTTTTTGCTGCGGTAAACGCAGAAACCCCACCGTTGAGGGGTGGGGTTTCTGTTACTGCAGGGGAGCCTGACGATTACCTACTTTCACACGGGAATCCGCACTATCATCGGCGTGGAGTCGTTTCACGGTCCTGTTCGGGATGGGAAGGGGTGGGACCGACTCGCTATGGTCATCAGGCATGACTTGTTGCCGTACTGCTCGGGGAGCAATACAGCCAATCTGGAAGAAGTAGTTTCTGGTGATGCTCACCAGCGGGAGTTGTGTTGTTTCTGGCACAACACTGATCTCAACCGTGCGTCGCGTGTCCCTGCCCCCTTCGGGGGTGGTCCTGAGTAAGCACTGAAGTGCTAACTCATCACGCAAAACACACCTGTTATAGGATCAAGCCTTACGGGCAATTAGTATCAGTTAGCTTAACGCATTACTGCGCTTCCACACCTGACCTATCAACGTCCTGGTCTTGAACGACCCTTCAAGGGGCTCGAAGCCCCGGGGATATCTCATCTTAAGGCGAGTTTCCCGCTTAGATGCTTTCAGCGGTTATCTCTTCCGAACATAGCTACCCGGCGATGCCACTGGCGTGACAACCGGTACACCAGAGGTTCGTCCACTCCGGTCCTCTCGTACTAGGAGCAGCCCCCTTCAAATATCCAGCGCCCACGGCAGATAGGGACCAAACTGTCTCACGACGTTTTAAACCCAGCTCACGTACCTCTTTAAATGGCGAACAGCCATACCCTTGGGACCGGCTACAGCCCCAGGATGAGATGAGCCGACATCGAGGTGCCAAACACCGCCGTCGATATGAACTCTTGGGCGGTATCAGCCTGTTATCCCCAGAGTACCTTTTATCCGTTGAGCGATGGCCCTTCCATACAGAACCACCGGATCACTATGACCTGCTTTCGCACCTGCTCGACTTGTCGGTCTCGCAGTTAAGCACGCTTATGCCATTGCACTATCAGCACGATTTCCGACCGTACCTAGCGTACCTTCGTACTCCTCCGTTACACTTTGGGAGGAGACCGCCCCAGTCAAACTGCCTACCATGCACTGTCCCCGACCCGGATCACGGGCCAAGGTTAGAACCTCAAACAAACCAGGGTGGTATTTCAAGGACGGCTCCACGCAGACTGGCGTCCACGCTTCATAGCCTCCCACCTATCCTACACAGATCGGTTCAAAGTCCAATGCAAAGCTACAGTAAAGGTTCATGGGGTCTTTCCGTCTAGCCGCGGGGAGATTGCATCATCACAAACACTTCAACTTCGCTGAGTCTCGGGAGGAGACAGTGTGGCCATCGTTACGCCATTCGTGCAGGTCGGAACTTACCCGACAAGGAATTTCGCTACCTTAGGACCGTTATAGTTACGGCCGCCGTTTACCGGGACTTCAATCAAGAGCTTGCACCCCATCATTTAATCTTCCGGCACCGGGCAGGCGTCACACCCTATACGTCCACTTTCGTGTTTGCAGAGTGCTGTGTTTTTATTAAACAGTCGCAGCCACCAGTTTATTGCAACCCCTTCACCCTTTGCGCGCAGGCGCATCAAGCTACAGGGGCGTACCTTATCCCGAAGTTACGGTACCAATTTGCCGAGTTCCTTCTCCCGAGTTCTCTCAAGCGCCTTAGAATACTCATCTCGCCCACCTGTGTCGGTTTGCGGTACGGTCTTGTTAAACTGAAGCTTAGAGGCTTTTCTTGGAACCACTTCCAGTTGCTTCACCGCCTAAGCGGCTCGTCCCATGCCCTTGAATTGCGCGCCCGGATTTGCCTGAGCGCCTTCTCCAACACAGGAACCGGGACTTCCAACACCCGGACAACCTTCCGCGATCCGTCCCCCCATCGCATTTAACAATGGTGCAGGAATATTAACCTGCTTCCCATCAGCTACGCATTTCTGCCTCGCCTTAGGGGCCGACTCACCCTACGCCGATGAACGTTGCGTAGGAAACCTTGGGCTTACGGCGAGGGGGCCTTTCACCCCCTTTATCGCTACTCATGTCAGCATTCGCACTTCCGATACCTCCAGCGCACTTTTCAATGCACCTTCGCAGGCTTACGGAACGCTCTCCTACCATGCACATAAATGTGCATCCGCAGCTTCGGTATATTGCTTAGCCCCGTTACATCTTCCGCGCAGGACGACTCGATCAGTGAGCTATTACGCTTTCTTTAAAGGATGGCTGCTTCTAAGCCAACCTCCTGACTGTTTTAGCCTTCCCACTTCGTTTCCCACTTAGCAATATTTGGGGACCTTAGCTGGCGGTCTGGGTTGTTTCCCTCTTGACACCGGACGTTAGCACCCGATGTCTGTCTCCCGTGATTGCACTCTTCGGTATTCGGAGTTTGCTATGGCGTAGTAATCCGCAATGGACCCCACAACCATGACAGTGCTCTACCCCCGAAGGTGATACACGAGGCACTACCTAAATAGTTTTCGGAGAGAACCAGCTATTTCCAGGTTTGTTTAGCCTTTCACCCCTATCCACAGCTCATCCCCTAACTTTTCAACGTTAGTGGGTTCGGACCTCCAGTACGTGTTACCGCACCTTCATCCTGGCCATGGATAGATCACCTGGTTTCGGGTCTACACCCAGCGACTGAACGCCCTGTTCGGACTCGCTTTCGCTACGCCTTCCCTAATCGGTTAAGCTTGCCACTGAATGTAAGTCGCTGACCCATTATACAAAAGGTACGCAGTCACCCCACAAGGAGGCTCCTACTGTTTGTATGCATGCGGTTTCAGGATCTATTTCACTCCCCTCCCGGGGTTCTTTTCGCCTTTCCCTCACGGTACTGGTTCACTATCGGTCGATCACGAGTATTTAGCCTTGGAGGATGGTCCCCCCATCTTCAGACAGGATTTCACGTGTCCCGCCCTACTTGTCGTACACCCAGTT